>NZ_VCDI01000001.1 GCF_005844085.1 Lichenicoccus roseus
TGTCCAGCGACGAATGGGCCAGCCTGTCGAATGCGCAGGTCGCAAGCCTCACGCCGGCTCAGGCCGGCACGCTCACCGTCACCGAGATCGCCGAGATCGCCCCGGCCCAGATCGCCAGCCTCGGCAGCGCCGACATCGCCGCCCTGACCACCAGCATCATCCGAGCCCTCGGCACCGCACAGATCCAGGCCCTTACCCAGGGCCAGGTCGGCACCCTCAGCGCCACCCAGCTCGCCGCCGTCAGCCTGGCGGATATCGCCGCCCTCGGCAGCGACCAGTCACGCGTGCTGACCAGCACGGCACTCGCCGGCCTCGGCTCGGCACAGCTCGTCGCCATGTCCTCCACCAGCGTCGAGGCACTCAACCAGATCCAGGTGCCGGGCCTCACCGTCGCCACCTTCGATGCCCTCACCACCACCGAACTCGCCGGCCTGGTGAACAACCAGATGCCCTCGGTGACGGTGGCGCAGATCGCCTCGCTCTCCACCGCCCAGGTCCAGGCCCTCGGCACCGGACAGCTGCTCGCACTCAGCACCGCACAGCTCGCCGCGCTGACTACCGCACAGATCGCAACACTGACCACCACACAGGTCGCAGGGCTCGGCAGCACCCAGTTCAAAGCGCTCACGAACCAGCAGATAGCAGCCCTCAACACGACCGATACCGCCACCCTGCTACCGGCCCAGATCGGCTTCCTGTCCAGCAGCCAGGTCGGCGCCCTCGGCTCGGCACAGGTTTCCGCCCTGCTGCCCGGCACAGTCGACTCGCTGACACCTGCCCAGCTCGCCAGCCTCGGCACCTCTGCGATCGCAGTACTGACGTCGACCGAGGTCAGTGCTCTGACGACGGGCTGCATCGCCGCGATTTCAACGCTGCAGGTGGCGGCGCTGACGACTGCCGAACTGGCGGGTCTCACGACGGCGCAGGTCCCGTTCCTGTCCAGCGCTCAGATCGGAGCCCTGTCCGCGGTGGATGTCGCCAGCCTGACCACCACACAACTCGGCGCCTTCACCTACCCGCAGGCGATGGACTTCTCGCTGAACCAGCTGCACGCCCTGAGCCAATCCCAGTTCCGGGCACTCTGACCGGCGATAGCGCTGGTTCCGCGCTACCGCCAACGACATCCGGCGCGGGGAGAACCCCCGCGCCGGATGCGTCCGTATCAGGCTGCCGGATCTTCAGCCGCCAGTCGGACCGATCGCCTTCAGCTCGCCGACATGCCGCTCGACGATGCGGTGCGTCTCGGCAGCAAACGCCCGCAGCTTCGGGTCCGTGCCATGGTGGGCCTCGGCCGCGAAGGCAGCGCCGTCCTTGGCGTGGATATCCTCCATCGCCTGCAGGTAGCTGCGGTCGAACGCCACGCCGGACAGCGACTTGAGCTTGTCCAGCCGTCCCTGGAACTGCTCGTTCAGGGTATCGGGGAAGGTGATGCCGATACCGTTCGCGATCGACTTCAGCTTGTCGCCGACCAGCGTGTGGTCGTGCATCTCGGTATTGCCCTGGTCGCGGATATCCTGGGTCGCACCCTGGTCGGCCGCCACCTGGCCGAGCTTCACCTCGAACATGCCGCCCTGGCTGACCTTGGCCACGAAGGCTTCATCGGTCGGCGATGCGGCAAAGGCGGCGGGTGCGAGCAGGGCGACGCCAAGGGCGGTGGCCAGGGTAACGCGTGCAAGCAACATCGACGGCAATCCTCATGATGACGGCGATGCAACGGCGCCAGGCGATGCGGAGTTTAGTGACGAAAGGAAGTCGGCAGCCTGCGAGCGCATTGCCTCGACCCTGCCCGGATCCATCTTCGAAAGCGTGCGCACCGGCATCGCCATGCGGTGATTGGCTTCCAGACGCTGCCGGTGGCGCGCGATGAAGTCCCAGTAGAGGAAGTTGAACGGGCAGGCACCATCCCCGGTGGCCCGCTTCACGTCGTAGGCGCAGCCTGCGCAATAATCGCTCATGCGGTTGATGTAGGCGCCCGACGCGGCATATGGCTTTGACCCCATCACACCGCCATCGGCGAACAGCGCCATGCCGCGCACGTTCGGCATCTCGACCCACTGGTACGCATCGGCATAGACGATCATGTACCACTCATCGACCTGGTCGGGATCGAGGCCGGCCAGCAGGGCAAAATTCCCGGTGATCATCAGCCGCTGGATATGGTGCGCATACGCGTTCTTGCGCGTGTCGCCGATCGCCTGCGCCATGCAATTCATCTTCGTCTCGGCCGACCAGTAGAACCATGGGAGGGCACGACGCGCCTCCAGCGCATTGCCCTCGCCATACTCCGGCATGCGCAGCCAGTAGATGCCACGTACATATTCGCGCCAGCCAAGGATCTGCCGGATGAATCCCTCGACCGCATTCAGCGGCGCGCCACCGTCGGCCCAGGCCTGTTCGGCGGCGCGGCACGCCACCAGCGGATCGAGCAGCCCGCAATTCATCGACGTCGAGATCAGGGCGTGGAACAGCACCGGATCGCCGGTGCGCATGAAATCCTGCCAGTCTCCGAACGAAGCCAGCCGCTCCGAAACGAAATGATCGAGTGCCAGCATCGCCTGTTCATGCGTGACCGGCAGATCGAAATGCGCGGTGGTTCCGAAGTGCGAGCCGAACTCGCGTTCCACCAGCTGGATGACCGACGCGGTGATCGCATCGGGCTGGAACTGCGGCGGCAACGGCGGCTGCATGTCACGCGGCATGCGCTTGCGATTTTCCGCGTCGAAGTTCCAGCGACCGCCGGCCGGCGCATCACCCTCCATCAGCACGCCATGCCGCCGGCGCATCTCGCGATAGAAGAATTCCATGCGCAATTCCCGGCGTCCCTCGGCCCAGTGCCGGAACTGGCCATGCGAGCAGAGGAACCGCGTATCGCCGACGATCTCGACCGGCAATCCGGCCGCCTCCTGCCAACCGATCATGTCCTGCATCAGCCGCCACTCGCCGGCCTCGGTGACCACGATCCGCTTCGGCTTCAGGCGCCGCACCGCGCGCAGCATCTCGCCGCGCAGCGAGTGGGTGTTGCCGGCGTCGTCGAAGGCGACATACTCCACCGTGACGCCGCGCGCGCGCAGCCGGTCGGCGAAATGCCGCATCGCGGACAGCACCAGCACGATCTTCTTCTTGTGGTGCCGAACATAGGTGCATTCGTCGCGCACTTCGGCCATCAGCACGCGATCATGCGCCGGATCGAGGTCGTCCAGGGCGGCGATCGAGTCGGTGAGCTGATCGCCGAGGATCATCCGGAGCGTCTGCATGAGCGTCGTGTCTATGCCTGTCTGAGGAGAGCAGCCTGACGCTGCGCTACCGGAGCTTGTTCTCCCGGCGACGCAGCAACACCCGTACCGATCCGGGGTTGCCCGGATGCGGATGCACCGCCGCCAGCACCAGGTGTCGCAGGTCCTGGCGGCTGAGCCAGAACGGCAGCTCGCGGCGCAGGATGCCGCCTTCCTGGCCCGATCCGACGCCGGTGATGATCTCGACGCAGCGCAGCCGGTCCCGCTGGGCGCGCAGCAGGAACCCGTGCAGGGCGACGAAGGCTGCCTGGGCGGTGCGGCCATGCAGGTCGAGCCGGCGTTCGGCGCGCAGGCGGCCGTTCGAGAGGTGTCGCCAGCTGGTATCGTCCAGGCCGGGCTGCCGGCGTCCGACCTCCACCATCTGGGTCGGCGCCACGGTCTGCGGACGCCGCTTAGGCGCCTTCGTCGCAATCGGCACGGGGGGTGCCGGCGCGGTGGGGGCCGGTGGGGGCGCCGGCGGCTCCGGCCGCCGCGGCGGAGCACGACCCTTCAATGGCCGGATCTCGCGGCTGAACACGTCCCAGAGCTGGCGCTCGCTCTCCCTCAGACCACGCGCCATGCCATTCCGTTCCCTGCCCGCTGCCTGCTCATGGTCTCATGCGACCGCTCCCGCGTGCAAAGCCGTGCCTGGAGAGACCGGGCGTGCAACCCTGGTGGACCATGGGGCGGGGCCGCCCTACAGAAGCCCGCGTGCGCCAGCCCCTCCTCGCCCTTCTCGCCATCCTCGCGGTGCTGTCCCTGCTGTGGCCGCGCGCGACGGTGATGCCACTCTCGAGCTACGACCAGCGCTTCTATCTCGGCATCGCCTACGACCTGCGCCAGCACGGCACCTTCACCGACGGCTTCTCCTATGCCGGCGGCGGCCCGGCGACGCTGCGGCCGCCCGGCATGCGCTTCACGCCGCTCTATCCGGCATTCCTTGCAACCGCGGCCAGCTTCGATCCCGGGCTGCGCCGCGGCATCGCCTGCGTCGAGGCGACGGCGGGACGCGACCCCGGTTGCCCCCTAGCCGCGCCGGTCGCACGAGGCGCGCAGTTCCTGATGCTCCTGGCCTTCTACTGGCTGCTCTGGATCGCCATCGCCGGCGCCATGGGGTCACGGCGCGCCGGCTGGATCGGACTCGGCACCGGCCTGCTCGCCGCGCCGCTGCTACTGCTGTCGGTCAACACGCTGATGACCGAGACCCTTACCCTGGTGCTCTCCGCTGCCGCCTGCACCCTGGCGGCGAGCGCGGTCCGGCAGCCGGCAGCCACAGCCTGGCGGACCTGGCTGGCGACCGGGATCGCACTCGGCCTCGCCATCCTCAGCCGCCCTGCCTTCCTCTACCTGCTCTATGCGTCCCTGGGCTGCGCAAGCCTCCTGCTGATCCGGCGCCCCGCGAACCGGCCGGCAATCGCCCGCGGCGTGGCCGCCTTCGCCACCGGCGCCGCCATGCCGGTGCTGCCCTGGGTGTTGCGCAACGCCATCGTCCTGCATCGTGCGGCGCTCAGCTTCGGCTATGCGTCGCACACCCTGGTGCAGCGCATCGCCTTCGACGCCATGACGCCACGCGAATACGGGCTGAGCTTCGTCTGCTGGCTGCCGGACGGTTCCGGTCTCGGCCGCCTGATCGCCGGGCGCCATGCCTGCGACCGTTTCGGCTGGGACGAGCATGCCGACAGCTTCTATTCGATCGGCAACGGCGCGCTGATGCGGCAGACCCTCGCCGCTGCCGGCGGCTGGCCGCATCACATGAACTATCTCGTGCACCACTACCTGCTCGCCGAGCCGCTGCGGCACCTGCTGGTGACGATCCCCCTGGCGCTGCGCGGCCTGTATGTCGACCACTGGTGGGGCGCACTCCTGGCGCCGTTCAGCCTGTGGGCGATGCTGCGCGCCTGGCGCGACCGCTCCTCCGCGGCTTCGGCGTGGCCGGTGCTGCTGCTGAGCATGCCGCCCTGGTTCCTGCTCGTGTTCAACGCCGCGGTCGCGGTCAACCAGCCGCGCTACAACCTGCTGCTGGTGCTGCCGTTCGCGCTTGCGGCGGCACTGGCGGTCGAACGCCGGCTGCCGCGACACGGAGGGGCAACCTTGCCGCCAGCCGTGTCGTAACGACTGCACCGCCGCCACGTCGGCGGCGTCCGCTTCAGGAGAAGCCACGTCCATGAGCATTTTCGGCACGATCATGTCCAAGATCTTCAGCCACCCCGCCGCCGCCGCGGCACCCGAGGCATCGGCCAGCCAGACCGACAGCCCCAGCGGTGCGGCCCCGACCCCCGGCGCGGTTGCCCCGGCGGCTGCCCCGGACGGCGTTCCGGCGTCACCGACCACCGCCAGCCAGACCACCGCCGCCGCCTCGCCGGCGCCGGTCGATGTCGGGGCCGTGCTGACCGAGATGGCCTCGAAGAACCCGCAGCAGCTGAACTGGCAGAGCTCGATCGTCGACCTTATGAAGCTGCTCGACCTCGACAGCAGCCTGAAGGCGCGCACCGACCTCGCCCACGAACTGAGCTATTCCGGCGACACCAACGACAGCGCCTCGATGAACATCTGGCTGCACAAGGAGGTCATGACCAAGCTCGAGCAGAATGGCGGCAAGGTGCCGGCAGATCTCAAGGGCTGACCGTCAGCTCAGTTCGAGCGCGTGCTCCCGGGCGCTTCCGGGAGCATGCTGGCGCGGCACGTGCCGGCCGGCGATCAGCATGTAGACCGCCGGCAGCACGAACAACGTGAACAGCGTGCCGATCGACAGTCCGGACGCGATCACCAGGCCCATGACGTAGCGCGACGCCGCTCCCGCCCCGGTCGCGAACACCAGCGGCAGCACGCCCAGCACCATCGCCGCGGTCGTCATCAGGATCGGGCGCAGCCGCAGCAGGCAGGCGCGCTCGATCGCCTCGCGCTTGGACAGGCCCAGCGCCCGCTGTTCGTTGGCGACCTCGACGATCAGGATGCCGTGCTTGCTGATCAGACCCATCAGGGTCACCAGCCCGACCTCGGTGAACAGGTTCAGGCTCGCCCCGCCGACGCCGAGCCAGACGAACAGCAGGGCGCCGGCGATCGACATCGGCACCGACACCAGGATGATCAGCGGGTCGAGCAGGCTCTCGAACAGGGCCGCCAGCGCCAGGTACGTCACCACGATGGCCAGTGCGAAGGTGGTGGCGAAGCCGCCGCTCTCCTGCACGAACTGGCGCAGCGGACCGACCGTGTCGATACCGTAACCGCTTGGCAGCGTCTGGCGAGCTAGCTGCTGCAGGAAGGCGTAGGCCTGCGCCTGGGTGACGCCGGGCATCGGCACGGCGCTGACCGTGGTCGCACCGAGCTGTTGGAAGTGCGCGATCGACTCCGGCACCACCGAGCGGCGGATGCTGGCGACCGATGACAGCGGCACCGAGATGCCGTTCACCGTGGTGATCGGATAGTCGAGGATCTGCGACGGGTTGAGCCGGAACTGCCGCCCGACCAGCGGCTCCACCTTGTATGAGCGCTCGCCGCTCGAGAAGAAGCCCACATAGTTGCCGCCGAGCATGGCGTTCAGCGTGTTGCCGACGTCGCTCATGGTGATGCCCAGGGTGGAGAGCTTGTCGCGGTCGATGACGATGGTCGCCTGCGGCTGGTCGATCTTGAGGTCCTTCTCCGCATAGGCGAACAGCCCGCTCGAGCGCACCTGGGCCAGGAAGGCATCGGACACCGTGTTCAGCGCGGCGACATTACCGGTGCCCTCGATCACGAAGCTCACCGGCAGTCCCCAGGACCCCGGCAGGTAGGGCGGCACGTAGACCGCCATCTCCGACCCGGCGACGTGCGACAGCGCCCGCTGCACTTCGGCGGCGACGACCGCGGTGGTGCGATGACGCTCGGACCACCGTTTCAACACCAGCCCGTCATCGAACGAAGGCGGCGACATCGTGTGCCAGTAGCCGCGACCTTCCTTCGGCGCTCTCAGGATGCCGAGGATCTGACTGTTGTAGAGCTGCATCTGGTCGAGCGTGGCATTGGCGTTGACCTGCCCGCTGATCACCATGACGCCCTGGTCCTCCGGCGGCGACAGTTCCGCCTTCGATCCGGTGTACAGGAACCAGATGCTGACAAGCACCGCGACGCCGAACGCCAGGACCAGTGGCCGCAGGTCCAGCGACACCCGCAGCACCGCCATGTAGGCGCCCTGCACACGTTCCAGCACCGCATCCGCAATTCCCTGCAGGCGGTCGGGGCGGCTGCTGCGCGGCCTGAGCAGCCGCGAGCACATCATCGGCGACAGCGTCAGCGCCAGCAGCGCCGAGACGGTCACCGAGCCGGCCAGCGTGAAGGCGAACTCGGTGAACAGCGCGCCGGTCAGGCCGCCCTGCAGCCCGACCGGAACGTAGGCGGCGATCAGCACCACGGTCATCGCCACGATCGGCAACGCCAGCTCGCGCGAGGCCAGCACGGCGGCGGGCAGCGGCCTCATGCCGCCGGCGACATGGCGGTTCACGTTCTCCACCACGATGATCGCATCGTCGACCACCAGCCCGGTCGCCAGCACCAGCGCCAGCAGGGTCAGCAGGTTGATGGAGAAACCCATCATCGACATCATCGCAAAGGTGCCGATCAGCGAGAGCGGGATCGTGATGACCGGGATCAGCACCGAGCGCGGCGAGCCCAGGAAGGCGAACACCACCAGCGCCACGATCAGCAGGGCCTCTGCGAGCGTCACCACCACCTCGTGCACCGAGCTGCGGATGAACTCGCCGGAATCGTGCAGGATCTCGAGCCTGATGGCCGGCGGCATCTGCGCCTGGATCTCGGCGACGCGCGTCCGCAGCGCGGTGGCGAGCGTCAGGGCGTTGGCGGACGGCGTCGGCTTCACGTCGATGTAGATCCCGTCGTGGCCGTTCGCGATCACCGCGAAATTGTCCGGATCGGAACCGAACGCGACCCGCGCCACGTCACCCAGCCGGATGATGCGGTTGCCCCTCTGGCGCACCACCAGGGAACGGAACTCGTCCGCGCTGTGCAGGCCGGAGTTGATGTCGAGCGTCACCTCGGTCATGCCGCCCAGCGTGTTGCCGGCGCCGGAGACGAAGTTGTTGGCGGCCAGCGCATTCTGCACGTCGAGACCGGTCAGGCCGTAGGCCGCCAGCTTCTGCGGATCGAGCCACGCGCGCATCACCACGTTCGGACTGCCCTGGACCTCGACCTGCTGCACGCCGGGAACCGCCTGCAGCCGTGGCGCAACCAGCCGGTGGATGTAGTCGCCCACCTGCGCCGGGGTCAGGACGTCGCTGCTGGCGTCGAGGTCCATCACCTCGCCGCCGCCGGCGGACAGCGTGATCGAGGACGCCTGCACACCCGCCGGCAGCTGCGAGGTCACCGAGGTGACATAGGACTGCACCTCGGCGAGTGCACGCGCCGGATCATAGTTCAGCAGCAGATGGATGGTGATGTCGCTCAGGCTGGTGGTGCTCGACGACGTCATGTAGTCGATGCCCTGGGTCTGCGCGATCGCACCCTCCAGCGGCGTGGTGATGAAGCCCGCGATGGTGGCCGGATCGGCGCCATAGTCCGCAGTCTGGATCTCGATCGTTCCCGACACCGTATGCGGGAATTGCCGCACCGGCAGCGACTGCTCGGCGCGCAGGCCGAAGACCAGCACCAGCGCCGAGATCACGCAGGCCAGCACCGGCCGGCGGATGAACAATTCGGTCAGGTGCATCGGCTCAGCCCCCTGGCTGCGAAAGCATCATTCGTCCACCGGCTGCGGCGCCGGCTCGCTGCCAGGCTGCACGACGTTGTTCACCACCGCCTGGATGCCGTCGCGCAGCTTGACCTGCCCGGCGGTGACCACGATCTCGCCCGCCTGCAGGCCGCGCAGGATCGCGACCTGATCGCCACGGGTGGCGCCCGCCTGCACCACGCGCGTCCGCACGGTGAAGCGGCCGGCAAAACGGTCGCTCCCGGCCGCGACGGTCGCATGCGGATCCGGCTGCAGCACATAGACGAAGTCGCCATAGGGATTATAGCTGATCGCCGCCTGCGGCAGCGTCAGCAGCGGACGCGGCGTGCCGGTCCGGATCTCGACCACCGCGAACATTCCCGGCAGCAGCGCATGGTCGTGGTTGTCGAGCTGGGCGCGGACCATGACCATGCGGCTGGCGCTGTCCACCCGGCTGTTGATCGAATTGATATGCGCCTGGAACACCCGTCCGGGCCAGGCATCGACATGCACGTCCGCCAGCAAACCAGGCTGCAGCTGCGAGAGCGCCTGCTGCTGGATGTTGAAATCGACATAGATCGGATCGAGCGCCTGCAGCGTCACGATCGGCGTCCCCGCTGTCAGGTATTGCCCGACATCGACCAGGCGCACGCCGATGCGGCCCGCGAACGGGGCGCGCACGATCTTCTCGACGGTGACCGCCTTGAAAGCCGCCACCTGAGCCTGGTCCGACCGCAACGTGCTCTCGTCGGCGTCGAGGGTGGCCCGGCTGATCGCCTGTGCGTCGAACTGCCTGCGGTCGCGGGCCAGGTTGGCGTTGGCCAGGTCGGCCGCCGCCTGCAGCTGTGCCAGATGCGCCTCGTCGTCGTTGGCGCGAAGGCGCAGCAGCACGGTGCCGGCGCCGACGTCCTGACCTGAAGTGAAGGAGATGCTGTCCACGATGCCGCTGACCTCGGCGGACATGTCGGCGCCCTGCACCGCCCGCACCTCTCCGGTTGCCCGCAGCGTGGTCTGCCACGGCTGCGTCTGCGCCACCGTGGCGGCAACGGTCTCGGGAGCGGCGGCCCCGGCCCCCGCTCCGGCCTCGGGCCGGCCGCTGGCCAATCCGTGCCGCTGCCAGTAGAGCCCGCCGCCGGCCAGCAGCAGGACGAGCGGCAGCGTGTAGAGCAGCTTCCTCAGCATGGGCGGGTCGGTCTCCGGCGGGGCGTGTCGGCAATCGGCGTCATGGCAGTCGTCTTCGAGGTGTCCGGTGTCGAGGCGTCCGGCCTCAGGGCAGGGGCGAGCTCAGCAGCCCGGGCGGCGGTGGCGGCACGTCGCTGCGGTGCCACCAGCCGCCGCCCAGGGCCTGGAACAGGGCGATGGTGTCGGTGTAGCGCAACGCGCGCGCCCGGAGCAGCGACAGGCTGGCATTCTGGTAGCTCTGCTGCGCCGTCAGCACCGAGAGATACGATACGCCACCCAGCTTGTATTGCAGGCTGGCGAGCGACAGGCTGCGCGCCGAGGCACGCTCGGCATCGACCGAGGCGCGGAGCGAGAGGGCGTCGTTCTGCAGCGCCACCAGCACGTCGGCGACATTCTGGTATGCTGTGACCACGGTGTTGCGCCAGGCATAGCCGGCGGCATCGAGTGCAGCCCGCTGGGCGCGCTGGGCGTGCAGCAGCTGGCCGGCATCGAAGATCGGCTGCGCCGCCTGGTTGACCAGCGACCACAGGCCATTGGTCGGCGAGAAGAGCTGGTGGAAGTCGGGCGACTGCGACCCGACGCTGGCGGTCAGGGTGACCTGGGGAAGCCGGTTGGAGATCGCGACCCCGAGATCGGCGGTCTCCTGATGCAACGTCGCCTCGGCCGCACGGATGTCGGGCCGCTGGTCCAGCAGCGCCGATGGCACGCTCACCGGCAGCATATCGGGCAGCACGATGGCGTCGAGATCCAGCGCCGGGATCGACACCTCGGACGGCGCACGCCCGAGGTAGGCGGCGAGCTGGTCGCGGGTCTGGGCGAGCTGGGTCTGCAGCGGTACCAGCACGGTCTGGGCAGTCGCCACCTGCGCTTCCTGGGTCGCGACATCGGTGCCGGTGGCGCCGCCCAGCTCGAACTGCCGTCGCACGGTCTGCAGCTGGCGCTGTTCGAAGCCGATCAGGTCCTGCTGCACCTTGATCTGGGCAGCCAGCGACGCGGCGGTCACGGCACTGGTGGCGACGCCGGCGGACAGCGCGAGGTCGATCGCCTCCAGCTCGTAGCGCTGGTAGTCGACATGCGCGCCGGCCGCCTCGACCGCGCGTCGCAGGCCGCCCCAGACATCAATCGTGTACGACAGGTTGAGCTGGGCATCGACGTCGCTGAACAGCAGGGACGGCGTCCGTACGCCCTCGAAGCTGAGCGGTTCCTCCTGGCGCGCGTGGGCGAGCACGCCGGTGATGTCGGGGAACAGCGTGCCTTCCTGCTGCAGCCGGAGTTCCCGTGCCTGCCGCAGGCTCGCCTGCGCCGACGCGACGTTCGGGTTCTGCGCCAGCGCCGCCCGCACCAGCGCGGTGATCGCCGGCGACCGGAACAGCGCCCACCACTCCCCCGGGATGTCGCCGCCGACGACGGTCGACTGCGATCCGCCGCCGGGCACCGGTTCGGACTGCGTGCTCCCCGCCAGCGCCGTCTCGGTATAGCGGGTAAGCGGCGCCGTCGCCGGGCGGCGATAGTCAGGCCCGACCGCACACGCGGACAGCACGGCCACGGAGCATACCGCCGGCAGCGCACGGCTGCGCAGGGCGCCCGACATGGCGGCCAGCCATCCTGGAGGGGACGCTGCGGGGCAGGCACTCGGCAAAGACATCAGGTTCCAGTCGCTCGCAGCCACTGGAGGGAATACAGCAGGTTCCGTGCCAGTCTCAATTGGCGTGAAACAGCCGGAAATCTTTAAGTAAACAGCTGTGGCATGGTGCGACGAGCCATCAAGTGGCCGGGCATGCCAATCTACCCCGGCTCGAAGCTGCGCCCGGAGCTAGGCCGCCTGGGAGGAGCGGAAGCTCGACAGCAATCGGTTTCGCGCCACCGACACGTAGGCGGCATCGACATCGATCCCGATGCCACGCCCGCCCTCCTCCTCGGCGGCGATCAGGCTGGTGCCGCTGCCCATGAATGGATCGAGCACCGTCGGCGCGGCCTTGCCATGCAGCCGGATGCACATGCGCGGCAGCATCACCGGGAAGGAAGCCGGATGGTTGAACTTCTGCGCCCGCGCCTGCACCGTCGAGTAAGGAATGAACCAGGTGTCGCCACGGCAGCGCAGGTCCTGCTGGTGGTTGCGGCGCGCGATGTTGCTCTTGTCCTTGTACGGCACGCCAACCGCCAGGCGCTTGATCGCGACGTTGCCGGTCTGCGTCAGATGAAAGATGTGCTCGTGGTTGCGGTGCAGGAAGCGGTCGGACCGGATCGGCTTGAAGTGGCCGAGGCTGTCCTCGCCCACCGAGATCGACTTCACCCAGGTGATGTGGTTCTGCAACTGGAACAGGCCACGCAACCGGACCATCAACTCGAACGGCAGCCAGGGCCTGGAGCTCGATCCGGTGATGTTGAGAAAGAACGAGGCATCCGGGGCCATCGTCCGCCGCACCTCGGTGGCGCAGGCGAGCATCCAGTCCAGGTAGTCGCCCTCGTCGCGCTGGTCCTGGTAGGTGCCGTAGTTCAACCCGAGGTTGTAAGGCGGCGAGGTCACCACGACGTCGATCTGACCCTCCGGCAGCGAGCGCAGCACCTTCAGGCAGTCGCCACGATAGAGGGTGTGCCGGCCGACCCCGTAGCGCAGCGTGCGGGCCGGAAGACGCTTGATGGACTGGTCCATCCGCAGGATGGCGGGTTTCGACGTATGCGACTCGGGACGCACCAGAAGACTCGAACTCATGCCCGCAGTATCGCCGTCCGGGCGATCCCGCCGCCAGTACCCAGCACCGCCGCAACGGCGAAATATCCCTATGTATTGCCCGCCCGGGCCGTCGCGCGAGTCGCGGGGCCCGCCGCCGCCGGAGTCGCCAAGGGGCGGGGCAGCAGGATTATGAGGCGCCCGCTCGCATGCATGGCGCCGGCCTGCTGCGCCGCCTCCTCGCCCCAGCCGAAGAACACATCAGCGCGAGCGGGACCGGTGATGTCGGTGCCGAGATCCTGTGCGAGCATCAGGCGCTGCAATTTCGTTCCGGATGGCGTCGTGCTGTCTATCCAGAGCAGCGATCCGAGCGGCACGAAACTACGGTCGATCGCCGCCGAGCGCAGCGGCGAGAGGTCGAGGCCCAGCGCGCCGGGCGGCCCCTGGTCGGGTCGCAGGTCGCCCATCACCCGGAAGAACACGTAGTTGGCGTCGGCTTCCATCACCGACTGCGCCTGCTCCGGATGCGCGCCCAGCCAGGCGCGGATCGTCTGCATGCTGATGCCATCAGCGGGCAAGTCGCCGCGCTCGAGCAGCAGCCGGCCGAGCGGCGTGTACCGGGCGCCGTTCCGGCCCGCATATCCGAGCCTCACGATCTGGCCGCCGGGCAGCCGCACGCGACCGGAGCCCTGCACCTGCAGGAAGAACAGATCGACCGGATCGGCGAGCCAGAGGATTTCCAGGCCGCGCCCTTCGAGCGCGCCATGATCGATCTGGGCGCGCGTGAAATACGGCACGACATGCCCGTCCTGTACCCGGCCGGTCACTGCGGCGCCTTGCGCATCATGTACTGTCAGGAGATCCGGGGGGCGCCGATAGACAGGCACCCGGTACGTCGCGTCGCGGGTCAGGGAGCCGTGGAACTCCGGTTCGAAATAGCCGGTGAACAAGGCGTCCTCGCGTCCGGCGTCTCCCACCGCATAGGGCTGCAGCCAGAGCGCGATGACCCGCCGCAGCGACGCCGCATCGCCTGCCGGCACCGACTGGATCGCCTGGCAGAAGCCCGCCCAATCGCCTGCCTTGCCACCTTCCGCGGCGGCCGCCCCGGCTCCACCGAGGGCAGTATCTGGCGGCAGCAGGGCAAGCCGGTGGCACTGGTCGAGCAGCGCCGGCAGTACGGTCGCGACCTGGTCGGACGACCATCCCGTCAGGGTGTCATAGCCGACCGGGCGCAAGGAGAGTGCGGGAGGGCCGGAGGGCTGCGCGGCGCATCCGGCCAGGCCGGCGAGCAGGGGCGCTGCACGCATGAGGTGTGGAATGCGACGGAACGCACGCCAGGCCGCCGAACCCGGAACGAGCACAACGCGCCCGGCGCCAGGCCGGGCCGACGCAGCCATTGCCTTCAGGCGCTGCGAGCGTTGGCCAGCCGCCAGTTCGGACCTGCGGCGCTACCGGCGGCATCGAGCAGCCGTTCGAACGTCCACAGATCGGCAAGCTCGGTGGTCGCATCCGCACCGGACACCGGTTGGCCGTCACGACCGATCACCAGGCTGACCTGGTCGGAGACGAACTTCACGTCGATGGCGGCCAGCCAGAGGCCGCCGCGCTCGTTCAGCGAGGCGTCGACGATGTCGGCATGCAGGATGTTGCGGATCTCGGCACGCTGCGTCTCACCGGCCTGTTCGCGGGAGGTGATCGCGGCGTCGAAGGCGTTGTACGCAGTCTCGGTGAGGTTGGAGCGCAAGGTGGTGCGGTCGCCTTCCGCGAAGGCCTGCACGATCTTGCGGAACGCCGCCTCGGCGCCGCGCACGAAGCCGGCCGCATCGAAACCGCGGTCGCGCTCGCGTATGCGCGCCAGCTTCAGGCCGACAGGACCCGTCGGGTCCGGCAGCGGACGCTCCGACGCCGCGGCGGCCTCGACACGGCCGTCGATCACCGGCCCGCCAGCCTTCCGGCCCCCGATATTGGGCACCGTCTGTCCGCCGGTGGGACGCTGCAGGCCGGTCTGCTTGCCCAGGATGCCGCGCAGGCGCACCACGAGGAAGGCAGCGATCAGGCCCAGCAGCACGAGGTCGACCGGAAAGTGACCTGCAGTGAAATCCATGATCGTGCCCATTCTCTCCTGCGAAACCGGTGCCACCATGTTCGCGTGATGGAGATAGGCTGTCGCTCCTTGCGAGACAACCTGTTCGCATAGACACGGCCGGTCCGCTTCCCGAAGCAAGCTCGAAGGCTCGGAAAACGGCAGTTGCGGTGGCCGGTGCGGGGGCGTATCGGCCGGTGATGATCGTGCTGCGGCATTGCCAGAGCGAGTTCAACCTGCATTTCACGCGCACGAAGTGTGATCCGGGCATCGTCGACCCGGTGCTCACGCCGCTCGGCGAGGAGCAGGCGGCACAGGCGGCGGCAGCGCTCGCCGGCCAGCGGATCGACCGCATCCTGGTGTCGCCCTACACCCGTGCCCTGCAGACCGCAGCACCCATCGCCCGCGAACGCGGGGTCGCTCCGGTGGTGACGCCGCTGATCGGCGAGCGCTGCGCCTTCGTCTGCGACATCGGCACCCCTGCCAGCCAGCTCGCCCGACGTTGGCCGGATATCGATTTCAGCCATCTCGAGGAAGTCTGGTGGCCGCAGGCGACCGAGCAGGAGGAGCATGTGGTGGCCCGCGCCGAGCAGTTCCGCCGCGAGGCGGTGGCACTGCCACAACTCGCGATGACCCTCGTGGTGTCGCATTGGGGCTTCCTGCTGGCGCTGTCCGGCTCGAGCCTGCAGAACGGCGCCTTCCTGCGCATCGATGCGCAGCAGCGCCCGCCCTCGCCGCTGGTCTGGCGCCACTGACGCGGCGGGATTAGCCGCCTTCGGACGTGGCCAGGGTGTATGGTCGGCCTGCTGGCCTCGGGCCGCCCGGCATGCTACCCGCCCGCTCCGAAGCCGAACCCTGCTTCTAAGTCTGCCTCCACTCCGCAGAATGCTCCGGGAGACCCTGATGTCCGCCACCAATGCAGCCTCCGCTCCGCCGGCCCTGCCGCTGACGATGAACCTGCAATACACCAAGGACCTCTCCTTCGAGGTGCCGGCGGGAGCCGAGATCTTCGCGACGCTGCGCTCGAACCCGCAGATCTCGGTCAACATCGACGTGCAGGCGAACCGGCTGCAGCAGGACCAGGCGGTGTTCGAGATCGTGCTGGCGATCAAGACCGAGGCGACCGAGCCCGCAGGCGAGACCGGCGCCGCCCCGCGCGTGGTGTTCATCGCCGAGCTCGCCTACGCCGCGGTGGTGACGCTGAACGAGGTGCCCGACAACATGATCGAGCCGCTGCTGCTGGTCGAGGTGCCGCGGCTGATCTTCCCTTACGCGCGCAACATCATCAGCGAAGTCACCCGCGACGGCGGCTTCCCGCCGGTGGTGCTGCAGCCGATCGACTTCGTCGGGCTGTGGCAGGCCAAGCGCGGCCAGAACAATGCGGCGCAAGTCAGCACCCAGACCGGCCACGCCTGAAACACGGTTGAGGCTGCACTACGCCGGCGGTCCGAGGCGTCTCTCGTCCGCTCCGGTGCTCACGGCCAGGAGGCCGCTCCGCTCCGGTGCTCGCAGAGCCGCCCCGGGCGTGCCGCTTTGCGGCACTCCCACTCGGCGTAGCGCAGCCTCAGCCGTGTTTCCTCGTTTCCGGGAAGGTGTCTAGCTCCTCGGGTCGGCGTGCAGCTTGAACAGCATGCCTTGCGCCTTGACCCCTAGCTCCCCGTTCATCGGGCCCTGGGCCGGGCCTCGGAGGGTCACGTGTTCGCTCGCGGCGTTGGTGGCGAGGCCGCTGCTGGTAGTGGCGTCCAGGCGGCAGCCGGCACCGGTCTCGCAGCGGAAATTGCCATCCAGGCCGGTGCTGCCGAGCCTGGAGATGCCCAGCCAGCTGTCGACCAGCGCGCCATCCTGGTCGGTCAGCAGCGACAGCCTGCCATCCAGGGCCTGGTTGTCCATGGTGAGCGTGACGGGAACGTCGTAGGAGGCGACCGGCAGCAGGTTGGGCACGTTGAGGTCCGCACCCATGCCACCCAGGGTGGCCGCCATGCCGTGCAGCGCCTGCGTCCAGAAGCCACGTGCCTGCTCTCCGAAGGCGGGGTCGCCATCGACATCGGCACCGACGCCATACGCGTAGAACACGCTCCGGCGGAGGTAGGTGCCCAGCTTCTGGCCGAGGCCGCCGAGATCGGGGCTCGCCTCCGGCGCGGCACCCGGCTTCGGGATGACCTCGCCGAGATCGCTGTCCTCGGACATGTCGGAATAGACGATCGCGCGCAGCGTGACCCGGCTGGCCGCGAAACGGCCCTCGTCGGAGGCCAGCGCACGGATGATGTCCTTGTGCGGCGGATCGCCGGCATTGATCCGGACCACATCGGCGGGGCGCTTTGACTGCTGGTAGATCGTGGTCAGTGCGGCGCCCATCGCGCCCAGGAAGAATTTCTGCTGGTCGCCGATGCCCGACAGCGGGTTGCGGCTGAACAGGAAGCTCTGGCCGGCGATGTCGGCCTTCTGCGCGGCGGTATAGGCCGGCCAGCACGCGGTCCAGATCTCGCTGCTCTGGCCATTGGCGGGCGACAGCCGTACCACGGTGACCCGCTCTCCCGGCGAGAGCGTTGCGCGCAGCTTGACGGCGAGCTTGCGGGCCCAGTCGGTCTGGCCGTCGACCATCATCATGTCGTCGACATAGACCACCGTCTGGCGCACGCTCGGTGTCTTGCAGAACGCCGGATCGAGCCCGTCCGGGCCGAACAATGCGGCACGCGCCGGCACCGGCGCAAAAGCCGGGGCGAGCAACGGCAACAGGGCCAGCAGCCAACCGCCGCGCATCTCAGGACTCCAGTTCGGACAGCAGGCCGCGATCGACGGTGAGACGCGCGGGCTCCGGCGGCCGCTCGCCGGGCACCGTCAGCGCGCCCCCGGTGGCGGCTGCCGTGGCGGTGCCGGTCGCTGCCTGGGCCGTCGCCAGCGCCGCCCGGTACTGCTCGGCGTTGCTGCGTACGGCGGCGGTGATGGCGTCGCGCAAGGCACGGTCACGTGCCTCGACCTGGTCGAGCAGCGCCTTCGCCGGCAGAGCCGCATCGATGCGGCTGCGCGACGCCAGTTCGGTCTCGCGCAGTTCCTTGGCGGTGCGGCTCTCGATCTGCAGGATGCGGGCATCGGCGGGCTTGCGCAGCCGGTGGTAGCGACGCCAGGCGACGCGCCGCTGGCCGGTCGCGTCCATGTAGTCGGGATCGCTGTCGTGCGAGACATAGGCGAGGAAGATGCCGACCAGCCACGCCGCCAGGTTGGCCAGCAGCGACAGCAGCACGTCGATGCCGGGATCGCTCTGTACCGCGACGTCGCTGCCCAGGATGTTCGGGCCGCCCTGCTCGCGGATGACGTGCAGCGCCGCCATGTAGCGCGAGCCGCCGGCCGCCCCGAGCACGACCACCAGCGCCAGGGTGGAGAGCCCGAGGAAGCGCCAGTCCGCGATCCGCCTGGTGCGCTCGGCATGGTGGCCGAAGCGGTGCGTCCACTGCTTGAGGATGGCGCCGTGGCCGTGCGAGGCGAAGGCCAGCAGGCAGGCCAGGATCAGGGTGGTGCCGGCGGCGATCGCCGGAACGCCGAAGAACAGGAAGAAGGTGGTGTAGTTGATCAGCCACTCGGTCAGCCCGACGCAGAACAACGCCAGCAGATAGACCGGCTGGCGGGCGATCATCACCGCGCCACGGTTGCCGTTGGCGTCGCTGTAGCGGCGGAACCGGGCGTCGGCCTCCTCGAAGCGGGTGCGGCGCTCGCGGTAGCGATGGTTCTGCTCCATCTCGCGCTCGACCTGCGCCATGTCCTCGTCGCGCCGGCGGCCCAGGTCGGCAAGCTCCTGCTGCAGCCGCGACGCGCCGTCCAGGGCGTCGCGATGCGGCCCGAGCCTGGCGTCGAAACCCGCGCGCACCTGCTTCCACTCAGACAGCAGCGCCCGCGCCGGCTCCAGCACGGCGCCGCGCATGCCGGGGGTGAAACCACGCGCATCGGCCTGCACCGGCGAGCCTCCTTGGCGGACCTCTCGCTGCGCCGCCTCGGCAAGCAGCGCCGGCGGCACCAGCAGGCGCCCGGCCCGGTCGGGCCCGAACGCCATCGCCTCTTGGAAGGCAGCCTGCAGCGGGTCCGGATGGCCGGGCTTGCCGGGAAAGCCGATCGCCATGCTCAGTCTCCGGATCGGTTCAGTAGGAGACCGGCGCGCCGAGCGGAGCCCGGCTGACGCCGTCGGGAACGCGTGGCTGCACCCGCACCACTTGCAGGCGGTTTGGATGCAGGCCGAGCGGCGACGGATGACGCGCCGCCAGCACGCCGTCGATGGCATGACGGCTCGCCCCGATCAGCACCTCGACGCGCCGGTTGCGGGCGCGGGCGTCGGCATCGTCCTGGCCGCCCGGCAACGGCTCGCGCAGCCCGACGCCGATCGCCTGCAGCCCGGAGGCCGGCAGCCCGGCGGCCACCAGTTCGCGGACGATCTCGCGGGAGCGGCGCCGCGACAGCGCGAGGTTGTAGGCATCGCTGCCGACATCGTCGGTGTGGCCGACAACGGCGATCTGCCTGGCGTTCGGGCCGGCAGCGCGGAGGCGGGAAGCCAGCGCGGCGAGCACCGGAGCGGCATCCGGACGCGGATGGTCGCGGTTGGTATCGAAGAACACGCGGGAGTCGTAGGTCAGGCTGGTGACCCGCGTGGTGCCGCCTCCGGCCGCCGGCACGGTCAGCTCTGCCACGACCGGCTCGAACGGCTGGCCGGGCGCGGCAGCGGCTGCAGCGGCCGGTGCAGGACGTCCGGCCTGCGCCACCGGCGTGGATGGACCGGGCGAATTGCAGCCGACGCAGCACGCGCACAGCAGGACAGGGAGAAGGATGCGCGCGGCACGGCTCATGCCCCGAATATGCGGATCGAGCCCAAAGACTCCAAGCGTCGCGAAGGGTTCGTTTCGATAATAGAACGTACCTGTGTCAGCTGCAAGCAGCGTCAGAGCGCTCAGCTCGCCAGCGAGGCGGCGATATTGACGCCGAGCGCAATGATCGCGGTGTTGAACAGGTAGGCCACGAGCGAGTGCGCCAGCACCAGCTTGCGAATGCCGGCGCTCTGCGTGGTGACGTCGCTGACCTGGCTCGCCACCGCCATGCAGAAGGAGAAATAGAGGAATTCCGGATAATCCGGGCGGTCGTTGCCTGGGAACAGCAGCCCCTTCGCGTCCCGCCAGAACTCGTGCGCGTAGTGGGTCGCGAAGATCGTGTGGATGAAGAACCACGACAGCAGCACGGTACCGCCGGCCAATGCCTCGCTGTACGGCGCATGCGGCTTGCCATGCGACTGCGCCAATTCGACGACGATGGCACCGAGGGAGGCCACCGCCGCCACGATGGTGCCCAGCAGCACACCCCAGTTGCCCTCGTCGAGGAGGTCCGCGATGCGTGCCAGCCCCTCGGTGGTGGAGCGTCGTACCACCACCACGAAGGCGACCCCGTAGGCCAGCACCCCGAGGTTCCAGCCGATCAGGCCCGATGTGATCGGCCGCAGGTGGGGTGCCGCGAGTGCGGCCGCCAGCAGGCCGACCGCAAGGCCGATCAGCAGCGCGGGACGGTAGCGAAGATGGCGCAGCATGAGCCGGATCCGGAGCCTTCTGACCTGGGAAGCCGGAGCAATAGAGGCTTCGCGCCGGGGGCGGTAGCTGCCAGGGCATGATCCGATCGATGATGCGCTGCCTGTCTCGTGGTAAAGCTGCTCAGGCCGATTGCCGGGCCGGCGCCTCCTCTTCCTCGAGCGTCAGGGTGTGCAGGATCTCGAACAGGTCGTTGGCGGTCAGCGTCACGGGGTCGAACCCGGTGCTGCCGGCGATGCCTCCATAGCGGGCGGCGCCGGCCGTGGACCGGCCGACATAGGCCATGGACCAGTTGTCGAAGGCACGCGCCGTGACCGGCTCGCAGGCCAGCAGCAGGACGTCGCCATGGTTCGGGTCCTGCTGGATCCGCTCGAAGGTCTGCTCGACCGCCACCGTCGGGCCTTCGAGCACCTGGGCAAAGCAGCCGTCGTTGAACATCAGCGCACCGGTCACCCCGACCCGCTCGTTGTTGCGCCGGCTCACCTCCAGGATGTGTGCGATGATCACGTCGATCTGTTCCGGCGGACCGGCGATCCGGTTCCGGCTGTAATACACCAGGCGATGCAGGACGTCGTTCAAGCTGCGAACTCCTTTTGCGACGCAAGGTGCAAGGCTGGCGAGTCGTCGGGACCTGCCGGTTCGAGCAGGATGCCGGCCGCCGCCGCGGCGCTCATCGGCCTGCCGGTCAGGTAGCCCTGCACCTCGCTGCAGCCCTCCGCGCGCATGCGGGCCAGCTGCTGGTGGGTCTCGATGCCCTCCGCGGTGGTGCGCATGCCGAGGCTGGCGCCAAGTGCCGCCACCGCCCGCACGATGGCGACGGCGTGCGCATCCTCGGAACCACTGACGAAGGACTGGTCGATCTTGATCTTGTCGAACGGGAACCGCCGCAGGTAGCTCAGCGAGGAATAGCCGGTGCCGAAATCGTCCATCGAGATGCGCACCCCGAGCGCCTTGAGCGCGTGCAGGATCTCCAGGGTGCGATCGGTGTCGTTCAGGAGCACGCCCTCGGTGATCTCGAGTTCCAGCCGGGACGGCTTCAGGCCGGTGGCGTCCAGTACCGATCTGACCGTCGCCAGCAGCGAGGCGTCGCTGCGGAACTGCATGGCGGAGACGTTCACCGCGATCGAGACCTCACGTGGCCAGCCGGCAGCCTCGCGGCACGCGGTGCGCAGCGTCCACTCGCCGATCGAGGTGATGAGGCCGATCTCCTCGGCAAGCGGCACGAACTCCCCGGGGGAGACCAGGCCGCGAACGGGATGGTTCCAGCGCAGCAGCGCCTCGAAGCCCACCAGCGTGTTGTGCTCGAGATCGAACTGCGGCTGGTAGACCATCTCGAACTGCTTCAGCGCGACCGCGCGGCGCAGATCGAGCTCCAGGGTGCGTCTCGCCTCCATCGCCTCGTTCATGCCGGCGCTGAAGAAGCGGTAGCGGCCGCGGCCGCCGCTCTTGGCGCGGTAGAGCGCGAGATCCGCGTGCCGGAGCAGTTTTTCCGCCTCCTCGCCGTCTTCGGGGATCAGCGCGATGCCGATGCTGACGCCGATATTGGCCATGTGGCCGGCGACCACATAGGAGCGCCCGATCAGGTCGACGAGCCGCGCCGCCAGCGCCTCGACCGCCGCCGGCTGCGGCCGTTCGGGCAGCAGGACGGCGAACTCGTCGCCGCCGAGGCGCGCCAGCACGTCGCCCTGTCGCACCGCACTGCGAAGACGCTCCGTCACCTTGACCAGGAGCGCGTCGCCGACCGGATGGCCGAGCGTGTCGTTCACCGCCTTGAAGCGATCCAGGTCCAGCACAAGGAGTGCCGCGCTGCCGGGGTCCCGACGGTGCACCGACAGCAGCGCCTCGATCCGCTCGCTCATCTCGAGGCGATTTGCGAGGCCGGTGAGAGGGTCGCGCGACGCCCGCTGGGTCTCGTGCACGTAGCGCGTCACGTCGATCAGCGTTATCGCCTGGCCGCCGCACGACGCGGGCCTGCTGCGCGCCTCCAGGACGCGGCCGTCGAGCAGGCGAATGCGCGCGCCGTCAGCCTCGACAGCCTCCGCCAGCGACTCCGGATCGGCAACGCCAGCGAGGCTGAACAGCGTGCGCAGCCTCAGCCCTACCGGGTCGACGGGCGAGAAGAAGCCAGCCGCGCACGGGTTGGCGAGGACGATCGCGCCGCCCGGATCGACGGCGATCACGCCGGCCGCAAGATCGGCCAGAGCCCTTGCGACGGGATCGGCGCCGCCGTCCGAGAAGTTGTCTTTGTCCATCCTGCAGCCTCGCCCCTGATACGGTCAGGGCGTCCAGGTGTCAGCCAATACGCTCAAGTCGTTAACGTAATGTTAGAGCGCGCAGGATGGAACCAAAAACGTCAGGCCGAGACGGCCTCCGAGGTGGCCGAGCCACGCCACAGATCGATGCCGCTCTCGACCGCGTGGCTGTCGATCTCGCGCAGTTCCTCGTCGCTGAAGCCGAGCGTGCGCAGGGCGTCGAGGCTGTCGTCGAGCTGCTTGACCGAACGGGCGCCGATCAGCGCCGAGGTGACGCGGCGGTCGCGCAGAACCCAGGCGATCGCCATCTGCGCCAGGCTCTGGCCACGCCGCTTCGCGATCGCATCCAGCGCCCGCACCCGCGCGAGCAGGTCGTCGCTCAGCAGGTTCCTGGAGAACGAGCTGCCCTTGGCGGCGCGGGCGTCCTCCGGCACGCCGTTGAGGTACTTGCTGGTGAGCAGTCCCTGGCCGAGCGGCGAGAAGGCGATGCAGCCGGCACCGATCTCGTCCAGCGTGGACAGCAGCCCGTCCTCGATCCAGCGGTTCACCATCGAATAGGACGGCTGGTGGATCAGCAGCGGGGTGCCGAGGCCGCGCAGGATGGCATGCGCCTTGCGCGTCATCTCCGGCGAGTAGGACGAGATGCCGACGTAGAGGGCCTTGCCCTGGCGCACGATGTGGTCGAGCGCCCCCATGGTCTCCTCGAGCGGCGTGCTGGTGTCGAGCCGGTGCGAATAGAAGATGTCGACATAGTCGAGCCCCATGCGGGCAAGGCTCTCGTCGAGGCTGCTCACCAGGTACTTGCGCGAGCCGCCGACGCCGTACGGACCGGGCCACATGTCCCAGCCGGCCTTGCTCGAAATCACCAGCTCATTGCGGTGCGACTTGAGGTCGGTGGCCAGCATGCGGCCGAAATTCTCCTCGGCGGAGCCGTACGGAGGACCGTAGTTGTTGGCGAGGTCGAAATGGGTGACGCCGCGATCGAAGGCGCGGCGGACCACGGCGCGACCTGTCTCGTAGACGTCGGTGCCGCCGAAATTGTGCCACAGGCCAAGCGAGATCGGCGGAAGGTCGAGCCCGCTGCGCCCGCAGCGACGGTATCGGGCCTCGGCGTAGCGTTCGGGATTGGCGAGATAGGTCATGACTGCCTCCTGGCTGTTGGACCGGTCCGCCGAAGGAGTGCCACCACCGCATCGGCGTCCGGACGATCGGCAACCTGTATGCCCCGCCATGGTAGCGCTCCCAAGACCCCGGCGGCGCCCTGGCCTATCACCATTGCGTCGACGGTGGCCAGGACCGGCAGCAGGGCGGCCGGATACCGGCGTACGAAGCTGTCGGCGGTTTCGGCGGACAGGAACAGGCAGGCCGTGACCGCGCCGGCCGCAAGCGCCGCTCGTGCCTCCGCCGCGAGCGCCGGCGCCGGCCTTGCCGCATACACCACCCGCCGGTGCACGGTGAGGCCATCCTGGCGCAGCCGCGCGGCGAGGGCGTCACCCTGCCGGGCGCCACTGGCCAGCAGGATGGCGGCGCCCGGCGGCAGGCTCGCCCTCACCAGCGCCGCCAGCGTTGCGGCGTCGCCTTGTGCGCTGTCCACGCTGGTGAAGCCGGCATCGCGGGCGCGCCGCGCGGTGCGATCGCCGACGGCGAGCAACCGTGTCGCAAGCCAGGCCGGCTCGGTCCGGGCGGCGCCGGCCAGCGCGTCGACCGCTTGGCCGCTGGTCAGCACGATGGCGTCCAGGCGTCGGGGCGACGGCAGGCGGGGTCGGCGCATCACGATGCGGAGCATCGGGCAGGCGACCGGGCGGTAGCCGAGGCCGGCAACCGCCTGCATGGTCTCGCGCAGGCCGGGCTCGGGGCGGGTGACCAGCACCGCACCACCGCAAGCTGCGGCCGGGTTATTCGGCAAAGATGTCGGGCGGGCTGTCGAGGCGCAGGCTGTGGCCGAGTTCGCGGCCGAGCCGCTCGGCATCCGCCGGCGCGCCGCTGATCGCGCGCTTCAGCAGGAACGAGCCGTCCGCGCGTGCCACCAGGCCGGTCAGATGCAGCTCCGGCGTGCCGCCGGCCACCACCGGGATCAGCCTGGCATAGCCACCGATCGGGGTGCGGCAGGAGCCGTCGAGCTCGGCAAGCAGGGCGCGCTCGGCGGTGGCGACCGCCCTCGCCTCGTAATCCTCGATCGCCGACAGCAGCTCGCGCAGCTCGGTATCATCTTCACGAACCGTCACGCCGACGATGCCCTGGCCGGCGGATGGCACCATCACCTCGGGATCGAGAACGAGGTCGGCACGATCCTCCATGCCGAGGCGCCTGAGGCCGGCGAGCGCCAGCAGGCTGGCATCGCAGCGGCGCGAGGCCAGCTTGTCGAGCCGGCTCTGCACGTTGCCGCGCAGCATGGTGATGCGAAGATCCGGCCGCGCATGCAGCAGCTGCGACTGCCGGCGCACCGACGAGGTGCCGATCAGCGCGCCCTGCGGCAGGCTGCTGAACGGGTCGGTGGAATCCGGCAGCACGCAGTCCTGGCCCAGGATCAGCACGTCGCGGGCATCCTCGCGGCGCAGCGTGCAGGCCAGCACCAGGCCGGGCGGCAGCGTGGTCTCCAGGTCCTTCAGGCTGTGCACCGCGAAATCGATGCGGCCGTCCAGCAGCGCCTCGTGGATCTCCTTGGCGAACAGGCCCTTGCCGCCGATCTCGGCCAGCAGCCGGTCCTGCACGCGGTCGCCGGTGGTGCTGATCGGGTGTTCCTGGAAGGCGCCCATGTCGCGCAGCACCGGACAGAACCGGGTGAGCATGGTCAGGAAGGCACGCGTCTGCACCATCGCCAGCGGCGAGCCGCGGGTGCCGACGCGCAACGGAAGCAGGCGCCGGTGCGAGGCGGCCGCCGGCGCCTGGATGGACAGGCCGCGCGCGGCGGCGGCGGCGGCGGCCTTCTGGAGCGCCGATGAAGGCTGTGCGGGACCCATTTGCATGTCCTATTACCGGCCCGAGGTTAAAGAAAGACTGACCGCTGGAGCAGAGCCCGCTGCCGAACCATCCTGGCGGATACGTCTTCGCCATCGAAAGTTCCTGCGACGAGACCGCTTGCGCGGTGCTCGACGGCAACGGGCGCGTGCTGGCCGAGGCGGTGCTCAGCCAGGCCGGCCATGCCGAGTTCGGCGGCGTGGTGCCCGAGATCGCCGCCCGCGCCCACCTGCTGCACCTGCCGGAGCTGGCGCGACGCGTGCTGGCGGAGGCCGCCATCGCCGAACCCGGCTTCGTGCCGGCCGATCTCGTGGCGGTCGCCGCCAGTACCGGTCCCGGACTGATCGGCGGCCTGATCGTCGGCAGCGGGCTGGGCCGCGGGCTGGCGCTGTCACTCGGTGTTCCATTCGTGCCGGTCAACCATATCGAGGCGCACGCCCTCACCGCGCGCCTGCCCGGGCTGGTGCCGGGGGGCGCCGAATTCCCCTACCTGCTGCTGCTGGTGTCGGGCGGCCACTGCCAATGCATCGCCGTCGACGGGCTGGGGTCGTACCGCCGGCTCGGCGGCACCATCGACGATGCCGCGGGCGAGGCGTTCGACAAGGTCGCCAAGCTGCTCGGGCTCGGCTGGCCCGGTGGCCCGGCGCTGGAGCGCCTCGCGCTGGAGGGCGATCCCGCCGCGATACCGTTGCCGCGCCCGCTGCTCGGGCGTGCCGGCTGCGACTTCTCGTTCAGCGGCCTGAAGACCGCGGTGGCGCAGCGTCTTGCCGGCAGGCCGGCGGACCAGGCGCTTGACCGTCGCGAGGCGGCCGACCTGGCGGCGAGCTTCCAGGCGGCGGTGGCCGACGTGATGGCCGACCGGGTGCGCCACGCGCTGGGCATGATGCCGGAGGCGACCCTGCTGGTTGCGGCCGGCGGCGTCGCGGCCAACGCCACCTTGCGGTCCCGGCTCGCAGCGGTCGCATCGGCGCAAGGAGTACGGTTCGCGGCGCCGCCGCTGCGGCTGTGCACCGACAATGCGGTGATGGTCGCCTGGACCGCGATCGAGCGACTGCGGGCCGGGGCCGTGGAAGGCGGCGTCTCCGGCGACCTGCTGACACCGGCGCGGCCGCGCTGGCCGTTGCAGGAGATGGCGGCGACGCCAGGGTCGCCAGGATGAACTACCGTCACGCCTACCACGCCGGCAATTTCGCCGACTGCATGAAGCACGCCCTGCTGGTCTGGCTGCTGCGCGCCCTCGCCCGCAAGCCGGCGGCCTTCGGTGTGCTCGACACCCATGCCGGCGCCGGCGGCTACGATCTGCAGGCAGACGAGGCGACCAGGACCGGCGAGTGGCAGCAGGGCATCGGCCGGCTGCTCGCGTCTCCCCCCGACGAGGCGCTGGCGGACTATCTCGGCCTGGTGCGGGCGGCGGGCGCGCCGGCGTACTATCCGGGCTCGCCGCGGCTGGTGCGCGCGTTGCTGCGGCCGCAGGACCGGCTGGTCTGCTGCGAGATGCACGGCGAGGATCATGCAGGCCTGCGCCGGCTGTTCGCGCGTGATCCGATGGTGGCGGTGCATGCCCGGGACGGCTGGACGGCGATCGAGGCGCTGCTGCCGCCCCGCACTGCGCGTCGTGGCCTCACCCTGATCGACCCGCCGTTCGAGCAGCCCGGCGAGTTCGACCGCATCGTGGCGGCGATCGGCGCGGCGCGGCGCCGGTTCGCCGCCGGGGTGGTGGCAGCGTGGTATCCGATCAAGCATCGCGCCCCGGTCCGCGACATGCAGGACCGGCTGCGCGCCGGCGGCGAGCCGGACCTGATCTGCGCCGAGCTACTGCTGCGGCCACCGCTCGATCCGTCGCGCCTGAATGGCTGCGGGCTGCTGGTGGCGTCGCCGCCCTGGGGCTTCGAGGCGGCGGCGGCGGCGATCCTCGATGCCATCGCCGACCGGCTCGGCCGCGACGAGAGTGCCGCGCATGGCAGCGTGACCCGGCTCACCCCGGAGCTGCCGGAAGCCCCGATGAGGACCCGGGGTTGAGCGAGGCGATCGCGGTGGTCGGCGCCGGCGCCTGGGGCATCGGCCTCGCCATCCAGGCTGCCCGCACCGGCCATCCGGTGACCCTGTGGGGCCGCTCGCCGCAGCGACGCGGCGCGGATGGTGCCCTGCCGCGGCTGCCCGGCATCGCCGTGCCGGACAGCGTGGCGCTCTCCGACCGGCTGCCGGCCTCGGCGCGGCTCGTGCTCCTCGCGGTGCCGGTGCAGAACCTGCGCGCGGTCGCCACCGGCATCGGCTCGCGGGCGCCGATGATCGCCTGCTGCAAGGGGATCGAGCGCGGCACCCACCGGATGCCGCTGGAGATCCTGGCCGAGCTGCATCCCGGCGTGCCGCTCGGCGTGCTGTCCGGCCCGAACTTCGCGCACGAGGTGGCGTCCGGCCTGCCGGCGGCGGCCGTGCTGGCCTGCGCGGACGCGTTGCTTGGCGCCCACCTGGCCCGGATGGTGGCGAGCGAGAATTTCCGCGTGTATCCCAGCGACGACGTGGTCGGCGTGCAGCTCGGCGGCGCCGCCAAGAACGTGATCGCAATCGCCGCGGGGGCCGCGTCCGGCAACGGTCTCGGCGAGAATGCGCGGGCGGCGATCATCACCCGCGGCATCGCCGAGATCTCCCGCCTGATCGTGGCGCTCGGGGGGCGCGCCGCGACCGCCGCCGGCCTGTCCGGCCTGGGCGACCTGGTGCTGACCTGCACCGGCGCCACCTCTCGCAACTACAGCCTCGGCGTGGCGCTCGGGCGGGGCGAGAGCCTGACCTCGATCCTGTCGTCGCGCAGCACGGTGGCGGAGGGGGTCGAGACGGCGCCGGCGCTGGCGTCGCGCGCGGCGCTGCTTGGCGTCGGGGTGCCGGTGATCGAGGTGGTGGCGTTGCTGCTGGCCGGCAGCCTGACGCTGGACGAGGCGCGCGCGCTGCTACTCGCGCGCCCGATCGGACCGGAGTGAATCGCATGAATTGCAAGATGCGCGGCGTGTGGGCCGCCCTCGCCGTGCTGCCCGGCATCGCGGCGGCCGCTCCGGCGCCGACCCCGGTCGAGATCGTCGCCGCCGCGCCGGCCGGCGCCTGGAGCACGATCCCCGCCGGCCAGCTGATGCTGGTCGATCTCGGTGGCGCATCGCATCGCCGGGTGACGATCCAGCTGGCACCCGACTTCGCGCCGGTTCATGTCGCCAACATCCGCCGCCTGATCGCCGCACGCGCCTTCGAACACACCGGCGTCGCGCGGGTGCAGGACGACTACGTCGTGCAGTGGGGCGATGCGACCCGGCCGCCGCCGGCGGGGCTGGTGGCGCATCCGCCCGCCGAGTACGAGCGCACGCTGCGGGGCCTGGCGGTGACGCCGCTTCCGATGCCCGACGCCTACGCGCCCGCGGTCGGCTTCGCGCTGGGCTGGCCGGTCGGCATCGATCGCGCCGCCGGCTCCGCCTGGCTGGCGCATTGCTATGGCATGGTCGGCGTCGGCCGCGACATGCCGCCGGATACCGGCTCGGGCGCCGAGCTGTATGCTGTGATCGGTCAGGCGCCGCGTCAGCTCGACCGCAACATCGCGCTGGTCGGGCGCATCATCGACGGCATCGACGCGCTGGATACGCTGCCGCGCGGCAGCGCGGCGCTCGGCTTCTATGCGCAGGCCAGCGAGCGCACGCCGATCCTGCGCGTCCGCCTCGCGAGCGAACTGCCGCCGGGCGAGCGTCCGCAGTGGCAGGTGATGCGGACAGGCACGCCAGCTTTTTCTGCCTATGTTCAGGCCCGTGCCAATCGGCGCGACCCCTTCTATGTCCGGCCAGCGGGCGGCGTTGACCTCTGCAACGTTCCGCTGCCGGTGCGCAGGATGAATTTCTAGAGCTTTATCCGTTCGAGTGGTAGATCGATCGGATGATGCTCTGATCGATGACGGCAGCTCGGATTATCCCGATCCAGCGCCCTCGGCCGGATCATCGGATCCGGCGCAGCAGGCTCTCGAGCCGCCGGCGCAGCAGCGGCGTCGCGTGGTCGATGAAGGCACGCACGACGCCGTCCTGCCTGATGCCTCCATCGAAAAGAAGATGTACCGGAAGCGGATCGATTTCATGTCCGGGCAGAAGACGGACCAGGCGCCCCGAGGTGACATCATCGGCAACCTGGTATGCCATGTAGCGTCCGATCCCGCGCCCCGAACGCGCGACATCGCGTGACGTCACCAGGCTGTTCAGCCAGAGACGTGACGGAACGGCAATCGAGCGGACGCGGGCGCGCCCGGCGGTCTCGAAGCGGAACGGCCACGTATCGCGGTCGCCAGCCACGTCGCGGCCGATGCAGGCATGGTGTCGCAGGTCGGCGGGAACCTGCGGGGTGCCGTGGCGCCGCAGGTAGTCGGGAGACGCGCACAACATCTGTCGCATCGTGCCCAGCTTCACCGCGCTCAGCCCGGAATCCGGAAGCACCGCGATGCGGATCGCAACATCGGTGCCATCGTCGACGAGATTGGTGATCTCGTTGTGCAGGACCATCCTGATCGAGGCGCCCGGATGCGCGTCGAGGAAACTCTCGATTACCGGCAGCACCTCCAACCGGCCGAACATCTCGGACGCGGCAACTCGCACGGTTCCACGTAGCTGCTTCTGCGGCGCCTGATCGCGGCCGAGGCTGTCCAGGTCGGACAGGATGTGGCGGAACACGGCCAGGTGCCGCTCCCCCGCATCGGTCAGCTTCATCCCTCTCGCCGACCGGTGCAGCAGCCGCTCGCCGGCGATCGTCTCCAGCCCGGAAATCGCCCGCGAGACCGAGGCCGGAGAATGCGACAGCCGGTGACCGCCCTTGGCCAGCGACCCTTCCTCCACCACGGCGACGAACAGCCGCATCGCGTCGATTCGGTCCATGCTTCCCCGTCCTGCAATCACAGCTGCCAGGATAGCCGGCTACTGCCGGCAGATGGGTGTCACATATTGACTGTCAGGATGCTCCTGGAGATTGCCATGAAAAATACCTTCCATACGACGCAGGTCGGCGACGTCGAGATCTTCCACCGCGAGGCTGGCCCCAGTGATGCGCCGGTGATCCTGCTGCTGCACGGCTTCCCGACCGCCGGGCACATGTTCCGCGAGTTGATGCCGAAGCTTTCGGACCGCTACCGCGTCATCGCCCCCGACCTGCCCGGGTTCGGCAACACCAGGGCGCCCGCGCGTGGCAGCTTCGACTACAGCTTCGAGCAGCTCGCGGCGGTCATCGAAAAGTTCGTCGATGCGATCGGCCTTGCGCGATATGCGCTCTACATCTTCGACTATGGCGCCCCAATCGGACTGCGGCTGGCGATGCGTCATCCCGAGCGGGTGACCGCGATCGTGACGCAGAACGGCAACGCCTATGCCGAGGGGCTCAGCGATGCGTGGGGCCCGTGGCAGGCGTATTGGCGCACACCCTCGCCGGCCACCCGCCAGGCTTGTCGCGCGTCACTGGACGATGCCGCGATCCGCATGCAGTACTTGCAAGGCGCGCCGCCAGGCCTGGTCGCGCCAGACGGCTACCTGCTCGACAGCTTCTACATGCACCGGCCGGAAGCCTACGAGATCCAGCTGGACCTCGTGCTCAGCTATCGGACCAACGTCGCGCTCTATCCGGATTTCCAGCGCTATTTCCGTGAGCACCGGCCGCCCCTGCTGGCGGTGTGGGGCAGGCACGATCCATTCTTCCTGCCGGCCGGAGCTGAAGCCTACCGCCGTGACCTGCCGGACGCGGAGGTGCATCTCCTAGAGACCGGTCATTTCGCGCTCGAGACGCACCATGCGGAGATCGCGGCGCTGATGCGCACGTTCCTGGCCCGGGTCTGACGTCAGGGCCGCCGAGCCAGGAACGAGGTCATGCCGCATTGCGCGACCGGACCGAACACCCTGGCGTCCGACCGCTGGTAGGTCGTGCTGTGCAGCAGCGCCTCGCGCACCGCGCCCAGCCCGGCATCCGGGTCCGCGATGCCGTTGCGGTAGTCGGACTTCTCCGGCGTATCGAGCACCATCACCAGATCGGCACCGGCACGGGCGGGATCGGCCCGGTCCGGGCGCGACAGGTCGATCGATGCCACGTCGGCGAGGATGCCCTGGCGCAGGAAGGCAGCCTGGATCTGGACATGGTTGATCGCCGCGGTGATGCCGTAGAACCGCACCTGCGGCCGCGCCACGTGCGCAGCCACGGCGCGGATCGGCCCGGTGAAGTCGCAGGTCGGGTTGTTGCGCCACGAGTTGGTCAGCAGCGTGGTGCCGTAGAGCGTGTCGGAGCCGTCCACCGCATAGGGACCGGTGGCGATGAAAACGAGCATGATCGCCGCCTGCACCGAGGCCACGCCGGCCATCGCGAGGCCCAGAAACGGCCCGCTCCCGGCGGCCAGCAACAGCGCCAGCACGGGCAGTGCGCCCAGCATGTAGCGGGCATTCTGGTTATGGCCGAAGATGTGCGGCAGCACGGTCAGCACCAGCATTGCGCCGCACGCGATGGCGATGAACCGGCGGGGCGATGGGCGGTGCGCATCGGCGGTCGATCTTGTTGGCAGCAGGTTGCGAACTACCAGAACAAGCGCCACCGGCAGCAGGATCAGGGCGGGCAGGCCGACAGCGCTGAGCGCAAGTTCCTCCAGGTAGTTGCGGACATAGTCGAACCCCTACCCCTGCATCTCGTCGAGCGGCCAGAGCACCGCGAAGCGGCCGTAGGCGGCATAGCGCAGCCCGTTATAGGCATAGAAAGGCCAGGCCAGCAGCGACGAGACCAGCAGCGTGACGAGGCAGCCGTGCCAGCTGCGGCGTTTCCATGACGCGACTGCCAGCATCAGCAGGAACACCGCCGCCAGCGGGGCGAAGCTGAACTTCGCGAGCATGCCGAAGCCGAGCGCCACTCCCATCGTCACCGACAGGACGCGTGGCGGGTGGGGCCCGGCATCGCGCACCAGGCACCACAGGGCCAGGGCCAGCGCCGGGATCAACGCGGTCTCCGACATGAACTCCTCGCTGCCGCGCACCCAGATCGGTGCGACCGCGACCATGGCGGCAGCACCGGCCGCGGCGGCGATGCCGGACATCCGGCGGCCGGCATCGAACACGAGCAGGATCGAGACCACGAAGAGGAGCAGCGAAAGCAGTCGGAAGGCGGCGTTGCTGTCATGGTGCAGCGAGACCAGCGGCAGGCCAAGGAAGCGCGTGCCCGGCGGCATCCAGCGATAGTCGTTGAACAGGGAGTCAGGCAGCGCGCCGGCACCGTCTAGGCGCCTGGTCAGGCCGTCCTTGAGCGAAATGTCGATATACTGGACTTGGTCCCAGCCGGAAACGCCGGGATGCAGCAGGATCCAGCGTAGCGCCACTGCACTGATCGTCGCCACGACGAACGCGAACGACAGGAACGCTAGGCCATCGGTGACAGCCAGACCGAGTTGTGCGAGCGGCCCCGCGGGGCGCTTCTTTGTTGTCGTCAAGCCCGCCATCCATCCGCTGCGGAATATCTGCAGCGGGGATGGCAGACGGGCTAGCCTATCGCAACCGAGGCGTGACCCTGCTGCCCGGCTGCCGGCCGGCCCGACGCGGGCAACCGCTCAGCGCTTCGTTCCGGTTGCGATATCCAGCCAGACCGCGAGCAGCAGGATCACGCCCTTCACGATCATCTGCCAGAAGGTGTCGACGCTGAGCATCGACATGCCGTTGTCCAGGCTCGCCATGATCAGCGCGCCGATCAGCGCCCCGAACACGGTGCCGGAGCCGCCGCGCAGCGAGGTGCCGCCGATCACGCACGACGCGATGGCGTCGAGTTCCTGCAGGCTGCCGGCCGAAGGCGAGCCGGCGGCGAGGCGCGCGGTGGTGGTGATGCCGGCGAACGCCGCCATCAGGCCCATCAGGGCGAACACCAGCAGCTTGACCCGCTGCACGTTCACGCCCGAAAGCCGGGTCGCCTCCAGGTTGCCGCCGATGGCGTAGATGCGCCGGCCGAACACCGTGCGGCGCGCCATCAGGGTGAACACGCCGAGCAGCACCAGCAGCACCAGCACCGGGGTCGGCATGCCGCGATAGGAGTTCACCGCATAGACGAAACCGCCGATCGCCGCAGCCGCGACGAACAGCTTCAGTCCGTCGAGCCAAAGCGCCGGCACCTCCAGCTGGTGATGCTGGCGACGGTTGCGCCCCTGTGCCGAGACGAACACCAGCAACCCCAGCACCGCGGCCGCCATCACGTAGGTCACGAGGTCCGGCAGGTAGCTTTGCCCGATGGCGATCAGCGGCGCACTGGTCGGAGAGATGGTGACGCCGCCGGTGATGCCGAGCAGGATACCGCGGAACACCAGCATTCCAGCCAGCGTCACGATGAAGGACGGCACCCGCAGGTAGGCGACCCAGTAGCCGTTGAACATGCCCGCCGCGATGCCGAGGATCATCACCACGAGCAGCGTGACCGGCAACGGCATGTGGTAGGTGACGTCGAGGATTGCGGCGACGCCACCGAGCAGGCCGAGCAGCGATCCGATCGAGAGGTCGATCTCGCCCGAGACGATGACGAACACCATGCCGGCTGCCAGCATGCCGGTGATCGACATCTGGCGCAGCAGGTTCGAGAAGTTGCGCGCGGTGAGGAAGTCGCCGTCGGTGAGCTGCCAGAACAGCGCCCAGATGACCGCGATCGCCAGCAGCAGGGCCAGGATCTTGTAGCGCGAGAAGGCGCCTTTCACGTGGTCGAGCTTCACGCCGAAGCCGGGGTTCCTGGCGGCTCCCGAGGGCGCGGTGGCGGTCGCGGTGCTGGCGAGGGCAGGCTTGTTCATGGTGGTAACTCGGTCCCTCAGATCAGGCAGTCAAAATCACTCGGCGGCGTGCTTGTGGGCGGGCAGGATCGCGGCCGACAGCACCTGCTCCTGGGTCAGCCCCTGGTTCGCGAAATTGCCTCGCAGCTCGCCCTCGCCGATCACCAGCACGCGGTCGCTGATGCCGAGCACCTCGGGCATCTCGGACGACACCATGATCACCGCGGTGCCGGTGCGGGCGAGCGCGAAGATGAGCTTGTAGATCTCGTACTTGGCGCCGACATCGACGCCGCGGGTCGGCTCGTCGAGGATCAGCACCTTGGGCGCCGGCGCCAGCATCTTGGCGATCACCGCCTTCTGTTGGTTGCCGCCGGAGAGGTTCGAGATCGGCAGGATCGGCGAAGCGGTCTTGATCCGCATGCGGGCGATGTCGCGGCCGATGGCGTTCATCTCGGCGGCCTCGTTGATCAATCCGCCCGGCGCGAACGAGTTCAGCACCGCCATCGTCATGTTCTGGCCGACGCCCATATCGGGGACGATGCCGTGGGCCTTGCGGTCCTCCGGAACCATGCAGATACCGGCCCTCACGGCATCGCTCGGCGAGCGGATGCGGAGCGGCTTGCCGTCGAGGATGACGCTGCCCTCGCTGGTGCCGCGCCAGGCGCCGAAGATTGCGCTGACCAGTTCGGTGCGTCCCGCGCCGACCAGGCCGGCGATGCCGAGGATCTCGCCGCGCCGGACCGAAAAGGAGATATCGTCGACCCGCTTGCGCTGGCGGTTCTCGGGGTCCCAGACGGTGAAGTTGCGGGCCTCGAACACCACCTCGCCGATCTCGTGCTCCTCGCGAGGGAACAGGTTGTTCATCTCGCGGCCGACCATCATGCGTATGATGTCGGACTGCTTCAACTCGGCCATCGGCGCCGAGCCGACGAAGGCGCCGTCGCGGATCACGGTGACGCTGTCGGCGATCGCCTCGATCTCGTCGAGCTTGTGCGAGATGTAGACGCACGCGGTGCCACGCCGCTTGAGGTCGCGCACCAGGTCGAGCAGCACGTCTATCTCGCGCCTGGTCAGCGAGGAGGTCGGCTCGTCGAGGATCAGCAGGCGGGCATTCTTGCTCAGCGCCTTGGCGATCTCGATCAGCTGCTGCTCGCCGCCGCCATAGTTCGACACCGGCTTGGCCGCGTTGATGTGCGGCATACGCAGGTCGTTCAGCATCGCGGTGGCGCGCGCGAACATGGCGTCGAAATCGATCAGGCCGCTGCGGGTCTTCGGCTCCCGGCCGAGGAATATGTTCTCGGCGACCGAGAGCTGCGGCACCAGCATCAGCTCCTGGTGGATGATGACGATACCGGCATCCTCGGTCGCGCGCACGCCGCTCGCCTGCAGCGGTTGCCCGTCCCACAGGATCTCGCCCTGCCAGGTGCCGTACGGATAGACCGCCGACAGCACCTTCATCATGGTCGACTTGCCGGCTCCGTTCTCGCCGCAGAGCCCGACGCATTCGCCGGGCTTCACCGCGAGATCGATACCGTTGAGCGCGCGGACCCCCGAGAACTCCTTGATGATGCCACGCATCTCGAGAAGATACTCGCTCATCCGCACGCCCTCGCCATCAGCAGACTATGTTACTCGCCGATCTGGGACTGCGTGTAGAAGCCGTCCTTGACCAGCAGGTTGACGTTCGACTTGGTGACCAGGATCGGCGTCAGCAGGATGGTCGGCACATCCTTCTTGCCGTTGTTGATCGAGGAGTTGTAGGGCGGCTTCTGACCCTTGGCGAGCTCGACCGCCACCTTCGCCGCGGTCGAGGCGATCAGCTTCAGCGGCTTGTAGACGTCGCTGCTCTGGGTGCCGGCAACCACGCGCTTGATCGCCGAGAGATCCGCATCCTGGCCGGATACGCCGACCTTGCCCGCGAGACCCTGCGCGTTGAGCGCCTGGATGGCGCCGCCGGCGACCGCGTCGTTGGAGGCGACGATGCCCTGGATATTGTTCTTGTTGGCGGTGAGCGCGTTCTCGGTGATCGACAGCGCCTCGGTCGCCGACCATTCCGGGACCCACTGCGAGCCGGCGATCTTGATGTCGCCCTTGTCGACCAGCGGCTGCAGCACCTTCATCTGGCCTTCGCGCAGCAGCTTGGCGTTGTTGTCGGTGGGCGCTCCGCCGAGCAGGTAGTAGTTGCCCTTCGGCACGGTGTCGACCACGCCCTGCGCCTGCATCTCGCCGACGCGTACGTTGTCGAACGAGATGTAGGCGTCGATGTCGGCATCCAGGATCAGGCGGTCGTAGGAGATGACCTTGATGCCGGCCTGCTTGGCCTCGTTGACGACGTTGCCGAGAACCTTGCCGTTGAACGGCACGATGACGATCACGTCGACGCCGCGCGAGATCATGTTCTCGATCTGCGAGATCTGCGTGGCCTCGGAGGCATTCGCGGAGGTCACGGTGACGGTGGCGCCGAGCGACTTGGCGGCGGCGGTGAAATAGTCGCGGTCGCGCGACCAGCGCTCGATGCGCAGGTCGTCGATGGAGAAGCCGATCTTGGGATGGGCGGGGCTGGCATGCGCGGGCGCGGACAGCAGCGCGGGGGCCGAGGCGCTGGCCAGCAGCGAGGCGAGGGCGGCAGCGACGGCGCGGCGACGGTTCAGCATTGGCAACAGACGCAAGGGATCCTCCTGTGACGGCGTGGATGCGAGGACGCCCTTGTGGGCCGCTCTTCTGTGGCATCCGTGCGGCAATGCCTAACAGCATGAGGCACGTGCAGCAACTCCGTTTCGGTGTTGCAAACGGCTTTTATGCCGCCTGTGCTCGTCGAGCAAATTTTTGCGCTGCAGCAATACTGCCAGGCTTCGTAACAACTGAAATAATGTGGCCGTCGCGAAAACTGACTATCGTACATCAACGACCTCGCTATGCTGTCGGCGATGAAGCGGATCACCGTGCATGATGTGGCGGCGCAGGCCGGCGTGTCGCTCGCCACCGTCGACCGGGTGCTGAACGGCCGGCGCGGCGTCAGCGAGGCGATGAGCCAGCGCGTGCACTCCACCATCGACCGGCTCGGCTTCACCCGCGATCATTACGCCGCCAGCCTTGCCACCAGCCGCCGCCATCGTTTCGTCTTCGTGCTGCCGCAGCCGGATGGCAACAGCTTCATGCACGCCCTGCATGACGGCGTGCTCGCCCAGCGCCCGGTATTCATGGCGCGCCGCATCCAGCTCACGGTGCAGGCCTACCCGGCCTTCCAGGCGGCCGCCCTCGCCCGCCTGCTCGACCGCATCGACCGGCAGCAGACCGACGGCGTGGCGGTGGTCGCGGTCGACGCGCCACGCGTGCGGGCCGCACTCGAGGCGCTGCATGCGCGCGGGGTCGCCGTCATCACCCTGGTATCGGATGTCGCAACACGGGGTGCGGCCTCCGGGCGGCTGCATTGCATCGCCATCGACAACGTCGCCGCCGGGCGCGTCGCCGGCTCGCTGATCGGCCGGTTCAATGCCCGCCGCCGCGGCCGCGTCGCCGCCATCGCCGGCAAGCTCACCCTGCGCGACCATAGCGAACGACTTCTCGGCTTCTCGCAGGTGATCGGCCAGGAGCATGCGCAGCTCGAACTGCTGCCGCCGCTCGAGGGGCTCGATGACGGCCAGGCGACCGGCGCCATCGTGCGCCGGCTGCTCGATGCGCATCCCGACCTGGTCGGGCTGTATTCGATCGGCGCCGGCAATCGCGGCATCATCGAGGCGCTCGAGCAGTCCGGCCGGCAGCACGACATCGTCGTGGTCGGCCACGAGCTTACGCCGCACACGCGGGCCGCCCTGCTGCGTGGCGCCTTCGACGCGGTGCTGCACCAGTCGGTGGAAGGCGAGATCGCCACCGCCGTCGAGGCGCTGCGCGCGGTGGCCGATGGCGATACCGGCCATGTGCCGGAGCCGATCCGGATCGACATCTTCATGCGCGACAACGTCTGAACGGAGCCGGCAGACCATGTTCATCGGAATCGATATCGGCACATCCTCGGTAAAGGCGGTGCTCATCGACGAGCACCAGGCCGTGCTGGCCACCGCCAGCGAGGCGCTCGCTGTCAGCCGTCCGCATCCGGGTCATTCCGAGCAGGACCCGCAGGCCTGGTGGGACGCGACGCTCGCGGTCCTCGGAGCGCTCGCCCGCACGCAACCGGAGGCGATGCGCGCGGTCGCCGGCATCGGCCTGTCCGGCCAGATGCACGGCGCGGTGCTGCTCGATGCGGACCACAAGGTGCTGCGCCCGGCGATCCTCTGGAACGATACCCGCAGCGAGGCGGAATGTCTCGCCCTCGAAGCCGATTGCCCAGAGCTGCGCACGATCTTCGGCAACATCATGATGCCGGGCTTCACCGCGCCGAAGCTGCGCTGGGTGGAGACGCACGAGCCGGAGATCTTCGCCCGCACCCGGCTGGTGCTGCTGCCGAAGGACTACGTGCGCCTGCAGCTGACCGGCGAGACGGCATCCGACATGTCGGATGCCGCCGGCACCGGCTGGCTCGACGTGGCGGCGCGCGACTGGTCCGACGCTGCGCTGCAAGCCGGCCATCTCGACCGCTCGCACATGCCTCGCCTGGTCGAGGGCAGCGCGGTATCCGGCCTGCTGCGGCCGGCGCTCGCCGACCGCTTCGGCATCAGCGGCGCGGTGGTGGTGGCCGGCGGCGGCGGCGACAATGCGGCGTCCGCCTGCGGCATCGGCGCGGTCCGGCCGGGCACCGCCTTCGTATCGCTCGGCACCTCGGGCGTGCTGTTCGCCAGCACCGACCGGTTCGCGCCCAACACCGCCTCCGCGGTACATGCCTTCTGCCATGCGGTGCCGGACACCTGGCACCAGATGGGCGTGATCCTGTCGGCGACCGACAGCATCGAGTGGCTGGCCCGGCTGTTCGGCAGCGACGCCGCCAGCCTGACCACGGCGCTCGGCGAGCGCGTCGCGGCACCTTCGCGCGCGCTGTTTGCCCCCTACCTCGCCGGCGAGCGCACTCCGCACAACATGGCCGGCCTGCGCGGCGGCTTCGCCGGCCTCGGTCACGAGGCCGATCGCGCCAGCATGACCCAGGCCGTGCTCGAAGGCGTCGCCTTCGCCTTCCGCGACTGCCAGGAAGCGCTGACCGATGCCGGCACCGGCTACGACCGCGCCTGGGCGGTCGGCGGCGGCGCACGCTCGCCGGTCTGGTTGTCCATCGTGGCGAGCGTGCTGCGCCGGCCGCTCGACCTGCCCGCCGGCGCCGACAGCGGCGGCGCGTTCGGCGCGGCGCGGCTCGCGATCTGCGCGGCGCGGCACGCCGACCCGCTGGAGGTCTGCACCCCGCCCGGCATCGCCGCCACCATCGAGCCGGACCCGGCGCTCGCCGACGCCTACGATCTTGCCTATGGCCGCTACCGCATCCTGGCGGACGGCCTCAAGCAACTCGCCCGATAAGCAAAGGACGCCTTCCATGACATCGATCTTCGGCAACCTGCCCACCGTCGCCTACGAAGGGCCAGAGACGCACAACCCGCTGGCCTATCGCTGGTACGACAAGGACCGCGTCGTGCTCGGCCGCACCATGCGCGAGCATCTGCGCTTCACCGTGTGCTACTGGCACAGCTTCGTCATGAACGGCTCGGATCCGTTCGGCGCGCCGACCATCATGCGCCCCTGGAGCGGCCGCGACGGCCTGGACGCGGCGCGGCAGAAAGCCGATGCGGCGTTCGACCTGTTCCGCGTTCTCGACGTGCCGTTCTACAGCTTCCACGACCGCGACGTGGTCTCCGAGGGCGCCACGTTCCAGGAATCTGTCTCCAATCTCGATGCCATCGCCGACGTGCTCGGACAGAAGCAGGACGAGACCGGCGTCCACCTGCTGTGGGGCACCGCCAACCTGTTCAGCCATCCGCGCTACATGGCGGGTGCGGCGACCAATCCCGATCCGGAAGTATTCGCGTACGCCGCCGCCACGGTGAAGCACTGCCTCGACGTCACCCGCCGCCTGGGCGGCGCGAACTACGTGCTGTGGGGTGGCCGCGAGGGCTACGAGACGCTGCTCAACACCGATCTCGGCCGCGAGCTCGACCAGATGGGCCGCTTCCTCAACCTGGTCGTCGAGTACAAGCACAAGACCGGCTACACCGGAACCATCCTGATCGAGCCGAAGCCGAAGGAGCCGACCAAGCACCAGTATGATTTCGACACCGCCACGGTCTACGGCTTCCTCAAGCGCTACGGTCTCGAGAACGAGGTCAAGCTGAACCTCGAAGCCAATCACGCCCAGCTTGCCGGTCACAGCTTCGAGCACGAGATCGCGCTGGCCTCCGCGCTGGGCATCCTCGGCTCGCTCGACGTCAACCGCGGCGATCCGCTGATCGGCTGGGACACCGACCAGTTTCCGAACTCTCTGCCGGACACCGCGCTCGCGCTGTACTACGTGCTGAAGTCGGGCGGCCTCGGCAACGGTGGCCTGAACTTCGACGCCAAGATCAGGCGGCAATCGATCGACGCCGAGGACCTGGTGCATGCGCATGTCGGCGGCATCGATCTCTGTGCCCGCGCATTGCTGGTGGCGGCCGGGATGATCGAGGATGGCCGCCTCGCCCGGCATGTCGAGGATCGCTACGCCGGCTGGAACAGCGCGCGCGGCAAGGCACTGGCGTCATCGATGTCGCTCGAGGACATCGCCCGCGATGTCGCGGGTCGCAGCGACGGGCCGCAGCCGAAATCGGGCCGGCAGGAATATCTCGAGAACCTGCTCAACAGCTACTTCTGACGCCTGCCCGGGCAAGGGGCGCTGCTCCTTGCCCGCCAGCCTCGCCGACCTTCAGTGAAGATGTGGCTTCGATGCCTCGCGGATGAGGTGCGGGACGGCGGCGACGACCTGATAAATGGCGAACGGCTTCGGCAGGATCAGGCTGCCCGGGGCGCCATGGGCCTCGAAGGTCGCCGAAGTCATATCGCAATCCTTCGCAAGGCGGCTGCGACTACCGGCAAGAGCGGCATAGCCGCGTCGGACCTCGCGGCGTCCGGACTACCAGGCATGTGACCGGGAGGGGTGAAGCGGGCCCAGGTCAGCCCGGAGCCTGCGGAGGCGTCAGGCGGATGACGTGATCCCCGGGCAGCGGCTTGAAGGCGGAGACGTCCTCGCCCGACCTGATGACGATGCTTTTGCCGCCGCGGACCAGGGCGAAGTCCAGCGCCTTGTGGTCGTTCGTTGTCTTCACCGGCAGGTCCGCATCGGGCTCCAACGCCACCTCGAAGCGCCAGCCGCCCCCGTGGCGTGCCTCGATGCCCCCGACCGTCCAGTCCGCCTCCCCGAGCAGCTTGCCGCGGGCGTCACGATTGAGACCGCGGTAGCGGTCCACGCCATCCGCGCCCGGGCTGCACTGGAACACCCGTTCGCGTCCGAGCTCCGGTCCCATCCGGGCGCATATCAGGCCGTTGTAGATGCTGTCGGGGGTGGCCGCGATCAGGTACTCGACCGGGCTTTCCTCGAAGCGTTCGCCGCCGTGCTGGGAAAGGATCTCCGCCTGCAGCACCGGGATGCCGCGCGCCCGCGCGCCTGCCAGCGCGCCGGGAAAGGTGTCCACCAGCAGAACGCGCGCACCGGCCTGCTGCAACGCGTCGGCGAGATCGGTCGACCAGGGCGAGGCGCCGACGATGGCGATCCCGGGTTCGTCGGACAACGTCAGCTTCAGCCGTCGCGCCAGCGGACGCAGCGAGAAGCCATGCAGCACCATGGTGGCGGCGATCACGGCGAACACCGAGGGCGTTACCAGGGACGCGCTCGCGTATCCCGCCTGTTGCAGCCGCAGCCCGGCGACACCGGCGACCGCGGCGGCGACGATGCCGCGCGGTGCGATCCAGGCCGCAAGCAGGCGCTCGGCCGTGGTGAGGTTCGAGCGCAGGGTGGACACCACGATCGCCGCCGGGCGCACCACGAACAGGATCGTCGCGGTGAGCCCGAGGATCGGCCAGGACAGCCGCCCCAGCACGTCGCGCTGGAGGTCTGCGGTCAGGGTGATGAACAGCGCCGACACCACCAGCACCACCAGGCTCTCCTTGAAGCGCCGCAGGTCGGCGAGGCCCGGCACGCCGAGATTGGCCAGCGCCATGCCGAAGGCGGTCGCAGACATCAGGCCGGCGCCGTCCATGATCAGGTTGGCGACCGAGGCGACCGACAGCGCGAGCGCAAGCAGCACCGGCGTCTTGAGGATCTCCGGCATCAGGTCGCGCAGGAACAAGGCGCGCACCAGCAAGGCCGGCAGGATCCCGAGGGCGGCCGAGGCGGCGATGCTGAGCAGCAGCCGGCCGGCGATGTCGCCGAACTGGGTGGCGTGCGCGGTTCCGGTAACCAGCAGGATCTGCAGCACCAGGGTGGCAAGGATGGCGCCCACCGGATCGTTAAGGATCGCCTCCCAGCGCAGGAACGAGGCGGTGCGCTGCTGCAGCCTGGTATGGCGCAGCAGCGGCAGCACGACGGTGGGGCCGGTGACCACGGTGATGGCGCCGAACAGCAGCGCCGGACCCCAGCCGAGCTGGCCGACGAAGTGCGCGGCCATCGTGCCGAGGAACCAGTTGATCGGCAGCGCCAGGGCGGTCAGCCGCAGCACGCCCTCGCCGGCGGCGCGCAGCTCGCGGAAGTCGAGCGCCAGGCCGCCCTCGAAGACGATGATCGCCACCGCCAGCGAGACGATGGGCTGCAGGTAGGGTCCGAGCGAGGCGGACGGATGCAGCAGGCCGAGCCCCGGCCCGACCGCGAGGCCGAGTGCGAACAGCAGCACGATCGCCGGCAGCCGGTAGCGCCACGCAACCCATTGCGCGACCACGCCGCCAAGCACGATGCAGAGGATGCCGGTGGCGGCACTGTTCATCCGGAGCCCCGATGGCCTGTGTTCAAGAGCGGTCCTGGACGGTCCGGCGCGTATCTTCACGGTCGCGTAACTTCACGTCCAAGTGTTTCCGGACCCTGAAGTTTCGTCCACTCCTTTCGCATCCGAATGCGTTGGGCAGAAGTAGATGACGAGGATGGTGGCGATGCTGCATCCCTTCATTCCGACCACCAGCCCGGGATCTTGTCCTGGGCAACGCTCCAATGGGACAGGAAACACGATGATCGATGTGAACAAGGCTGCTGGCGAGTGGGGTGAGATCGGTCGCCGCAAGCTGATGAAGCAGGCCGGCATGGGTGCGGCAGCGATCGGCGCCATGAGCGCGATCGGCGTTGCAGCGACGTCCGAGCCGGCCGCCGCGGCGACCTACACCGACGCCGATATTCTCAACTTCGCGCTTAATCTCGAATATCTCGAGGCGGAGTATTACCTGCGTGCCGTCACCGGCTCGGGCCTGAGCGCGTCGCTGGTCGGTGCGACTGGCGGCGTGACCGCTCCGTCGAACACCCTGGTGCCGTTCCAGATCCCGGCCCTCGCCTACTATGCCCAGCGCATTGCCAACGACGAACTCGCCCACGTCGTGTTCCTGCGCACCGCCCTCGGCAGCGCCGCCGTCGCCGAACCCGCCATCGACTTCGTCAACAGCTTCACGACGCTGGCCGTCGCAGCCGGCCTGATCTCGGCAGGGCAGACCTTCAACCCGTTCGAGAGCGAGGTGAACTTCCTGCTGGGCTCCTACATCTTCGAGGATGTCGGCGTGACCGCCTATGCCGGCGCCGCCAATCTGCTGACCAATCCCGACAATCTCTCGTATGCCGCCAGCGTCCTGGCTGTCGAGGCGTATCACGCCGGCGCGATCCGCGGCTACCTGTCGACGATCGGTGCGGGCGTCGCCACCAATGCGATCTCGGCGCTGCGGGCGACCCTCTCCGGCGTGGCCGACGACAACGGCACGCAGTCCGCGACCAATCCCTACCAGTTCAACAATGTCGACTATAACGGCCAGGTCTTCCGCCGCACGCCGCAGCAGGTGCTGAACATCGTCTATGGCGGCGCCTCGCCGACCGCCGGGTTGTTCTTCCCCAAGGGCGTCAACGGGATGTTCACCAGCTCGGCGACCTGAGCGAGCCAGATCTGATCGGGGCGCAGGCCCCGTCGACGCAGAAGCATTTCATTCCGGGCCGCCTGAAGGCTCGCTGGAGATCTCCAAAATGTTGGACGAAACCACTATCGCGGCGGTCAAGGACGACGCCGTCGAGGCGACCAAGAACGAGGCTCCCCGCCGCTCCATGCTACGCCGCGCCGGACTGGGACTGGCTGGTGTCGCGGCAGCGGGCGCGCTGACCAGCAAGAAGGCCAATGCGCAGGCCATCACCGACGCCGTGATCTTCAACTTCGCGCTGAACTTCGAATATCTCGGCGCCGAGTATTATCTGCGGGCAGCGACCGGCAAGGGCCTTAGCAGCTACAGTGCCGTGACCGGTACCGGCACCCAGGGAACCGTCACCGGCGGCTCGGCGGTGCCCTTCCAGACCACGGCGCTCGCCTACTATGCCCAGCAGCTCGCCAACGACGAGCTCGCGCATGTCCTCACCGTGCGCGAGGTTCTTGGCTCGGCGGCGATCGCCGAGCCCTCGATCGACCTCGCCGACAGCTGGACCGTTCTCGCAACCGCGGCCGGCCTGATCGCGCCCGGCCAGAGCTTCAATCCGTTCGCCGACGAGGTCTCGTTCCTGCTCGGCGCGTACGTGCTCGAGGATGTCTGCGTCACCGCCCTCGCCGGTGCCGCGGCTCTGCTCACCAACCCGACCAACATCGCCTACGCCGCCAGCTTCCTCGGCGCCGAAGGCTACCAGGCGGGTGCGATCCGTGGCTTCCTCTCGAACATCGGGGCGGGTGCCGCGACCGACGCGATCTCGGCGCTGCGGGCGAAGCTGTCAGGCGTTGGTGACAACGGCACCAGTGTCGCCGGAAACCCGTTCAACCTCACCAACGTCGACACCAACGGGCAGAACTATCGTCGCACCCCGCAGCAGGTGCTGGCGATTGCGTATGGCAGCAGTGCCGCCGGCACCGCGGGTGGGCTGTTCTTCCCGAACGGCGTGAACGGTTCCGTCACCGTCGTCTGATCGATCGAGATACCTTGATCCAGGCCGGAGCCCTCGTGGCTCCGGCCTTTTTCATGACCCCTGATCGAGAGTTCGCGTGCGGATCAAACCGGCGATCATACCGGACAGGCGTCGACCGATATCCGGCCACTGGCGGGCCGCGATCCAGTCCCGGCTGCGATACTGCTGCGCCATCCGGAGGTCCCGATCGGCGAGCAGGCTGGCAATCCCCCTTGCCACCGCGTCCGCAGTGGTGTCGTCGAAGCGGTAGACCGCCTCCCCGGCTTCCTCGAAAAGATCGACCGGGGTGACCGCGACCGCGACTCCACTGGTGAGGGCGGTACGCATCGCGGCGCTCGACGCCTCCTTGGACGGACGATACGGCAGGGCCACCACGTCACAGGTCGAGAGAAGTTCGAGCGAGCGGCGGTGCGTCAGGAAGCCGGTCTCGAAGGTCACCGCCCCGTCTATGCCGAGATCGGCCGCCAGTGCCTGGCAGCGGTGGATCTCGCCAAGCGAGTCAGGATGGTCGTATTCGGCGTTCACCAGCAGCAGCCTCGCGCCCGGCCAGCGCCTGCGCAGCATGGCAAAAGCACCGATCAGGATGTCGATGCCCTTGCCCGGCAGGAAAAATCCGTAGCAGCCGATGATCGGCCGATCGTCTTCTCCGATTTGCCGCGGCGCCGGCGGCGGCGGCGAATGCGCGACGCCGTGCGGCAGCAGCACGATATTGTCGACGAGGCCGAGCGACTGCAGCCTTTCGAGGTCGGCTACGGTATGCACCAGGACCCGGTCTGCGCGTCGCAAGGCGACGACTGCCGATTGCAGCGCTTGGTCGGCGAGGTCGAGCAGGTGGCTGGTGTTGTGCAGCGTCACCAGCACGATCCGGCCCCGCATGGCCCGATGATCGAGCAGTCGACCCAGGTTCTCGAAGGACAGCAGGCCGGGCTGGTGCTGCAGCACGACGGCCTGCGCGTCGTCGGCCGCGATCGCCAAGGCCAGGGGCTCGACGGTTCGCCGGTCGCCGGAGTTCCAGCAGGGCCAGACCTCGATCTTCCGGTCGTCGTCGGCAGGTGCGTCGTGGTCGATCACGGTGCGCCGGTCGCACAGGACACGGACGTGTAATCCGGCCCCCTCGCCCGGCCGATCCAGCATCCCATCCAGCATCTGGCGCGAATATTCGGCGACACCGCAGCGGATACCCCAGCTGGAAACCCAGGTGACGCGTGGGATCGTGGCCGGCGCCGCCAGCAGCAGGTCACGGGCGAGACCGGACCAGGCAGCTGCGAGATGGTTCGCGTCGGGCAGGCGCAGTCCCTCCGCTGCCGGCCGGATGGTCGCGATGCGTTCCCGCAGCGCGGCGACGAGATCGTCATGCGCCGGTTCCAGCCAGAGCGAATGCGGCGTCGCAAGATGGGTTCGCGAAGGCGCCGCCCGGTAGTGCACCAGCCGCACGCCGGGCAGCGGACCATCCGGCCCGGTGCAGAAATCCATGTGGCCGCCACGCCCGGTGACGATCAGCCCGAGACCGGCGGCCAGCGCTTCCGCCGCCGGCAGATTATAGCCCTCGCCGCGGGTCGGCAGGACCATCGTGTCGGCATCCCGGTACAGCGCCAGCAGGGCGTCGCCTTCCAGGTCGGCATCGATCAGCTCCACGGGGGCAAGGCCGGGTTCGGCCGCGCGCAACGCCTCCAGCTGCTGCGCCACGTCGTTGTGCGGGTTGGGAAAGCCCTTGATCACCAGCCTGACCGGATCGCCGGCGCGGAACGCGACGGCCCAGGCGCGCAGCAGCGCGTCGACCCCCTTGCGCGGAAAGCACGACGACACGTGCAGGAAGCGGTGCACCGGCGAGGGCGTGCGCGGCGCGGCGCGCAGCGCCGCGAACCGCTCCAGCCGTACCGCCGGCGGGATCACCCGGACCGGCACACGAAGCCCGCTCTGCAGCAGCGCATCGCGCACGAAGCATGTCGGTGCAACCACGGCATCGAAATGCCGGCCCAGCAACTCGATCGTGCTCGATGGCAGCAGCGTCTCTTCCCAGAACAGCATCGCCACCGTGACATCGCCGCGACGCGGTGGCACGTGCACCGGATAGTGCTGGCTGATCACCAGTCCGGGCCCGGTCGCATGCGGCGGTCGATGCGCCAGCGCCGTGAGCTCCGGCATCTCGTCAGCCGGCACGCCGGACAGGTCCATGGTCGGCGCGCCCTCGACCGGCAGTACGCGCACGGCGCCCGGACGCACGGATTCCAGCGCGCGCGCAAGGTCGCGGTTGATCGCCGCCAGGCTGTAGCTGCCATTCACATGCCCGGTGATCGAGAACCGCAGGTTGGCTTCCAGCAACGTCGCGGTCGTAGAGTCGGCCGGCGGCGCCGCGCCGGCGCGCAGCAGCGCCTGCGCCAGAACCCCGCACTGACGGTCGAGCGTGAAACGATCCAGGCAGGCAGCCTGTGCCAGGGTGACCGCGGCACGCGCGTCGGCATCCTCGGCCAGGCTGAACATGCGCCCGGCGACAACCGCCGGCGCGCGATCCTCCAGCAGGCCGCTTGCGGTGCCGAGCGTGTACGGCACCGCACCCCCCGGCCAAGCCAGCACCGGCACGCCATGCGCCACCGCCTCGACCAGCGGCACCCCGAAGCCTTCATGCCAGCTCAGCGAGACATAGAGATCGGCCGCCGCATACCATTCATGCAGCATCGTGTCGCTGACGCCGCCCGCCAGCACGATGTCCGCCTGCAGGCCGTGCCGCTCGATCGCCTGCCGCACCATGGCGACATAGCGTCCGTCGGCGGCATCCTCCTCGCCGACCAGCACCAGCCGCGCCGGCCGCGACAACCGTGACCGGAAGGCGGCGAACGCCTCGACCAGTTCGAGCTGGCCCTTCGACGAGTTGATGCGTCCGACGAATAGAACCGTGAACACCGCGCCGTCGCGCAGCTTGGCTTTCGCGTCCGCGGCGCTGCGCCGCAACCGCTCCGGATCGAACAGCAGCGTGCAGGCGCGCACCGGAGCGAGGCCGAGGCCACGCAGCTCGTTGGCGTTGTATTCGCTGTCCGCCAGCGCCGCCGCGACCCGGCCGCGGAAGGTGGCAAGCTGCCGTCGACCCAGCTTTGCATAATGCGCGAGATGCGGATGCCGCAGCAGCAGCTCGGGCGGCGTGATGTTGTGGTACAGCAGCAGCTTCGGCGCCGGCAGGGCCAGGATCTGCTCGAAACGGTCGTAGCCCATCGAATGGCGGACGATCAGCACGTAGCCGTCGTGACGCGGCAGCGCCTCCATCGGCAACAGCTCGTCCGCCAGCGCCTCCGGCGGCTGTTCGGTATAGATCTCGCTGTGATAGCCCATGCCGCGCAGCAGCCCGCGCGTGAGCAGCATCGCGTTGGTGATGGCGTCGTGCACGGCGGAACCGGAATGAAACTGGTGCACCGCGGTCAGCCCGCCGGACTGCAGGGCCGTCGCGGTCAGCGGCGGCGGCGGCGTGATCGGCAGCGGCGGCAGCGATGCCAGGAACAGCTCCTCATCCTGCTCCCCAGGCTCGTCCGTTGCCTCGTCCGCGGCATGGTCATCCGCAAGCGGCGCGAGCGTGGCCGGCACCGGGCCCGATGACGGCGCCACTGCCTGCGGCGACGCCGGTGGTGCGCCACCGCCGGCAAACCGGCGTGCCTGGCGGATGGCCACCCGCACCGGCCGGGTCAGCTTCCACGAGCTGCTTTCGTGCAGGGCCTCGACTTCCTGCAACGCCCTCTGCAGGCGCAGATGCGTATGCTGCAGCTCATGGCGGCTGAGATGCAGCGCCGCCTGCTCGGCGGCGAGATCGCGCGCCAGTTCCTGCTCGGTCTGCGTGGCCTGGTTGCGCAGTCGTCCGAGGCTTTCGAGCAGCCGTTCGCTGTCGTGCAGCGCAGTCTCGCGCCATCGCCGCTCGGAACCGGACGCCGCCTGCGCCTGCGCTTCGGCGAGGCCGATCCGCTCGCGCAGCATGGCAACCTCGGTTTCCAGGGCAGCCGCGCGTCCGATCAGCGCGCTGTCCCGGTCACGCATGAAATCATCGAAGACGTTGGGCTGGCTGCTGAACGCAGGCGCCAGCCGGTCATGACGCTCATGCGCGACGTAGTAGCGGTTCAGCCCGTCGAACCAGACGAAGTCATACTCGGCCTCGAGCAGCAACGGCTCCCAGCCGGCATGCGTCGGCCGACTGGTAGTGGGCGCAGTTGCCTCGACCAGCACGATCCACGGCCGGAACCGCACCAGATCGGCGCCCTCCAGCACGGCGCGCTCGGCACCCTCGACATCGATCTTGAGGAAATGGATCTCGGGCTGTGCGTGCAGCGTGCAGATCTCGGCCAGGGTCGATACGCGTACACGGCCCGGCGTGACCCGCAGTCCAGCCGCCTCGTGCTGCGCCGCGATCTCCGGATCCAGCGTCGACAGGCCGCTGCCGTCGATGCGATAGAACGGCATCTCGCCGGCCTCGGCGCCGATGGCGACCTGCAGCGTGACGTCGCGTGGCCTTGCTGCGATCAGGCGCCGCGCCGCCTCGGCCAGCGGCTCGATGTTGAGGCCGCTCCAGCCGCGGTCGTAGAAGGCACGGGTCACGCTGTCGCTGTCGGGATGATAGGCACCGACATCGACATAGAAGCCGCGCTCGATCCCGCCGAGGGCACGCCACAGCAGGACGTCCTCGAGATTCTGCGCGTAGGAGATGAAAGTCATACCGAAACCATACCGGAACTTTTCAGAAACCAATCCATGTTCCAGGGTAACGTCTGGATCAACCCGACGGATGATCGCACGGCCTCGTTTTGCCCCGCCTGTCTGCGAGCTAGCCGATCTTGTACGGGCCGCCGCGTTCGAGCGCACGTGCGTATGCCGGACGGACACGCAGCCGGTCGAGCCAGCCTTGCAGGTTGGGCCGCGCCGCGCCAAGCGCCTTCAGGCGCAGGCCGGCGATCTCGATCGGGAAGCTCATCTGCGCATCGGCCACCGTGAATGTGTCCCCGGCAAAAAATTGCCGGCCCTCCAACTCACGGTCGAGGAAGTTCAGGTGCAGGTCGAGCTGGGGACCGAGGAATTGCCGGTCGACGCCCCCGACGATGCCGCGCAGAAGAGGTCGCAACAACGGCCGCAGCGGCTTCGGCGGAGACTGCGGCAGGCGCGAGACGACCAGCTGCAGCAGCATCAACGGCATCAGCGAGCCCTCGGCATAATGCAGGTAGTACGTGACCCGCTCGCGCTCCTTCGAGCCGGGCGCACCCATCAGCGTGCCATCGCCATGATGGCTTGCCAGGTACTCCATGATGGCGCCGGTCTCCGCCAGCGTACGCTCGCCGTCGGTGACCAGCGGCGACTTGCCGAGCGGATGCACCGCGCGGAGTTCGGCCGGCGCCAGCATGGTCCTGGGATTGCGCCGGTAGCGACGCACCTCGTAAGGCACGCCAAGTTCCTCGAGCAGGAACAGCACGCGCTGCGAGCGGCTGTTCTCGAGATGATGCACGGTCAGGGTCATTCGTAATCGATCCGCATGGTTCGGGGCAAAGGCGTCAGGAGATGAACATGCCGGCGATGGTGGCACTGGCGAGGTTCGACAACGTGCCGGCCAGTACCGCGCGCAGGCCGAGCCGCGAGACCTCGGCGCGGCGCTCCGGGGCGACGCTGCCGAAGCCGGCGAGCAGGATGCCGATCGAGGAGAAGTTGGCGAAACCGCACAGCGCGAACGACGCGATCGCCAGGCTGCGGTTGTCCAGCGCGTGCGCGTGGATCAGCGGCGACAGATGCACGTAGGCGACGAACTCGTTGAACACGATCTTCTGTCCGATGATGCCGCCGACCAGCACGCAGAGATCCGACCGCACGCCGATCAGCCAGGCCAGCGGCGCGAACAGCCAGCCGAGGATGCCTTCGAGCGACAGGCCGGGATGGTGCGCGAGGCCGCCCAGCCAGCCGACCAGCCCGTTCAGGCAGGCGATCAGGCCGATGAAGGCGACCAGCATCGAACCCACCGCGACCGCGACCCGGACGCCGTTGGTGGTGCCGATCGCCACCGCCTCGAACACGTTGGCCGGACGGCGCTCCTCGAAGTCGAGATCGAGCGTGGTGACCGGCGACGGCTCGCTGCTCGGCAGCAGCAGCTTCGCGAACAGCAGGCCGCCGGGGATCGCCATGAAGGAGGCCGCCAGCAGATAGTCGATCGGCACACCTAGGCCGGCATAGCCGGCGAGCACCGAGCCCGCCACCGAGGCGGTGCCGCTCGACATCACCGCGAACAGTTCGGCCCGGGTCAGCAGCGCCACGAAGGGCCGGATCGCCACCGGCATCTCGCTCTGGCCCAGGAAGATCGTGGTGACCGCCGAGAAGCTCTCGATCGCCGAGGTGCCGACCACGGCTCGCAGCGCACCGCCGAGGATGCGCGCCAGGGTCTGCATGATGTGGAAATAGTACAGCACCGCGATCAGCGCCGAGATGTAGATGATCTGCGGCAGCACGCGCAGCGCGAACACGAAGCCGCCGTCGGGAAACACCGTGAACATGCGCGGTCCGACCAGGCCGCCGAACAGGAATTCTATGCCGTCGTTGCCGTAGCCGAGCACCTGGTTCACGACCAGGGAGACGCCGTGCAGAGCCTGCCGTCCGGCGGGCACGAACAGGATCAGCGCGCCGATCGCGAACTGCAAGGCGAGGGCCGCCGCCACCGTGCGCAACCGGATCCGCCTGCGATCGAACGAGCAGGCGACCGCGATTGCGATCAGCACCGCGATGCCTGAAACGCCATGCAGGATGGCGGTCAGGGCCGGCATGCCGGGATCCGGAAGAGCATGCGGCCGCGGTTCATGGCATGGTTATGGCCGAAGAACCCGTCGCCACCAATCCTGCCGCCAAGATCCCTCGTCGGATCCGGGCGTTGCCCCGTCTCGCCCGACCGCACCACCCGAGCATGGATATGCCGATGCCCCAGCAGACCGCCCACGACTACAGCCTGGACCTCCTCGAAGGCGGCGCCTTGCCGCTGAGCCGCTATGCCGGCCAGCCGGTGCTCCTGGTTAACACCGCGTCGAAATGCGGCTTCACGCCGCAGTACGAGGAGCTGCAGGCGGTCTGGTCGCATTACCGCGGCCGCGGGCTGGTGGTGATCGGCACGCCCTGCAATGATTTCGGCCGCCAGGAGCCGGGCAGTGCCGAGGAGATCCAGGCCTTCTGTGCCCGCAACTACGGGGTCTCGTTCCCGATGGCTGCGAAGCTGCACGTGAGCGGTCCGGAGGCGCACCCGCTGTACCGGTGGCTGGCCCAGCAGGGCGGCGTGCTGTCGAAGCCGCGCTGGAACTTCTACAAATACCTGATCGGCCGCGACGGCCGGCTGCAGACCTGGTTCACCAGCGTCACCAAGCCGATGAACCACCGCGTGCGGACCGCGATCGACCGGGCCATCCTGTCGGAGTGAGGCCAGCTCCCCAAGGCCGGCGCCAGGGCTTCCGGTCAGGCGCTGGCGGGGTTTCGCATCGAGCGGTATTCGCGGCGCACGATCTCCATCAGCTCGGGCACCGAGGTGGCGGCGGCATGGTTCTCGTAGGTCACCGCACCCCGCTGCATCAGCATGATGCGGTCGGCGATCTCCAGCGTCTGCGCGTAGTTGTGCATGATCATGATGATCGACAGCGAACCCTTCGCCTTCAGGCGCAGGATCAGGTCGATGATCAGGCCGGCCTCGCGCGCACCCATCGCGGCCAACGGCTCATCCAGCAGCAGCACCCGGGCGTTCGAATTCACCGCACGCGCCACAGCGATCGCCTGCCGCTGGCCCCCCGACAGACGCTCGACCGGCAGGTCCACCGACGGCACGTGCACGCCGATCTCGTCGAGCAGCTCCTGGGTGCGCCGGCGCATGGCACGGTTGTTGAGCAGCCGGAACGGGCCCGGATAGACGATCTCGCGGTTGAGGAACATGTTGTGGAAGATCGACAGCCCGTTCGCCAGCGCGAGATCCTGGTAGACGCACTCGATGCCGAGCGAGCGCGCATGGTCGACCGAGCGCAGCTGCACCGCCTGCCCATCGATGAAAAGCTGGCCCTCGGTCGGCGCCTGGAAGCCGGTGATGATCTTCATCAGCGTCGACTTGCCGGCGCCGTTGTCGCCGAGGATACCAAGGATCTCGCCGCGCTTGAGGTCGAGCGACACGCCGCGCAGGGCGGTGAGCGCGCCGAACTTCATCACGATGTTCTCGGCGCGGATGATTTCCGAATTCACCTGCGTCACGTCGGCGGTCATCGCGCACCACCCAGGCGGGACAGCCGCGTCATGTGGATGTTGAAGACCATGGCGATCAGGATCGCGGCCCCCAGGATGATGTTGAAGGTGAAGGCGTTGATGCCGATCAGCGTGAAGCCGTCGTTCAGCACGCCCAGCACGGTGGCGCCGATCAGGCCGCCGATGATGGTGCCCGAACCGCCGGCGAGCGAGGTGCCGCCGATGACGCCGGACGCGACCGCCAGGAACATGATCTGGCTGCCGCCCGCCTGCGGATCCACCGACGAGATGCGACACCCTTCGAGGATGCCGACAAACCCCGACAGCACCGCGCTGAGGATGAAATTGCCGATCTTGAGGCGCCTCACGTTTATGCCGGTCTCCGCGGCGCCGTGCGGATTGCCTCCGGAGGCGACGGTGTGCAGGCCCCAGCGGGTGTTGCGCAGCAGGACGTGCATCATGAGCCCGATGACGATCGCCCAGCAGATCTCGCTATAGCCCCAGTGGCCGAAGAAGGCCTGGAAGCCCGGCGACCCCGGCACGTCGACCGGGGTGCCGGCAGACAGCGTCAGCGTCAGGCCGTTGAGCAGGAACATGGTGCCGAGCGTGGTGACGAAGCTCGGCACGCGCAGGAACAAGGTGACGACGCCGTTGACGACGCCGATCAGGCCGCTCGCGAGCAAGGCGAGCAGCAGCCCGACCGGCGCCGGCATTCCGGCAACGACCGCGAAATGCATCACGAACGGCGCGAAGGCGAAGATCATGCCGGCGGAAAGATCGATCTCCCCGCCGATCATCAGCATGATTTCGCCGAACGAGATGATCGCTGCCGGCGCGATGAATTGCGACAGGTTCTCCAGGCTGGCCGACGTCAGCAGGAAGTCGCGGTTCTCGGCTTCGAAATAGGCGATCAGCAGCACCGCCACCAGGAGGATGCTGATCTCGCGCCACTTGAGCACGCTCTCCAGCAGCACTCCTGTCGAGGAGCGCCGGACCGGCTGGGTGACGCCTGTCGTTGCCATCGACGGGTACCGTCAGCCGCCGATGGCGCCGGTCATCGGCACGATCTGCGCCGTCGCCGATTTCCCCTCGTACCGGGTGGAGGTGGAGAGATACGGCTTGACGTTGTCCTTGGTGACGAACTTCAGGCCAGTGTTGATATCGGCAGGACCGGTAAGGCCGCCGGAGACCAGGAAGGTGAACATCTCCATGCAGGTATAGAAGCCCTGCAGGTAGGCCTGCTGGTCGATGGTGAAGTCGAGCGCTCCCTTCTGGATCAGCTCGAGGGTGCGCGGCAGCAGGTCGAAGCCGCCGCCATGCACGCCTTTGGACGCCAGCGAATACTGGTCCATGGTCTCGGCGATGCCCTGGGTGCTGCCGGCATCGACCGCGAACATGCCCTTCACGTGTTGGTGGCCCAGATAGTACGACTTGATCTTCGACAGCTCCTCGTTGACCGTCGCACCGGTCGCGACGACGTCGATGGTGATCGACTTGCCGGACTTCTTGATGGCGCTGGTGGCGCCGTCGAGTCGTGGCTGGATGTTGAGCTGCCCGGGGGTTGCGATGAACATCGCGATCGTTCCGCTATCGACCAGGCTCACGATCCGCTCGCCGAGCAGCACGCCCGCCTCGAACAGGTCCTGGCCGATATAGGCAAGACGCTTGCTGCCGCTGTTGGCAGGTGCGTCGGCATTGTAGGCGAACACCGGGATGCCGGCGGCGAGCGCCCGCTCGATCGGGTCGTTGAACGCCTTCGGGTCGACGATGCAGACGCCGATCGCGCTCGCCTTGGCGGCGATCGCGGAGTTCATCGCGTTCACCATCTCGCTGACGTCGGCGGTCGCGGACCCGGTCCACTGGTAGCTGCAGCCGAGCAGCGCGGTGGCGTCGTGGATGCCGTACTGGGTTGGCGTGAAGAACGGATTGGTCGTCACGTGGTTCACGAAGACGAAGCGCCAGTTCGGATGGCTCGGGAACGGGCCGGCCGGGGCGGCCGTCGCACGGCCACCGGCCAGCAGCGCCGCCGAAGAGGCCAGGCCGGCGAGCCCGGCGCTATGCAGAAGGCCGCGCCGCAGGCGATCTGCGGGCGGCGCATCGTCGTCGTGAGACATGGGTATTCCTCCGGATGCGCCTCTTGAACGGGCGCCGCCGCGAGATTTGCGCGGTTGCCGTCGGTTGTCAAAGCGACCCGCGGGGTTTTTGCGTAACATCGTATCGGGACTGCCGGAATATCGCACGCAGTACCTCCCGGGACACCGGCAGGCTGCCGTAATGATCGTCGGCCGCCAGCGTCAGCGCCTGGCTCGACAGCGCGTGGTCCATCTCCCAGCCCGCCCAGCTCGGCTGCTTGGCCAGCCCGAACACCAGCATGCGCCCGACCCGCTCGACCATGGACTGCTCGGCCTGGTGCTGCGCACGCTCCCGGAGCGTGTCCTGGTCTGCCATCCAGCCGAACTCGCGCTCGAGCACCGACTGCATGGCCGCCACCGCCGCATAGAGGCAGTTCACGAACAGCTGGTGGGTCTCGGGATAGTAGCGCGCGGCCCGCTCCCGCAGGCCGCGTGCCGAAACCTCGACCTCGTCGCGCAGCATGACGATCTGCGGCGCCGACTCGAAGTCCGCGCCTTCCGGTTCGATCTCCTCGTGCCCGTCCGGCTGGCCGGCATCGGGTGCCGCTACGGCCGGATCGGCGGCCTCCCCCGCATCGAGTTGCACCGCCTCTGCGTCCGGTGGTGGCGACACGTCCGCCGCCCGCCGCGTCGCTGCCCGGCTCCGGCGCGGCACCCCGAGGTCGCGCAGCAACTGTGCGAGGGTGGCGGCGATTTCCGGCGAGGCTGCGCTGCCCGGCGCCCGCGCCTGGATCAGCGCCACCAGCCAGCCGGGCCGGTTTGCAGCCACCAGGCCCGCATAGTCGCGCAGCGAGACCTGCTGCTGCAGCCCGCCGCGATGCCGCAGGAACTGGCGGTAGCCGTCGGGCAGCACGGGGAAGTCGTCCGGAAGCTCGACATAGACGGATATGTTGCGGCCTGCGAACGGGATGCCGAACACCGGCCCGGCGTGCAGCCAGTCCTGGTTCCAGGCGAGGTCGTAGATCTCGTCCCTGAACACCAGCCCGCCGGCGCCGTGAACGAAATACGGCATGCCGTTGCCGGCGCACGTGACCGTCGTGCTGCCAGGCAGGAACTCATCGAAGAGGTAGTGCACCACGATGCCGTCGCCGACCGCCACGCTTTCGGCACGGCTGTAGTCATGGCCGGGACCGGAACCGAACCGTTCCGCGATGGCACGAAAGCGGAAGCACCCGGGCGCGGTGGTGGCACCCGGCTGCAGCAGCACCTCGATGCCGTCCGGCAGCCGGAAGAATTTCTTGGTCAGCTCCTCGGCAACCCAGTAGGCGGGCATCGCGGGCGCACCATCATACGGGTCGGCGAGCGTGTCCTGGCCGGCCCGGTTGCCGAGCAGCACCACCTCGGTCCAGTCGGCCGCCAGGCTGCGTCCGTCCGCCCGCGCCTGGGCAGTGGCATCCTGCATGTCGTGCCAGCCCTCGACGCCGTCGACGCTGCGCCTCAGGCGGCCATATACGCCGTTGCGCTGGCCGATCTGCACCTCGTGCACACGTCCCTGGTGGCAGGAGCGGTAGCGCATGCCGTGCCGGTTCGATGGCAGCGAGGCGACCTTGGCGCCCATGCCGAAATTCTGCTCCAGGCTGTTCTGCTTGCGGATCGAGGATGCGATGTCGCACATGCGGTGCAGCTCATCTGCCGTCATGCCGCGGCCGCCGTTCCAGATCGCAAGCTTCCGCACGCCATTGACGAGGATGGCGGACAATTCGACCCGACGCTGGTTTCCCGGGCCGGTGTCGGGGGATGTGCCCGGCACGGTCTGGGCCGCCTCGATCGCGTTGCGCACCAGCTCGCGCAGCATCATCGATTTCGGGCACCGGTCGATCATGCTGGTGACGAGAAAGCCCTCGTCGCCGACACGCAGCTGCGTGACCTGCGCGTGCATCATGCTTCCCCAAGGTAAGGAGGCGGCCCTCAGACCGCCTCGAAGAGGGGAAGGCTCTGCATCTGCGGCACCGTCACCAGCCCCTTGTCGGTGATGCGTATAGCAGGGATCACCGACAGCGGGATCAGGTTGAACCCCATGTACGGCAGCCGGCAGCCGGCCGCGATCCAGGCCTGCTTGAGCACCGACGCCTGCGCCGCGACCTCGGTGGCGCGCAGGTCGGACAACAGCCCGGCCACCGGCAGCGCCACCATCGCCACCACCGCGCCCGCCTGCACCACCACCACGCCGCCATTGGCGGCACGGATCGCCTCGACCGCGATCCGCATGTCGGCCTCGCCGGTGCCGGCAACCACGAGGTTGTGCGCATCGTGGCCGACACTGCTGGCGACCGCGCCGTTGCTGAGCCCGAAGCCGCGCAGCAGCCCATGCGCCACCTCCCCGGAGCGGCCGTGCCGTTCCAGCACCGACACGAAGCACAGGTCGTGGCTGTCGAGATGCTCCTGCCAGCCGGCGGCGGCGTGCAGCTCCAGCACCTCGTGATGGAGCGCGATGTCGGTCGGATCGCGCACCGCGATGACGTTGACGCGGCAGGGTGCTTCGGGAAGTGCCGGTGTCAGCGCCGCCTGCGCGGGCAGATGCACGGTCCGGTAGGCCGCCTGCGGATAGCGGTAGCGCATGGTCGAGAGCTGACGGTCGAGCTCGGGGGTCACCCGGCCGTCCTCGACCGCCAGTGCGCCGCCATACCAGGTGTTGCGCACCCGCATGTCGTCGTCGAGCAGCACCAGGTCGGCGCGCCGGCCGCCGCCGAGGCCGCCGATCTCGCCGTCCATGCCGAAGCGCGTCGCCGCATGCAGCGAGCCCATCGTCCAGGCGGTCTCGCGCGCGATGCCGGCGCCGATCGCCTGGCGCAGCACCCAGTCCTGGCCGAACAGGAACAGGTCGTCGGCATCTCGGTCGTCGGTGCACAGGCACACCCGCTGCGCGCTCACTCCGAGCTCGGTCACCGCACGGATCGCCGCCGGCAGGCTGTGCCAGGGCGTGCCGGGCGGGCCGCCGCGCAGGAAGATCCACACCCCGGCCTCGATCAGGTCGGCGGCGATCTCGCGCGTCACCGCCTCGTGGGTGTCGGTGACGCCGCTCGCCGCATAGGCCGCCACGAACTCGCGCCCATACACATGTCCGCTGACCGGACGGCCGCGGCGCAGCGCCTCGGCGACGATGGCGTGGCTGCGCACGTCGCCGTCGCAGAGCTGCACGAAATCCATCTTCTCGCCGAGCGCCACCGCCTCCGGCCAGCGGTCGAACAGGGCGCCTATCTTGGCGGGCGTCAGGTCGCCGCCGGCGGTCTCGAACACCGGCGAGGTCGCCGGCACCGTGCTCGGCACGGTCAGGAAGATGCTGAGCGGTGCGGCGCGCGCGTCCTCCAGCATCCACTCGACGCCGTCCGCGTCGCACACGTTGCCGATCTCGTGGCTGTCGCAGAAGATCGTGGTGGTGCCGTTCAGCAGCGCCGCTTCCGCGTATGCGCAGGCGGTCATCATGCTGCTCTCGATATGCAGGTGCGGGTCGATCAGCCCCGGGGCGACGATGCCGCCCTGCGCGTCATGGATCCGTCCCGCCTCGCGCGCCGATCCCTGCGGCTGCATCGCGGCGATCCGGCCATGGCTGATCCATAGCTCGCGCCCCTCCAGCATCCGGCCGGAATAGGTCGAGAGCAGCCTTGCGCCGCGTATCACCAGCTCCGGCGCCTGCCGCCCGGAGGCAACGGCGGCGAGGCTGCGCGTCACCTCGTGCAGGGGTGGAACCGAGAAGCGCGTCAGGCCGGGTGCTGCTGTCATGGCGTGGATGCTAGTGGAAGCGGCGCCGGACGACATAGCTTTCCGACCGCCGGCCGGCGGTCGCGGCGACCGATCTACAGGTCGGCGGACCCCAGCGCGCGGTGCAGCTCCTGAAGCTCATGCGCCAGGCTGCGATCCTCGGCGAGAGCCGGGACCAGCCGCCGGATCGCGGCATGATGACGGGCCGTCCCGAGGCCCAGCCGGTGCCCCGGCCGCAGGTCGATGGCCTGCGCGGCGGTGATCATCTCGGCCGCGGCGAGCAGGCCTAGCATCCCGCCGATCGATGCGGTCTTGCGCACCACCGGGACAGCCATCGTCGCGTAATCCTCCATCCCGTCGGCGACCGGCAGGATCGTGGCCGGCATCGGCTGCGACCGGTGCGCGATGTCGGCGACCAGGGCGGCCACCGTCTTCTGCAACGGCGCCAGCCCGCTGCTGCCATCCTGGTCGGGCGCCAGGAAGCGGGGCAGCCCGGTGGTGCCGGCCGACATCAGCTGCAGGATCCGCGCGCCGGCCAGGCTCGCCGCGCGCGCCATCGCCTGGCCGAGCATCTCGAACGCCAGCACCAGGTGCGTGGTATCGAAGCCGGCGGTGCCGACGATCGCGTCCGCTCCGGGCAGCACCGCCGGATTGTCGTCCGGGGTCCGCAGCGCAAGCGCCACCGCCGCGTCGGCCAGATCGATCGCATGCAGAAGCGCGCCCAGCACCGGCGCCACGCACCGGAAGCTCAGCGGATCGTGCAGGCGCCGTCCGGCCGCGGCGGCGGCCAGGTCGCCGCCCTCGAGCAACTGCCGGATCTCGCCGGCGATCCGCGCGGTCCCGGGGGTCGGACGAAGCGCCACGGCATCCGCCCGCAGCGGCGACAGGTTGGCCAGCTGCGCCTCGAAGGCCAGCGCCGCGGAGGCCGTCAGCCGCGACAACGCCGTGCGCGCGGCATCCAGGGCCAGCGCCCCCAGCGCCACCGACACCGCGTTCGACGAGACCAGGGCAAGGCCGTCCTTGGGTCCGAGCGCGGCCGGCTGCAGCCCGGCGCGACGCAGCGCCTCCGCGCCGGGCATGGCCTGCGCCCCGATCCGCGCGCTGCCCTCCCCGATCAGCACCAGGGCGACATGGGCGAGCGGGGCGAGGTCGGCTTCGCCGAGCGATCCACGCAGCGGCATCACCGGATAGATGCCGGCGGCGAGCATGGCCGCGTATGCCCGGACGGTCGCAGCCGATGCTCCGGAGACGCCGCACGCGAAACCCGCAAGCCGCGCGATCATCACCGCGCGCACCTCGACATCCGTGGCCTCCGCCCCCACGCCGACCGCACGCGCCCGGATCACCCGACGCTGCAGCCCGGCATCGTCGAAAGCGATCGCGGTATCCACCACGGCGCCGAGACCGGTCGACACGCCGTAGATCGCGGCACCGCCCGCCGCCTGCCGCACGACCGTCCGGTGCGCCGCCTCGATCCGGCCCAGCGCGTCCGGATGCAGTCGCACGGTATGGCTTTGCCGTGCTGCCTCGACCAGGCGACGGGGCGTGAGGGTCTCGCTGCCGCCGAGCTCGAGCACCCGATCCGCCGGCGCCATCAGGCGAAGCGCAGCTTCTGGCCGATGCACAGGCGGGCCGCCTTGGCCAGCATCGCATGGCCGAGCGCGATGTCGGACAGGGAGAGCCCGCGATGCCACAGCAGGATGGTCTCCGCATCCGACTCGCGACCGGGCCTGAGCCCTGCGACGATCTGGCCGAGCTCGGCATGCAGCGTCGCCTCCGACAGCAGCCCGGCCTCGACATGGGCGCGCAGGCTGCCGAACCTGCCGGCCCGGCACTGGCCCCAGTCATCGACCACCATCTTGTCCATGATCCCGCACAACGACAGCTCGACCGCGCTCATGGTGCCGTACGGGATGACCAGCGCTCCGGGCTTGATCCAGTCCGTGCGCAGCAGCGGCTCCGGCTGCGACAGGCGCGACGCCTCGACCACGATGTCGGCGCCCTCGACGCAGGAGCGCCAGTCCGCGGTGGCGATCACCGGCTTGCCGAGGTCTTCGCTCAGCCTCGCCGCGAACGCCTCGCGACTCTCCGGCCGCCGGGAATGGATGCGTATCTCGTCGAAGCCGAACAGGCGGTCGAGCAGCCGGACGTTCCAGTACGCCGTGCCGCGCGCCCCGACATGGCCGAGCACCTTCGAGTTCCGCCGTGCGAGATGCCTGGCGCCGATGGCGGTGACCGCGCCGGTACGCATGTCGGTGATGCCGCTCGCATCCAGGATGGCGCGCGGGATCCCGGTGGCGGGATCCATCAGCAGCAGGGTGGCGAGTTCCGACGGCAGCCCGAGCCTGTAGTTGTCCACGAAGTCGCCGACGACCTTGACGCCGGCAAGATCGATCGGCGCCCGCAACGCCCCGCGCAGCACGTTGAAGTGCCCGTTCGCAACGCCCGGCTCCAGATGCATGCGCGGCTCGATCACCGCCTCGCCGCGCCCCTGCGTCGCCAGGCTGGTCTCGATCGCGTGGAGGATCTCGTCGTCGGTGATCGCCAGCGCCTCGATGTCGAACCGGTTGAGGAAGTCGATGTAGATCGGCTGCATCGTCGGCGTGCTCCTGTCCGATTGGGACGGCGAATCTAGCAGGCCGCTAGCCGGGGCGGGGTCGCGCTGCTACGCCGCACCCCATGACCGCGCGCCAGCTCCGACGCATCCGGATCGTGACGCTAGGCCTGCTGATGATCGCCGGCTGCGTCAACTATCTCGACCGGTCTGCGGTGGCGATCGCCAATGCGCCGATCCGCCAGAGCCTCGGCCTGTCGCGCGCCCAAATGGGCGTGCTGCTGTCCGCCTTCTCCTGGAGCTACGGGCTCTCGCAGATCCCGGTCGGCGTGCTGATCGACCGCTACGGCCCGCGATGGCTGCTGACCCTTGGATTATGCGTCTGGTCGTGCGCGCAGGCCGCCGCCGGCTTCGCGGGCGGGCTGGGCAGCTTCGTCACCGCACGGCTGGCGCTCGGCGTCGGCGAATCGCCGCTCTATCTGGCCGGAACCAAGGCCTGCACCGCCTGGTGGGGTCCGGGCAGCCGCGCGCTGCCGATCGGCATCTTCAACGCCTCCTCGGCGCTCGGCCCGGCGATCGCCCCGCCCATCCTGACCGTGCTGATCCTCGGCCTGGGCTGGCGGGCCGCCTTCGTGGTGATCGGCGCGCTCGGACTGCTCGTGGCAGTGGCCTGGCATGCGCTGTACCGCGATCCGCACGCGGACCACCAGCCGGACCAGCCGCAGGACCGCATGCCGGAACGGACGGTCGCGACCACCGGCCCGGGAGACGGCTGGCGCGCCCTGCTGCGCACCCGGACCAGCTGGAGCATGGCGACCGGCTTCTTCGGCGTGATCTACCTGACCTGGCTCTACGGCGCCTGGCTACCGGACTACCTGCACAGCGTGCTGCATCTGTCGCTGCATCAGGTCGGCATCTGGGCGGCGGTGCCGCAGCTCTGCGGCTTCGGCGGCGCGCTGCTCGGCGGCGCGGTGTCGCACGCGCTCGGACGCAGGGGGGTGGCGCCGGTCGCCGCCTGCGTCCGTCCGCTGGTCGCCGGATTGCTGCTCGCCGCGGCGGCGACCGCGGCGCTCGCCCTGTGCCGTTCGGCATGGCCGGCGATCCTGCTGTCCAGCCTCGCCCTGTTCTGCGCCAACCTCGCCTCCTCCTGCGGCTGGGCGCTGGCGGCGGTGGCGACCGGGCCTGCCTCGGTGGCGACGCTGGAGGCGATCCAGAATGTCGGCGGCTCGCTCGGCGGCGCGCTGGCGCCGATGCTCACCGGCCTGTTGATCGACGAGACGCAATCGTTCTCGGCCGCCCTGTTCACCGGTGCCGCCGTCGCCGTTGCATCCGCCCTGATCTACGCAACCGGAATGCGCGCACGCTGACGACGGGACGGTCCGGTCAGGCCCGAACGCGTTTCAGCCTGTCCCCGAGACGGACCGCGGCAAAGTCGGGGACACCCGCACCTCCAAGGGCAATCCACCCCGGCTGGCATCGATGAGATCCACCGGCACCGGTTCGGGCTCGGATTGCGTCAGGATCAGGCGGAGCGAGCCTCTGTGGAGGGCATCGTCGCACTGGTAGTGGAGCACCCTGGTCACCCCGGTACCCCGGGATGCGGACCCGACCGCGGCCTTGGCAACCTCTCGGGGAACGACCGGGCGGCGCTGATCCTGATGGACTACCCGAACCGCAGCAGGATGAAGCTGTACGCCCGCGTCGGGACACGCGGCCTCGCTGCCGATCCGGAGCCCGCCGCGCGGCTTGCCACCCCGGGCTGCAAGGGGAAGGTGGAGCGCGGATTCCTGCTTCCCCTGGAGCATCTCGACTGGAACTGCCCGCAGCACGTCGTGCCGCGTTTCGCCGGGCGCGAGATCGCGGCCGCACCCCAGCCGATGCGGGCCCGGGCTCGATGCGCTGGAAGCGGATGATGCCGTCTTGCAAGCCGAGCTGGCGGCGTCCGCAGGCCGCCGCCACGTGTGACACCGCCACCCCGCTTCCTGCATAAGGCGGCGCATGATCAAGGGCATCCTCACTGTCGGCGGCTGGACCATGGCGAGCCGCATCCTCGGGCTGGTGCGCGACCGCCTGCTCGCCACCTACATGGGCGTGGGTCCGGCCCAGGATGCCTTCCAGGTCGCGGTGCGGCTGCCCAACATGTTCCGCCGGCTGTTCGGCGAGGGCGCCTTCAACGCCGCCTTCGTGCCGCTGTTCTCGTCGCTGCTGGCACGCGAGGGGCACGATACCGCGCGACGCTTCGCCCGCGAGGCGATGGCGGTGCTCGGCTTCTGGCTGCTCGGCATCACCGTGCTCGGCGAGATCTTCATGCCGCAACTGATGTACGTGATCGGCTCCGGCCTCGCCCGTAACCCGGCCACCTTCGCGCTCGCCGTCGAACTCGCCCGCATCACCTTCCCCTACCTGATGCTGATCTGCCTGGCCGCCCTGGTCTCCGGGGTGCTGAACGGGCTCGACCGTTTCGGCACCGCGTCGTTCGCCTACGTCGCCTTCAACCTGGTCGGCATCGCCTGCATCGTCTGGCTGACGCCGCACGTGCCGAGCGTCGCCATCGCCGCCGCCTGGGGCTTCACGCTGTCGGGCGTGGTGCAGCTCGGCATCCTGCTGGTGGGCAGCCACCGCGCCGGCATGGGGCTGGGGCTGCCGCGGCCACGGCTGACGCCGGACATGCGCGAACTGATGCGGCGCATGGTGCCCGGCCTGGTCGGCAGCGGCATCAGCCAGCTCAACCTCACCGTCGACACGCTGATCGCCACCTGGCTGCCGCCCGGCAGCCTGTCGCTGATGTATTTCGCCGACCGCCTCAACCAGCTGCCGCTCGGCGTGCTCGGCAACGCGGCGGGCACCACCATGCTGCCGGTGCTGACCCGCGAGGTGCAGACCGGCCAGGTCGAGGCTGCCCACCGCACCCAGAACCGCGCCATCGAATACGGCCTGATCCTGACCCTGCCGGCGGCGTTCGCACTGGCCTCGCTCGCGGTGCCGCTGATGGCGACCCTGTTCGAATCCGGTGCGTTTACCGCGCACGCCGCCGTGCTCTCCGCCCAATCCTTGTGCGGATATGCACTCGGTCTGCCGTTCTTCGTGCTGGTGAAGGTGCTGTCGCCAGCCTTCTTCGCGCGCGGCGACACCGGCACGCCGGTGCGGATCGGCATCAGCACGCTGGTGATCAACTTCGCGCTCAACCTCGCGCTGATGCGTCCCCTCGCCCATATCGGACCGCCACTGGCAAGTTCGCTGGCCGCCATCCTCAATACCGGCCTGCTTGGCGGTTTCCTGCTGCGCCGCGGCTGGCTGCGGCCGGACCGGGTGCTGCTCTGGCGGCTGGCACGCGTGCTGCTCGCTTCGATCGCCATGGCAGCGATCCTGCTCGTTGCGCAATCGATGCTCACCACGCCGGTGATCCACATGCACGGCGGCCGCCGTCTGCTGGTGCTCACCGGGCTGATCGCGCTTGGCCTGGCGAGCTACGCGGCGGCGCTGCAGATCCTCGGCATCAAAGTCGCCGATCAGGTCCGGCGGCAATTCCGGCGGCGCGTGCCGACGCGGCGGGCCGGACCGATCTGACGTAAAAGAGCAATATCTATTGCGGGGTGTTGTCAGAAAGAACTGGTAAGCCCGGACGCTGATTTCCTGTCATTTGTTCCATTTTGGTCTGTTTCCTGCATAGGCGGCTCCAGGCTCCGGATGGCAAGATGCTGCCGGAACCCGACGTCGATGCGCAGGTGTCGCCGCCCGGTGCCGCACAACAGGATGAAAGCAGAATGAAGCAAGTTCACTTGGCGTCATTCACGGCCGCACGCAGCAGCCGTTCGTTCCGCCGGGCATTGTATCTCGGTGTCGCCGTAGTCACCGCCGGACCGTTCGCGGCGTCGGCCCAGACGGTGCCCCAGGCCTCGCCCGCGACGACGGTACCGAACCCGGCCTCGAGCGCCGCGACACCACCCGCCGCCGGGCCTGCCCCTGCCACCGCGGCAGCGCCGGCTGGGCCGCCGGGAAGCTGGGCCAGCACGATCACCTGGGGCCTGCAGGCCGACGGCGGCATCCAGGGCAACGGCGACCGCCCCGCAGACGGCCTCAACTACGGCCGCCTGTTCGACGACAAGGCCAACACCGTGCTGCTCAACCAGATCCAGGCCACGGTGACCCGGCCAATCAATTCCGGCGCCACCGGCTACGATTTCGGCTTCACCCTGCAGGGCACCTTCGGCACCGACGTGCGCTACCTGCACTACGACGGCGAGTTCAACTACCTCACCACCAACAGCCGCTACCAGTTCACCGTGCTGCAGGCGAACGCGCTGATGCACGCACCATGGCTCACCGCGGGCGGCATCGATTTCAAGCTCGGCCAGTTTGTCACCCCGATCGGCTACGAGACGATCGATCCGAGCACCAATCCGTTCTACTCGCACTCCTACATCTTCAATTTCGGCCCGTTCCAGCACACCGGCCTGCTCGCCGAGTGGCACGTGAACCCGACGCTCGACATCTACGGCCAGGTCGATACCGGCGAGAGCACGACCTTCGGGGGCGGCGACAACAACGCAGAGCCAGCCGGCCTGTTCGGCGTCGGGCTGAACAACCTGCTCGGCGGCAAGCTTACCCTGCTCGAGCTGACCCATCTCGGACCCGAGAACTCGACCCTCGTGCTGCCGAGCGCCAACAGCGCGATGCGCTACGAGAGCGACTTCATCGCCACCTACAAGGCGACCAGCAAGCTCACCTTCGTCACCGAGCTGAACTACCAGCACGATGACGGCTACGGCGCCGACAGCTACGGCGCCGCGCAGTATATATCCTATGCGCTGACCCCGACCTGGACCGCCAACGGCCGCGCCGAGGTGTATCGCGACAATGCCGGCTTCTTCGTCTTCGCCTACCCGGGCGACCTCGATGCGATCCGTGCCCTGAAGGGGATCTCGAACACCTCGTTCACCGCAGGGCGCGCCACCTACAGCGAGTTCACCGCCGGCCTCACCTACAAGCCGTCGATCCCGCACGTGGCGCTGCTCGCCTTCCGCCCTGAGATCCGCTGGGACAAGACCTTCAGTGGCACACGCGCCTACGACGCCGGCACCCAGACCGGAAACTTCACCTTCGGAGGCGACGTCATCCTGGGCTTCTGAACCGCAGGAGCAACGCTGCCGTCGTTCCGGTTGTCAGCCTGGAACCGTTCGCGTCCCCGGTGGTCACCGCGCGTGATCCCTGGGGCAGTACGGCCATGGCGTCTGCGACCGGCATCGTCCGGCGTCGACCAGGGACGAATCAGGGCCCTGGCCACCCGGCGCGGCACCGCCGGCGATTTCCTGAAGCGGGCTACCAGGGAACGGTGCGGCCCAGGTAATCGACATAGCGCAGGCCTGGGCCGCCACGGAGGCCGGCGAGCACCTCGATCAGCTTCGGCACGCTGTCCTCGATGGCGAGCGGCGCATCCGGCCCGCCGAGATCGGTGCGCACCCAGCCCGGCGCCATCAGCACCATCGTCCTCGGGTCGCCAGCATGCCTTGCGGCGAAACTGCGCATGAAGCTGTTGAGCGCCGCCTTGCTGCCCCGATAGACCTCGCGACGCCCGACGGTGTTGTTGGCGACGCTGCCCTGCCCGGACGACATCACCCCGATCATGCCGTCGGCCGGCACGAGATCCTGCAACGCCTCGACGGCGCGCATCGGGCCGAGCGCATTGGTCAGCATGACCCGCACGAACTCCGCATCCGGCACCGTGCCCGCGGCGGCGTCCGGCTCCTCGTTGATGATGCCGGCGTTGACGAACAGGATGTCGAACCGGCGCTGCCCGAGGCGACCGCGCAAGGCCTCGATCTGGTCGGGTTCCGTGACGTCGGCGGTGTGGATCTCAAGCCGGCCCGCGTGCACCCCGAGCAGGCCGTGCAGCTTCGTCCGCTCGCCGCGCACCGTGCCGACCACCGTCCAGCCGCGCTGCAGATAGCGCTCCGCCATCGCAAGGCCGAGGCCGCGCGATGCTCCCACGAGCAGGATCGTTCCGGGTGATGATGGGTCTGGCATGGTCCTGTGTCCTGTCCGGTTCCTGGATCCCCGGAGCATCGGCCTGCGCCGGACCTTGCGGTAGACGCGTGCGCCGCAGTCGATTGTTGCACCGGGCGCCATGCTAGCGTCTGTCCATGCCGGACACCGACCTGAACCTCCTCACTGCCCTGGACGCGCTGCTGTCGGAAGGGTCCGTCGCGGGGGCGGCGCGCCGGCTGGGCCTGAGCGCATCGGCGATGAGTCGCACCCTCTCCCGGCTGCGAAGCGCCACCGGCGATCCGTTGCTGGTGCGTGCCGGACGCGGCCTGGTGGCGACGCCACACGCCGCCATGCTGCGCGAGCGCGTGCCGCAGGCGGCGCGGGAGGTCCGCTCGCTGCTGCGGCCGGCGCCCACCGCGCTCGATCTCGGCGGCCTGCAGCGCTGCTTCACCCTGCGCGTCGGCGAGGGCTTCGTGGAAGCCTTCGCGGCCCGGCTGGCGGCGGCGGCCACGGAGGCGGCGCCGGGGATCGGCCTGCATTTCGCCGCCAAGCCCGACAAGGATGTGCGCCCCTTGCGCGAGGGCCTGGTGGATCTGGAGATCGGCGTGCCCGGCGGCACCGGTCCGGAAGTGCGCGTGCAGGCGTTGTTCCAAGATCGCTTCGTCGGCGCGGTGCGCGAAGGCCATCCGCTGGCGGCCGGCGGGATCACCCCGGAGCGCTACGCCGCCTGGGGGCACGTGGTCGCCTCCCGCAGCGGGCGCCCGGACGGCCCGGTTGACGCAGCGCTGGCAGCCCTGGGCCTCGCGCGCCGCGTGGTGGTGGTGGTGCCGGGCTTTCCGGCCGCGCTGGCAATCGCCGCCGCCTCCGACCTGGTGGCGCTGGTCACCGCCTCGTATATCGCCCTCGCCCGCGCCGTGCGCCTGCCGGTGCTTGCCTTCCCGCTGCCGGTGCCCACCGCGCCGATCACGGTGTCGCAGATGTGGCATCCGCGCCTCGACGCCGACCCGGCGCATCGCTGGCTGCGCGGCCTGGTGCGCGAGGTCTGCCGCGTGCAGGGGCCGGTTCCGGACCGGACGGCCGCCTGCTAGAACCCCGCCGCATGACGCTTCCCTCGCCGGATGGCGCCTCGCCCGCCATCGCCCAGTGGTTCACCCTCAAGGCCGCGCATCCGGACGCGCTGCTGCTGTTCCGCATGGGCGACTTCTACGAGCTGTTCTTCGCCGACGCCGAGGCCGCCGCGAGCGCGCTCGACATCGCACTCACCGCGCGCGGGCAGCATGCGGGGGCCCCGATCCCGATGTGCGGGGTGCCGGTCGCCGCCGCCAGCGCCTATGTCTCGCGGCTGATCCGGCGCGGCTTCCGGCTGGCGGTGGCCGAGCAGACCGAGAAGCCCCGCCCCGGCCAGAAGGGTCCGCTGGCGCGCGCGGTGGTGCGGCTGATCACCGCCGGAACGCTGACCGAGGACGACCTGCTCGAGGCCGGCCGGCCCAACCTGCTGCTGGCGCTGGCATCCGCGGCGGTGCCCCGCGCGGCGTCCGGACGCACCATGCTGGGCGCAGCATGGATAGACATCTCCACCGGCCTGTTCGAGACCGCCTGCGTGACCCGCGGCACGCTCGCCGAGCTGCTCGGCCGGCTCGATCCGGCGGAGATCCTCGCCGCCCCGGACATCGTGCTCGACGAGTACGAGCCAAGACGCGCGCCGCCGGCGCCGCCTCCGCCGCCGCTCGCAGCCCGCGCCCGCCTCGCGGAAGCCTTCGGCGCGGCCAGCCTGGACGCCTTCGGCAGCTTCGACGACGCCGAGGCGATGGCCGCCGCCCTGGCGCTCGACTATGTCCGGCGCACCCAGGCCGGGTCGACACCCCGGCTGTCGCGTCCGGCACCGCAGGCCGACCGCGCCACGCTGGGCATGGACCCGGCCACCCGCGCCAGCCTCGACCTGCTGCGCGCCCGCGACGGCGGCGACAGGCACACCCTGTTCGCCGCCATCGATCACACGTTGACCGCTCCCGGCAGCCGGATGCTGGCGGGCTGGATCGCATCGCCGCTCACCGACCCGGCGGCGATCGCCGGACGACAGCAGGGCTGGGGCTGGCTCGCAGCCGAGCCGGGGGCCGCCACCGCATTGCGGGGCGCGCTGCGTGGCGCGCCGGACATCGCACGCGCGCTCGGAAGGCTGTCGCTGGGACGCGGCCAGCCACGCGACCTCGCCGCCATCAGGGACGGGCTGTTCGCCGCCCGCGAGGCCCTCGCGGCACTTGGAAACGGGGAGCAGGCGGCGCTGGTCGCACGCCTCGCCGGCCTGCTCGATCACGGTCGCGACCTGCAGGACCTGCTCGCCCGCGCGCTCGCCGCCGACCTGCCGGCACGGCTCGACGATGGCGGCGCGATCGCCGCCGGCCATGACGGTGAGCTGGACGCCGAGCGGGCGCTGCGCGACGACAGCCGGCGCGTGGTCGCTGGCCTGCAGAACGACTATGCGCAGCGCTTCGGCGTCGCCAGCCTGAAGATCCGCCATCACAGCCAGCTCGGCTACGTCATCGAGGTCGCCGCGTCGGCGGCGAAGGCGCTGGCGAACAAGCCCGGACTGGTGCTGCGCCAGGGCACCGCGAGCCTGGTGCGCTACGGCACCGACGAGCTTGCCGAACTCGACCGCCGCATCGGCGAGGCGGCCGGGCGCGCGGTGGCCCGCGAGCGGCTGGTGTTCGACACGCTGGTGCGACAGGCGCTCGCCGAGGCCGCGCTGCCGCCGATGGCCGACGCGCTGGCGCTGCTCGACGTGCTGCAATCGGCCGCCCGCCTCGCCGCCGGCGGCGACTGGTGCCGGGCGGAGGTCGACGATGGCGACGCCTTCCGGCTTCTCGCCTGCCGGCATCCGGTGGTGCAGGCGGCGCTGCCGCGGTCGCAGCGCTTCACGCCGAACGATTGCGACCTGTCGCCGGAGCGTCGCACCATGCTGCTGACCGGGCCGAACATGGCCGGCAAATCCACCTTCCTGCGGCAGACCGCGCTCGCGATCATCCTGGCGCAGGCCGGCCTGCCGGTGCCGGCGGCAAAGGCCGAGCTGGGGGTGGTCGACCGGCTGTTCAGCCGCGTCGGCGCCTCGGACGACCTGGCGCAGGGCCGCTCCACCTTCATGGTCGAGATGACCGAGACCGCCGCCATCCTCAACCTGGCCGGGCCGCGCTCGCTGGTGGTGGTGGACGAGATCGGCCGTGGCACCGCGACGCTGGACGGGCTCGCCATCGCCTGGGCGGTGCTGGAGGCGCTACATTCGAGCACACGCTGCCGCACCATCTTCGCGACCCATTTCCACGAACTGGCGCAGCTCGCAGAGAGCCTGCCAAGGCTCGCGCCGCACACCATGAGCGTGCGCGAATGGAAGGGCCAGGTGGTGTTCCAGCACGAGGTGGTGCGCGGCGCCGCGCGGCGCAGCTGGGGCGTGCACGTGGCGCGGCTGGCCGGGGTGCCGGAGGCGGTGGTCGGGCGCGCGGCCCGGCTGCTCGCCGATCTCGAGCGCGAGCATGCGCGCAACGCTGCGCCGCTGCCGCTGTTCGCCGGCCTCGCAACGGCGCCGGAAGCGGACCCGGTGGAGGCGCCGCCGGACCACGCGCTCGCCGAGGCCCTGGCGGCGATCGATCCGGACACCCTGACGCCACGCGAGGCGCTGGAGGCACTGTATCGCCTCCGCCACCAGGCCGGGATCCTGACCAACGGTTCATGCCGCACTGCATGATGCGCCTGTCCCGCGGGAGGCATCTGCGCTAGGGTCGAAGGGATGCCGACCTCAAACCCTAGCGCACGCAGCGATGCCGGGCGCCCCGCCCCCGGGCCGGACGCTGCGCGGATCGCGGAACCCGATACGATGAGGCACGGCAAGGCGTTGCGCGAGGCGCAGCTTGTATTGTCGGCGGCGCTGGCTCGTCCGGCTGATGCCACCGGCCCGGTGCCGCGCGACGTGGCGCTCGGCCTGTTCCGCCGCCATCTGTCGCGCATCCAGCAGTCCGTGCGCGACAGCTTCGAGAGCCAGTCGCTGTCCGGCGTCGAAGCGGCGAGCCAGCTCTCGGCCCTGACCGACGGGCTGATCGTCGCCCTTCACGAATACACCGTCTCCCGGCTTGCGGACGAAGCCGATCCTGCCGAGCCGCCGCAGGCGATCAGCATCGGCGCCACCGGCGGCTATGGCCGCGGCCTGCTGGCGCCGTTCAGCGACATCGACCTGCTGTTCCTGACCGAGGAGGCGCCCTCCCCGTCGGTTCTCGGCGCCATCGAGTTCATCCTGTATTTCCTGTGGGATCTCGGCCTCAAGGTCGGGCACGCCACCCGCACCGTCGCGCAATGCATCGAGGAGGCGGCGGTCGACACCACCGTCCGCACCACCCTGCTGGATGCCAGGCTGCTGAGCGGCGACGCCGCCTTGTTCGCGATGTTCCAGGCCCGCTACATCGTCGCCTGCATGGAGGCGGGGCCGGCCGGCTTCATCGCCGACAAGCAGCGCGAGCGCAGCCTGCGTCACGAGCGTTACGGCGAGAGCCCCTTCCTGGTCGAGCCCAATATCAAGGAAGGCCGCGGCGGACTGCGCGACATGCAGACGCTGTACTGGCTGTGCCGCTACGTGTTCGGCCGCGGCGAGCCGCGCCAGCTGGTCGGCATCGCGGCGCAGGGTGCGGACCAGGCAGGCGGCGGACTGCTGACCGAGCAGGAAGCCAAGCGCGCCCGCCGGTCGTGGGACTTCCTGTGGACGGTGCGCTTCCACCTGCACTACATCGCCGGCCGCGCCGAGGAGCGCCTCACCTTCGACATGCAGCCGGTGGTGGGCGCCCGCATGGGCTACACCCGCCATGGCCGCCAGGTCGGTGTCGAGCGCTTCATGCGGCACTATTTCCTCACCGCACGCGAGGTGATGCGCCTCACCCATGTGCTGGAGCCGGCGGTGCTGCGGCAGGCGCTGGGCACTCCGGCGCAGGCCGGCGAGACCGATGCCGCGATGCGCGCCGCCGGCTTCATGCTGTCCGATGGCCAGATCCTGCCGGCGCCGGAAACCGATTTCGACCGCGATCCGATCCGCATGCTGCGCCTGCTGGCGCTGGCCCGCGAGCGCAACCTGCCGCTGCATCCGATGGCGATGCACGAGCTGATCCGGTGCGAGCGCCGCGCCGCCACCCTGCGTGGCGATCCGGAGGCCGCCGCCCTGCTGCTGTCGTTGATCTGCGGCGACCGCCCGGCCCGCCGCGAGGCTGCCGCCGCCGCCGGCCGGGAGGCGCCCACGGTGCCGCCGCGCGACCGCAAGCAGCCCGCTCCGGTCGAGGTTCCGGGCCGTCCGCATGGCGCGCGCTGGCTGCATGTGCTGAACGAGACCGGCCTGCTCGGCCGGCTGATCCCGCCCTGGTCGCGCATCGTCGGCCAGATGCAGTTCGACACCTATCATGTGTTCACCGTCGACGAGCACACCATCGAGGCGGTGCGTATCCTCGGCACGCTGGAAGCCGGCGCGCTGGCCAACGAGACTCCGGTGGCCAACGGCCTGGTCGAGGACCTGCAGTCGCGCCGCGCGCTCTATGTCGCGGCGCTGCTGCACGACATCGCCAAGGGACGCGGCGGCGACCATTCCGAACTCGGCTCCGAGCTGGCGCTCGAGATCTGTCCACAGCTCGGCCTGACCGCCGAGGAAACCGAGACCGTCTCCTGGCTGGTGCTGCATCACCTGCTGCTCAGCCAGACCGCGTTCCGGCGCGACATCGACGATCCCAAGACCATCCTGGATCTCGCCGACACCATCCAGTCGCCGGAGCGGCTCAAGCTGCTGCTGCTGCTGACCATCGTCGACATGCGCGCGGTGTCCGGCAAGGTCTGGAACGCCTGGAAGGCGGCGTTGCTGCGCGAACTGTACACGCGCGTCGCCGAAGTGCTGGCCGGCGGCCTCGCCACCACCGAGCGCGACATAAGGGTTGCGCGCGCCAAGGACGAGGCCACCGCGCTGCTGCAGGAGGACGGCTTCTCGGAGGCCGAGACCGAGCGCTTCCTGTCGCTGGGCTATGGCGGCTATTGGCTCTCGTTCGACAGCGAGGCGCATCAGCGCCATGCCCGCATGATACGCGACAGCGAGCAGCGGGCGTCGGCGCTGACCGTCGAGACGCAGCCGCTGCCGGCCCGCGCCGTCACGGAAGTGACCGTCTACACCAACGACCATGCCGGCCTGTTCTCGCATATCGCCGGCGCGCTGGCGGTGGCGGGCGCCTCGATCGTCGATGCGCGCATCCACACCATGACCAACGGCATGGCGCTGGACACGTTCTGGATCCAGGACGCCACCGACGGCACCTTCGATGCACCGCATCGCCTCGCCCGGCTGTCGAGCCTGGTCGAGCAGGCGCTGGCCGGCCGGCTGGATCTCGCCGGCGAGATCTCGAAGGCGTCGCGCGGCGTGATGGCGCGGCGCATGCGGGCGATCCACGTGCCGCCGCGGGTGGTGATCGACAACCGTGCGTCGAACACCCACACCGTCATCGAGGTGAACGGCCGCGACCGCCCGGGCCTGCTGCACGACGTCACCAACGCGATGAGCCAGCAGGGCATGCAGATCGCCTCCGCCCACATCACCACCTACGGCGTGCGCGCGGTCGACGTGTTCTACGTCAAGGACGTGTTCGGCCTGAAGGTGTCCAACGAGCGCAAGCTGCACGACCTGCGCGAGGCGCTGCTGCTGGTGCTGACACGCGCCGAGGAAGCGGTGGTGCTGCCAGCTTCCGGCGCGGTGCGACGCAGCAAGAACGGCACCGAGGCGGCCTGACGCGTTCCATCGGATCCCGACCTTGACGATCCTGGTTGCACCGGCGTGGCTCCGATGACGATTCGCGCCGCTCTCCTGCTCACCCTCCTGGCCATCGTGCCGGCCGCGGCATCGCCAGCCGACAACGCCATCGGATATTCCCACCCGCAGCGGCGGATCAGCGTCGGGGGTGGGCGCCGCCTGAACCTCTTCTGCATCGGAGACGGTACCCCGACCGTCATCCTCGAGGCAGGATCCGGCGGCAGCACTGCCGACTGGTGGCGCATACAGCAGCGACTGGCCGGCAGGACACGAACCTGCGCGTACGATCGCGCGGGTTACGGGTACAGCGACCCGGCACGGCGGCCGTCCGATGCGGAAGCGGCCGTGGATGACCTGCATCGCCTGATCGCAAAGGCTGCGCTCGGACAGCATCCGGTCATCGTCGGCCATTCGAACGGCGGCCTGTACGCCACGCTCTACGCCGAACGCCATGCCGACGAGATCGGCGGTCTGGTGCTGGTGGACCCGGGCTTTCCCGGTCAACAGGACTACGCAGGATATGGTCTCGCATCCGCCACGACCGCCGCGCTCCAGCGTTGGGCATCCGGCTTGATCGATACCGGCAGACATTGCCTCGCGATGGCAGAGCAGGCCGGTCGAAGCACGATCGCCAAGGCTCCCGAATGCGTTTCGACGCCACCGGAGGATCCCTCGATACTCCGGCGGTCGCTGCGCAGGATCTACATGCAGAAGCCCTACGAAGCCGCGAACCTCTCCGAACTGGAATGTAGTTTCGGCATCGGCCGTGATGGCCTCACCCGGGACGACAGGGAGTTTCCCGCGCCGCTGCGTGCGCTTGGCGACCTTCCGCTCATCGTTCTCACGGCGGAGCACCACCCCGCGCCCGTGGGCGGCTTCACGCAGCTCGAGCAGGCCCGGTTCTGGCAGACGTGGAAGCAAGGACATGACCGGCTCGCACAACTGTCGAGCGCCGGCATAAGCATCGTCGTCTCCGGAAGCGGCCATTTCATCCAGAACGACAAGCCCGATGCAGTCGCGCAGGCTGTGCGGGACGTCGTTTCGGCTGCCAGGAGGAATGAGACCAGACCCTGAACTGCAATGCGCGGCCTCTCGATGACCGATTGCGCTCCCGGACCACCAGTCACCAGACCGCCATCGGCTCGTCCTCCAGGAGAAAGCTGCTGATCGCGTCGAACGCCTGCATGCGGTTGCGTTCGAGCAGCACCATGTGCGTGCCCTCGCCGATCTCGACCCAGCGCCGGTAGCGCGCGCCGCGCAGCATGCCGAAATAGGCGCGCGCGGCGTCGAGCGGCACATCGGCGTCCCATTCCGCATGCACCAGCAGGACCGGCACCACGATCGCACCGGGATCGTAGAACGGCCGGCCGGCGCTCCAGTAGTTCCGGATGTCGAGGATCGGGCCGTTCACCGCGCGCATGGTCCCGCTGGCGGCCCCCGACGGATCGCTGGCGAGCGACGCCGCCGCCCACGTCTCGAACCATCCTGGCGGGGTCAGGCTGCTCCTGTGATCTTCCGGCGCGGCACCCAGCCAGCGGGCCTGCATGTCTGCGACCACGACGTGCCGGTAAGCCTCCAGCGGACCGCCGGCGTCGAGGGTGCCCGGGCCGTGTCGCAGCCATTGCGGGGCGACCTGCGCGAGGCGCACGACGCTGTCGTTGTTGCGGCTCGCATAGGCGCCCGCGACCGAGCCACCCCAGGACATGGCGACGAGGTTGACCCGGTCGATCCGGTTGCGCGCGGTGACGAAGCCGACCGCGCTCGCCAGGTCCCGGACGCCGGTTTCGGTGACGCCGAGCGGCGGATGGTTCTGTGGCGGTTCGTCCATCTCCGGTGGCCGCGTCGAGCCGCCATAGCCGCGCACGTCGAGGCCGTAGACGTCGAAACCCTGCAGGGCGAGATGGTCCATGAACGAAAGCCCGCCGAGGCGCACGTCGAACAGGCTGCCGGAGGAGTAGGTGGCGCCGTGCACCAGGACCACGGTGCGCCCGGCGGCAAACGGGGCACTGGATGGTACGTGCTTGCGCCGGAGATGCAGTTCGATACCCGGCGTGTCGCTCGGGATCATCAGGTCGTCGATCGCGATGGCTGCGATTGCATCGGGCATCAGATGAAGCTCCAGCCGAAGCCGTCGGCTTCGCGACGTACGCGTCCGACCGAGGTTTCGGCAAAATGCGTGGTGAACAGCGGGATGTCGCGTGTGGCGACCTCGTCGAGCGCCCACTTGCGCGAGCGGGTGGCCGCCTCGGGAAACTCGCAATAGCAGGAGTTCAGGCCGGGTTCGTAGACCTGCAGCGGATGGTGCATGATATCCCCGCCGAACAGCGCCTCCTCGCCAGCCGAGACCAGGCGGATCGACGCATGATCGATGCTGTGCCCCGGCGTGGGCAGGTAGGACAGGCCGTCCACCACCTCATGCCCGTCGACCGCGATGAGATCGACCAGTCCCGCCTCGAGGACCGGAAGCACGCTGTCGGTGTAGACGCCCGGCGCGGGCCGGCTCCGCATCGCGCCGAGCCCCGGCGCGACCTTCCCGGGATCGGGCTGTTCGCCGCGCTCGAGCGAGGCGTTGTAGGCGTTTTCCATGGCCGAGACGACGTGCCGGGCGCGGCGGAAGGTCGGCTTCCATTCGCCGTTGCGCAGCACGGTGTTCCAGCCCACGTGATCGGAATGGATGTGGCTCAGCAGGACAAAGTCGACGTCGTCCGGCTGCACGCCGGCCGCTGCCAGCCGCTGCAGGAATGGCTCCTGCAGCCGGTGGAGCGCAGGTGCGGCGGGGCGCTCCTTGTCGTTGCCGGTGGCGCTGTCGATGAGGATGACGTGCCTCGGCGTGCGCAGCAGCCAGCAATGGGTGCTCTGCACCAGTGTTGCGCCGTTGCGGTCGAACGAGCCCGGGCCCAGCCGGTCCAGGTGATGCGCCCACGCTGCGGGCCCGGCGTCGGGATAGAGCCGCTCCGGTGGCGCGCCACGCAGCACCATCTCGTCGATGCGCGTGATGGAGACATCGCCGATGCGATAGACGGGGTTGGCAGCGGGCATGGATGGCCTTCTTCCGGATCATCGAGGGTGGGCTCGGGTTCGACGCGGAACGTATCGATGCGAGCTTGCGGATTGCACCCGGCCGGCGTCCATGGGACCGATCAATCAGGTGGATGCCTGCGCCGATGATGCCTGCGCCACCCGCACCGGCTACCCTGGCGGACGCCGACCTCGGCCTGCTGCTCGCCCTCGAGGCGCTGCTGCATGAGAACAACGTCACCCGGGCGGCGATCCGGCTCGGCCTCAGCCAGCCGGCCTTGTCGGCGCGGCTGAACCGGCTGCGTCATCTGTTCGACGATCCACTGTTCGTGCCGGCTTCGACCGGACGCGGCATGGTGCCGACGCCACGTGCCCTCGAGCTGCGGGACAGGCTAACGGACGCCCTCGGCCTGCTGCGCGGCATGCTGCAGACACCGGATGCCTTCGACCCGGCGGCCAGCCGACGCACCTTCGTGCTCGCCATGCAGGAGCAGCCGGCGGCGGTACTGGCACCCGGTCTGGCCGCTTCGGTGCTTGCCGAGGCCCCGTCGGTGCGTCTCGCCTTCGTCTATCCGAAGCCGGAGATCGTCGACCTGCTCGAGGACGGCTCGGTGGATCTGCTGGTGGCGCCATCGGAGCAGGGCAGCGGCACGCTGGTCGGTCGTGCCCTGTTCGAGAGCGAGTTCCTGACCGCGCAGCGCAAGGGCCATCCGCGCGGCAGCGGGCCGCTCGACCTGGACGCGTTCTGCGCCCTCGACCACCTGGTGGTCTCGACCGCCGGAGCGGGCTTCGGCAGCCTGGTCGACCGCACGCTGGCCGGCCTCGGCCGCTCGCGCCGCGTCGCCCTGTCGATCCAGAGCTACGGGCTGGCGCCGCTGATCGTGGCGCAGTCGGACTGCATCTGCACCCTGCCCAGCCGCCTGCTGCGCCGCCACGCTGGCGATCTCGAGCTGTTCGAGCCGCCGCTGCAACTGCCGCGATCGCAGCTGGTCGCCCTCTGGCACGCCCGCAACCAGGAGGAGCAGGGGCATGCATGGCTGCGCGACCTGCTCTACAGGATTGCCGGCGCCACCGCCTGATGTCCTGCCTGGCGGTGGGGGATCAGCCGGTGTCGTCGCCTTCCATGTGTGCACCGGGCAGCTCGGCCGGTTGCCGCGCCGCAACCAGTCCGACCACCAGCGAGCCTGCGATCACGCATACCTCCATGGCACGCGCGAGGCCGACGATCCCGCCGCCCCACGGGACCACGAAACCGGCGATGCCCTGGCCGCCCGCAGCGAAGGCGTAGCTGACGCCCATGCCGAGCGAACGGCTTTGCGATGGAAACCGCTGCGCAAGATAATGCGGCACCAGCGCGAACACGCTGTTGCCGAACATGCCCATGACGAAGGCGGCGCCGAGCAGCATCCACAAGGCGGTGCCGCCGGCGAACGGCACGATGGCCAGCACGGTGATCACCAGGTAGACGAACAGCGTGGTGCGCTCGCCGAACCTGGAGGCGGCCCAGCCGCACAGCGGCTTTCCGATCATCGAGCCGATGCAGTAGGCGGCGACCGCCGGAAACACGCTCTCCGGTGTGAAGCCGTGCACGGTGCGCAGCAGCGTCGGATAGAAGCTGTAGATCGCCGCATTCTGGAACTGCAGGAACGCCATGAAGGCCAGCGCCTGAAGGGCCGCGGGAGTAAGCCGGAACCAGGCTGGTTCCCGCTTCTGGCTGGTGGCGGCGCCGGACGCCATATCGCGGCGGAGCTTGAGCCAGACCGGGCTTTCCGGAACACCGATGCGTATGAAGATGGCAAGCAGGGCCGGCAGGATGCCGATGAAGAACAACATCCGCCAGCCATAGCGTGGCAGGATCACCGCCTGCGCGGCGGCGGCGGCGAAGAAGCCGACCTCGTAGCCCGACATCATGATTGCGGAGGCCAGCGGACGGGCGCGCGCCGGCACGCTTTCCATCAGCAGGGTCGCGGACGCCGTCCATTCGCCGCCGAAACCGATCCCGAACAGCAACTGGATCGCCACCATCGCGGCATAGCTCCAGGCGAGGCCGGACAATCCGGAGAACAACGCGAACCAGACAATGCCGATCATGAAGGTGAGCTTGCGGCCGTAGCGATCGGCGAGCCAGCCCCAGCCGGTATTGCCGAGCACCCGGCCGACGCTCTGCGCGGCGATGACCAGGCCCATGGCGGTGAGGCTGGCATGCAGGCTGCGGCCGATATCGGGAAGCGCCAGCAGCAGCACCACCTGGTCGAAGGCATCGAGAAACCAGCCCAGGAACGCCGCGAGGGTTACCCGCCAATACGGCATCAGCAGCTGCAACGGCGTCCGGGCATCATGCTGCACCGAGGCGCCTGGTCGTATTGCCTCTGCCATTCGACATTACTCCGCTGGTCGGGCGATAAGGCGTGCAGGCGGTGCGGGTTCGCCGGCAGGTTGGCGCGTGCGACTACCGGCGGCGGATGAAGGTCCGCATGACCTGGCCGCGAACGGTCTGGAACACGGTCGGACGGGGCGCGCAGGCGTCTGCGGCGATGAAGACGAAGCGGTCGGCCTCGAGCACGTAGCTGGCCGGCAGCGGACGACCGGCGTCCGCCCCGATCGCGTCGATCCAGGTGATCGACTTCGGCACCTTCGATGCATCGAGGATGAAGCGGCCTTCGAGCAGCACCACGCCGTCGGCGGTTCGCACGGTAAAGCGGTCGGCGCTGATGGTGGTGAGCGCGCCGTCCGCAGTGAAGCAATCCGCCGGGTTCGGGACGCCGTCGACCTGCAGATCGACCTGTTCCCAGTTACCCTGCAGGTCAGCCAGGTCGGTGTCATGGGGCTGCATCGTCACCGTATCAGCTGGCGGTGCGCTCGAAGCAGAACCCGGCGAATTCTGCCACCGTGTGCTCCGGGTAGAACGGGATATCGCAGGCCATGTCGTTGACGATCCAGCGGTCCCTGATGACGTAGCCGGCTTGCCGGAAATACTCGAGGAAGCAAGCTTCGTTGAAGATCCGGTAGGGCGCGATGCCCGGTCCATAATTCGACAGCGTGAAGAATTCCGGCTTCTGCGACAGTGCCACCTTGTTGACCAGGATGTATCGCGGCCGGGACCCGAGATCCTCCAGCACGCCGGGAATGGACCGCTCCATGTATTGCAGCGCGCCCGCCGCGAGCAGGATGTCGCATGCACCTGCCCTCGCCAGGTCGCTCTCGAAACTCAAGCCGGTCGCCGCTTCCCGGACCGCCACCTCGCGTCCCTGCGCCGAGATGTGCGGCACCTCGACCACCCGCCAGCTCAACCCTTCCGGAAGCGCATCGAATTTGCGATACGCGTAGTAGGTCAGTCCGATGCTGCCGCCGAGATCGACCAGCCGGACATCCGGCTGCAGCAGCATCCGCAGCCAGAACAGGATCGGGTAGGTGCTCGGACGCACAGGGGCGACGTAATCGACCCACATCCCGGCTGCCGCCTCATGATCCCAGCCACCCGGGCGGCGTTTCGGGATCGACGCGAATGCCTCGCCATAGGAGGAGTAGATCCCCCACTGCAGACCGGTGTTGTCACGCCGGTTGGCGGCGTGCCGGATGTAGACGGGTTCAACCAGCGGCAGGCGTCGCATCGCGGAACCGATCCTGGTGCGCGCCAGGGCGATCCGCGCCATCGACTGCAAACTCATGCTCTGCCCTCACGCAAATTCTTTCTCCAGCGCATCGTGGACGCGCGACACCACCGCGTCCCAGGCGCGGGCCGGCGGCGACCACTCGTCCGGGCCGAATCGGCGCAGGCCCGGGTACCAGGTCATACCATGGGCAAAACCGGCGCCCCATCTCCAATCGCCACCGAAACGATCGAGCAGCCAGGTCGCCCCGCCGAGAGCGCCCGCGAGATGCGCGATCGCGGTGTCGACGGTGATCACCAGGTCGAGCGCCGACACCAGCGCCGCCGTCTCCGCCCAGTCCTCGGGCAGTGCCGGCCGCAGCAGGGAGAGGCCAGTCGGCGCGGCCTGCGCGGCGGCGGCACCCGCCTGCAGCGAGACCAGGCGCACACCGGGAACGCTGCCGAGCGGCGCCAGCGAAGCGAGCTTCATCGAGCGCTGGCGATCGAACCGGTAGCCGGGCGAGCCGGCCCAGCACAACCCGACCAGCCGCGCCGACCGGCCCGCCGCCAGCCGCTCCCGCCAGTACGCCACCCGGGCCGGGTCGGCGCGAAGGCGGAACGGCGGTGGCGCCGGGCGCTGCAGCAGATGCGGCAGGCTCAGCAGCCCGGCCGCCGCCACCGGGGCATCGCCTTCATCAGGGCCGGCATCGTCCGGGGCTCTCAGCACGGCTCCCCGATCGAGGCCGGATTGCCGGACCAGATCGTGCATGCCGGCGGGAAGCTCCAGCAGCAGGGTTGCCCGCCCGGCTGCCAGCGGCACCCAGCGCAGGAACTGGATGGTGTCGCCCAGGCCCTGCTCGGCGCGGATCAGCACGGGGCCGGCGCACGGTTCGCCGTCCCATGGCGCAAGCGGCTCCAGTGGGTGCCGGCCGAGCTGCCGACGCGCCTCGAAGCCGGCCCAGCCCTCGGCGAGCGCGCCACGCGAGAGCAGCGCGGTGCCATGGTTGAAGCGTGCGGCGGGATGACCGGGCTCGCGCTCCAGCACATGGGCGAACACCGCCTCGGCCTCGCGGCGCAGTCCGAGGGCGGCCAGCGCGGTGCCGTGATTGACCGCGATGGCCGCATTGCCCTGCGCCATGCCGGAGGCGCGCGACAACACCGCCTCGGCTTCCACGGTTTCGCCGAGCCCCATGAGGACCAGCCCCAGGCCGCTCAGCGTGGCCGGCTCGTCGGGGGCCACCAGCAACGCGGCGCGGAACTGCTCCAGCGCCTGTTCCAGGCGATCCTGCGCCCACAGGGCGGTGGCGAGGTTGGCGCGTGCGGCGGCATCGTCGGGCAGCAGGAGCGAGACCTGCCGGAATGCCTGTCCGGCACCCTCGGCATCGCCGGCCTCGCCAAGCACGGTCGCCAGCGCATGCCATCCCAATGGATCGGCCGGCAACCGCCGGGTCACCTCGCGGAACGCCGTGGCCGCTTCGGCGAGCCGCCGCCCGGACTGCAGCACGCCGCCCAGGGACAGCCAGGCGCCGGCATCCTCCGGATCGAGCGCCAGGGCATGGCGCAGGCTTGCCTCTGCTTCCTGCATCCTCCCGAGACGGCGCAGCGCCTGGGCCAGCCCGCGCCAGGCGCGCGCATCGCGTGGCGCGCGCAGGCAGGCGATGTGCAGGGCGGCGCGCGCCTCCTCGACATGGCCCTGCTGCAGCAGCGCAAGCCCGAGCGAGATCGTGTAGTCGGCCTGCATAGGCTCGGCGGCAACGGCCTGCCCGATCAGCCCGATGGCAATGTCGAACCGGCCGCGTTGCTGCGCCACCAGCCCGAGCCCGTGCAGGCTGGCCGGATGCGACGGCAGTTGCGCCAGCGCCGCCTGCCAGAGACGTTCGGCATCCTGCAGCCGCGCGCCGCCCGGATCGGCGCGGTGCACCCGCATCGCCTGCGCCGCCAGACGGTCGGCCTCGCGTCGACGCCGGTGGTCGCTGCCGGCATGACCGTTCGTTCCACTACCCGACAAGCCGGCTTCCTTCACGTCGCCCGTCCTTCACGTCGCCCCAGCCTTCACGTCGCCCCAGCCTTCACGTCGCCCCAGCCTTCACGTCACCTGCACCGTCCTGTTATGGCTGGCCCGCACACTAGCGGCGAAGGCGGACAGGATGCAGGCCTACCGGACACTGGAGAAGCGCTTCGCCCGGATCAGCGACGTCGAGAGCGCCCTTGGCATCCTGAACTGGGACAACGACACCATCATGCCGGCCGGCGCCGCCGGGCAACGCGCCGGGCAGGTCGCCACGCTGTCGGTGATCGCGCACGAGCTGATGACCGGGCCGGACATGCCGGACCTGCTGCAGGACGCCTCCGCGGCAGGCGACGGGCTCGACGCCTGGCAGCGCGCCAACCTCGCCGAGATGCGCCGGCTGCACGCCCATTCCAGCGCGGTTCCGGCGGATCTGGTGGACGCCGCCTCCCGCGCCAACTCGGCCTGCGAGCGTGCCTGGCGGGAGGCACGTGCGAACAGCGACTTCAAGGCGCTGCTGCCGCTGCTGCAGGAGGTGCTGCTGCGCCAGCGCGACGTGGCGCAGGCCAAGGGCGCGGCGCTCGGGCTCGCCCCGTACGACGCGCTGCTCGACCTGTACGATCCCGGCAACCGCATGGCGCTGATCGATCCGGTCTTCCGTGACCTCGCCGCCGGGCTGCCGGCGCTGCTCGGGCAGGTGCTCGAACACCAGTCCGCGCTGCCGGCGCCGCTGCCGCTGCAGGGTCCGTTTCCGGTCGAACTGCAGACCCGGCTCGCCGCACGGCTGATGCGGGCGGTCGGCTTCGACACCGGGCGCGGCCGGCTCGACACCAGCACGCATCCCTTCTGCGGCGGCGGCAACGACGACGTTCGCATCACCACGCGCTACGACGAGGCCGATTTCGGCAGCAGCCTGATGGGCGTGCTGCACGAGACCGGTCATGCGCTCTACGAGCAGGGCCGCCCGCGCGAGTGGCTGGCGCAGCCGGCGGGCCGCGCGCGCGGCATGACGATGCACGAGAGCCAGTCGCTGCTGATCGAGATGCAGGCGTGCCGCTCCCGCGAGTTCGTCGAGTTCCTGGCGCCGCTGGTGCGCGAGGCGTTCGACAGGGAGGGGCCGGAGTGGCAGGCGGACAACCTGCATCGCCGGCTGACCCGTGTCTCGCCTGGCTTCATCCGCGTCGATGCAGACGAGGTGACGTATCCGGCGCATGTGCTGGTGCGCTATCGCCTGGAGACCGCACTGATCGCCGGCGACCTCGCCCTGGCGGACCTGCCCGGAGCCTTCGATGCCGGGATCCGCGACCTGCTCGGCATCGTCGTGCCGGACGACCGCCGCGGCTGCCTGCAGGACATCCATTGGCCGGCCGGCCTGTGGGGCTATTTTCCGACCTATACCCTCGGCGCCATCACCGCCGCCCAGTTGTTCGAAGCCGCGCGCAGGGCCAAGCCGGAAATACCGGCGCGGCTCGTCCAGGGTGACTTCCGGCCGCTGCTCGACTGGCTAAGGCCGAATGTGCACGAGCGCGGAAGCTCGGTCGGGACGGCGGAGATCGTGCGCGACGCCACCGGGTTCGATCTGACTGCCTCCATCTACCAGCGTCATCTGCGTCGCCGGTATCTGGACGCGGCCTGAACTCAGTCCGGCGCAAGCATCAGTGCGGTGCTGGCGGCGGCCCCGGTCTCGCCTACCAACACGGTGCCGACGGCAAAGGTAACCAGCATTCCGGTGATGAGAACCAGCTTCGCCACGGCCTTGGATCCTTGTGGATGAGTGCGCCTATGTGGTCGATAAGATGCCGGCACCGGTCGGGTTCATGTCGGAAGATGGACGTCCCGTCACGCTTGCATGAGGTTGCGGCGCTCGCGCTGGCGCTGGCGCTGGTCACAAATCCGGCACGTGCCGACCCGCCGCCGGTCTCGCCGCCGCCCACGCCGGCTCCGCAATCCCCGCCGCCCCCCGAAGCCGCTCCTGCCGACCGGCTGACCCTGCTCGGCAGCAGCGACAAGCTGTCCTGGAATGGCGTCGCGATCGCGCCCGACGGCCGCATCTTCGTCGAATTCCCGCGCATCACCGGCTCGCCCGGCCCGTCGCTCGCAATCCTGAACCACGACGAGGCCAACCACACCGACAGCCTGACCGCCTATCCCGGCAGCGGCTGGAACGACTGGAGCGCCACCGCGAAGACGGACCCGGCGCAGGGCTTCGTCGACCTGAACGCGGTGCATCTGGGCCCCGAAAACAGCCTGTGGGCAGTCGATACCGGCGCCCCCGGCTTCGGCAGGCAGCCGCTGCCGGGGGCCACCAAGCTGGTGCGCATCGACCTCGCCACCAACAAGGTCAGCCGTGTCTACGTCCTGCCGCCGGACGTGCTGGCGCCGAAGAGCATGATCGACGACGTGCGCTTCCACGGCTCGCTCGCCTACATCACCGATGCGGGCTCACCTGGCCTGATCGTGCTCGACCTCGCCACCGGGCATGCGCGGCGCGTGCTGGACCACGATCCGTCGACCACCGCCCAGCGGCCGATCGTGGTGGATGGCGAGACCCTGAAGGGCCCGGACAACAAGCCGGTCATGATCCACGCCGACCAGCTGGAGGTCACCCCGGACGGCGCCTACCTGTACTACCAGCCGCTCTGCGGCCCGCTGTACCGGATCGCCACCGCGCTGCTGGACGATCCGAAGGCGACCACGCAGGCGGTCGCGGCGGGCGTGGAGTTCTGGTACGACACGCCTGCGCTCGGCGGCACCGCCATCGGGCCGGACGGCACGCTCTACCTGGACGATGTCGAGAACGACAGCGTGCTCAGCCTCGATCCCGGGCGCCGGCTTGCCACCATCATCCGGGATCCGCGCCTGCACTGGGCGGATGCGCCGTTCCTGCAGGGCGGCGTGCTCACCCTGCCGGTGCCGCAGCTCGACCGCGCGGCGGTATTCCATCACAACCACTCGCAGATCCAGTATCCGGTGGGACTGTACGCCCTGCACCTGCCGCAACCGCAGCCGGCGCCAGCCCATCACGACCGATGATGCTGCCATGCACTTCGCTTTAGCCTGCACCGGGGCTATGTGTGACGGCGTATGACCGACACGATGCGCTACGTCTCCACCCGCGGACAGGCCCCGGTTCGCGATTTCGCGGGCGTGCTGCTGGCCGGCCTTGCCGAAGATGGCGGCCTCTATGTCCCCGAGACCTGGCCGACCCTGCGGCCCGACGACTGGCGCGCGCTGCGCGGCCTGCCGTATCAGGAGCTCGCCACCCGCATCCTGGCGCCGTTCGCCGCCGGCTCCATCGACGAGGCAACGCTGCGCCGCCTGTGCGGGCGCGCCTATGCCGGCTTCAACCACCCCGCCATCGTGCCTCTGGTGCAGCTCGATGGCGAGCTGTTCGTGCAGGAGCTGTTCCACGGGCCGACGCTGGCCTTCAAGGACATGGCAATGCAGCTGCTCGGCGGGCTGTTCGACCATGTGCTGGAACGCGAGGATGCGCGCGTCACCATCGTCGGCGCCACCTCGGGCGATACCGGCTCGGCCGCCATCGAGGCCTGCCGCGACCGCGAGCGCATCCAGGTGGTGATCCTGCATCCGGAGGGCCGCACCAGCGAGGTGCAGCGCCGGCAGATGACCACGGTGCTGTCGCGCAACATCGACAACCTCGCCATCGACGGCAGCTTCGACGACTGCCAGGACCTGGTGAAGGCGATGTTCGCCGACGCGCCGTTCCGCGCCGAGATGCAGCTGTCGGCGGTGAACTCGATCAACTGGGCCCGGGTGGCGGCGCAGATCCCGTACTATGTCGCCGCAGCCCTGGCCCTGGGCGCACCCGACCGCGAGGTCTGCTTCGCGGTGCCCACGGGGAATTTCGGCAACGTGCTGGCGGCCTGGGCGGCGCGTCGCATGGGCCTGCCGGTGCGCCACCTCGCCATCGGCTCGAACCACAACGACATCCTGGCGCGCTTCCTTGCCGGCAACGACATGAGCATGCGCGACGTGACGCCGAGCCTGTCGCCCTCGATGGACATCCAGGTCAGCTCGAACTTCGAGCGCCTGCTGTTCGAGCTGCTCGACCGCGACGCCGCGGCCTGCGCGCGCATCATGACCGGCTTTCGCGCGACCGGCCGCATGCAGGTGCCGGACGCCGCCTGGCGCAAGGCCAGCGCCCTGTTCCACGGTCTCAGCCTGGACGACGACGCGACCTCCGGGGCGATCCGCCGCCTGCATGACGAAGCAGGCTATCTCGCCGACCCGCACAGCATCATCGGCATCGAGGCCGGCCGGCGGCATGCGGTGGCGGGCATCCCCACCATCGCGATGGGCACCGCGCATCCCGCCAAGTTCCCCGAGGCGATCCGGCGCGCCACCGGCCTCGTTCCGGCTTTGCCGCCGCACCTCGCCGACCTGTATGAGCGTGAGGAACGTTACCGCCGCGTGCCGAACCGGCTCGACGCCGTCGAGGCGGCGGTTCGTGCCGCCCTGTTCAAGAACGCCGCCTGACCGTACGACTGCTCTCCGCTCCCCTCTAGGAACCCTATGAACGACCTCATCAACGTGACCCGCCTGCCCTCCGGCCTGCTCGTCGTCAGCGAGCGCATGGACCGGGTCGAGACCGTCTCCTTCGGCGCCTATGTCGCCAGCGGCACGCGCAACGAGGCGGCGGAAGAAAACGGCGTCTCGCACTTCCTCGAGCACATGGCCTTCAAGGGCACCGCGACCCGGTCGGCGGCGCAGATCGCCGAGGAGATCGAGAATGTCGGCGGCCACATCAACGCCTACACCGCACGCGAGCAGACCGCGTACTACGTGAAGCTGCTCAAGGAGGACCTGGCGCTGGGGGCCGACATCATCGGCGACATCCTGACCAACAGCAGCTTCGCGCCCGAGGAACTGGAGCGCGAGCGCGGCGTGATCCTGCAGGAGATCGGCCAGGCCAACGACACGCCCGACGACATCATCTTCGACCATTTCCAGGAAGCCGCCTTCCCGGGCCAGCCGATGGGCCGGCCGACGCTTGGCACCGACAGCCTGATACGCAACATGCAGCGCAGCTCGCTGACCGCTTACATGCGCCAGCACTACACCACCGGCAACGTCGTGGTGGCCGCCGCCGGCAACCTGCACCACGAGCAGGTGGTGACGCTCGCCGAGCGGCATTTCGCGGGGCTGACCACCAGCACGCCGGAGGCGCTGCTTCCCGGCACCTACAAGGGCGGTGAGTTCCGCGAGCAGCGCGAACTCGACCAGGTGCATATCGTGCTCGGCTTTCCGTCCGTCGGTTACGGCCATGCCGACTACTACCCGGTGCTGCTGCTCTCCACCCTGCTCGGCGGCGGCATGTCGTCGCGGCTGTTCCAGGAAGTGCGCGAGAAGCGCGGGCTGGTCTATTCGGTGTATTCGTTCAACTCGCCGTTCATGGATGGCGGCCTGTTCGGCATCTATGCCGGCACCGGCGAGGACGAGGCGCGCGACCTGCTGCCGGTCACCATCGAGGAGCTGCACAAGGTGCAGCACGCCATCCGCCAGGACGAGCTCGACCGCGCCCGCGCGCAGGTGAAGTCCAGCCTGCTGATGTCGCTGGAATCCACCGGTTCGCGCTGCGAGCAGCTTGCCCGCCAGCTGCAGATCTTCGGCCGGCTGATCCCGACCGCGGAGACGGTGGCGAAGCTGAACGCGGTGAGCATCGAGGACGTGCAGCGTGCCGCGGCGAGGCTGTTCCGCGGAACGCCGACGCTCGCCTCGATCGGCCCGGCCACGCACATCCCGACCCTGGGCGACATCGCTGACAAGCTCGCGGCATGAGCGGTGCAACGGACGCCGGCGAGGGCCTGATCGAACGCCTGGTTTCGCTCGCCAGGAGTGCCGGGGCTGATGCCGCGGATGCGGTGCTGATACGCAGCACTGCGGTTGGCGTGCAGGTGCGTCAGGGCAAGACCGAGGAGCTGGAGCGCTCCGAGAGCAGCGATGTCGGCCTGCGCGTGTTCGTGGGCGGGCGCAGCGCCATCGTCTCGGCCACCAGCCTGGATCCGTCGCGCTTCGAGGCGCTGGCGGAGCAGGCGATCGCGATGGCCCGGGTGGTGCCGGAGGATCGCTGGGCCGGCCTGTGCGACGCATCCGCGCCCGGGATCTTCGATGCCGCCGGGCTCGAGCTCGCGGATCCGACCGAGCCGGACATGGCTGCCCTGGTGACGCGCGCCGGCATCGCCGAGGCGGCGGCGCTGGCGGTCACGGGCGTCGCCAACTCGCTCGGCGCCTCCGCCAGCTTCGGCCGCACCGAGGTGGTGCTGGCGACCTCACGCGGCTTCACCGGCCGCTATGCACGCACCAGCCATTCGGTCTCGGCCGCGGTGCTGGCCGGGTCCGGCACCACCATGCAGCGCGACTACGATGGCCACAGCGTGGTGTTCCTGGAGGATCTCGACGATCCGGCGACGATCGGCCACAGCGCCGGCGAGCGTGCGGTGGCGCGCATGCATCCGACCAAGCCGAAGACCGGCCGGATGCCGGTGGTCTACGACCCGCGCGTATCGGGCAGCCTGCTCGGCCATCTCGCCGGAGCCATCAACGGCGCCGCGGTGGCGCGCGGAACCTCGTTCCTGAAGGACCGCATGGGCGCCCGCATCCTCCGCGAGGGGCTGCATGTGACCGACGATCCGCGTCGCCGGCGTGGCCTGCGTTCGCGCCCGTTCGACGGCGAAGGGGTTGCGACCAGTGCACTGGTGCTGGTCGAGGACGGCATCCTGCGGAGCTGGGTGCTCGACGGCCGCAGCGCCCGGCAGCTCGGCCTCGCCACCAACGGCCATGCCTCGCGCGGCCCGTCCTCGCCGCCCGGCCCGTCCATCACAAATCTCAGCCTGTCGCCGGGAGCGCTGACGCCGGCCGAGCTAATGGCCGACATACGCGAGGGGCTCTACATCACCGAGATGATGGGCTCGGCGGTGAACGGCATCACCGGCGACTACAGCCGCGGCGCCTCCGGCTTCATGATCCGCGACGGCGCGCTGGCCGAGCCGGTGGCCGAGATCACGGTTGCCGGGAACCTGCTGCCGATGCTGGCGGAAATGACGCCGGCGAACGACCTCACGTTCCGGCGCGGCACCGACGCGCCGACGATCCGGATCGACGGACTGACGGTGGCGGGGGCCTGAGGTCCGGCGCCGGAGCAACGCCGGTGAGGCGCCGTTCGCATCTGTTCGCCGGCGTCGTTCTCACAGTGCTCCTCGGTCTCTCCACCGGCCATGCCCGCGCCGGCGCGCAGGGCTTCGTTGCGGAGACCTATGGGCAGCCGCACCAGCTCGTAGCGGTACGGGGCACGCGACGGCTCAACCTCGTCTGTCTCGGGCAGGGCACGCCGACGGTGGTGTTCCTGTCCGGGCTCGGCAGCGGCACCTTCGACTGGCGCCGCGTGCAGCCGGCGGTCGGCAGGCTGACCCGGGCCTGCGCCTACGACCGCGCCGGCTACGGGTTCAGCGACCCGCTCGACGGACCGGCGGATGCGGATAATGCCCGCTCTGACCTGCATGCGCTGCTGCGCGCAACGATGCCCGGCCGGGTCATCCTGGTGGGCCACTCTCTGGGCGGCCTGTATGCGACGCTGTATGCCGAGGCCTACCCGAAGGACCTCGCCGGCCTGGTGCTGGTCGATCCGGCCTTCCCCGGCCAGACCCGGGCGATCGCACGAGCCGTGGGACCATCCGCCGCGCGCAAGCTCGCCGGCTGGCAGGCGGCGCAGATCGCCATGCAGGAAGAATGCGTCGTGCTGGCGCGGCGCGGCCTGTTGTCCACGCCGGCGGAGGCCGGGTCCGCTTGCCTCGACAATCCGGCGAATGCCGACTCTGACGTGCATCGGGATATCAACCGGGAAGCGATCACCGCCGCCTACGAGAGTGCGGTCGAGTCCGAGCTTCGGAACGCCAACCTGGCGGACGCCAGCGGACGGACGCGAGACGATCTCGAGGCGGCGCGCACGCGCGCTTCGCTTGGGTCGCTGCCGGTGGTGGTCCTTACGCACGGGGATGGCTCCGGGCTTCCAGGCCTCGACGCGGGCCAGCTGGCGCGCGAGGCGGCTGCCTGGAAGGCGGGCCACGATGCAATCGCAAGGCTCTCGAGCGATGGCGCCAGCATCGTCGTCCCGCAGGCTGGCCACTTCATCCAGCTCGACCAGCCCGGCATCGTGATCGAGCAGATCGCGCGTATTCTTGCGAAGGCACGTCGCTAGGGTGCCGAGTGGCCGCCACTCGCGGACCGGAGCTCCCCGACCTATCGCCACGGCGTGACGGCGCTGCCGCCGAAGACCAGGTGCCGGCGCGCTTCCGGAGTAGACAGGCCGTAGACCAGGCCGGCCTGCGGCGCACTGGCAGCTTCGAGCGCGGCACTCGCCGCGGCAGGCAGGCGCAGGCCGGCCGCGGCGATGTTGTCCCGCAGCTGCGACGGACGGCTGACGCCCAGCAGTGCCGTGTCCACGCCGGGCCGGGAGAGCACCCAGGCCAGCGCCACCCGCGCCGGGCTGGTCTCCAGGCTGCGGGCGACGTCGCGCACGGCTTCGACGATCTTCCAGTTGCGTTCGGTGAACAGCGTGTCGCCGAACGGGTTGGCACCGTCGAGCCGCCTGTCGCCCTCGGGCCGCGCCGCCCCATCGCCGGCATCGCTGGGCAGGCCGCCGGCACGCGGACCAGCCGCCGCCACCGCCGCCCGGTCGTACTTGCCGGTCAGCAACCCGTAGGCGAGCGGGCTCCAGGGCACCATGCCGAGGCCCATCGCGCGGGCAAGCGGCAGGTGTTCCGCCTCCACCTCGCGGTTCACCAGCGAATAGAAATACTGCAGGGCGATCGGCCCCGGACGCCCATGCGCGGTGGCCAGGGTGGCGACCTGCGCGACATACCAGGCCGGTGCGTTCGAGATGCCCCAGTATCGTATCTTGCCGGCGCGTACGAGGCCGGACATGGTCTCCAGCAACTCCCCGGCCGGCGTCACCGAATCCCAGACGTGCACCCAGTAGAGGTCGACATGTCCGGTGCGGAGCCGACGCAACGACCCGTCCAGGGCTGCGTGAACATGGACCGCGCCGTTGCCGCCGGCGTGCGGCCCACGCCCGGTCGCAAAGCCGGACTTGGTCGCGATGACCAGGCTGTCGCGCCGGCCGCGGTCGGCGATGATGGCGCCCAGCATCTCCTCGCCGGCACCGCCCGCATAGACATCGGCGGTGTCGACCAGGTTGCCGCCGGCTTCAACATAGGCGTCGAACACCGCCTCGGCCTCAGGGCGTCGCATGCCCCAGCGTCCGACCCCGAAGGTCATCGTGCCCAGGGCGAGCGGGCTGACCACCAGCCCGGAGCGGCCAAGCGTGCGGTAATCGGTCAATGACATCGAAGTGAATTCCATAGTGCTCGCTATGGAAGCTTGTCGGGTGGTTGCGGATGGTGGTCAAGCTTTCATATCGTTCGCTATGGAGAACTCCTTCCCCGCCATGCGGCGCTCAGGACGGCCGCTTTCGTTCGATCGCGAAGCGGCCCTCGCCGCCGCCATGCGGGTGTTCTGGCAGCACGGCTACGAGGCAAGCTCGGTCGCCGTGCTCACCGCGGCGATGGGCATCACCCCACCAAGCCTGTACGCGGCGTTCGGCGATAAGCAGCGGCTGTTCCTCGCGGCGGTCGATCGCTACCTGGGTGGCAGCGACCGGGTGACCGCAACCATCGCCGGCGCCGCGAATGCGCAGGACGCCGCGCGCGACCTGCTGACCGCCGCCGCCATCGGCGGGACCGGGGCGGACACGCCCGCGGGCTGCCTGCTGGCCAGCTCGATCGTCACCGGCTCGACCGCGGCAGCCGGAATACGCGAGGCGCTGGCCGCGATCCGGCGGCGCATCGAGACTGCATTGCGGTTGCGCATCGAAGGCGACATCGACGCCGGGCTGCTCCCAGCCGGCAGCGACGCCGAGATGCTCGCGGGCCATGTATTCGCCGTCGTGCAGGGCATGTCGACGCTTGCCAAGGACGGCGCCGGACGGGACAAGCTGCTGCGTGTCGCCGCCGGCGCCATGGCGGGCTGGCCGGGGCCGCGTTGATCCGCTTTCCCGGCCGGCGCACCGTTGCCGACGCATCGCACGCGCACCATCTGGAAGCATCATGAACAACTCGCCGGTCAGCCGCTCCCGCCGCCTTTCCCGCGCCCTGGCGGCGCTGCTGCTGCTCAGCGGCCTCGGCTTCGCGAGCCTGGGCGCCTCGGTGTCCGCCGATGCGCGTCCGGGCGGCGGCATGTCGATGGGCAGCCGGGGCAGCCGCACCTACAGCGCCCCGGCACCGACCCAGGTATTGCCCGGTGGCGCCTCGCCGTTCAGCCGCAGCATGACGCAGCGCCCCTACGGCGGCGGCTACGGCACGTCGATGGGCGGCGGCTTTGCCGGACGCGGTCACCCACTGGCGGCTGGCCTGCTGGGCGGCTTCATCGGCGCCGGCCTGGGCGGCCTGCTGCTCGGCCATGGCTTCTTCGGCGGCGGCATGGGCGGCGGCGGCCTGGGCGGTGGCGGCTTCCTCGGCCTGCTGCTGCAGCTCGCGCTGATCTTCTTCGTGGTGCGCTGGCTGCTGCGCCGCTTCACCGGTGTCAACGCACGCAGCATGAGTTCCGCCGCCGGCGCCGCTCCGGGCATGATGCCAAGCCCCGGCTATGGCGCGGCTCCGCAGGCGACGGGCTTCGGGGGCAACGCACCGCTGGCAATCGGGCCCGGCGACTACCAGCAGTTCGAGCAGACCCTGCGCAACATACAGGCGACGTGGACGCGGGCGGACCTCAACGGGATGCAGCGCCTCGCGACGCCGGAGATGGTCAGCTATTTCAACCAGCAGCTGCAGGACTACGCGCAGCGCGGCACTCGCAACGCCGTCTCGGACGTGCGGCTGGACCGCGGCGACCTTTCGGAGGCCTGGAGCGAAGGCAATGCCGACTACGCGACGGTGGCGATGCGCTACTCGATGATCGACGTCACCACCGACATGAGCGGCCGGGTTGTCGATGGCAGCCCGAACGAGCGCATCATGGCGAACGAATTCTGGACCTTCGTGCGCCCACGTGGTGGCAACTGGATGCTGTCGGCGATCCAGCAGGGCCGCTGAACGCGGCCGTGCCTCCCTGTATCGCCCGAACGTCGAGCCGGTGACCAGACGGGTCGCCATGCGGTAAGCCAGGTGCATCTGCGTCGCTTCCGGCGAATCGCGGCGACCAACGGTCTCCACGCTGCGGGAAGCTGTGATCCTGCCGCCCCCGGAGCACGCAGCCTCCAGACCGGCGAGCACGGCGGCGGAAAGGCAGCCGGCACCACCGAGAGGATGCTGCTGCGGGCATTATCGCCGCGCCCTCCGGACACCGCCGCCGTCGCCCGCGGAATGGCGTCAGGAGGCAGGACCAGGGCGAAGTCGTTCCGGTTCACACGGCGTCGTAGCGCATGTTCTGCAGGTCGGTGATCAGGTCCGGACCGGTAGGGTGCCATCCGAGCCGCTGCCGGGTCAGTGCGCCAGAGGCCGGCAGGTCCATGGTGGCAAACATCGCGAACCAGCCGAAATGGTCTGCAGCCGCTTCCGGCAACAGGCTGACCACCGGCACGCCGAGACCCTCCCCGACGATCTCGGCGATACGCCGGGCCTCGACGCCTTCCTCGGCCACCGCGTTGTAGCGCGTCCCCGCCGTCCCCTTCTCCAGCGCGAGCCTGTAGAGCCGCGCCACATCGCGCACATGCGCCGCTGCCCAGCGGTTGCGGCCGTCGCCCACATAGGCCGACACGCCCTTCTCGCGCGCCAGGGCGATCGCGTAGGTGATCAGGCCCTGCTTCACGGTGTCATGCACCTGCGGCAGGCGGACCACCGAGACGTTGACGCCGGCCGCGGATTGCTCGGCGCCGGCCAGTTCGGAGCCGATGCGCGGGTTCGGATGGTCGGTGTTGAACCCCTCCTCGGTCGCTGGCTGGCCCGGGACCATGCTGCCGATGCCGACCCCCGACGTGATCACCAGCGGCCGGTGCGAGCCGGCCAGGGCGCCCCCGAGTGCGGCGATGGCGCGCCGGTCCTTCTCGCAGTTCGCCTGGAAGTTCGAGAAATCATGGTCGAAGGCCAGGTGGATGACGCCATCCGCGCCGGCGGCAGCACCGCGCATGCTGTCCGGATCCTCCAGGGTGCCGTGATGCACCTCGGCGCCGGCCTCGACCAGCGCCCGCGCTCCGCTTTCGGAGCGGGTCAGGCCCACGACCCGATGTCCGGCCGCGATGAGGTCGGCAACCACGGCGGAGCCGATGAAGCCGGTGGCGCCGGTGACGAATACACGCATGATGAAAGTCTCCAGGGTGGTGGAGACGATTTCGGCGCGATCGCTATGCTGTTAAAGTAGTGATCTTATACAGGTAAAGCGATTACCAGGATGACCGTCTTGTCGGATGGCAGCTCGCTCGGCGCCTACCTCCGGAACCGGCGCACCAAGCTCGACCCGGCGTCTTTCGGGATCACCGGCAGCCGGCGGCGGACCGCCGGGCTGCGTCGCGAGGAGGTGGCCCAGCGCGCCAACATCAGCGCCACCTGGTACACCTGGCTCGAGCAGGGCCGTGGCGGCCGCCCCTCGGGAGACGTGCTCGACCGCATCGCCCGCGCGCTGACGCTGACCGAGATAGAGCGCGAGCACCTGTTCCTGGTCGGGCTCGGGCGTCCACCGGGGAACCGCTATCGCGGCTCCGATCCGATCACGCCTCGCCTGCAGCGACTGCTCGACGCGTTGACCAGCAGCCCCGCCATCATCCGGACGGCGACCTGGGACATCGTCGCCTGGAACCGCGCCGCCGCCGTCGTGCTGACCGACTACGGCGCCCTGCCGCCGGACCAGCGCAACATCCTGCGCATGATCTTCTGCGATCCCCGGATACGCTCCGCCAACCCGGAATGGGAGGCGGTTGCCCGCTTCGTGGTGGCCACCTTCCGGATCGATGCCGCTCGCAGCGGCGCCGAAGCCGAGGTGGCGCCGCTGGTGGAGGAACTGTGCCGGGCCAGTCCGGACTTCGAGGCGATGTGGCGAGAAAAGGACGTGCAGACGCACGGCGACGGCGTGAAGCACCTGAGCCATCCGAAGGTCGGCGCGCTGGCGCTGGAATACAGCGCCTTCGCCGTGGATGGCCGGCCCGATCTGGGCATGCTGGTCTACAACCCGGCGACGCCGGCGGATCGTGCGCTCATCGAGACGCTGCTGGCTTCCGCCCCGGCCTGACCGGTCCCGCCTCGAGCACCGGCCGCCGCGCCCACACCGCGAACATCACGATCCCGACCAGCGACAGGCTGAACCAGGTGATGGCGTATTGCAGGTGATCGTTCGGCGGCCGCGGCAGTGTCCGCTGCGGGTCCGGCAGCGCAGCCGAGCCCAGCGCGATCAGCGTGAAGGGCTCGGGCGCCGGCAGTCCGAGCGATGCCGCGATCTCGGGCGGATCGAGTGTGTAGTAGCGCCGGTGGCCCGGATCGTCCCTGGCGGACAGCCAGGTCGGGTGCTCGACAGGCCGGATGAACCCGGTGATTGTGGCCCGGCCATCTTCCGGCTTCGGCGGGAACGGCTCCCAGCCTAGATCGACCAGGATCGGCGGAGCACCGGGGCGCAGCAGCGGCTCGACCAGGTGGGTGCCCATCACCGCGTTGCCGTGCACATCGTCGCGCACATCGTCGGCATATGCGATCGCGTGACTGGCATCGAGCGTCCCGGACACCACGATCTTCTGGAACGGCGAAGGATGCGGCGGCAACGCCACCGGGGGCGACCGCTCGGCCTGGTCGATGCTCGCCAGCAGGGCCTGCTTCCAGGCCAGCCGGTGCACCTGCCAAACCCCGAGCGAGGTCGTCAGGCCGACCAGCAGGAGCGTGCAGGCAAACGGGACCGCCAGCCTGCGCAGGGACGGGAGGATTACTCGTGCACCGGGGGACCGGCGCCCCACCAGTAGATGCAGATGAACAGGAACAGCCACACCACGTCGACGAAGTGCCAATACCAGGCCGCCGCCTCGAAGCCGAAATGCCGTACCGGATTGAACTGGTTGGCGCGTGCCCGGAAGAAGCAGACGATCAGGAAGCAGGTGCCGATGATCACGTGCGCGCCGTGGAAGCCGGTGGCGATGAAGAAGATCGCCGGATACACGCCGCCGCCGCTGAAATGGAACGGCGCCTCCGAATACTCCATCGCCTGGCAGCAGGTGAACAGCATCCCGAGGATCACCGTCAGCCCGAGCCCCGCCACCAGTCCCTTCTTGTCGCCATCGATCAGGCTGTGATGCGCCCAGGTGATGGTGAAGCCGGACAGCAGCAGGATCATGGTGTTCATGATCGGCAGGCTGAACGGGTCGAAGGTGTGCACGCCGAGCGGCGGCCAGAGCGGCGCGTTGGACCCGGAGACGTTCTCCGGGAAGATCGCGAAGTTGAAGAAGGTCCAGAAGAAGGCGACGAACAGCATCACCTCGGACGAGATGAACAAGGTCATGCCGTAGCGCAGACCGAGCCTGGTCACCGGGGTCAGCAGCTTGCCGCCGACGCTCTCGGCGATCACCGTGCGCCACCAGAACACCATCACCGTGCCGACCATCAGGAAGCCGAGCACGAGGAGCCAGTAGTGGCCGAAATGCGCGGCGATCACGATGCCTGCCAGCGTCACCGCGCCGCCGAAGGCGCCGAACAACGGCCACGGGCTGGGTGGCGGCACGTAGTAGGGACGCGTGGCACCGTCGTCGGCAGCCGGAACGGCCTGGGTCTCAGTGCTCATGTTGCGCCCCTACCCCGTCAATGCGCCGCGGCCAACTTGACCATCGAGAGACCGTAGAAGATCAGGCAGAGCGCCACCAGGGCAACCAGCAGCGCCACGTTGCGTCCGCGCCGGCGGCGGACGAACTCGCGCGCCTCCGCCGGTGGCATCGGCGGCGGAAAGTCGGGGTCGTGCGGAAGCGGTGCCAACGCTCAGCCGACCAGGTGGTCGATCATCACGGCCAGGAACAGCAAGGCCAGGTAGGCCAGCGAATAGCGGAAGGTCTGCCGCGCTGGCTTGTCGTTGGTGAGGCTGACACCCTCCGCATCCTGGCGGTCGCGCAGCACGCGCCAGGAAAACACCAGGAAGCCGATATCGAGCAGCACCGCCGATACATCGTAGACCGGGCCGGTGAGCCGCAGCGCCACCGGCAGCAGCGTCGCCGCCGACAGCAGCACGGTGTAGAGCACGATCTGCCGGCGGGTATGGGCGGCGCCGTGCGTCACCGGCAGCATCGGCACGCCGGCGCGGGCGTAGTCCTTGCAGGCGTACAGCGACAGTGCCCAGAAATGCGGCGGGGTCCACAGGAAGACGATGGCAAACAGCACCAGCGGCATTACGCCGATGTCGCCGGTGACCGCCGCCCAGCCGATGATCGGCGGAAACGCTCCGGCGGCGCCGCCGATGACGATGTTCTGCGGGGTCGAGCGCTTCAGCCACATGGTGTAGATGAACACGTAGAAGGCGATCGAGAGCGCCAGCACGGCGGCGGCGACGGCATTGGTCGCCAGCCACATCAGGATCACCGAGGCGAACGACAGTACGATGCCGAAGCCGAGCGCATCGGCCGGCGCGATGCGCCCGTTGACGATCGGCCGCTTGGCGGTACGCCGCATCAGTGCGTCGATATCGCGGTCGTACCACATGTTGATGGCACCCGCCGCCCCCGCCGCCACCGCGATGCACAGGATGGCGATGAAGGCGACGAACGGATGGATACGCCCCGGCGCGATGAACAATCCGGCGGCGCCGGTGAACACCACCAGCGAGACCACCCGCGGCTTCAGCAGGTTGAGCCAATCGCGCGCCTCGGCACCGAGGGTGCCGGGCAGGGCGAGATCGGCCTCGGTAGGCCGGGATGCGATGCTATTCATGTCCAGCGAGCCCCATCAGCGCAGACGGGGCAACTCCTCGAAGGTGTGGTGGGGCGCCGGCGACGGGACCGACCACTCCAGGGTGGTGGCTCCCTCGCCCCAGTAGTTGGCGCCGAGTGTCGGCTTGCGGCTGAAGGTGATGGCGATCACCAGCAGGAAGACCAGCACCGAGGCGCCGGAGATGAAAGCGCCGATCGAGGAGACATAGTTCCAGCCGGCGAAGGCGTCCGGGTAGTCCGGGTAGCGGCGTGGCATGCCGGCGGCGCCGAGGAAATGCTGCGGGAAGAAGGTCAGGTTGACGCCGATGAAGGTCATCCAGAAATGGATCTTCCCAAGTGTCTCCGGATACTCCTTCCCGGTCATCTTGCCGATCCAGTAGTAGAAGCCGGCGAACATCGAGAACACCGCGCCCAGCGACAGCACGTAGTGGAAGTGCGCGATCACGTAGTAGGTGTTGTGCAGGTACTGGTCGAGCGAGGCATTGGCCAGCACCACGCCGGTGACGCCACCCACCGTGAACAGGAAGATGAACCCCACCGCCCACAGCATCGGCGTCTTGAACTCGATCGAGCCGCCCCACATGGTCGCGATCCAGGAGAACACCTTGATGCCGGTGGGCACCGCGATCACCAGCGTCGCCGCCATGAAGTAGGCCCGGCTGTCCACCGAGATACCCGAGATGAACATGTGGTGCGCCCACACCACGAAGCCGACTACGCCGATGGCGATCATCGCGTAGACCATGCCCAGGTAGCCGAAGATCGGCTTCTTGCTGAAGGTCGAGACCACGTGGCTGATGATCCCGAAGCCGGGCAGGATCATGATGTAGACCTCGGGATGACCGAAGAACCAGAACAGGTGCTGGAACAGCACCGGGTCGCCACCGCCCTGCGGGTCGAAGAAGGCGGTGCCGAAGTTGCGGTCGCAGATCAGCATGGTGATGGCGCCGGCCAGTACCGGGATGGCCAGCACCAGCAGGAAGGCGGTGACCAGCTGCGCCCACACGAACAGCGGCATCTTGTGCAGCGTCATGCCCGGAGCGCGCATGTTGAAGATGGTGGTGATGAAGTTGATGGCGCCGAGCAGCGACGAGATGCCGGACAGGTGCAGCGAGAACAGGGTGAAGTCCATCGCCGGGCCGGATTGGTAGGTGCCGTTCGACAGCGGCGGGTAGAGGGTCCAGCCGGAACCCGAGCCGGTGCCCCACAGCAGCCCCATCATCGTCATGAAGAAGCCGGCGACCGCCATCCAGAGCGACATGTTGTTCAGGCGCGGGAACGCCATGTCGGGCGCGCCGATCATCAGCGGGATGAACCAGTTGCCGAAGCCGCCGATCAAGGCGGGCATCACCGAGAAGAAGATCATGATCAGCCCGTGCTGGGTCACGATCGCATTCCAGACCTGGCCGTTCGGCACGATATGCGAGCCCGGATGCAGCAGCTGGGCGCGCATGATCATCGACAGCGAGCCGCCCGTGATCCCGGCGACGATCGCCAGGATGATGTACATCGTCCCGATGTCCTTGTGGTTGGTCGAGCAGAACCAGCGCACGAAGAAGTTGGCCGGGGTGTGGCTATGGTCCGCATGACCATGTTCGGCACCATGCCCCCGTTCGAAGGCGACGTGCCCCGAACCCGGAACCGGCTGATGCCCGTCATGCGTGGTTACCGACATCCCAAGCCTCCTGCGTCCGCCGGTCGATCCGGCGGCGCCTCACCCGATGTATAGATCGTAATGCGCGGCAACAGGAGGCCGCGTTATCGCGATGCCGCGAGTTGCACCCGCGCCGTCCGCCGCGGAAGGGTCTCGCTGAACCGCGCCTTGGCGTCCTTCAGCCACTGCGCGTAGTCAGCCTGGCTGACCGCGTGCACCTGGATCGACATGCCGTCGTGGTTGATGCCGCAGATCTGGTTGCACTCGCCGTAATAGTCGCCGGGTTTGTCGACATCGAACCAGGTCTCGATCATCCGGCCTGGGATGGCATAGCGCTGCACCCCGAGCGACGGGATGAAGAAGCTGTGCAACACGTCGCCGCTGGTCAGCAGGATGCGCACGCTCTTGCCGACCGGCACCACCAGCGGATTATCCACCGCGAGCTGGCGCAGGGCTCGCTGCTCTGGCTTGAGCTGCTTTTCCGGGATCATGTAGCTCTGGAAGTCGAGCCCGTCCTGGTCGGGGTAGTTGTACTCCCAGTACCACTGGTGCGCGGTGACCTTGACGGTCAGGTCCGGATGGGTCGCCCGGTCCTGGTAGTAGACCAGCCGGAAGGACGGAATGGCGATCACGATCAGGATCAAGACCGGCACCGTGGTCCACAGGATCTCGATGACGGTGTTGTGGCTGGTCCGGCTCGGCACCGGATTCCGCTTATGGTTGAAGCGGAAGATCACGTAGAGCAGCAGGCCGGCCACGAAGGCCGCAATCGCGATGATGATCCAGAGCACGAAGGTGTTCAGCGACTGCATCTCGGACTGCACCGAGCTGTGCGGCGCCTGCAGGCCCATCTGCCAGGGATGCGGCACCTGCGCCTGGGCCGCTGCCGAAAGGCCCATTGCCAGGGCGGGCACGGCCGACAGCGCGGCAAGATGCGAGCGCACGTCCCGCCGGGCGGGAGATACATCGCGCGCGCCACGCATCCTCGGCCTCGCTTTCTGCAACACGGTGCAGGAGGTATCCGAGACGGGCCTTCTTATCAAGCGGCGCGACCGTATCCGGGGACGCAGGCCGTCCGGGCTGCCACGCAGTCGGTTCAGGCGCTACGCAGCAGCACCGGCGCCGGATCGCCGTTGGTCAGCGTCACCAGGGTGAACAGCCCCGCCGGGGGCACCGGCTCGATCCGCGCCCGCGCCCGGTCCGCCGGCGGCAGCAGGCTCTCGATGGCGAAATCCGGATGCCAGCCCAGCGAGCGGGACGCGCGCGCCATGCCCCGCTCCACCGCCAGCCGGATGCCGCCATCGGCGAGAAAGTGGTTCACGAACAGGATATGGCCGCCGGGACGTACCACCCGCCGTAGCTCTCCATAGAGCCGGCGCGGGTTGGGCACCACCGACGCCACGAACATCGCCACCGCGATGTCGAAGCTGCCATCGGCGAACTGGGTCTCCTCGGCATCCATCTCGAGCAGGGCGTCGACATGATCAAGGCGCTGGCGCGACACCCGCATGCGCGCCCGGTCCAGCATGTCGCCAGACAGGTCGATGCCGGTGATGCGCTTGCCACCGGCATAGCGCGGCAACGCGAGACCGGTGCCGACTCCAACCTCGAGCACGCGCTCGCCGGGCAAAGCGTTGACCGCGGCGACCGCGCGACGCCGGCCGAAGGCGGATATTCCGCCGAAAACGTTGTCGTAGACGCCCGCCCAGCGACGATAGGCTGCCTTCACCGCCTCCGCATCGAGGGCGGAGCGCGGCACCGGACCGTCCGGGCCACGAGGCTGATCTTGTATGGCGTGGCTCATCGGACGCCCTCTCTGCCCTGACCGCGCCCAGTGTTCAAGTGGGTGTTCAAGGATGGCCTGCCGAACCGGGCAGGCGATTGCAGGTGAATGCCGGCTGCCACAGGCGTTATGGTGGTCCGGCAGCAAGGCCCGCGCACACATGACGAGGCTGACCCTCTCCCTGGCGCTGCTCACCTTCCTGTTCTGGGGCGGGCATCTGCTGTACTATTTTCGTGTCCAGATCTACGAGTGGGTCGACAACCGGGTTTCCTACGAACCGGCGGTGGAGCGCCTGCGTGCCTGGTTCAGGCAGGGGCGGAGATAGTCTCCGGCGCGGCAGAACGGCCTGCGGCACGCCTGGCCTCGATAGAGTCCCACAGCAGTCCGGCGCTGTTGATGCCGTCGAAGCGGTCGATCTCCTGCAGCCCGGTCGGCGAGGTCACGTTGATCTCGGTCAGCCAGTCGCCGATGACGTCGATCCCCACGAAGATCAGCCCGTGGTCGCGCAGGTGCGGACCGATCCGGCGGCAGATCTCCTCGTCGCGCGCGGTAAGCGCCACCCGCTGCGCCACCCCGCCGACATGCATGTTCGAGCGCGCCTCGCCCTCCGGCGGCACCCGGTTGATGGCGCCGACCGGGTGTCCGTCGACCAGGATGATGCGCTTGTCGCCGGCCCGCACCGCCGGCTCGTAGCGCTGCACCATCAGCGGCTCGCGCGAGGCGGCGAAGAACATCTCCAGCAGCGAGGAGAAGTTCTCGTCGCCCTCGCGCAAGCGGAACACCCCGGCGCCGCCGTTGCCGAACAGCGGCTTGACGATGATGTCGCGGTGCTCGGCGCGGAAGGCGCGTATCGCCTGGACGTCCCAGCTCACCAGCGTCGGCGGCATCAGGTCCGGGAAATGGGTGACCAGCAGCTTCTCCGGCGCGTCGCGCACGGCGCGCGGATCGTTGACCACCAGGGTGTGCGGGTGGATGTGCTCCAGCATGTGGGTGGCGGTGATGTAGGCCATGTCGAACGGCGGGTCCTGGCGCATCAGCACCACGTCCATCGTCGAGAGGTCGAGCACCGTCTCCTCGCCGAGCGTCGCATGCGCGCCGAGGGTACGCTCGACCCGCACCGGCCGCGCCCGTGCGGTCAGCCGGTCGAGGCGCGGCGCATTGCGGTCGCCCCTGCCCTCGCGCAGGCTCATCTGCTTCACCTGGTAGACCCACAGGGAGTGGCCGCGCGCCTGCGCCTCGAGCATCATCGCGAAGGTGGAGTCCGCGTGGATCGCGACGCTCTCGATCGGGTCCATCTGGACGGCGACCTTAAGGGCGGGTCGCGGCGTGGTGTCGGGCATCGCTGTCTCCATCACGCAGGCGGATAGCGTATCGCCGTGACCTCGACCAGCACCGGCCCGCGCGGGGTGTCCATGCGCACCTCGTCGCCGACCCGGCGCTGCATGAGCGCCCGCGCCAGCGGCGACGCCAGGCTGACCTGCCCCGCCGCAAGCTCCGCCTCGTCGATGCCGACGATGGTGACCGTGCGCTCCTCGTCCTCCTCGGTCAGGTAGGTCACGGTGGCGCCGAAGAAAACCTGATCGCGCCGGATCTGCGCCGCCGGATCCACCACCTGGGCGCGGTCGATGCGCTTGCCGAGAAAGCGTGCCCTGCGGTCGATCTCGCGCAGCCGCTTCTTGCCGTAGAGATAGTCGCCATTCTCCGAGCGGTCGCCGTTGCCGGCCGCCCACGAGACGATCTCGACGATGCGCGGCCGCTCGTCGCGCATCAGCTGGTTGAGCTCCGCCTGCATCCGGGCAAGGCCCTCCGGCGTGATGTAGCGGGCAAGACCGGGCGCTGCGGCCGGTGCGTCGTCGTCCGCATCGTCATCGTCCGGGTCGCGCCCGGGCACGGCGTTCAAAGCGAGAGCAGTTCCAGCGTCACCGAGGCTTCGAGCGTTCCGCCCGGCTCCAGCACGACGAGGCCGTTATCCGGGATCTGCATGCGGTTGATGGCGTCGGTCATGTTGCTGGCCGGCTCGACGGCCAGGTAGCCGCGACCGGGCGGGGTGAATACCACGAGGTGGCCGAACGGCTGCGAGCCGGCGATGCGCAGGCCGTGCCCACGCGACGGCCAACGCAGTTCCGCCTCGTGACCCCAGCCGGTGAAGCAGTTGTCCAGGTCGGCGTCCGCCACCGGCCGGATCGGATCGAACCGCCAGTCGCCCTCGACCGCGAGCAGCGTCTCGGGCAGCGCGTCGGCGCCCGCCTTCCAGACCCCGGCGGCACTGAAGCCGAGCTCGACATCCGCATCGCGCGGAAAGAACGGATGGAAACCGAGACCGACCGGCTGCGCCCGCGCATCGGTGTTGCGGTAGCGCATGGCGACCAGCAGGCGGTGATCCTCGATGGCGTAGGTGATCGCGGCTGCATAGTGGAACGGCCACTGCTGCGCCGGCCCGACATGGTCGAGCGTCAGCGTCGCCAGCCCTTCGCGCTGCTCGGCGATCGTCCATTCGCGCATCCAGCCGTTGCCATGGATGGTGTGCGGCTCGCCGCCGAAATTCTCCGCCAGCTGGTAGTGCTCGCCACCGAACTCGAACCGCCCATGGCCGATTCGGTTGGAGAACGGCAGTAGCGGATACGCTCCCACGGGCACCTCGTGCTGGGCGGCGAGCTTGGGATCGCTGACCGGATGCAGGATGTCGATGCCGTCCCGGGTCCAGCTTGCCACCGCCGCCCCCAGCTCGGGCAGCAGGCGCAGGGTCGAGGCGCCGTTGCGTAACTCGATCATGGTGTTCAGCTCCTTTCGCGCGACCTGACGGGGGTAGGCAGCCGGCGTCAACCTCGCGGTGCAGCCCGGGTGGCCCGAAAGATCCGCATCGGCGGATTCTACCAGATCAAGGTCAGTATCCGTGCTCCTTCAGTCGCTCTGCATTCCGGATGGGCCACTGCTTCGAAAGCTCAGCGTCCGGCGATGAGGCCGCCATCCACGTGCAGGATCTCGCCGGTCGAGAAGGCCGCGTCCTCGAGGTAGAGCACGGCCCGCGCGATGTCCTCGATCTCACCCAGGCGGTTCATCGGATGAGTAGCGGCCAGGAGCTCGTACTTCTCGGGGGCATGCATCGGCGTCTTGATGACGCCCGGCGCTACGGCATTCACGCGCACGCCGCGCCTGGCATACTCGATCGCGAGGGCGCGCGTGGCCGAGTTCAGGCCGCCCTTGGTCAGCATCGCCAGGACAGCGGGCGCATGCGAGCTGGCGAACTCCGCTGTCGAGGCCGTGATCTGGACGATGTGGCCGCTGCCTTGGGCGAGCAAGACCGGGATGACCTGCCGGGTCGTGAAGAAGAAGCCGTCGAGGTTGGTCCTCAGCTTCAGCCGGTAATCTTCCTCGGTGTAGTCGGTGAACGGCTTGCCGATGAAGATGCCGGCATTATTCACCAGCGTATCGATCCGGCCGAACCTCTCGAGCGCTGCTGCGACGACGCGCTTGCCGGTGTCCGGATCGCCGATGTCGCCGGCTACCGTTACCAGGTCCGGATCGGTCGAAGGCCGGATCGAGCGCGACGTGGCGACGACGCCGTAGCCGCGAGCCCGGAACGCCCGGACGATCCCCTCGCCAAGCCCCTGGGAGGCGCCGGTGACGACCGCAATCCTCTTCGTGGAAACCATCGCTGAACATCCTTCTGTCTGACTTGCGGTCAGCATCTGGGGCGCTGTCGCTTACGGTAGAATTCGCTATTGCTGATCAGTGACTGAGAGAAAACGCACAGACATCGACTGGGAAGATGCTCGTATCTTCCTGGCGCTCGCCCGGCATGGCAGCCTGTCGGCCGCGGCCCGGGTGCTCTGCGTCAACCACGCGACGATCTCGCGCCGCCTGCATTCCCTGGAGGCGAGCCTCGGGCACAAGCTCGTCGAGCGCAGGCCCGGAGGCTATGTCCTGACGCCGGCCGGGTCGCATGCGGCGGATGTGGCAGGCGACATGGAACGGGCGGCCCGGAGCCTGACCCGCGGCCCGTCGGATGGCTCACCCGGCGGCCTGGTGCGGGTCGCTGCGTCGCCCGGCCTGTCAGCGGGCTTCCTCACCTCGCGCCTGGCAACACTGGCCATGCGCTACCCGAGGCTCGACATCGACCTTGCACCCGACCTTCGCGCCGTCAGCCTGGAGCGTCACGAGGCGGACATCGCCATCCGCTTCGACCAGCCAGAAGACGGCGACGTGCTGGCGCGTCCGCTGGCGACCGTCGGCTACGGGTTCTATGGGATCGAAGACGTCTGCCGGCTCGCCGAAGCGGGGGCCGATCCGGTCCTCGTCGGGTTCAACGAGGCGGACTCCACCCTGTCCCGCGCGACATGGCTGGCAAGACATTTCCCGCGCGCGCGGATGGCTTTTCGCGCCAAGGACCACGTTGCTCATGCGATCGCCGCGCGATCCGGCGCCGGTCTGGCGCTGCTTCCACACTATATCGGCCGCACCAGCCCGCTGCTTCGGCTCTGCGATCTCGGCCTGGTCCCGCCGAGCCGGGACGTGTTCCTCCTGGTCCGCAGGCGCGACAGGGAGCATCCCGCGATCCGGGTCGTGGCGGACGAGGTGATCGGCATGTTCGGGCAGGCGGGCGACCTGTTCGTCTAATCGCGCCGAAGCGCCGCGGTGGCGTGCTGTCGCTACCCTCGCCGCCTGCCGCGCCGCTTGTCCGGATCGTAACCACCGCCACCCGGCCCGAACGGCTCCGGCGTGCGATCCTTCTTGCCGCGCGCCTTCTGGTCGCGCGCACCGCCGCCGGTCGCCTGCGGTGGCGGTTCCAGCCCCAGGTCGAGCGCCTCCAGCCGCTTGATCTCGTCGCGCAGCCGTCCGGCGGTCTCGAACTCGAGGTCCGCCGCCGCCGCGCGCATGCGCTTCTCGAGCTCGGCGATCGACGACTTCAGGTCGCGCCCGACCAGCTCGATGGTGCCGGCATCCTTCACCGGCGCCACCGTCACGTAGTCCTGCTCGAACACCGAACGCATCGCCTCGCCGATATGCGTGCGTACCGACTGCGGGGTGATGCCGTTGGCCACATTCCAGGCAGTCTGCTTCTCGCGCCGGCGCGACGTCTCCTCGATGGCGAAGCGCAGGCTGTCGGTCATCTTGTCGGCATACAGCAGCACGCGCCCGTCCACATTGCGGGCCGCCCGGCCGATGGTCTGCACCAGCGAGGTCTTGCTGCGCAGGAAGCCCTCCTTGTCGGCATCCAGGATGGCAACCAGCATGCACTCAGGAATGTCGAGCCCCTCGCGCAGCAGGTTGATGCCGATCAGCACGTCGAACACGCCGAGCCGCAGGTCGCGGATGATCTCGATGCGCTCGAGTGTGTCCACGTCGGAGTGCAGGTAGCGCACCTTGATGCCGGCCTCGGTCATGTAGTCGGTGAGGTCCTCGGCCATTCGCTTGGTCAGCGTGGTGACCAGGATGCGGCCGCCCTGCCCGACCACGATGCGGCACTCCGCCAGCAGGTCGTCGACCTGGTGCTCGACAGGCCGGATCTCGGTCACCGGGTCGATCAGCCCGGTGGGTCGGATCACCTGCTCGGCGAACACGCCCGCGGTGCGATCCAGCTCCCACGGCCCCGGCGTCGCACTGACGAACACAGTCTGCGGCCTGAACTTCTCCCACTCGTCGAACCGCAGCGGCCGGTTGTCCAGGCAGGACGGCAGCCGGAAGCCGAACTCCGAGAGGATGGACTTGCGCGCGTTGTCGCCCCGCTCCATGCCGCCGATCTGCGGCACGGTGACATGGCTCTCGTCCACCACCAGCAGTGCGTCCTCGGGCAGGTACTCGAACAGCGTCGGCGGCGGCTCGCCGGGCAGGCGCCCGGACAGGTAGCGCGAGTAGTTCTCGATGCCCTTGCACACCCCGGTGGTCTCGATCATCTCGAGATCGAAGGTGGTGCGCTGCTGCAGCCGCTCCGCTTCCAGCAGCTTGCCCCCCGCCGTGAACTCGACCAGCCGGTCGCGCAGCTCGTTCTTGATCGAGATGGTGGCCTGGTTCAGCGTCGGGCGTGGCGTCACGTAGTGGCTGTTGGCGTAGATGTTGACTTCCTGCAGATCGGCGGTCTTCTCGCCGGTCAGCGGATCGAACTCGGTCAGGCTCTCGATCTCGTCGCCGAACAGCCCGACCCGCCACGCGCGGTCCTCGTTCTGCACCGGAAACACGTCGATGGTCTCACCACGCACCCGGAAGGCGCCGCGCTGGAACGCCGCGTCGTTGCGCCGGTACTGCTGCTCGACCAGGGCGCGTATCATGGTGTCGCGATCGATGGCGCCGCCAACCTCTAGCCGCACCACCATGCGCGAGTAGGTCTCGACCGAGCCGATGCCGTAGATGCAGGACACCGAGGCCACGATGATGACGTCGTTGCGCTCCAGCAGGGCCTGCGTCGCCGCGTGGCGCATGCGGTCGATCTGCTCGTTGATCTGGCTGTCCTTCTCGATGTAGGTGTCCGAGCGCGGCACGTACGCCTCGGGCTGGTAGTAGTCGTAGTAGCTGACGAAGTATTCGACCGCGTTGTCCGGAAAGAACTGCTTCATCTCGCCGTACAGCTGCGCCGCCAGCGTCTTGTTCGGCGCCAGGATCAGCGTCGGACGCTGCACCGCCTCGATCACCTTCGCCATGGTGAAGGTCTTGCCCGACCCGGTGACGCCGAGCAGCACCTGGTCGCGCTCGCCGGCCTGCAGCCCCGACACCAGCTCGCGGATCGCCGCCGGCTGGTCGCCGGCCGGCTCGTATGGCGAGACCACCGTCAGGGTACGGGCCTTGGCCTTGGCGGCCTGCTTCTCGGGCACGAACTGGTCGCCCTGGCGAGGACGGGCGTCGGCCTCGGCACGACGGGCTTTCTTTAGGGCGGCGGCGCTGGGCATGGGTGCAGAATTGGCCCCGAGGCCGGGGCGAGGCAAGCCCGGCGGCCGTGCGAACTCGACAGCAGGCCAAAGCGGCGCTACCCGCTAGCTCTCGTCGTCACTTCCGCAATCCACGCCCCACCCAGGACAATCACGCGCATGGCGGTCAGTCAGACACTCTACCGGGACGGCATGGCACGGCTGGGCGCTGCGGTGAACATCATCACCACCACCAGCCGGGAGGGCCATCACGGCCTGACCGCCTCCGCCGTCTGCTCGGTCACCGACACGCCGCCGACCCTGCTGGTCTGCATCAACCGCAGTTCGCGCTCGCACGACCATTTCATCATCGGCGGCTCGCTCTGCGTCAACGTGCTGACGCCGGACCATAAGGCGATCTCGACGGTGTTCGCCGGCCGGGACGAGATGCAGGTGAAGTTCTCGTCGGGCGAGTGGCACACCCTGGAGACCGGCGCGCCGGTGCTGAAGGGCGCCGCCGCATCGTTCGACTGCCGCATCACCCAGAGCATGCAGATCGGCACCCACAGCGTGCTGTTCTGCGAGGTGCAGACGGTGGCGCTCGATGGGCGCAACGAAGGCCTGATCTATTTCAACCGCGACTATCACGAGGTCGGCGGCTAGGTCTCCCCTGCTGGAGCCGGGACGACCCGGTTGCGCGCCCTGCAGGTCCCGCCGATGATGAAGGAGGGCCGGAAGACGAGGTGGCGCAGCTGCGCTCCGGTCGGACGCTCGATCCGGTCGAACAGCAACCATAGCGCCTCGTGCGTCATGTCGCCTGCAGGACGTGGTCCGGCGCTGCGGCCTGACCGCGCCCGGCCATCGCGGCCCTGGAGCCCTCGAGCCGATCACGGCCGGTGGTCACATGCAGCGGCCCGGTGATCGCGGCGACGCGGCGATGGCCGAGATCGAGCAGGTAGTCGGTGACCTGCCATCCCGCGGTGAAGTTGCCCAGAGTCACGCTGTCGTAGCGGTGGGCAGGCAGTTCCCGCCCGGACAGGACCGTCGGCGGCCCGGCGCCGGGAGCTCGCGGCGGGGGCGGCATCGTGGCCGCGACCGGCACGGGCATCACGCCGTCGCAGGACAGGGTGCGAACCCGCGCCAGGATCCGGCGCTCCTGCTCGGGCTGCTCGTCGCTGTTGAAGACCACCATCGTCGAGCCCCGGAACGCGATCGCCGCCTCGGCCGGGCAGACGATGCGGGCCACGGATATCGGATGGCAGTCGAGCTCGCAGATCGCCGCGGCTACCCGGCCCTTGAGCTCCGCGTTGACGAAAGCGGTCTCGTTCATCACCGCGGAGACGGTCGCGATCGAGACGCGAGCCGCGCGCGCGACATCCTCGATGGCTGCCAGTTCCGGCTCCGGCTGATCGGCCCGCTGCATTCGATCGTGATCCGCGGGGAAGGTCCAGCCTGCGGCGCACCAAACATCGGCTCCGGGCTTGTCATTGCAGAACCGGGTTTCGTGATTTCCGGGATCTGCGCCGCGCTGACCGGCATCCTGCTCGCCTCGAGGCTCGGCAGCGGCACTACGGGGGCCGGCGATCGTTATCTGCCAACTGCGCTCGCCGCGGTTTTCCTCGGGTCGGCCACCCTGCGCGACGGCGAGTTCCACGTGTCCGGACCGCTGGTGAGCGCACTGATCATCGCCTTCGGCTTCAACGGACTGAATATCTTCGGAGCCCCGACCTGGTCGCAATACATGCTGCAGGGCGCGATCCTGATCGTGGCGGTCGGACTGTCGAGCCTGGGACGGGCCATTGCCGAACAGTGACGGGAGGACATCGATGAGCAAGACCGACTGGACCATCCACGTGATCGAGTATGCACGGTCGAAAGACCAGCGCATGGGCGGCCTGATCCAGGGCGCGCCGCCCGACGAGGTGGTGGATCTGCCGTTCTCGTTCGTGCTCGCGCGGTCGAGCGCACACGTCGTGCTGGTCGATTGCGGCTTCATGCGCGACGGCAGCGGCGAGGCGATGAGCGTGAAGTTCGGCATTCCATACTGGATCTCGCCGCTGCGCATGCTGGCGGAGCTCGGCATCCAGGCCGACGACGTCACCGACATCGTGCTCAGCCACGCGCATTTCGACCACATGGGCTCGATCGACCGTTTTCCGAAGGCGCGGCTGCATATCCAGAAACGCGAAATCCTGAGCTGGCACGAGGCGATGGCGCTGCCACCGGCGTTCGGGTTCCTGACCGCGATCGTCAACCCCGACGATCTGCGTCATGCCTTCGACGCGGCTGTCGAGCACCGCCTGAACCTGGTGGATGGCGACCTGGACGATCTGTTGCCGGGCCTGCATGTCCGGCTTGGCATCGGGCACACCATGGGACAGCAGTTCGTGCTGATCGAGACGGCCCGCGGCACCCTGGTCGTCTCCGGCGACTGCGTCTACACGCGGAGCAACCTCTGCGGTCACAACAACGACGGCGTCTACGTGCCGCTGGTCAACGCCGTCGGCGCCGCATGGGACCAGCTCAAGACGATCGACCGCATCAACAAGGCGATCGACGGCGATCTGTCCCGGCTGGTCATCCTGCACGATGCCGCGCGCTGGGAGAATTTCCCGGTCGTGAAGGAGATCGAGGGCTTCCGGATCGTCAAAATCGCCTGAGCGGTCCGGGCACGATCCCGGCGTGCGTTACTTCAGGTGCTGGTTTTCGCCGGAACCCGCGGTATCGGCGTCATCCGGCTGCGGTCCTCGTCCCATAGTGCAAAGCTCGGCGCCCGCAGGGCATCGTGCAGGGTCAGGATCGTCGCCTGTCCGGTGATCTCGCCGCATGCATCGTGGCAGGCCTGCAGCCGGTAGTTTGGGATACCCGGACGCAGATGATGCACATGGTGCAGGCCGATATTGCCGCTGAACCATTGCAGCACGCGTGGCAGCTTCAGGTATGATGCCCCGTGCAGCGAGGCCTGCCGGTAGTTCCACTCACCGGACCGCGACCATTGCGAATCCTCGAACCGGTGCTGCACCGAGAACAGCCAGATCCCGATGATGGCGGCGAGCGCCACGGCCGGCCCATGCACCAGCGCCACCGCGACCCAGCCCATCCGCGCCACCAGGCCGGCGAACACGCAGAGCAGGGCGACATTGAGCAGGACGACGCTCAGGCGCTCGCGGCGGCAGGAAGCCGGGGTGTCGAACGGCACCCGGTACAGCAGGACGAACACCACCGGAGGCAGCAGGAGATGCAGCAGCGCCGGATGATGGGTGACCCGGTAGCTCCAGCGCGCCATGCGTCCGAGCCGGTGATATTCGGCCACGGTTAGGCAGTCGGAGAAGAAATCCGCCGGCACGCCGCGGCCGTCGAGATTGTTCCAGCTCGCATGATGGCGCGCATGCAGACGGCGCCAGTAGGCGAACGGCGTCAGGGTGACGAGGCTGCAGGCGAAGCCGACCACGTTGTTAAGACGCGCCGTGCGGAACAGCGAGCCGTGGCCGCAATCGTGCTGCAGCATGAAGATGCGCACGATCAGGCCACTGGCCGGCAGCGCCAGCAGCAGCGTCAGCCAGATGCTCACATGGAGGGCGGCATACATCGCAACGACCAGTGCGACGTAGAGGCCGAACGACGATGCGGTCTGCCATGCGGCGCGGCCGGCCAGCGCGCCCTGGTAGGATTTCAGATCGGCCGTGTCGGGCGTGGTGGGGCGCATGCGTACCGGTGTATGCGCCCCCGGGACCATCCGCCATCGCTGTAGGCCGGTTTTCCGCTTGCGGAATCTACCTATCGCGACCGTCTACTGCGCCGTGAAGCCGCCATCGACCGGCAGCGCCACGCCGAGCACCAGGCTGGCGGCCGGGCTGCACAGCCACAGCACGGCGGCGGCGACCTCTTCCGGGCGACCCATCCGGCCGATCGGTTGCCGCCCCAGGAACTCCTTCATCGAGGCGCAATCGATGCTATCGCCCATCGGGGTGTCGATGCAGCCGGGGCAGACCGCATTCACCCGGATGCCATGCGCGGCATAGTCCAGCGCCGCCGCCCTGGTGAGGCCGATCACGCCGTGCTTGCTGCCGTGATAGGCGGCACGTCCGGCCAGCCCGACCAGGCCGCCGAGCGACGAGCAGTTGACGATCGCGCCGCTGCCCTGGCCGCGCATCTGCAGCAGCTCGTGCTTCATGCAGGTCCAGACACCGCGCAGGTTGACGGCATTCACCCGATCGAACGCCTCGCCGGTCTCGTCGGTGATGTCGCCCATCGGCCCGAGGATGCCGGCATTGTTGTAGGCCATGTCGAGCCGGCCGAACTCGGCGACGGCGCACGCCACCATGGCGGCCGCCTGCGCCTCGTCGGTGACGTCCACGACCATGCCTGTCACCTGGCGCCCGGCGCCGCGCAGCCGGTCGGTCGCGTCGTGCAGCGCCTGCCGGTCGAGGTCGGTCATCAGCACGGCGGCGCCGGAGGCCGCGAAGGCCCCCGCGGTGGCCAGCCCCAGGCCGGAAGCGGCACCGGTCACCAGGGCCACCTGGCCCGTGAAATCGTAGGTCGGGTTCATCGTCGGGTTCCTGTGATGGTCGCGTGTCAGAGGCCGGTCATCGCCTCGACCGCCTCCGGATAGCGGTTGCCCTGGATGGCGATGCCCGCCGCCGCAGTCTCCAGCTCCTCCAGGTCGGCGGCGTCGAGGGCGACCTGCGCCGCGCCGAGGTTCTCTTCCAGGCGGGACAACCTGGTGGTGCCGGGGATCGGCACGATCCACGGGCGCTTCGCCAGCAGCCAGGCCAGCGCGATCTGTGCCGGGGTCGCACCCTGGCGTCGTCCGAGCTGTTCAAGCAGATCGACCAGTGCGCGGTTGGCGCGGCGGGCCTCCGGCGTGAAGCGCGGCAGGGTCGCCCGGTTGTCGCCGTCGGCGAACACGGTGGTCCCGTCGATGCTGCCGGTGAGGTAGCCGCGGCCGAGCGGGCTGTACGGCACGAAGCCGATGCCGAGCTCGTCGCACAGCGGCAGGATCTGCTGCTCCGGCCGGCGCCACCATGGCGAATACTCGTTCTGGATGGCGGCAACCGGCTGCACCGCGTGTGCGCGGCGGATGGTCCCGGCGCCGGCCTCGGACAGTCCGAAATGCCGCACCTTGCCTTCCGCGATCAGGTCGCGGACGGCGCCGGCGACCTCCTCGATCGGGACCGCGGGGTCGACCCGGTGCTGGTAGAACAGGTCGATCGCGTCGACACGCAGACGCCGGAGCGATGCCTCGGCCACCTGCCGGATGCGCGCCGGGCGGCTGTCGAGCGCAGCACCGCCCTTGCCCCCGGGACCGAGGTCGAAGCCGAACTTGGTCGCAATCACGACCTCGCCTCGGAACGGCGCCAGCGCGTCGCCGACCAGGGCCTCGTTGGTGAACGGCCCGTATACCTCGGCGGTGTCGAAGAAGCTGACGCCGCGCTCCACGGCACCGCGCAGCAGGGCGATCATCTCGCCGCGGTCGGGCACCGCGCCCCGATGGTGGTTCATGCCCATGCAGCCCAGGCCGATGGCGGAGACCACCGGACCGTCGCTGCCAAGCCTGCGTGTCTGCATCCCCTGCCCTCCTGTCCGCACGACAGCGATATGGCGGAGGATGGCCGGCACGATTAGCCGTTCAGCGGCGCATGCACCGATAAGCCCGGCTTATGAATGCTCCACGTCGGTGCCGGGGGATCAGTGGTTGTCGCGCGGCAGGCCCTTGGTCTGCGCGATGCGCTGGTAGGCGACCGCCGGCTCCAGCACCGCGCCGGTCTCAAGCTGCCCGACCACGCCGCGCTGCAGCTCCTGCCAGGGCGTCTGGTGGGCGGGATAGCGATAGCCGCCGTCCGCCTGCAGGGCGACCCGGCGCTCGGCGATCTCGGCCTCGGCCACCAGCATGTCGACGCGACCCTGGCGGAGGTCGACGCGCAGCCGGTCGCCGGTGCGCAGGATGGCGAGATTTCCGCCCGCCGCCGCCTCCGGCGACGCATTCAGGATCGAGGGCGAGCCGGAGGTGCCGGACTGCCGCCCGTCGCCGATGCAGGCCAGCGCGTGCACGCCCTGCTGGATCAGGTACGCCGGTGGCCGCATGTTGACCACCTCGGCGGCGCCCGGATAGCCGATCGGTCCGGCACCGCGCATCACCAGGATGTCGTGCGTGGTGATGTCGAGCGCCGGATCGTCGATGCGGGCGTGGTAGTCCTCGGGGCCGTCGAACACCACGGCGCGGCCCTCGAAGGCCTCGGGATCGTCCGGGTTGGCGAGGTAGCGCTCGCGGAACTCCTCGGAGATCACGCTGGTCTTCATGATCGCCGAGGTGAACAGGTTGCCATGCAGCACCAGGAAGCCGGCACGCTGCTTCAGCGGGCGCTCGAACGGCCGGATCACCTCCGGATCGAGCGTGCGCAGGTGGCCGCTGGTCTGGCCGATGGTGATGCCCTTCACCGTCATCGCCTGCTCGCGTATCAGCCCCTGGCCGATCAGCTCGCCGACCACCGCCGGCACGCCGCCGGCGCGGTAGTAGTCCTCGCCGAGATACTCGCCGGCTGGCTGCAGGTTCACCAGCAGCGGAATGTCGTGGCCGTAGCTCTGCCACTCCTCGATCGGCAGCTCGAGGCCGAGATGACGGGCGATGGCGGCAAGATGGATCGGCGCGTTGGTCGAGCCGCCGATCGCGGAGTTCACCCGGATCGCGTTGATGAAGGCGTCCTTGGTCATGATGTCGGACGGCTTGAGGTCCTCGCGCACCATGTCGACGATACGACGCCCGGTCTCCCAGGCCATCTCCTGGCGGTCGCGATACGGCGCCGGGATCGCCGCCGAGCCCGGCAGCTGCATGCCCAGCGCCTCGGCCAGCGAGTTCATCGTGGTGGCCGTGCCCATGGTGTTGCAGTAGCCGGCCGACGGCGCGGATGATGCCACCAGCCTGACGAAGCCCTCGTGGTCGATCTCGCCGGCGGCCAGCAACTGCCGCGCGTGCCAGATGATGGTGCCCGAGCCGGTGCGCTGGCCGCGGAACCAGCCGTTCAGCATCGGCCCGACCGATAGCGCGATCGCCGGGATGTTGACGGTGGCCGCCGCCATCAGCAGCGCCGGCGTGGTCTTGTCGCAGCCGATGGTGAGCACGACGCCGTCGAGCGGATAGCCGTACAGCACCTCGACCAGGCCCATGTAGGCGAGATTGCGATCCAGCCCGGCAGTCGGCCGCTTGCCGGTCTCCTGGATCGGATGCACCGGGAACTCGATGGCGATGCCGCCGGCCTCGCGTATGCCCTCGCGCACGCGCTCGGCCAGGATCAGGTGGTGGCGGTTGCACGGCGACAGGTCCGAGCCGGTCTGCGCGATGCCGATGATCGGGCGCCCGGACTGCAGCTCCTTCTGCGACAGCCCGAAATTCATGTAGCGCTCGAGATACAGCGCGGTCATGTCCGGGTTGTGCGGATTGTCGAACCAGGCCTGCGAGCGAAGACGCTGCTGGGTGCCGTTATCCTGCCCGTTCGACATGGTGATGCTCTCGTTGCCTGTCTGTCCGGTGGCCACCGCGCCGGCGCACCGCGCCGGCTACCTCCCGGATGTCATTAGTCAGACAAATAATCGCGAAAGAACAGCGATACAAGCCGGATGGGGGAACCGTCCCGGCAGGCCCCCGGAGAGTGGGCTACGGACGGCGCGCGAGCGCCAGGATGTGCAGGCCGGCATCCGCCAGCAGCGGATCGTGCGCCGCCGCGCGATCGATCGCGGCGTACAGACCATCCTCGTCCGCCAGCGGCGCGCAGGCGGCGAGCCGGCCGGACGCCGTCGCGGTTACCGCCAGCGCATGGCAGCGCACATCGACCAGTCCGGCATCCAGAAGCGCCGCCTTCAGCGTGCCGCTGTCATAGAGGCGGCGCTTCGGCCGGCGCCGCTCGGGATGCCACCGCTCGGGAGCATGCCCGCGCTGCTGCTCCTGCAGCCAGCCCAGCACCAGGGAGAGCAGGTTCTCGACGCGGACGCAGAGGATGCCGCCAGGCTTCACCAGGCCGACCAGGCGCTGCAACGCCAGGAACGGATCGGCAGCCGACTGCAAGGTCGCCGTCGCCAGCACCAGGTCGCCGCGATCCTTGTCTGTCCACTCGATGCGTTCGGCTTCGGGGCCGGTGATCTCGTCGCCGGCCAGGCTGGTGACGCGGCAGCCGCGTTCGATCCAGCGACGCGTCCAGCGCGCGCCACCGCGGTCGGCCTCGACGACATGCGCGCCCGGCGGCAGCGGGATGGCGGAGACCAGCTCCCAGGCGAGCGCATCGTGCAGCCGGCGATCGGCGGGCGCGTCATGCCAGCGCAGCTCCATGACTTCCAGCAACGCGTCCACCACCGGCGGCGCCGGCAACGCGGGAAAATCCATTGCCGCAGTCATGCGGGAGTAGTCCTCGGGTCGACGGTCGGCAAACAGGTGTGTCACGGCAGATCAGTCCAGCCTGGATGAAGACCTTCAAAGCATATCTCCCCGGTCGGGGCATCGTTATTGTATGCGATCGAAAGTAAATGACGGCGTTTTAGCGTTCCAAAGTTGTAACGATCAAACAACCGTCGCGTCTTCGATGCTGCTAACCGGCCATCCGTTGCAACGACGCGGCGGCATCGCGGTCGTCCCACCGTACCGGGCCCTGGATGCGGGCGACCTCCTGGCCGCCGCGATCGATCACCAGGGTGGTCGGAATGCCGTCCAGCCGCAACGCCATCATGGTTTCGCTGTGCGGATCCAGCAGCACCGGCAGGTTGCGTATGCCGTGCGAGGCATAGAACGGCGTCACCGCCGCGGCCCCGGCACGGTCGAGCGAGACCGCCAGCACCGTCATCGGCGGCTTCGATGCCGCCATGGCGCCGGCCAGCGCATCGAGCGCCGGCATCTCCGAGACGCAGGGGGTGCACCAGGTAGCCCAGAAGTTCAGGATCACGCCGCGACCGGCATAGTCGGCCAGCGTGCGCCGGACGCCGTCCGCGGTGGTGAAGGCGAGCGCAGGCAGCGCGGCCGGTGCATGTGGCTGCAGGTCGGCGATGCCGCGGGGCGCCGGGCCGGGGGCGGCAGGCGGCGCGGCGTTCCGCGCCGGACCGGTGCCGGGCGCCTCCGGGCCCGGAGTCGGTGCTTGGCGCAGGGAATTGCGTGCGACCAGGGCGGCCAGTAGGGTCCCACCCGCCGCCAGCAGGCCGCGGCGCATGACGATTGGCGTGATCAGGGGCATCTGCATGTCTTTAGAAGCGGGCGACAGGCAGGGGAAGCCCGGCGCATTGCCAGCAAGTGCCGCCGCGGGAAGCGGGGCGAATGCCCAGTGGGGCGGACGCTTCGCCGGCGGACCGTCCGCGATCATGCAGGAGATCAACGCCTCGATCGGCTTCGACCGCGCGCTGTGGCGGCAGGACATACGCGCCTCGCTGGCGCACGCCGCCATGCTGGCGCGCACCGGCATCATCGAGGCCGCCGACGAACAGGCGATCCGTGCCGGGCTGGAGCAGATCGCAGGCGAGATCGAGGCCGGGCGCTTCGAATTCGACGCCGCGCTCGAGGACATCCACATGAACATCGAGGCGCGGCTCTCGGAGCGCATCGGCGAGGCTGGCCTGCGGCTGCATACCGCGCGCAGCCGCAACGACCAGGTCGCCACCGACTTCCGGCTCTGGGTACGCGACGCCATCGACGGCCTCGACGCGCAGGCCGCCGCCCTGATGCTGAGCCTGTCGCGGCGGGCGCTGCAGCACGCCGCCGACCCGATGCCCGGCTTCACCCACCTGCAGACCGCACAGCCGGTCACCTTCGGGCACCACCTGCTGGCCTATGTCGAGATGCTCGCACGCGACCGTGGCCGGCTCGCCGATACAGGCCGGCGCCTGAACCAGTGCCCGCTCGGCTCGGCGGCGCTGGCCGGCACCTCGTTCCCGATCGACCGCCGCATGACCGCGAGCGCCCTCGGCTTCGACCGTCCGTGCGGCAACTCGCTGGACGCGGTCTCCGACCGGGACTTCGCGCTCGAATATCTCTCCTCGCTGGCGATCATGGCGATGCACCTCTCGCGCCTCGCAGAGGAGATCGTCACCTGGTGCTCGTCGCCGTTCGGCTTCATCCGGCTGTCGGATGCCTTCACCACCGGCTCCTCGATCATGCCGCAGAAGCGCAACCCGGACGCCGCGGAACTCATCCGCGCCAAGACCGGCCGCATCACCGGCGCGCTGGTCGGGCTGCTTACGGTGATGAAGGGACTGCCGCTGGCCTATGCCAAGGACATGCAGGAGGACAAGGAGCCGGTGTTCCAGGCCACCGGGAGCGCCAGCCTGTCGCTTGCCGCGATGGACGGCATGGTGCGCGACCTGGTCGCCGAGACCGGACGGATGAACGCGCTGGCTGGTTCCGGCTATGCCACCGCCACCGATCTCGCCGACTGGCTGGTGCGGGTGCTGAAGCTGCCGTTCCGCACCGCACACCACGTCACCGGCCGGCTGGTCGGCCGCGCCGAGGCGCGTGGCGTGGATCTGGCCGGCCTGTCGCTTGCCGAGATGCAGGCCGAGGAGCCGGGCATCACCGGCGACGTGTTCTCGGTGCTGACGGTGGCCGCCTCGGTGGCGTCGCGCACCAGCGAGGGTGGCACCGCCCCCGGCAACGTGCGGCGGGCGGCACAGGGCTGGATCGCGCAGCTGTCCGGTGACGCGCAACCGGGGGACGGCGCATGAGGCGGTTCGTGCTGCTGGCACTGGTGCTGCTGATCGGCCTGCCGCTCGCTGCCTGCGGACGCAAGGGCGCGCCGCACGCGCCCGGCCCGGCCGACCGCATCATCTATCCGAAATCGTATCCGACGGAGTAGCCGCCGGGGCCGCCACCAGGGCCGCCGCGCGACCGCCGACGCTACCGATCCGCGCCTCGATCTGCACCCCGATCACCACCCACCGCCCGGCGGCGTCGCGGGCGAGCAGCGGCGCGCCGCTGGTGCCCCTGGTGCCGGCGCAATCGTGGTCCAGCACCTGTCCCGGCCCGATCCGCCTGATGCCGAGCAGCCGGCAGGGTGCTCCGCTGGCCGCGACCTCGTCGCGATCCGCGCCATAGCCGGCCATCGCCAGGGGGGTGCCGGAAGCCGGTAGCGCGTGCGCGATACGCAAGGTCTCGGCAACGGGCGCGATCGGATGGTCCAGCAGCAGCAGCGCCCGGTCCAGGGCCTCCGGGACCGGACGCCCGCGATCGGCGCCGGGCGGCAGGACGAACCGGCGTGCCTGGGCGTGTGCGGCGTAATCGCCCATCCGGTAGCGCAGCAGGACGTGCACCGAAGCCGGCTGCAGCAGACGCCCGGTCGCATCAGAGTACAGGCAGTGTGCCGCGGTGACGGCGATATCGGGTGCGATCAGGAAGCCGGTGCACCGTGCGCCCAGTTGGGTCTGCACGCGCAGGAGGCCCTGCCAGGGCGGGACCTGCAGGGAGACCTCGTGCGGACGCTGGCTACCCTCGCCGGGGAGCACGGTTGCCTCATGAAGCGTCGCTGCCCCGGGAAGCGTCGCCTCCCCGTGCCGCGGAGGCGCTGGTACCTGCGGTCGTGCGGCGGACAGCGGCCATGGCGCAAAAGCCGCAGCGAGGAGGAAAATCCGCGGCAGCCTGATCATTCCGTATTCAGATCGTCCCGGACAGCGCATCAAAGGCACGGATCGACATGATCGTGCCATCAACAAGCCACGAAGCCGATGAAGATCGGCGATGGCAAGACGGCCGGTGGCCCGCCCGGGAGGATTTCGTGCGCAGACAGGACCCGGAGACTCGTCAGGCACCGGTCGACGAACGGATCGCGCATCGGGCGCTCGGGCTGCCGGGTCCGCGCGCCGGCGCCGGGTCGATGTCCCAGCAGGCGCGCGACCGGCTTTATGAACGGATGTTTCCGCGCGAGATCTGTGGCGGCGGCGACGAGGGCAGCGAGTAGGCTGTCGGATGACTGGTGCAACAGTCCCGGCCCCGCCTGGGCCGGGACGTAGTCGTGCTGGCGGAACCGCCCTGCTCAGGAGCGAGCGAAGCGGGCGAGATCCTCCGTGAGCCGGTCCTTGTCGGTCATGAACAGCCCGTGCGGGGCACTCTCGTAGCGCAGGTAGGTCGCATGCGGCAGCGCGGCCGCAACGGCGTCGCCGGTGACACCCGCCGGCACCGTCTTGTCGCCGGTGCCGTGGATGACCAGCGTCGGGATCTTGAAGGCGGCAAGATCGCCGCGGAAATCGGTTTCCGAAAAGGCCCGGACGCAATCGATGGTCGCCAACGGGGAGGCCTGCAAGGCCATGAACAGCGTCCACTGCATGATGGCGCTGGAAACCGGCGAGCCGAGCAGCCCCGCACCGAAGAACAGCTTGCCGAACTCGTTCAGGAAGTGCGGCCGGTCATCCTCCAGCTGTCCGATCATCTGGTCGAACACCGAGCGATCGACGCCATCCGGGTGATCCGGCGTCTTGAGCACGAAGGGCACCACGGAAGAGACCAGCGCCACCCGGCCGATCCGGGCACCGCCATGGCGCGACAGGTAGCGCGCGATCTCGCCACCGCCCATGGAGAAGCCAACCAGCGTCGCGTCCTGGAGGTCGAGTTCGTCCAGCAGTGACTTCAGGTCGTCGGCGAAGACGTCGTAGTCGTACGGTCCCGAGGGCTGATCCGAGCGGCCGAAGCCGCGGCGGTCGTAGGCGATGGTGCGCAGACCCTGCCGGGCCAGCGGCGTCATCTGGTACTCCCACATGTCGGCATTGAGCGGCCAGCCATGGATGAACACGATCGGCCCGGGCGCGTCGCGCGGCGTCGCGCCTGCGCTTCCCGCGAACCAGTCCTTGTAGAACAGGCGGGTTCCGTCCCCCGTCGTGATGTGCGGCATATCGATGCTCCCTGCTGCCGGACCCGGTGCCGCCGGCTTCTGAAGCGAACGGCGCCTCCTGCGGACGGTTTCAGCCAGGGACGGGCCCGCACCGTGCCGTGATGGAGTCCCAGAGCAACCGCTGCCGCGGCCACCGGTTCGAGGAGCTTGGCCGACCGCCCCGGTCGCAGCCTTGCGAGAGCGACATGAACCAGGATCCGCGCAGCAACTATCCGACCCCGCCGTTCAGCCAGCCGAAGATCGACCCGCCCGGCTCGAGCGCCGAGATGACGCCGAAGCCCGACCATGGCGAGAGCAGCTATCGGGGCTCGGGCAAGCTGGAGGGACAGGTGGCGCTGATCACCGGCGGCGACAGCGGCATCGGCCGCGCGGTCGCGATCGCCTTCGCACGCGAGGGCGCCGACGTCGCCATCTCGTTCCTCGACGAAAGCGCCGATGCGCGCGACACCATCGGCTGGATCGAAGAGGCGGGTCGCCGCGCGCTCGCCCTGCCGGGCGACATCACCAGCCGCGCGCTCTGCCGCGGCCTGGTCGAGAAGGTGGTCGCCGAGTTCGGCCGGATCGACATCCTGGTCAACAACGCCGCCTTCCAGCGCACCCACGAGAAGTTCGAGGAGATCGACGGCGACGAGTGGGAGCTGACGTTTGCCACCAACGTGCATGCGATGTTCCACCTGACCCAGGCGGCGGTGCCGCACATGCGGCCGGGCAGCACCATCATCAACACCACCTCGGTCAATGCCGACATGCCGCCGCCGACGATGATCGCGTACGATGCCACCAAGGGCGCGATCTCCAACTTCACCGGCGGCGCCGGGCAACTGCTGGCCAAGCAGGGCATACGCATGAACGCGGTGGCGCCCGGTCCGATCTGGACGCCGCTGATCCCGTCGACGATGGACGCGGACTCGGTGAAGAATTTCGGTGCCCAGACCCCGCTCGGCCGGCCGGGCCAGCCGGCCGAGCTTGCCGCCGCCTACGTGCTGCTGGCGTCCAACGAGAGCAGCTACATGAGCGGCGCGATCATCCCGGTGACCGGCGGCAGGCCGATCCTGTAGGCGACCGGCCCCGGGGCCGTCAGAAGCCGAGATTGCCCGGCCCGAACGAGTGCGGCAGCAGCTCCTCCAGCGTACTCTGCAGCAGGACGCTGCCTTGCTGGTCAACCATGCGTATCACGACCTCCGGGCCGGCGAACTCGCGCAGCTTCTGCCGGCAACCGCCGCAGGGTGTGCAGGGAAGCGGGCCGGCGGCGGCGATCACCACCTCGGCGATCCGGCGCGGCCCGGCCAGCACCATTGCCGCGATCGCACCCGCCTCGGCGCAGGTACCCTGCGGATAGGCGGCATTCTCCACGTTGCACCCGGCATGCAGGCTGTCGTCGTCGCAGCGCAGCGCGGCGCCGACAAGGAAGCGGGAATACGGGGCGTGGGCGCGCAGGCGGGCGGCCACGGCGGCTTCGATCAGGGGGTCGCTCATGCCGGATGTCCCGTCAGACTGTTGGAGTGATGCCCAGGCTAGCCGCGCCGTTCGCAACCCCAAAGCGGCAGTCAGCCGTCGAGCGCCCCTTGGTGGCGCGTGGCGGCACCACTATCCTCCATTGATGCAAAGCGCCGCCTCGCTCGCTCCGACAGATCGCGCGAACCAGCAGCCCGACCCGGCGACCGGCGACATGCTGGCCACCCGGCCGCATCTGTCGATGCATGCGGTGTCCGGCCTGCTGCTGGGCGACGTTCCGCTCAACGCCATCGCGGACACGCTCGGCACCCCGTGCTGGGTGACCGGCGCCGATATCCTGCGCAGCCGCTACCGCGAGCTCACCGGCGCGATGGCGGAAGCCGGGTTGCCGGTATCGGTGCATTACGCGGTGAAGGCCAACGATCATCTGGCCGTGCTGCGCGTGCTCGGCGCGGAAGGCGCCGGTGCGGACGTGGTCAGTGGCGGCGAGCTTCGCCGGGCGGTGCAGGCGGGCATCGCGCCGGAGGCCATCGTGTTCTCCGGCGTGGGCAAGTCGGAGGACGAGCTGCGCCTCGCCCTCGCTCTCGGCGTCGGCCAGATCAACGTCGAGAGCGCCGAGGAGATCGTGCGTCTCTCCTCGATCGCCGCCGGCATGGACCGGATCGCCCACATCGCGCTGCGGGTCAATCCCGACATCGAGGCCGGCGCCCACGACAAGATCAGCACCGGCCGGCTCGGCGACAAGTTCGGCATCGACCATCGCGACATCCTGGCCCTGTATGCGCAGGCCGCCGGCCTGCCCGGCCTGCGCCCAGTCGGTCTTGCCGTGCATATCGGCAGCCAGATCGACAGGGCGGCGCCGTTCCGCGCCGCCTACCGCCGGCTTGCAAGCCTCGTCGACGCCCTGCGCGCGGCCGGCGGACAGGTCGGGACGATCGATTGCGGCGGCGGCCTCGGGGTGCGCTACCGCGACGAGAACGGACTGTCGCCGCGCGCCCTGGCCGGCGCGATCCGTGCCGAACTCGGCGACCTCGGGGTCCGCTTCGCCATCGAGCCCGGACGCTGGCTGGTGGCGCCGGCCGGACTGCTGCTGGCCTCCGTGCTGACCGTCAAGCGCCAGCGGGACGGCGCACCCTTCGTGGTGCTGGACGCCGCCATGAATGACCTGCTGCGGCCCAGCCTGTACGGGGCCTGGCACGGGATCCTGCCGCTGTCGGCCGCGGTGGCGGCCGGCCCGCTCTCGCCCGCCCACGTCGTGGGTCCGGTCTGCGAGACCGGCGACAGCTTCGCCCGCGACCGCATGCTGCCGGAGCTGCGCCCGGGCGACCGCGTCGCCATCCTCGATACCGGCGCCTACGGGGCGGTGATGAGTTCGACCTACAATGCGCGGCCGCTTGCGGCGCAGGCCCTGATCGACGGCGGACGCTGGGCCTGCATCCGCGCGCGCCAGCCGGTCGAGGCGCTGTGGCGTGACGAGACCGTGCCCGACTGGCTGCAACGCGCCGACCTGCCGCCGCTGCAGGACCGGCTGCGTTGAGCGACGTGATCCCGGACCGGACGGACCGCGATACCGGGATCGCCCGGGCTCGTCGGCGGGCCGCCGCCAACCTCCGCGTCGAGCAGATCTGGCCGGCGCTGCTGCCATCGATGGCAGTGGTCGCAGCCTATACCGTGCTGGCGCTGCTCGACCTGCCGCAGCGCCTTCCGCTCTGGCTGCAGGTGCCACTGCTCGTCGTCGTGCTGGTGGCCGCCGTCCAGATGGCCTGGGTGCGGTTGCGTCACCTGCCCGCCCCCCGCTCCGACCTCATCGATCGCCGCATCGAGCAGGCTTCCGGCCTCCGCCATCGGCCGCTGCAGGCGCTGCTGGACCGGCCGGCCGGTGGTGGCGAGGCCGGTGTTGTCTGGACGGCGCATCTCGGGCGGGTGCAGGCCGGTATCGGACGGCTCGACGCCGGCTGGCCGCGCCTCGGCCTGCTGCGGCACGACCCGTACCGGCTCTCCCTCGCGCTCGGGCCGCTGCTGCTGGTGACCGCCCTGGTTGCCGGCGCCGATCTCCCCGGCCGGCTCGCCACCGGCTTCCTTCCCGGCCTGGTGGTGCCGCCCGGACCGATGCCGCGCCTGCAGGCCTGGATCACGCCGCCCGACTATGCGCACGCGGCGCCGGTGTTCCTGACCGGCGGCCACGACGTTGTCAGCGTCCCGGCGGGCTCGGTGCTGCAACTCAGCCTGACCGGCGTGGTCGGGCGGCCTCACCTCGCGCTGCACATGCTCGATGCCAGCGCAGATTTGGCGGGCAAGGTCCGGCTCGAGAGGCTGGCGGCGGGAAGCTGGTCGCTGCAACGGTCGCTGCAAGCCGGCACCAGCCTCTCGCTGCGTGCAAACGGCCGGGCCCTGGCGGATTGGACCCTACGGGTGACACCGGCACCGCAGGTGCTGGTGGCATGGAACGGCACGCCCGGGCCGGCGACCCAGCCGTGGCTGACGCGCCTGCCCTGGCACGTTTCGCATCCATACGGCGTCTCTGCGCTCGCCGCCGAGATCCGCCTCGCGGATCCCGTAGGGTCCGGCGGTGGGAGGGTGTCCGGCGGCGGGGCCATCGCGCCGTTGCAGGTGCCGGTCGCGCTGCCGCCGGATGCCCGCGACGCACGCGGCGTTGCCCTGCCCGACCTGTCCGCCGACCCGCGTGCCGGCGAGGCGGTGATCGGCCGCCTGCTGGCGACCGACGCCGCCGGCCACACCGCCGCGTCCACGGAGGCGCGTTTCCGCCTGCCGGAACGGCCGTTCCACAATCCGCTCGCCCGCGCGGTGCTTGAAGCCCGCAAGCGCCTCGCCCTCGGTCGCGAGACACGTGCCGCCACCGCCGCCGACCTGCAGGCGCTGGGCGATGCGCCCGGCGCCTTCGCCACCGATCCCGGCCTGTTCCTGAACCTCTCCAGCACCGCGTCGCTGCTCGGCGACGACGACGTGCGGGACCAGGCCGCGATCTCGGAGGCCACCGCACGGCTGTGGAACCTCGCCCTGGCGCTGGAGGACGGACTGCACAACGACCGCGCCGGCGCCCGCGCGCTGGCAGACGTACGCGCCGCCCGCGAGGCACTGGCGCAGCAGCTCGAGCACATGCGCCAGCTCGGCGACAAGGGGCAATCGTCCGCGGAACAGTCCGAGCTTGACCGCCGCATCCAGGCGCTGCAGTCGGCGATCGCGCGCCGCCTGCAGGCGCTCGCCGAACAGGCCAGGCGGGATCACACGATGCTGCCGCCGATGCCGGACGCGAAGGCGCTCACCGGCGGCGACCTGTCCCGCATGATGCAGCAGATGCGCGATGCCGCCGCGCAGGGCAACACACGCGAGGCGATGCAGCAGCTGCAGCGCATGCAGTCGATGCTGGACCGCATGCGCAGCGCCACGCCGCAGGACCTGCAGAGCCTGCGCCAGCAGGCCGAGGCGCAGGCGCAGGTGCGCGAGCAGATGCAGGGGCTGCACGACCTGGAGCATCGGCAGGCCGATCTGCTGGACCAGAGCCAGGCGCGCCAGGGCGCCCAGCAGCGCGAGGCGCAGGCACGTGATGGCGCCAGCCAGCGTGGCCAGATGGACGAGGCGACGGCAGAGCTGCTGAGCCGTCTCGGGGTGTCGCCGCCGCAGGAGCAGGGCTTCCCGCCGCCCAATCCGGACGGACGTGACGACAGCGCGACCGACCCGCAGGCGGAGGCGAAACGCCAGGCTGCCGGGCAGGCCCGCGAGAAGCAGCGAGCAACCGACAGCCGCACGCAGCATGCGCTTTCCCGCGCGCTCGAGGAGCTCGGGCAGGAGTTCAAGAGCCTCACCGGACGCAAGCCGGGCGGATTCGACGAAGCCGGCCGCGCCATGCAGCAGGCGCGACAGGCGCTGGCCGCCGGCCAGGACCAGGCGGCGCAGCAGTCCCAGCAGCAGGCGCTGGCGGCGCTTCAGAAGGGCGGCCAGCAGATGCAGCAGACGCTGGCCTCCTCGAAGGGTGGCAGCCCGATGCTGCTGCCGGGAATGGCGGGCAACAACCCGTCGGACGACGCCGGCGACGCGCCGGGCCAGGAAGCGCAGGGCGACGGCCAGGATCCGCATCCCGGGCAGCGCGATCCGCTCGGGCGCCCGGTCGGCATCGGCCCGCATGCCGATGACGGCGACACCCATGTGCCGGATACCGCGGAACGGCTGCGCTCGCGCGAGATCGAGCAGGAACTGCGCCGGCGTGACACCGACCGCACCCGGCCACCGGCGGAACTCGACTACCTGGATCGGCTGCTGAAGTCGTTCTGAGAGCGGGTTTCGAACGGCCTCGCCTCGCTCAGCGACAGAGATGCGTGGCGGTCACGAAACTGACCAGGCGCGGCGGCTCGTGCGTCCAGTCGGCCTGCTCGCAGAACGGGCGGACCACCGCCACGGCCTCGATCCTGTGGCCATCCTGCAGCTTCAGGGTCGCGAGAAGGATGCGCATGTTGTTGGAGAGATCACGCGAGTACAATCCCGGCGCGTTGTCATCCAGCCCGATTGCCTGCTCCAGTTCCGTTTCGGCTCCTGGCCTGTCCTTCTTCAGCAGGTGGGCGACACCCGCGTAGAAACGTGCCCTGGCGTCGTAGGGATAGTTGAAGGCAAGCGTTTCACCTTGAGCCACGATGTCGGCGCTACGCCGCGGCATATCCTTTGTCGAGAAGAACCGGCTTGCGGGTCCGTAGTAGCCATAGTTGATCGAGACCGCATGGGCAGAGCATGCGGCCGAGAATGCGGCGAATGCAGCGAGTACCGTCGCCCCGACCGCGTATGGCGGCCGTTCCGAGTAATCTTCCCAGCCGCCCAGAAGAAGAAACCCGATCAACAGGCCGAAGACGGCTCCACCGGTATGAGCGGCGTAATTCACATGCAAGGCGCTGCTGGCGTGAAGCGGTATGAGGCTCGGGATGCCGAAGAAGGCTGCGCGTCCTTGCGCCCGCGACCTGGCATGTCCCCTTGGTAGCCGGAAGCTGGTCATGAAGAGGGCGCCGAGCACAGCCATGACTCCCCCCGACGCGCCCACGGTCACCATCGATGGCGGCATCCAGAAGATCGTCGCCAGCCCTCCACAGACTGCACCCAGGACGAAGATGCAGAGTATCCATGCATGTCCGACGATGCGCTCGAGCGCGTAGCCTGCAAGGCCCATGGCCATCGCATTGCCGATCAGGTGCTGCGCGTTCGCGTGCAGGAACGCGGACGAGAGCAGGCGATACCATTGGCCGGCGCGGGCCAGAGAGCCTGTCAGACCGCCCATCAGGATCTCGGCCATCGGATTGCTCCCGATGTCCTCGCCACCCGGAGCAAGGCGAAGCTCGACGAGATAGACCGTGACGAAACCGACCAGCAGAAGAATGGTCGCCAGCGGCACGTTGGTGACAGTCCCCTCCTCGAGGGTCCCGCCGGAGGCATTGGCATCATAATAGGGCCGCGCAGGCAGGACGCTCATGCGGAAGTCTCTCGGGCTGAAATTCTGATATGCTTAAATGTAACGAATATCTCTACTCAGCCCATTTATCAGGGTCCGGTCCGCGCCACGAAGCCATTTCTTTGTCACAACGGTTTTTCTGGAGCCGTTGCGGCGGCCGATTTCTCTCCACCGGCTCGCAGACCGTTCGCAAGGGCGTCGCTCGCCACCCGGACACGCATTGCGAGCCACGGCGACGAAGGTCGGGATATCGGCATACCCAGGGATCATGCCGGATCGTGGACAACGGGGAACCAGTCTCAGCAGAGCATGGCGTCACTGCCCCCTGCCGGCGCAATGCCTACCGCCGGCGGTCCTGACGATGCCTGTCGTTCATCCGCCCGAGCCGGTAGTTTCTGCCACCCGGCAGGCATGGTCCTGCAGGCGTTCGCCGGCGCCGAAATCGAGCCGCAGCCGGTCGATTTCACCGTCGAGAAGGATGAAGCCCGGTCGCGGCGCCACGGCGCCGACCAGCACGAGCGTGTGCCGGCCCATCTCGCGGCCGGGATCGTGCAGAGTGGCAGCGAGCAGGCGGAACGGATCCCGCGGTCCGAGCGTGTCGCCGGGAAGGAACATCGCACGGTAGCTGGTGCCGTCGATCGGCGGCAGCGTGGTCCAGCCGGTTCCGATGGTGGCCGAGGCTGCCTGCAGCATTGCGTGTGCCGGCACGCCGATGCAGTCGACGTGGATATGCAGCTGGTTCTGGCTGCGGCCATAGGCGGAGTTGATCGCAAGCGACAGATCGTCGCGCGGGAGGGAACGACCGACCCTCGCCGCGACCAGCGGCACCTGCTGCCAGGCGTCGGCGAAATAGTTCGGCGCCTGTGGCTGCAGCAGCTCCGGAGCCTCTATTCCGGACAGGCGCCGTGTCGGGATCAGCAGATACTGCTCGCGACCACGGATATCCTTGAGCACCGCGTAGCCGCCGCCGAGATCGACGACGGCGCAAGGTTCGGGACGCGCATGCAGCTTCTCGTCCGGAACGCAGCGCCCGTCGACGATCTTCCACAGTGCCGATGGGTCGGCGGCGTGCGCGGCGCTTGCCTGCCAGAGCGACGCCAGCAACGCGGCGCCGGCAAGGCGAGCCATCGCCAGGCGCCCCTGCTTCACGCGCCTTCGATCACCGGGGCCAGTCCCGCCGCCTGCGCCAGCCGGTCGAGCCGGCGGCCGACGCTTTCGGTGCCGGAGGCCAGCCGATCGGCGGAGAGCCGCAGCACCAGCCGGTTGCCGTCGCGCAGCAGGGCGGTTCCGTGCAGCAGCTCGGGAATACCGGCACACAGCACGTAGGCGAGGCGCAGGGCGAGGCCAAGGATCTCCGCCTGCTGGAAGCCGCGTGCGTCGAGCAGGCGACGCGCCGGTTGCAGAAAAGCCTGGTCGAGCTCCGCCTCGTAGCGCATCGCCAGCACCAGGGCGAGAAAGGCGCGCGTAGGATGCGACAGCGCCATGCCCGGCTGGCGCAGGATGCGAAGAAAGGTCTGCTCGGCGCGATATTCCGGATGATCGAGCGCGCCGGTATCGGACACCCAGCAGGCGCTGACACGCAACCGGCGTTCTTCGGCGGTCTCACCTGCGAACAGCGCCTCGGTCCAGTCGATCAGCGCCGGCGGCAGCGTCGTACTGCGGCTCAGCCTTGCCGCGAGTTCGTGCGAGGACGCTTCCAGCGGCGGCTCGTCCATCACCCCGGGGGCGACGCGGCGCATGTACCAGCCCTCGCGCAAGCCGTCGACGCTGAATACCACGCGGTCCGGCTGCACCCGGCGCAGCAGCCGGCGCAGCACGGTGGCGGCGAACGGCATGTCGTCGAGGCGCTTGCGTGGCGCGCCCGGCAGGCGCTCGAGGGTACGTCGGGTGGCGCCGATCACCCAGCCTGTCATCTCGCGGGCATCTTCCGGTGCAAGTTCGTACTGGTGAACGATGTTGAGCGGATAGAAGGTGCGCGCGATCTGCAGCCGTGCGAGCGCCCGGAACGCGCCGCCGACCAGATACAGCGTGCGGCCGGTGGCGTTGGCAAGCCACTCGACACCATCGAGATCGTTCTCGACCAGTGCACGCGCACGCTGCACGTCGCCGCCGGCGCGGTCGGACAGCCGGATCACGCCGAGCCGCAGCGTGCGCGCCTCGTGCATCCGGCCATCCCCCAGCCGCACCAGTTCGAGCGAGCCGCCGCCGATATCCGCCATCAACCCTTCCGCCTGCGGCAGGCCGCACAGCACGCCGGTGGCGGAATAGTCGGCCTCCTCCAGGCCGGACAGGATGCGTATGCTGGCTTCCGGCATCGCCGCGCGCAGCACGTCGATGAATTCGGCGCCGTTGCTGGCATCGCGTACCGCCGCCGTCGCCAGCACCTCGAACGGCTCCGCCTGCATGCCGCGCGCCACCGCATTGAAACGCGCCATCACGCTCATCGCCTGCGCGACGCCATCCTCGTTCAGCCGCCCGGTCGCCTCCAGGCCACGCCCCAGGCGCAATACCGCCTTCTCGTTGAAGATGGTGACCGGGTTGCGCGCATGGCCTTCGAACACAACGAGCCGCACCGAATTCGAGCCGAGATCGACTACTGCTGACCGCTTGTGCCGGTGCGCTTCATGATTACCCGTCATGCCCTGCCCCTCAATCCTCGAGGATGCGGTCGGGGCGCCGCGGCAACGGACGCGCCACCGGCACCACCTGCCCGCGCGCCGCCGAGCCACGTCCGGACAGCGACGGATTGGTCATGAAATACTCGTGCGCCGAGAACGGCTTGCCGCCTGGATCCAGCCGGCGCCAGACCGCGTCGGCGCCAAGCTTCCAGGATTGCAGGTTGTCCTTCAGGTCCATCACCATGATCTGGTCGAGGACCTGGGCGTGCACCGTCGCATTGCGGATCGGCACCATGCTCTCGACACGCCAGTCCATGTTGCGCGCCATCCAGTCGGCGCTGGAAATATACACCAGAGCGTCGCGCGACGGCATGCGGTGGCCGTTGCTGAAGGCGAACACCCGGCTATGCTCCAGGAACCTTCCCACGATCGACTTCACCTGGATGGTCTCGGACAATCCCGGCACGCCGGGACGCAGGCAACAGATGCCGCGCACCACGATCAGGATGCGAACTCCCGCCTGCGACGCCTGGTACAGCTTGTCGATCAGCTCGTCATCGACCAGCGAATTCATCTTGAGCCAGATCTGGGCGGGCTTGCCGGCACGCGCGAACGCGATCTCGGCATCGATCAGGCCGGTGAGCGTGCTGCGCGTGGTTAGCGGCGAGAAGGCCAGCACGTCCATCGCCGCCGGACGCGCATAGCCGGTCATGTAGTTGAACAGCCGCGCGCTGTCGCGCACCAGGGCGGCATCGCAGGTGAAGAAACTCAGGTCGGTATAGATGCGCGCGGTGATCGGATGATAGTTGCCGGTGCCGAAATGCGCGTAGCTGCGCACCCCGCCGCCCTCGCGACGCACCACCAGGCTGAGCTTGGCATGCGTCTTCAGCTCGGCGAAGCCGAACACCACCTGCACGCCGGCGGCCTCCAGGGTACGTGCCAGACGGATATTCGCCTCCTCGTCGAAGCGTGCGCGCAGCTCGACCATCGCGGTGACGGATTTGCCGGATTCCGCAGCCTCGATCAGCGCCTTCACGATCGGGCTGTCGCGCGAGGTGCGGTACAGCGTCTGCTTGATCGCCACCACCGCGGGATCCAGGGCGGCCTGACGCAGGAACTGCACCACCACGTCGAAGCTCTCGAACGGGTGGTGGACGATGATGTCCTTGGTGCGTATGGCGGCGAAGCAGTCGCCGCCGAAATCGCGTATGCGCTCGGGGAAACGCGGCGCATACGGCGCGAACAGCAGGTCGGGACGGTCGTCCACGATCAGCTGCTTCACGTCCACCATGCCGATCAGCCCGGCATGCAGCTGCATCTCGTCGACCGGCACGTCGAGCTCGTCGGCGACCAGCGCCGACAGGTCGGGCGGCATGGCGGCCTCGACATCGAGATGGATCACCACCCCACGCCGGCGCCGCTTCAGCGCGGTCTCGTAGGAGCGCACGAGATCCTCGGCCTCCTCCTCGAACTCCACGTCGGTGTCGCGGATGACGCGGAACACGCCGTGGCCGCCGACGTGGAAGCCGGGAAACAGCCGGTCGAGGAACAGGCCGACCAGGTCCTCGAGCAGGATGAAGCGGGCCTGCTCATGGGTTGCCCCACCTTGTCCGGCAGCCGCCTGGCCGCCGGCAGGCAAGCGAATGAAGCGCTCGACCTGGGCCGGCAGCATCACCAGCCCGCTCATGACATGGCGCTCGTCGTCGTCGCGCAGCAGCCGCAGCGCCAGCACCTGGCCCATGTTGGGAATGAACGGGAACGGGTGCGCCGGGTCGATGGCGAGCGGCGTCAGCACCGGGAACAGCCGGTCCATGAAGAAGCTCTCGAGCCAGCCGCTTTCCTCCTCGCCGAGAGCGGCGGGCTCGCAGACGACGATACCCTGCGCCTCGAGGGCGGCACGAAGCTCGCGCCAGATCCGCTGCTGCTCGTCGAGCAGCAGCCGTGCGCGCTCGGCCACCGCCTGCAACTGTTGCGCCGGGGTGCGTCCGTCGGGCGAGCGGGTGGTCAGGCCCTCGCGCACCTGGCCGACCAGTCCCGCCACGCGCACCGAGTAGAACTCGTCGAGATTGCCGGCCGAGATCGACAGGAACCGCAGCCGCTCGAGCAGCGGGTTGCGGTCGTTGTCGGCTTCCTCCACCACGCGCTGGTTGAAGTCGAGCCAGGAGAGCTCGCGATTGATGAAGCGGTCCGGGCTGTCCGGCACGATCGCCGGGACCGCGCCGTTCGTGGCTCCGGCCCGTATCGCGGATCCCGCGGCCGGCCGCCGGTGCTGCGCCGGGGCGCGGGCCGGCACGTTCGCGGACGCGGCAGCCACCACGAGGGCGCGTGGCCGCCGCGTGCGATTGGTCTCAGGCTTGGGTCGATCCGCTTGTTCCGGCACCAGCACGCTCGTCTTGTTGCAGCCAAACGGTAGGGCAGAACCCCAGCCGCGCAAAGCACGCGATAGGGCCTCGAGCCGGGACGCGGCGACTTGACCCGGAACCTTCATCGACCCGACCGTCAGGAACCATCACCAGGACGACCGGCCTTGCGCAGACGCAGCTTCATCGCCTCCCTCCCCCTCGCGGCCTCCCCGCTCCTGCTGCCCGATCCTGCCGGCGCGGCTCCCGCAACCACCGATGGCCCCGGCCAGGGCAGCGCCCCGCACGGCCAGCCGGCAGCCGGGACGCTGCCCAAGTTCCAGCCTGAGGGCGCCGAACGCTTCGAGCGCCCGGACGTGCATGCGGGCGACCGGCCGTCCGGGGCCAGCTTCGCCTCGCGCTCGGCGGCGATGGGCCTGAACGGCGCCGCCGGCACCGCGCACCCCATCGCCACCCAGGCGGCGATCGCCATGCTGCGGCGCGGCGGCTCGGCGGTGGATGCGGCGGTGGCGGCCAATGCCTGCCTCGGCTTCCTCGAGCCGACCAGCGCCGGCCTCGGTGGCGACTGCTACGCGATGATCTGGGACCCGAAGCTGCAGCGCGTGGTCTCCCTGGCCGGCTCCGGCGCCTCGCCGCGCGGCCTCAGCCTGGAGACCGTCCGGCAGCGGGCGAGGAACGGCGTCATCCCCAAGCTGGGGGCGATCAGCGTATCGGTGCCGGGCGCGCTCGATGCCTGGTGGACGATGCACCAGCGCTATGGCCGGCTGCCATGGCGCACGCTGTTCGAGCCGGCGATCGAGCTTTGCGAGCAGGGCGCGCCGGTGCCGCAGATCATCGGCTACTACATCAAGCGCAACCTCAAGGCGTTCCTGCGTCCCGGCAGCGGCGTCGAGGAGACCGCGAATGCGATGCACACCTATGCGCCCGGCGGCCACATGCCGGACGAGGGCGACGTGCGGCGCAACCCGGATCTTGCCCGCACCTACCGGATGATCGCCGGCGGCGGCCGCGACGCCTATTACGACGGCCCGATCGCCGCCACCATCGAGCGCTATTTCCGTCGCATCGGCGGCTGGATGACGCGCGACGACCTCAGGCGGCACCACTCGGAATGGCTCGACCCGCTGGTCACTTCCTATCGCGGCACCGAGATCTACGGCATGGCGGCCAACACGCAGGGCCTGGCCACCTTGCAGATGCTGAACATCCTGGAGAATTTCGACCTGCGCGATGCGGGGTTCCAGTCGCCACTTTCCATCCACCTGCAGGCGGAGGCCAAGCGGCTCGCCTACGAGGATCGCGCGCGCTACTACGCCGACCCGCATTTCGCGAACATCCCTGTCTCCTGGCTGATCTCGAAGGACTACGCGGCGCAGCGCGCGAAGCTGATCCAGCCGGGCCGCATCCTGACGCCGGTGCATCCCGGCGAGGCGCCGAGCCACGGCGACACCACCTATTTCAGCACCGCCAGCGCCGACGGCCTGATGGTGTCGATGATCCAGTCGAACTTTCGCGGCATGGGATCGGGGCTGGTGGCCGACGGGCTCGGCTTCATGTTCCAGGATCGCGGCGAACTGTTCTCGCTGCAGGACGGCCACCCCAACCTGTATGCGCCGGGCAAGCGGCCGTTCCAGACCATCATTCCGGGTTTCGCCACCCGCGGCGGCCAGCCCTGGATGGCCTTCGGCGTCATGGGTGGCGACATGCAGCCGATGGGGCAGACGCAGATCGTGCTGAACCGCATCGATTACGGCCTCGACATCCAGGCCGCCGGCGATGCGCCCCGCTGGCATCACGAAGGTTCGTCGCAGAGCATGGGCGAGGACATCGCGGGGCTGCCACCGAACGGGCTGCTGCGCCTGGAGGCCGGGGTGCCCACCGCGACAAGGGCGGCGCTGGCCGCGATCGGCTGGACGATCGGCGCCTCGGACGGTGGCTTCGGCCGCTACGAGTGCATCGAGCACCGGATGGCCGGCCGCGACCGGGTCTATGCGGCGGCCTCCGAGATGCGCGCGGACGGGGTGGCGCTGGCCTATTGACCCGGCGCGGCACCCCGCTCGAAGTCCTGCTGGTCTTCCTCCGGCTCGGCCTCACCTCGTTCGGCGGCCCGGTCGCGCACCTGGGCTATTTCCGCTCCGAACTTGTCGAACGGCGAGGCTGGATCGGCGAGCCCGCCTATGCGGAGATCGTGGCGCTCTGCCAGTTCCTGCCCGGGCCTGCGTCGAGCCAGACCGGATTTGCGCTCGGGCTGCTGCGTGCCGGCCCGCTCGGCGCGCTTGCCGCCTGGGTCGGTTTCACCGTGCCCTCGGCGCTTTTCCTGCTGCTCTGCGCGGCGCCGAGCGTCCGGCTGGCCGGCACCGCCGCCGGCGCCGGCCTGTTGCACGGCCTGCGCCTCGCCGCGGTCTCGGTGGTGGCGCAGGCGGTCTGGAGCATGGCGCGCACCCTGTGCCCCGACCGGCCGCGCGCGGCGATCGCGCTGGCGGCGATGATCCTGGTCGCCATCGTCCCGGCTGGCGTCGGACAACTGGCGGCGATCGCCCTGGGGGCCGCTTGCGGCATCCTCGCCGACCGGAGCAACGTCGTACTTGAGGATGCGACCGCTCTGCCGAGCCCGGTCTCGCCACCTGCGGCCGGCTTCTGCCTCGCGCTGTTCACGGCATTGCTGGTGCTGCCCGCGGCGCTGCCCGGCATCAGCGAGGCGCATCCGGCGCTGGCGCTGGCCGCCGCATTCTATCGCGCCGGCGCCCTGGTGTTCGGCGGCGGCCATGTGGTGCTGCCGTTGCTCCACGACGCCGTCGTCGCGCCGGGTTGGGTGACGGAGGACCGCTTCCTCGCCGGCTACGGCCTGGCGCAGGCGGTGCCAGGCCCGCTGTTCAGCGTGGCGGCCTTCCTCGGCGCTGTCGCGCGACCTGGGCCGGGCGGCGCGGCCGGCGCTGCCATCGGCCTGGTCGCCATCTTCCTGCCGGGGCTGCTGCTGCTCGGAACGCTGCCGTTCTGGAGCTGGCTGCGCCAGCGCCGGGCCGCGCGCGCCGGACTGCGTGGCGCCAACGCCGCCGTGGTCGGGCTGCTCGCGATGGCTCTGTACGACCCGCTCTGGACCGGCACCGTGTTGCGCCCTGCCGACTTCATCGCAGCGCTCACCGGTTTCCTGCTGCTGGTCCTGTGGCGCTTCCCGCCACTGGCGGTGGTGACGCTTGGCGCGGTGGCTGGCGTCACGCTCGGGGTATTGCGGCCTTGAAGCAGCACGGTAGAGGCAGGACGGGGAAGCTTGTACGCTGTCCGCTCCTCTTCGAAGACCATCCGGAGCGGTTTCGCACCGCCTCCGTCATGGCGACTGGTAAAAAATCACGACGATCCGCGTGACGGCGCCGCCCGCTGATACGTCTCAGTGCCCGTCGCTCAGGGGCATTGACGTCTCGAACACGGGAGTGAAACCGGCTCCCGCGCCTGCATGGGGAATGAGGCCGCCGGTGATCGTCTCGGCCTGAGCCTGCTTCAGATAGACATCGGCATGCGGCCTGATCGTGAACGGTATCCTGGCCGCCAGGAAAGCCTGTTGCAGTCCACCGCTTCCGGTCAGGTCAGGCTTCCGATTGCCACAGGCGGTCATGGCGTCGGCGAGCGAGGCGTCCCGGTCATAATATTGGTGGTGCAGGCAGGGAACGTCACGGCTTGCCAAGCTGGCCACCAGAGGTGGTTCCGCGGAACAGCCGGCAACTGATACCAAGGCAAGGAAGGCAACGAGAACCCGCATGTTGGTTCTCCAGCGGCATGTCGTTATGAATCCCGAGGGTCACTCGATCACTCAAGAAGGTCTACGCCTGTGAACGGGACGCAACGTATCTTATCAACACCCGATGATTTGACGTCGAGATCGAGCTCGCCCCCCTAAACGGTTTCGATCTTTCCTGGCGAGTACCCGGATCCTCGAGAGTACTTCGCGCCTGATGCACCCGATGCGGTGGGCCGTGGTGCCCGGCGGTTGGCCAACATCGCGAAGGTTTCGATCCTGAAGCGGAAATGGCTGCATTCCCGCCGTGGACAGACGTTTCCGGCACTGCGGCGCCGGGTGCCCGGAGGATCATGGTGGCGTCGATCGCATCCACCATCTGCGCGCCAGAAGGAACTCGTATTCGTCGCTGCGGCCGCCCTTGAAGTGATCGGCGCCGACGATCGTTCGCAAACGCTCGAAGCCCAGTTTCGCAAGCAGCGCGATGGATGCGGAATTCCGTGTGTCGACGAAGGCATGCACCTCATCGACCGCGACCGCGCGAAACAGCTCGTCCAATGTCGCCCGCAGTGCCGCGGTTGCGAAACCCTGCCGCCAGCAGGCCGGAAAGACATGATAGCCGATATCGCCGATCCGCCCGCCGATCGTCGCCTGCGTGTAGCCGACGAGAGCGCCGCTCGCGCGGCTTCTGACGACCCAGTTCAGCCAGGTCTCGCCATCGTCAGCCAAGCTGCCGGTCGCCAGGCGCCCATAGCGTGATCTCAGGGCCGCCACGCTCGCCGGCGGGTCGGAGGCCAGGAAGCGGTATCCCGCCGGGTCGGCCAGCCCCTCGAACATCTCGGCCGCATGGTCGCGGCGAAGATGTTCCAGGTCGATGCTTGGAAGTTCCGTCATCAGTCGACAATAGATGGTGGCTCCGAGTGAGACTTCATCGCCAGGCTCGGCGATCGTTACGCGCTGCCGACCGCCGGCCAGTTCGCCTTCCTGCGGGATCCAGCCCCGTTACAGGCCGCGCTGCCGACTACCTGGACTGCGGCCGACGCCGGGCCTTCGACCGACGGACGCTCAGAACAGCCCGGCGCCCTGCAAGCCGCCGAACACGCCGAGTGCCGTGGTCAGGCCAGCGACCACCACCACCAGCCAGAAATACGGCCCGCGCAGCCGGTGCGCGTCCGGCAGCGCGCGCACCGCGAGCGCGATCAGGAAGCCGAGCACCAGCGGCAGCAGCAGCGCATTCATCACCTGGACGCCGACATTGAGCGACACCAGGTTGGGCCAGAACGCCACCAGCACCGCGCCGGCGACCACGCAGATCGCATACACGCCGTAGAACCAGCGCGCCTCCAGCGGCCGCAGCTCCAGAGACCGGCGATAGCCGGCCACCTCGCCCACGCCCCAGGCAAGCGCCAGCGAGGCGACGATCGCCGCCACCATGGCGGCTCCGAGCACGCCGAGGCTGAACACCAGCCGCCCGGCGGTGCCCCCCATGAACGGCGTCAGCGCCTGGCTCATCTCGCCGATGGTGTCGAGGCTGGCATTCGGCTGGTGCGGCGCGATGGTGGCGGCGCACGCGATCAGCACCGCCGCCATCACCAGCTGGGTGATCACCGCGCCGATCGCGGTGTCCCAGCGCGCGGCGGCATAATGCTCCGGGCGCAGCTTTTTATCGGCCACTGCGGACTGCTGGTAGAAGATCATCCACGGCATGATCACCGCGCCGATATTGGCGGCCGCAAGATAGACGTAGCCCTTGCTGGCGAACGGGATGTCGACCGCGCCGTGCAGCATGGCGCCGACATGCGGATGCGCCGCCCAGGCGACGTAGAAGAAGGCCAGCTCGAACAGCCCGATCGCGATCATCGCCCGCTCGACCCGCCGGTAGGATCCGGTGATCACCACCAGCAGCAGCGCCACCGCGGCCAGCGCCAGCGTGATGCCGCGTGGCACGCCGTACAGCTCGCCGATGCCGGCGACACCGGAGAACTCGGTCAGCAGCGCGCCGCCGGTGGCGACCGCCAGGCCGGCCGCCGACACGATCGCCCAGAACCGCCCGAACGTCTCGCGTATCAGCTCGCCATGGCCGCGGCCGGTGAAGATGCCGAGGCGCACGGTCAGCTCCTGCACCATGAACAGGATCGGCATCAGCACGAACTGCAGCAGCAGCAGCCGGTAGCCCCACTGCACGCCGCTCTGCCCGGCGGTGATGACGCTGCCGACATCGGTGTCGGCCAGCATGACCACCAGGCCGGGACCGAACACCGCGGCGGCCCGGCCCAGTCGCGTTTGCCTGCTCCGGACGAGATCGGTCGAAGATGCCACGAGCGGATTTCCTGCATCCCGGGTATCGGGGCGCGGCAGGAGAGGGGCCGGCGGCGCCGGTGTCAACGGTTGCGGCGCTACAGCAGGGACGCCGCTTCCGGCGTGTCCTCCATGACCTCGCGTGGCCCGGCCAGCAGCTCCTCCAGCACCAGGGCCGCAAGCGTACGGGTGACGGCACCCCCCGACGCAAGCGCCGCCTGGTCGAGCCGGCGCGCCGCCTCGCGCATCGCATCCGCCCGGCGCGGCAGCCGCAGCAGCAGCCAGTCCACCACCGGTTGCGCCACCGCGAGCTGCCGCTCGGCCAGCAGGCGCTGCAGCAGGATGCGCAGCAGACCCTCCTCGGGATGACGCAGGCCGACGGCCACCGTGGCCCGCAACCGGCTGGCGAGGTCGGGCAGCCGCATGTCCCAGCGCGACGGCGCCTCGCGGCCGGCCAGCAGGATCGGCAGCCGCTCCTCGCGGGCGGCGTTCAGCAGGTGCAGCAGGGCGCGCTCGTCGGTGGCGAGGTCGGCGTCGTCGAGGGCGATCCCGCCGGCATCCGGCAGCCGGGTCAGGCCGCGCAGCGCGGTGCCGGGCAGCAGCAGGGCGTCGTGGTCGTGTGCCCAGACCTGCAGCAGGTGCGTCTTGCCGCTGCCCGCCGCCCCCCACAGCGCCAGCCGGTGATCGGGCCAGTCCGCCTCGCGCCGACGCTCGAGCCAAGCCAGCGCGGCAGCATTCGAGGGGGCGGCGATGAAGTCGGCGCGGGCAAAGCGCGGCCGGTGCGCGAACGGCAGCGCCAGCTGGCGCAGCGACGCGGTTTCGGCGGTGTCGCCCGGATGATCGGCTGCAGCTGTCACTGTTTTACGAAGCGCCCCGCCTGCCCTAAAGGAACCCGCACTGCATCTACCTGAGGAACCACCGGCCAGCCATGGCGGCACTCCTCCCACCAAGGGCCGCGACACGCATGACCGAGCCAGCTGAAGGCACCTACCGCGCATCCGGGGTCGATATCGAGGCGGGCGAGCGCCTGGTCGAGGCGATCCGCCCGGCCGCCGGCGCCACCGACCGGCCCGGCACGATGGGCGGACTTGGCGGCTTCGGCGCGCTGTTCGACCTCAAGGCGGCCGGGTTCCGCGACCCGGTGCTGGTATCCTCCACCGACGGCGTCGGCACCAAGCTGATGGTTGCCATCGAGACCGGGCGGCACGACACGGTCGGCATCGACCTGGTCGCCATGTGCGTCAACGACCTTGTCGTGCAGGGCGCCGAACCGCTGTTCTTCCTCGACTATTTCGCCACCGGCAAGCTCGCCGTGGACGCGGCGGCGCGGGTGGTGCGCGGCATCGCCGAGGGCTGCCGGTTGTCCGGCTGCGCGCTGGTCGGCGGCGAGACGGCCGAGATGCCGGGCATGTACGGTCCCGGCCATTACGACCTCGCCGGCTTCTCGGTGGGTGCGGCCGAGCGCGGTGCCCTGCTGCCGAAGACCATCGCACCGGGCGACATCGTGCTCGGCCTGCCCAGCAGCGGCGTCCATTCGAACGGCTTCTCGCTGGTGCGCAGCATCGTGCGCGAGGCCGGCCTCGGCTGGGACGATCCGGCGCCGTTCGCCCCCGGGCTGTCGCTCGGCGAGGCGCTGATGGTGCCGACCCGCCTCTACGTGAAGCAGGTACTGGCGCTGCACCGCGCCGGCCTGCTGCGCGCCGCGGCGCACATCACCGGCGGCGGCCTGCCCGGCAACCTGCCGCGGGTGCTGCCGGCCGGCACGGTGGTCGCCATCGACGGCGACGCCTGGACGCCGCCGCCGGTATTCGGCTGGCTTGCTCGGGCCGGCAGCGTCGAGCCCGAGGAGATGCTGCGGGTGTTCAACTGCGGCATCGGCATGGCGCTGATCGTGTCCAACGTCTCCAGCGCCACCGCCCTGCTCGCCGAGATGGGCGAGGATGCCGTCGTGCTCGGACGCATCGAGGCCGGGACCGACGGCGCGCCGGCCACCCTGCGCTACGCCGGCATGCCCGCGTTCCTCGCGGCCTGACCGATGGCGCGCACACGCGTCGCGGTCCTGGTCAGCGGACGCGGCAGCAACCTGCATGCCCTGATGGCGGCCTGCGCGGCGCCGGACTATCCGGCCGAGATCGCCCTGGTGCTTAGCAACAATCCCGATGCCCCCGGCCTGGATGCGGCGCGCGACGCCGGCATCCCGGCGCAGGCGATCGACCACCGGCCGCACGGTCGCGATCGCGCCGCCCACGAGAGGCAGATCGACGGGGCACTGCGCGAGGCCGGCATTGCGTGCGTCTGCCTCGCCGGCTACATGCGCCTGCTCACCCCGTTGCTGACCGGCACCTGGACCGGGCGCATGCTGAACATCCACCCCAGCCTGCTGCCCGCGTTTCCTGGCCTGCATACCCATGAGCGCGCGCTTGCCACCGGGGTCAAGCTGCATGGCTGCACGGTGCATTTGGTCACCGAACGGGTCGATGACGGGCCGATCCTGGGCCAGGCGGCGGTCTGCGTGCATCCCGATGATACGCCGGACAGTCTGGCGGCTCGCGTGCTCGAACAGGAGCATCGCCTGTATCCGCTGGCCCTGCGCCGGCATCTGGAAGGCGCGCGAGCGGAACCGTTGCACGAAGGCGTGCTGCTCGCGGTCTGACCGGAAACCGGCCTAGACTATGATCCGGATCTTGCAGGAGGACCGACACGTCATGGCCGAGCACGCTGCATCCAGCGACCACGCGCCGCTGCCGACCACGGCGGAAGCCTTGATGGCGGATCGCCAGCTGTTCTGGGCGCGCTTCTGCCGGGCCGCGTTCTGGGCGGTGATGGTGGTGATCGCCATCGTCGTGCTGCTGGACTGGACGCTGGTCTGACGGGCCATGACGCCCCGGCGACCAAATCCCCTCAGCGTGGTTTGCAGTGGACAATTGCTCGATTGAGCATATGTATTGCTCAAAGGAGCATTCCAATGGCTGACACAGCCGCGTCGCTTTCCCGAGTCCTCGTCGCCCCGGCCCGGGTGGAGCCCGAGGCGAAGCTCTCCTACACGGCCCTCTATCGCGCCACCCCGCTGGAGCGGATCGACATCATCCGGCACGGCATCCCGGCCGCGGATGCCAAGCGCATGTTCGCGGATCTGACCCTCGCCCAGGGCGCCGGGATCCGCGCGCTCAACCTGTCGGAAGCCACCGTCAACAAGAAGGCAAAGGTCGGGGAGACGCTGTCACCCGACGAGAGCGAGCGGGTCGTCGGCTTCGCGAGGCTCGTCGGCCAGCTCGAGGCGATGGTCGAGGAGGCCGGGGATGCGGCCGGTTTCGATGCCCGGGCATGGATGGCGCGCTGGCTGTCGGAGCCGTTGCCGGCACTTGGCGGCAGGCGGCCGGTCGATCTCATGGACACCATGGAAGGCCAGGGCATCGTCTCGACGGCTCTGGCACAGGCGGAAAGTGGCGCCTACGCTTGAGCGTCACCGTCTGGCGGATCGCGACCGACACGCCGGACTACGAGGCTGACGATCTCTCCGGAGCCGGCGCCGAGCGGACCGGCGGACGCTGGAACGAGGCCGGTGCGCCGATGGTCTACACGTCGGAAACGCAGGCACTCGCCTGCCTCGAGACCATCGTCCACCTGAACACCGGCGGGTTGCCGCTCAACCGGTTCCTCGTATCCATCACCATCCCCGAGGCGATCTGGATGGCGGCGCGGGTGGAGACCTCGGCGAGCGTCCCGGCCGGGTGGGATGCGGAACCGGCAGGCCGCGCCAGCATCCGGTTCGGCACCATCTGGAGCCGGTCCAGGGCGTCGGCGCTGCTGCGGGTGCCGTCGATCATCGTGCCGGACGAGTGCAACGTCCTGATCAATCCGCTTCACCCGGATACCCCCGGCATCAGGGCCGTCAAGATGCGGCGATGGCTCTACGACCCGCGCCTGCAGCGGTTCTAGCCTCGGGCAGCGCCATCGCTGCGGCGGCGGCGAGCAGGTTGACCAGCAGCAGGTACCAGCCCGGCGCGATCACGCTGCCGGTGCTGTGGATCAGCCAGACGAAGGCGATCTGCGCGGTGCCGCCGAAGGCCGCGATCGCCACCGCGTAGATCATGCCGAACCGGGTCGCGCGCAGCGCCTGCGGCAGGTGCTGCACCATCAACACGATGCTGGCGACGAAGGCCGCGCCCTGCAGCACGGCGATCACCGCGCACAGGGCGATGAACATGGCGGTGCTGCCGCCGCTGGAGACCAGCCACAGCCCGGGCACCGCCAGCAGAGCGAGAGCCAGGCGCGGCCAGATCACCACCCGCCTGCTGCCGATCCGGTCCGACAGCACGCCGCCGCCCCAGGCCGCCACCGCCGCGCAGATCCCGATCACCACGGCCACCGACAGCGCGTTGCGGATCGGCAGGTGCAGCGCGGTCAGGGCGTAGCTGGTCGAGAAGTTGAGGAAATACTGGCTGACGGTGCCGCCCGCCATCATGACGAAACCGCAGAACAGCACCCGGCTCAGTGACGGATGCAATGCCGATCCAGCCTCCGGAGAGGCCGTCTGCTTCGGTGCATGCAGTCCGGAACGCAGCCAGAGCCCGACCGGCACGACCGCAGTGCCGAGCAGGAACGGCACCCGCCAGCCCCAATCGGACAACGCGCCCGGCCCGAGCAGCAGGTCCAGCAGCACGCCGAGCAGGCCGCACAACAACACCGCGGCCGCCTGGCTCACCCCCTGCCAGGCAACCAGCCGGCCCTGGCGTCCGGCACCGGCGGCATCGAGCAGGAAGACGGTGGCGGGTCCGGCCTCGCCGCCCCAGGCGATGCCCTGGATCAGGCGCGCCGCGACCAGGAGGATGGGAGCGGCCTTGCCGAGCGTGTCGTAGCCCGGCAGCAGGCCGATGATCAGGCTGCCGGCACCCATCAGCGCCAGCGACGCCAGCATGCCGGCGCGGTTGCCGCGGCGGTCGGCGAGTGCGCCGATCAGCAGCGCGCCGAGCGGGCGGGTGACGAAACCGACCCCGAAGGTCGACACCGACAGCAGCAGCGACAGCCCGGGATCGTGTGCCGGGAAGAAGGCCCGGCCGATCATCACCGCGAAGGTGCCGTAGGCGATGAAGTCGAACACCTCGAGGGTGTTGCCGACGACGGCCGCAAGAACCTGTCCCGGCGGCACCGCCGCCGGGTGGGTGGTTCGGCTCAGGGCAGGATCTCGGTCCCGGCGAAGAAGAAGGCGATCTCGGCGGCGGCATTCTCCGGGCTGTCCGAGCCATGCACGGAGTTGGCCTCGATGCTCTCGGCGAACTGCGCGCGCACCGTGTTCGGCTCGGCCTTCTTCGGGTCGGTGGCGCCCATCACCGAACGGTTCTTCAGGATGGCGCCCTCGCCTTCCAGCACCTGTACCACCACCGGGCCGGCCGTCATCGACGATACCAGGCTGGCATAGAACGGGCGCTCCTTATGCACCTCGTAGAAGGCGCCGGCCTGCAGGTCGGACAGGCGGATGCGCTTCTGGGCGACGATGCGCAGGCCGGCTTCCTCGAACAGGGCGTTGATGCGGCCGGTCAGGTTGCGCCGGGTGGCGTCCGGCTTGATGATGGAAAGGGTGCGCTCGGTCGCCATGTCCTGGTTCCTTGTGGAGGTGGTTGATCCCGGCCGGGCATCTAGAGCAAATCCGATCTCCTGACCACACGCGCTCCGTCCCGGGACACACGCTTGAGCCTGCTCGTCATCTCCGACCTGACCCTGCGCATCGCCGGGCGCACCCTGCTCGACAATGCCGATCTCACCGTCGAGCCGGGCCGCCGGGTCGGGCTGCTCGGTCGCAACGGCGCCGGCAAGTCCACCCTGCTGGCCGCGATCGCCGGCGACATCGCGCCCGACGGCGGCGAGATCCGGCTGTCGTCGCGTGCCCGCATGGCGCGCATCCGGCAGGAGGCACCGTCCGGCCCGGCCAACCTGCTGCAGACCGTGCTCGACGGCGACATCGAGCGTGCCGGCCTCCTTGCCGAAGCCGAGGTCGCGACCGATCCCGCCCGGCTCGCCGACGTCCACGAGCGCCTGCTCGCCATCGGCGCCGACAGCGCTCCGGCACGCGCCGCCACCATCCTTGCCGGCCTGGGTTTCGACGCCGAGGCGCAGACCCGGGCGGTGAGCGAGTTTTCCGGCGGCTGGCGCATGCGGGTGGCGCTGGCCACCGCGCTGTTCCTGCAGCCCGACCTGCTGCTGCTCGACGAGCCGACCAACCATCTCGACCTGGAGGCGACGATGTGGCTGGAGAACTGGCTCGCCCGCTTCGCCGGTGCGGCGCTGATCGTCAGCCACGATCGCAACCTGCTCGATCGAGCGGTGCACGCGATCGCGCATCTCGACCATGGCAAGCTGTCGCTCACCCCGGGCGGCTACGACGAGTTCGTGCGCATACGGACCGAGCAGGCGCTGCAGCAGAACCGCGCGGCCGAACGGATCGCCCAACGCCGCGCCCACATGCAGTCCTTCGTCGACCGCTTCCGGGCCAAGGCGACCAAGGCGCGGCAGGCGCAGGCCCGCATCAAGGCGCTGGAGAAGCTCGACCACATCGAGAGCGTGGTGGAGGACGCGCCGACCCGCTTCGCCTTCCCCGAGCCGGCCCAGCTGGCGCCGCCGATGCTGACCATGGAGCGCGTCGATGCCGGCTATGACGGGCGGGCGATCCTGCGTGGGCTCACCCTGCGCATGGACATGGAAGACCGCATCGCCCTGCTCGGCGCCAACGGCAACGGCAAGTCGACCTTCGCCAAGCTGGTCGCCGGCAGGCTGGCGCCGATGCGCGGCACCGTCGCTGCCGCCCGGCAGCTCCGTGTCGGCTACTTCGCGCAGCACCAGGCCGACGAGCTGCTGCCGGACGAGAGCCCGATTGCGCACATGGCCCGCGCGCTGCCGGACGCCACGCCGACCGTGCTGCGCAGCCAGCTGGCCCGTTTCGGGCTGGATGCCGACCGCGCCAATACCGCCTCGCGCGACCTCTCCGGCGGCGAGAAGGCACGGCTGCTGCTGGCGCTGGCCACCCGCGATGCGCCGCAGCTGCTGATCCTGGACGAGCCCACCAACCATCTCGACATCGACGCCCGCGAGGCGCTGGTGCGGGCGCTGGCTGAATTTCCCGGCGCGGTCCTGCTGATCAGCCACGACGCGCATCTGGTCGAGCTGGTCGCCGACCGGCTGTGGCTGGTCGGCGACGGCACCGTGCAGCCGTTCGAGGGCGACATGGCCGACTACCGCGCCTGGCTCGGCGAGCGCGCGCGCATCGCGAGCCGCACGGCAGAGGGACCCGGCGGGACGCAGGCCGCCGGCAGCCAGGCAGCAACGCAAGCCGGTCGTCAGCCGGGAGCTCCGCCAGCCGGCGAGAAGGCCGAACGGCGGGATCGCGCGGAGCAGCGGCGGGTGCTGGCGCCGGTCCGCAAGCGTGCCCAGGATGCCGAACGGCGGCTGGCGCAGCTTGCCGCCGAACGTTCCCTGCTCGAGGCCCGGCTCGCCGATCCGGCATCCTACGCTTCGGGCAGGTCCGCCGAAATAATCGCCATCAACACCAGGCTGTCCGTGATCGAGCGGGCGGCCGGGGACGCCGAGGAACAATGGCTGCTGGCGGAGCAGGAACTCGAGGCGGCCAACACGGAATGTTGAAATCCGGCCGAGATCGTTGCATTGTTGATCGTATCTGCCGGGGCGAACCGACTTTCCCATGATGCGCGTAATCGGTTGCATAGCCGGCCAGCACGATCCGCGGCTGCTGCTGCTGGCGGCCTGCATCTGCATGCTGGCCTGCTTCACGACGCTGACGCTGGCCTCCCGGGCCCAGCGTGCCCGCCCGGCGACCGCGGTCGTCTGGCTGGCCGCGGCGGCCGCCATCTTCGGCTGCGGCGTCTGGTCGCTGCATTTCATCGCCATGCTCGCCTGGCTGCCGGGTGCCGACAGCGTCTATCGCCTCGGGCTCACCCTGGCCTCGATCCTGGTCATCAGCTTCGGAACCCTGCTGGCACTGCTCTGCACGCGCCTCGACGTGCCGCGCGCGGTAACCTCCATGCTCGGCGGCAGCGTGCTCGCATTGAGCATCGCCGCCATGCACGAGGTCGGCGTCGCCGCGATGGAATTCCCCGGCGTGGTGACCGTGGATCGCCGGCAGCTTGCCGGGGCACTGCTCTGCGGCGTCGTGCTGGGTTGCATCGCCTTCGCCCGCGCCGGGCAGTTGCAGCAGTTGCGGCGACGGGTGGAAGTCACCGCCTGGCTCGGCGCCTGCGTCCTCGGCGTGCACTTCATCGGCATGTCGGCCCTTTCGGTGACGCTGGGACCCGTCACCCCGGCGCATCCCGGCCTGGGCTACGCCCTGCTGGCGATCGCGGTCGGCACCGCCAGCCTCGCCGTGCTGGCGGCGACCCTGGCGGCGGCGCTGATGGAACAGCACCTGCACAACCGCACCACGCTGGAGCTGAAGCGCCTGCGCCTGCTGGGCTCGATCTCGCGCGAGGGCATGATCATCCACCAGGACGGCCTCATCCTGGAGGTCAATGAAGCGGGAGCGGCACTGCTGGATACCTCCGAGGAGGCGATGCTGGGCCGCCGCTTCCTCGACCTGTTCTCCGCTGGCAGCCGGAGTGCCGCGGAAGCGCAGATGGGCCATGGCGGCGAGCCGCAGGTGCCGGCGAAGCTGGAGGTGCAGTTGCAGTCGGGCCGGCTGGTGCCGGTCGAGGTTGCGTGCCGCGCGATCGACTTCCTCGGCCGGCCGGCGACGGCGGTGGCGCTGGTCGACCAGTCCGAGCGTCGCCGGGATGCGGAGACCATCCGCCGGATGGCACAGCACGACGCGCTGACCGGCCTGCCGAACCGCTTGCTGCTGCAGGAGCGGCTCACCCAGATGCTGTCTGACTGCGACGCGCAGCAGGACCAGGTGGCGCTGCTGCATCTCGACCTGGACCGCTTCAAGGCCTGCAACGACCTGCTCGGCGACCAGGGCGCCGACCTGCTGCTGGCCGAGCTGTCCCGCCGCCTCGCCGGCGAGCTGCGCAACAGCGACATCCTGGCGCGCATCGGCGGCGACGAGTTCATCATCGCCTGCGCGCTGCGGCCGCAGGCCGGGCTGGGCGGCGAGGATGCCAGGCAGGCGGGCGCACTGGCGGGCCGGCTGCTGGAGAGCCTGGTCCGGCCGTTCGCGCATGACGGATTGACGATCACGCCGGGCGCCAGCATCGGCATCGCGCTGTATCCCGGCGATGCCTCCAGCCAGGCGACGCTGTTGCGGGCTGCAGGGACGGCGCTGCACCAGGCCAAGCAGGAGCGGCGCGGCTCGTTCCGCTTCTTCGAGCCGGCCATGGACCAGCTGCTGCTCGACCGCGTCGTGCTCGAGCACGAGCTGCGCGCAGCACTCGCCAACCACGAGCTGGAGCTGCACTACCAGCCCCTGGTCAGCTGCAGCAGCGGCGCGATTGAGGGCTACGAGGCGCTGATCCGCTGGCATCATCCGCGCCGCGGCATGGTGATGCCGATCGATTTCATCCCGCTGGCCGAGCAGACCGGGCTGATCGTGCCGATCGGCGAGTGGGCCATCCGTACCGCCTGCATCGAGGCCTCGAAATGGCCGGCGCGGCAGTCCATCGCGGTCAACGTGTCGCCGCTGCAGTTCCGCCAGTCGAACCTGCCGGAGATGGTGGCCGAAGCACTGCTCGAGTCTGGCCTGCCGGCGGACCGGCTCGAGATCGAGATCACCGAGGGCGTGCTGATCAGCGACACCAGCGACGCCATCCTGACCCTCTCGGCGCTGCGCGCGCAGGGCGTCCGGGTCTCGCTCGACGATTTCGGCACCGGCTATTCGAGCCTGAGCTACCTGTCCTCGTTCGCCGTCGACAAGATCAAGATCGACCGCTCCTTCGTGCGTCCGCTCGGCCAGAGCGAGGGCGCGGGACTGCTGGTGCGCACCATCATCGAGCTCGGCCATCATCTCGGCCTGACGGTGGTGGCCGAAGGCGTCGAGACGCCGCAGCAGCTCGCCATGATCCAGGGCAAGGGATGCGACCAGGTGCAGGGCTACCTGCTTGGACGCCCGGACCGCATGGAAGCCCGTCCGGCCGTGACAGGTGCCTCTCCACGAGGCAGAGCGGACCGCAAGCCGGAACTGGAGGCAACCCGCGTGGCCTGATTGCCCGCCACTTTACCATCGGCGATCAAAATCTATCCATGAGCAACGTATTGACGGGTTTCGCCCTGCGTCATTAACCTTCCTTCACCCCGTGTGATGAGACAACGATCCGGCCTCGTATCACGCGTGCGTGGTGGGCCCGGGGACCTCTCGATCCACTGGCGAACGTGAGGATGATTGATGTCGGCCTTGAAGCGTTATCTCACCACTTCGGTGGCGTCGGTGCTCGGCGGGGTGCTTGCCGCGACGGCCGCGGCCCCCGCAGCGTCCGCCGCGGACCCCACCATCGGCGTGCCGCTGGCACTCACCGTCTACCTGCCGATCAAGAACCTCGCGGGCGCCGAGGCCGCCGCCCGGGCCATGCAGACGCCCGGCAGCGCGACCTATCATAAATTTCTCAGCGTCAAGCAGTTCGTCGCAGCCTATGCGGACAGTGACGCGGAGATCGCCAAGGTCGAGGCGACGCTGCAGAATCTCGGCTTCACGATCCAGTACGTCTATGCGAACCACCTCGCCATCGAGGTCGGCAGCTCGGTCAACAACGTGGCCGCCACCTTCGGGGTGACCCTCAAGCAGTTCACCGTGGACGGCCGCACCGGCACCGCCTCGACCACCGCCCAGAAGATCCCGCAGGCGCTCTCCGGCATGATCAGCGGCATCGGCGGCCTGAACACCATCGCCCATCCGAAGGCGCGGCATGTCGCCGCTCCGGTACTCGCCGCCGCCCAGCCCTCTGCCGCCGCCGCCGCTTCGGCCGCTGCCGGCGCGACCCTGACCGGTGGCACGCCGGGCAACTACCTGCCGGCCGATTTCGAGAAGTTCTACGACGTGACCCCGATCAGCCAGCGCGGCATCAACGGGCGCGGCACCACCATCGGCATCGTGACCCTGAACGACTTCAACACCGCCGACGCCTACTCGTTCTGGAAACAGATCGGACTGAACGTCTCGCAATCGCGCATCACCAAGGTCAGCGTCGATGGCGGCGAGACCGCGAGCACCAACAACGCCGACGGCGAGGGCGAGACCGACCTCGATGTCGAGCAGAGCGGCGGCATCGCGCCGGGCGCCAGCGAGCGCGTCTATGTCTCGCCGAACATCAGCAACGCGAACTTCATCGACGGCTTCGAGGCCGCCGCCTCCGAGAACATCGCCGACACGGTGTCGTCGAGCTGGGGCCAGCCGGAACTCGACTTCTTCTACGACGCCGCCACCAACACGCCGGGCGAGACCTACCAGCTCGAGGTCTTCCACGAGGCGTTCCTGGAAATGGCGCTGCAGGGCCAGAGCGTGTTCATCGCAGCCGGTGATTCCGGCTCGTTCGACACCGTGCGCGGCTGCCCGGCCTACGGCACCCCGACCGCAGCCGCGCCGACCTGCAACGCGCCCTATGCGGTCGATCATCCGTCCAGCGATCCGCTGGTGACCGCCGCCGGCGGCACCACCCTGCCCTTCTCGCTGACCACCTCGGCGGGCGTGAAGCTGTCGGTGGCGGTGGAGCAGGCCTGGGGCTGGGACTACATCACCAACGAGGCGGCGGCGCAGGGCAAGGGTTCGGTCTATCCGGTGTCGGAGTTCTTCTCGACCGGCGGCGGCGGCGGCGTGAGTTCGTTCTGGGGCCTGCCCTGGTACCAGACCACCACCAAGGGCATCACCCGGACGGTGCCGAACCAGACCTACACCGAGAACAGCGGCTCGGGGAGCGTGCTGCAGGTCACGCTGCCGTCGAACTTCGCCGGCCGCAACATGCCCGACATCAGCACCAATGCCGACCCGGAATCCGGCTACCAGCTGATCGAGGAAGGTGCCGTGCAGAACTTCTACGGCGGCACCAGCTTCGTCGCGCCGCAGCTCAACGGCGTGAACGCGCTGTTCGTGCAGGCGCTCGGCGGCCGCACCGGTCAGCTCAGCCCGGCGATCTACCAGCTCTCCAACCTGACCTCGAACGAGGTCAACGCGGGCGACAACTGGGGCTACAAGGCGGCCAACGGCTTCGACAACGCCTCGGGCATCGGCAAGCTGGACGCCACCAAGCTGCTGCTCGGCCTGGAAGCGCTCAAATACTACTGATCACCTCCAACCGGCCGGCATCCCGCCAGGGGCGCCGGCCACTTGGTCAAGCACGCAAAGCCGGATATTGACCCTGTCGCAACTGCCCAGACTGGTCATTCCGCTTATGATGCGACCCGGATACCGCCCGAACGCTCTGCGATACGGCATGCTCGCCGCGCTCCTGGTCGCATCGCCATGGGCTTCCGCCGCCCATGCCGAGGAAGGCATGTGGACGATGGACAACCTGCCGGTGAAGCAGATGCAGGCGCAGTACGGTTTCACGCCGTCGGCCGACTGGATCAAGCGGGTGACGCAGTCCTCGGCCCGCCTGGCACTCGGCTGCTCGGCGTCGTTCGTGTCCGGCGACGGGCTGGTGATGACCAACCATCACTGCGCCAACGAGTGCCTTTCGGAACTCTCCGGCGCCAGCCACAACTACATGCAGGACGGCTACACCTCGGCAGCCCAGGCACGCGAGCCGAAATGCCCGGCGATGGAGCTCGACCGGCTCGACACCATCAGCGACGTCACGCCGCGGATGAACGCGGCGCTCGCCGGCAAGCATGGCGCCGACTACACCCGCGCGCAGCAGGCCGCTGAAAGCTCGATCGAGAAATCCTGCGTCGGCGGCGATGCCACCCTTTGGCGTTGCGACGTGGTCACGCTCTACCATGGTGGCCGCACCGCGCTGTACCGCTACCGCCGCTACCAGGACGTGCGGCTGGTGTTCGCACCGGACCAGAACGCGGCCTTCTTCGGCGGCGATCCGGACAACTTCAATTTCCCGCGCTACGACCTCGACGTGACGTTCCTGCGTGCGTACGACAACGGCCATCCGGCGCACACGCAGTTCTTCCCGTTCGACCCCGCCGGCCCGAAGGATGGACAGCTGGTGTTCACCTCCGGCAATCCGGGCTCGACCTCGCGCGAGGAACCGGTGGCCCAGCTGCAGCTGCTGCGTGATCTCGAGCTGCCTTCGACCTATGGCTATCTTTCGACCCTGGACGGCATTCTCTGGGAATACGGCCGCACCGGCGCCAGCGCCGCGCAGGACGCCCAGGACGAGGTGTTCGGCGTCGAGAACAGCCTCAAGGTCTACACCGGCTGGCTGCAGACACTGGCCGACCCGTCGATGCTGGCCGCCAAGCAGAAGGCCGAGGACAGCCTGCGCCAGTGGATCGATGCCGATCCGCAGCGCAAGAACCAGTACGGGGATCCGTGGGCGACGCTCGCACCGTCGCTGGTGGCCGAGCGCCGGCTGTTCGTTCCGTACGTAATGCTGGAAGGCACCCGGGCGCCGCGCGGCTTTGCCGGCGACCTGTTCGGCTATGCCAAGATGCTGGTGCGCGGCGCCGCCGAGCGAGCCAAGCCGGACGCCGACCGCCTCAGCGAGTACCACGACGCCAAGCTGCCGGCGATCGAGGCGCAGCTCGGCTCCAGCGCGCCGGTGCATCCGAACCTGGAGCGCACCCTGCTCGCCTTCTCGCTGACGCGGCTGCGGCAGTCGCTCGGCGCCGACGATGCGGCGGTGAAGACGATCCTGGGCAAGCAGTCGCCCGAGGAGATGTCGACGCATCTGGTCAACTTCACCAACCTCGGCGACGCCAAGGTGCGCATGCAGCTCTGGCACGGCGGCCAGGCGGCGATCGACAAGTCGACCGACCCGATGATCGTGCTGGCGCGCACGGTGGAGCCGCTCGCCCGCAGCCTGCGCGACCAGTGGGACAACCAGGTCAAGGCGCCGCAGCGCGAGGCCAGCGAGGCGCTCGCCCGGGCCCGCTTCGCCCGCGCCGGCACCAGCGTCTATCCGGACGCCACCTTCACCCAGCGTCTGTCCTACGGCACCGTGAAGGGCTGGGACGAGAACGGCCACCAGGTGCCGGCCTTCACCAGGTTCTCCGGGCTGTACGACCGTGCCACCGGCAGCGACCCGTTCAAGCTCACCAAGCCCTGGCTGGCTGCGAAGTCGAAGCTCGACCTGGATACGCCGTTCGACTTCGCCTCCACCAACGACATCATCGGCGGCAACTCGGGCAGCCCGGTGATCGATGCGAAGGGACATGCGGTCGGGCTGATCTTCGACGGCAACATCCACTCGCTCGGCGGCGACTTCACCTATGATGGCAGCCAGAACCGCGCGGTCTCGGTCGACACCACCGCCCTGCTCGCGGCGCTGAAGACCGTCTACCGCAACCAGGCGCTGGCGGACGAGCTGGTAAGCGGCCATCTCGGTGGTCACGCAGGGGCGGCCGGCAAGTCCTGAGGCTTCCGCCCGAGGCCGGTCGGGAGCACAGTATGCCTGCCTGTCCCCGGCCGCCCGGCCGGAGACAGGCGGGGAGACAAGCGACTTGAGCGACCGGCCAGAAACGCAGGTCAACGGACTGCAGCCCGCCGTGCGGCTCCGCCGTGCGAAGGCCGCGCCCAGGACGCTGGAGCGGCTGCACACCGCGATCGCGCGCGACCTCGGGGTGGCGATCGCCGCCGGCGTGCTCTCGCCCGGGGACACCCTGTCCGGCGAGGTCGCCTCCAGCGCGCAACTCGCGGTCTCGCGCACCGCCTATCGCGAGGCGGTGCGTATCCTGGCCGCCAAGGGCCTGGTGGAGAGCCGGACCCGCACCGGAACCAGGGTGAGCGCCCGCCATCGCTGGCACATCCTGGACCCGGAGGTGCTCGGCTGGTTCCTGCAGACGCACCCCAGCGAGGCGTTCGTGCGCGACCTGTTCGAGGTCCGCATGATGGTCGAGCCGGCGGCGGCTGCATTTGCCGCCGAGCGCGCCTCGCCGCATGACCTGCGCACGATGGCGGCAGCACTCGACGAGATGGACCGGCTGAAGCTGTCCACCGAGGCCGGACGCGCCGCCGACCGCGCCTTCCACCACGCCATCCTGGCGGCGACCCGTAACGAGGCGATCATGGCGCTGTCGAGCAGTGTCGGAGCCGCGATCCGCTGGACCACCCTGTTCAAGCATCGCACGCAGACGGCGCCGCGCGATCCGATCGTCGAGCACCGGCTGGTGCTGGACGCGATCGCGGCGCGCGATCCGGAAGCAGCGCGGACCAGCATGACCGCGCTGGTCCGCTACGCCCTCGCCGACATGCAGGCGTCGCTGGCCGCCGGCGCCGGCAACGGCGCGCCGGTTGCCGACGCAGCGGGAGTGGGCCATAAGCGCACTGATTTCATTTTGTCGGACAAATGATGCAGGATGCCGGCCTGATCGCGCTCGACTGGGGCACCAGCTCCTTGCGTGCCTGGTTGCTGGACGACGACGGCACGGTGCGCGCCGCGCGCTCCGAAGGCTGGGGCATCATGCACCTGCCCGAAGGCGGCTATCCGACCGCCTACGCCGCCATCACCGAGGGCTGGCACGACCGCGCTCGCCCGGCGATCGCCTGCGGCATGGTCGGCAGCCGGCAGGGCTGGGTGGAGGCGCCCTACCTGCCGACGCCGGCGGGCCTTGCGGAACTGGCCGGCAGCCTGGTCCAGGTGGAGACCGGGCTCGGCACGCTGCGGCTGGTGCCGGGGCTGCTGGAAGCCGGCGATCCCGCCTTCCCCGACGTCATGCGCGGCGAGGAGACCCAGGCGGTGGGCGCGATGCGGCGACTGGGTGGCGACGCGATACTGGTGCTGCCCGGCACGCACTCGAAATGGGCGCGCCTGGCGGGTCACCGGCTCACCGGTTTCGAGACGCTGATGACGGGCGAGGTGTATGCCCTGCTCTCGAAGCACTCGATCCTGGGCCGTGGAGTGGCGGATGCGCCCGAGGGAAGTGCCGAGCTGCGTGACGCGGCGTTCGCACGCGGCGTGCTGGCGGCGCAGGATCGTGGCGCCCTTGCCCGGCTGTTCTCGAGCCGGGCCCTGATGCTGACCGGCGCGATCGAGCCCAGCGCCGTGCTGGACTACCTGTCCGGCCTGCTGATCGGCGAGGAGTTGCGGCTCGCATCGCCGATCCTGCAGGCTGGCGATCCTCGTGTGGCGCTCACCGGCGACGGCCGGCTGTGCGCGCGCTACGAGCGCGCCTTCGAGATTGCCGGATACGCCGCCCCGGAGCGGGTCGACAACAGCGCCCTGCAGGGGCTGGTCGATATCGCCGGCGCCGCCGGGTTGATCGTTCCCACGCAACTCCAGCCATCCGGAGCCTGACATGCTCAGACAGATGATCGGGCGGATGCCCTTCACCGCCATCCTGCGCGGCCTCACCCCCGAGGAAGCGCTGGCGGTCGGCGACGCCCTGGTCGAGGCCGGCATGACAATGCTGGAGGTGCCGCTCAACTCGCCGCGCCCGATGGAGAGCATCCGCCTGCTGGCGCAGCGCCATGGCGAGACCTGCCTGATCGGCGCCGGCACCGTCATGACGCCCTCGCAGGTGGCGGAGATCGGTGCCGCCGGCGGCCGGCTGATCGTCATGCCGCACGGCGATGCCGAGGTGATACGCGCGGCCAAGGCGGCCGGCATGGTGTGCATGCCCGGGATCGCGACCCCCACCGAGGGCTTCGCGGCGCTGAAGGCGGGCGCCGATGCGCTGAAGCTGTTTCCGGCCGAGCTGGTCGGGCCGAGCGTGCTGCGGGCCATGCGCGCGGTGTTCCCGAAGGACACCATCTTCCTGCCGGTCGGCGGCGTGACCCCGGAGAATGTCGGCGATTTCGTGCGTGCCGGCGCCGATGGCTTCGGGCTCGGCTCGGGCCTGTATGCGCCCGGTCGCAGCGCAGCCGACGTCCGCCGCCGGGCGGATGCGTATGTCGCGGCCTGGCGCGCGGTGAACGGCGGAGTGCTCGGGCAATGAGGCAGGTTCGCGACACCACCCGCGCGCTCAGCGTCGGGATCGTCGGCTTCGGGCAGATCGCCCGCGTGCAGCATGTCCCGGCGCTCGCCGCCACGCCGGGGCTGCGGCTTGCCGCCATCGCCAATCCGGTGCCGCTGCAGGGCGCGCCGGACGTGCCGGTGTATGCGTCGCTGGCGGAGATGCTTCAGCACGAACCCGAACTCGATGCGGTGGCGCTGTGCACGCCGCCGCAGATCCGGTACGGCCTCGCCCGCCAGGCGCTCGATGCCGGCCGCCATGTGCTGCTGGAAAAACCCCCCGCCGCCACGCCGGCCGAGATCGCCGATCTCGCGGCCCACGCCGACAGGCTCGGCCTGACCCTGTTCACCGCCTGGCACTCGCTGTTCAGCGCGGCGGTCGACCAGGCGCGCGAGATCCTGGCCGCCCGCGGCGTTTCGGGCATGCGCCTGGAGTGGAAGGAGGATCACCATAAGTGGCATCCGGGAGTCGACTGGTTCTGGCAGCCCGGCGGCATGGGCGCGTTCGACTCCGCCATCAACGCCTATTCGATCCTGGTCGCGGTGATGCCCGAGCCGGTCTTCGTGCGCTCGGCCCGCATGGTGATCCCGGACGGCGCGCACACGCCGATGTCGGCGCAGGTGGAGTACGCGACACCCTCCACCCTGAACGGCGGCGGCACCGGCTTCACCTCGGACCACGCCTGGGACCAGCTCACCGGCGAGACGTGGACCATCGACTGGACCCTGCGCGACGGTGCCCACCTCGTCCTGGAGCGTGGCGGCGCGCGGCTGCTGCTCGATGGCGAACTGCTGGTCGAGGCGCAGGACGAGGAATATCCCCGCCTCTACGCCCGCTTCGACACCCTGCTGCGCAGCGGCCGCTCGGATGTCGAGATCCGGCCGCTGCAACTGGTGGCCGACGCCTTCATGCTCGCCTCGCGCGTGCCGGGCGCCGCGGTCCGGTCATGAGCGACAGCCTCGGCGCGCCGGTCGAGGTCGCACTCGAGGCGCACGACCTGCTGGGCGAGTCGCCGTTCTGGGACGCGGCCGACCAGGCGCTGGTCTGGGTCGACATCTATGGCCGCCGCATACACCGGCTGCATCCCGCCACCGGTGCCGTGCGCAGCCTCGCGATGCCGGACCGGGTCGCCACCGCGATCCCGCGCGCACGTGGCGGAATGCTGGTGGCGCTGTCGCGCAGCCTGCACATGCTCGACGAAGCCGGTGGCCTCGGCGCGCCGTTCTTCACGCTGGACGCAGGCGAGACCGGCATACGCTTCAACGACGCCCGCACCGACCGGCACGGACGGCTGTGGATCGGCACCATGAACGAGGATGGCGACGCACCGACCGGCGCGTTGTACCGGATCGACGCCGATCTCTCCGTAAGCAGCGTCGAGCATGGCATCGCGATCTCGAACGGCATCGGCTTCAGCCCCGATGGCACGCGGTTCTACTTCGCCGACACCCCCGAGCGCATCATCCGCGCCTACGATCTGGATGACGCCGATGGCCGCATCGCCAACCGGCATGACCTGATCACGATCGATGGCGACAGCGCCTATCCGGATGGCAGTACGGTCGATGCCGACGGCTTCATCTGGAACGCGCAGTGGGAGGGCAGCCGGGTGGTGCGTTACAGTCCCGACGGGCATATCGACCGGGTGATCGAGCTGCCGGTGAGCCGTCCGACCTGCTGCGTGTTCGGCGGCGAGGCCCTCGGGACCTTGTATGTCACCAGCGCCTGCATGGAACTTTCCGGAGCCACGCTGCGCGCGCAGCCCCTCGCCGGTTCGCTGTTCAGGATCGAGACCGGCACCACCGGGATCGCCTGCAGCCGGTTCGCCGGTTGAACGGCGCCTCACCAAGCGCAATCCGGAAAAACACAATGAAGATCACCGGCATCCGTACCGTCGTCGTCAATGCCGAGATGCGGAACTGGATTTTCGTCCGCGTCGACACCGATCAGCCCGGCCTCCATGGCTGGGGCGAGGCGACGCTGGAATGGAAGACGCGAGCGGTCGTCGGCGCGGTGGACGATCTCGCGCCACTCATCATCGGCCGCGATCCGCGCGACATCGAACAGCTCGTCCGTATCATGCACAAGCACGGCTTCTGGCGCATCGGGGTGATCGGCACCAGCGCCGTCGCCGGCATCGAGGTGGCGCTCTGGGACATACTGGGCAAGAGCCTCGGCGTCCCGGTCTGGCGCCTGCTCGGCGGCAAGCTGCGCGACCGCGTGCGGGTCTATACCCATCTCGGCCTCGGCCAGATCGATGCCGTCTACAACAGCATGTCGCTGGCGCCGCTGATCGAGCGCGCGCGGGCGGTGGTGGAGCGCGGCTACACCGCGATGAAGGTCGTGTTCATTCCCTACACGCACTACACGGCGTCGCTGCGCGCGATCGATGACGTCGCGCGCATGATGGGGGAGTTGCGGGCCGCGGTCGGCGACGATGTCGAGCTGATGGTGGATTTCCACGGCCGCTGCGCCTCGGTCGGCGCGGCGCTGCACTATATCGACGCGCTGGCGCCGGGACGGCCGTTGTTCGTCGAGGAACCCCTGCCGCCGCAGGACAGCGACGGCATGAAGGCGCTGGCCGCCCGCACGCATGTGCCACTCGCGGCGGGCGAACGCCTGCTCGATCGCTGGGAGTTCGCGCCACTGTTCCGGGACCGCTCGATCGATATCGCACAGCCGGACCTGTGCCATGTCGGCGGCTTCACCGAGGCGCGCAAGATCGCCGCGATGGCGGAGGTCGCCGGCGTCGGCATCGCGCCGCACAATCCGCTCGGCCCGCTCGCGGGGGTCGCCGCGCTGCATTTCGACATCGCGACGCCGAACTTCGTGATCCAGGAGGAAATGACCGGCGCGGTGCCCTGGTACGGCGAGGTCCTGCAGGGGCCGATACGCATGGTGGATGGCCACTGGCAGATCCCGGAGGCGCCGGGCCTCGGCATCGAGATCGACGAGGCGGTCGCGGCCAGGCACCCGTTCAGGCAGGAAATCCTGGCGACCCGCGAGGCGGTGCTGCCGGACGGTACGGTGGTGGACTGGTGACCGGCCGCAACCCGGTCAGGTCGGGCAGATCAGCTGGTGTTCCGCGATGATCGCCGGCTGGACGGCGGTCGGGGCGGCTGGCGGGACGGCGGATAGCTGCGCCGCCGGGGCTTCCTCGAACAGGCGCGAGCGACGCAGCCCGGTCCTGTGCATGCGGTAGGATAGCGCGGTCCGCAGCACGCCGATCCCGTAGGTGATGCTGCGCCGGAGGTTGATCGACGACGCCTCGGCGAAATAGCGGGTCGGGCAGGAAATCTCGCCGCTCCGGAAGCCGAAATGGACGGCCTGCGCCAGCATCTGGTTGTCGAAGACGAAATCGTCGGAGCAGTGCAGCAATGGGAGGCGTTCCAGCACGTCGCGATTCCATGCGCGATAGCCGGAGTGATATTCGCTCAGCTTCTGGCCGAGCAGGGCGTTCTCGAACGCGGTCAGCAGCCGGTTGCAGATGTACTTGTAGAGCGGCATGCCGCCAGCCAGCGCACCGTTGCCCAGGATGCGCGAGGCGATCACCACGTCGTAGTGGCCGGACACCAGCATCGACGCCATCGCCGTGATCAGCTTCGGGGAGTACTGGTAGTCGGGGTGCAGCATCACGACGATGTCGGCGCCGCGCCCGAGGGCTTCGGCGTAGCAGGTCTTCTGGTTGCCGCCGTAGCCGCGATTGATCTGGTGGCGGATGGTGTGCAGGCCAAGCGCCTGTGCAAGCTCATACGTGCGGTCGCTGCTGGCGTCGTCGTTGAGGATGATGTCGTCGACGATGTCGCGCGGGATTTCCGCGATCGTCCGCTCCAGGGTTCTTGCCGCGTTATAGGCGGGCAGGACAACGGCTATACGCTTACCGGCCAGCATCGCCTGCTCCTGGAGACACCCGAGGTTGTATCACGACCGGTGATTTCTGTTGTAGTGGGAATCTGCGGCAAATAAGAATAGCAGCAACCGGCGGTGGAACTCGTTCAACCAGATGACCACGAGCACGTCCATCGCGGAATGGTCAAGGCCGGCTTCCGTCCTGACGCGCTGCGTACTGTATCTGTTGACCACCGTTCTGCTGGTGGTGTGCTGGTATTGCGTTCGCCTCAATTGGTCGCTTGGCGCCCTGCATCCGTCCCCGGTCAGCGGCGCCATGCCGGAGGAGGACCTTGCCAGCCTCTGGATGGCCGGGCATCTCGCCCGCCTCGGCCACTTGGACTGGCTCTATACCGCCCCCCTCTACGAGGCATGGCGGCATCGCATGTTCGGGCCGACGCTGGGTCCGCTGCCCTGGATCTACCCGCCCACGGTCCTGCTTCTGGGCGTGCCGCTCTCCTGGCTGCCGCTGCCGGCCGCGTTCCTGCTCTGGGATGCGGGAACGCTCCTGGCCGCCGTGCTGGTCCTGCGCCGGGCCGGGCTGCCGTGGCCGATCCTGTTGCTCGGCCTGGCGGCCCCGGCCAGCTGGCGCTCGCTGGTCCTGGGCCAATACGGCGTCATCGCCGGCGCCCTGGTGGTTGCGGGAACCCTGATCTCGCCTCGCCGGCCGGTCCGTGCCGGCATCATGCTCGGCCTGTGTACGCTCAAGCCGCAGCAGGGCATGATCCTGCCGGTCGCCTGGCTCGCGGCCCGCAATTGGCGAGCGATCGCCGCCGCCGCCGGCGTTGCCGTGTCCTTGGCGCTGCTGGTCGCTGGCTGGCTCGGCACCGGGTCCTGGCAGTTGTTCCTCACCCAGGGAACGCGATCGATGCACGCCCTGGTCGAGGCCGCACCGCCGACCGGCTACATCAACAGCGGCGTCTCGGTCTTCTGGGCCGCCCGGACGCTGGGCGCCGGGGTTGCGCCCGCCTACGTCCTGCAGGGCATGGCGGCCCTCGCCGCGATCGTGTTCGCCTACCGGGCATGGAGGCGCCCGGAAGCCGATCCGCTGGCCCGCATGGCGGTCACCGTATCCCTGTCGCTGCTGCTCACCCCGTACGGCTACACCTCCGACATGGTCGCCTGCTCGATCGCGCTGGTGGCGGTCGTCGCTCGGAACGGTTGGCGCATTCGACCGTGGCACGGCCTGTTCTGGCTGTGGCCCGGCTGCTGCCACATGGTCGCCCCGGGTTTCGGGATGATCCTCAACCCGGTCGCGGTCACCGCCACCGCCGCGATGGCCTGGCGACAGCTGCCGAAACCGGGCTGACCCGGTCGCGGCAGCCTTTGCTCAGCGTCCGATCGCGCGCAGCTTGCGACCTTCCATCAGGTTGCGCTCGATATGCTCGAGCGAGATGCCCTTGGTCTCCGGAACCAGCGTGATCGTCACCACGATGAACAGTGCATTCAGCGCCGCGTAGAGCCAGAAGGTCTGCGCGTTGCCGAAGGTGCTGAGCAGGGTCAGGAAGGTCTGGCCGACCACGAAGTTGGCCGCCCAGTTGGTGAAGGTCGAGCAGGCGATGCCGAAGTCGCGGCCCTGCAGCGGCTGCACCTCGGAGCACAGCACCCAGATCAGCGGCCCGGCGGAGAAGGCGAAGCCGGTGATGAAGCAGAGCAGCACGGCGATGGCGAGGATGCGCTGCAGCTCGCTGTCGATGCCTGCGAAGATCAGCAGGCCCAGGATGCCCATGCCGATCGCCATCACCGCAAAGCCCGAGATGAGCATCGGCCGGCGGCCCCAGCGATCGACCAGGCCGATGGCGATGAAGGTCGCCAGCACGTTCACCACGCCGACGACCGCAGTGCCCCAGAGCGAGGCATTCTGTCCGAAGCCGGCGAGACCGAAGATCTTGGGTGCGTAGTACATCACCACGTTCATGCCGGTGAACTGCTGCATCACCTGCAGCAGCACGCCGAACCAGACCGAGCGGCGGAAATTGGAGTTCGCCCTGAACATCGCGAATCCCTGCTGCTTGTTCCGGAGCTGGTCCTCGATTTCCTTAATCTCGCTCTGCACCGCCGCATCGTCCTGGCGCAGGTCGTTGAGCACATCCACCGCGTCCTGCCGCCTGCCCTTCATCATCAGCCATCGCGGGCTGTCGGGCAGCACGAACACGCCGGCCAGGAACAGCGCCCCGGGGATCGCGACCAGGCCGAGCATCCAGCGCCAGGCGCCGCTGTAGCTGAGCAGGGCGTCGGAGATGAAGGCTACCAGGATGCCGATGGTGATCATCAGCTGGTAGGTGGAAATCATCGATCCGCGACGAGCCTCGTCGGCGATTTCCGAGATGTAGAGCGGTGCGGTGAAGGTGGCGACGCCGATCGCCACGCCGAGCAGGACGCGGCCGGCCAGCAGCCAGCCGACCGAAGGCGCCAGCGCACAGAGCAGAGACGAGACCACGAACAGCGTGGCGCTCAGGATCAGCGAGCGCTTGCGGCCGAAGCTCGACGACAGGTAGCCGGCCAGGATGGCGCCGACCGCGGCGCCGAACATCATGCTGCTGACGATCAGTTCCTGCATCGTCTCGCTGACGCTGAACTGCTTTGCGATGAAGCCGAGCGCGCCCGAAATGACGCCGATATCTAGGCCGAACATCAGGCCGGCCAGGGCTGCTACGCCGCCTGTGAGGAGCGTCTTGCCGCTCTTCTTCGCAGTCGGCACCGAATAGGTTGTGGTGCTCATTGATCCGTCTCCCCGGGGCGCGTCGGCGCTGGGGCACACAGCATCCATGGTCGACGCGGCAAATTGATTAACGCCACTGCAACCGGCAAGTTGCAGTGGCGTGACGGCTCCGGGACTCAGGCAACTCTACCACCGGCGACGAGGCACCGCCGGGAGCGGGTCTGGCGGGCTAGGTCGCCCCGAAGACCAGGGCACGTAGCTCGATGCTCTGCCTGGGCGGGGCGTCCGGGGGCGTGGTCGGATCTGAGAAGGCGGTGTGCGGAGCAAAGCGCGACACCCCGGTCTCGCGGCTGTCGTAGCATTTGAGCAGCAGCACCTCGTCCGGCATCATCCTGGACAGGTAGTGCCAGCGCTGCCCCGGATTGTGGCGCACAGAATAGACCTCGCCGCGATGTTGCGGATAGACGAGATCGGTCGCGACCAGGTCGCCGGGCGCCAGGCTGGAGCCGTCGCAGACGGCGAGCGGACTGTCCAGCACCGGACCCCGTATCGGCCGCCAGACATTGATCACCTGCACCCGGCCGTCGAGCAGCGCCGCCGCCTCCGCCCCCAGATGCCGACGCACGCGCTCCGGACCGGAACTCAGCGTCTGGTCCACGTGCACGCGTGCAACCGGTTGCCGCTGGCCGGCGCGATCCTCCTGCCCAGGGATACGGCGGCGGATCGTGTGGTCGAAGATGAACACCCGGTGCGCCCCGGTGGCCTGCCGCAGCAAGGCCTCGGTTTCGGCGTAGTATGCGCCGACTATCGCGGCCTCGTCGGCGAAATCCCGCTCTGCGCTGCGGTGCCGCAGCACCGCGAAACCCTCGCGGTCGAGCGAGGCCGCGGCGGGGTCTGCGCGGAGGTCGCGAATGGCGACCTCATGCGGATCGTCGCCGAAGTTGCGGACCGGCACGCCAGGCGGCGGCGTGTAGTTGTAGGTCTCCGGCTTGCCATCGGCGGGGCCGATGAAGTTCAGGGAAGCGCGCACCACGCCGTCGCGGTGGATCGCCCGGTCGGCCTCGAGGCGGGTGTTGGCGTTCATCGAAGCGGCTCCGTTGAGTTCACGCCACGACATATGGGAGCGTCGGGCCGGAGTTCCACCAGACAGGAGTCACGTAAAATATAACTACAATTCAGGTAAGTGGTTCTTGCCCGTCACGGCCGCGCAGCGCGTTGAGATCCGCACGCGCCTTGTCGGCAACCTGTCCCCGCGGCACCAGGGCAAGGAAGCGCTCCAGGCACGCGACCGCCGCTGCCATGTTGCCGGCCTGCCGGTTCAGATCGGCGGCATTGAGCCAGTTTGCCGCGATGTCCGGCGCTATCTGCAGCATGCCACCGAGCGAGGTCAGCGCGGCCTCGACGTCGCCCGCGATCAGCCGGCGCTGCACGAGATTGCGCTGCATGCGCAGAAGCACCTCGCGGGTGGTCATGCGCCGGACCATGTCCGGCTGCAGCCGCACCGGAGCTGCACCAAGCCGTTCCAGCAGGGCCTGGAGATCGTCGGCATCGAGGGTGTCGCCACCGCCGAACGCATCGACCAGTACCACCGCCTCGGCATCGTCCTCGGTATCGTCAACCGACAATGCGACCAGGAAGTGATACGGGAAGTCGACGCCGAAACCGTCCCAGCCGGCCGCGCGGATGCAATGCAGCCACAGCACGCCGAGTGCCACCGGCAGCCCCTTGCGGCGGCCGATCACCTTGATCAGGTTGGCGTTGTCGAGATCGTCGTAGCTGTCGCTGTCGCCGCGATAGCCGTACCGCGCATGCAGCAGGCCGGCCAGGGCGCCGATCCTGGCCTCGGCGGACCTGCCCGTCATCAGATGGCCGATCGCTGCCGCTTCGCGGGCGAGTTCCGACAGGTGCTCCGAAGCCGACATCCAGTCCGTACCGGTCTCGTCGAGCCGCGCCAGCTGCAGCGCGGCCGGCGCCGGATCGATCTCGGAGTCCGGAAGCAGGCCGATGGCCGCCAGCGCCTGGATCGCTTCAATCACCGGCCGGTCCGATCACCGCGGGCGCCGCTCATGTCCCGGTCCCCCCGCCGGCCGCGTCGCACGCATCAGGTGCCTCCGGATCTGCTGGAGCCTACATCTCTGCAGGCATATGCGACTTCGCAACGCCCGGCATCATGTTCTCGCTGATGTTATGCATGATCCAGAGCGAGCCGACGATCAGGATCGCCACCGTCAGCACCGCGAAGGCGAAGGCGGTCACGTTCCAGCGCTGCTCGGAGGAGCCGTTCATGTGCAGGAAGAAGAACAGGTGGACGAACACCTGGACCGCGGCGAGGCCGGCAATGGCCAGCAGGGTCGCCACATGCGGCAGCACCGGCTCCATCACCAGGCCGAAGGCGGCACCGGTCAGGATGATGGAGAGGACGAAGCCGATCCCGTAGGACCCGACGCTGCCATGGCTCTCGCCCGTGTAGGCGCGGTTCATGTCGGCCATTACTGCACACCCATCAGGTAGACGAACGTGAACACGCAGATCCAGACGATATCCAGGAAGTGCCAGAACAGGCTGAGGCACATCAGCCGGTTCATGTAGGGGCCGGAAATGCCGTTCTTCTTGATCAGGATCTGCGACATCAGCACCACCATCCAGATCAGGCCGCAGGTGACGTGCAGCCCGTGGGTGCCGACCAGGGTGAAGAAGGCCGACAGGAAGGCGCTCTGGTCCGGACCATGCCCCTCGGCGACGAGGTGGCTGAACTCGTTCACCTCCATGCCGATGAAACCCAGGCCCAGCAGGAAGGTGATGCCCATCCACAGCACCAGGCCGCTGGTGCGGTTGCGATAGGCGTCCAGCATCGCCAGGCCATAGGTGCAGCTGCTGACCAGCAGCAGGAGGGTCTCCACGCCGACATACTTCAGGTCGAAGATGTCGTGGCCGCTGGGGCCGTCCGCGAACTGGTGCCTCGCCACCGCGAAGGCGGCGAACAGCGTCGCGAACAGGATGCAGTCGGTCATCAGGTAGAGCCAGAAGCCGAACACCGTGTTCGGCCCCGGCCCGTGGTGCTCGCCGTGCTCCGGATGCGCGGCGAGGCTCTCGTGCGTCGCGTCCATCAGGCACGCACCGCCGCGGCCACCCGGGCATTCGCCAGGCTCAGGGCGACCGCGCGCTCATGCTCGCCCTCGATACGGGCAACCTCGGAGGCGGGCACATAGTAGTCGATGTCGTCGTTGCAGCTGCGCACGATGAAGGTGGTGACCATGGCCAGGAAGCCGAACGCCGCCATCCACCAGATGTGCCAGATCAGTGCGAAGCCCATGATGGCCGCGAACACCGCGATGAACAGGCCGGCCGGCGTGTTGCGCGGCATGTGGATGTCCTCGTAGGCGCCCGTATGCTTGGCGATGCGGCCACGCTCCTTGGCGTCGCAGAACTCGTCCAGCGCATGCACGTGCGGCGTCACGGCGAAGTTGTAGAACGGCGGCGGCGAGGAGGTCGACCATTCCAGGGTGCGGCCACCCCACGGATCGCCGGTCCAGTCGCGCAGCGCCTCGCGCTGGCGGATGCTGACCACGATCTGCGTGACCTGCAGGACGATGCCCACCAGGATCATGCAGGCGCCGACCGCCGCCACTTCCAGCCAGGGGGTCCAGGCCGGATTGTCGTAGTGGTTCATGCGGCGCGTCATGCCCATGAAGCCGAGGACGTAGAGCGGCATGAAGGCGACGTAGAAGCCGCTCAGCCAGAACCAGAAGGACCACTTGCCGATCGTCTCGTTCAGCTTGAAGCCGAACGCCTTCGGGAACCAGTAGTTGAAGCCGGCGACATAGCCGAACAGCACGCCGCCGATGATGACGTTGTGGAAGTGCGCGATCAGGAACAGCGAATTGTGCAGGACATAGTCGGCGCCCGGCACGGCGAGCAGCACGCCGGTCATGCCGCCGATGGTGAAGGTCACCATGAAGCCGATGGTCCACAGGATCGGCGTGTGGAACTCGACACGGCCGCGGAAGATCGTGAACAGCCAGTTGAACACCTTCACCCCGGTCGGGATGGCGATGATCATCGTCGTGATGCCGAAGAAGGCATTCACGTTGGCGCCGGAGCCCATGGTGAAGAAATGGTGCAGCCAGACCACGAACGAGAGCACGGTGATCGAGATGGTCGCGTAGACCATCGCCGCATAGCCGAACAGGTGCTTCTTGGAGAAGGTCGCAACCACCTCCGAGAACACGCCGAACGCCGGCAGGATCAGGATGTACACCTCCGGATGGCCCCAGGCCCAGATGAGGTTCACGTACATCATCTGGTTGCCGCCGGCATCGTTGGTGAAGAAGTGCATGCCGAGATAGCGGTCCAGCGTCAGCAGGCCGAGCGTCACCGTCAGGATCGGGAAGGCCGCCATGATGAGCACGTTGGTGCAGAGCGCGGTCCACACGAAGACCGGCATCTTCATGTAGTTCATGCCGGGTGCGCGCATCTTGAGGATGGTGACGAAGAAGTTGATCCCCGTCAGCAGTGTCCCGATGCCCGATATCTGCAGCGACCAGATGTAGTAGTCGACGCCGACGCCGGGGCTGTACTGCAGCTCCGACAGCGGCGGATAGGCGAGCCAGCCGGTCTGCGCGAATTCGCCGATGGCGAGCGAGATGTTGACCAGGCCGACGCTGACCGCGGTGAGCCAGAAGCTGACCGAGTTCAGGAACGGGAATGCCACGTCGCGTGCGCCGATCTGCAGCGGCACCGCGATGTTCATCAGGCCGATCATGAACGGCATCGCCATGAAGAAGATCATGATGACGCCGTGCGCGGTGAAGATCTGGTCGTAGTGGTGCGGCGGCAGGTAGCCGGGCGCACCGTCATGCGCGATCGCCTGCTGCGCGCGCATCATGATGGCGTCGGAGAAGCCGCGCAGCAGCATCACCAGGGCGAGCAGGATGTACATCACGCCGATCTTCTTGTGATCGACCGAGGTCAGCCATTCCCGCCACAGGTATGGCCATTGGCGATACCAGGTCACCAGCCCGAGAACCACGGCGACCACGCCGCCCATGAAAAGAACGGCGCCCATCTCGATGGGATTGTCGAACGGAATATCCGCCCAGGTCAGCTTGCCGAGCATAGTCTCACTCTGCCTTCATGCCGGAATTGAAGTGCATCGCCTTGCCTCGATACTTGGCGATGATCTGGTCGAACATCCCAGGCTGGACCTGGGCGAAGTAGGTCGCGGGCACCTTCTCGCTCGGTGCCGCCACGGCCGAATAGTTGGCGTTGGTCAGGTTGCGGCCGGAGTGGCGTACCTGATCGACCCAGCCCTTGAAGCCGGCGTCGGTCGTTGCGATAGCGTTGAAATGCATGTCCGAGAAGCCGGCGCCACTGAACTGCGCCGACTCGCCGAAATAGCGGCCCGGCTTGTCGGCGATCAGGTGCAGGCCCGTCTCCATGCCGGCCATGGCGTAGATCTGGCTGCCCAGTCGCGGGATGAAGAACGAGTTCATCACGCTGTCCGAGGTGATGTGGAACTCGATCGGGGTGCCGATCGGAAACGCGATCTCGTTGACCGTGGCGATGCCCTGCTCCGGGTAGATGAACATCCATTTCCAGTCGAGCGCCACCACGTCGATCACCACCGGCTTGCGGCTGGAGGTGAGCGGCTTGTACGGATCGAGCGAGTGGGTGGTCTGCCAGGTGATGACCGCAAGCACCGCGATGATGGCGATCGGCACCGCCCACACCACCGTCTCCACCGGGCGGCTATGCGCCCAGTTCGGCGAATAGGTCGCCTGCGTGTTGGTGGCCCGATAGCGCCAGGCGAACAGCAGGGTAAGGCTGATCACCGGCACGACCACGATCAGCATCAGCCAGGTCGAGAGGATGATCAGGCTTTTTTCCTGCTGGCCGATATTGCCCATCGGGTCCAGCACGTCGAGCTGGCATCCACCGAGCAGAAATGCCGCGCCGAAAGCGCCTGCGCCCGGCAGCCATCGGGAAATCCTGTTCTTCATCAAGCGCCTCAATCGACCTGACCCAATCGCGGGTGCGGGGCCCTTCCGCCAAACGGCGCGAACATAGGCGCAGCGACTGTCACAGGCCAGACGCAAACGCACATAATGCTGCGCCGCAACACGTTTCTATGAACAGCCATTCAGCAGCGTCAGCCAGCAGTTGCCTGCCGGGCGGCCTGGTGGACGGCACGCGCCATTGCCGCGATGCCGTTGCCGCGGTTGGTCGACAGGGCTTCGAGCAGGCCCAGATCCTTCAGGAACACCGGGTCGGTCGCCAGCACCTCGGCAGGGCTGCGGCCGGAGTACACCCGCAGCAGCAGGGCAATCAGTCCGGAGACGATGGCCGCGTCCGAAGCGCCGGCCAGTCGCAGCACGCCGTCCGCATGCTCCGCTTCCATCCAGACCCGGCTCTGGCAGCCGGGAACACGGTGCCTATCGTCGGTCCACGGCTCGGGAAACGGCGGCAGCTTGCGGCCCAGTTCGATGATGTACTGGTAGCGCTGCATCCAGTCGTCGAAGACATCGAGCTCCTCGGCGATGGCGGCTATCGCTTCGGCTGCCGTCGCCTCCTCGGGGACGACGAACGGATCGGCGGTGGTCGCGGCGTCCGGCATGGCCGCCATCCTAGAGGATGAACCGGCTGAGGTCGCCCTTCTGTGCCAGCGGCGCCACCTTGTCGCGGACATACCCGGCATCGATGCGCACGGTGTCGCCCGGCCGGTCGCTGGCGGTGAAGCTCACCTCCTCGAGCAGTCTCTCGAGCACGGTCGCCAGCCGGCGGGCACCGATATTCTCCACCCGGTCGTTGATGTCGGCGGCGAGATCGGCCAGCGCATCGATGGCATCCTCGCCGAAGTCCAGCGCCAGGCGCTCGGTCTTCATCAGCGCGGTGTACTGCTTGAGCAGCGAGTGCTCGGGCTCGGTCAGGATCCGCCGCAGATCGTCGCGCGACAGCGGCGCCAGCTCGACGCGTATCGGCAGGCGGCCCTGCAGCTCGGGCAGCAGGTCGGCGGGCTTGGCCAGATGGAACGCGCCGGAAGCGATGAACAGGATGTGGTCGGTCTTGACCGGGCCATACTTGGTCGAGACCGTGGTACCCTCGATCAGCGGCAGCAGGTCGCGCTGCACACCCTCGCGCGATACGTCGCCACCCCGGAAGCCGCCCTCGGACGAGCGCGCACAGACCTTGTCGATCTCGTCGAGGAACACGATGCCGTGGTCCTGGGCGTGCGCCACCGCCTCGCGGGTCAGGCTGTCGTTGTCGAGCAGGCGGTCGGCCTCCTCGCGCTGCAGGGCGATCCGGGCCGCCTCCACCGTCATCCGGCGCGGGGTCGCCTGCTTGTTGAACATGCCCTTCATCATCTCGCCGAGATTGATGACGCTGCCGCCCGGCATGCCGGGGATGTCCATCCCCTGCGGCGCGCCCTGCGGATCGGCGACCGCGACCTCGACCTCCTTGGCCTCCAGCTCGCCGTCCCGCAACATGCGGCGGAACTTGCCCTTGGTGTCGGCGCTCGCGGTCTCGCCAACCAGGGCATTGACCAGCCGGTCCTCGGCGGCGAGCTCGGCACGTGTCTGCACGTCGCGGCGCTTGAGGTCACGCAGCATGGTGATGCTGACCTCGACCAGGTCGCGCACGATGCTCTCGACGTCGCGGCCGACATAGCCCACCTCGGTGAACTTGGTCGCCTCGACCTTGAGGAACGGCGCCTGCGCCAGCTTGGCCAGGCGCCGGGCGATCTCGGTCTTGCCGCAGCCGGTCGGGCCGATCATCAGGATGTTCTTCGGCACCACCTCCTCGCGGAGGTCCTCGGAAAGCTGCGCGCGGCGCCACCGGTTGCGCAGCGCGATCGCCACCGCGCGCTTGGCATCGGTCTGGCCGACGATGAACCGGTCGAGCTCGGAGACGATCTCGCGCGGCGAGTAGGTCGGGACTTCCATCAGCGTGTCCCTTCCGCCGCCAGGCTCTCGACGATCAGCGAGTGGTTGGTGTAGACGCAGATGTCGGCGGCGATGCGCATCGCGCGACGCGCGACGTCCTCCGCCGAAAGCCCGTCCACGCTCATCAAGGCGCGTGCGGCGGCAAGCGCGTAGTTGCCACCCGAGCCGATCGCGATCACGCCGTCTTCCGGCTCCAGCACGTCGCCGTTTCCGGTGAGGGTGAAGGAGCGGGTGGCGTCGGCCACCACCATCATCGCCTCCAGCCGGCGCAGGTAGCGGTCGGTGCGCCAGTCCTTGGCAAGCTCGACGCAGGCGCGCTCGAGCTGGCTGGGATAGCGTTCCAGCTTGGCTTCCAGCCGCTCGAGCAGCGTGAAGGCATCCGCGGTGGCTCCCGCGAAGCCGGACAGGATGGCGCCGTCCGGTCCGATCCGGCGCACCTTGCGGGCGTTGCCCTTGATGACCGTCTGGCCAAGGGTGACCTGGCCGTCGCCGGCGACGGTGACCTGGTCGCCGCGCCGGACGCACAGGATGGTGGTTCCGTGCCAGCCGATGGGATCGTGGCCGGCGGCCGGACCGGTAAACTGCGATGTCTGCATGATGGCGGTAGATAATCAGTCTGCATCGCGGCGCAAGCCGGGCAGCAACGCCAGTCGCGGTTCAGGAGCCCGCCGGAGGGGAAGCCGGCGCGGTATCGAGCTCGCGCAGCAGGTCGATCAGCTGGCTCGGGCGGAACGGCTTGGCCAGCATCCTCTCGCCAGGGCGCAGCGTTCGGTCTTCCAGCACATCGGCCCGACCGGTGATGTAGACCACCGCGATGTCCGGCAGCAGCGCCTGGGCGATGGCGGCAACGACGAAGCCGTTGCGTCCGGTGCGCAGGTCGAGGTCGGTCACCAGGACGCGCGGCTTCACCTGCTCGTCGCGCAACGCTGCCAGCGCCTCCGCCTCGCTCGCCGCCTCGACCACGCCGATGCCGGCATCGCGCAGCGCCTCGCCGAGCGTTGTCCGCACCAGCGGGTCGTCGTCGAGCAACAACAGGTCACACATCAGGTGTCCTTCCCGCCCACGACGATGCAACGAAATACCGGCGCAGTTCTATCACGGATAGATAACGTCGAAACGCTCTGTTTTCCCAAGCGCTTCGTCCGAGCGACGGTTGCAGGGGAAACAGCATGTCCACGATCGACCAGGGAAGCGGGCCAGGCAGCGGTCCGGCGGGCGCGGCGCAGGCAGCGGGCGACACCCGGCGTCCAAGGATCAGCCACCTGCTGGAGACCTCGGTCTATGTCGCCCACCTGGACCGGGCGCAGCACTTCTACCAGGAAGTGTTCGGCTTCGAGCTGTTCCTGCGTGACGAACGCATGGCGGGCCTGGCGATCCCGGGTTCGAGCGTCCTGTTGCTGTTCCTGGCCGGCGCCTCGACGCAGCCGACCCCGACCGATGGCGGCGGCGCGATCCCGCCGCATGACGGCGGCGGCGCGGTGCATCTGTGCCTGGCAATGCCGCTCGGCGAGATCGAGGCCTGGGAGGCACATCTTGCCCGGCTCGGGGTGCCGGTGGAAAGCCGCATTACCTGGCCGCGCGGGGGCGTCAGCCTCTACGTGCGCGACCCCGACGGCAGCCTGCTCGAAATTGCCACCCCGGGGCTTTGGCCAAGCTGGTAGTCGCAAATTATAACGTCTGACACTAGGGATTTTACGATTTATTCATTACGTTAATCCGGATCCGCACGGCGATTGTCCCGGCTGTCGAACCGTTATCGGAACGGTATCCCAGGACCTCATTCCATGCTTGAACTTGCCATCATGCTCATGAGCTTTGTCTCCTTCGGAACGCTGTGGGCGTTCTGCGCGATGTTGTTCGACCGCACTCCGATGCTTTCGCCGGAGGACGTCTGAGCCTGCATCACACCGAGATCGGCACCTCGATCAGGTTGGGCAGGCCTGAGGCGATCCCCGCCTCGACGGCCTGGGCGATGTCGGCGGCGCGATCGACCCGCCGGGCAGGTACTCCCATCGAGGCGGCCAGCGCGAGGTAGTCGATCGGTGGATCGATCAGGTCCATGGCGATGAAGCGGTTCGAGGCGCGCGACAGGTAGTGCGCCTGTCCCTTCATGTAGTTCTTCAGGATGTTGTATTCGCGGTTGTTCATGACCACGAACGTCACCGGCAGCTTCTCGTGCGCCGCCGTCCACAGCGCCTGCGGCGAATACAGCGCCGCGCCGTCGCCGACCAGGCACACCACCGGCTCGCGGCCGATGCCGAGGCTGTAGCCGACCGAGGCCGGCAGGCCCCAGCCGAGTGCGCCGCCGCGGAGGAAGGCATACTCGCGCACCGTCTCGCTGTACAGCAGCGACCGCAGATGGCCGGAGGTGGCGATCGCCTCGTCGACGATCGGGATCTTCGGACCGATGGCGCGCAGCACCTCGCGGGCGGCGACCAGCGGCGTGGTGACCGCCTGCCCGGCCTCGCGATCGGCCTGCGCCGCCAGCGCCTCGCGACGCGCGCGCATGGCGGTGGCGTGGCCGGCGGCGGCGCGGTCGTGCGCCTCGCGGCGTGGCGCCACCCGGTCGCGCAGCATCGGCACCAGCACGCGCAGCGAGGCCTGGATATCGCCCTGCAGCGACAGCTCGGTCGGATAGGAGCGGCCGAGATCGCGCACGTCGGTCGAGAGCTGGAACACCCGGCAGGTATCCGGCACCGCCGAACCCTCGGTGTAGAGGATCGTGATCACCGACTTGCCGCCGAGCGCGAACAGCGCGTCGTAACCCGCCAGCACCTCGGCGATCTCGTTGGCGCGGGTCGGCAGGTTGCCGCTCCAGAGCGGGTGCGCCGTCGGAAACGGCAGGTGCGCCGGCCAGGACGAGCCGTACACCGGCGCGCCGAGCGCGTCCGCCAGCAGCACCATCTCGCCGGTCGCCCCACGCGCGCTCACCTCGTCGCCGGCAATCAGGGCCAGACGGCCGGGCGGGATCGAGGCCAGCAGATCGGCGAGCCGGTCGAGCGAACCCGCGACCGAGGCGGTATCGATGGTGGAGCGCTCCGGGACGGCGATGGTGGTCATCGCCTCCATCATGTCCATCGGCAGCGACAGGAAGACCGGCCCGGACGGGGCGGCCGCGCAATCCAGGAAGGCGCGCCGCACCAGGATCGGCAGCTGGTCGACATGGGTGACCTCGCGCGCCCACTTCACGCTGGGGGCCGCAATGCCGACCAGGTCGCCGAACAGCAGCGGGTCCATCAGCGCATGGCGGCTGTCCTGCTGGCCAGCGGTCACCACCAGCGGCGTCCCGGAGATCGAGGCGTTCAGCAGATTGCCGAGCCCATGCCCCAGCCCTCCGGCGGTATGCAGGTTGATGAAGCCGGGGCGCCGCGCCGCCTGCGCGTAGCCGTCGGCCATCGCCACCACGCTCGCTTCCTGCAGGGCGAGCACGTAGTCGATCTGCGTGGTGCTCAGCAGGGCGTCGATCAGGGGCAGCTCGGTGGTGCCGGGATTGCCGAAGATATACTCGACGCCCTCGCCTTCGAGCAGTTCGAGCAGCAGCTCGGCGCCACGACGCGGCGCGAGGTCGGCGGCGCGCCGGACACCGCTGGACCCGGCGCCGAGGGTGGATGGGTCGGACATCGGTGGCGCTCCGGTTGCAGGTCGCCATGATGCCGGCATGACGCACCGGCGTCAGCCCCTCCGGCAGCAGTGCCATGTCGCGACATGCTGCAGCTAATTTCGCAATAACGGTCTCCGTCCGACAAAATACCGTTTTCGTCCGTTACAACAAATATAGATGCGTGTTAGCCTAGTAATACTTCGTCAAAGCGAGGTGAGTAACGATCTCGTTGCTTGGTTGGAAGTTTCGTCTTCGACATGTTGTCGGCAGTGCTTCAACCGGATTACCCCTCGTCATGTGGCTGGCAAGATCCGCTCGCTGGGCTCTGCTGTTCGCATGCCTTGCCGGGACCTCCTCCGCTTTGTCGGTCGTCGGCGGCGCAAGATCGCTCGATACCCCGCCCAACGGAGCGCCGGGCTTCGCAACGCTGCCGAGCATCGGGGGAGCGCCGGCAACCGCTTCCGTCCGTCCGCGGGGGATGCCCAGGGGCCGGCACATGGAGCCGATCGCCGATGCGCTCGCCGACGCCGCGACGTTGCCGTCGGGCACCGAGTTGCTGGTCGGTCCGGGCTGGCTGCTCTGCACCAAGAACGGAGCCTGCATCCTGCATGACGAGGACGATCCGAGGGTGTCGATGACCATCGGGACTGCCTTCCTGGTCAACGGGCAGCGCGAGATGCTGGTCGCCAACCCGTCGCTGCTGAATGCACCGGCGGCGGTGCGGCTGGTCCGCGCCAGCAGCGGCCGGACGTCCTACCAGGCCCTCGAGGTAGTCGACGCCAGGACGCGCGAGCCTATCGGCCTGGAGTGATCGCGGGGCCGGACGCCGTGGCGAACCAGCGGGTGAACCAGGCGACGCCGCGGCGCTTCAGGTCCTCGCGATCGGCCTCGTGCACCAGGGCGTGGCCCTCGCCCGGGTAGACGACGAAGCTCGCCGGGACGTGCAGCGCCCGCATGGCGGTGAAGAACTCCTGGCTCTGCGGCAGCGGACATTCCACATCGCGCTCGCCGACGGCGATCAGTACCGGTGTCGCCACGCCGCGCATGTGGGTGATCGGCGAGGCGCGCAGGTAGGGCGCCGGATTGTCATACACCGAGCCGCCGAAATTGACCTCGTCGGACCCGGCCTGCGGCGCCTCGCCCTCGATCGACAGCCAGTCCGACACGCCCGCATCGGCGACGCCGGCGCGGAAGCGATGGGTCTGGGTGACCGCCCACATCGTCATGTAGCCGCCGTACGAGCCCCCGGTGATGCCGAGCCGGCGATCGTCGATTGGTGCCGCGCGTTCGGCGGCGTCGACCCCGGTCAGCACGTCGCGCCAGTCGCCGCCGCCGATGTCGCGTATGCTGCCGGCGGCGAACGCCTCGCCCTGGCCGAAGCTGCCGCGATAGTTCGGCTCGAACACGTCCCAGCCCTGTTCCAGCCAGGCGCGCACGGCACCGCGCATGGACGGAAATTCCGGTGTCGCGGCGGCCTCCGGACCGCCATGCACGTCGACGATCATCGGCCGCCTGGCGGTGCCGGCGTGCGCGGGCGTCAGCAGCCAGCCCTGCACGTCGAGCCCGTCGTTGCGCCAGGTGATCGAGCGGGCAGTGCCGGCGGCGGCGGCACCATCGTTGTCGTGGGTGATCGGCCGCCAGGCGCCGACCGGGCCGGCCACGATCGCGGGCGCGCGGTCGAAGCTCTGCGACACCGCGGCGGAGCCGTGCCGGCTGCAGGACAGCGATAGATTCCAGCCACCGGCCGACAGCATGCGCTGGCCGGACCACAGCGTGCGCGGCGGCATCCCCGGCGCCAGGGTGGCGATGGCGCTGTCGCCGCCCGAGAGCATGGTCGCGGTCAGGCCGTCGCCGCAGTGCCAGTCGAGCGAGGTGACGGTGGCGTGCAGCCCGGGGGTGAGGTTGCGTGGCGGCGTCGCCGAGGCGCCGGAGAGCGGCAGCAGGAACGCGTCGCCGCCGGTGGAGCCGAAATCGCTCATCCAGCCGCCGATGAAGGCGACGCTGGCGCCGTCCGGGGCGACCACCGGACTGGCCAGTTGCTCGCTCGGTCCGGGGGTGAACAACGTGCGCGCGGCGCCCGATCGATCGAAGGCGTAGAGCCGCGCGACCCACCAGTTGCTGTCGCCGTTGCCGTGCGCCGCGGTGGCGACGAAGCCGCCATCCGGGCGCCAGTCATATTCGTAGACGTAGAGATCGGCCGGCGATGCAAATCGCAGCGCGCCGTGCTCGACGGTGGCGATGCGCTGCTCGTCGAAGGTGACGCCGACCTCGCCCTGCAGGGGCGCTGCCGCCTGGGTGGCGCCGACGCGCTTGTGGGCGTTCGCGGTGGCCAGCACGGCGAGCCGGTCGCCGGGGCCGTAGCGCAGGCTGTCGAGCGGCCCGTCGAACGACAGGATGCGGCGCGGCGTGCCACCGGTGGCGGCGACGGTCTCGATGGTGGTGCCGACTCCGTCCGGCGCGTCGAGCAGGAAGGCGAGCGTGCTGCCGTCGTGCGACCACGCCAGCGAGGATGGCGCGCAGCCCGGCTGGCCGTCGCACGGCAGCGCCACCGGCCGGGCGCTGCCGTCGAGTCCGCGGATCAGCAGGCGGGCGGGCGGCTGCGTCTCCGCAGGCAGGTCCAGCGTCTCGATCGAGGCGACGTGCAGCCCGTCCGGCGCGATCGCGACGCTCCTGAACAGGTGCAGGGGCGGCGTGTCGGCCGAAGCGTCGGCAAACGGAACGAGGGCGAGGAGAGAGGTGGCAGCAAGCAAGCGAAGCATGACCGGGGTCTGGGGCCTGCGGCCCCAGCGGGTCAAGGGCAGCGCCCTTGCCCTTACCTGCCTGTCGACGAGTAGCCCGCCCAGACCCACTCCAGCGCCTCCGGCAGCGTCTGCGCCAGGGTCGGCTTGTCGACGTGCGCCGCGTTGCGCGCGAACACGAACTGGTAGCGGTAGTCCGCCGCCGCCAGCACCCTGGCGGTGTGCTCGTTGGCCAGGACCCAGTCGTGCATGCCGTCGGCCAGTGCAGCCGCCGGGTAGAACAGGTCGCGGTCGCCGGTCTCGAACCAGTAGCGGATCGGCTTGCGCGGCGCGTTTGCGATGAGCGGCACGCCGGTGCCGCCGGTCGCGGCCGTGATGTGCAGCCCGTCGACCGCCTGCGGGGCATGCGCGGGACCCGGCCAGTCGTCGTGGTATTCCCACGCCCCGCCCGGCAGCGCGCTGTCGTGCGGCCATTGCTGGTTCACCATGGTCGGCGAGTAGGCCAGCACGCGGTGGTACCATTCCGGATGGAACCAGGCCATCGTGAAGGCGGCGACGCCGCTGGAACTGATGCCCATGGTGGCGCGCCCGTCCGGATCGTGCGTCAGCTTCACGTGTGCCGTCTGCTCGACGCGCGGCAGCACCTCGTGCTCGACCCACTCGGCATACAGGCCGTTGACCGCGTCGTATTCGCGGCCGCGCTCGCTGCCCTGCGCATCCTGGCCGCCGGCGCCGATGCCGATCGCCACCATCGGCGGCAGCTTGTGCTGGTGGATCAGGTTGTCGAGCGTGGTGAAGAACTGGTGCTCGTTGAAGAACCCGGCCGGCCCGCCGTCGCCGAACACGATGAACGGCGCGTTGCGGGGCACGTGCCCGGCCGGAACGTAGACATCCACCGCGCGCGTCCACTGGCCGGGATGGCTGCTGGTGACGATCATGCCGGACGGGTCGCCAGGCGCTGTGTGCGCGCTGAAGATGGCGGCGTTGCGGCAGCCGTTGGCGTCGTCGCGCACCATGCCCGGGCGGTAGATCACGCTGTCGTTCGAGGTCATCGTGAACGACACCACGCGCCCGGCGGGCACGCCGTCATGGTGCATCGTGTCCGGGGACACAGGATGCGTCGGCCCGATGATGAAGTTGCCGCGGGCGCCGGTTGATGGCACCGCGCGGTCGGCGAGCTCGGTGGCGCGCGGGTAGTCCGGGTTGGCTGGATCGCGCGTCGGCGCCTGGGTCTTGAGGTCGAGGCCCCTGGTGTCGATGTAGAACGGCGCCGAGGCCGAACTGGTGTTGGCGCCGGGTGGCACGGCCGCGTTATCGGTGGCGCAGGCAGCGTCGGCGGCACGCCCCTCGGAGGAAATCGCGGCGCAGCACAGGGCGCCGCCGAGGGCGGCGTAGGCAAAGGCACGTTTCATGTTCTGGCGTCTCCCGGTCGGGATCCCGACCAAGACGGACGCTATCGGCGCCGCATTACGCGGTCAAACCGGTGCGGCAGGCAGATCGACGTGCCCCTCGATGCAGGTCGCGACCGCGCCGCCGATCCAGATGGCGGCATCGCGACGCTCGACATGCACCACGCCGCGGCGACCGAGCACGGTGCCCTGCCGGGCGACGTAGCGCGGCGGCGCCAGGCCGGCGCCGATCAGCCACTGCGCCAGCCCGGCATTGAGGCTGCCGGTGACCGGGTCCTCGGTGCGATCGAAGCCGCGCACCTCGAAGGCGGCCTCGTCGCCGTCGACCTCGGGGTCCCAGGGGGCGACCAGGCCGATATCCAGCCCGGCGAGCAGGCTGAAATCCGGCCGCACCGCGAGCAGTTCTGCGCGGGTCGCCAGCATGAGACCGATCCAGCCGGGGCCGTTATCGATCCATTGCGCCTGCCGGATCGCGTTGCGCGCCAGGCCGAGGGCGTTGGCGATGCGATCGAGCAGGCCCGCCTCCACGTCGCCGGTGCGCAGCAGGGGCGGCGCGGCGAAGGCCAGCCGGCCGGCATCGCGGCGGATCCGGATCAGCCCGGCGCCGCATTCCTGCACAACCTGGTCGGAGCGAGGCACGCCGCCGGCCTGCAGCCAGGCATGGCAGGATCCGAGAGTCGGGTGGCCGGCGAACGGGAGTTCGCGATCCGGCGTGAAGATGCGCACGCGGTAGTCGGCCGCGAGCTGCGTCGGCCGCAGCAGGAAGGTGGTCTCGCTCAGGTTGGTCCAGTTGGCGAAGGCCTGCATGGTCGCGCCGTCGAGCGCGTCGGCGTCGTGCACCACGGCGAGCGGATTGCCGAGCAGTGGCGTCTCGGTGAACACGTCGACCTGTCGGAACACGAACTTCATGGGCGATAGCCCCTTCCCTGTATCGGATGCAGGAGGACACCCATCTGGCAGTCCCGGCCTCCCGGAGGACAGCATGCGCCGTTTCCTGGACACGATCATCCCGGCGGGTTTCGCCATCGCGCTGGCCGGCTGCGCCGGACCGGTGCGGGAAACCGACGCCGCCTGCGTCCACCGCTACTACGATCTACCCAACCGCACGATGCCGTTCCAGTCGGCGGTCGTTACGTGCCACCCGGAAGGTCCGATCGATCTCACCGGCGACCGCTACTACCAGCTGCTCGCCAGCAGCCTGAACGTGCCGTACGTGACGCGCACGCCGGCGGCGGACAGCCGGCTGGTGGTGACCGGCAGCCGCATCGCGCAGCCCACCGATCGACCAGCCGACCCGCAGCTCAGCTTCTACTGACGGCGGTCGGCAGCCGGGGCAGCCGGCTTCAGGTAGCGGTCGAACCAGGCCAGGGTGCGGCGGTTGGCGTCGGCGCTGCTGGCCGGATCCTTCATGCCGTGGCCCTGGCCGGAATACACCACGAACTGCGTCGGCACGCCGAGCGTGTGCAGCGCGTGGTAGAATTCCTGTGTCTGCGGCAGCGGGCATTCGACATCGGCGTCGCCGGCATATTCCAGCGTCGGCGTATGTACCTTCGTGATAAAGGTCATCGGCGAGGATTTCGCGTAGATCGCCGGATCGGCATAGATCGAGGCGCCGAAGAACGGCAGCATCCACTGGTCGATGCCGTTCTCGCCATAGTAGGATTGCCAGTTCGAGATGCCGGCGCCGGCGACCGCGGCGCGGAAGCGGTCGGTCTGGGTGACCGTCCACATCGTCATGTAGCCGCCATAGCTATAGCCGGTCAGGCCGAGCCGGGTGTCGTCGACGGGCACAGTGCGCTCGACCGCATCGATGCCGGCCATGATGTCGCGCAGGTCGCCATGGCCGAAATCGCGCACGTTGGCCTGCGCGAACGCCTCGCCCTGGCCGAAGCTGCCGCGCGGGTTGGGCAGGAAAACCCGGTAGCCGGCCTTCAGCAGGAACAAGGTGTCGCCGCGCGGGGTCAGGTAGTACGGCGTCCAGGCCGCCGACGGGCCGCCATGCACGTTGACGATCAGGGCATCTTTCCGGCCATTCATCGCGTCCGGCGCATCGGGCGGCGACAGCAGCCAGCCCTGCACCTGGTACTGGTCGCTCTTCCAGACGATGCTCTGCACGCGGGCGGCGGCGGAGCGGCCGGCATTCTCGTGCGTGAGCGTGCGCCAATGCCCGATCGGCCCGACCTGAACTTCCGGCGGCGCTGTAAAGGTCTGCCGGATCGTGGCCGAGATGCCGCCGCCGCAGGACAGGCCGGAGCCGTACAACGTCGGAGACAGGTCGGCCTGGCCGGACCACAACACGGCGGGCACGACGCCAGGTTTCAGGGCAAGCACCTGCGTTGCCGGCCCGGCCAGGCTGCCCCCGACCAGATCCGGCCCGCATGACCAGGACAGCGAGGTGATGGTGGCGGTGGCGCCCTGGGTAAGGTTCGCGGGTTGCGCCGGATGGTCGAGCGGCAGCACGAAGGCGTCGCCACCGGTCGAGCCGAAATCGCTCATGATGCCGCCGATGAAGGCGACCCGGCTGCCATCGGCGGACACCACCGGATCGGCGAGCTGCTGGCGCTGCGGCGGCGCGTAGAGCAGGCGTTCCGTGCCATCGGAGAAGTCGTAGAGCCGGGCGGTCCACCAGTTGTCGTCACCGTTGCCGGGCGACGCGGTGCCGACGAACTCCGGCGGACGCGTCCCGTGCGGCCGCCAGTCGTACTGGTAGACATAGAGCCCGGCCGGCGATTGCCAGTGCACCGCGCCGCCGGCGATGGTGGCGATGCGCTGCTCGTCCTGCTGCGCGCCGATCTCGCCGACCAGCTTCGCTGCGGCCTGGGTCGCGCCCGGCTCCTTGTGCGCGTTGGCGGTGGCAAGCACGGCGAGCGCACCGTCAGGCCCGTAGCGCAGATCCTGCAGGGTGCCCTTGAACGACAGCAGCCGCACCAGGCCGCCGCCGTCCGCACGCACGCCATAGACGGCGCGCGGCCCGGTCGGCGACGGCTGCAGGACGAACGCGAGGCGCCGGCTGTCCGGCATCCAGGCGAGGCTGGACGGTATGCAGTCGGGACCCGAGCAGGGCAGACGCAGCCTGACCGGAGCGTGGTCGCCATGCACGGCGCGTATCAGCACCGAGGTCGCGACATCCTGGCTCTCGTTCTCCGGCAGGTCCGCTTCGAGCGAAGCAACCAGACTGCCGTCAGGGGAGAGGGCGATCTCGCCGAACTGGTGGAGCGGCGAATTGGCGGGCGGTGCGGCGAGCGTTGGGAGTGTGGCGGAGAGCAGCAGCGCGGCGGTGGTTCGCAGCATCGCACCGGGCAGGCATGAGCGTGTATCGAGGCTCATCGATTGGTATTCCAAGGCAGTAAGGCGCCTGCCTGTAGGCTAAGGGCGACCCTGTCAACCGCGCCACTCGTTGGTTCGCGTTCATAAACAATGGTTTACCATTCAGCTACCCGATCGAGATGGAGCAAGCTGCCATGCAGATCGTCATCCGGCCCGACCGTAATACCGCCTGCGCCACCGCCGCTTCGTTGATCGCATCCCAGCTCAACACCAAGCCGGCTAGCGTTCTCGGGCTGGCCACCGGCCGCACCATGGAGAGCGTCTACGATGCGCTGGTCGACCTCCATGAGGCCGGAGCTGTCGGTTTTTCCGCAGCCACGAGCTTCAATCTCGACGAATATCTCGCCATCGCGCCGGACGATCCGCGCTCCTATCGCAGCACCATGGACCGCCTGCTGTTCGACCGGAACGACATCGATCTCGCGCGCACGCACGTCCCGCACGGCAGCGGTCCCGGCTCCGGCGGCGCAGCGTACGAGGCGCTGATCCGCGACGCCGGCGGCATCGACCTGCAGTTGCTCGGGATCGGGGAGAACGGCCATATCGGTTTCAACGAGCCGCTGTCGTCGTTCGCCTCGCGCACGCGCGAGGTGACGCTCGCACCTGCGACACGCAGGCAGAACGCCGCACTGTTCGATGGCGACGAGGATGCGGTGCCGAAGCGGGCGATCACCATGGGGATCGCGACCGTCCTGGAGGCGCGACGCATCCTGCTGGTGGTGACCGGGCGCGCCAAGGCCGGCATCCTGGCCCGCGCGGTCGAGGGGCCGGTCACCGCCATGATCGGCGCGACCGCCCTGCACTTCCATCCCGACTGCCTCGTCGTCGCCGACGAGGACGCGGCGGGCAACCTGGCCGAGCGCGAGTACTACGATGCCATGGCCGCGGGCAGCCAGGAGCCATGACCGCGCGCTGCAACGACGTCTCGCCCGCCCCGTTGCGATGCGGTCGCGACAGCGATCACGTCACGCGAGGCCATGCATGAACCCGTTCTCCCGCCGGAGTATCCTTTCCACCAGCGCCGCCGCCGCCGGGGGTCTCGCCGCCGCGGCCGTCGCGCGCGCGCAAGGTGCGCTGCAGCCGGCCCATCTCGGTCGCGGCGCGTCCGATCCGGGTCCGCGCGATACGATCCGGGATGCCGAGAATCCCGATATCCTGAACCCGCCGCCGACCGACCAGGGCACGCTGCCGAACCTCCGCTTCTCGTTTGCCGACAGCCACATGCGACAGACCGACGGCGGCTGGACCAGGCAGGTCACGCAGCGCGAGCTCGGCATCTCGACCACCATCGCCGGCGTCAACATGCGCCTGAAGCCGGGCGGCACACGCGAGCTGCACTGGCACAAGGAAGGCGAGTGGTCGTACATGCTGTACGGCAGCGCACGCATCACCGCCGTCGACCAGAACGGCCGCAACTTCGTCGACGACGTGCACGAGGGCGACCTCTGGTACTTCCCGTCCGGCGTACCGCACTCGATCCAGGGCCTTGGCAGCGATGGCTGCGAGTTCCTGCTGGTGTTCGACGACGGCAGCTTCAACGAGGAAAGCACCTTCCTGCTCAACGACTGGTTCACGCACATCCCGCCGGAGGTGCTGGGCAAGAACTTCGGCGTGCCGGCCTCGATGTTCGGACACACGCCGCCGGAGGAGCAGCGCTACATCTTCCCGCTGCCGGTACCTGGCCCGCTGAGCGCCGACCGTATCTCCGGCAACGGCGCGGTGCCGGAGAGCTTCAGCTACCGGATGTTGCAGCAGGCGCCGCAGAAGCTGCCGCACGGCCAGGTGCGCATCGTGGACAGCACCAACTTCAAGGCATCGAAGACAATCTCGGCGGCGCTGGTCGAGATCGAGCCAGGCGGCATGCGGGAGCTGCATTGGCACCCGAACGCCGCCGAGTGGCAGTACTACCTGTCCGGCGAGGGCCGCATGGGCGTGTTCGCCTCGGGCGGCAACGCGCGCACCTTCGACTTCCGAGCCGGCGATGTCGGCTACGTGCCGTTCGCGATGGGCCACTACATCGAGAACACCGGCAACCAGACGCTGAAGTTCCTGGAGATGTTCCGCAGCCCGACCTTCCAGGACATCTCGCTCAACCAGTGGCTGGCGCTGACGCCGCCGGCGCTCGTGCAGGGTCATCTGCAGCTCGGCGACCAGTTCACCGCAGCCCTGGACAAGTCCAAGCGCCCGGTGGTCTGAAATACGGGGCGGCTGGGCCCACGAACGAAAAGGGCGGCTCCCGCGGGAGCCGCCCTCGCCTTTTGTCCTGCAGATCGATCAGTTGTTCGAGCTGCGCGTGCCGGTCAGCGACAGCAGGAACTGGAAGAGGTTGATGAAATTCAGGTAGAGGTTCAGCGCATCATACACGCTGCGCTTGGCGGCACCCTCGACGCCCTCGTAGGCGGCGAACTGCGCGTAGCTCAGCTTGATCCGCTGGGTGTCGTAGGCAGTCAGGCCGGTGAATATGAACACGCCGAGCACGCTGACCAACATCTGCAGGCCGGTGCTGTGCATGAACATGTTGACCACCATGGCGATCAGCAGCCCGACCACGCCCATCATCAGGAACGAGCCGAACTTGGTGAGGTCGGTCTTGGTGGTGTAGCCCCACAGGCTCATGGCGCCGAAGGTGGCGGCGGTGATGAAGAACACCCGGACCACCGACGTCTCGGTATAGATGAAGAACACGCTGGTCAGGCTGACGCCCATCGCCGCACAGAACAGCCAGAACAGGGTCTGCACAGCCTGGCGTGACAGCCGGTTCACGCCGAAGCTCAGCACCAGCACGAAGGCCAGCGGCGCGAAGATCGACAGCATGCCAAGCCCGGTCGGGTGCGGCACGATGCGGCCGTCGGCAAGCTCGACCTGGTTCCAGAACAGGCTGGCCAGCGAGGAATGCGCCACCCCGTACGAAACGATGCCGGTCAGCAGGAGACCGGAGGTCATCCAGTTGTAGACGCGCAGCATGTAGGCGCGCAGGCCGGCATCGATGACCCCGGCCTGGGCACCCACGCCCATGGCGCGGGAGGTGCTTCGGAAATCGGGATTGAAGGCCATGTGAGATCGGTTCCTCTGGTTCGGTCTATCCGGACCGCAGCGGATATCTTGGTGGTACCGGTTGGCAGGTCAAGCGGAACCGGACCGGCCGGTCTCACCGGCCGCTTTATTTCGCATTAAGTCGCATCCATCCCCGGCTGCAGCCCATCCCGGCTCCGGCTGTCACCCCTGGCGCAGCAGCTCCGCGGGACTCGCCCGCAGCGCCTGACGGGTGGCGAGCAGGCCGGCAAGCAGCATGAGCAGGATGGCGCCAGCGATGGTCGCAGCCAGGGTCCCCGGCAACAAGCGCCACGGCGCCTGCAGCACGAAATGCAGCACCAGCCAGCTCAGCGCCGCGCCGACGCCGGACGCGGCCACGCCGGCGACCGCGCCCATGACGCCGAACTCCACCAGCCAGGCCGCGCGCAGCTGCCTGCCGGTCGCGCCCAGGCTGCGCAGGATCGCCGCCTCGCGACGACGCGCCGCCTGCCCGGATGCCAGCGTCGCCGCCAGCACCAGCGCGCCCGACAGCAGCGCAAGCACCCCCATCGCCTGCAACGCGAGCGCCATCCGGTGCACCAGGGAGCCGATCTCGCCCAGCACGTCGGCGACGCGTATGCCGGTGACGTTGGGCAGCGCGTCGGTCACCGCCTGCAGGATGGCGGCATCGTCGGCCGGACGCCCGCTGGAGCCCACGGTTGCCACCAGGGTGTGCGGGGCGCCCGACAGCAGGCCGGGCGATGCGATGAAGGCGAAGTTGAGCTGCAGCGAGCGCCAGGCGATGTCGCGCAGGCTGGCCACGCGCAGATCGACGTTGCGGCCCAGCACGTTCAGCGTGATCGTCGAGCCGACGCGCACGCCCCAGCCGCGCGCAAGGTCGGCGTCGAACGACAGCAGCGGCGGTCCTGCGTAGCCCGCCGGCCACCACGCGCCCTGGGCGATATGGGTGCCGGGCGGCGGCGCGGCCGACAGGCTCAGCCCGTGGTCGCCGCGCAGGGCCCAGCGCGTCTGCGGCGAAGCCCGCACCTGCCCGACCGGCACCCCGTTCACCGCGACGACGCGCGCCCGCAGGCTCGGCAGCTGGCGGACCTGGCCGGCCTGCGGCAGGGCATGCAGCACGGCGTCGAACCGCGCCGCCTCGTCCGGCTGGATGTCGATGAAATAGAAGGACGGCGCGTCCACCGGCAGCTGCCCGAGCACGGCGGCGCGTATGTTGCCCTCGATCAGCGCGATCCCGGCCAGGGTGGAGAGGCCGGCGCCGAGCGCCAGCAGCATCGCCGAGGCTGGCGAGCCAGGCCGATGCAGGGCGCGCAGCCCGAGTGCGAGCCACGCCGAACCCAGACCGGTGCGCGCGAGGCCGGTGCGGCTTACGGCGCCGGCGCCGAGGCGCAGCAGCAGGCCGGCACCACGGAACAGCAGCAGGATGCAGGCCGCGGCACCGCAGAAGCCGAGCGCCAGCCAGGGCGACGGCGAGGTCAGGGTGGCCAGCAGCACCAGCACGGCGACCAGCGCGGCCAGCACCGCCGGCAACCTCCAGCCGCCGATCCGCCGCTCCCACGGATCATCGCGGAACAGGGCGACCGGCGAGACCCGCACGGCGCGCAGCAGCGGCGGCAGCGTGAACAGCGTGGCGACCAGCAGGCCGAACGCCGCCGCCAGCAGCAGCGGGGCCGGATGGAAGCCGGCATCCGGCGACACCGGCAGCAGCCCTGCAAGCTCGTGGATCGCCACCGCCGGCACGACGATCCCGGCCAGCACGCCGGCCAGCACTCCGGCGCCGCACAGCAGCCCGAGTTGCAGCGAGACGATGCGGGCGATGGTGCCCGACGAGGCGCCGAGGCAGCGCAGCACCGCCAGCGTCTCGGTGCGCGCCTGCAACCAGGCCGAGACGCCGGAGGCGACCCCGAGGCCGCCGAGCAGCAGGGACGCCAGCCCGATCAGGGTCATGAACTGCGAGACCTGCGCCACCACCTGCGTCAGCGCCGGGGCGGCATCCTGCACGTCGCGCAGGCGCAGCGGCTGCTCCGGGTAGCGCTGCGAGATCGTCCGCGCCAGGTCCTGCACGCGGCGGGCGCGACCCTGCATGCGGTCGTCGGGCAGCGCGATCCGCAACCGGTAGGTCACCAGCGCACCCGGCGCCAGCAGCCCGGACTGCTCGAGGCGGGCCTGCGAGAGCATCACTTCGGGGGCGAGCGAGGTGCTGCTGGCGCCGTCCGGCACATGCGCCAGCGCACCGGCCAATGGCAGCGCCAGGGTGCCGATCCGCAGCGTGTCGCCGGGATGCACCCCGAGCCGGTCCTCGATCAGGGGTTCGACGAGGACCCCCTGCGCCAGCGCCGAGGAGAGCGTCCGGGCCGGATCGACGGTGACCGCGCCGACCAGCGGATAGGCGGCATCCACCGCCGAGACCTCGACCAGCATGCGCTGCCCGTGCGGGCCATACAGCATGGAGCGCAACCTGGTCTTTTCCGCGATGCGCAGGCCCTGCGCGCGCAGGAACGGCGCGAGATCGGCTGGCAGCGGATCCGGGCTCTCCACGCTGAGATCGCCACCGAGGATGGCGCGCCGTTGCGACGCCACCCCGCCCTGGATCGCGGCGCGCAGGCCGCCGACCGTGCCGATCGCCGCCACCCCGAGGGCGAGGCAGGCGAGCACGATGCGCATGCCGGACAGCGTGCCGCGCATGTCGCGCAGCGCAATCGACAGGGGCAGGCGCCACGAGGGCGGGCTCCAGCCAGGGCGGCGGCCCGGGATATGGCGCGACACCTAGCGGACCGGTTCCGACAAGTGCCCGTCGCTCACCGCCAGCACCCGGTTGCAGCGTGCCGCCAGCGCCGGATCGTGGGTGATCAGCACCAGCGTGGTGCCGCGCTCGCGCTGCAGGGCGAACATCAGGTCGGCGACCCGGCCACCGGTCTCGAGGTCCAGGTTGCCGGTCGGCTCGTCGGCCAGCAGCAGGCGCGGCCCGGGGGCGAACGCACGCGCCAGCGCCACCCGCTGCTGCTCGCCGCCGGACAGCTGGCCCGGGCGATGGTCGAGCCGGTGCGACAACCCGACCTGCTCCAGCGCCTCGGCGGCCCGCCTGGACGCATCGGCGCGGCCGGTCAGCTCCAGCGGGATGGCGACGTTCTCCAGCGCGGTCATGCTCGGGATCAGGTGGAAGGACTGGAACACGATGCCGATGCTGCGGCCGCGGAACTGCGCGCGCTGGTCCTCGGTCAGGCCGGCGAGGTCGGTGCCGTCGATGCGCACGCTGCCGCGCGACGGCCGTTCCAGCCCGGCGAGCAGCATCAGCAGGCTGGTCTTGCCGGACCCGGACGGCCCCACGATGCCGAGCGAGACACCGGCCTGCAGGTCGAGCGAGGCGCCGCGCACGATATGCAGCGAGCCCTCGGCCTGACCATGCTGCGTGTTGACCGCCCCCGGACGCGCGGGCACCGTCAGCCAGAGGTCGCGCGCCTGCAGCATGGCGTGCGCGCCGGAATACTCAGGAGGCAGCGCTGCCGGTCCGTCCACTCTCTCTCCGCCTGGCTGCATGGTGGACGACAACGCGCGCGCCCATCCTGGTTTGCGTCCCTCTCTGGCTCGCGGCCCCGGCGCACGCGGCCGCGGTCAGGATCCTTGCCCTGGGCGACAGCCTCACCGCCGGCTACGGGCTGCCGCACGAGCAGGGCTTTACCACCATTCTGCAGCAGGCGATCGACAAGGCCGGCCTGGATGCGCAGGTGCTGGATGCCGGCGTCTCGGGCGACACCTCGACCGGGGCGCTGGCCCGGCTCGACTGGGCGCTCGGCGACAATCCCGATGCAGCCATCGTCGAACTCGGCGGCAACGACGGACTGCGCGGCCAGCCGCCGGCGCAGATGGAGCACAACATCGCAGCCATCCTCGACCACCTGCAGGCTCGCCACATCCCTGTTCTGCTGTCCGGCATGGTGGCGCCGCCCAACATGGGCGCCGAGTACGGGCACGCCTTCGCCGCGGTGTTCGAGCATCTGTCGCACCGCCCCGGGCTGCTGTACGACCCCTTCTTCCTGCAGGGGGTCGCCACCCACGAGGATCTCGAACAGGCCGACCACATCCACCCCGACGCCGCCGGAGTGCGTATCATCGTCGCGAGGCTGATGCCGCAGGTGCGCGCGCTGATTGCCGAGGCACGCCGGAAGTGAGGCTTTTCGTCGCCCTCGACCTGCCCGATCCGATGCGCGAGCGCCTGACGCGACTTGCCGGCAGCCTTGCAGGAGCACGCTGGACCCCGCCCGCCAACCTGCACCTGACCCTGCGTTTCATCGGCGAGGCGGACCGGGTGATGGCCGAGGAGATCGACCACGCGCTCTCCGCCATACGCGGGCGAGGCTTCAAGCTGGCGCTGTGCGGCACCGGCCTGTTCACCCGGTCCGGAAAGACCTGTTCGCTCTGGGCCGGCATCGAGGCCAGCGAGCCGCTGGAACGCCTGCAGGGCAAGATCGAGACGGCGCTGGTCCGCATCGGCTTGCCGCCGGAGCGCAAGCGGTTCAAGCCGCACGTGACGCTGGCGCGGGTCGACACCGTGGCCGAGCCGGCACTGGCGACCTGGATCCAGGCGCACAACCTGCTGCGCTCGGAAAGCGTTGCCATCACGCATTTCACCCTGTTCTCGTCGCTGCGCGGCAAGGAACAGGCGGTCTATCACCCGGAGGTCGATTATGAGCTTGGCTAGACACCTCGTGCCTGCAGCGGCCGTGCTGCTGCTCGGCGCTTCCGAGCCGGGGCATGCGATGACCCAGGTCTCGGGGCCGATCCAGATCGGGCCCTCGCAGGGCGACCCCGACGACCAGGACCATGCGGCGCAGCTCTCCACCACCATCACCAACCAGGGCACGCTGCCCGACCGGCTGATCAATGCGGCCTGCCCGGGCAGCGGCCACGTCGCGCTGCTCAACGGAAGCATGCGGCAATATCCGAACGGGCAGTACAACGGCCTCGACATCCCGGCAGCCACCGGCGGCCAGTATCAGCCGGTGCAGGCGCAGTTCTCGCTCACCCAGGCGACCCAGCCGATGGTGCGCGGCGCCCTGGTGCCCTGCACCGTGAGCTTCGAGCACGGCGGCCAGCGCATCATCGTCTTCTCCATCGGCATCAAGGAGACGCAGACCGACGAACCCTGAGATGCCGCAGGCTAGGACACAGATGTTCCGCCGCATCGTCATCCTGACCGGGGCCGGGATCAGCCAGGAAAGTGGGCTGCATACGTTCCGCGATCCGGACGGGCTGTGGTCGCGGGTGCGGATCGAGGATGTCGCGACACCGGCGGCCTTCGCCCGTGATGCGGCGCGGGTACATGGGTTCTACAACGCCCGGCGAGCGCAGCTCGCGTCGGTGCACCCCAACGCGGCGCATGTGGCGCTGGCGCGGCTGGAGCGGGAATTTGGCGGCGACCTGCTGGTCCTTACGCAGAACATCGACGACCTGCACGAGCGGGCGGGGAGCACGAAACTCCTGCACATGCATGGCGAACTGCGTCGTGTGCGCTGCACCGCCTGCGGCAACAATCCCCGGTGGGACGGCGATACCGGAACCGACGTGCCCTGCCCGGCCTGCGGGCAGCACGCGCTGCGGCCGGACGTGGTGTGGTTCGGCGAGATGCCGCTGCACATGGAGGCGATCGAGGCGGCGCTGGCGGTGTGCGACCTGTTCGTCTCGATCGGCACCTCGGGCACCGTGTATCCGGCCGCCGGTTTCGTCGATGCCGCAAGGCGTGCGCAGACCATCGAGCTCGACCTGGCGCCCGATCCCGCAAGCCGGTTCGAGCGCTCCATCGAGGGTTTTGCCACCAACACCGTCCCGCATCTTGTGGACGAGCTGCTGCATCCTTGAGCGATCCCGACGCACTCGACCGCCTGGTGGCCGAGGTGCGCGCCTGCCGGCATTGCGAGGCGCACCTGCCGCTCGGGCCACGCCCGATCCTGCATGTGTCGGCGACCGCCAGGCTGCTGATCGCCAGCCAGGCGCCCGGCACCAAGGTGCACGAGAAGGGCATCTCGTTCTGGGACCAGTCCGGCGAGCGGCTGCGCGGCTGGCTCGGCATCGGCAAGGAGGTGTTCTACGACACCAGCCGGGTCGCCATCCTGCCGATGGGCCTGTGCTACCCGGGCCGGCTGCCGCAGGGCGGCGACCGCCCGCCGCGTCCGGAATGTGCGCCACTCTGGCGCGACCGCGTGCTCGGGCTGATGCCTGGGATCCGGCTCACCCTGCTGATCGGCACCTATGCGCAGAACCACGTGCTCGGACCCGGTGCGATGACCGCGCGGGTCGAGCGGTTCCGCGACTATCTGCCGCGCTACTTCCCGCTGCCGCATCCGTCCTGGCGCACCGGGGTGTGGGAAAGCCGCAACCCCTGGTTTCGGGAGATCGTGTTGCCCGCGCTGCAGGCAGAGGTGCGTTGCGCCCTGGACATGGCAGGGCCGCCGCCGTAAACGCGGGTTGGTGAGGGTATCGTCTCTATTTCTGGCCGCGCTGGTGGGCCTGCTGCTGCCCGGGGTGGCGGTGGCGACGACCGCCGGCTGCGGTACGGTGGTGCTGCCGTCCGGACTGGGCTTGTCGGCACCCGGCGCGGTCACCTCGCTCAACCCGCTGCTGACCACGTCCGTCTACAATCTCGAGGTCTCCAACCAGATCTATCGTCCGCTGATCTGGCTGGACCGGCATCTGGAGTTCGATCCGACCCGAAGCCTCGCCTCGGCGGTAGCTACGCCGGATGGCGGCCATAGCTGGCGCTTCACCCTTCATTCCTGGCAGTGGTCGGACGGCATCCCGGTCACGCCCGACGACGTGGCATTTACCTTCGAGCTGATCCGGAAGATCGGCCCGGGCTACGTCAAGTACGGTATCGGCGGCATCCCGGACTACATACAGGATGTCCGTGCCACCGGCCCGCACGAGGTCACCCTCACCCTCAACCATGCGGCTAATCCGGACTGGTTCCTGCGCCTCGGCCTCGGCGGCCTCCCGGTGCTGCCCAGCCACGTCTATCGCGGCCTGAGCCTGCGCGACATGCGGATGCGGCAGACCGATCCAAGCCTGTTCCGGGTTTCCGACGGCCCGTTCCTGGTCGACGAGTTCGCGGTCGGTCGCTACCTCGCGCTGGTGCCGAACCCGCGCTATGGCGGCACGCCGCCGAAGCTGCGGCGCCTTGTGATCGACTTCCTCGAAGGTGGCTCCCCGCTGCAGGCGCTGCGCTCTGGCGAGATCGACGCCGCCGATATCCCCTACAACCTGTGGGATCTCGCCACCGCGCTGCCGAACCTGCACACCATCAGGCTTGGCGGCGGCTTCAGCTACGACGCGATGATCCTGAATTTCCGCAGCTCCGGCGCGCCCTTCCTGCGCGATGTGCGGGTGCGGCAGGCGATGACGCTGGCGATCGATGAGAACGAGATCATCTCGCTGGTCTTCCACGGCCAGTCGACGCCGATCCACGGCCCGGTGCCACCGGCAATGGCAAAGTTGCTGTCGCCGCTTGCCATGTCCGGCTACCCCAGGATGCAATTTTCGCCGCAGCGCGCCCGGGCGCTGCTGAACGAAGCCGGGTGGCATCCGGGACCGGACGGCATCCGGAGCCGCGACGGTCATCGGTTGCAGTTCGAGGTCGAGGCGACATCCGGAATCCCGACCCTGCTGACCTATCTACAGATCGTGCAACGCAACTTTGCGGCGGTCGGTATCGCGATGGATATCCGCGCGATCGACTTCAACGAGATGATCTCGACCCTGCAGGGCAACGGCCATGACTGGGATGCAGCCGTGCTGGGCTGGACCGTCGAGGGCTTTCCGGACAGCCAGGAATTCTTCTCCTCGAACGGTGCGCAGAATTATGGCCATTACGAGGACAAGACGATGGACGCCCTGAATGCAGCCGTGGTGCAGGCTGCCGGGCATCAGGCGCTCGATGCGGCGCAGGACTATGCAGCCGAGCAACAGCCGTTCCTGTTCCTGCCGGCGGGCGAGGTCTCGGTGCTGGCGCGGCCGGAGCTGCACGGGATTGCCAAGATGACCAGCCCGAACGGCAACTGGTCGCCGGAACTGCTGACACTGTCAGGTAACATGGCCTGCCCGTCGCAAGTGGCGGCCACCCGGTGAGCGTTCCGAGCCAGCGCGGGTCCGGCGTCCTGCTGGCGGCCGCGATCCTGTGCCTCGCCGCCGCACCGGCGCGGGCAGCACCCTCGCCCTGCGGCACCGTCGTGCTGCCCGCCGGTCTCGGCCAGAGCACGCCGTCGGCGGTGACGTCGCTGAACCCGCTGCTGACCAACTCGATCTACAACTCGGAGATGATCTACCAGATCTACCGGCCGCTGGTCTGGCTCGACCGCCACCTCGACTACGACCCGGCGCTCAGCCTCGCCTCGTCGGCAACCACGCCGGATGGCGGCCATACCTGGCGCTTCACCATCAAGCCGTGGCTGTGGTCGGACGGCGTGCCGGTGACGCCCGCCGACGTGGTGTTCACCTTCGACCTGATCCGCAAGCTTGGACCATCCTATGTCCTCTACGGCGTCGGTGGCGTTCCGCAATATATCCACAGCGTGCAGGCGAGCGGGCCGCACGAGGTCACCCTGATCCTCAACCATCCGGTCAATCCGGAATGGTTCCTGCGCCTCGGGATCGGCAACACGATCCGGCCGTTGCCCGAGCACATCTATCGCAACCTTACCCTGCGCGAAATGCGTGCGCGGCAGACCGATCCGGCATTGTTCAAGGTATCGGACGGCCCGTTCGTGCTGGACGATTATTCGGTGGGACGGCACATCGTGCTGGTGCCGAACCCGCTCTACGGCGGCACCCGGCCGAAAATACGCCGGCTGGTGGTCGACTTCCTCGAAGGCGGCAACGCCCTCGAGGCGCTGCGCTCCGGCGAGATCGATGCAGCCAGCATCCCGTTCCAGCTCTGGAACCTTGCCACCGCGCTGCCGAATCTGCGCACCATCAAGCTCGACGGGCCGTTCGGCTACATGTCGATCATCATGAATTTCCACAGCCGGTCCGCGCCGTTCCTGCGCGACGTACGCGTGCGGCAGGCGATCGCACTGGCCATTGACCAGGACGAAATCGACAGGCTGGTCTATCACGGCCAGGCGGTGCCGATCCACGGCTCGGTACCCCCCGCGATCGCCCGCTTCCTGTCGCCGCAGGCAAGGGCCGGCTACCCGCAATGGCAATTCTCGCCGGCAAAGGCGCGTGCCCTGCTCGACGCCGCCGGCTGGCACCCCGGCCCCGATGGCATACGCGTCAAGGACGGCCAGCGCCTGGAGTTCGAGGTCGAGGTGTCGTCGGAGTCCATCGACCGCTTCATCGAGTTGCAGGTGGCGCAGCGTGGCCTCGCCGCGGCCGGCATCGCCATCGATATTCGCGGCGTCGCCTTCAGCGAGCTGATCGCGACGCTGAACGGCAACGGCCATGACTGGAACAGCATCGTCATCGGCTGGACCGTCGATGCGTTTCCGGACGGCCAGGAGTTCTTCTCCTCGGACGGCGCGCAGAATTTCGGCCACTACGACGACAAACGGATGGACGCGCTGAACGAGGCGGTGGTGACCACTGCCGGCGAGCAGGCGCTGGACCAGGCGCAGGACTACGCCGCCGAACAGCAGCCGTTCATCTTCCTGCCGACCGGCGCGATCTCGCTGCTGGCCCGGCCGGAGCTGCACGGCCTGCACGACATGACCAGCCCGACCGGCACCTGGTCGCCGGAGTTGCTGACCCTGTCGGGCGACATGGCCTGCCCGACCCGGACCGCTACCGCGGCCACGCCCCGTTGAGCGTGCCGCAGGCGCATGCCACCGGCGCCATCCTGGCGGCCGCCATGTTCTGCACCGCCGCGGCACCGCTGCAGGGCTGCGGCACCGTGGTGCTGCCGGCCGGGCTCGGCCAGTCCGATCCGCAGGCCGTCAACTCGCTGAACCCGCTGCTCACCAACCATGTCTACAACGTGCAGGTCATGCAGCAGATCTACCGGCCGCTGGTCTGGCTCGACCGCCACGTCGACTACGACCCGGATCTCAGCCTCGCCTCGTCCGTCACCAGCGCCGATGACGGCCGCACCTGGCGCTTCACCATCAAGCCCTGGCTGTGGTCGGACGGCGTGAAGGTGACCGCCACCGACGTGCTGTTCACCTTCGACATCATACGCAGGCTCGGCGCCGGCTACGTCAACGACGGCATCGGCGGCATTCCGGAGTTCATCACCCGCGTCGCCAGCGACAATCCCCACGAGGTCACCCTGACACTCGACCGCAGCGTCAACCCTGGCTGGTTCCTGCGCACCGGGCTCAACATCCCGGTGCTGCCCGAGCATGTCTATCGCGGCCTGACGCTGGAGCAGATGCGGCTGCGGCAGACCGACCCCGCCCTGTACCGCGTATCGGACGGGCCGTTCATCATGAGCGAGTTCGTCGTCGGCCGGCACATCACGCTGCTGCCGAACCCGTCCTATGGCGGCCGGCATCCTGCCATCAGCCGGCTGGTGGTGGATTTCCTCGAGGGCGGCAATCCGCTGCAGGCGCTGCGGGCCGGAGAGATCGATGCCGCCGACATCCCGTTCCGGCTCAGCGATCTCGCCCGCGCGCTGCCCGGCTTCACCACCACCCGGCTCGACGGCCCGTTCGGCTACGGGCTGCTCTACCTGAACATGCGGAGTGCGGCGGCGCCGTACCTGCGCGACGTGCGGATCCGCCAGGCGATCGCACTGGCGCTGGACCAGGACGAGATGATCGCCCTTGCCTGGCACGGCCAGTCCGGCGAGGTGCACGGCCCGGTGCCGCCGGCAATGGCGGGGTTCCTGTCCGACGCCGCACGGCAGACCTACCCGTCGCTGCGCCACGATCCCGCCAAGGCGCGCGCGCTGCTCGACGCGGCCGGCTGGCATCCCGGCCCGGACGGCATCCGGCGCAAGGACGGCGTCGTGCTGCGCTTCTCGGTGGGTGTGTCGGCCGGCGTCGTCGACCGGCTGATCGAACTGCAGGTGGCGCAGCGCAACCTCGCCGCCGTCGGCATCGACATCGATCTGCGCGGCCTCGAATTCAACGACCTGTTTGCGACCCTGGAAGGCAACGGGCATGACTGGGACAGCATCATGATCGCCTGGACGATCACCGGCTATCCGGACGGCCAGCAATCCTTCTCGTCCGACGGCGCCTCCAACTATGGCCACTACGAGGATGCGAAGATGGACGCGCTGAACCGCGCCGTGCTGAAGGACGCCGGACGCCGGGCGCTGGATGCGGCACAGGACTATACCGCGGCCGAGCAGCCGGTGATCTTCCTGCCGGACGGTGCGATCTCCCTGCTGGCGCGGCCCGGACTGCACGGCCTGCGCGAGATGGAAAACCCGCTCGGCTCCTGGTCTCCGGAGTTCCTGACACTTTCGGGCGACATGGCCTGCGCCCGCGAAGCAGCGGCGCGCTGATGCGCATCCTGGGCGGCATCGGCCGCAAGCTGGGCAGCGCCGCGCTGTCGCTGGCGATCCTGATCACCCTCACCTTCGTGCTGGTGCATGTGGCGCCCGGCAGCCCGGTGTACCAGATCCTCGGCCCCAAGGCGTCGCCCGCCTCGATACGCGAACTCAATCATGCGCTCGGCCTCGACCTGCCGTTCTGGCACCAGTATTTCCGCTGGTGGCTCGATCTCGCGCACGGCCAGCTCGGCACCTCCTATTCGGTCGAGCGTCCGGTCGGCAGCCTGATCGTCAGCTACGAGCTGAACACGCTGGCGCTGCAGATCGTCTCGCTGGTGGCCAGCCTGCTGATCGCCTTTGCGCTCGGGCTGGCGCACGGCGTGTTCTACGACCGCACGCCGGGCCGCATCATCGGCGGTGTGGAACTCGCGCTGTATGCGATGCCGTCGTTCTTCAGCGGAACCCTGCTGATCCTGTTGTTCTCGATGCAGCTTGGCTGGTTCCCCGCCGGCGGCCTGGAGAACCTGCGCCTCGCGCACCAGACCGTCGCCTCGAACGCTCTGCACATGGCGCTGCCCTGCGTCACCATCGTGCTGCTCACGGTGCCGGTGCTGTCACGCTACTTCGCGCAATCGGTGCACGAGGAACTCGGCCGCGATTATGTGAGGTCCGCCGCTGCACGCGGCGCGTCGCCGTCGCGCATCCTGCTGCACCACGTCATACGCAACGCCCTGCGCCCGCTGGTCACCGTGCTCGGGCTGTCGCTGCCGTCGATCTTCGCCGGCGGCGTGGTGGTCGAGACGGTGTTCTCCTATCCCGGCCTGGGCTGGCTGCTGTGGCGATCGGCGCTGGCGCAGGATTATCCGGTGCTGATCGGCATCGTGCTGGTGATCGGCATCCTGACCGTGCTGGGCAACCTGCTCGCCGACATCGTCAACACGCTGCTCGACCCGAGGACCGGATATGCTTGACGCCACCCAGCAACCGGTCCGGATCGGCGCCTCCTCGTTCCTGGCGCGCCTGCTGCAACTGCGCCCCGGCAACGCGACGCTGACCGCCGGCCTGGTGCTGGCGGCGATCATCCTGCTGGCTTCCGCCATCGGCCCGGTGCTGTACGGGCGCGACCCGTACGCCCTGCACACCGCCAGCGTGCTCGCCGGCCCCAGCGCCGCCTACCCGTTCGGCACCGACGACCTCGGCCGCAACGCCTTCGCCCGCCTGCTGGTCGCCGGACGCTCGACGCTCTACGTGGCGCTGCCCGCCACCGCCGTCGCCTTCGTCGTCGGCACGCTGTACGGCCTTGCGTCCGGGCTCGGCCCGCGCCTGCTCGACCAGGCGCTGATGCGGCTGCTCGATGCGGTGCTGGCGCTGCCCGGCCTGGTGGTGCTGATCTTCTTCGGCGCCATCGTGCCGCTCAACACCGGCAGCCTGATCCTGCTGCTCGGCCTGATCTCCTGGCCGTCGCTGGCCCGCCTGGTGCGCAACGAGACGCTGGCGCAGCGCGACCGCGACTTCGTGCATGCATCGCGGCAGCTCGGCGGCGGCCTGGCCCACATCGCCGGCACCCACCTGCTGCGGGTGATGGCGCCGGTGCTGGTGGTGAACTTCACCTTCCTGGTCGGCGACATGATCTTCGCTCTTTCGGCGCTGTCCTTCCTCGGCCTCGGCGTGCAGCCGCCGCACACCAGCTGGGGCGGCCTGCTGCAGGAGGGGCTGGAGCTGGTGGCGCTCGACGCCTGGTGGCTGGTGCTGCCGCCCGGCCTGATGATCTTCGCCGCCATGCTGGCGACCTCGCTGATCGGCCAGGGACTGCTGGCGCGCGGAGGCAGCCGATGACCGGCGTCGTGCTTTCCCTGCGGCAACTCGGCGTCGAACTCGCCGGCCGTGACGGACCCAGGCTTGCGTCGAATATGGCCCCGGTGCTGGAGGGTCTCGATCTCGAGGTGCGCGAGGGCGAGATGACCGCCCTGGTCGGCGAGAGCGGATCCGGCAAGACCATCGCCGCACTCGCAGTCATGCGCCTGCTGCCGCCGGGTGCGCGCATCACCGGCCAGGCGCTGTTCGGCGGCGAGGACCTGCTCGGGCTGGACGAGCGGCAGATGCGGGCGCGCCGCGGCAGCGTCGGCATGGTGTTCCAGAACCCGCTCTCGGCGCTCAACCCGTCGATGACCATCGGGCGCCAGGTCGCCGAGGGCCACCGGCTGCATACCGGCGCCTCGGCACAGGCGGCCCGGCGGCATGCGGTCGACCTGCTCGGCGAGGTCGGCATCCCCGATCCGGCGCGGCGGCTCGACGAGTATCCGCACCAGTTCTCCGGCGGCCAGCGCCAGCGGGTGATGATCGCGGCCGCACTCGCCTGCAACCCGAAGCTGCTGATCGCCGACGAGCCCACCACCGGGCTGGATCCGCTGGTGGCGCGGCAGATCCTCGACCTGCTGGCGAAGCTGCAGCGCGATCACCGCATGGGGCTGCTGTTCATCACCCACGATTTGTCGCTGGTCGAGCGGCACGCGCAGCGCCTGTGCGTCTTGTATGCCGGACGCGCCGTCGAGTGGGGCGAGGCGCCGGCGTTCTTTGCCCGTCCCCGCCATCCCTACAGCCACGCCCTGCTCGCCGCGGTGCCGCGCCTGGGACAGGCCACGCTGCGAGGCATCGCCGGCACCATGCCGGACCCGGGACACCGTCCGCACGGCTGCCGCTTCGCGCCGCGCTGCCCGCAGCGCCAGGACGCCTGCACCCGGGCCTACCCGCCGCCGGTCGGCGACGGCCGCACGCAGGCCGCCTGCCTGTTCCCGCTCGGGGAGATCCCGGTGGCCGCCGCCCTCCCCGAAGCGCCGGCCGCAACCACGCCGCTACCGGGCAGCGCGCTGCTGCAGATGCAGTCGGTCACCATCCGCTACGGCAGCCGGGCCGGCCTGCTCGGCGGCAGCAAGGCGGCGGTGGCGCCGTCGCTGGACGATGTCAGCCTGGAGCTGGCCCGCGGCGAGTGCCTGGGCATCGTCGGCGAAAGCGGCTCCGGCAAATCCACCCTCGGCCGCGCCATCCTGCACATGCTGCGCTACGAGGGCCGCATCCTGCTCGACGGCCGCGCCCTCGGCGACCTCTCTCCCGGCGACCGCAGGCGGGAGCGGCGGCGGGTGCAGGTGGTGTTCCAGGACCCGCGCGAGAGCCTGAACCCGCGCCTGCGCATCGGTGCCATCATCGCGGAGGCGTTGCAGCTCGGCGGCCAGCACGACCGGGACAGCCTGCGCCGGCAGACCGATGCCCTGCTGGAGCGGGTCGGACTGAATGCAGCACTCGCCGGGCGGCTGCCGAATGCGATCTCCGGCGGCCAGGCGCAGCGTGTCGCGGTGGCGCGCGCGCTGGCGGCGCGGCCGGACATCATCGTGCTGGACGAGCCCACTTCGGCGCTGGATGTGTCGACGCAGGCGATGCTGCTCAACCTGCTGCGCGACCTCAGCCGGCACGAGCAGCTCGCCTACGTGATGATCAGCCACGACATCGCCGCCATCGCCTGGCTCGCCGACCGCATCGCGGTGCTGCGCGCCGGCCGCATCGTCGAGCTGGCCACCACCGACCAGCTGGTGAACCACCCGCGCGACCCGTACAGCGCGTCCCTCGTCGCCTCCGCGCCGCGCCTCGGTGCCGCAACGATCACGGTGCCGGGAGAGGCCTGAACCAGGGGCGGTGCCGCCTGTTCAGCCCGCGGACAGGGAGGCCGGCATGACGAAGACACCGAAGCAGGGCGACAAGGTGAAGTGGAACACCGCCCAGGGCGAGACCCACGGCACCGTGGAGAAGACCGTCACCAGCACCACCAAGGTGAAGGGCCACGTTGCGAAGGCGACCAAGGAAGACCCGCAGGTCCTGGTCAAGAGCGACAAGAGCGGCAAGCAGGCGGTGCACAAGCCGGAAGAGCTGAAGAAAGCCTGAACTCAGGGTGACGCTGCCGCCGATCGCTGCATGGCGGTTCCGATGCGCTGGATCTGGGCCTGCGAAAGCTCCCAGGTATGCGGCGGCAGCGGCACGAAACGGACCTGGTCCAGCAGGGCCTGCTTATCTTCCGAGGGCTCGATCGACCAGAGCAGGAAGCGACGCAACGCGGCAGCGTCGGCGTCGCTCTGCTGGCGCGTCGAGACCACGGCATACTCGTAGTTCACCAGCGGATAGGCATCGGGGCCGGGCGCGAAAACCAGGCTGAGGCGCTCGTCCGCCGGCGTGCGCGCCGCCAGTCCCGCGGCACCGGCGATGACCGTCTCGCGCGTCGGCAGCACGAAAGCGCCGTCGGCGTTCTTCAGGGCTACCGTGGCAAGGGTTCCGAGATCGCTGCTGATGCCGACATAGCCGATCGCGTATGGCGTCGCGTGCAGCGTCTGCACCATGCCGTCGTTGCCGGTCGCCTCCAGGGCGCCGGTGACCTGCGGCCAGGCCGGGCTGGTGCCGAAGCCGGTCTGGCCGTCCCAGGACGGGGTGGAGAAACTGAGGAACTGGGTGAAGATGAAGCTGTCGCCCGAGCCGTCGCGGCGTCGAACCGGCACGATGGCGTGGTGCGGCAACGTCACGCCCGGATTGAGGGCGGCGATCCCGGGGGCATCCCACTGCCGGATCGAGCCGTCATAGATCCCGGCCAGCGTCGGACCGTCCAGGCGCAGCGGCCTGCCCGGGCCGGGCAGGTTCACGGCAACACTCTGCGCCGAGATCGCCATCGCGATATCGACGAATTCCGGATGCGCCGCAGCCTGCGCGTCCGGGAGCGGAGCATCCGAGGCGCCGATCATCACCTGTCCGGACAGCGCCTGCTGCATGCCGGCCTCCGAACCGGTACCGGCGGTGGTGATCCGGACGCCAGGATGGTGCGATGCGTAGCCGGCCGCCCACAGGCCGAACAGCGGCCGCATCAGCGTGGAGCCGGTCTCGGTGATGGCGAGATCCTCCGCCCGGGCGCCGGGTGTTGCCAGCAGGAGCAGGGCGAGGGTCGTTGCCACGCCCGTCCGGTGCCATGCACGCATGTCAGATGTCCTCGAGGTTGACGCCGGTAGTCTCGATCCGGAACTTCCAGGTCACCACGGCGCCCAGGAGGGAGGTCGCCACCAGGATGTAGAGCAGCGGCGTCGTGCCGATGGCCACCAGCAGGATCGGGAACAGGAACGCGGTCGCCACCGCGCCGATCTTGCCGAAGGCGGCGGCGAAGCCCGCACCGGTGCCGCGGATCGCGGTCGGGAACACCTCGCCGGCCAGCAGGTAGGTCTGCGCGTTCGGGCCGAGATTGGTCATGAAGTTGAACAGCATGAAGCCGGCGAAGATCATCACCGTCTGGCTCTCGCCGGTGAAGCCGTTCGCCAGCGAGGCCACCAGCAGGCCGGCGGCACAACCGACGAAGCCCACCACCTGCAGCGAGATGCGTCCGACCCGGTCGGCCAGGACCACCGCGAAGATGATGCCCACGATCAGCAACGTCGTGATCAGGGCTGCGCCCTTGGCGGCCAGGATGTCGTTGAGGATGATGTCGGAGACGCTGCGGACGTGGTCCGCCTTGTGCCCGAGGGCGGCGGCCAGGATCGTCGGCGTGAAGATGCCGATGCCGTAGGTCCCGAGATCCTGCAGGAACCACGGCACCGAGGCGAGCACGGTGGCGCGTGTGTTGCGGCCACGAAACAGCGCGGCGAAGCCCTGGCCGCCGCCGTGGCCATCCGGACGTGCCTCGCGCGACAGGCTGATGTTGGGCGGGTAGAGCGGCTTGCGGAACAGCAGGCGGCGCGCCTCCTCCTCCGCACGCTCCACGCGGCCACAGATATGCAGCCAGTTGGCGCTCTCGGTGATGGTGAAGCGGCCGATCGTGACCGCCAGTGCCGGCAGGATGGCGGTCGCATACATCCAGCGCCACGCATCGAGATCCGGGTCCAGCGACAGCACCGCGAAGCCGACGCCGGTCCCGGCCAGGGCGCCGAGCGCCTGGAAACCGAAGGCCGCCAGCACCAGCTTGCCACGGCTCAGGCTGGGAATGCTTTCCGAGATGATCATGTGCGCGGTGGGATAGTCGCAGCCCAGCGCCACCCCGAGCCCGAACAGGCAGACGACCAGGGAAATGAAGTTGCTGCACAGGATGAGCAAGGTCAGGAAGGCGCAGAAGATGATCATCTCGACGATGAACATCCGCTTGCGCCCGAAACGGTCCGACATGCCGCCGAGGCCGACGGCGCCGACCAGGATGCCGAACAGGCTGGCGGCGCTGATGAAACCGTCCTGCGACGCGCCGATGCCGAACTCGCGCGCGATCAGCGGCAACGCCACGCCGGTCATGAACACCACGAAGCCCTCGAAGAACTTGCCGGCGGCTGCGAGCGACCAGATGCGCCACTGCATCGACGTCATCGGCGCACTCGGAAGCGAGGTCCCATCCGGCCAGGCAGGCCGCTCGTCGATGTAGTGCTGGACCGTCCGGTGATCGGGCTCGCGTGCTTCGTTCAGGATCTGGTCCATGTATCCATCACCTCGGGATCCTGGAAATATTCGCCCCCGGCCTGTTCGGGATGTACTCGGACAGGGCGTCAGGCGATATTTCCCGATGGCTGGCTCTGCAGGATCTCAGGGATGTTCCTGAGCCGGCACCTCGAGTTCTTTAAGTAGCCGAGGCGAAACATCCTGGCGATTGCGCCGGAGGCCAGTTCATCAATGTTTCATGTTCGACATGGGCGATGACCGGCCTGACCCGGGCATGCCCCGGAGCTGGTCAGGCGATCGCCGCATCGTTCCGGGGGGATGGGGTCGGCCGACCGGCTTCCTGCAAGCCCCTGAGCCGGATCAGCAGCGCCGGGCCGGACTCCGCGGTGCTGCACAGATAGCGTCCGGCGGTCCCGTCCGCCGCAAGCGGCCAGGCGATCAGCCCCAGGCTGGAATACACGTCCAGCAGCTCCGGGCCCACGTTCCAGAAGGCGACGTCGCGGCCTTCCTGGGACGCCAGGTCGCGCAGCCGCCAGATCGCCGAGGACCGGTCGGATGCCACCCCGACCGGGTCGCCCAGCCCGAGCAGCAGCGGTGACTGCCGGTCGACGCGGCGGAACGCGATCATCGCGCGACCGGTCTCGCTGGCCACCGCGCCCTCCGGCGGGATCGGGCTGCCCGGGTCGTTGTCCGCGTAGCGCTCCTGTAGCGCCTCGTCCCAGGGCAGCACCGCGATGCGCCCGGGGAGGATCAGCCGCCACAGCGTCAGCAGCATCAGCAGCACCGCGCAGCCGAGCGCCAGCCTGGTGCGGTTGGAGGCGTCGTCGCCGATCACCACCGCCCACCAGCTGTTGGCGTCGATCTCGCGCAGGTGCGGCTCCAGCCGGCCGAGCGTCAGCACGCAGCCGACCAGCAGCAGCAGCGGCAGCGCGGTGCCGGGTGCGAACGGCTCGCTCAGCACCCTGGCATGGCGGTAGTACGACCGCCGGAACGGTGCCAGCAGCAGCGCGGTGAGCAACAGCGCGCCCGGCACCAGCAGCATGGTGCCGCGCAGGAAGGTCAGCAGGGCGGCGAGGCAGAGCAGCACGATGGTGGTGCCCCAGGCCAGGGTCACCCGGTTGGACAGGCCGATCGCCATGCCCATCAGTCCGGCGCCGATCAGCGACGGCACGTAGTCGCCGGCCATCGCGGTCACCCAGGCGAAACCGCTCGGGTGATCGAACAGGCCGGTCGCGGGCGGGATGAAGGCGTCGAGGTCGGAGGTCGGATCGAGCACGCCGAGCGCCAGCAGCATGGCGCCGCACAGGGAGACCGCGCCGACCGCGACGATGACGGAGAAATCCGCCTCGCTCTGGCGCAGCGACAGCGTGGTCCCGATCGGTACCGCGTCCCTCGACGCCACCAGGCCGCGCCCGCGCAGCAGCACCTCGTGGCCGGCGAACAGGATACCGGCGATGAACAGCGGCACGATGTAGTAGAAGATGCGGAACACGAAAACCATGCCGAGGATCGCCGGCGTCGGCAGCCAGTGCGACAGGCCGAGCAGCATGGCGCCGTCGAACACGCCGAGGCCGCCCGGCACGCTGGCGACCAGGCCCGCGGTGTATGACGCGATGTAGATCGCGAGGAACGTCGGATAGCCGAGTCCCGGTGTCGGCGGCAGCAGGGCGAAGGCGATTGCGGCGGTGGCGGCGACATCGAGGGTGGCTACCACCACCTGGCCGATCGCCATGCGCAGGCCGGGCAGTTCGACCCGCACCTTCCAGATCTCGAGTACCCTGGGTCGGCAGGACAGCAGGACGTAGGCCGCCACCACCGCCCAGCCGAGCAATCCGCCGGCGCGCAGCAGCAGGTGCGGCACGTGGGTCGCCAGGATCGGCAGCGAGCCTGGCTCGATCAGCATCACGCCGCCGATCAGCGCGCAGGCGCCGAGCACGAAGGTCAGCGAACAGAAGGCGATGATCTGGGCGATCTCGGCCGGCGCCAACCCCCAGTTGCCGTACAGCCGGAAGCGTACCGCCGCCCCGGACAAGGCCGAAAATCCGAGGTTGTGCGACAGCACGTAGGAGCAGAACGAGGCGAAAAAGGTGCGGTGGAACGCCAGCCGGTGGCCGACATGGATCGCCGCCAGCCGGTCGTAGAACGACAGGATGAAGTAGGCGAGCAGCGTGAAGCCGGCGGAAAGCAGCAGCGCCGGACGAGGGATCGCGGTCAGCCCGGCGCGCACCTGCGCGAAGCTCAGGTGGCGGAACTCGCGCTGCACCACGAAGATCGCGCCGGCCAGCAGCAGCAGTCCGATCAGGTGCGGCAGGTGATGCGCAAGGCGACGCAGCGGCGGTGGTTTCGCGCAGTCCTTGCCGTCCGGGTCCGGAGCCCCGTGGCCCGGCGGCGGGCGCTTGGCGGGATACATCCGGCTCAGCGGGGCGCGCCCGCCGCGCCCTCCAGCAGCGCCGTCTCGATCAGCGCGACCGTCTCCGGCACGCCGTAGAGGGCGATGAAGATGCCGAAGCGCGGTCCTTCCGCCTGCCCCAGCAGCACCTCGTACAGGCAGCCGAACCACCGGCGCAGCGGATCGAAGCCATGCCGCTTGCCGACTTCGAAAACCAGGTTCTGCACCGCTTCCGCCTCGACCGGTTCGTCGCCGATGCCCCTCAGGGTCTCCGCGAGATCGGCCAGCGCAGTGCGCTCGTGCTCGTCCGGCGCACGGAAGCGCTTTTGCGGGCGCACGAAGTCGCGGTAGTACGCCAGCGCGTGCTCGATCAGCCGGCCGAGCAGAGGCTCCGCCTCCGGCACCAGTCCGGGCTGGTAGCGGCGCAGGAAGCTCCACAGCACGTCGGGGCTGTCGGTATTGGCGACCGAGGCGAGGTTGAGCAGCATGCCGAACGAGACCGGGCTGGCGCTGCTGGCCAGGTGGCTCTCCTGCGGCAGCGCGCCGCCATGGATGAACCAGGCCGGATTGGCGCGCAGGCCGGGCTCGTCGTCCGAGGCGTCCTGGATGCGCGCGCGGGCGAGGTTCGCCAGGTACTCGTCGGTGGCACGCGGGATCACGTCGAAGAACAACCGCTTGGCGCGCTGCGGATTGCCATACATGAACTGTGCCAGGCTCTCGGGCGGGGCGTAGCGCAGCCACTCCTCGACCGAGATGCCGTTGCCCTTCGACTTCGAGATCTTCTGCGCATGCTCGTCGAGGAACAGCTCGTAGGTCAGGCTGAGCGGCGGCTCGGCGCCGAGCAGGCGGCAGATCCTCGCCGACAGCCGGACGCTGTCGATCAGGTCCTTGCCCGACATCTCGTAGTCGACGCCGAGTGCCGCCCAGCGCATCGCCCAGTCCGCCTTCCACTGCAGCTTGGCCTGGCCGCCGGTGACCGGGGTCTCGAAGCGGACGCCGTCCTGGTCTAGCCAGGCGATGGTGCCGGCATCGGCGTCGATGGCGTCGATACGCACCTGCATCACCACGCCGGTGCGCGGATGCACCGGCAGGAACGGCGAGTAGGTGGCGCGCCGCTCCGCACCCAGGGTCGGCGCGATCACCGCCACGATCTCCTCGTGCGACCGCAGGGCACGCAGCAGGGCGGCGTCGAAGCGGCCGGAGGCGTAGTACTCGGTGGAGGAGGCGAATTCGTATTCGAAGCCGAAACCGTCGAGGAAGGAGCGCAGCCGGGCGTTGTTGTGCGCGGCAAACGACTCGTGGGTGCCGAACGGATCGGGAATGCGCGACAATGGCCGGCCGATATGCTCGCGCAGCATCTCCTGGTTCGGCACGTTGTCCGGCACCTTGCGCAGCCCGTCCATGTCGTCGCTGAACGCCAGCAGCCGGGTCTGGCGTCCGGTCAGCGCGGTGAAGGCCTGCCGGACCCAGGTTGTGCGAGCCACCTCCCCGAAGGTGCCGATATGCGGCAGGCCGGAGGGGCCGTATCCGGTCTCCAGCAACGCCGGCTGCGACGCATCGCGGGCCTGCAGGCGCGCGGCTAGCTTTGCGGCCTCGTCGAACGGCCATGCCTTGGGGAGCACGGGGTTCGCCGCCGGAGCGCCTGGACTGTGAGAGGACATGGTGCGGAAGCTAGGAATGCGCGGCGGTGTGGTCAATTGCTGGGCAGAACCGGTGGCCCGCGGATGCGGCGCCAGTCCACCGCATGCGCCCATGGCTTACGGCCCCGGTGCTTCCCTCTATAGATGGCACGGATGCCAGAAGCCCCGATGACGTCGCATGATCCGCCGCCCGCCCTGGTGGCCGGGCACGGCCGCACCTCCCTGCTGACGCCCGACGGCGAACTGCTCGAACTTGGCTCCAACGAGGCGCTGGCGATGCTGCGCACCCTTGCCCCGCCGCTGGTGGTGCACGCGCCGGCCACCCTGCGGCGTCTTGGTGGCGGTGGCCCGGCGCCGCACCTGCCGACGCTGGACCTGCTGGAGCTGTTCGCCTTCGTGATGCCGGCACGCAGCGTGGCGCCGACGCCGCGCGGACTGGCGCAGGCGCTCGACCTGACGCCGCAGGAGATCGGCCACGCCGATGCCGGCCTGCTGCCGCAGCTCGCCGGGCTGCTCATGCAGCGCGCGGCACAATTGCTGAGCACGCCGTCCGGCGCCGACATTCCGGGGCTGCTGCAGCTGCTCGGGCAGGCCGGCTGGAGCTGGGCGCCGATGCTGGGCGCCGTGCTCGCGCGGCAGCCGGCCCCGCGTGGTGCCGCCGCGATGCCGGCCGCCGAGGCGCTCCGGGTCTGGCGACGGCTGCCGAAATGGGAGGAGACCGCGCCGCGTCCGGCACCGGGGCAGGCCGAGGTGGCGCCGCAGGAAGCGCGCACCCGCCTCGCCCGCCTGCTCGGCCCGCAGGCGGAAAGCCGCCCGGGCCAGGCGGACTATGCCGACGCCGCCGCAGAGGCGTTCCGCGCCCGCCTGCGTCCCGGCGACCCGCATCTGGTGCTGGCGGAGGCCGGCACCGGCACCGGCAAGACCCTCGGCTATGTTGCGCCATCCAGCCTGTGGGCGGAACGCAACGGCGGCGCGGTCTGGATCAGCACCTATACCCGCCACCTGCAGCGCCAGATCGAGACCGAGCTCGCGCGCCTGCATCCCGACATCGCCGAGCGCCGCCGCCGCGTGGTGCTGCGCAAGGGCCGCGAGAACTATCTCTGCCTGCTCAACCTGGAGGAGGCGGTGAATGCCGCCGCGCCAGGCGCCGCACCATCCCGGCGCGGAGCGGCGCCGGCGTCTCTGATCCCGCTTGCCCTGCTGGCGCGCTGGGCCGCCGCCACCGGCGATGGCGACGTGCTCGGCGGCGACCTGCCCGGCTGGTTCGCCGAGCTGTTCGGCCAGGCCTACGTGATGGGCGTCGCCGACCGCCGCGGCGAGTGCATCCACGGCGCCTGCCCGCACTACCAGCGCTGCTACATCGAGCACGGCATACGGCGTGCCCGGCAGGCCGACCTGGTGGTGGCGAACCACGCCCTGGTGCTGACCCAGGCGGCCTGGCACGCGCAGGGTGCCGAGGCGAATTCCGCGGGAGGCACCGATGAGGACCAGGTGCCGACGCGCTACGTGTTCGACGAAGGCCACCACCTGCCCGACGCAGCGGACAGCGCATTTTCCGCGGTGCTGTCCGGCATCGAGACCGCGGAACTGCGGCGCTGGCTGCTCGGCGCCGAGGGTGGCCGGTCGCGGGCACGCGGGCTGAAGCGCCGCCTCGACGACCTTGTCCTCGGCCAGCCGGCGCTGGAGACGCCGCTCGATGCCGCCCTGCTCGCCGCCCGCGCGCTGCCCGCCCCCGGCTGGTCGCTACGTCTCGCCGACGTGCAGCCTGAGCTGCCGGCGGATGCGGGGCCGGCCAATCCGAGCGAGGCGCTGCTTCGCCTGTTGCGCCTCCAGGTGCTGGCACGGATGCCCGGCGCCGGCGGCCGGCGCGTGCAGGGCGGCCAGTCGGAGTGCGACCTGCATCCGGTGCCGGACGAACTGGCCGACGCCGCCGCCACGCTGGAACGCGCGCTCGGCCGCATCGTCGAGCCGCTGCTGACGCTGGTGTCGCGCCTTGGCGCACGTCTGGAGGAGGAGGCCGACAGCCTCGATGCCACCACGCGCGGGCGCATCGAGGCGCTGGGCCGGACCATCCGCCGGCGCGCGATCGGCCGGCTGGAGGCCTGGATCGCCATGCTGCGCGCCATCCCCGAGACACCGCAGGCCGGCATCCGGCCTGACCATGTGATGTTCCTGCGGCTCGACCGGCGCGATGGGGGTGGCCAGCCTCCTTCAAGTGGCGACCGCGATGTTGGGCTGCACCGGCACTGGCTCGACCCATCGGTGCCGTTCGCCGCCGTCCTGGCCGCCCCTGCGCATGGCATGCTGATCACCTCCGCAACGTTGCGGGACGAGAGCGGCTCCGATGCCGAGATGTCGTGGGCGGCGGCGGAGGCCCGCGTCGGCGCCTCGCACCTGCCGTCGCCCGCCTTGCGCGCCTCGCTCGCCTCGCCGTTCGACTATGCCCGGCAGACGCGCACGTTCGTCGTCAACGACGTGGCGCAGGACGATCCGGAGCAGCTCGCCGGCGCCTATCGCGCGCTGTTCCTGGCCTCCGGTGGAGGCGGGCTCGGCCTGTTCACCGCGATCAGCCGGCTCCGGCTGGTGCATCGCCGGATCGCGGCTCCCCTCGACGCGGCCGGCATCCCGTTGTTCGCCCAGCATGTCGATGCCATGGACAATGCCACCCTGGTCGACGTGTTCCGCACCGAGACGGACAGCTGCCTGCTCGGCACCGACGCCATGCGCGACGGCGTCGACGTGCCGGGGCACGCCTTGCGGCTGGTGGTGTTCGAGCGGGTGCCGTGGCCACGCCCGGACATCCTGCATCGCGAGCGGCGGATCCATCTTTCCGGTGGCGCACCGTCTTCATACGACGACCGTATCGCCAGGCTGCGGCTGCGGCAGGCGTTCGGCCGGCTGATCCGGTCGAGCGGCGATGTCGGCGTGTTCGTGCTGCTCGATCGCCGCACGCCATCCAGGCTGCTGTCGGCCTTTCCGTCGGGGGTGATCGCCGAGCGTACCGGCCTGGCTGACGCGGTGGCGAAGACCGCGAGCTTCCTCGCCACGAGCGGCCGCGGCTAAAGCCAACTTCCACGCCCCGGCGGCGTTGCTGTCCATGAAGCAGGAAGGTCGAGTGATGAGCGACGCGCCAGCCAACCCGATCACGATCCCGATCATGTCCGACACCATCCGTGAGGTGCAGGGGATCATGCCTGACGAGGGCATGCTGCAGAACGCCACGCAGGCCTTGCTGTCGGCGGGGTTCGACCGTCATGACCTCAGCCTGCCGGCAGCGCGGCCGCCTCTGCAGGAAGCCACGCCCGATCAGGGCGCGGAGAATCCGGTCGACGAACACGATGCGCGGCAGGCGCGTACGCTCGCCAACAGCACGATCGGTGTTGCGGGTGCGATGATCGGCGGTCTGGTGGCGTCGGTCGCGACCGGGGGTGCCGCGATCCCCGCGGCGGCCGCTGCGGTGGCGGCCGGCCTTGGGGCCGGTGGCCTCAGCCAGGCATCATTCCAGGGCGCCGCCAACGTTCGCGAGCAGCGGCACGACGCCCAGGGCGCTCGCGGCGAGCTGGTGCTGGCCGCCCTTGCCCGCGACGCGGAGCGTGAAGCGCTGGCGACCAAGGTGCTGACGGAAGCCGGAGCCACTCGCGTCGAGACCGTCGAGAAGACGGGGAACCTCACCCGGATCGCCTAGCGCCGATCGTCGCGCCAGGTCTCATCGTCGCGACAGGTCTCAGGCCGGCTTGAGGTTGGTGGCGGCGGCCTTGCCGCGCTCCATCGCGATCTCGTAGGTGACCTTCTGGCCCTCGTTGAGGCCACGCAGCCCGGCTGCCTGCACCGCGGTGATGTGGACGAATACGTCCTTGCCGCCGTCAGACGGCATGATGAAGCCAAAACCCTTGGTTGTATTGAACCACTTCACGGTGCCAATGGCCATGACCGTGTATCCCCTCAATCGTAGCCAGGCCCCACGCCCGACATCCCTTAAATCCGAGACCCTGACAGGAGCCTTCGGTTGCCGTTACGTAACAGAGCGCGAAATAAAGACGAAGTCAATCACATTTTCACGATGAGGTATTAGGTAAAAAAAAGGGCGATCCCGCAGGACCGCCCTCTTTCTCGAAATTGATACGGTCTTGCGAGACCGGATCAGAACTGCCTCAGAAGTCCATGTCGCCCATGCCGCCGCCCGGAGGCCCACCGGCGGGGGCCTTCTTCTCGGGCTTCTCGGCGATCATCGCCTCGGTGGTGACGAGCAGGCCGGCAACCGAAGCCGCATCCTGCAGCGCCGTGCGGACAACCTTGGTCGGGTCGATGATGCCGGCCACGATCAGGTCCTTGTACTCGCCGAGCTGGGCGTCGAAGCCGAACGCGTAGTTCGGGTTCTCGAGCACCTTGCCGGCGATCACCGCACCGTCCTCGCCAGCGTTCTCGGCGATCTGGCGCAGCGGGGTCTGCACCGCCTTGCGGATGATCTCGATGCCGAACTTCTGGTCCTCGTTCTCGGGCACCAGCGACGCCAGCACCAGGGAGGCGCGGGCGAGTGCCGTGCCGCCGCCGGGGACGATGCCTTCCTGGACCGCGGCGCGGGTGGCATGCAGCGCGTCGTCGACGCGATCCTTGCGCTCCTTCACCTCGACCTCGGTCGAGCCGCCGACGCGGATGACGGCGACGCCACCGGCCAGCTTCGCAAGACGCTCCTGCAGCTTCTCGCGGTCGTAGTCCGAGGTGGTCTCCTCGATCTGCGCGCGGATCTGGTTGCAGCGGCCCTGGATCTCGGTCTTCTCGCCGACACCCTCGACGATCGTGGTGTTCTCCTTCTCGATATGCACCTTCTTGGCGCGACCGAGCATGGCGAGCGTCACGTTCTCGAGCTTGATGCCGAGGTCTTCGCTGATCACCTGGCCGGCGGTCAGGATCGCGATGTCCTCGAGCATCGCCTTGCGGCGATCACCGAAGCCCGGCGCCTTGACTGCGGCGATCTTCAGGCCGCCACGCAGCTTGTTCACCACCAGGGTGGCGAGCGCCTCGCCATCGACGTCCTCGGCGATGATCAGCAGCGGACGGCCGGACTGCACGACGCTCTCGAGCAGCGGCAGGATCGGCTGCAGCGAGGAGAGCTTCTTCTCGTGGATCAGGATGTAGGGGTTATCCAGGTCCGCGATCATCTTCTCGGCGTTGGTGATGAAGTACGGCGAGATGTACCCGCGATCGAACTGCATCCCTTCGACGACATCGAGCTCGGTCTGGATGCCCTTGGCTTCCTCGACCGTGATCACGCCCTCGTTGCCGACCTTTTGCATGGCCTGGCTGATCATCTCGCCGATATCGGCCTCGCCGTTGGCGGAAATGGTGCCGACCTGCGCGGTCTCGGCAGGCGTGGTGATCTTCTTGGTGTTCTTCTCGAGCTCGCTCACGACCAGGGCGACCGCCTTGTCGATGCCGCGCTTGAGGTCCATCGGGTTCATGCCGGCGGCAACCGCCTTCAGGCCCTCGCGGACGATCGACTGCGCCAGCACGGTGGCCGTGGTGGTGCCGTCGCCGGCGATGTCGTTGGTCTTTGAGGCCACTTCGCGCACCATCTGCGCGCCCATGTTCTCGAACTTGTCGGTGAGCTCGATTTCCTTGGCGACCGTCACACCGTCCTTGGTGATGCGGGGCGCGCCGAAGCTCTTGTCGATGACGACGTTGCGACCCTTGGGGCCGAGCGTCACCTTCACGGCGTCGGCGAGGATGTCGACGCCACGCAGCATGCGCTGGCGCGCATCACCGCCGAACCTTACGTCCTTGGCAGCCATGTATAATTCTCCAGTTTGTTTACAGAACCACTATCGAAAGCGGTGGGGTTCGCAGAGGGCGGCCCGTCTGATCAGACGATCAGGCAGCCTTCTCGACGACGCCCATGATGTCGCTTTCCTTCATGATCAGCAGCTCTTCGCCGTCGAGCTTGACCTCGGTGCCGGACCACTTGCCGAACAGCACACGGTCGCCAGCCTTCACGTCCAGAGCCACGATCTGGCCCTGCTCGTTGCGCGCACCGGCACCGACGGCGACGATCTCGCCCTCCATCGGCTTCTCCTTGGCGGTGTCTGGGATGATGATGCCGCCCGCGGTCTTCTCTTCGCCGGTGAGCCGGCGGACCACGACCCGGTCATGCAGGGGACGGAACTTCGCCATAGTCGGATCGCTCCTCGATCGAAAGACGGCGCCCTCACAAGGAAGCAGCGCCGCCGGGGTTTGGCACTCTCCGGCACTGAGTGCCAGACGTGACCGAGGCCGATGTAGGCTCCTGCCTGGGGCAAGTCAAGTTCGGCAGCACTTGCCACCGTCGAGTGCCAAGCCTCTGAACTCTATGATCTTTTTGTTGCATAGAGGCGGCAGGACAGGTCACGATCGGGCTGTCAACCCTTAGCCCGAAGTCATCCATCCCCGGAGACGCACATGGCCCTCGCGCTGCAGCTCAAGGACTATCGCCTGACCACCGCCGAGATCCTGTATCGGCTTCCGGACCATCCCGCCGTGCTGCAATCCTACATCTGGCAGGAGCTCGACCTTGCGCCGCAATTTCCGATCCTTCGGCGCTTCCTGGAATTCTGGAGCAAGGAGATAGACGGCAAGCTGCACTCGGTCCGGGTGGGCTCGGTGACGGTGGTGAAGGCGCCGGAAGTCCGTCTCGCCAGCAGCGTCTTCACGCTGCACTGATCGGCCAGCAGCGTCTTCACGCTGCACTGACCGGGTCACCCATGCCGCCCGGGGCGCTACTCGGACGCCTCGTCCGGGCCGGGGACACGGTCGATAAGGCGGTGATCCTGCACATGCTTCTCGGCGTCATCGGTAGTCCGACGGTCGCTCTGCTTCTGCGCACCGGTGCGGCCGTGCCGGACGCGATTCTCCTGCGCAAGCTTGCGGGCCTCGGCTCGTGCCCTCTGCTTGCGGACCTGGTTGAGGTTGACGATCTCGCCCATGCGGTCATCTTCGCACGTTCCCCGGTAAAGGACGAGAAAAGTTGAACCAGGCAGAGAATGCTTCCAGAGGGCTGGGACGCACCGTCACCCTCGTCGCCCGCGACGGCCATTCCCTTTCCGCCTACGAGGCCGGCTTTGCCGACAGCCCGCGCGCCCTGGTGGTCCTGCAGGAGATCTTCGGCGTCAACCACCACATCCGCGCCGTCTGCGACGGCTTCGCGGAGGCCGGATATCATGTGGTGGCGCCCGCCCTGTTCGACCGCGCCGAGCGCGATGTCGAACTCGGCTACACGCCGCCGGAGGGCCAGCGCGGCATGCAGTTGCGCAGCCGGATCGCCGCCGAGGCGACCCTCGCCGACGTGCTGGCCGCCGCCGATCATCTCGGACGCGAGAGCGTCGGCGTCATCGGCTATTGCTGGGGCGGCGCCCTTGCCTGGGCCGGCGCCACGCAGAGCACACGGTTCAAGGCGGCGGTCGGCTGGTATGGCGGCGGCATCGCGGCAACCGCCACGGCGCATCCGAACTGCCCGGTGCAGCTGCATTTTGGTGCCCTGGACGACCATATTCCGTTGAGCGATGTCGAGGCGATCCGCACCGCTCAGCCCGGCATCGAGGTGTTCGTCTACGAAGGCGCCGGGCACGGCTTCGGCTGCAACGAGCGTCCGAGCTATGATGCGCGCGCAACCGCGCTGGCGCAGGAGCGCAGCCTCGCCTTCCTGCAGCACAACCTCTAGCGCCGCTGGGTTCAGACCGGCTTTTCAACGCACGCCGGCGTGAACCCGTTGTAATCGCAATCGTTATCATTGCGATCTGCGGACTGTTCAACGGAGGCCACGTCCATGCTCGGCACGATCCTGCTGATCGTCATCATCCTGCTGCTGATCGGCGCGCTGCCGACCTGGGGCTACAGTGGCGGCTGGGGCTACTTCCCATCCGGCGGCCTCGGTCTGGTGCTGATCATCGTCATCGTGCTGCTGGTGATGGGGCGCATCTAGAGCGTCATCCGACCGACCCTGCCACTCGATCGGACAAGGACGCGCGTCAGAACAACGAGCAAGACGGCGGCGTTTCCAGCCGGCGGTCGCCGGGCCACGAAACGGCCCGGCGGACCTTCTAGCGCCTGGCCATGTCCCCCGGGGTCGGCCCGACCGGGAAAAGCTCTTCCTGCGACAGTGCCAGGGCGCGCTGCCCACCCGCCTTGGACAGGTGGTTGGTATCGACATAGAAAAGTTCGGCACCCTCACGCCAGCGACAGCCCGGCGTGCAGAAAGCCGGGGTCGTCCGCAGCAGGCGCGCTCCAGAGGTCGAAGCGACATCACCGACGGCACGCTCCATCTCCGGTGGCCGCGCGACGATACCAATGGCCGCAGGCCCCGGTCCGCTTTCGATCAGCCGCTCGAAATCGTGGCGCAGCGGCATCGCCTCCAGGAGTGCCAGGCGCATCGGATCGAGCGTCCAGCGCGGCACGTCCTCTGCGATGAAGACCTGTTTTCCAGCCGCCCGCAGGGCCCGGACCGCCTCGTCGAGCCCGAGGGTGAGCAACCGGGTGCCATCGTCGACGCCGAGGCCGGGTCCGTCGTAGCGCTCGTTGCGATCCACCAGTGGCCCGCTCCACAAGCCGGCGAGGATGACCGACGACACCGACCGGGTCTTCAAGACGCGCTCGAAGCTCGCGCGCATGAAACTCCGGCATGCCTCGGCGTAGCCGGGCCGGTCGAACTGGACAACCGTCACCGTGCGCATCGGGCGACAGGAGGATTTCGTCAACACCAGGCTGCCCCAGCCGCTGCGCCGTGCGATCGCCTGCAGCCCCGGGCCCAGCGCCGCCGCGTGGCTGTCGCCGATCAGCGCGATGCTAGGGGACGCGACGCCGGGAGTGACGCAGGACGCGGTGAGGTTTGGCGCCGTTGCTTCCATGGAAGCCAGGCAAGGATAGGTCTGCTCCGCGACGACCTCGCGGTCCATCGCCGCCACGCCCGGCTGGAACCGGCCCGGCATGCCCCGGGAGAGGGTTGCCAGCATCGGCAGCACCAGCATCGAAGCCAGCACGGCGCCATAACGCACGACAGTGGCGCCATCGCTCCCCCTCGGGCGCCGGAACGGTTGCTCGACAAGGCGCCAGCTCAACGCCGCAAGGGCAAGCGACAACACGGCCACGGTCAGCAGCACGGTGACCGGTGGCTGCTGGATCGAGCAGATGCGCACGAACGTCATCAGCGGCCAGTGCAGGAGGTACCAGGAATACGAGATCCGCCCGATCGCCACCGGCACGCGGTGCCCGAGCACGCGACGGTTGATCGGGCTGTCGCCGGACGCGATCAGGACGACGGTGCCAAGTACCGGCAGCAGCGCCGCGAGACCGGGAAACGGGGTCCGGGCGTTGAACACCACCAGCGACGCCGCGACGGCTCCAAGACCCGCCACGCTCGCAACCTGCGCCGGCCGGCCGCGCAGGACCCGACCGCCCTGCGCCTGGAAGATCGCCAGCATCGCGCCGGCGCCGAGTTCCCAGGCACGCGTAGGCAACAGGTAGAACGCCATGGTCGGCATGTGCGCCGTGCAGATGGCAGAGGCCGTCAGGGAAAACAGCGACAGCGCCAGCAACGCCGGCAGAACGCTGCGCGTGCCCAGTCGCCGCAGGCCGAGCAGCACGAACGGGAAGAAGATGTAGAACTGCTCCTCGACGCCGAGGGACCAGGTCATCAACATCGGATCGTTGCGGGCGTCGGGCGAGAAATAACCGGTCCCCAGCCAGAACCGGACGTTGGACAATGCGGCGAGGGCGCTCCCGGCGCTGACGCCGAGGCGATGCAGTTCCGACGGGTCGAGCAGCAGCAATCCCAACGCGAGCGAGCCGGTCACGACCACGAACAGTGCGGGCAGGATGCGGCGGGCGCGGCGGGCATAGAAGCGCGCGAAAGTGAAACGGCCGGCGACGGCGTCGCGATAGATGATGCCGCCGATCAGGTAGCCCGAAATGACGAAGAAGATATCGACCCCGGCGTAGCCCGAGCGAAGCGGCCACAACCCGGCATGGAACAGCACGACGGCGACAACGGCAATGGCGCGCAGTCCGTCGATATCCGGACGGTAGCGCACGGCGGCGAGGTCATCGTGGAACCGAGCAACAGCCGGCTGCTCAACCATGCGTCCGCTTCCATCATCGAATACCTCGGTTCGGTAACGAAAACGTTAGTACCTCGTCAACAAGCAAATGCCGGGGATCCGGGACAATCGGCTGCCCGGGGCGGGAACGCTCGACACGACAAAGTCCCGGGGCCATGCTGATTGCCGGCATGGACAGACATGGCTCATGGCCGACCATGTCGTCTGCGAGGAGGTCGGTGATCGGTAACCGGGCAGATCATGGCGACGCAGGCGCCGGCGACCCGGAGGCCGGCTCCATCGGTTTCAGGCTCGCTCTACCGGTTTCACATTCCCATCCGAGTCGGCTGGCCTACCTGGACGGGTGGCGCGGCCTCTCGATCATCGTGGTGCTCGCCGGACATTTCCTCGGCAATATCCTCTTAGCCCTTGGCCATCTCGGCGTGGAGATGTTCTTCGTCCTGAGCGGGCGACTGATGGCGCAGATCCTGTTCGTCGAGCAGTTTCCGCTTCGCGAATTCTACCGGCGCCGGATCGCACGGATCTTGCCGGCCATGACCGCCTTCATCGCGATCAGCCTCGTGGTGTTCCACTACGATCCATATCTCGGCGCGAGGTTGAAGCTGGCCATCGCCTCGCAGGCCCTGGTCTACAACTTCGTCGGCGCGGCGGGTCACCGCTCGCCGGTCTTCGATCATGTCTGGTCGCTCTGCATCGAGGAGCACAGCTACATTCTGCTTGCGATCCTGGCCTGGATGGTGCGGCGGGGCCGCATGACGCTTCGCCCTGCCCTGCTGGTCATAGCGGCCTTGTCGATGCTCGACGGCATCTTCAGCGAACTCGTGCTCCGGCAAGGCTGGTTCACCGCCTACTGGCGCACCGATGCGCATATCGCCTCGATCGTGGTGTCGGCGTGGCTGTTCCTGACCCTCCGGGACCGCCGCCCCGTGCCTGCCTGGATCTCGCCAGCCAGTGCCGTGCTCGGGATTTCGACCTTTGCCAACGGAACGCCGGAATACCTCTATGTCACCGTCGGCACCTCGCTCCTGGCGATCGCCGTGGCAACCCTGGACACCACCTGGAGCGGCATCCGGGCCATCCTGTCGATGCGGGTCCTGACGATGGCGGGGACCCTGAGCTATTCGGTCTACCTGTGGCAGCAGCCGTTCTACCAGATCGCCGTCTGGAAGCTGCGGTTGCCGCCGGGTTGGGCGGTCTGCTTCCTCATCCCCGCGGTCGCCTGCGGCATCATGAGCTATGTCCTGGTGGAGAGGCCGTGCCGACGTTGGCTCAACAGCCTCGACCTGCCCATGGTCCCGCGAAGGCCGGTCCCACGGGCGACCGGGGCGGTCGCGGATCACTGAGGCGATACGGGTCCGGGCGGAGATCGGCCGGACGTCCTGGCAGCTTCAGGCCGGCTGCAGCACGCGTCCCGCAACCGCATCGAGCCTCGCCACCAGGGCCGGATCGCGTGCCTCGGGGGGCGTGATCAAGGCGTGGTCGAGTGCACGGTCGCATCCTGCCGGACAGGGTCCGCGGGGCCGGCCGAGGGTGGGGATGACGCCGCGCACCAGGTCGCGGGCCTTGTCGGCGTTCGACATCATCACCTGCACCACGGCATCGACGGTGACGCTGTCATGCCCGTCGTGCCAGCAATCGTAGTCCGTGACCATGGCGACGCTGGCGTAGCAAAGCTCGGCCTCGCGGGCGAGCTTGGCCTCCGGCATGTTGGTCATGCCGATCACCGAGCAGCCCCAGGAGCGATACAGCTCGCTCTCCGCCCGGGTCGAGAACTGCGGACCCTCCATCACCAGGTAGGTGCCGCCGCGCGTCACCGGCAGCCCCTGCCGGCGTGCCTCCGCCTCGAGCACGTCGCCGATGCGCGGGCAGAGCGGATCGGCCATCGAGACATGCGCCACCAGCCCGGTCTCGAAGAAGCTCTTCTCGCGCGCGAAGGTCCGGTCGATGAACTGGTCGATGATGACGAAATGGCCCGGCGGCAGCCCCTCCTTCAGCGAACCGACCGCCGACAGCGACACCACGTCGGTGACACCCGAGCGCTTCAGCGCGTCGATGTTGGCGCGGTAGTTCAGCCGGCTCGGCGGGATGCGGTGGCCGCGGCCGTGTCGCGGCAGGAATACGCAGCGCACCCCGTCCAGGCGGCCGAACAGCAGCTCGTCCGACGGCTCGCCCCAGGGGGTCGCGACCTGGCGCCACTGCTTGTCCTCGAGGCCGGCGATATCGTACAGGCCGGAGCCGCCGATCAGGCCGATGACGGGTTCGATCATTGCGTTCTCCACAAGGTCCGCCGGGTCAGATCCGGACACTTGCCCAGACGCGCCGCTTGAGCACCGCCACCAGCACCAGCAGCAGCGTCAGGTACACCAGCACGCGGATGCCGAGCCGGTGGCGCTCCTCGAGATGCGGCTGCGCCACCCAGGCCAGGAAATTCGAGACGTCATGCGCCATCTGCGGCGTTGTCGCCCTGGTGCCGTCGGTATATCTGACGTGGGCGTCGTGCAGCACATCGGGCATCGCGATCGCGTTGCCCGGCACATAGATGTTGTAGTGCATGCCGGGGCCGAGCGTCACGCTGGACGGCGTGTCGCGGAAGCCGGTGAGATATGCCTGGATGAAGCTCGGGCCGCCCTGGATGGTGCCGGCGAGGCGCGACTGGTCGGGCGGCAGCGCACCCGCGTTGGCTGCGCGGGCAGCCGCCTCGTTGGCATACGGCAGGCGGAAATGGTCGCCCGGGGTGGCGGCGCGCAGCACCACGTTGCCGGCGGCATCGGTACCGGCCGGCACCGGCTGCGACGCCGCGATGTCGTGCAGCTGGTCGGCATCGAGCCCCAGCGACGACAGGTCTCCGTAGGTCATCTGCCGCAGCGAATGGCAGGACGCGCAGACCTGGCTGTAGACCGCAAACCCACGCTGCACGCTGGCATAGTCGAAACGGCCGGTGGCGCCCCGGAAGCTCCAGTCCTGCGGCGGCACCGGCAGCGCCTGCAGCTGCTGCGCCTCGGCTCGACCGCCCAGGAGTGCCGCCAGCACGCCGGCTGCCAGGAACGACTTGCAGGCCAGGTGCGTCGGGGGGCGCATCAGTCGTTCTCCATCCGCTGCGCCATGGCGCCGTCCGGCATCGGCAGGCCGGCGCCCGCGGTGGAGATGGTCGCCTGCCGCGGTGGCAGCACCGGCCGGCCGATGCTGTCCGGCAGCTTGAGCGGTGTCTCGATGCCGCCGAGCAGCGGCAGCAGCACCAGGAAATGCAGGAACCAGTACAGCGTGGCGATGCGGGACAGCGCCAGCCAGATCCCGGCCGGGCGGTGCAGGCCACAGGCCAGCAGCAGCAGGAAGGCGACCACCAGCAGCATCATGGCGATGCGATAGAGCGGCCGGAACCGCGCGCTGTGCACCGGCGAGGTGTCGAGCCAGGGAACCGCGAACAGCACCAGCACCGAGCCCGCCGACAGCAGCAGGCCGCCAAGCTGCGACGGCACCGCACGCAGGACGGCGTAGAACGGCGCGAAATACCATTCCGGGGTGATGTCGGCCGGCGTCGAGTACGGGTTGGCCTCGATGTAGTTGTCCGGCTGGGTCAGCCACCCCGGCAGGTAGAACACCAGCACCGCAAAGGCGATCAGGAACAGCACGACGCCGATCGCATCCTTGGAGGTGTAGTAGGGATGGAACGGCAGCGTGTCCTGCGGCCCCTTCACCTCGATGCCGAGCGGATTGGAGGAGCCGGTGACGTGCAGCGCCACCACATGCAGCACCACCGCGCCGAGGATCAGGAAGCCGAGCACGAAATGCAACGCGTAGTAGCGGTGCAGCGTGACGTCGCCGATGGTATCGCCACCCTGCAGCCAGACGGCGAGCGGATGGCCGATCCCAGGCAGCGACGAGATCGCGCCCGAAACCACGCTGGCGCCCCAGTAGCTCATCTGGCCCCAGGGCAGCACGTAGCCGGCGAACGCGGTCACCATCATCATCACCAGCAGCAGCATGCCGGTCAGCCAGAGCACCTCGCGCGGCTCCTTGTAGGACCCGTAGTACAGCGAGCGGAAGGTGTGCACGTAGAGCGCTGCGAAGACCATGCTGGCGCCGGCCATGTGCGTCGACCGGATCACCCAGCCGCTGCCGACCTGCCGGTCGATCGCCTCGACGCTGGCGAAGGCACCGGCGGCCGTCGGCGTGTAGGCGATGGCGAGGAAGATGCCGGTGAGGATCAGCATGGCCAGCGCGACGGTCGCCAGGGCGCCGAAATTCCACAGGTAGTTGAGATTGCGCGGGGTCGGGTAGACGACGTATTCGCGTCGCAACAGGCTTATCACCGGCAGCCGGCGGTCCAGCCAGCGCGAGCGCGGGCCGTAGCCGTCCGGCAGCGTGGACGCCGGGGCCCGGGACGTAGGTATCCCGGTCATTGCCGCTGGCGTCGTGGACGAGGTGAGCGGGTCGGCCATCCTTGGGGTCCTTCAAGCCTGTCGCCCGCGAAACCTGTCAACGGCGCCAGCAGGGCCGGCGTTCACTGATCCTTGAGTGTGCGCACATTACGGTCGCCGCCAGGGCGCTGCAACAGGTCGGGATTTGCGCTACGACTGGACGACATGAGCACGCAGCCGAGCCGCGCGGAAAGCAGCGCAGCGCCGTCACCCCGCCCGCCCCACGACGCCCTGCGCGCAGACGCCCAGGCCTGGTTCGAGGGCCTGCGCGACCGCATCTGCGGCGCCTTCGAGGCGGTCGAGGACGCCTACCCCGACCCCGACCGGCCGGCCGGGCGCTTCGAGCGCACCGCCTGGACCCGCCCTGCCGACGAGAAGGCGGCCGATGCGCTCGAAGGCGGCGGCGGCGTGATCAGCCTGATGCGCGGCCGGGTGCTGGAGAAGGTCGGGGTCAACGTCTCGACGGTCCAGGGCGAGTTCAGTCCGGCATTCCGCGCCTCGATCCCGGGCGCCGAGCAGGATCCGCGCTTCTGGGCCTCCGGCATCAGCCTGGTGGCGCACCCGCGCAGCCCGCTGGTGCCGGCGGCGCATTTCAACACCCGCATGCTGATCACCACCCGCGGCTGGTTCGGCGGCGGCGGCGACATCACCCCGATGTTCCCCGACAGCGCCGAGGCGCGGCACGATGCCGCGCAGTTCCACGCCGCCTTCCGCGACGCCTGCGACCGGCACGATCCCGCCTACTACCCGCGCTACAAGGAGTGGTGCGACCGCTACTTCTTCCTGCCGCACCGGAACGAGCCCCGCGGCCTCGGCGGCATCTTCTACGACCATCACGACACCGGCGACGTCGCCGCCGACTTCGCCTTCACCCGCGATGTCGGCGAGGCCTTCCTGTCGATCTACCCGCACATCGTCGCGTCCCGCATGGCCCAGCCCTGGACCCCGGCAGAGCGCGAGCACCAGCTTGTCCGGCGCGGACGCTATGTCGAATTCAACCTGATCCACGATCGCGGGACCCTCTTCGGGCTGAAGACCGGCGGCAACGTGGACGCCATCCTGATGAGCCTGCCGCCGGAGGTGCGCTGGCCGTGACGGGCCAGGCGTGACTTTTGGCGCGCACGCGGTTCTCGGTTATGAGCATGCCATGACAGGACGGGATAGCGCCGCTTGAGCCAGGGAGGGCGGCCATGACGAGAACCTCCGGCATCGGCCGGCGAGCGTTGTTGCGTGCCTTCGGCCAGTCTGGCGCGCTGTTCGCCGGCACCCTCGCCACCGGTGCCGCCGCGGCCGCCCATGGCGCCGGACAGCGCGGACTGCTGCTCGCCGACGCCGCCGATGCGGGCCGGGCCGGCACGCCGGCGCCCTCCCTGGGCGAGCCGGCAATGATGGTCGCGGGCCCGTCGACCTCCGCTGCCGGCGCGCTCGCGCAGATGCTGGCGCCGCTGCTGTCGGTTGCGCTGGGCTCCAGGTCACTGACGCTTTCCGCGGTGGGCGGCCGCGACGGTGTCACCGGGGCCAACGCTTACGAGGCACTGACCAATCCGGACGGCGCCACCGCGCTGCTGGTGCCGGGCGCCGCCTGCATCGCCTGGCTGGCCGGTGACCCGCGTGTACATTTCGATGCCGGCCACTGGGTGCCTGCCCTGACCAGCTTCGGCTCCGCCGCGCTGATGTGCCGCGACAGGCCGGACCGGCGGTTCCGCTCCGCCGCCCCGCTGCGGGTCGCCGCTTCCACGCCGGCCGGCCCGGAGTTGCCGGCGCTTCTCGGCCTCAGCCTGCTCGGTATCCGGGCGGTACCGGTATTCGGCCTCGCCGAAGCGGCCGACGCCGCTTCGGCCCTGCACGGCGGCCGGGTGGATGCGATCCTGCTGGCCGGCGGCAGCGTCCCCGATCGTGCCGACGCCCTGGTCGCTTCCGGCCTGCAGCCGATCTTCTCGCTGGGCACCGGCAGTGGCGATGCGCGCGACCCGGCGCTGCCCGGAATGCCGACGCTTCCCGAACTGCTGCGCGCGTCGCCGGGAGGCTCGCCCGCCTTGCTCGACGCATGGCGTGCCACCGCCGCGGCGGCACGGCTGCACGTGGCCCTGGTGCTGCCGCAGCTTACCCCCGCCTCGCTGGTGGCGCTCTGGCGTGGCGCCTGCCGCACCGCAGCGCAGGACAGCGCCAGCACCCAGGCCGCCGGTCGGGCACAGTTGACGATCCTGCCGGCGCCGGAGTGCGTCGCAGCCCTCGCCACCATGGTCGCCGGCGAGAACACGCTGCTTGCCCTGCGGCGTTGGCTTGCGAGCCGTACCGACTGGCGGCCCGCCTGAATGACCCCGACCGCGAGACCGGCGGCCTGAAGTCGGCGCTCTGCCGGCAGGTCGCCGATGCCACCCGTGCCTTCTGCGACCTGTATTCCATTCCCTGCCAGACTCGCGACAGGCTGGTGGTCGCGATCCACGAGAGCGAGTGTGCCCCGATGGATCGCCTGGTCGCCACTGCGCGTCGTCCGGCGCGAGGAGCGCGATCTCGTTGACAGTATGTCTGGCCCGGCGGCCGGTTCAACGCCCGTGGCGAACGTGGTGCGCGGCATGGTGCGCGAGGGCTATTCCCGACAGTCGGTCTTGCCGCGCGGCCTGTTGAACACGTTGGGCTTTCCGGGTGCTTGGCGCACCGCGCCATCGGAGCGCGGCAACGTTTTTTCGAAGTGCCGTTGCCCCGCCGCATGTCGTCGCCGTGCCCCTGGCCCTTACGACCTGGAGCCGATGCCGGCCAGTATACGGACGCAGGCGGGATGCAGGCCGGTAGCAGGGTGCAGGACATCCCGTTCCTGCGAGCGTGGCGTAGGCCGGATCTGCGCGACGCTCCCTCCCCGGCGGTTACCTCGTCGCTGCCGACCGGGGACGTGATCGGTCCATCGCGCGCTGACGAGCCGCTCCCGGCCGGGCGATCCCGCTCAGTGCACCAGGGTCGGCATCATCTCATGCTGGCGGATCGCCGCGAACGCCACTTCGCAGTCGTCGGCAAGCGCCATCGGCGTGCCGTCCGCCGCGTGGATCGCGAACGCCGCCTCGCCATCGACCGTCACCGACTTCACGTAGGCGACCTGCGACATCCCGAGCATCTGCAACTGCTGCTCCGATAGATGGCGGATATCCACCATCGTCAAAGCCTCTGGCGTCGTGGCCTGATCGCTGATCGTGCTCATGAGCATGTCCTTCACCAGAGGCGAACCCTGCTGGGCAACGCGGGCCGGTCGACCGGGTTGTCCCGCACCCGGTCAGGCCCTGGCTGGTCGTGTCCAGCTTGGGCCACCGTTCGGGTGCGGACCCGATCGGACCCGCAGATTGTGTCAATTTGACGAAGCGGAACCTGGCTTCCGGTCAGGTTTCAGTCATCGATCGCGACGTTCCGGACCCGGGCGGGACGTGCCGCCGGCGGGGCGAGCGAGCCGGACTTTCCGTTGGTGCCGGCTCCCTTCGAGATCTCGATGCGCTTGACGCGCACCTCGGGTTGCGGCCTCACCAGATCGATATGAAGCAGGCCGCTATCGAGCCATGCTCCACTGATGTCGATGCCTTCCGCCAGAACGAAAGCCCGCTGGAACTGCCGGGCGGCAATCCCGCGATGCAGGAAGACCCGGCCCTGCGTGTCGTCATTCTGACGGCCACGTATGACCAATTGGTTATCTTCCTGCGTGATCTGCAGGTCATCCATCGAGAAACCGGCGACGGCGAGCGTGATGCGCAGTCCGGTCGAGCTGATCTGCTCGATATTGTACGGCGGATATCCCTCCGAGGAGGTCTTGCTGGCACGCTCGAGCATCTGCTCCAGATGGTCGAAGCCCAGGAATAGCGGCGAGGCGAACAGACGGCCTGACATCGAGCCTCCTCCTTCGAGCGAGACGAACCCGGAGCCGGACGATGGGACTCCACGGGACCCGGTGCGGCATCCCGTCATCGAAGGATATGGCCCTGCGGTCTGCACAAGCAAGCATGAACGCCCACCCGGCCGCCGCCCTCCCTGCCCCGTCGCACTTGGCCTTCCGCGAGGCTGCCGCTACATGCCGGGCATGAGCGACGTCGACAGCACTCCCGCCGCAGGATCCGGAACCGCCACTCAAGGACCTGCCGTAATCGGCCCGGCGCCGGCGACGATCCTGATCGCCCCGCAGGCGATCCTGCGCCAGAAGGCGCGGCTGGTGCGGCCGGAGGATGTTCCCGCCATCCGCAACCTGCTCGGTGGCATGTTCGCGGCCATGTACGCAGCACCCGGGATCGGGCTTGCCGCGCCCCAGGTCGGGCTCGGGCTGCGCTTTGCTATTCTCGACCTGATGGAAAACGAGCAGCCGCGGCCCATCACCCTGGTCAACCCCGAGATCATAGCCTCGAGCGAGGCGCTGGTCTCGCGCGAGGAAGGCTGCCTGTCGCTTCCCGGCCAGTATGCCGAAGTGGTGCGGCCCGAGCAGGTTCGCGTGCGCTACCAGGATCTCGACGGCGCGCGGCACGAGATCGAGGCGGACGGACTGTTGTCCACCTGCCTGCAGCACGAGATAGACCATCTCGACGGCATCCTGTTCGTCGACCACATCTCCGCCCTGAAGCGCAACATGCTGATGCGCCGGCTCGCCAAGGAACAGAAGATCAAGGCAGGTGGCTGATCCATGCGCCTCGCCTTCATGGGAACCCCGGACTTCGCGGTCCCCGCGCTGCGGGCCCTGCACCAGGCCGGGCACGAGATAGCCGCGGTCTACAGCCAGCCGCCGCGTCCCGCCGGACGCGGCCAGGCGCTGCGGGCCTCCCCGGTGCAGCGCGAGGCGGAGCAGCTCGGCCTGCCTGTGCGAACGCCGGCACGGGTGCGTCGCGACGCTGCGGAACATGCGGCCTTTCGCGACCTCGGTCTCGATGCCGCCGTGGTCGCCGCCTACGGCCTGATCCTGCCGGCCGAGATGCTGCACGCACCCCGCCGCGGCTGCCTGAACATCCATGCCAGCTTGCTGCCGCGCTGGCGCGGTGCTGCGCCGATCCAGGCGGCGATCCTGGCCGGCGACAGCGAGAGCGGCGTCACCATCATGCAGATGGATGAGGGCCTCGATACCGGACCGATGCTGCTCGCAGGCCAGGTGCCGATCACCGCCGCCACCACCGCGCAGGCACTGCACGACGCCCTTGCCCCGCTCGGCGCCAGCTTGATCCTGCGCGCCCTGGAGGAGGCCCCGATGGCGCGGCCGCAACCCGAGGCAGGCGTCACCACCGCGTCACGCCTGTCGCGCGACCATGGCCGTCTCGACTGGACGCAATCCGCCGAGGCGCTCGACCGCCGCATCCGGGCGATGACGCCATGGCCCGGCGCCTGGACGCTGAGCGACGGCACGGTGCTGAAGGTGCTTGGCGCGACCCCGATGCCCGGTCTTCGGCCGGACGTCGCGCCCGGCAGCATCCTGCCGGGGCAGGACGGGCTCTGGATCGCCTGCGGTTCCGGGGTTCTGCGCATCGACCGGCTGCAGCTCCCCGGACGCGCCGCCCTCGCCGCCGCCGATTTCCTCCGTGGCCACCGGTTCGCGCCGGATCATCGGCTCGGCTGAACATGACGTCGCCGCGGGATGAGAGCGACGACGCGACCTGCCGGTGGGCAGTACGTCTCGAATACGACGGCAGCCGGTTCGTCGGCTGGCAGCGTCAGGCAAGCGGGCGCTCGATCCAGGACGTGCTGGAAGCCGCCACCGCCCGACTCGCCGCCGGTCGCCCCGTCCCCAGCATCGTCGCCGGGCGCACCGATGCAGGCGTGCATGCCGCGGGCCAGGTGGCTCACTTCGACCTGCCGCGGGCGGCCTCGGAGCGGCTGACCGGGGCCAGGCTGCGCGACGCGCTCAACTTCCACATGAAGCCGGATCCGGTCGCAGTCCTGTGCGCCGCACGGGTCGATGCGTCGTTCAGCGCCCGCTTCTCGGCAATCCGTCGCGTCTATCGCTATCGCATCCTCAACCGTCCGGCGCGTCCGGCGCTGGAGGCGGAGCGGGCGTGGCATATCAGGCAGCCGCTCGATGCGAGTGCCATGCAGGCAGCGGCGGCGATCCTGGTCGGACGGCACGACTTCACCTCGTTCCGCGCCTCCTCCTGCCAGGCGAAGAGCCCGGTGCGGACCCTCGACCGCCTGGACGTCGCCCGCGACGGCGAGACGGTGACGCTGCATGCGGAAGCGCGCTCGTTCCTGCACCACCAGATCCGCAACCTTGCGGGAACCCTGAAGCTGGTCGGCGACCATCGCTGGAGCGTAGACGACGTCGCCGTCGCGCTGGCAGCGCGAGACCGCAGCCGGGCCGGTCCGACGGCGCCGCCGCAGGGCCTCACCCTGCTGGCGGTGGACTACCCGGAGGACCCGTTCAGGTGACCTGCCCGGCCCCCGGCAACGCGCTCAGCCGGATCGATCCGCCACCGGGCATCGTGAACAGGCCGACATGCGGCGGCAGCAGCTGCACCAAGGCGCAGAGCACACCGGTGGCGACCACCACCGCGAGCACCAGCAGCGCCGCCCGCCCGGCGCCAAGGGCCAGGCCGCGCCAGGCCAGGAACCAGTGCAGCCACAGCCAGTACAGAGCCACCAGCGCGAGGAACACCAGCCCGGCGACATCCGCCGGCACGCCGAGCTGCAGCAGCGCGGTGACCAGCATCAGCGACACCGCGTAGGCAACGATCACCAGCCATTCGCACCAGATCACCGCGGTCGCATAGCGCAGCCAGAATGGCCGCCGGGTCCAGGCCGCCGCCAGCGCGTGCGACAGCACCGACGGCAGCAGCAGGGCGCAGAACGACAGCAGGATCAAGGTGATGCCGGATACGGTGGGTTGGCGCAGCAGCATCAGCAGCAGCCCGACCAGCAGGAAGGCGAGCCACGGCGCCAGCGCCGAGAGGAAGCCGTCGGGCGTGGCGGCGAAGCATTGCAGCCCTTCCGGACGGCCGCGTGCGATCAGCAGCAGGCCCTGCAGGACGCTGCTCCGGACCGGGCCGCGCAGCGGCGAACGGTTTCGCAGCGGACGCTTCATGCAGCGCTTCCATCGATGGAGGCCGCGCCGGGACGCACGTCGCGCAGGAAGTCCCGGTATATTTCAACGAGTTGTTCGAGATCAGTCACGCTCACGTTCTCGTCCGCCTTGTGCATGCTGGCGCCGACCAGGCCGAATTCGGCGACCGGGCAGTGGCGGGCAATGAACCGCGCGTCGGACGTGCCGCCGCCGGTGTCGAGGTTAGGCGTGATGCCGGTGCGTGCCCGCACCGTCTCGGCCAGGGTCGCAACATAGGGACCCGGCTGTGTAAGGAAAGCCTCGCCGCTGACCTTAATCTCCAGATCCGCGCCAGGCGCGTGCCGATCGGTGACCTCGCGCAGCCATTGCTGCAGCGAGCGGCCGGAATGCAGGTCGTTGAACCGGATGTTGAGCTGCACGGTGGCGACTGCCGGGATGACGTTGCGCGCCGTATTGCCGACATCGACGCTGGTGATCTGCAGCCCGGACGGCTCGAACCACTCGTTGCCGTCATCCAGCCGGTGCGCCGCCAGCTCCGCCAGCAACGCCGCCAGCCGATGCACCGGGTTGTCGGCGCGATCCGGATAGGCGACGTGGCCCTGCACGCCCTGGATGGTGAGGGTGGCGTTCAGGCTGCCGCGCCGGCCGACCTTGATCGTTTCGCCAAGGCGCTTGGGGTTGGTAGGCTCGCCGACCAGGCAGAAGTCAGGCATCTGGCCGTTCGCCTGCATCCAGTCCAGCACCCGCACGGTACCGTCGGTGGCCGGACCCTCCTCGTCGCCGGTGATCAGCAGGCTGATCGAGCCGGCGCCCCGGCTACCGGGCCGGTCGGCCAGATGGCGAGAGGCGGCGGCGGCGAAGGCGGCGATGGCGCCCTTCATGTCGCAGGCGCCACGGCCGTAGAGCACTCCGTCGCGCAGCGCGCCGTCGAACGGCGGCACGCTCCAGGCGGCCTCCCCGGGCGGCACCACGTCGGTATGGCCGGCGAAGCAGATATGCGGAGCGCCGGAGCCGATGCGCGCGAACAGGTTGGGGGTGACCTGCCCGGGCGCCCCGAATGGCAGGTGGGTGATCTCGAAACCGAGGCCCAGCAGCGCCTCGGCCAGCACCGCCTGGGCACCATCATCCGCCGGCGTGACCGAACGGGCACGGATCAGCCCCTGGGCCAGGGCGACGGCATCGAGGCTGGCGGTCAATCTCGCAGCAGCTCGTTGATCGAGGTCTTGGCGCGGGTGCGCTCGTCCACCCGCTTGACGATCACCGCGCAGGCCAGCGACGGCAGCATCCGATTGTCGCCGGATTGCGGCACCGCCGCCGGCATGGTGCCCGGCACCACCACCGAATAGGCGGGCACCCGTCCCATGAACACCTCGCCCGTGACCCGATCGACGATCTTGGTGGATGCGCCCAGGAACACCCCCATCGAGATCACGCTGCCACGCTCCACCACCACCCCCTCGGCGATCTCCGAGCGGGCACCGATGAAGCAGTCGTCCTCGACGATCACCGGGCCGGCCTGCAGCGGCTCCAGGACGCCACCGATGCCGGTGCCGCCGCTGATGTGGCAGTTGCGGCCGATCTGGGCACAGCTGCCAACGGTGGCCCAGGTGTCGATCATGGATCCGCTCTCGATGCGCGCGCCGACATTGACGAAACACGGCATCAGTACGACACCCGGCGCCACGTAGGCCGAGCGGCGCACCACCGCGCCCGGCACCGCCCGGAATCCCGCCTGCGCAAAACGGCCGGCGTCCCAGCCCTCGAACTTCACCGGCACCTTGTCGAACACCGGCGCACCGCCGGCGCCTGGCATCGGCACGCTGTCGTTCAGCCGGAACGAGAGCAGCACTGCCTGCTTGAGCCAGGCATTGACCACCCATCCGCCTGCGCCATGCTCCGCGGCACCGGGCTCGGCGACACGCAGGCTGCCGTCGTCCAGCCCGGACAGCGCCTGCTCGACATCGTCGCGATCGGCCCCGCGGGTCGCAGCCGAGAGCGTCGCGCGCCGCTCCCAGAGCGCCTCGATGCGGGCCTGCAGGGTATCGTCTCGGAGGCCGGATCGATCCAGGCCTGCCTGCTCTGCTGTCATCGCGGTTCCGCTGCCGGGGGATGGGATCGGAGAACGGCGCGGACCATGCGGTGCGCCCTTCCCGGCTGTCAACGTGCCGGACCGGATCCGGACCGGCGACAGGCGGGCAGTCCCGTCCGTCTTTACCGGGCCTTCACCTGCGCAGGCGCATGATGCGGCACGCACAGTGGATCGGCGCCATGACGGTATCTGAAGCTTGCACCGACCTCGCGCCGACCGGACCGCCGGATCCGGCTTCCGTCCTGCTCGCCGACTGCATGCGCGAGAGCCGCAACCGCTGGCGTGCGCTGGTGGCGCTTGGTGCGGACATCGCCTTCGAGACCGATCGCGACGGCCGCTTCGTCATGCTCTACCCCGAGTTCGTGCTCGGCTGGCGCGCCGCGCGCCTGATCGGTACCTTGGCACGCGATCTGCTGGCGCATCCGTCCGCCCGGCAGCCGGCGCCCGGGCCGCCAGCGGCGCTGTTCGATCCCTTCGCGGTCGACCGCGCCCGCCGGCGCCGCCGCGTGTGGTTCCGCCATGCCGACGGCTCCGCCGCCTGCCTGCTGCTGTCGAGCGAGCCGCTCGCCGATCCGGCCGGAGGGGTGCGCGGGCTCGGCACCGACATCACGGTGCAGGACCGCCACGATGCGAGGCTCGCGTCCGACCTGCTGCAGCAGGAAAACGTGGGGCTCATCCTGGCGCGCATGCGCGACGCGCTGCTACCTGCGCAGTCGCTCGCCATCGCGCTCGAGGAGCTGGTCGGCGTTGCCGGTGGCGAGGGATCTGCACTGTTGCTGCTGGCGCCGCCGCACGCGGGGCTGCCGGGGGCAGCAAGCCCGGATGCCAGATCTGCCAACCCGGTTTCTCCGGGACCGGCGACCAGAGCCGGACCGGGGGCCGAACCAGGGCCCGGCCTTTCCCCGGTGGGCGTGCGCCTGCTGTCGCAGGGTGGTTCACCCTGGCCCGGCACGGCATGGGGCCTCGGCGCGCTGCTGCTGGCAGCCGATGTGCCCGAGAGCGCTCCATGGCAGCGGACGATGCTGCAAGCCGGGCTCACGCTGCTGCTGTGCGCGGCGCCCGGCCGTTTCGGGGGCACCGCCGTGCTGGCTCTGTGGCGCGAGACGCCGGACTGGAGCGGCGCCGAAACCGGCCTGGCCCGGACGGTCCTGCAGGCGATCCAGCCGGCGATCGAGCAGGAGCAGATCCAGCGCGAGATCGCGCGGCAGTCGCGTGCCGACCTGCTCACCGGCCTGCTCAACCGGCAGGGCTTCGAGGGGGAGGTGCGCCGGCGCTTCGACCGGCTCGATCGGGACGGGCTCTACGGCACCCTGCTGGTCATCGGTCTCGACGGCTTGCGCCACCTCAACACCGCGGGTGGGCTTGAGGCGGGCGATGCCGCCCTGGTCGCGGCCAGTGTTGCCTTCAACAGCGGCGTGCGGCCAACCGACCTTACGGCGCGGCTGAACGGCGACCTGTTTGCGCTGTGGCTGGATGGTGCCGACCATTTCGCAGCCGCGGAGCGGGCGGAGGTGCTGGCGCGCAACGGCGTGCCGCTACCCCTTGGAAGTGCACCGGAGGGCGCGCCGGACCAGGCAGTTCAAGGCGGCAGGATCGGGATCTCGATCGGCCTCGCGACCCGGACGGTGCGATCGTTCGAGCCGTTGGACAGCCTGCTGCGCCGCGCAGCCGCCGCGATGCGGGCGGTCAAGCTGGCCGGTGGTGGTCGCTGGCTGGTCTCCGGCGAGGAGCCGATGCCATGACCCGGGCCCCGATCACCGGACGGCTGGACCAGCTCCTCGCAGCGCATCCCGGCCGCGAGGATGTGGCGGCCGCCATCGAGCGACAACTGCTGCAGCTGGTGGCCGAGGGCTGGTCGACGCTGATCGAGGCCTGTGCCGATGGTCTTGCGTCCGGCGCCGCGGACGCCCTGCGGGCCGCGACACCGGCGATGCCCGGCACCGAGCTGCTGCTGCCGAGGCTGGCGGCGGCGCTGAGTCCGGCGACCCTGCTGGGGCTGCGGCCCGGGTGCGATGCCATGCTGGCGCTGCTGCTGGCGCATCCACTGGCGCAGCAGCGTGAGCAGGTGCTCGACGCACTGCGCGACGGACCGGACGAGACCACCCTGGTCGCGATCTGCGCGAGCTGGTCGCGCCGGATGCTCGTCGCCGCCCTGGGCGCCATCGACGGGGTGAGCCAGCGCGACCGCCTAGCGTTGCAGGAGCGGCTGCTGGCGCTACGCGGCGAGCTTGGCGAAATAGCCGAGGCGGAGGTCGAAGGCACCGGTCCGGATGATCTCGGCGAGGCGCTGCATGCCGCGTCGCATCGACGCGCCAGCGAGATCCTGGCCGAGCGGGCCGGGGTTTCGACCGCGGTGGTGGAGACCGCCATCACCCGGCGCGACCGCCGGCGGCTGCTGGCCTTGTGCAAGGCAGCCGGCGCCGGCCCCGACGAGGCGGTGGCGCTGCAGATCCAGCTTGCCCGTATCTGCCCCAGTGAGCTTTGATCGCCGCGGCAAGCAGACCTCTTCCTAGGTGCCGCGGATCAGAGTGCCCGGGCCGGCAGCGGTGAACAGCTCAAGCAGGCACGCATGTGGCACCCGTCCGTCCAGGATGACCGCCGCCTTGGCGCCGGCGGCGACCGCCTCCAGACAAGTCTCCACCTTCGGGATCATGCCGCCGGAGATCATGCCGCTGGCGATGCCGGCGCGGGCCTGCTCCGGCGACAGCTCCTCGATAAGCTGCTTGTTCTCGTCGAGCACGCCCGGCACGTCGGTCAGCATGAGCAGACGTGTCGCTCCGAGCGCACCCGCGATCGCCCCCGCGGCAGTATCGGCGTTGATGTTGAAGGTCTCGCCGTTCGCCCCAGCGCCGACCGGTGCGATCACCGGGATCAGGCCGGAGCCTGACAGGGCGTACAGCAGGCGGGTATCGATGCGGTCCGGCTGGCCGACGAAGCCGAGATCGAGCGCGCGCTCGATATGGCTGTGCGGATCACGCACCGTACGCTGCAGTTTCACCGCCCGGATCAGGCCGCCATCCTTGCCGGAGATGCCGACCGCGAGCGCGCCGGCGCGGTTGATCAGGTCGGCGACCTGCTTATTCACCGAGCCCGACAGGACCATCTCGATGATCTCGACCATCGCGGCGTCGGTGACCCGCAGGCCGTCGACGAAGCTCGACTTGATGGCGAGCCGTTCGAGCATCGTATTGATCTGCGGCCCGCCGCCATGCACCACGACCGGATTGACCCCGACCAGCTTGAGCAGCGCGATGTCGTGTCCGAACGCCTCGGACAGTGTCGCATCGCCCATCGCGTGGCCGCCGTATTTCACCACGATGGTGTCGCCGGCGTAGCGACGCAGAAACGGCAGCGCGCTCGCCAGGGTCGCTGCCTGCTCACGTGCCGCATTCAGCGCCGCTTCGCTCAAACTCATGCGTCCAGCCTCATGTGCCCCTGCTCCCGGTCAAAACCGATTTTGGACCGGCAGGGCAAGTTCGGCCAGGGTCGCGCGCAGTTCGGTTATGCCCAGTCCGGTTTCGCTGCTGGTCAGGATCACCTCCGGATGCGCCGCCGCATGCTTGCGCGCCAGCGCCTCGACGGCCACGCGCTTGGCGGCCAGAACCGGTGGCTTCGGCGCGTCCGACTTGGTGAGCACCAGCTGGAAGCTCACCGCGGCACGGTCCAGCAGCTTCATCGCCTCGAGATCGTTGGCCTTGATCTCGATCCGGCTGTCCAGCAGCAGCAGCACACGGCGCAAGGTCGGACGTCCGCGCAGGAAGTCGAACATCAGCCCCTGCCAGTCCTCCTTCACCGCCTTCGCTGCCTCGGCGTAGCCATAGCCCGGCATGTCCACCAGCGTGAGGCGCTGGCCGAGATCGAAGAAGTTGAGCTGCTTGGTGCGCCCCGGCTGCGAGGAGGCGCGGGCGAGAGCCTTGTGGCCGGTCAATGCATTGATCAGCGTCGACTTGCCGACGTTCGAGCGCCCGGCGAAGGCGATCTCCGGCCGGTCCGGCTCCGGCAGCTGGTCGAGCCGCTGCGCCGCATAGAAGAACCGGCACTCGGCGGCGAACAGCAGGCGTCCCGCCTCGATCGCCGCTTCCCGGTCAGCCTCTGTCGGCGCCGGATCGGTCAGCTCTGCACCGGACGCGCCGCCTCCCGGCCCCTGCCGCCGCCCAGCCGGGTGCTGCGCATGATGAGCCATTGCTGCGCCACCGTGAGGGTGTTGTTCCAGCAGTAGTAGATCACCAGGCCGGCCGGCTGCCGCGCCAGCACGAAGGTGAAGATCAGCGGCATGATCTGGAACAGCTTCGCCTGGGTCGGGTCGGGCGGCGGCGGGTTCATGCGCTGCTGCATGAACATCGTGATGCCGAGGATGATCGGCCAGACGCCCAGATGCAGCATCGGCGAGATCACCGTCGGATCGAACGGGATGAGCCCGAACAGGTTGAACAGGTTGGTCGGATCCGGCGCCGAAAGGTCGCGGATCCAGCCGAAGAACGGCGCATGCCGCATCTCGATGGTGACGTAGAGATCCTTGTAGAGGCACCAGAACACCGGGATCTGCACCAGCATCGGCAGGCAGCCGCTGGCCGGATTGACGCCCTCCTGCTTGTAGAGCGTCATCATCTCCTTGTTCATCTGCATCGGGTCGTCTTTGTGCCGCTCGCGCACCGCCGTCATCTTCGGCGCCAGCAGCTTCATCTTGCTCATCGAGCGGAACGACTTCGTCGCCAGCGGGAAGAACAGGGTCTTGACGATCAGCGTGAATGCCAGCAGCGCCAGGCCGAAATTGCCGAGCACGGTGTTGAGCCAGTCCAGCACGTAGAAGATCGGCTTTGTCAGGAACGCGAACCAGCCGAAATCCACCGCCTTCCAGAAGTCGGCGATATGCAGCGAGGCCTGGTAGCCCTCGAGCACATGCACCTCCTTGGCGCCGGCAAAGACGTGGCTGGTGCTCGATCCGGTAGCGCCGGGCGCGATCACCGTCGGGCTACTGGCGAGGAAGTCGATCTGGTAGGTGCCGGCGCCGGCATTCGGCACATAGCGATAGGTGGCGGTACCGGCGGTGGTGGCGGACGGCACGATGGCCGTCAGCCAGTACTTGTCGGTGATCCCGGCCCAGGCCCCTTCGGGCTGCGCTCCGGCAGCCGGGGCCGCCTGTGGCGCGCTCCAGCCGACGCCATCGGCGCTGGCGCCGTTGCTCTGCACGGTCTTGTAGGACATCTCCTCGAGACGGCCGTCGACCACCGCGATCGGCCCCTCATGCACGAGGTAGCCGCCGGTCACCGCCGGGGTGTAGCCACGGCTCACCCGCGCCCACGGATACAGCGTGACCGGCGCGCCGGTGGCGTTCTGCACCGACTGTTCGACGCCGAACATGAAGTTGCGGTCGACGCTGAACACGACGTGGAAGGTCAGTCCGGCGCCGTTGTTCCAGCTCAGCGTCAGCGGGCTGGCCGGCGACAGGCCATGGCCGTCGGTGGTCCACCGCGTGTCGCTGTCCGGCAGCTTCACCGTGCTGTCGGGTGCCGCACTCCAGCCGACCTGCACCAGGTTGGGCTGCGGCGACGAGCGCGGCTCCAGCACCCGGACCTGCGGCGAGTTCGCCTGGATGGTCTCGCGGTAGTCGCGCAGCACCACGTCGTCGAGCCGTGCGCCGGTCAGGTTGACGCTGCCCTTCAGTCGCGGCGCGTCGATCGGGATGCGCTGGTCGTTGGCCTTCCCGGCGGAGAGCGGCGACGGGATTGCCACCGGCTGGGTGCCGGCCGACGCGGTGTCGATCTGCGGCGCCGGCGCCGCACCTGGCGGCGTGGTCTGCGTGGTGTGGGCTGCCTGCTGGTGCAGCGCCTGCCGGTTCTGCTTCGGCAGCACCAGCTCGAAGCCGACCAGGATCGCGATGGAGAGGGCTACGGCCAGGATCAGGCGGTTGTTGTCCATCAGGGTACGGCCGGGCTCTTCTCGATTGAGGGGACGGATGCGGGCGGCACCGGATCATGGCCGCCGGCGCACCACGGGTTGCAGCGGAGCAGGCGACGCGCGGATAGAGCCGTCCCGGCGAGGGCACCGTGCACCGACACCGCCTCGAGGGCGTAGTCGCTGCAGGATGGCACGAAGCGGCAGTTCGGCCCAAGCACCGGACGCAGCGTGAACTGATAGGCACGGATGCCCGTCCGGATGGCAATGGCCGCGATCACCCGCCGGCCTTGCGCAATGCCCGTGACAGGTCGTCGATCAGGGCGCGGAACGGCCGGCGCCCGGTGCCGTCGCGACCGATCAGCACCAGATCGACGCCACGCAAGTCGCGCTCGCGCAGGAGCAGACGCGCCGCTTCCCGCAACCGGCGCTTGGCACGGTTGCGCACCACGGCGTTCCCGACCTTCTTGGTGACGGTAAATCCGAGCCGGGCCGGCGCATCGTCACCGCGCGCGAGGCATTGCAGAACCAGGCCGGGCATCGGCGCCTTGCGGCCGCGCGAGGCCACCCGCAGGAACTCGGCCCGGCGTTTCAGCCGAACCTCCGGCGAGGCCATCGGCGGCCGCTCCGGTCGTGGCTTGCCCTGGGTCAGGCAGAGAGGCGCTTGCGGCCCTTGGCGCGGCGGTTGGCCAGGACCCGGCGACCGCCGACGGTCTCCATGCGTGCACGGAAGCCGTGACGACGCTTGCGGACCAGCTTGGAGGGTTGATAGGTGCGCTTCACGACGGCACTCTCCTGAGGTGGATGGCCAGGCACCGCTTGCTGATGGCCGAATGGACGACTGAGGCGCGGCGCATGCGGAATGCGCTACGCCTGCAAAGGAGCGGCGGCTTATAGTCGCCGCCGGCATCCCGCGTCAACCGCCAGCCCCCCGCCCAACCGCCAGCCTGGAGCCGCGCGCATGTCCGGTCCGTCTACGCCATCGATACGAACCGACCGGAGGGGAGACCAGCGATGACGCCGGACCGGAGCGCGGAAGACCAGGCCCTGATCGACGCGTTGACCACCCGCGCAACGACGGCCGAGCAGGCCCTTGTGCAACGCGACGCCACCATGTCGAAGCTGCGCCACGACCTGCGCGGCATCCTTTCGCCGGCCATGCTGATGGCGGACCGGCTGTCCGGCAGCGTCGACCCGATCGCCCGTCGCACCGCCGAGACGCTGATCAAGACGATCGAGCGCGCCGACGCCGCCCTGAAGGCGACCCGGCAAACCTGACGTCCACTACAAGTGTGGCCCAGGCGTGGTCAGGAACGCCTGGCCCGCCTCCGGCACATCGGGGCATCGGCGGAGGTCGGGACAAGCATCCGGATCTGCCGCGGACAGACCGACCTGACCCGGTCCTGGCGCGTGGCGACGCCCGGCAGCCCGAGACGCAGGATCTCCGTGTCGGACATCCGTCCCGGGATGGCCGCAAGGCGATCGGCCTCGCGCCGGGTCGCGACCGGGACTGCGGACGGCAGCACCGGAATGAGCCCGAAGCGCTCGTGGCTCCTGGTTGCGCGGCGGCCGATCATGACCATGCCACGCCGCGCAGGAGAGTGGTTCGGCGGGTCCGCGACCAACCGGAATGGCCCGCAGGCATGAAGCAGCGGTCGGGACGCCGGTCGGAGAGGAAAGCGAGCAGGGCGGGATGTTCCGGATCGATGTCGCCGTCGAAGTAGCTGGCCACCTCGCCGGTCCCGGCATACTCGGCCAGCAGGCTGCCGTGCGCGGACATGATCCTGTAGAGCACGGCCCTCATCCACCTCTGGTTCCAGACTGCGGCTTTGCAAATGTAGCTAGGTTTGCACGGTTCAGGCAGGACGGTGACAATATCGACGGAATACAATATCCAGCATAACAGCGGCACGGTATTTACCTTTACCGCTCTATACTGGATGCCTTGCAACATATTAGGCGTTGACCGGCACCCAGACGTCATGGGAAGCAGAAGGTCAACCGCCCAAATAGTTTCCCACGTCGATCCGATGGCCCACCTGCGCGATGCGGGTCTGCGTCCGAAGCGCACCACACGATGATCGGAACTGGACCCTGACGGACGCCGACATGGACATGTTGAACGCAGACGATCGCGCCGTTGCAGCCATGTCGGGCATGGCCGACGCACTCGTGGGCTATGTCGTGACGGGCTGGGCGATCGACGAGACATCTCCCCTCGATGCTGCCAGCGTCGACATCTTCGTCGATGGCGAGAAGGTGGGCGCGGCCAGCTGCGACCAGGTGCGCCAGGATCTCGCCACCCTGGGATATCCACGGCACGGGGGCGGGTTCAGCTTCCCGATCCCCGGACGCTTCATGGATGGCGATGGCCACGTCCTGCGCATCGCATTCCATGACGGCACGCCGATGATGTTCCACTCCCGGTCCGGCGAGCAGTTGCCCGAGGTGCGCTTCCGCTCCGAGCGCGCGGTGGAGATCGACGGATTCGTCGACGGTATCGTGGGCAGCGGGATATGTGGCTGGGTGGTCCGCCGCAACAACGAGACCGGACACTCCACCGGCGGCGTTCAGATCCAGGTGCGCTGCAACGGCGCCGCCATCGGCCAGTTCATCGCCGACCACGTGCGGCAGGATGTCGGGCAGGCCAAGAAATGCTCGCCTCGCGTCGGCTTCGACTTCCAGATCCCGGCTGAGTTCCGGACCGGCAGGACATTCAGTTTCTCGCTATGGGCCTTGCCGGAAGATGTCGAGCTCCGGCAAAGCCCGATCCGCATCAACTACCCGTCGACCGATGCGACCAGCAAGCTCTATGCGCTCAAGGACGTTGTCGACGAGCTCTGCTCCCGTGCCTGGTCGGTACAGCGCGAGATCATGCGCATGCTGCCGACCGGCGGCACCGTCACCGGCGGTTATGACGCATGGGCGCGACGCTATTATGCCGATCTGACGCGGCGTACCGCCACGCTGCCGCCTGCGCACGGCACACCACTGGTGTCGATCGTCATGCCAACCTACAAGCCGGACCTGCGCGACTTCATCGCCGCCATCGCCTCGGTCAGCAAACAGACCTACGCGAACTGGGAATTGCTCATCGTCGACGATGCCAGCCGCAGCCGCACCCTCACCTCCTGCATACAGGACCATGCCAGGCAGGATCGCCGGATACGCCTGATCCGCCAGACCAGAAACTCCGGCATCAGCACGGCGACCAATGCCGCCCTGCAGGCAGCCCAGGGCGAGTTCGTGGCATTCTTCGACCATGACGACCTTCTGGTGGATGTTGCCATCGAGACTATGGTGCGCGCAGCCCTGTCGACGGGTGCGCGGATCCTGTACTCCGACGAGGACAAGATCGACGAGACCGGCGTCTATAGCGAGCCGAACCTCAAGCCGGACTGGAACTATCGTTTCCTGCTCTGCCAGAACTACATCTGCCATCTGCTGATGGTCGAGCGTGCGTTGCTGCAGCAGGTCGGGCCGCTGCGCACCGCCCACGACGGCGCCCAGGACCATGACCTGCTGCTGCGCCTGTCCGAGACGTGTCCGGCCGATCGCATCCTGCACGTATCCGAGCTGCTCTACCATTGGCGCAAGAGCGCGACATCGACGGCGTCGTCGGGCGACGCGAAGCCGTACGCCATCAAGGCCGGGCTGACCGCGGTCACCGATCACCTGCGTCGCCGCGGCTTCGAAACAGCGGAGGTGACATCGATCGGCGCCAGGACGATGTACTCGATCGAGTGGAACGGCCGCCAGACGCCGAGCGTCTGCATCATCATTCCGTTCAAGGACCAGGCAGGGATCACCCGCCGCTGCCTCGAGGAAGTCCTGGCCCATACCGACTACCCGAACTGGCGCATCGTCCTGGTCGATAACGGGTCGGAGAGCGTGGAGGCCAAGCGGCTCTGCCGGGATTACCACGCCCATCCACTTGTCACGATCCGCCACGTGCATGAGAAATTCAACTACTCGCGGCTCAACAACATCGCAGCCAAGGAAAATCCCGCGGACTTTTTCGTATTTCTCAACAACGACGTTTTCCTGCGGCAGGGGAACTGGCTACGCATCCTGCTGGACGAGGCCCTGGCGGATCCGCGGGTCGCCATCGTCGGCGCCAAGCTGCTCTATCCCGACCGGATGGTCCAGCATGCCGGGATCGTGCTGGGCGTGGGCGGGATCGCGGACCATACCTTCCGCGGCATCCCGGATGGCGACCCCGGCTATGTCGCGCGTGCCTGGTGCGCCCAGCAATACTCCGCCGTCACCGCGGCATGCATGCTCTGCCGGGCGCAGGCGTTCCGCGAAGTCGGCGGCTTCGACGAGGTCGAGCTCGCGGTCGCGTTCAACGATGTCGATCTGTGCCTGAGGGTGGGTGCAAGCGGCTGGCGCGTCATCTGGACGCCCGACCTGGTTGCCGAGCACCACGAATCCCTGAGCCGCGGCACCGACATGGCGCCCGAGAAGGCGGGACGGTTCTTCCACGAGAACCAGCTCATGCAACAGAGACACGGCGAGGTGCTGCGCCGCGATCCCTTCTACAACCCGATCTTCTCCCGTCTCGACGGCATCTTCAGGGATCTCGGCGAGATCGGCTCCGGGAGCTGACGGAGCGATGGCGAAGCACAAGTTCTCGCTGGTCGCCTGCGCCCGCTGGGAAGAGGCCGCGATCCTCGAGTGGCTCGACTACCACAAGTCGATCGGCTTCGATCACGTCTATCTCTGGTCGAACGACGATGACCCGGCGACATTGCGCGAGGCGGTCGCTCCGCATCTCTGCGGCGTCGATCCGTTCCTGACCTTCAACCACTGGCCTGCGCGAGGCAAGCAGGGCGAGATATACGAGCGGTTCGTGGCCGAATTCGCCATCGAGACCGAATGGTTCTGCTTCCTGGATATCGACGAATTCCTGGTGCTGAAGGGCATCGACAACATCCACCGGTTCATGCAGCCGCTGGAGAACGAGTTCGGCTGCATCTATTTCAACTGGCTCAATTATGGCCCGAACGGCCGCCCCAGGCGCGAGCCCGGCAGTGTCCTGCTCGGACATACCCGCCGTTCCCGCTCGCTTGATTTCCATACCAAGAACATTATCAGGTCGTCCCTGGTGACCATTGCCGAGATCCGGGCCGGCAACCTCGCCGGCGCGCTCGCCTACTTCCATTTCTGGCACGACTACAAGCTTGCCGGCCTGCGCATCGGAGACGCCGCCGGCGAGGAGATCATCGACTACACGGTCGATTTCCCGCGCGCGGCGCATGCCTTCTGTCATCGTCCGGGCTACCAGGAACGCATGCTGCAGGTCGCCTATTGCGCCCACTTCCAGTTCAAGTCCGAGGAGGACTTCCTGCGGCGCGTGCGGAGGGGCAGCAACTCCGGGGAGGAACATTGGGAGCGCATGTTCCTGGAGGGACGCCACCTGGCGTTGCTCGCGGCGCATGACGAGGTCGAGGATACCTACCTCGCCGACTACTGGGCACCACGCCACCGCATGCTCGAGGTTGTGCGGCACGCGCAGCTTGTCGCAAAGCAGGCGGGCGAGCTTTGAGAAAACGAGTGTTGGCCTGCATCCTCGGCGTCGCCGTGGCGTGTGCGACCGGTCACGCGCGGGCGCAGGAGGTCTATGTCGGGACCGCCGACCAGTGGCCCGACCTCGTCGCCCATCCGGGCCAGTGGCAGTTCGTGCGTGACCATGCCGACGGGCTCTACGTCAATTTCATCATGATGAAGCAGCAGCCGGCACTGCGTCTGCGGCAGACGGGCAAGCTGATGCGCCACCGGAACGCCTTCCTCGAGTCTGATCTCCGTACCCCAAGACCGGGAGATATCGCATCCGGAGCATCGCCGCAGGACGACCGGGACGCGATAGCAGGACTGCAATCGGCCGGCTTCCGGGTGGCCTATACCAGCCTCAACTACGGCTGGGACGCGTCGCGGGCGGCGCTGCTGGGCAGCTACGGCCGGCAGCGGTCCGACATCCGCCCCGACCTGGTCCAGATCGGACCCTGGACGCTTGGCGGTGATCTCGCGACCGACCCGCCGGGAGCGCACAACGCGGCCTACCGGGACTGGATCCGCAACGCCGATGGCGTCTCCACGGATGGCCCGATGGGATTCTGGCTGGATGACCGGGGCCACATGCGGCAGGCCAGCATCTCGATGGTGCGGTTCGCCCATCGCAACCGCAAGCGGGCCTCGGTGATGCTCTGCCCCTACGGTGCCGGCAACAGCCATTACGGTCCGCAGCAGTTCCTCGCCGTCGCACAGGATGCCGTGCGGGAGCACGAGGATGCCGACGCCGTCCCCGACATCTGGAGCGTCTTCGAATATGCGACCGCTATCCCGGCAGTGCCCGAGCAGGAGAACGGACGGGCGACCAGCACGACAACCGGTGTCGCCTACTGGCTGCTAAAGCACCTGCGCGACCCGGACCACTCCCTGTCGGTGTCGGTGGCGGGAGGTTGGCGGCACACCTCGCGCGGGGTCCGGACCCTGGATGTCGAGCTCGCGAACAACAGCCGATGGATCGATTTCGCACCGCGCCTCATGGTTCATGCCGGGCGCGGCGCCGGCTTGCTGATCCGGCCCGGGGCGGACAGTCCGACGGTCAGCGGGATCGTCTTCACCGGGACTTTGCGGCTGCTGCCCGGGCAATCGCGCGGCATTCGCGTCGTGATGCGTGAGCGCGCGCGGAATGCATGGCTCGACTTGTTCCCGGCCGCGGGCGGCAATGGCACCCCGCGCAGGGTGCCATTGCCGCCTGGCTGACCGGCTAGCGCTGGATCAGTTCGATCTTGTAGCCATCGGGATCCTGCACGAAGGCGATGACCGTGGTGCCGTGCTGTACCGGACCGGCCTCGCGGGTGACCTTGCCGCCGCCGGCACGGACCTTCTCGCACGCCGCCGCGACATCCGGCACGCCCACCGCGAAGTGCCCGAAGCCGCTGCCGACCTCGTAGCCGTCATCCTCGCCATAGTTGTAGGTCAGCTCGATCTCCGCCTGCCCGTGCGCATTGTCGTCGAAGCCGACGAAGGCCAGCGTGTACTTCCCGGCCGGCACGTCGTTGCGGCGCAGCTCGCGCATGCCGAGCAGCTTGTAGAAGGCGATGCTGTCGTCGAGGTTCTTCACCCGGACCATGGTGTGCAGGTAGTTCATGCTCATGTCGTCGCGTCCTTCGCGTTGATGCCTGTCAGGAACAGGCCAAGGCGGTCTGCGGTTGCAATGCAGCCGGGTCGATCGGTGAGAAGCGTGTAGCCCGCCTCGACCGCAATACCGCGCAGCCCCGCGGCAGCAGCATGCTCCACCGTGCGCGGCCCGATCGTCGGCAGGTCGGCGCGACGCTCCTGTCCCGGCTTGACCAGCTTGACCAGCACGCCGCCCGGCCCCGGCTGGCGCAGGCTCGCCGCCCGTTCGAGCATGCGGTCGGTGCCCTCCAGGGCCTCCACCGCCAGCACCAGGTTGTCCTGCACGACGCAGCCCTGCCCGATATCCAGGGCGCCAAGCGCACGCACCACTCGGGCGCCGCGCGCGATGTCGGCCAGTGCCTGCGCATCGGGCGCCACACCGCCCATCACGCCCTCGCCTGCAACGCCCCCCGCCGTGGCGCCATCGGACAGGAACTCGTGCGCGCCCCTGACGACGAAGCCCTCCTCGCCGAGCACGCGCACCAGCGCACCGAGCAATCCGTCATCGCCGCCGAACAGCGAGCGGCCGATCCGCGCCAGGATGCGGGTGCCCTCCGCATCCGGGCGCAGGTCCCGCAGGGACGGCCGTCGCACCGGCCCGATCAGCACCAGCTCACGGCAGTGGTGCCGGCGCAGCGCCGACAGGATCTGCCCGGCCGCCGCCAGGCGGATGATCTCGTGCGGCCAGGGCGCGATCACCGCCGGCTCGGCGAAATCCGCGAATCCGACGATGAAGACGTCGTAGCCTGCGCGCCCCGCAGCCTCGGCCACCTGCGCCGGCAGCGGCCCGCCCCCTGCAAGGATGCCCAGGGCGGGCGCACGCGGTTCCGGCATGAGGGTCAGGCGCCCTCGGTCTCCTCGGCACCGCCGGCGTCCCGCCTCGCCACCCGCACCAGACCGCGGCGGCTCGGGGCGGCGATGAAGGCGAGGATCTCGTCCACCCGCGGGTCGCCGGCGAACTCCGCCCGCACCCGGGCGAGGCGTTCCTCAAACACGCCGGCGCCGGCCTCGTCATGCGGATACAGGGTCCGGAAGGCGCGTCGCAGATGCTGCAGCTCGGGTGCCGCAACCCCGCTGCGCCGCAGCCAGACCCAATGCAGCCCGACCAGCCTGGCACGATTGCCGAGCACGCTGCCATACGGGATCACGTCCGCCTCGACGCCGCAGACACCCCCCACCATGGCGGCGCGCCCGATGCGCACGAACTGGTGCAGCGCCGCGGCGCCCATGATGCGGGCGTGGTCGCCGATCACCACATGTCCGCCCATCACCACGTTGTTGACGATGATGACGTGGTCACCCAGTTCGCAATCGTGCGCGACATGGGCATTGGCCATGAGCAGGCAGTCGTGGCCGACCCGGGTCAGGCCGCTGCCGGTGACGGTGCCACGATGCACGGTGACGTTCTCGCGTATCACGGTGCGGGCGCCGATCTCGCACCGGGTCGGCTCGCCGCGGTACTTGAGGTCCTGCGGCGCCAGCCCGACGGTGCAGAACGGATAGAGCAGCGCGCCCTCGCCGATATGGGTGCGGCCGTCGACGACCACGTGCGAGACCAGTTGTACGCCGTCCCCGAGCGTCACCTCGGGGCCGATGCTGCACCAGGGACCGACGCGGACCCCCTGCCCGATACGGGCGCCGGGTGCAACGATGGCCGAGGGGTGGATTTCGCTCGTCATCGTGCTCGTCATCGCTCGCGGCATCGTTGCATGCCTTGCCTCATCCTGGTGGCTCACCCGGAGGCCCGGCTTCCGGCCTCGATCGTCACGATCGATCCCGGGACCGGCCCTGCGGATCGTGATGATGGCGAAAACGCCTACCCTGGCGATCCTGCCAAGACACCGAATGTTTCCGCCGGTGACGGAGGCGGCCGCAGCGCAGCCGCGCCCTGCTCAGCGCATGATCATCGCGCTGTAGGTGGCCTCGGCGACCGACACGCCGTCGACCCGGGCGACGCCACGGAATTTCCAGACATTGCCCCGGTTGCGCTCTTTCTCGACGTGTATGCGCAGCTGGTCGCCGGGTACCACCGGCCGCCGGAACTTCGCATTCTCGATGGTCATGAAATAGACCAGCTTGCCCTCGAAGGCGTCGCCCAGGGTCAGCACCACCAGTGCCGCCGCGGTCTGCGCCATCGCCTCGATGATCAGCACACCGGGCATCACCGGGCGCTGCGGGAAGTGGCCGAGGAAGTGCGGCTCGTTGAAGGTCACGTTCTTGATGCCTATGGCGGACTGGTTGAGCACCACGTCCACCATCCGGTCGATCATCAGGAACGGATAGCGATGCGGGATCGCCGCCATGATCTGGTGCACGTCGATCTGGGCGATCCGGTCGCCGACATGCGCGGCCAGGATGCCGCCACCGGTCCCCTGCGCTCCCGCCCCGAGTCCACCCGCGGCGTCGCTGTGCGCGTCACCCGCGTCAGCAGGCCCGGTTTTCTCGTTCTGTGCCGTTCCGTCCATCGAGGCTCAATCCATCCCGCGCAGCAGGGCTGCGACCCACATCCACCAACGCCCTATCCGGACGAACCGGGTTCCCGGTCATCCTGCGCGGACTTCGCGCCGGCGATCGACTGCCGCGCCAGTCGTTTCAAGGCCGCCACGTTACGGAAGAACTCCCGGAACGGCATCGCCGGGCTGCCGATCACGTCGGCTCCCGCATCCACATCGGACATCACGCCCGCCTGGGCTCCGATGCGCGCCTTGCGGCCGATCCGGATATGGCCGATCAGGCCGGCCTGGGCCGCAATGGTCACGAAGTCCTCGAGTTCCGTCGAGCCCGAAATTCCCGCCTGTGCGACGACGATGCAGCACCGTCCAAGGCGCACGTTGTGCCCGATCTGCACCAGGTTGTCGAGCCGGGACCCCGCGCCGATCACGGTGTCCTGCGCCGAGCCGCGGTCGATGGTGGAGTTGGCGCCGACCTCGACATCGTCGTGCAGCACCACCCGCCCGAGCTGCGGCACGCTCACGAAGCCGGCGTCCGAGAGCGCAAAGCCGAACCCGTCCTGTCCGATCCGGACGCCGGGGAACAGGGTCACGCGGTCACCGATCAAAGCATGGCTGACACTGGCATGGGCGCCGATCCGGCATCCAACGCCAATCGTGACACCTGGCCCGATGACGGCGTGCGCCATGACCACGCTGCCGGCACCGATCCGTGCTCCTCGGCCGATGACCACGAAAGGACCGATTTCCGCGGCAGGGTCGATGATGGCACCGCTCTCGACCAGGGCGGTCGAATGGATGCCCGGGGTCGCCACGGGAGACGGGTGGAACGCCGCCGCCACCCGGGCCCAGGCGAGATAGGGCTGCGGCGTCACCAGCGCGGCGCAATGTGGCGGCACCTGGTCTACGAACGCGGGTGCCACGATCACAGCCCCGGCACCGGTGCCGGCAAGCAGCGGCAGGTAGCGGCGGTTATCGAGAAAGCTGACCTCGCCGGCCCCGGCAGCCTGCAGCGGCGCCACGCCGGCCAGCGGCGCCGGCGGGCGTCCATCCGCCGGCAGCCTGATCTCGGCGCCGGCAAGGGCGGCCAGGCTCTCGAGCGCGAGCGGCCCGCTCTGCGCAAAGAACCGCTCGTCGCCGGTGCCGCGCCCCGGGGCCTGCACCGGTCGCTACTTCTTCACCGCCGGGCCTGGAGCCGCTCCGGACGCTGTTCCAGCATGGGCGGCGCCGGCGGGCACGGGGGTGGTTGCGACGGTCGAGACCGGCGGCGGTGCCGGCTGCGGACCCGGGTTGGCGGTGGTCGGGAAGCTGCCCGAACGCGCCAGCTCCTCGGGATCGACGCCATCGGCTGGGATGAACACCGAGGACAGCGTCGAATTCAGCTGGTTCGACACCTGCAGGGTGATGTCGAAGTCGTTGATGTTGAGCGCCACCTGCTCGCGATGCAGCACCAGGTTCATGCCGCGGGCGCCGGCGACCTGCCGGATCACCTGCACCAGTTCGCGCTCGATCTGGCCAAGCGACACCTGGGCGGCTTCCTGGATGATGCGGTTGCGGTTGCGGAAGTCGCGTTGCGCCGCCGTCACCCGCTGCTGCAGCGCGCGCTCGCGCGACGCCAGCTGCTCCGGGCTGAGCTTGGAGTTCTGGATCTGCTGCTGCAGGTCGCGCCAGCTCGCCTGCTCCTTCTGGGCATCCTGGTTGAGCTTGTCGCGCCGGGCGCCGAGCGTGCGCTCGACCTGCTGCGCCGCAACCGACTGGCGCATCACATCGGGCACGCTGAGCACGCCGATCACCGCGGCCGGCGGCGCGGCGCCCTTGGGGATCTCGGACAGCGCCGGAATCGGCGGCAGCGGCAGCACCGGCGGCGTCTGCGCGGCACCCTGCGCCTGCGGATCGGGCTCGCCCATGGCGTTGGGGCCCGGCCCCGCGACCGGTCCTGCGGAGGGATGGCGGCGCACCACGCTGCCAGGGGGACCACCGGCGGCGGCCTGCTGGCTCTTCGGCACGAACCAGCCGGGTCCGGAGCCGCTGCTCTGGGCCTGGGCCGCGACCGTCACCGACAGCAGCGGCACCGCGAGGGTAGCGGCCAGCGCGAGGCGCGTCCCCATGCGCGCGCGGTTGCGTACGGCCGGAAGCGAAGCAGGAAGCATGCGCGCGGGCACGCCGTTGTCTCGGAGCATCATCACCTCAGAAGTTCGAGCCGAAGCCGAAGCGGAAGACCTGCGTCTGGTCGTATTTCTGCTTCACCACGGGTATGCCGATATCGACGTTGATCAGACCGAACGGGCTCTTCCACGACACGCCGACGCCAGCCGACACGCGCGGCGTCAGGTTGTCGCCGGCGAAAGGCTGGTTCTCGGCGGCCGTGTAGGTGCGGATGGTGCGCAGCCCGGCCAGGCCGCCCATGTCGACGAAGGTGCGGCCGGACAGGCCGAGATCCGGGCCGAGCGGCAGCGGGAAGTTCAGGGTCGTGGACTGCGTGTAGATGAAGCGGCCGCCGAGCGCGTCGCTTGCGGGATACTGGTTGGTCGGCACCGAATGCGGACCGACGCCGCCATCAAGGAAGCCGCGCAGGTTGTCGCCGCCGAGATAAAAGTTGTCGACGATGTCCTGACGGCCGCCCGAATAGTCGGCGATGTAGCCGGTGCCGGCAACCAGCGCGATGGTCCAGTCATGGTTGCCGGTGAGGATATCGAGCGGGATATAGTAGGAGGCGTCGAGCTTGCCGCGTATGTATTTCTCGTTGCCGCCGAGGCCTGCGACATCGCCGCCGATCCGCACGATATAGCCCTTGTGCGGCTGCAGCCGGCTGTCACGACGGTCGTAGGCGAGCGTGGTGCCGACCTGCGACAGCAGCGAATGTCCAGACTCGTCCTGGATGTACAGGCTGGCTGCGGTGTTGATGTTGCTGACGTGTCGATCGATCAGCGAGTAGTTCCAGGACTGCGACAGGTAGCGGTTGTAGGCGTAGCCGACGCGCGCGGTGCCACCGAGCCGGGTCTCGTAGTAGTCCGAGATGTTCAGGTTGTCGGTCTGGATGCTGAACAGGTCGATGCCGGCGACCAGGTTGCGGCCGAGGAAGTACGGGTCGGTCAGCGAGAAATCGACCTGGTTCTCGTACTGCGCGATGGTGCCCTGCAGACTGGCGTCGATGCCGCTGCCGACCAGGTTCTTCTGGCGCAGGCCGGCGTTGCCGAGGATGCCGGCGTCGGTCGAGTAGCCGCCGCCCAGGGTCAGCTCGCCGGTCGGCTTCTCGGCCAGTGCCGCATTCACGTTCACCTTGTCGGGCGCCGAGCCGGGAGAGGTTTCGACGTTGACGGTGCTGAAGTAGCCGAGGTCCTCGAGCGACTGCTTGGAGCGGCGCTGCTGGGTCGGCGTGAAGGGATCACCCTCGGCGAAGTCGAACTGGCGCCGGACGACATGGTCCTGGGTGATGGTGTTGCCGGTGATGTCGAGGCGCTCGACATAGACCCGTGGGCCTTCGCTGACATCGAACAGCAGGTCGACCGTGTGGTTGTCGGTGTTGCGGGCGATTTCCGGCCGTACCACCGCGAACGGCGAGCCATGCGCCTGCAACTCGTCCTGGATGCCGTCGGCGATGCGCTGCACCTCGTCGCCATCGTACCAGTGGTGCTTCAGGCTCTGCACGGACGGCCGCAGGCTGTCGCCCGGAACATGCCGCAGCGTCGACTTCACCTCGAGCTTGCCGATCCGGTAGCGCGGACCCTCGGTGATGGTGAAGGTGATGTAGAACCCCTTGCGGTCCGGGGAGAGCTCGGCGGTGGCGTCCGAGACATCGAAATCGACATAGCCGTTGCGCAGGTAGAAGCGTCGCAGCAGCTCGCGGTCATACTGGATGCGGTCGGGGTTGTACTCGTCCGACGAGGAGAAGAAGCGATACCAGGCGGTCTCCTTCGAGGTCACCACCTGCGACAGCCGTGCCTCGCTGAACGCCTTGTTGCCGACGAAGCTGATCTTCTGGATCAGGGTGAGCGTGCCCTCGCTAATCTGGAACACCACCTCGACGCGGTTGTGCGACAGCCGGATGATCTGCGGCGTCACGGTGACCGCATAGCGACCCTTGCCGGCATAGAGGTCGAGGATCTTCTGGCGGTCGCGCGCCGCGAGCTCCGGCGTATAGACCGCGCGCGGCCGCAGGGTGATGACCTTGCGGATGTCGTCGTCCTTCGCCGCATGGTTGCCCTCGAAGGCGATGCGGTTGACGATCGGGTTCTCGCGGACCTTCACGATCAGGGTCGAGCCGTTGCGCGTCAGCGAGACGTCGCGGAACAGGCCGGTGGCGTAGAGCGTCTTCAGCGAACGGTCGAGCTCGTCCTGGTTGAACGCATCGCCCTGCTGCACCAGCAGGTAGGACAGGATCGTGCTGGTCTCGATGCGCTCGTTGCCACGCACGTCGATCGCCGAGATGGTGCCCCCGGATACCGGCACGGCGCTGCCGCGACGCACGCGCGCCGGCTGCACATGGCGACGGTGCGCCAAGGCCGGGCGGGGGGCCCTCGTCCTGGGAGGCGGCGCCTGGTCGGAGGGCGGCGTCTGGTCGGGCGGCAGCTGGCCCTGCGTCGGGCTGGCCGGCGCAGCCGACTGGCCATAGGCGGCGCCGTCGACCATGAACGGGATCAGGCAGGCTGAAGTCAGCAGTGCGGAGCGTCTAGCGGACAAGGATAGGCATCCCCTCAGGTCAGTCTGGGTGCTGGTCCCGATCTCCGCCGGAAATCGGGGCGCCGCCATGCACCGCCCGCGGGGAACTAGCCGCAATGCTCACGAGAACGCAAGCGGCCCGCCTGTAACCGGACCTTCCGGCTTTCCTCGCTCGCCCCCGGCGAGACTGCCCGGGAACGGTCCAGGACGATCAACCGACCCGGTGGGACACCCACGAGAAGAGACCGAGATGGGAGAGGTCGTTGAAGGTGACGAACAGGAACAGGCAGGCGATCAGCGCGAAGCCGGCCCGGAAACTGTATTCCTGCACCGGCCGCGGCACCGGGCGGCCCATGACCGCCTCGATCCCGTAGAACACCAGCCGGCCGCCATCGAGCACCGGGATCGGGAACAGGTTGATCAGGCCGAGATTGATCGACAGCAGGGCGATGAAGCTGACCAGGCTGGCGAAGCCGAGCCCGGCGACCTGGCCGGAGAGTTGGGCGATTCGCAACGGACCGCCGAGGCCGGCGGCGCTCTGCCTGCCGGTGAGCATCTGCCAGATGCCGTCCAGGGTCTGCACCGCGACGCTCCAGGTCTCGGTGACCCCGGCGACGATGGCCTGGCCGACCGGCATCGCCCTGGTCGGCGGGGCAATGAACATCACGCCGATGACGCCGGCACCCGGCTTGTCGCCACCGACGGTGAGCGGCACCGATAGCGTGTGGCCGGCCCGCAGCACCTGCATCTCCACGCGCTGCCCGGCGGCGGCGGAGACCGTGCGCTGCACGTCGAGGATGCTGCCGGTCGGCGTCACGCCGACCCGCTCGATGCGATCGCCCGGCAGCAGGCCGGCCGCACGGGCGGCGCCGCCCGCGACCGATTCACCGATCACCGGCGGCATGCCGGCCAGCGGCGCCGCGCTGGGCCGGCCGACGGTGGCGAACAGGGCGGCGAACAGCACGATGGCGAGCAGGAAGTTGAACACCGGCCCGGCGAGGATGACGATCGCCCGCGAGCCGACCGGCTTGTCGTGGAAGGTGCGGCCGGGGATCCACTTCGCCTGCGTCTCCGCCGACGCCTCCGCCGGCCCCTCGAAGCCGTGCGGCTTCACGTAGCCGCCGAGCGGCAGGATGCACAGCCGCCACTCGGTGCCGACGCGGTCGTGCCAGCGCAGCAGCGGACGTCCGAAGCCGATCGAGAAGATCTCGACATGCACGCCACGCCAGCGTGCGGCGAGGTAGTGACCCAGCTCGTGGATGAACACCAGCACGCCCAGCACCAGTGCGAAGGCGAGCGGGGTGCGCAGCACCTGCGGCAGCATCACGAGCGGCCTCGCCCACAGGCCAGGGATTGGCGCTTCAACATGCTTGGCTTCATGACCGGGGGCCTTCCTGAGCAGTCACGCCGCACGCGAACCGGATCCCGGCGTCGGCAGATGGGCCCGGGCAACGCGCCTGGCCTCCATATCCCAATGTAGGACGCTCTCGAGCGTTTCCGCATCCTGGACGCCGATTTCACGAATCACCCGCTCGACCAGCCGGGCGATGTCGAGGAACCCGATGCGCCGCTCCAGGAAGGCGGCGACAGCGATCTCGTTCGCTGCCGACAGCACCGCCGGCGCCGCACCGCCGCTGCGCAATGCCTCGCGGGCAAGCCGGAGCGCCGGAAAGCGCACCGGATCGGGTGCCTCGAACTCCAGCCGCGCCACCTGCGCGAGGTCGAGGCGCGGCGCGTTGGTGCGCATCCGGCGCGGCCAGGCCAGGGCGTGGGCGATCGGCACCCGCATGTCCGGCGCGCCGAGCTGCGCCAGCACGCTGCCGTCGCTGTACTGCACCATGCCGTGCACCACCGACTGCGGATGCACCAGCACCTGGATGCGGTCCTCCGCCAGGCCGAACAGACGCGCCGCCTCGATGATCTCGAGACCCTTGTTGAACATGCTGGCGGAGTCGATGGTGATCTTGGCGCCCATCGACCACACCGGGTGGCGCAGCGCCGCCTCCGGGCTCGCCTGCTCCATCTCCTCGAGGGTCGAGCGCCGGAACGGGCCGCCGGACGCTGTCAGCACGATGCTGTCCACCTCCTCGTGCTGGCGGTCGGCCATCGCCTGGAACACCGCGTTGTGCTCGCTGTCGACCGGCAGCAGGGTGGCGCCGGCGTCGCGCACCGCGCGCAGCATGACGTCGCCGGCGCAGACCAGCGCCTCCTTGTTGGCCAGCGCCACCGCGCCGCCGTTGCGTATCGCCGCCAGCGTGGGTGCGAGGCCGACCGCGCCGGTGATCGCCGACATGGTCCAGTCGACCGGGCGCGCGGCCGCCTCGGTCACCGCCGCCATGCCGGCCGCCGCCGTGACCCCGGTGCCGGCGAGGCGGTCGCGCAGCTCGTCGAGCATGCCGTCCTCGGCGATCACCGCGTGGCGCGCGCGCAGTGCCACCGCCTGGCTGGCCAGCCGCTCGACATTGCGCCCGCCGACCAGCGCGTCGACCTGGTAGCGGTCGGCGGCCTGGCCGAGCAGGTCGATGGTGCTGCAGCCGATGCTGCCGGTGCTGCCGAGGATCGAGACGGTCTTCATTCGGACGTGTTCCTGAGGGAGCGCCCACTCCGGGCACCGTTATCCAAGGCTGCCGTTGCGGGCGTGAGGTTCAGCCAGCTTTCCAGGCGTCCGGCCGGCGGCGCCTCGGCGGACCCGGTATCGACCAGTCCGAATTGCGACAGCCGGACTTGCCAGAAGCCCTGCCCCGGCGCGCAGCCCAGTGACAGCAGGGCCGCCACCGGCACGGCGCCGATCAGGCCGTCGAGGCGGTCGAGCAGGCCACCATGCCCGGGGATCAGGCGGCCGGAATCCTTCACCCCGCAGCGCCGCTTCAGGGCGCTCTCGGCGAGGTCGCCGGCCTGCGCCGCGATGCCGAGCAGGCCGCCGAACAGCAGGCCGCGCAGGATGCCGGAGCCAGGCGACGCGCCGTGGCTGGCAAGGCCGGCCACCAGCGCGCCGGCCAGCATCGCACCGAGCAGGCCGCCGGCGGCGCCCGAGCGGGTCTTGCCAGGCGAGATGCGCGGCGCGAGCTTCGCACCGCCGATCGCGCGCCCGACCAGATAGGCCAGGCTGTCGCTCGACCAGACCACCAGCACCACGAACAGCAGCGAGGCCGCGCCGGCGCCGGGGAAGTCGCTGAGGCGGATCAGCGACAGGCCGGCGGCGCCGATCACCAGGATGCCGCCGCCGCGCATCGGCCCGAGCAGGCAGCCGGCGGCGAGCAGGCGCAGGCCGGCCATCCAGTCGTAGGTCACCGCCAGCAGCAGCGACGCCCCAGGCCAGACCAGCAGCGCGATCCCGGCCGGCGAGACCGGTCGCACGCGTGCCAGCCCCGCCCATTCCCAGGCCAGCCCGACCATCATTAGCAGGGTGACGGCGACCAGGATCCAGCCGCCATCGATCAGGCACAACAGCCCGAGGGGCGCCAGCACGGCCGCCGATATGAGGCGCAGGCGCAGGTCGCGCCAGGAGCCGGCGGTGGTGGCGGGTGCCGCGTCTGGGATGACCGCCCGCCTGATCGCAGGGTTCTCAGCCAGGGCGCGCCCCGAAGCGGCGTTCGCGGCGGGCATAGGTGTCCAGCGCCTCGGCGAAATGCGTGGGGCCGAAATCGGGCCACAGCACGTCGAGGAACACCAGCTCGGCATAGGCCGCCTGCCAGAGCAGGAAGTTGGACAGCCGGAACTCGCCGCTGGTGCGCACCATCAGGTCGGGATCGGGAATGCCGTCGGTGTAGAGGAAGCGGCCGAACTGCTGCTCGTCGAGCTGCGCCGGATCGAGCCTGCCGTCGCGCACCGCCTCGGCGATGGCGACCGTCGCGCGGAGGATGTCGGAGCGCCCGCCATAGGAGAGTGCCACCATGAGGTTGAGCCTGGTGTTGCCGGCGGTGATCCGCTCGGCGCGCTCGAACTCGCGGCACATGTCGCGATCGAAACGCTCGCGCTCGCCGATTACCCTCAGCCGCACCCCCTCTCGATGCAGCTCCGCCAGCTCGTGGCGCAGATAGTGCCGCAGCAGGCCGGTGAGGTCGGTGACCTCCTCGGCGGGTCGCCGCCAGTTCTCCGACGAGAAGGCGTACAGCGTCAGCCAGCCGACCTTGTTCTGGATCGCCGCCTGGATGCAGCGGCGCACCGCCTGTGCGCCGGCGCGATGGCCGGCCAAGCGCGGCAGCCGTCGCGCCGCCGCCCAGCGCCCGTTGCCGTCCATGATGACGGCGACGTGGCGTGGCACGGCACGCTGCGCAGTCTCGGGAACCGCCTTTCCGGCTGGCTCCTCCAGACGCTCGACCTGCATGGGTACACCCTGTGACAAGTGCGTCAGACCTGCTTGATCTCGCGTTCCTTGTCGGTAAGCGAGTCATCGATGCGTTTCACGTAGCTGTCGGTCAGCTTCTGCACGTCCGCCGCCCAGTCGACGCTGTCATCCTCGCTGATCTCGCTCTTCTTCTCGAAGCCCTTGATCTGGTCCATGCCGTCCCGCCGCACCCCGCGCACGCTGATCTTGGCGTTCTCGGCGTAGCGGCCGGCCGCCTTGGCGAGTTCCAGGCGACGCTCGGTGGTAAGCTGCGGGATCGGCACCCGCACCACCTGGCCGTCCGCCATCGGGTTCAATCCAAGACCGGCGTCGCGGATCGCCCGCTCGACCGCGGTGACCAGGGTGCGGTCCCAGACCTGCACGGTGATCATCCGGCTCTCCGGCACCGCGATGGTGCCGACCTGGGTGATCGGCATCTCGCCGCCATAGGCCTCCACGCGCACCGGCTCGAGCAGCGCCGGACTGGCGCGGCCGGAGCGCAGGCCGCCGAAATCACGTCGCAGAGTCTCCAACGCGCCGTCCATGCGGCGGGTGAGATCTTCCAAAAGGGCACTCAGGTCAGCGGCCAACGCGGCTCTCCTCCAATCTTCCGGCGCGCGAGTCCATGGACAAGACGACGCACTATCCCCGGCCTGCCGTATACACTCGGCATCTCTCAGTTACTGGAACCTTTGCTCGCCGCCGTAAACATGCCGCCTGCAGACGTGCCGCCTGCCGAGCCGCCAGCGCGGTTGCGTGCCCTGGCGCCTACTGGGCTTCGACGATGCGTGTGAACGGCCCCTCGCCACGCATGACCTTCGCGAATGCCCCCGGCGCGTGGATGTTGAAGACCAGGATCGGAAGCTTGTTCTCACGCGCCAGGCTGATCGCCGAGGCGTCCATCACGTTGAGATCGTTGGCCAGCACGTCCAGGTAGGTCAGCTCCTCGTAGCGCTTCGCGTTCGGGTCCTTCCGCGGATCGGCCGAATACACGCCGTCCACCTGGGTGCCCTTGAGCAGCGCGTCGCAGTCGGTCTCGGCGGCTCGCAGCGCCGCCGCGGTGTCGGTGGTGAAGAACGGGTTGCCGGTGCCGGCGGCGAAGATCACCAGCCGGCCCTTCTCCATGTGCCGCAGCGCACGCCTGCGGATGTACGGCTCGGCCACGCTCGACATCTGGATCGCCGACATCACCCGCGTCGGCACACCGGCATGCTCCAGCGCGTTCTGCATGGTGAGCGCATTGATGACGGTCGCCAGCATGCCGGCATAGTCGCCCTGCGCCCGGTCCATGCCGCGGGCCGCCGCCGCGATGCCGCGGAAGATGTTGCCGCCGCCGATCACCAGGCACACCTGCACGCCGGTCGCGAACACGTCGCGCACATCCGCCGCGATGGCGTTCACCGTCTTGGGGTCCGTGCCATACTCGCCGTCGCCCATCAGCGCCTCGCCGGACACCTTGAGCAACACGCGCTTGTACAGGTTGCCGCCTGAAGGTTCAGTCATGCGCCGGGTCGCCCTTCATGCAGTGCGGCGCTTCTCATATCCTCCGGACCCCGCCGTCACAAGCAGATCGAGGCCTGGACGGCGGTTTACCGCAGGCCCGCGCCCCGACTCCATGGCCTGCAGCGAGCGCCGGATCAGCCCGGTGGCTCAGCCGGGCTCGGGCAGGACCGGATGCTTGTCCGGCGCCGCCGGCCGCACGAAGCCCTCAGGCGGATGCTCCCGCAGCAGGGTCATCGCCTCGGCCACCGCCCGCTCGAGCTGCGGATCGTGCCCCTGGCGTATCTGCTCCGGATCGGCGGCCACCTCGATGTCCGGCGCAATGCCGGTATTCTCGACCTCCCACTGGCCGTGGATGCCGTAGATCGCCCAGCGCGGCGCGGTGACGGTGCCGCCGTCGATCAGCTTCGGGTAGCCGCCGATGCCGACCAGGCCACCCCAGGTGCGCTCGCCGACCAGGGGTCCCACGTGGTTCTTCTGGAACAGCCAGGGCAGCGCATCGCCGCCGGAGCCGGACATCTCGTTGATGACCATCACCTTCGGCCCGAAGATCGCCTGCGCCGGCTCCGTGATCGGCTCGCCCTCGCGGGTCTCGTTGACCATCTGCGGCGTCCGCCGGAGCTGGTCGATGATGGTGTCGGCGATGTCGCCGCCATGGTTGAAGCGCTCGTCGATCACCGCCGCCTGGTGCCCGACCTGGGCGTAGTAGTAGCGATTGAAGTTGGCGAACCCGCCGCTCGCGGTATCGGGCAGGTAGACATAGGCGACCTTGCCGCCGGACAGCCGGTCGACGGTGCGGCGGTTCTGCTCCATCCAGCCGCGCAGGCGCAGCGCTGCCTCGCTCGCCACCGGCAGCACCGTCACCTGCCGCGCGCCGTGGCCGTCCGCGTTGGGTCCTACCGTCAGCACGGTGCGGGTGTCGGCGAGGCCATCGAACGCCGCATAGACCTCGCGGTCGACCGGAACCGGCTGGCCGTTGACGGCGAGCAGGTACTCGCCCTCCCTCACCTCGATCCCGGGCTGGCTCAACGGCGCCACCAGCTTGGGATTCCAGTTCTCGCCGCGCAGGATGCGGACGATCTTCCAGTGGCCGTCGGACACCACGTAGTCCGCGCCGAGCAGGCCGACCTTCGCCTTCGGCTGCCCGGGCAGCTCGCCACCGCGGATGAAGGTGTGGCCGACCGCGATATGACCGGTCATCTGGGTCAGCAGGACGTTGAGATCCTGGCGGGCGCCGAGCCCGGCGAGGAACGGCGCATAGGTGCGGATCGCCGCCTGCTCGTCCAGGCCATGCAGGCGCGGGTCGTAGAAGAAGTCGCGCTCGATCCGCCAGGTCTCGTTGAACATCTGCCGCCACTCGGCGCGCGGATCGACCATGACCGAGACCTGGTCGAGCTTGAGGGTGTGCTGGGCGTCGCTGCCACCAGGGGGGCTCCCCGCTTTCAGCGGCGCATCCGACGGCGCGACGATCCAGTCGTGCTTGCGCTCGAGCAGCATGTGCTTGCCGTCGGCCGATACCGAGAAGCTGCCGGGCTGCACGTCGGACGCGAGCGCCTTGTTCTCACGCTTCTTGAAGTCGAACCGGGACAGGGTCTGCGCCGGCTCGTCCTCGTGGTCCTGGAGGTCCTCGTCGGTCTGCGCGGCGGGCTTGGTGAGGGTGTAGACGACGCCCTCGGCGCCGACCTCGAGGCCGGCGAAGTTGGCGCGCCCTATCGGCAGCGCAACGATGCGCTGGTCCAGCCCGTCGAAATCGATCGCCACCCGCGCCGGCGGGGCCGGGTGGTCATGCGGCTTGCCGGCAACCGTATCGCCCGCCTCGGGGTCTGCGGCCTTGGCATCGGCCGCCTTGTCGCCCGCCGAGCCGGGATCCTCCTCGTCGCTCTCGGGTGCCACCGGCGACGGGATGTCCTTGCGCAGCACCACCACGTAGGCGGCGCCGTCGGTGGCGCGTCCCAGGGAAGACATGTCGAGCCACCCGGCGCCGAGGCCGATGCTGGTGCTGGCGGTGAAGTAGAGATACTTGCCGCTGCGGTCGAAGCGCGGGAACGCCACGTCGCTGAGCCCGTCGGTGAGCTGCGTGGCGCGGCCGGTGTCGAGCGAATACGCGAATGCCGCGTGCAGGTGGTTGGCGAGCTGCTTGGTGTAGGTGATCCAGCGGCTGTCGAACGACCAGGCCGGGTCGTAGTGGAAGAACGGCGTGTCGAAGCGGTCGGTATCGACGCGCACCGGCTTCGCGGCAGCGGACAGGTCGACCATCCACAGGATCAGCCGCTTGTCGTGGAACAGGAGCTTCTTCGAATCCGGCGACCAGTGGATGTCGTAGAAGAACGAGGCGGGCTGGCCAAGGGATATCGTCCGGCCGGCGCCGATGCCATCGGCCGGCTCGATGCGCAGGGCGTACTCGCCGCTCCCGTCGGTGAAATACGCGACGCTCCTGCCGTCCGGCGACGGTGCCGGGTCACGGTTGGCAACCCCCGGCGACTGCGTGAGGTTGCGGACAGTCCCCTTGTCGGCAGGCACCGACAGGATCTGGCCGCGCGCCTCTATCACCACCCGCTTGCCGGTCGCGGTGATCCTTGCGTGCTGGATCTGGTCGGGCATGACCGTCTCGAGATGCGGCCGGACCTGCGGCAGGTCGGCATCCACGCTGACCGGGACGGTCTCCAGGCGGCCGGTATCGGGATGGAACAGTTCCAGCCGGCCGAAATGATCGATGACGATACCGTCCGGGCCGGCCGACGCCGAGGCCATCGCGAAGCCGCGTGCGTTGTCGACCAGCCGGGTGATCGCGCCGCCGTTCGGGTCGTAGGAGTAGAGCGTGGTGGGTCCGTCGCGGTCCGACAGGAAATAGACCTTGCCGCCGACCCACATCGGGTTGCGGTCGTTGCTGTTCGGGCGCGGGATCGGGGTGACGTGGCTGTCGCTCAGCCGGGCAATCCAGATGCGAGCCGTCTGGCCGCCGCGGTAGTTCTGCCAGGCCGGCTGCCACTGCTTGATCGGCGAATAGGCGATCTGGCCGGCATCCGGCGAGAAGCTGCCATCCTCCCCCGAGGGCAGCGGCAACGCAGCCGGCACGCCGCCATCGGCCGGCACGACGAACAGCTGGTCGAGATCGCGCGGCACCGCGCGCGGGGTGTGGAACAGCACCGAGCGGCCGTCGGGCGTCCAGCCGACCGCCTCGTCGATGCCGGGATGCCAGGTCAGCCGCCTCGGCTCGCCACCGGCGGCCGGCACCACGTAGACATCGGTGTTGCCGTCATAGCGGCCGGTGAAGGCGATCCTGCTGCCGTCCGGCGAGAAGATCGGATGGCTCGACTGGCCCTCGCCGGTCACCAGCCGCCCGGCGCGGCCACCGCCCCGGGGCACCGTCCAGATCTCGCCGGCATACTCGAAGGCGATGCTGGTGCGTGACAGGGTCGGATGCTGCAGCAGCAACGGCGGCGCCGTCTGCGAGAGGGCGGGCGCCGCGACGAGGAAGGCCAGGCCGGACAGGGCAACACTGATACGCAACTGGGATCCTCGCCACGCTCGATCGGGGAGCCGACCTTCTCAGCGCGTGTCCTGGTCGTCCAGCCCCAGGGCGCGCAGCCGGGCGCGCTCCTCGTCCCAGCCGGCGCGCTCCTTGACGTTGAGGAACAGATGCACCGGGCGCTCCAGCAGCGACGCCAGCCCGTGCCGCGCCTTCTCGCCGATGGAGCGGATCCTGCTGCCCTTGTCGCCGATCAGGATGCCCTTGTGGCCGGCCCGCGAGACATAGATCGTGGCCTCGATCCGCACCGAGCCGTCCGGCTGCTCCTTGAAATTCTCGGTCTCCACGGTGGCGGCGTACGGCACCTCCTCGTGGGTCTGCAGGAAGATCTGCTCGCGCACCATCTCGGCGGCCAGCAGCCGGTCCGGCAGGTCGGTGAGGTCGTCCTCCGGATACAGGAACGGCCCCTCCGGCAGCGCCTGCGCCATGTCGTCGAGCAGGTCGTCGAGCCCCTCGCCGGAACGGGCGCTGACCATCAGCGTGCGCTCGACATCGAACAGGGCGACCAGTTCCGCGGTGAGCGGCAGCAGCCGCGGCCGTGGCACCAGGTCGGTCTTGTTGAGCACCAGCCACAGCCGCCGTCCGCTGCCGTGCAGCCTGTGCGCGATGTCGCGCACGCCCTCGGTGACGCCGCTGCGGGCATCGACCAGCACCAGGGTGATGTCGGCATCGTCCGAGCCGGTCCAGGCGGCGGCCACCATGGCGCGGTCGAGCTTGCGCTTCGGCTTGAAGATGCCCGGCGTGTCGACCAGCAGCAGCTGCGCCCGCCCCTGCCGCGCCCGGTCCGGCGACCGCAGGTCGTGCATCAGGATGCCGATCACCCGGAAGCGCGTGGTCTGTGCCTTCGGGCTCACGATCGACAGCTTGGAGCCGGCGAGCTTGTTCAGCAGGGTCGACTTGCCGGCGTTCGGCGCCCCCACGATGGCCACGAAGCCGCACCGGGTCGGGGCGGCAACTGTCTCGGCGGAGGTCATGACGGTTTCCCTGAGGGGCGCGAGAGCTGGGCCAGCAGATCGGCGGCTGCCGCACTTTCCGCCGCGCGCTTGGTGCTGGCGGTGCCGACCCCCGACAGGGCGCCGGCCACCGCCCGGATGACGAAGACCGGCGCGTGCGACGGACCCTCGGCGGACTCCACCACATAGAGTGGCAGGTTGCGGCCGCGGCCGAGCAGCCATTCCTGCAGCGCCGTCTTGGCATCCTTCGGCGGCAGCGTCTGCGCCTCGATCATCCCGGCCCAGGCGGTACGGATGAACGTCCGCGCGGGCTCCAGGCCGCCATCCAGGAAGGCGGCGCCCAGCACCGCCTCGACGGCGTCCGCGAGCACGGTGGCGACCTGCCGCACACCCGCCCTGGTCTCGTGATCCGAGACCGCAAGCGCCTCCGACAGGCCGATCGCCGCCGCGATCTCGGCAAGCACCGGGCGAGAGACCAGGCGCGCATGGCGCAGGCCGATCTGCCCCTCCGGCTCGTCGGGATAGCGCTCGATCAGCCACTCCGCCATCAGCAGGCCAAGCACGCGATCGCCGATGAATTCGAGCCGCTCGTTGGAGCGCAGCGGTTTCTCGGCGGCCACTTCATGATCATCGAGGCGCGGGCGGCGGGCGCGCGGCCCGGTGCGGCGCTCACCCGGGCGTCTAGCATACAGACTCTGGGCGTTCGCCGCCGAGCGATGCGTCAGCGCCTCGCTCAGCAGCTCCGGCCGGCGGAACCGCCACTGCATCAGCGTCTCGATGCGGTCGCGGGCGTCGCTCAACACGCCCCCGGAGGATGACGAACCTCGCTCACGGTGCCTCAGCGCACCCAGTTCAGCAGGCGGGACCAGCGGATCTCCGCCGGCCACTGCCAGACCTGCCAGAGCGGGTGGCGCTCATCGACCGAGAAGAAGATGAACTTGGCGTGGCCGATCAGGTTGGTCATCGGCACGAAGCCGAGATCCTCCGGCTCGGTGCCCATGAAGCGGCTGTCAGCGCTGTCGTCGCGGTTGTCGCCCATGGCGAAGAAATAGCCGGGCGGCACCACGTAGTCCGGCGTGTTGTTGTACTGCCCGTCGCTGGTCAGCTTGAGGATCTGGTGCGCCACCGGGCCACGACCGGCGCTGCCCGGCAGGAACTCCTGGTAGCGGCGGCCCTCCATCCGGGTGCCGTTCTCGTCGGACGCGACGGCGTCTCCCTCGTCGGTGCGCGGCACCAGCTTGCCGTTGAGATACAGCTCGCCGCCGCGCATCTGGATATGATCGCCGGGCAGCCCGACGATGCGCTTGATGTAGTCGATCGAGGTATCCTGGGTGAAGCGGAACACCGCCACGTCGCCGCGATGCGGCACCTGCGCCATGATGCGGCCCTCGAACAGGTCGGGCGAGAACGGCAGCGAGAAATGCGAGTAGCCGTATTCATACTTGGCGACGAACAGGTAGTCGCCGACCAGCAGGGTCGGGATCATCGAGCCGGACGGGATATTGAAGCTCTCGAACAGGAAGGTGCGCACGAACACCGCGATCAGCCCGGCATAGAGCAGCGTACGGATCATGTCCCAGGTGCCGGAGCTGGCACCCTTCTTGTTGTGGGCGCTGTCCTTGCGCGACGATAGCTTGGTGAACGCCATGCTCTGTGTGTTCCGCCTGTTCCGACGAGAACCTCCCGCGGCGGGCGGATCAAGCCGACCCGGCCAGGGCCTGTCAAGCAATCGACCCTGCCCCCGGGAGGCGACGGTTCAGCGCGGGTGGACCGCCGAGATGATCACCTGGGCGAAGGCGTAGGGGTATTCGTCGGTCATCGTCACCAGCAGGTGCGGCGTCGTGCCAGCCGGCAGCAGCGCCTGCAGGCGAACCAGCGCGCCTCCGGTCAATGCCAGCGTCGGCTGGCCGCCCGGCAGGTTCACCACGCCCATGTCGGAATGGAACACCCCGTGCGCGAACCCGGTCCCGAGCGCCTTGGCGCAGGCCTCCTTGGCGGCCCAGCGCTTGGCATAGGTGCCGGGACGGATCGCCGGCGTGCGACGCTCGGCGCGGGCGCGCTCGGTTTCGGTGAACACGCGCTCGAGGAAGCGGTCGCCATGCCGCGCCATCACCCGCTCGACCCGCCGGATGTCGCACAGGTCCGACCCAATCCCGACCATGAAGCTGGCGCTTCCGGGGGGCAGGCCCGCGGTGCCGGCGGTGAGGCTCACGCCTTGGCGCGCTCCACCTGGGTGATCCCGCTGGCGCCGCGCAGGCCGGCGATCACGGTGGAAAGGTGCCGCAGATCGCGCACCTCGACATCGACCAGGATCTCCATGAAGTCGAGCTGGCGGTTGACGATCTTGAGGTTGACCACGGTGCCGTCATGCTTGGAGACCGCATTGGTCAGCGTCGCCAGCATCGAGGGTTCGTTGGCGGCAATCACGCTGACCCGGCCGACATGCGGCTCCGCATGGCTGCCGCGGGTGATCGCGTCGTAGTCCCAGTCGACATCCATGAACCGCTCGGGCGTGGCGGCGAAGCTGTCCAGCGTCTGGCAGCCGACGGTGTGCACGGTGATGCCCTTGCCCTGGGCCACGATGCCGAGGATGCGGTCGCCCGGCAGCGGATGGCAGCAGCCGGCGAAATGCACCGCGATGCCGGCGCCCAGCCCGCGCAGCGACATGTTGCCCGGGACGGCGGCAGTGCCGGTACGTCCCGCGCCGGGCCGCGGCAGGCCAGGGATCATGCGCGGCGCGCGTGCGGTCTGGCGCAGCTCCGGATAGGCCGCGTGCACCACGTCCTTCGGACCGAGCGTTCCGGTGCCGACGGCGACATAGAGATCGTCGCGGCTGGCACATTTCAGCTGCTTCAAGGCCGCGTCGAGGATCTTTTCCGAACCGTCGACGCCCTCCTGCCGGAACGCCTTGGCGAGCGCCGCGCGCCCCGCATCGAGATGCGTCTCGCGCTGCTGCTGGGTGACGTAGCGGCGTATGCGCGCGCGCGCCTTGCCGGTGACGACGAAGCGCTCCCACGACGGCGACGGGGTGCCGCCGCGCGCGGTCATGATCTCGACCTGGTCGCCGTTCTGCAGCTCGTGGCGCAGCGGCATCAGCCGGCCGTTGACCTTGGCGCCGACGCAGCCGTCGCCGACCTGGCTGTGCACCGCGTAGGCGAAGTCGACCGGCGTCGCTCCGCGCGGGAGCTGGATCAGCTGCCCTTTCGGCGTGAAGCAGAACACCTGGTCCTGGTAGAGCTCGAGCTTGGTGTTCTCGAGGAACTCGTCGGGGGCGGCGGAATTCTCGATGATCTCGAGCAGGTCCTGCACCCAGCGCAGCCGGCGCAGGCTGGTGACCGCGCGGCTGACCTCGTCCTCGGCGGAGCCCGGCACCTGCTTGTAGACCCAGTGCGAGGCGACGCCGTTCTCGGCAACATCGTGCATCTCCGGAGTGCGGATCTGCACCTCGATCTTCTGGTTGCGCGGATGGCGCAGCGTCACCCCGGTATGCAGGCTCTGGTAGCCGTTCGCCTTCGGGGTGGAGATGTAGTCCTTGAAACGCCCGGCGATGACCGGATAGGCCGCATGAACCGCGCCGAGCGACACGTAGCAGGCCTCGCGGGACGGTACCATCACCCGGAACGCCATGATGTCGGAAAGCTGCTCGAAGGCGACGTTGCGCTTCTGCATCTTCTCCCAGATCGAGAAGGAGGATTTCTCGCGTCCCTTCACCTCCAGCACCGGCACGCCGGCATCGCCGCAGATCCGGGTCAGTTCGCGCCGGACTTCCTCGATGACGTCGGCACCCTGGCCGCGCAGGTAGTTCAGCCGCGCCTGGATGGTCGAGTTGGCTTCCGGCTCGAGCTCGGCGAACGACAGGTTCTGCAGCTCGGTCTTGACCTTGTCCATGCCGATGCGCCCGGCGAGCGGCGCATAGATGTCCATGGTCTCGCGCGCGATGCGCTCCCGCCGATCCTGCCGGCGCACGTAGTGCAGGGTGCGCATGTTGTGCAGCCGGTCGGCGAGCTTGACGATCAGCACGCGTATGTCGCGGCTCATAGCCAGCACCAGCTTGCGGAAGTTCTCGGCCTGCTTGGTGCGGTCGGACTGCAGTTCCAGCCGGGTCAGCTTGGTCACGCCGTCGACCAGGTCGGCGATCGCACTGCCGAACCGGTCCGAGATCACCTTGTAGGTGACACCGGTATCCTCGATGGTGTCGTGCAGCAGGGCGGTGACGATCGAGGGAACGTCCAGCCGGAAACCGGCGAGGATCTCGGCGACCGCCAGCGGATGGGTGATGTAGGGCTCGCCATTGTCGCGCTTCTGGCTGGCATGCGCCTCTCGCGCGATCGCGTAGGCCTGTTCGATCAGTCCGGTATCGGCGTCGGGATCGTACGACAGCACCCGCCTGATCAGTGCCTCGCCTCCCGCCGGGCCACCGGCGGGATTGTGCGGCATCGCCTCGATCGGACCGACGATCGGGATCGGAGAGCCAGCCGGCGCATTCACGGCCAATTCTGCCGCCCCGATCTCGGGAGGCAGCCTCGCGCCGTCGGGCGCGTAGAGCGGATGGGCGGGCTGGCCCGGCGCGCGGCCGGACGACGAACTCTCGTCCCCGGGGCCGCGCGCCGCCCAACCGTTACGATGCGGCTCGCGCGGCCCCATCATCTACCGGCAGCAGGCCATGCGAGGGAGGCGGGCCATCGACCGGGACAGGACATCTACCGGCGCGTGCGCCCGCCGAGTTCGGCCTCGATCGCGGCCTCCAGTTCTTCCGGCGACAGCTCGGTGCCCATCGCACCCGCCTCTTCCTCGGCCGAGACATCCTGCAGGCCGAAGATGTTCTGGTCGGTCGGGATCAGGTCGAGCACCTCCTCGTCCGCAGGCTCCGGCTCTGGAGCACGCGCCAGCGACTTCACCAGGTCCTGGTGCAGGCGGGACAGCGAGATGGTCTCCTCCGCAATCTCACGCAGCGCCACGACCGGGTTCTTGTCGTTGTCGCGGTCGATCGTCATCTCCTCGCCGCGACTCAGGTTGCGCGCGCGCTGGGCGGCGAGCAGCACAAGCTCGAAGCGGTTCGGGATCTTCTCAACGCAGTCTTCGACGGTGACGCGCGCCATGCGGCCAACCTCCGCTCATCTTTGTGGAATATTCCATAGTAGGGGTTGCGACGCCGCGCCGCAACCATGCGGGCCGGGGGCGGCCTCCACGGCCGCGATCAGGGCCTCCACGGTCCGTCCGTCACGCGGATCGACCCAGTCCGGGCAGACGTCGCGCAGCGGCTGCAGCACGAACGACCGCTCGGCCAGCCGCGGATGCGGCAGGACCGGTCCCGAACCAGGCTCGACGCCGGCCGGCCTGATCACGTCGCCGACGGCGAGAAGGTCAAGGTCGAGGCTGCGCGCGGCATTGGCCACGCTGCGCACCCGGCCGGCCGCCGCCTCGATCCGGTGCAGCGCCGACAGCAGCCAGGCAGGCTCAACCTGGGCCGTCCCCTGCAGGCGGATCACCCCGTTGACGTAGTCCGGCTGTCCGGATGGCGGCATCGCGGCACTTCCGTACCAGGCCGAGACCGCCTGCAGCCGCAGGCCCGGCAGCGACGCCACCTCCTGTACCGCCCGGAGGCAGGTGGTGATCGGACGGTCGCCCCAGGGGCCCGGCAGGTTGGCGCCGACGGCGACCAGGATCAGCATCGTATCACCGCGCTCGTTCATCGCGTCGTAACGCGCCCCTTCCGTGAATTCGGCCATCCCTGCTATGGGCGCAGCGGGCAGACCGAGGCTCGGGCCGGGATCAACCCATTCTTCATCCAGCCGGTGCACTATCCCGGGGGAGACAGGGATCAAATGGATTTTCGCCAGGACGAACGCACCTGCCTGTTCATCGACGGCGCCAACCTCTATTCGGCGTCGCGGAACCTCGGCTTCGATGTCGACTACCGGAACATGCTCGCGTATTTCAAGTCGAGGTGCAACCTGGTTCGAGCCTATTACTACGCAGCGGTCGTCGATACCGATGAATACTCCCCGCTGAAGCCGTTGACTGACTGGCTCGCCTACAATGGCTATAGCCTGGTCACCAAGGCTGCACGCGAGTTCACCGACCCCAGCGGTCGCCGGCGCGTCAGGGGCAACATGGAAGTCGACATTGCCGTGGACATGCTCGAATCGGCGCCCCGGATCGATCACGCCATCTTGTTCAGCGGCGATGCGGACTTCCGGCGACTGGTCGAGAGCGTGCAGCGCCAGGGCGTGCGTGTCAGCGTGGTGTCCAGCCTGCGCTGCAACCCCCCGATGATCGGCGACGAGCTGCGCCGGCAGGCGGACCAGTTCCTCGAGCTCGCCGAGATCGCCACCGAGTTCACCCGGCGCCAGACGGAACCGCGGCCACGCTCCGGCGCCCGCGCACCGACCAGCGAAAGCGTCGCCGACGCCGCCGTGCCGTCATGACCTCGGCTTCGGGCGCGATACCAACCCGGCCGGCTCCGGTCACCAGCCGGGCGGCAGCCCCGGATGTGCCGACGGACGCACCGGGGGCACCGGAGCACCCGGCGCATGACTGCCCGCTCTGCCCGCGCCTGGTCGCCTACCGGGAGGCGAACCGCCAGGAGCATCCCGAATGGTGGAACGGCCCGGTACCGTCTTGGGGCTCGCTCGACGCCGAGCTGCTGGTCGTCGGCATGGCGCCGGGCGTGCGCGGCGCCAACCGGACCGGGCGGCCGTTCACCGGCGATTTCGCCGGCACGCTGCTCTACGAGACGCTGCTTAAATTCGGTTTCGCGACCGGCGCGTATGGAGCCGATCCATCGGATGGCATGGCGCTGTCGAACTGCCGCATCGTCAATGCGGTGCGCTGCGTGCCACCGGCCAATTTGCCGCAGCCGGTCGAGGTGCGCACATGCAACCGATTCCTGCGTAGCGAGCTGGAGGCGATCCGTCCGCTGCGCGTCGTGCTGGCCCTCGGCGTGCTCGCGCACAGCGCGGTGCTGGCGGCATGCGGCATCCCGGTCTCGCGGCTGCGCTTCCGCCACGGGCAGATCCTGACCCTGCCGGACGGCCTGCTGCTGGCCGACAGCTACCATGTCTCGCGCTACAACACGAACACCGGCAGGCTGACCACGGCGATGTTCGAAAGCGTCGTCGCCGAACTGCGCGCCTGCCTGCAGCAACCCGGCCGCGATACCTGAGCGCCGGGCACCCGGGCTCCGGCCGGAGCCCTCGCCGGGACGCGATCCGGGCGGCAACTCGACGAGTGCCGCGGCGCTAGTGCACCGCCAATTCAGCAGCGGGCTCTTCAGTGCGATCCAATCCAGCCATTCGTATCACCGAGGGCCTTCCCTACCCGAGAGGCGCCACCTGGAATGGCAGGGGGGTCAACTTCGCTCTCTTCTCGGCCCACGCCACGCGGGTCGAGCTCTGCCTGTTCGACGACAGCGGCGAGACCGAGATCGGCCGCATCGACCTGCCGGAGTATACCAACGAGGTGTTCCACGGCTTCCTGCCGGACGCCCGCCCCGGCACCGTCTATGGCTACCGCGTGCACGGCCCCTACGAGCCGGCCCAAGGCCACCGGTTCAACCCGAACAAGCTGGTGCTCGACCCCTATGCCAAGGCGGTGGTCGGCCAGTTGCAATGGGCGCCGGAGCTGTTCGGCTACACCATCGGTTCGCCGCAGAAGGATCTGAGCTTCGACACCAGGGACAGTGCGCGGTTCATGCCCAAGTCCCGGGTGATCGACCCGGCCTTCACCTGGGGCGACGACCGCGCGCCACGCGTGCCATGGGCGATGACGGTGCTCTACGAGACCCACGTGAAGGGCTTCACCAAGCGCATGCATGCCTTGCCGGAGCACATACGCGGCACCTTCCGCGGCCTCGCCTCGCCCGAGGCCATCCGCCACATGAAGACCATCGGCGTGACCTCGGTCGAGCTGTTGCCCACGCACATGTTCGTCGACGACAGCTACCTGATGGAACAGGGGCTGGTGAACTACTGGGGCTACAACACGCTCAGCTTCTTCGCGCCGAGCCGGCGCTACGCCGCAGTTCCCGACTTCGCCTTCTCCGAGTTCAAGGAGATGGTCAGCCGGCTGCACGATGCCGGCCTCGAGGTGATCCTGGACGTCGTCTACAACCACACGGCCGAAGGCAACGAACTCGGCCCGACGCTGTCGTTCAAGGGCATCGACAACGCCTCGTACTACCGGCTCATGCCCGGCGAGAAACGCTACTACATCAACGACACCGGGACCGGGAACACCGTCAACCTCAGCCATCCGCGCGTCATCCAGATGGTTACCGACAGCCTGCGGTATTGGGTGACCGAGATGCATGTCGACGGCTTCCGTTTCGACCTCGGCACCATCCTGGCACGCGAGCCATACGGCTTCGACCAGCAGAGCGGCTTCCTGCGCGCGGTCTCGCAGGATCCGGTGCTGAACGAGGTCAAGCTGATCGCGGAGCCCTGGGATTGCGGGCCGGGTGGCTACCAGGTGGGCGGTTTCCCCCCCGGCTGGGCGGAATGGAACGACGGCTTCCGCGACCAGGTGCGCAGCTTCTGGAAGGGCGATGCCGGGCAGGTCCCGGCGCTCGCGAACCGCGTCACCGGCAGCGCACCCGAGTTCAATCATCGCGGCCGCCAGGCGTGGTCCAGCGTCAACTTCCTGACCGCGCATGACGGCTTCACGCTCAACGACTGGGCCTCGTACAGCGAGAAGCACAACGAGGCCAACGGCGAGGGCAACCGCGACGGCAACTCGAACAACATGTCCTGGAACTGCGGCGCGGAAGGCCCGACGGACGATCCCGACATCATGGCGCTGCGCGACCGCCAGATCCGCAACATGCTGGCGACGTTGTTGCTGGCGCGCGGCACGCCGATGCTGCTGGCCGGCGACGAGATGGCACGCACCCAGGACGGCAACAACAATGCCTACTGCCAGGATAACGAGATCAGCTGGCTCGACTGGGAGCATGGCGAGCGCCAGCGCCAGCTGATCGACTTCGTGGCGCGTCTGACGGCGCTGCGCCGCAAGCTGCCGGTCCTGAACCGCACCCGCTACCTCACCGCCGAATGGAACGAGGAACTGGAGGTGCGCGACATCACCTGGCTGGCGCCGGATGGCCGCGTCATGCAGCAGCACGACTGGGACCGGCACGACGCCCGCGCGCTCGGTTTCGTGCTCGACGGGCGCGCCCAGGTAACCGGCATCCGCCGGCGCGGCGCCGACGGCACCGTGCTGATCGTGATGAACAGCTACCATGGCAGCGTGCCCTTCACGCTTCCGGAGGTGACCGGCGGCGCCGGCTGGCGCTGCCTGATCGACACCACCACGGCGGCCGAGCCGGAACAGCGGCCGCACGCCGTCGGGGCACGCTACCCGGTGGAGGGGCGCTCGCTGGTGCTGTTCGAGCTGCTCGGCGATGCCGCGTACCTCGAGGCCCGCAACGCGCACGTGAGCCCGCGATGAGCAGCCTGCGCGTCCGCGACGTGATGACGCGCTACGTCGAGTTCCTGGAGCCCACCGCCACGGTTCAGGACGCCGCCGCCCTGATGGGCGAACTCGATGTCGGCGGCCTGCCGATCGGTGACGCCTCCAGCCTGGAGGGCGTCATCACCGACCGCGACATCCTCTACCGCGTGGTGGCGCGAGGCCTGAGCACCACGACGGACGTACGCAGCGTGATGTCGCAGCCGGTGGTCACCTGCCGTGACGACGATGCCCTGCAGATGGTGATCGACGCCATGGCGGCACACCACATCCGCCGCATGGCGGTGCTGTCGACCGAGGGCAATGTCGCCGGCTGGATCACGCTCGCCGACATCTCCCGCCGCCTGCTGGTCGAGAGCCACCGGTTGCAGGAAACCTTGCGCGATCTGACCGAAGCGGAGGCCGTGGAGGCGTAGTTAACGCGATGCTCACGAACCGGTGCCATGATCAGGGGATCGGGAGTGAAGCGGATGGACATTGCCACGCGAGACTTCGTCGTCTCGGAGCTGCGGGAGGCCATGCGGTCCGAACTGGGCGGCATGTTCGACGACCTGCACCGCTTCGTCGACCGGCGCATTGCAGAGCTGAGCGCCGAAGTGCATGGCGCGGTGACGTTGATCGACTACAGCGAGACGAACCTGAGCGGCCAGCTCGGACGCATGCGTGACCAGATCTCCAGCCTGATCGCGGCCCCTGCGGCAGCCACGCGCAACAGCGGGCTGGAACTGGAAGTGGTGGTCCAGGACACCGAGCGGGCTGCCAACCAGATCATGGAGGCGGCCGAGGCGATCGGCGAATGGATCGCGTCCGGCGACCGCGACCCTGCTTCGGTGCAGGACATGGTCGAGCGGATCAACATGATCTTCCAGGCATGCAGCTTCCAGGATCTGACCGGCCAGCGCATCCGCAGGGCGATCGAGCACCTGCAGAAGGTCGAGACCATGCTCGGCGGCCTGATGCAGGATGGCGATGCAACCGGCGAGCCCGGCACGACGGCCGCCGAGGCAAGACCGCCAGCCGAGATCCTCCACACCATCATGTGCTCCCACGAGAGTGCGTGCACGCCGGATCTTGCGCAGGCCGAAATCGACCGCCTGCTCGACTTCTGACGCCGGCTCGACTGCTGACGATCGGGCGTCCGGCCGGCAAGGTCCGCTACGGCGACGCTGTCCCCTATGGGTCGGGTACTGCCCTAGTTCTGGTAGCGTCGCGCGATGCTGTGCAGCATGTCGGGGGGCAGCGACAGGCGGCTCGACAGGTAGCGGGTGAAGTCGCGGTTGACCGGGTCGGACTGGTCGTTGACCCGCATCGTCACGGCGACGGCGTGGCCGGTCAGATGAGCCTTGCGTACCGCCTCGACGAGTTCATGGAACGGCATCGGCAGTTCCATCAGGGCGGGCAACGCCGCCAGCAGCCGATCGTCCGCATGCACCAGGGCGAGCGCGGTCTCGGCACGCTGCAGCCGCGCCGCGTCGACCGGGCCTGCGGCCAGCATGGAGGCGACTGCGACCTGCAGCAGCAGGACCGACTGCTCGCGCGACAACGTCGCGAAATTGAGCGTCAGCGGATGCAGGGTCTGGTTACGGTTCTGCGACCAGCCGTGCAGCACCTTCTCCGACAGCACTCCCGCGATGATGTCGTTGCTGGTCGGCCGCGCAGGTCCGGCCGCATCCCCGGCCGGCATCGCGACCTTCGGCAGCACCTCGGCGATCTGGCTCGCCGATAGCGCGTCGCGCTCCAGGGACGGGGCCGTGCCGTCCCGGTTCTGCGCCCGCCGCATCAGGAACGACGTCAGGCGGGCCTGCAGGCTCATCCGGCCGAGACCTGCGGCACCAGCGCGTCGATCTGCTCCAGCAGCCGTGAGAAATCGACCGGCTTCGGATGGTAGTCGTCGCATCCGGCGGCCAGCGCCTTCTCCCGGTCGCCCGACATCGCGTGCGCGGTCAGGGCGATGATCGGCATGGTGCCGCCGCCATCCTTGATCGAACGCGCCGCCGTCCAGCCGTCCAGCACCGGCAGGTTCATGTCCAGCAGAACGATGTCCGGCCGCTCGCCGAGCGCCCTGTCCATGCCCTGCTGTCCATCGTGCGCGAGCAGCACGTCGAAGCCGCGGCGCTTCAGGCGACGCGACAGGAAGTCCCAGATCTCCTCGTGGTCCTCGACCAGCAGGATCGTTGTCATCCGCGCGCCTTCCTATACCTGTGTCGTGTGGCGATCTGGCGCCTCGGTGGCCTGGCGATCGCCCTCCGCAGGCTGTCTGCGCACATAACCCCGCAACTGCTGCGCAAGTTCGTCGAGACCGGTGCTGCCCTTGCTCATCACCCGGTCGACCTTGCCACGCAGCGTCGCCTGCTCGCTCGGGGTGATGTCCTTCGCCGTCAGCACGATCACGCCGACCGCGTCCCAGCGTTCGTCCGCCCGCAGCCGGCGGAGGAACTCGAAGCCGTCCATCTGCGGCATCATCAGGTCGAGCAGGATGACCGACGGCGTCTGCAGCTCCAGGGCCGCCAGAGCCTCGGCGCCGTTCTCGGCGGTGCGGGCCGGCAATCCCTCGCGGGCCAGCATGCCGGCGAGGCGGCGGCGGTTGCCCTCGTCGTCATCCACCACCAGCACGTCGCCGGGAGCCGCGCCACGGAACGGCGCCATCGCGGCGGCGAGCTCCTTCCACTCGATCGGCTTGACCAGGTAGTCGGTGGCGCCCAGCGACACCGCGAGGCCTTCCTCGTGCACGAAGGAGATCATCACCACCGGGGTCGCGGCCAGGGCCTCGTCGGCGCGGATCGCGCTCAGCACCGACCAGCCATCCATGCGCGGCATCATCACGTCGAGCAGAACCACCCGAGGCTGCAGCGCCCGCGCCAGCGCCAGGCCGCTCTGGCCGTCGGCGGCACTACGCACCCGGAAGCCCTCGCGCTCCAGGAACCGGCCGACCAAGTCACGGGTGGCGGGATCGTCGTCGATGATGAGCACCGTGTCCGGATCGTGCGCCGCGACCACCGCTTCATCCGCCGCCGCACCCGTCTGCTCGTCGGCGTCCGGCAGGAATGCCGGGATGCGCAGGATGAAGGTCGAGCCACTTCCCTCGACGCTGCGTACGTCGATGCTGCCCCCCATCAGCACCGCGAAACCGCGGGTAATCGCGAGGCCGAGCCCGGTGCCGCCGAACCTGCGCGTGGTGGAGGGATCCGCCTGCACGAAGCGCTCGAACAGGCGCTGCACCTGCTCCTCGTTCATGCCGATGCCGCTGTCCTGCACCGCGAACTCGAGCCACTCGCCACCCTGCTCCGCGTCGCGTCGGACGTGCAGGACGATCTCGCCCTGCTCGGTGAACTTCGCGGCGTTGCCGAGCAGGTTGAACAGGCACTGGCGCAGTTTCACCTGGTCGGTGTTCATGCTGCCGAGTTCGCCCTGCAGCTCGACGCGGAACCGGTTCTCCTTCTTGGCCATCAGGCTCTGCACCGTCGCTTCGACCTGCTGGAGCAGCGTGTCGACCGCGAACTCCTCGGCGAACACCGTCATGCGGTTGGCTTCGATCTTCGACAGGTCGAGCACGTCGCTGATCAGGCTGAGCAGGTGCCGCGCGGCGTCGTTGATCTTGCGCAGGTCCTTCAGCAGATGCGTCTGCCCGGCATCCTCGACCTCCTCCTCCAGCATCTCGCTGTAGCCGATGACGGCGGAGAGCGGCGTGCGCAGCTCGTGGCTCATGTTGGCGATGAACTGGCTCTTGGCGAGGTTGGCCTGTTCCGCCGCCTCCTTCGCCGCTTCCAGCTCGTGCTCGATCAGCTTGCGCTCGGTGATGTCGCCATGGATGCCGATCCACTCGGTGACCCCACCGGCATCGTCGAGCACCGGCGCCGCGCGGGCCTGCATGTAGCGCCACTCGCCGTCATGGCGCCGCACCCGGTGCTCGATCTCGTAGAGGCTGCGCCGGGCAAGCGCCTGCTGCCAGGTCGCCATCGTGACCTCGCGATCGTCGGGATGGATGGCGGACAACCAGCCTTCGCCGACCGACTGCGCCTCGTCCTGGCCGGTGAAGGCGCACCAGGCCGCATTGCCCGCGGGCATCGCTCCGGTGGCTTGGGCGCTCCAGACGATCTGCGCCACGGCATCGACCAGCGAACGATAGCGCCGCTCCTCGTCACGCAGGCGCTGGTCGCGTGCGACCGTCTCGGTGATGTCGGTGTTGGTGCCGATCCAGCGCACGATGCGCCCCTCGGCGTCGCGCGACGGATTGGCGCGCGACAGGAACCAGCGCCAGGCGCCGTCACGGCGGCGTAGCGGATAGGTATCCTCCCAGTCCTCGCCGAGCTCGAAGCTGCGCCTGAAGCCGGTGACGACACGGTCCAGGTGCGCGGGGTCGACCACCGCCTCCCAACCCGAGCCCTGCATGTCGCTCAGGCCGTAGCCGGTATAGTCCGTCCAGCGGCGGTTGTACCAGAACACGTAGGCGTCCGGGCGCGCGAGCCAGCAGAGCTGCGGCAGGTTGTCCGCCAGCGCCGCGAAATCCGCGAAGTCCGGTGCTGCGACTTTATCGATCGGTCCGGGCAAGACATACGCTCCTCGCGGGGAGTGGGGCTCTTCGAGGGGCTCGCGAGCCGGCAAGGAACCCTCACGGCTACGGAAAGTTCTTCCGCCTTCGCCCGATCCCGCGCCAGCAACGCCCCTGGGCCCGCCGCCTCCCGGAGACCGCCTCACCATGACGATCGACGAGGCGCTCGCCTTCGGCATCCTGGCCTGCACGGTGGGCATGTTCGTCTGGGGGCGGCTCGCCTACGACCTGATCGCCCTGCTCGCCCTGATCGCAGGCATCGTCGCCGGCATCATCCCGATGAAGACCGCCTTCGACGGGTTTTCCGACGATGTCGTGGTCATCATCATCGGAGCGCTGGTGGTGAGTGCGGCGATCGCGCGATCCGGTGTCGTCGAGAGCCTGATGAACCCGTTCCTGCCGCGGCTGCGTACCTTGCAGGCGCAGGTCCCGGCAATGGTCGGCGCGGTCGGGCTGCTCTCGATGTTCTGCAAGAACGTCGGTGCGCTCGCGATCTTCATGCCGACCGCGTTGCAGCTCTCGCGGCGTGGCAAGCGCTATCCCGGCCCGCTGCTGATGCCGATGAGCTTTGCCTCGCTGCTCGGCGGACTGGTGACACTGATCGGCACCTCGCCCAACATCCTGATCGCCAAGGTGCGCGCCGATTTCTCCGGCCACCCGTTCGGCATGTTCGACTTCACCCCTGTCGGCCTGCCGGTTGCCATCCTCGGCTGCCTCTTCCTCGCCTTCGGCTATCGGCTGGTACCGCGCAACCGCCGTCCCGCCGGCGGGCTGGACGCGGCCTTCAACCTTGCCGCCTACACCACCGAGGCGCGCCTGCCGGCCGGCAGCCCGATGGTCGGGCGCAGCGTGCGGGAACTCGAACGCGCCAGTGATGGCGAGGTGGTGGTCGGCACCATCCTGCGCGAGCGCTACCGTCGCTTCGTGCCGGCGGCGGAATCGCTGCTGAACGACGGCGACGTGCTGCTGCTGCAGGGCGATCCGGATGCCCTCGAACGGCTGGTTGCCCGCGCCCGCCTCCAGCTCGGCCGCGACGAGGCTCCGGCACATGCGGCGGAGGCGGAGGAGATCAGCGTCGTCGAGGCGGTGGTGACCGCCGACAGTACGCTGGTCGCCCGCACCCAGGACCAGGTCTCGCTCGGCACCACCCACGGCCTCAGCCTGATCGCGCTGAGCCGCACCGGCGAGCAGATCACCCGCCGGCTGCATGCCATCCGCTTCCGCATCGGCGACGTGGTGCTGCTGCGTGGCGCCTCGAAGCAGATCCCGGACGCTCTCGGCGCGCTGCGCGTGCTGCCGCTGGCAGAGCGCCGGCTGACCTTGGGCGCCAGCCATCGCAGCTTCCTGCCGCTCCTGGTACTGCTGGCGGCGATGGCGGCGGCTGCGACGCACACGCTCTCGCCCGGCGTCGCCTTCATCGCGGCAGCCGCCATCATGGTGGTGCTGCGGTTCCTGACGATGGAAGAGGCCTACCACACCGTCGAATGGCACGTGATCGTTCTGCTCGGCGCGCTGATCCCGGTCAGCCATGCCATCCAGACCACCGGCGGCACCGCGCTGATCGCCCACAACCTGCAGGGCGTACTGCACCTGGTGCCACCGGAAGCGGCGCTTGCGATCATCCTGGTGCTGGCGATGGTGCTGACGCCGTTCCTGCACAACGCGCCGACCGTCCTGATGCTGGGTCCGATCGCGGCCAGCATCGCCCAGCAGCTGCACCTCAACCCGGACGCCTTCCTGATGGCGGTGGCCCTCGGCGCCGGCTGCGACTTCCTCACCCCGATCGGGCACCAGTGCAACACGCTGATCTACGGCCCGGGCGGCTACCGCTTCGGCGACTACTGGAGGTTGGGCCTGCCGCTTTCGGTGATCGTCGTTGCCTCGGGCGTGCCGCTGATCACGCTGGTCTGGGGATTGCGGGTGGGGTGAAGCCTAGCTGCCGCTGAACCAGTTGTAGCCCTGGTCTTCCCAGTAGCCGCCTGGATATTTGTTGGTAACGTAGATCGCCGCGATATGCTTGGGGTTCTTGAAGCCGAGCTTGGTCGGCACACGGATCCGCAGCGGATAGCCGTATTGCGGAGGTAGTGGCTCGTTGGCAGGGCCGGTATCGAGCGCCAGGATGGTCTGCGGATGCAGCGCGGTCTGCATGTCCATGCTGGAGAAGTACTTGTCGGCACATTTGAAGCCGACATACTTCGCGGTGGTATCGGCGCCGATATGCTGCAGGAAGGTGCGCATCGGCACACCGCGCCACTGGCCGATCGCACTCCAGCCCTCGACGCAGATCAGCCGGGTGATCTGGCTTTCCTGCGGCAGTGCGCGCAGGCGCGACAGCGTCCAGGCTGTCTTGTCGGATACCAGGCCCGATACCTCGAGCTTCCAGTTGTCGACGTCGATCTCGGGAACGTTATCCATCGGGTAGTAGGCGTTGAACGGGAACGGCGTGGTCAGCTTCGACGCCGCATAGACCGGCGCCAGCGTGGTCCGGCTGAACAGCAGCCCCTGGATGCGGTCGTTGAAACGCGACATCGCCCAGAGCACCCGGTCGACGGCGTCGCCGTCATCGAGATTGCAGCCCGTCAGCATGGTGAGCGCGCCGAGCGACAGTCCGGAGCGCAGCAGCATGCGCCGGGACCGGTTCGAGATCTCGGGTGGCTTCCTCATGATTCGCTCACTGTCACGTCGTGCGGCCGCCCACGCCCGGTGATCATCGAGGGCAACGTACGCGGCACCAGGATGACCAGCGCGATATGAATGACGAAGAATCCGACCAGCCCGGCCATCGCGCCGAAATGGATCCAGCGCACCACCGGATAGCCGCCGACAAGGTCATCCAGCACCTGCAGCTGCACCGGCTTCCAGAGTGCGAGGCCCGACAGGACGGCAAGCACGCCGAGCAGCAGCGACACCAGGTACAGCAGGCGCTGCACCGCGTTGTAGACGCCAAGCTCGTGCTGCAGCTTGAAGCTCAGCGCCAGCCGGAGGTCGCGCCAGACGCCACCCGGCGTGATCGGCAGCAGCGTCCGCCGGAAGTGCCGGCCGAACAGTCCGTATGCGAAATAGATCAGCGCGTTGGCGACCAGCAGCCACATCGCCGCCAGATGCCAGGCGATACCACCGCCGAGCCAGCCGCCCAGCGTCGCCCAGGCCGGGAAGGTGAACGGCAGCAGCGGCGAGGCGTTGTAGATCTGCCAGCCGCTGGCCACCATGCACCCCAACGCGAACGCGTTGATCCAGTGCGTCAGGCGCACCACCAGCGGGTGCACGACGATCGTCTTGCGCGGATCGGCGGGTGAGGAGGAACTCATCACCCGCACTCCACTCGGTTACATGGGAGGAACGGCACCATCCACTCCGACCACGATACGCTTGGCATCGACGCTGCCGTCGGCGCTCTTCGGGCCGAACGCCACCACGTGTGCGCCGGCCTTCAGCAGGCTCTTGTCACCCGCCTCGAGATCGACCACCGGCGCATCCGCCGGCACCGTCATCGAGGTCTTGCCGCCCTTGTAGTCGACCGTCATCGTCCGACCGCTGGAGCCCGACACGGTGCCGATGGTGCCATTGGTCATCGAGCCCTGGCGGCCGAGGTCCCAGCCGTAGTGCCCCTCGCCGGCGCCGCGCATGGCTTCGGGGAAGATGGTGACCTCGCGGGCCACCAGCGTGCCGCCCGGACCGGGGTTGGCGGCGACGCCGATGAAGCGGCCTTGCTTGGCCTCGGCAAGCGAGGCCTTGGTCGCGCCGACATAGCCGGTGTCCGGGGTGATCTTCAGGGTCACCGGGCCACCGAAGCGGGTCTTCAGGGTCACGCTGGTATCCGTCATGGCGGTGATCACGCCACGGGTACGCGGCGGCGGGCCGGAATCGGCGCGCGCCACCGGTGCCAGCGCCAGCATCGATGCGACTGCGGCTGCGCCCAGGCCGGTGACGGTCAGGAAGTCTGTTCTCATGATCGGACGCATCCTCGTGATTGCTCGTTCAATACGTGGCAGCGATGCCGGTGGTTACCATCGGCAGCAACTTAAAACGGTTCGCCTAGCCGCGCGCCCGCATCAGCCGCGCCTTGTCGCGCTGCCAGTCCCGCGCCGCCACCGCCTGCCGCTTGTCTGCCTTCTTGCGCCCCTCGGCGATCCCGAGCAGCACCTTTGCTACGCCGCGCTCGTTGAAATGGATGTCGAGCGGGATCAGCGTCTGGCCATCGCGTGCCACCGCGCCCAGCATCTTGTCGATCTGCTTGTGGTGCAGCAGCAGCTTGCGCGGCTGCCGCGGCTCGAAGCGCGACAGCACTCCCGCCTGGTATTCTGGAATGTAGCAGTTGAACAGCCAGACCTCGCCGTCGCGCTCGCCGGCGAAAGCCTCGGTCAGCGTCGCCCGGCCAAGCCGCAGGCTCTTCACCTCCGGCCCCTTGAGCACGATGCCGGCCTCCACCGTTTCCTTGATGGTGTAGTCGTAGCGTGCCTTGCGGTTCTGCGCCGCCATGCCGTGGGTGATAAGCCCGCTCTTGCGTTTCTCAGCCATCAGGTTGTCTAGGCGGTCAGCCCGACCGCGTCGACGGCGCGCCGCACGCGTTCACGGCTGCTCTGCGCCAGCGGAGCGAGCGGCAGCCGGCAGGTCTCCCCCGCGCGGCCCAGCAGGCTCGCCGCGTATTTGACCGGCGCCGGGTTGCTCTCGACGAACAGTGCGTCGTGCAGTACCAGCAGCCGGTCCTGGATCGCCATCGCGCCCGCAATATCGCCGCGCTTCCAGGCCGCCTGCATGTCGGCACAGGCGCGCGGTGCCACGTTGGCGGTGACGCTGATGCAGCCGACGCCGCCTGACGCCAGGAAGGCGAGTGCGGTGCCGTCCTCGCCCGAAAGCTGGATGAACCCGGGTCCGGCGGCGGCGCGCATCTGCAATGGCCGCAGCAGGTTGGCGGTGGAGTCCTTCACGCCCACGATGTTGGGATGCCGGGCCAGCCGCGCCATGGTCTCGACGCCCATGTCGATCACGCTGCGGCCGGGAATGTTGTAGATCACGATCGGCAGGTCGACGGCGTCCGCGATTGCCAGGAAGTGCAGGTACAGCCCCTCCTGGGTCGGCTTGTTGTAATAGGGCGTTACCACCAGCGCGCCGGCGGCGCCGGCCGCCTTGGCATGTCGCGTGGTCTCGATCGCCTCGGCCGTGCTGTTCGACCCGGTCCCGGCCAGCACCGGCACCCGTCCGCCCGCCGCCGACACCGCGGCATCGATCAGGCGTCGATGCTCGGCGTGGGTGAGCGTCGGGCTCTCGCCGGTGGTGCCACACGGCACCACGCCGCTGGTGCCCTGCGCGATCTGCCAGTCGATGAGCGCCTCGAAGGCGGGCTCGTCGATGCCGGTATCGGGCTTCATGGGCGTGATCAGGGCGGTGATCGACCCCTCGAACATGGTATTCTCCAGGCGACCGGAAGAGACTCGCAAGTTGCGGGCGGGCGCGGCGGCGGACACTAGAGCAGCCTCCCGCTGTTGGGAATGCCGCGCTGGATCGCAGCGAGCTTAGCCGGATTGCAGTTGAACGGGGCCGGCGCAATCTTGAAACTTGCAACGCCGGCGTCTCCCGGACCACCCTTTTATCGGGCCTGGTGAACTCGATGCCGACCGTTGCGCGCAATCTTCTCAAGGCCGGCAGCACGGCCGCCCTCGCCTGCCTGCTGGCGGCGTGCTCGGTCCATGGTGCGCAGTCGCAGGCCCAGTTGCCAGCCACCGCCCATGCCGGACCGGTGCAGGCCGCCACCCTGCAGCTTGCGCAGGCGCAGGCTACCGGGTCCGCCGATCCGGTCGCGACGGAGGTGGCGACCTGGCTGCGGCTGCAGATCGAGGGCGGCGGCACCGCCTCCGAGATCGACGGCTTCCTGCGCGCGCATCCCGACTGGCCCGGCCGCGCGCAGCTCGGCCAGCGCCTGCAGGAGGCGCTCGGCGCCGAGCCCGACGACGGCGTCGCCCGCGACCTCTGCACGACGCATCGCCCGACGATCCCGGCCAGCCTGCTGCGCTGCGCCAACGCGCTGGGCGGCCCGGCCACGACATTGCCTCCCGCAGCCGTCGTCCGCGGACAGGCGGTGCCGCTCAGCCTGGCCAACCTGCCGGCCCCGGTCGCCGATGCGGCACGCGCCGACTGGGTCGATGGCCTCGATGATCCGGTGCAGGAAGCCGAGTTCCAGCGCCTGTTCGGCGCGGTACCGACGCCGTCCGACCAGTGGCGCCGCTTCGACCGGCAGGAATGGTCCGGTTCCCTGGCAGCGGCCGGCAGGCAGCTTCCGCGGCTGCCGGCAGCGCTGCGTCCTCTCGCGATGGCGCGGCTATCGCTGCATCGCGGCGACGCCTCCGGTCCCGGGCTCGCCGCCGCCCTGCATGGCGATCCCGCGCAGGACCCGGCGCTGGCGCTCGACCTCGCACGCTGGCTGCGCCGGCACGACCAGGACGACGCCGCGCTCGCGCTCTGGCGCGGCTCCGCCCTGGCAGCGGAACAGGCAGCGCCGGACGCGCATCGGCCAGCCTACTGGAACGAGCGCGAGGCCCTGGTGCGCGACCTGCTGGCGACGCACCGCGACGCCGAGGCGCTGGCCGTCGCCGACGACAGCCTGCAGGACGCCGCCACAGCCCGGCTCGACCGTGACTTCCTGGTCGGCTGGATTTCGTTGCGCCGCCTGCACGATCCGGCAACGGCGGCTGCACGCTTCGCGACGCTTCCCGCCGGCTCGCACTCGGTCATCACCACCAGCCGGGGCTTCTACTGGCTCGGACAGGCGCTGGACGCGTCCGGCCGCGCCGCCGATGCCACGACCGCATACCAGGCCGCCGCCCGGTATCCGACCAGCTTCTATGGCCAGGCCGCGATCAGCCGCCTCGCCGCCGGTGGCAACGCCCAGGCAACCTTGAACTCCGCTCTGGCCGCCCTGCACGATCCGGCCTGGAGCAGCGGCGACGCGCTCGCCTATGCCGGCCAGGAACTGGCGCGCGCGGCCGCCTTCCTGGTGGCCTGCCGCGATCTGCACCATGCGCGGCTGTTCCTGCTCAGGCTCGACCAGCTGACTACCACCGACACCGGCCACGCCCTCGGCGCCAGCTTTGCCGACGGTCTCGGCCTGCCGGATGTCGCGGTGGCGATCGCGCGCAACGCCGGCAGGCACGGGCTGGTGCTGGTCCGCTCGGGCTGGCCGGCCCCGTACGCGCCGCCGCCCTCGCCCGCGCTGCCGCCCGGGCTGGCGCTCGCGGTGATGCGCCAGGAAAGCAGTTTCGATGCCGCGATCGTAAGCCCGGTGGGCGCGCGCGGCCTGATGCAGCTGATGCCTGCGACCGCGCGCCAGGTCTCCGGCGGCCTCGTCGATGCGGCGGCACTCGGCGATCCGGCGATCAACATGCAGACCGGCACCACCTACCTCGCAAGCCTGCTGCAACGCTTCGGTGGCACCGAGCCATACGCGATCGCCGCCTACAACGCCGGACCTGCCCGCGCGCAGCAATGGAGCGTCGCCAACACGCCCGCCGCCGATGCCTCACCCGGCTCTCCGGCGACGATCGACTGGATCGAGCAGATCCCGTTCGCCGAGACCCGCAACTACGTGCAGCGGGTTCTGGAAAGCCAGGCGATCTACCGCGACCGCGACCCGGCCCCCCGCGCCCGCATCGCACTGGCGTCGCAATCCGGGTCCCGCCAGGGCGGCCAGCCTTGAACCACCGGCCCTGGCCTGCTCCCGCCGCCAGCCGCCTGCCGGTCCTGGTCGCGAGCTTCCTCGGCAGCGGGTTCAGCCGCGTCGCACCGGGCACCTTCGGCACCCTGGCCGCCATGCTGCCCGGCATCGTGCTGTGCCGGCAGCCCTGGATGCTGTGCGCAGCCATCCTGCTCGCCTCCGCTGCCGGCCTGTGGGCGATCCCGCGCGCCTCGGGAGGCGCCGATCATGGCTGGATCGTCATCGACGAGGTCGCCGGGATCTGGATCACCCTGCTCGGCATTCCCAGGCTGCACAGCCTCGCCTGGCCGCCCACCCTTCCCTCGGTGCTCTGGTTCGTCGCCGCCTTCGCGATGTTCCGGCTGCTCGACATCACCAAGCCGGGGCCGGTCGGCTATATGGACCGACGGCACGATGCCGTCGGTGTGATGGGGGATGACATCGTGGCCGGGCTGATCGGCTGCCTGCTGCTTCGGCTGGCCGGCTGGGTTATCCTCTGACATCCATTACGCGGGACGTCCCATGATCGACAACGGCTGTCTGGCGCGGGCGGCGGAGGTGCTGCAGCGCTACCGCACGCGGGGGTTGACGATCGCCACCGCAGAGAGCTGCACCGGTGGGCTGGTCTCGGCCTCGCTGACCCACCATGCCGGGTCCAGCGACGTCGTGCTCGGCGGGTTCGTAACCTACTCCAACGCCCTCAAGCATAGTGCCCTGGCGGTCTCGACCGAGCTGCTCGAGACCCACGGCGCCGTCAGCGGACCGGTCGCGGCCGCGATGGCGGAGGGAGCGCTGTCGGCATCCGGAGCCTCGCGAACCGTTGCGGTCACCGGCATCGCCGGTCCGGGGGGCGGCAGCACGGGCAAGCCGGTCGGTCTGGTGTGGTTCGCGGTGGCCGGCATCGGCAGGCCGACCGTGACCGACTGGAAGGTCTTCGACGGCGATCGTGCCGCCGTCCGGGCGCAGGCGACGGAACAGGCACTCGCGTTGCTGCACCACCACGCAGGAAAGGCGGCGGGAGCATGACCGGATAGATCATGCTCCGCCGCCCGACCGGGATCGCGAGCGAGCCTGCAGCCCGGGCGGGGTGACCGCCGGGCTGCCCGTTGGCAGTTTAGTTCTTTGCCGGAGCGCCGGTGTCCGGGGTCGCGGCCGGCGCGTTGGCAGGGGCCATGGCAGGCGCGTTGCCCGGGGCCATCGTTCCCATCGAACCCGACGACGTGGCCGGAGCCGACATGCCGGTGCCCGGAGCCGCCATCGCGCCACCGGGGGTGCCCGGAGCCGCCATCGCGCCGGAGCCGGCCGGTGCGGCCATTGCGCCACCGGTCGAGGCCGGCACCGCGCCAGCCTTGGCGTTCTGCAGGCTCTGCTCGTTCAACTTCTCGACCTCGGCGTCGCCGGTGCCCTTGCCCATCGCGCCATGATGCTTGCCATGGTGCATGTAGGCGTGGTGGTGGTGGTGCGTCATGCCGGTGCCACCGGTCGACTGAGCCAGAGCCGGAGCGGCGGCCAGGAGAGCCGCGGCGGCCGTTGCGCAGAGAGTGAATTTCATCGAAAGATTCCTTGCTGCCTGATGACCCGACCGCGTTGACCGGGCCACCGGGTTGTAAACGCATCCTTGTCGTGAAGGACGGCACGGGCAGGCAACGAAAACAGGCTGTGGTAGTTGCGCAACAGCGTCAGTATCCGGACCCGGTGCGAACGGGTGATGCGGTCGGGCTCCTCGGAGCCGCCGGCCCGTAGACGTCGCGGGCGCGCTTGAGGAAGGCCCTGACCATCAGCTTGACCGCCTCGTTGAACACCGCACCGATGGCAGCCTGCAGCAGCCGCGAGCGGAACTCGAACTCGACGAAGAAATCCACCAGGCAGCCCTGCGGGTGTTCGGTGAAGGTCCACTTGTTGTTGAGGTAGCGAAACGGGCCGTGCTCGTAGCGGACATGCGCGGTGTGCGGCCGGTCCAAAGCAACCCGGCTGGTGAAGGTCTCGCGGAACGGACCGAAACCGATGGTGAGGTCGGCGAGCAGCTCGTTCTCGACGTGGCTGCGTACCTTCGCCCCCACGCACCAGGGCAGGAACTCCGGATAGCGTTCGACATCTGCGACCAGGTCGAACAGCTGCTCGGGTCGGTAGGAGATCAGGCGGCGTTCGGCATGGGTCGGCATCAGGCGTGCAACGCCAGCCGGCGCGCCCGTTCCGTGCGCAGGGCCACGAAATCCTCGTCCGCGTGATAAGACGAGCGGGTCAGCGGCGTGGCGCTCACCTGCAGGAAGCCCTTGGCGCGCGCCATGCCGGCATAGTCGGCGAACTCGTCCGGGGTCACGAAGCGGTCCACCGCGGCATGCTTCACCGATGGCTGCAGGTACTGGCCGAGGGTCAGGAAATCGACATCGGCGACACGCAGGTCGTCCATCACCTGCAGGATCTCGAGGCGCTGCTCGCCGAGGCCGACCATCAGGCCGGACTTGGTGAAGATGGTGGGATCGAGCTGCTTCACGTCGTCGAGCAGGCGCAGCGACTGGAAATAGCGCGCACCCGGGCGAATGGTCGGATACAGCCGCGGCACCGTCTCGAGGTTATGGTTGAAGACGTCCGGACGCGCCGCGACCACCACCTCGAGCGCGCCTGGCTTGCGCAGGAAGTCCGGCGTCAGGATCTCGATGGTGGTGCCGGGCGCCGCCGTGCGGATCGCGCCGATCACCGCCGCGAAATGCGCAGCCCCGCCATCACGCAGGTCGTCGCGGTCCACCGAGGTGATCACCACATGGCGCAGGCCGAGCTTGGCCACCGCCTCTGCGACGCGACCGGGCTCGCCGGCATCGAGCGCCTCGGGCTGGCCGGTGCGCACGTTGCAGAAGGCGCAAGCCCGCGTGCAGATCTCGCCCATGATCATCATGGTGGCGTGGCGCTGCGACCAGCACTCTCCGATGTTCGGGCAGGCCGCCTCCTCGCACACGGTCACCAGCTTGTGCTCGCGCATCAGCGCGCGGGTCTCGTGGTAGACAGGATGGTTCGGCGCGCGAACCCGGATCCAGTCCGGCTTGCGCTGGATCGGGTTGTCCGGCCGGTTCGCCTTCTCGGGGTGACGCAAGGAAGCCGCCGGCGCGCGGTGGTCGATCAGCAGCCGGGTGGAGGACATGGGCAACCTTTGCTTCGGGAGAGCCAGGCCTAGAAGTGGATAACCTGGTCGTAAGCGTCCAGTACCGCCTCGTGCATGGTCTCGCTCACTGTCGGATGCGGGAACACGCTGTGCATCAGCTCCTGCTCCGTAGTCTCCAGGGTGCGTGCGATCACGTAGCCCTGGATCATCTCGGTGACTTCGGCCCCAACCAGGTGCGCGCCGAGCAGTTCCCCGGACGCGCGGTCGAACACCACCTTGACCATGCCCTCCGGCTCGCCCATCGCGATCGCCTTGCCGTTGCCGACGAACGGGAAGCGACCGACCCGGATCTCGTGCCCGGCCGCCTTGGCACGCGCCTCGGTGAGCCCGACGCTGGCGATCTGCGGCCGCGAATAGGTGCAGCCGGGGATGTTGCTCCAGTCGATCGGGTGGACGTCCTTGCCGGCAAGCTTCTCGACGCACACTACGCCCTCGTGGCTCGCCTTGTGCGCCAGCCACGGCGCACCGGCGAGGTCGCCGATGGCATACACGTTGGGCTCGCCGGTGGCGCAGAACGGGTCGATCGTCACATGGGTCTTCTCGACCACCACCCTGGTGCCCTCGAGCCCGAGCCCCTCGACATTGCCGACGATGCCGACCGCCGAGATCACCCGGTCGACGATGAAGGTCTCGCTCTTGCCGCCTGCCTCCACGGGTACCGTCACGGTGCCGTTCTCCTTGACCAGCGTGCCGAGCTTCGCACCGGTCAGGATGCGCATGCCCTGCTTCTCGAACGCCTTGCGGGCGAAGGCGCCGATCTCCTCGTCCTCCACCGGCAGGATGCGGTCGGCAACCTCGATCACCGTCACCTCGGCGCCCATGTTGCGGTAGAACGAGGCGAACTCGATGCCGATCGCGCCGGAGCCCACCACCAGCAGCCGCTTCGGCATGCTCTTCGGCACCATCGCTTCGCGGTACGACCAGATGAACTCGCCATCCGGCTCCAGGCCGGGGATCGTGCGGGCGCGCGCGCCGGTCGCCAGGATGACGTTCTTTGCGGTCAACGCGGTATCGGGGGAGCCGTCCTTGCTCACCTTGACCCGGCGCAGGCTGCCCTCGACGCCGTCCAGCGCGGCGTTGCCGTCGAACACCGCGACCTTGTTCTTCTTCAGCAGGTGGCCGACGCCGGACGCCAGCTGCTTGGCCACCGCACGCGAGCGCTTCACCACCTTGTCGAGGTCGAAGCGGATGTTGTCGGCGGAGAAGCCGAACTCGCCGAGATTGTGCAGCAGGTGGTTGATCTCGGACGAGCGCAGCAGCGCCTTGGTCGGAATGCAGCCCCAGTTCAGGCAGATGCCGCCGAGATGCTCGCGCTCCACCACGGCGGTCTTCATGCCGAGCTGCGACGCGCGGATGGCGGCGACGTAGCCGCCCGGTCCGCCGCCGATGACGATCAGGTCGAAGGAGGTATCGGCCATCCGCTCAGACTACCAGGCTCATCGGGGATTCCACGACGGACTTGAACACCGACATCCACTCTGCGGCGAGCGCGCCGTCGATGACACGATGGTCGACCGACAGCGTGCAGGTCATCACGTTGGCGACCTCGATCCTGTCGCCCGACCGCACCACGGCGCGCTTCTCGCCGGCAGCCACCGCCAGGATCGCGCCCTGCGGCGGATTGAGGATCGCCGAGAACGACTTCACCCCGAACATGCCCATGTTGGAGATCGAGAACGAGCCGCCCTGGAACTCCTCCGGCTTCAGCTTGCCGTCGCGGGCGCGCTTGATCAGGGCCTTCGCCTCGTTGCTGATCATCGACAGGCTCTTCACGTCGGCCCTGGTGACGATCGGCGTGATCAGCCCATCCGGGATCGAGACCGCGACCGCGATGTCCACGTCGTCGTACTGGATGATCGCCTCGTCGGTGTAGGAGGCGTTCACCCGCGGCACCCGGCGCAGCGTCACCGCGGCCGCCTTGATCAGCATGTCGTTGACCGACAGCTTGAAGGTGCCGGGGCCCTCCTTCGGCGAGGAGGCATTCAGCTCGGTGCGGAGTGCCAGCAGCCGGTCCAGCTCGACGTCGATTGAAACGTAGAAGTGCGGGATGAATTGCTTGGCTTCCGACAGCCGGCGCGCGATCACCCGGCGCACGTTGCTGTTCGGGATCTTGGTGTGCGGCGCGGTGATCGGCACCGGGGCCGGTCTCGCAGGCGTAGGGGCTGCGGCCAGCGCCGCGGAGGCGGGCGCTGCAGCCGGCGCCTTAGCCTCGGGAGCCTTCGTTGCAGGTCCTGCCTTCTGCGCCGCTTCGACGTCGGCGCGGATGATGCGTCCGTTCGGGCCGCTGCCCGGGATCGATGCCGGATCGAGCCCGGCCTCTTTGGCGAGGCGCTTCGCCAGCGGCGAGATGAACACCCTGCCGCCGGCAGCCGGGGCCGCGGCGGCAGCCGGCGCGGCGGGGGCTGCCTCGTGTGTGACCGGGGCCGGCGGCTGCGTCGGATTGCTCGCCTCGGCAGCGGGCACCGGCGGCTTGGACTTGGCAGCAGGTGCCGCCGCATCCGGCACCGCCTCGCCGTCGTCCACGATGATGCCGATCGGCTGGTTGACCTGCACGCCCTCGGTTCCGTCGGCGACCAGGATGCGGCCGAGGATGCCCTCGTCCACTGCCTCGACCTCCATCGTCGCCTTGTCGGTCTCGATCTCGGCGATGACGTCACCGGAGGCGATGGCGTCGCCTTCCTTCTTCAGCCAGCGCGCCAGCGTGCCCTCGGTCATGGTGGGCGACAGCGCCGGCATCAGGATGTTCACGGACATCGTCAGGCGTTCCTCAGACCAGCTTCTTCACGGCATCGACCACCCAGTCGGGCTGCGGCAGGGCCAGCTTCTCGAGGTTGGCGGCATACGGCAGCGGCACGTCCAGCCCGTGCACACGCACCGGCGGCGCGTCCAGCCAGTCGAACGCGTGCTCGATCACCTGCATGGAGATCTCCGCGCCGATGCCGGCATAGGGCCAGCCCTCCTCGACCGTCACCAGCCGGGAGGTCTTCTTCACGCTCTCGATGATGGTCGCGGTGTCCAGCGGACGCAGGGTGCGCAGGTTGATCACCTCCGCGTCGATCCCCTGCTCGGCCAGCAACTCGGCCGCCTTCAGCGCCACGCCGACCATGATCGAGAAGGCGACGATGGTGACCTGGGTGCCGGTGCGCTCGATCTTAGCCTTGCCGATCGGCAGCACGAAGTCCGGGTCGGTCGGGCATTCGAAGCTCTGCCCGTACAGGATCTCGTTCTCGAGGAAGATGATCGGGTTGGGGTCGCGGATCGAGGCGCGCAGCAGGCCGAGCGCGTCCGCCGACGAGTACGGCGCCACCACCTTCAGCCCCGGCACATGCGCGTACCAGCTCGCATAGCACTGGCTGTGCTGGGCGGCGACGCGCGACGCGGCACCGTTCGGGCCGCGGAACACGATCGGGCAGCCCATCTGGCCACCGGACATGTACAGCGTCTTGGCCGCCGAATTGATGATCTGGTCGATCGCCTGCATGGCGAAGTTGAAGGTCATGAACTCGACGATCGGCTTCAGGCCGGTCAGCGCCGCACCCACCGCCATGCCGGTGAAGCCGTGCTCGGTGATCGGGGTGTCGATGATCCGCCGCGCGCCGAACTCGGCGAGCAGGCCCTGGCTGATCTTGTAGGCGCCCTGGTACTCGGCGACCTCCTCGCCCATCAGGAACACGTCGTCGTCGGCGCGCATCTCGATCGCCATCGCGTCGCGCAGTGCCTCGCGCACGCTGAGGCTCCTGGTCTCGCCCCAGTCCTTCTCGGGCTCGACACGCGCAAGCGCCGGCGTGCGCTCCTCGGAGGCGCGGTCGGCGATCTCCTTGGGGCCGGCGCCCTCGGCGGCGACCTTGGGCAGCGCCGGGCTCTCGGCCTTCGGCGGCTCCGCCTTGCTTTCGGCGGCGGAAGCATCCTCGCCCTCGCCGAGCAGCACCGCGATCGGCGCATTCACCGCCACGTTCTCGGTGCCTTCCTCGACCAGCAGGCGGCCGATGGTGCCCTCGTCGACGGCCTCTACTTCCATCGTCGCCTTGTCTGTCTCGATCTCGGCGATCACGTCACCGGCGGACACGGTGTCGCCGACCTTCTTCAGCCAGCGCGCCAGCTTGCCTTCCGTCATGGTCGGCGACAGCGCCGGCATCAGGACCTGGGTCGACATCGCTCAGGCCTCCACCAGGATGTCGGTCCAGAGCTCGGAGGCATCCGGTTCCGGGCTCGACTGCGCGAACTCGGCCGCGTCGGTCACGATGGTCTTGATCTCGTCGTCGATCTTCTTCAACGCCTGCTCCTCGACGCCCTGGCCGAGCAGGGCATGGCGCACCCGCTCGATGGCGTCATGCGTGCGACGCATCTCGTCGACCTCGTCGCGGGTGCGATACTTGGCAGGGTCGGACATCGAGTGGCCCCGGTAGCGGTAGGTGGTCATCTCCAGCAGGAAGGGTCCGTTGCCGGCGCGGCAATGCGCCACCGCCTGCTGGGCGGCGTCATGCACCGCCTCGACATCCATGCCGTCGACCTGCAGGCCGGGGATGCCCCACGGCTCGCCGTTCTTGTACAGCGCACGCGACGCCGACGAGCGCTCGACGCTGGTGCCCATGCCGTAGCGGTTGTTCTCGATCACGAAGATGCAGGGCAGCTTCTGCAGGGCGGCGATGTTGAAGCTCTCGAACACCTGGCCCTGGTTCGAGGCGCCCTCGCCGAAATACGCTACCGAGACCTCGTCGGAGCCGCGGTAGCGGTTGGCGAAGGCGAGCCCGATGCCGATCGAGACCTGCGCGCCGACGATGCCGTGGCCGCCGTAGAAGTTCTCCTTGCGGGAGAACATGTGCATCGAGCCGCCCTTGCCGCGCGAATAGCCGGTGGCGCGGCCGGTCAGCTCGGCCATCACGCCGCGCGCCTCCATGCCGGTCGCCAGCATGTGGCCGTGGTCGCGATACGAGGTCACCACCTTGTCGCCCGGCTTGAGCGCCATCTGCACGCCGGTCACCACCGCTTCCTGGCCGATATAGAGATGGCAGAAGCCGCCGATCAGCCCCATGCCGTAGAGCTGGCCGGTGCGCTCCTCGAAGCGCCGGATCAGCACCATGGTGCGATAGGCCTTCGTCAGCTGCTCCGGCGTCATGGCGGGGCTGTTGCGCCCGTGGTCGCCCGGCTTTGCGGACACCCCGAGTTCAGCCGAGGCATTGGCGGGTGCCGGGCCCTGTATCTTGGAAGACTTGTTCACGGGCACGTCCCTTCCTGCCTCGGATCGATCTGGTCTCTGATATCGGTGCGGCCACCGGACTTCTGCACCACCCGCATCGCCTCGATGCGCATGCCGCGATCCACCGCCTTGCACATGTCGTAAAGCGTCAGCGCCGCGACGCAAGCCGCCGTCAGCGCCTCCATCTCGACGCCGGTCGGGCCGGTGGTCCGCGCCCGCGCCACGATCTCTATCGCAGCACCGTCCTCCGACGCCACCAGATCGACCGCGACCGACGACAGGCTGAGCGGATGGCAGAGCGGGATCAGCTCCGAAGTGCGCTTGGCCGCCATGATGCCGGCGATGCGGGCGGTCGCCAGCACGTCTCCCTTCGGCATCCGGCCGGCCAGGATCAGCTCGAGCGTTGCCGGCTGCATCGACACCCGGCCACGCGCGGTGGCGTCGCGCCTGGTGTCGGGCTTGTCCGAGACATCCACCATCACCGCGCGACCGGCTTCATCCAGATGGGTGAGCCGCGGCTCCCCGTCGCCTGTCGGAATGGCCATCCCTCAGATCGGTCCGAGCAGGGCGCGGGCGGCGGCGCCGGCGTCGGGCTGCCGCAGCAGGCTCTCGCCGACCAGGAAGCAGCTGGCCCCGGCTTCGGCCAGGCGCAGCACGTCGGCACGCGAGGTGATGCCGCTCTCGGCCACCACGATGCGGTCCGGCGGCACCTGCGGGGCCAGTTCCAGGGTGGTGGCGATGTCGGTGCGCAGCGTCCGCAGGTTGCGGTTGTTGATGCCGATCAGGGTGGTCTCGAGCGCCAGCGCCCGGTGCAGCTCGGTCTCGTCATGCACTTCCACCAGCACGTCGAGATCCACCAGCCGCGCTAGGCCGAGCAGGTCGGCGGCACGGTCGTCGTCGATCGCCGCCATGATCAGCAGGATGCAGTCGGCGCCGATCAGCCGGCTCTCGTAGATCTGCCAGGGCTCCAGCATGAAATCCTTGCGCAGCGCCGGCAGCGAGGTCGCAGCCCGCGCCGCCTGCAGGTCGGCGACATGACCCTGGAAATTCGGCCCCTCGGTCAGCACCGACAGGCAGGCGGCGCCGGCCTGCTCGTATTCGCGGGCGATGGCGGCGGCATCGAACTGCGGCCGGATCAGGCCGGCGGACGGCGACGCCTTCTTGACCTCGGCGATCAGCCCGACCTCGCGCTCGGCGGTCTTGAGCTTCAGGGCGTTCCCGAAGCCGCGCGGGCGCTCCTCGATGTCACGCAGCCGCGCCTTCAGCTCGCGCAGCGGCAGGCCGGCCATGCGGCGGGCGACCTCGTCGCGCGTCTGCACGCAGATGCGGGCCAGGATGTCGGACGCAGCATCGGTCAAGTTCGGTCGTTCCTGTCCCTCAACCTGCATCGCATCCGGTCCAGCACGGCCATCGCGCTGCCATCGTCCAGGGCGGCGGCCGCCTCGGCGACGGCGTCGCGCAGATCCTGTTCGAACCGCGTGGGCACGGCGGGCGGGGCGGCGACCGCTCCGGTCAACCGCCTCCCGCCTGCACCCTGTCCCGCCGGGAACATGTTGCCTCCGCGAGCGACACGCAAGGCTGCGGCGGCATTCAGCAGCACGGTATCGCGGTAGGCCCCGGGGGCACCGCCGAGCAGCGCCTCCAGCGCACGCGCGTTATGGGCCGCGTCACCGCCGGCGATGGCGGAAACCGGCGCCGGTCGAAGGCCGGCCATGGCCGGTGTGATCGCCAGTTCGTGGATCACGCCGTCCTCCAGCGCCACCACCCGGCTCGGACCGGCCAGGGTCAGCTCGTCCAGGCCGCTCGCCGTCCCCCGGTCGATCGTTCCATGCACCGCCCAGACGCGCTCGGAGCCGAGCCGGTGCAGCGTCTCCACCACCGGCAGCAGCCAGCGCGCATCGTAGACGCCGACCAGTTGCCGCTTCACCGAAGCCGGGTTGCAGAGCGGGCCCAGCAGGTTGAACAGCGTCCGGGTGCCGAGTTCGGCGCGCACCCCCGCCGCATGGCGCAGCGCCGGGTGATGCGCCGGCGCCGACAGGAAGGCGAGCCGGTGCCGGGCAAGGTCGCCCTCCAGCCCTGCCACGTCGGCGGTCTGCGCCACGCCGAGCGCCGCCAGCACGTCCGACGCCCCGGAGCGCGACGACAACGCCCGGTTGCCGTGCTTGGCCACCGGCACGCCGAGGGCCGCGAGCACGAAGGCCACCGCGGTCGAGATGTTCAGGGTGCCCTGGTTGTCGCCGCCGGTGCCGCAGACGTCGATCGCCCCGGTCGGCGCTGCGATGTGCAGCATGCGCCGGCGCATCGCCCGCACCGCGCCGGTCAGCTCGGCCACGGTCTCGCCGCGGACGCGCAACGCCATCAGCAGGCCGGCGACCTGGGCCGGGGTCGCCTCGCCCGCCATCACCAGCTCGAAGGCAGCCTCGGCCTGCTCCTCGTCCATCGCCTGCCCGGTGGCGACATGCGCCAGCATCGGCTTCAGGCCGGTCGCACTGGCGGAGAAGCTAGTGTCGGGCACGCAATCAGGCGGCCTGCACGCGGAGATCGTTCCGCCCGCCGGCAATCGCCAGGAAGTTCGCCAGGATGGCGTGGCCGTGCTGCGAGGCAATGCTCTCGGGATGGAACTGCACCCCGAACAGCGGCAGGTCGCGATGGCGCAGGCCCATGATCACGCCGTCCCCGCCTTCCCCCGTGGTCCAGGCGGTCGGCACCAGGGCGTCCGGCAACGTTTCGGGCCGTACCGTAAGGCTGTGGTAGCGGGTCGCCTCGAACGGGCTCGGCAGGCCGGCGAACACGTCGGTGCCCTCGTGGCGCACCGGGCTGAGCTTGCCGTGCATCGGCGTCGCCGCGCGGACCACCTCGCCGCCGAACACCTGGCCGAGCGCCTGGTGGCCGAGGCAGACCCCGAGCAGCGGCACCCGTCCGGCGGCGGCCCGGATCAGGTCGCAGCAGATGCCTGCCTGGTCCGGCGCGCAGGGGCCGGGCGACAGCACGATGGCATCCGGCCGCAGCGCCATCGCCGCCTCGACGGTGAGCGCATCGTTGCGGCGGACGTCGCATTCCGCCCCCAGGTCACCGAGGAAGTGCACCAGGTTGAAGGTGAAGCTGTCGTAGTTGTCGATCAGCAGGATCATGACGTCACAGTGGGATTGGCGTTGTGCCCGGTCAATGTCGTCGCAGCTTCCGCCGCCCGCAGCAGCGCGCGCGCCTTCTGGCGGGTCTCCTCGTATTCCGCTGCCGGCACGCTGTCGGCCACCACGCCGCAGCCGGCCTGGACATGCATGACACCGCCCTGCAGCACCGCCATGCGCAGCCCGATGCAGGTATCCATGGTGCCGTCGGCGCCGAAATAGCCGATGCAGCCGGCGTACGGCCCGCGCCGGGTCGGCTCCATCTCGTCGATGATCTCCATGGCGCGGATCTTCGGCGCTCCGGTGAGCGTCCCGGCAGGAAAGCCCGCCACCAGGGCGTCGAGCGCGGTCAGCCCCGGCTTCAGCCTGCCCTGCACCGTCGAGGAGATGTGCATGACGTGGCTGAAGCGCTCGATTGCGAAGCTCTCCGTAACCCGCACGCTGCCGATCTCGGCGACCCGGCCCACATCGTTACGCCCGAGATCGATCAGCATCAGGTGCTCGGCGCGCTCCTTCGGATCGGCCAGCAGCTCGGCGGCAAGGCGCCGGTCCTCCGCCGGATCGGCGCCTCGCGGACGGGTGCCGGCGAGCGGGCGCACGGTGACGGTGCCGTCGCGCAGCCGGACCAGCACCTCGGGCGAGCTGCCGACCAGGCTGAAGCCCTCGAAATCGAGCAGGAACAGGAACGGCGACGGGTTGATGCGACGCAACGCGCGATAGAGCGCGATCGCCGGCGGCGCGAACGGCGTGGAGAAGCGCTGGCTGGGCACCGCCTGGAACACGTCGCCGGCGGCGATGTACTCCTGGATCCGCCGCACGACGTCCTCGAAGGCGTCGCGGGTGAAGTTCGAGGTCGGCTCGGCGGCCGCCGCCCCGCCCGGCGCCACGGGGGGGTGCGGCACCGGCAACGCCAGCGCAATCCTGGCGCGCTCCAGCAGCGCCTCGCCCTGCTCCACGGTGGCGCCGTCGCGCAGCGGCGCCGCCAGGGTCAGCTCGTCGCGCACGTTGTCGAAGATCGCGAACAGCGAGGGCCGCAGCAGCACCGCTTCCGGCAGGCCGAGATCGTCGTGCGGCGCATCCGGCAGGTGCTCCATCTGGCGCACCATGTCGTAGCCGACATAGCCGAACAGGCCGGCGGTCATCGGCGGCATGCCGTCCGGCAACTGCATCCGGTTGGCATCGATCAGGGCGCGCAGGCTGGCAAGCGGCGCCTCGCCGGTCTCGACGAACCCGGCGCCGGTACCGGCTGCCACCGCCACCCGGCCATGGTCGCAGCGCCACACCACGTCCGGCAGCAGCCCGATCACCGAATAGCGCCCACGCGCGGCGCCGCCCTCGATGCTTTCCAGCAGGAACGCGTTGCGTGCGGCACCCGGCAGCCGGCCGGTCAGCTTCAGGAACGCCGCCACCGGCGTCAGCAGGTCGGCCGGCTCGATGCTGGACGCGATGCGTCCCGGCGGCAGGGCCTCGCCCATCAGGGACCGACGACGCTGCGGATCGCCTGGGCGTTCAGCGTCGGCTGCTTGCGGCCGCGCAGCAGCGTCGCGTAGGCGACCTCGATATCGTTGGCGACCGAGCCGTCCAGGTTGGCCTGCAGCCGGTCATAGGCCATGCGGTTGGACGCCGGGTCGGGATGCTGCACGCCGGTGACGGTGGCGACCACGAAGCCGTCCGCGCCCGGCACCATCGTCGACTGGCCCACCTTCAGGCTGAAGGCGATCTGCCGCAGCTGGGGCGGGACACCTGCCGGCGGACCGCTGCGACCGAACGGCGGCTGGTGCACCAGCCCGGCGAGACCGGGTGTGCCTGCGGGCAGCTTCGCCAGCCCGCCGGCCTTGCGTGCCGCCGCGAACAAGGTCGCCGCCTGCTGCTCCGCCTGGCGCCTGCGCGCATCCGCCACCACCGCGTCTCGCACCCTGTCCTGCACGGCGGCGAACGGCAGGGCCGCCGCCGGGGTCACCTGCTCCACCGACAGGGCATATTCGGCATCGTCCGGTCCCTGCTTCAGCTCGGGCGGCGCACCTTGCTTCTGTGCGAACGCGGTGGCGATGATCGCCTGGCGCTGCGCATCGGTGCCGGGCAGCGGCGCCGGCTCGCCGGCCTGGGTCATGCCCTGGGCGTCCAGGGTGCCTTCCGCCGCCACCGCGCCGAGATCGGCCGGGACCTGGTCCAGGCCGGACCCGCTGGCGCCTCCACCCGCGATGACGTCCTGCAGCTTCTGCACGCGGTCGGCCAGCAGGTCGCGCACCCGGGCAGCGGCGATCTGGTCGTGCAGCGCCTGCCGGCTGTCCGCGAAGCTGTGCGTCACCGCCGGGTCGACTTTGGTGACCTTCAGCAGCACCCAGCCGGTCTCGGTCTTCAGCGGCCCGGCCACCTCGCCCGCCTTCGCGCCGAAGGCGAGGCTGCCCATCTCCGGCGACGGGAAGGTGGCCCGGGCCGCATCGTCCAGCGCCACCGGCACGCTGTCGGTGGCCGCCGCCTGCATCTGCGGCCAGCCGGCGCCGCCGCGCCACAGCGTCGCCAGCGCCTGCGCGCGGGCCTCGCTGGGCGCGGTGATCACCTGCACCGAGCGCTTCTCCGGCACCGAGCCGTTGTTGTTCTGCGCGCGGAACAGCGCCCGCTCGTCGGCCTCGGGAACGTCGATCGATCGCGCGATGGTCTGCGGCGACAGCAGCACCAGCTTGACACGGCGGTATTCCGGCGCCTGGAACTGCTGTGGGTGGTTGTCATAGTAACGCTGCAGCGTGCCCTGGTCGGGTGGAGCGGGCGCCGGTCCCGCCGCGAACGGGAACGACACCAGGTCGACCGTGCGGGTCTGGGCGGCGAAATCGTAGGCGTGGCGGACCAGCACCGCGGGCGCCTTGGCTCCGACCCGCAACGGTTCGACCAGCGCATTCGCGGTCAGGTCGTCGCGGAAGATCGACAGCACGCGCGCCTCGGTGAGGCGGTTCTGCTGCAGCCACGCATCGAAGCGGCTGCGCTGGAACTGCCCGTCGGGGCCCTTGAACAGCGGCAGGTCGAAGATGGTCTGGCGCAGGACGTCGTCCGGAACCACCAGCCCGAGCCGGGTCGCCTCGCGCAGCGCCTCCGCGCGCGACACCAGGCCCTGCAGCACCTGCATGGCGACCTGCGCCCGCTCCTGCTGCGGCAGGCTCGACGCATCGCCCCCGCTCTGCCGCGCCACCTGGTCGAGCTGCGCGTGGAAGGCGTTGTTGAAATCGTCGATGCCGATCTTGCGGTCGCCCACCGCGGCCACCGTGGAGGCGTCGGGCGCGCCGCCGAGCTTGGTGAAGAAGTCGCCGACGCCCCAGAGCACGAAGGCTGCGAAGATCAGCACGGCGAACGCCCGGCCGGCCCAGGAATCCACGAACAGGTGTCTGAAGTAGGTGATCATGTGGGATCCGGCGGCCGGCGAGCCGTGCTTGGCCCTGGGGTTCGAATGGGGGTCATGAGGCGGCGCACCATAGGGAGGGAGCCCGAGATTGACCAGCGGCAGCCCCTCATGGTCTATGCCCGCTTCCTTGGGAGTTGCGGCGCGGATGAGCGATGCGTCAGGCTCCCGATCGGAGCGGGAACTGCTGATGCGCCAGGTCATCGCCGGCAACTGGAAGATGAACGGGCTGACCGCGGATGCGGAGGCCCTGACGCAGGCCCTGCGCGACGGTCTCGTCAAGGCGCCGACCGGGGCCGTAGTCGTGGTGTTCCCGCCATTTACCCAGGTCGCGACCGTGGGACGCATCCTGGCCGGCAGCGGGATCGCCTGGGGCGGGCAGGATTGCCATATCGCCGAGCGCGGCGCGCATACCGGGGACATCGCGCCCGAAATGCTGCGCGACCTCGGCGCCACCCACGTCATCCTCGGCCACTCCGAACGGCGGCGTGACCATGGCGAACTCGACGAGACGGTGCGCGAGAAGACCGTGGCCGCCCTGAAGGCCGGGCTGATCCCGATCGTCTGCGTCGGCGAGAGCGAGGACCAGCGCGCCGGCGGCCAGCAGCAGGACACGGTCGGCTGGCAGATCAAGGGCAGCCTGCCGGACGGCTTCGGCGGCGCCGACGGCAGCGGCGGCATCGTCGCCTACGAGCCGGTCTGGGCGATCGGCACCGGGCGCACCGCCACGGTGGAGGACATCGCCGCGATGCACGGCTTCGTCCGTGCCGAGCTGGTCCGCCAGATGGGCGAGACCGCCGGACGCGGCATACGCATCCTGTACGGTGGCTCGGTGAATGCCGGCAACGCCGCCAGCATCCTGGCAGTACCCGAGGTGTCCGGCGCCCTGGTCGGGGGTGCGAGCCTGAAGCCGGCCGACTTCCTCACCATCGTGTCGGCCGCCACCGGCCACCCCGCCGCCTGATGCCGACCGGACACCCATGACCACCTTCCTGCTCATCCTGCACCTGCTCGTGACCCTCGCCCTGATCGGCACCGTGCTGATCCAGCGCAGCGAGGGCGGCGGACTGGGCATCGGCTCGACCCAGGGCATGGGGTCGTTCATGACCGGGCGCAGCACCGCCAACCTGCTGACCCGCACCACCGCGGTCCTCGCCGCGATCTTCATGGTGCTGTCGCTGGCGCTGGCCGTGCTGAACCGCGGCACCGCCGGTGTCGGCCGCGATATCCTGGCCCAGCCTGCGACGAGCACGAATGCGCCGACGGCAGCTCCGAAGGCGCCGGTCGCAGCGCCGAAGCCGACCGGTCCGACGGTTCCCACCCACTAGCCCGATGCGCTCGGACCACACAGGTCCGGAGTTCGATGTCGCCATCGTGGGCGCCGGCGCCGCCGGCCTCGCCGCCAGTGCGGTGCTACGCGCCGCCGGACGCCGCTGTATCCTGATCGAGGCCGGTGACCGGATCGGCGGACGCGCCCACACCCTGCATCCGGCGCTGCTGGGCGGCGCCTGCTTCGATACCGGCGCCACCTGGCTGCACGCGGCCGAACGCAACCCGCTGGTCGCCCTCGCCCGACGCCGCGGCATCGCACTGGAGCCGGCCTTCCGGGGCGGCCGGCGGCTGCTGGTTGCTGGCCGGACCGCTTCCGACGCCGAGCAGGCCGCCTACGAGAGCTCGCGCGCAGCCTGGGAGGCGCTGGTGACGGCGCGGGCCGGCGGGCCGGATTGCACGCTCTCCGAGGCCGGATCGGCGCGCGCCGGCGATCCCTGGACCGCCAGCATCGAGAACTGGGACGGCGCCATCATCGCCGCCGCCGACGCCGGCGAGCTCAGCCTGCATGACTGGCATCGAAACGTCCTGGACGACGACAATCTCAGCCCGCCGGATGGCGTCGGCACGCTGCTCGAAACCCTGCTCGGGCCGCTGGCGGGGCCGGCCCGGCTTGCCACGCCCGTCCGCGGCATCGCCTGGGGTGGCACCGGCTGCGTCCTGCGGTGCGACGGCGCTTGCCTGACCGCGCGCGCGGTCATCGTCACGGTTTCGACCGGCGTGCTGCGCTCCGGGCACATCGCCTTCGAGCCGGAGCTGCCGCCCGACATCCTCGACGCCATCGACGGCCTGCCGATGGGCCTGCTGAGCAAGCTTGCCCTGCCGGCGGCGGCACCGGTCGGCGCCATCGAGGACGACACCCTGGTCGAGCGGCAGGTTCCGGAGAGAGGCGACCCCGGCATGCTGGTCTCGGTGCGGCCGCACGGCCTGGGGTATGTGGCCGGCTTCTTCGGCGGCCGCCACGCCTGGTCGCTGGCCGACCGGCCCGAGGCGGCGCTGGCCGAGGCGCGCGCCATCCTGCGCGAGGCCGACTCCGACGCTGAGCCGGGTGCAGGCGGCCTGGTGACCGGATGGGGCACCGATCCGTTGTTTGGCGGTGCCTACGCCTACTGCCGCCCCGGCCGGGCCGGATCGCGCGCAGCCCTGTCGAGGCCGCTCTGCGACGGGCGGCTCTCGTTCGCCGGAGAGGCCTGCCGCGCCGACGGCCTTGCCGGCACCGTCGGCGGCGCCATGCTCGACGGCGAGCGCGCGGCGCAAGCGGTGCTGCGGTGCATCATTGGGTTGCATTCCGTGCCTTCCCTTGCGGCCCTTGGCTAGACCGAGGGTTCACGGCCCGACCTGCGCAGTGTAGGACGAACGCCCATGACGCGGTTCGTATTCATCACCGGCGGCGTGGTCTCCTCCCTCGGCAAGGGTATCGCGTCTGCGGCACTCGCGGCCCTGATGCAGGCGCGCGGCTACAAGGTCCGGCTGCGCAAGCTGGATCCGTATCTCAACGTCGATCCCGGGACGATGAGCCCGTACCAGCACGGCGAGGTGTTCGTCACCGACGACGGCGCCGAGACCGACCTCGATCTCGGGCATTACGAGCGCTTCACCGGCGTGCACGCGACGCGCGCCGACAACGCCACCACCGGGCGGATCTATTCCGACGTGATCGCGCGCGAGCGCCGTGGCGACTATCTCGGCGCCACCGTGCAGGTGATCCCGCACATCACCGACGCCATCAAGGAAGCCATCGTCGCCGACACCGCCGACCTCGATTTCGCGCTGATCGAGATCGGCGGCACCGTCGGCGACATCGAGAGCCTGCCGTTCCTGGAAGCGATCCGGCAGATGCGAAACGACCTCGGCGCCGAGCGCACCATGTTCATCCACCTCACCCTGGTGCCATGGATCGCATCCGCCGGCGAACTCAAGACCAAGCCGACGCAGCACTCCGTCAAGGAGCTGCAGAATGTCGGCATACAGCCGCAGATGCTGTTGTGCCGCTCGGACCGGCCGATCCCCGAGGGCGAGCGACGCAAGATCGCCAATTTCTGCAACGTGCGTCCGGAGGCCGTGGTGCCGGCGCTCGACGTGGATACGATCTACGCCTGCCCGATCTCGTATCACGAGGAGGGCATGGATACCGAGGTGCTGCGCCATTTCGGCCTGCCGCACGACGGCGAGCCCGACCTGTCGGGCTGGCACCGGGTGCTGGACGCCATGCGCAACCCGGAGGGCGAGGTGCGCATCGCGGTGGTCGGCAAGTACACCTCCCTGCTCGACAGCTACAAGTCGCTCAACGAGGCGCTGATCCATGGCGGCATCGCCAGTCGCGTGCGCGTGCATCTCGATTGGGTGGACAGCCAGATCTTCGAGCAGGACGGCGCCCTGGAGCGGCTGCAGGACGTGCACGGCATCCTGGTGCCGGGCGGCTTCGGCGAGCGCGGCTCGGAGGGCAAGATCGAGGCGGTACGGTTCGCCCGCGAGCGCGGCATCCCGTTCCTGGGCATCTGCTTCGGCATGCAGATGGCGGTGATCGAATGTGCCCGCAACCTCGCCGGCCTGCCGCAGGCCTCCTCCACCGAGTTCGGTCCGACCGACGAGCCGGTGGTCGGGCTGATGACCGAGTGGGCGCGCGGCGACGAACTCGAGTTGCGGCGCGATGGCGGCGATCTCGGCGGCACCATGCGGCTCGGCGCCTATCCGGCGGTGCTGAAGGAGGGCTCGCGGGTGGCGGCGACGTATGGCGCGACCACCGTTTCGGAGCGCCACCGTCATCGCTGGGAGGTCAACATCCACTATCGCGAGCGTCTCGAGGCGGCCGGGCTGGTGTTCTCCGGGCTGAGTCCGGACGGGGTGCTGCCGGAGATCGTCGAGTACCCGCGCCATCCTTTCTTCATCGGCGTGCAGTATCATCCGGAACTCACGTCCAAGCCGTTCGCTCCGCATCCGTTGTTCCGCGGCTTCATCGAGGCCTCCGTCAGGAAAGCCCGGCTGGTATGAGGCATTCGCCGTGACGGCCTTACGGATTGGCGCCCTGGAGGTCGGCAACGACCGGCCGTTCACGCTGATTTCGGGGCCGTGCCAGATCGAGAGTGCTTCGCATGCCGACGAGATGGCCGGAGCCCTGCACGAGCTCTGCAGCCGGCTCGGCATCGGGCTGATCTACAAGAGCAGCTTCGACAAGGCGAACCGCACCAGCCTGGGGGCGGCGCGCGGCATTGGCATGCAGGCCGGGCTGCAGATCCTGTCCGACGTCCGCCGGAAGTTTGGCATACCCGTGCTGACCGACGTGCACGCGGCCGAGCAGTGCCGGATTGCCGCCGAGGCGGTCGACGTGCTGCAGATCCCGGCCTTCCTGTGCCGGCAGACCGACCTGCTGCTGGCGGCCGGTGAGAGCGGCGCCGCCGTCAACGTCAAGAAGGGGCAGTTCCTGGCGCCGTGGGACATGGCCAACGTCGCCGCCAAGATCGCCTCCACCGGCAACACACGCATCCTGCTGACCGAACGCGGCACCTCGTTCGGCTACAACACCCTGGTCAACGACATGCGTGCGCTCCCGATCATGGCGCAGACGGGCTACCCGGTAGTGTTCGACGCCACCCATTCGGTGCAGCAGCCAGGCGCCCTCGGCGGTGCTTCCGGCGGACAGCGTGAATTTGCCCCGGTGCTGGCCCGGGCGGCGGTCGCGGTCGGCGTGGCGGCGGTCTTCATCGAGACCCACCAGGATCCCGACCACGCCCCCAGCGACGGGCCGACGATGATCCCGTTCCGGGACATGCAGGCGGTACTCGAGCGGCTTCTGGCCTTCGACCGCATTGCCAAGGGCTGACGTGTCAACGATGGCAACAGGAGACGGCGATGAGTGGTGTTTTCGGTAATCTGCTTGGACAGCTTGGCGGCATGCTGGGCGGCAGCTCGAACGCGCAGGCAGGCGCGGGCGGACTGCTCTCGACGGTGATCAACGATGCCGGCGGCCCGGCTGGCATCCTGGCGAAATTCCAGCAGTCCGGCCTCGGCGCCCAGGCGGAGAGCTGGGTCGGCAACGGCCACAACCTGCCGGTATCGCCGGAGCAGATCTCCCAGGTGTTCCCGCCTGAGCAGCTCGATGCCTGGGCGCAGCAGCACGGCCTGCCCGCCGGGATGGCGTCGCAGGTGCTGGCGCATTTCCTGCCGCATGCGGTGGACGCCACCACGCCACAGGGCACCGTACCGCCCCAGGGCGACGTGCAGGGTCCGGGCGGCAGCGGTGCCGGCGGCTTCGATTTCGCCGGCCTGATCGGCAGGCTCGGCGGTCTCGGAAAGTAATCCGGCCGGCCGGCCCGGCCAGGGCCGGCAACCCGTCTTGAAATCGACACAACCGGGATGGACCATGGGCTGCTCCGGCGAGACCGGGGCAGCCCCCGCAGAAGGATCATGACCATGCGCGCCTATGGCACTTCCGGCCTGTTCCTCGGAGCCGCCCTCGCCGTTGCCGGCCTCGCTGCCGCCCCGGCGCACGCGCTGAGCACCAAGGAGTGCAGCGTCAAGTATCAGGCGGCAAAATCCGCCGGCAGCCTCAACGGCGAGACCTGGAAGACCTTCCGCGCCAAGGAGTGCGCCACCGGCGCGCCGTCTGGTGCCACGTCCAATGCGACCCCGGCGGCCAGCGACACGGTGGCGCCGGCGCTCAGGTCCAGCAGCGCCGCGCCGGCGGCAGCTTCCGGTGCGGCGGTCTTTCCGAACGTGGTCGACCCGAAATACGCCAAGGAGAGCGCGGGCAAGGCGCGTATGCACACCTGCCTCGACCAGTATCACGCCAACAAGGCCGGCACCGGCAACGGCGGCATGAAGTGGATCCAGAAAGGCGGGGGCTACTACAGCCAATGCACCAGGAAGCTTAAGGGCTGAGCCGCAGCACACGCCTGCAAGGCAGCCATGCGACTGCGAAGGTCGCATGGCAAACCGCTGAGTCTATGCCTGATTGCCCGTAACCCTCGCGTGGCTTCGCCAAGCCACACGGTCAGGTGACGGATCCCTGGTTGAACGTCAGCGCCCAGATACGAGTTAGCCAGGCCGACGTTGATGGCTGGGCACGATTTGAATGGCAGACTTGGTTCCCGATCAGGAGCATCCACTGGCGCGGCAGTTCCGCGGCTTCATCGAGGATAGCGGTTTCCCGTGCGTCGGCGCCAAATCGGCCCTGGCGCGTGGACAGATGAACATCATGGTTGCCCGAGACCTGCGCTCGGCCTGGGATGACCTGCGTATCTATCCCGAGCTGCTGCAGTTCATCGACGAATACCGCCGCGACAATACCCTGTTCCGCAGTTTCGCGGTGCTGTTCGAGGAGCCGGGCGGGCTCGGCGAGGACGAATTCGAACGCCATCTCTGGGATCGCGTGCAGTCGCTTTCCGACAAGGACCAGTGGTTCGGCGAGACCTACGACAACAGGGTCAGCAGCAGTCCCGACGATCCGCATTTCTCGCTCAGCTTCGGTGGCGAGGCCTTCTTCGTGGTCGGGCTGCATCCGGGCGCCAGCCGGGCGGCGCGCCGCTTCGACCGGCCGGTCCTGGTGTTCAACATGCACGACCAGTTCGAGCGGCTGCGGGCGGAGGGACGGTACGAGCGCCTGCGCCGCACCATCCTAGACCGCGACGTGGCGCTGGACGGCTCGATCAACCCGATGCTGGCGCAGCACGGCGAGGTATCGGAGGCGCGTCAATATAGCGGACGCGCGGTCGGCAACGACTGGGCCTGTCCGTTCCGCAGGCCCGGGGAGCGCGACGATGCCGCATGACGGCCTGCCGGCCGGGATACATGAGATCCCGCCGCGCTCCGGGGTCGCCTTCACTCTCGAGGCCGGCCAGGTGCTGACGGTGATCGACCCCAGGGGCGAGCAGGTCGCGGACCTCCTGGCCTTCAACCGGCATGACCTCGACGAGGTGATCTCCTCGGGTCGGACCCTCGACTATGCGAGCCGGCTGTTCCTGACCACCGGGGATCCGCTCTATTCGAACCGCAGCAACGTCATGCTGCGCATCGTCGAGGACCAGGTAGGGCGGCACGACTTCCTGCTCACGCCCTGCTCGGCCGACACCTTCCGGATCATCTATGGCGACACCCATCCGCATCGCGGCTGCTTCGGCAACCTGGCGGATGCGCTAGGGCCCTACGGTATCGGACCCGACCGCATCCCGATTGCCTTCAACGTCTTCATGAATGTCCGTGTCGACGGCGACACCGGCGCGCTCACCGTGGCGCCGCCGCTCAGCCGCGCAGGCGACTACGTGAGGTTCCGGGCCGAGCAGGACCTGGTGGTCGGCCTGACCGCCTGCTCCGCTCTGCAGTCCAACAACCACAGCTTCAAGCCGATCCACTACCGGATCGACTGACTTCAGAAGATCCGGTCGAGCAGCACCGTCATCAGGCAGATCAGCACCACCGCGGTAAGCACCCAGCGCAGCGCCATGTAAGCCGCCGGCACCGCGCCGCGTCGTTGCGCCTGCTGCTCGACCATGGTGGTCACCGCGAAGCCCACCACCAGCAGCGCCACCGCCACGAGCGGGGACGACACCAGCGGGATCAGCAGTGCCGCCCAGCCTATCAGAGACGGGATGACCCCCAGCGCCAGACGCTTGCGGTCGGTCGACGGGCGCGTCGGCTCGACCAGACCAGGCGCCGGCTCCAGTGCGAAACCCCAGTGCACGCCGCCAAGAAATGCCAGGATGACGGCGCCGTAGTCGATCAGCGCCATCACCAGGCGTGGCACCGGCACCTCGCCGGGGAACAGCAGGATGCCGATCGTGCAGCCGAGGAACGGCAGCAGCCCGGCGACGCCGAGCACCACAGCCACGATGGGAAGTCGCCTGATCACCTTGTTCTCCTGCCTGGCATGGGCTGCCAACGCCCGCCGGTGCCCCGGGGATGCCGGACGCGCCGGTGTTGCGATCGTCGCCGGACGGTCTTGCGATCCTCGCGGTAAGATGCAAGTTGGCCGGCAACAGAACGGATGACCGGACCATGAGCGCGATCACCGATATCACCGCCCGCCAGATCCTCGACAGCCGCGGCAACCCGACCGTCGAGGTCGATATCGAGCTGTCCTCCGGCGCAACCGGCCGGGCCGCGGTGCCCTCCGGCGCCTCCACCGGCGCGCACGAGGCCGCCGAGCTGCGCGACGGCGATGCGTCGCGCTATGGCGGCAAGGGCGTGCTGAAGGCGGTCGAGTTCGCCGAGGGCGAGATCCTGGACGCCCTGCAGGGTGCGGAATCCACCGACCAGGTCGCCATCGACAACGCGATGATCGACCTCGACGGCACGCCCAACAAGTCGCGCCTGGGCGCCAATGCGATCCTCGCGGTCTCGCTCGCGGTGGCCAAGGCGAGCGCCAACGAACTCGGCGTGCCACTGTACCGCTATGTCGGCGGCGTGTTCGCCCGCACCCTGCCGGTGCCGATGATGAACATCGTCAATGGTGGCCAGCACGCCGACAACCCGATCGACATCCAGGAATTCATGGTGCAGCCGGTCGGTGCGCCGACGCTGGCGGACGCCGTGCGCATGGGTTCGGAGATCTTCGCCCAGCTCAAGAAGGGCCTGAAGGCGGCCGGCCACAATACCAATGTCGGCGACGAGGGCGGCTTCGCGCCGGGCCTGAAATCCGCCGACGAGGCGCTGGCCTTCATCAGCACCGCGGTCGAGAAGGCCGGCTACCGCCCGGGCGACGACGTCACCTTCGCGCTCGATTGCGCCGCCACCGAGTTCTACCGCGATGGCCGCTACGAGATGACCGGCGAAGGCAAGTCGTTCGACAGCGCCGGCATGGTGGCCTACCTCGCGGACCTCGCCGCGCGCTATCCGATCGTCTCGATCGAGGACGGCCTCGCCGAGGATGACTGGGAAGGCTGGGCGCACCTCACCAGCGTGCTGGGCGGCAAGCTGCAGCTGGTCGGCGACGACCTGTTCGTGACCAACCCGGAGCGCCTGCGCCGCGGCATCGCGGCGCACACCGCGAACTCGATCCTGGTCAAGGTGAACCAGATCGGCACGCTGTCGGAGACGCTGGAAGCGGTCGAGCTGGCGCACAAGGCGGGCTATACCGCGGTGATGAGCCACCGTTCCGGCGAGACCGAGGACGCCACCATCGCCGACCTCGCGGTCGCCACCAATTGCGGCCAGATCAAGACCGGTTCGCTGTCACGGTCGGACCGCACGGCCAAGTACAACCAGCTCATCCGCATCGAGCAGGAGCTCGGTTCGGCTGCCCGCTACGCCGGCCGCACCATCCTCAGGCACTGAGACGCGACCCGCGGGCGCTAGCGCGTCCGCAGGTCGAGGCGGAGCGTCATGCAGTAGGCGCCGCCGCCGGACAGGATGAACGGGTCGAGCGCCACCGGGCTCACGGTGTAGCCGCGCTCGCGCAGCACGCCGACCAGCCGCTCCGCCGGCGTCGCCATGACGACGCTGCGGTCGAGTGCCACCGCGTTGACGCAGAAGCGGGCTGCGTCGTCGTCGCTGGCCTCGATCAGCAGGTCGGCGGACACGGTATCGCGGATGAGCGCGTTGCCCTCCCGCGAGAACGCCCGTGGGTAGTACAGCACCTCGCCACCTGGCAACACGCAGAAGCAGGTGTCGAGGTGGTAGAAGCGGTCGGTCGCCAGCTCCAGCCGCCGCACCTCGATGTCGAAGGTCTCGGCGATGAAGGCCGGTGCTCCGGGGGAGGAGCGCGGGCCGTAGCCGGTCCAGGCGAGCTTGCGGGTACGGTCCCAGATGCAGTCGCCGGCGCCCTCCTGGGTCATGCCGGCCGGAAGCGTGATGACCTCGTCGATCAGGCCGCGGGCGACGAAGCCTTCGAAGGCCGCGCGGAATGCCGGCGCCTCGCCCTGTCGCTGCGGATGGCGGAACCGCGCCAGCAGCGCCCGGCGGTCCAGCACGATGCCGCCGTTGGCGGGAAACACCATGTCAGGCAGCCCGGCCACCCCGTCCACGATCTCGACCTGCGCCCCGGCGGCCCGCAACGCCTCGCCCAGTGAAGCGAAAGCGGATTGCGCCTCCCGCCGGTGGCCATCCGGATCCTCCGCCCAGACCCCGGGCTGCATCCAGGGGTTGATGGTGTAGGACACGTCGTAGTGCGACGGCTCGACCAGGAGGAAGGTGGGAGCCAGGAAGGTGGCAGGCCGAGAGGCGGGTATGGCTGTGGTCATGCGTGAAGACGGCTCCGATCGAGGTGGGGCGCTCTGCCGGCTCCCGTAGCAGGATTTTCTCACGCCGGCGTGAAATTGCGCTTGCGGAGCTGCTCGGGGTTCGTGAAAAGTCGCAATCGCGTCGGGCCTGCTGGGCCAGGCAGGAAGTCCCTGCAATCAAGGGTGTGCGGCATGAGCTTCAAACGATCGATGAAGCGCAGGCTGAAAGCCGGTTGCGCGCCGGCGTTTTTCCTGGGTCTGGTGGCATACTTCTCGTGGAATGCCACCCAGGGCGCCCATGGGCTGCGGAGCTATTCCGACCAGCTGCACCTGCTGGCCCGGGCGGAGGATGGCAAGGCGGCGGCGATCGCCGAGCAGGCCGCCTGGACGCAGCGGGTGTCTGGCCTGCGCGATCGCGCCCTCGATGCCGACACGCTCGACGAACGCTCGCGCGCGATGCTTAACCTCGCGGACCCGAACGACATCGTGGTGCCGTACGGCGCGAACAACCGCCTGTATTGATCGACGCGGGCCGGAAGTCCGGCCCGCCAAGGCCGCCGGTGCCTACTTGATCTTGGCTTCCTTGAACGCGACGTGCTTGCGCGCGACGGGATCGTACTTGCGCAGTTCCATCTTGCCGGTCTGCGCCCGGGCGTTCTTCTTGGTGACGTAAAAATAGCCGGTGTCCGCGGTGGACACGAGCCGGATCTGGATGGTGTTGGACTTGGCCATGGAAAACCCCGCAACTGCGGCCCCGCTGCACCATGCCGGCGCCAGAGGCTCAAGGAGCGCGAAATGGCGCGTAGTGGCTTGCGAGGTCAAGAGCAAACCTGACATGCGATGCTGCTTCCCGCCCTGCGGATCTGCGCATCCATGCTGAGCGTAGCCGAAGCGCGTAGCCGCATCATCGACGGCCTGCGTCCGACCGGCCTCGAGCAGGTCATGCTCGATGCCGCCCTCGGCCGGGTCGCGGCGCGTCCGCTGGAGGCCCGGCTGTCTAATCCGCCGGCGGACATCTCGGCGATGGACGGCTACGCGGTGCGCGCCGGCGACACCGTGCCCGGCAGCGTCCTCGCCGTCGTCGGCACCGCGCCGGCCGGGCACCCGTTCACCGGGCGGGTCGATCCGGGAAGCTGCGTGCGGCTGTTCACCGGCAGCCTGCTGCCCGACGGGGCCGACACGGTGCTGATCCAGGAGAACGCGACCCGCGACGGCGATCGGGTGACGGTGAACGAGGCCGTCGCCGTGGGCCGCCACATCCGGCGCATGGGGCAGGATTTCCTTGTTGGCGACACGGTGGTCCCGGCCGGCCGCAAGCTCGGCGCCCGCGATATCGGGGTTTCCGCGGCGGCGAACCGGCCCTGGATCACCTGCCACCGCCGCCCGGTGATCGCCGTGCTGGCGACCGGTGACGAAATCGCCCTGCCGGGCGAGCCGATCCCGCCGGGCGGCATCGCCAACTCCAATACCCCGATGCTCGCCGCCGCCATCCGGGCCGCTGGCGCCGAACCCCTGGTGCTGCCGCCGGCGCGCGACAGCATCGCCGCGATCGCGGGCAGCCTCGACGGCCTGCGCTGCGACATGCTGGTGACCATCGGCGGCGCCAGCGTCGGCGACTACGACCTGGTGCAGGCGGGCCTCGCCGAGCGCGGCTTCGCCATCGACTTCTGGAAGATCGCGATGCGCCCGGGCAAGCCGCTGATGCATGGCACCGTCGGCGGCACGCCGGTGCTCGGACTGCCCGGCAACCCGGTCTCCGCCCTGGTCTGCGCCGTGCTGTTCCTGTTGCCGGCGATCGGCCGCCTGTCGGGCGACAGCGCGGCACAGCCGGAGATCGAGACCGCCCGGCTCGGCGCGGCACTTCCGGCCAACGACCAGCGCGCCGACCATCTGCGAGCCTCCATCTCACGCGATGACGCCGGCGACCTGCTGGTGGTGCCGTTCCCGCGCCAGGACTCGGGCATGCTGCGCCGGCTCGCGCTCTCCGAGGCGCTGGTCCTGCGCGCGCCGCACGCCGCCGCCGCCGCCGCCGGCGACCGGGTCGACATCATCAGGCTCGACCGGCTGGGGTTGTAGGCCCGGCTGGAACCGTAGGCATCACAGCGGGCGGCTTGACGCGATAACCGGAACCTATATAGAACATTCAGGCCGGTTTCCTGTTTTGTTCAGGGGCCCGGCAAGGCGTGGCTGGCCCCGCGGGGGGTCGGCTCGCCGATGGCGATCGACCGATGGGATGTCTCGATGCTCACGCGCAAGCAGCACGAATTGCTCGGCTTTATCGATCGTCACCTCAAGGAGACCGGCTTCTCGCCCAGCTTCGACGAGATGAAGGACGCGCTGAACCTGCGGTCGAAGTCCGGCATCCACCGCCTGATCTCCGCGCTCGAGGAGCGCGGCTTCCTGAGCCGCAGGCATCATCGCGCCCGCGCGCTGGAGGTGTTGCGCCTACCGGAGCAGCCCGGCACGGCGGCCGAGGCCGTTGGCCTGACGGTTCCGGAGCCGGTTGCAGCCGGGCCGGTCGGAGTGGGGCCGGTTGCTGCGGAGACCGGCGCGACCGAGGCCGGCGCCTTTTCGCCGAATGTCATACGCGGCGATTTCAGCCAGCGGCTTCCCGGCGTACGCGCGGCCGCCGATGCCGGCGCGGTGCAGCTGCCGCTGTATGGCAGGATCGCCGCCGGCCTGCCGATCGAGGCCCTGCGCGACACCGGCAACCACGTCCAGGTGCCGATGTCGCTCCTCGGCGGCGGCGAGCACTATGCCCTCGAGGTTGCCGGCGACTCCATGATCGAGGCGGGCATCTTCGACGGCGACACGGTCATCATCCGCAAGGAGGAGACCGCGGAGAACGGCCAGATCATCGTCGCCCTGATCGACGACCAGGAGGTTACGCTCAAGCGCCTGCGCCGCCGCGGCAATGCCATCGCACTGGAGCCAGCCAACGCGCGCTACGAGACCCGCATCGTGCCGGTCGATCGGGTGCGCGTGCAGGGACGTCTCGTGGGTCTGATGCGCCGCTACTGAACGCCCAGGGCCAGGAGCGATTCCAGGGTCGGCATCAACGCCGCTGCGGCCTCGACAGATGCGGCGTCCACCCGGTCGAGCATCGGCACCTCCGCCAGCACCCGTACCTTCCCGTGCCGTTCGATCGCCTCCCGGTTGCCCGGTGTCGGCGGCCCGCTGAGGATCACCCCCAGGACCGGCAGGTCGCGCGCCCGCAACGCCTCGAGGCTGAGCAACGTGTGGTTGATGGTGCCGAGCGTGCTCGATGCCACCAGCACCACCGGCAGCCGCAGCCGCGCGATCAGGTCGATCATCAGCTCGCCGTCGGCGATCGGCACCATCAGACCGCCGGCACCCTCGACCACCAGCGGCCCATCCATTGTGGCGGGTAGCCGGATCGAGGCGGCGTCGATGGCGACACCCTCCAGGCGTGCGGCGGCCTCCGGAGACAGCGGCGCACGCAGGACATGGGTTGGCGGCAACAGACGCCCAGGCGGCAGGCCGGCGAGCTGCACGACCGTGACGCTGTCGGCCACGTCGTCATCGATCCCGGTCTGCAGCGGCTTCCAGTAGGACGCCTGCCACGCCCGCACCAGGCAGGCCGCCACCAGGGTCTTGCCGATGCCGGTGCCGGTGCCGGTGACGAACACCCCGCGCCGGCTGGAGCGGCGGAACAGCCCGATGCCGATGCAATAACTGGCAGTGGCGCCGTGCTCGCGCTCGAAACGGCGCAATGACCGACGCAGCGCCAGCGGATCGGCCGGGCGCAGACCCTCCCGGCCAAGATCGGCCCCGATGCCGCGCAGGCCGCGCAGGAAATCCATGCCGCTCGCATGCGCCTGCAGCACCGTCTCGACCGACCATGCTCCATGACCACCGCCGGGCCATTCGGTCTGCAGCTGCCCGGCGGTCGGCAAGTCCAAGCCGGCCGGCTGCAGCCTCTCCGCTCGTAGCGCGGCATGCCAGGACGCCAGGCTTCCCGCGCACAACGTCGAGACGGCGAGGACACCGTCCGGGGCCAGCAACGCCGCCAGGCGGCCGAGCGTGAGCTCGCGATCAAGGAACCACTGCATCGCGAGGCTGCCGCAGATGAGGTCGTAGCCACCGCGCACCGCCGGCTGCTCCGCATCCATCACCAGATACCGCGGCCGATGGACCGGACGGGCTCGTGCCAGTGCGTCGCGAGCGCGGTCCAGCATCGCCGGCGACAGGTCGGTCACCGTCCACTCCGCTTCGATGCCCGACCCGGCAAGGCGACGCTGCAGCGCCTCCGTCAGCAGGCCGGTGCCGGCCCCGATCTCGAGGACGCGCAGCTTCCGCCCCGGCGCCGCCGGCCCACAGCCGGTGACGACGATGCGGTCGGCAAGCCGCGCCGCCGCCCACCGCTGCACCACCGCATGGCGCGCGTAGCGATCCGAGGCGTTGCCGAACCGCTCGCCGATCGCTTGCTTGCGGCTCATCGAAGCACGCCCAGCAGGTCGCGTATGGCGTCCGCACAGGCGCCCGGATGCGTCAGCGGCAGCAGATGGCCGCCACCCTCCACCCAGCGCAGCGATTGCAGGCCGGCGAAGCTGTCCCGGGTCATCGCCGACGTCACGATCGGATCGTCCGAACCGGCAAGAGCCAGAACCGGGCAACGCAGGGCGGCAAGGGCCGCACGTCCATCGCCCTCCCGCAACAGGCGCAAGCCAGCCGCGAGCGACGATACCTCCGGCGCCTCCACCCCGCCCCGGGGTGAAAGCCAGCCGCAGCGCTCGCGGAACGCCGCGACCGTCGCCCCGGGCTCCTGCGACAGCCGCTGCGCCATGCGCCGCAAAACGCGCGGGTCGATGCCCGCCGGAAAATCCGGGCCCGCCGTCATCCGGGTGAAGCCGTTGATCGCCACCAGCCCGACCATGCCGGGCGGCGGCTCCAGCAACAGCCGCAGCACCCCGAGCGAATGGCCGACCGCCAGCACCGGCGTGGCGCCCGCCCCGCCACCAGAGGGCGGCAGGCCGGCCCGGGCAAGCTCCGCCCGCACCCCGTCCCACACCCCGGCCGGCATTGCCCAGCCGTTCTCGAAGCGCAGCCGCGGTGTCACGCCGCCTCGCGCAGGCAGCCCGGCAACAGCTCGATCAGCCGCCCGATCGCCGCCTCGTCGTGCAGCGCGCTGAGCGCGAAGCGGAGCCGCGAGGTGTTCGCGGGCACCGTCGGCGGCCGGATGGCGGTCGTCAGCACGCCTTCGCGTTCCAGCGCGGCACTGGCCGCCAGCGCGCGCTCCGGAGGCCCCAGCAGCGCCGGCACGATCTGTGTCGTCGACCCGGCGGTGCCGATGCCGAGATCGAGCAGGACGGCACGCAGCCGGGCAGACTGGGTGGCCAGATGCGCGCGCTCGTCCTCCATCCCCGGCAGCAGGTCGAGGGCTGCGTCGATGGCGCCCAGCACCGGCGGCGGCAGGGCGGTACTGTGGATGAAGCCGGAGCAGCTGTTGACCAGCAGGTCGCAGAGCGGACGCGAGCCGGCGACATAGGCGCCGAAGCTGCCGAACGCCTTGCTCAGGGTGCCCATGACGCAATCGATGCCCTCGATCCCCGCCGCCAGCCCGCGCCCGCCCGGGCCCAGTACGCCGGTGGCATGGGCCTCGTCGACGAACAGGAAGGCTTCGTGCGCCTGCGCCAGGGTGGCCAGCCGGGTCAGGTCTGCGCGGTCGCCATCCATGCTGAACACGCTCTCGGTGATGATGAAGCGTGTGCCGCTCGCCTGCCGCCGGCTGGCCAGCAGGCGCTCGAGATGGTCGAGATCGTTATGCCGATAGCGGATCTGGCGCACGCCGGCGGCGGCACAGCCCTGGTGCAGGCTGGCGTGGTTGAGCCGGTCGGTGAACACCAGCGGCTCACCCCGCCCCTCCCCTTGGCCCGCGCCCGATGCGGCCCGCAGCAGCGCCGGCAGCACCGCGGCATTGGCCTGCCAGCCGGACGCGAACAGCAGCGCCGCATCACACTTCTTGAAGGCGGCGAGCCTCGCCTCGACCTGGACGTGCGCCTGCAGGGTGCCGCTGACCAGGCGCGACGCCCCGGCGCCGGTGCCGTAGAGCCGGGTCCACTCGACCGCGCGCGCGATCACCGCGGGGTGCTGCGACAGCCCGAGATAGTCGTTGCCGGAGAGATTGAGCAGCGTTCGCCCGTCCAGGCGCAGCCGGCCGGCGCCGTCCGGGTGCACGGCGCGCGGGCTACGGCGCAGCGAGCGGTCGGACAACGCCTGCAGTGCGTCCTCGAACAGCCTGTCGAACCTCGATCCCACGACCGCGACGATGCCGGCGCTAGGGCAGCATCCGATCAACTGGGATCGCCCTGCGATACCAGGTGTCGGACAAAGCTGCTCGACCAGGCGAGGAGCAGATCATGAGCGATCGGATCATGCTCTAGCCTGCACGGGCCCAGCGGGCGGTGGCCTCGTCGTCGGCCGGGCGTGCCTCGACCCAGGCCGTGCGGCCATCGGCGAAGATCTCCTGCTTCCAGAACGGCGCAGCCGTCTTCAGCCAGTCGATCATGAAGCCGGTGGCATCCAGCGCCGCCTGGCGGTGGCGCGACGCCGCCAGCACCAGCACGATCGGGGCGCCGACCGGCAGCCGGCCGATGCGGTGGATCACAGTGCAGCCGAGCAGCGCGAATCGCTGCAGGGCGGTCTCCGCCACGCCGGCGATCGCGCGCTCGGTCATGCCGGGATAATGCTCCAGCACCAGGGCCCGCAGCGCGTCGCCGGCCTCGCCGCCGCCGCGCACGATGCCGATGAAGCTGGCGAGCCCACCCGCTCCCATCCCGGCCAGCGCCGCGATCTCCGCACCGGTATCGAACGGCGCCTCCTGGACGGCGATCCGGATCATCAGCCGCCGGTCACCGGTGGGAAGAATGCGACCTCGTCGCCACCGCGCACCGGCGTGCCATCACCGGCGAACTTCTGATTCACCGCGGCGCGCACCCGGCCGCCGGCGTTGAAGATGCCCTCGAACGCCGGGTCGCTCGCCCGAAGCCACGCCCGCAGCCCGGCCACGTCGACGACCCCGGCGGGAAGGTCGAGGTTGTCCTCGCCGCGGCCGAGCCGGTCCTTTAGCCAGGCGAAATAGAGTATGTGCAGGGAGGTGGCGGAGGCAGGCATGCGGACGGGACCGGACAGTGACGGTCTCTATTTAGGCGTCCCGTTGACGGTCTGCACGCTGCCATCCGGACCGATGACGGTGCTGGTGCCGTCGCCGTTCGGGATCACGATCGGACGCGCCACCCCATCGCTACCGGTCGGCTTTGCGGACGGGTGCGGCGGCTTGCCGGCTGCACTGACGGTCGGGTCGGCAAGGCTGCCGCCGGCGCCACCGAAGCCGTCATAGGCATTCGAACTGCCGGACGGGCCGCCCTCCGACGTCACACCGTGCTCGATGGCGTCGTTCTCACCCATCCCCATGCTACCGCCGTCGCGCAGCCCCGGGGCACCGCCGGACAGTGGCGAGCGCGACCCGCCGCCGCTGCCGCCGCCGAGGCCATCGCCCTGCTCCTTCGAGACATCCGACAGGGTGGGCAGCGGCTGCGGCGGCCCGGGCCAGACGTTGCCGCGCTCCGGCAGCAGCGGCGCCTCGTCGAACCGGTGACCCTCCGAGCGGATCTTGTTCTCGCTCAGGCCGGACGGCAGGTTCGGATTCATGCCCGGCAGCGTGACGGTATCGTGGAAGAACTTGCCGAGGCCCGAGCAGCCTCCGAGCAGCAGAACCGACGGAAGCACCAACCTGCAAAGCAATGCAGAACGCCGCATTTCATAATCCCCTCGCGGCGTCGCCACCGCTCCCGGCGGCAAAGTGCCCGTCCGGCCTGCAATCCTCAAGAGATGTTGTCCGAACAGCCGGTCAGTGCGGCAATTCGTTGCTGTCCCGCATCGCGCATGGCCGGCCGATGTCCAGACCGAAGCGTTGCACGATCCAGCCGGCGATTGCGCCGGGATCGTCCAACGGCAGCCAGGACCGGCCGAAACCGGCGGGCCTGACGTCGGAGGCGACGGCCTCCACCCCCGGATCGTCCGGCCAGAGCGGCGTCTTGCCGGCACCGGAGGCGATCGCCTCGCGCACCACCTCGATACGCGGTCCCAAGGTGCGGGCGAACCCCTCGACCAGCACCAGGTCGACCGGCGCCAGCCGCCGCAGCACCTCCGCCAGCTCATCCTGCCCGGGTCCCCCGGCGGCCGGACGGGATCGACGCTCGTGCAGCAGGGCCCAGCGCGCATCGCCGACCAGCATCACTTCATGGGCACCGGCCTCGCGATGCCGGAAGCTGTCCTTGCCGGGCTGGTCGAGATCGACGGCGTGGTGGGTGTGCTTCACCGTCGAAACCAGCAGCCCCTGGCCGGTGAAGCGCTCGAGCAGGGCCGTGATCAGCGTGGTCTTGCCGCTGCCGGACCGTCCGACGATCCCGAGCACCGGACCTCCGGGGCCGGCCGCATCCGGTCCGGTCAGGGCACGACCTTCGAGGCGGGCGGGCGGACATGGCGGAACCCGGTGGAGAGGTAGTCCCAGCCGGTCACCAGGGTGAGCAGCGCCGCGAGCCAGAGCAGCACCGCGCCGATCAGGCCGACCGGCAGCCAGCCGATCTGCAGCAGCCGGGCAGTGCTGTCGCCGGCCAGCAGGGTGCCGATCGCCACCATCTGCACCGTGGTCTTCCACTTGGCGAGCCGGGTGACCGGCAGGCTGACCCGCGAGGCGGCGAGATGCTCGCGCAGGCCGCTGACCATGATCTCGCGCAGCAGGATCACGATTGCAGGATACAGGCCGCCGAACGGCAGCCGGCCGAGCCCGGCCATCACCATCAGGGAGGCGCCGACCAGCAGCTTGTCGGCGATCGGGTCGAGCATCCGGCCGAGATCGGAGAACTGCTTGCGGGAGCGGGCGATGTGGCCGTCGAGATAGTCCGTGACACCGGCTGCGATGAAGACCAGGCAGGCGAACAGATCGGTGGCCGAGCCGTGTGCCGCGACCAGCCCGACCAGAAGCGGGATCGCCGCGATGCGCGACAAGGTCAACACGTTGGGCAGGTCGGTCAGCATGGGTTTCGAGCCTAGAGCAGTGAACGGCCAATTGGTATCGCCGCGCCTGGGCTAATTCCCGGAGCCGCCGCTATCGGTGTCCTCAGCTCCGGTGGAAGTGCCCATACACGGTGCGCGCCATCTCGCGGCTGATCCCGGGCGCGGCTTCCAGGTCCACCAGCCCGGCCTGCTTGACGCCGCGCGCCGAACCGAAATGGTTCAGCAACGCGCGCTTGCGGGCACTGCCGATGCCGGGAATGTCGTCCAGCTCCGACTTCGAGATCGCCTTCGAGCGGCCGGCGCGGTGGGTGGTGATGGCGAACCGGTGCGCCTCGTCGCGCAGCCGCTGCAGGTAGTAGAGCACGGCGTCGCGCGGCGGCAGCTGGAACGGCGGCGCGTCGCCGGTATGGAACCACTCGCGGCCGGCGTCGCGGTCCGGACCCTTGGCGATGGCGACCAGCTTCACGTCGGTGACGCCGAGATCGTCCAGCACCGAGCGCACCGCCGAATACTGTCCGGCGCCGCCATCGATCAGCAGCAGGTCCGGCCAGTCGGTGCGGGCGCCACTGCCCCCCTCCAGCCTGGCCTCCTCCTGCTCCTTGAGCGCGCGGCCGAAGCGGCGCTCAAGCACCTCGCGCATCATCGCGAAATCGTCGCCCGGGGCGATCGGGCCGCGTATGGAGTATTTCCGGTAGGCGTTCTTGGTGAACCCCTCGGGACCGGCCACCACCATCACGCCATAGGCGTTGGTGCCCATGATGTGGCTGTTGTCGTAGGTTTCGATACGCTCGGGCGAGGTCTCGAGGCCGAACAGGGTCGCCACACCCTCGAGCAGCTTGGCCTGGCCGGCGCCTTCCGCCAGACGGCGCTCCAGCGCCTCGCGGGCATTGGTGATCGCATGTTCCAGCACCTGGCGCTTCTCGCCGCGCTGGGGCACCGCGAGCTCGACGCGGCGTGGGCCGCGCCCTCCCATCCCCGCCCCGGCCAGGCGCAGGCTGAGCGCCTCGCCGATCAGCTCGGCCTCCGCCAGCTCGTGGCTCAGCAGCAGCAAGGGCGGCGGCGGCTTGTCGTCGTAGAACTGGGCGATGAAGGCGCCGAGGATGTCGGCCGCCTCGGCGTCGCGCGCATTGGCGGGGAAGAATGCCCGGTTGCCGTTGTTGCGTCCGCCGCGGATGAAGAACACCTGCACGCAGCACTGCCCGGCTGCCTGCCACAGCGCGATGACGTCGGCATCCTCGATCGAGGCCGGGTTCATGATGCCGCTGCCCTGCACATGGGTCAGGCCGCGTATGCGGTCGCGCAGGGCGGCCGCGCGCTCGAACTCCAGCGCCTCCGCCGCCTGTTCCATCTCGATGGCGAGGTCGCGCTGCACGGTTCCCGCCTTGCCCGACAGGAAGGCGCGCGCCTGCCCCACCAGCCGGTCGTAGCCTTCCTTGTCGATGCGATCCACGCACGGCGCCGAGCAGCGCTTGATCTGGTGCAGCAGGCAGGGCCGCGTGCGCGACGCGAACACGGTGTCGGCGCAGGAGCGCAGCAGGAACACACGCTGCATCGCGGTGACGGTCTGGTTGACCGCCCAGGCGGAGGCGAACGGACCCCAGTAGCTGGCGCCCTTGGTCGGCTTGCCGCGATGCTTGGCGATCTGCGGAAAGGCGTGGTTCTCCGACAGCATGAGCCACGGGTAGCTCTTGTCGTCGCGCAGCATGATGTTGAAGCGCGGCTTCAGGCGCTTGATCAGGTTGGCCTCGAGCAGCAGCGCCTCGGCCTCGGTGTGGGTGGTGACGATCTCCATCGACACCGTCTCGGACACCATGCGGCGCAGCCGCTCGGGCAGCCTCGCCACCTGGGTGTAGGAATAGACCCGCTTCTTCAGCGAGCGCGCCTTGCCGACATAGAGCGCCCCGCCGCGTGCATCGAGCATGCGATAGACGCCAGGCGCCAACGGCATGGTCAGCAGCGCGCGCTCGATGGCGGCGACGCCGGGCGGCAAGGGATCGAGTGCGGGAAGCGGGGCCGCCTGGTCCGGCGGCGGCTGGGTTTCTGGCATGCGGCACATCTAGTGCGATCCGCCGGTGTCTGGGAGCGCTTCATCCACCGTTTCTGTGGAGAACCCTGTGGAGCGGCGGCGGAAACTCCGCTCCGGATGCCGGAGGAACACGGCTTCTTCATCATTGCCTAGATTCGAGGCAAACGAAGCTGCCATCCGGGGGCCATTGGCGACGATCCGGCTGTTCCGCCTTCCACACGTGTCGCGTGTGGCAGCTATCGGATACCAACCGCAAAGCATCCACTGATCTTGTGGATAAGTCTGTGGGAGGATGGCAGACAGAATCGTCTAGACGGCGATTTTCCTGGCCTTGCGCGGTTTGCCTACGAACGAGGCACTCGTCGATAAACTATTGTTATTGCTGATTTGTTCGGTCTGAGCCTCGTCATAACAATGACTTAAAAGCGAGGAGAGGAGTTTCAGCCCGGTGTCAACGCGCGTGGTGGACAATTCTTCGGCCGGCGCGATCAGGGTTAGCCGCCAAGAGTCATGTTTCGTTCTCGGCGGGAGACGTCTCACGCTTCTGTGAGCATCTGTCTGGATAATGAGACCGGCCGAAAAACTTGAGCACACCTTGTGTGCCCCCGGCGACACACTCAGGACGTAGGTAAACAACCGCAGTCATATCCCCTGCCGGCTCCCGGGTCCCCGGAGCCGGCGCTCGGGCCGCGGTGCCTGCTAGATCATCGTGTCGATGACGTCCGCCATCGCCGCAGCGCAGGGGGCGGCGCCGAAACGCTGGGCCTTGGCGCGGATCGTCTCGCGGTCGAAGGCGTGGCGGCGTGCATGGAACGTCCGCAGCGACTCCGCGATCCCGCCGGCCGTCACGTCCCGCAGCAGCATCCCGGTCACGCCATCCTCGATCACTTCCGGGATGCCGCCCATGGTGGTGGCGATCGAGGGCAGTCCGGTGGCGGCGGCCTCCGCATACACCATACCGAAGCCTTCGACATCGACCCCGCTCGGCTTCACCGCCATGATGAAGGCGTCGCTACGTCCGAACTCCTCGATCACCCGCTCGGTGCTGACCGAGCCGAGGAAGCGGACCATGCCGGTGAGGCCAAGCCGGTCGGACATGCAGATCAGGCGCGCCAGGTCGTCGCCGTCGCCGATCACCGTGTAGCTGCAGTCGATCTCGCCCTTCAGCAGCGCGATCGCCTCCAGCACGCCCTCGATGTTCTTGCGCCGCGCGCTCGAGTCGATCCGCGCCACCGTGACCAGCCGCAGCCGGCTGCTCGGGCCCGGGTTGGTCTGGCGGAAGAAATCGGGGCGCATGCCCGGATGCACCACCGTGAAGTTCGCGGCCGGGATCCCGTACAGGTCGGCGCACAGGTCGCGCGAGAAGGCGCTGTTCGCGAACACCCAGCGGGCGCCGCGCAGGCCGAGGCCGATCTGCCGACTGCGCCAGCGCTGCACGATGGAGTCGCCGCAGACGCGGCCGGTGTTGCGCATCACGCGGCCGGGCATCGGATACCACGGGCGGGTGAAGTCGTTGCCGTGCACGTAGGCGAACAGCGGCGCCTTCAGGACGCGGCTGTAGGGGCTCAGGCCGGCATTGAGGGTGATCCAAGCATCGACCGGCTCCTGCTGCAGCAGCGCCGCGTCATCGGCCACGTGCCAGCGCATCACCGGGCGCAAGGTCACGTTGCGGCCGGGGATCTCGGTCGCCATCGCCTGGCTGGTGTAGACGACAAGCTCGTGGTCCAGCGACAGATTCTCCACCAGGCCACGGGCATGCTCTTGCATCCCGCCATGGCCGGGCGGGAATTCGGACGCGATGATGCCGAGGCGCAGCGCCCGACGGGTCTGCCTGGTATATTGCCAGCACAGGTCGGGACGCGGACTGCTCGCGCCGTGCTGGATCACGAGGTCAGCCAGCATGGCCTCCTGCCCACCGGGCACGGGGGCAAGCATGCCTGGCCACGCCGTCGCGCTGGCGGGGCCCGGCCCGTCGGCCGTCTGGTGATCCTGGAAGCGGTCGAAGTCGAGCAAGACCATGTTCGGCGATCCTGGGCATTCTGGCGGACGCGCGCCTGGCGCGGCCGATGCGTCTCTGGGTCAGCTAGCGGCCACGACGGAGCAGCGGCTTCGCCAGCCGCAATCCGTCCATCACCATCGGCGGCAGCACGTAGCGGACCGCCTTCGAGGCCCGCTCGCGCAGCGGCACCACCGGGATCTCCGGGTTGAGGAACTGGGTGGTGATGCGCTCGGCCGGGGTCGGGTCGGGGCGGCCGTTGGTGTAGAAATAGGCTGCCACCGAGCGGCGGGTGCGTCCGTCCGGCGTCGCCACCGGGGCCGGATGGCCGTGCAGGCTGTGCGCGGTATGGGCGAACACGATCGAGCGCCCGAACACCGGCACTACCTCACGGGTGCAGGCCTCCCGGGTCCACAGCTCCAGCGCTCCGCCCCACTCCGGCTGCCAGCCCTTGTTGAGGTAGGTGATGAAGACCAGCCGGTTGTCGAGCTTGGTGTCGACATGGCGGGTGAAGTCGACATGCACCTTGAACTTGCCGCCGACCGGGATCTCGTGCAGCCCGCCGCCGCGCAGCATCGGGTCGGGCACAAGCGCCTGGATGCCGGTGATGCCGCTCAGGAAGCCGGTGAACTTGGCGCGGTGGATGGTGTCGAAGTAGGCCTGGCTGCCCGGCCCGAGACGGACATTCGGACGGGTGCCGAACTTCACCTCGTTGGCGGTCTCGTACTTGATCCAGTCCTCGCGGTTCAGCTTGTCGTAGTCGGCCGCGACGCGCTCCAGCATGGCGGGATCGAACAGCCCGTCGATGACCAGATGGGGAAACGGCGACGCGGCGTCGAAAAGCTGGCGCAGCGACAGGACCGTGGCCTCGTCGAGCAGGGCCTCGTTGAGCCCGTCGGAGGAATAGGTCGGCTGCAGCTGCACCGGAGCCGCGGCCTGACCCGAAGCTGCGGCCTGCCCGGGAACCGCACCCGGCGAGGAAGCCTGGCGCGCGGTGGCGGATCCGGACGCAGCAAGAGTAGCCGAAGCAGACATGGAAAACCTCCGTTCGTGTCGAGAGGCGGGTCGCGCTCGATGGCGACCTCCTCAGGCGGCGAGACAAGCAGACAAAAAATTCGGTAGCGGTTGGTTATCGTGAAAATCGCAGGTCAGACAATGCCAAACCAGGAACCGGTCGTTACGACAGCGTTGCGGCCTGACAAAATGTTCTGATGAGGATGTGCGCTTTCAGCCTTGCGGATTGCAAGTGAAGCGTAACCTTTTACGCGTTAATACTTCGTTTCGACTACGCCGCCGTCAGAGAAGCGTGGTCAGCCCTGCTCTGCGACCGCGTCTGCTTGTCGCAACAAGCGCAGGAAGTTGCCACCCCAGAAAGCGGATATCTCCGTATGTCCATAGCTGCGCGACACCAGCTCCGCCGTCACCGCCTCGCTCTCCGCCGCGTTGGACCAGCCGGCAATCGCGCCGCCGCCGTCGAAGTCGGAGCTGATGCCGACATGCGCCACGCCGATGCGCTGCACGACGTAGTCCAGGTGATCAACGAAATCCTTCACCGACGCCGATGCCGCGTCCGGCTTCCGGCGCAGGAAGGACGGCATCGCGGTGATCTGGATCAGGCCCTCCGTATCACGCAGCGCGTCAAGCTGGGTATCGTCGAGATTGCGCGGATGGTCGCACAGCGCGCGGACGCACGAATGCGTCGCAACCACCGGCGTCCTGGAGTGCATCGCCGCCTGCAGCATTGACTGGCGCGACAGGTGCGACACGTCGACCAGCATGCCGAGCCGGTTCATCTCGGCGATCGCCTCGCGACCAAGCGGGCTCAGGCCACCGTGCAGGGTCTCGGCATCGGCCAGGTCGCGACGCGGGATGGCGGAGTCCGCCAGCGCGTTGTGCCCGTTGTGCGTCATCGTCATGTAGCGCGCGCCGCGGGCACGAAGCTGCGCCAGCACACCGAGATCCTCGCCGATCGCGTGGCCGTTCTCGACCGCCGGCACGATCGCGATGGCGCCGTCCGCGAACGCCGCCTCGATCGCGTCGCTGTCGGTGCACAGCCTCGATGCGATGCCGTCGCGGGAGCTGCCCATCGCCGCTATCGCATCCAGCATCGCCAGGGCGCGCGCCGATGCCGCCTCGTAGCCGGCCGGATCGCGCGGCCCCTGCGGGATGTAGGCGGCGAAACAGCCTGCCCGCAGGCTGCCACGCAGCATCTTCGGCAGGTCGACGCGTCGCTTCGCGGTGTCGGTGAAGGGGTCGTCGGCCGCGCTGCCGGGCCAGGGGATGTCGATATGGCTGTCCAGGGTGAGGATCGAGCGGTGCAGCGCGTGGATGTCGGTCATGCTGCTGCAACCCAACGACAACCTCGCCGGTTGCGCAAGGCTTGCGCCGCGCCCACGCCAGGACAGCCGGCGCAGGCCTGCTTGCGTAAGCCGGCGGGATGCGCGACCTCCAGGCCGCATGCGCATCGTCACCTGGAACATCAACTCGTTGCGGCTGCGGCTGCCCCTGCTCGAACGCCTGGTGCTGGAGCTGTCGCCGGACATCGTCTGCCTGCAGGAGACCAAGGTCCCGGACGAGCTGTTCCCGCATGCGGCGGGCCCGGCGCTGGGATACCCGCACGTGGTCCATCGCGGCATGAAGTCCTATAATGGAGTTGCCATCTTCTCCCGGCTGCCGATCGCCCCGGTCGACACGGCACCGGACTGGTGCCTGAGGAACGACCGCCGCCATCTGGCGGTAACGGTCCAGGCGCGCTCCGGACCGATCGAGCTGCATGACTTCTATGTGCCGGCCGGCGGCGACATCCCGGACGCATCGGTCAACCCGAAGTTCGCGCACAAGCTGGCCTTCGTCGAGGAGGTCACCCGCCACTTCGCCGCCGCCCCGCCGCATCCGCGCATCCTGGTCGGCGACCTCAATATCGCACCGCTGGAGCACGACGTCTGGAGCCACCGGCAGCTCCTGGGCATCGTCAGCCATACCCCGGGCGAGGTGGAGCGCCTGCTGGCCTGGCAACAGAGCGGCTTCGTCGATGCGATGCGGCACTTCGTCCCGGCCGGGCAGAAGCTCTACACCTGGTGGTCGTACCGCAACCGCGACTGGCGGCTGTCCGACCGGGGCCGCCGGCTGGATCATGTCTGGGTCACCCCGGACCTGGTACCCGCCTTGCAGGGCATCACCGTCCACAAGGAGGCACGAGACTGGCCTGCGCCGTCCGACCACGTCCCGGTCATGCTCGAACTCGACGCCTGAACGGCGGGACGTGGCCATGCTGCTGACCGCGCTGCACCGCTATCCGGTGAAGGGCCTGCAGGGCGAAGGCCTGCAACGCATGGACGTCGAGCGCTGCGGTCCCTGGGGTGACCGGCGCTGGATGGTGGTGGAGCCGAACGGCAGCTTCCTGACCCAGCGCAAGTTGCCCCGCATGGCCCGCCTGTCGGCCGCGGTGCAGCCGGATGGCAGCCTGCGCCTCAGTTGCGGCACTGCCGCGATCGAGGTCGCGCTGCCGGTGGCGGCGGAGCGGCTGGAGGTGGCGGTCTGGCGCAGCCGGCTGGAAGCCGCCCTCGCCGGTGAGCGGGCCGACGCCTGGCTCAGCGAGCAGCTCGGCTGGCGCTGCCGGCTGGTGCATCTCGACAACCCGTCGGCGCGTCCGGTCGAGCGCACGACAGGCGTCGAGCAGGACGACGTGGTGTCGTTCGCCGACGGCTATCCGCTGCTGCTGACCAGCAGTGCCTCGCTGGATGCGCTGAACATGGCCTTGAAGGCACCGGTGCCGATGGACCGGTTCCGGCCCAACCTGGTCGTCGATGGCGGGATCCCGTGGCAGGAGGATGGCTGGCGACGCCTGCGCATCGGCGACATGCTGTTCCGCGCCCCGAAGGCATGCACGCGGTGCGTGGTGATTACCCTCGACCAGCGGACCGGGCAGGCGCCGCAGCCCGGTGAGCCGCTGCGCACCCTCGGCCGCCTCAACCGCACCGAGGCGGGGATCGTGTTTGGCCGCAACCTGATCCCGGAGGCGCCAGGGCGGATCGCGGTCGGCGATCCGGTCGAGATCCTGGGCTAGCCCCCCCGGTCTCCGCCGGATCGAGCCTCCAGGATGGCAAGCCCGCTGCCCGGCCGATGGTGCAGGAGAGCCCGACGGTGCGGGCGTCAGTCCACGATCGCATTCACATCCGTCGAGCGCACCGAGACGACGCCGTCGATTTCCGACAGCGTGGCGCTCAGGTGGGTCACCGGGCGGCCGCCGCGCACCTCCAGCGACAACGTGACGATCCGCGTAGAGGCATCCCCGGCTTCCTGGTCGTGCTCGATCTGCACCCGGTCGATGACGAAGCGCTCGACCCCGCAGGCGACCAGCACGTGACGCAGGATGCCACGCCCATCCCGGTAGGCGACGGTCAGGTGCGACGGCGCCCAGCGCGACCGCGGCAGCCGGCGCACCAGCAGCGGGAAGATGAACATGATGACGAGGTGGCCGCAGGTGGCGGCCAGCGCCAGGATCGGCAGCCCGGCGCCGCACGCCATGCCGAGGGCGGCGGTGAGCCAGACCGAAGCCGCGGTGGTGAGGCCACGCACGCTGTCGCGACGCAGGAAGATCACGCCGGCGCCGATGAAGCCGATCCCCGAGACCACCTGGGCCGCCACCCGCGACGGGTCCAGCACCACCCGGTTGTTCGCCAGCACGTCCGAGAAGCCGTACTTGGAGATCAGCATGATCAGCGCGGAGGCCAGCCCGACCAGCGTGTAGGTGCGCAGGCCGGCGCTCTTCTGCCGGAACTCGCGCTCCAGACCGACCACGGCGGACAGCACGAAGGCGAGGCCGAGCTCGATGAGTTGCAGGCCACCCTGCCCGGCGGGATCGAGCAGTCCGCCCCTCATCGCAGGCCGTCAGCCATCACATCAACTGCTTCCATACCCGGGCGGTTTGCTCGGCTATACGCTCCTTCACCGAGCGCGTCTCCCAGTCGCGCATGCGGATCGGCACCGAGCGGGCGATCTCGGCGCGCAGCATGGCCTCGACCGCGTCCGCCGTTCGCCGGCCCAGCACGATGGCATCGATCTCGTTGTTGAAGTAGACGCTGCGGCGGTCGAGGTTGGACGAGCCGATCGCCGTCCAGACGCCATCGATGGTGCCGACCTTCGCATGCAGCATGCCGCGGCGGACCTCGTGGATGCGCACCCCCGCCTCCAGCAACCGCCCATACAACGCGCGCGCGGCGTGCACTGCCGGCTGCACGTCGCTGTAGCCCGGCAGGAGCAGGTCCACCGTGACGCCGCGACGCGCCGCTGCCGCTATCAGGCGCCATTCCCTGGGGGTCGGCACGAAGTAGCCGGTCGCCAGCACGACCCGGTTCCTGGCGCCGCGGAGGGCCGCGCGCAACGAGTGGTTGTAGAGCGGCCGGCGCTCCGCCGGAGCGCTCCCGTCTACGCGCACCGTCTCCGCCTCGGCAGGGTCGATGCCCCGGCCTGTCGGCGCGGCCGGCACGACGGCCTCGCCGCGCAGCGGGGCCCGCTCGCCCTTCTGGCCGTGCCAGGTATGGAAGAACAGCTTCTGGATCTCGGCCACCGCCGGCCCGTCGATACGCACCGCATTGTCGATCCAGAACGCATGGTCCGCATCGGTGCCGCGCCCGACGCTTTCCGGCGTCTCGTAGACCTTCGACATGTTGGTGCCGCCGAGGAAGCCGACCGCGCCGTCGATCACGGTCAGCTTGCGGTGGTCGCGGTCGTTCAGGTGCAGGTTGAAGCGCTTCCGCAGCGGATTGATCGAGTGGTACTCCAGCACCTGCACGCCGGCCCGGCGCAGCCGCTCGAATTGCGCATCCGGGGTCTTGCCGGAGCCGACCGCGTCCCAGAGCACCGCCACCTCGACCCCGGCGCGGGCGCGCTCCTCGAGTTGTCCGAACAGCGACCTGCCATCCAGCTGCACGTCGTCGAGCGTGTAGTATTCCATGTGGACGTGATCACGGGCGGCCCCGATGGCATCCATGATCGCGCGCACCGCATCGGCGCCGCTGGACAGCAGGGTGATCCGGTTGCCCTCGATCAGCGGGCAGTCGGAGACCGGGTCGTGCAGCCGGACATGGTGCTCGAGATCATCGGTCGGCGACCAGGTCGTCACGCGAGCCTCCGCGGCCACAGGCGGGAACCGTTACGCTGCAGACACATGCCCGAGAGGGGTGGCGGTGGCTTGCTCCCTTTTGCGCGACGCGCCGGGCAGGTAGAGAGGGGCATGATCGCGCTGCAAGCCACCCGGCTCGACCGATACGTCCTGCGACAGCTGCTCGGCGCCCTGCTGGCCAGCACCGGCGGGCTGGCGGCGCTGATCTGGCTCACGCAGTCGCTCCGCTTCGTCGCCATGGTGGTGGATCGCGGCCTGTCGCTGCGCGTGTTCCTGCAGCTCACCGGGCTGCTGATCCCATCCTTTGTCGCCGTCATCTTGCCCATCACCACCTTCGTGGTCATCCAGTTCATCTACCAGCGCCTGGCCGGCGACCGCGAGTTGACCGTGATGCGCGCCGCCGGGCTGTCCTCCTCGGCGATCGCACGTCCGGCGCTGGCCTGCGCCGGCATCTCGGTTGTGCTCTCCTACGTGCTGAACCTGTGGATCGTTCCTACGAGCTACCACGACTTCCGTGAATACGAGTTCGAGATCCGCAACAAGATGGCCGCCTTCCTGCTCCAGGAGGGCGTGTTCACCCGGGTCTCGGATACCATGACGGTGTACATCCGGACCCGCGACCATGACGGCACGCTGCACGGCATCATGGTCGAGGACGACCGCACCAAGAACAGCCGCGCCACCATCCTGGCGGAGCACGGCACGCTGGTTGCCGGCGACGGCCCGCCACGGGTGGTGCTGTTCAACGGCTCGCGCGAAGAGATCGACCGTACCACCGGCCGGCTCAACGTGCTGACATTCGCGCGCAACACCATCGACCTCGCGGGCAACAACAAGGACGAGACGCGCTACCGCGACAGCACCGAGATGTCGCTCGGCGAGCTGCTCGACCCCGATCCGCATGTCGTCGCCGCCCGCGACCGCGGCAAGTTCGCAGTCGAGGCGCACCGCCGGCTGACCGCGCCGCTGACCGCGTTCTCGTTCGCCATGGTGGCGCTGGTGGCGGTCCTGATGGGCGCCTTCAGCCGGCACGGCGGCATGATCCGGCCGATGGTGGCGATCCTGGTGGTGGTGGGGCTGCTCGCCATCGGTCTGGTGGTGCAGAACATCGCCGCCCGCGACCCGGTGCTGATCCCGCTGATCTGGATGGTCGCGATCCTCCCCGGCATCATGGGGGCGGCGATGCTGTTCGGGCCGGAATGGCGCTTCCGTCACGAGACCGACCGGCGCGACGGCGTCGCCCGGCTCTCGTCCGCCCGAGTCGGCTCGGCCTGAGCGATGTTCTCCCGCCTCGCCGTCACCCTCTCCTTCTACATCGCGCGGCAGTTCACCTACGCGGTGCTGGCGATGATCGCCGCGCTGACCGGCCTGGTCTCGCTGTTCGACTTCATCGACCTGCTGCGCCGCGCCGCCACCCGGCCCGATGTCGGCGCCTCCATCCCGGTGCAGATCGCGGCGCTCAGGCTGCCGTACTACTGCATCGAGATCCTGCCGTTCGCGGTGCTGCTCGGCGGCATCGTGTGCTTCTGGCGGCTGACCCGCTCGTCCGAGCTGATCGTGGCGCGGGCATCCGGCATCTCGGCCTGGCAGTTCCTGGCGGCGCCGCTGACCTGCGCGCTGCTCATCGGCGGCTTCGCAACCGCGGTGCTGAGCCCGCTCTCCTCGGTGATGTACAGCGAGGCCGAGACGCTCGACGGCCTCTATCTGCAGAACAGCGGTGGCGCGCTCGACCTGGAAGGCGGCCAGCTCTGGCTGCGCCAGGCCGATCGCCAGCTCACCCCGCAGGGGGTGGCGATGTTGCACGCGCTCACGGTGCACATGCAGCACGGCAGCCTGGACCTCGCGGGCGTCAGCGTGTTCCGGCTCGACGGCGCCGATCATCTGCTGGTGCGGATCGAGGCGCCGACCGCCCGGCTCGGCAGGGACCGCTGGGTGCTGGACAACGCGCACAGCATCAAGCCCGATCAGATGCCTGTCCCGGTCGGCACCCTATCACTGCCCACCGACCTCACGGTGACCAGGGTGCAGGAAAGCTTCGCCTCGCCCGACACGCTGTCGGTCTGGACCCTGCCCGGCTTCATCGCCCTGCTGGAGCGCTCCGGCTTCTCGGCGATCCGGCACCGGCTGCACTTCCAGTCGCTGCTGGCGCTGCCGCTGCTGGCGGGCACCATGGCGCTGGTCTCGGCCGGCTTCTCGATGCGCCCGGCGCGGCGCGGCGGCGTCGCGCGCATGATCGGCAGCGGGGTCGCCGCCGGCTTCGCGCTGTTCACGGTTTCCAAGATCGCCGAGCAATTCGGCGAATCCGGAGCGCTGCCGCCGGTGATGGCGGCCTGGGCGCCGACCGGGGCCGGGCTGCTGCTCGCCATCACGCTGCTGCTTCACCTGGAGGATGGCTGATGCCCCGCACCCGATCGGCTGCCGCGCGGACGGGGCGCAGGCTCTCGCATCGCGCCGCCCTGGCCGCCTCGCTCTGCCCGCCGGCCCTGGTCGTGACGCTCTGCCTGCCGGCGAGCGCGCAGATCGCGATGCATGCCGGCAACGCCGCCCCGGTGACGCGCGACGAGCCGGTCACCTTCCAGGCCGACAGCGTCTCGTACGACACCCACCATGCGCTGGTGACGTGGTCCGGGCACGTCACGATCTGGCAGAACGGGCACATCCTGCTGGCCGACCAGGTGACGTACGACCGCAATACCGGCGTCGCCGCAGCCCGCGGCCATGTCGCCATCATCGAGCCGGACGGGCAGGTGCTGTTCGCCACGTACATGGAGCTGACCCAGGGCATGCGGCAGGCGGTGATGACCGACATGCGCGGCATCCTGGCGATGAACGGCAAGCTGGCGGCCAACGGGTCCCGTCGCACCGACGGCAAGGTCAACGTCATGTCGCGCGCGGTCTACACCGCCTGCAAGATCTGCGCGCAGCATCCCGACCGGCCACCGTTCTGGCAGTTGCGCTCCTACTCGGCCACGCAGGATCTCGAGCACAAGCGGATCGAGTACGAGGACACCTACCTCGACATGTTCGGCATCCCGGTCGGCTACCTGCCGTATTTCTCGACGCCGGACCCGTCGGTGAAGCGGCAGAGCGGCTTCCTGCTCAGCAGCCTGTCGCCGAACGACAAGAACCTCGGAACCTACGTGACGCTGCCGTACTACTGGGTGATCGACGGCCAGTCCGACGCCACCCTGGTGCCGCTGATCTCGTCCAGCACCGGGCCGCAGCTCGGCGGCCAGTATCGCAACCTGATGAACTTCGGCCGCTTCACCCTCACCGGCGCGGTCGCCTACGACACCCACACGCCGAGCCTGATCGCCGGCCAGGTGCCGGACTACAAGGAGATCGGGCTGTCCGGCTACGGCTACGCCAAGGCCGATTTCGACTGGAACCAGAACTGGCACTACGGCGCCAACATCAACCTCGCCAGCTCGTCCGACTACATGCGCGACTACCGGGTCAGCGGCTACGGCAACGACGTGCTGACCAGCAACGCCTACCTGGAGGGCTTCGGCATCGGTGCCTATTCCCGCCTGGAGACGATCGCCTATCAGGGGCTGAACACCGGCGTCATCAACCAGAGCGAGCTGCCCTACGTGCTGCCGCGCTACAAGTACAGCTTCTTCGGCGAGCCGGACGCGCTCGGCGGCAGGCTCTCGGTGGACAGCAACGACTTCAATATCTACCGGCCGAACGGCGTCTCCGACGAGCGCGCCAGCCTCAGCCTGAACTGGGACCGCCCGTTCCGCGGCGCGCTCGGAACCATGTGGCTGTTCACCATCCATGTCGATTCCGAGGTGTACAACGCGCACAAGCTCGACCTCACGCCGGCCTACAGCAACGTCAACGCCGCAACCACCAGCCAGGCGCTGCCGACCGCGGCGCTCAAGCTGAACTGGCCGTTCCTGCGCACCCTGAAGAGCGGCGGCACGCAGATCGTCGAGCCGATCGTGCAGGTGATCGCGGCCCCCAATTCGGGCAACAGCATCAACGACCATATCCCGAACGAGGACAGCCTCGACACCGAGTTCACCGACACCTCGCTGTTCGCGCTGAACCGGCACGAGGGCATCGACCGGCTCGATGGCGGACTGCGCGCCAATGTCGGGCTGCACATGAACTGGTCCTGGGGCGCCAAATCGATCGATGCGCTGGTCGGCGAGAGCTACCAGGAGCATGTCGACCAGAACCAGATCATCAATTCCGGACTGACCTCGCACGCGTCCGACATCGTGAGCCGGATCAGCTTCGTGCCGGCCAACTGGCTCGACCTTACGGCACGCGGCCGCTTCGACCATTTTACCGGGCAGGTGCATTTCGCCGACGGGCTGATCAGCGTCGGCACCAACCTGTTCCGCGTCACCGGCGGCTACATCTACAACCAACACGACCTGTACTATTACTATGACAGCTCGATCCGCACCGCCGACCCGCAGCTCGCCTACTTCGAGCCGCAGAACGAGGCAACGCTCGGCATCTCCAGCCGCTGGAGGCAGTACCGCGCCTCGGTGTTCGGCCGGCGCGACCTTGCCACCAACCAGAACGTGGCGATCGGCGCCGATGCGGCCTACGAGAACGACTGCTTCATCTTCGACCTCTCGTACGTCAAGCGCTACACCACCATCAGCGGCGAAAGCGGCGATAGCTCGATCCTGTTCAGCCTGACCTTCAAGACGATCGGCACCTTCCCGGTGAACGGATGAAGCCGATCCCTGCAACTGCGCGACCAAAGCTGCGAAAGAAGAGCCTCATGACCAGAACCGGCCCTCTTGCGATCCCGGCCCTGGCCCTGCTGGCATCGATGATGCCGGCGGCCGCGACCCTGCCGTGCGCGGCGCAGACGGTGCATCACCATGCGCATCAGCCGCCCGCCGCCACGACAGCCGCCAATCCGACCACGGCGCCCGACGATGGCGGTCAGGCCCAGGATGCCATCGTGGCGGTCGTCAACGGCAACATCATCACCCGTCGCGATGTCGACAATCGCGGCCGGCTGTTCGCGCTGTCCACCGGATTGCCGATGAACGACGAGGTGCTGGCGCGGCTGCGACCGCAGATCACGCGGCAGCTGATCGACGAGAAGCTGCGCATGCAGGAAATCCAGTCGCGGCACATCGTGATCGCGCCCGAGCAGATCGCCGCCGCGATCGGCGACATCGAGAAGCGCAACAACATGAAGCAGAATGCGCTGCGCGATCATCTCGAGCAGGACGGGGTTTCCCTGAACACCCTGATCGACCAGATACGCGTGCAGCTCGGCTGGACCCACGTGCTGCGCGAGCAGCTCGGCGAGCGGGCCCGGATCGGCAACGCCGACATCAAGCAGCGCGAGGCGGCGCTGAAGCGCGAGGTCGGCCAGCCCGAGTACAACATCAGCGAGATCTTCATCCCGGTGGACGACCCCACGCACAACCAGGACGCGCTGAACTTCGCGCAGACGGTGATCAAGCAGCTGCACGACGGCGCGCCGTTCGCCATCGTGGCGGCGCAGTTCAGCCAGGCGCAGACCGCGCTGGAGGGCGGCTCGCTCGGCTGGGTGCAGGCCGACGAACTCGATCCTCAGGTCCTCGACATCGTGCGGCAGATGCCGACCGGCGCGGTCAGCAATCCGATCCGGGTCGCCGGCGGCTACGACGTCGTGACCTTGCTGGGCAAGCGCGAGATCGGCCGCGAGATCGCCACCATGATGGGCCTGCGCCAGGCGTTCTTCCCGTTCACCAGCACGCTCAACCCGCAGGCGCCGACGCCGCAGCAGCAGCAGGCCCTGGCGCGTGCCGAGGCGCTGTCGAAGAACGCGCATGACTGCGGGGCGGTCGAGGCCGCCAACCAGTCGGCGGGCAGCCCGCGCCCGGCCAATCCCGGCGACGTGCAGCTCGACCATCTCAATCCGCAGATGCGCGCCGTGCTCGACCCGCTCAAGCCCGGCCAGGCAACCAGGCCGCTGGTGTCGACCGACGGCATCGCGGTGATCATGGTCTGCTCGCGCGATACCAGGAACCTGTCCGACCAGTCGCCCGACGAGATCGCCGACCAGCTGCTGAACGAGCGTGTCGAGCAGGTGTCCAGGCAGGTCAACCGCGACCTGCACCGGCGCGCCTCGATCGAGATGCGATCGTCGTGATGCGACGGGCTCCGGCCGGTCCGGGGTCCCCTCCGGTTGGCTGACGAGACCCTGCGCGACGTGATCGCGCGGCACGGCCTGCAGGCGCGCAAGTCGCTCGGGCAGCATTTCCTGCTCGACCTCAACCTGACGGCGCGGATCGCCGCACTCGCCGGCGACCTCAGCGGGCGGCACGTCGTGGAAGTCGGACCGGGCCCCGGCGGCCTGACCCGCGCCCTGCTGCGCGGACCGGCTACCGGGGTCACCGCGGTCGAGGTGGATCCGCGTGCCATCGCGGCCATCGAGGAGCTGGCGGCGTCCCACCCGGGGCGGCTCGCGGTGATCGCCGCCGATGCGCTGGCGCTCGATCTCGCCACGCTGTGCCCGGCGCCGCGCCAGATCGTCGCCAACCTGCCGTACAACGTCGGCACCCCGCTGCTGGTCGGCTGGCTGCGCCAGGCGGCGCAGTGGGAGCGGCTGACACTGATGTTCCAGCTCGAGGTGGCCGAGCGCATCTGCGCTGCCCCCGATACCGGGGCGTATGGGCGGTTGTCGGTGCTGGCGCAGTGGTGCTGCAGCGCCGACGTGCTGATGCATGTGCCCCCGGGTGCCTTCACGCCGCCACCGCAGGTCACCTCCGCCGTCATCGGCCTGGTGCCGCATGCGGTGCAGCCGGAACCGGGCTTGTTCGCCTCGATGGAGCGGCTGACCGCGGCGGCGTTCGGCCAGCGGCGCAAGATGCTGCGTGGGTCGCTGCGCGGTCTCGGCGGCGAGGCTCTGCTGGTGCGCGCCGGCATCGAGCCGAGCCGGCGCGCCGAGACGCTGAGCGTCGCCGAGTTCGACCGGCTCGCTCGACTGCTTTGAGCAGGCGCCGATGCCCCCTGCTGACACTTCCTTAACCAAGATGGCGTCTCTGAAGGGCTGTTCACGGGGCCTGCCGGATGTCGATACGGATCAAGTTGCTGCTCATCATGGGCATGCTTGCCGCCACCCTGCTGGGTGTCTGCTGGCTGACGTCCACCATCAGCCGGCAGCAGCGCCAGCTCACGCAGGAGGCCATGCGCCGGTCGCATACCCTGACCGCCGACCTCATCCCGCTCGAGCAGGCCATCAACCTGATGCAGGTCGATGTCATACAGGTGCAGCAGTTCCTGACCGATGCATCCGCCACCCACCACACCGACGGCTTCGACGACGCGGAACGCTACAGCAGGGACTTCGCCCGTCAGGTCGTGGTGATCGACCGGCTGCTCTCCAACCTTGCCGCCGGCGGCGGTCACGACACCGCGGAGGTCCGCTCCGGGATCGACAGGATCGCCGCCGGCTTCGCGCCCTATCGCGACCTCGGCGTGCACATGGCGCACTCCTACATCGACAGCGGCATCGCGGCCGGCAACGTGTACATGGAGCGCTTCGACCCGGTCTCGGACGAGTTGTTCAAGAAGCTCGATGTGCAGCTCAAGGCCGTCGGCGACGCGGTGGCGTCCGGCAGTGCGGCGGCCGGCGCGTCGCTCGACCGGGTCGGCCTGCTCACCGAGCGGCTGCACCGGCTGATGGCGCTGTTCGCCGCCATCGGCGTCGTTGCGACATTGGCATCGCTGTTCCTGACGACGTTGCTGATTACCCGTCCGCTGGCGCTGCTGACCCGCTTGATGCACCGGCTCGCGGGAGGCGACGAGCAGATCGTGCTTCCGGCGCGGCACGCCCGCGACGAGATCGGCAGGATGATCGCCGCCCTCTCCGTATTCAGGGCCAGCGCCATCGAGGTGAAGCGGCTGGCGAGCCAGCAGGAGATCGAACGCGGTCGCGGCGATGCGGAGCGCGTCGCCGCACTGCGCGGCATGGCTGATGCGATCGAGGCGGAGACGGTCCGGGCGCTCACGATGGTGGACGAGCGCTCCGGGGTCATGGCGTTGGCGGCGGATCGCATGACCGCATCGGCCGCCCGCACCGGGGTCTCGGCGGAGAGCGCCGCCACAGCCGCCTTGGACGCGAGATCGAGTTCCGGGATCATGGCCGCGGCTGCGGAGGACCTTTCGGGGTCGATCCGGGAGATCAGTGTGCAGGTGGACCGCTCGACCGAGGTCGTGCGGCGCGCGGTGCTCGCGGGCGAGGAGACCAGGGAGACGATCGCCAGGCTGGACCGCAAGGTGGCCGAGATCGGCATAGTCGCCGACATGATCCGCGAGATTGCCAGGAAGACCAATCTGCTTGCCTTGAACGCGACCATCGAGGCGGCGCGTGCCGGCGCGGCTGGCAAGGGTTTCGCGGTGGTGGCAAGCGAGGTGAAGGCTCTCGCCATGCAGACGGCGACGTCGACGGAGGAGATCGGTCGCCATCTCGGCGAGGTCAGGCTGGCGACGACCGCCTCGGTTTCGGCCGTGGCCCGCATCGGCTCCAGCATCACCGAGATCGACGGCATCGCCCACATGATCGCCGGTGCCGTGGAAAAGCAGGGCGTGATCACCGTGGCGATCGCGCACAAGGTCGCGCAGACCGGCATCGCGACCGGAGAGATGACCAGCCGGGTCGGCGAATTGCGCCAGGAATCCGAGCAGAACGGATTGCTCGCGAACGAGGTGCAGCATGGCACCGCGGCACTCACGGCTGCGGTGGCGGAACTGCGGCAGGCGGTCGTCCGGGTGGTCCGGACATCGGCAAACGAGGTCGATCGCCGCCTAGTGCCGCGTTATGATGTCGACCTGCCGTGCCGGCTCTCCCTGCCGGGGCAGTCGCCGTTCACGGCCCGCCTGGTCGACCTCTCTATCCATGGCGCCCGGGTGGGCAGCGAGCACCGGCTCAAGAAGTTTACGTCCGGCACCCTGGCGATCGACGGCATCCCCGGCAGCCTACCGTTCCAGGTCCATAATCTGTATGCTGAAGCCTTCGGTATAGACTTCGATCGCACGCCGGCTCTGCAGGCCTCGGTCCAGGCGACCCTCGACCGGATCAAGCCGCGCCAGATCGCCTGACCTTGTGTCGGTTGGTGCCGGCCTGGAGCCGCCATCCAACTGACCGGAGCCGCCTGCCATGCCCACGCCGCTTGCACTGGACGCTGTCCTTTCCGATGCCGTGCCGCTGCTCAGGCAGCCCGAGGAGGATGTCCGGCGGATCCTGGAGATGCTGGGCAAGCTCCGCGAGGGGAGCCGCGATGTCGTCGTGCGCATCGGCGTCGCCGAGACCGGCAAGCCGCCGAACTACCGGATCGACCTCGAGGACACTCCGCTGGCAGCCTTCGACGGCGCCACCCACCGCGCCTTTCCCGGCATGAAGCGGATCGAGACAGAGGCCTGGAGCACGGCGAGCATGACGTACCTGGAGGTCAGGACGATGCTCGGCAAGCTGCGCGGCTTCGTGAAGAAGGGTCCGGCGGCGCGCGGCAAACACGCTTAGGAGCGGAGGCAGAGGCGACGCTTCCGGCCTGCCTCAGTCCAGCGGCTTCCCCGCCGTCTCCCGGAACAGCAGCACCGCCGGCAACGAGACGATGGCGCCGAGGATGACGTAGTAGGTGACCGAGATGGCGGCCCCGGTCGCCGCGATCAACCAAGTTGCGATGAACGGCGCGAAGCCGCCGAACACCATCGAGGCCAGGTTGTAGGACGTGCTGAGGCCGGTGAGCCGGCTACGGGTCGGGAACATCTCGACCAGGGCCGCGGTCATGCTGCCGATGAACAGGCCGCAATTCGCGCTCAGCACGCACTGGATCAGCACCGAGACCGCGTGCGTGGCGCCGTGCAGGATCAGCCAGACCAGCGGGTAGGACAGCAGCAGGAACACCAGGCAACTGAACAGCAGCACCGGCTTGCGTCCGATCCGGTCGGACAGCGCGCCGGAGCAGACCACGGCACATCCGGTGGCGATGGTGGCAAGCACCGTCGAGCTCAGCGCCTGGTGCGCGGTCCAGCCGGCATAATGCTGCAGGAAGGTCGGGAAGAACGACAGGTAGAGATAGATCCCGACCGACTGCACCGAAACGAAGCAGAAGGCGAAGACCAGCTTGCCGGCGCTGAGCCGGGTGACGGGAGCATCTGTCGCCGCGGTGGCCTGGGCGGCGACGAATACCGGGGTCTCGCCGATCCTGCGTCGCGCCAGCAGGCCGAGCGGCCCGATCAGGGCGCCGAGCAGGAACGGTACTCGCCAGCCCCAGGCCTGCATGTCGGCGCTGCCGAGCGTGACCACGAGCAGGTCGGCTACCGCGGTGCCGACCAGCTGGCCGAGGAAGATGCTGCCGGGATGGAAGCTGCCATAGAGCCCGCGTCGGCTGGCGGGCGCCCACTCGACCAGGAACGAGGCGGAGCTGCCCCACTCGCCGCCCGCCGAGAAGCCTTGCAGGGCGCGGGCCAGCACCAGCAGCACCGGCGCCCAGACGCCGATGCTGGCATAGCCGGGGAGGATGCCGATCAGCCCGGTTCCCGCCGCCATCAGCCCCACGGTCAGCAGCAGCGCTGGCTTGCGTCCCAGCCGGTCGCCGAACAGGCCGATCGAGACACCGCCGAGCGGTCGCGCCACGAAGCCCACGCCGAACACCGCGAAGGTCTGCAGCAGGGCCACGGTCGGGCTCGAATGCGGAAAGAAGTGGTGGCCGATAATGGTGGCGAGGAAGGCGTAGACGGTGAAGTCGTACCATTCCAGCGAATTGCCGATCACCGAGGCGACGATGACGCGAAGGTTCATTCCTGCGCCCGGCCCGCGTGCGACCTGCGGCTGCAGCGTCGCCACGCCGGGCTCCCTCAGGCAGCGCGGCGCAGCAGGGCCTGCACCGCCTGGTCGACCAGCTCCGCGATGATCACGGCGGTCGGCTGGATCTGCGTCACCATGCCGACCGACTGCCCCGCCATCACCGAGCCGCCCTCGATATCGCCGTCGATCACCGCGCGGCGCAGGGCGCCGGCCCAGAAATGCTCGATCTCGAGCTGGGCGGCCTCCTTGGTGAGCTCGCCGGACTGGAACCGGCGCAGCGTCTCCGCCTGGTGCACCAGGAAGCGCTTGGTGCCCTCGTTGACCAGGCCGCGCACCGGGATCACCGGGAAGCGGTCGTCGAGCTGCACCGAGGGCAGCGCGTCGCGTGCGGAGGCGCGCACGAAGGCCGCCTTGTAGCGATCGTGCGCGATGCTCTCGCTCGACGCCGCGAAACGGGTGCCGAGCTGCGCGCCCGCCGCCCCCATCTCCAGCATGCCGAGGATGGCGTCGCCGCGACCGAGGCCGCCGGCCACGAACACCGGGATGTCGCGGATCTGCGGCAGGATCTCCTGCGCCAGCACGGTCAGCGACACCGGGCCGATGTGGCCGCCGGCTTCCGAACCCTCGATCACCAGCGCATCGGCGCCGGTGCGGGCAAGGCGCTTGGCCAGCACCAGGGCGGGGGCGAAGGCAATCAGCTTTGCGCCGCCATCCTTGACCGCGCGCACCGCGGCACCGGACGGGATGCCGCCCGCCAGCACCACGTGGCCCACGCGCGCCTCGATGCAGACCCGGATCAGGTCGTCGAGCTGCGGGTGCATGGTGATCAGGTTGACGCCGAATGGCTTGCCGGTCAGCGCCTTGGTGGCCTCGATCTCGCGCGCCAGCAGGTCAGGGCCCATCGAGCCGCAGGCGATCACCCCGAAGCCGCCGGCGTTGGAGATCGCCGAGACTAGGTGGCGCTCGGACACCCAGCTCATGGCGCCGCCGAGGATGGCGAACTCGGTGCCGAGAAACTCGCGGCCGCGGGCCCACAGCCGGTCGAGCTGTGCGCGGGCGGTGACCTCATGGTCGGCAAGCAGCGCGTCGGGCGGCATCAGGCGACATCCAGGCGGTAGGCGCTGTGCAGGGCGCGCACGGCGAGCTCGGTATATTCGGCGGCGATCAGCACGCTCACCTTGATCTCGCTGGTGGAGATCACCTGGATGTTGATCGAGCGGTCGGACAGGGTACGGAACATGGTGTTGGCAACCCCTGTATGGCTGCGCATGCCTACGCCGACCACGCTGATCTTGGCGACGTCCGCATCGGTCAGCATCTCGCCATACTGGATCACGCCGCGCGCCGCCTCCAGGACCTGGATCGCGCGCGCGAGATCGCTCTTGCCGGTGGTGAAGGTCATGTCGGTGGTGCCGTCCGCGCCGGTGCTCTGCACGATCATGTCGACATTGACATGGGCATCGGCAAGCGGCCCGAACACCGCGGCGGCAACCCCGGGACGGTCCGGCACCCGCCGCACGGTGATCTTCGCCTCGTCGCGCGAATAGGCGATGCCGGCGACAATTTCCTGTTCCACGATCTCGTCCTCGTCAACCACCAGCGTGCCGGGGAGCCGGCCCTCCTCGGGAGGCGCGTCGTCGCCGAAGCTCGACAGCACCTGCACCCGCACCCGTTCCTTCATGGCAAGCTCGACGCTGCGGGTCTGCAGCACCTTGGCGCCGACCGAGGCCAGTTCCAGCATTTCCTCGTAGGCGATGCGGTCCAGCTTGCGCGCCCGCGACACGATACGCGGATCGGTGGTGTAGACGCCGTCCACATCTGTGTAGATGTCGCACCGATCCGCCCTCACCGCCGCCGCCAGCGCCACCGCCGAGGTATCCGAGCCGCCGCGACCCAGCGTAGTCACCCGGTGATCCGGTCCCAGGCCCTGGAACCCCGCCACCACCGGCACCTGGCCGGCCTGCATGCGCGCCACCAGGGTCGCGCCTTCGATGCTGCGGATGCGCGCCTTGCCATGCGCGTCATCGGTCAGCAGCGGGATCTGCCATCCCTGCCACGAGCGCGCCTCGACGCCGATCGCCTGCAGCGCCAGCGCGACAAGGCCGCTGGTGACCTGTTCGCCGGTCGAAACGACGGTATCATATTCGCGGGCATCGTGCAGCGCCGACAGCGACTGGCAGTAGCCGACCAGCTGGTTGGTCACCCCGGACATCGCAGACACCACCACCGCAACCTCGTCGCCGAGCGCCACCTGGCGCTTCACCCGTGCGGCGACGCTGCGGATACGGTCGAGGTCGGCGACCGAGGTGCCCCCGAATTTCATCACGATGCGGGCCATGGGCAGCGAGAGCCTTCCAGTTCACCGGGCGCCACCCCTGATGCGCGAGACCCTGAGCGCGAGACGGGGTCGCCGGCTGCTCCGGGCGGCGAGCCGCGCCGGCAAACGCGGCGACACGATTGCAGGCGGCCGACAGGCGGCTCACATAGCTTCGTCTTGATGGCACGGCAACATCGGCGGGACGGCACCATGCAGGCGACTTCAACTACACCGGCCGGCAGCTCGATCTCGACGCAGGAGATCGCGCGATTCGATGCGCTGGCGTCGCGATGGTGGGACCCGGATGGACCGATGCGGCCGCTGCACCGGATGAACCCGCTGCGGGTCGGCTGGATCGACCGCAGGCTGCGGCGTCGTGCGGGGACGCGGCTGCGCGTGCTGGATCTCGGCTGTGGCGCCGGCCTGGCAAGCGAGGCGCTGGCGGCGCTCGGCCACGATGTGCTGGGTGTCGATGCGGCGCCGGAAGCGATCACCGCGGCCCGTGCCCACCAGGCGACGCACCCGGCCGCCGCGCATGCCGGAACGCTGTCCTATCGCTGCTCGAGCGCCGAAGCACTGCTGCAGGAGGGCGAGCGGTTCGATGCCGTCATCGCGCTCGAGGTGATCGAGCACGTCGCCGAACCGGACGGCTTCCTCGACCTGCTGCGCGGACTGCTGCGGCCCGACGGGGTGATCGTGATCTCCACCCTGAACCGCACCTTGCGGTCGCTCGCCACCGCCAAGATCGGCGCGGAGTACGTGCTGCGCCTGCTACCGGCCGGCACCCATGACTGGCGCCGCTTCGTCACCCCCGCCGAGCTCGGCCGATCTGCGCACGCGGCCGGGCTGCGGGTCGCCGATCTCGCCGGCATGGTCCCCGGCCCGCAGGGCTGGCGCGAAAGCCGCGACACCGCGGTGAACTACATCGCGCTGCTGGAGAGCCAGTAGCCGGCGCTTGTCGCTGGAACTAGCGCATATGGCAGGCTGGACCGATCGAGCCGGCATAGCGGCTCCAGCGCTGCGTCTCGCCGAAGATCGGCAGAAGCAGGTAGCCGCGCAGGTTCAGCATCCCTGGGCTCGGCGACCAGATCGCGGCGTGATAGCGGCGCCCGGTCTCAGGATCGAGGATGATGCCGGCCCAGCGCCCGGGATCGTCCGCCTGCGGCCGGAAATCGGTCAGCATCATCAGGTCGCATTGCGGCCGGCCGTGGTTGTCGGTCGGCATCTTGCCGTCGTAGCGGATACCGACCAGCCGCCCACACAGCACCGGTCCACAGGACTCGATGTCGAACACGCCGTCATGGTCCTGGCTGAGCCAGAGGCCGATCGGCGCCGGCGGGGGCGGTGCAACAGCCTGCGCCCGGATGGCAGGGGCCGGCATGGCGAGGCAGGTGGCCAGGATCGCCACCCGGATCGCGGTGGCGACCCGCCCGCGCCTAGCCGTCGGCACGCGGCAGCCAGGGGATGCGGTTGACCTCGATCCCCTCGTCGGCGAGCGCCTCATACTCCTCGGAGGTCGCCTCTCCGTAGATGCCACGCGGCGGCACGGCTTCTTTTCCGGCCCTGGCTACGGCCCCGGGCTCGCCATCGCCACTCGAACGGCGGTGCATCTCGCGCGCAACCTCGGCGAAGCGATCGCCGACATCCTCGCAATGCTGCTCGATCTCCGACCTCATGCGCTGCAGGACCGCGCGCATGCGGTCGGGCAGGATGGCGGCTGTCCTCTCGGGCGAGTTGTCCGGAGGTGAAACCGGCGCAGCCTCGGGTGAAGGCGGGGCGGCGACGCGCCTGCGTCCCGAGGACCGCACCGCCGGCGCCATCAGGGCACGCGTCACCGAGCCGGACCCGCATTCCGGACAGGCCAGCAGGCCGCCCGCCGCCTGTTCCTCGAAGCCGACGGCGTCGCGGAACCAGCCCTCGAAGCCGTGCCCTGCCGGGCAGCGCAACTGGTAGTGGATCATGCGGGCAGTTTTCAGGCAGCCTTGAGCAGCGGGTCGAGACCACCTTTGCCGTCGAGCGCCACCAGGTCGTCGCAGCCGCCGATATGACGCCCACCGATGAAGACCTGGGGAACGCTGCTGCGCCCTCCGGACCGCTCGATCGACAGCTTGCGCTCCGGGGTGCCGTGCGGCGCGTTGATCTCCCGGAACTCCGCACCCTTCGAGCGCAGCAGCGCCAGGGCGCGTGCGCAGTAGGGGCAGCCAGGCTGGGTGTAGATCTCGATCTGCGGCATCGTCACGTCCGTTCCGGTTGCTCGGGGCCCGGCACCTGGCGTCGAGGCCCGCGAGCCCGCACCGTGAACCAGTCCATTCCCTCGTCTAATGGTCGTATCGCGGGCACCACCTGACAAGATGCACCCGGCTGGATGACGCGGATGCCGTTCGAGTGCCTCTACCGCGTATCCGACGCGACGCGGGGCAGATGCGGCGCGGCGCGGGCGGCTACCAGCAGATCGACCGCAGCCACGCCCGCCTGCAGCAATGCCAGTGCGCAGGCCGCAGCGGTCGATCCGGTGGTCAGCACATCGTCCACCAGCAGCACGCGCCGTCCGCGCAACGCCTCCAGCCGGTCCGGACGGCATTCGATGGCGCCGCTGATCGCCGCCGCCCGCTCCGCCGCCGGGCAGGATGCGAGGCTCCTGGTGGCCCGGGTCCGAACCAGCCCGTCGACCAGCAGCGTGCGGCCGGCGATCCGGCCGACGTGCCGGGCCAGCAGCGCCGCCTGGTTGTAGCGGCGGCTGAACAGACGTTTGCGATGCAGCGGGACGGGAAGAAGCAGATCGCACTCCTCCAGCAGGACCGCGCCGGCCCGCGCCATGTGCAACGCCAGGAAGCGGGCGTTCTCGGTGCGGTCGGCATATTTGAGCGGCAGGATGAGCTGCCGCGAGAAATCGTCGTAGCTGAAGGCGGCGCGGGCGCGCTGCCAGCTCGGCGGCCGTTCCAGGCAGGCGCCGCAGGTGCGCCCCAGGCCCGCCTCGCCGATGCTGCCGAATGCGACGCCGCAGCGTCGGCAACACGGCTCGATGATGAAATCCGCCCTCCGGAAACAGGCGGCGCAGAACTGTCCGGGCTGCGCCACCACCCGGTCGCAGGTCGGGCACTGCGGCGGCAACACCAGGTCGAGCGCGAAACGGCCGGCATGGCCGCCCCATGCGGCAGCGCCCGCGAAAGCGGAAGAGCGCAGCATCGCGACGCCTCCTCCGACGCTCGTTCTTGTTACGGAATGAAATCATGACGTGCGGACGCCAGCGGTGCAAGGTTATTGCGCCCGGCCCCGATCGTCCGCACATGCCAGGACGTGCAGGACCCCATCATCTTCGACCGCCGGGCAGTCCGGCTGCATCGCGATCGCGCCGCCGCCACGGTCGGCTCCGTCCACGACATCCTCGACGAGGCTGCCGAGCGCCTGCTCGACCGGCTGGACGACGTCAACCGGAGCTTCGGACGGGCGCTGGACATCGGAGGCCGCGGCGTAGTTGCGGCACGCCTGCGCGCGCGCGGCATCGAGACTGTCAGCATTGACCTCTCGCACTCGATGGTGTCTCGCTCGGACGCCATGCGGGTCGTCGCCGATGAGGAATGGCTGCCGTTCGGTCCCGGCAGCTTCGACCTGGTGGTGGCCAGCCTGTCGCTGCACTGGGTCAACGACCTGCCCGGCGCCCTGGTGCAGATCCGGCATGCCATGCGTCCGGACGGCCTGTTCCTCGCCAGCATGCCGGTGCTGCCGACGCTCGGCGTCTTGCGCGGCGCCCTGCTGGAGGCGGAGGTAGACCTCTGTGGCGGGGTCTCGCCTCGCATATCGCCTTTCCCGGAACTGCGCGACTGCGCCAGCCTGCTGCAACGTGCCGGGTTTGCCCTGCCGGTCGCCGACGCCGACACCGTCATGCTGGCCTATCGGGAGCCGCTGGCGCTGCTGCGGGACCTGCGCGCCGCCGGCGAGACCAATGCCGTCGCGCTGCGCCGCCGGACCACGCCGCCGCGCGATCTCGTTCCGCAGGCGTTGCACCGGCTCGGTGATCGGCGTCCCCATCAGACGGTGCTGCGCATGGCGATGATGACCGGCTGGTCGCCGTCGCCGGACCAGCCCAAGCCACTGAAGCCGGGACAGTTCACCGTGCCGCTCGCGGAGGCCATCGGGGACCGTTCGGAAGCCTTGCTGCGCGACGGGCAACCCGACTGACGCCTTGCGCGCTGGATCAGGACAATACCGAAGCAGCCTCCGGAGACATCGTTGCGAATCTTGATCCTGGCTACCCTTGCCGCCCTCGCCGGTTGCGCCACCGCATCCCCGCCGTCAGCCGACCTCTCGCCGGCAAAACCGGCGCTTGCCAGCCCGCCCGCCTCGGTGATGACGCCGCAGGGTTACTAGAAGCCGGCCAGTCGCACCACCAGCCGGGCATGATCGACCAAGCTTCCGGGCTAGCCCCCGGTGGCGCTCATGTGGCGGGCGACCCCGACCGTGTCCTGGCGCCGCCCGATGATGAAATCGTGTCCCTTCGGCTTGCGTGCGATCGCGAGACGGATCTCGTGCATCAGATCGTCGTCGCTGGCACCGCGCCGCAGTGGTTCGCGCAAGTCGGCGGCATCGTCCTGGCCGAGGCACATGTAGAGCGTGCCGGTGCAGTTCAGCCGGACGCGGTTGCAGCTCTCGCAGAAATTGTGGGTCATCGGCGTGATGAAACCCAGCCGGCGCCCGGTCTCGCCGATCCTGACGTAGCGCGCCGGTCCACCGGTGCGGTAGCCGATCTCCTGCAGGGTCCAGCGTGCCGCCAGCCGGCTGCGCACCAGCGAAAGCGGAAGGTAGCGGTCGGTACGGTCCTCGCCGGTGTCGCCCATCGGCATCGTCTCGATCAGACACAGATCGGCGCCGATCCGGCCGCACCAGGAGATGAGCTCGTCGAACTCGTCCTCGTTGACGCCGCGCATCGCCACCGTGTTGATGCGGACCGCAAGCCCCGCCGCCCGTGCGTGAGCGATGCCGTCGAGCGTCCGGTCCAGGCTGCCGACCCGCGTCACCGCCTTGAAACGCTGCGCATCGAGGGTGTCGAGGCTCACGTTGATACGCCGCACCCCGGCCTCGTACAGACCCTCGGCGAATTCGGTCAGGCGGCTGCCGTTGGTGGTGAGCGTCAGCTCGTCAAGGCCGCACTCGCCCTCGCCCCGCCCAAGCCAGAGCCCCAGTTCGCTCATGAACTCGACGACCCCGCGCCGTACCAGCGGCTCGCCACCGGTGATGCGCATGCGACGGACGCCGGAGCGGATGAAGGCACCGCACAGGCGCTGCATCTCCTCGAAGCTCAGCACCTCGGCGCGCGGCAGGAATACCATGTCCTCCGCCATGCAATAGACGCAGCGCATATCGCAGCGATCGGTGACCGATACCCGCAGATAGCTGATGGAGCGGCCGAACGGATCGGTGACGGGGGCGGAGGAGACGGGAACGGGCGTTGCCGTCCTGGGTAGCGTGATGGTCATCGAGACGTAATTTGGTACTGGATCTGCAGGTCCACCAGGGCGGCGTTGATCAGCACCTTGCCGCGATGCTCGAAATTGACGGTGACCCGCGTCCCCACCGCGGATTGCACCTGGCCCATGCCCCAGTCGCGATGCTCCGGATGCATCACCCACTGGCCCGGTTCGATCGACGTCCGGAACGTCGGCAGCCCTGCCGGCTGCCCCATCATCGGCTCGCCCATAACACCCTCCATGTTTACCGGATCTTCAGCTTGCCCGGGCATCCTCGGCTCAAGCACCGCACCCTTAAGCCCGACGCGCAACGTAGTGGAGTCTTCGGTTGGACGATCTGCTCGCCGACTTCGTGACCGAGACCCTGGAGAGCCTCTCCGAACTCGATCTCGCCCTTGTCCGCCTCGAAAAGGCCCCTGACGACCAGCCGACGATTTCCCTGATCTTCCGCCTGATCCATACGATCAAGGGCACCTGCGGTTTTCTCGGCCTGCCCCGGCTGGAGAAGGTCGCCCATGCCGGCGAAACCGTGCTCGACAAGCTTCGCACCAAGGCGCTGCGGGTCGACAGCCATTGCATCGGTCTCGTCCTTACCGCCGCCGACCGTATGCGCATGATCATCGACACGTTGTCGCGCGGGCTGGACGAGCCGGCCGGCGACGACGGCGAGCTGATCCACGCCCTGAACGAGCTGGCAGAGGGCCGCGTGGTCGCAACGGTGGTCCCGGTGGCGACGGCCGCCGCGCCCGCACCGGCAGCACCCGAACCGGCCCGCAGCGCCGCTCCCGCCACTGCCGCGATCGTCCCGCCGGAGGCCGTCGCCAAGCTCGTCGTGCCCGATCAGGTTGATGCCCACGGCGAACAGCAGAGCCGCGGCCAGACCACCATCCGCGTCGGCGTCGAGGTGCTCGAGAACCTCATGGGACTGGTCAGCGAGCTGGTGCTCACGCGCAACCAGCTGCTGCAGATCCTGCGTACCACCGGCCGCCCGGACCAGTCCGCAGGCGACGCCGCCGAGGGCAGCCTCGCGACACCGATGCAGCGCCTGTCGCAGCTCACCACCGACCTGCAGGAAGGCGTCATGAAGACGCGCATGCAGCCGATCGGCAACGCCTGGAACACGGTGCCGCGGCTGGTCCGCGACCTTGCGCACGATCTCGGCAAGAAGATCGAGCTGGTCACCATCGGCGCCGACACCGAACTCGATCGCCAGGTGCTGGAACTGATCAAGGACCCGCTCACCCACATGATCCGCAACAGCGCGGATCATGGGCTGGAGACGCCGGTCGAGCGGCGGCGGGCCGGCAAGCCGGAAACCGGGCAGATCACCCTGGCGGCTCGCCACGAAGGCGGCCACGTGGTGATCGAGATCCGCGACGACGGGCGGGGACTCGATCCGGTCAAGCTCGGCGCGCGCGCGATGACCCAGGGCCTGGTCACCGAGGAGCGGCTGCGCCGGATGAGCGAGGACGAGATCCGCCGCTTCATCTTCCATGCCGGCTTCTCGACCGCGGCAGCCATCACCTCGGTATCCGGCCGCGGAGTCGGCATGGATGTCGTACGCAGCAACATCGAGCAGATCAACGGCACCGTCGACATCGAGAGCAAGGTCGGCCAGGGCTCGCAGTTCCTGATCAAGATCCCGCTGACCCTCGCGATCGTCTCGGCCCTGGTGATCGGCTCGGCAGGCGAGCGCTTCGCCATTCCGCAGATCAGCGTGGTCGAGATCGTGCTGCCCGGCGCGCAGCCGGACATGGTGCTCGACACCATCGACGGCGCTCCCGTGCTGCGGCTGCGCAACCGCCTGCTGCCGCTGGTCTCGCTGACGCGTACGCTGCGCCTGCATACCGAAGCCGACCCCTCCGGCGACGCAGCCTGCCTCGCCGAGAAGGTCGTCGTGGTGCTGACGGTCGGCAGCCAGCGGCTCGGTCTCATCGTCGAGCATGTGTTCGATACCGAGGAGATCGTGGTCAAGCCGGTCGCTCCCGTCATCCGCAACATCCCGCTGTTCTGCGGCAACACCATCCTCGGCGACGGTGCGGTCATCATGATCCTCGATCCGCTCGGCATCGCCCGGGCGAGCGGTCTCGGCATGGCGACGGAGATACGCAGCCGTTCGGCCGATACCGGCATCGCCGCCAGCGACGGCCGCAGCGACCTGCTGCTGGTACGCGCCGGACCCGGTGCGCAGAAGGCGCTGCCTCTGGCGCTGATCGCGCGCCTGGAAATGGTGCCACGCGCCCGCATCGAGGCGACCGGATCCCGGCTGGTGACGCAATATCGCGGCGCCCTGATGCCGCTGGTCGCACTCGACCCTGCGGTCGGCTTGTCAGGCGAGCATCAGCCGGTGCTGGTGCTCAGCGACGGCGACCAGCATATCGGCCTGATGGTCGACGACATCCTGGACGTGGTCCGGGACCGGCTGGACGTCGAGATCAGCAGCGACGAGCCAGGCCTGTTCGGAACCGCCATCATCGATGGCCATGCCACCGACGTGGTCGATGCCGGCCACTTCCTGACCCGCGCCTCGCAGAACTGGTTCCGGCAGGTGGCAGCCGCCGGGCCCGTCCGCCGCCGCGTGCTGGTGGTCGAGGACAGCGACTTCTTCCGCCACCTGCTGGTGCCGAGCCTTTCGGCGGCCGGCTACGACGTCACCACGGCGAACGATGCGGAGAACGCGCTGGCGCTGCGCGACTCCGGCGAGCTCTTCGATGCCATCATCTCCGACATCGAGATGCCCGGCATGGACGGCAACAGCTTCGCTCGCAAGGTGCGCGAAGGCGGGCCCTGGTCGAAGCTGCCGATGGTGGCGCTGAGCGGCAAGGACGATGCCAAGGCCGGCCGGGAAGCCGGGTTCACCGACTACATACGCAAATTCGAGCGTGAAACCCTGCTGGCGAGCCTGGAGCAATGCCTTGCCCAGCATGTCGCCGCCTGATCCGGACGCAGCATCATGAACGCATCAGCCAGCACCGTCGCGGCCAGACCGCCGGCCAGGAACGCCACGCCCGCCGCCCTCAAGGAACGCGAGCAGGGCTTCCTCACCCTGCTCGTCGACGGCCAGCTCTGCGGCGTGCCGGTACTGTCGGTCCGCGACGTCATCGCCGAGACCGTGGTGACCCGCATTCCACTGGCGCCGCCGGAGATCGCCGGCAACATCAACCTGCGCGGCAAGATCGTCACCGCCATCGATCTCCGGCGGCGCCTCTCGCTGCGGCCCGCGCCAGCCGGCCGGCATCCTGTCGCGGTTGTCGCCGAGTTCGGCGCCGGCAGCTATGCGCTGCTGGTCGATCAGGCGCTCGAGGTGCTGACCCTGGATCCCGCCGACATCGAGCCACCGCCGCCGACGCTCGGGGCGGTCTGGATCGAGTTCAGTGCCGGGATCTTCCGGCTTCCCGACCGGCTCATGGTGGTGCTCGACATCGGCCGCCTGCTCTTCGCCGACCAGGAGGCGAAAGCGTGATGGAGGCCGTGATGACCCCGACCAACCAGTCCGTCGCAACCCGCATCCTGGTGGTGGATGACAGCCGGGTGGTGCGCAAGGTCGCACGCCGCATCCTGGAGGAAGCAGGCTACGACGTGGCAGAGGCCGGCGACGGCGCCCAGGCGCTCGCGCAATGCCATGTCACCCTGCCGGATGTCGTACTGCTCGACTGGAACATGCCGGTCATGAACGGGATCGATTGCCTGCGTGGGCTGCGGCGCGATTTCGGGCCCGACGAGCCCAGCGTCATCCTGTGCACCACCGAGAACGGCGCCGACTTCATCGTCAGCGCGATCGAGGCGGGGGCCCAGGAATACATCATGAAGCCGTTCGACGACGCCATCCTGATCGGCAAGCTGGAGCAGCTCGGCCTCACCGGTCGCCGCCAGTGAGCCGGCTGCCGCCCGTCCCCGTCGAGGCAGCCCCCACTACGCCCATCACCTCCCAGCGTGCTGCCGCGCCGATCCGCGTGCTGATCTGCGACGACAGCTTCACCGTCCGGTCCATCATCGCGCGTATCCTGCGCGCCGAGCCGGACATCGAGATCGCCGGCCTTGCCGCCGACGGCGAGAAGGCTGCCGAGGCGCTGCGCCGCGGCGGCATCGACGTGGTGGTGCTCGATGTCGAGATGCCGGTGATGGACGGCCTGACCGCCTTGCCGAAGTTGCTGAAGATCGACCCGAGCGTGCGGGTGATCATGGCGTCGTCCCTGACCACCGCGGGTGGCGCGATCGCCATGCAGGCCCTGCAGGCCGGCGCCGCCGACTATGTTCCCAAGCCGGCCGCAAACCAGACCGACGAGTTCGTCCGCGAGATCCTCGCCAAGATCCGTGGCCAGGCCCGCCTGCGTCGCCAGCGGGCCGCGCCGGCGACGCCACGCCCGCCGGCCACCGTCCGCGCCACGCCGGTCGCCGCTGGCGCGACCCGTCCGGCGAAGGCGCCGCGCCTGCTGGCCATCGGCAGCTCGACCGGCGGCCCCCAGGCCCTGTTCGGCTTCTTCCGGGCCCTCACCCAGCCGCTGCGGGTGCCGATCGTCGTGACCCAGCACATGCCGCCGGTGTTCACGCGCAGCCTCGCCGAGCATATCGCGCGCCTCGGCGCGCGTGGCTGCACCGAGGCGGTCGACGACGAGCTGCTGGCCCCGGACCGCATCTACGTCGCGCCCGGCGACCGGCATCTCGCCATCCTTGCGCGGGGGCCCGACCTGTACGTCCAGCTCACCAGCGAGCCGCCGGAAAACTCCTGCCGGCCGGCGGTCGATGCGATGCTGCGCTCGGCCACCGCCGCCTGCGCCGGCCGCGTGCTGGCCGTGATCCTGACCGGGATGGGCCAGGACGGGCTGCGCGGGGCGCAGGGACTGGTCGAGGCGGGAGGCTGCGTGCTCGCCCAGGACGAAGCCAGCAGCGTCGTCTGGGGTATGCCAGGCGCGGTGGCGAAGGCCGGCATCTGCCACGCCGTGCTCGGGATCGATGAACTTGCCGCCAAGGTCACGCAAATCATGAATTCGACCCCATGACCAGCTTCGAAGAGATCGCCACCCTGGTGAAGAGCCGCTCCGGCCTCACCCTGGGCCCGGACAAGACATACCTGCTGGAGACTAGGCTCGAGGCGATCGCCCGCCGCCTCGGGGTCGCGGGCTACGAGGCGCTGGCACCCCTGCTGCGTCACGACCGCCTCCTGCAAGCCGAGGTCGTCGAAGCCCTGACCACCAACGAGACCCTGTTCTTTCGCGACACCCGCCCCTTCGACCACGTTCGCACCGTGGGGGTGCCGCGCCTGCTGGCCGGGCGGCCGGGCAACGCGCCGCTGCGCGTATGGTCGGCCGCCGCGTCGACCGGCCAGGAAGCCTATTCGCTGGCAATGCTGTTCAGCGAGATGGGCGCGGCACTCTGCGGACGTGCCGTCCAGATCCTCGGTACCGACATCGCCCGCATCCCGCTCGCGCGCGCCAGGGAGGGCCTCTACAGCCAGTTCGAGGTGCAGCGTGGTCTGCCCGCCCGGATGCTGGTGAAGTATTTCCGCAAGGAGGACGAGAGCTGGCGGCTCATCAAGCCGATCCGCGACATGGTCGAGTTCCGCGAGTGGAATCTGCTGTCGGACGCCGGCTCGCTGGGCCGTTTCGACATCATCTTCTGCCGCAACGTGCTGATCTATTTCGATCCGCCTACGAAATCGCGGGTGCTGGAGATGCTGACCGCCCGGCTTGTCCCGGGCGGGCTGCTGTTCCTCGGCGCGGCGGAGTCGGTCACCGGCCTGACCAGCTCGCTGCGGCCGGTCGGAGGCGAGCATTTCGTGTTCGAGGTGCCCCGGGTGGCCGCTACCGTCGGCTAGGCGGCCAGGGCATGTCGCCTGATCGCTCAGTGGCCGGCGTTTTCTCCGGAGAAATCCGGGGCTTTCAGGCCGGACTGCTCGAGCTGTTCGGTCAGCGCCGACTTCAGGCGGTCCAGCGCGGCCTCGCTCGCGCCCTCGGCACGGGCGACCAGCACCGCCTGGGTGTTGGAGGCACGCAGCAGCCACCAGCCATCGTCGGTGCGCACGCGCACGCCATCGATGGCCGACACCCTTGCACCGGACGTCTTGAGCCTGGCCGCGACCTCCTCGATCACCTGGAACTTGCGGGTATCCTCGCAGTCGAAGCGCAGTTCCGGCGTGCTGACCGAATGCGGCAACGCCTCCTTCACGTCCGACAACGGGCCACTCATGCGCGCAACGATGCCGAGCATGCGCACCGCGGCATAGAGCGCGTCGTCGAAGCCGTACCACTTGTCGGCGAAGAACACATGGCCCGACATCTCCCCGGCCAGCGGCGAGCCGGTCTCGGCCATCTTCGCCTTGATCAGCGAGTGCCCGGTCTTCCACATCAGCGGATTACCGCCGGCGCGGGTGACCTCGTCGAACAGCACCTGGCTCGCCTTGACGTCGGCGATGATCGTCGCACCCGGATGGTCGCGCAGCACGTCGCGAGCCAGGACGATCAGGATCTGGTCGCCCCACAGGATCTGGCCCTTGTTGTCGACCACGCCGATGCGGTCGGCATCGCCGTCGAACGCGATGCCGATGTCGGCCTGCTTCTCATGCACCGCCGCGATCAGCTGCTCGAGGTTCTTGGCGACCGTCGGGTCCGGATGGTGCGCCGGGAAGCGGCCGTCGATCTCGCCGTTCAGCACCGTGTGCTCGCCGGGCAGCGACCGCACCAGCCGCTGCAGGACCTCGCCGGCCGAGCTGTTGCCGTTGTCCCAGATCACCTTGAGCAGCCGGTCGCCGCCATCCCAGTCCGAGATCAGGCGCGCCACGTAGTCGTGCGCGATGTCGATGCGACGGTCGCTGCCCTCGGCCTCGGGGGCCACATCCGGCGCCGACGCCATCCGCCCGAGCTCCTTGATCTGGGCGCCGAAGAACGGCTTGCGGCCCAGCATCATCTTGAAGCCGTTGTAGTCCGGCGGGTTATGGCTGCCGGTCACCATGATCGCGCCGTCGGTCGCCAGCGTGGTGGCGGCGTAGTACAGCATCGGCGTCGGGCAGCGGCCGACCCGCAGCACCTCGATGCCGCTCGCCTTCAGCCCGCTGACCAGTGACTCCTCCAGCTCCGGCGACGACAGCCGACCATCGTAGCCGACCGCCACCACATGGCCGCCGGTGCGGACGACGATGCTGCCGAAGGTCCGCCCGATCGCGAAGGCATCCGCCGGATGCAGCGACTTCCCGACGATGCCGCGTATGTCGTACTCGCGGAGACTGGTAGGATCGAAGTCGTGACGGAACGTCATCAGAGGCGCTCGCAGTAATACTTGAGGAATTCCCGTACCTGTGGCCCCAGGTCCGCACGCTCCAGCGCGAAAGCGATCTGCGCCTCCAGGAAGCCGACCTTGTCACCGCAGTCGAACCGCTTGCCTTCGTAGCGCAGGCCATGGAACGGCACCGTTCCGATCATCTTGGCCATCGCATCGGTCAACTGCACCTCGTTGCCGGCACCGCGCTCCAGCCTGGACAGGTGCGTCATCACGTCGGCGGTCAGCACGTAGCGGCCGATGATCGAGAGGTTCGACGGAGCGTCGGCCGGCTTCGGCTTCTCGACCAGCCCGGTCACCTCGACCATCCTGCCGTCATCCGCACCGACCTTCAGGATGCCGTAGCGGTTGGTGTGCTCGTGCGGCACCTCGGTCACCGCGACCACGTTGCCGCCGGTCTCGTGATAGGCATCGGCCAGCTGCTTCAGGCACGGCGTCTTGCTGAGGATGATGTCGTCCGGCAGCAGGATCGCGAACGGGTCGTCGCCGATGAACGAGCGCGCGCACCAGATCGCATGACCGAGCCCGAGCGGCTCCTGCTGGCGCACCGAAACGATCGAGCCGGGCTCCATCTCGGAAGCCCGCAACGCCTCCAGGGCTTCCGGCTTGTTGCGCTGCTTGAGGGTGGATTCGAGCTCGTATGCTTTGTCGAAATACTCGACCAGCGCGGTCTTGCCACGTCCGGTGATCATGCAGAACTGCTCGATCCCGGCCGCCCGGGCCTCGTCGATCGAATACTGGATCAGCGGCCGGTCCACGACCGGAAGCATCTCCTTGGCCATCGCCTTGGTGGCGGGCAGGAAGCGCGTTCCGAGGCCGGCTACCGGCAGGACCGCCTTACGCAGTGGCTTGATCACGTCATACAACCCTTATCAGCTCGGACCCGCTGGCCCAGATCGACGCGCGACCGTAGCAGAACACGGCGCAGGCCTGGGTAGCCCTTCGGTAACACTCTGCCAAGAACCGGTGCCTCTTGCGGGCCGACCGGTCGCAGGCTCAGCCGGTATGCTGCTCGGCCTGCAGCGCCGCCAGCGCGGTGAGGTTGACGATCGCCCGCGCGGTGGCACTGCCGGCCAGGGTGTGGATCGGCTTGCAGGCGCCGAGCGTGATCGGCCCGATCTGCAGGCCCTCGCCGGCTGCCTTGAGCAGGTTGAAGCTGATATTGGCCGCATCCAGCGTCGGCATGATCAGCAGGTTGGCGGTGCCGCTCAGCCGGCCCGACGTCATCACCCGGTCGCGCAGGGTCTCGCTCAGCGCCGCGTCGCCCTGCATCTCGCCATCCACCTCGAGGTCGGGCGCGTGCTCATGCAGCAGCGCCAGCGCAGTCCGCATCTTGCGCGCGGACTCCGAGTTGCTGGCGCCGAACGAGGAGTGCGACAGCAGCGCCGCCCGAGGCGTGATGCCGAACATGCGGACCGCGTCGGCCGCCAGCATGGTCATCTCCATGATCTGCTCGGCGGTCGGATCGAGGTTGAAATGGGTGTCGCAGAAGAACAGCACGCCGTTCGACTGGATCAGCCCGGACAACGCATACAGCCTCGTCACCGACGGGCGGCGCGGTATCACCGGATGCCAGTAGTGCATGTGCCGCCACCAGTCGCCATGGCCGCCGACCAGCGCCGCATCGACCAGCCCCGCATGCAGCAGCATGGCGGCCGCCACCGTCGGACGACGCTGCAACTGGCGTTCGGCCATCACCGGCGGCACGCCCTTGCGCTCCACCATCTTGAGATAAGGCTCGATCAGCGGACCGAACACCGCGGTGTCCTCCTCCGGATCCAGCACCTCGACATCCTGTCCCGGCGTCATGCGCAGCCCCAGGCTCTGGATGCGGCCGGCGATGACCCGGTGACGGCCGACCAGTACCGGCCGTGCCAGCCTGTCGTCGATCACCGTCTGCACCGCGCGCAGCACGCGGTCGTCCTCGCCCTCGGCATACACGATGCGCTTGTTGGCCCTGCGCGCCACCTCGAAGATCGGCCGCATGACCTGGCCGGAGCGGAACACGAAGACCTCGAGGTCGTCCTTGTATTCGTCGAAGTCGGTGATCGGGCGCGTCGCCACCCCGGTGCGCATCGCAGCCCTGGCCACCGCCGGCGCCACGTGCAGGATCAGGCGCGGGTCGAACGGCTTCGGGATGATGTATTCCGGGCCGAACGCCGGCGCCTCGCCGCCATAGGCGGCTGTCACCACCTCGCTCGCCTCGACCCGGGCCAGGGCGGCGATCGCCTCGACGGCGGCCACCTTCATTTCCTCGTTGATCTCGGTGGCGCCGACATCGAGCGCACCGCGGAAGATGAACGGGAAGCACAGCACGTTGTTGACCTGGTTCGGATAATCCGACCGGCCGGTGGCGATGATGGCGTCCGGGCGCACCGCGCGCGCAAGGTCGGGCAGGATCTCCGGCTCCGGATTGGCGAGGGCCAGGATGAATGGCTTGGCCGCCATCTGCGCCAGCCATTCCGGCTTCAGCACGCGCGGCGCGGACAGGCCGAGGAACACGTCGGCGTCGACCAGCACCTCGGACAGGGCGCGCGCGTCGGTGCGCCGGGCATAGCGCGCCATGTTCGGCTGCATCTCGTCGCCGCGGCCTTCGTACACCACGCCCTTGATGTCGGTGAGCGTCACGTTCTCGATGTGCAGGCCCATCTGCACCAGCAGGTCGACGCAGGCGAGCGCCGCCGCCCCTGCCCCGGACGTCACCAGCTTCACGTCGGACAGCGTCTTGCCCTGCACCTCGAGCCCGTTGCGGACCGCGGCGGCGGCGACGATCGCGGTGCCGTGCTGGTCGTCATGGAATACCGGGATGCCCATGCGGGCACGCAGCTCGGCCTCGATGCGGAAGCACTCGGGGGCCTTGATGTCCTCGAGGTTGATGGCGCCGAAGGTCGGCTCCAGCGCCGCCACAACCTCGATGAAGCGGTCGGGATCGGCGGCGTCGACCTCGATGTCGAACACGTCGATGCCGGCGAACTTCTTGAACAGGACCGCCTTGCCCTCCATCACCGGCTTGCCGGCGAGCGGGCCGATATTGCCCAGCCCAAGCACCGCGGTGCCATTGGAGATCACGCCGACCAGGTTGCCTCGGGCCGTGTAGTCGCGGGCCTTGGAGGGATCGGCCTGGATCTCCTCGCAGGCGGCGGCGACCCCTGGCGAGTAGGCAAGGGCCAGGTCGCGCTGCGTCGCCATGCGCTTGGTGGGTGTGACGGAGAGCTTACCGGGGGTCGGCAACCGGTGGTAGTCGAGTGCCGCCTTCCTGAAATCGTCGTCCATCCGCCTGTTTCCCCTTCAGCCTCGGGGGCAGACAGGACCACTCCCGGCGTGACCGGGCAAGGGGTCCGGGACACCAGGTAACGGGATGAACTGGTGCGGTCGAGAAGACTCGAACTTCCACGGGGTTTCCCCCACAAGCACCTCAAGCTTGCGCGTCTACCATTCCGCCACGACCGCACCGTGACTTCCTGCACCGCCTGCGCGATACGGGTCGACGGGGGGGCGTATAACCGATGGCCGATCAGACGGCAATGACCGCGGCAGTGTCCGACGCGACAGGCGTCGAATGGCGGCACCATGCCGACCCGGTCGGCTATCCGGAGGCGGTGCTGGCGATGCAGGACCGGGTCGCGGCGATCCGCGCCGGCGGCGCCCCCGAAGCGATCTGGCTGCTGGAGCACCCGCCATTGTTCACCTCGGGCACCTCGGCACGCCCGGAGGATCTGTTCAACCCGCTCGGTCTTGCGACCTACGCCGCCGGGCGCGGTGGGCAGTGGACCTATCACGGTCCGGGACAGCGCGTGGCCTATGTCATGCTGGACCTGCAGCGGCCGCACGGCGCGGTGCCGCCACGCGACATACGGGCCTACGTGCAGGCGCTGGAGCAGTGGCTGATCCGGACCCTGGCGGCCTTCGGCGTGCAGGCCGGCACCCGCGACGGCCGGGTCGGCGTCTGGGTGCGCGATCCCGAGACCGGGGGCGACAGCAAGATCGCGGCCCTCGGGGTGCGCGTCAGCCGCTGGGTCAGCTGGCACGGCGTGTCGTTGAACGTCGATCCCGACCTCGCGCATTTCGACGGCATCGTGCCATGCGGCCTGCGCGAACATGGCGTGACCAGCCTGCACGCACTGGGCGTACGGGCCACGCTGGACGAGGTCGACGCGCAACTGCGGGCAAACTGGGCCGCCTGCTTCGGCTGAAGCCGCCGCGCGGTGGGCTTCGGGCCGACCTGCGCCGCAGGAAAGCGGACGAGCGGCGCGATCAGGCTGCCTGCGGCCGGAACAGGCCAGGGTCCAGGGCAAGTCCGGCCTGCGGGTCGATCAGGTGGAAGCTGGTGCGCTGCCGCCTTGCATCCACCGCCTCCAGGCCGACAAGCTGCAATGCGCCGGTGTCGTTGAAGACCAGCGTCAGCAGGCCCTGCGCCGGGTTGCTGGTGCGTGCGAGGGAGGCCTGCAGCACGCCCGCGCGCCGCTGGATGTCGGTCACCGTGATGTCGCCCGACAGGCGCAGCCCGGGCACCAGCAGCAGCCCGAGCGGGTTGCTCGACAGCGCGATGCGGGTGGTGCTGTCGTCAGACTCGCGGTGCGCCACCAGATGGGTGCCGGTCGCCACCACCTCCATGCGCGCCGGCTGCTCGTAGTCGATCCGCAGCTTGCCGGGCTCGTACCAGACGATGCCGCTGCTGGTCGCGCCGTCGGCGCCGATCTGCAGGAAGCGGGCGCGCAGCCCGTGCAGCCCGTCGAGATAGGCCTGGATGCGGTCGACGTCCGCCTGCTCCTGCGGCGACAGCACCGGCCGTACGGCGCAGGCGCCGCTCAGCAAGGTCAGGGCGAGGGCGGCCATCCTGCGACGGCTCAGCACTATCGGTCTCAGATCGGCGCCCTCCCGGCTGGGTCGGCGAGCGTGTAGAACAGCCGGCCGGTGCTGGAAAGGCTCGGGTTGTAGAACGGGTCCTGCCGGAAGAAGGCGCGGTCGCCCCAGCGCTCGAGCATCACCTGGCGCTCGCGGAAGAAGCGCGCCTCCTGCTCGGGCCGCAGGTCGCTGCCGCGCGACAGGCTCTCCAGATGCTCGGCCAGCACCTCGGCGCACCACACCACCCGCCAGCCGCGCTCGTGCGCCTTCAGGCAGAGATCGACATCGTTGTAGGCGACCGGCAGGCCGACCTCGTCGAAGCCGCCGATTTCGCGGAACAGGGCGGCGCGCACCATCATGCAGGCGCCGGTCACCGCCATCAGCTCCTGGCTCAGCCGGGCGCGGCCGACATAGCCGTACTCGCTCCCCGGCAGTCCGAGATGCGGATGCGCCGCGACGCCATGCATCCCGACCAGCACGCCGGCGTGCTGCACCGTGCGGTCGGGATAGAGCAGCTTGGCGCCGACGATGCCGACGTCGGAGCCGGCGGTGATCTCGCCGAGCATGCGGTGCAGCCAGCGCGGATCGCTGATGCGAACGTCGTTGTTGAGGAACACGAAATACCTGGCGTCGCTGCCGGCGACGGCGAGATTGTTCAGCCGGGCATAGTTGAAGCCCTCCTCGATGCGCAGCACGCGAACCCGCGGCTCGCTCCGCATCTCGGCCAGGAACTCCTGCAGCTCGGGCGCGGTCGACCAGTTGTCGACCAGCACGAGTTCGTAGGTCTCATATTCGGTATGCCGCAGCAGCGAGAGCACGCAGGCGCGGGTGATCGCGATCTGGTCGCGGAACGGGACGATCACGCTGATGGCCGGCAGCGGTCCCGTGCTGTCCGGCGCCCACTCCACCCGGTAGATGCTGAGGCGGTCGATGGCGTCTACCTGCGCCGGATGGCCGGTGCGGAGGAGGTGGTCGGCGACGCAGCGAACGCCGGCCTCGACCGCATACTGCTTGTTGGACACGCTGGCGGCGGTGGAGTTCGGCGTGATGCGCCAGTGGTAGAGCAGCTCGGGCACGTGGTGGATGCGGCCGGGCGGCAGGATCTCGCTGCAGCGCAGGACGAAGTCGTGATCCTGGGCGCCGTCGTATTCGCGCCGCAGCGGACCGACGCGCAGCATCGTCGCGGTATCGACCATCGTCAGGTGACAGACATAGTTGCAGCCGAGCAGGTAGCGGTAGTTCCAGTCGGGCTTGAAGTTGGGCTCGCGGTAGGTGCCGCCGCGGTCGATCTTGTCTTCGTCGGAATAGAGCAGGAGGGCGCCGGTCGTCGCCGCCGCGCGCACCATGACTTCCAGGGCAACATCGACGAGCAGGTCGTCATGATCGAAGAACGCGGTCCATTGTCCGCGCGCCGACTGCATCGCGAGCGACGTGGCGCGCGCGATGCCCACGTTGCGGCTGCGCCTGATGCAGCGGATGCGCGGATCCTGCCGGCAGAACGCCTCGATGCACGCGGTCAGCTCGTCCGACTTGCTGCCGTCGTCGACGATGACCAGCTCCCATCGGTCATAGGTCTGCGCGATGACGCTTTCGACGGCAGCGACGAAGTCCGGCACATACGGCCGCCAGGTCGGCAGCAGCACGCTGACCAGGGGCGTCGCGCAGGCCTCGCCGCCGGCGCTTGCCGCCAGCGCGCGCCCGGCCACGACGCGGGCCCGCAGGGTGTCGTAATAGCTCCGCGCCCAGCGATCGAAATCCTCCAGGTGGTAGCCTTCCGACGGCAGCAGCAGGTCGAGCTCGCTGCGCATGCGGGCAAGCTCGGATTGCAGACGGCCCATGCCGGCCGCCAGCGTGCGCAGCCGCACCTCGTGCAGATCGGAGACGGTGGTGGTGAGCAGCGGGCTGCCGGCCAGTTCAAGCATCCCGGGTAGCGCGAACGCGCGATAGCGGCGCGGCCCGCCGCCGCGCAGATCCGGCGGCACCACGAACTCGAAACCGCAGCACGGATCGCTGTCGTTGGCGGCACCGACGTCGCCGCGCATCCGGTCGGCGCGCGCCAGCCCGATGCGCACGTCGTCGCAGGTGATGAGCACGGTTCCGGCGGCAGTCGTCGCGCCGTCGGGGCCGAGCGGACGCAGCGTCCAGCCGCGCAGGATGTTGTGCGCCATGCCGTCGAGATGGCCGCGCAGATCGGCCCGCTGCGGCTCGGTGAATGCAAGCGATGGCGCCAGGCTGCCGACGCCACCGGCGCCCATGTACGACAGCACGCCGCCATCGGGCAGCCGGAAGCTCAGCACGTGCGGCGTGGCGGTGAAATACCGCGCCGGAATGTCGTAGGAGAAGCCGACCCGTGCGGAGGTAAGGCCGAGTGCCGCACGCACATCCTCGCGCACGCCGTCGCACAATACCTGGTCGACCACCTCGCCATCGACCAGGACGGACAGCACGACGATGCGCTGTGCCGCCTGCAGGTCGGTAGCCCAGCCGGAAGCCTGGGCCGCCTCGTAGCGGTCGAAATAGCCGCCGAATCCGCCGCGGGCTCTGCCGGGGCCGCCATCAGCCTTGCCGGTCGCACGCGCCGTGTCCGCCACCATGGTCTCCTGCAGAGTTCAGCCTACACCGCATCGGCCGAGAAGTGCGAAACGGCGCTGTAACAATCGAGCTTCGATTTGTTGCTACAGCCGCCGAACCCTACCGACGGGTTCAAGTATCGAAGTCAACGACATATTACCTGCCTATCTTGTTCAAGTCTGAAACGGCCGGGCATTCAGGGATTTTTGTTTACATCTTCGATACGAATTCATTACGGTGAGCTAAGGGGATAACGCTGCATTAACTTTCCCAAGTCGGAGGCCGAGATGCCTTGCTGGCTCATGAAGTTCGCGCCTTGCCGGCGAGCCGTTCCTGCCTGTCACCACCGTCCGGGCCGCCGACGCGGTCAGGCTCCTTGTCTCGTTGTGCCGACGGGTATGCGCAGCCTCAGGTGAGACGCAGCACCTGAGCGGTCCGCGATCGCCAGGCCCGCCGGACGCCACGGCAACCGGCTTCGAACACAGAATGTGTGACCCAATCGGGCGCCGCATGCGCGACACCGCAAGGACATCCCATGGCCACTTCCAAGCTGCCGCAGCCAGGTGACTCCGTTCCGGGCGGCTATGTCTACACGCTGCAACTCGACGTCACCGTTGTCGGCATCGGTGTGGTCGACGAGGTCAATCCGGTCGCCAGCAACAGGCAGGCGATCTTCGGCACCGACGCCAACGGTAACGAAACGATCTCCTACCTTGCCAACAACGGCACCATGGTCTCGCAGGCGATCGCGAATGTGGGCGCCTACCAGGACAGCAGCGCCTTCTCCTACGTCTCCGGTGGCACGCTCTACTTGTTCTCCAATACCGCGCTTACCGGCCTGGCTACCGTCACCGTAAACGGCACCCAGGTCAGCGTGCTGCCGGCCACGGCCCTCAGCACCACCCAGGGCCAGTACATCTATCCTGCTGGCGGAACGGTAGTGGCGCCCGCCGGACTCACGCTGGCCCCCGCTAGCGATACCGGCGTGCGGGGCGATGATACCACCAGCGTCACCACGCCCGTCATCACCGGCACCGGCGAGGCCGGCGCGACCGTGACCCTGCAGGACGGCTCGACGACGATCGGGACCGCCATCGTCGCCAGCAACGGCACCTGGAGCATTACAACCACAACGCTCGGCGCCGGGCAGCACACGATCACCGCCTACGACACCGACGGCTCGGGCAACGTCTCGGCACGATCCGCCGCACTCACCCTGAACATCGATACCGCCACGCCCGCGACGCCTACCCTGTTGCTCGCCAGCGCCAGCGACAGCGGCGTCAAGGGCGACGGCATCACCAACGTCAGCAATCCGATCGTGACCGGGACCGGGACGGCCGGTGACACCGTTACCCTCTATGCGACGTCGGGAAGCGGCGGCAGCACCGCCATCGGTACCGCCACCGTCGGCTCCGGCGGCACCTGGTCGATCACCAGCCCCACCCTCGCGGCGGGCGCGCACAGCCTGACCGCGATCCAGAGCGATGTCGCCGGCAACGTGTCTGCCACCTCCACGCCGCTCAACCTGACCATCGATACCGCCACCCCGGCGACCCCCACGACGCTGGCCCTCGCCATCGCCAGCGATAGCGGCGTGCCGGGCGACGGCATCACCAACGTCACCACGCCGACCATCACCGGCACCGGCACCGCCGGGGATACCGTCACCCTCTACGACGGCACGACCATCGTCGGTACCGGCACGGTGGCTGCGGGCGGCACCTGGTCGGTCGTCAGCAGCGCGCTCGCTGCCGGCAGCCACAGCCTCACCGCGACCCAAGCCGATGTCGCCGGCAACGTCTCGGCGCCGTCCGCCACGGTCGGCCTGACCATCGACACCGCGAAGCCGGCGACACCGGGCACGCCGGCGCTCGCCGCCTCCAGCGATACCGGCGTTCAGGGTGACGACATCACCAGCGTCACCACTCCCACCATCACCGGCACCGGCACCGCCGGCGACACCGTCACGCTCCGCGACGGCGGAACCGTCGTCGGCAGCGGCACCGTCGCCAGCAATGGCAGCTGGTCGATCGTGACCACCACGCTGGCAAGCGGGTCGCACACCCTTGCCGCGACGCAGACCGATGTCGCCGGCAACGTCTCGACCGCGTCGGCCGCCCTCCGCCTCACCATCGACACCGCCACCCCCTCGACGCCCGCGAGCCTGATGCTGGCCACCGCCAGCGACAGCGGCGCGATAGGCGACGACACTACCAACGTCGCCACGCCGACCATCACCGGCACCGGCACCGCGGGCGACACCGTCAGGCTCTATGACGGCGCGACGCTGATCGGCAGCGCCACGGTCGGCTCGAACGGCGGCTGGTCGGTCGCGACCACCACGCTGGCCGCCGGCCTGCACAGCCTCACCGCGACCCAGACCGACGTTGCCGGCAACGTCTCCGCCGCGTCCACCGCGCTCGGCCTGACCATCGACACCGCCGCCCCCTCGGCTCCCATCGCCCTCGCCCTGGCCGGCGGCAGCGACAGCGGCGTGCAGGGCGACGGCATCACCAACGTCGTGACGCCGACGATAACCGGAACCGGCGCCGCCGGCGACACCGTCACGCTGCTGGACGGCAGCACCGCCATCGGCACCGCCACCGTCACGGGGGGTGGTACCTGGTCGATCACCACCGGCACGCTGGCCGCGGGACCGCACAGCCTGACCGCGACGCAGACCGACATCGCCGGCAACGTCTCCGCAGCCTCCGCCACCCTCGGCCTGACCATCGACACCACCACGCCCTCGGCGCCGTCCGCGCCGATGCTGGCCGTCTCCAGCGACAGCGGCATTCAAGGCGACGGCATCACCAATGTCGCCACCCCGGTGGTGACAGGGACCGGCACCGCCGGTGACACCGTGACCCTGCTGGACGGAAGCACCGTCATCGGCAGCGCGACCGTTGCCACCGATGACACCTGGTCGATCACCAGCAGCACGCTGGCGCCGGGCGCGCACAGCCTCACCGCGATGCAGACCGACGTCGCCGGCAATGCCTCCGGCGCGTCCGCCGCGATCGGCCTGAACATCGACACCGCCACCCCCTCGACCCAATCCGCGCCGGTGCTCGCCGCCGTCAGCGACAGCGGCGTGCAGGGCGACGGCGTCACCAACGTCACCACGCCGCTGATCGCCGGCACCGGCACCCCCGGCGACACCGTGACGTTGCTGGACTCGACCGCGGGCGGCGGCACGACCATCGTCGGCACCGCCACCGTTGCCGCCAACGGCATCTGGTCGATCACCAGCAGCACGCTTGCCGCCGGCACGCACAGCCTGACCACCACCCAGGCCGATGTCGCGGGCAACGTCTCCGGAGCCTCGGCACCGCTCAACCTGACCATCGACATTGCCACCCCGGCGACACCCACGACCCTGGCGCTCGGCGCTGCCAGCGACAGCGGCGTGATGGGCGACGGCATCACCAACGTGACCACGCCCACCATCACCGGCACCGGCACCGCGGGCGATACCGTCACGCTGTATGACGGCAACGCCGTCGTCGGCACCGGGACTGTCGCCGGCAACGGCACCTGGGCGATCACCAGCTCCACGCTGCCCGCCGGCACCGACAGCCTGACCGCGACGCAGACCGACATCGCCGGCAACCTCTCGGCGGTCTCCACTGCGCTGACGCTGCAGATCGACACCGTGACGCCGTCGGCGCCCAGCAACCTGGCGCTCGCCTCCACCAGCGACAGCGGCGTGGCAGGCGACGACATCACCAACGTGACCTCGCCCACCCTCACCGGCATCGGCGTCGCCGGGGATACCGTGACGGTGATCGATGGGGGTACTGCGGTCGGCAACGCCACCGTTGCCAGCAACGGCACCTGGCAGGTCACCACTTCCGCGCTGGCCGACGGCAGCCACAGCCTGGTGGCGATGCAGACCGACGTAGCCGGCAACGTCTCCGCCAATTCCGCCGCCCTGGCGCTGGACATCGACAGCACTCCCGCGGCGGCGCCCTCCGCACCTGTGCTGGCAGCCGGGAGCGACAGCGGCACGCAGGGCGACGACATCACCAATATCACCACGCCCACCCTGACCGGCACCGGCACTGCCGGCGACACCGTCACCCTCTATGATACCGCTCCAGGAGGCGGGAGCGTTTCCGTCGGCAGCGCCAGCGTTGCCGCGAACGGCAGCTGGTCGATCGCCACCGGCACGCTGGTTGGCGGCAGCAACAGCCTGACCGCCGTGCAGACCGATACCGCCGGCAACCGGTCGGCGGCCTCGGCGCCGGTCACGCTCACCATCGACACGGCGGCCCCCACCGCACCGCTGAACCTTACGCTTGCCCCCGCCAGCGATACCGGCGTGCCGGGCGACGACATCACCAGCGCCACTACACCCACCATCACCGGCACCGGCACCGCCGGCGACACCGTCACCCTCTACGACGCCAACCCGGGCGGCAGCGGCACCGCGATCGGCACCGGGGCGGTCGGCATCGACGGCAGGTGGTCAATCGTCACCGCACCCCTCGCGGGTGTCGTGCACAGCCTCATCGCAACGCAGGCGGACGTCGCAGGCAACGTCTCCGCAGCCTCCAACGCACTCGGCCTGACCATCGACACCGCGACCCCGGCCGCGCCGGGCACACCGGTGCTGGCAGACGCAAGCGACAGCGGCGTCAAGGGGGACGGCATCACCGGCGTCACCACGCCGACCATCACCGGCTCCGGCGTCGCCGGGGATACCATCACGCTTCTGGACACCAGCGAAAGTGGTACGACCACCGCAGTCGGCACCGCCACCGTGGCCGCCGACAACACCTGGTCGGTGGTCAGCAGCGCGCTGGCGGCCGGAACCAACAGCCTGACCGCCGTGCAGACCGACGTGGCTGGCAACAGCTCCACCGCGTCCCCCGCCCTGGTCCTTGCGATCGATACCGCAGCCCCCGGCGCGCCGGGTGCGCCGGTGCTCTCGGCGGCGAGCGACAGCGGCGTCAAGGGCGACAACGTCACCAACGTCACCAACCCGGTGCTCACCGGCACCGGCGTCGCCGGCGACACCGTCACCCTGCTGGACGGCAGCACCGTCGTGGGCACCGCCACCGTCGCCGGAAACGGCACCTGGTCGATCACAAGCACCACGCTGGCGGCGGGCCCGCACATCCTGACCGCGACGCAGACCGATGCCGCCGGGAATGTCTCCGCCGCCTCGACGCCGCTCACCCTGAGCATCGACACCGGCAATCCGGCCACCCCCTCGGCGCCGGTGCTCTCGAGCGCCTCGGATAGCGGCACGCAGGGCGACGACATCACCAACGTCACCACGCCGGTCTTGAACGGCAGCGGCCCGGTCGGTGACACCATCACGCTCTACGACGTCGATCCGAGCGGGACCAGCACCATACTCGGCACCGCCCTGGTGGGCAGCAACAATGTCTGGTCGATCACCAGCCCAGCGCTGACCCCGGGCCTGCACCGGCTGACCGCGACCTACACGGATGCCAACGGCAACATCTCGGCGCCGTCCGCGGCGCTCGGCCTCACCGTCGACAACGCCACACCCGCCCCACCGTCGGCGCCGGCGCTCGCTGCCGGAAGCGACAGCGGCACCCAGGGCGACGGCATCACCAATGTCACCACCCCGACCCTCACCGGCAACGGCATCGCCGGCGACACCGTGACCCTGTCGGACACCAACGCCGCCGGCGTCAGCACGATCATCGGCACCGCCACGGTCGCGTCAAGCGGCACATGGTCGGTCGCCAGCAACACGCTCGCCGCCGGCGCGCACAGCCTGACCGCGACGCAGACCGACAGTGCCGGCAACGTCTCGGCATCGTCGGCGGCGCTTGCGATCGACATCGACACCACGCCGCCGGCAGCGCCCTCGGCACCGCTCCTCGACACCGGCAGCGACAGCGGCGCCCAGGGCGATCACATCACCAACGTCACCACCCCGACCCTTACCGGCAACGGCATCGCCGGCGACACCGTCACGCTGTTCGACGGCAGCACGGCCATCGGCAGCGGCATCGTCGGCAGCGGTGGTACCTGGTCGATCGCGACCACCACCCTTGCCAACGGCGCCCACGGCATCACCGCGGTCCAGACCGATGCGGCCGGCAACGCCTCGTTGCCGTCTGCAGCCCTCGGCCTGACCATCGACACCGCGGCTCCCCATGCGCCTTCGACACCGGTGCTCGCTGCCGCCAGCGACAGCGGTGTGCAAGGCGACGACACCACCAACGTCACCACCCCCAGCCTGACCGGCACCGGGGCCGCCGGCGACACCATGACCCTCTACGCGACGACCGCAAGCGGCGGCACCACGGTGGTCGGCACCGCGACGGTGGCCGGCGACGGCACCTGGTTGATCACCAGCAGCGCGCTGGGCGCCGGCAGCCACAGCTTCACCGTCGCCGAGACCGATTCCGCCGGCAACATCTCGGCGGCGTCGCAGCCACTCGTCCTCGACATCGATACGGCAGCCCCGTCGGCGCCATCGACGCCGCTGCTGAATCCCTCCAGCGACAGCGGCTTGCAGGGCGACGACATCACCAACGTCGCCGCCCCAACGGTAACCGGAACCGGCACCGCCGGCGACACGGTGACGCTCTACGACACCAATGCAAGCGGCGTCAGCACCGTGGTCGGCAGTGCCACCGTCGCGGGCGGCGGCACCTGGTCGATCACCACCAGCACGCTGGCCGCCGGCAGCCATAACCTGAGTGCCACGCAGACCGACTTCGCCGGCAACGTCTCGACGCCGTCGACGGCGCTCGGACTGACCATCGACATCGCGACGCCCGGGGCGCCAGGGACACCAATGCTGGCTACCACCAGCGACAGCGGGGTGCAGGGGGACGACATCACCAACGTCAGCGCGCCGACCATCACCGGAACCGGCGCCGTCGGCGACACCGTCACGCTCAGTGCGGTTGCTTCAGGCGGGGGCAGCACGATAGTCGGAACCGCTACGGTCGGCGCCGACGGCAACTGGTCGATCGCAACCGGTCCACTTGCCGCGGGCATGCATGACCTGACGGCCACGCAGACCGACGTCGCCGGCAACATCTCGGCGGCATCGCTTCCACTCGGCCTGGATATCGATACCGCGACGCCCGCCACTCCCGGCTCGCTGGCGCTGGCTGCAGCAAGCGACAGCGGCAACAAGGGCGACGCCGTCACCAACGTCACCACGCCGACCATCACCGGCACCGGCACCGGCGGCGACACCGTTACCTTGTACGACGGCACCACCGTTCTCGGTACCGCGACGGTGGCCTCCGACGGCACCTGGTCGGTGAACAGCAGCACGCTTGCCGCCGGCGCGCACAGCCTGACCGCCACCGAGAAAGACGTCGCCGGCAACGTCTCCGGGGTTTCCAACCCGCTCACGGTTACGATCGCCACAACGGCCCCCATGCCGCCCGCGAGCCTTGCCTTGGCTACAGGCAGCGACAGCGGCGTACAGGGTGACGACATCACCAACATCACCAATCCGGTCATCACCGGCACCGGCGCGGTCGGCGACACCGTGACCCTGCTGGACGGCAGCACCGTGGTCGGCAGCGGCGTGGTCGGCGCGGCGGGCACCTGGTCGATCACCAGCAGCACGCTCGCCGACGGCGTGCACAGCCTCGGTACGGTGCAGACCGACTATGCCGGCAACCAGTCGGTCCCTTCGGCGGCTCTGCGCCTCGACATCGACACCACGGCGCCCGCGGCCCCCACCGCGCCGGTGCTGGCCGCCGCCAGCGACAGCGGCACGCCGGGCGACGACATCACCAACGTCGCCACCCCCGTCCTGACCGGCACCGGCACCGCCGGCAACATCGTCACCCTGCTGGATTCCGCTCCGAGCGGGGGCACCACGATCATCGGCACCGGAACGGTCTCCGGCAACGGCACATGGGCGATCACGAGCAGCCTGCTTGGCGACGGCACGCACGTCCTTACCGCGACGCAGACGGATGCGGCCGGCAACTTGTCAGGCGCCTCGGCGGCGCTGGCGCTCGTCATCGACACCAACCCGCCTGCTGCTCCGTCCGCGCCGGCCCTGGCGGCAGCCAGCGACGGGGGAGTGGTTGGCGACAACATCACCAATGTCACCACCCCGACCCTCACCGGCACCGGCACCGCCGGCGACACCATCGACCTGCTTGAGGCCAATGCGGGCGGGGGCACCACCATCGTCGGAATCACGACGGTCGCGGCCGACGGCACCTGGTCGGTCTCCAGCAGCACGCTTGCCGCTGGCACGCACAGCCTCATCGCCACCGACACCGACGAGGCCGGCAATGTCTCCGCTGCTTCTCCGGCGCTGGACCTGGTCATCGACACCGCGGCACCCGCGGCACCTATGACCCTGGTGCTCGGCGCTGCCAGCGACAGCGGCGTGATGGGCGACGGCATCACCAACGTGACCACGCCCACCATCACCGGCACCGGCACCGCGGGCGATACCGTCACGCTGTATGACGGCAACGCCGTCGTCGGCACCGGGACTGTCGCCGGCAACGGCACCTGGGCGATCACCAGCTCCACGCTGCCCGCCGGCACCGACAGCCTGACCGCGACGCAGACCGACATCGCCGGCAACCTCTCGGCGGTCTCCACTGCGCTGACGCTGCAGATCGACACCGTGACGCCGTCGGCGCCCAGCAACCTGGCGCTCGCCTCCACCAGCGACAGCGGCGTGGCAGGCGACGACATCACCAACGTGACCTCGCCCACCCTCACCGGCATCGGCGTCGCCGGGGATACCGTGACCCTGCTCGACGTCGGTGCGGGTGGCGCCACCACCACCGTCGGCACCGGAACGGTCGCCCGCAACGGCACCTGGTCGATCGCCACCTCCACGTTGGCAGCCGGCGCGAACAACCTCACCGCGACGCAAGCCGATATCGCCGGCAATGTCTCGGTGGCGTCCGGCCCACTCCGCGTGACGATCGACACCGCGCCCCCCGCGGCTCCCACCACTTTGGAGTTGGCCGCCATCAGCGACAGCGGCGTGCAAGGCGACGACATCACCAACGTTGCCACTCCGACCATCACCGGCTCCGGCACCGCCGGGGACACCGTCATCCTGTCGGACACCAGCGCCAGCGGGGTCACCACCGAGGTCGGGACCGCGAAGGTGGCCGCCGGCGGCACCTGGTCGATCGTCACCGCAAGGTTGGCAGCCGGCGCGAACAACCTCACCGCGACGCAGACCGATATCGCCGGCAACGTCTCGGCCGCCTCCAGCCCGCTCGCCCTGACCATCGAGACCGCGACGCCGGGAGCACCGGCGAACCTGGCGCTTGCATCGGCAAGCGACAGCGGCACGCACGGCGACGACATCACCAACGTGACCACACCGACCATCACCGGCACCGGCACCGCGGGCGACACCGTGACCTTGCAAGCTGGTGGCACCGCCCTCGGCACCGCCACCGTTGCCGCGGATGGAACCTGGTCGGTCACCACCACGGCACTCGCTGCCGGCCGCTACAACCTGACCGCTACCGAGACCGACGTCGCCGGCAACGGGTCGGCGGCCTCCACGCCGCTCGGCCTGACCATCGAAACCGCGACGCCCGCCGCCCCCTCCGGCCTCACCATCTCCAACATGAGCATCGACGGCACCGCGCCCGCTGGCGACACCGTGACGATCTCGGAGGATGGCCAGACCCTTGGCGCCACCCGGGCGGCGAACGACGGCAGCTTCGCCTACATGCTCACCCCCGCCGAGGCGACCGGGCTGCATGACGTATCGGCAACGGCGACCGATGTCGCCGGCAACAGTTCGGCCGCCGCCAGCCTGATCATCGGCGCCTACCACTGGGCGTCGCCGGTCAGTGGCGTCTTCAGCCAGAGCGGCGAGTGGCTGGTCAACGGGGCGCCTACCACCGGCGTACCGAGCGCCAGCACCGACCTGGCCTATTTCGATACCGGAAGCGCCGGCGCCTACACCGTCAGCGGGGACGGCAACGCCGGCGAGGTCCGCGTCGACGGCGACCACGTCACCTACTCCGGCACCCTGGTGCTGGCCGGGCTGCAGGACAGCGCGGCTGGTGGGGATCGCTCGTTGGTGGTCGATGATGGCGGCGGCCTGATGCTCGGAAGCAGCGCCTCGATCGTGGCCGGCGCCGGATTGCTGGTCGGTGGCTCCTCGGCAGGCACCCTCACGCTCGACGGCAGCCTCGCTGTCGCCAATGGTGCGGTGACCCTCGGCGACGGCGGCGACCTGCTGCTCGACGATACCGCCGTTCTCAGCGGAACCGTGACGCTCGATGGCGGCGTGCTGACCGCCGAGACGGATGGGCAGGGCGGCAACAACGTCGTGCTGTCCGATACGCTGCAGGGCGTTGCCGGCACCACCAGCTATGTCGGCAGCACCGGCACAGCCACGCTCACCTTGACCGGGTCGCAAAGCCTTGCCGCAGGCGAGCTGGTCTACCGTGGCGGCACCATCATTCTTGACGGTGCACTGCCGACCGCGGCGGTACCCGCAATGATCGACGGCGCAACCTTCGAACTCGGCGGCGCCGCCCAATCCGGCACCGCCACCATCACCACCGAGGCCGGCAGCACCAACACCCTGGCGCTTGGGGCCGACAACGCCTCCATCGCCAGCAACGGCAGCGACACCATCGAGATGGGCTCCGGTACCCTGGCGGTCACGGTAACCGGCGCTGCCTCGATCATCGGCGGCAGCGGCAATGCCACCATCGATGCCACCGGCCGCGCGATCTCCGTCACCGGCGGCACCGGCAACATCTTGATCTCCGGCAGTGCCGATGCGGTCATCGACGCCGGCACCAGCAAGAACGTCACCTATTCCGGCACCGGCCGGGTCAGCTTCACCAGCTCGGCACCGGGCGCCCAGCTCACGCTGGACGTCACCACCGGGGGCACCATCACGACGGCCGCCGGCGGCGATACCACGGTCAACCTCGGGGCCGGAACCGCCGCGGTGAACGCACAGGGCGCCGACACCATCAACGCTGCTTCCGGCGCTTCCACGATCACCGGGAGTGGCACCAGCCTGACGGTGCATGGCTCGTCGGGCAGCTTGGTGGTAGGCGATAGCGGTGGCCCGCTGACCTTCCTGGGTGGCTCGGGCAGCACGACCGTGACGGGCGGGTCCGCCTCGGCCGTCATCCTCGGGGGGGCGGCAGGCGGCATACTGCTGGGCGGCACCGCCGGCGACAACGTGCTGGTGGCTAACAACAATGCCGGAACATCAACGACGGTCCAGGGCGCCGGTGGCGGCGACCGGATCTTCGGCTCGGATGCAGGCACGGACGTGCTCGTGGTCGGCTCCGGCCGCTCCTCGGTGCTGGGCGGCGGCGGCGCCACCACCATCAACGGCGGCGCCACCGGCGGCGTGATCTTCACCGGCGCCGGCCCCACCCTGGTGAATGCCGGGTCCGGCGGCCAGGACACCATCGTCGGTGGCGCGGGGGCGCTCAACCTCATGGCCCAGCACGGCGAAGCGGTGTTCGGCGGCAGCGGCGGCCTCAACGTCTTCGGCAGCACCGTCGGGGCAGACTCGATCATCGGCGGCAGCGGCGCGCTCGACGTGACAGGCCGGGGCGGCAACATGCTGGTGGTAGCCGGAACCGGAAACTCGGGGATCCAGACCGGCAACGGGGCCAGCCTGATCTTCGCGGAGTCCGGCAACGTGTCCCTCACCGGCGGTACCGGCTCGATGCAGGTGGTCGTGGGCAGCGGCACCGCCACCATCGGCGAAGGTAGCGGTCCGACAAGCTACGACGTGGTCAACGGCTCGGCTGGCGGCACCGCGATCATTTCGGGCTTCAAGGTAGGGACCGACACCATCAGCCTGTTCAACTACCAGTCCTCGCAGGTGAACATCGCATCAAGCGGCGGCAACAGCATCGTGCAGCTTGGCGACGGCACCAGGATCGAGCTGCTCGGGGTCACCAACCCCAACGGCAGCATAATCGGGTAGCGGTGGCATGGCCGTGTTCCAGCGCCGGACTGCATCGGGCCGGCCTGCCCGGAATGTCCGCAATCCGGTCATCCTCATCGTGGAGGATGAGGACATGATCCGCGCGGTGGCGGTAGCAATCTTCCGCTCGGCCGATTTCGAAGTGCTGGAAGCCGGTTCCGGGATGGCGGCGCTGATGATCCTGCAGCACCGGGTCGATGTGGATGCCGCCTTCCTCGATGTGGTGATGCCAAGCGTGCCAGACGGCTTCACGCTCGCAAGGTTCATCGAGGCGACGACACCGGCCTGCGCGATCCTGCTGACTTCGGGCACCGCCTGCCCGATGGCGTCCACGCTGAGCACACGAACTCGGTTCATCGGCAAGCCATACGATGCACGCCAGGTCGTCGCCCTGGTCAACGACATGATCCGCAGCGCGACACTCCTGTCGAACTAGGCAGGACAGGCGCGGGTCAAATTGCGTGCATCACGGCGGCATCGATGCGATCAGGCGGCGGCCGATGCCGGGGCGTCGCGCTGCAGCGGCAGGGCCTTACCCCAGCGGGACGGGTTCGCCCTGTCCGGATCGGGCTTGTTGTCGATCGGACCGCGATAGGCGCTGCAGCCGGCGAGACACAGACCAAGAACGACGATCACGCCGCAGCGGACGATCACGCAATCTCCTCTCATCGTCGGCATCGAACTCCCCCCGGAGCTGTTGCGGCGGCTTGCCATATCTGACGAGGTCGACATCCTGTGTATCCCATGGGGCCGCGTCATGCGCTGTCCTGGTGCTGGAGGAGAATGGTATGGAGCGTGCGAGACGGTCGGCCACGGCGAGTGATGGCCGCCAACCATCGATGCGGCCGCGTGCCATCGTCGGCCTTCTGCTTCCCCTTGCGGCCTGCTCCGCCCCGCCGCCCACGACACACACCGATCCCTTCTATGTCGCGCCGGCCATGTCCCCCGGCGCTTCGGCCCCTGCACCCAGCCCAGGCCCGCGCGGCGGCGGCGGCGGCGCACATGGCGGCGGCGCATCCGGTGCGGGCATCGGCCAGCTACCGGGGCCGGATCAGCCCGGAAGCAACCTGCCGAACGGGTCCGGCTCGATGTCGATCGGCGGCGGCCAGGGCCTGTAGGCCGCAGCCGCTACGTTGCAAGGCAACCTTGCGGCCGGCTCGGCCCTTACGGGGCTATGCGAGAAACCGCCACGGACTTTATCGAAGACGCGCTTTCCCGCCTCGGCCGGGCTGTACGCGAGCACGGCTCGGACCTGCGCAACGTGCAACTCGCGACCGTTTCGGCATCGGGATCGCCGGAGATCAGGACGCTGGTGCTGCGCGGCTTCGAATGGCCGCCGGCACAGGCGGAGATGCATACCGACGTGCGTGCCGCCAAGGCACATGCGATCGCCGCTACGGACCGTGTCGCGCTGCTGGCCTGGTCGGCCACCGAGCGGTTGCAGTTGCGGCTCGGCGGAGTAGCGACCCTGCACGTCGACGATACGGTGGCCCGCGGCCGCTGGAAAGATCTGTCGGACAACGCCCGATCCGCCTATGGCAGCGTCGCGAACCCTGGGGATGCCATTGCAGATCCGGAGGATCGAAGCTTGCTGCCGCCCGACATCCAGTTCCGGCAGTTCGGCGTGCTGTTCATCGCGGTCGATACGATCGATGTGCTGCGCCTTGGCGCGGAGGGCCGCCAGACCCGGGCTGCCGGCCGCATCGATCGGGATCGGCTGCAAGCCGGATGGGTTGCTGCCTGAGCCGGTTAAAGACGGGAACACAAAACCGTCGAGCCTCCGGTCGTGAGGATCTTTCGTGCAACGCCACGTTCCAGTCGTAGCGTCAATGGAGTGCATCATGAGTGGATCTACGGATTACAAGGATATCTACGTGACCGGGCTGAAGAACCAGCACGCCGTCGAAACCCAGGCGATCGGCACCATCCAGAACGAACTGCCCCGGATGGAGCCCTATCCGGAACTGCATGCGCGCATGCAGATGGAACATCAGCGCTCGACCATCCAGGCCGCCCGGCTCGATGACCTGCTGGCGAGACAGGGCACCAGCAAGTCGATCGCCAAGGAAGCGGTTTCCGGCGCTGTCGCCACCGTTGCAGGCTTTGTCCACGCTGCTTCAGGTGACGAAGTGCTCAAGAACGTGCTCGCAGCCGTCGGTTTCAAGTCGTACGAGGCGGCTTCCTACAAGGTGCTGATTGCCCTGGCCGACGCGGCCGGCGCCACCGCGGACAGGACGGTGCTCGAGATGTCGCTGCATGAGGAAGAGGAAATGGGTACCTGGTTGCACGACCACCTGGCTGGCTTCGTGCAGGCCTACCTGGAGCGGTCGGCGACGAAGGGCTGAAGCTTCCGCGGACGATGCGCGGCCGAGGTTGAAGCAAGTACCGCCGCGAGGGGATCTTCCTTAGAGGGATTGGTCCTTTCGCGGCGGGAACGGTGCATCCTGCCCGGCAATCCAAGATCGTGACGTACCCAGTTGCGATCGTGCAGCGGTGCGTCCGGTGTGCGCGAGCCGGGATTGCCTGAAGCAGCCGCCGGCAATTCCCGCCGAGTTGCAGACACGAACCCGCTAGACGTCCAGGTTCGCTACCTTCAGTGCATTGCCCACTATGAAATCGCGGCGTGGCTCGACGACATCGCCCATCAGCGTCGAGAACACCTGTCCGGCATTCTCGATATCGCCGACCTTCACCTGCAGCAGGGTCCGGACCGACGGATCCAGCGTAGTGCGCCAGAGTTGCTCGGCATTCATCTCGCCGAGCCCCTTGAAGCGCTGGATCGCCAAGCCCTTGCGGCCCTGCGCCAGGATGCGATCGTACGCGCTCGACGGACCGGCCAGCGGCGCCTCGTTGCTGTCCAGCGCGAGCGTCGCAGCATGCTCGCCGGAGAAGTCACGCCCCAGCAGCTCTGCCCGCTCGGCCAGCCACAACACGTCGGCTGAACGCAGCGCTGCCGCATCGACGTGATAGCGCTCGCCGACACCTCGCACCTCGCGCGCCATGGTCAGGCCGTTCTCGTCGACCAGAACCTTCCAGCTGCGCTCGTTCGGCAGCGACGCCCCGTTCAGCCGCGCCACCAGCGCCTGCGAGTTGAGCTGTCCGCGGTTCATGTCGGGCGTCAGCGCGCCGGCAATCGCCGCCTGTTCCAGCAGCCAAGTCGGCGCCGCTACCGCCAGCCGGCGCAGCGCCCGCGTCGCCTCGCGCAGCCAGCCCATCTCGACGCCGAGCTCTTCGCCTTCCAGCACCCGCCCGTCGGCATAGGTCAGCCTTGCATGCGACAGCGCCTTGTCGAGCAGGTATTGCTCGAGTGCCGCGTCGTCCTTGAGGTAGCGCTCCTCGTTGCCGCGCTTGGCGCGGTACAGCGGCGGCTGCGCGATATAGAGATGCCCGCGATCGATCAGCTCCGGCATCTGCCGGAAGAAGAAGGTCAGCAGCAGCGTGCGAATATGCGAGCCGTCCACGTCGGCGTCCGTCATGATGACGATGCGGTGGTAGCGCAGCTTGTTGATCGCGAACCCGCCCTGCTCCGGCTCGGCATGGCCGATGCCGGTGCCGAGTGCGGTGATCAGCGTGCCGATTTCGGCCGAACCCAGCATGCGGTCGAAGCGCGCACGCTCGACATTCAGGATCTTGCCCTTCAGCGGCAGGATCGCCTGGAACTTGCGGTCACGACCCTGCTTGGCGGTGCCGCCGGCGCTGTCACCCTCGACCAGGAAGATCTCCGCCTTCGACGCATCGCGTTCCTGGCAGTCGGCAAGCTTGCCGGGCAGCGTGGAGATGTCGAGCACGCCCTTGCGGCGGGTCAGCTCACGCGCCTTGCGGGCCGCCTCGCGCGCGGACGCCGCATCGATCACCTTGCCGATGATCGAGCGCGCCTCCTTGGGATGCGTCTCGAACCAGTGCGCGATGGCGTCCGCCGCCGCCGCCTGCACCACCGGCTGCACTTCCGAGCTGACCAGCTTATCCTTGGTCTGCGAGGAGAACTTGGGATCCGGCACCTTCACCGACAGCACCGCGGTCAGGCCCTCGCGCATGTCCTCGCCGGACAGCGCAAGCGCCTCCTTCTTGCCCATTCCCTCGGCATACTTGCCGACCACGCGTGTCAGCGCCTGGCGGAAGCCGGCCAGATGCGAGCCGCCGTCGCGCTGCGGGATGTTGTTGGTGAAGCAGAGCATGGTCTCGTGGAAGCTGTCGTTCCACGACAGTGCGAACTCGACCTTGATGCCCTGCGCGGGATCCTGTCCGAGCGCCGTGATCGGCGGCGCCATCACCGGGATCTTGCCGCGATCCAGCCATTCGACGAATGCGATCAGGCCGCCCTCGTAGCAGAAACGCTGCTCCTGAGCCGGTGCATGGCGCTCGTCGCGCAGGATGATTTCCATGCCGGAGTTCAGGAAGGCAAGCTCGCGCAGGCGGCGCTCGAGGATCGGAAACTCGAAGTCGGTGCGCCCGAAGGTTGCGGAGCTGGGCTTGAAGCTCACTTCGGTGCCGCGCGCCTCCGGGCTCGGCCCGACCACCCGCAGCGGCGCATCCGCCTCCCCATGCTTGAAGCTGATCTGGTGCTCCTGGCCCTCGCGCCAGATGCGCACACGCATCCACTCGGACAGCGCGTTGACCACGGCCGCTCCGACGCCGTGCAACCCGCCCGAGACCTTGTAAGAGTTCTGGTTGAACTTGCCGCCGGCGTGCAGGCGCGTCAGCACCACCTCGGCGGCGCTGATGCCCTCCTCGACATGCATGTCGGTGGGAATGCCGCGCCCGTTGTCACGCACCGTCACCGATCCGTCGCCGTTGAGCACCAGCGAGCAGCTGGTCGCGTAGCCGGCCTGCGCCTCGTCCACCGCGTTGTCGATGATCTCGAACGCCATGTGGTGCAGGCCGGACCCGTCATCGGTATCGCCGATATACATGCCCGGACGCTTGCGCACCGCGTCCAGTCCCTTCAGGACCGAGATCGATGCGGCGTCGTAGATGCCCTCGGCACCGGCAGCTCCTTCCGGCATGGTTTCCGCGGCCGTCCCGGTGGTCGGCCCGCTGTCTTGCCCCGCAGGATGCTGCCTGGGATCCTGTCGAGCAGACGAGCCCGTGGGTTCGGCGGAATCGGACATGCCGGCTGGTCGCTCCGTAAGTCTGGGTTTTTGAGTCTATAGACTATACGCGCTCTGCAGCGGGCGGGCCAGGATACTCGCTGCCGAAAGCCGAGTCGGGGCGCAGTTTCCCCTCCCCGGCACGCCAGAATCCGGCCTGCCCGCGCAGTGGCGCGAACGGCTCCGGATCGGTGCCGGTCAGCAGCGCTGGCGCCGGCAGCCGCAGCAGCGCCGCGAACAGCGCCTCCCGCCGGGTGGTGTCCAGATGCACCAGCGGCTCGTCGAGCAGCAGCAGCGGCGCCTCGCCGCGCACCTCGGCGATCAGCGCCGCATGCGCCAGCAGGATGCCGATCAGCAGCGCCTTCTGCTGGCCGGTGCTGCCCAGGGAGGCCGGCCTGGCGGTGGCACGGTCGCTCAGCAGCAGGTCGGCACGATGGCCACCCAGGGACGCGCCCCCGGCCGCAGCATCGGATGCGCGGCGGCGCCCGAGCTGGTCGCGCAGCCAGTCCTCCACCACCAGCGCCGGATGGGCCATCAGCTGGGTGGTGATCTCGCAGGCCAGCTCGAGGGTGGCGGCGGGAAAGCCGGTCTCCGGTGCGTCCTGCGGAGCGCCGTTCAGCCGGCCCACCAGGCTACGCCGGGCAGCGCAGACCGCCACCGCGTGGCGGGCCATCGAACTCTCCTGCGCGGCCAGCCAGGCCGGATCGGTGCGCGGGTTCTGCAGCAGCCGGTTGCGGCCCTGCATGGCCTCGTCGTGTGCCGCCACTTCGCGCGCGTGCTCCGGCTCCAGCGCCAGCACCAGCCGGTCCAGGAAACGCCGCCGCCCGGAAGGTCCCTCGATGAACAGCCGGTCCATCTGCGGCGTCAGCCAGACCGCGCACAGACGCTCGGCGACCGCGGCCCGGTTGCGCGCCGGCTCGCCATCCAGCCGGAACACCCGCCGCCCTCCCGAAGACGCACCAACGGTTGCACCACCCGCCACGCCGGCTTCGGTGGTCAGGCCGGTGCCGATCTCGAACGCCTCGCCATCCTGCGCCAGACGAGCCGCCACCGCCCAGCCCGCAGCCCCCAGACGCTGCACGTCGGCGAGCCGGGCGCCGCGCAGCCCCCGCCCCGGCACCAGCATCGACAGAGCCTCCAGCAGGTTGGTCTTGCCGCTGCCGTTGGCGCCGGTCAGCACGCTGACGCGCCCGTCGGTGCCGGCCTGATCGGGACGCCAGACCAGCTGCTGGTAGTTCCGGTAGTCGGTGAGCGTCAGCCGCGACAGGCTGAGCATGCTGCCGCCGTCAGGATGATTGCAGGACGGCCGGACTTCGGTAGCGTCGCCTCAGACGCGCATCGGCATGAGCACATACAACGCCGACGGGCTGTCCACGTCGCGCACCACCGTCGGCGCCGCGCTGTCCGAGAAAGCGAACTCGACATCCTTCTCGATCTGGTCGGTGATGTCGTTCAGGTAGCGCGCCTGGAAGCCGATCTCGAGTGGCGTGGAATCGTAGCTGACGCGGCCCTCGTCGAGTTCCTCCTTGGCGGTGCCCTGGTCCGGGCTTGCAGCCGACAGGATCAGCAGGTTGCGGTCGATCGACAGCTTGACCGGACGCGAACGCTCCTGGCTGATCGCGGCCACGCGCGCCACCGCATCGGAGAAATCCTTCTTGCCGACACGCAGGATCTTGTCGTTGTCGCGCGGAATGACGCGCTCGTATTCCGGGAACGTGCCGTCGATCAGCTTGCTGGTTAGCATCACCGAACCGACGGTGAACTGGATGCGGGTTTCCGACAGCGCCACCTCGACATCGTCCGCCGCCTCGTCGAGCAGCTTGCGCAATTCGTTGATGGTCTTGCGCGGCACGATCACACCCGGCATCCCGGCCGCCCCCGGGGGCAACTCGGTCTGCACGCGCGCCAGGCGATGCCCGTCGGTCGCCACCGCGCGCAGCATCGGCCCCGCCTCGCCGGCGGCCGCCTCGGCGACATGCAGGTAGATGCCGTTCAGATAGTAGCGGGTCTCCTCCGTGGAGATCGCAAACCGGGTGCGGTCGATCAGTCCACGCAGCACCGGCGCCGGGATGCGGAAGGAATGCGGCAGGCTGCCGGTGGTCATGGAGGGAAAATCATCGACGGCGAGCACGTTCAGGCTGGTCGCATAACGCCCGGCCCGCAACGCCAGCGGCGCGTCGCCACCGGAATGGTCCAGCTCCACCTCGGCACCATCCGGCAGCTTGCGGACGATCTCGTAGAGGACCGCCGCCGGCGCCGTGGTCGCGCCGTCACGCACCGCGCCGGACGCGATCTGCTCGACGACGGCGATCTCCATGTCGGTAGCGGTCAGGCTGAGCCGCCCCTCCTTCACCACGATCAGCACGTTGGCCAGGATGGGGATCGTGTTGCGCTTCTCGGCCACGCTCTGGATGTGGGCGAGCGCCTTCAGCAGCGTCGCGCGATCGGCCTTCAGCTTCATCTCAGTCGGGTCCTCATGCGCCGGAATACCGATCCGGGGCGATAGCCTAGCAGCAGCGTCGAGGCTCGCAAATGGGTGAGCCCGTCCGGGGATGCGCTGCGCGGAAAATCAGCTTTCCAGCATGCGGCGGAGCAGTTCCACGTCCTCGGCGAAGGCGGTGTCGCGCTCCATCAGCTCGGCGACGCGGCTGACCGCATGCATCACCGTGGTGTGGTCGCGGTTGCCGAACTTGCGGCCGATCTCGGGCAGCGAGCGGCTGGTCAGCTGCTTGGCGAGGAACATCGCCACCTGCCGCGGCCGCGCGACCGCACGGGCGCGCCGGGCGGACGACATGTCGGTCAGGCGGATATTCCAGTGCTCGGCGACCTTGCGCTGGATCTCCTCGATGGTGACACGCCGGTCGTGCGCCTTGAGGATGTCGTGCAGGACCTCCTGGGTCGCCTCCAGCGTGACCGGGCGGCCGAACAGGTTGGCATGCGCGATCAGCCGGTTCAGCGCGCCCTCGAGCTCGCGCACGTTGGTGGTGATCTTGTGCGCCAGGAACTCCAGCACCTTGGGCGGCACCGCCACTCCGGAGGCGGCGGCCTTGGCCTCGAGGATGGAGATGCGAAGCTCGAACGTGGTGGCATGCAGATCGGCCACCATGCCGCAGCCCAGGCGGGTGCGCAGGCGATCCTCGAGGCCGGACAGGTCCGACGGCGACTTGTCGGCGCTCACCACGATCTGCTTGCCGGCATCCACCAGCGCATTGAAGGTGTGGAAGAATTCCTCCTGCGTGTTGTCCTTGCCGATCAGGAACTGCAGGTCGTCGATCATCAGCACGTCAACGGAACGCAGCTGCTCCTTGAACTCCATCGTCGATTGCGAGCGGATCGCCGCGATGAAGCGGTACATGAATTTCTCGGCCGACATGTATGCAACCGTGGTGGTGCGCTCGCCGCGCGCCAGCTCGAGACCGATCGCATGCATCAGATGCGTCTTGCCGAGACCCACGCCGCCATACAGGAACAGCGGATTGAAGCCCGGGCTCGACGGCCGCTCGGCAACCCTCCTGGCGCAGGCATGCGCGAACTCGTTCGGCTTGCCAACCACGAAGCTGTCGAAACTGAAGCGCGGATCGAGTGGCGCGGCGAGTTCGCCCCGTGCGATGCCGGGCTCTGCCGGTGGGGCAGCATGGCCTGGCTTGACGCCACCGGCGGATGCCACCACGACAACGGGCGCGCTGCCCGCCGGCACCGCATGATCCGCTGCGGCCGGACGCTCGCGCGCCTCCTCGGCCGCCAGCTGCAGTTCCACCCGGCGGATGTGCGGGACCTCGGCATGCCAGAGCGTGCTCAGACGGTCGCCATACTGGCTTCGAACCCAGTCACGCAGGAAGCGCGTCGGCAACAGCAGGGTGATCTCGTCTGCCTCGACCTCGCCGAGCCGGATCTGGCGCAGCCAGGTGCGGTACTCGACCTCGCCCACCTCGACCTGCATGCGCGCACGGATGCGTCCCCAATGCCGCTCGAATGGATGTCCGCTCTCGCCCCCGGTCAGGCCGGAGCCGTCGTCCGGCTTGGATCTGTCGCTGTGGTGACCGTGGCTGTCGGCGATGTCGTCAACGACGAGCTCGGAGGCTGCTCCGACCCCCTGATTGCCCTGGTCCACTCTCACCAAACCTGCTCCCGCATCACTGTGACCGTCTCGCCCGGCAGGGACGCCTGTTCCAGCGGCCGGCAAGCCGCTGGTCCAACACCCACTGCCCGCCAGCCCCCTGCTCCCCGATGAAGGGTCATGGGTCATGGCCAGCCAGACGGCGCAACGATCGCTCCCGGCGGCAGGCGTCGAAACAGCCCCCGCAGATGCAGGGCGTTCAGCGAATACCGATGTGGGAACTTCGTCTGTTACATTTTGCGGTCAACGTCGCGACCGTGCCGGACAGTAAATCAGCCGCCGCCGGGGTCGCAATGGGAATCTAGCCCATCGGGCAACAAGACAAAAATGAGCGCCTGTCAAGTAACGAGGCGGATATTGGGACCGGACAAAACGGGAACTAATTGTCTCGTGAACTGTGCGTTGGGTCAAGATTGCGTCGACAAGCCGATCCGAGGCGCAAAAAGTAAACGGCCCGCCTTGCAGCGGGCCGTCACTATAGTATTACGGGAACCATGCAATAACGTGGGCTGGCTTACCCGGAGACCGAACTCCGTCGTCCACCGGCCAACGGCAGGCTCACTTGCCGGCGATCGCCTTGATGCGTGCAGACAGGCGCGAGATCTTGCGCGACACCGTGTTGGCGTGGGCGATACCCTTGCCGACCGCGCGCTGCATTTCCGGCTGCGCCGCGCGCAGGGCGCTCACCGCCAGTTCCTTGTCCCCGGCCGCGATCGCCGTCTCGACCTTCTTCACGAAGGTGCGGACACGCGAGCGGCGCGCGACATTGCGCGCGGTGCGGACTTCGGTCTGCCGGATGCGCTTGCGCGCCGATGCGGTGTTCGCCATGGGCCTCTGTTCAACCAGTCTTCGACATGCATAAAGGGCGCGGTCGCAAGGACGCAGCCGGACCCGACAAGGGAGCGGGTTCTAGATCACCGTGGGCGGAGGAGTCAAGGCGACCGGCCTAGCGCTGCAGGCGCGCGCAGAAGAAGCTGCTGCGCCCGGACTGCACGATGCGGCCGATGCCGTGGCAGATGGGTTTCCCCGGACACTCCGGACAGGGCTCGCCCTCGCGGCCGTAGACCCGCCAGGCATGCTGGAAGTAGCCGAGTTCGCCATCCGGCTGGACATAATCACGCAGGCTGGAACCACCGGCCGCGATCGCCTCGCCAAGCACTGCCCGGATCGCCTCGACCAGCCGCCGGATCGCGGCCCGGGAGAGGCTGCCACTCTCGCGCCGTGGCGACAGCCGGGCGCGATACAGCGCTTCGCACACATAGATATTGCCGAGGCCCGCCACCACGCCCTGGTCGAGCAGGGACGCCTTGATCGAGGTGCGACGACCGTGCAGTCCGCTGGCCAGCACGCCAGCATCGAAGCCGGCCTCCAGGGGTTCCGGACCGAGCGGCGCGAGCAACCGGTGGCTCTCCTCGGCATCGGTGGGCACCAGATCGACGAAACCGAAACGTCGCGGGTCCACCAGGCCGAAGCGGCAGCCCTCCTCGCTCTCGATCACCAGATGCTCGTGCAGGGTGACCCCGACCGGCACGGACGGATCGAGGCGGGTGAGGTTGACGCGGCCGGACATGCCGAGATGCAGCAGCATGCTCACCCCGCCCGCCAGTCGCATCAGGATGTACTTGCCGCGCCGCCGGAAGCCCTCCACCCGCGCGCCGCGCAGGCGCTCGGCGAGATTGGGCGGCATGGCCCAGCGCAGATCCGCGCGGCGCATCTCGGCGTGCACGATCGTATGACCCTCAAGATGCGCGCGCATGCCGCGCATCACGGTCTCGACTTCAGGCAGTTCCGGCATGCAGGGTCGGCACGCTATACCTGCCCGCCATGAGCGACAACATCGACAGCCGGCCCTCCACCCCCCAGCAGACCGCCGGATCCGGCTACCGGCCCGGCGCGAGCGCCGACTTCGGTTACCGCAGCGTGCCGCGAGAGGCCAAGAAGCCGATGGTGCGCGCGGTCTTCGACAGCGTGGCGCCGAAATACGACCTGATGAACGACCTGATGTCGCTCGGCATCCACCGTGCCTGGAAGCGCATCTTCGTCTCCGCCCTCGGCCCGCGCCCGCACCTCTCGCTGCTCGACCTCGCCGGCGGCACCGGCGATATCAGCTTCGGCTGGCTGCGCGGCGGCGGCGGTCCTGCCATCCTGTCCGACATCAACGAGAGCATGCTCGGCGTCGGCCGCGAGCGCGCGCTCGGCAACGCGATGGTTGCGAAGCTCGGCTTCGTGGTGGCCGATGCCGAGCGCCTCCCGGTGCCGGACCGCAGCGTCGACCGGGTGTCGATCGCCTTCGGGCTGCGCAACTGCACCGACAAGGACGCGGTGCTGGCCGAGGCCCGTCGCGTATTGCGCCCGGGCGGCCGGTTCCTGTGCCTGGAGTTCTCCCGCGTGCAGGTCGCCGCCCTCACCCCGCTCTACGACGCCTGGTCGTTCAGGGTGCTGCCGCGGCTGGGCAGCATGATCGCCGGCGATGCCGCCAGCTACCAGTATCTTGCCGAGAGCATACGCACCTTTCCCGACCAGGAACGGCTCGCCGGCATGCTGCGCGACGCCGGCTTCGCGCGCGTCGGCGTGCGCAACCTCTCCGGCGGGATCGCCGCGATCCATTCCGGCTGGCGCCTCTGAGCATGGATGCCGCGACCGGCTGCAGCCCGGCCGACCTCGCCGGCAGGCGGGTGCTGCTCGTCGTCAGCGGCGGTATCGCGGCCTACAAGTCGCTCGAGCTGATCCGCCTGCTGGCTGCGCGTGACTGTGCGGTCTCCTGCATCCTGACGGCGGGCGGCGCGGAGTTCGTGACCGCGCTCAGCCTGCAGGCGCTGACCGGCAAGCCGGTGCATGCCGGGCTGTTCTCGCTGACCGAGGAGAGCGAGATGGGCCATATCGCCCTGTCGCGCTCCGCCGACCTGATCGTGGTGTGTCCGGCCTCCGCCAACATCCTCGCGGCGATGGCAGCCGGGCTGTCGCACGACCTCGCCACCACCCTGCTGCTCGCCACCGATGCGCCGGTGCTGGTGGCACCGGCGATGAACGTGCGCATGTGGGACCACCCCGCGACCCGCGCCAACCTCTCCCTGCTGCGCTCGCGCGGCATCCATGTGGTGGGGCCGGAGGAAGGGGTGATGGCCTGCAACGAGTTCGGCTACGGCCGCCTCGCCGAACCGCCGGCGATCCTGGCCGCCATCGCCGGCCTGCTGTCGCCGCCCGATGAAGCGCATCCCGGCCTGCTCGCCGGCCGGCACGCCTTGGTCACCGCCGGGCCGACGCACGAGCCGATCGATGCGGTGCGCTACATCGCCAACGTCTCGAGCGGCAAGCAGGGCTACGCCATCGCCGGCGCGCTGGCAGCCCTCGGCGCACGCGTCACCCTCGTCAGTGGACCGGTGGCGCTGCCCGCACCGGCAGGCTGCCAGCGGATCATGGTCGACACCGCGGAGGCCATGCGGGCAGCCTGCGAGGCGGCGCTCCCTGCCGACATCGCGGTCCTGGCCGCCGCCGTCGGCGACTGGCGCGTGGAGAGCGTGGCGGCATCCAAGTTGAAGAAGCGACCGGGCGAGCCGCCGCCGACCCTGAAGCTGGTCGCCAACCCGGATATACTGGCCCTGCTGTCGCAACCCGGCCCGCGCCGGCCACGGCTGGTGGTGGGCTTCGCCGCCGAGACCACCGACGTGGTGGCCGAGGCGATCGCCAAGCGGCAGCGCAAGGGCTGCGACTGGATACTCGCCAACGACGTCTCGGAAGCGACCGGCATCATGGGTGGCGACGAGAACGAGATCCACCTGATCACCGGTGCGGATATCGAGGCATGGCCACTCCTGCCCAAGAAGGCGGTGGCGGAACGCCTGGCGCTGCGGATCGCCACCGAGATCGAGCATCACCAGCGCACGGAGCCGAAGCCATGACCGCCCCCATCGCACGCATCGCGGTCCGGCGCCTGCCGCACGGCGCCGACCTGCCGCTGCCCGCCTACGCGACCTCCGGGGCCGCCGGGATGGACCTGCTCGCGGCCGTCGATGCGCCGGTCACCATCGAGCCCGGCGGCCGTGCGCTGATCCCGACCGGCCTCGCCGTCGCCCTGCCGCCCGGCCACGAGCTGCAGATCCGGCCGCGCTCCGGGCTCGCCCTGCGCCACGGCATCGTGCTGCCGAACAGTCCCGGCACCATCGACGAGGATTATCGCGGCGAGATCGGCGTCATCGTGCTCAATGCCGGCAGCGAAGCCTTCGTGGTCGAGCGCGGCATGCGCATCGCCCAGGCCATACTGTCGCCTGTATTGCGCGCCGAGTGGGACGAGACGGCCACGCTGGACGAAACGGCCCGCGCCTCAGGCGGCTTCGGCAGCACCGGCAGGCACTGATCGGGGCGCCAAACCGCCACTTCTGCGCCGCCGGAACAGGCTGGCGGCGCAAGGCCGCCTGGGCTAAAGCAGCAACGCCGTCGGCCCGTCCGCGGAATGTTGCACATTTGTGAGCATCGTCATTGCGTTAGCGTAGAGGTCGAGACGGGATGCCCCCATGCTGAAGGACCGCCTCCCGGTCAATATCGCGGCGCGCACGGCGCCCAACCTGTTCGACATCGCCGCCATCGTCTGCATGCTCGGCCTGGCTGTCGCGGTCGGCACCATCGCACGGCACACGTTCGGGCCGCTGACCGCGCCCAACGCGACCACCATTCATCTCGACCCGAGCTACCTGCCCGGCTACGCGATGCGCACCACGCTGCGCATGTTCGCGGCCCTGGTGTTCTCGCTGCTGTTCACCTTCACCTATCCGGTATGGGCGGCGAAATCGCGGCGGGCCGGCGTCATCCTGGTGCCGGTGCTGGACATCCTGCAGTCGATCCCGATCCTGGGGTTCCTGACCTTCACGGTCACCTTCTTCATGAACCTGTTCCCCGGCCGCGTGCTGGGCGCGGAGCTTGCCGCGATCTTCGTGATCTTCACCAGCCAGGCCTGGAACATGGCGTTCAGCATGTACCAGTCGCTGAAGACGGTGCCGACCGACCTCGAGGAGGTCACCCGCTCCTTCGGATTGTCCTCGTGGCAGAAGTTCTGGCGCCTGGAGGTGCCGTTCGCGATGCCCGGCCTGGTCTGGAACACCATGATGTCGATGTCGGGCGGCTGGTTCATGGTGGTCGCCTCGGAGACCGTCTCCGTCGGCTCCACCAATGTCGTGCTGCCGGGCATCGGCTCCTATGTCGGCGTCGCGGTGGCGCATCGCGACATCGTCGCGGTGCTGTATGCGATCCTGACCATGCTGGTGGTGATCCTGCTGTACGACCAGCTGCTGTTTCGCCCGCTGGTGGCGTGGTCGGCGCGCTTCCGCTTCGAGACCACGCAAGGTGCCGTAGCCAAGGATCCCTGGATGCTGTCGCTGCTGCGGCGCACGCATCTGCTCAACCAGACCAGCCGCACCTTCGGCGACTTCCTGACCCGCATCGGTGGCCTGCAGATCGGGCGAAGGCCGGACGCGCCGCGCCGCCCGGTGCTGCCGCCACGTATCATGGACGGGGTCTGGATCGGGATCCTGGTCGCCGTGGTGGGCCTGGCGCTCTGGCAGGTCGTTCTCTATGCGGCCGGTAGCTTGTCGCTGCGCGAGGTCGGCCATGTCGCGCTGCTGGGCTGCTACACCATGATACGCGTGGTGGTGATGATCACTCTGGCATCGATGGTCTGGGTTCCGGTCGGCGTCTGGCTTGGCCTGCGTCCGGCCTGGGCACGCCGGGCGCAGCCGGTGGCGCAGTTCCTGGCGGCGTTCCCGGCGAACCTGTTCTTTCCGATCTTCGTCGTCGTGATCGTGCACTACTCGCTGAACGTGAATGTCTGGCTGACGCCGCTGATGATCCTCGGCACGCAGTGGTACATCCTGTTCAACGTCATCGCCGGTGCCGCGGCGTTTCCCGCCGACCTCCTGGAGGTCGCGGACAATTTCCGTCTCGGCGGCTGGCGCTGGTGGGTACGGGTGATCTTGCCCGGCATCTTCCCGTACTACGTGACCGGCGGCCTGACCGCATCGGGAGGCGCCTGGAATGCCTCGATCCTGTCCGAGGTCGCCTCCTGGGGCAGCACCACGCTCACCGCCCAGGGCCTCGGCAGCTATATCGCCCAGGCCACCGCGGCCGGGGCGACCGCACGCGTGGCGCTCGGAATTACGATGATGGCGGCGTTCGTGATCGCCTTCAACCGCATCCTCTGGCGCCCGCTCTACAGCTTTGCGCAGAGACGCCTCACCTTCGCCTAGGGCGCAGCGTCGCCTGGCCTTCGCCTGATATCGCCCCCCCTGGAGGATCGACGCATGGACACCTTGCAGGACGCCCCGGCTCGCCCGGCCGACGGACGCGCCGAAGAGCTGGTCCGCATCCGCAACTGCCGCCAGGCGTACCACAAGGACAGCTCCGTCGACCTGGTGGTGCTGGATAACGTCGAGCTCACCTTGCATTCCGGCGAGATCGTCGGCCTGCTCGGGCGTTCCGGCTCGGGCAAGTCGACGCTGCTGCGCATCGTGTCCGGCCTGCTGGCGCCGACCTCGGGCGAGGTGTCGTGGCGCGGCAAGCCGCTGCGCGGTCCGGCGCCGGGGGTCGCGATGGTGTTCCAGTCCTTCGCGCTGTTCCCGTGGCTGACGGTGCAGGCCAACGTGGAACTCGGGCTGGAGGCCAAGGGGGTCGGTCGTGCCGAGCGCGAGCGGCTCGCCGAGGAGGCGATCGAGCTGATCGGCCTCGGCGGCTACGAGAACGCCTATCCGAAGGAGCTGTCCGGCGGCATGCGCCAGCGTGTCGGCCTGGCACGCGGGCTGGTGGTGCATCCCGACCTGCTGCTGATGGACGAGCCGTTCTCGGCACTCGATGTGCTGACGGCGGAGAACCTGCGCACCGATTTGATCGAGCTGTGGGCCGAGAAGCGGCTGCCGGTGAAGTCGCTGCTGATCGTGACGCACAACATCGAGGAGGCGGTGCTGATGTGCGACCGCATCCTGGTGTTCTCGTCGAATCCGGGCCGCGTCGCGCACGAACTCAAGGTACCGTTCGCGCATCCGCGCAACCGTCACGACTTCGCTTTCCGGCAGTTCGTCGACCGCATCTACGGGCTGATGACCAAGCGCGTGCAGGAGCCGACCCAGCCCGATCTCGCACCGGACAGCGCGGCCCAGCTCGCCAAGAAGTTCCAGGCGCTGCCGATGCTGCCGACAAACCTGATGGCTGGCCTGATGGAGACGATCCTGGCCGAGCCATACCGGGGCCGCGCCGACCTGCCGCTGCTGGCGACATCGCTGCAGCTTGAACTCGACGAGCTGCTGCCGCTCGGCGAGACCATGCAGCTGCTGCGCTTTGCCGAGCTGGAGGAAGGCGACATCCGGCTGACCGAGGCCGGCACCGCCTTCGTGCTGGCCGATCTCGACCAGCGCAAGCTGATCCTGCGCGACACGCTGCGCGTGAACATCCCGCTGGTCGCCGACATCCGCGCCGTGCTGGACGATCGGTGGAACCATCGTGCCCGTGCCGAGCGCTTCCGCGACGAGCTCGAGGACCACATGTCGCCTGACTATGCGCGCGAGACGCTGCAGACGATCATCGGCTGGGGTCGCTACGCCGAGCTGTTCGACTACGACGAGGAAGCCGACCAGTTCTTCCTCGACGAGGACGACACGCCAGCCTGATCGCCGGCCTACTCCGGACCGGTGCCGACGGTGGCGAGGCGGGCCTCCTCGAAATGCCGGGGGAGTTCGCGCTTCGGCGCTGGCGGCTCCGATGCAACGCCAGGGGCGCCCAGCTTGCGCGACTCCGCCGCGCGCTTCGGGCCGCGTTCCCACCAGCCGCCGCGGCGGACGATGCTGAAGGCGCGCCACAGCCGGCGGGGCAGCCAGACGGAGCTTGCCAGCGCCATCAGCGCGTAGCGCCTGGCTTCCTCGTGCGAGGGGTCGTCCTTGCTCAGGAACTCGAGCTTGATCAGGTCCTCGGTCCTGGCGTCGATCGCCATCTCGCGCGCGTAGTGGTTGACCAGGCTGCGAACCCGGTAGCGCCGCAGGAACCGCTGCTCGCTGGTCCTGGAATGCCACCAATGGTTGGTGGCATGGATCCGGTAGTGCACCATGCCGGTCGGAAGGTAGCGCTTGTGGGCACCCTGCAGGCTGCTGCCGTAGACCAGGCAGGTATCGGCGGACAGTCTCCAGGTCTCCTGCAGGTTGGCTGGCAGGTTCAACGCCCGCTCCGCCCACTCGCGCCGCATCGTCAAGGCGCTTGTCGCTTCCCCGTACCACCAGCCGGTCATCCAGGCGCTCAGGGCGGTATAGCCCAGATCGACGGCGCGATCGGCATACGCCTCGCGGCCATGCTCCTTGCCGGTCAGGATGCAGTCGCTGAACACGAAGTCGGTGCCGGCATGCTCTTCGTAGACCGCGACCATCGCCTCCAGGTAGCCGAGGTCCCAGAAATCATCCGCATCGAGGAAAGCCACGACCTGTCCGGTGGCGTGGTCCAGGGCGTGACGGAAAGCTCCAAGCTGACCCCGGTTCGATCCGGTCAGCAGGGTGACGCGGGCGTCCCCGCCATAGCGGGAGCGCAGGCGCTCCGCGGAACCGTCGGTCGAGCCGTCATCCACCACGATGACCTGGGCCGCCGCCCGGGTCTGCGACAACGCGCTCTCCACGGCGTCGATGACGAACGCGCCGTAGTTGTAGTTGGTGACGATGACGCTGACTGAGGTCATCCGTATCCCTTCCGCACCGGTTCCGAATCCGTCGATTAACCACGTGGACCGGATAAAACAGTTATCGTCCGCGTTCCAGGAAGGATGCAGGATCCCCGAAAAGTCAAAGCGGGCATGCCGGACAGTAGCCAACCCGGCGGACGACGCCACTACAGGCGTGTGAACTTTTGTTCAATCTAAAAAAATATGGAGGCAGGCGACGATACAGTGGATCGCGCGGCTTTGTAGTCCCGCGCGCTCGAGGTTGTCCGCCTTGAGCGATGCCTCGTCGCGAACCCGTCACCCGGCGTCGCGTTGGGGCGCGCGTATCAACCACAGGAGGGCCGCATGGTCCAGGACGCTCCAGAGACCGGAACCCCCGTCTGGCTGATCACCGGATGCTCCACCGGCTTCGGCCGGGAACTGGCGAAGCTGGTGCTGGCGCGTGGCTGGCGCGCCGTGGTCACCGCGCGTGACGCCGCCAAGGTCGCCGACCTGGTCCAGGGCCACGAGGACCGCGCGCTGGCGCTGGCGCTCGATGTCGACCAGCCGGCCCAGGTGCGAAGCGTCGTGCAGCAGGCAGAGGACCGCTTCGGCGCCATCGACGTGCTGGTGAACAACGCCGGCTACGGCTACCTCGCGGCGATCGAGGAGGGCGAGGATGCGGAGGTCCGGGCGATGTTCGAGACCAACGTGTTCGGCCTGATCACGGCGACCCAGGCGGTACTGCCCGGCATGCGCGCCCGCCGTCGTGGCCACATCGTCAACATCTCCTCGATCGGCGGCATCACCGCGTTCGCCGCGACCGGCTACTACCACGCGACCAAGTTCGCGGTGGAAGGCCTGTCCGAGAGCCTGGCCATCGAGGTGGCGCCGCTCGGCATCAAGGTGACCATCGTCGAGCCGGGGCCGTTCCGCACCGACTGGGCCGGCCGCTCGATCAAGCAGTCCGCGACCCGCATCGGCGACTACGAGCAGACCGCCGGCGAGCGTCGCCGGCAGACCGGGGAGCGCAGCGGCAACCAGCCGGGCGATCCGGTGCGCGCGGCGGAGGCGATCATCACCGCCTACGAGGCCGCCGAGCCGCCGCTGCACCTGGTGCTGGGCAAGCCGGCGCTCGGCCTCGCCCGCAAGAAGATCGAGAGCCTGTCGGCCGAACTGGACAAGTGGGAAAAGACGACGCTCGGCGCCGACTATCCCGAGTTCCAGGATCGCTGAAGCAGCTCAGCCCGGCTCGGCGACCAGCCGGTAGCCGATACCGGGCTCGGTGGTTATCATTCGCGCGGCAGCGCCCAGCTTCTGCCGCAGGTGCCCGATATAGACGCGCAGATACTGCACGTCGTCGGCATGCGCCGGCCCCCAGACGGTGGTCAGCAGTTGCCGGTGCGTCACCAGCCGGCCGGCATGGCGCATCAGCATCGCCAGCAGCTGGAACTCGCGCGGGCTGAGCGTCACCGGTTCCCCCGCGAGCAGCAGCCGGTGCGCCGGGATGTCGAGCGCGAGGGGACCGGCTTCCAGCATGCCGTCGGCACCCGGCGGCGGCGCCAGCCCATCCCGCCGGCGCAGGGCGGTGCGTATGCGGGCCAGCAGCTCGCCGAGCGAGAACGGTTTCTCCACGTAGTCGTCGGCGCCGCCGTCGAGCGCCGCGATCTTCTCGGTCTCGCGGTCACGTGCCGACAGGATGATCACCGGCACCTGCGAGAAGGCGCGCAGCCGCCCAAGCGCCTGCTTGCCGTCCATGTCCGGCAGGCCAAGGTCGAGCAGCACCATGTCGGGCGGATGCTGCACCGCCTCGCGCAGACCCTCGGCGGCGGTGGCGGCGCTGGCGACCGCATAGCCGGCGGCTTCCAGCGCCGGCCGCAGGAAGCGGTGGATCTGCGCCTCGTCGTCGATCACCAGCACATGGCGCCTGCCATCCGGCCGCCCGGTATCGATCCCGCTCATCGCGTTGCCGTCAGGGTCATCGCCATCCGCGTGCCGGGGTGTCCGGGCCTCGCGCCCGGCCGTGGGCTGATCGCCTCCAGGCGGCCCCCCATGACCTCGACCAGACCGCGCGCGATGGCGAGGCCAAGGCCGGTGCCGACGCCGCCGGCGGCACGGTCGCCGGACGACGCGGCAGTGCTCGACCTGTAGAAGCTTTCGAACACGTGCGGCAGGTCGATCGCCGCGATGCCCGGCCCGTCATCGTCGACCTGCAGCGCGACATCCTGGCCGCGCATCAGGATCGACACCTGCACCGGCGATCCCGGTGCATATTTCAGCGCGTTGTCGAGCAGGTTGAAGATCACCTGCTCGAGCAGCAGCGGATCGGCCAGCACCATCGGCAGCCGGTCCTGCGCCGTCACGGTGATGCGGCCATCATGCGGCAGTCGGGCCAGCACCGCCTCCGTCAGGTCGGAAGGGTGCACGCGGGCCATGCGCGGCGCGACCGCGCCGCTTTCCAGCCGGGTGATCTCGGTGATGTTTGCGAGAAACCGCGTCATGCGGCCGGTATCCTCCTCGATCGATGCCAGCAGGTCGGCGCGCACCGCCGGTGACAGGCTGTCCCAGGCCGAGCGCAACGTCTCGGCGCTGCCGCGTATGCCGGTCAGCGGGGTGCGCAGGTCGTGCGACAGCGAGTTCAGCAGCGCCGCCAGCAGCTTCTGGGTCTCGTCGCGTGCCGCCTCGCGCGCCATGCTGCCGGTCAGGATGATGCGTTCCAGCGCCACGGCGGCCTGATCGGCCAGCGTCTCCAGCGTCTGCAGGGTCGGCGGGTCGAGCGGCGCCGCCGGCTGCACTCCCAGCAGCCCGAGCACGCGCGCCTCCGTCCGGACCCGGTCCTCGCCCGCCACGCCGTCGCCCACCGCATCGTCGCGCCGGGCGATGCGCAGCGGCAGGAACCGCCAGGCCGCGAACGGCAGGGTGGTCGTGCCGCGCCCGGTCGGCTCGCCGCGGCTGAACGCCCGGTTCGCTGCCGCCCAGCTGCCCTCGTCCATGGTATCGGCCGGCGGATAGGCGCTGCGTATGTCGAGCAGGTCCTGCGCATCGCCCTGGCCGCGCGTCCCCTCGGTCCGGGAAATCGTGGCGCTGGTGGACAGGAAGATCGCAGCCCCGGCGATCACCGCGCCCTGGCGCACGATCTCCTCGCTCAGGTCGGCCTCGGTGCGCGCCATGCCGAACGCCCTGCTGAACGCACCGATCCGGCGCAGCCCCTCGATCCGGCTCTGCGCCGCATGCGCCGCGGCTCGCAGCCGGCTCGCCAGGATGCCGGTGATGGAGGCAACGCCGGCGAACACCACGATCGCGATGGCATCGCGCGGCTCGTAGACAGTGAGCTTGTAGATCGGCGGGATGAACAGGAAATTCCACGACAGGAACGAGATCGTCGCGGTGAACAGCGCGATGCGCAGGCCGTACAGGCTGGCGGCGCCGACCACGGCTGCGAGGAACAGCATGCCGAGCGCCTCGTGCTCCAGCCAGGCGCTGAACACCTCGCCGAGCGCGATGACGGCGCCGGCCAGCCCGGTCGAGACCGCCCAGGGCAGCCAGCCAAGCGCCCGCGCCGGCAGGCGACGGAGGCGGGCCGGCGCCGTCGGCACCACATGCAGGGTATAGTCCGGCGCCAGCCGCAGCAGCGCGGTCGCGAGGTCGCGGTGCAGCAGGCGCGCCAGCGCCGCCTTCGGTGCCGGGGAGCGGCCGGTGACGATCTGGCTGACGTTGCGCGACCGGCTCAGCTCCAGGGCGGCGCGCGCGATCCCCTCGCCGCCCCGGCTCTCGATCTCGGCACCCAGCTCGGCGGCCAGCACCAGCGCCTGCTGCTCCTCGCCCGACACCCCGGCGCCTTCGACATGCAGCGCGATCCACGGCGCGCGCAGGGCGTCGGCGAGGCGCTTGGCATGGCGCACCACCGCCTTGCCGCCGTTCGGACCGACCAGGGCGAGGATGCGCTCGCCCGCCGGCCACGGTCCGCTGATGGAGTTCAGGCGCATGTAGTCGAGCAGCCCGGCATCGACATGCTGGGCGGCGCGACGCAGCGCGATCTCGCGCAACGCCTGCAGGTTGCCCTCGCGGAAGAAGCCGTCGAGCGCGCGCTTCGCCATGTCCGGGCGATAGACCTGGCCGCCCGCGAGCCTTGCGCGCAGGTCGCCCGGGGAGAGATCCACCAGCTCGATCTCGTCGGCGAGGTCGAGCACGTGGTCGGGCAGCGTCTCGCTCACCCGCACCCCGGTGATGCGCGCGACGCTGTCGTTGAGGCTTTCCAGGTGCTGGATGTTGAGCGTGGTCCAGACCGGGATGCCGGCGGCGAGCAGTTCGGCGACATCCTCCCAGCGCCGGGCATGCCGGCTGCCGGGCGCATTGCGGTGCGCCAGTTCGTCGACCAGCAGCAGCGCCGGTCGCCGCGCCAGCGCGGCATCGAGGTCGAACTCCTCCAGCGTCTGGCCGCGATACGGCACGACCCGGCGGGGCAGCACGGTGAGCGTGCCGATCTGCGACTCCGTCTCGACGCGCCCGTGCGTCTCGATATAGCCGGCGACGACGTCCAGCCCCTCGCCCTGCCGGCGCCGTGCCTGCACCAGCATCTCGTAGGTCTTGCCGACGCCGGGAGCGGCGCCGAGGAAGATCTTCAGCCGTGCACGGGCTTCGCGCAGCGAAGCCCGTGCCAGAGCATCCGGGTCAGGCCGGTCGTCGGTTGCGAGAGGCATGGGCCAAGCATAACCCGCGGTGGGGCGTCAGCGCACCACGCCGGCGACCTGGCCGGGGGTGCCGCGATGCGCGCCGGGCGGCAGCCGGTCGAGCGCAAGGTTGACCCGCAGCACGTTGACATGCGGCTCGCCGAACAGGCCGAAGGTGCGCGGCTGCGTCTCGGTGGCGATGATGTCGCGCACGCTGGCCTCGGCGATGCCGCGGGCGGACGCCACCGGGCGCGCCTGCATCAACGCGTAGTCCGGCGAGATGTCGGCATCGAGGCCCGACCCCGACGCGGTGATCGCGTCCACCGGCACCGCGCCGCCCGCCGTTTCCCCTGCCCCGAGGCCGCGCTTGCCGAGGGCGGCGAGATCGGTGGCGATGCGGTCGTGCAGCGCCTTGGAGGTCGGCGCCAGGTTGGACGCGAGCGAGGTGCTGGCGTCGTACGGCGCCGGGATGGTCGCACCCTTGGCGTCGGTGCCGGTGATCGCCGACGGCCTGCCATGGATGTAGCGCGGGCTGGCGAAGTTCTGGCCGATCAGCGCGGAGCCGACCGCATGGCCGTCACGCATCACCAGGCTGCCTTCCGCGCGGTTCGGCGCCACGTGGCCGGCGGCGACGAAGGCGAGCGGACAGGCGAGGCCGAGGACGACGGTGGACAGCGCCACCAGGGAAACGGCCGGACGCAGATGCTCGAGCATGTCGAACTCCTCGGAGCCTGATCTGATCGATCAGGCTCCCCTTGTTGTTGTGGGGAGCAGCGCTGGCTGCTCAGGCGAAGATATGCAGGGCGGTGAGCAGCAGGTCGATCGCCTTGATGCCCACGAAAGGCACCACCAGGCCGCCGAGCCCATAGACCAGCAGGTTGCGGCGCAGCAGTTGCGTCGCACTCACCGGGCGGAACTTCACGCCACGCAGGGCGAGTGGCACCAGGGCGACGATCACGACCGCATTGAAGATGACCGCCGACATGATGGCGCTCTGCGGCGTCGACAGGTGCATGATGTTGAGCACGCCGAGCCCGGGATAGGTCGCCACGAAGATTGCCGGCAGGATCGCGAAGTATTTCGAGATGTCGTTGGCGATGGAAAACGTGGTCAGCGAGCCGCGCGTGATCAGCAGCTGCTTGCCGATTTCCACCACCTCGATGAGCTTGGTCGGATCGCTGTCCAGGTCTACCATGTTGGCCGCCTCGCGCGCCGCCTGGGTGCCGGTCTGCATCGCGACGCCGACATCCGCCTGCGCCAGCGCCGGCGCGTCGTTGGTGCCGTCGCCGCACATCGCCACCATGCGGCCCTCGGCCTGCGCGCTGCGTATGTAGCCGAGCTTGTCCTGCGGGGTGGCTTCCGCGATGAAGTCGTCCACCCCCGCCTCGCCGGCGATGGCGGCCGCGGTGACGCGGTTGTCGCCGGTCACCATCACGGTGCGGATACCCATCTGGCGCAGCTGCGCGAAGCGCTCGCGTATGCCCGGCTTGACCACGTCCTTCAGCTCAACCACGCCGAGCAGGCTGCCATCCTCGGTCACCGCCAGCGGCGTTCCGCCGGCACGCGCGATGCGGTCCACCGCGGCGTTGAAGGCGGCCGGCGGATTGGTCTCGCCGATCATGCGCAGCACGCTCTCCACCGCGCCCTTGCGCCAGGCACGGCCGTCCGCATCCAGTCCGGACAGGCGGGTGTTGGCGCTGAACGGCACCGTCACCGCATCGTTGGGGGTGAACGGACGGATACCGTGGCGGTCGGCGACGAAGGCATGGATCGAGCGGCCCTCCGGGGTGTCGTCGCCCAGGGACGCCATCACCGCAGCCTCCGCCAGCCGGCGCTCGTCGATGCCGGGCACCGGATACAGGCCGGCCGCCATGCGGTTGCCGAAGGTTATGGTGCCGGTCTTGTCGAGCAGCAGCGTGTCGACGTCGCCCGCGGCCTCGACCGCGCGGCCGGAGGTCGCGATCACGTTGAAGCGGATCAGGCGGTCCATGCCGGCGATGCCGATCGCCGACAGCAGCCCGCCGATGGTGGTCGGGATCAGCGTCACCAGCAGCGCCGCCAGGATCGGCACCGGCAGCAGCGTGTTGGAATAGTGCCCGAAGCCGACCAGCGTGGTGACCGCGAACAGGAACACGATGGTGAGGCCGGCGAGCAGGATGTCGAGCGCGATCTCGTTCGGCGTCTTGCGACGTTCGGCGCCTTCCACCAGGCGGATCATGCGGTCGATGAAGGTCTGGCCCGGATCGGCGGTGACGCGCACCACCAGGAAGTCCGACACCACCTGGGTGCCGCCGGTCACCGCCGACCGGTCGCCGCCGGCCTCGCGTATCACCGGCGCGCTCTCGCCGGTGATCGCGCTCTCGTTCACCGAGGCGATGCCCTGGATGATCTCGCCGTCGAGCGGGATCAGATCGTTGGTCTCCACCAGCACCACGTCGCCGCGACGCAGGTCCGACGCCGGACGCTGCCGCCAGATCGCCGGATCCTCCGGGTTCGGCAGGTGCTTTGCGGTCATCTCGGTACGCGAGCGGCGCAGGCTCTCGGCGCGCGCCCGTCCCCGGCCTTCGGCGACCGCTTCCGCGAAGGTCGCGAACAGCACCGTCAGCCACAGCCAGGCGGCGATCGCCAGTGCGAACGAGGCCGGGTTGCCCGGGATGTGCACGAACAGGTCGCGCACGCCGAGGATGGTGGTGAGGATCGCGACCATCTCGGTCACGAAGATCACCGGGTTGCGCATCAGCTGGCGCGGGTTGAGCTTGCCGAAGGCGTCGCGGGCTGCCCGGGTGATGATGGCGCCGTCGAACAGCTTGATGGCGTCGTTGGAGTTGCCGCCGAGAGGATTGCTCGTGGTTGTGGACATTTTCTATGACCTCAATAGGTCGCGCCGGCGCGCATTGCGAAATGTTCCGCAAGCGGCCCGAGCGCATCGGCCGGCATGAACTGCAGGCCGCCCAGGATGATGATGACGCCGATCAGCAGCCCGATGAACAGCGGGCCGGTGGTCGGGAAGGTGCCCGACGTGGCCTGGAGCTTCGGCTTCAGGGCGATCGAGCCGGCGATCGCCAGCACCGGCACCAGCACGGCGAAGCGGCCGAACAGCATCGCGAAGGCCATGCCGTAGGCGAGCAGCGGACCAGACGAAGTGATGCCCGCCATCGCCGAGCCGTTGTTCTGCGTGGCCGAGGTCCAGGCGTACAGCATCTCGCTCAGGCCATGCGGTCCGGCGTTGGCCAGTGCCCCGAGGCCGGCCGGCAGCAGCAGCGACACCGCAGCACCCGACAGGATCCAGGCGGTCAGGATCAGCAGCGCCAGCATGGCGAGCTTCACCTCCTTCGCCTGCACCTTCTTGCCGAGATATTCCGGCGTGCGTCCCGCCATCAGCCCGGCGACGAACACCGCGAGCAGCGCGAACACGATCATGGTGTAGAGGCCCGAGCCGATACCGCCGGGAGTGACTTCGCCAAGCTGCATCAGGAACAGCGGGATCAGGCCGCCGAGCGGTGTGAAGCTGTCGGTGAAGCCGGCGACGGCGCCGGTCGAGGTGCCGGTCGCGCCGACGTTGAACAGCGTGGTGAGCGCGTTGCCGAAGCGCAGTTCGCGGCCTTCCATGTTGCCGAGCGCCTGGTTGACGCCGAGGGCGTGCAGCATCGGCGTGCCGGCCATTTCGGCGGCGTAGCAGCCCAGCGCGCCAAGACCGAGGATCAGCCCCATCGCCCACAGCAGCGCGCGGCCCTGTGCCGGATGGCCGACCATGCGGCCGAAGGTCGCGGTCAGCGAGAACGGGATCAGCAGGAACATGATGGTCTCGATCGCGCAGGTCAGCGCGGTCGGGTTCTCGAACGGATGCGCGCTGTTGGCATTGAAGAAGCCGCCGCCATTGGTGCCGAGCAGCTTGATCGCCTCCTGGAAGGCGACCGGTCCGCGCGCGATGGTCTGGGTGGCCCCTTCCAGGGTGGTGACCTGGGCGTTGGCGAGCAGCGTCTGCGGGACGCCGCTTGCCATCAGGATGATCGTGAACAGCACCGTCAGCGGCAGCAGCACGTAGAGCATCGCGCGGGTGATGTCGGCCCAGGCATTGCCGAGCGTCTGCACCCCGCCGGCGGCGAAGGCGCGGATCACGGCGGCAGCGACCGCGACGCCGGTGGCGGCGGAGACGAACATGTGCACCGTCAGGCCCAGCATCTGCGCACCGTTGGAGATGCCGCCTTCCGGGGTGTAGGCCTGCCAGTTCGTGTTGGTGACGAACGAGACCGCGGTGTTGAACGCAAGGGCCGACGGCATGCCGGCGACACCACCCGGGTTGAACGGCAGGTAGAACTGCAGCCGCAGGATCGCGTAGAGCAGCGCGAAGTGCACCGCGTTCAGCAGCAGCAGCGCGGAGACGTAGCTGCGCCAGCCCATGCCCTTCGCGGGGTCGATGCCGAGGATGGCATAGGTGCCGCGTTCGACCGGGGCGAGGACGGGGGTGAGAAAGGTTCGCTCGCCACTCAGGATGGCGGCGATATACCGGCCGACCGGGCCCGCGAGTGCGAGCACGATCGCCAGCACAAGCGCGATCTGCGCCAGGCCGATGATCGTCATGTGCATAATTTCCTAGAAATCTTCGGGACGGATCAGCGCCCAGACCAGGTAGCCGAGCAGGCCCAGCGAGGTGACGGCGCCGAGCAGCAGATCGAGTGTCATGGGCTCAGATCCGCGCGCAGAGGGACGCGTAGCCGTCCATCAGTAGGATGCAGCCGGCTCCGAGGAGCAGCAGCAGGATGTCGAACATGGGTGCTGTCTTTCCAGCAGGGATAAGCTGGAAAGTGGTAGGCCCGCGCCGCGTAAAGGCGCCATGCGGGCCAGCCACCGGGAGCATAAAGGTGGTATAAAGACCCCGGCTGCCTGGGTCAGTCTCCGGCCGCCTCCGTCATGCGTTCCGCCGCGACACCGTGCAGGCGTTCCGCATCGAACATGTAGTCGCGTGTCAGCGGTACTGCGGTCGGGTCGCGCGTGAGCTGGATCTGGAAGTTGATCTGCCCCTGCCGGCGGAAGGCGAGTTCCGCCGAGACCAGGTAGAGCTCGAACATGCGGCAGAAGCGCTCGTCGTAGAGCGACGCGATGATGGTGCGGTTGGCGGCGAAGCGGCGGCTCCAGTGCGCCAGCGTCTTTGCATAATGCAGGCGCAGGATCTCGATGTCGGTGATCCACAGCCCCGACTGCTCGATGGCGGCGGTGGTCTCGCTCAGGGCCGGCGAGTAGCCCCCCGGGAAGATGTATTTCGCGATCCACGCATTGGTGGCGCCGGGCCCGTCGGCGCGTCCGATCGAGTGTATCAGCGCCACCCCGTCCTCGGCGAGGCAGTCACGCAGCCGCGCGAAGAACTCGCCGTAGTGCGAAATGCCGACATGCTCGAACATGCCGACCGAGACGATGCGGTCGTAGCGCTGGTTCAGGTCGCGATAATCGACAAGTTCGAAGCTCACGCGGTCATCCAGTCCCTCGGCCACCGCCCGCGCCCGCGCCGCCTCGAGCTGCTCCGTCGACAGCGTGATGCCGGTGACGCGGGCGCCATAGTCGCGTGCCAGGGTCAGCGCCATGCCACCCCAGCCGCAACCGATGTCCAGGACGCGCAGCCCGGGCCGGTCCAGCTTCAGCTTGGCGGCGATATGGTGCTTCTTGGCTTCCTGCGCCTCGTCCAGGCTTTCGTCGCCCTGGGCGAAGTAGGCGCAGGAATATTGCCGGTCGCGGTCCAGGAACAGCGAATACAAGCGTCCGCTGAGGTCGTAGTGATGTGCCACGTTGCGACGCGACCGTGGCGCCGGATTGGACTGCGACCACGCCCGCCGCAGGCGCCGCATCCTCGCGACGACCTGCATCGCCGGATGCGCCGGGTTCTGCACGTTCATCATCAGCACTTCCATGAGGGCATACAGGCTGCACCCCATCGGACGCAGGCCGCCCTCCATGTAGGCTTCGGGCATCAGCAGGCCCGGGTTGACGATCAACCCAAGCTCCGCACGACGGGTCTCGAGCCACAGCCCCGCCTGCGGGCCGTGCGTCCCGTAGCGGCGCGTCCTGCCATCGGGGTAGCGGACATCGAGGATGCCACGCCGGATGAAGCGCCTCATGATGACGTCGAGCATGACCGACATTGCGTGAAGGCCTCCCCAGTGCGTTCCCGAAGCTATCGCCCAGCAGAATGAAAGCCCTACAACCCGTTGTCCTATAACGATCAGCTGATCGCATGCGTCTGCACACGAAAAAGGCCCCGGAGCAGCGCCCCGGGGCCTTGGTCGGCGGTGTCGGTTTAGCCCTGATCAGGCGGTCGGATCGAACCCGCCAGCCTCGGGGGACTCGATCTCCTCGACCTCGTCCTCGTCGTCCTGGTCACGGCCGACCCGCTCGCCACGAGCCTGTCGCTCGGCCTCCTCGGGGGAGCGGGCAACATTGACGTTGATGCGGATCACCACCTCGGGATGCAGCACCACCCGGACCTCGGACAGGCCGAGGGTCTTGATCGGGTTGTCGAGCTGCACCTGCTGGCGGTCGACCGACAGGCCACCCTCGGTGGTGGCGACCGCGATGTCGCGCGGCGTCACCGAGCCGTACAGGCTGCCGCTGTCACCGGCCTGGCGGATGATGACGACCGTCATGCCGCCCACCCGCTCGGCGAGCCTCTCGGCCTCCTCGCGGCGCTTGATGTTCTGTGCCTCGAGCTGCACCCGCTCGCGCTCGAAGCGCTCGCGGTTATGGGTGTTGGCGCGGATCGCCTTGCCCTCGGGCAGCAGATAGTTGCGGGCGAAGCCGGGCTTCACCTTCACGATCTCGCCCATCTGGCCCAGCTTCTCGACGCGCTGGAGCAGGATGACTTCGGTTGCGGCCATGGGCCTTCTCCCTCAGCTCAGGATGTACGGCAGCAGGGCCAGGAAGCGGGCGCGCTTGATCGCCTGCGCCAGCTCGCGCTGCTTCTTGGCCGAGACGGCGGTGATGCGGCTCGGCACGATCTTGCCACGCTCCGAGAGGAAGCGGGACAGCAGGCGCACGTCCTTGTAGTCGATCTTCGGCGCGTTCGGGCCGGAGAACGGGCAGGACTTGCGACGGCGGTAGAACGGCCGGCGGGCGCCGACGGCGGTGCGCCGCTGCGACGGGTTGACGTCTGTGGTATCCGACATCGGTGCTTACTCCCCTTCCGCCATCTCGGGGCGTCCACGCGGACCTTCGTCCCGTGCGCGGAATTCCTCGCGGTCGTCGTAGCCGCGCTTGCGGCCGCTATCGAAGCGCCCGGCCGGCTTGGGCCCGCGGAAGCCACGTTCGCGGTCGTCGCTCTTGCGGCTCAGGATCGCCGACGGCGCCTCCTCGATCTCCTCGATGCGGATGGTCATGAAGCGCAGCACGTCCTCGTTGAGGTTGAGCTGGCGCTCCATCTCGTTGATCGAGGCGGGCTTCGCATCGAGGCCGAGGAGCATGTAGTGCCCCTTGCGGTTCTTCTTGATGCGGTAGGCCAGGCTGCGCAGGCCCCAGTATTCGCGCTTCTGGATGCTGCCGCCGTCGCCTTCGAGCTGGGTGGCGACGATATCGGCGATACCCTCGACCTGCTGCTGCGTGACGTCGTTGCGTGCGATCAGCACGCACTCGTAAAATGGCATGGTTGCTCCCTTCGGATGTGTTCAACCCGAGCCGGGAGCGGACCTCCGCTTCCTGCCGTCCAATCGGACATGGGTATAGCCGGAGCGATGCCACGCTCCGGCAGGGAAGGCGGGGCTTAGAGCACAGGCGGCGATGCGGTGCAACCGGTGCGCCTGCGCTGCCGGCTCAGGCCAGCACCACCGCGTTGTAGAACCATGTGCAGCAGCACCGCCGGCGCAAGGCGCCCGGTACGCTTGAACAGCAGGGCGTTGACGGCGCCGAGCGTGGCGACCGGCAGCCAGGACAGCACCGGATGGTAGATGGCAAAGAAGACCGCACTGCCGGCGATCGCCCGCCATCCGCCCCACTCCCGGTCGAGCGCCCGGAACAGCAGGCCCCTGAACAGGTATTCCTCCGCGGGCGGAGCGATCAGCACGGCAAGGACGAGATAGGCGTCGTGCAGATGCGGCACGGAGGCGATGCGGTCGCGCTCGTGCTGCAGCAGGTCGTGCACCCAGGGGATCCGCTGCAGGCCGTCGAGATAGAGCCGTGCGAGCAGGCCCAGCGCCACCCCCAGCAGGGCCGCCACCGCCAGGGCCGCAATCCATGCGCGCAAGCTGGCGGTCCCAGGATTGGCGGGCGTGCGGTTGTCAGGCGTGGAGCCGCGGGTCCAGCACCAGACTGCGCGCGCCGGCACGTCGCGGCGGGCCAGGAACCGCGCCACGCCCAGGGCAACGCCTGTCGCAGCCAGTCCGTAGCCGAGGGTCCAGGCGATGGCGGCGAAGCCGGTGCCGGCGAGCGCCAGGGCGATGCCGCCCAGCACTGCGCCGATCTCGACCAGCAGCGTGATGGCGATCATGGCGTGCATCAGGGTCGGCGGCGTCGGCGGACGGGCCGACCAGGGATCATGGAGATAGGGCAGCCGCGCCCGGAAATTCTGCCACATCGCCGCCGCCGACAGCGTGGAGAACACGATGCCGGTGAACGCCACCTGCCATTGCTGCGTCTGCACGCCGGTGGCGAAGGTCAGGGTGCCAAGGTACACGGCATAGCGACGCCCGGCCGGAATGCGTTCCGCCTCGCCGGACGGGCCTTGCACGGAGGCCAGGGTAACCGCCTTGCGCGCCATGCTGCGGGCAAATGGCAACCAGCCGGCGGCGACCAGCAGGATCGCGCCGCGGTCGTCCGGGAAACGCCAGGCGGCGTAGGCGAGAACCGCCGCCACCATGATCGAGGACAGCACCGTCCATAGCCGCGCCTTGGTCTTCAGAAGGCTCTCCAGGCCGCGTGGCCAGGTCAGCGCGATCCAGAGCGCCGTCCCCTCGGAGGCAAGCGAGCGCGGGCCGAGCACGGCCAGGAAGTAGGTTCCGAACAGGATGGCGGCGCAGCAGCAGGTGTTCCAGCCATCACCCGCCCCGGCCGCCAGCCCCCTGAGGTTGAACATTTGCAGCCCGGCCATGCTGCCGGGGATCAGCACCGCCTGTACCAGCGCGCCACGGTCTCGCGCGAACCACAGCAGCTCCTTGCGTATGAGCGGATCGCGGCCGAACCGGATCGGACGTGCCAGCAGGCGGGACGAGACCAGCGCATGCGGCTCCGGCGGCGCCGACAGGCCCCTGCGGGCGCTCCAGGTCGCAAATCCGAGCGAGGCTACGATCAACAGGCCGGAAAGACCGTCGCATGCCAGTACGCCGGCGCCGAAGGAGAAGCCGCCGTCGCCGCGATAGCCCAGCATCAGGCCGAGGGCCGGCCATGGCAGAGCCGCCAGTCCGCGCAGCGGGCCGGCCAGCGCGGTCGCGATCGGCACGGTGGCACCCCAGCCCACGAAGACCACGGTGAACGCCAGGGTCCCGAGCCAGCCCAGCAGCCCGGCGACGCCACCGCGTGTCCGCATCCTCAGCCGCAGCACGACGCCGATTTCCAGCGCCTTGCCGAGGCAGGCGGCGGCGACGGTAAGCGGCACGCCCACTACCAGCCCGGCCAGCACCGCCAGCATCGGATCGTAGACCATGCCGTACAGCACCGCAGGCAGCAGGGGCGCCGCCCAGAACATCGGGTTGGCGGCGATCGGAGCCAGCATCTCGGCGGCGAACACGGAGCCGGGTGCGACCGGATGGCTCAGCAGCCATTCCCACATCGGGTGGCGGCGCTGCTGTGCATCCAGCTCCAGCCCCTCGCCCTGCAGCACCAGCGCCAGCAGCCAGACCAGCAGGACGATTGTCGCAAGCAGCGCCGGGTAGCCGGCATAGGCGCGCGAGGATGCCAGTCCGGGCATCGCCCTGCTGCGGGCGACGAGGCGCCCGTTGAAGGCCGCGTGTCGCAGCCGTCGCTCGATGGCGGCGGCATCGCCGTGTGTCTCCCCGGCGATGCTGCTGGCCTCGGACCGGTATGGCAGCGGAGGCGGGCCATCGACGCGGGACCAGCTGCTGGACTCGCCGAGCACCCTGAGATGGATATCGATCGCCTGGCGAAGAAAATCGTCGTCGACCACCATCCGGCCGTGCCGCTCGGCCTCGACACGCTGCCCGGCGAGCACGACGTCGCGCACCGCCAGGGCGGCGACGAGGTTGAACGCCATCATCAACGCCATGACGAACAGGATCGCGAAGCCGCCCAGGCCGCTCGATCGGCCGGATGTCGTCACCCGGGCAATCTGTCTCGCGCGTGCCCTGCGGCCCTGGCCACGCCGCCAAGCATTGGCCAGCAGCAGGCGCACGACGGCGACCGCGCCGGGCCCCGCTCGCGAGCCCGGTCTCATGCTTCCTGCGGCGGCCGCTGCGTCAGGCGCAGGAACATGTCCTCCAGGGTGGCATCGCCGTGCCCCGCCTGCAGCGCCTGCAGCGACCCGGCGGCCACCACCCGCCCCTCGTTGATGATCACCGCGTGCGAGCAAAGGCGGGCGACGTGGTCCATCAGGTGGGTCGAGAACAGGATGGTGGTGCCCGACGCGGCCTGCTCGCGGATCAACGCATAGAACAGGTGGGTGGATTCGACGTCCAGGCCGTTGGTCGGCTCGTCGAGCACCAGCAGCCGGGGCTGGTGCAGCAGCGCCAGCAAAAGCCCGAGCTTCTTCTTGGTGCCGCGTGAATACTCCTCGGCATAGGCATCGAGCTGGTCGGCCATGCGCAGGCGCGCCACCGTCGGTGCCAGCCGCGCCATGGTGGCGGCGACGTCGAGGCCATGCATGGCTGCGCTGAGCTGCAGCAGCTCGCGTCCTGACAGGTAGGCGTAGAACACCGGCTCGTCGGGCAGGAAGCCGAGCTGGCGCATCACGGAGACACGGTCCTCGAAGGCATCCAGCCCGGCAACCCGCACCCGGCCCGAGGTCACCTTCAGCACGCCCATCAGGAGACGGAACAGCGTGGTCTTGCCGGCGCCGTTCGGACCGAGCAGGCCGCAGACCTGCCCGGCGGGGACCGTGAACGAGATCCCGGCCAGCGCCTGCCTCGCACCGAAGCTCTTGGTGACGTCGGCGAGCTGCACGAGCGGGGTGTCGCCGCCGGCGGGAGCCAGGTCGTCCGGCGCTGCTGCAGGTAGGTCCGTCACGCGAAAAGCCTAGATCGGTTGCGTTACGACCGGCAAGCGCTCCGGCGGCCACCCACCGCCGCGGCGAAGGCAAGTGCGGTGGCGACGTCATCCTCGCAGGCGGCGCCGGCGGCCAGCATCTCGATGACCACCCATCCGGTGTAGCCCGCTTCGTCCAGCGCCCGCGCCACCGCCGCATGATCGAGTACCGGCGCCGCGAAACCGCCGAGCCGGGGCTCCGACATGTGGTAGTGCGCGAGCAACGGTCCGGCCGCCGCTATGGCTGCGACGGGATCGTCGCCGGCGAGCGCCACGCAGGCGGTGTCGAGATGCACCCTCAGGCCGGGATGGCCGACGCGGCTGACCATCCCGATCACCTCGCCGGCGCGCTCGAGAAAGTCGGCGCCGTAGACGGCGGGAACCGGTTCGAGGCCCAGCACCACACCGCCGGCGCCAGCCAGCTCCGCCAGTTGCCACAGCCGGTCGGATGCAAGATCGGTCGCGGCCGAGAGCGTCAGCGCGCCCCGGCTGCGATAGGCCGGCGCGCCGAACACCGCGACCGGCGCCCCGAGGCCCGTGGCGATACCAGCCAGGCGCCGCACCTGCTCCCGCATGGACGCGAATTCGGCGTCGCCCGCGAGCAACGCCATCCCCGTGCAGCCGTAGAAGATCGCCTGCAGCGAGCTGACCGACAGCCCCTCGCCCCGGCAGGCGTCGCGAAAGCCCTGCAGCCGCGACGGGGTGATCTCGTTCCAGGGCGCAAGGCGGGTTGGCGCGACCTCGACCCCCGACGCGCCGCCGCGTGCAAGCATCGCCAGCATCCGTGCGTCCGGGACGAGCGCGGGGTCCCAGGCGAGGTTGGAGACCGCTAGGCGCATGCCACGAAGCGCGCGAGCGCCGCCAGCACGGCGTCCGCGTCCATGAGCACACCACCGGCGCCTCCGAAGGCGTCGTCGTGCCTGGTGCGCATGTCGTAGATCGCGGGCGTTCCCGAAACTCCGGCGCCGATCACGGCGTCGGGGAACAGCCGGCCGCACAATGTCGCCATCGCGATCGGCGCGGTTGCCAGGTTGAGCCGGGACAGGCCGAGCCGGCGTGCGCGGGCGAGATCGTCGGCCAGCCGGTCCAGCGGGTACCACTGCAACCTCGATGCCGGGTCGATGCCGCCCAGCCGTTCCCCATGCATGAGATCATGGATGGCGTTCTTCTTCAGCCCGGGTCCGAACAGGCCCGGCAGCCGCACGACGAGATGGTCGGCGAAGCGGTCCACGACATGGCGTTCGAGCATGAGCCGGTTGCGGCCATACGGGTGCAGACGGTCCGGCGAAGGTTCGTCATCCTCGTCGACGCCGACGGGCGTGTCGTAGACATCGACCGTCGAGACAAGGGTGAAGTGGCTGGCCTCGATGGTGTCGAGATGGCGCATCAGCCCCTCGATCCGGACGCGATCCTCGCCTGGGTTCTGGTTCGCCCACCATTTCACCCCGGCGGCGCCGGCGCACACCACCGCGTCGAAGCGCCGGCCATCGATGTCGCCGATGCTGCTCGAATTGTAGGTCGCGTCGAAGTCGCGCCGGCGCAGCAGGTTCGAGCCGACGAAGCCGGTATGGCCGATCAGGGCGTCGCCGGTGCCATCGTCAGACCGCATGCGTGACCAGGCCGCGATCGAGGATGTCCTGTCGCAGCGGGCTCTGCAACGGCGCCACCGCGGGCGATTGCGACGCCTCCAGGAACGAGAGGATGCGTTCCATCGCAAAGAAGATGGTGTCTATCTTGCCGGACATGACATGGAACACGCGCCCGCGCCGGATCACCGAGCAGGACCGGTCGTCGAAACTGCCGACCGGCTTTGTCTTGATCGAGAGCTGCGGCCCGACGAACCGGAAACTCTCCTCGAAGTCCGGCAGGTAGCGTGCGATCTGCGCCTCCATCGCGCACCGCCGCGCGTCGACGGTCTCCGCCGTGACACTGTCGCGCAGATGCCGCGCGCGCGCCGGATCGGTGGCGTGCCCGAGCGGCGTGTGCGGCACCGAGGAGAGCGTGTAGATGCTCGGATCCTCGGTCGGATAGACCGAGCAGAGCGGGCCGTCGACCAGGGTCACCGCCGGAAACGGCCGGTCGGTCTCGTAGTACAGCAGCATGGTCGGCTCGTAGAAGAAGCCGGGCGGCAGCCCGTCCTGCTGGCCCCAGCTTGCATTCACCAGCAGGTCGAACGGCTGGCCCTCGACACGCACGCAGCCCGGCTCGTGCTCGATGCTGCCGACATGATGGCCGAGCACCAGGCTGCCTGCGAGCTGTGCGATGAAGTAGCGCCGCGCCTGCTCGATCAGCAGCACCCGTTCGCCGGTGCGGATCAGTCCCGCCACCCCCGCGATCGGCACGCTGCAGCCGCCGACCTCGCGATACTCGATTCCGGACGACGTCATGATCAGCCGGTAGGTCGCGAAATCGATCAGGCTCTCCAGGCTCGGCACCGCATAGATGTTCTCCGTCACCTCGCGGCTGAGATACGGGTAGCGCTCCATGAATCGCATGAAGCCGTCGCGCGACTGCACCCGCGTCTGGTGATGCCGCGGATAATGAAAGCCGAGATGCAGGCGGAACTGGTTGTTGCCGGACGCCTCGTGCAGCGGCCGCGCATGCTGCTCGAACACGGTAACGTCGAACCCGAGCAGCTTGAGCGACGTGCCGATATGACAGCCGTACCAGCCCGCGCCGATGATCGCGATACGCGAAACCATGGAACGCTTGCACCCGGCATTGCCTGGACGCGAAGCTAGCTGGTTACGCGGCCGGACGCATTGTTTGTCGTGTTCATCAAGGCTTCGACGAGAACCCCGAACTGCGCGAGTACCCTCGGGTGATCCACACGGAAGTTGGCGAAATGCGGATCGTTCTCTGCCGAGGACACCGCCACCAGCCGCGGCGCCCCGGCATCGTCCTCGACGGCGTCTGGATCGATGAACAGCAGCCTGCTCGGACGCTCGATGGTGCGCGGCGCGTCGTAGATGTGCAGGTCGTCGCGCCCGAGCAGGTTGGCCCGGCTGGTCAACACCAGCCCCGGCTTGTTGCAGGCCCAGCGATACTTGGCGAGGCTGGCGCCCCAGATCGACAGGAAGCCATCGCACAGCTGCGTCCAGGCAAGGCTGTGCTGCAGCGTCGCCCCCAGCGTGTCGACGATGGCGATATCGAGGCCGGCGGCGGCTTCGCGCAGCCCTGCCGCGATGCCGCGCTCGACCAGCAGCGGCGGCGTTGCGGCGAGCCACTCGCCATGGCTCTGGATGGTGCCGGCGGCGCTGTTCGCATCCCAGCTGTTGTGACCGTCGATCACCACCGTCGCCCCCGGCCAGCGCTGCGCGATCATGGCGATGGCCTCGGCCATGAAGTCGCCGAGATCCACCAGCGTGCGGTTCTCCACCCGCAGCCCGAGCACGATCACCGGTGCGCCCCGGCGGCGGCTTTCGGCGGCCATCGCGCGGGCAGCGGGATAGCCGGCATCGTTGCGGGCGAGGCGCTGCAGCCTCCGGCGCAGCTTCTCCGAGACACACTCGCCGGTCAGCCGTACCGCGCAGACGCCCTCGCGGTAGAGATAGGGCCGCACCTCGCGCCCGTGTGTGAAATCGCGCCGGACATGGTGGCGCAGTTCGGGAAACACCCGGTCGGTGGCGCCCCAGAGTTCGATCGCCCGGCACGGTCCGGGCACGATCCACTCCGGCAGCAACGGCCCGGGATGGCGGTCGAGCAGATGCTCGATCCCGGACAGCTCGTTCCAGAGCTGGTGGCCGAGATGCGTACCGGGCGTGCCGCGCAGCACGCTGGCGACGCGCTGTGCGCCGCGGGCGAGATACGGCACCAGATCCGCCGCCTCGTTCGCCGCATGGACCAGCAGAAGCTGCTGCACGCCGGGCGCGAAATAGGTCCCCAGCAGGTGTCTCGTCCAGGCATCCGGCACCACCAGCAGGTCGAGCGCCGGCAGATAGACCGCGATAGCCCGGAAACGATGGTCCGAGGCAACGACGTAGAAGGCGAGGCCGGCGGAGATGTCGGCATAGCGGTAGGCGATGCGAAAATCGTCCAGGTAGAGGCTGCCCTGGCAGCGCAACGGTCGTCCGTCGATCGGGCTGGGATACCGCAGCATGCCATCCGTGGTCGCAGCCAGGACGCGATCCTCGAACGGCACCGACAGCCCGGCCTCGAGATGGGCGCGCGAGAGCGGCTCCCCGGCGGGAGGTGCGGCTTCATCCGGCCACATCGTCTCCGCCATGTCGGCTACCGACACGATCCCGGGGGCGAGCAGCGCGTCCGCCGCCGCCAGGTCGACGAGCTGCCGCCGCAGCGCCTGGTTGATCGAGGCGAAGGCCTGCGCCTCGCGCGACAGCAGCGGGATCGCCAGCATCAGCACGTCGCGCGCGATCCGCCGCAGCACCGGCACGACCGCCTCGCTCAGCGCATCCACCTGATCGGCGTCGAGATCCTCGATGCAGTCGCCGAGCCTGCGCAAACGCGCGTCGAGCAGCCAGGCAACCCGCAAGCCGTCGAGATTACGGAACTCGAGGACCAGGAAAGGTGGCAGGCCCGCGTAGAGCAGGCTCGGTGTCCAGCCCTGGACGAACCGTTCGAACTGCAATCCCGCCCCGTCCAGCAGCGGATGCAAGCCGCCGTCGGAAGCACGCAGATACTGACGGCCATCCTGCTCGACGACCGGATCCGCCAGCAGGAGCGGAAATGCCATGCCCATCGCCGACACAAGCGGCGCGGCGCGGTGAAGAGTCAAACTTCGCCGGCCCTCGAAACAGCCTCGCCGGGCAGGGTGCTAGTGGTTGCGGTCTATGCTGAAGTGGTAGGCCTCGCGCATCTCGGAGGCGACCGGAACGCCACCCTGGATCGCCGGCTGGAAATGCCACGAGGCAACCGCATTGCGTGCCGCCCGGTCGAGATCGGCGTAGCCCGAGCTCTGCACGATGGTGACGCTGGACGCATGACCATCCGGCGCCACCTCGGTCACCAGATAGACGGTGCCTTCCTCGCCACGCAGGCCGGCGGCACGCGGATAGGCGGCCGGCTTGTTGATGTAGTGGTCGTCTGGCTTGGCCGGAATGGTGCGCTGGTCCACCAGTCCCCATCCGGGCTGGCCGTCGATGTCGAGATTGACCTGCGCCATCTGCGCGGGCGGGGCCGGCGGCGGCGTCACTTGGCTCGCGGTGCCGGCCTTGTCGGCACCCTGCTGCATATCGGGAGATGGCGCGGGTGGCGGCACCGCCGGCCCGTCGGGAGCATTCATCGCCTGCATGCCGCCGCCCGCCTTCGGCTGCTCCGGGGCCGCCTTCGGGGATGGCGGGGGCGCCTTCTGCGGCGGCGGCGTGCCGCCCACCGTGGGCGTGTCCTGCTTCACCATCACGATGTCGGCTTCGGGCGGCGGGGGTGGTGGCGGCGGCGGTGCCCCTCGCAGGGCACGCGGGATCAGCGCCGGCGCCTCCACGATCGCGCCGACCATCATGACGTGGAACAGCACCGCGATGGCGCCGGCGCCGGCCAGCATCTCGCGCCGGCGACGTCCCCCCCAGGCCGCCGACGGCACGAACAGGCGCACCCGCTGGCGTCCTGGCCCGACACCGGCGGCGGGCGCGGCCATCGAAGGCTCGATACGGGCGCTCCTGGCCTTGGGTGAGGACACCGCGGCCGGCCCGGTCAGGGGTCGGCCCGGCACAGGGACGACGCGCCCAGGACGACACGCAGGAGGAGCACCGCTACACGCGCAGGCGGGCGGGGATCGGCAATCCCAGCCGATCCGGGATGTCCCAGACCTCGTGCACCGTGCGAACCGGGACGAAGCCGGCCCGGACATACGTCCCGAGCGCACGCGGATGGTCAGCCGTGCAGGTATTGACGCGTATGGCGGCACCGGGACGCAGGCCGGTCCGGCGCCATGCCTCGGCGATCGCCGCATGCAGGAAGGCGGACCCGACGCCCTGCCCGACCAGATGCGGCATCAGGCCGAAATAGCCGATATTCACCTCGTTGCCCTGCCGTGCGTCGAGCTCGAAGAAGCCGCCGGGCTCACCCTGGTGATACAGCACGTGCAGCGAGATGCGCGGGTGCGACAGCAGCGCAGCCAGTTCGGCGTCCGGAGCCATCCGCCGCAGCCACCAGCAGTAGTCCTGGCCCACCGACGCATACAGGTAGCGATAGAAACCCACCGTCGGGGACGGGACGGTCACCACCTGGAAGCCGTCCGGGAGGGCGGGCGGCGGCTCGGTCGGGGGACGCATCATGCGCAGGAACGTCACGTCGACGCCGATGCGGGTGCTGGATGGCGGTGGCGATCTCAAGGATGGAGCGGCGTGGATCTGCTGGGCCATGACAGGCGGGTTCCCAAGGACGACGGCGGGCACGGCTAGGCCGGCTGGCAGGATCGTATGCCAGCCGGTTGAGCCGCCAGTTCCTCAATCGTCCAGGAACGACCGGAGTTTGCGGCTGCGGCTCGGATGCTTGAGCTTGCGCAACGCCTTGGCCTCGATCTGGCGGATGCGCTCGCGGGTCACGTTGAACTGCTGGCCCACCTCCTCGAGGGTGTGGTCGGTGTTCATCCCGATGCCGAAGCGCATGCGCAGCACCCGCTCCTCGCGCGGCGTGAGGGACGACAGCACCCGCGTGGTGGCCTCGCGCAGGTTGGTCTGGATCGCGGCATCGAGCGGAATGACCGCGGTCTTGTCCTCGATGAAGTCGCCGAGATGGCTGTCCTCCTCGTCGCCGATCGGGGTCTCGAGCGAGATCGGCTCCTTGGCGATCTTGAGCACCTTGCGCACCTTCTCGAGCGGCATGCCGAGCTTCTCGGCCAGCTCCTCGGGCGCCGGCTCGCGCCCGATCTCGTGCAGCATCTGCCGGCTGGTGCGGACCAGCTTGTTGATGGTCTCGATCATGTGCACCGGGATGCGGATGGTGCGCGCCTGGTCCGCGATGGAGCGGGTGATCGCCTGCCTGATCCACCACGTCGCGTAGGTGCTGAACTTGTAGCCGCGGCGATACTCGAACTTGTCGACCGCCTTCATCAGGCCGATGTTGCCCTCCTGGATCAGGTCCAGGAACTGCAACCCACGGTTGGTGTATTTCTTGGCGATCGAGATGACGAGCCGCAGGTTGGCCTCGATCATCTCCTTCTTGGCACGCGCGCTATCGCGCTCGCCACGCGAGACGGTGGCATACACGCGGCGGAACTCGATGATCGGCAGCCCGGCTTCCTGCGCCACCGCAGACACCTTGGAGCGGAGCTCGATGATCTCGACGCTGTGCCGCGCCACGAAGTTCTTCCAGGCCTTGCCGGGCAGTGTCGCCGCCATCTCCATCCAGTTCGGATCGAGCTCATGGTTGCGGTACTTCACCAGGAAGTCGTCGCGCGACACCTTGGTGCTCTCGGCAAAACGCAGCATGCGGCCCTCGAGGCCATTCAGTCGCTGGCTGATCTGCTTGAGCTGCAGCACCAGCTCCTCGATACGGTTGTTGTGCAGCCGGACCTGCTCGACCTTGCCGACCAGCTCCTCACGCAGCTTCTCGTAGCTCTTCTCGCTCTTCTCGTTGACTTCCTCGCCGGAAGTGATGCTGTCCAGACGCTTGGTCTGCATCTTGTGCAGCTTCTTGTAGAGCGCCTCGATCTCCTCGAACTGCGCCAGCACCTCCGGCTTGAGCTTCTCCTCGAGCGCCGATAGCGACAGGTTCGCGCCCTCGGCCTCGCCCTCGTCATCCATCTCGGGCGCCGCGTCGAACGCCTCCGGAACGGCGGGTTCGCCCGGCACACCGGCGGCGCCGGCCTCCTCGGCGACGTTGCCGGACTGCGTGGCCTCGAGATCGATGATGTCGCGAAGCAGCATCTGGCCGACCTTGAGGCGGTCGTGCCAGGAGATGATGGCGCGGAAGGTCAACGGGCTCTCGCACAGGCCGCCGATCATCTCGTCGCGGCCGGCCTCGATGCGCTTTGCGATGGCGATCTCGCCCTCGCGCGACAGCAGCTCGACCGAGCCCATCTCGCGCAGGTACATGCGGACCGGATCGTCGGTACGGCCGAGGCTCTCCTCGTCGACGTTGCCGGTCGGCTCCTCCTCGGCGTCCTCCTTCTTCTCCTCGCGCGGGGCGTCGGTCTCCTCGGTGTCCTCGTTCTCGACCACCTGGATGCCCATCTCGCTGAGCACCGCCATGACGTCCTCGATCTGCTCGGAGGACATCTGGTCGGGCGGCAAGACCGCGTTCAGCTCGTCGAAGGTGATGTAGCCGCGCTCGCGGCCACGTGCGATCAGCCGCTTGACGGCAGCCGACTGGGTGTCGAGCAGGGTGGCGTCGGCATCCTGATCTCCGGTGGTGGCTTCCGTGCTCGCGGCTGTCTTTGTCGCCATCGCCTAACCAACTCCACAGTCTGACGCACTGCCCCGGAGATCCGGGGGGCAGGCCGTTAACGCTTCAATGCCGTGGGATCGCGGTCAGCGGCGACCGATCCCCCTACTCTAGCTGTCTTCATCCGCCTGCTCGCCAACCCGCAAGGCCGAACAGGCTTCCGAGAGTGCGCGCAGGCGGCGATGGGACGGCTCGTCGTTGCGCTCGACCCACTGGCGCAACGCGGCCTGCATCTCCTGCTCCAGCCGCTCGAAGTTGAGCAGACCGAAATAGTGCCACCAACGTGCCTCGACCTCGGCCGGCATATCGCCTGCATCGACCTGCTCCGCGAGAGGCAAGGGTTGCCGGCCAAGAACCGCGTCGAGCTGTGTCGACAATCCGGCTAGCGTCAGGTGGTCGATCAGAGCTTGCGAGTCAAGAGCCGGTGCGCCCACCCCGGGGCCCGGCGCGTCGTCATCGCCGCCGATGGTGCTGGCCCAGGCGATCACGTGTTCCCGCACCTGACGCAACCCGTCCGGCAGTTCCAGCCCGCAATACGCCTCCTCGACGTCGTGCAGCAACTCCGGATGGCGCAGCAGGATGGCGGTCAGGATGCGGCTGCGTTCGGCGCGCACCCCCGAACCGTCGACCGGCCGGCGGATCGCCACCATGCCCGCGGCACCCGCGCCCGGACCGGGGCGGCCGCCGGACATCCTGCCCAGGCCGGCCGGCGACGCCCCGCCCTGTCCCGAACCGCGGCCGCCGGCGCTGCCGTTCTGGTCCGTCCGGCGTCGGCGGAAGGTCTCGAAGAACCGGTCCAGCAGCGTGCGCCGGTACTCGGCGGCCAGCGTCTTGTTGCCGATCCGGCCGGCGGCATCGACCAGCCGCGCGTGCAGGGCGGCGCGCTGCTCCGGGCCGGGATCGTGCACGCCCTCGGAGAGCAGCTCGAACAGCACGTCGCCGATCGGACGCGCGGCTGCGAGCACGGCGCGCATCGTGCCCGCGCCCTGCGCCCGCATCAGGCTATCCGGATCCTCGCCGTCGGGCAGGCGGCAGAAGCGCAGGGTGCGTTCCATGTCGAGCAGCGGCAGCGCGGTCTCGGCGGCCTTGATGGCGGCGCGACGGCCCGCCGCATCGCCGTCGAAGCACAGCACCGGCTGCGGCGAGGCACGCCACAGCGCCTCGAGCTGCTCGATGGTCAGCGCCGTTCCGAGCGGCGCCACGGCGCCCCGGATGCCGGCCTGGTGCAGCGCGATCACGTCCATGTAGCCCTCGACCACCACCAGCGGCTCCGGCGCCGCGGCCTTGCCGGACGGGGACACCGCCCGCAGCGCCTCCTGGGCGCGGTCGAGGGCGAACAGGGTGCGTCGCTTCGAGAACAGCGCGGTTTCCGGGCCGTTCAGGTATTTCGGCTGGCCGTCGCCGAGGATGCGGCCGCCGAAGCTCACCAGGCTGCCGCGCCGGTCGCGGATCGGGAAGGTGATGCGGTTGAAGAACAGCTCGCCTTTCGGACGCCCGGCCTCGTCGAGGCGCATCAGCCCTGCCTCCGCCATCAGGGAGGCTTCGATGCCCTGCTCGTGCAGCTGCGCGGCCAGGTTGCCGCGCCCATCCCCCGACCAGCCCAGGCCGAATGCCGCAATGGTCGCCTCGCCCAGGCCGCGTTTCCGCAGGTAGGCAAGGCCCTCCCGCCCCTCGGGGGTGGACAGCCGACGCACGAAGCTGCGCTGCGCCGCCTCCAGCGCCTCTGCCAGCGTCCTGGCACGGGCCGCGGCACCGCGCGCGGCCTCGGTCTGCCGCGGCACCTCGAGACCCGCCTCGGCGGCCAGAGCGTTCACGGTTTCCAGGAAGGACTGCCCGCCGCTCTGCATGGCGAACGAGATCACGTCGCCATGGGCGCCGCAGCCGAAGCAGTGGAAATGGTCGTCATAGACATAGAAGGACGGCGTCTTCTCGCCGTGGAAGGGGCAGCACGCCTTCCAGTTGCGCCCCGACCGGGTCAGCCGGGCACGCCGTCCGATCACCGCCGCGATCGGGGTGCGCGCCCTGAGCTCGTCCAGGAAGGCGGGATCGAACGCCATCGCTACGCCGGGCCGCGCGGCGGGATCAGGACAGCCTTGCCTTCACCAGCGCGTTGGCGCGCGCCATGTCGAGGCCGGCGCCGTGCGCTGCCTTCAGCACCGCCATGACGCGGCCCATGTCCCGCATCCCCGTGGCGCCGGTCCCGGCCACTGCCGCATCCACCGCGGCTTCGAGGGCGGCGCTGTCCATCGGCGCCGGCAGGTAGGCCTCCAGGATGACGATCTCCGCATCCTCCTTGGCGGCCAGCTCGCCGCGGCCACCCTGCAGGTAGAGCGACGCCGCCTCGGAGCGCTGCTTGACCATGTTGCGGAGCGCCGAGACGATCTCGTCGTCGCCGATGCCCTCGACACCCTTCGGCCGCGCCGCGATGTCGAGATCCTTCACCCGGGCCAGCACCATGCGCAGCGTCGAGAGCTTGGCGGCATCGCCCGCCTTCATCGCCAGCTTCATGTCGTCGGTGAAGCGTGCTCGCAGCGTCATGGATGGAACCTCCGGACAATCAGGGAAGTTTTCTCCCAGCTAAGTCAGGCCCCCGCAAGGTTGAGAAAATAATTCCCAGCCATGCTGCCGGGTCGCTTCAATCGAAGCGGCGACCTTGGTAGGACATAGCCTCCGTCACCAGCGCCGGGGAAGCATCATGGCGATCAGCGTCGAGACCATCATCGAGAAGCTGGGCGGACCGCAGGGTGCTGCGAGCCTGACCGGCGTCGGTCTCGAGGCGATACGCAAGTGGCGGCAGGCGCGTGCCATTCCGCCGAAGCACTGGAGCGCGGTCAGCAAGGCGACCGGACTCGGGCTGGCCGACCTGCAGCTGCAGGCGGAGGACGCACCGTCCGGGTTGAACGCCGCTCCGGATGGCGCCACCGCCGTCCTGGTGCTCGCCGACGGCAGCGTGCTGTGGGGACGCGGCTTCGGCGCGCAGACCGGTCCGGGGGGTTCCGGGATCGGCGAGATCTGCTTCTCGACCGGCATGACCGGCTACCAGGAGACCCTGACCGATCCGTCGTTCGCCGGCCAGATCATCACCTTCACCTTCCCGCATGTCGGCAATGTCGGCACCACCGCCGAGGACGAGGAGGCGATCAACGTCGCCGCCCGGGGGCTGGTGGTGAAGCAGGACCTGACCGAGCCGTCGAACTGGCGGGCGAGCCAGACCCTGGACGCCTGGCTCCGGCAGCGCGGCATTCCCGGCATCAGCGGCGTCGACACGCGGGCGCTCACGCTGCGCATCAGAGAGCATGGTCCGCAGACCGGCGTGCTGTCCTATCCGCAGGACGGGCAGTTCGACATCGCCGGCCTGCTCGGGCAGGCACGCGCCTGGCCGGGACTGGAGGGCATGGACCTCGCCCGCGAGGTGTCCTGCACGCAGAGCTACGAGTGGACCCAGGGCGTCTGGAACTGGGGTGGCGGCGACGTCGCCGCCGCGACCGGGCCGCGCCGCGTCGTGGCGGTCGACTACGGCGCCAAGCGCAACATATTGCGTTGCCTGGTGACCGCGGGTTGCCAGGTCACCGTGGTGCCGGCGACCGCCACCGCCGCGGAGATCCTGGCGCATCGGCCGGACGGCGTGTTCCTGTCCAATGGCCCGGGCGACCCCGCGGCCACGGCGGAGTATGCGGTGCCGGCGATCAAGGGGGTGCTCGATGCCGGCACCCCGGTGTTCGGCATCTGCCTGGGACACCAGTTGCTGGCGCTGGCCCTCGGCGCCTCGACCTTCAAGCTGGAGCAGGGCCATCGCGGCGCCAACCAGCCGGTGCGCGACCTGGCCACCGGACGCGTCGAGATCACCAGCCAGAACCATGGCTTCGCGGTCGACGACAAGAGCCTGCCAGCCGACGTGCGGGTGACGCATCTGAGCCTGTTCGACGGCAGCAACGAGGGCATCGCCAGCGACCGGCTGCCGGCCTTCTCGGTGCAGTACCATCCGGAGGCGAGCCCTGGCCCATCCGACAGCTTCTACCTGTTCGAGCGCTTCGTGGCGCTGATGGACACCCACCGCCGCGACCCGGTCTGAGGAGATTTCCATGCCGAAGCGCACAGACATCAGCTCCATCCTGATCATCGGCGCCGGTCCGATCGTGATCGGTCAGGCCTGCGAGTTCGATTATTCCGGCGCCCAGGCCTGCAAGGCGCTGCGCGAGGAGGGCTACCGGGTGATCCTGGTGAACTCCAACCCGGCCACCATCATGACCGATCCGGGGCTGGCGGATGCGACCTACGTGGAGCCGATCACGCCGGAGTTCGTCGAGCGCATCATCCTGCGCGAGAAGCCCGACGCGATCCTGCCGACGATGGGCGGCCAGACCGCGCTGAACACCGCGATGGCGCTGGATGCCAGCGGGTTTCTGAAGGCTCACGATGTCGAGCTGATCGGCGCCAAGGCCGAGGTCATCGACCGCGCCGAGGACCGGCTGAAGTTCCGTGACGCGATGACGGCAATCGGCATCGAGAGCCCGCGCAGCATGATCGCGCATTCGCTTGCCGAGGCGCGCGCGGCGTTGGCGGAAGTTGGCCTGCCGGCGGTGATCCGGCCCTCCTTCACCCTCGGCGGCACCGGCGGCGGCATCGCCTACAACCGCGAGGAATTCGAGCACATCGTCGGCACCGGCCTGGAGGCGTCGCCGACCACCGAGGTGCTGATCGAGGAGAGCGTGCTCGGCTGGAAGGAGTACGAGATGGAGGTCGTGCGCGACAGCGCCGACAACTGCATCATCGTGTGCTCCATCGAGAACATCGACGCCATGGGCGTGCATACCGGCGACAGCGTGACGGTGGCCCCCGCGCTGACGCTGACCGACAAGGAGTTCCAGCGCATGCGGGACGCCTCGATCGCCTGCCTGCGCGCGATCGGCGTCGATACCGGCGGCTCCAACGTGCAGTTCGGCATCAATCCCGCCGACGGCCGCATGGTGGTGATCGAGATGAACCCGCGCGTGTCGCGCTCCTCCGCCTTGGCATCGAAGGCGACCGGGTTCCCGATCGCCAAGATCGCCGCCAAGCTTGCGGTCGGCTACACGCTGGACGAGCTCGCCAACGACATCACCGGCACCACGCCCGCCGCGTTCGAGCCGACCATCGACTACGTGGTGGTGAAGATCCCGCGCTTCACCTTCGAGAAGTTCCCGGGCAGCCCTGCCTTGCTCTCCACCAGCATGAAGTCGGTCGGCGAGGCGATGTCGATCGGGCGCTCGTTCGCGGAAGCCCTGCAGAAGGGCCTGCGCTCGATGGAGACCGGCTACACCGGTCTTGATCCGGTCGAGCCGCCGGGCGATGGCGGACCGGACGCATTCCGCGCGGCACTCTCCTCGCCGCGGCCGGACCGGCTGCTGATGGCCGGCCAGGCGCTGCGGGCCGGGCTTTCCGTGGAGGACATCCACGACGCCTGCCGCTTCGATCCGTGGTTCCTGCGCGAGCTCGCCCGCATCGTGGACGCCGAGCGCGCCGTGACGGCGGCGGGCGGCCTGCCGCAGGACGCCACCGGGATGCGCCGGCTGAAGGCGCTCGGCTTCTCCGACCAGCGGCTCGCGGTGCTGGCGGGCACAACGCCCGAGGCGGTGCACGAGCTTCGCCAGCGGCTCGGCGTGCACGCGGTGTACAAGCGCATCGACACCTGCGCGGGCGAGTTCGCCTCAACCACGCCTTACATGTACTCGACCTACGAGGGCGGGTACGGCACGCCCGAGTGCGAAGCGGATCCTTCCTCCCGCCAGAAGATCATCATCCTCGGCGGCGGCCCGAACCGCATCGGCCAGGGCATCGAGTTCGACTATTGCTGCGTGCACGCCGCCTACGCGCTGCGCGAGGCGGGCTTCGAGACCATCATGGTCAACTGCAACCCGGAGACCGTCAGCACCGACTACGACACCTCCGACCGACTGTATTTCGAGCCGCTCACCGCCGAGGACGTGATCGCGCTGATCCGTCGCGAACAGGAAGCGGGCACCGTACTCGGCTGCATCGTGCAGTATGGCGGCCAGACCCCGCTCAAGCTGTCGCAGGCGCTGGAGCGCGCAGGCATCCCGATCCTGGGCACGCCGGCGGACGCCATCGATCGCGCCGAGGATCGCGAGCGGTTCCAGGCGATGCTGCACTCACTGGGTCTGCGCCAGCCGGAGAACGGCATCGCGCGCTCGCCCGCCGAAGCCGAGGCGGTGGCGGACCGCATCGGCTACCCGGTGGTGATCCGGCCCTCCTACGTGCTCGGCGGGCGGGCGATGGAGATCGTGCACGACCGCAGCGGCCTTGCCCGCTACATGCGCGTCGCGCTGCAGCTTGCCGGCACCGACATCGCCAGCGGCCCGGTGCTGATCGACCGCTACCTCAACGACGCCATCGAAACCGACGTCGACTGCATCTGCGACGGGCACCAGGTCTATGTCGCCGGCGTCATGGAGCATATCGAGGAGGCCGGCATCCACTCGGGCGACAGCGCCTGCTCGCTGCCGCCGTACACGCTGTCGCCGGCCACCGTCGGCGAGCTACGCGCGCAGACCGAGGCGATGGCGCGCGAGCTCGGCATCGTCGGACTGATGAACGTGCAGTTCGCCATCAAGGGCGACGACATCTACGTGCTCGAGGTCAACCCGCGCGCCTCGCGCACCGTGCCGTTCGTTGCCAAGGCGACCGGTGTTCCGGTCGCCAAGATCGGTGCGCGGGTGATGGCCGGCGCGAAACTCTCGGAGTTCCGGCTCGACGACCGCGCCATCAGCCCGCATGTCGCAGTCAAGGAGGCGGTGTTCCCGTTCGCCCGCTTCCCCGACGTCGACACCATCCTCGGCCCGGAGATGCGCTCCACCGGCGAGGTGATGGGGTTGGACGCCAGTTTCGAGCGGGCGTTCGCCAAGTCCCAGCTCGGCGCCGGGGTGAAGCTGCCGCAATCCGGCGCGGTGTTCCTCTCGGTGCGCGAGGGCGACAAGCAGACCGCCCTGCCGCTCGCGCGCCGGCTGTCCGAGATGGGCTTCTCGATCCTGGCCACCCGCGGTACCGCGAACCGGCTGCGGGCGGCGGGGATCAAGGTGGAAGTGGTCAACAAGGTGCTGGAGGGGCGTCCGCATTGCGTGGACGCGATCCGCAACGGCGCGGTGCAGATGGTGATCAACACTGCCTCCGGAGCGCAGTCGGTGGCCGACAGCTACGACATAAGGCGCTCCGCGCTGACCCACGGCGTGCCGCACTACACCACCACCGCCGGCGCCCGGGCGGCCGTATACGCCATCGCCGCGCTGCGGGCCGGTCCGCTTGATGTCGCGCCGCTTCAGTCCTACTTTCGCGGATCGTTCTAGGCAGCACCGCCGGGATCGGACCCCTGCTTCCTGGAGGCGTGGGATCCGGTGCCGGCGGGCGAAGCTGTCGGTGGTCAGCTTTCCTTTGGGGATCGGCTTTGCAGAAATTTCCGATGACGGGCCGCGGCCTGCAGCGGCTTGAAGATGAGTTGCGGCGCCTGAAGGGGGAGGAACGCCCGGCGATCATCCGCGCCATCGCCGAGGCGCGCAGCCATGGCGATCTGTCCGAGAACGCCGAATACCACGCGGCGCGGGAGCGGCAGTCGTTCGTCGAGGGCCGGATCCAGGAGCTCGAGGAGATCGTGTCGTCGGTCGAGGTGATCGAGCCGCACACGCTGTCCGGCGACCACGTGAAGTTCGGCGCCCATGTCAGCCTGGTCGACGAGGAGACCGAAAAGGAGGCGACCTACCAGATCGTCGGCGTCTACGAGGCCGACATCAAGTCGGGCCTGCTGTCGGTGTCGTCGCCGCTGGCGAAGTCGCTGATCGGCAAGAAGAAGGGCGACAGCATCTCGGTCCCGGCTCCCGGCGGCGACCGCAGCTACGAGATCCTGAGCATCAGCTACGGTTGATGATCGAGTTCGACGACGTCGTCGCGGCCGCCGGGCGGATCGGCGGCAACATCCTTCGCACGCCGACCATCGTGTCGGAGGCGCTGTCGCGGGCGACCGGCGCGCACGTCACCCTCAAGCTCGACAACCTGCAGGCGATCGGCTCCTTCAAGGAGCGTGGGGCAGCCAACAAGCTCGCCCTGCTGACGGATGACGAACGCCGTCGCGGGGTGATCGCGGTCTCCGCCGGCAACCACGCCCAGGGCGTCGCCCGCCATGCCAGCCTGCTCGGCATCGACGCGGTGATCGTGATGCCGCGCTTCACGCCGGCAGCCAAGGTCACCCGCACCGCCCAGTGGGGCGCCCGCGTGGTGCTGCACGGCAACGACTTCACCGAGGCGATGGCGCATGCGGACGCGCTGTGCGCGACCGAAGGACGGGTGTTCGTCCACCCCTACGACGACCCCGCGGTGATGGCTGGCCAGGGAACGCTGGGTCTCGAATTGCTCGAGGATGCCGGGCCGCTCGACTGCCTGGTCATACCGGTCGGCGGCGGCGGGCTGATCGCCGGCTGCGCCACGGTGGCCGCCGCGATGCGCCCGGGCCTCGAGGTGGTCGGCGTGCAGGTCGAGAGCCATGCCTCTCTGAGCCTGCATCCGGCCGACGAGATCGCCGCGACGGGTGGTTCGACTATCGCCGAGGGCATCGCGGTCATGCGGGTCGGACGGCATCCGCTGGAGGTGATCCGGGCACGCGTCGACGGCATGCTGGTGGTGCCCGAGCGTGCCGTGGAGGATGCCATCACGCTGCTGGCGGAAACCGCCAAGCTGGTCGCGGAAGGGGCTGGTGCGGCGGCGGTCGCGGCCTTGCTGACCGAGCCGGAGCGCTTCCGGGGCCGGCGCGTCGCGATCCCGATCTGCGGCGGCAACATCGACAGCCGCATCCTGGCCAACACCCTGCTGCGTTCGCTGCTGCGCGACGGCCGGCTGCTTAGGCTGCTGATGGAAATCCCGGACCGGCCCGGGGTGCTCGCCGACATCGCCACCCGGATCGGCGAGATCGGCGGCAACATCATCGAGGTCTCGCATCAGCGGCTGTTCGCCGCCCCGAGCGTGCAGGCGGCAGAGCTCGAGGTGATGGTCGAGGCCCGCGATCCCGCGCATGCCGAGCAGATCGCCGCCGCCCTGCGCACCACCTATACCGTGCGCAGGGTCTGAGACGTCAGGCCACTCGTATCAGGGCTGCAGGTGGACGTTCTCGTCCTCGACCGAGAAGCCGACCTTGAGGGTCACCTGGTAGTGGCTGAGCTTGTTGTTCTCGATATGGCCGCGGGTCTCGATCACCTCGAACCAGCGCATGTGGCGCACCGTGTTGGACGCCTTGCTGATCGCGGCCTGGATCGCCGCCTCGATGCTGGTTTCGGAAGAGCCGACCAGTTCGGTCACTCGGTAGACATGGTCCGCCATGACATTCGCCTCACGTTGCTGTCGGCGCACAACGGAGCCGGCGCGGGCCGGTTGCGACCGGATCAGGCACTCGTCAGTTCAGGATCCTGCCGCAGGGCGGCTCGCGGCCAAGGTCGGCAATCGACTTCGCCCGTGCCAGCCTGAGCCGCAGCCATTTCAGGTCCGGCTCCACGCCGAGCGCCGCAGCCTGCCGCTTCGTCGCGGTGATCGCCGCCAGCCAGAAATAGATCGCACCGGTGACGTCGCCCTCGGCTTCGCTCCGGTACGCCTTTTCCCGCCAGTAGGCAGGGTCGTCGAGAGGTTCTGCCATTCCGCGACATAGGCGGCCGGCGCGTTGTGGAACAATACTGCTCGGTTCACGAACACAAACCGAACGAAGGTTTAACGCGGAAACCTTGCAATGCTGCTTGGTTGTTACTTCGTTCCAAACAATCTGTCACCCGCATCGCCTAATCCGGGCCGGATGTAGCCGTTGGAGTCCAGCTCGCGGTCGATCGCCGCGGTGATCAGCTTGACGTCCGGGTGCCTCGCATGGAAGCGCTCGACACCCTCGGGCGCCGCGAGCAGGCAGACGAAACTGATCTGCCGGGCGCCGGCGGCCTTGAGCCGGTCGACGGCGGCGATCGCGCTATGGCCGGTCGCCAGCATCGGGTCGACGACGATGCACAGCCGCTCACCCATGTCGTCCGGCAGCTTGAGGTAGTACTGCACCGGCTCCAGCGTGACGTGGTCGCGGTAGAGCCCGACATGACCCACCCGCGCCGCCGGAACCAGGTCGAGCATGCCGTCGAGGATGCCGTTGCCGGCGCGCAGGATCGAGACGAAGCAGAGCTTCTTGCCGGACAGCAGCCGGCCGGTGGTGCGCTCCAGCGGCGTCTCGATCTCGACCTCCTCGAGCGGCAGGTCCCGCGTCGCCTCGTAGGCCATCAGCAGGCTGATCTCGCGCGCCAGCCGCCGGAACCCGGCGGTGGAGGTGGTGGACTGGCGCAGGCGGGTGAGCTTGTGCTGGACCAGGGGATGATCCAGCACCACGAGCCTTCCCGGGAGCTTCTCTGATGGCGTCATGCCGGCAGGCTATTTGGCCGCGGGCTCGAAATCCAGCGCCAGGCCGTTCATGCAGTAGCGCTCGCCGGTCGGCTGCGGTCCATCCGGGAAGACATGGCCAAGATGGCTCTTGCACTGCGCGCACTGCACCTCGATGCGGCGCATGAACAGGCTGTTGTCGGCCCGCGTCTCCACCGCGCCCTCGACCGGGGCATAGAAGGACGGCCAGCCACTGCCGCTCTCGTACTTGGTGTCCGACCTGAACAGCGCGTTGCCACAGGCGGCGCAGTGATACTGACCGTCGCGCTTCTCGTAGTTGAGCGGGCTGGTGCCGGCGCGCTCGGTGCCGTGTTCGCGCAGGATGCGGAACTGCTCCGGCGTCAGCTTGTCGCGGAACGACTGCTCGCCGGCCCCGACACCGTCCTGCTTCGAATGGCTGCTCATGGTTAATCTCCTGTCCGGTTCGTGCTTCCTGTGACATGGGATCGACCACACCGAAACCCACCCCACCCCGGCCGGCTTGAACCGGTCGAACCTGGGAGAACAGCAACATGTCCGACACCACCAGCACGCCGGAACCAGCGACACCCGGGCCTGACCCGATCGACGAGGACGAGAAGGTCGACGTCGGCGTGGACGATACCTTTCCGGCAAGCGACCCGCCCTCGATCGGCGGCAGCACCGGGCCGAACGATCCCTGACGGCGGAGCCGGACCGGACGATCCCTGACGGCGGAGCCGGACCGGACGATCCCTGACGGCGGAGCCGGGTTGGACGATCCCTGACGGCGGAGCCGGGCGGCTGCCTGACAAGCCGCCTGGTTGATGGCATGCTCCGCCCTCCCCGAGGCCAACCAGGAGCAAGCCATGTCCGCGCAGCAACGACGTCCGGTCATGCTGGTGATCCTGGACGGCTTCGGCTGGCGCGAGGACGCCAGCAACAACGCGGTGCAGCTGGCCGATACGCCGACCTTCGACCGGCTCGCTGCCTCCGGCCCGATGTCCTTCCTGCGGACCTGCGGCCGCGATGTCGGCCTGCCGGACGGGCAGATGGGCAACTCCGAGGTCGGGCACCTGAATATCGGTGCCGGCCGGGTGGTCATGCAGGAGCTGCCGCGCGTGTTCGCCGCCATCGAGGATGGCAGCCTCGCCACCAACCAGGCCATGCGCACGCTGATCGACGCCCTGAAGCGAACCGGGGGTGCCTGCCACCTGCTCGGGCTGGTCTCGCCGGGGGGCGTGCACGCACACCAGGACCACGCCGCCGCGATGGCGCGCATCCTCACCGGTGCCGGGGTGCCGGTGGTGGTGCACGCCTTCACCGATGGCCGCGATACCCCGCCTCGCTCCGGCCGCGACGATCTCGTCCGGCTTCGTGCGGCATTGCCGCCGTCGGTGCCGATCGTCACCGTTTCGGGCCGCTACTACGCGATGGACCGCGATCATCGCTGGGAGCGCGTGCAGAAGGCCTACGACGCAATCGTCTCCGGCACCGGGCCCCGCGCCCACGATCCCGACGCGGTGCTGGTGCGGGCCTACGAAGCCGACATCACCGACGAGTTCGTCGAGCCGACGGTGATCGGCGCCTATGGCGGCATGCGCGACGGCGATGCGGTGCTGTCGTTCAATTTCCGCGCCGACCGCATCCGGCAGCTCTACGACGCCCTGCTCGACCCGGACTTCCAGGGCTTCGTCCGCAGCCGGCGCCCGGCGCTCGCCCTGGCGGTCGGCACCACCCGCTACAGCGACCACCTTGCCGACCGGATCGAGGTGCTGTTCCCGCCGCAGAGCCTGGACGACCTGCTCGGCGACGTGGTGGCGGCCGCCGGGCGGCGCCAGCTGCGCATGGCCGAGACGGAGAAATATCCGCACGTCACCTACTTCCTCAACGGCGGCCGCGAGGCGGTGCTGGAGGGCGAGGACCGCATCATGGTGCCGTCGCCGAAGGTTGCGACCTACGACCTGCAACCGGAGATGTCGGCACCGGAACTCACCGACCGCGCAGTCGAGGCGATCGCATCGGGGCAGTACGACCTCATCGTGCTGAACTTCGCCAATCCGGACATGGTCGGCCATACCGGCGATCTCGCCGCCGCCATCCGCGCGGTCGAGACCGTCGATGCCGGCCTCGGCCGCATCGCGCAGGCAATCGGGCAGGCCGGCGGCGTGCTGCTGGCGACCGCCGACCATGGCAACTGCGAGATGATGCGCGATCCCGAGACCGGCGGCCCGCATACCGCACATACCCTGAACAAGGTGCCGCTGGTGGGGTTCGGGATGCCGGCCGGCCAGCGTCTGGCAGACGGCAGGCTTGCCGATCTCGCGCCCACGCTGCTGGCGCTGATGGGCCTCGGGCAGCCGGCGCTGATGACCGGGCGCTCGCTGCTCGCACCGGCGGAGACCAGGGCAGCCTGATCCGCCCGCGCCTGACCGGGAGCGCCCCGGTCGCCCGCCTTGTCCGCTGCCTGATCGCCGCCGGCTTCCTGCTGACGGCCGTGTCTGCCCAGGCCGCCGGTGCAACGCGCCATGTGCGCCACCCGGCACGACACCGGGATATGCCCGGGCCGGCGATCCGGAGCGCGTCGACACGGGCGCGCCTCGCGGCCCAGGCTGCCCGCGCGGCAGCGGCTGCGACGCAGGCGGCGGCCCGGCTCAGGGCGGCGGAGGCGGCGCACCGTGCGTCCGCCGCCGGGCAGCAGGCGGCGGCCAGGCAGGCACAGGCGGACCAGGAGCGGGCGATCGCGCTATCGGCGCAGTCCCGCCAGGTGGCGTCGCGGCTTCGGCAGACCGAGCAGCAGGTGGTGGAGACGCAGGCGCGCATCGACGCGCTCGGCGAGCAGCGCCGGCTGCTGGAAGCGTCGTTGCGGCAGCAGGCGGCCGCCCTGGCGCCGATGCTGCCGCTGATCGAGCGGCTGTCGCTGTATCCGGCCGAAACCCTGCTCGCCTCGCCGGCCCGGCCGGAGGATGCGCTCGCCGGCCTGCTGGTGCTGCGCGGCCTGGGCGCCCAGCTGGAGCGCCGGGCGGAGCAGATCCGGGCCGGCCAGGCACAGCTCGATCAGCTCGGTGCGGCGCTCGGCAGCCAGAACGAGAACCTGGCCGGCCTGCGTCGCGAGCAGCTGGCGCGCGACGCGGAGGTCTCGGCGCAGGCAGCGCAGGCGCTCGCCACCCAGCGCGCTTCCGCCCAGGCCGCAGACATCGCGGCACGCCAGGCCGCCGCCGCCGCGTCGCACGCCGCTGGTCTGCAGGATGCGGTTGCCGCTCTCGAGACTGCCCAGGCAGCCGCGGTGCAGCGCTACCGCCGCGAGGCCGAGGCCGACGAACGCCAGCGCCGGTCCGACGATGCCCGCGCCGCCCGCGCCCGCGCCGCCTCGGTGGCGGTGGAGGCCGGGCCGGGCCTTGCACCCGACGCGGGGGCGGCCCCGGTGGCCGGTCGCATCGTGCAGGGCTGGGGAGCTGCCACCGACGCCGGACCGGCCACCGGCGTCAGCTACGCGCCGCCGTCGCTGGCTTCGGTCAGCGCGCCGTGCGACGGACGCGTCGATTTCGCCGGGCCGTTCCGGTCGTACGGCCAGATGCTGATCGTGGATTGCGGCCATGGCTACCGCTTCGTGCTCGCCGGCCTGCAGCAGCTCGATGTCGCGGTCGGGCAGCGCCTGGCGCACGGCGTGGCGCTCGGCAGCATGCCCGCCGTCGCTGGGGCAGGCCACGCCCGGCCGCTGCTCTACGTGCAGCTCCGGCACGGCACCCAGGCGGTCGATCCGGCCGGCTTCCTGCGTGGGCACGACTGAGAAGCGTTCACAGCGCTTCTCATGCGTGTAATCTCGTGGCGATACGCCGGCGCGGTGCCTTGTGGCATGCTGGCGCCTTGCTGCCGGTCCAGGCGGCGATCAGGAGTGTCTACGGTATGAAGTTGCGCACTGGCCTGCTGCTCGGCTCCGCGTTCGCCGCGGGCGTCGTGGCCGGTCCCGATCTCGGAAGGCTGGTCACGCATCATGGCCTCGGCATGACCATGGCCGCCCTTGCGCCGACCGCGCTGGCGGACGAGGCGCCGACGCAGAACCACGCCGAGACCTACCGGCTGCTGACGCTGTTCGGCGACGTGTTCGAGCGGGTCCGCGCCGACTATGTCGAACCGGTCACCGATCGCGACCTGATCACCAACGCGCTGAACGGCATGCTGTCGGGCCTCGATCCGCACAGCGCCTACATGACCGAGAAGCAGTTCGCCGACATGCAGGTGCAGACCAAGGGCGAGTTCGGCGGCCTGGGCCTCGAGGTCACCGGCGAGGACGGTCTGGTCAAGGTGATCTCGCCGATGGACGGCACCCCGGCCGCGCGTGCCGGCATGAAATCCGGCGACCTGATCCTGACGATCAACTCCAAGAGCATGGACGGCATCTCGCTCAACGATGCGGTCGAGCGCATGCGTGGCGAGCCGGGCTCGAAGATCACGCTGGGCATCAAGCGTCCCGGCGTCGACAAGCCGTACGACGTGACGATGACGCGCGAGGTCATCCACATCCAGGTCATCAAGTCGGCGCTGTATGGCAAGGTCGGCTACATCCGGGTCTCGCAGTTCAACGAGGAGACCGATCCCGGCCTGCGCGCGGCCTACGACAAGCTGACCAAGCAGGCAGGCGGCCATCTGTCGGGCCTGATCCTCGACCTACGCAACAACCCGGGCGGCCTGCTGGAGCAGGCGGTCGATGTCTGCGACGACTTCATCTCGTCCGGGGAAGTGGTGTCGACGCGGGCGCGGCATCCCGAGGACAGCCAGCGCATGAATGCGCACGGCACCGACATCACCAACGGCGAGCCGCTGCTGGTGCTGATCAACCAGGGTTCGGCATCCGCCAGCGAGATCGTCGCAGGCGCGCTGCAGGACCACCAGCGCTCGGTCACGCTGGGCGAGCGCTCGTTCGGCAAGGGCTCGGTGCAGACCGTGATCCCGATCCCCGGCAACGGCGCCATCCGGCTCACCACGGCGCGCTACTACACGCCGTCCGGCCGCTCGATCCAGGGTCTCGGCATAACGCCCGACATCCCCGTGCAGGAGGATCGCGAGGACCTGTCGCGTTTCATGCCGCGCGAGGCCGATCTCGACCACATCATCAAGAACCAGGGCGGCAGCCAGGTGAAGCCGCCGCCGCGCAACGACCTGCCGGCGGTCGCCAAGACCATCCCCGACAAGCCGCCGGCGAACTGGCCGAAGTTCGACCTCACCAAGCCCTCGACCGACTTCCAGCTGCAGCAGGGCCTGAAGGTGATCCAGGCGATGATCGCCGACCAGCCGACCCAGCACGCCAGCGCACCCTAGGGGATCGGCCGGCAGGGATGCGGGATGCGGCTCACCCCCAGGCTCATCGCGTCCCGGTTGCTCACCTTGCGCCTGGCAACCTCGCGCAGGGTGACCGCGCGCCTTCCTGGCTCCCGCACCGGCCGGGCCCTGGTGGTGTTCTGGACGGCACTGCTGCTCGCCGGCGGCATCGCCGCGCTGACCCTGCAATGGCTCGGCCCGATCAGGCCGCCGCCCGCCGTGCGGCAGGTGGCCGCCCTGACGCCCCGCCCCGCCATCCGCATCCGGCCGGTGCCACCGGCGCCTGAGCCGGCACGGCCGATCGCGACTCCGGATGACGCGCTGCTGGAGGCGGCACCCGACTATGACGGGTTCGAGCTGCCGCGCATCGCGGCCGACGGACGGCAGGCGCGCCTCGTCTATGCCGGCCGGCCACCCAGGCCCTCTGTCCCGCCGCACCCGGTCATCGGCATCCTGCTCGAGGGGCTCGGCCTGTCCGCCGCCGACAGCGCCGATGCGATCGGCAGCCTGCCCGCACCGGTCAGCCTGGCCGTGTCGCCCTACGCGCCCGACCTCGAGCCGCTGCTGGCGGAGGCCCGCCGGCAGGGCCACGAGCTGCTGGTGTCGCTGCCGATGGAGCCGCTGCACGCACCGAACGACGACGAGGGTCCGCAACAGCTGACCGACGACCTCGATACCGACCAGAACCAGCGCCGCCTGGAATGGGCGCTGTCGCGGCTGCAGGGGTATGCGGGGGTCACCAATGCCCTGTCCGGCCTGGCCGGCGAGGGCTTCGCCAGGCTGCCGGCGTTCGCGCCGATCGCACGCGGAATGGGCGCGCGCGGGCTGTTCTACCTCAATGCCACCCCGGGCGCGGACCGCCCTCTTGGCGTCTGGAGCGCCACCGCCGACGTGCGGCTCGACGAGACCCAGGACGCCGCCGCGATCGATGCGAGGCTGCTGCTGCTCGAGCAGACGGCATCGCGCAACGGCCATGCCATCGGGGTTGCGGGACCGCTCTATCCTGTCACGGTGGCGCGGATCGCCGAATGGAGTCGCGGACTGGCGGCGCGCGGGATGATCCTGGTGCCGGTAAGCAGCCTTGCCACCGCGCCGGAGGATGCCGGCCCGGCCCCACGCGGCGGCCGCTGACCAGTGCGCGACGCGAGCGAACGCAACCATGAACCGGAGCGACCCTTGACCAACCCCGATCATGCCGCCCTCCCCTATCGGCCGAATGTCGGTGCCGTGCTGTTCAACCGCGACGGGCTGGTGCTGGTGGCGCGTCGGGCCGACCTGCCCAATGCCGAGGGACGAGCCGGCGTGTGGCAGCTGCCGCAGGGCGGTATCGACGAGGGCGAGGACCCGCGCGTGGCCGTGTTGCGCGAGTTGCGCGAGGAGATCGGCACCGACCGCGCCGAGATCATCGCCGAGCATCCCGACTGGCTGTCGTACGACCTGCCGCCCGAACTGATCGGTCGCGCGCTGGGCGGCCGGTATCGTGGCCAGCGGCAGCGCTGGTTCGCGCTGCGGTTTCTCGGCGAGGAAAGCGACATCCGCCTCGACCTCGATCCGCACCCCGAATTCGACGCCTGGAAATGGCTGCCGATCGACGAGCTGCCGCTGCAGGAGGTCGGCTTCAAGCGCGCGACCTACGCCATCCTTGCGGTCGCCTTCGCGCCGTATGCGCGTCCGGCCGGTTCCTGAGCCGGAACGGGCCAGGCTCCGCCCGGCAGCATCCGGTGTCGACCCTGGAGACACGCGCCCGCCCGGCCGCGGCGACCGGCACCCGGGCCGCCGGGACGGCGCCGCCCCGGTCGCTGGCCGCGGTGCCGATGCTGGTCGGCGGCATCGCGTCGTTCCAGCTCGGCGCCTCGATCGCCAAGTCGCTGTTCCCGGTGTTCGGCGCCACCGGCATGGTGGGGCTGCGCATCGGCCTGTCCTGCCTGCTGCTGCTGGTGCTCTGGCGTCCGTGGCGAGAGCCGGTCTCACGCCGGCTGCTGACGGCGATCGTGCCGTACGGGCTGTCGCTCGGCCTGATGAACCTGCTGTTCTATCTCAGCCTGGCGCGGCTTCCGCTGGGTGCCGCGGTGGCGATCGAGTTCACCGGCCCGCTGGCGCTGGCCTTCCTGGGATCGCGCAGGCTCACCGACCTGGTCTGGGCGGCCCTGGTCGTCGCCGGGCTGCTGCTGCTGCTCGATCCCCGCAGGGCACTGCACGCGGTCGATCCCCTGGGCGTGCTGTTCGCGTTCGGAGCGGGCGTGTTCTGGGCGCTCTACATCGTGTTCGGCCAACGCGTGAGCCGGATTTCGAGCGGTCCGCGCTCGACCGCGCTCGGCCTGCTGGTGGCGGCGGTCGCCATCGTCCCGCTCTGCCTGCCGGCGATGACCCCGGCGCTGCACGATCCCGGCCACCTGGCGCAGGCCGCCGCCGTCGCAGTGCTGTCGAGCGCGCTACCCTATTCGTTGGAGATGGCGGCGATGCGCCACCTCACCACGCGCTCGTTCGGCATCCTGATGAGCCTCGATCCGGCGCTGGCGGCGCTGGCCGGGCTGGCCCTGCTGCACGAGCATCTGGCGGCACTGCGCTGGCTCGGGATCCTGTGCATCGTGGCGGCCTCGGCCGGAAGTGCGCTGTCGAGCCGGAAGGACGAGCCGGCCGCGCTGATCACCGACGCCTGAGGCGCCCCGACTACGCGCGTCTGGCGAGGAAGCGGGCAAATGCCTCCAGCGACGCCGCCGAGGCGTAGTGCTCCATTCCCTCGGCATCGGCCTCGGCGACATCGGCCGGCACCCCCACCGCCATCAGCAGCTCGACCATGAGCCGGTGCCGGGCCCGCACCCGGGTCGCGAGCGCCAGGCCCGCCTCGGTCAGGAACACGCCGCGATACGGGCGCGCCATCGCCAGGCCCTCGCGCTTCAGCCGGTCGATGCTCTTGAGCGCGGTCGGGTGCGTCACCCCGAGCCGCTTGGCGATCTCGCTGGCGCGCGCCTCGCCGTGGGCGGCATGCAGGTCGGCGATCAGCTCGACGTAATCCTCCAGCAGCGCCGCCGAGCGGGCCGCACGGGTCTTGCCGAAGCGAAGTGCCTGGGTCGGCTCCTCGGGCATTTCCACGCCGGGGGCTGCGGGCTGAGCTGCGACCGGAGCGGTCACGCCCGCTCCCCGTCGCGGCCTTCTGGCCGATCCGTCAGCCCGGCTTCGTTCGTCTCCTCGAGCATTCACCGCCCTTGTTCCACGTCGATGGCGGCCGAACCTGTAGCACAGGATGGCGTTGTCGCATTCTTGTGACGGCTTGGCACACACTCTCAGCCAATGCCAGAACGTTTTGCTTGGCGCCAACTCTGTAGCATAGGCTACATCCGGGGCTCTGGCGCGGGATGGGATGATGACGGACGCCTTGGCGCGACAGGGGCTTACCGAGCGCACCAATGCCGCCATCGGCGAGGTCCTGGCCGGCCGGCGCAGCGGTGGGCGTTCCGCCCTGCTGTTCGCAGGACCCGCCGTCGTCGCCTCGATCGCCTATATCGACCCGGGCAATTTCGCCACCAACATCCAGGCCGGGGCCGCCTACGGCTACACGCTGCTCTGGGTGGTGCTGGTCGCGAACCTGATCGCGATGCTGTTCCAGGCGCTCTCCGCCAAGGTCGGCATCGTCACCGGCCGCAACCTCGCCGAACTCTGCCGCGAGCGGTTCTCGCCGCCTGTGGTGTATGCGATGTGGGCTGCCAGCGAGGTCGCCGCGATGGCCACCGACCTCGCCGAGTTCCTCGGCGGCGCGATCGGGCTGTCGCTGTTGTTCCACCTGCCGCTGCTGGCCGGCATGGTGGCGACCGCAATCATCACCTACGGCCTGCTGATGATCCAGGGACGCGGCTTCCGGCCGATGGAGATGGTGATCGGCGCTTTGGTTGCGCTGATCGGCATCTGCTACCTGGTCGAGATGTTCCTGGCGCCGGTCGCCTGGGGCCAGGCCGGGCTGCACGCCATCCTGCCGCAGATGCCCGATGCGGCGGCGCTGACCATCTCGGTCGGCATCATCGGCGCGACCGTGATGCCGCATGCGCTCTACCTGCATTCCGGCCTGACGCAGGACCGCGCGCCGGGCGCCGACCTGCAGGGGCGGCGGATGCTGCTGCGCTACTCCAACCGCGAATGCATCGCAGCCCTCGCCGCGGCCGGGGCGATCAACATGGCAATGGTGATCATGGCGTCGGCCGCCTTCCATGCCGGCCACAGGGACGTCTCCGAGATCCAGACCGCCTACCACACGCTGACGCCGCTGCTCGGCTACGGCGCCGCCGGCGTGTTCCTGGTGTCGCTGATGGCGTCCGGGATCTCGAGCTCGACCGTCGGCACCATGGCCGGCCAGATGATCATGCAGGGCTTCGTCGGCTTCCGCATACCGGTCTGGCTGCGCCGGCTGGTCACCATGGCGCCGGCCTTCGTGGTGATCGGCATGGGGGTGAATGCGACCTATGCGCTGGTGCTCAGCCAGGTCGTGCTGTCGTTCGCGCTGCCGATCCCGATGATCGCGCTGGTGCTGTTCACCCGCTCGCGCGCCGTGATGGGTCCGTTCGCCAACAACCGGCTGACCGATATCGCCGCGATCGGCGGCTCCGTCATCATCCTGTTCCTCAACGCGGTGCTGCTGCTGCAGACCTTCGGGGTGCCGATCCCGGGGCTGCCGGCGTCCTGATCCGGGATCTCCCAGTGTCAGGGGTGCAGGCACGATGGCGTTCCGCTGCACGAGATGCGAGGTAGGACGGACAACCGGGAGGCAGAAGCTCGTGCTTCACGCAGTCTCAATCTGGATCCTCGCCGTCGCCTTGCTCGGCGCCGGCCTGTTCAACGCGATCGGCACCCGGGCGACGCAAGCCGACTTCGTACGCTGGGGCTATCCCGCATGGTGGTGCCGCCTGACCGGCGGCCTCGAGATGCTGAGCGCCGTGCTGGTCGCGCTGCCCGCCAGCCGCACTGCTGGCCTGCTGCTTGGCGCACTGGTCATGGCGGCGGCGGCCCTGACCGTGTTGCGCCGCCGCGAGTTCAAGCACCTCGCACCGATCGCGGTCTTCGTCGTCCTGATCGCGCTGGCTGCTTTCTCGTCCTGAGCCGCCGACCGACCGGGCTATTCCGCCGCCAGCCCCAGCGCCTGGCGCTCGAACAGCCTGCGGTAAAGCCCGTCCGGGTGCGTCAGCAGGCGGGCATGGGGTCCATCCTCGAGGATGCGGCCACTCGAGAACACCAGGATGCGGTCGAGCGATACCACCGTCGAGAGCCGGTGCGCGATCACGATCACCGTGCGGCCCTGCATCAGGCGCTGCATGGCGTCCTGCACCAGCGCCTCGCTTTCGCTGTCCAGGCTGGAGGTCGCCTCGTCCAGGATCAGCACCCGGCAGTCGGCGAGGAAGGCACGCGCGATCGCGATGCGCTGGCGCTCGCCGCCGGAGAGCTTGACGCCGCGCTCGCCCACCAGCGTCGCGTAGCCGTCCGGCAACCTGGCGATGAAGCCGTCGGCATTGGCGAGCTGTGCTGCACGCGCGATCTCGGCCTCGCTGGCACCCGGACGGCCGTACGAGATGTTCTCGGCCAGCGACCGATGGAACAGCACCGGCTCCTGCGGCACGATGGCGATCTGCCCCCGCAGGCTCTCCTGCCGCACGCCGGCGATGTCCTGGCCGTCGATCAGGATGCGTCCCTGCTGCACGTCGTACAGCCGCTGCAGCAGCTTGGTGAGCGTGGTCTTGCCCGACCCCGAGGGACCGACCAGGCCGAGGCGGGTGCCGGCCGGGATGTCGAGCGACAGGTCCTCGAAGAGCGGGTTGGCGTGGCTGCCGTAGTGGAACCCGACATGCTCGAAGCGGATCGCGCCGCGCTCGATGCGGATCGGCGGTGCGCCGGGACGGTCCTGCACCGACCCCGGCTGCGCGAACAGCGCGACCAGCTCCTCCATCTCGTTGACCGAACGCTGCATCTGGCTGACCTGCTGGCCGATGTCGCGCAGGTAGCCCTGCACCAGGAACACCAGCGTCAGCACGTAGGCGATGTCGCCCGGGCCGGCATCGCCGCGCTGCCATAGCAGCAGGGCGGCGCCGACCATGACCACGCGCAGCGCCAGCAGGCAGAGCGCCTGGATGTTGCCGCTGTTGGTGCCGCGTATCCAGGTGCGCGCGGTGCGGCCGGACCAGCGGCGCAGCACGCGAGCAAGCCGCGCATCCTCGCGGCTCTCGGCACCGAACGCCTTGACCACCGGGTTGCAGGTTATGGCGTCGGCCAGCGCCGCCCCCATGCGGGTGTCCCAGCGGTTCGAGACGCTGGCGGTGGGCGCCACGTAGCGCAGCGTCATCGCGACAGAGACCAGCGCGAACAGCACGGAACAGATGCCGAGCAGCAGGCCCATCAGCGGCCAGCGCAACGCCAGCACCAGGGTGGTGCCGGCCAGCACCACCAGTTCCGGCAGCAGCAGCAGCAGCAGCGTATCGTCCAGTGTGTCGATCGCCCACATGCCGCGTGTCAGGCGGCGCACGGTCGAGCCGGCGAAGGTGTTGGCGTGCCAGTCGGTGGAGAAGCGCTGCACCCGGTGGAAGGCCTCCGAGGCGACCTCGGACATCACCCTCAGGGTCAGGCGGGTGATGCCGACATAGCCCATCCGGCGCCCGACCACGGCGAGGCAGCCGAGCCCGGTCAGCCCGCCGAGCAGCAGCAGCGCCGGGCGCAGGTCGCCGCCACGCGACGCGCCCAGCCCGCGGGTGACCACGTCGACCAGCCGGCCGGCCAGGACGGGCGTCACCACGTCGGTGCCGGTCGCCAGCGTCATGCCGCAGACGACGGTCGCCAGCATGCGGGGATGCCGGCGCCAGCGCGCGAACAGGAAGCCGAGCACCGCGCCGAAGCTGCTGCTCCGCGCAAGGCGTGAGGAAGTCTCTGTGGTCACGATTATCCATCCAGGACCGCGTATGAGCCGCCGATCCTGGCCTGAGATGGGGCGCAGGCTTCTACCGGAAAAGCGCCGCGCCGGCCAAGCCTCCCGCCATCCGGGCTACCACCTCGCCGGCCCGGACCGGCTTTACAACATCCCACCCCGCGTGAAGTATCCTCCCGGCCAGGCACGGAAGGCCATCCCGGTGCCGTCGTCGCCCGGTGCGTTGCCTGGGCCCGGAGGGACGATCCGCGCAGCGCGCCGTGCCTGACGCCGCGTCATCTGATTGCCAGCAGAACACCCGGAGGATCTCGATGCCATTCGCACGCATTGACCTGGCCCGCGGGAAGCCCGCGGAGTACCGCACCACGGTCGCGGACATCGTATACCGGGGCATCGTCGATGTCCTGAAGGCGCCCGATGGCGACCGCTTCATCGTCGTCAGCGAGCATTCGCCGGAGAACCTCATCTACGACCGGCATTTCCTGGGCATGGAACGATCGCCGGATTTCCTGCTGATCCAGGTGACCAGCACCGTCGGGAACAACAAGGAGGCGAAGCTGGCCTTCTTCCGCTTTGTCGCCGGCGAGCTCGCCAGCAAGCTCGGCGTCCGGCCTGACGACGTGATGATCAACCTGGTCTTCGTGCAGCGCGAGGACTGGTCGTTCGGGAACGGCGATCCCTGGTGATCCGGTCCATGTGCTTCGAGACGCCATCGCGACAGCCCATGGATGTCGACCGGATCATACAGGGGAGAACATCATGACCACGGACGATGCACCGCGCGGCCATGCCGATCTCGCGGCGAGAACCGCCGCCGAGGTCCTCGATCACCATCTCGGCGCCTTTGCCGAGGGCGTGGACGCGGTCCTCTCCGACTACACCCCGGACGCGGTGCTGATCACCCCGGAGGCGACTTATCACGGCGCGACCGCAATATGGCGCTTCTTCGATCAGTTCATCGCCCGAGGGACACCGGCCTTCTGGTCGGCCTTCACCATCGAGCGACGGGAAGTCGTCGGCGACGTGGCCTACATCACCTGGTCCGCGCACCCGGCCGTCACCTTGGCCACCGACACCTTCGTCGTCGTGGCAGGGAAGATCGTCGTGCAGACCTATACCCCGCTCGCCTGATACCGGGGGCTCTGCGATCTGCCGCTCCATCATCGGGCGCTGGCCAGCCGGTCCCCGGCGTACGGTGCGAGGTGCGCCGCCGCGTGCGGTTCAGGTCGGCAGATGTGTCAGGCCAGGTGCCCCCCCTCCGCCAGCGGACGGGTCTTGCCGGCGCTGCCCCAGGCGAACAGCGGTATCGTCTCCGGCAGCCTGCCGTCCTGCATCGGGTCCGCAAGTATCGGCTCGAGCACGCGGTCCAGGTCCGGGAAAGGCTCGGGAACACGCTCGCCCGGCGCGGTCGCGCCGTCGCGGGCCGCGACCATGCCCGAAAGGTCGGCCAGGAACAGCTCCATGAGCGTAGGATCGAAATGCGTGCCGGCGCCTCGGGCGAGATACCGGCTTACCTCATCCAGTTCCCAAGCGGCCTTGTAGCAGCGCTCGCTGAGCAGCATGTCGAACGCCTCGGCGATGGCGACGACGCGGCTGGTCAGCGGGATGGCGTCGCCCGCGATCCCCTGCGGGTAGCCGGTTCCGTCCCAGCGCTCGTGATGATGCAGCGCAATGCTGGCGGCGAGATCCAGCATCGGCTCGCCGCTGCGGGCCAGCATGCGATGGCCGATGCGGGTGTGGCCCTGAACCAGCCGGCGCTCGTCCGCATCGAGTTCGCCGGGCTTGGCGAGAAGCGCCGAGGGCAATCCGATCTTGCCGACATCGTGCAGGGTCGCCGCAACCAGCAGGTCGGAGGATTGCGCCGGATCGAAGCCGGCGGCCAGGGCGAGACGCACCGCGATGCGGGCCGTGGCATCCTCGTGGGTGTCCCCGGCGACGCAGAGCCGGCGCACCAGCTCCGCCTGGTCGAGGGGCGCGCGGATCCGGCGCGGCCGCGCGCTCCAGGCACCGACGCAGGCACCGGCCAGGGTCACCGCCAGCAGCACCGAGGTCACGATGGACCCCTCCGGCGCCTGCTGCGGCACGTCGCCGAGCCGCAACACGAGCAGGGTCAATCCGAGCAGCATGCCGCCGGCGATCGGCTTGACGAGGTCGCCGAGCCCGACCGTGGGGCGCAGCATATCCTCGGCCAGGCGGCGGATCGAGGCGAACGCGAACAGGTAGCCAGCGAGGCTGAGGACACCGCTGAGCGAGACGGCAACGACCAGGACGAGATTGGGCTGAAAACCGGACATGGCTGGGTGGCCTTGGAGTTCCCGCGAAGGTGCTGGGAATGTCACGAGGTTTTACAGTTACGATCCGGCTTCGTAAAGATAATTTGATGGCTAAGATATTGTTATTATAATGGTTTCTGGTCCAGCCATCCATAGTCCGGGTTGCGACAGGAATGCAGCGCAAGCCTCAGATCATGCGCTAAAATCCTCCTTTCTGACTCGCCGAGCAGCCGGCCAACCTCCTCCTGAACGCCATGTCCCGCGAGGCGCACGCGGACGATGGCGCCAGGTCTGTCGAGCAGGTCCACCCGCAGCCAGTATGGCGACAGACGCCGCTCGATCGTGCGGCCGTTCGTATCGGTCCGGGAGAGCAGCAGGCTCCACTGGCGCAGCTCGATCGACTCGATCCGGCGCAGGTCGCGGGCATTGCGGCGGAGCAGCACGCAGGCGGCCGCCACCTCCAGGCCGCAGAAGCCGGGCACCGGCCAGGCCCCGAGGATCCAGAACAGCGTGCCGATCGCCAGGCTGGCGCCGGTCAGCAGCAGGATGACGATGTTGCGTCCGTGCGCGGTCAGGCTGCGGTTCGGCGTCATGCGTCGCGCGAGCAGCACCGGACCCCATTTCTCGAGGTCCTGCACATCCCGATCCGTCGCCGGCCTGTCACTGCTGTCCGCCATGCGCCGAACATGGAATCGCGGTGGCATGGCGGCCATACAGCAGGCGACGGACGGTGGGACAAAGCATGGCGAAGGCGGTCACGAAGACGAAAGCGGCGAAGGCGGGCAAGCCGGCCAAGGCACGGCCATCCCGCCCGATGCCGCTAGCCGATGCGCGGCACTTCATCGAGGCGTTGGCGCTGGCCAATCCGGATGCCGACAGCGAGCTGACCTTCACCGACCCCTACACCCTGCTGGTCGCGGTGGTGCTGTCGGCGCAGGCGACCGACGCCTCGGTCAACAAGGCATCGGTCGGGCTGTTCGCCGACGCCCCTGATCCGGCGGCGATGGTGGCGCTCGGGGAGGCGGGCATCGCCGCGCATATCCGCACCATCGGGCTGTGGCGGGCCAAGGCGCGCAACGTGCTGGCGCTGAGCCGCACCCTGATCGAGACGCATGGCGGCGCGGTGCCGGACAATCGAGAGGCGCTGGAGGCGCTGCCCGGGGTCGGACGCAAGACCGCCAACGTGGTGCTGAACGTCGCCTTCGGGCACAGCACGATGGCGGTGGACACCCACATCTTCCGGATCGGCAACCGCACCGGGCTGGCGCCGGGCGCCACGCCGCGCGCGGTCGAGGACAAGCTGGTCGCCCGCATCCCGCCGACCATCCTGCGGCCGGCGCATCACTGGCTGATCCTGCACGGCCGCTACGTGTGCAAGGCGCGTGCTCCGGAATGCTGGCGCTGCGCGGCGCGCGAGTGGTGCCGGTACAAGGACAAGCGCGTCTCGCCTGGCAGCCCGGCCGACGCCGACCCGCTGCCGCCGCCGGCGGACTGAGCCGCTACTCCGTGAGCGCCATCGGCAGCCTCGGCAGCCGGCGCCGGCCAGGCACCGGGATCCATGGCCTCAGTCCCCGGCTGTCGCGGTCGGAGACGATTTTCAGGCCTCCGGGCCGGACTCCGCCCGGCTCGAACCAGATCGCCTGCGCGCCCTCGCGCCATACCGTGAAGCGGTCGATGGCGCGCACCGATCCGCAACCGCCCCGATCCTGCTGGCCCGGATGCGGATGCGGCAGCGGGATCGGCGCAGGCGACAGCAGCAGCGCGATCCCGTCGCACGATGCCGGCACCGGTGCCTTGCGACGATGGCCGGGATCGCGCAGCAGCAGGATCGTGGTGCCGCCGCGCCCGATGCGGCAGATGGCGGCGTCGCAGGAGACCGGACCGGACGTGCCCGATGCCGGCATGGGCAGCGCCGGGGTCTCGATCGCCCAGGCCTGTCGCCAGTCCGACAGCACCATCGGGCTACCCCCGGAGGCCTGCTCCAGCAGGATGCGGGAACCGTGCTCCCGGTCCGACGGCAGGCGCAGGGCGATCAGCCGGGCATCGCCGGACACCAGCAGGTCGGGGGGACGGTTCAGCGCCGGGCTCACCGCCCCGGCCAGCAGCGGCAGCAGGCCGAGCAGGCGCCAGCGTCCGCGCCGCAGGCAGAGCCAGAGCAGGCCGAGGGAGATCAGCCCGAGGCCGCCGAGGGGCATCGCCGGCACCGCGATGCTGGCCGCCGGCATACGCGCCACCGTGCGGGCCAGCCACAGGATGATTTCCACGCCCCAGCCCATCGGCACCAGCACCAGCGCCTCGAGATGCAGCGGCATCAGCGCCAGCGACAGCAGCCCGGCCGGCAGCACCCACAGCGCGGTCAGCGGCACCGCGAGCAGGTTGGCGAGCACGAAGTAGAACTGCACGTGGCCGAAATGGAAGGCGGCGTATGGCAGCGACGCCGCCCCGGCAAGCAGGCTGGTCATGAACAGGGCCGCCACGTGCAGGCCGAAGCGCCGGCGCCAGTTGCCGTCGCCATACATGCTGTGCATCACCGGGCGGAGTGTCTCGTAGCCGGCGATCAGCGCCAGCACCGCCGAGAAGCTCATCTGGAACGAGACCTCGAGCAGGCTGTCCGGGGCCGCCAGCAGCATCAGCAGGGCGGCGATCGCCAGACCGCGCAGCGAGACCGCGCGTCGTCCGAGCATCAGCGCCAGCACGCCGAGTGCCGCCATCGTCAGGCTGCGCAGGGTCGGCAAATGCATGCCGGTCAGCGCCATGTAGAAGGCGCCCGCGAGCAGGGCGGCGCAGGCGGCGATCTGGCGGGTCGGCCAGCGCAGCGCGGCATACTCCCAGGCCGCCAGCGCCATCCGCACGGTTCCCATCGCCAGGCCCATGACGATGCCCAGGTGCAGGCCGGCCACCGCCAGCAGATGCGCTAGGCCGGAGACGGCGAAGGCGTTGCGGTCGGCGGCGCTGATGCCGGTGCTGATCCCGGTCACCAGGGTGGCGGCGATGGCGCCGCGCGCATCGGGCAGCGCCTGCATGATCCGGCCGGCGATGGTCTCGCGCAGCGCCTGCCAGCGCATCGCGAGGCCGGTCGCCGGGCGGTGCGCCTGCAGCTCCGCCGCCTCCAGGGCGAAGCCGTTGCCACCGAGCCCGTCGAAGAACGCCTCGCGCTGCATGTCGCGGCCGCCGGGCAGCGAGGGCGGTGCCGGGGCGCGCAGCATGCCGCGCAGCACGATGTCGTCGCCGACACCGAGGACCTGCCGGTCGTCGGCGCGCAGCTTCATGTGCAGGCGGCGGTCGAGCGGCGGGTCCAGATCGAGCGCCGGATGGGCGAAGGTGACGCGCCGGCTGCCGTCCGCGAACACGTCGATGGCGGCGATGCGTCCCGAGACCACGACGGCGGATTTCGGCAGGTCCGGCATCGGCGACATCCGGCCGGTCGCGAGATGGGCGGCGATGAAGCCCGCCGCCAGCGCAAGCAGGGCGGCGGCGGCGAAACGCAGCCCGTCGATGCTGCGGGCCGCCAGCATGACCGCCAGGCCGATCGCCGCCGCCAGCAGGGCCGGCCAGACCGGCGGTTCGACGCGGAGCATGAAATACAGTGCATCGCCGCAGCCGACACAGGCCGGCAGCCACAACGCCAGCCGATCGCGCTCCGGGACCAGAGCCTGGTGCAGCAGCCCGGGCAGCGCGCGCGCCAGCGGGCGCAAGGCGGCGCGGACGGACATCCATGCCGGGGGCCGTGCGGCGGGCAACGGTCCCAGGGACAGGTCCATGGCGCTTCCTATACGATAACGCAACGAATAGCACCCTGTCCGCGTGCGGGGCCGCCGCGACGACGTGTCCTCGTCTTTGAAACGACGACATGCTAGCACCCGGGCGATGAGTGTCCGGACCCGCTTCGCGCCCAGCCCGACCGGCTTGCTGCACATCGGCAACGCCCGCGCCGCGCTCTTCAACTTCCTGTTCGCCCGCCATCACGGCGGCGCCTTCCTGCTCCGCATCGAGGACACCGACCGCGAGCGCTCGACGCAGCATGCGGTCGACGTGATCCTGGACGGGCTTGCCTGGATGGGCCTCGAGCCGGACGAACCCCCGGTATACCAGTCGAGCCGGCAGGCGCGGCACGCCGAGGTCGCGCGCGAGCTGCTGGAGGCGGGGCACGCCTATCGCTGCTACTGCACCGCAGACGAGCTGCGGCAGATGCGCGAGCAGGCGCAGGCCGAGGGCCGGGCGCCGCGCTACAACGGCATGTGGCGCGACCGCGACCCGTCCGAGGCGCCGCCGGGTGCGCCGTACACCATTCGCATCCGTGCACCGCAGACCGGCGAGACCGTGGTCGACGACCTGGTGCAGGGCGAGGTGCGGGTCGCCAATGTCGAACTCGACGACATGATCATCCTGCGCGCCGACGGCACGCCCACCTATCAGCATGCGGTGGTGGTGGACGACCACGACATGGCGATCACCCACGTGATCCGCGGCGACGACCACCTTACCAACAGCTTCCGGCAGTCGCAGATCTACGCCCTGATGGGCTGGGAGCGGCCGCTCTTCGCCCACCTGCCGCTGATCCACGGACCGGACGGCGGCAAGCTGTCCAAGCGGCACGGCGCACAGAGCGTGGTCGAGTTCCGCGAGCAGGGCTACCTGCCGGAGGCGCTCAACAACTACCTGCTGCGGCTCGGCTGGGGGCATGGCGATGCCGAGGTGCTGTCGCGCGACGAGCAGATCAGGCTGTTCGACCTCGACGGCGTCGGGCGCTCGGCGAGCCGGATGGACTACGTCAAGCTGACCCATCTCAACGGCGTCTGGATGCGGGTCGCCGACGACGACCGGCTGACCCGGGAGGTGCTGGAGCGGCTGGCGGCACATGAGGGTCTTGCGCTGGACGATACCGCCGCCGCGCGCATCCGGCTGCTGATGCCGGGCCTCAAGGAGCGCGCCAAGACGCTGGTCGAGCTGGCCGCCAGCGCCGCCTTCCTGGCCCGCGGCGTGCCGTTGCCGTTCGAGCCCAAGGCGAAGGCGCTGCTGACCGATGCCGCGCGCACGATGCTGCGCGACCTGGCACGCGAGCTTTCGCCGCTGGAGCCGTTCGGGGCTCCCGAGATCGACGCCGCGCTGCGCCGATTCGCCGAGCGGGAGGGGCTCAAGCTCGGCCAGGTGGCGCAGCCGCTGCGTGCCGCGCTGACCGGCAGCACGTCCAGCCCCGGCATCGACGCCACGGCGGAGGCGCTGGGCCGCGACGAGACCCTGGCGCGGATCGGGGCGGTGGCCCTTGGCGGCGTCACCGGCAATGGCTGAAGCGTATCATGGCTGAAGGCGGGCGCTTCTTCGCGGGCCAGGAGGGCAGCGCCAGCCAGCGCCACCTGCTCGGGCTGCAGGGCATGCATCCGACCCGCATCGAGCCGTTCCTGGACCTCGCCGAGAGCTACGTGCTGCTCAACCGCAGCCGCAAGACCCAGCGCGACCTGCTGCGTGGCCGCACCCTGATCAACCTGTTCTTCGAGGACAGCACCCGCACCCGCACCAGCTTCGAGATCGCCGGCAAGCGGCTCGGCGCCGACGTCATCAACATGTCTGTCTCTACCTCGTCTGTGAACAAGGGCGAGACCCTGCTGGATACCGCCTCCACCCTGAACGCCATGCGCACCGACCTGCTGGTTGTGCGGCACGCGCAGTCCGGGGCGCCTGCCCTGCTCGCCAGGAAGGTCGATGCCAGCGTGATCAATGCCGGCGACGGCACCCACGAGCATCCGACCCAGGCGCTGCTCGATGCGCTCACCATCCGCCGCCACTATGGCCGCCTGCAGGGGCTGACGGTGGCGATCTGCGGCGACGTCGCGCACAGCCGGGTAGCGCGTTCGAACATCCACCTGCTGACCGCGATGGGCAGCCGGGTGCGCGTGATCGGGCCGCCGACTCTGATCCCGTCGGAGGTCGAGGCGCTCGGCGTCGAGGTGTTCCACGACATGGAGACCGGGCTGCGCGACGTGGATGCGGTGATGATGCTGCGGCTGCAGCGCGAGCGGATGTCGGGCGGACTGGTGCCCAGCGAGCGCGAGTATTTCCGCTTCTTCGGCCTCGACAGCGCCCGCCTCGCCCTGGCCAGGCCGGGCGCGCTGGTGATGCATCCCGGGCCGATGAACCGCGGCGTCGAGATCGACAGCGCGGTCGCCGACCATGCCACCCAGAGCGTGATCCAGGAGCAGGTCGAGATGGGCGTCGCGGTGCGCATGGCGGTGCTCGACAGGCTCTCGCGCCGGGCGAATTCCTGATGCCCGGCACGCGGCTGCTCGATCCGCCGCTGCTGATCGACAACGTGCGCCTGCTCGATCCCGCCACCGGGCTGGACCGGCCCGGGCGGCTGCTGGTCGCCCGCGGGATGATCGAGGATCTCGACCTGCCGTCCGACGCCGCCCCGCCCGAGGGCGCCGAGACCTTCGACGGCGGTGGCGCGGTGCTGTGTCCCGGCCTGGTGGACATGCGCGCCAGCGTCGGCGAGCCCGGCCACGAATATCGCGAGACCATCGCCTCCGCTGCCGAGGCGGCAAGTTTCGGCGGCATCACGACCCTCGCCGTGCTGCCCAACACCACGCCCGCGATCGACGATCCCGCCCTGGTGCGGCTGCTGCGCGCACGCGGCGAGGAGACCGGGCGGGTCACCATCCTGCCGTACGGCGCGATAACCAAGGGCTGCCGGGGCGAGGAACTGGCCGAGCTCGGCCTGCTGCGCGAGGCCGGGGCTGCGGCGTTCACCGACGGTACTCGGGCGGTTGCCGATACCCGGCTGATGCGCCTCGCCCTGTCCTATGCGCGCGGCTTCGGCGCCACCGTGATCCAGCATCCCGAGGATCCTTCGCTGGCGCGCGGCGGCAGCGCCACCGAGGGGGAGCTCGCGACCCGGCTCGGCCTGCCCGGCATCCCGGCCGCCGCCGAGCCGATCCTGGTGGCGCGTGACCTGATGCTGGCGAAGCTGACCGGGGGGACGCTGCATCTTGGCCACGTCTCGACCGCGGCGGCGCTCGAGCTGATCCGGCGCGCCAAGGCGGACGGGCTTTCGGTCACCTGCGATACCGCGCCGCCCTATTTCGACCTCAACGAAACGGCGATCGGCGACTTCCGCACCTTTTCCAAGCTGTCGCCGCCGCTGCGGCCGGAGGCGGACCGGCTCGCTGTCTGCGCCGCACTGGCCGACGGCACCATCGACGCCATCGGCTCCGACCACATGCCGCGCGACGCTGACGACAAGCGGCTGCCGTTCGCGCAGGCGGCGGCCGGCGGCGTCGGGCTGACCACCCTGCTCGGCGTGACGATGGCGCGGGTGCATGACGGCACCCTCACCCTGCTCGCCGCCATCGACCTGCTGACCACGCGCCCCGCCCGCATCCTCGGCCTCCAGGCCGGGCGGCTGGCCCGTGGACTGGCCGCCGATCTGTGCCTGTTCGACCCGGAGCGCAGCTGGCGGGTGCAGTCCGGCGCCATGCCCGGCCGCGCGCAGAACAGCCCGTTCGACGGCCGGGCGCTGGACGGACGGGTGCTGGCGACCTGGAAGGCCGGCCGCCGGGTGTTCGGATGAGCGGCTTGCCCCCGGTGGCGCTGGCGGTCGCGATCGGCGCCTACCTGCTCGGCAGCGTGCCGTTCGGCCTGCTGCTGACCCGCGCGGCGGGGCTGGGCGACATACGCCGCGTCGGCTCGGGCAACATCGGTGCCACCAACGTGCTGCGCACCGGCCGTCGCGGCCTCGCCGCCGCCACCCTGCTGCTCGACGGCCTTAAGGGCGCGGTGGCGATCTGGCTGGCGGTGGCGGCATGGCCGGTGTCCCTGTCGGCGTCGGTTGCGGCTGTCTGCGTGATCCTCGGCCATTGCTTCCCGGTCTGGCTGCGCTTCGCCGGCGGCAAGGGCGTCGCCACCCTGCTCGGCGTGGCACTGGCGCTGGACTGGCGCGCGGGGGTGGTCTGCTGCCTGCTCTGGCTGCTGGTCGCCCGGCTGACCCGCATCTCCTCGGCAGGCGGCATTGCGGCCGCGGTCGCCCTGCCGGTCATGCTGTTCGGCCTGGCGCACGGCAACACCGGCAACCCGGTGCCCTACGCCGGCCTGCTCTCCGCCCTGCTGGTGCTGGCCCGCCACCACGCCAATATCGGCCGACTGATCGCCGGCACAGAGCCCAGGATCGGCCGCCCGCGGCCTGGTCCCACCGCTTGACCGATCCCCAGCTCGCGGCACGGCTTCGGCTCATACGCAGCGAGAATGTGGGGCCGGTCACCTATCGCACCCTGATGACGCGCTACGGCGACGCCGAGGCGGCGCTTGCGGCGCTGCCGGCGCTGGCCCGCAACGGCGGCGGCGCGCGGGCGCCGGTGGTGCCCTCGGTGCAGGCCATCGCCGACGAGATCGGAGCGCTGCAGGCGCTCGGCGCCCGGCTGCTGGTGCTTGGCGAACCCGACTACCCGCCGCTGCTGGCCCAGCTGGCGGACGCGCCGCCGGTGCTCGCGGTGCTGGGCGACATCGCGGTGCTGCATCGCCGGCTGGTCGCCATCGTGGGCTCGCGCAACGCCTCGTCGAACGGCCTGCGCATCGCCGAGGCGCTGGCCGCCGAGCTGGGCGATCACGGCCTGGTGGTGGTGTCCGGCCTTGCACGCGGCATCGACACCGCGGCCCATCGCGGCGCGATGTTCGTGGGTCCCACCATCGCCTGCGTCGCCGGAGGCCTCGATCAGCCGTATCCGCCGGAGAATGCCCTGCTGCAGGCGCAGATCGCCCAGCGTGGCGCGGTGGTGGCCGAGGCGCCGCTCGGCACCGCGCCACAGAGCCGGCACTTCCCGAGGCGCAACCGCATCATTGCCGGCCTGTCGCTCGGCTGCGTGGTGGTCGAGGCGGCGCCGCGCTCGGGCAGCCTGATCACCGCCGACCTCGCCCACACCTACGGCCGCGAGCTGTTCGCGGTGCCGGGCTCGCCGCTTGATCCGCGCTGCCGTGGCGCCAACAACCTGATACGCCAGGGTCACGCCCATCTGACGGAAAGCGCCATCGACGTGCTGTCGCAGCTGCCGGCGCTGTCGCCCCAGCAGATGCGGGGGCTGGGGCCGGACGGCTTCGCGGAGCGGCCGCAGCTGGCTTTTTCCGGCTGGGACGGCATGGGTGGCGACCCCTGGCCGGAGCTCGACCGGGTGCGGCCCGAGCTGCTCGGGCTGCTCGGCCCGGACCCGGTGGCGGTTGACGATCTGATACGTCGCTGCCAGTTCTCCGTCGGCGCCGTGCTGGCGGTCCTGACGGAACTGGAGCTTGGCGGCCGGGTCGAAAGCCTGCCGGGCAACCGGGTCAGCCTGCTCGGCTCGCCGCCCTGACGGGGCACAAGAGGCTTGCGGTGCTGGTGGAACGCGTCCAACAGATTGCACTTGGCAAAGCACTGACCAGGTTTGCGCCAGGAACAATCGGGCGCTGTAGGGTTCGGGGATCGAAATGACCGACGTCGTCGTGGTCGAATCGCCTGCAAAGGCGAAAACGATCAACAAGTATCTGGGCGACGGCTACACGGTGCTGGCCTCGTTCGGCCATGTCCGCGATCTGCCGCCCAAGGATGGCAGCGTCCGGCCGGACGAGAACTTCGCCATGGACTGGCAGAGCGACGATCGCGGCAACCGCCAGGTCGCGGCCATCATCAAGGCGCTCAAGGGGGCCAAGCGCCTCTACCTCGCCACCGACCCGGACCGCGAGGGCGAGGCGATCTCCTGGCATGTCCGAGCCATGCTGGAGGAAAAGAAGGCGCTGCGCGGCATCGACGTGCAGCGGGTCACCTTCAACGAGATCACCAAGAGCGCCATCAAGACCGCGATGGGGCGGCCGCGCGAGCTCGACCAGCCGCTGATCGAGGCGTACCTCGCCCGCCGCGCACTGGACTACCTGGTCGGCTTCACGCTCTCGCCGGTGCTGTGGCGCAAGCTGCCCGGCAGCCGGTCGGCCGGACGCGTGCAGTCGGTGGCGCTGCGTCTGATCTGCGAGCGCGAGGCCGAGATCGAGGTGTTCAAGCCGCGCGAGTACTGGACCGTGCTGGCGCACCTGATGACACCGGCCGGCGCCCCGTTCGTGGCCCGGCTCACCCATCTCGATGGCCGCAAGCTCGACCAGTTCGACATCAACGACGGCACCAAGGCCGCTGCGGCCAAGGCGGCGGTCGAGGCCGGCGCGTTCAACGTCGCCTCGGTCGAGCGCCGCAAGGTCAAGCGGCATCCGCCGGCGCCGTTCACCACCTCGACCCTGCAGCAGGAGGCCAGCCGCAAGCTCGGCATGGGGGCGCAGGCGACCATGCGGGCGGCCCAGCAGCTGTATGAGGGCATCGAGCTCGGTGGCGAGACGGTCGGCCTGATCACCTACATGCGGACCGACGGCGTGCAGATGGCGCGCGAGGCGATCGATGCCATACGCGGCCACATCGGCAGCGCCTTCGGCCGCGACTACCTGCCGGCGACGGCGCGCGAGTATTCCACCAAGGCGAAGAACGCCCAGGAGGCGCACGAGGCGGTGCGACCCACCGACGTCGCGCGCCGGCCGGAGGATGTCGGCCGCTACCTGTCGGACGAGCAGCGGCGCCTGTACGAGCTGGTCTGGAAGCGCGCGGTGGCCAGCCAGATGCAGTCCGCCGAGCTCGACCAGGTGATCGTCGAGATCGACGAGCCCACGGCACGCGCCAGGTTGCGTGCCAATGGCTCGATCATCGCCTTCGACGGCTTCCTCAAGCTGTATTCGGAAAGCCGCGACGATGCCCGCGCCGAGGCGGAGGCGGCCGAGGACGACAGCCGGATGCTGCCGCCGATGCGCGAGCACGATCCGCTCAAGACCGGCTCGGTGGATGCCGACCAGCATTTCACCCAGCCGCCGCCGCGCTTCTCCGAGGCCTCGCTGGTCAAGAAGATGGAGGAGATCGGCATCGGCCGGCCCTCGACCTATGCCTCGATCCTGTCGGTGCTGCGCGACCGCGACTACGTCCGGCTGGAGAACAAGCGCTTCATCCCGGAGGACCGTGGGCGTCTGGTGACAGCGTTCCTGACCAGTTTCTTCGAGCGCTATGTCGACACCCAGTTCACCGCCGGGCTGGAGGAGCAGCTCGACGACATCTCGGACGGCCGGCGCGACTGGCACGACGTCATGGCCAAGTTCTGGGAGGCATTCTCGCACTCGGTCGCCCAGACCAAGGACCTCAAGATCTCGGACGTGATCGACGCGCTCGACGCCGATCTGGGGGCGCATTTCTTCCCGCAGCCGGCCGACGGGTCGGATCCGCGGCGCTGCACCGCCTGCGGCACCGGGCGGCTGGGCCTGAAGCTCGGCCGCTACGGCTCCTTCATCGGCTGCTCGAACTATCCGGCCTGCCAGTTCACCCGGCGCCTGGTGGTCGACGCCAAGGACGGCGAAGGCGGCGGCGACACGCTCACCGACGGCATGCGCCTGCTCGGCCTGCATCCGGAGACCGGCGAGGAGATCAAGGTCAAGCGCGGGCCGTATGGGCTCTATGTCCAGCAGGGCGAGCCGGACCCGGACGACAAGAAGAGCAAGGTGCGCCGCTCCACGCTGCCCAAGGGGGTCGAGGGCGACACCATCACGCTGGAGCAGGCGGTAGGCCTCCTGTCGCTCCCGCGCATCGTCGGCATCCATCCCGAGCTCGGCGAGGCGATGGAAGCCGGCATCGGGCGTTTCGGGCCGTATGTGAAGATGGGCGGAATCTTTGCCTCGCTCGACAAGGACGACGACGTGCTGGCGATCGGCGTCAACCGGGCGGTCGACGTCATCGGCAAGAAGCTCGCCTCGGTGCGCAGCCTGGGCGAGCATCCGAAGGACCGCGTGCCGGTGACCGTGCGCAAGGGCCGGTTCGGGCCATATTTCCAGCACGGGCTGACGATCGCCAACATCCCGCGCGACAAGACCATGGAAGACGTCACCCTGGCGGAGGCGGTCGCCCTGCTTGCCGAGAAGGGCAAGGTGATGAAGCCCCGTGGCGGCAAGAAGGGCGGCAAGGCCAAGCCGGCACCGAAACCGCGCGCGGCGCGTCCGGCGGCGGCGGCTCCGAGACCGGCGCCATCCAAGAGCGCCGCGAAGAAGCCGGCTGCAAAGACGGCCCGGCCGAAGGCGGCGGCCAAGGCCACCCGGCCGGATCGCAAGACGGCCGCCAAAACCTGACGTGACGGAGCAGCCACCGGGTCCGCCGGCAGACGCGCCGCACGAGATCGATGCGGGGGAGAGCGGCCCCGATGCACCGGCTGCCGCGGATGCCGGCGGCGCGCTGCCGAGCATCGAGGCGCTGCGCCGGTTCGTGGCGGGATCCGCCGGGCGCGTCGGCAAGCGGGAGATCGCGCGCGCGTTCCGGATCGGTCCAGAGCAACGACCGGCACTGCGCGACCTGCTGCGGCAACTCGGCCATGACGGAACCCTCGCCCCGGCCGGTGCCAAGCGCTACCTGACCCCGGGCCGGCTTGCCGAGGAGATGCTGGTGGTGGTCACCGGCACCGATCCGGACGGCGATGCGATCGCGCGCCCGGTCGCCTGGCAGGGCGAGGGTCCGCCGCCGCAGGTCTGGATGCACCGCGAGCCGCGCGGCCAGCCGGCGCTGGCGCCCGGCGAGCGGGTGATCGCGCGGCTGAAGCGCATCTCGTCCGGCAGATCCGCGGGAAAATACGAGGGCCGGACCGTCAGGCGCATCTCGCAGGCGCCGGGACGGGTGCTCGGCGTGTTCCGTCCGAGCCCGGAGGAGCCGCCGCGCGGCGGCTTGCGCCAGCCCGAGGCGGGACGGCTGGTGCCGACCGACCGGCGGCAGAAGGCGGAATGGAGCATCCCGCACGGCGAGAGCCTGGACGCGGAACCCGACGAGGTGGTGCTCGCCGAGCCGCTGCCGCAAGCGGGCTACGGGCTGAAGCCGGCGCGCATCGTCGAGCGGCTCGGGCGGATGGGAGAAGCACGCTCCATCAGCCTGATCAGCATCCACACCCACGGCATCCCGGACGAGTTCCCGTCCGATGTGCTGGCGCAGGCGGAAGCGGCGCAGGAGGTCGGTCTTCACGATCGCACCGATCTGCGCGACCTGCCGCTCGTCACCATCGACGGCGAGGACGCGCGGGATTTCGACGATGCGGTGTTTGCCGAGGCAGGCCCGGATGGCGGCTGGCGACTGGTGGTGGCGATCGCCGATGTCGCCCACTACGTCCCCGCCGGCTCCGAACTCGACCGCGAGGCGACGCGGCGCGGCAACTCGGTCTATTTCCCCGACCGGGTGGTGCCGATGCTGCCGGAGGCGCTGTCGAACGGCTGGTGCTCGCTGCGGCCGCGCGAGAATCGCGGCTGCCTGTTCGTCGAGATGAGCGTGGGTGCCGACGGCGCAAGGCATTCGCACCGCTTCGGACGCGGCCTGATGCGCTCGGCCGCCCGCCTCACCTACGAGCAGGTGCAGGACGCGCACGATGCGGGATCGACGCCGGATGGGGTGCCGGAGGCGCTGTTGCCGGCGCTCTACGGTGCGTTCCGGGCGCTGCAGGCGGCCCGCTCGCGTCGTGGCACGCTCGATCTGGACCTGCCCGAGCGTCGCATCCGGCTCGACGAACAGGGCCGCATCGCCTCGATCACCCCGCGCACCCGGCTCGACAGCCACCGGCTGATCGAGGAGTTCATGGTGCTGGCGAATGTCGCCGCCGCCGAGGAGCTGCAGCGGCGGCGAACGCCCTGCATGTTCCGCATCCACGCGCCGCCCTCGCCCGAGAAGCTGGACGCGCTGCGCGACTTCCTTGCAACCCTCGATATCAGGCTCAAGCCCGCCGGCGAGCTGCGGCCGGCCGATCTCGACGCGATGCTGCGGCAGGTCGCGGATACCCCGATGGCGCCGCAGGTCAACGAGATGGTGCTGCGCAGCCAGAGCCAGGCGGAGTACAGCCCGGAGAATATCGGCCATTTCGGTCTGGCGCTGGCCGAGTACGCGCACTTCACCTCGCCGATCCGGCGCTATGCCGACCTGCTGGTGCATCGCGGCCTGATCGCCGGCCTCGGCCTCGGCAAGGACGGGCTGAAGCCGGACGCCGGCACGCTTTTCGAAAGCCTCGGCGAGCAGGTGACGCAGACCGAGCGACGCGCGGCGCTGGCGGAGCGGGACGCCCAGGAGCGTTACATTGCTGCACACATGGCCGACAAAATTGGCGCGATTTTCACTGCCCGCATTTCCGGCGTGACCCGTTTCGGGCTTTTCGTCACACTGCCGGAAACAGGTGCCACCGGTCTGGTGCCTGTCTCGACCTTGCCTCGCGACCAATGGACGCATGATGAAACGGCAAACGCCCTCACCGGCCGGCATTCGCGCATGTCCTACCGCCTGACCCAGCCGGTCGAGGTGCGCCTGCTCGAGGCCGTTCCGGTTACCGGCGGATTGCTGTTCGCGCCTGCCGGGCATGATGCCGGGCCGGCCGATGCCGCCGGACCGTCGCGGGGGGCGCACAGCCAGCGTCGTCCGTGACTGCTCCCGGCTGCCGGTGGCACCTGAACCGCCTGCGCATCGCCATGCTGGCGCTCGCCTTGCTGTTCGCGCCGGCGCCGGGTCTGACCGATACCCCGCTCTCCGGCCCACCGGTCCCGGTTGCGTTCGACCCCGCCCTGCTGGGCAGCGTCATCGGCACCGCGCTCAATTTCCTGCGCCCGCGCACGCTGGAGGCCTACAGCGTCCGGCAATTCACCCTCTGGGGCCTGAACGGCCTCACCGCCATCGACCCGGCCCTGACCCCGGAGAGCACCGAGACCTCGCTGCGGCTGGTGACGCCGAACGGCGTGCTGTACGCGCAACGTCCGCCCGCGGAGACCGATCTCGCCGGCTGGACCCAGGCGGCGGTGGGCATGGCCGGCGCCGCCTGGCTGAACTCGCAGCCGTTGCGCGCGGCTGGCCAGCAGGCCCTGGTGCAGAGCTTCTTCGACGAGCTGTTCAACCACCTCGACCCGTATTCGCGCTACATCGCCCCTGCCCCGGCCGCCACCGATCGCAATGCCCGCAACGGCGTCCAGGCCAGCGCCGGGCTGACCGTGGTGCGGGAGGGCCGCGGCATCGCCATCGCCTCGGTGAACGCCAACGGCCCGGCCTGGAGCGCCGGCATCTCGCCCGGGATGCGGCTGCTCTCGGTCGACGGCCAGCCGGTGCGCGGGATGGACGAGGCGGCGGTGACCACCCTGCTGAATGGCGATCCCGGCAGCAGCGTCAGCCTCACCCTCGGCGCCAGCCCGCGCTCCGCCCGCCGCCGCCATGCGCCCGAGCAGGCCGCCGAGCGGACCATCGTACTGACGCGGGCGGCGGTGCCGCCGGAGACCGTGTTCGCCTTCTCCAGCGGCGACATCGTGGTGCTGCGGGTGACCGGCTTCTCCGCCGACACCGCCCAGGAGATGAGCCTGTTCCTCGACCAGGCGATGCAGCCGGACGCGCTGGGCGAGGATCCCGCGAGCGGCGCCGGTCCGGTCAAGGGGCTGGTGTTCGACCTGCGCGGCAATCGCGGCGGCGTGCTGCAGCAGGCGGTCACCTCGGTGGCGCTGGTGCTCGATCATGGCGTGGCCGTGGTGACGCGCGGACGCATTCCACAGGCCACCCATATATGGAGCGTGCAGGGCGGCGACCTCACCGGAGGACTGCCGATCGTGGTCATGGTGGACGGCCGCACCGCAAGCGCTGCCGAGATCATGGCGGCGGCCCTGGCGGACCATCGTCGCGCGGTGGTGATCGGCAGCACCACGCTGGGCAAGGGCCTGGTGCAGACGATCGCGCAGTTGCCGGACGGTGGTGAGCTGTTCGTGACCTGGAGCCGGGTGCTGGCGCCGCTCGGCTGGCCGCTGCAGGGCCTGGGCGTGATGCCGGAGGTCTGCACCAGCCTGGGCCGCGCGGCGCTGGACCAGGCGATGCAGGACCTGTCCAGCGGCGTGCTCGACCTGCGGGAGGCGGTGCGGCAGTCGCGGCTGGCGCGGCCGCCGCTGCCGGTGGCGCGCATCCTGGAGATCCGCAGCGCCTGCCCGGCAGCGATCGGGACCGATATCGATCTCGACACCGCACGCGCGCTGATCGACGACCCGGTGCGCTATCATGCCGCGTTGGTGCCGGAGGATCTTGGCGGCGCTCCAGGTCCCGGCTCGGTCCATGTGAGCGCCGATTAGGAGTTTCCGGCATGAGCGAGCCGCGGCTGAAGACCGGGTTCTGGGTCAGCATGGCGATCCGCCGCGCCGACCAGGAAGGTCGCTCCGGAATGGTGCTGCGGCGCGGCGATGCCGATGCCGGCGGTGTCCTCGCGATACTGCGCGACCGCTCCGGCGGGGTGCTGGTGCTGAGCCAGGTGCGCGGCATGGATGGCGAGGCTGCCTGGATGCGCGGCACCGGACCTGCTCCGGTCGATGACGCGACGGCCGACGCCTACGTGCAGCGCCAGGTCGGGCGCGATCCCGACCTCTGGGTGCTGGAGTTCGACGCCCCGGACCTGAAGCCGCCGTTCGAGGCGAAGCTGATGTGAGCCGCCGCTACTGCGGATGCACCGGCGGGGTGGTGCGCCACCAGCGGGTCTTCTTCTTTTCGCGCGAGAAGGTGAACAGGCCGGACGCCACGATGATCCCGGCGCCAAGATACATCCAGCCGTCGGGCCGGTCATGGAACACCAGGAAGCCGAGCAGGATCGCCCACAGCATCTGGCTGTACTGGATCGGCGCCACCCGGCTGGCCGGGGCGTTGCGCGAGGCGAGCTGGATCATGACATTGCCGCAGGTGCCCATCAGGCCGCAGCTCGCCAGCCAGAGCCATTGCCTCCGGTCCGGCACGGTGAAGTGCGGCAGCATCATCGCGAAGCTGACCAGCAGCGGTCCGGCGAGCCCGGCGCCGTAGAGCGAGATGCGTTTCTCGCCGCCCCCCAGCGCCCGCAGGATGACGATGGTCACCGCCCCCGACATGCCGCTCAGGAACGCTGCCAGGTGCCCGATCCCCAGCTCGCGGAACCCCGGCCGCAGCACCACCAGCACGCCGGCGAAGCCCATCGCCACCGCGCTCCAGCGCCGCCAGCCGATCTTCTCGCCGAGGAAGATCACCGACAGCACGGTGACCAGCGCCGGGAGGAGGAAGATGATGGCGAAGGCCTCGGCCATCGACAGGCGGGTGAAGGCGACGATGCTGCCGAGCGAACCGGTGGCCGCCGCCGCCGCACGCATCAGCCACAGCATGCGGCGCCGGCTGCGGAACAGGTCGCGCCAGCCATCGGTCTCCTGCATCAGCGCCGGGATCGCCAGCGTGCCCAGGGCGGCCGAGATGAACATGATCTCGAACGGGTCCAGCGTGCCATGCAGCAGCTTGATCGAGGCATCGCTCAGCGCGTAGGTCGCGTAGGCGAGAAACGCCATCAGCACGCCGATGCCGGCCTGCCGCGCCGGCGCGCTGTCCAGGGCCGTGGCTGCGGCCGGGCTGTCGGCCACGCCGGAGGCGGTCAGTGGCCGGTGTTCTGGCTGCCGAAGTTCGACCTGAGCGACGGATCGTTCATCGAGCCGTTCGGATTGACGCCGGTATCAGTCCCGGAGAGCAGGCTGCCGGTCGACGCATCGTCATGATGGTGAGCGGACGGCGTATAGGTGGAGTCGCACGCCGCAAGACCGGCGAGGCAGCCGATGCCCAGCGCCCCGGCAAGGATCATCCTGATCATCTGCGCGATTTCCTGACTTTGCCTGATCACCGCCGTCATGCGACCTCTGCATTCCGATGACAAGTGAAACGTTACCGTCCGGTCCGCATGCGGCGGCGATCGATGCCTTCCAGACCGGGAACTACCCGCTTGCGGCCGGGCTGCTCGCGCCGCTGCTGGCGCAATCGCCCGACGACGCCGTACTGCTCCGGCTGTACGGCATGGCGCTGGTGCGGACCGGCGCGGCGACGGACGCCCTGGCTCCCCTGGCCAGGTCGGTGGCGGTGGCGCCGGGCGATGCGGTGTCGGCGACCTGGCACGGGATCGCCCTGCACGCCGCTGGCCGCCATGCGGAGGCGGCCGGGGCTTTGGGAAAAGCAGTCGCACTGACCCCGCGCGATCCGGCGCCGCTGATCCATCTGTCGCGCGCGCTTCTCAAACAGGGCCGGCCGCGACCGGCCCTGGCGGCGGCGCAGCGGGCGGTCGCGCTGGCGCCTTCTCTGCTCGAAGCCGCCCATGCGGAACGGATCGCCACCCTGGCGCTGCTGCAGGCGTCCCCCGGCAGCGCCCCGGCCAGGCTTGCGGGGGCCTGGCTGGCGCTTGGCAGGATCTGCATGCGCATGGACAAGGTGGGCGAGGCGCGCATGGCGTTCCGCGAGGCGCTCGGCCTGCAGCCGCTGCAGGCGGATGCGGAGTGCGAACTGGCGCTGGTGGAGCATCTCTGTGGCCAGCCGGTAACGGCGACCGCCCGCCTCGCAGCCGTACTGGGGCGCGAGCCCGGCTGCCACCTCGCGCGCATCGCGCTTGCCAGCCGTCACCTGCTCGACGACGACGCGGCTGCGGCGCTCGCGGTGCTGGATGCCGGGGGGAGGCCGCCGGCAGGCCCGCTGCGGTCGCGCTGGCATGCGGAACGGGCGCAGGCCCTTATAGCGCTCGGGCGGGACGATGCCGCCGGCCGCGAGCTTGCGCAGGCCGAGCAGGATCCGGCCAGCGGGCTGGACCTGCTGCTGTCCTGGCAGCGCCTGGTGCTGGCGCGCAGGGCTTCGCGCCCGGAGGTGACGGCACTGGCGGATCGGGTGGCACGCCTGGCCACGATCCGCGACGCGGGCACGCTGGAACACCGGATCGACGCGCATTTCGACCTCGCGGACCTGCGCCGCACGGAAGGCGATCCGGCGGCGGCGTTCGCGCACTGGCATCGCGGCCACGCCCTGCTGCGGCTCGCGCAGCCGTTCTCCCGGCCGCAGCACGAGGAGTATCTGCAGGCCATCATGGCAGAGTTCGGCAAGCGACGGCTGGTGACCGGCCCGCGCTCGGAACTCCGCGACCCGGCGCCGGTCTTCATCGTGGGGCTGCCACGCACCGGCACCACCCTGCTCGAGCAGATCCTGAGCGCGCATCCCATGGTCCATGGGGCGGGGGAGAGGCTGGCCGTGCGCGAGACCCTGGCGCGGCTGACCGGCACGCTCTCGGGAGCCACCGCGATGAAACGGGCGGCCGCACTCGATGCACCGACGCTGACGACTTCATCGGCGGGCTATCTCGCCGATCTGCATGCGCTCGCGCCGGAGGCGGCGTGCGTGCTGGACAAGATGCCGGACAACATCTTCCAGCTCGGCTTCCTTGCCACCCTGCTGCCCGGGGCGCGGGTGATCTGCTGCACGCGCGACCTGCGCGATGTCGGCGCCTCGATCTTCCAGCACCGCTTCATCGGCTACCATCCGTATGCGCACGATCTTGCGGATCTCGGCTGGTACATGGCGCAGCACCAGCGGCTGCTGGAGCATTGGCGCGCAGTCCTGCCGTTGCCGGTGCTGATGCTCGATCACGCCGGATGGATCGACGATTTCGACGTCACGCTGCGGCGCGTGCTGGCGTTCCTCGACCTGCCGTACGACCCGGCCTGCGAACGTTTCTACGAGCAGGACCGGCGCATCGGCACTGCAAGCCGCGCCCAGGTGCGCCAGCCGATCAATGCAGCCGGCGTCGGACGCTGGCGAGCCTATGCCGCGCAGCTCGCCCCGCTACTGCGCGAACTGCCGCCGGCCCGCTGAACCCTCGGGTGAAAAAGATAGGGGCCGTGCGACTTGATGTCGCACAGCCCCGCAAGTCGATCCGGACTGCCCTTGCGGTCAGAACTTGACCTGCAGCCTCGCATAGAAGGTCCGGCCGAACACGTCGTAGATGTTGGCGGCGGTGTTCTCGGTGCCATCGAGAGCGAACGGCGGCGTGCGGTCGAACAGGTTGTCGATACCGGCGATCACCTGGATCCGCTTGAAGTTATAGGCCGCCACGATGTCGTGGTAGAACACCTCGTTGGTCTTGTAGAACCGGTCGGCGGCGGTGAAGTTGGCGCCGCCCTCGTTGTAGGTCATGCCGTCGATGTAGCGGACGGTCCAGCTGAAGCTGAAGGGCCCGTGCAGGTAGGTGCCGGTGAAGTTGTCGCGGATCACCGGGACGCCGACCGGATACAGGCCGCCGCCAAGGATGGTGTTCAGCGTGCCCTTCAGGTTGACGAACGCGCCGCCGCTGACGAGCTGCGTGGTATAGCCGATGGTGTCGACCAGCTCGTTGCTGAAGCTGAAAGCGTTGTTGCCACGAAGCTTCAGCAGGTAGTTCATGTCGAAGTCGATGCCGCTGGTCCGCACCACGCCTTCGTTCTGGTAGGGAGCATTGGCCAGCGCGATGTTGCCCGAGCCGTTGCGGACGCCGGCATCGGCGCAGAACGGGCTGGAGAAGTTGGGGCTGGTGTAGCACTGGTCCTCGACATACTGCACCGGCACCTCGCCGATCGAGTTGTTGATCGAGGTGTGGTAGTAATCGATGGTTGCCGAGAAGGTCTTGAGCCAGCGCGGCGTCAGCACCGAGCCGATCGTGTAGGTTCGCGACGTCTCCGGACGCAGCTGCGGATTGCCGCCGACCAGGGTGGCGATCTGGTCGCCGGTCTGCTGGAAGCCGACCGGCACTCCCTGCCGCGCGCAGTTGGCGCCGACATTGCCGGCGAGCGCTCCGTAGGTTGCAACCTGCGCGCACGGATCGTTGCCCTGCTCGAAGCTGAGCGTGTCGCCACCGAAGGCCTCGGCGATCGCCGGCTGGCGGGTCGAGGTGCCGATGTTGGCGCGGAAGCGGATATCCTGTGTCGGCGACCAGTTCAGCCCGGCCTTGAAGTTCTGCACGCCGCCGAAGGTGTTGTAGTCGGACCAGCGGCCGGACACGTCGGCGGACAGGTCCTTGGCAGCGACGAGGTTCTTCAGCAGCGGGATGTTCAGCTCGCCGAACACCTCGCCCACGTCGAAGCCGCCGCCGGTGGGGAATTCCTCGGCCGCGGTGGCGTTGCCGGATTCGATGGTCGGATCGGGATGATACGCGCCGTTCTCCTGCCGGTATTCGAAGCCGACGGCCAGCGCCAGCGGACCATAGGGAAGCTGCAGCAGGTGGTTGTTGGTTACCGTCGCGCCGTAGTCGCGGAACTGGTAATACGCGTTGGCATTGGCGGTGAACGATACATACTTCGCGGCTGCCGGGCTGATGTTGCCGGCGCCGAACGGGTTCAGCAGTGCGCAGCCTGCGGCCGCGTTGCAGAGCGCCGCGTTGTACGGATCGCCCACGACGCCGTCGGAGCCCAGCGCATTCTCGAAGTTGGTGGCGTTGATCTGGTTGGTCAGCGTGATCGTCGTGTCGGAGTAGCCATACGTGAAGTAGGCGTCGTAGTCCCAGTTGCCGGTGATGTTGCCCTTGGCGCCGACGGTCGCCTGCCATGTGTCGGTGCCGGTCTTGGTCTGGCGCGGCCCGATGTCGGTGGTGCGGCGCAGCCCGGTCAGCGGCTCATCGACGCCGAGGCCCTCGGCGAACGGGTTGCCCTGCGGAATGACGAGCGAGGAGGCGGTGTTCGGATTGCCGGTAACCGGCTGGCCGGACAGCTGCTCCTCGGTGTTCTTGTGGGTGTAGAAGGCCGAGGCGTAGGCGGTGAAGTGGTCGTTGACGTCGAAATGGGTCTGCGCCGCGACGTTGCCCTGTGTCTCGCGATCGGACAGGTAGGAATCGTAGCCGTAGTCGTAGCGGCCGTTGATGTTCGGCTGGCCCCCGTTGGCACCGTTGTAGGTGTTCTGGAACGGAACGATCTTGTTGTTGATGGTGGTGATGTCGTCGCCCGAGTTGGCGCCGAAGTAGCGGCCCGCCACGGGAATGCTCGAACCGATCGTGTAGGGATTGCCGGGCCCGTTATCACCGCTCACCACCGGATCGGCCCAGTCGCGATCGCGCTGCAGGACCGGACCGCGGTCGAGGTAATGGCCGGTGATGGTGAAGTTGCCGCGGCCCTGGTCGAAGTCGAAGCCGGTGATGGCGGAGATGTCGCCCTGCAGGTTGTCGCCGGATGCGGTGATGTTGCCGTTGGTGTTGATCTGCGTGCCCGAGTAGTTCTTCTTGGTGATGATGTTCACCACGCCCGCGACAGCGTCGGCGCCGTAGATGGTGGACGCGCCGTCCTTCAGGATCTCGATGCGGTCGATCATCTGGATCGGGATTGTGTCGAGATCGACGCAGTCGTTGCCGGTGCCATAGGCGGAGTGCACGAAGCGGCGTCCGTCCACCAGCACCAGCGTGCGGGTGATGCCGAGGTTGAGCAGGTCGATGCAGGACGACCCGTTGGCGCCGTTGTTGGTGGTCGAGAAGTTGCCCGAGTTGCCGACCGACGGGATCTTGCGAAGCACGTCCTCGACGGTCTGGGCGCTCGACTGCTCGATCTGCTTGGCGGTCACCACGGTGATCGGCGCTTCGCTGGTGAGATTGCTGGTGCGCAGGCGCGAACCGGTGACGAGCACGTCCTCGGAGCCACCGCCGGCCGTGGGCGTGCCGGCGGCGAGATTGCCGGCTCCCGCCGTCGGCGAGGCAACGGAGTTCGCGCCGCTGATCTGCGCCATGGCGGGATAGGAGGCCAGCAGCGCGGCGACGGCCACCGATCCCGCAAGGCTGCGTCGGAAGTCTAACAACGAGGCGCCATTCATTGGCCAAAGCACTCCGGTTCCAGGCACGTCCCGGCCTCCGCCGGGTCATGGCAGCTCGGGGGCGAGCCGCTTCTTGTTGTCCCGATATTCAAACGGAGTGTGACGAAGCGATACCGGCTTTATGAGGCCGGTCGAAGTTCCACATGTTGATGTGGCCGATTTGCAACTCAGACAAGCTTCAAATGCATAGCTTAATGTTGTCGCTTTCAGGATCATTTCTTACCGTAAGTTGCTCTCAGAGCGACCTCCGAGCAACCTCCAGCAATTTATGACGACTTTCTTGCGATCCTGATCACTGAGTTTTGTGCTGGTCTTCATGATGCCAAAAGCTTGATCGCACTCGTCCCGCCTCGCGCGCTCGGCCCGGCCGGGGTGCGAGGTGAGTGGCAGCGGTTACAGGAGTTCAAGGCAGCACCGGAACGATCGGTGTGCCGGTGGCGCCACAGCAACGCTCCGTTGCAACCGTAGGCTTGGCCTCTTCTACCGGCGGTCGAAACCCGGTAGGACCGGATCGGTTGGTGAAGACGCGCGGAGGTCCGCATAGCGGGCATGTCGCCGAGGCGGGGGTACGAGGATGGGGCGCCTATCGAGATTGCTGGCTGGCAGCGCACTTGCGGCACCGGTCACGCTGGGCGCTCAACTGCTCGGTCTGCCGGTCATCGGCCATGCCGTCGCGCAGCCGGTGAGCGGCCTTTATGTCGGCCTCGCGGGTGGCGCCAACTTCCTGCAGGACGAGACGGTGCGGCTGAGCCCCGAGTTTCCGTCCGGCAAGGATCGCTGGGGCGTCGGTTACACCGGCATCGGCAGCGTCGGCTGGGGCTTTGGCAACGGCGTCCGGGTCGAACTCGAAGGCAACTACCGCGACAACACGCTGCAGCATTTCCTCGGTACCGGCTTCCCGACCGAAGCCGGCGGGCACCAGCAGAACTACGGCGGCATGGCGAACGTGCTGTTCGACATGGATATCGGCAAGAGCTGGATCTATCCGTATCTGGGCGTCGGCGCCGGCTACAGCTGGACCCACATGGACACCCAGTATTCCGGCACCAACTATCCCTATGCCGAGCATATCGGCGGCACCTCCGACAACTTCGCCTACCAGGCGATGTTCGGCGTGTCGGTGCCGGTGCCCTGGGTCGTCGGCCTGTCGATGACCGCGGAGTATCGTTTCTTCTCGGTGCTCGGGCCAGAGAACTTCAGTGGCGGCAGCATCGGCACCGCCGGCGCATTCGGGCCCAAGGCCTACGGTGAGGCCCGCGGCAACGAGGATATCACCACCGACTACAATCATTCGGTGCTGCTCGGTCTGCGCTACGAGTTCAATCCCGCGCCGCCACCGCCGCCGGCCGGACCGCCGGCGGAGCCTGCTCCCGCGCCGGCGCCGTCACGCACCTACCTGGTATTCTTCGACTGGGACCAGTCGACGCTTGGCGACCGTGCTCGCCAGATCATCGCCGAAGCGGCGCAGTCCTCGACCCGCGTGCAGACCACCCGACTGGAGGTGAACGGCTATACCGACACGTCCGCAGCACACCCCGGCGAGCGTGGCGAAGCCTACAATCAGGCCCTGTCGGTGCGTCGGGCCACCGCCGTGCGCAGCGAACTGGTGCGCGACGGCGTGCCGCAGAATGCGATCGAGATCCATGGCTACGGCGAGACGCACCCGCTGGTGCAGACCGGTCCGAACACCCGCGAGCCGCAGAACCGGCGCGTCGAAATCATCATGCAGTAGGCACCCGGGAGGGTCCCTGCCCTCCCGGATACGCCCGCCCGGACTGGCCGGTCTCAGCCCAGGCCGGCGAACAACGACGTCGACAGGTAACGCTCGGCGAAGGACGGCACGATCGCCACGATCTGCTTGCCTTCGTTCGAGGGGTTGCGCGCCAGCCCGAGAGCGGCATGCAGCGCCGCTCCCGACGAGATCCCGATCGGCAGGCCTTCCATGCGCGCGCAGCGACGGGCAGCGGCAATCGCCTCGCGCTCCGACACCGTCAGCACCCCGTCCAGCATCGAGAGATCGAGCACGCCTGGGCAGAATCCCGGGCCGATGCCCTGGATCCCGTGCGGGCCGGGTTCGTCGCCGTTCAGCACCGCGCTCTCCGAAGGCTCGATGCCATAGACGCGCAGGCCCGGGCGACGCGGCTTGAGCGCACGCGCGATCCCGGTGGCGGTGCCGCCGGTGCCGATGCCGGCGACCACGATATCGACCCGCCCCCCGGTGTCGGCCCAGATCTCCTCGGCGGTGGTCTCGGCATGGATATCCGGGTTGGCGGGATTGTCGAACTGGCGCGGCATCCAGGAATTCGGCGTCGCGTCCAGGATCTCGCGTGCGCGGCCGATTGCGCCCGCCATGCCAAGGCGCGACGGCGTGAGTTCGAGCTGCACATCCATCAGACGCAGCATCTTGCGTCGCTCGATGGAGGCACCCTCCGGCATGGTGACGATCAGCCGGTAGCCGCGCGAGGCGGCAACGAAGGCGAGTGCGATGCCGGTATTTCCCGAGGTCGGCTCGACCAGGACGGTGCGGCCCGGCGTGATCAGACCCTCCCGCTCGGCACGCAGCACCATCGCGGCGCCGATGCGGTCCTTCACCGAGCCGAGCGGATTGAAGAATTCGAGCTTCAGCGCGACATCCGCGAGCAGTCCGTCCTCACGCGACAACCGCGGCAGCGCCACCAGAGGGGTGCCTCCCACGGTCTCGACGATGCTGCCATAGATCCGGCCGCGCGGGGCCGCGAATGCCGGCATCTCCGCGCCGGCGGCGACACCGCGCTGCGCCGCCGCCGGGACCCGGTCCGCGCCGTGCCGTCCCGGCGCCGGCCGCTCGTCGAGCGCGGTGTCGCCGTCGACCGGGAGATCGTCAGGCGACAGGGCCTGCGCGGTCCGTTGCTTCTTCATGGCAAGGCATTTCCTGCTGGTGGTGGCTTGGTGGTGGCCCGGCGGCTACCTGCTGGTGGACCGGGTTGGCAAAAGCACCAATCTGGAGCGTGGATCATGGAGCGTTAGACTGATATAGGAGTGGCATGCGCCTGGCGGAAGCGTTCCCCGGCCGGATCAGGGACAACGAACGATGCTGCTGAGGCGTGACAGGGCGATGATCGCGGTCCTCATCATGCTGGATGTGGCGTTCCATGCCGGGCGCGCCGGCACCGTCAGCGCGGCCGACATCGCCGAGCGGGCCGGCCTCGCCCGTCGCGGGATCGAGCCGCTGCTGCAGACCCTGTCGCGCTCCGCCCTGCTGGAGAGCGTGCGGGGCCCGCGCGGCGGCTATCGGCTGGGCCGGCCGCGCCGCGACATCCGGCTGTCGGACATCGTCGAGACCGCGGTGTCCGACGATGGCGGCAGCGAGGATGGTCCGATCGGCGATCTGTTCGGGCGGGTGGTCGAGCCGGCCTGGAAGGAGCTCGACGATGCCCTGCGCGCGCGCCTGCAGGAGCTGACCCTGGACGACATGGTCCGGCGGGCGGAGAACGCCGGCTTGCGCCGCCCCCTGGCGGAGCCGATCAGCTTCTCCATATAGAGCGGATCGCGTCGATACCCCTGATGGTGGGGCGAGACAAAGCACGTTCGGCGAATGTGGTCCGATTGACCCGCGATAGGTCTTCGCGCTTTATCCGGCTGCTGCATTTGAGGACCGACACATGACTATCCAGCTCGGCCAGATCGCGCCGGACTTCGAACAGGACAGCACCCAGGGCAGGATCCGCTTCCACGAGTGGCTTGGCGACTCCTGGGGCGTACTGTTCAGCCATCCGAGGGATTTCACCCCGGTCTGCACCACCGAGCTGGGCGCGGTAGCCAAGCTTGCGCCGGAGTGGGAGCGACGCCACGTGAAGGTGATCGGGCTGTCGGTCGATCCGGTGGACAGTCACCACCGCTGGGAGGGCGACATCGCCGAGACCCAGGGTGCGGCGGTGAACTTTCCGATGATCGCCGATCCGGACCGCAAGGTTGCCGATCTCTATGGCATGGTGCACCCGCAGGCCGATCCGTCGATCACGGTGCGGTCTGTGTTCGTGATCGACCCGAACAAGAAGGTCCGGCTCAGCCTCACCTACCCGCCTTCCGCCGGGCGAAACTTCCAGGAAGTGTTGCGCGTCATCGACAGCCTCCAGCTCACCGACGGCTACAAGGTCACCACTCCCGCCGACTGGCAGCAGGGCGACGATGTCATCATCGCTCCCTCGGTGAATGACGAGGCCGCCCGGACCCTGTTTCCGGATGGCTGGAAGACCCTGAAGCCCTACCTGCGCATGGTCGCACAGCCCCGCGGCTGAACGGCTCGGCATCTCCAACACGATACGGAATTAGCGAACGTGGCTGACGATATTCGGGCCGAAAAGAAGCTCTCCGGCGTGGAGACCCTCAAGAGGGAAAGCCGTGGCCTGCGCGGCCGGCTGGCCGAGGAACTGGCCGAAGGTGGCATCCAGGTCAGCGAGGATGCGTACAACCTGCTGAAGTTCCACGGCAGCTATGAGCAGTTCGACCGTGACAGCGCAACCAGGCGCAAGCAGGCGAAGCTGGAGAAGGAGTACCAGTTCATGGTCCGCTGCCGCATGCCCGGCGGCGTCACCACGGCGGCCCAGTATCTCGCCCTGGACAGTGTCGCCGACCGCTTCGCCAACGGCAGTCTGCGCATCACCACCCGCCAGGGTATCCAGTTCCACGGCATCCTGAAGGGCGACCTGAAGGGTTCGATCGCGGCGATCAACCACGGCATGCTGACCACCATCTCCGCGTGCGGCGACGTGGTGCGCAACCTGATGACGACACCGGCACCGCGTCGCGACGCCCGCCACGAGCGGGTGCTGGCCGACGTCCAGCGTCTCGCTCAGGCGCTGCTGCCGAAGAGCCGTGCCTACTACCAGATCTTTCTCGACGAGGAGCCGGTCGCCGGCCACTCCGAGGAGGAGACGCTGTACGGACCGACCTATCTGCCGCGCAAGTTCAAGATCGGCGTGGCGCTTCCGGACGACAACAGCGCCGATGCGCTCGCCAACGATCTCGCGGTGATCGCCCACTTCGATGCGGCGGAACAGCTCGAGGGCTACACCATCGCCGTCGGCGGCGGCCTCGGCATGACGCACAACAACGCCCGCACCTTCCCGCGGCTCGCGACCCCGGTCTGCTTCGTGGGTCCCGACCGGCTGATCGCGATCTCGGAGGCGGTGATCCGGTTGCAGCGCGACCACGGCGATCGTGGCGACCGCAGGCGGGCCCGGCTGAAATACGTCGTCGAGGATCATGGCATCGCCTGGATCGCCGAGACGCTGGCCCAGTACTACGGCGAGCCCCTGACCCCGCCGCGTCCGCTGCCGGAGCTGACGGTGCCCGAGTTGCTGGGCTGGCACGAGCAGGGCGACGGGCTGCGCTGGCTTGGCGTGCCGGTCCCGTCCGGCCGTATCGTGGACAGCGGAAGCGTCCGCCTGCGCAGCGCGATCCGCGAGGTGGTGGAGCGCTTCGGCGTGGATCCGGTGTTCACCGCGCAGCAGGACGTGCTGCTCTCCAACATCCGCCCCGAGGATGCCGGCGCCATCGACGGAATCCTGGCCGGACACGGCGTGGTGCCGGCGAGCGCGATGACGCCCTTCGCACGCTTCGCCCTGGCCTGTCCGGCGCTGCCGACCTGCGGCCTCGCACTTACCGAGGCGGAACGTATCCAGCCGCAGTTCATCGCCATGTTCGAGCGCCTGCTGGAGGCCAACGGCCTGTCCGGGGAGCGTATCAGCCTGCGCACCACCGGCTGCCCGAACGGCTGCGCGCGGTCCTATGCCGGCGACATCGGCCTGGTCGGCCGCATGCCCGGCTTCTATGCGATCTATGTGGGCGGCGACTTCAACGGCACCCGGCTGTCGTTCCGTTTGCTCGACCGCGTTGCCGAGGGTGCCCTGGAGAGCAAGTTCGCGGCGCTGTTCGCCGCATTCGCGCGCGATCGCCGGGGCAGCGAGGGCTTTGGCGACTTCTGCGACCGGCTCGGCCGCGAAACGCTGCTCGAGCTCACCGGCGACGGCGACAGCAAGGCCGCGTAGGAAACGCCCCATCTGGCGAAGGTCAGGTAATTACGAGCTATTAACGGTCTAAGGGTCTACTGTCCGGGTTCGGATTGAGCTGGACCCTGTCATGCGCCTGCCGGCGGCGACGACTTCCACAACGCCCGCCAACGCCGGCGGCGCCTCCGCTCCAGTCCGGCGTCCGATTGCCGCCCGCTCCCTGATCATCCTCGGACTGATGCTGGCGATGACGGCCGCTGCGGCGATGATGTTCGCACTGCTGCTGCAGACCCGCGCCAGCCGGCAGGTCGCGGTCGGCTGGGTCGAGCACACCCAGGTGGTTGTCAACGCGATCGACGATCTCCTGCTGAGCGCCGACGACATGGAGGTCAGCCAGCGCGCCTTCCTGCTGACGTCGGATGCGTCCCTGCTGCCGGCACTTGATCATGAGACCCGGGATCTCTGGCACCGCTACGCGCGGATCAAGGACCTCACCGCAGACAATCCACGGCAGCAGGCGACATTGCTGACCCTGACGGACCAGCTGAGCGAACGCATCGCGCACCTGAACCGCACCCTGGCCCTGGTTATGGACGGGAAGGTCGCGGATGCCGTCGCGCTGGTCAGGACCGGCGTTGGCCGGCGGCAGATGGAGGCCATCCGGCTGACGACGACCTCCATGCTCTCGGAGGAACGACGGCTGCAAATGCAGCGCAACAGGGCGGCCGACCGTTCCGGAGACAGGACGATCGTGATCGAGACCCTGCTCGGGATGCTGATGGCGGCCGCCCTGCTTCTTGGCCTGGTGATTGCGGTGCGTTCGCTGGTGGCCGACGCGGCCTACCGTCAGATGAGCAAGAGCGCCATGGAGCGACAGCGGCTCCTTGATATGGTTCGGCTCGCCGCGGTCATGCTCACCGATCTCGACGGCACCATCCTGTTCTGGTCGGATGGCTGCCACCGCCTGTTCGGCTGGACGGCGGAGCAGGCGATCGGCCAGCGGTCGGACCAACTGCTCAGGAGCGACGCTGCGACCGACAGCGGGCTCGCACTGCTGCGCGATGGCGCCTGGAGTGGTGAACTGCGCCGCCACCACCGGGACGGCGCATCGCTGCTTGTCTCGGTGAACCGGGTGCTGCAGACCGATGCGAATGTACGCGACCGCCTGGTGGTCGAGACGATGACCGACGTGACGGCGCTGCGCGTGGTGGAACGCCGTCTGGCACGCAGCGAGGCGCAGTTCCACTCCCTGGTGGATACCGCCGCCGATGGCTTCGTGATCGCCCGGGCCGATGGCCGCATCCAGTCTGTCAACCGGGCCGGGCTCGCCCTGTTCGGCTATGACAGCGAGGCGGAGCTGTTCGATCGCAACCTCCGGGTGCTGATGACGGCGCACGACGGCGACCGGCTTGACGAGCATATCCTGGCGCACCGCGCCGGCGCAGCGCCGAGGGTGATCGGGGTGCCGGGGCGGGAACTGCTCGCGGTGCGGCGCGACGGCAGCGAGTTTCCGATCGACATGTCCGTCAGTTCCTTCGGCGGCGAAGGCGACCGCTACCTGACCGGGATCATACGGGACGCCACCGGCCGCAAGCAGGCCGAGGCCGCGTTGCGCGACAGCGAGGCCCGCCTGCGGCTGTTCATCGACACCGCCCCAGCCTCGATCGCCATGTTCGACACCGGGATGCGCTACCTTGCGGTCAGTCGTCGTTTCCTGGCGGATCTTGGAATTGCCTGTGGGTCGCCGGGATCCCTGATCGGACTGTGCCACTACGACATCATCCAGGAGCTGCCGGAGCGACTGCACGTCCTGCACCGGCGGGTATTCGCAGGCGAGTCGCTGTCGGTCGACGAGGATCCCTTCGTCCGCGCCGATGGCAGCATCGACTGCCTGCGGCGCGAGATGGTGCCCTGGCATCTTGCCGACGGCAGCGTCGGCGGCCTGCTGCTGTTCACCGAGGACATGCATGACCGTCGCCGGGCGGAAGCCGAGCTGCGCGAGACCGCCTCCCGGCTGCGGCTGGTGCAGCGTGTCGGCGGCATCGCCTCCTCCGCCCGCGTGCTGGCCGAGACGCTGGCGTCGATCTCCGAGGAGTTCACGGAGCTGTATGGCCTGCCGGCCGGGCAATCCGAACTCTCCCCCGAGGCCTGGGGACAATTGTTGCACCCCGACGACCGGGCGCGCGTGGAGCAGGCGGTGGAGACGGCTCTGGCCGACGGGACGGTGCTCGGCATCGAGTTCCGCATACGCCGGCCCGGCGGCGACACGCGCTGGATCGCGATGCGGCTGCAGAGCTTCCTCGATCCCGAGGGGCGCCCGCACCTTATCAGCGCGCACCAGGACATCAGCCTGCTCACCGCCAGCCGGGAGGCACTGGAGATGCGCCGCCAGGAGCTCGAACAGCGGGTGGCCGAGCGTACCGCCGACCTGGCCGAGGCGGAGGCACGCTTCCGCGGCATCTTCGACGCACAGTTCCACTTCATCAGCCTGTTGTCGCCGGACGGCACCACCCTGGAGATGAACCGAACCGGCCTCGACGCCATGCTGCTGTCCCGCGAGCAGATCATCGGCCGCAAGCTTTCGGAGACGGACAGCTGGCCGGTTGCGGCGCGTGCGCAGCTTCGCCTGGATCTCGAAATGGCCGCCGACGGCTGCCATGTCCGCCGCGAGGTCGAGCTCAGGGGCGTCGAAGGGCGCCCGATGTGGATCGACTTCTCGCTCAACCCGGTGCGCGACCCGCTGACCGGCGCGGTGATGTGGCTGATCGCGGAGTGCCGTGACCTGACCGAGACGCGCTCGCTGGCGGCGCAGCTAGCGCAGGCCCAGAAGGTGCAGGCGCTGGGGCAGCTCGCGGGTGGCATCGCGCACGACTTCAACAACATCCTGCAGGCGGTCAGCGGCGCCGCCGCGCTGATCGAGCGCACGCCCGAAGACCATGCCCGCACCCGGCGCTACGCGAGGACGGCGCTGAACGCGGCGACCCGGGGCCTGTCGATCACCCAGCGCCTGCTGAGCTTCGCGCGGAGCGGCGAGTTGCGCAGCAGGCCGATCCCGACGGCGGCGTTCCTGCACGACGTGCAGGACATGCTTTCCCATACGCTCGGGACCACCATCACCGTGACCCTCGACGTCGATGCGGCGATGCCGTCGCTGCTTGCCGACGCGGCGCAGCTCGAGACCGCGCTGATCAACCTCGGCACCAACGCGCGCGATGCGATGCCGGACGGTGGCACGCTCGCGCTGTCGGCTCGGGCCGAGCATGTCGGCGACGACAGCCATCCGGCCGGACTTGCACCGGGAGACTACGTGCGGCTCCAAATCGTCGACGATGGCATCGGCATGGACGCGCGGACCCTGGAGCGGGTCAGCGAGCCGTTCTTCACCACCAAGCCGCCTGGCAAGGGGACCGGCCTGGGTGTCGCCATGGCGCGTGGCTTCGCGGAGCAGTCCGGCGGCGGGCTGGTTATCGCCAGCACCCGGGGGCGTGGCACCGACGTGACGCTCTGGCTGCGCCAGGCCGAGGAGCACGCTCCTGCCGGGAGCCCCCCGGTGACCGGAATCAGGGCGTCCGGGAGCAGGCTGGCCGGGGAAAGGTCCGTCGGGAGTGCGGACTTCATCGGCGATCCGCCCGGGCCGGACACCGGGCGGAGACCTTCCAGCATCGGCCCGGCGGCACAGCCGGACCGGCCGGATGGCAGGGCCCCGCGTATCCTGGTGGTCGACGATGACGAGCTGGTGCGCGAGGTGGTGGCGGCGCAGCTCGAAGCCGAGGGCTTCAGCACCGTGGTGGCCGGCAGCGGTACCGAAGCGCTGGAGCTGCTGCGCGTCGGCGAGATCGTGGATGCGATGATCAGCGACTTCTCGATGCCGGTGATGAACGGCGCCGCGACCATACGGGAGGCCATGCTGCTGCGCCCGCTGCTGCCCTGCATCCTGCTGACCGGCTATGCCGGCGGGGTGACCGGCCTTCACCCGGGCGGCAACTTCGCGCTGCTGCGCAAGCCGGCTACCGGCTCCGAACTGGGCGCGCAGATAGACGCCATGCTGGAAGGCGTCCGCTAGAGGGCGCAAACCGCCAGTGTCGCAACAAGGCTTTCCTTTGAGGGTGCTGCGCGCTTGCGTTAGCAGCTTCAACCCTACCACCCAGCGGCGGGATGAATTGACGATGACACAGGTCAAGCGCGCGGTACGGTTCGCCCTGGCCCGCGCGGCCAGGATGCCGGGGATGCAGCGGCCGGCCTTCGCGGCTTTCGCGCGACTGTTTCCCGACCAGCCGTGGCAGGCGACGCATCCTTTCGATCGCGGGCTTGGCACCGACACCGGCGGCTTCGTGCCGCAATGGCTGCTGCAGCCGGGTGTCACGGAGGCCGACCAGGGTAGCCCCTACGCCGGCTGCCAGCCGGAATGCGTGCGCGCCGCACTGGCCAGCCTGCCGGACACGCGGAACTACAGCTTCATCGACCTTGGCTGCGGCAAGGGCCGGGCGATGATCGTGGCGTCGGAATACAGCTTCCACGCCATCCTCGGCGTCGAGCTCTCCGGCGGGCTGGTGGCCGTTGCCGCCCGCAACGCGGCCCTGGTCGCCAGGGCGCACCCCGAACGCACCCGGCTGCAGCCGATGCAGGGGGACGCCGCCGGAGTGGCGCTCCCGGACGGCCCCCTGGTGATCTTCAACTACCACGCCTTCCCGCGCGCCCTGGTCGGGCGCATCGCCGAGCGGCTGGCGGCGGCGGCCAGCCCTGGCCGCGAGATCTTCTACGTCTACGAGAACCCGGTCTGCCACTACGTGCTGGACGCCCTGCCCGGCTTCACCCGCTGGTTCGCCGCCAAGGTCGCCTGCACGGACGAGGAGCGCGGCCGCTCGCCCGGGGACGAGGATACCGTCGTGGTCTGGCGGGCCGGTGGCCCGCCCCGCACCGCCCATGACGGCGCCGATGCCGGACTGCGCGAGACGGTGCCGGGCTGGGGCGTCGAACTTCACCCCGGCTTGGCGTCGGGCGCCGGCATCCCCACCTCGATCGGATGAGCGACATCCAGGCTGCCACCGACGTACCGGTCTCCGACACCGACAACAAGTCCGAAGCCGCCAAGCCGGCGCCCAAGGAGGTCGGCGGCCCGAAGGAGAAGGACCCGACGCGCTACGGCGACTGGACCGTGAAAGGCCGCTGCATCGACTTCTGACCGCTGCGCCGGCGGATCAGGGCGCGCCTTCCGCCTGCCGGCGGCCCGACCAGACGGTCTGGCGCTGGCGGGGCGGCTTGGGCTGCGTCGAGACCAGGTAGATCCCGACCACGAAGACCAGGTTGGCCAGGCCGTTGAAGCCCATCGCCAGCACGAACGGCGGTCTTGCCGCGATCGACTGGTACAGGCTGTACAGCATGAACGGGACCGAGAGCGGCCGGAAGCCCTGCAGCATCATGCGCAGCGGATTGGCATGCCCGGGCTTCATCAACGGCCGCATGCGATTGATCGACAGGTAGAAGGCGAACCCGAGCGCCCAGGTCAGCCCGTTCCACAGCGCGCTGTCGACGCTCAGGCCGCCGACCATGAAGATCGCGACCACCGCGGCGGCGTCCAGCACGATGGCGCCAAGCTGCATGCTCATGCCGATATCGAAGGCGGTGGGTTTCTCGCCGAGCCGGTCCGCGAACGGCTGGAAGACCTTGTCCAGCAGCCAGACATCGACCTTGGTCACTGCATCGCCGACGTTCATGGCCTGCCTCTCGCCCGCCCATGGGCTGCCGTCAATGCGGAAAGGGCGGCGCCATCGCTGGCGCCGCCCCTGTCGTGTCGAGCTCCGGCTTCGGACTACTCCGAGGTCTGGTTCCGACGACGGATCGCCGCACCCAGGATGTCCCCGAGCGACGCGCCGCTGTCGGACGAGCCGTATTCGTTGATCGCCGCCTTGTCCTCCTCGACCTCGCGACCCTTGATGGTCAGCGAGAGCTTGCGGGACGCACGGTCCACCGAGATCACCTTGGCGTCGACGCGCTCGCCGACCGCGAAGCGCTCCGGACGCTGCTCGGCCTTGTCGCGGGCCAGCTCGGCGCGACGGATGAAGCCGCTCAGCACCTCGTCGACCTTCACCTCGATGCCGTTCGCCTGCACCGCGGTGACCACGCAGGTCACGACCGCGCCCTTGTTGACGCGCGACAGCGTGTCGGCAGCCGGGTCGTCATGCAGCTGCTTGATGCCGAGCGAGATGCGCTCCTTCTCGACGTCGACATCGAGCACCTTGGCCTGCACGACCTGGCCCTTCTCGTAGGCGCCCATCGCCGCCTCGCCGGCTTCCTCCCAGGAGATGTCCGACATGTGGACCATGCCGTCGATGTCCGCGGACAGGCCGACGAACAGGCCGAACTCGGTGATGTTGCGGATCTCGCCCTCGACCGTCGAACCGACGCGGTGGTCCTCGGCGAACTGCTCCCACGGATTGCGCTGCACCTGCTTGAGGCCGAGCGAGATCCGGCGCTTGGAGCTGTCCACGTCGAGCACCATGACGTCGACTTCCTGCGAAGTGGCGACGATCTTGCCCGGATGGACGTTCTTCTTGGTCCACGACATCTCGCTGACGTGCACCAGGCCCTCGACGCCGGGCTCCAGTTCCACGAACGCGCCGTAGTCGGTGATGTTGGTGACGCGGCCGCTGTAGCGGGCGCCGGGCGGATACTTGATCGCGACACCTTCCCAAGGATCGGCCTCGAGCTGCTTCATGCCCAGGCTGATGCGCTGCGTATCCGGGTTGAAGCGGATCACCTGCACGCGGACCTGCTGGCCGATCTGCAGCGCCTCGGACGGATGGTTGATGCGCTTCCAGGCGATGTCGGTGACATGCAGCAGGCCGTCGACGCCGCCGAGGTCCACGAAGGCGCCGTAGTCGGTGATGTTCTTCACCACGCCATCGAGGATCATGCCCTCCTTGAGGCCCTGGATCAGCTCGCTGCGCTGCTCGGCGCGCGTCTCCTCCAGCACCGCACGGCGCGAGACCACGATGTTGCCGCGGGCCCGATCCATTTTCAGGATCTGGAACGGCTGCGGGGTGCCCATCAGCGGGCCGACGTCGCGCACCGGCCGGATATCGACCTGGCTGCCCGGCAGGAACGCCATGGCGCCGCCGAGGTCGACGGTGAAGCCGCCCTTGACGCGTCCGTAGATGGTGCCGTTGACGCGCTGGTTGCCCTCGAAGGCGCGCTCCAGGTTGGTCCAGGCCTCCTCGCGGCGGGCCTTCTCGCGCGACAGCACGATGGAGCCGTCGCGGTCCTCGTAGCGCTCGACGTAGAGTTCGATGACGTCGCCGGGCTTGACGTCGACCGGCGAGCCGGGGACGCCGAATTCCTTCAGTGCGACGCGGCCCTCGCTCTTGAGGCCGACATCGACGATGGCGAACTCCTCGGTGAGGCGGACGACGCGGCCGGTGACGACGGAGCCGTCGAACCCGGTGTCGCGGCCCAGCGTCTCGTCGAGCAGGGTCGCAAAATCTTCGCCACCGAAATGATCATCGGGAGCGCGTGCAAGGGCGGCTGATGCCATGTGTGTATGGTGTTCCTGTGTCGAGGGCCGGCAGGACGCCGGCTCGCGGTCATGCGCCCTGCCGGTCCGGCAGCACGGCTTGCTCTCGTCGCAGGACCCGGACCCGTGCCCGGCGCGAAGGAGGCCTGTTTCGCGCGCACTGACACTTTTCCGCGCCCGATGTCAAGAGGTTGCGCGTTGCAACGGGCTATCCGGACGCCTGCAGCCGCTCCCGCACCAGCGCCAGGGCGCGCGCCAGCACGGCGTCGGCATCAAGGTCGTCGGTATCGATCAGGATGGCGTCCGCGGCGGGTCGCAACGGCGCCGTGGCGCGGGTGGCGTCGGCGGCATCCCGCGCCGCCAGCTCCGCCTCGATGCGTGCGATCGCCTGCCGGCGTTGCCCGGCGTCGAGGTCCGGAGCACCGCCCGACTGCAGCCAGCGTCGCTCGGCTCGCCGCCAGGCCGACGCGGTCACGAACAGCTTCACCGGTGCGTCCGGGAAGATCACCGTGCCGATGTCGCGGCCATCGAGCACCGCGCCGTTGGCGTGGCCGAACTGGCGCTGGAATGCGAGCAGGGCGGCACGCACCCCGGGTTGCGCGGCCACCCGGCTGGCGCCGCGATCGACCTCGGGGGTGCGCAGGTCGCGCCGGAGAAGGTCGTCCGCCGTCAGGCCGGCGGCGGCTTCGGTGGCATCGTCAGCCGGATCAAGCCCGGCGTCGAGCATGCGGCGGGCGACGGCCCTGTAGAGCAGCCCTGTATCGAGATAGGGCAGGCCCAGCGAGGCGGCCAGGGCGGCGGCCAGGGTCCCCTTGCCGGCAGCCGCCGGCCCGTCGACGGCGATCACCACCCGGCGCAGGGCTTGCTGTTGGCCGGAAGCGGACGGGGACGTGGTCTGCATGGAAGTCCCGTTCCCGCAGGCAGCGAAGCTTGTCAATCGGATCGGGCCGGCTGCCGGGTTTCAGCCTACCAGGCCGACCGGCTGTGGAGGCCGTCGGTTTGACAGCGGGGCGTGGGGGTGGCATGGGGCGCGCCCTGCGCTGCAATCCAACACAAATACAGGGTCACTGATGGCCAAGCCAGAACTCGGCATGAAGCGCGTCTGCGTCTCATGCAGTGCGCGCTTCTACGATCTGACCAAGGTACCGGCCGTCTGCCCGAAATGTGGCACCGAGCAGCCGCTGGACCAGCCGCGTGCGCGCCGCGCGGCCGGCAACGTGACCGAGGACCGGCGTCCGAAGAAGGTGGTGCCGGAACTCGACGAGGCTGATCCCGAGGCCGAGACCCCCGACGAGGAGTCCGAGGACGACGACGTCATCGAGGACACCGCCGACCTGGACGACGATGCCGACGCCATTGGCAGCGATATCGAGGTTGAAACCGACCGCGACGAGCACGAAACCTGATAGACTGAAGGCAGACCACCGCCGCGGGCGATCCGGCGCGCCGCTGCAGCACTCCGGCGCTCACGCCGGACGGGCGCGCCCCTGCGGGTCGCGCTCATCCAGCAGCAGGCGCCTTCAGAAAGACTTCGGGGGTCCACGATGCCGCTTAAGCTCGAAGGATCGTGCCGCTGCGGAGCTGTTCACTTCAGCATGCGAAGCCATACCCCGCAGCCGTATCAGCGCTGCTATTGCACGATCTGCCGAAAGACCGCCGGGGGTGGCGGGTATGCCATCAATCTCGGTGCGCTGACCGAGGGAATGCGGGTCGAGGATCCGCACAAGGCGATCCGGATCTTCCATGCCGAGATCCTGCAGGAAGACGGCTCCTGCGAGCGCTCCACGGCCGAGCGCAACTTCTGTTCGCGTTGCGGCACGCCGCTCTGGCTGTTCTCGCCGGAATGGCCGGATCTGGTGCACCCGTTCGCCTCCGCGATCGATAGCGAACTTCCGGTGCCGCCCTCGTCCGTCCACCTGATGCTGAAGTTCAAGCCCGGATGGGTCGTCGCGGAGGTCGGTCCCGACGACCTGACGTTCGACATCTTCCCGGAGCAATCCATCGACGACTGGCACCGCAGCCGCGGGCTCTGGGTGAGCTAGCGCCGGCGTCGATGTCCCTCGGCGCCTACGCCGTGAGCCGGAACAGCATCAGCGAACGCCCCGTCACCGCGCAGGCGCCGCCGATGGTGTAGGACCGCCCCGACAGCATGGTCGGGCGGTTGGTGTCGAGCAGCAGTTGCCACTGGGCGCCGCCGGCACACGGCGGCATCACGAACTCCAGCAGGTCGTGATAGCCGTTCAGGATCATCAGCAGCGTCGCATCGGTGCCCGGGCGCCTGATCCCGCTGACCTTGGCGCGGCCATCCATCAACATCCCCAGGCAACGCACAGGGCCGGACTGCCAGTCGGACTGGCGCATCTCGTGGCCGGTGGCGTTCACCCAGGTGACGTCGCGCACCTGCAGGTCCTCGTCCCACTCGCCGGTCATGAAGCGCTGCCGGCGCAGGATGGGATATTCGTTGCGTAGCTGGATCAGCCGCCGGGTGAACTGGAACATCGCCTGGTGGTGGTCGAGGCGGCCCCAGTCGACCCACGAGATGTCGTTGTCCTGGCAGTAGGCGTTGTTGTTGCCGGCCTGGGTGCGGGCGAACTCGTCGCCGGCCAGGATCATCGGCGTGCCCTGGCTCATCAGCAGGGTGGCCATCATGTTGCGCATCTGGCGCTCGCGCAGGCCGATCACCGTGCCGTCCTCGGTCTCGCCCTCGACGCCGCAGTTCCACGAGCCGTTGTTGTCGGTACCGTCGCGATTGCCCTCGCCGTTCGCCTCGTTGTGCTTGCTGTTGTACGAGACGATGTCGTGCAGCGTGAAACCGTCGTGCGCGGTCACGAAGTTGACGCTCGACCAGGTGCGCCGGCCACGCCGGTTGAACTTGTCGGCCGAGGCACAGAGCCGGCGCGCCAGTTCGGCGCCGGACGTGTCGCCCTTCCAGAACGCGCGCACGGTATCGCGGTAGCGGTCGTTCCACTCTGCCCAGCCGGGCGGGAAGCCGCCCACCTGGTAGCCGCCGGGCCCGCAATCCCACGGCTCGGCGATCAGCTTCACGTCGGACAGCACAGGGTCCTGCCGGCAGCTGTCGAGGAAGCCGCCGCCCTCGTCGAAGCCGTAGCTCTCGCGCCCGAGGATGGTGGCGAGGTCGAAGCGGAAGCCATCGACGTGCATCTCGGTCACCCAGTAGCGCAGGCTGTCGGTGACCATCTGCAGCACACGCGGATGGCTCAGGTTGAGCGTGTTCCCGGTGCCGGTGTCGTTGATGTAGTAGCGCTCCTGGCCCGGGATCAGCCGGTAGTAGGAGGCGTTGTCGATGCCCTTGAACGACAGCGTCGAGCCGAGCTCGTTGCCTTCGGCAGTGTGGTTGTAGACCACGTCGAGGATGACCTCGAGGCCGGCATCGTGCAGCCGGGCCACCATGGTCTTGAACTCGGACACCACCGAGGAATTGCCGGTGGCGTAGCGCTGGTCGGGGGCAAAGAAGCCGACCGTGTTGTAGCCCCAGTAGTTGGTCAGGTCGTGCTTGAGGAGGTGGTCCTCATCGGCAAAATAATGGATCGGCAGCAGCTCGACCGAGGTGACGCCAAGGGTTTTTATGTGCGCCACGATCTCGTCGGCGGCGAGGCCGGCGAAGGTGCCGCCGAGGCCGAACGGCAGTGCCGGGTGGCGGATGGTGTAGCCGCGCACGTGGGTCTCGTAGAAGATCGTGCGGTCCCACGGGATGCGCGGGCGCTGGTCGCGGCCCCAGGTGAAGGCGGGGTCGATGACCCGGCATTTCGGCATGAAGGAAGCACTGTCGCGCACATCGAAAGACAGGTCGGCGTCGGGATGGCCGATCGTGTAGCTGAAGATCTCGGGGGCGTGCTTCACCTGGCCGACATGCGCGCGCGCATACGGGTCGAGCAGCAGCTTGTTCGGGTTGAACCGGTGGCCGGCCTCCGGCGCGTGCGGTCCGTGCACCCGGTAGCCGTAGACGGTGCCGGGGCGGGCGTCCGGCAGATAGCCGTGCCAGACCTCATCGGTATATTCGGGCAGCTCTATGCGATCGAGCTCGGTCCCGCCGGACGGGTCGAACAGGCAGAGCTCGACCTTGGTGGCATTGGCCGAGAACAGGGCGAAATTCACCCCCAGTCCGTCCCAGGTGGCCCCGAGCGGGTGGGGCAGGCCCTCGGTCAGTCTCGAGGCCCGGTGGCGGCGTATCACGAAGGCGTCTCCTGGAAAGCTCATGGAAGGCGGCTGCAGGACGCATCGGTCCAGGTTGACTAGCCCCGCAGGCGGGGTTCGGTTCCCGGCGCGACGGACCCGGCCCTAGTTGAACAGCAACCGGCGGAGGATGCCGGGCGCCAGCAGCGCCAGCGGGTTGACCCGCAGGAGCGGGTGGTCGATCGGACCCTTGATGGTCAGGGTCGCCGCCAGCAGGCCGCCGCCCTTCTCGGGGCTGAACACGGCGCCGACACCGGGCAGCCTACCCGGAAGCGCGTTGAACAGATAGGAGGGCACGATGGTGCCCTTGAGATCGAGGGTCTCGCGGGCGAGGTGGACCGGGCCGCGCAGGGTGGCGCCGAGAGCATCGTTGGAGGCGTGCGCGTCGGTCAGCAGCAGCGTGTCGCCGGTCAAGACGAACGGCGCCTCGAACCGCGTGACCACCAGCTGCCTGCTCGGCGCACCCAGCAGGAAGCCGTAGACGGACAGGTCGCGCGCCATCCGGGCCGCCAGCGGCGCATCGTGCACCGTGAAGGGGCCGATCGACGCCGTCGCCCGGAGCCGGAGGCCCTCGCCTGCCGATCCCAGCGCACCGTCGAGCTGCAGCACCCCACCTTCGACGGTGTCGACCACGCCGATGGCCCGCAGCAGGGCCCCGGTGTCGTCGGCGTGCACCCGTAGCCGGCGCATGTCGCTGCGCCCGCCCTGCCCGGGCGAGAGGGTTGCGGCGATCGGGGTGGGTCCGGCAACGCGCAGCCGGGCCGCCGACACCACGCTGCCGTGGGCCTCGGCGTGCAGGGTCACGCTGTCGAAGCCGCGGGTCGGGCTGAACAGCACCTTGCGGAAGGCGAGGTCGGCCTGCCAGGCGGCGTCGGGCACCGGAGCCCTGGCGGGTGCTGCCGTGACGGCACCCTTCCCGTCGCGCACCGCGGCGGGCTCCTCGGCCGGCGCCGCCTGCGACAGGTAGGGCAGCACGTCCAGCACCGGCCCGTGCAGGCTGAGCCGGAGCGGGGTGACGGGCTGGCCTGGCGGCGACGGCAGCACGATGCGTCCGCTGCCGCGGCTGCGGCCCAGCCTGAAGCGGTCGATCACGATGGTCCTGGCATGGCCCTGCTGCACCTCGGCGCGGCCGTCGAGGGCAAGCTGGTCGCCGTCGGCGTGCAGGCTCTCGATCGAGACCAGGTGCTGGTCCTGCAGGCCGAACACCCCCGAGGCCGTCGCCGGAGTGCCCGGCTGCTTGCGCCAGAGCGGGGTCTCGAGCCCGGCCTGGGTGAGGTCGAGCGACAGCGCGATGCGGGCGGCGCCGGAGCGGTCGTGCACGTAGCGGACATCGAGCAGCGCCTCGCCGGAGAAGCGGTGGGCATCGTCCAGCCCCTCCTGCTGCATCGCCGCGTCGCTGACGTGCGACGTCACGTGGGCGGTCTCGGTGTGCTGACCCGGTGGCCCGGCGCGGAAGTCGGTGCCGTATGACATGCCGGACGGCATTCCGCCGATCAGCCCGTCGCCCTGCGCGGACAGTCCCTCCTGGGTGGCGGTCAGCGTGACGTCGGCCTGATCTAGGTCACGCCCGACCGCGACGTCGCCGAGATGCAGGCTGGTCAGCCGGGCGTCGGCCTGCACCTTCAGCGCATCGGCCGAGACATTCTCCAGCAACGGCAGGGCCAGGCGCAGATGGCCGGTGAAGTGGCCGGACGGAGCGGTGAAGGGCACCGGATGCCGGGACAGCAGGCGCAGGCGCGGATTGGCCAGCAGCACCATCAGGTCGGCAACCCCGCCCGACAGGCTGGCCTCGATCTGCGCGTCCTGGCGTGGCGCCGACAGCCCGGTGATGCGCATGCTGGCGGCCCCGAGCGCGATGGCGCCCCCGTTCCGCGCCCCCGACCCCGGCACGTCCTCGATGCCGTGCTGGGTCACGATGTGCAGCGCATCGATGCCGTCGAACACCAGCCGGCCGTCGAGGTCGTGCAGCGGCGGCACCGGGCGCAGCCAGTGCACCACCATGCCCTCCGCCTCGACCCCACCGCGCAGGCGGTCGAGCCTGAGGGCGTCGGGCCCGGCCTCGGAGGCCATGCCGAGATCGAGATGGAAGCGGCGCGCGGTGCCGGCGGTGATGTTTGCGGTGACCCATCCCTGCGCTCCGCCGGCGACGGCATGCGGCCAGTAGGCCTGCAGGCCCGCGAAGCTCAGGAGCGGTGCATCGACCACCAGGCCGAAGCGCATCGACGACCCATGCAGGGTGCCCCGGCCGGACAGGGTGAGATCGGGCGCATCGGGGCCGGCGAGTTGCAGTTGCGAGGGTGAGAGCCCGGCACGGAGGGGGCCGGATGGATCATCCGGCAGCGCCACGTCGAGCACGAGACGGCCGGACGCAATCGGCACGGTGTCGCTTTGCGCCTTGTCCGGCAGCAGTACGGTGCCGGCCCCCAGTGTTGCGGTGAGGTGCACGGCGCGCGGTATCATGTAGGCGCCGAAGCCGCCGGAGAGCGTGCTGTCCAGGGCCAGCGCAACCGGCAGGCGCACGTTGCCGAGCTCCCCCAGGACCGGGAAGGCGCCCACCAGCGCCGGCGATGCGAGCGCGGCCGGGACCACGGGATCGGTCCGGACGCGCCACGCGATGCCGCCATCGGGCGCCTCGCGGCCACTTCCGTGCACGCGCAGGGTCGGCCCGGGCGCGGCGGAGGTCCCGCAGGAGAGGCTGGCCTCCAGCCGGCCCGCGGCGCCGGTTGCCGCCGGGCGACGCAGCGGCGTGAGGGCGAGATCGTCGATCGCGGCGCGGCAGCCGGTGCCGCTGGCCTCGTCCGTCAGCATGACGTCCGACTGCCGCACCCGCAGCGTGCGCAGCGCATGGAGATCGATCGCGGTGCGGTCGGGTGCACCACCCGGCTGGGCCCGGGACAGTCCGATCCGCCCGTCGCGGTCGCGCCAGAGCAGGAGGGTCGCCCCGGTGACGGTGGCCTGCAGCAGCACGACGTGGCGGCGCAGCAGCGGCCACGGCCTGAGCGCCAGCTCGACATGATCGGCGTGGCTGCCGCTGGCGAGGGCGATCCCGTCCACGAGGATTCCGACTTCGCGGTCACGCCAGGCGAGCCTCACATGCTGCAGCGCAAGGCCGTGCAGCGGGCCCGGGCCGGAGGCCGCGGATGCGGTGATCCGCCGCGCCGGATCGGTGACGTCGATCGCACCGAAGCAGAGCCGCAGCGCCAGGGCGCCGATCAGCAGCAGCGGCAGGATGCACAGGCCTAGCGCCAACACCGCGAGCCGGTGCCCGATACGCCACGCTGGCCGCGACTTGCGTGCGCTGCCCTGCGGACCTGCACCGGCCGCCGCCTCGCCCGCTTGACGGGGCGCACTCATGCTCCGCACCGTGCCTGCCATGATCCGACATCTCCGCTGACCTCGGCGCCGTGCCCAGATTCCGCCTGCCGGCAGCCTGGCCGGCACCGGCCGACCGGTCGCAGGCGTCGCAGCTCGCCGGATTCCTGTTCGGGCCGGATGGTTCGACCGGACCGGCAGACAGCGCGAAGGCGGCGCTGGTGGCCTGCCTGGGCGGCAACAGCCCCTATCTCGCAGACCTCGTGCGGCGCGAACCGGCCTGCTTCGACCTGCTGTGCCGGCGGGGTCCGGACGCAGCGCTCGCGGGGATCCTGGCCAGCCTGGACGCGCTGCCGGCCGGGCAGCCAGGAGCCGCGATCGCCCGTGCGCTCCGGCAGGCGAAGCGGCAGGTGGCACTGGTCAGCGCAGTGGCGGACATCGGCGGCCTGTGGAGCCTGGAGCAGGTCACTGGCAGCCTCAGCCGGCTGGCCGAGACAGCGCTGTCGCTGGCGGTGCGGCACCTGCTGATGGATGCGGCGCGGCGTGGCGAGCTGCGGCAGGCCGGCCACCAGGACGCCGGCAGCGGCTTCGTCGTGCTCGGGATGGGCAAGCTCGGCGCCCGCGAGCTGAACTACTCCTCCGACATCGACCTGGTGCTGTTGTACGACCCGGACGCGCATCCCGGCCATGACGAGCTGCAGCGCGTGTTCACACGGCTGAGCGCCGAGCTGGTGCGGTTGATGGAGACGCGCGACGCCGATGGCTACGTGTTCCGGATGGATCTGCGGCTGCGCCCGGACCCCGGCTCCACCCCGCCGGCGGTCTCGCTGCCGACGGCCGTCACCTACTACGAGAGCCTGGGACAGACCTGGGAGCGCGCGGCCCTGACCAAGGCGCGGCCGGTGGCCGGCGATCTTGCGCTGGGCTGGAGCTTCCTCTCGACGATCGGACCGTTCATCTGGCGGCGGCATCTCGATTTCGCAGCGATCGAGGACATCGTGGCGATGAAGCGGCGCATCGACCGGCACCGCGGCGCCGCAGGACGGCCGCCGCTCGGGACGCCGGGAGCGACACAGGCGGATGAGGTGGCGGTGCTGCTCGGGCATGACCTCAAGCTCGGCCACGGCGGCATTCGCGAGATCGAGTTCCTGGCGCAGACCATGCTGCTGGTCTGGGGCGGCCGCGCGCCGGAGCTGCGCGACGCCACCACGCTGGGGGCGCTGGAGCGGCTGGCCGAGGGCAGCTACCTGCCGGCCGGGCTGGCGTCCGACCTCGCCGCCACCTACCGCCTGCTGCGCACCGCCGAGCACCGGCTGCAGATGCGCGACGATCGGCAGACGCACAGCCTGCCCGGGGATCGTGGCGAGTTCGACCGCTTCGCACTGTTCATGGATTGCGAAGGCGGAGGCGAGGCGCTGGCCCGGCGGCTGCTGGAACCGATGCGGCGCGTTCACGCGGCCTTCGGGGACATGTTCGCGACCGGGCCTGCCGGCCGGGAGCCGGAGCCGTTCTGTCATCTCGACGCCCCGGACCTGGCCTCGCTGCTTGGCCGCGCCGGCTTTGCGCAACCGGCCCGGGCCGCCGCCATCCTCGGCGGCTGGCGCGACCGCCACCTGCGCGCGCTGCGCTCCGACCGCGCGCAGCGCCTGCTGCGCGACATCCTGCCCGGCCTGCTTGCGGCACTGCTCGAGCAGCAGGACCCGATGCTGGCACTGATACGCTTCGACAGCCTGCTCGCGCGCCAGAGCACCGGGGTGCAGTTGCTGTCGCTGCTTGCCCACAATGCGCCGCTGCTCGGACGCATCGCCGGCGTCCTCGGCGCGGCGCCGTTTCTTGCCGACCACCTGGCGGCGGTGCCCTCCGCCCTCGAGGGCCTGCTGGTGCCGGAAGAGGACGGAGAAAACAGCAGGCGGCGAAGGGCGCGCCTTGCCGAGACCGGGATCCGCTCCGCCTCCGGCGTGGAGGAGGCGATCGCCCGGGCGCGCACCCTGGTGCGTGGCGAGGAGTTCAGGTTTTCGCTGGCGCAGCTCGATGGCAGGCTGGATACCGACCGCGCCGGGATCGCGCGCAGCGATCTCGCAGACCATGTCATCGGCGCCCTGCTGGAGGTGGTGCTGCGCGCGCACCGGTCGCGCTACGGCGAGGTTCGCGGCGGCGGCATGGTGGTGGTGGCGCTCGGCAAGGCCGGCTCGCGCGAGATGATGGCGGGGTCCGACCTCGACCTCATGCTGGTCTACGACCACCCGCCGGGGATCGCGGAAAGCATGCTGCCGAAACGCGATGCTCCCGGGGTGCACAGGCGCGCGCTGCCGGTCAGCCAGTACTATATCCGGCTCGCCCATGCGGTGATCGCGGCCCTCTCGGCGCCGGGCCTGGAGGGGCCGCTCTACGCCCTCGACATGCGGCTGCGGCCCTCGGGCAGCAAGGGGCCGGTCGCGGTGTCGCTGGCGGCGTTCCGGCGCTACCACGCCGAGCAGGCCTGGACCTGGGAGCGCATGGCTCTCACCAGGGCAAGGGTGGTCGCCGGTCCGGCGGCGCTGCGCCGGGCGATGCGGCGGGAGATCGCCCAGGCGGTGACGGGTCCGGGTGCCGGAGGCGAGGCGCCCGGTGTTGCGGGCCGGCGGCGGACCCTGCAGGCGGCGGCGGCGATGCGGGCCAGGGTCGCAGACGAGCGGCCGGCACGCGGCAGCTGGGACATCAAGCTGCTGGAGGGCGGCCTGCTGGAAGTGGAGTTCATCGCCCAGGTCCTGCAACTGGTCCGCCCCGAGGCATCGCCACACCAGGCCACCCGCCTTGCGCTGCGGTCGCTGGCAAGATCCGGCACCATCGGGCGGGCGCAGGCCATGACGCTGGTCGGGGCAGACCGGTTCTGGCGCGACCTGCAGAGCATGCTCCGGATCCTGTTCGGAACGCAGGTTCCGGAAGCCGGCGAGGCCTGGACGCCGCCGGTGCGCGAAGCCCTGCTGCAGGGGCTGCGACCGCTCCGGATCGCGGATCTCGATGCCCTGCGGGCCCATATGCGAACCGTCGCCAGCTCGGTCAGAGCCGCCTTCGTCGAACTGGTTGTCGATGCCGGCGCGCAAGAACCATGATGCCCGCGCAGGCTGCCGGATCTGCACCGCAAGTCCCCCGCCCTTCCTGATGCACCGGCCTGGTTTCCTGCCGTAAGGAGTTCTGGCCGTCCGGAGCTGTGGCCGGCTGGAGTTCTGGGCGAGGGACCGGCAAACGACAAGCCGGGAAACGAAAGGATGTGAGACATGACGCCTACACCCACCAGCGAGAAACCAGCGGATGGCGCCGTTGCCGTGGGCAGCCCTGCGCCGGCCTTCGACCTGCCTGCGAGTTTCGGGCGCCGGGTTTCGTCCGCCAGCCTGCACGGCAGACCCTGGGTGCTGTACTTCTACCCGAAGGCCGATACCAGCGGCTGCACCAAGGAAGCCTGCGAGTTCCAGGGATCGCTTGCAGCACTCGGTGCCGCCAGCGTTCCGGTGGTCGGGATCTCCCGGGATCCGATGAACGCGATCGAAGCCTTCGCCAGGAAGTTCGGCCTGGAGTTTCCCCTTGCTACCGACGAGGCCGGAGAGACCCTCGACGCCTACGGGGTCTGGGTCGAGAAATCGATGTATGGCCGGAAGTACATGGGCATCGAGCGGACCACCCTGCTGGTCGATGCGCAGGGACGGGTCACTCGCATCTGGAACAAGGTCAAGGTGCCTGGACACGCCGCCGAGGTGATCAAGGCGGCTGGCAGCCTCGCGTGAAGCGAGGCTGCCGTCGGTCTCAGCCGATCAATAGCCGTAGCCGTATGGCTGGGCATAGTAGCCCGGGGCCGGGGCCGCGTAGACCACCGGCGGCGGCGCGTAGACGACCGGCGGCGGAGCATAGTAGCGCGGAGCGGCCAGAGCGCCGATCACTGCACCGGCGGCCAGGCCGCCGATGAGAGCGCCGCCGTAGCCGTAGCCGCGATGGTAGCCATAGCCGCCGTGATAGCCATAGCCACCATGCCAGCCGCCGTATCCATGGCGCCACTGCGCCTGGGCGGCGGGGGCGGCGCTCACGGCGAGGCCAGCGGCCAGCAGCGGCGCGGTGAGGAAGATACGCGTTGAAGGACGCATGGTGATGATGCCTCTCTCTGTTCGGGCCAGGCACACTCGTGCTCCGGTCCGTCCCTGGCAGCGATATGGGGATCGTTGCCTTCCATGCATAGAACGCAGCAAGCGTGGTTATTTGCAGGCGGGATTGAGGCGCCTCGTTCTCAAAGCGTAAAACCGGGCCGTTCCCGCATCACGACCGTGCGATGGCGGTCATTGCGATGGCGCAGGCTCGATCCGGCTGCCTGAGGGCGCGGAGAACAGGGACGGATCCTGCGGCCCATAGCGGACGCTGGAGGCCAGCAGCAGGATCTGCTGGCCGTGCCGTGCCCGCAGCAGGACACCGTCGTCGGTAAGGCAGATCGTGCTCTCGGCCCCGCCATCGTCCAGCGTCCGCCACTCCGTGCATGGGGTGCCGGCGACGGTGTCGCCGCCGAGCCGCTGGTAATGGCCGGTCGCGCGCAACCCTGGCGCCTGCACGCCGCCGGCCCCCTGTGCGCCACCACCCGGCAGCGGCAGCATGGTGGCGCTGCGCCGGCGCGGATCGACCACCAGCATGCGGCGGGCGCGGTAGTCGGTGATCATGTAGGCGTTGCCGGCCGGATCGAGACGCTGGCTCCAGAGGGCGACCGACCACCGCATCCGTTGCGTCATCGCGCCCGGTAGCCCGCCGGGCGCGGCAGGGGGCCCGGCGAGCAGATAGGTCACGTCGACGTCGCGCTGCGGCGTCACGAATGGGGTCGGAGGCGATCCGGCTGCAGGCATCTGGGCGTCGGCCGGTCCCGGGGGGGAGAGCAGCGCGACGATCACCGCAGCCAGGGCGATGCGCGCCGGGCTGTGGGCAGCCACCGGCGTCAGGGCTGGTTCGATCCCGGGGCGCCCATCGGTGGCGCACCGAGTTGCGGGCCGCCCGGCTGGGCATCGCCCTGCGCACCGGCACCGCCGCGCTCGAAAGCCGCCGGACCCTCCGGATGCGCTACCCTGGTGTATCCGGCCGGAGGCTCGAAGGCGGCGGGCTGGATCGGCCCGTAGGTCACGGTGCGGGCGACGAGGTGGCCACGCGCGCCCTGGCTGTCGACGCCGTCCTCGCTTAGCACCACGCCGTCCGCGGTGACGCAGGCATGGGCGGTGCCGGGCGAGGTGATGATCGACCAGGTCGTGCAGGGCAGCCCGGCGACGGTGGCGGTCCCGGTGGCGGTGTACTGCATCGACGGGTCGAGCAGGAACGGGCTGCGCTGCTGCTGGCTCTCCGGCACGTCCATGTAGACCTTGGCCGGACCGATCACGATCTGCATGACCTGCCGGTCGCGGTTCATGATGGTGCTGCCCTGCCCGTCCGGCGCATCGATGCGCATCAGCCGGCCGTTGCCGGCGAACAGGACCTTGACGCGTTGCGGCGACGGGGCGCCTTCCGGCTCGACATCGTAGGTCACGGTGACATCGCGCGACGGCATGTAGAGCGGATGGTCGCCGGCTCCCCCGCTGGCGGAAACCTGACCATGAGCGGCGGCGGCCGGGACGGCCAGGGCCAGTCCGCCCATGAGCAGTACTGAATTCAACAGCCGCAGGCGCATCGGATTGGTTCCCGGACAGAGCATGGCGCGCCGTAGCGCCCCGGGGCGGAATTGGTGACGAGCCCGGCCCGCTGTCAACCGGGCGCCGCCTTCATCCGTGCGTTGCATCCGGGGACCGTTCCGGACCCGGCGCGAGCTTGCGCACTGCGTCCAGCAAGGCATCAGGCTCCTGCTGCCAGCGCGCGACGGTCGCGACAGCGTCCGCCAGCATCGCCCGGTAGCGTACCCGCGGCACCTCGATGGCGCCGAACTGGGCCAGGTGGCCGGTGATGAACTGGGTGTCGAGCAGCCGGTAGCCGCCCAGGCGGAGGCGGGCGAGCAGGAACACCAGGGCGACCTTGGAGGCATCGCGCCTCCGGCTGAACATGCTTTCGCCGAAGAATGCGCCACCGATCGAGATGCCATACAGCCCGCCGCACAGCTCGCCATCCTGCCAGCATTCGATGCTGTGCGCCGAGCCGAGCCGGTGCACGGCGAGGAACAGCGCACGGATCTGCGGGTTGATCCAGCTTTCCTCGCGGCCGGGGGCCGGCGCCGCACAGCCATCGATCACCGCCTCGAAGGCACGATCGGCAGTCACCTCGAAGCTGCCGGACAGCGCAGTACGACGCAGGCGGCGCGGCAGATGGAAACCGTCGAGCGGCAGGATGCCGCGCGGCTCGGGATCGAGCCAGAACAGCTCGGTGGCGTCCCGCGTCTCGGCCATCGGAAACAGCCCGTCGCGGTAGCGTCGCAGCAGCAGGTCCGGTGTCACCTCGACGCGGCGTCTGAACATGGGCAGATAGTGGGGTTGCCGCGACCGCCGAGGCAATGCGCGTCTGGCGAGCCGGGGCGGCTACGGGACGGACAGGGATCGGCAGGTGCAGATGCAGGCAGGCGAGAAGACGCATCGGGCTTCCCGCCGCGTGGTGGCAGAGGTGTGGCTGGGTGCGGAGTTCCTCCGGGTGGCGCCGCCCGGCCTGCCGCCTGGTGGCATGGTCGACACCGGAAGCCCGGGCGGCCACGCTAGCTCGCATCGGGCCGAGGCGATCGTGCTGTCGAGGAACCCGCGCATCGTTACCAACCTCCGCAACCTGCTGCCGCGCTCGGAGAGCAAGGCCATGCACGCGCCCGTTGGCGTCGGCGCAGGACGGCTGACCGCGGCGTCGCAGGACGACCGGCGGGCGGGCTCCAGCCTCGTCGCCGGCGCTAAGGCGAGGCCAGCCTGATGCGGATGATGCTGGTGTTCCTGGCCTTCGCAGCAATCTCGGCGGTGCTGTGGGCGCTGATGCCGCACATCGCCGGCGGCGTGGCGCTGGACATGATGCTGATCTACCTGCTGCTCGCGGTCGTCTCGGCGTTGCTCGGGCTGCTGCCGCAGGGAAGCGGCAGCGGCGATGGCTAGAGCGTCACCCGATCACCCGGTATCGCCTTGCGATGCCAGGTGCCGGATGACGTTGCCCCATCGAACGACAGGCAGAGCATGATCGAGCGGATCAGGCGGCCGCCGGGCGATTCGCGAGGTTGGCGCGGATGCCCACCACCGCCTCGTGGACATTCATCGCGCCGTAGGTGCGCTCCAGCCGGCGGATGGTGAAGTGCGCCCGGGCCAGGGCACGGTAGTGCTGCAGGAACGCCGCGTTCAGCGATGCCCCGCACAGCGCGCCGGCCACCGGCATCATCTGCAGCGCCACCTTGCGCGACAGCGCCAGGCCATAATGCGACGACACCTCGGACAGCAGCATCACCACTGGCCGGCCACGCAACACCATGCGTGCCGAGAAGAAGCCTAGCTCGCTCTGCTCCTCGGTCCCCTCGTGTGCCTGCAGGGCGAACACCTCGAGACAGGCGCGCTGGCCTTCCGGGGTGCTCAGGTCCTCGCCCTCCTCGCGGGCAATGCGGGCGATCTCCCGCATGATCGCGAGCGTGGTGAAGCCGATGTCGGGGATCAGGCCGCTGAGGCCGGCAAAGCCGCCGAGGGCGCCGGACACCGCGACCGCCGCCTGGGTCGCATGGTCGCGCCAGCCGCGGTCCGGCGGCGTCAGGTCGCCGGTCGAGACCAGCGGCGCCGGATGCTTCATCCCGATGATGGCGATGCCAAAGGCGCGCACCACCGAAGCTTCGCCCAGCCCGCGCAGCTTGGCCTGCAGGTTGGGGGCGAGCCCGATGCCGCGCATGCCGAGCCGGGTGGCCTGGCCGACGGCGCCGCCCATCAGGTCAGCCAGCCTGACCAGCAGGCCGCGCCCAGACTCGACCTGGTGCAGCACCTGCTCGAGAGCGCCGAGCGACGCTGCGCTCAGGGCGTATGGATCAGTTGCGAGATGGGTCAGTTCGCTGCCCTGGGTCGCGCTCATGGCCGTCTCCATCGATGAGGACGACACAACGCACGGAAGGCCGCCCGGGCTTCACCGCCCAAACCCTTAAAGCGGATGAAGCCGCGATCAGGCGGAGCGACGTGCCTCGGACTCGTGTTCCAGCCCCGGGCCGGTGGACAGCTTCTGGGCGACGTGCATCAGAACGCCGCGATCCTCGGTGCTGCAGGCCCGGAACAGGCGCAGCAGGGTCATCTCCTCGGAGGACAGTACGCTATCGGTGGCAAGGCCCTCCCAGCCCTCCTTCAGCATGCTGACCGACACGCCGAGCGCCTCGGCGATGCGGCGAAGCTTGCTGCCCATCTGACCGGCGCGGCCAGTCTCCCACTGCGCCACCGCGCTGCGCGACACCCCGGTCGACATCGCAAGCGTGTCCTGGGTGAGACCGCGCGCACGGCGCAGGATGCGGATCCGGCTGCCGATCGCCAGCCCGCTCTGCACCGCCGGCGCCGGTTCGGGCGGCAGGTCGGGCGGAGACAGCGGAGGCATGGCCACGTCCGGCTCGGACGGGCCCATCGCAGCCTCATGCGCAACAAAGCCTCGAGATTGCATCAGAACCGCCAGTCGTATTGAATCCGGACCCGCCATCACCTCTGTCTCACACTCTAGTCGACGTCATCACTTTCTCGACCAAGGAGCAATTGGACGGACAAGTCCAAGTTTGCACCGCCAGGCCTGTCCTTGGCAAAGCAGAACAGATTATTAACGAATTGTTCTCGCGCGAGATTGATATTCCGATCCAATCCTCGACACGGCCCGGCGCGTTGCACGATCATCATGACATTCACCCTGGAGCTCAAGCCGATGTCCTGCTTCCGCGGCCACGCGATCCGTCTCGGCTTCGGCGCCGCTCTCGGGCTGCTGCTCGCCTGCCACACGCCTGCGGCACAGGCCCAGGCCCTGCGTTCAAGCTCGGCCAGTTCGGTTGCTGCCGGACCCACGTCGAACCGCAACTCGCAGGCCACTCCGGCGACCACCGGCCTGCCGGGCGTCTCCGCGCAGCAGAGCACGTCGACCGGCTCCGGCTCGCCGCCGGACTTCTCGGTCCTTGGCCTGCCCGTCCGCGTGGCTGCCCCGGTGGTTCCCGCCTATGGCGGCGCCGAGAGCTATGGCACCTTTGCCGGGCAGCCGACCCGCGGTCAGGATCTGGTGGCGCAGCAGAGCATCGACGGTTCGCCCTGAGGGCCACCTAGCGCTTCCAGCCGCCCAGGGCGCAGATCCTGCGCCAATGCTCTGCGCCGACCGGCACAACCGATAGGCGTGACTGCCGGACCAGGGCGAGGTCCGCGAATGAGGCGTCGGCCTTGATCTCGGCCAGGGACACGGGCGTGGGAAACGCCGAGACGGCTTTCATGTCGACGCAGACCCAACCGCCATCCTCGCCGGTCGGGTCCGGGTAGGCTTCGCGCACCACCTCGACCACGCCGACGATCTCCCTCCCGGTGTTCGAGTGATAGAAGAATGCCTCGTCGCCGACGCGCATGGCTTCGAGGTTGCGCTTGGCCTGGTGGCTGCGCACGCCGGTCCAGGGCTCGATTCCACGCTCGACCTGCTGCGCCCATGAGAATGCGTCGGGTTCGGATTTCACCAGCCACCTGTTCATCCGCCGTTCCCTACTCGATCAGCGAGCCATCGCGGAATACGCTCCGGTAGCCGCGTATCACCGTGCTCTCGAACAGGCCTGCCTCGGCGTAGGGATCGCCGGCCGCCAGCGCTTCCGCCTCGGATCGACCGGGCACGTTGACGAGCAGCAGGCTGCCGGTCGACCTGCCGTCGGGATCGAGCAGCGGGCCGGCCTGGATCAGCGTGGCCGCGTGCCGTTGCAGGTAGGCCAGGTGGGCGCTGCGGGTCGCGGCACGAAGATCAAACGATCCGGGCTTGTCGGTACAGTTGATCATGAACAACATGCGGGCTCCGGTGTGGTCGGAATGGCGGATGGCGCCGAGCATAGGATGGCGCTATTTGCTGTGACAGGGCGGCTGTTCCGCGACGGCGTCCACATCATCGCTTGAACAGGGTCCAGCAGCCTTGGATGCCATCAGGACACTCGACGCGACAGACCCCGCCGGATCTTCCGGGCCGGACCGCTCGCAACGACGTCGGGTGGGCCTGCTGCACAGGTTTGCCAATCCTGGCCGCTTCCTGCGGTTGGCCGCCCGGCTGCAACCCTGGACCAATGCGCTTGCCCTCGTGCTCACCGGCTGGGGCCTGATCTGGGGCCTGTTCTTCGCGCCGGCCGACTGGCAGCAGGGCGACGCCGTACGAATCATGTATGTGCATGTCCCGGCGGCCTGGCTCGCCTCGGCCGGCTACGTGGCGCTCGCCGTCTGCTCGGTGCTGTCTCTGGTATGGCGGCATCCGCTCGCCGACCTTGCAGCCGCCGAGATCGGCCCGGTCGGTGCTGCCGTGACCGCGGTCTGCCTCGCCTCCGGCTCGCTCTGGGGCAAGCCGATGTGGGGCGCATGGTGGGTGTGGGATGCCCGCCTTACCTCGGTCCTGGTGCTGTTCTTCCTCTATGTCGGCCACATCGCCCTGCTGCGCGCCTTCGACGAGCCGCAACGGGGCTATCGTGCCGGCGCCATCCTCGCCCTGGTCGGCGCCATCGACCTGCCGATCATCAAGTTCAGCGTGCAGTGGTGGAACACCCTGCACCAGCCTGACAGCATTACCCTGACCGGCGCGCCAACCATGTCCACCTCGATGCTGTGGCCGCTGCTGATCAGCGCGCTCGGCTTCAGCTTCGGCTTCGCAGCCATCGTCCTGGCCCGGCTACGCGCCGCAGTCATGGAGCAGCGGTTGCGCGTGCTGCTGCTCTCGCGCGGCAATGCGGCTGCGGGAGCTCCGTCATGACCCACCTGCCCTATATCGCCGGCGCCTACGGCCTCACGCTCGGGCTGGCGGCCTGGCTGAGCATGGCGGCCATGCTGCGGCTGTCGCGGGCGCGCTCGCGGCTGCGCGCCGTCGAGCAGCGCGGTGGTCGCATGGGAGGCCGTCGTCCATGACCCGCAAGTCGCGCCGGCTCTGGCTGCTGGTGGCCTGCGGCATCGGGCTGGGCTCGGCTAGCGCGCTGGCCCTGGACGCATTCAGCGCCAACATCGTGTTCTTCGTGGCGCCTTCGCAGCTGCTGGCGACGCCGGCCAACGGGCGCACCGTGCGGCTCGGCGGCATGGTGGTGGCGGGGTCGCTGCACGAGGCGCATCGCAGTGGCGAGCCGGTGGCGCAGTTCCAGGTGACCGATGGGCAGAAGGCGGTGCAGGTACGCTACGCCGGCATCCTCCCCGACCTGTTCCGCGAGGGACAGAGCGTGGTGGCCCTCGGCGAACTCGCATCGGACGGCACCTTCGCCGCCTCCGAGGTGCTGGCCAAGCACGACGAGACCTACATGCCCAAGGAGGTCGCCGAGGCGCTGCGCAAGTCCGGCAAGTGGAACCCGAAATTCGGTCCCGCGCCGTCGGCCGCGAGCTGGAACCGCATGAGCGTCAAGACCGACACCACTAGGGGTAGCTGAAGCTGTGCCGAACGGCCCGTCCTTGAATATCCCCGAACTGGGCCATTTCGCGCTGGCGCTGGCCTGCTGCCTGGCGCTGGCGCAGACAGTCCTGCCACTGATCGGGGCGCACCGACGCGAGATCCGGCTGATGGCGACCGCCCCTGCCCTCGCGCTCGGCCAGCTGGGGGCGCTCGCGGTCAGCTTCCTGTGCCTGGCGCAGGCGGCGATCACCGACGATTTCTCGGTGCAGAACATCGCCGAGAACAGCGCCGTCGCGAAGCCGCTGCTCTACAAGATCACCGGGATCTGGGGCAACCACGAGGGCTCGATCCTGCTCTGGTGCCTGATCCTCGCGCTGTGCGGGGGCGCCGTCGCGGCGTTCGGCCGCAACCTGCCGGCCGGGCTGCGCGCGCGCGTGATTGCCGTGCTCGGTGGCACCGCAGCCGGCTTCGAGCTGTTCTGCCTGACCACCTCGAACCCCTTCGACCGCATCTGGCCGGCGCCAATGGACGGCCAGGGAATGAACCCGCTGCTGCAGGATCCCGGCCTCGCGTTCCATCCGCCGATTCTCTACACCGGCTATGTCGGCTTCGCGGTGCCGTTCGCCTTCGCGGTCGCCGCCCTGCTGGAAGGCCGTGTCGATGCAGCCTGGGGGCGCTGGGTGCGGCCCTGGGCGGTCGGCGCCTGGTGCTTCCTGACATGCGGCATCGCGCTTGGCTCCTGGTGGTCGTACTACGTGCTGGGCTGGGGTGGCTACTGGTTCTGGGACCCGGTCGAGAACGCCTCCCTGCTGCCCTGGCTGACCGGCACCGCGCTGGTGCACTCCGCCATCGTGGTCGAGAAGCGCGAGGCGCTGAAGATCTGGACCGTGCTGCTGGCGATCGGCACCTTCTCGCTCTCCCTGTCCGGCACCTTCCTGGTGCGTTCGGGCATCCTCAACTCGGTGCACGCCTTCGCCAACGACCCGGCACGCGGGGTGTTCATCCTCGGCCTGCTTGGCCTGGTGATCGGCGGCTCGCTGCTGCTGTTCGCGTTGCGGGCGCCGCGGCTTGCGGCCGGCGGCATCTTCGCGCCGCTGTCCCGCGAGGGCGCGCTGGTGCTGAACAACATCCTGCTCTGCTCGATCTGCGCAGTAGTATTGACCGGCACGATGTATCCGCCGTTCGCCAGCCTGCTGTTCGGCGCCACCATCTCGGTCGGCAAGCCGTTCTTCGACGCCACCGCGGCGCCGATGGCGATCCCGCTGTTCGCGGTCATGGCGATCGGACCGATGATGCCCTGGAAGCGAGCGCACCTGGCGCCGGTGCTGACACGGCTCTGGTGGGCAGCACTCGGCGGCCTCTTTGCCGGCCTGTGGGCTGCGATCGGCCTGCGCGGCCTGTTGCCGGCCCTCGCGTTCGGCTTCGCGGTCTGGGTGATCCTGGCAGCCGGTGCCGACATCGCCCAGCGCATCCAGATGTTCCGGCTGCCGCCGTCGCAGAGCTGGCGGCGGGCGCGGACGCTGCCGCGTGCGGCGCTGGGTGCCGCGATCGCGCATGCCGGCGTGGGCGTCACGGTGATCGGCCTCGCCGGCATGTCCCAGGCGGCGCACCGGATCGTCGAGGTGCATGCCGGCGACACGGTGGACATGGCCGGCTACCAGTGGCGGCTGGTCGACGTCGCCGATGCGCCCGGGCCGAACTACACCGCGCGGGTGGCGACGCTGGTGATCAGCCGGCACGGCCACACGGTCGCGGTGCTGCATCCCTCGAAGCGGACCTTCGCCAGCCAGAGCACCACCACCACCGAGGTCGCAATCCACACCAACCTGATCACCGATCTCTACGCGGTGCTCGGCGACGAGCATCGTGGCGTGGCGGGGCAGCCGGATACCGCGGTGCTGCGCCTGCACGACAACTGGCTGGCGCCCTGGATGTGGCTCGGCGCCCTGGTGATGGCGATCGGCGGTGCGCTGTCGCTGTCCGACCGGCGGATCCGGGTCGGTGCGCCGCGCCGTGCCACGGCGGGACTGTCTGTCGGTGGCAGGCTTGCCTGAGCCCGCCGGGATGAGCAGGAGCGTGTCGCGCCGCCAGGTGCTCATGCTGGCGCCGCTCGGTGCCGCGGCGGCGGCGGGGGTCGGGTTCTGGTCGATGCTGTCCGGCATGGGCAGCGGGCGGTTCGACCCGCACGACATCCACGCACCGGCGGTGAACCGGCGCGTGCCGGATTTCATGCTGCCGTCGCAGGCGCCCGGCACCGGCTTCTCGTCGCAGCAGCTCGCAGCGCAGCAGGCTCCGGTGCTGGTGAATTTCTTCGCCTCCTGGTGCATTCCCTGCGTCCTGGAGGCGCAGACCCTGGTCGGCCTCGCCCACACCCTCCCGATCTGGGGCATCGCCTACAAGGACCATGCCGACAACGCCGCCGGCTTCGTGAAGCGCACCGGCACGCCGTACGCGCGGCTGGCCGCCGACGGCGACGGCTTGTCGGCGATCGACTGGGGGGTGTCCGGCGTGCCGGAGAGCTTCCTGGTGTTGCCGGGCGGGCTGATACGCTGGCATGTCGCCGGTCCGCTGACCCAGGACAACATCTCTGGCGGCCTGATGCCGGCGCTGCGCGGGGCCGGCCGATGAGGACGCTGCGGCGCGCGATGGCCGGGCTGGTGCTGGCGCTGTCGCTGCTGGCGGTCCCGCTCGCCGGCCTCGCGGTGGACGATCCGGCGGAGATGATGACCAACCCGGCGCAGGAGGCGCGCGCCGAGGCGATTGGGGCGCAACTGCGTTGCCTGGTGTGCCAGAACGAAAGCATCGAGGACAGTGGTGCCGATCTGGCGCGTGACCTGCGCCACGTGGTGCGCGTGCATGTCGCCGCCGGCGAGAGCAACCGGCAGATCATTGCCTGGATGGTGCAGCGCTACGGCAACTTCATCCGCCTGCGGCCGCCGCTGAATGCCGTGACGCTGCTGCTCTGGGCGATGCCGGTACTGGCGCTGCTGGTCGGGGCGTTCGCCGCGACCTCGAACTGGCGGTCGCGTCGCGTCGCCGCGGCGCCATTGTCGGACGCGGAGCAAAGGCGCCTGGCCGACCTGATGGAGCCAACGCGCTGATGCAGGCGCTCGCTGCAGGGGATCCCGGCCGCCCCGCCCCGGCGTCCCTGGGCTGACCACCGGCACACCATGATCTGGCTACCCATCCTCCTGCTCACCGTCGCGGTGCTGCTGCCGTGTGTCCTGGCGCTGAGGAAGCGCCCGGGACTGCGGGATCGCCACGAGGCAGCGCTGGAGCTGCATCGTTCGCAGCTGCAGGAGCTGGACCGTGACCGGGCCAGTGGCCTGATCGCGGAGAGCGAGCATGCGTCGGCACGCCTGGAGATCCAGCGACGGCTGCTGGCCGAGGCCGATCGCGGCAGCGAGACGGCGCGCGCCGGCGGCCGTGCGCCGGTGATCGTCATGCTGGCGCTGGTTCCGGTCGCTGCGGTGGCGCTGTACCTGAGCGAGGGCCATCCCGGCATGCCGGCGCAACCCGAGGCGGTCCGCATGAGCCAGGCGGATGCAAGGTTGCAGGAGGATGCGCAGCTGATCGGCATGCTGAAGGCGCAGCTCGCCAAGCTGCCGGCGGGATCGCCGCAGGCGCGCCAGGGCTACATCCTGCTCGGGCAGGCCGAGGCGACGCAGGGCGACTGGGCGGGTGCCGCGGTGGCCTGGCGGCAGGCACTGGACGACGGCCCGTTCGAGGCGACCCTGGCGGCGCAGGTCGCGGAAGCACAGGCGCGCGGTGACGGCGTGGTCAGTCCCCAGACGGCGGCGTTGTTCCGCCGCGCGCTGGATGCGGCGCCGAAGGATGCGTCATGGCGGCTGCTGGCCGAGCAGCGGATCGCGCAGTCGGAGCATCATTAGGCGCTCGGCTTCGTCTGCGCCGTCAGGTCTGGCGAGCGGGACACCGCCTGTGATCCGGACCAGGCGACCCCACTGGTGGCCTGTAGTTCCGCAGCGAGTATCACCATCAGTTCCGCAGCCGGGAGCGGCCGGGACAGGGACGCCGCCTGGCCGGCCCAATTGGGCGCCGTGGCCGCTCTCGCCGGCGGCCCGGGCGGCGGCATCGAGCGCCTTTCCGGCATGATAGGCGACGGGATAGCGATGGCCGCCCGCCTCGTAGCCTTGCGCCACCGGCACTTCGATGCCGGCCCGCCGCGCCGCCTCCGCCTCCGCCTCCGCCTCCGCCTCCGCAAGGCCGGTGGCGGTCGAGAGCAGGATGCAGCCGGCCTGCTTCAGGGAGCGGATGCGCGCGGTCTCCGGCAGCCCGCAATGGAAGTCGACGACGGGCGGCGGCGTAAACGAAGAGGTTGACGTTGAAGGCCCGTCCGGTGCGGTCCCGCAGCGCGCCGATCGTCGCCCGTGCGGCACTGGCGTCGGCGGAACCGAGGCCGAGCGATTCAAGGCCGCCTGCATTGGAGACGGCGCGTGCGAATTGCGGCGTCGAAATGCCCGTCATCGGCGCCTGCACGATCGGCGAGGTCAGCGCGAGACGATCGAGAATGGACATCGAGACATGCCTGGGCCGGCGTCAGGCCGGATGGGGCGCGAGGAACTCCAGCACCGGCGCCAGCGACCGGTCGGGAGCCTCCTCGAACGGAACGTGGCCGAGGCCGGGCAACGTGACCAGCGTGGCGTCGGGCATCGCCCGCAGATAGTCGCGTGCGTTGGCAATCGGGATCATGCCGTCGCGGTCGCCCCAGAGCAGCAGGGTCGGTGCATGGATACGCGCGAGCAGCGGCGCCGGATCGGCGAGCATCACCTGCTGCATCCTGGCGAGCATTGCCCTGCGCACACCGGGGGCCAGCATCAGGTCGCGGTAGCGCGTCAGGGTAGCGTCAGTCAGGCGGGTCGGATCGCCATAGGCCGGCAGCAGGCTCTGGCGCAGCATCGAGCGCGGCATGACGTAGGGCAGCAGCCGCATCACCAGCGACAGTTCGGCCTTCTTGCCGTATTCGAAGCCGGGACTCGCGAAACCGTCCGGCGAGATCAGCACGAGACGATCGACGCGGTCGGGATGGTCGAGGGCGAAGTTCCAGGCGATCTTGCCGCCGAGCGAGTTGCCGATCAGCGTTGCACGCCCGATCCGCATCTGGTCCATCAACGCCAGCAACACCCGCACGCCGCGGGCGTCGGTATAGTCGCCAGTCGGATCCGTCCCGGTCAGGCCGAATCCCGGCAGGTCGTAACGGATCACACGGTAGTGCGCTTCAAGGCGGCCGGCCCAGGCATCCCAGGTCTGCAGGCTGGCGCCGAAGCCGTGCAGCAGAATCAGCGCCGGGGCGTCGCGTGGGCCGGTATCGCGGACATGCAGGTGCAGGCCGTCGATCAGCCGCATGTCGGTCGGCGCTCGAAGATAGAGAGTGTCCAGGTCGGCGGCCGGCTTGTCGGGCGTGTAGAGCCACCCGGCGGTGGCGATCAGCGCGAGAGCGGGAAGAACGGCGGCGGCCTGCAGCCACCGCCGGGTCCGGGGTCGCATGGTGGCGGTATCGGCTAGCCGGGCTGCAGCAGCACCCAGTAGATTACCTGCCAGTACGGCCCCACGAACAGCAGCACCCCGGCGGCGATGCCGGTGAAGGCCAGGATCGACAGGCTCGACAGCCAGCCGCCGATGGTGCCGCGGCGCCAACCGAGGAAACTACCGCCAGCCAGCCAGAGCCAGACAACGACCACTGCCGCGAACAGCCAGAAATACATCGCCGCTTCCTCTGCTCCGGCACTCAGTAGGCGCCGTTGGTGGTCAACTGGACGTAGACGCGATCGGCGAAGTGGGTGAGCTGCCAGATCCGCTGGCTCTCCTGCAGGCCCGGCTCCTTCTCGACGATCGGGCAGTAGGCAATGGCCAGGCCGTTCACCAGATCCTCGCGCTTGATCTGCGGCGCGACCGCCCGGACCTTGCTGATGATGGTGTTGGCGTTCTGCAGCAGGTTGGCCTCCGTGGTCTGCTGCAGCAGCGCGCCGATGCCGTTCGAGCTGTCATCCAGCACCTTCGCCAGGTCGTTCTCCGCCAGCGCCGGACAGCCATCCGGGCGGCTGCCGTTCAGCAGGGTGTGGGTGTCCTTGCGCAGCAGCGAGACGAGCAGGGTGGTCGTGTTGGCCGGCGCACGATTCGACCAGGCCTGGCGGACATAGTTGCTGACGGAGGCGATCTCCTTGTCGCTCATCGCGGCGCCGACTCCGGGCATCAGCCCGTACGGTCCGCGTGCCTCGAGACCGCCCAGCACGACGCGCACCACATCCTGCGAGCCTGCCGCCTGCACCATGCCGTTGCCGTCGAGCGCAGGGATACGTTCGCTGACGCCCTGGCCGTTATCCTGGTGGCAGGAGGCGCAATGGCTCAGATAGACCTGCCGTCCCGCCGCCATCGCATCCGGCCGGTAGCGGCCATCCGTCGGCGTATAGGCCGCAACCACCGGCAGCGACTTGAGATACACCGAGATCGCATGCAGGTCGCTGTCGGTGAGCTTCATCGTGCTCTCGTCGATGGTCTCCGACATCGGTCCGGCGACGGTGCCCATCGACTTCGAGTGGCCATACTTGAAGAAGGAAACCAGGTCGTCGACGCTGAAGCGGCCGATGCCGGTCAGGTCGTCGTTGCGCAGGTTCGGCGCATACCAGCGGGTGATCGCGCCGCCTTCCACGTTGCCCGCGATGGCGGTGTTGCCGAGCAGGTTCCAGTGGTTGTGGCAGGTGCCGCAATGCTCGAGACCCTCGACGATGTAGGCGCCGCGGTTGATCTCGTCGGACTTCGAGGGGTCCGGCTTGAACTCCTCGCCGGGCACGAAGAACGCGTCCCACAGCGCGATCGCCGGGCGGATGGTGAACGGGAACCAGATCTTGTTCGGCAGCCGCGCCGCATGGACCGGCTTGAGCGTGAACAGGTAAGCCTTGATGGCCAACAGGTCGGCCTTCGGAACCTTGGCGTACCAGGGATACGGCATTGCCGGGTAGATGCGGCTGCCGTCCGGCATGATGCCGCGCTGCATCAGACGGATGAACTGGGCATCGGTATAGTTGCCGATGCCGGTTTCCTTGTCGGGCGTGATGTTCGGTGTCGAGATGTCGCCGAACGGCATCTGCATGTATTGGCCGCCGGCGAACTTCGGATAGCCCGGGGCGGCGTGGCAGGCGACGCAGTCGCCCATGTCGGTAAGGTATTTGCCGCGTGCGATCAGGTCCGCGGAAGGCTGCACCTGGGCCGGTTGGTCCTGGGCCAGGCTTCGCGTTGGCAGGCAGGCGAGCAGCGCGATGGCTGCCAACCCGACGACGCTTGCTACCCGATCGCTGCGAGTCACGGCGTGTTCCTCTGAGCAAGGAGTGGATAGGCCGCCAGGTCACTGGCGCCATAGAAAGGCTTGTAGGCACCCTGGTGGCAGGTCGCGCAGTTGATCTTCGCCACGTCGCCCATGGGACCCTTGCGGCCAGCCGGGAAGACGTTCGTCAACGGCAGCATGTAGTTCCGGTTCAGGTCGCGAACCATTCTGATGCCATACCATGCTGGAACACGGTTCGGTGTGCCCTGGTCCCATGACGCGAAGTTGTTGGTGTTGTGGCAGTAGGTGCAGGCGACACCGAGCGAGGTGGCGAAGTGCATCATCAGCCCGTAGGTCCACTCGGCCTGCTTGGTCGAGGCGTTGTTGCCGATATTGAGGTCGCTGACGCCGGTGACGCGGATCGGCATCGCGTTCAGCAGGAAGGGCGTGAACGGGTCGCTCGCCAGCGTGGTCAGGCCGGATGCCTTGTCCGGGCTGCCCTGACCGGTTCCGGTCTCCGCGAGGCCGTGCCCGGCGCCCGGCGGCGGTTCGGTGAACCAGACGTTCTGCGGGATCGAGTTGCCGCGATGGCAGGTGTAGCAGGTGACGCCCACGCCGCCGACATGCGCCTTCCAGTTGGTGTTGATCTCGCGCGTCATCTGGATCATGCGGCGCGTGACGGTCTTGGTGTAGAGGCTGTCGCTGGCCATGTTGTTCAGCGAGTGGCAGTAGGCGCAGCCGGCGGCCGGGTTGATCCAGTTTGCGAAGGCGCCCATCTGGCGCAGGAACTGGTTGGCATCCGCCGTCTGCAGCACCTTGATGTTCTTGTAGGCCTTCGACGACGGGATGCCGGCATCCGGCACCGCGGGCAGCGCCGGTAGCAGCCGGTTGGCCTCGATCTCGGGCTTCAGCAGGCGAGGATTATACTCGGCCTCCATTGCGGTGCCGCGATAGCCGAGCTGCACCGAGGTGACCGGCAGCCGCTCCAGCGTGGAGCCGAAGGCGAACACCAGGGCGATCGCGATAAGCCCGACGACCCAGGCCCGGGTGCGCCAGGGGTGGGCAACGATGCCGGCGAGGCTGTAGCGCAGGGCCAGCGCGACCAGTTCCAGCGGAGCCGTCAGGGCGCGCATCACTGCAACACTCCACGCAGGTGGCCAGGATCGGCGATGTAGGGATAGACGTGGGGATACATCGGCGCGATGCCGTGCTTCACGCCCCAGAGATACCAGTTATCGACCACCGTGCCGGTGAGCAGGATGCCGATACCGCCGGTCAGGGTGCAGAGGACCGCGAACCACCAGGCCCAGCGATGGATGGACTCGTACGAGGCGTTGAAGCCCATGATCCAGCGCCAGAACAGTCCGGCGCGCTCGGCGGCGGTGCCGCGGTCGGTGGTGAGCTCGATCTCGCGCTCGCCCCAGTAGCGGCTGACGGCGAGGATGGTGCCGCCATGCATGGCGAACAGCAGCGTCGAGCCATACAGGAACACGATCGAGAGCATGTGGAACGGGTCGTAGTAGAGGTTGCCGTAGCGGACCGACAGCGCCGCGGTCCAGTCCAGGTGCGGGAAGATGCCGAACGGCACGCCCTCGCCCCAGGAGCCCATCAGCAGCGGCCGGATGAAACCGTCGACCAGGTAGAGGAAGATCGCCGAGGCGAAGGCCCAGGCGACATGGGTGCCCATGCCGAGCGCCCGCGCCCGCTGGTAGACACGCACCCACCAGAGGAAGATCGCGGCGGTCAGGAAGAAGCCGGCCATCAGCCACCAGCCGCCTTCCGCGAGTGGCGGGATGTGCAGCCCGTAGGCCGGCGCCGGCGGCTCGAGGGCCAGCCAGGGGAGTTGCCGGATGAACTGCACCGGATCCCAGTTCACCGAGGCCAGCATGTTCAGCCCGATGATCTCGAAGGCGATGAACCCGCAGACGATCGAGGCCAAGCCGACGGCGCCAAGATAGAAGGGACCGACCTGGGCGGAGCCGATGAAGCCGAGCAGCACCGAGGTCCAGGGACGGCCGCGGCGGAACTCGTTGCCGGACTTCAGGACCGGGCCGATATCAAGCGGGCCTTCGACGTGGGTGCGGTTGAAGAGGTTCTGGTATTCGATGCCGAATGCGGCGCGATAATCGAACATTGACCTTACCTCCAGAACGGCAGGTTGAGCCACCAGTTCCACCATTCCGGCCAGCCGCGGGTCCAGAGGGGTCCACTGATGACGATGCAGATCGCGCTCCACACGCCGGCATTGATGGCGCAGAACCAGCCGAGGCGATGGATGCCGAGCGGGCCGATCGAATAGACGATCAGGTCGCGAAAGAAGCTGTCCTCGTGCGCCGATGTCTTGACCGGCTCGTCGCCGGGCGGATTGAGCGACGAGAGCACCGCGCCACCATGCATCGCCAGGATGAAGGTGGTGGTGAAGAAGAACGTCACCGCGATCATATGCGCGGGATTATAGTGGAACTGCAGGTGCTGGTAGCCGACGTTCGAGACCCAGTCGAGATGACTGAGGATCCCGTACGGGAAGCCATGGCCCCAGCCGCCCATCAGCACCGGCCGGATCACCTCGAGGGTGAAGTAGGCAAGGATGGCCCCGCTGAAGGCGATCGGCACGTGCAGGCCCATGCCGAGCTTGCGCGCGATCTCCACCATGCGAAGCGCCCAGGAGCAGAACGCCCCCAGCGCGCAGAAGGTGATCCATTGCCACAACCCGCCCTCGCGCAGCGGCGCGAAGCCAAGTCCGTAGCTGAGGTCAGGTGGTGCTATGTTGATGCGCCACACATTCCAGGTCGGGCCGATGGCCGCGCCCCAGATGATCAGCAGCGTTCCCACCAGTGAAAAGAAGGCGGTGGTGACGCCGAAGAAGCCGACATAGAACGGCCCGACCCAGAAATCGAAAAGGTCGCCGCCCACCAGCGTTCCACCGCGAACGCGATATTTGTACTCGAAATTAAGCATCGCCATGATCGCGGTCTCCTGCCGGGGGCGGTCCTCTATGCCTGGTGTGGAACTATTTCGGGGGTTCCGGCAGCGGGGTCATCTGCTGCACCTGCGAGCCGCCGAAGCGGTCATGGCTCGGGCCATCGAGCCAGTTGAAACGGTCGGTGCTGAGCAGGATGAAATGGATGATCAGGGCCAGCGTCAGCAGAAAAACGAACAGCCCGACCAGCGCGCGGCGCGGGTCGAACAGGATCCAGATACGCCACATGGTGTGTCCTCCCTATCCAAGCATGGCGAGCAGGGACCCGGCGGCATGCAGGGCGACCGGGTGCAGATGCACGGTGACGGCGGCCAGGTGCGTGCTGCCCGCCATTGCGGTGTGGTAGCTGCCGCCCCACGGGCGCCACATCCAGGCCAGGAGATGCGCCACTACGGCGACCGCCACGAAGACGACGAAGCTGAGTACGAAGAGCCGGTTGAACTCCTTCGCCTCCGGCTCCGTCAGGCCGGACAGGGTTGTCCGACGGTCCGGTTCAAGTGCCATAAGAATATACCTCCTTGAGTGGATGCTGTTGCCTCATGACACGGCGACCGTCTCGGCACGCCGAGCGAGCGTTTCGGCAACGCCGAGCGTGCGCTGCGCGCGCTCCAGCGTCACCCGTGTCTCCTGCGCCTCGCGGGCATCGTGCTCGATGCGCTCACGCAGCTTCTTTGCCGCCGAGATGCGAACCAGGAAGGGTTCGCGCTCGAGATGCCGGTCGAGCAGGTGCGCCGCGGGCGCGTCCCAGATCAGCTCGGCGTCACCGCGCGCGTGCGTTGCCTCGATCGCGTCGAGGTCGCCGGCGAGCGGCAGCATGTTGAACAACGCGTCGAACAGCGCGTTGCAGTATTCCTGCACCAGGTAGGTGGCGCCCGCGTAGCCCATGAACGGCGTGCCGGTGCTGCGCCTGATGATCGCGCCGGGGAACGAAGCCGGCACGAAGATGCAGCGCGCCTTCTGCTCGACGGCGTAGATGCGCTCGTTGCTGGAACCGAACAGCACCAGCGGTGGCGTGGTCTTTAGCGAGGCGCGCACCGCCTGGTTGTCGGGCTTGGTGCCGGGCCGGCGGGCCACCGAGAAGCTGCACGGAATGCCGAGCTCCTCCTCGAGGAAATGCCGCACGCCGCGCTCGTACGTTTCGGTGGCGACGATAGCGAAGCTGCCGGTGGCGAAGAAATCCTGTGTCACCGAGCGCCAGAGATCCCAGATCGCCTTGATGGTAGTCCGCTTCTCGCGCTCGATGAACGGTTCCGGATCGACACCGGCGAGCTCGCCGAGCTGGCGCAGGAAGGCGGTGGTGGCGAATACCCCGATCGGCGCCTGCAGGTAGGGCTTGCCGAGTTCCTCGCACAGCTTGCGGCCGAATTCGCGATAGAGGCAGACATTGACCACCGCATCGGCAAGACGCGGGGTGTCGTCGATATGCGCCTCGATCGGATACACCAGGTTGACGTCGCAGCCGATACCTTCGACCAGGCGGCGGATCTCGTGCACGTCCGACGGCATGTTGAAGGTGCCGTGGATGGCACCGATGATGTTCACCTTCGGGCGTGTGGGCGCTGCCGCCGGCGCGGTATCGACGCCACCCTTGCGTATGGCCGGACGCGGACCCTTCGACTTCTTCTGGCCGAACTGCGTCCACAACCAGAACAGCGCGCGGTCGGCGCATTGCCACTGGTCGTCGTCGATGGTGCGCGGAATGAAGCGCAGCAGGTTGGAGCCTTCCGGCGTCACTCCGCCGCCGATCATCTCGGCGATGCTGCCGGTCACCACCACGCCAGGGATCTTCTGGTCGCCGACGCTGTTGGCGCGGCTGAGCGCGCCCTCGGTGCCGTGCATCGACAGCGCGTCTTCCGACAACCCGGTGACGCTGACCGGCAACTCGTGCGGCGGCAGCGCGTCGGTGTAGTGCAGCACTGCGGTGACCGGCAGGTTCTCGCAGCCGACCGGGCCGTCGATGATGACGCGCAGGCCGCTGATGGCGGAAAACACGTAGACCGCGCCCCAGTAGCCGCCGGCGCGATCATGGTCGATCACCAGCATCGCTCAGGCCCCCTTGGCTGCGGAAGCAGGAATCGCGGCGGTGGGAGGGGCGCCGAAGAACGACACCATACGCGCGAAGCGTTCGCGGCCGTTGGTCTGCGCGTGGACGATCTGCGCCATCGCGCCGATGCCCGGCACGCCGAGCAGCGGACGGCCGGACACCATGTTGGTGTAGTAGATCGCGGGAATGCCCTGCTCCTTGGCCTTCTGCACGACCGGCGTGGTGCCGATGGCGAGATCCGGCCGCACCACCCGCATTGCCTGCAGGTCCTGCTCCAGCGAGGCGCGGAACTGCACGTGCACGCCGCGCGCCTCGAGCCAGATGCGGTCGGCCTCGGTCCAGTCGGTGGCGGGGCACGCGGTGCCGACATAGGGCAGCTCGGCGCCGGCCTCGACCAGCAGGCGCGCCACCAGCAGCTCGGAGCCCTCGTAGCCGGACAGCGTCATGCGCGCGCGGATCGGGTTGGCCGCGAGCACCGCGCGCAGGGCGGGCAGCGACGCGTCGAGCGCTGCGTCGAGGCGTGACTGCGGCACGCCGGCGGCGGCGGCGATCGAGGTGAGCCACGTCTCGGTGGCGGCGGCACCGACCGGTCCGGAGGCGACGATCGGCCGGCCGGCGGTGGTGAATTCGCGGAACGCGGCAGTGTAGAACGGATGGATCGCGGCGACCACGGCGCAGTCGAGGGCGCCATACAGGTCGCGCCATTCGCGCGCGGGGGTCGGCGGTGCGACCCCGAGGCCGAGTGGCGCCAGCAGGCCACCGGCGACCATCGGATCGGCGGGGAACATCTCGCCGACCATTGCCACCGTCGGCTGATCGCTCTGCGCACCGCGGGGACGCTGCACCGGCCCCGCCTCGATCTCGGCGCGGGCGGCGCGCAGCATGGCGCCGGCGAGCACGTCCTTCGCTTCGGCATGGGTCGGCACGCCGAAGCCGGGCACGTCGATGCCGATCACCCGCACGCCGTTGATCTGCTTCGGCAGCAGGTCGAGCGGCACGCCGGACGCGGTCGGCACGCAGAGATTGATCACCACCACCGCATCGTAGTTGGCAGGATCGGCGGTCTCGCTGACGGCGTCGCGGATGTCCTCGAACAGCTGGCCGCGCACCAGACTTTCCGAATTGAACGGCACGTAGCCGACGCTGCGACGCGCACCGTAGAAGCGCGAGGTGAAGCTGAGGCCGTAGACGCAGCAGGCCGAGCCGCTGAGGATGGTGGCGACGCGGCGCATGCGCAGGCCGACGCGCAGCGAGCCGAAGGCCGGGCACATCGATTGCGGCTGGTCATGCGGGCCGCGCGGATAATCGGTCAGCAGACGGTCCATCGACGCACCGCTGCCGGCCGCGCGGGCTGCGGCCACCAGCGTCTCGCGGCCACCGTGGCAACCGGCATCCTTGGCAGCCGGCGGCAGGGAGAGGCCGGGATCGTAATCGTCCATCGCTACACGCCCTCGTAGAGGACTTCGAGCGACGGCCGCTCGGCGACCGCGATGCCCGCGCACATGTCGGTCATGCTGGCCGGCTCGAGCACCACCCCGCGCCCGACCGCATCGCCCTTGAACAGGTCGAGCAGGTTGTCGTGGCTGAGAGGGTTCGGACGCAGCGGCGGCGCTTCCGCCACCTGGGTCGCGAGCGACATGAACAGCGGCTCCCAGGGGCTGCCGGGACGGCCGATGATCTCGTAGTTGGCACTCTTGCGACGGATATCGTCGTCGGCGGGAATGGCGGCGAGCACCGGGATGCCGACCGCGTTCGCGAAGGCCTGCGCCTCGCCGGTGCCGTCATCCTTGTTGATCACCAGGCCGGCAACGCCGACATGGCCGCCAAGCTTGTTGAAATACTCGACCGCCGAGCAGACGTTGTTGGCGACATAGAGCGACTGCAGGTCGTTCGAGCCGACCACGATCACCTTCTGGCACATGTCGCGGGCGATCGGCAGGCCGAAGCCGCCGCACACCACGTCGCCGAGGAAATCCAGCAGCACGTAGTCGAAGCCCCAGTCGTGGAAACCCAGCTTCTCCAGCAGCTCGAAGCCGTGGATGATGCCGCGCCCGCCGCAGCCGCGGCCGACTTCCGGGCCACCGAGCTCCATCGCGAACACGCCGTCGCGCTTGAAGCAGACATCGCCGATCTCGACCTTCTCGCCTGCGAGTTTCTTGCGCGACGAGGTCTCGATGATGGTGGGGCACGAACGGCCGCCGAACAGCAGCGAGGTGGTGTCGCTCTTCGGATCGCAGCCGATCAGAAGCACCCGCTTGCCGTGCTGCGCCATCGTGTAGGAGAGGTTGGCCAGGGTGAAGCTCTTGCCGATGCCACCCTTGCCGTAGATCGCGATGATCTGGGTCTCGGGCTTGGCGCCTTCCAGCTTGGACGGCTCCGGCACGATCTGGGTGTGTGCGTTCATGCCGAAGCTCTCCAATCGAGAATCATCTTGAGGCAGCCGGTATCGTTGAAGGCGGTGCGGTAGGCGTCCTGCGCCGCGGCGGCCGGGCTGCGATGGGTGATGAGATGGTCCAGGGACAGGCGGTGGCCGGCAAGCAGGCGCTGCACCACCGCGAGATCCTCCGGCTTCCACTCGGCGGCACAGCGCAGACGCGCCTCGCGCATGAAGGCCGGCGGGAAACTGAACGACAGCGTGCCGGCATAGAACCCGGCCAGCACGATCTCGCCGCCGGGTGCCAGCCTGGCGATCAGGCTGTCCAGCAGGCCGGTATCGCCGCTCGCGTCGACGATGCAGCGATAGGCGCGGTTGGTGTCCTGCTCGGCGGTGGTGACCCGGTAGCCGTCGGCACCATCTGCGCGACCGGGCAGCGCTTCCCATACGGTCGGCGCGGGATGGCCCAGTGCGAGGGTGATGCGCGCGATCAGCCGGCCCAGCACGCCGTGGCCGATGACCAGGTCGGGTGCCTGCATCGCCACGGCATGATGCGCGGTGGCGGCGAGTGCCAGCAGGATGCCGCGCTCGCCGAGATCGTCCGCGATCGGCACCACGCGCGCGCCGCCGGTCACCAGACGGGACGCCGCGCCGCCGAACAGGCCGCGCACCGGACCGAAGCAGCGGGCACCCGGAACGAACACCGTTTCGCCAGCGCTGCGACCGGATGCGGCACCGGCCTCGACGATACGGCCTACGGATTCATAGCCGGGCACCAGCGGATATCCCATGCCGGGGAAGTCGGGCATGCGGCCGGACCAGAGCAGGCGCTCGGTCCCGGCGCTGATGCCGCTCCAGGCGATATCGACGACCACGTCCTCGTCGCCGGGGGCGGTCAGGTCGAGAGACTCGAGGGCGGCATGCCCGGGGGCGCTCATCACGACGGCAACTGCCTGCATGCGATCCCCTCCCTTGAATGTCAGGCTAGCGCGACCGCTGAAGGTGTCAACCTGATTTGACATTACGGATGACAATTCAGGCTGACAGTCAGCTTGCTGCAATGAGTTGGGTGACCAGCGGCAGGTTGGTCGGGAGCAGCTCCGAGCGCTGGAAACCGGCGTCTCGCAGCATGGTGCGAAGCCGGGATGCGCTTCTCGGCGTGCCGCTTCCCATCGCCAGCAGGTAGAAGCCGAAATAGGCGTCAGCCATCGCCTCGGCGCCCGGGGTCTCCGCCATCGGCTCGATCACCAGCAGGGTGCCGCCGGGTGCCAGCGCCTCGCGCGCACGGTGCAGCAGGAGACGGACAGTGTCATCGTCGTGGTCGTGCAGCACGCGCACGAACGACACCAGGTCGGCGCCCCGGGGCAGCGGATCCTTGCGGAAGTCGCCGGGATGGACCGTTGCCCGGGAGGCCAGGCCGTCGCGTTCGAATCGGGATGAAGCGAGAGCCGCCACGGCAGGCAGATCGAACAGCATGAGCCGCAGTCCGGAGCTCCGCTTCGCGGCGGCGGCGAGGAAGCTGCCGTCGCCACCGCCGACATCGAGCAGCACGCGATGCTTCCGCAGATCGCAGGCGGTCATCGCCTGTTCGGCGATCATCGCCTGCGAGGCTGCCATCAGGGCGGTATACGACGCGACCTCGCTGGCGCCGGGAAGTGCGGCCTGCGTCGCGTACGGCCAGTAGCCGGCGAGCCGGGTCGGTCCCGCCTTGCCACGCAGCAGCGCCACCGGATCGCGCAGGTCGTCGTACAGCAGGCGGTGATGCGCGACCATGGCATTCACGCCGGGATTGTCGATCAGCGCCGCACCGGCGCGACCTAATCCGTAGCGACCGCCGCGACGCCTGCGGGCAATATTCAGCGAGGTTGCCGCATTCAGCAGCCGCAGCGTCGCGGCCGGGGTCATGTCGAGAGTCTTCGCAAGGTTTTCGGCGGTCGCCGGCCCGCGCAGCAGCAGGCGCGGCAGATCGAGCTCCACGCAGGCAAGCAGCACCTGCGAGTAGACGAAGCCGGCGGTGAGGTCGAACACCGCCCTCGCCCGCCTGCGCGCCAGCGGCCGTGACAGCACGAAGGCGCCCGCCGCGGAGCGGAAACGCGGACTGCTCTGCAGCCGGTCGGCCAGCGTTGCGAACGAGATCAAGCGTGGATGCCGACTGCTACCGGTCGGGCGGCCCGGTTCTAGGCGGCCCGGGAGGCGGCGATGGCGGGCAGCAGCAGGCGTTGCAGCTCGCGCCGGATCAGCACGGTCAGCATGGCGGCACCATGACAATCCGGGATGGCGTCGACCGAGGCCGCGATCAGGCGATCGAGATGGTCGTGCGCGCCGGACAGCCCGTGCTGCGCCACCGCACTCGGCCGCCCGAGGGCGAGATCCTGGCCGCATGGCTTGCCGAGGGTGGCGGCGTCGCCGACGCTGTCGTTGATGTCGTCGGCAACCTGGTAGGCCTCGCCCAGACAGTCGCCGAGCGCACGCCAGCGTGCCGGATCGGCGCCGGCGGCGAGCGCGCCGGCCTGGGTGGCGCAGGCGAACAGCGACGCGGTCTTGGCACGCTGGTAGGTCGCCAGCACCACTTCGGTCTCGCACTCCCAGGCCTGGCCGGCCACCAGGCCGAGCGGGGTCCCGGCGGCGCGGGCCACCAGGACGGTGAGCGGCGCCAGCAGGGCGGCGCGCCTGACGCCGAGCGCCAGGCTCTCGAACGCGAGCACGATCAACGCGTCGCCGGCCAGCACCGCGAGCGGCTCGCCGAATGCCCTGTGCACCGAAGCGACTCCGCGTCGCGTCGCCGCGTTGTCGAAGCAGGGCAGGTCGTCATGCACCAGGGAGGCGCAGTGCAGCAGCTCGATAGCGGCTCCGGTGACGGCGGCGGTCTCCAGCGCCCGCCCGTCCGCCCCGCAGGCCAGCGCCACGGAGAGGCAAAGCCGCGGACGGATGCGCGCGCCGCCCGGGAACACAGAATGGCGTATCGCCTCGGCCAGGCGCGGCGGACCGGCCGGGTCGCCGCTGCGAGAGAGCGCCACTTCCAGCGCATGCTCGATCCGGATCAGGATGTCCATCGGACGCCACCCCTATACCGCAGGCAGATGTCAGCTTTGCCTGTCGCTCGCTACTGTCAATCATGTTAGACACTCTCGTCAATAACTGGATGGGCTGGTGACGACAGTTCTGCAGCCACTGGGCCGGCGACACCGCGTGGCGATCATCGGCGCCGGCATGGGCGGACTCGCCGCGGCGATCGACCTGGCGCATCGCGGGGTCGCCGTCACGGTGCTGGAACGCGGGCTGCAGCCTGGCGGCAAGATGCGCACGGTCGCGGTCGGCAATGCGGTGCTGGATGCCGGGCCGAGCGTGCTCACCATGCGCGACGTGTTCGAGTCGCTGTTCGAGTCGACCGGCAGCGCGCTCGAGAACCATGTCACCCTGCGCCCGGCGGAGCGGCTGGCGCGTCACGACTGGCTGCAGGGCCCGGGCCTCGACCTGTTCGCCGATCCGGCGCGGTCGCGCGAGGCCATCGGCGAGTTCGCCGGCGCCGGGGAGGCACGGCGCTTCGACCGGTTCCGTGCCGAGATCGCGGCGATGTACCGCACCCTGGATGCGACCTTCATGCGGGCGGCGCGGCCCAGCGTACTGGAGCTCACCCGTCGTGCCGGCCCTGCCGCCCTGCTCGGCATCAGCCCGTTCACCCGTATGGCGACGGCACTCGCCCGGCATTTCCACGATCCTCGATTGCGCCAGCTGTTCGGCCGCTATGCGACCTATTGCGGCTCCTCGCCCTACGAGGCGCCGGCGACGCTGATGCTGATCGCGCATGTCGAGCAGAACGGCGTGTGGCTGGTCGAGGGCGGCATGCACCGGCTGGCGATGGCGATGGCGCAGCGCGCAACCGAACTCGGCGCACGGATACGCTATGGCGAGGAGGTGCGGACGGTTGCCGTGCGCGGCGGCCGGGCCAGCGGAGTCGTGCTGGCGGGCGGCGAGACGATCACGGCGGATGCCGTGCTGTGCAATGCCGATACCGCCGCCATCGCGGGTGGCCTACTCGGGCCGGACTGCGCGGACGCTGCTGCGCCCACGCCGCTTCCGGCACGTTCGTTGTCGGCAGTGACATGGACCATGGTGGCCGAGACGACGGGGTTTCCGCTCATCCGGCACAATGTCTTTTTCGGTCGCGACGCGCGCTGCGAGTTCGACGACCTGTTCGCGCGCCATCGGCTGCCGGTTTCGCCGACAGTGTATGTCTGCGCGCAGGATCGCGAGACCGCCGACCATAGACCGGGTCGGCCGGAACGGCTGCTGTGCCTGGTGAACGCGCCGGCCGCCGCCGATACCGCCCGACTCGACAGCACGGAGCTCGACGAATGCCAGCAACGGATGATCACGCGACTTGGCCGGGCGGGACTGCATCTGCGGATCCAGGCGTCGGAGCGGACCAGCCCGGCGGAATTCGCGGCGCTCTTTCCGGGGACGGCGGGAGCGCTGTACGGCCCGGCGTCGCACGGCTGGGCAGCGTCGTTCCGCAGGCCGGGGAGTCGCTCGGCGCTTCCGGGCCTGTATCTGGCGGGAGGCAGCGTGCATCCGGGACCGGGCGTGCCGATGGCGACATTGTCCGGACGACTGGCAGCGGCGCGGATGCTGGCGGACCTCGCTTCGATGCGCTCGTCGCACCCGGCGGCTATGTCTGGTGGTATGTCGATGCGCTCGCGCCGGACGGGCAGACCGGCCTCACCCTGATCGCCTTCATCGGCAGCGTGTTCTCGCCGTATTATTCTTGGATGCGCAGGCGGGCTTCCCGGCAGGGGATATCGCAGCCGGCCGAGCAGCATTGCGCGTTGAACGTCTCGCTTTATGGCCGGACCAGACGCTGGGCGATGACCGAGCGCGGACCAGGCAGCCTGCAGCGCGATGCGCAGCATCTGGCGATCGGGCCGAGCAGCCTGCGCTGGCACGACGGCGTCCTGGACATCGAGATCCGCGAGCGCTGCTGTCCACTGCCTCGGGGCGTGCGTGGTCGTGTGCGGATACGGCCGCAGGCTCTGACCGGGCAACGCATTCCGCTCGATGCGGCAGGGCTGCATCGCTGGTCGCCGATGGCACCGCGTGCAACCGTCGAGGTCGCGCTGGACCAGCCGGAACTGCGCTGGACCGGTGACGGCTATCTAGACAGCAACGACGGCGATGGTCCGCTGGAAGCCAGTTTCCGGCGCTGGGACTGGTGCCGTGCGCCGTTGTCGCAGGACCGCACGGCAATCCTCTACGACGTGACCGACCGCCGTGGTGACGCGCGCGAAGTGGCGCTGCAGGTCGACCGTGCCGGCCGGACAACGGCGCTGGAGGCTGCGGCGAAAGTCCGGCTGCCACGGACGCGGTGGCGACTGCCGCGCCATACCCGCGCCGATGCGACCGGCGCGCATGTCGTGCGCACGCTGCAGGACAGCCCGTTCTATGCCCGCTCCGTATTGCACACCAATCTGCTCGGGGAGCCGGCGGAGGCTATGCACGAGAGCCTGGATCTCGATCGTTTCGCAGCACCGCTTACACAGGCGATGCTCCCGTTCAGGATCCCGCGCGCCTTGTCCTGATGTCCGGCGACAGGCGGATCCGGAGATCGGCCAGGTGCGCGCACAGCGATCCCAGCAGGCACAGCGCCAGCCAGACAGGTGCCGCGCCACCGAGGGCCAGGCGCAGCGCCAGCATCAGCAGGAAACCGGCGGCGAGCGTTGCCGCCCATTTCCCGACGCCGCCACTCCAGCCCAGCCGCCGATGCAGCAGCGTCAGCAGAACGCCCTCGCAGAGCACCAGGACAAGAATGACGTCGAGGATGCGGCCGCCCGCGAACAGCCAGTTCAGCACGCCGGCTGCAGCGTCGCCTCCGTGTGCCGCGCCAGACCCGGCTGCAGGTGCCGGAAGCGGTCGATCACGAGATCGGCGACCAGGGCGGGCTGCTCCTCGTGGGCGAGATGCCCGAGCTTCGGCAGGCTGACGATCTCGGCATCCGCCAGGCTGTCGCGCAGCCGCGTGGCATCCTGCGGCGGGATCATGCGGTCGGATGCGCCGACCACCAGCAGCACCCGGCACGCAAGTCCGGGCAACGCATCCGAGAGCGGCTGCAGGTTCCAATGCGCCATCATGCGCAGCCCGCTCGCAACATGGCCGGGGTCGCGTAGCAGCGCCTGGTAGGTGCGCAGTCCGGTCGCGTCGATCTGCGAGCCGGTGTTATCCAGGAAGCGCGACAGCCAGGCGCGGTTGGTCGCGTGCAGCGAGAACAATCTCGGCACCAGGGTCGTCGCCGAAAGCAGCTTCGCCGCCGCAGGGAAGATCTGCGAAGCGTGGCCCTGCAGCGGCAGCAACGCACCATTCAGGCTGACCAGCAGCATCGGTGCGATATCCGCGTCCAACGCCATGCGGGCCAGGATGGCGGCTCCCGCCGAATGTCCGACGCCGGCTGCCGGCGACAGTCCGAGCCGCTGCAGCAGTTTCGACAGCAGTCGCGCCTGGCTCGGCAGCGACATGAACTCCGGCAGGGGTGCCTGCGTGAAGCCATGCCCGGGGAGGTCGGGGGCGACGACGGTGAAATGCCGGGCGAGCAGCGGCGCCAGGTCGCGCCAGGAATGGGTCGCCGCCCCGGTGCCGTGCAGCAGCAGCAGCACCGGACCGGTCCCCATGATCTGCACATGCCACACCAGGCCGCCGGCACGCACGAAGCGGCTGGAATTCCGGTTCGGCCAGTACCGGCCTTCCTGGTCCCAGTTCATGCGAGGGTCTTGCTCATGCCGCGAGGGCGCGAACGGCGCTCGAAAGACGTTCCGGCTCGCCCTGCAGCAGGCGCAGATAGCGCGCGCCCATCGAGGTCGCCAGCGCCTGGGCATGCGGCTGCACGCGCGGCGAGATATCAACCAGCAGGGCCGGCAGGCCGGCAGCCCGCAACCGCATCGCACTTGCCTGCGCGTCCTGTTCGGCGCGGGCGCGGCCGGGGGTACCGTCGCGGGCAACGTTGGCGCGTCCATCGGTCAGCATCACGATCAGCGTGGTCTCGCCGAGCCGGCGCAACTGGCAGGCCAGTTCCACCGCCGCATCGAGGCCGCTGGCCACCGGCGTGCCGCCGCCACCGGGCAGCGCCGCCAGGCTGCGCCGTGCCCGCGCCAGGGCGCCGGTCGGTGGCAGCAGCAACTCGGTCCCGGTCCCGCGGAACGCCAGCAGGGCGACGCGATCGCGGCGCACATAGCATTCGCCGAGCAGCAACTCGATGGCGCCCTTGGCTTCGGCAAGCCGATGCATCGCGGCCGAGCCCGACGCATCGACGAGAAATATTGCAGTGCTGCGCGGGCGCCGGCTGTAGCGGGTGACATGCAGGTCGGACACCTGCACCAGCAGACGTCCGGACGCGGCCTCGCCGGTGCGTCGCGCGACCGCCTCGCGACGCGGCTTCTGCCAGGGTGCGGCGTGGCGCAGGGTCTCGACCAGAGCCAGCCGGCTGCCCTGCCCCGGACGGCCAGGCCGCGGCGTCAGCGGCCGTCCACGCGTGCCGAGCACGGCGCCCGCACCGGCACGCCCCTGCGCCGCCGAGGCGCTGCCACGCGCAGGCGCCGCCGCGCCATCCAGCAGGTGCGGCGGCAACATCGCGGCGGCAGCGTCGAGCACGGTCTGGCGCAGATCGTCCGGCGGCGCCTCCTGGTCCTCGTCCCTCCCCGCTTGATGACCGTTGTTCGCCTCTGGATCTCGCATGTGGGTGCGGTCCGGCGGCCCGGCTTCATTCTGCTCGCCTTGTTCCGGACCCGCCTCCGGCGGCGGGGGTGGCGCCGGAGCCTCGGCGGGGAGCGGAACGGTGGTCGCGCGTGGCGACAACACCAGCGCCGCCGCGAGGGCCGCATCGTCCGCATCGACCTCCGCATGACCGGCCAGCGCCGCCGCCATGCGTGCGATCCGCCCCGCCAGCATGGTCGCGCGCATCGGCATCACGCCGAGGGAAAGTGCCGCGCTGCACAGCGCGTCGGCGATTGGCGCCGGCGTTCGAACCGACGGCAAGCGGCCTCGTGCGAGCGACAGTTGGTCGCGGCCGGTGTCGCATCGACCTGGCCGCAGCGCGTCCAGATCCACGCGCAGGGCAATGCGATCGAGCAGCACCGCCGGCAGGTCCTCATCGGCTTCGCCCTCGTCGAGCGCCACCAGCCCGGGGGGTGTCTCGGAATCAAGCTTTCCGCACAGCAACGAAGCGGTATCGCCCGGCAGTCGATCGGCGGAGGCAAGCAGCAACACGCCGCCGGCGGCCCGCGCGATCAGGCCCTGTCGCTGCACCGGCCGTCCGGCGGCGAGTGTCGCCGGCAGGTCGAGGCCACCAAGCAGCGCCTCGTCGGTGGGATGCGCCGGGCAGCGCAGCACCGGCATCCCCGGCGGCAGCATGTCGTGCAGCGCCGCGAGGAACGCATCGCGCGCCGGACCGACCCCGGCGCGGATACGCAGCACCAGTCCCGCCGGCTGCAGCGCGAACAGGCGGGCGACCAGCATGGCCCGGTCCCAGTCCTGCACCGCGCCGGGCTGGCTCACGCCTCGGCCAGTTCCGCCAGCGCACGCTCGACACGCGGGGTGGCGCTGCCCTCGTCGAGCGGATTGCGGCGCAGGCGGTGGCGCAGCGCCGGCACCGCGATGGCGCGCATGTGACGCGGCAGCACGACGTGCTCGCCCTCCAGGCAGGCCAGCGCCCGCGCCGCGCGCAGCAACGACAACTCACCGCGCAGGCCGTCGGTGCCAAGAGCGAGGCAGAGCCGCGCCACGGTCTGCAGCAGCGAGTCCGGGGTCACCACGCGACGCATCAGGGCACGCGCTTCCTCGATCTGCCGGCGCAGCGCCGTCTCCGGCTCGGACCAGGCCTGCGTGAAGCCCTCTGGGTCGGCCTCGAATGCCTCGCGCCGGCGCAGCACCTCGATGCGCTCCTGCAGGTCGGTCGTCGTCGTCACCTCGACGGCAAGTCCGAAGCGATCCAGCAGCTGCGGGCGCAGGTCGCCCTCCTCCGGATTGCCGCTGCCGACCAGCACGAAGCGGGCCGGATGGCGGATGCTCAGGCCCTCGCGCTCGACGAGATTTTCCCCGGACGCTGCCACGTCCAGCAACAGATCGACGAGATGGTCCTCGAGCAGGTTGACCTCGTCGATGTAGAGGAAGCCGCGATGCGCGCGCGCGAGCAGGCCCGGCTCGAAGTGCTTGCTGCCGTCCGCCAGGGCGCGCTCGAGGTCGAGCGAACCGACCACACGGTCCTCTGTGGCGCCGAGCGGCAGGTCGATGGCGGGTACCGTGATGCTGCGCGTGCGCGGCGATGCGGTCGCACCGGGTGCGTTGCAGTGCGGACAGTTCGGCGAGATGGCCGCGGGATCGCAATTATACGGGCAGTCCGCAATCACGCGTATGGTCGGCAGCAACGCCGCCAGGGCGCGGATGGCAGTCGACTTGCCGGTACCGCGATCGCCCAGGACCAGTACGCCGCCGATGCGCGGATCCACCGCAGCCAGCAGCAGCGCCTGCGTCATGTCCCGCTGGCCGACCATGGCGGTAAACGGGAATACCCGGCGCACCGCAGTCGCGCGCCGACGCCGGGTGACCGGAAGCGGCTTGCCGAGCAGCGCGACGTTCATGACCGCGTCACGCACTCTCTGCCAGATTCAGCTCGGCCCATTCTGCGCCCAGCGCCGTGGCAAGCTGCGCGATGTCTTGGTCGGAATGCAGCGGCGACGGGGTCAGGCGCAGGCGCTCGGTGCCGCGCGGCACGGTCGGGTAGTTGATCGGCTGGACATAGATGCCGTGCCGCGTCAGCAGCCGGTCCGTCAGCAGGCGGGTCTTGATCGGATCACCGACGATCACCGGCACGATATGCGACGGATTGAGCTGGTGCGGCACACCCGCCTGATCGAGTGCCGCGCGCACGGCTCGCACGCGATCGGCATGGCGGGCACGCAACCCGTCGGCGGCGCGGACGGCACGGATGCTGGCGCACGCCCCCGCGGCAATGGCAGGCGGCAGCGCGGTGGAGAAGATATAGCCCGACGCGAACGAGCGCACGAAATCGCACAGCGCATCGGAGGCGGCGATGTAGCCGCCGACGACGCCGAACCCCTTGCCCAGGGTGCCCTCGACGATGGTGAGCCGGTCGGCGACGCCGTCCCGTGCCGCGATGCCGGCGCCTTGCGGTCCGTACAGTCCGACCGCGTGCACCTCGTCGAGATAGGTCATCGCGCCGTGCTTGTCGGCGACGTCGCAGATCGCCGCGATCGGCGCGATATCGCCATCCATGGAATAGACGCTCTCGAAGGCGACGATCTTCGGCGCGTCGGCCGGCAGGGTGGCAAGGATGCGATCGAGGTCGGCGGGATCGTTGTGGGCGAATATATGACGCTCGGCCCGGCTGTGCCGGATGCCCTCGATCATCGAGGCGTGGTTGCCGGCGTCCGACAGCACGATGCAGCCCGGCAGGCGCGCGGCGATGGTGCCGAGAGTTGCCCAGTTCGACATGTAGCCCGACGCGAACAGCAGCGCGCTTTCCTTGCCGTGCAGCGAAGCAAGTTCACGCTCCAGTTCGACATGGGCGATACTGGTACCGGAAATGTTGCGCGTGCCACCGGCGCCGGCACCGAGCCGGTCGATGGCGTCGTGCATGGCGGCCAGCACGTCCGGATGCTGGCCCATGCCGAGATAGTCGTTCGAGCACCAGATGGTGATCTCGCGCGGCGCGCCGTTCTCACCGGGGTGGCCGGTGGGCGGGTTGTGCAGCACGGCGCGGGGGAAGTTGCCGGCCTGGCGTTCGATCTCGGCGAACACCCGGTAATTGCCGTCCGCCCGGAGGCGGTCGATCTGGCGACGGAAGAAAGCCTCGTACTCCATCGGTTCGCTCCTTCAGGCGGCGTCGGAGAGGACGGCAGCGCAGTCTTCGAACGCGGCGCGCAGTCGCGCCTCGTCGAGATTCCGGCCGATGGCGATCACCCGGGCGGCCTCTGTCTCGGGAGCGGCGAACGCCATCATGCTGACCCGGCCACCCGCGATGTCGAAGCGCATCCAGCCGCCACCGGCGCGGGCCAGACCCTTGACCCGCTCGACCTCGCCGAACTGGCCGGCGGCGACGCGCACCAGCAGGTCGTGCAGGCGCTGCGGGTTGCAGGGCAGCGACAGCATGCCGCTCCAGGACTGGAACTCCATCACGTGCCCATGCGCGTGGGCATGGTGGTCGTGGTCGTGATCGTGATCGTGATCGTGGTGATCATGGCCGGCATGGTCGTGCCCATGTCCGTGATCATGATCGTGGTCATGCTCATGAACGTGATTCGCGTGCGGCTCCAGGACCGGGCCGGCGACAATGGCGTCGGTACCGGCGACCAGCCGTGGCAGCGGAGCGATCTCCTGCACCACGCCATAGCTCGCCGGCAGGATCCTTGCTTGCCGGTTCTGCATCCGCAGCGTGGTCTCGATCAGCGCCCGCTCGGCGTTCGAAGCGAGATCGATCTTGTTCAGGATCAGCTCGTCGGCAAGCTTCGCCTGTGCCTCGATATGAGCAGGCATGCGGCCGAAATCGCGCAGGAAGCTGCCGGCATCCAGCACCGTCATCACGTGCAGCCGGTGCACCAGCGCCTTGATGTCCGGCGCCGAGAGCACGGCGATCAGCGAGGCGAGATCGGCAACGCCGGACGGCTCGATAAGCACGCGTTCCGGCGCATGATCGGCAATCACCGTGCGCAATTGCTTCGCGAGATCCTGCTTGAGCGAGCAGCAGATGCAGCCATTCGGCAGTTCCACCACATCGGCGCCCTGGCCACTCAGCAGGCTGCCGTCGATACCGGCAGCGGCGAAATCATTCACCAGCACCACCGTGCGCGGGCCTCCGCCGCCAGCTTTCTGCTGGGCCATGCGCTCGCGCAGCACGGTGGTCTTGCCGGCGCCGAGGAAGCCCGCGACCACCTCGATCTCGACGGTGCTGACCGGCTTGCGCGATGTCAGACTCCAGCCCCATAGGGCCGCCGCCGGCAGCGGCAGCATAAGCAGCCAGTGCTCGAGGATGGCCAGGAACATCAGCGTCGAAAGGAAGCAGTAGCCTGCGGCGTCGAAGGCGGATGCGTGCGGCGCGAAAGCTGCCTGCACCAGCTTGACCTGGATCACCATCGAGACCGTGATCGAGATCGGAAACAGCAGGTTCATCGATTTCTTGGTCAGGAAGCTGCGCAGGAACTGCAGGTGGTCCGGCAGGAACTCCTCGTTGAGGTTGCGCACGCCGAGAAACACGTTGAGCTTGGCGCTCTGGTGCATCCACCACAGCACCATGAAGGTCCACATGCCGATCTGGTTGGGCTGGTGCCAGGTCAGCGCCACCACGATGACGCCGGATGCGATGATCGCGAGTTCATGCCACAGGCTGGTCTGGATCGCGTGGCCGAAATGCTTCCAGCCGCTGCAGCCTTCCGGACAGGGCGCCCGACGCGGCCCGGTGACGTAGCCCATGTAGAACGAGATCTCTTGCCAGCCCCAGGCCAGCAGCCCGCACGAGAAGGCGCAGTAGGCGGCCTTCAGCGTGGTGTCGTGCGCACTCGCCTGCAGGCCCCAGAAGGAGGCGAACAAGAGTATCGTCGCGCCGATCATGCTGTAGCGGAAGGTGCGCCGCGGCAGGCCGTCGAGATACATGATCGCCCCGGTGCTGAACCACCAGACGAACAGCGCGAACAAGGCCGGCAGGACGTAGAGATGCATGGCGGGCTTCCTACCAGGTCGGCTGCAGGCGGACGGCGGCAGGCAGCGCATGGCGCCTGGCGGGCAGCACGTAGAGCCGGGCGAAATTCGCGGCAGCGGCGGCAGTCAGGCCGAGACGCTTGGCCTTGCCGACCACGCCACCCTGTGCGCGGGCCTTGTCGATGCCTACTGACACGCGGCGCAGGCGCTCCAGGCCGGCCAGGAATTTCGGATTGTCGAGATCCAGCGTGACCGGGAACACCTGCTGGCAGATCGCCTGGGTGATGCGGAATACCTGCATGTCGTATTCGGTCGGATCCAGCCCAAGAGCGGCGTGGAACACCGGGCGCGCATGGTCGCGCACATACATCGTCGCGAACACGGCGAGCAGGAAGAAGCGGATCCACAGCAGGTTGCGGCCGCGCAGCAGCGCCGGGTCGGAGCGCATCAGCAACGCGAACGCCTCGCCATGCCGGAACTCGTCGCCGCACCATTTCTCGAACCAGGCGAAGATCGGGTGGATGCGCAGCTCCGGATGCCGCTCGAGCTGGCGGAAGATGCTGATATAGCGAGCGTAGCCGATCTTCTCGGAGAGGTAGGTCGCGTAGAAGACGAATTTCGGTTTGAAATAGGTGTATTTCTTCGCCTTGGCGAGGAAGCCGAGATCAACCCCTACGCTGAAATCCTGCAGCGTGTCGTTGATGAAGCCGGCATGACGGGCCTCGTCACGCGCCATGCAGCTGAACAGGGCGTGGATGTCCGGGTTGGTGATGCGCTTGCGGATCTCGGCATACAGCACGCATCCGGAAAATTCGGCGGTCACCGAGCTCACCAGGAAGTCCAGCAGCTCCCGCTTCAGCTCCGGAGGCATCTTGGAGAAATCGGCGTCCATGCGCTCGTCGCGTACGAAATGGCCGCGGTTGGGATCGGCCTTCATCTCGGCGATCAGCGCATCCCACTCGCCGCGCACCAGGCCGACATCGAGCTTGTCCATGTAGGCGAAGTCGGTGGTGTAGAAGCGCGGGCTGAGTACGGTGTCCTGCTGCGCCGACCGGGTTGCCTCGTTCGGCTGCGCCGGTCGCTTGGCCGCGCGCTTCGGCTCGACCAGGTCGCGAAGATCGCCGTCGAGTACGGAGGCGCTCATGGGATGTCCTTTGCCTCGAAGCCAACCTCGTAGAGGCTGGTGAGAAAGAAGATCGACACTGCCCGGGTCCAGGCCTGCGCGATCGGGCCGGCTCGCCGCACGGTGATCCGGCCCTCGCCGGTCATGTGGCCGCCCGGTGCGACCGGAGCCGGCGGATCCTGCAGCAGGACCACGTCGCCGGGATTGATCTCGACATCGACCGGGACGGCATAGGCGTGGAAGCTGTCGAAGCTGCGCTCGATATCGAGCTCGCACCTGGCTTCGACGCGGCGCGGCGCCAGCCAGCTTCCGAAGATGCTCATGATGCGGGCCTCTCCCCGAGATAGCCGGAGAATATCGCCTCGTTGCTGGTTCCGAAACTCTCGAGATCGAGATGCATCGGAGAAAGTGGATCGTTCAGCACCAGCCGCCCGTCATCGAGGCGCTGCAGCTGGTATGGTGTGTCGAGCGGCTGCCGGTAGCGCCGGCGCATCACCTCGAGGGCGTGGATCAGCGCGCGGCCGAAGCCTTCGTCGGTGGCGGGGATGACGATGATGGTCCGGCGGCTGCCAGCGTCTCGCACCTGGATGCTGCCGTTTGCCTGGTCGAGGAACTGCACGGTGCGCTGTCGCACGATGCTGGGCGGCGGCGTCGGCTTGACCGGCAGCAGGCCGACGATCCCGATCACCGAGATCAGGCCCAGCGCGATCAGCGGCGGGATCGGCACGCGCCTTGTCTGGCCTCGCCGGCCAGACGCTGACGATGCACCGCTCATGCCGCCACCTGGGTGCCGGAGAACGGACGCGACTGTATGGCGTCCTGCGATGCCGCGACCGGCTGCACCGCCTGGCTGGCGCTCGCCGCCAGCGCACCGGAGAGTAGCTGCGCCACCCGCCGCGCATCCGGAATGGCGCGCAGCATCGGCTGCACCCGGTTCATCCGCCACGGCCGCACATGCGGCCAGAGCTGGGTGAAGCCGATGCGGGTCAGGCCCTCCAGCAGCACCGGGATGTCGCCGCTGCCGTCCGGATAAAGCCGCAGGTTGGCAGACTCGATCGCCTTGAACGGCAGGTTGATGCTCATCGAGAGCGCCACGCCCAGCTTGAGCACGATGCGCTTGTCGGTGACAGTGTAGACCGTCGTGCGGGCGACCAGATAGGCAAACAGCGCCTGCACGCCGATGACGATGGGCGCCAGCAGCGCCAGCGTGCCGAGCGAGAACCACATCACGTAGGTGCCGTGGCTAATCGCCTCGACCAGGCAGATCGCCATCAGCACGGCGAAATATCCGATCACCAGGCGTACGTGCAGCGCGCGGCGCAGCAGCACGCGCCAGTCCGGACTGCCCTGCCAGAGCAGAGTCTCGCCGGCCGGCAGCGGTCCGGGCAGACCGCCGACCTGGCGTGCGTCGCCGGCCTTGGCATATTTCCGGGAGCAGGTCGCAGGATCGTCGCGAACGACGCGGATGCGGGCGTTCATAGCGGCGCTCCCGGAAGCGGGCCAAGTGCCGGCCCAGGCCGCCGCGGCATGCCGTAGAACGCGCCGCCGCCGAAGTATCCAAGGATCTTGTCCTCCTCGAGGCGCGTCACCCGGCCCTCGATACGGGTGCCAGGGATCCCGGGGAACCGCTCGGCGGCCAGTGCGCGGACCGACGCGGTGTTTGTGCGCGGACGGTAGCGCACGAACGGCGCAGGCACGAGCACGCGACGAGACACCGGCTCAGGCAGCGCAACCTCGAGAAAGACCACCTCGTTCTCGATCACGTCGATCCATACATCGATGCAGGTACCGGCGCGGACGCCGTCCACGCCCACGACGTTCATGCCGATCGGATTCGGCAGCCTGGTGTCGACATGATATTCGGGCTTGCTGCGTAGCGGGATGTAGCGGAGTTCGCCCTCGGTATCGAGGTCGGGTTCGTCGGCGCGGAAAGCGTACGAAGCCGGGCCGAGGCCGTCGACCAGCGCATCGCCAAGCGGGTCGAGCGGCGCACCGGGGAACCAGGCGGCCGGAATGGCATTCTCCGGCTTGCGCGGCGGCGAGGTGTCCGGCGTGTAGGTGAACCCGCCGTGGAACAGCTTGAAGCGCTTCACCGGCGCCGAGGTGGGCACCAGGTCGTTGACCGATTCCTGATCGGTCTGACCGGGAATGTCCGTCAGTAGCGGGTAGCCTTCCCGGTGGCTCTCGCGCTGCAGGTAGAAAATCAGACCGGCGAAGAAGGCCCAGAACACGTACAGCGTGACCTGCGCGATATCGACATATCCGGTCAGCGAGCCTCTCAGCATCGGCTGATCTCCTGTTTCGAGGGATAGAGGGTCGCGGCCGCGGGCAGCCGGAACCGGACCAGCGGCCCGAGTGCCGCCAGGGTGAGGAACAGCAGCGCGATCTCGAAGACATAGACCGCGTCATAGCCGGCAGTGTCCGGCGCAAGACCGCTGCCGAACATGCCGGTCCGGGCCAGCGACCCCACGAAGTCGCGCAGTCCGGCGCCAAGCGCGATCGCGGCGCCGGCGGCAAAGGATTGCACCGCACCCCAGGTGCCCAGCGCAAGGCCGTGGCTGCCGTCGCGCGCCGCATCCATCGCTCCGGACAGCGTGCCGGCCAGGAAGAGTGCGGCGCCGAGGCCAACCAGGGTGGTGCCGGCTGCGAACAAGGCGGCCGACTGCAGCGGTGCCGACAGGATGACCGCGGCGAAGGCGGGCAATCCGGCCAGCGCACCGAAGGCGGCGACCCGGTAGCGATCCATGCCGCGCAACAGCAGCCGAGCCGCCATCGCGAAGCCGCACAGGCCACCGACCGCGAGCAGCGCGGTCAGCGCGGTGGTGGCGCCGACACGCAGATGCAGCACCTGGCCGCCATAGGGTTCGAGCAGCACGTCCTGCAGGCTGAAGGCCACGGTGCCGAGGCCCACCGCGACCAGGCGGCGGCGCAGATCCGGCTCGCGACGCATCGCCCGCCAGGCATCCCGCATCCTGGGGGCGACCTTGCCGGGGGTGATTTGCGACGTCGAGCGCGGCTCCTGCTTCCAGAGCGCAACGGCATTCAGCCCGACGGTGACCGTGGCGGCGCCCTGCACCACCTGGATCAGCCTCTCCTCGCTGAAATGCGCCAGCAGCGCGCCGAACACCAGTGCACTGACCAGGACACCGACCAGCAGCATGACGCAGAGCAGCGCCACCACCAGCGGGCGCGATCGGGCAGGAACGATATCCGTTGCCAGTGCCAGTCCGACCGTCTGCGTGGTGTGCATTCCGGCGCCGACCAGCAGGAAGGCGAAGGCGGCGCCAATCTCGCCGACCAACGCAGTACTCGGCGTGCCTTGCGAGAGCAGCAGCAGCGCGAATGGCATGATCGCGAGGCCTCCGAATTGCAGCATGGTGCCGATCCACAGATACGGCACCCGGCGCCAGCCGAGCACCGAGACATGGTTGTCGGAGCGGAACCCGATGACGGCGCGGAACGGCGCCAGCAGCAGCGGCAACGCCACCATCAAGCCGACCAGCCGGGCCGGAACGCCGAGTTCCACGATCATCACCCGGTTCAGCGTGCCGATCACCAGGGCCAGCACCATGCCGACCGAAACCTGGAACATCGAGAGCCGCAGCAGGCGACGCAGCGTGATGCCGACATGCGCCTCCGCGATCGGCAGGTTGCGCAGCCCGACCCAGTTCCAGCTCCGGGCGACGCGGCTGTTCATCGCACGACGAGTTCCATCGCCTCGGAGATGTAGAAGCTGCTCTTGACGCGCAGGCTGCGTCCGATCCGCCAGCGCCCGGCCTCGGCAGTGTTGTGCAGCAGGTGGGTGATGCGGCGCGGCGAGACCGGCTCGATCGCAGGCGCCCGGTCGCTGCGCGGGAACAGCCGTCCGGCGGCATGCATCGCACTGAGCATCGGCGTCCGCGGCGCGAAGGTGAAGGCGAAGGAGCGGCCGGTACGGGCGACCAGCTCCGATACCGCGCGCGCCATGTCCTGCGCCGGATAATGGATCAGGCTGTCCATGGCGACCACGAAATCGAATTTGCCGAGGGAGGCATCGAGCATGTCGCCCGGGCGGAAATCGATGCGCTGCTCAAGACCGGCCGGCAGGCGTGACCGGGCGAGTTCGAGCAGTTTCGGCGATAGGTCGACACCGATTACATCGGCGCCGCGCCGGGCCGCCTCGACAGAGAGGCTGCCGGTACCGCACCCGGCATCAAGCAGGCGAGCCCCGGCGAGGTCGCGCGGCAGCCAGTCCAGCAGGGTCGCGCGCATGCGGTCGCGGCCCGCGCGAACCGTGGCGCGTATGCTGCCGACCGGTGCATCCGAAGTCAGCTTCGCCCAGGCCTCGAGCGCGGTGCGGTCGAAATAGGTCTCGAGCTCGCCACGTCGCTGCTGATAGGCGACTGCGGCCATTATTCGAACCCCAGCAGCTCGAATATGTCGCGGTCCTTCATCGGCTGCGCCACCAGCGGCGTCACCCCGTCCCAGAGCGATTTGGCCAGCCGGAGATATTCATCCTGCACCGCCACCACCTCGGGCGTCGGATCCATCTCGAACAAGGTCGCCTTCTTCAGGCGCGACCGGCGGATGACATCGAGATCCGGGAAATGGCCGAGCGTGCGCATGCCGACCGCCTTGTTGTACAGATCGATCTGGTCGCTCGCGGCGCTGCGGTTGACGATCACGCCGCCGAGCCGGACGTCGTAGTTGCGCGCCTTGGCGGCGATCGCGGCGACGATGCGGTTCATCGCGAAGATCGAGTCGAAATCGTTGGCGGCGACCACCAGCGCCTGGTCGGAATGCTGTAGCGGGGCCGCAAAGCCGCCGCATACCACGTCGCCCAGCACGTCGAAGATCACCACGTCGGTGTCCTCGAGCAGGTGATGCTCCTTCAGCAGCTTGACCGTCTGGCCAACCACGTAGCCGCCGCAGCCGGTGCCGGCCGGCGGTCCGCCCGCCTCGACGCACATCACGCCGCCGGTGCCCTCGAACACGAAATCCTCCGGCCGCAGTTCCTCCGGATGGAAATCCACCGACTCCAGCACATCGATCACCGTCGGGATCAGCCGCTTGGTCAGCGTGAAGGTGGAATCGTGCTTCGGATCGCAGCCGATCTGCAGCACACGCTGGCCGAGCTTCGCGAAGGCGAGGGACAGGTTCGACGAGGTCGTGCTCTTGCCGATACCGCCCTTGCCGTAGATCGCGAAGGTCCGCGCCGCCCGCGCCCCCCGTCCGGCATCGAGCTTGACCTGTACGCTGCCCTCGCCGTCGTCCCCGGCCCTCGCGCCGAGGGGCAGGCTCTCGCAGGAGGAGCAGCCCCCGCTTGAAGTTCCGGTGACTGCATCCCGCAGCGATGTCCGAACGTCATCCATGTCTATGCTGCCACTTCCGTGATGCCTTCAAGGCGATCTTCCAGCTCCTCGCTGGCCTGGTGCAGGTCGTCCAGCATGGCCGCATCCGGCGACCAGTAGTTGCGCTCGCTCGCCTCGATCAGGCGATTGATGATCTGCGCCGACGCTGTCGGGTTGAGTGCGGACAACCGGTCGCGCATCTCTTTTTCCTGGACGAAGGTCTCGGTCATCTGACGATAGACCCAGGGTGCGACTTGTCCAGTGGTTGCCGACCAGCCGAGCGTATTGGTGACCTGCGCCTCGAGGTTACGAACGCCCTCGCTGCCGTGCGCAAGCAGTGCCTCGTACCAGGCCGGGTTGAGGGTGCGGGTGCGCGTCTCCAGAGAGATCTGTTCACCCAGCGTGCGCACGCTGCCGGCGCCGCGGGTCTGGTCACCGATATAGATCTGTGCCTGGGTGCCGCGTGCCCGCTGCACCGCGCGGCCGATGCCGCCGAGGGTGTCGAAATAATGGTCGATGGTGGTGACGCCGACCTCGACCGATTCCAGGTTCTGGTAGGCGACATCGACCTTGCCGAGGATATGCGACAGCAGCGCATCCTGCCGGCGGCTGCGGCCATCGATCCCGTAGGCATGTCCCTTGCGCTTGACGAACACGTCGGCAAGCTCGTTCTCGTCGCTCCAGCCGCCCTGCCCAATCAGCAGGTTGACGTTGGAGCCATAGGCGTCCTCGGAATTGCCGAACACCCGCAGCGCGGCATCCTCGATGCTTCCGCCCTTCTCGGCGATGAAGGCCAGGACGTGCTTGCGAATGAAATTCTGCTCGGGCGCCTCTTCGGCCGACGCGGCCAGGAACGCCGCCTCGGCGAGCAGACGCATCTGCATCGGCAGCAGGTCGCGGAAGATACCCGACAGCGTCAGCACGACGTCGATACGTGCCCGGCCGAGGCGATCAAGCGGCACCAGCTGCGCGCCGGTCAGGCGGCCGTAGCTGTCGTGACGCGGCTCGGCGCCCATCAGCCACAGAGCCTGGGACAGCGGACCGCCTTCGGTCTTCAGGTTATCGGTACCCCACAGCACCATCGCGACGGTCTCGGGCAGATCATGGCCTTCGGCGCGATGGCGATCCAGCAGACGCTCGGCCTGCAGCGCGCCGTCCTGCACCGCAAAGGCGCTCGGGATACGGAACGGGTCGAGGCCATGGATATTGCGACCGGTCGGCAGCATGTCCGGGCTTCGGACGAAATCGCCGCCGACGACGGGACGCAGGTAGCGGGCATCGAGCGCGTGCAGGATCGCCCCGGTCTCGTGGTCCTGTCCGAGCAGCGCATCGATGGACGCGCGCCGCTCCGGATCGGTCAGGCCAGCCGCATCCAGCATGGAGGCGCGGGCATCGGCATCCATCGGCCGGCCGACCACATGCAGTCCATGCGGGATCAGCGTCTGCTCGAGTTCATGCAGATCCGAGCGCAGCGCGTCGATGCGAGGCGCCGCATCCTGCATGGTCCAGGCCGGCTCGGCGACGGCGAGATCGACCGCTGCGGACTGAGCCTGCAGCAGCGACAACAGCGAGGCACGCTGGTCCGCGTCGGCATCCGGCTCGAGGCCGCGCCAGCGATCAATGCTGGATTTGAGGTCCAGCAGGCCGCGATACAGGCCGGCGGTGCCAAGCGGCGGCGTCATGTAGCTGATCATGGTGGCGCCGGTGCGGCGCTTGGCAAGCGCCCCCTCGGACGGGTTGTTCGCGGCATAGAGATAGTAGTTCGGCATGTCGCCGATCAGCCGGTCCGGCCAGCAGGCGCCCGACATGCCGGCATGCTTGCCGGGCAGGAATTCGAGCGCGCCGTGGGTGCCGAAATGCAGCACCGCGTCTGCCGCGAAATCCTCGCGCAGGTAGCGATAGAAGGCCGACATCGCGTGGGTCGGCGACGATCCATGCTCGAACAGCATGCGCATCGGATCTCCCTCGTAGCCAAAGGAGGGCTGGATGCCGATGAAGACGTTGCCGAGCTGTGCGCCGAGGATCTGGATCGAGCTGCCGTCACTCAGCTGCCGTCCGGGCGCCGGGCCCCACTGGCGCTCGATATCGGCGAGCCAGCGCTCGCGGCGGACATGCTCGGAAGCCGGGATGCGATGCGCGACGTTGGCGTCGGTGCCGAGCAGCTTCGAATTGCCCTCCAGCACGCGGGCGCGGAGGGCGTCGACATCACCCGGAACATCGATCGTGTAACCGCCGGCCGCGAGCGACTGCAGCGTGTTCTGCAGGCTCTCGAACACCGACAGGTAGGCGGCGGTCCCGGTGGCGCCGGCATTGGGCGGGAAATTGAACAGCACGATGGCAAGGCGGCGGTCGGCGCGCTCGCTGCGACGGAGGGCAGCGAGCCTGGCGACGCGCGAAGCGAGCATCGAGGCGCGCTCGGGATGCACCTCCATCTGGCGCTGCTGGCCCTCCTCGGCTTCCGACGAGCGGCCGCCATAGGTCATCGGCCAGATCGCGCCGTCGAGCTCCGGGATCGCCACCATCATCGCCGCCTCGACCGGCAGCAGTCCACGCGGATCCTGTTGCCACTGCTGCAAGGTCTGGAACTCGGCAGGGTGGGCGGCGATATACGGCACGTCTAGCCTGGCCAGGATCTCCTCGGCCGCCTTGGCATCGTTGTAGGCAGGGCCGCCGACGAGAGAGAACCCGGTAAGCGACAGCAGCGTGTCGATGGTGGTGACGCCGTTGCGAAGGAAGTACGCCTCGATTGCCGGGCGGCTGTCGAGACCGGAAGAGAATGCCGGAATGACTTTCAGGCCGCGCGCCTCCAGCGAGGCGATGACGCCGTCATAGTGGGCGGCATTGCCGGCCAGGACGTACGACCGCATCAGCAGCAGGCCGACCGTACCGTTCTCGCCGCCGCGCGCGGGGAGCTGCTCCAGCCGTTCGACGATCTGGCCCCTGGCGGCGGGGTGATACAGCCCGACATCGGGGTATTCGACCGGCGGCGCCGCGGCAAGCGTGCCACGCAGCACCTGGCGCGGGCCGGCGGCGTAGCGATCGACCAGCAGGCGCATCATGCCGACCAGGTTGATCTCGGATCCCGCGAGCCAGTATTGCAGGCAGAGGAAGTAGGCGCGTGCGTCCTGCGCCGGACCGGGAATGAAGCGCAGCAGTTTCGGCAGGCGCTTCAGCATCGCCATCTGGTCGCGGCCGCTGGAGGCGTTGCTCTTGCCGCGCGAGCCGCGGAGCTTCTTCAGCATTGCCATCATGCCGGTGGCCTCGGCCGACATGTTGAAGCGGCCAAGCCGCGTCAGGCGGACGATCTCGCCGGCGCTGAGGCAGCAGACGATGGCGTCGCACTGCTCGCGCCGCGCCTGCAGGGCCGGCAACACCGCCTGGATATGGTCGTCCATGAACAGCATGGTGGCGATGACGATATCGCCGCGGGCGATGTCGGCATGGCAGGCGTCGAGCAGCGCCGGATCGTGGCTCCACTCGTCGGCGGCGTGCACCACCAGTTCCAGACCGGGAAGATCGCGTCGCAGGATCTGTCCCGCGGCCTGGGCGGCCTGCGCCAGATGGCTGTCCATGGTAACGATGACGATGCGGACCGGGACGTTGCGCGCGGAGACGACACGCACGGGGGCCGCCTCAGCGCGAGAAATGGGCTTTTGCATCATACAGCGTCTCGACTGTGATCAGGGAAAGCCCGCGCTCACGGGCAAACGATTCGGTGTTGCGGCGGGCCTTGCCGCGCACGAAGATCGGGATGCGGCGCAGCTCGCGCTCGGCCTCGATCGCCCAGCCGGTCTCGGCGGCCGCGACAGGCTCGGGCTCGGCGGCAGGAGCGGGCGCCAGGACAGGCGCCGCCGCCCCGAGATGTGACGGCTGCGCATCGGGATGGAATTCGAAATCCTCGCGGAACATCGCCAGCAGATGCTCCTCGAGACCCATCATCAGCGGATGCACCCAGGTGTCGAACAGCACGTTCGCACCTTCGAAACCCATCTGCGGCGAATAGCGCGCCGGAAAGTCCTGCACGTGCACCGGCGCGGAGATCACCGCGCATCCGATACCCTGGCGTTTTGCGATATGCCGCTCCATCTGGGTGCCGAGCACCAGCTCCGGCTGCAGCGCCTCGATGGCAGACTCGACATCCAGGTGGTCGTCGGTGATCAGCGCGGTCAGGCCGTAGAGCGCCGCCGCCTCGCGCACGTCGCGGGCCTGCTCGCGGGAATAGGATCCAAGCCCGACTACGGTAAATCCGAACTCGCGGCTGGCAACCCGTGCGGCGGCGATGGCGTGCGTGGCGTCGCCGAACACGAACACGCGCTTGCCGGTCAGGTAGGTGCTGTCTACGGAACGCGAATACCAGGGCAGGCGCAAGCCGCAGGCACGGCCAAGCGACTCCGCGTCGATAGCGGGCAGCCCGGCTACCTGAAGCACCTCGTCGATAAAGGCGCGCGTGCCGGTCACGCCGATCGGGATGCTGCGAACCGTCTTCTGGCCGAACCGCTTCTCGAGATAGCGCACGGCAGGATCGGCGATCTCCGGATACAGGGAGATATTGAAATCCGCGTCGCCAAGGCGGGCGAGGTCGGCGGGAGAGGCGCCGAGGGGCGCGGTCACATTGACGCGGACGCCGAGGCGCGCCAGCAGATCGGTGACTTCGCGCACGTCGTCGCGATGCCGGAAGCCGAGGCTGGCCGGGCCGAGCAGGTTGCAGCTCGGGCGTGCATCGGTCGCGGAGCGGTTCGACTGCACCGCGAAGGTGCGTACCAGCTGGTAGAAGGTCTCCGCCGCGCCCCAGTTCTCCTTGCGCTGGTACGAGGGCAGCTCGAGTTCGATCACCGGCACGTCGAGGCCGAGCGCGCGGGCCAGGCCGCCGGGATCGTCCTGGATCAGCTCCGCGGTGCAGCTTGCACCGACCAGCAGCGCCTGCGGGCGGAAGCGCTCGCAGGCCTCGCGCGCGGCGTCCTTGAACAGCGTTGCGGTATCGCCGCCGAGGTCGCGTGCCTGGAAGGTGGTGTAGGTGACCGGCGGCCGCGTGTTGCGGCGCTCGATCATGGTGAACAGCAGGTCGGCGTAGGTGTCGCCCTGCGGTGAATGCAGCACGTAATGCACGTCCCGCATCGCGGAGGCGATTCGCATCGCACCTACATGCGGCGGGCCTTCGTAGGTCCAGAGCGACAGCTCCATCGCCTAGACCTCCAGCATGGCGCGACGCGCCAGGGGACGGACGAACAGGTTGGCGAGATCGGCCGCCTGCTCGTAGCCGTGGATCGGGCTGAACAGCAGCTCGATCGACCATTTCGTGGCGATGCCCGCGGCTTCGAGAGGATTTGCAAGACCCAGTCCGCAGACCACCAGGTCGGGGCGGGCTGCGTGGCAGCGATCGAGCTGCAGGTCGACATCCTGCCCTTCGCTGATCTGCACCGGCGGCAGCATCGCGAGTTCCTCGGCGAGATGCTGCCGATGCAGGTACGGCGTGCCGACCTCGACCAGCCGCATCGACATCTCGCGCGCCAGGAAGCGCGCCAGCGGGATTTCGAGCTGGCTGTCGGGAAAGAAGAATACGCTGCGTCCGGCGAGCGCGCTCCGTGCCCGTTCCAGGGCCGCCGCCGCACGGGCTTTCGGCGCCTCGGCGAGTTTCGAGACGATGGCGGGATCGATCCCGAACGCGCGGCAGGCGGCTTCGAGCCAGAGCGTGGTGCCTTCGATGCCGATCGGGAACGGGGCCGGAATGCGTCGCGCACCACGCTCCTCCAGCGCCTTCGCGGTGGCGGCGAGGAACGGTTGCGCCAGCAGGATGCGGGTCCGAGGACCGACCGAGGCCAGCTCTGCCAGCCGGCGCTGCGGCAGGAAGTCGATCCGATCGATGCCTGCCTGGCTCAGCAGGCTGCGGAACTGCGCCTCGACGGTGTCCGGCAGCGCACCGACCACCAGCAGGCTGGCGGGAGCGCCCGGCGCGGTGTCCGGCATTTCCGGCACCAGGGCGGCGAGGCAGGCATCCTCGCCCTCCGTGAAGGTGGTCTCGATGCCGCTGCCGGAGTAGGCCAGCACGCGTACGCCGGCCTCGTTCACCCGCGACAGCCGAGCGGCGGCGCGCCCGAGGTCGAGCTTGATGACTTCGGACGGGCAGGAGCCGACCAGGAAGAGCAACTTGATCTCGGGGCGGCGCGCCAGCAGCCGGCCGACCACGCGATCGAGCTCGTCATCGAGGTCGGCCCGGCCGGCCAGGTCGCGCTCGCCGATGATGGCGGTGGCGAAGCGCGGCTCGGCGAAGATCATCACCCCGGCGGCCGATTGCAGCAGATGGGCGCAGGTGCGCGAGCCGACTACCAGGAAGAAGGCATCCTGCATGCGGCGATGCAGCCAGATGATGCCGGTCAGGCCGCAGAAGACCTCGCGCTGGCCCCTTTCCTTGAGGACCGGAGCGGCGCAGGCGCCGGGGCTGACGCTGATATTCATGAAGCGGCTCCAAGCCGCCCGGCCTCGAGACGGGCAGACCGCAGCTTGAGCAGGAACTGCAAGGCGTTGCCGAGATAGGCGGCGTAGGCGGCCAGCGCGAGCAGCAGCATGCCGGTCTCGCTCAACAGCGATCCGAACAGCGCCACCACGTAGGCCGCGTGCAGCGCGATCACGCCGAAGCTCGCGACATCCTCCCAGAAGAAGGCCGGCGCCAGCAGGTAGCGGCCGAACACCTGCTTCTCCCAGATGGCGCCGGTGACCATGATCGCGCACAGGGCAGCCGCCTTGATCAGCACCGAGAGGTTGGCGACCTGGGCGCCGTGGCCGGTCGCCAGCGCATGCAGCACGAGGCCGAGGCTGACCAGGAACACCAGGAACTGCAGCGGGGCCAGGATGCCCTGGACCAGCGTCCAGACCGAGGCGTCGCGTCGGCGGCGTTGCTCGGCGGTGTAGAGCGGGCGGCGCGATTTGGTTGCCGCCCGGGGCGCATGCGGCAGGTTGACACTTGTGGACTTCAGACCTGTCGATATCGTGCCGCTCACGATCCGCTCCCTGCACCACTGGAGACGACGCTAGAAGCCGGCGGGAGAAAGTGTCAAGTGGATTAGACACAAATCTAGGTTGACACTTCCCGGTGGCGAAGGCTTCAGTGTGGCAGGTCGGAAGGAAACGGACCGGTGCGGGACAGCTTGCGTTGGCAACGAGGCAGGCTGGGCGGCATCGGCGGTCGGAGCAACAGCATGGTCCAGCCAGCGTTCGCCACCCGGGAGGCCGTTCTCAGGCTCATCCAGGGGGATATCGTTCCCCGGCTTGCCGAGGTCTATCGCGACCGTCAGCAGCGGAGCGGCGGCAGGCGCAAGGCCGCCGGCGCAACTGCCCCGGTCGCGGCAAAGTCTCCCTCCCCTGTCTCGCCACATCTGGACGCACCCGGTCCCGAAGCCATCGTGACGCTCGCACTGGATGCCATGCGGCAGGACGAGGCGGCGGTCGACCAGCATGTCAGGACCGCCCTGGCGTCGGGTCTCGACGCCGAGAATATCCTGCTCGACCTGCTGGCTCCGGCGGCCCGCTACCTCGGCGAACTCTGGCTGGAGGATCGCGCCACGATCCTGGACGTGACCCTCGGGGTCATGCGGCTGCAGGCCAGGATGCAGATCCTGCTCTCGACGGTGACCGCACAGCCGGTGCGCGCCAGCCACGAGCACAGTATCGCGCTGTGGGCGGTGCCAGGCAGCAAGCACCGCTTCGGCGTCGCCATGCTGGCCGAGGTCTTCCGGCTGCGCGGCTGGAACGTGACGCTCGGGCAGATCGAGGACCCGTTCGAGATCGCGACCGTGCTGCGCTCCGACAACTACGATATTGCCGGATTCTCACTCGGTTCGGTCGAGCATGCCTACCGGCTCGAAGCCTGCATCCAGGCGGCCCGCCTTACCTCGCGCAACCGCGACGTGATCGTCATGGCCGGCGGCCCGGCATTCCAGTCGGACACGACGCTCGCCACGTCCCTGGATGTCGATGCCATCGCGGAGAATGCCGAGGACGCGCTGTTGCGTGCGGATATGCTGCTGCGGCGCCGTGCCGCCCAGGCTGCCGCCGCCATGCCACGTCTTGGCACGCTCGCCGCGTCGCCCGGGGTCGTTGGATGGTCTGGTTGAACTCGTTCTCCTACGGGGGAGCCCTGCTCGGCGACGGGTCCGAGGGCGGGGTTTCCGAGATCGGCCGCCTCGTCGGGGCGGCGGCGGATCTCGCCTTGCTGATCGACGACCAGGGGCTGATCCGCGACATCTCGTTTCGCAGCGAACGGCTGCAGAAGGACCTGCGCGGCGCCTCGGACTGGCTCGGGCGCAGCTGGGCGGAGACCGTCACCAGCGAGAGCCGCGGCAAGGTCGCAGCCCTGTTGGAGGCCTCGCAGCGCGACGAGGAAGTGCGCCTTCGCCATATCAACCATCCAGCCACCAGCGGCGCCGACGTCGCGGTGCAATATTCCACCATCCGGCTGCGCGACGGCAAGGTGACCGCCGCCTTCGGCCAGGATCTGCGCCTGTTCTCCGAACTGCAGCAGAAGCTGATCGACGCGCAGGAAGCGCTCGACCGCGACTATGCGGCGCTGCGGGAGGCCCAGGCGCGTTCGCGGCTGCTGTTCGACGGCACCGGCGAGGCGCTGGTCGCGGTCAACGTGGCGACGCTGAAGATCGTCGAATTCAATCCGGCGGCAAGCCGGCTGTTCCGCACCGAGATCCGCAAGGGCCGTGCATTTCTCGACCTGTTTCGCGAGAGCAGCCACACCAAGGTGCAGCGCTTCGTCACCACGCTGCAGAACAAGGGCGCCGCGGACATGGCCACCGTGGCGCTTGTCGAGACCGGCGCGCCGGTGGCGATGTCCGGCGGAATGCTGCAGAGCGGCGGCACCCTTCTGATGCTGGCCCGCATCACCGGACTGGCAGCGCGCGACGGCACCTCGCTGGAGGCGCTCAACGGTCGTCTGCTGGACGCTCTCGAGCAGTCGCCCGACGCCTTCGTGTTCACCGACGGCGACGGCTTGATCCTGGCCGCGAATGCCGCCTTCCTGGACATGGTCCAGCTCGGCAACATCGACCAGGTGCGCGGGCGCTCGCTCGGCGACTGGCTCGGCCAGTCGGCGGCCAGCGTCGAGATCGACGTGCTGCTCGCCAATCTCCGCCAGCGCGGCACCGTGCGACTGTTCAGCACGCGGCTGCGCGGCCAGCACGGCGCCGAGCGCCAGGTCGAGATCTCGGCGGTGATCGTCGATGGCGGCGAACACGCACGGCTGGGCTTCTCGATCCGCGACGTGGCGCGCCGGCTCACCCCGCCTGCACCGGAACCTGCCGCCGATGCACCGGTCGGCAACGAGCATCTCGTGGACCTGATCGGGCGGGTGCCGTTGCGCGACCTGGTGCGCGATGCCACCGACGTAATCGAACGGCTCTGCATCGAGGCAGCGCTGAAGCTGACCGGCAACAACCGCGCCTCCGCCTCGGAGATGCTCGGGCTGAGCCGGCAGAGCCTCTATGTGAAGATGCGCCGCTTCGGCATTGGCAACCTGGACGACAGCGAATGAGCGAGGTGCGCGCGCTGCCGTCTTCGGGCTTTGCCACGCCGCAACCTCGCGCCGTCCTGACACTGCTCAAGCCGATCACCTGGTTCGCGCCGATCTGGGCATTCGGCTGCGGCATCGCCTCGTCCGGCCAGCCGCTCGGCCCGCGCTGGCCGCTGGTGCTGGGCGGCCTGCTGCTGGCCGGCCCGATGATCTGCGGCACCAGCCAGGCGGTGAACGACTGGTTCGACCGCCATGTCGATGCCATCAACGAGCCCGACCGGCCGATCCCGTCGGGGCGCATCCCCGGCCGCTGGGGCCTCGCGATCGCCATCGTCTGGACCGCGGTGTCGCTGGTACTGGCCGCTTCGCTTGGACCCTGGGTGTCGGTTGCCGCCGCCATCGGCATGGTGCTGGCCTGGGCGTACAGCGCGCCGCCCGCGCGGCTCAAGCGCAATGGCTGGATCGGCAACCTTGCAGTTGGCGTCAGCTATGAAGGCCTGCCATGGTTCGCCGGGGCGGCGGTAATGCGCGGTGCGTTCCCTGATGCGCACGTGCTGATCTCGCTGGCGCTGTACAGCCTTGGCGCGCACGGCATCATGACGCTGAACGACTTCAAATCGATCGAGGGCGACCGCAGGATGGGCATCGCCTCCCTGCCCGCCCGCCTCGGCGCCGACCGCGCCTGCCGGGTCGCCTGCCTGATCATGCTGGTGCCGCAGATGGTGATGGTGGCGTTGCTCGCCGCCTGGGGGCAGCAGGTGCAGGCCGGGATCGTCCTGTCCCTGATCGGCGCCCAGTTCGTGCTGATGCTGCGCCTGCTGGAGGCGCCGCAGGCCCAGGCCCCCTGGTACAACGCCACCGGCACCACGCTCTACGTGATCGGCATGCTGGTCACCGCCTTCGCGATACGGCCATGACATCCCTCATTCCGCGATCGGACATCCGACAATGACCGGCGAGACGATATACGATTGCGTGGTGGTCGGCGGCGGGCCAGCCGGCGCGACTGCCGCCGCCGATCTGGCACGGCGTGGCCGCAGCGTCGTGCTGCTCGACCGCGACGGCCGCATCAAGCCCTGCGGCGGCGCCATTCCGCCCCGGTTGATGAGCGAGTTCGAGATCCCCGAGGATCTGCTGGTGGCGCGCGCCACCGGCGCCCGGGTGTTCTCGCCGTCGTCGCGCATCGCCGACATGCCGATCGCCGACGGCTATGTCGGCATGGTCGATCGCGACGCCTTCGACGAGTGGCTGCGGGTGCGCGCCGGGGAGGCCGGCGCGGTCCGGCGGCACGGCGCCTTCGAGCGGATCGAGCGCGAGGCGGACGGGGTGGTGCAGGTGCATTGCTCCGCCGCCGCGGGACGAGATGCGGAGGCGCATCCGGCGGCCGGCGCCTTCGTGCTGCGCACGCGCTGCGTGATCGGGGCGGACGGCGCGCGCTCAGTGGTCGCGAAGCAGGCGATCCGTGGCGCCGATCGCATGCGCTACGTGTTTGCCTACCACGAGATCATCGCCTCGCCGCCGCCCGAGGAGTTCGACGGTTCCAGCTGCGAAGTCCATTATCGCGGCTCGCTGTCGCCGGATTTCTACGGCTGGGTGTTCCCGCACGGCAAGACCACCAGCGTCGGGCTCGGGAGCGCCCAGAAGGGCTTCAGGCTGCGGCCCGCGGTGGAAGCGCTGCGGCGCAGCAGCGGACTCGAGAACGCGCGCACCATCCGTCGCGAGGGCGCGCCGATCCCGCTGCGTCCGTTGCGCCGCTGGGACAACGGGCGCGATGTCGTGCTCGCCGGCGATGCCGCCGGTGTGGTGGCGCCGGCCTCCGGCGAGGGCATCTACTACGCCATGACCGGCGGCCGGCTCGCCGCCGAGGCGGTCGACAGGTTCTGTGCCACCGGCGAGGCGCGCGCCTTGAGAAGCGCGCGGCGGCGGTTCATGCGCTCGCACGGCCAGGTGTTCTGGATTCTCGGCATCATGCAGCGCTTCTGGTACGCCTCCGACCAGCGTCGAGAACGCTTCGTCGCCATCTGCCGCGACACCGACGTGCAGGAACTCACCTGGGCCGCCTACATGACCAAGGAGCTGGTGCGGGCGAAACCGCTGGTGCATCTGCGCATCTTCGCCAAGAACATGGCGCACCTCACCGGCCTCGCCTCGACCTGATGAAACGCGTCGGGCGAGATGTCGTGACCACCGCGATATGCGTCACCGCCGTGCTCGGGGTGGGTGGCGCGCTGACCAGCATCGGTCCGTGGTACCAGAGCCTGCGCACGCCGCGCTGGCAGCCACCCGGGTGGGCCTTCGGGCCGGCCTGGACGACGATCGGAACGCTTACCGGGATTGCCGCAGTATGGTCGTGGCGGCGTGCCGAGACCCGCCCGCAACGACGCCGCCTCATGACGCTGTTCGCCCTGAACGGCTCGCTGAACATCCTCTGGAGCGCGCTGTTCTTCAAATTCCGCCGGCCGGATCTCGCGCTGGTCGAGACGGTTCCGCTCTGGCTCTCGATCCTTGCCCTGATGCTCGGCCTGCCGCGCGGCCGCAACAGCACGCTGCTGTCGGCGCTCACCACCTGGCTGCTGCTGCCCTATCTCGTCTGGGTCACGATCGCCTCGCAACTCAACCGCGCGGTGGTCCGCCTCAATCCGCCCTTCTCCGGGCAATCCATTTCCGGAGCTTCGGCATCCGGAACCGCACTGCGGGGTCCAGTGTCATGAGTCTCGAGAACATCCTTGCGACGAGCCCGCAGTTGCTGCGACACCCGGCGCCGGCACATCGCCAGCACCGGCAAGCACCCCGGCACGCGCCGACCCTGCCACTTCGCGTCGGCACGCGTGCCTCGCCCCTGGCGCTCACCCAGACACGGGGCTTCCTGTCGATGCTGAGCGATGCCTGCCCGGCCCTGGGCGGCATGGACGTGTTTCGCGAGCAGGTGATGGGCACCACCGGTGATGCGGTGCAGCATTGCCGTCTTGCCGAAATCGGCGGCAAGGGCCTGTTCGCCAAGGAGATCCATGAGGCGCTGCTGGACGGCCGCATCGATCTGGCCGTGCACAGCATGAAGGACCTGGAAACCGCGCTGCCACCGGGGATCGTGCTGGCCTGCGTACTGACGCGCGAGGATCCGCGCGACGTGCTGATCCTGGCCGACGATGTCGAAGTGCCGGATGCGGCGGATCCGCTCTCGGTGCTTCCGCATGGCGCGCTGATCGGCACCTCGTCCGTGCGGCGCCAGGCGCAGCTGCTGCATGCGCGGCCGGATCTCCGGATCACCCTGATGCGCGGCAACGTGCAGTCGCGACTCGACAAGGTTGCAGCCGGACGCTGCGATGCCAGCCTGCTGGCTCTCGCGGGCCTCAAGCGGCTCGGCCTTGAGAGCGAAGCAAGCGTGGTGCTGCAGACCGAGGTAATGCTTCCCTCCGCCGCGCAGGGAATCGTCGCCGTCACCGCGCGCGAGGACGACGTCGTGCTGCGCGAGCTGATGCTGGCCTGCGAGGACCGGGAAAGCCGGATCGCCGCCGATGCCGAGCGCGCGCTGCTGCGTGTCCTGGATGGGTCCTGCCGGTCGCCGATCGCCGCCGTGACCACGCGGCTGCAGCCGGGGCAGATCCGGCTGACGGGGCTGGTGGCGCGGGAGGATGGCTCGTTCCTGCTGCGGGACAGCATCGACGCCCCGGATGGCGAAGCCGAGCTGGCCGGCGAGGCACTAGGACACCGGCTCAAGCAGGCGGCGCCCGCCGATATCTTTCTCTAAGGTTCCGCCCGGGGCGGTAGCCCCGGGTTCAATCCAGTACCGAACGGATCAGGTCGACCATGGAGTAGGTCAGCGAGACCGTCTCGGACGACACCCGCGTCTTGTCGGCGATGAGTTTGCGCTTGCCCCACAGATCATCCATCGCGCTCACCGCCGGCGCATGGAGATCGCTCAACGGCAGTGCCGGAGCCGAGGACATCAGCACCAGGAGGAGAATGGAAGGCAGGTTGGAACCGTCGCGATCGATGACTTCCGCAAAGCCCGTCACGTCGTCCTGCCGCGCGACAGGTGCGCGGCTTTTCTGAGCTGCCGCCCTGCGTCTTGGAGCGTCATTGACTTGCATGGCTCAATCTCCTCGCATCGGCGCTGGAGCTGGTCGAGTTCGTCGAGATCAATACCCTGCAAGGCACTTCGCCCAGTAGAGTTTCCGCAAGACATACGCCGCAGCGGTCCGGCGACGTCGCCTTCATGACGACCTCGGCATACTCTCTGGTCTGTCATTTGAGACTAGATTAAATAGAAGTAACGGCTCAGGGCATTTATGGCCCCAGCCGTCGCTGAGGTGTATCACAACTTCGTGAGCCGGTGCGTGCTACGCAACCCATGTTAGCATCTGCGCCAGTGCAACCACCCGATCGGGCGGTAATCGCCCGGTGTCAGACCACTTCGTGCAGCGCAGCATGAGGCTCCATCGCCCCGGGTGCCATGCCGCCCGCGCGTGTCGAACAGAGGGTGGCGCCCAGCAGCCAGATCCGGCGCCCGGTTGATACCCGCGTGCGGGGTTGATTGAGATAGCCCACGCCTGAGTTCATTATCATCCGGCCGATCTCTTCGTAGAGACGCGCCGCCACCCGGATGGCCGCCCGCGGTCGCGGGGGGAGATAGCGCATACCGGATTCCGCATTGCGGTAGTGCCGGTCGGCAAGGGCGAGCAGCCGGCATACCGCGTCGAACACGGGTCCGGCATGTTCCGGAAGTGCCACGCTCTCGGCACGCAGATGCACCGGCAGCCAGGTCGCCGGCAGGTAGAGTCGGCCGCGTGATGCATCCTCGATGACGTCGCGTGCGATGTTGGTGAGTTGCATGGCGATGCCGAGATCGATGGCATAGGACCGTCCCGACGGGTCGCGCACCCCGAGCAGGTCGTACATCATCAGGCCGACGGTGCCGGCCGCGCCGTATGCGTAGCGCAGCAGGGCCGCTTCGTCCTCGACCGCGATCGGTGCGAGATCCAGCACCATGGTGTCGATCAGCGCCAGCGCGGGGTCGAGATCGACGCGTCGTCGCGCCGCCATGTCCAGCAGCGGGGCCGCCTGCGGGTGCGTCGGGTCGGCGACGGCGATTGCCGCACGCAGCCGCAGCAGCTCGATCCGCGCCGTCTCCGCATCCACGGCAAGATCGGCAAGATCGTCGACCTGGCGACAGAAGCTGTAGAGTGTCGCGGCATCCTGCAGATCGACGCGATGCAGCAGGGTGCCGGCCAGACGGAAACTACGTCCATGCCGCGCCAGCGTATTGAGTGCCGAACTGGCCTTGCCCCGCCCCGGGTCGGATTTCGTCTGGCTGGCCTGGAGCAACTCCTGCACCACCTTCGCTGAACTCAGCACACCCGGCACGCCTGCGCCCGGATGCGTTCCGGCGCCGACAAGATAAAGGCCTTCGGCGCCGCTGACACGATTATGGAACCTGAACCCGGCTGATTGCAGCAAGGTCGGCGCCACCGAGAATCCGGCGCCGTGCGTGCTCAGGTAATCGCGGGCGAAATCGTGCGGCGTGACGCTGCGCTGGGTGACGATGTGGCGGCGCAGGCCGGGAAGTTCACGCGCCTCCAACATTGCGAGAATGCGCTCGCGGAACGCAGGTTCGACACGCTCCCAGTCGATCCTGGACTGCAGGTTAGGCACCGGCGCCAGCACGTAGAACCCATCGCACCCGGGCGGCGCCAGGGAAGGATCGGTAGCGCCCGGCCGATGCAGATAGAGGCTGGGATCCTGCGGTAGCACGGGGCAGCCATCGAAGATCTCGTCGAGCAGGGTCTTGTAGTCGTCACCCAGGATGATGGTGTGGTGCGCGGTAGCAGGCCAGCTCCGGTCGGTGCCGAAATACAGCACATAAAGTCCCATCGAATAGCGCCAGCGCCGCAACCCCGGTTTGCGGCCGAGCAGCTGCCGGTGCACGTACGGCGCGTCGGCATTGGCGACGATGGTCCCGGCGGCGAGCATGCTGCCATTCTCGAGCACCACGCCGCGCACCGTGCCATGCTCGACCACGATCCGGGAGACGGTGTCCCCGAACCGGACAGCGACGCCATGCCGGGCCGCCAGGGCCATCAGTGCCGTGACCATGGCGCCGGTGCCGCCGCGCACGAACCACACGCCCCAGCGCTGCTCGAGATGCTGGATCAGGGCGTAGATGGCGCTTGTGCGGTAGGGATGGCCGCCGATCAGCAGGGTCTGCAGTGTGAAGGCGCGCTGCAGGCCGGGGTCCTTGAGATGGCGCCGGACCAGGGCGTGCAGCGAGCGCAGGCCTCCCAGCCGGATGATCGCCGGAAACGCGCGCAGCATGGTCTGCCAGCGGTGGAAGGGTGCGGCGCCATGGCGCTCGTAGCCGATCTCGAACAGCTGCCGGGCGCGACGCGCGAGACGACGATAGCCGGCGCCGTCTCCCGGCGAGAAGGCCTCGACCTCCTCCTCCATGCTGCGCCCGGTACCGCCATAATCGAAATGGCGCCGGTCCGGAAAGGTGATGCGATACCAGGGATGCACCGGCAGCAGCTCGACGTGGTCGTCGAGCCGCTCACCGAACAGGCCGAACAATTCCTCGAACAGGTACGGTGCGGTGATGACCGTCGGACCGCAATCGAAAGTGAAGCCGTCCTGCGTGAAGGCGCGGGCGCGGCCGCCGGGCTGTTCGCAGCGTTCCAGGATGGTGACGCGATAACCGAGCGCCCGGAGCCGCAGCGCCGCCGCGATGCCGCCCAGGCCTGCACCGATCACCAGGGCATCGCGGCGACCGGGCGCGGGCTCGTCGATGTCGGGCGCACCAGGCTTCGGGGCGCCAGGCATCAGGTCACCGAGGTGGGTCATGTCAGGCATGGACCGACCATAAGCCGGCCGGATGGGGGTGCCACCTCATGCCCGATCGAACCTCCCGCATCGCAACGAACATCGTGCCCCAGGGTACGGCTTGCGTCCAGCCGGCAAAACTTCCGGACACCGATGGCCGGACGCGTCAAACCTCCTCGTCGGACCGCAGTGGCGCGTGGTTCAGGATCGCGACCAGCGAGACACCACCGATGGTGTTGCCGATCAGGGTCGGCACGGCGAATTTGAAAACATAATCGAGGGCGCTCGCATGACCGGTCAGGACGGCGAAGGCGGCTTCGACGGAGCCCGCAACCATGTGGGAAAATTGCCCGATCGCTACGACATAGGTCAGGATCATGATGATCAGCACCTGCGCCGGACCGGCGCCGGGCAGCATCCAGACCATCAGGGCGATCAGCCAGCCGGACAGCACCGACTTGATCAGCATCGGCCAGAAGCTGCTCTGCAGCGACTCCGTGCTGATCTCGTTCAGGGCGGTCCAGGTCTGCGGCTTGAACAGGCCCTCGTGGGAGATCAGCCAGGCGAAGATGATGGTGCCGATCAGGTTGGCCGCAAGAACGATGACCCATAGCCGCAGCAGCTTCGCGATGGTGCCGTGCGAGCTGCGGCTCAGCACCGGCAGCACCGCCGTCAGGGTGCTTTCGGTGAAAAGCTGCTGCCGCCCGAGCACCGCGATCAGGAAGCCTACCGTGTAGCCGGTGCCGTCGATCAGGATGGCCCATGGCCGATCCGGCAGCGCGCCTCGCATGATGCTCATGACCAGGAACGAGAAGCCCATCGAGAGGCCGGCTGCGAGACCCGACCAGGCCAGCGATCCGAAACCGCGCTCGATCTCGTCCTCGCCCTCCTCGAGCACGAGGTCGTGGATTTCCTTGGCGCGCGGCAACGCCGGGTCGCTCTTTTTCACCGATGCCGCGTCGTCCTGGGCTTCGTCTTTCCGGGCTTCGTCGCTCCGGTCTGCCTTGGCGGACAAGGAGGCCTCCCCTCAAGTCAAAGATGCCACCGAGGATGGCACGCGAGGGGTATTCCGGCCATGATCGACACGAGAAATATCCGGAGGTCCGCCATGACTCGCTATCGGCCGCCTGGCCCACTCGGCTGCGGCGGCGCGCCACTCGGCAACCTGTTCGGCCGGGTGGAGGACACGGAAGCACGCGCGGTATTGGACACCGCCTGGGATGCAGGCGTGCGCCATTTCGACACCGCGCCGTTCTATGGCTTCGGCCTGTCCGAGCATCGTTTCGGCGAGGCGCTGCGCCACCGGCCGCGCGACGCGTTCATGCTGTCGACCAAGGTGGGTCGCATGCTGGTGCCGGCGCCGGGCGCCGAGCTTCCGGAGGAGCGTTCGTCCTTCGTCGGCGGCCTGCCGTTCGGCATACGCTACGATTACTCCGCCGACGCCGCCTGGCGCTCGGTCGAGGACAGTCTGCAGCGGCTGGGCCTGGCACGCATCGACGTGGTCTATATCCACGATGTCGGCGAGGACACGCACGGCGCGGATTGGCGGGAACGCTTCGACGAGGCCATGCAGGGCGCGGCGCCGGCGCTGACGCGCATGCGCGAGGAGGGCATGATCCAGGCCTGGGGCCTTGGCGTGAATCGCGTCGAACCCTGCCTGCTTGCCCTGCAGCAGGCCGATCCGGACGTGCTGCTGGCCGCCGGGCGCTACACCCTGCTCGACACCGCCTCCCTCGAGACGCTGTTGCCGCGCTGCGCCGCCCAGGGTGTCAGCGTGGTGATGGGGGGGCCGTACAACTCCGGCCTCCTGACCGGCGGCGATACCTACGATTATGTCCGGGCACCCGTCGAGCTGGTGGCGCGCCGGGATGCCATCGCAGCGGTGTGCCGCCGCCACGATGTCGATCTGCGCGCCGCCGCGTTGCAGTTCTGCACCGCCCATCCGGTGGTCGCCGCCGCCATCCCCGGCGCTCGCAGCGTCATCGAGATGCGCGAGAACGCCGCGCTGATGACCGCCTCGATTCCGGCAGCGCTCTGGGCCGATCTCCGGCAGGCCGGACTGATCCCGCAGCAGGCACCGATCCCGGCATGATCTGTGTCGGTTTGGTGACTGGACCCGGACGGTCGGCGTCCTTATCTAGATATGGTATGTTGGTCACAGTGTCGCGGCCGAGACTGCTGGATTGAACTGGACGAGGCGATGGGACGTCCACGGGAATTCGATGTCGACGTCGCGCTTGCGGCGGCCCTGGACGTGTTCTGGCGCAACGGGTTCGAGGGCGCTTCGATGACCGACCTCACCGAAGCCATGGGGATCACCCGGCCCAGCCTGTATGCCACCTACGGCAACAAGGAGGCGCTGTTCCGCCGCGCGCTCGACAGCTACCAATCGACCTGCATGACCTTCTTCGCCGATGCGCTGAGCCGTCCGACTGCGAGGATGGTGGCGGAACGCATCCTGTTCGGCTGGGCCGACGCGCAGACCGATCCGGCGCATCCGGCCGGTTGTCTCGGCACCAACGGAGCGCTGGCGTGCTCGAACGCCGCCGAGCCGATCCGGCTTGAACTGGTGGCCCGTCGCGAGGCTGCCGAGGCAGCGTTGCGCCGTCGCCTGGAGCAGGCGGTTGCGGAGGGCGACCTGCCTCCGGACGCCGATCCGGCCGCGCTGGCCAGTTACGTGATGACGGTTGGCCAGGGCATGGCAGTACAGGCCGCTTCCGGCTCGACCCGAGCGTTGCTGTATCGGGTGGTGGATACTGCGCTGAGGGCCTGGCCTGCCGGGACTGAAGCGGCGGATCGTCGCGTCGATGCCGGCTCAGGCGAAGAAGCGGTTCGCCGGGCGGGGTAGGCCGAGGTGGTCACGTAGCGTGGTTCCCTCGTAGGCGCGCCTGAACAGGCCACGACGCTGCAGTTCCGGCACCACCTGTTCCACGAACTCGACCAGGCCGCCGGGCACCCACGGGAACATGATGTTGAAGCCGTCCGACGCCTCGCCCAGCAGCCAGGCCTCCATCTCGTCCGCGATGCTCCGCGCGGTGCCGACGAAGGCGAGCCCGGAGTAGCTGCCCGCGCGCGCCGCCAGCGTGCGGATGCTGAGCCTGTCGCGCGCCGCCATCTCGACGATGCGGGCGCGGGCGCTTTTGCTGGCGTTGGTCTCCGGGATCTCCGGCAGCGGGCCGTCCGGATCGTAGCCCGACACGTCGTGGCCGAGCATGCCGTTCAACGAGGCGATGCCGCTGTCATAGTGCACCAGGCTGTCCAGATGCGCCCGCTTGGCTTGCGCCTCCGCCAGGGTCTCGCCGACCAGGACGAAGGCGGCCGGCAGGATCTTCAGGTGCGACGGGTCGCGACCGATCTGGCGCATGCGGCCCTTGATGTCGGCATACAGGCGCTGCCCGGCGGCGAGGTCGGGCTCGGCGGCGAACACGACCTCCGCGGTCTCGGCGGCAAGCTGTCGGCCAGGCTCCGAGGAACCTGCCTGCACCACCACCGGCCAACCCTGTATCGGTCGCGCGATGTTGAGCGGTCCGCGAACGTCGAGCGCCGGGCCGTGATGGTCGAGCACGTGCATACGTGCCGGGTCGAAGTAGATCCCGCTCTCGACGTCGCGCAGGAAGGCGTCGTCGGCGAAGCTGTCCCACAAGCCTGTGACGACATCGAAGAACTCGCGTGCCCGCACATATCGTGCATCGTGGTCGATCTGCTCGGTGTAGCCGAAGTTCAGCGCGGCATCGGGGTTCGCGGTGGTCACGATGTTCCAGCCGGCGCGGCCGTTGCTGAGATGGTCGAGCGACGCGAAGCGGCGGGCCACATGATAGGGCTCGTCGAACGTGGTGGACGCGGTGGCGACAAGCCCGATACGTTCGGTCACCGCGGCCAACGCCGAGAGCAGCGTGAAGGGCTCGAACGAGGTGACGGTATGGCTGCGTTGCAAGGCGCGCACCGGCATGTTCAGCACGGCGAGGTGATCCGCCATGAAGAATGCATCGAAGCACGCGTGCTCCAATGTCTGCGCCAGATGTTTCAGCTGGGGAAAATTGAAGTTGGCATCGGGCTGCGCGCCCGGGTAGCGCCAGGCCCCGGTATGGATGCTGACCGGACGCATGAAGGCGCCCAGATGCAATGTCTTCGACGCCATGCGTGCCTTGCCTCCGCCCGCGTTGGATGCTCCGATCGGGAGCCCACCCGTGCGACATCGCGCGTGCGCCGCCTCACTTCAATGGCCGGGCGGGCCTGACCAGGAGACGACAATGATCGACCTGTACTACTGGACGACGCCGAACGGTCACAAGGTGACGCTGTATCTCGAGGAAACCGGCCTCGAGTACAACATCATTCCGATCAATATCGGCAAGGGCGAGCAGTTCCAGCCGGAATTCCTCGCCATTGCCCCGAACAACCGCATCCCGGCCATGGTCGACCACGCGCCGGCTGGCGGCGGCGCCGCGGTCTCCCTGTTCGAGAGCGGGGCGATGCTGCTCTACCTCGCCGAAAAGACCGGACGTTTCATTCCGGCCGATCTCCGTGGCCGCGCCGAGGTGCTGCAATGGCTGTTCTGGCAGGTCGGCGGTCTCGGACCGATGGCGGGGCAGAACCACCATTTCCGCAACTACGCGCCGGAGAAGATCGCCTACGCGGTGGATCGCTATGTCAACGAGACCCACCGCCTGTACGGCGTGCTGAACCACCGGCTGGCCGACCGCCCCTACGTGGCCGGCGACGACTACACGATCGCGGACATGGCGTCCTATCCCTGGATCCTGCCGGATGCCCAGGGCCAGTCGCTGGACGAGTTTCCGCATCTCGCCCGCTGGCACGCCGAGATCAAGGCGCGACCGGCGACGACGCGCGCCTACGCGCTGGTGCAGCGGATCAATCCGGGAGCCGGCGGCGTGCGCACCGAAGAGGAACGCAAGATCCTGTTCGGCCAGCGGGCTCCGACAGGCAAGTCGTGACCCTGCCCTACCGCACCGCGCTGATCGTCGGCGCCGGTCCGGGGATCAGCGCGTCCGTAGCCCGCCGGTTGGCCGGGGCCGGTCTCAAGGTCGGCCTGGCATCGCGCGACATCGACAAGCTGGCGGCGCTGGCGGAGGAAACCGGTGCCGCCCGATACGCCGTCGACGCCACCGATGCCGCTGCCGTGGCGGACCTGTTCGCGCGCGCGGACGCCGAGATCGGCGCGCCGGACGTGGTGCTCTACAACGCCAGCGGGCGGATACGCGGGCCGATCGCCGACATCGATCCCGAAGCTGTCCGGCAGGCCATCGCGGTCTCGGCGTTTGGCGGCTTCCTGGTGATGCAGCAGGCGGTCCGTCGCATGCTGCCGCACCGCCTCGGCGCCATCCTGCTGACCGGCGCCTCTGCCAGCGTCAAGGGCTATGCGAACTCTTCCGCCTTCGCGATGGGCAAGTTCGCCTTGCGCGGCCTGGCGCAGAGTGCCGCGCGCGAACTGGCGCCACAGGGTATCCACGTCGCGCATTTCGTCATCGACGGGGGCGTGCGCAGCGAACATCGCGCCGACCCTGACGACAGGCCCGACAGCTCGCTCGATCCGGATGCGATTGCGCAGAGCTATCTCGATGTGCTGCGCCAGCCGCGCAGCGCGTGGAGCTGGGAGATCGAGTTGCGCCCCTGGCTGGAGCATTTCTGATGTCCGGGGCAAGACCGCCGCTGCCGCCCTTCACGCCGGAGACCGCGCGGCTCAAGGTGCGTGCGGCGGAGGATGGCTGGAACAGCCGCGATCCGCAGAAGGTGGCGCTTGCCTACAGCCTCGATAGCCGCTGGCGGAACCGGGACGCGTTCTTCAGCGGACGCCCGGCAATCGTCGATTTCCTGACGCGGAAGTGGCAGGCGGAGCACGAGTATCGCCTGATCAAGGAACTCTGGGCGTTCACCGGCGACCGCATCGCGGTGCGCTTCGCCTACGAATTTCACGATGCCCGCGGCTACTGGTTTCGCGCCTACGGCAACGAGAACTGGGAGTTCGACGAGCACGGACTGATGCGGGCCCGACATGCCAGCATCAACGACCTGCCGATCACGGCGTCCGAGCGCAAGTTCCACTGGGACCGGACGGCGGCGCGTCCGTCCGATCATCCCGGTCTTTCCGACCTCGGGCTGTAGCGGCACAAGGCTGCGGCGAGGGTCTCGGCTCTTGCGGTCCCGGTATGCGACGCCAGCACGATTTCTCGCGCCGTGTCGGCGATGCGCATCCGCCGGGTCTCCGACAGCTCCTGGAGAACGCGCACGACATTCTCGGTGCTGTCCGCGATCAACAGCGCCTCGCCGTCCGGAAGCAACTCATCGAGGCCGTTCCAGCGGTCGCTGATGATCGGGGTGCCGCAGGAAGCTGCCTCGAACAGCCTTACGCTGGGCGAATGGCCGGCCGCGATCATGTCGGCGCGGGTTACGTTCAGGGTATATCGCTGCGCGCCGTAGAAGCCGGGATGGTCGGATGGCGGCAGATGCTCGATGCGCTCGACATTGTCGGGCCAGACGATGCCGGCCGGATATTGCGGCCCGGCGACCACGAAACGCATCAGCGGCAGTTGCCGGGCCGGCTCCAGCAGCAGCCGCTCGAGCGCCGGCTGGCGATCGACGCTGTAGGTGCCGAGGTAGCCTAGATCCCAGCGCGCCGTATCGCTCGCGGTGGGCCTGTAGCGGAACTCGTCCACGGCGCAGTAGAAGGCGAGCGGATGGCGGGCGTGGTAGGTATTGGCGAGGCGCTCCAGCGTCCCGCCCCCGGAAAACGAAAGATACAGATCGAGCAGGGGGATCTGCCGTTTCGCCAGGTAGGCGCAGTCGCCGCGCGCGAGGCCGGCCAGCGTGACCGGCGTGTCGATGTCGTAGAAGGCGCGCGTGCCGCGAGCCTCCCGGAGCACCATGTCGAGCACTTCGATGCCGTCCGGAACATACGACCCGACGATCACCGCATCCGCCAGGGCGATGGCGTCGGCATGCTCACGGCGGAGTCCGGCGACGTCGTCGTAGAAGGCAAGCCGGCAGAAATCGGGCTCCGGCATATCCCGGTTCGACGCATACCAGGGCACGTCGCGTTCCAGGAACAGGATATCGTGGCCGAGCCGGTCGAGGCCGCGCAGCAGGGCGCGGAAGGTGGTCGCGTGGCCGTTGCCCCAGGACGAGCTCAGCGACAGGCCGAGCACGACGATGCGCAGGCTCATGCCGCGCGACCCGCGCGCCGGCTGGCGAGGGCGTCGACAAGGATGCGGTCGAGTTGCGCTCCACGGCGGTCATAGGTGTGCTCGCGCAGGACGCGCGCGAGGCCGGCACTGCCGATCGCCTTCGCCCGCCCCGGATCGAGACCGCGCATCGCCTCGACGACGTCGCGGTCATCGCGCACCACCAGGACCTCGCTGCCCGGCTCGAGAAACAATTCGAGGCCGGTCCAGGCATCGGTCATCAGGCAGGCGCCGGAACCCGCGACCTCGAACACCCGCGTCGCCGGGGAAAACCCCATCTCCGCCATGCTGTCGCGGCTGATATTCAGCACCACGCCGGCACTGGCGTTCAGCGCGTTATGCGCACCGGTCGGGACATGCCCCAGTTTGACCACGTTCTCCGGACAGGCCTTGTCGGCCCAGCCCGACCCGCCGAGCAGGATGGTCCGCTCCGGCAGTTCGGCAGCGGGGCGCAGCAGGAACGACTCCACGCGCGCCTCCCGATCCGGCAGCCGGTTGCCGAGAAAGGTGAGATCGGCGGCATAGCGCGCCTCGGGGGGTACCGGATGATGCGTCGATGGGTCCAGCGCATTGTAGATCGGGATGCAATCGCGGGCACCGAGCGTGCGATAGGCCTCGGTGACAGGCGCGCCGCCGCCATAGGTCAGCACGAGATCGAGCGACGGCAGCGCGGCGCGCAGCGGATGCGCGGGATCGTGCCGGATCTCGGACAAGGTCGCCGGTGCATCCACGTCCCAGAATACGCAGAGCGCGCCGGGATCGCGTTCGGCCAGCACGCCCGCCAGCAGCGCGTCGTCGGCGTATCCGACGCCGCTCGCCTTCACCACCAGATCGGCATCGCCGGCGCCGTTCAGCGCATGCCGCACACCCTGTGGCGAAGCCTCGTAGACCACCACCCGGCACCAGGGCGGCGGGTCGATATCGCGATGCAACTGCCGCTCGTAGGCATCCGGCTCGTAGAAGCAGATATCGTGGCCATGGGCGGCCAGTGCCCGCAATATGCCGCGGTAATAGGTGGCAGCGCCGTTCCAGTAGGAGGAGAGCAGGCTCGAGCCGTAGAACGCGATCTTCACGAGACGGTCTCGTTCGCCTGCAGGCTCCGCATGACCCGGGCCGTACCGCGCTCTGCAAGGATATGGAACAACTCGTCGACACGATGCGCACAGGTATGCTTCGCCGCAATCGTCGCGACACCGTTGCGGGACAGCTCCGCGCAAAGCTCCGCGTCGTTGTCGAGTGCGCGCAGGTGGGCGGTCATTTCGTCGCCCTCGATCGCGCGCAGGTAGTCGTGACCGGCTTTGAACAGTTGCTCGCTGTCGTTCCACGGCGCGCTCACCAGCGGGATGCCGCAGGCCAGCACCTCGAACATCCGGATCGTCGGAATGCCCGGCAGCGCTTCGACATACGGTCGGCGCGGCACATGCACGGTCATCCGGTGTCGGGCGAAGGCGGCGGGCGCGTCGGCATTGGCAATCCAGCCGGCATAGGTCAGGGACGTCGACCGTAGCGCCTGCAGCGCATGCTCCGGATAGCGCACGCCATGCACCGTGCCGGACAGATGCAGGCGGCGCGCGGGCTCGATCAGGAAGTGCTGCAATTCCTGCTCGCGTTCACCGTCCCCCCAGTTGCCGATCCAGATCAGCCCGTGCCGTGGTGCCTCGACCGCAGGGGGCCGGAACAGCCGCGTATCCGCCGCCTCGTGCCAGGTGAACACGTGCCGTCCCCAACCCTGGCGTACATAGCGCTCGCGCAGGCTTTCACCGAAGGCCAGCACCCCGTCGTAGCCGTCGAGCGCCATATCGCCGATCGCCTGCTGGTCGGAGACGCCGCGATGATGGGTATCATGGAACAGCAGGGTGAAATCGGCGCCGCCGCGGCGCAACGCACCAAGCATTGCGACGACATCCGGAGCGGTCCACTCGTGCACGATCACCACGTCCGCGCCATCGAGTGCCGCCAGGTGATCGAAGCCGTCGCCGTAGCACCGGCTGGCGAGTTCCGGAAAGTCGGTCTCGAAGCGCTCGACGGCGGCGACCCCCTGGGTGCCCTCCAGGTTGCTCCTGCTCCAGCCATCCTCCGGCTCCAGAGCCAGCGTCGAATGGCCGCGCGCCTGCAACTCGCGCAGCACGCCGCGCAGGAAATGTGCGTTGCCGTGGTTCCAGTCCGACACCAGCGAGTGGGTATAGAGCACGAAGCGCATGTCACTGGATCCTGTTCGCAAGCCGCGTACCGCGTTCCATGGTTGCCTGGTAGATCGCGAGCAGGCCATCGCGTTGTCGTGCCGGGGTGAAACCGGCGGCGCGTTGCCGGGCCGCTTCGCGCAGCTGGAGGCGTTGATCCGGGTCGGCGGCCAGTTCCGCGATGGCGTCCGACCACAACTCCGGCCGCACCGGGGATACGAATCTGGCAGCTCCCTGCCAGAGTTCGCGATAGGTCGGGATATCGGCGAGCAGCAACGCGCAACCGCGCGACGCCGCTTCCAGCGCAACCAGGCCGAACGGCTCGTAGAGCGACGGGGATGCGAAGATCTCGGCCTCCCGCATGCGTGCACGCAGCATTTCCGCCGGAAGCGTGCCCAACGTGGCGGCATGAGCAGTTGCGATGCGCGATCCGTCCGGACCGGACAGTGCACCGGCAAGTTCTATCGTCCAGGGCGAGGTCGCCGCCGCCCGGTCCAGCACATCGACATTCTTCGCAGCATCCCACCACCGTGCCGCAGCCAGCACCACCGGCCGACGCCGCGCGCCGTGTCCGTCCGCCTGCGGGCTGGTAGCATTGTGCAGCACCGCAAGCCGATCGACCGGACCGTAGACTTGCGTGATGGCGTCGGCATGGCTGCGGCTTGGCGCCACCACCGCATCTGCCCGTCGCATGCCGATCCTGTTGGCCTCGAGATGCCAGCGATACTGGTCCGGCAGCGCCCCGCCGCGTACTTCCGCCCACCAGGTGGGCAGGCAGGAATGCGACATCACCACCACCGGGACACCCTCGGGAATGCCAACCGCCTGCGAAGGCAGGTTCAGATGCAGCAGTTCGATGCCGGCGTTATATGCGATTTCCGCCAGGTGCCGGCCCACATCGGCGACCGCCTCGTGGCCATCCTGCATCCAGTCGAGATCGAGTTCGGTCCAGACAAGCTGCGTCGATGGTGCAAGCGCATCGGCCTCGGAGCGATCCGCGGGCGATGGCCCCAGCCCGACCAGCAGGCAATGGATTCCTGTCTCGTTCAACGACCGGGCAAGATCGAGCGCATGCCGCCACACCCCGCCGACCGCATCGGTGGTCATCAGGACCCGGCCGGGAAGCATCCGCTCAGGCGATCGCGAAGTGTGCCGGCCGGTCGGCGGCGTCGCCCTGCAGCCACTCCGCAAGATCGCGCAGGCCGTCCCGCCAGCCTACCCTCGCCTGCCAACCGGTCGCAGCCAGGAGCGTCCGCGTGTCGGCGACGAACCAGGGCTGGTCACCGGTGCGCCAGGCCTCGCGCTGCAGTGCGCTGCGCCGGCCGGTGAGCAGCGCGATCTCGTCGAGCACTTCCACCAGGCTGACCGCATTCGACGGGCCGCCGCCGAGATTGAAGGCGCGGCCACGAAGCGTGTCGATCGACCCCATCACGGCGCGATAGGCGGAGACCGCGTCGGAGACGTGCAGCACGTCGCGCACCTGCATGCCGTCGCCATAGAGGGTAACCGGCTCGCCGGCGAGCGCGCGCAGCAGGAAATGTGCGACCCACCCCTGATCCTCGGTGCCGAACTGGCGCGGCCCGTAGATGCAGCTCATGCGCAGGACCGCGGTACGCAAACCAAAGCTGTGCGCGTAATCCAGCACATACTGGTCGGCAACGCCCTTGGAACAGCCATACGGCGTGCAGAAATCGAGCGCCCGGTCTTCCGCGATCCCAAGCGCCCGAAGCGCCGTGTCATACGGCAGATGCTGTCGCCCGACCTGCCGCATCTCGAGGTCGGCGAGCTGGCCATAGACCTTGTTGGTGCTGGCGAACACCAGCGGTGCCTCCGGTGCGTGCCTGCGCAGCGCCTCCAGCACATTCAGCGTGCCTTCCGCGTTCACCGCGAAATCGTGCCGCGGGTCGATCAGGCTCGACGTGACAGCGACCTGCGCCGCGAGATGATACACCGCCTTGGCGCCGGTCACCGCCTCGTTCACCGCGCCGACGTCGCGCAGGTCCGCCAGCATCGGGCGCAGGTCGGCATGACGATCCTGCAGCCATGCGAGGTTTCGCTCCACGCCCGGACGCGCGAGGTTATCGAACACCACCACGTGCTCGCCATCGTTCAGCAGGGCATCAGCGAGATTGCTGCCGATGAACCCGGCGCCGCCGATGATGGCGACGTGGTCGCGTGGCGTCTGCAGGCTCGGCGCCGGCAGCGAGGTCGCAGGCTGCGGCGGCTTGACCATGCCCGCCTCGAGCAACCGGCGCAGCAGCTTGGGACGGCCCTGCGCGTCGTTGATGCCGAGATGGTAGTGGCGCGGATCGAAATAGAGACCTTCCTGCACCGGAACGTCGCGCGGAATATCCTGCCATCCGTACCAGTACAGCCGCTCGGCCGGCGCCGCGAGCGCCTGGCGAAACCGCTCGACCTGCTCGGCCTCGTCGCCGCGCCAGGTCGAGTAGCCGGTCTCGGTCAGCCAGATCTGCAGGTCGGGCTTGAAGCGATCAAGGATGGCGCGCATCGCCTGCAGATGCACCTCGAAGCCGCGCCACGTGCTGGCCTCGCTGTCCCAGGTTCCGGGGAAACCGTGGAAGCCGACCGCCGAGACCTTCCCGAGCACACCGCGCTCCCCCATCAGGGTCAGCCAGTTCGGGTCGAACGGGCACGGACCGCCGAGCACCGCCTTGTATCCACGATGCTCGACCCAGTGCGCGGCGTCGCCGATCATTTCGCAGAACAGCAGCCAGTCGTGGTCTTCGCGCCAGTCCCAGTCGAGCAGGTTGTTGGGCTCGTTCCACAGCTCGACATGCCGGAAATGCTCGCCGTAGCGGCTCAGCACGCTGTCCACGAAATCGGCGTAGTCGCGCAACCGGCGCGGTGCTCCGGTGCACATGCCGGTACGCGACAGCGAGGGCGGCGTGTAGTGCAGGCAAGGCAGCAGGTCGAAAGCCTGTCCAAGTGTCGGGATCAGCCAGTCATGCCATTCCGTGCCGCCGGGCGCCTGGTGGTCGGCCCAGGAAAGATGCGTGCGCAGGCTGGTCGCGCCGACTGCGCGCATGCCGTCGATGGCGGCCATTACACGATCATGCTCGCCGGGGCGGAACCACTCGACAAAGCCAAACGGACGCTGCACAGCAGACCCGGCCGGCAGGCTGTTCATGCCATCAATCCGCGCGCCTCGAGCTGCCTGCGCGCATCCTCGCCACGGTCGGTCGCCTGCGAGCCGCGTATCCAGGCCGCAGCCTCGTCGATGGTCTGCTCCAGCGGATGGCGCGGCTCGTAGCCGAGCAGCGTGCGCGCTCGTCCGATATCGGCGAAATTATGCCGGATGTCGCCGGCGCGCGCCTTGCCGAGCAGATGCGGCACGAGATGGGGAACATCCATGGCGTCGGCCAGCATGGTGGCGATCTGCGCGATCTCGTACGACCGCCCGCTGCCGATATTGATCACCTCGCCCGCCGCCGCCGGCACCTCCATGGCGAGCCGGAACGCACGCGCAACATCGCGGACATGCACGAAGTCGCGTCGCTGCCGGCCATCCTCGAATACCAGCGGCTGTTGTCCGTGCAGCAATCGCGCGCCGAAATTCGCCAGCACGCCGGTATAGGGATTGGAAAGCGCCTGCCCGGGGCCGAAGACGTTGAACAGGCGCAACGCCACCGCCTCGATGCCGTAGGCACGGCCCACGATCAGGCAGTTGCGCTCCTGCACGAACTTGGTGACCGCATAGACGGAAGCGAGATCGACCGGCTTGCTCTCGTCGGTCGCTACCGGATGCAGCGTGCCACCGTCCGGACCTACCGGGTCCCACTGGCTGGAACCCTCACGCATGATGCGCTTGACGTTGTCGTGGCGGCGCCCCGCGTCATCGACATACAGGCCCTCGCCGTAGACGCTCATGGAAGATGCCACCACCAGCCGGCGCACCGGCGTCGAGGCGAGGCGCTCGAGCAGCACCGCCGTGCCGAGATCATTGGCCCCGACATAGCGGGCGATCTCGTACATGCTTTGCCCGACGCCGACTTCGGCTGCCAGATGGAACACGCCGTCGACACCGGAGAGCGCGCGGTCGATCAACCCGATGTCGCGCACATCGCCCCGCAGCAGATCGACATCGCCGGGCAGCTGCGGCGCGGCATCGCCATGCACCTGGTCGATCAGGCTGTCCAGAACACGAACCTTGTGGCCCTGTGCAAGCAATTCGGCACAGAGATGGCGGCCGATGAACCCGGCACCTCCGGTCACAAGATAGTGTGCTGTCATACCGTCGGGATCTCTCTCTGCACCAGCCGCTGGCTAAAACTATCCACCAACCGGCGTACACGATCGCGGTTGCAACAGCGATAGAAGAAGATCCAGCACCTTGCAGTCAAGCGGGTGTTGGGCCAGCCGCTCCATGACAGGCCGGATCAGCCGATCGACATCAGGCTGGCATTGCCCCCCGCGGCGGCGGTATTCACGCTGACCGACTGCTCGTTGAGCAGGAACTCGAGCGGATAGATCCGCCCGTTGCCGATCTCCTCCGACGAGAACGCGAAGATCGTGAGCAGCGGCCCGTCCCTTCCGGCCATCCTGATCGAATATTCCGATAGCGCATCGCCGTGCCCCTCGAACAAGGCGACGCTCGCCGTCGCCGCGTCCGGTCCGTCCATCAGCAGGTTGGCGGGCAAACGGTCCAGCAGGGCGGCGAACTTATCAGCCGCCTCGATCACCGGCCGGTTGCCGGTCGCCAGCACGCAGGCGAGCTGGATCGCCAGCCCCTGCAGCGTCTCGGCAACGCAAAGCACCGCGCCTCGTGGCCGCAGCAGATAGACGTTTCGCTCGCCGACCGGTCCGGGCAGCGCCAGCTCGGCGCCGAGTGGACTACGGGCGGCAATGGTCCGCACCGTTGCGACGGTGCCCGCTTCCAGTCCCACGCCCGCCAGCTCGTCGCTCAGCATCTGCAGCTGCGCGGCGTATCGCACCACCGCGTCCGGCGGGTCCGACGGTGCCAGCGGGGTTGCGGCGGGCGCATGCGCCAGCAGCCGGCGCAACAGCAACGGTCCGCCGGCCTTCGGCCCGGTCCCGGACAGTCCGTGGCCGCCGAACGGCTGCACGCCCACCACTGCACCGACGATGTTGCGGTTGACATAGATGTTGCCTGCCGGCGCCCGCGCCGTGACATGCGCGATGGTCTCGTCGAGACGGGTATGAACCCCGAAGGTGAGCGCGTAGCCGGTGGCGGCGATATCCTCCAGCACCGCATCCAGCTTCTCGCGGGCATAGCGCAGCACATGCAGCACCGGTCCGAACACCTCGCCGCCGATATCCGCCACCTCGTCGATCTCGATCAGGGTGGGCGCCACGAAACTGCCTCGCGCGCACGCCTCGTCGAGCGGCAGTTCATGCACGGGATGCCCGGCGGCGCGCATGCGCTCGACATGGTCCAGCAGGGTGCGGCGCGCGCCTTCGCCGATCACCGGGCCTATATCGGTCTGCAACCGGTCCGGCGAGCCGACGCACAATTCCGCCATGGCACCGCGCAGCATGCGCAGCGTGCGTTCGGCGACGTCCTCCTGCAGGCACAGCAGGCGAAGGGCGGAGCAGCGCTGCCCGGCGGAATTGAACGCCGACATCAGCACGTCGGCCACCACCTGCTCGGTCAGTGCAGAACTATCGACGATCATCGCATTCTGGCCACCGGTCTCGGCGATCAGCGGCACCAGCTGGCCTTCCGGGCTCAGTCGACCGGCCAGGCTGCGCGCGATCCCGCGGGCGACATCGGTGGAGCCGGTGAACATCACCCCGCGCACCGAATCGTGCGCCACCAGCGCCGCGCCGATCCGGCCGTCGCCCGGAACCAGTTGCAGCGCGGCATCCGGAACACCCGCCCCGTGCAGCAGGCGCACCGCCACCGCCGCAACCAGCGGTGTCTCCTCTGCCGGCTTGGCCAGCACCGCGTTGCCGGCCGCCAGCGCCGCCGCGACCTGGCCCATGAAGATGGCGAGCGGGAAATTCCACGGGCTGATGCAGACCACCACGCCAAGCGGGCGATGCGTCTCGTTGTCGAACTCGCGCTCCAGTTGCGCCGCGTAGTAGCGCAGGAAATCCACCGCCTCGCGGATCTCGCCGATGGCGTCGGGCAGGATCTTGCCGGCCTCGCGCACCACCAGCCCGGCGAGGTTCTGCATCGCGCCTTCCAGCAGGCCGGCCGCCCGTCGCAGGATGGCGGCGCGGTCCTCCGGCGGCGTGGTGCGCCAGAGCTGCGCGCCTGCCTCCGCCCGCTCCATCAGCATCGGCAACGCCACGACCGGGGTAAGACTCGCGAACCCGATCCGGTCCATGCGCTGCGCCGGGTTGGCAATCTCCACGTTCTCGCACCGGGACGCCTCGAGGCCGGGTGCGATCGCGCTCCAGGCGTCGCCGGCGGAGGCGAGCATCGACGCCGCCAGCGATGCCAGGCGCTGCTCGCTGCTGAGGTCGATACCCTCGGAATTCAGTCGCTCGGTGCCGAACAGCGCCCGCGGCAGGGCGATACGTGGCTCGGGGCTGCCGACCGGATCGGCGGCCGCCACCCGCAGCGCCGGATCGGCGACCAGCTCCTCGACCGGCACCGAGGTATCGCCGATGCGGTTGACGAAGGAGGTGTTGGCGCCGTTCTCCAGCAGGCGGCGGACCAGGTAGGCGAGCAGCGTCTCGTGGGTGCCGACCGGGGCGTAGATGCGGCACGGCCGGTTGAGCTTGTTGTGGCCGACCACCTCCTCGTAGAGCGGCTCGCCCATGCCGTGCAGGCACTGGAACTCGTACTGGCCGACATAGAAGTTCGGGCCGGCCATCGCGTTGATGCTGGCCAGCGTGCGCGCGTTGTGGGTGGCGAACTGCGGGAACACCGCGTCGGGTGCGGCCAGCAGCCGGCGCGCGCAGGCGACGTAGCTGATGTCGGTGTGCGCCTTGCGAGTAAATACCGGATAGCCCTCGAGCCCGTCCTGCTGCGCCCGCTTGATCTCGCTGTCCCAGTAGGCGCCCTTCACCAGCCGCAGCATGATGCGCCGTTCGGCGCGCCGGGCGAGCGCTATGATCCAGTCGATCACGAACGGCGCCCGCTTCTGGTACGCCTGCACGACGAAGCCGATGCCGTTCCAGCCGGACAGCTCCGGGTCGATGCAAAGGGCCTCGAGCAGGTCGAGCGACAGCTCCAGCCGGTCGGCCTCCTCGGCATCGATGTTCAAGCCGATATCGTAGCTGCGGGACAGCAGCGCCAGCGACTTCAGACGCGGCAGCAGCTCACTCATCACCCGGTCGCGTTGCGAGCGGCTGTAGCGCGGATGCAGCGCCGACAGCTTGATCGAGATGCCGGCACCCTCGTAGATGCCGCGCCGCGCCGAGGCGCGCCCGATGGCATGGATCGCGCGCTCGTAGTCGGCATAGTAGCGCTGCGCGTCCTCCGCGGTCATCGCCGCCTCGCCGAGCATGTCGTAGGAGTGCCGGAAGCCCTGCTTCTCCAGCCGGCGGCTGTTGGCAAGCGCCTCGGCGATGGTCTGGCCGGTGACGAACTGCTCGCCCATCATCCGCATCGCCATGTCGACGCCGCGCCGGATCACCGGCTCGCCGCCGCGGCCGATCAATCGGGTCAGCGCCGCGGAAAGCCCGAGCTCGCTGTTGGTCGAGGTCAGCCGGCCGGTCACCACCAGCCCCCAGGTGGCGGCGTTGACGAACAGCGACGGCGAGCGCCCTAGATGAGCCTCCCAGTTGCCGGAGCTGATCTTGTCGCGGATCAGCGCGTCGCGGGTGGCGCGGTCGGGGATACGCAGCAGCGCCTCGGCCAGGCACATCAGCGCGATGCCCTCCTGGCTGGAGAGGTCGTATTCCTTGATCAGCCCCTCGACGCCGCCACGACCGCCCTTCCCGCGCAGGGCCGTCACCAGCGATTGGGCCAACGCATCCGCCGCTTCGGCCTGCGCCGTCGGCAGGGTGGCGCCTGCCAGCAGCATCGGCACCGCCTCCTCCTCCGGAATGCGGCAGGCGGCGGTGATGCGCGCGCGCTGCACGCTCTGCGGCTGCACGGCCTGCGCGAACTCCAGGAACGGCTGCACCGGGCGCGCCGAGGGCAATGGGCCGGGGGGCTCGGATCCTTCGGCTTCCTCGACCGCCGAGACGATCGCCTGCTTCGCGAACCAGTGCGGGGTGCGCCCCTGCGCCTCCGCCACATCGCGCAGACGCCCACGCAGCAGGTCGTCGATCTTCACCCCGATGGTGGTGGTCGGCATGGTGCACTCCTGAGCCGCCGGCACGGTTGCACCACATTTCCACGCCTGCCGAGGCTGGTGCAACCGGGATCGCGCCCTGTCCCGGCAGGGTGCAACCGGCTGCGGCCGTGCGAAGCGGCCCGCACTTGCCAGATCAGCCGCCTTCGCCGGACAGGAAGTCGGGCGTAAGGGCGTCGGCGACCACCTCCTTCTTTCTCTGTGGCAGCATCTTCATCATCAGGATGAAGGCGGACAGGCACAGGCAGATGATGTTCTGCACGATGATGGCCCACTGCATCAGCAGGAAGCCATACAGCAGCCAGGTGACGAACCCGATGACGGTGATCAGGTAGGTCTTGAGCGAGATCCCGTCGGTATTGCGCGACCGGATGATCCCCCAGGCCTGCGGCACGAAGCTGACCATGGACAGCGTCGCTGCGAACAGGCTGACGATGGTCACGACTTGAGAGGATTGCATCGACGGCCTCCGGCACGCGTTCGCAACCGGCGACCCAGCCCGGGAGTTGCATGCCGGAACAACCTGGACGAATGCCATGCTTGCCGCCTTCCTGATCGGCCTGGCGGGTGGCCAGCGAGCCATGACGCCGCTCGCCGCGGTATCCGTGGCATCGGCACGGGGCAATCTGCCGGACGATGCCTTGACGCGCGTGCTGGGGCATCCGCTGTTCGTCGCCTCCGCGCTGGTCCTGGCCGCTGCCGAACTGGTCGGCGACAAGCTGCCGAATGCCCCCGACCGGATCGTGGCGATCGGCCTGTTCGGCCGCTGCACCACCTCCGCCATTGCCGGCGCGGCGCTGACCCCCGGACCGTCCCGCGGGCGAGGTGCCATGATCGGCGGAGCGACGGCGGTGCTGGCGGCCTTCGTCGGCTGGCGTGCCCGGATGGCGATGCTGCCACGCCATGGCCAGATCCGCACGGGACTGGTCGAGGACGCCCTGGTCATCGCCTGCGCCGCCGCAGTCGCGCGCTGGCCAACCGGCGCCCGGCGGGCCGTCACCCTCGCTTAGGTGCAGACCTGTCCTGCGACGGCGCGTGTGACCGGATCATCATATCCAACTCCTGGATCAGACAGGCCCGGTCCACGCTGAAATTGCTGTAGGTCGGTATCGGGCTGGTTGGAGCGAACAGCAGCGTTGCGCTCGCGTCGTCGTCGATGCAGCCTGGATCCATGAAGCGCAGTTCGCTGCCGCCCTCCTGGTAGCGCGGGAGATGATAGATGCCGAGATCGCCACGATGCCGCAGGTTCCAGCTGTTGCTGAGCGCCAGGCCCGGGCGGTTGCATACCCAGCGATACTTGGCGAACCCGGCGCCCCAGAAGCCCACGAAGAAGGCGCAGCGTTCCGCCCAGAACAGGCTGCGCGGCACGGAAGCGCCGAACAGGTTGACGACCAGCACGGCCGAATCGCTGAAATGCTGTTGCAGCGCCCACGCCAGGCGCAGTTCGGTAAACACCGGATGCTCGTGCCCCGGCATCTGGCCGAAACTGCCGAAGCTGCTCAAGGGATCATGTCCGATGCGGGCGTTATGGCCGTCCAGGATTATGGCGACCCGGCCAAGCCGGTCGCGCAGGTGCGCGATGATGTCGATCAGCAGCGCCTGCAGGTCGACCGCTGTACGGTTCTCGACGCGCACGCCGAGCAGGATGACCGGTCGCCGCTCGTCCTCGAGCCTCGCCGCCAGAGACAGGTCGTAGGCGGTCGGGCCGGATACGGCGGCGGCGCGCCGTATCCGCGCGGCGAGCGCCAGCCCGACATGGTCGTCCAGCGCCCTCACCACGCACAGGCGGTTGCGATAGACGAAGTCTGCCAGCGTCCGTGGCCGCGCCAGCGTGCGGTCGATGCGGCCGGCCAGCTCGGGGAAGATGCAGTCCAGCGGCGCGAACACCTCGGAGCCCTCGTTGGCGTCCGGCACGATCACCAGCGGCAGATCGCGCGGTGGAACCCTGGCGACGATGCGGTCCAGCCCGGTCAGCTCGTTCCACAGGTGATGGCCGATATGCAGGCTGCCGACACCGCGGCAGACGGCGGCGAAACGGCGTCCCGTGCTCAGGAGATAGGGCAGCAGGGCGTCTGCCTCGTGCACGACATGGCCCACGAACGAACGCAGCATGCGACGCAGCCCGGCACCGTCACCGGCATGCGAGGTGAACGCGATATTCGCCGCCGGAATGAACAGGTCGGACTTCGCATCATGGAAATGCGTGGTCCCGACGTAGAACATCAGGTCGTGACGCTCGTCGAAGAACCGGTAGGCGTTGCGATGCTCGCCGATCACCAGGCTGTCGCGGCAGAACAGCATGTGCCCGTCCACCGGCGAGGCGCAGGCGATGGCGCCGGACGACATCGCCGCGATGAAATCCTCCTGCACGTTGCCGGAGAGCGTTCTGTCGATAGCCTGCAGCCGCAGGTCGCTGCCGTCCGACGCGACTATGACGAAATCCCCGCCGGGCTGCTCGACGCAGCGGGTCGGTGCGACCGCCAGGTCGAGCAGCGCGTCGATCATGCCCGCATTCAGTCCGCGCAGGCGATCCAGTGCCGCCGGCCTGCACGGCTGCGCGTCGCACAGGATCGTGCGGCACAGCGCCCACACCACCGGCTGCATCTCCGCCTTGAGCGCCAATGCTGTCGCGGACTGCAGGTCCGCCAGTCTGCTGGCGCGGTGCTCGCAGCCGGCATCGAGGATCCAGGTCGCCTCGCTTCCATCGCGATGGCGGAGATCGAGAAAGATCGTTGGCAGGAAGCCAAGGTTGGCCTGGAGCGGCGTCCAGCCAGGCTGGAATACGGCCGGCGCGCCGGCAAACTTTACGAGATCCGGTGCCCCGCCGCGGCCGGCAAGGCGCCATTCGCCATCACGATGGACGACGTCGCATGCGGTCAAGCAACCTCTTCCCGCATGGCCTGCGACGAAATTCGCGTAGCCTTCAGCAGTCGGGAAGCGCGTCGTACTCGTTCGGCTGCCTGGGCCACCCGGTATACGCACTTGAACGCCAGCACCGGCAGGGCTCCACGCAGGTCGCGATCGAGATTGCCGGCCAGCAGCGAGACCAGTCCGTCGCGCATGCGCAGCGTGTTGCGCGGCGACAGGAACAGCCCGCGCATCACCGGATCGTTGATGCGGTAGATCAGCCAGCTGATGCGGTCGATGGCACCGGCCAGCCGGCGCTCCGCCTGCCTGGCCATGACGCGGCCGCGCGCCGGATCGTCGAGCCACGCATCCGCGGTCCCGGCACCGAGTTCGCCCGCCGTCATCGCCATCAGCACGCCGGACGAGAACATCGGATCGACGAAGGCGAAGGCGTCGCCGATCAGGCAGATGTTCTCGTCCCAGGACCGCGCCGCCCGGTAGGAATAGTTGCCGGTCGCGGTTACCTCGGAACAGCGCGTGGCGCCGGCCAGCCGCGCGCTCAGCGTCGGGCTCGACGCGATGCGCGCCTCCAGGAAGTCCGCATTATCGCCGCTACGGTCACGGAACGCCGCCTGGGTGCCGACGAAGCCGACGCTGGTGACGCCGTCCGGCAACGGGATCACCCAGAACCAGCCATCCTCCGCGAGGTGGATCGAGATGTAGCCTGCCATCCCGGCTTCGCGCGGCGTCACGTCGCGATAATGCGCATACACGGAGGCGGTGTTGTTGCGCTTGTCGATGCGCCGCTCGCCGAGCCTGGGTGCGAGAAAGCTGTCGCGTCCAGATGCGTCCAGTACGTAGCGCGCGGTGATCCGGCGCGTCGCCCCGGAGCCGGACCGGATCGTCACGACACTGTGTCGCGGGTGACGCTCGATGTCGGTGGCGCGCGTACGCTGCAGGCTACGCGCGCCCGCCCTGGTCGCGTTGTCGAACAGGATCTTGTCGAACTCCGACCGCCGCACCTGATACGAATGGGTGGCGCCGCCAGCCAGCGCCAGGCGGAACGGAAACGCCACGCTGCGGCCGCAGCTGTCGGAGACGAACTCGGCGCCCGGCTTGTGCACGCCGATCGCGCGTATCTCGTCGGCAACGCCGAGGCGCTCAAGCACGGCAAGATTACGCGGCAGCAGGCTCTCGCCGATATGGAAGCGCGGATGCTCCGACTTCTCGATCAGCACCACGTCGCGGCCGCGCCGGGCCAGCAGCGCGGCGGCGGTGCTGCCGGCCGGTCCGCCGCCGATCACCAGCACGTCGCAGGCGAGATCGGGATACTCCGCGTCGTGCATGTCAGGCCATTCCGCCGTTGATGTGGATCACCTGTCCGGTGATGTAGGACGCCGCGTCCGAGGCAAGGAAGCCGACCAGTTCGGCGACCTCCGTCGGCGTGCCGGCCCGCTTCATCGGCACCATGGCTGCGATCGTCTTCGCGTCCATCGCCGCCTCGACCGCGGGCGACGCGATGATGCCGGGGGCCACCGCATTCGCGGTGACGCCACGGCTGGCGAGTTCGCGCGACAGCGAGCGGATCGCACCCTCGAGCCCGGCCTTAGCGGCACCGTAGTTGGCCTGGCCCCGGTTGCCGAGCGTCGCGGTGATCGAGGACAGCGCGATCACGCGCCCCCAGCGCGTTGCCATCATCGGCAGCAGCAGCGGCTGGGTGATGGAGAAGAAACCGTCCAGCGACACCGCCAGCACGTCGCGCCATTGCGACGCCGACATGCCGGCCAGCGGCACGTCGTCATGGGTGCCGGCATTGTGCACCAGCACCTGCGGCACGCCATGTGCGATCAGCGGCTCCAGCGCGCGCGCGGTCGCCTCGAAGTCGGTCAGGTCGCAGACCAGGGTGCTGGCCGGGTGCCCCTCGCCCCAGAGCTCGCGCGCCAGCTTCTCGGCGGCCGGCGCGTTGCGGTGCGCGTGGATGGTGACGTGCAGCCCGTCGCGCGCCAGCCTGCGGCAGATCGCGGCGCCGATCGGCGAGGCGCCGCCGGTCACCAGGGCACCCCGGCTCATGGCAGCGCCCTCAAGCGGGAAACGCGATGGTGCCGCGACCCTGCAGCAGCGCCGTGCCGTCTTCGGCCTGCAGGGCGAAGCCGTAGATCAGCCCGCCAGGATCGTTCAGTTCCAGCATCGAACTGATCTTGAGCAGTCCGAAGCGGGTATCGTCAAGGCGATCCGCACCGACCAGGGTGAGCCGCATCGCAGCGACATAGCCGGCACGCTGCGGCACCCCGCCCGCCAGCAGCGCGCCGTGCAGCGCCGCCGCCTGGAACGCGAACTCGGCGCCGCAGACGATGCCGAGCCGGCCCTCGCGGCGCAGCGGATTGGCATCCGACAGGTGCGCGGCGCTCTCGCAGGTGATGCGGTCGGCGTTCCAGTCGAGCACCCGGTCCAGCATGCACATCGCGCCCTGGTGCGGGATCAACGCCAGGATGCCGTCGCGGGTCACGGCTGAACGACGATGGCGATTTGGCCGCGGCCGTAGGGGAAGGCGAGCGAAACGGGCTGTTTTCGGGTGACCGCCTCCAGCAGGACCAGCCCGCGCCCGACCGGGTTCTGCCGCCAGAGCGAACGCAACCCTGGCGCGATCGGCTCCGGCTCCGGTGGTGCGGCATCGGGGGTAAAGGCGATGTCGAGATCGGCCAGCGCGGCACCGGGCCTGGCCGGCGCCAGCACGAACGCCGCCGACAGGCCGATGGTGGTGGTACGCAGGGCGCCGAGCGGCAGCTTCATCGGCGCGTCGTAGAGGCATAGCAGTATCGGCATGGCCTCGGCGACGCACTCCGAGGCGGCCTTCAGCAGGGATGCGGCGAAGGTGGCGTCGTGGCAGCCCAGCACGGTGATTGGCGCCGAGGAGCCGGTGGCGATCGACCAGTAGCCGGCGACCGCGTTGTGAACCGAGTTGTGGAATCGGGTCGGCGAGAGTTGCGGGTCGGCGCTGGCGAGAGTCTCGAGCAGGTCGTGCACCACCGCGCCATCGCCGTTCGAGCTGCCGAAGATGCCGGGCAGCGCGCCGGGTTCATGGCCGGCCATGCGCGAGGCCTCCTCGCACACGGCGAGCGCGAGGCGGACCGGCAGGCCGGCACGACGCCGCTCGTTCGGCGACAGCAGCGCCGGCGGCGGCAGGTCGAGCAAGGCGTCGGGATCGAGTGGCAGTTCGCCCGCCAGCACCGCCCGTGCCTGCTCCCAGGAGCCGAGCCCCGGCGCGCGCACGGCGGCGCCGATCAGGGAGACCCTCATCGCGCCGGCCGTCCGATCACCAGGCTGACGTTGACCCCGCCGAAGCCGAACGAGTTGCTCATCACCCGGTCGATGCGCGCCGTCCGGTTATGCCGCTCCAGGTCGAGCGCGATCTCCGGGTCCCGCGTCTCGAGCCCGTGGCAGGCCGGCAGCAGGTCGTTCTCGATGCAGAGGGACGCGATCAGCGCCTCGACGATCCCGGAAGAGCCCATGCAGTGACCGGTCCAGCCCTTGGTGGAGGCGCACGGCACGTCGCTGCCGAACAGCCGGTTCACCGCGCGCGCTTCCATCAGGTCGTTGGCGCGGGTGCCGGTGCCGTGCAGGTTGACGTGGTGGATGTCGGCGGCGTCGAGCGTGGCACTGGCCAGTGCGCGTCGCATCGCCTGCTCGGCGCCGATCCCGTCCGGCTGCGGCGAGGACATGTGGTAGCCGTCGGTCGACGCCCCGATGCCGAGCAGCGCCACGCCTCCCTCCCGGAGCGGCTCGCGCTCGAGCAGGGCGAACCCGGCGGCCTCGCCGATCGAGATCCCGCGCCGAGCGGCGTCGAATGGGCGGCATCGCTCCGGCGAGATCAGGTCGAGCGAGTCGAAGCCGCGCAGGGTCAGGCCGCACAGGCTGTCGGCGCCCCCCACCACGGCGGCATCGACGACGCCGCTGGCGATCAGGTGGGAGGCGTCGAGGCAGGCGCGCGCGCTGGACGCGCAGGCGGTGGAGACCGTCATCGCCGGGCCGGTCACGCCCAGCCTGTCGGCCACGAAGCGGGACAGCGAGAACAGGTCGTAGCTGCCGTCGTAGCGAAACCAGTCGGGCAGCAGGCCGGTTGCGGGATCGCGTGCCCGGTAGGCGGTCTCCGCCGACAGGATGCCCGAGGTGCTGGTGCCGAGCACCACCGCGATGCGGCCGGCGCCGTGCCGTCCGATGGCGCCCCGCACCGCCTCGATGAAGCCGTCCTGCTGCAGGGCGAGCCAGGCCAGCCGGTTGTTGCGGCAATCGTACTCGCCGAAGCCCGCGGGCAGCTCGACCTGCTCCAGGCCCCTGACGCGGCCGATCTGCCCGCCGATCGCGATCTCCTCGAAATCGCACGGCGCGAGGCTGGAACGCTCCTGGCGCAGCGCATCGAGGGTGGCGGCGGATCCGGCTCCGACGGCGCTCGCCAGCGCCGTCGCGGTGAGATGCAACGGGGTCATGCAGGACTATCCGTGTCGCGGAGACGCCCAGCATAGGGCGGCCGCTCGCCGGCGAACAGGAAACCGAACGCCATCGCCAGCACCACGCCGATGCAGACGGTGCCGCCGATCTCGCGCAGCAGCGGCGTGCGGCACAGGCAGAGCAGCGAGAAGGTAAGCAGCGCCATCACGTTGCAGGTCAGCAGGGTGCGCAGGGTGCGGGCACGCTCCTCGGCGTCGAGCTGCGGACGCGCGAAGAACAGCGCGTAGTCGAGCCCGATGCCGGCGACGAACTGCAGCGACACCAGGTGGATCAGCGTCAGCCTGGTGCCGGACAGCACCAGCGCCGCCAGCGTCACCAGCAGGGTGGCGGCGATGGCGGCCAGCACCCGCAGCGTGCGCCCCGGGTCGCGCTGGCCGGCGGACAGCGCCAGCACAGCCAGAACTGCACCGGCCGCGATGTACGGCCAGGCCTGCCGCGTATAGCCGCGCACCACCGCCTCGGTGGTGCGGCGGATGTCGATGAAGCTCCAGCCCGGCCTGCCCGCGAACAGCCTCTCAAGCGCCGCCGCGTCGGTGACGCCTTGCGGGATCGCCGGCCCGAACCAGGCGCCGTCGCGCTCGAACAGCAGGGCGTCGAGCCGGGTCCGCAGCAGTCCGGCCGGGAGATCGCGCGCCGACAGGGCTGGCTGAGTGCGGGCGCGCGCCACGTCGGCGGTGAACTGGTCGAAGGCGTGCGGCGTGAAGCCGAGGCCGGCGGCGGCCCGGTCGATGGCCGCCCGCAGCGCGGCGTCGTCGGGCAGCGCGTGCTGGCGGGCGTGCTGTATCGCCTGGCTGGGCAGCAGGGTCGCCGCGTCGTCGAACCCGGTGATGGCGCGGTGTTGCACCAGCGCCTGCAGGCCGGCCGCGATCGCCTCCTGCGCCTGCAGCACGCCGTCCGGGGTCGCGGCACGCACCAGCCCGAGCTGGCCGATATCCGGGCCACCGAGCTGCGTCCGCAATTCGCCATCGAGCGCGATCAACGCGGGTGGCACCGGCGTCAGCGCGGCGAGATCGCTCTGCAGGCGCGGGCCACCGGCGAGCCCGATGCCGAGCAGCGCCAGCAGCGGCACCACGGCGGCGTACATGCGCCAGCGCCGCAGCGACTCGATACCCTCCAGCCGCCCCGGATCGCCGGCATAGGAGGGTGCCAGGCCGGCGCGTCCGATCAGGCCCGGCAGCAGCCACCGCGTCACCGCCGCCGAGGCCAGGATGCCGGTGACCGCGAACAGGCCGAGCTGAGCCACGCCGGGGAAGCCCGAGCCCGCCATTCCGGACAGGCCGAGGCTGGCGGTCAGCACCGACAGGGTGAACGGCCGGGCGATGCGCCTTATGGTGGCGGCGGGCGGCTCGCCCTGCTTGCGATGGCCGATCAGCAGCACCGGGTAGTCGACGGTGATGCCGAGCATGGTCATGCCGAAGCCGAGCGTGATGCCGTGCACGAACCCGAACGCCAGCTGCACCGCGAGAGCCGCCACGGCGAGACCGGGCGCCACGCTGGTCGCGATGGCCGCCAGCACCCATGGCGAGCGGAAGCGCCAGGTCAGCCACCCCGCCACAAGCAGCGCGGAGACGATCGACAGCAGGCGCACGTCGCGACGCACCGCCGCCTCGGCCGCCACCGCGAACACCGGCGCCCCGGTCACCAGCAGGCGCGCGCCGTGGCGGTCGGGGATCGCGTCGAAGAGCGCCCGCAGCCGGTGCAGCGACGCGGCCTGCGCCGGCAGGTCGGTGCCGGATGCTGCGAGCCGCGCCAGCAGCAGGGCGCGCGACCGGTGCGGCCCCGGGGTGTCCGGCGCGAACCAGACGCCGTCGCGCAGCACCGCATGGCCGCCGCCGCCGCCCCAGGACGCGAGCACCGCCGGCAACGCGCCGGTCGGGTCGGGCAGGCCATATTGCTGCACCAGCGGCGAGGCGGAGGATTGCAGCCCGTCGCGCAGCCGCAGGAAGTCGGCATGCAGGGCGGCGGCGGTGAATGCGTCGGCAGCCATCGGAGCCAGCAGGTAGCGGTCGGCGAACAGCGCCTGCAGGGCACCCTCGCTGATCAGCCGGTGTCCGTTCTGCACGAACAGCAGGTCCGGATCATGGGCCAGCCGGTCGGCGAACAGCGTGCTGACAGAGGCGAGCGTGCCGGCCGGGGCGCCCTCGATACCGATCAGCAGCAGGCTGGCGGCGGTGCCGGTGCGCAGTTCCTGGTCGACCAGCCGCGTCGTCGGATCGCGCCCGTGCGGCAGCAGCTCGCTGAGGTCGCCACGCAGGGTGACGTGCGTGAACACCAGCGCCGCCAGGGCAATCGCGATCACCGCCGCCAGCGCCAGCGGAAGGCGCGATATTCTCAAGGCGTGATGGTCATGCGCTGCTCGTCGCCGTTCGCCTGCACGATGTCGATCTGGCGGACATCGCCGCCTCCGCCATCGACATAGGCGATCCTGACCACCTGGGCGGCCACGTTGCCGGCGGGACGCAGCACGATGCGCCAGCGATCGACCCCGCCGTTTTCCTCGACGCTGAAGTGCCGGCGCAGCGTGGCGAGGTCGCCCGCCATGGTGCCGCGCAGGGTGTCGGCGAGGATCTGCAGCGCCGGGCTGTCGTCGAGCGAAAGCGTGCGGGACGGCTGTCCTGGTGTCGCGATTGAGACCGTGCCGCCGTCGATCACCAGCCGCTCCGGCCGCGGCGCGGTGGTGTCCTGCTCGAGATGGTCCGGCTTGCGATAGGACAGCGTACCCTGGCTCAGCACCGGCGCGGCCAGGCTGGAGACGTGTTTCTCCATGCCGAAATGCGCCTGCCTGGATGGCTGTCCGGCAAGCCCCTGCATGATCTGCCCGAGTATGGCGTCGGACGCATGCGAGGCTCGGCTGCCGAGACAGAGCAGGATCGCGGCGAGGAGGATGCGGCGCTCAGTCATCGACGGTCCCGGCACTCCCGGCGGGGTTCCAGAACAGGTAGAAGTTGAACCAGTTGTAGGGCGTCTCCCGGCAGCGCCGCTCGAGGCTGGCGGCATACCGCTCGATCCAGTGCCGCAGATCGGCCTGGCGTTCGCGACGTCGCAGCACGATGCGCTCGGCGAACGGCTCGAACCGCACGGTGTAGCGCCGCGGCCCGGTGCGGACGCCAAAGAACAGCATCACCGGCGCCTCGATCACCGAGGCGATGATCAGCGGCCCGCAGGCGAACTCGGCGGCCTCGCCGAGGAAATCCACCGGCATGGTGCGGCCACCATCCGGGTCGCGGTCGGCGAGGAAGCCGACCATCTCGCCGGCGGCAACGCTCTCCTGCACCCGCAGCATCGCATCGGTGCGGCCGATCTCGATGATGGACGCTGCCATCTCCGGATCGAGCGCCTCCAGCAAGGCGGTGAGCGGCCCCTGCTTGCGACGGAACATCACCGGCTTGACCTTGACCGGCGCTCCCCGCCCGAAGGCGCGCAGCACGTCGAAGCTGCCCATGTGCGAGCCGAGCAGGATGCAGCCGCGGCCGCTGTCCAGGATCGCGTCCAGCTCGGCCAGGCCCTCCACCTCGACCCGGTAGTCCTGGCTGCTGCCGGTCAGGAAGAACACCCGGTCCAGGATGACGCAGGCGAAGGTGAAGATGTGACGCAGCACGTCGGCCTTGCGCGCCCGGCGGCCGAGGGCGCGGCCAAGATAGTCGCGCGACGCCGCCCGGGTGCCGGGCGAGCGCAGGTAGAAGTACAGCGTGATCGGGTAGAGCAGCGCGGTGCACACCCGACGGCCGAGCCGGAGCGCAAGCCACAGCATGATGCGCAGCATGAAGGCGCTGCCGAGTTCGCGATCGACCGCCCAGCTCATCGACGGGCGCGGATCATGCCAGGATCACCGAGGCGGTCAGCACCGTCTCGTCGTCGTGCCGGCAGGCCAGTTGCACGGCGGCACCTTCACCCGACCGCTGCCGCACCTCGACGCGTTGTCCGGGCAGCACCGGCAGGCGGAAGCGCACCGATCGCAGCGAGCCAAGCCTGGCCCCGGGTCGGGTTGCGAACAACAGGGCGAGGGCCTCGTCGAGCAGTACGACCCCGGGGACCACCGGCCGGCCGGGAAAATGGCCGGGCAGGCACGGATGGTCGGCCGCGATCAGGAAGCTGCCGCAGGAGGCGTCATCCATCGGTCTGCGCTTCGGCACCCACCGGCCCGTCCTGCGCGCGGTCGAGCAGGCCGAGCAGGGTGGCGCGCGTCAGCTTGCCGGTGGCGTTGCGCGGCAGGCTGTCGCACAGCACCAGCCGGCGCGGCAGGAACACCGGATCGACCATGGAGCGGAGATCCTCCAGCACTCCGGCCGCATCGCGCGCGGGCGCGACGGCAAAGGCGAACAGCCTGGCGCCTGGCCGTCGCTCGAGGTCGTCCGGCGCCAGGAACACGCCATCCTCGACGCCAGGCAATCCGGCCAGTACGCGGCTCAGTCCGGCCAGCGAGGCACGCCGTCCGCCCAGCTTCACCAGGTCGCCGATGCGGCCGAGCAGGCGGAAGCGGCGCCCGTCCGGCGCCAGCTCGACGATATCGGAGAGCCGGGTGAGGGATGCGAACGGCGCCTGCACGCTGGCGATCTGCCCCTCGGCGACCGCCTCTCCCCCTGCCAGAGGCTCCGGGACCATCGACACGCCGGGGTAGAGCTCCCAGTCCGGCCCAGCCATCGTTCGCCGGCTGGCGATCGAGCCGACCTCGGTGGCGCCGAAGATCTCCAGCACCCGGGTGGTCCACTCGGCCTCGACGCCGTCGGCCAGCCCGGGATCGAGCGGCGCAGTGGCGGAGATCACCTGCTGCGGCGACCGCGCAGGCGCCGGCTCGCGCAGGCTGCGCAGATGCACCGGCGTGGTGACCAGGGTGCATCGCCCGGGGACCTGCTCCAGGGCAAGCCGCAGGTCGGCCGGATAGAAGAACGGGCCGCACCAGCTCACGACCGGCGCGTGCAGCGGCAGCAGCACGGTGGTCTCGAAGCCATACATGTGATGCGGCGGCACCGTGCCGATCAGCTCGTACGGCGCCTCCTCCGGCATGCTGCTCACGAAGCCGAAGCGGCTTGCCGCAGAACGGCTGCGGGCAACCAGTTCGCCCCAGCGCTTGACGGTGGCGGAGGGCTCGCCGGTGCTGCCCGAGGTCAGCACGATTGCGACGATGCGGTCGCAGGCGATCGAGGGGATGGTCTGGTGCTGCGGGCCGATCGCCTCGGCATCGAGCCAGTCGTCGCCGAGCGGAAGCGCCCCCGCATAGCGGGCGCAAAGTTCCGCGACGGCGCGGGAGCCCTGGGCGCCGCTCAGCAGCGAGATCCGCTCGGCCAGCACGCAGGCGGCGAACAGCACCGCGAAGCGGTAGCGGTCCTGGCACAGGTTGACGACATGGGTCGCGTCCGGATGCCGCTCTGCCAGTCGGGCCGACGCGCGCGCCGCCTCGGCGAGGAACCGGCTCGCGGTCACCGCCCGTTGCCGGTCGCGGAACAGGATCGCATCGGGAGCGCGCTCGAGCAGTGGCTCCCGCGAGGCAGTCACCGATTCAGGCTCCGGCCATCCGCGCGGGACACTGCGCCCTTGGCAGGCTCAACGGGTGCGATTCTGGTCCACGTGGCGGGCCAGGCTGCGCAGGTTGGCAAAGATCTCGCCGTTGCGGTCATCGTCGGACTTGAGTTCAATGCCGTAACGTTTCGACAGGGCAAGGGACAGTTCCAGCGCGTCGATCGAGTCCAGCCCGAGCCCCTGGTTGAACAGCGGCCGCTGCGGGTCGATCGACGCCGGGGTATCCTCGAGCTGTAACGTGTCGACGATCAGGGTTGCAACCTCGGCCTCGATCGGCGATTGCGGCCCGGTATCCTGGAGCGGATGCGCATCCAGGAGCTGATGAGACGTGCGGGCCGTCTTGAGCGGGTCGGTCGAGGCGTTCATGAAACCTTCTAACTCAGCGCGGTCCCGGTCGCACGGCTTTAACGCACCGCCCGGCGGACGGCAACCGTTACGCGAAACCCTGCGCGGCCTTGCCACGGGAGCGCGCGTCGGGTTGATCGCGACAACCGCGACGCTGCTGCATCTCGCCCTCGCGCCGCATCGGCAGCCAATGCCGGCGATGGCGGCGCTGGCCATCCTGCAGGTCGGCTGCGCGCTGCTACTCGCAGGCACAACCCGGCGAGGTGGCGGCACGCGGTTGCCCTGGGTGTTGCTCCCGCTGTTGCCGTGCCTTGCCTGGCCGGCGTGCGCGGTGGTGCCGCATGCGGGCATCGTCGCCACGCTGCTGGCCACCCACGTCATTCTGTATGGCGGCCTCACCGCCCTGTTCGGCCAGTCGCTGCTGCCTGGCCGCGAGCCGCTGGTCAGCGCCATGGCACGCGAGGTGGAGCCGCAGTTCACTCCCCGGATGCGCCTCTATACCCGCCAGGTGACCTGGTTCTGGACCCTCTATGGGCCGGCGCAGATCACCGTCTCGCTGCTGCTGCTGATGCTGGCGCCGCTGCGCGCGTGGTCGGTGTTCGTCAACCTGCTCGACCTGCCCTTGCTGGTAGGCGCGCTGCTCGCCGAGTTCGCGTTCCGGCGCTGGTGGCTGCGTGGCGAGACGCATGCGCGGTTCGCCGACGGCTGGCGGGCGGCGCGCCGGCGCTGGAGCACCGCCGGGTGAACCGCGTGCTCGCGGCTTCCGTCGGCCTGCATGCGGCTTGCCTCGCCACCGTCCTCGCCGCCCCCAGGCGGTGGCGCCCGGCGCTGGCCGCAGTGGCGGTCAACCAGGCGGTGCTGACCGGCGCCGGGCTCTGGCCGCGCAGCCGGCTGCTCGGACCGAACCTGACCCGGCTTCCGGCCGCGACTCCCGGGATCGTGCTCAGCTTCGATGACGGTCCCGATCCCGAAGTCACCCCCCGGGTGCTGGACCTGCTCGACGACGCGGGCGCGACCGCCAGCTTCTTCTGCATCGGCCAGCGCGCCCGCGCCTTCCCGGCCCTTGTGCGCGACATCGCGAGGCGGGGGCACTCGGTGGAGAACCATACCGATCACCATTACCGCCATTTCGCCGCCCTCGGCTTGCCCGGCCTGCGGCGCGAGGTCCGGCAGGCGCAGGCGGTACTCGCCGACCTCGCGGGCCGGCCGCCGCGCTGGTTCCGGGCACCGATGGGCCTGCGCAACCCGCTGTTGCAGACGGTGCTCGACGAGGCCGGGCTGGGGCTGGCGAGCTGGACCCGGCGCGCCCTCGATGGTGCGCGTAGTTGCCACGCGGAGGCCGCGCTGCGCCGACTTGCGACCGGCCTCGCCGCCGGCGACGTGCTGCTGCTGCATGACGGCAATTGCGCGCATGATGCCGACGGCGTGCCGGCAGTTCTGGAGATCCTGCCGCCCTTGCTGCAGCGGATGCGCGCCCTCGGTCTCTCCGGGGTCAGCCTCGAGATGGCGCTGCCGGTGCACCCGGCGACGGGCAGCAGGAGCGCAGCCGCAGCAGCACCGGCAGATGCAGCAGCAGGCCGGTCGAGGCGAGGCGCAGGTGCATCCAGGTAAGCAGCACGTTGTCGCGCCCGTAGCGGAAGTGCGAGACGCCGCCCTCTGAGGGCGCAAGGTAGCGTACCGCGGCCGCGAGCCGTACCGGGCGGATGCCGGCCCAGCATAGCCGCACCGCCGCCTCGGCATCGAAATCGTAGCGGCGCATCCAGCTGGTGCTCCGCATCACCCGCCGCAGCGGCGCCAGCGGATAGACCCGGAAGCCGAAGAGAGTATCGCCGATCCCGGCGCCGCCGGTCTCCAGGTCGGCGACGAAATTCGATACCCGGCGCCCCTGCACGCGTACCGCCGGCGCCTCGGCCCCGAACACCGGCTGGCCGAGGATCATCGCGTCCGGGGCCAGCATCGAGGCGTGCATGAAGCGCCCGATATCGCCGGCGGGATGCTGGCCGTCCGCATCCATCGTCAGCACGTGGGTGAAGCCCGCTTCGGCGGCGCGGTCGAGGCCGGCCAGGATCGCGGCGCCCTTGCCCCGGTTGCGCTCCAGGAGGATCACCCGCAACTCCGGATCACGTTCGGCGAGTGCCTGCACCGCAGCCCCGGTGCCATCGGTGCTGCCGTCGATGACCACCCACACCGGTGCCCAGGCGGCGCGGGCGGCGCGTACCGTCTCGAACAGCGCGGCCCCGGTATTGTAGCTCGGGATCAGCAGCAGATGCGTCGTCGAGACGGCCTGCGGGTCCTCGGGTGTCTCCCGGGGTGGCATCATCGGTCGCCTCCGGGGCAGGTCTGCGCCATCGCCGCCTCGCAAGCCCCGGCACCGGCACCGGCACCGAGTTCGCGCTCGAAATACCGGTGCAAGGCAGTCACGAACAGCCTGACGTCGCCCTCCACCATGAACTGCTGCCCGACGCGCACCCGGATCGCGATCGGCAGCTTCGGCACACGCACGAGCGGCCAGCCCTTGCGCAGGTAGGGGCTGTCGCACTCGATCAGGACCGTCTGCACCGGCACGCCGGCCGCCCGGGCCATCAGCGCGAAGCCGGCACGGAAGCCGTCCACCGTCGCATCCGGCGCGGTCCGGGTGCCTTCCGGAAACACCAGCAGGCGCCGGCCGCGCGACAGCGATGCGACCCCGGCCCGCACCAGCGCCATCGGCTGGTCATTGCGTATGTATCCGGCCAGGCGGATGCCGCCGCCGAGGAACCAGTTGTCCCACAGGGATGCCTTGGTGATGCAGACGACACCGCGCAGCCGGCTTATCACCAGCACGGCGTCGAGCAGTCCCGGATGGTTGCAGGCGAGCACCATCGGACGGTCCGGCAGCGCGTCCAGGGCCGCGAGATCCAGACGCGCCAGGCCGGTCCATTCCATCAGCGCGAGCATGTTGCAGAAGCCGCGCCGGATCCCCCACTCACCGGCCGCCTCACGCCGGGTTGGCGGCAACAGCCGGCGCAGCATCGGCGCGGCGAGGCTCCAGCCGAGACAGCCGATGCCCCAGAGCGCCAGCACGAAGACGAAGCAGGCGCGATCGAGCCAGGGTGCACGACGGCGGTCGATGCGCCGGGCCAGCGGGGCTGGGAACGGCCGGGCCTGGGTAGGCGACGAGGCCTGTGCCGGATGGAACACCATGCGCTCCTCGTTCCGTGGTCCCGGAAGCGACCAGTCCGGCTTTGCACGGCTGGTTACCAGACGTTTATATAACGTGAACGCTAGCACTTGTTGCGCTTCGGTTGTAGGGCGAACGAGGAGCACGTCGGACTAACAGGCGGATTTCATGCCATCGCAGCAACCGGGAAACAGGGCGGATCCCGCGACCCCGCATCCGGATGCGCCGCATCCGGTCCTTGCCGGGTGGTATGGGCAGGAAAACGACCGGGCCGGCTTCGTGCAGGCGCTGTTCGACGATGGCGCGCCCACCTACGACCGCCTCAACCGGTTGCTTTCGTTCAATACCGGCGCCGGGTATCGGGCCCGCCTGCTGCGCCAGGCCGGCCTGCGGGTCGGCGACCGGGTGCTCGACGTCGCCACCGGCACCGGCATGGTCGCGCGCGAGGCGCTGCGCATCGTGCAGTCACAGGGGCTGGTGGTGGGACTCGACCTCAGCGGGGGCATGCTGGCGATCGCCGCCCGCGACCCCGGCCTGGCGCTGGTGATGGCCGATGCCGGGAGCCTGCCGATTTGCGATGCGGCCTTCGACATGGTCACGATGGGCTATGCTCTGCGCCATGTCGCCGATCTCCGGGTCGCCTTCGCCGGCTTCCGTCGTGTCCTGCGGCCGGGAGGAACCCTCGTGCTGATGGAGATTGCCTATCCGACCGGCCGGTTGCGGCGGCTGTTCGCCAAGCTCTACCTCAGCCGGATGGCGCCGTTGCTGGGCCGGCTGACCGGGGGCGGCGACGCCGCCGACCGCATGATGCGCTACTACTGGGACACCATCGAGCATTGCGTCCCGGAAAGCACGATCCTTGCCGCGCTGACCGCGGGCGGCTTCGCGAATGCCCGCTGCGACACCCAGTTCGGGCTGCTCAAGACCTATGTCGCGCGCCGGGCGATGCCGGTGCACGCCGGGAGATCTGCGTGACGCGTGCCGGACTGCTTGCCGCCCCTCTGCTGGCTGCCACCCTGCTAGGCGCCAACCTCCTCGCTGCGGTCGCATGGCATGCTCCGGCGGCCGCGACCACCCTGGCTCCGCCGCCGCCGCCGAACGTCGTGATCCGGACACAGGACCCGGTCGCGCTGTTCATTCGCGATGTCGGCCGGCAGTTCCCACAGGTGCTGGCCGGCGCCGACACCGTCGCGGAGAAGCGGCGCCGCCTGTCCCCGTTCATCGAACGGGTGGTCGATGTCGAGGCGGTGGCGCGGTTCGCGCTCGGGCGGCACTGGTCGGCGGCGACGCCGGCGCAGCGCGAGCGCTATGTCGGGCTGTTCCTGAAGTCGCTGGTGAACAACATCGCCAGCCGCATGGCGAGCTACCAGGGCGGCCTCGGCCACATCGTGATCCTGCCGCCGGTGGTGCATCCGGACGGCACCGACTGGGTGCCGACGCTGGTCAAGGGCGCCAATACGCCCGAGGCGCACGTGTCCTGGGTGGTCGAGACCGGTCCCGGGCCGATGCGCATCGTCGACGTGGTGGCGGAGGGCATGAGCCTTCGCCTCGCCAAGCGCAGCGACTTCGAGGCCTACCTGTCGCGTCATGGCGGCGACATCGCGGGCTTCCTGGACGCCCTGCAGCGGCAGACCGATCGCCAGGCATGACGACGGTCTCGATCGCCTATGCCGGAGATCGCGAGCGGATCGGCGACCCGCTTCATGTGCTGGGCACCATCGCCCTGGCCGGGACGGCGCCGGCCGATCTCGCGCTGGGCCTGCCCGGGCTCGATGGTCGGGGCGTCCGGGAAGTCTGGCGCAGCACGGCACCGGTGCGACGTGTCGGGGTGGCGGGGCTCGACCTGGCGGTTGCCGGGACCGGGGCGGATACGGTCTGCTTCGGCATGATCCGGCAGCCCTTGGCCGAAGCCGGCGCCTCGGGCCCGGCGCCTGGCGGTCCCGCGCTCGCGACCGCGGCGTACGCCGCCTACGCCGGGATGCTTGCCGCCAGCCGGGAGGCGGGTTGTCCGAACCTGTTGCGGATCGCCAATTTCATCCCGGACATCACCCGGATCGAGCACGGCGAGGAGCGCTACCGCAGCTTCAATGCCGGCCGGCGGCTCGCCCTCGTAGAACTCGGCTACGATCCTGCGCAGGCGCCCGCCGCCTGTGGCCTGGGCTGCCGGGGGGATGCGCTGCTGGTCTGGTTCCTGGCCGGCGCCGCCCCCGGCTGCAACATCGACAACCCCAGGCAGGTCAGCCCGCTCCTGTATCCCGATCGCTACGGCGTGCACCGGCCGGTATTCGCCCGCGCTACCGTCGCCGCCGGGCTGCTGATGGTATCCGGCACCGCAAGTATCGTGGGCCATGCCAGCCTGCATGAAGGCGACGTATCGCTGCAGGCGGACGAGACGATCCGCAACCTCGACGCGCTGCTGGCGCAAGCGGGCGGCCTGCCGCGCGACGCCCTCACCCTCAAGCTCTATCTGCGCCACGCGCGGGATCGCGACGTGGTGGTGCGACGTCTGCGCGAGGCGGGTTTCACGCCACCGGTGGCGATCCTGCAGTCCGAGATATGCCGTCCGGAGCTGGATCTGGAGATCGAGGCGCAGGCTGTGCTGGCCGAAGTGCCGGTTTTGGATACTTTGACGTGACTTCGCGCACACAGGGTGGCCACAGATCGCCCGGATCGTGATACCGGGGTTCAGAAACCTATGGTTGCGGCAGCGAATATCAGGCGAGAGTCACCCAGCCGAACCCGATTCGCCACATCGCAACAGTTCCTCCCCGGCCATCGCGCACCTCGCGACAGACGCTACGCCACACCATACCCCGATACTGGAGATGAGAATGACCGAAGCCACCAAGAAGACTGCGCCAAAGAGCGCCGCCGCCAAGAGCCCTGCCGCGAGCGCTCCCGCCGCCAAGCCGGCCGAGAAGAAGGCTGCCGTGAAGAGCGACAGCGTCGAGAAGCCGAAGGCGGGCAACAAGCCCAATGCCCTGCAGCAGCCGCTGCAGCCTTCTCCCGAATTGTCGGCGGTGGTCGGCGAAGGCAAGCTTGCGCGCGGCGAGGTGGTGAAGCGGGTCTGGGACTACATCAAGTCGAACAAGCTGCAGAACCCCAGCGACGGCCGTGAGATCCTGGCCGACGACAAGCTGAAGAAGGTGTTCGGCAAGGACAAGGTCACGATGTTCGAAATGAACAAGCTCCTCGCCCAGAACCTGAAGTAATCTCGCGCCCGCATAGCGACCCGACACCGCCTGGGAATACGTAACGGTATTGTCAGGCGGTCTCCAGGGAGCGGGTCCTCAGCACGTCGAGAGGCTGGAGCACTCCCGCCTCCTCGAAATGCCAGAAGGTCCAGCCGTTGCAGGACGGCGCGTTGGTCAGCGCCGCGCCGACCTTGTGGATCGAGCCCCGCACGCTGCCCGATACCAGGCTGCCGTCCGGCGCCACCGTCGCCGCCACCCGCCGCTGGCGGTCGGTGAGGATGGTGCCCGCCGAGAGCAGGCCGCGCTCGACCAGGCTGCCGAACGGCACACGCGCCACTTCCCGCCGGTTGGTGGTGGTCATCACGCTGTCCATCGGCAGTGGCCGCTCGCGACGTACCCGGCCGATCGCCGCTTCCGCATAGTCCGGATGCCGCTCGATGCCGATGAAATGGCGCCGCAGCCGGCGTGCCACCGCCGGCGTGGTTCCGGTGCCCGCGAACGGGTCCAGCACGATATCGTCCACGCCGGTGCTGGCAAGCAGCACGCGGTGCAGCAGGCTCTCCGGCTTCTGGGTCGGATGCAGCTTCAACCCGTGTTCGTTGCGCAGGCGCTCCGGGCCGGTGCAGAGCGGCAGCAGCCAGTCGCTGCGCATCTGCACGTCGTCGTTCAGCGCCTTCATCGCCTGGTAGTTGAAGCGGTAGCGGCTGTCGCGGCCGCGTGCCGCCCAGATCATGGTCTCGTGCGCATTGGTGAAACGCCGGCCACGGAAATTCGGCATCGGGTTGGATTTGCGCCAGATCACGTCGTTCAGGATCCAGTAGCCGAGATCCTGCAGCATGCTGCCGATGCGGAAGATGTTGTGGTACGAGCCGATGACCCAGAGGGTGCCGTCCTTGCGCAGCAGGCGGCGCACCTCGACCAGCCAGGCGCGGGTGAAGCGGTCGTACTCGGCGAAATCTCCGAAGCGGTCCCAATCGTCATCGACGCCGTCGACGATGCTGTCGTCGGGCCGCCGCAGTTCGCCGCGAAGCTGCAGGTTGTAGGGCGGGTCGGCGAACACGCAATCGATCGAGCCGGCCGGCAACAGTCGCATCAACTCGACGCAGTCGCCTACCAGGATCTGGTCGAGCGGCAGTTCCAAGGCGGGGGCCCTCAGGGCCCGGCCGGCACGAGGGCCGCTCCGGCCAGCACCTGCCGCCCGCTGTCCGGCATGTCGCGCCCTGCCAGCAAGGCCAGCTCGCGGACCAGTCCGAAACCCTCCCGGTGATGGCGGCTCGGGCCCCGATCGAGCAGGGCTGCACGGTGCAGGCTGGTGCCGTAGCCGGCGTTCCGCTCCCAGCCATAATGCGGCAGCCGGGCTGCCAGCCGGGACATCAGCCGGTCGCGTACCACCTTCGCCACGATCGAGGCGGCGGCGATGGAAAGGCACAGCGCGTCACCGCCGATCACGCATTCTGCCGGGCAGTCGAGGGATGGGATCCGGTTGCCGTCGACCAGAGCGAGATCCGGCGGTGCCGGGAGGCGCAGGACGGCACGTCGCATGGCGAGCATGCTGGCGTGCAGGATATTGAGCCGGCCGATCTCGGCCACCGAGGCCGCTCCGATGCCGATCTCGATACCGCCGCAGCGCCTCAACGCGGCAAGGGCAGTCTCGCGATCGTCGGCCGAGAGCTTCTTGGAGTCGTCGATCAGGCGAGACAGCCGTCGTGGGACGCCGTTGCCGAACACCACGGCGGCTGCGAGCACCGGGCCGGCCAACGGTCCACGACCGACCTCGTCGACGCCGGCTACCCGACCGCCATGCCGCCGCTCGCGCGTGTAGTCAGGCATCCACACTCCACCCTGTCAGCTGCCTGCGAATCGAGGCAACCCATCATGGCGTCATGGAAACCATCATCCTGCCCCCGGGCGCAAGCAATGTGCCCCCGGGGGAGGTATCGTAAGAGCTACCGCTTGCGGGAAGGGATCAGCAGATAGCCAAGCAGGAAGCCGATGCCGGTGGCGATGCCGAGGGCCGCGAGCGGCTGGTCGGCGACGTAGCCGGCGAAGCCCTCGATCTGGTCCTGGGCATCGTCAAGCGTCTCGCCGAACTGGCGCTGCACCTTGCCCGTAACCTGGTCGAACTTGCCTTCGGCCTGCAGGCCGGTATCGCCGGTCAGACCGCCAGCGGCGTCCTTGAGCTTGCCGGTCCCCTGAGTGACCAGGCCCTCGACGCTGTTCTCGTCAGCCATGGTAATCCATCCTCTCGCCGGTGAGTGCTGTTTGACCCGGAACGGACACCCGCAGCGCAAGTTCCCGATCAGCCCGGCCTGGGGAACGGCAGTCCAGGACCGGGAAGGCGGGCCGGGATCGAAGGCAGGGACGGGAGCCGGGATGCGGAAGCAACGATGAGATGGCTCCCGACCGTGCGGTCACGAGCGGTGGATGGTCCGGCGCGACTCGGTGGCCGCGCCCGCACCACGGCTCTCATCGTCGCCAGCGCGCTGCTGATGGAGCAGCTCGACTCGACGGTGCTGACGACCGCCCTGCCCGCCATGTCGCGCAGCTTCGCGGTAGATCCGCTGCACATGAGCGTGGCGCTGACCTCCTATCTGGTCGGGCTCGCGGTGTTCATACCGGCCAGCGGACGCTTCGCCGACCGGCTCGGCAGCCGGACGGTGTTCCGTGCCGCGATCGCGCTGTTCGTGCTGGGCTCGCTGCTCTGCGCGCAGGCACCGAACCTGCCGCTGCTGGCGGCTGCCAGGCTGTTGCAGGGCCTCGGCGGGGCGATGATGGTGCCGGTCGGCAGGCTGGTGCTGCTCCGGACCGTGCCCAAGGCGCAGATCGTCTCCGCCATGTCGTGGATGCTGGTGCCTGCGTCCCTCGGCCCGATGCTGGGACCGCCGCTCGGCGGCATTCTGACCACCTACCTGTCCTGGCGCTGGATCTTCTACATCAACCTGCCGATCGGGCTGCTCGGCATGGTGCTCACCACCCGCTATATCCCGCAGCTGCGCGACCCGGAGGATGGCGGCTTCGATCCGATCGGCATGGCGCAGTCGGGGATCTCGCTGGCATGCCTGATCTTCGGCCTCGAGTCGGCGAGCCGGGGTGCCGGCAGCATGGGCGCGACCGTCGCCATACTGGCCGTCGGACTGGCCGCCGGACTGCTTTATGCCCGGCACGCACGGCGCACGACCAACCCGATCCTGGACTTCCGGCTCATGCGGGAGCCAACCTTCCGGCTCTCTGTATTGGGTGGATCAGCGACCCGGATCGCCACCGGGGGGTCGGCGTTCCTGATCCCGTCGATGCTGCAGCTGGGATTCGGGCTGAGCGCCGCACAGAGCGGCCTGGTGACGTTCTGCGGCCCGCTCGGCGCCGTCTGCATGCGCATCTTCACGCGGCGGCTGCTGCGGCGATACGGGTTCCGCACCCTGATGACCATGAACGGATTGTCCGCCGGCGTGCTGCTGTTCGCCTGCGCGCTGTTCCGGCCCGGTTGGCCGTTCTGGATCCTGTCGCTGGTGCTGTTCCTGAACGGCCTGGCGCAGTCGCTGCAATACATGTCCTACAACACGATCGCCTATGCCGACATCAAGGGCGAGCGGATGAGTGCCGCGACCAGCTTCTACACCACCTTCCAGCAGATGACGCTGACGCTTGGCATCTGCATTGCGGCGGGCAGCATGGCGGTCTCGCGTGCGCTTGCCGGGCGACAGGCGATCGGGTTGGCCGATTTCAGCGTGGCACTGGGAGTGGTCGGGGCGCTGGCCCTGCTGGCGGCTCCGGTCTCGTCCCGGCTGGACCCACTGGCCGGCCGCGAGATCAGCGGACATGGCGCCTGAGGAAGGGCGCCGGAATCAAAAAAGCCCGTGGCTTGAGGCCACGGGCGATCGTAATCCTTGGGGTGGAGTGTGCCGCCTTAGTTGAAGGAGCGGGCGTTCCACATGCTGCCGTAGCTGCCGGTCCGGGAAGATACGACTTCGCGAATGCTCGCCGGTCGCTCGCTCTCGCTACGCTCGGCGCGGCCGGCGAACTCGTCGTTGGACATCAGGGCTGCGGTCTCGAGAGCGAAGAGCTTGCGGAACATTGGCATTGTCCTGAGCTGATTTCGATGGACGACATCCCGGTCGTCCGGTGGGAACTATTTAGCACCGCCGCACCGCTGCCACAATCTTGCCGTGATGCCTTCACGCAGCCGTGTTGCGTTCGTTGTATGTTCTCGCGATACAAGCGCCAGGCGTGCTGGCAACCAAGACTTTGGTGGCAGGCAAGCCGGGAAATAAGGCAGCGAGCCGGAGCGATGCACGATCCGGGCATACGCCGATCCCCGATATGGTCACAATTCGGAACGCCCCTGCCGCGACAGAAGCCTCGCCGCCGGGGACGTTTCTGATAGTGTCCGGCGGCGGAGGGTTGGTGCCGGCGATGGCACCGCGCCGGCCAGCCGGACGAGGCCGGAGGCCCCATACGCTGGAGATCAGATGAGCGAAGCGCCTACCCGGGCACGACCCACCCAGCCGGGTCCGCCGGGATCGCCGGGGACCGGCACCCCCGGTATCGGAACACCGGGAACCGGATTGCCGGGAGCCCCGCCCGATGACCCCACCAGCGGGATGCCCCGGCGCAGACGCACGATCCTGCCCTGGATCGTCCTGGTCCTGGTCGTCGCTGCGATCGCATTCGCCTTGCTGCGCCCGCACGCCAAGACCGGCGCCGGTCATCCGGCGCATGGTCACGCCGCCGCCGGCGACACGCCGCAGCCGGTGACCGAGCAGGCGGCACGGACCGGCGACATGCCGGTCACACTGACCGAGCTCGGCACCGTCACGCCGCTCGCCACCGTGACGGTGCAGTCGCAGATCTCCGGCTACCTGATGGAGGTGAACTTCCAGGAGGGCCAGGAGGTGCATCGCGGCGACCAGCTCGCGCTGATCGACCCGCGCCCGTACATCGCCACCCGCGACCAGTACGCCGGCCAGATGGCGCGCGACAACGCGCTGCTCGGCCAGGCGCGCATCGACCTCGTCCGCTACCAGACGCTGCTGCGCCAGCACAGCATCGCCTCGCAGCAGGTCGACGACCAGAAATACCTGGTTGGCCAGTACGAGGGCACCGTGCGCTCCGACCAGGCGCAGATCGACAGCGCCAACCTCAACATCGCCTATTGCCACATCACCGCCCCGGTCGATGGCCGCGTCGGGCTGCGCCAGGTCGATGCCGGCAACTACGTGACGCCTGGCCTCACCAACGGCCTGGTCGTGCTGACCGAGCTGCATCCGATCTCGGTGATCTTCTCGGTGCCGGAGGATAACCTCGAGACCCTGATGGCCAGGCTGCGCGCCGGCGCGGTGCTGCCGGTGGAGGCCTATGACCGCACCGACACCACGCATCTCTCCAGCGGCAAGGTGGCGGTGGTCGACAACCAGGTCGACGTGAATACCGGCACCGTGAAGCTGCGGGCGGTGTTCGACAACAAGGACGAGCGGCTGTTCCCGAGCCAGTTCGTGAATGCGCGCCTGTTGCTCGACACCATCCACGATGCCGTGCTGGTGCCGACCAATGCGGTGCAGAACGGGCCGCAGGGACAGTTCGTCTACGTGGTCAGGAAGAGTGCGGCGCAACCCGAAGCGGCAGGTGCGACACCTGCACCCGGCGATGAGAAGTCCGATGCAGCCAAACCCGCTCGCACGCCGGCCGACACCGTCACCATACGGAACGTGACCACCGGGGTCAGTTCGGGGACCGACATCGTGATCAGCAAGGGCCTGCAGGCAGGCGAAGTGGTCGTGACCGACGGTACCGAGCATCTCCGCGAAGGCTCGAAGGTGACGGTGCCGCCGCCGCCCGGCACAGCCGCCGCCACGCCCGGCCAGCACCGCCACCACCACCGGCAGGCTGCCGAATAGCGATGCCGCCTTCCCTGCCGTGCCTGCCCGCACGCCCGGTGCGTGCCCGGACCGCCGGGCGATGAACCCATCCCGCCTGTTCATCGAGCGCCCGGTGGCGACCACGCTGCTGATGCTCGCCCTGCTGATGGGCGGCCTGCTCGGCTATCATTTCCTGCCGATCTCGGCGTTGCCGCAGGTCGAGTATCCGACCATCGAGGTGCAGACCTTCTACCCGGGCGCCGGGCCGGACGTGATGGCGACCTCGGTGACCGGGCCGCTCGAGACGCAGCTCGGCCAGATGCCCGGCCTCGACCAGATGTCGTCGCGCTCCTCGGGGGGCGCCTCTGTGATCACGCTGCGCTTCGGGCTGACCCAGAGCATGGATGTCGCCGAGCAGGAAGTGCAGGCGGCGCTCAACCAGGCCAACTCGCTGCTGCCGTCCGACCTGCCGGCGCCGCCGATCTACGCCAAGGTGAACCCGGCCGACAGTCCGATCCTGACGCTCGGCATCACCTCGCGCACGCTGCCGCTCACCGAGGTCGAGGACTATGTCGACAGCAGGCTGGCGCAGAAGCTCAGCCAGGTGAACGGCGTCGGGCTGGTCACGCTCACCGGCGGCAACCGCAAGGCGATCCGCGTCAAGGTGAATACCCGCGCCCTTACCGCGCGCGGCCTGGCCATCGACGACCTGCGCACCACGATTGCCAACGTCAACGTCAACTCGCCGACCGGCACCTTCGACGGGCCGCTGCGCTCGTCCCAGCTCAAGATCGATGGCCAGATCGACGCACCGGAGACGCTCGCAAACCAGGTCATCGCCTACCAGGATGGCGCGCCGATCCGGCTGCGCGACGTCGCGACCGTGGTCGAGGGGCCGGAGAACAGCCAGCTCGCAGCGTGGTCGAACACCACGCCGGCGATCATCCTGAACGTGCAGCGCCAGCCTGGCGCCAACGTCATCTCGGTGGTGGACGACATCAAGGCGGTGTTGCCGTCGCTGGAAAGCACCATGCCGGCCGGCATCAGCATCACGCCGCTGACCGACCGCACCACCACCATCCGCGCCTCGATCGCCGACGTCGAGTTCGAGCTGATGCTGTCGGTGGCGCTGGTGGTGCTGGTGATCTTCGTCTTCCTGCGCAACCTGCCGGCGACCATCATCCCGAGCCTGTCGGTGCCGCTGTCGCTGGTCGGCACGCTGGCGGCGATGTATCTGCTGGGGTTCTCGCTCGACAACCTGTCACTGATGTCGCTGACCATCGCCACCGGCTTCGTGGTCGACGACGCCATCGTCATGATCGAGAACATCGCGCGCTACATCGAGATGGGCGAGAGCCGCATGCAGGCGGCGCTGAAAGGCGCCGGCCAGATCGGCTTCACCATCGTGTCGCTGACGGTCTCTCTGATCGCGGTGCTGATCCCGCTGCTGTTCATGGGCGACGTGGTGGGAAGGCTGTTCCACGAGTTCGCCATCACGCTCGCGGTCACCATCGTGATCTCGGCGATCGTCTCGCTCACCCTGGTGCCGATGATGTGCGCGCGCATGCTGCGCGAGGAGCCGCACGGCTCCGGCAACGCGATGTCGCGGTGGCTGGAGGGCATGCTCGACCGGCTGATCGCGGGCTACGGGCGGGCGCTGGCGGTGGTGCTCCGCAACCAGCCGATCACCCTGGTGGTGGCGCTGCTGACGGTGGCGCTGACCCTGGCGCTGGCGGTGGTGATCCCGAAGGGGTTCTTTCCGGTGCAGGATACCGGCGTCATCCAGGGCATCTCGGTGTCCGACCAGACCACCTCGCTGGCCGCCATGTCCGAGCACCAGCAGGCGCTCGGCCGCGCCATCCTGTCCGATCCCGACGTCGTCAGCCTGTCGTCATTCATCGGCGTCGATGGCCAGAACATGACGCTGAACTCCGGACGCTTCCTGATCAACCTGAAGCCGCACGACGACCGCGACCTGAGTGCCACCGGGATGATCGCGCAGCTGCAGCGCGAGGTGGCCGGCGTCCCCGGGGTGCGGCTCTACATGCAGCCGGTGCAGGACCTGTCGCTCGACACCGCAACCTCGGCGACGCAGTACCAGTTCGCGCTGGAGAATCCCGATGCGGCGACGTTCCGCGAGTGGGTGCCGAAGATGATGGACCGGCTGCGCGCCGAGCCGGCGCTGGCGGATGTCGCATCCGACATGCAGGCAAGCGGACTGACGGCCTACATCGACCTCGACCGCGCCACCGGCGCGCGCTTCTCGATCACCCCGCAGACCATCGACAACGCGCTCTACGACAGCTTCGGCCAGCGCCAGGTGTCCACCATCTATACGCAGTCGAACCAGTACCGGGTGATCCTGGAAGCCGATCCGCGCTTCCAGTCCAACCTCGCCAACCTCAACCAGATCTACCTGCCGGGCACCAACGCGACCGGCACCACCGCCGCCGGCAGCAGCATCATCGGCACCACCGGCACCACCATCGCGCGCTCGCCGACCGGCGGCCTGGTACCGCTGCCGGCGGTGGCGTCGGTCCGGCTCGCGACAGCGCCGCTGCTGATCAGCCATCTCGGCCAGTTCCCGGCCACCACCATCTCGTTCAACCTCGCACCCGGGGCGTCGCTCGGCGAGGCGGTCAATGCCATCGAGCGCATCGAGGGTGAAATCGGCCTGCCGGCGAGCTTCCAGACCTCGTTCCAGGGCACCGCGGCGGCATTCCAGACCAGCCTGGGCAACGAGGCGTTCCTGGTGATCGCGGCACTGGCCGCGGTCTACATCGTGCTCGGCGTGCTGTACGAGAGCTTCATCCACCCGGTCACCATCCTGTCCACCCTGCCCTCGGCCGGCATCGGTGCGCTGCTGTCGCTGATGCTGTTCGGCATGGATCTCGACGTGATGGGTATCATCGGCATCGTGCTGCTGATCGGCATCGTGAAGAAGAACGCGATCATGATGATCGACTTCGCGCTGTCCGCCGAGCGCGAGTCCGGGTTGTCGCCACGCGATGCCATCGCGCAGGCGGCGGTGCTGCGGTTCCGGCCGATCCTGATGACCACGCTCGCCGCCATGCTCGGCGCGCTGCCGCTCATGCTGGGCACCGGCACCGGCTCGGAACTGCGCCGTCCGCTCGGGGTGGCCATCGTCGGCGGCCTGGCGCTGAGCCAGCTGCTTACCCTGTTCACCACGCCGGTGATCTATCTGTACATGGACCGGCTCGGCCGACGCGGACGGCGCTGGTTCGCGCGCCATGACGCAGTACGCCCGGATGTGCATGGGACCAGGCCCGACGCGCCTGCCCGGGGCCATCCGGCGGAATGAACATCTCGCGCCCGTTCGTGCTGCGCCCGGTAGCGACCACGCTGCTGACGCTCGCCCTGCTGCTGGCCGGCGTGTTCGCCTACGTCAAGCTGCCGGTGGCGCCGCTGCCGCAGGTGGATTTCCCGACCATCCTGGTGCGCGCGCAGCAGCCCGGCGGCTCGCCGGACGAGGTGGCGACCTCGGTGGCGGCGCCGCTGGAACGCCATCTCGGCCAGATCGCCGGGGTCACCGAGATGACCTCGCAGAGCGTGCAGGGCCAGGTGCAGATCGTCGTGCAGTTCGACTTCTCGCGCGACGTGAATGGCGCGGCCGGCGACGTGCAGGCGGCGATCCAGGCGGCGCGCGCCGACCTGCCGACGTCGCTGCGGACCAATCCGAGCTACTTCAAGTTCAATCCGGCGAATTCGCCGATCATGATCCTGACGCTGACCTCGGCGACGCGGACCATGCCGGAGCTGTTCGACTACGCCACCAACGTGCTGCAGCAGAGCCTGTCTTCCATCCGCGGCGTCGGGCGCACCGAGCCAGGCGGCTCCTCGCTGCCGGCGGTGCGCGTCGAGATGAACCCGCTGCCGCTGTTCAAGTACGGCATCGGCTTCGAGGACGTGCGCGCGGCTCTGGCATCAGCCAATGCCGACAGTCCGAAGGGCTTCATCGATCAGGGCCCGCGCCGATACCAGCTCGACACCAACGACCAGGCGCGCCGTGCCGCCGACTATCGCGACCTCATCATCGCCTATCGCAACAACTCGCCGGTGCGGCTGAAGGACGTCTCGGAGATCACCGACAGCGTGGAGGATCTGCGCAACCTGGGCATGTACAACGGCATCCCGGCGGTGATCGTGCTGATCTACCCGCAGGCGGACGCCAACGTCGTCAAGACCACCGACCAGATCAAGGCGATGCTGCCGACCCTGCGTGCCGCGATGCCGGGCGGCGTCGAGCTGCACCTCGCGATCGACCGCTCCTCCACCATACGCGCATCCCTCAGGGACACCCAGTTCACACTGGCCATCTCGGTGGTGCTGGTGATCCTGGTGGTGCTGGTGTTCCTGCGCACCTGGCGCTCGACGCTGATCCCGGCGGTGGCGGTGCCGACCTCGATCATCTCGACCTTCGCCGCGATGTACCTGCTCGGCTTCTCGCTCGACAACCTCTCGCTGATGGCGCTCACGGTCGCCACCGGCTTCGTGGTCGACGACGCCATCGTCGTGCTGGAGAACATCGCGCGGCACATGGAGGCGGGCATGCCGCGCCGGGAAGCGGCGCTTCTGGGCGCCCGCGAGGTCGGCTTCACGGTGCTGTCGATCACCGTCTCGCTGGTGGCGGTGTTCAGCCCGATCCTGCTGCTCGGCGGCATCGCAGGACGGCTGTTCTTCGAGTTCGCGATGACGCTGACGCTGACCATCCTGGTCTCGTTCGTGCTCGCGCTCACCACCGTGCCGATGCTGTGCGCCCTGGTGCTGCAGGTGCGGCCGCATGGCGCGCTGCCGGCGCCGCGATCGGTCGGGCCAATCCGCCGCTTCACGGCCAGCCTGTCGTCGCGTCTGGAGATCGCCCTGGCCGGCCTGCAGGAGGGCTATGAGCGCAGCCTGTCCTGGGCGCTGAAGCATAGCCTGCTGGTGGTGCTGACGCTGCCGCTGACCATCGGGCTCACCGTGCTGCTGTTCAACCGGATGCCGAAGGGGTTCTTCCCGAACGAGGATGTCGGGCTGCTGATCGGCACCATCAGAGGCGAGCAGTCGATCTCGTTCCAGAACATCAGCGGCAAGCTCAAGCAGGTCGAGCAGGTCATCCTGGCCGACCCGGATATCGATAGCGTGTCCGGCTATACCGGCGGCGGCGACCACGGCGCCAATACCGGCATGGTGTTCGTGCAGCTCAAGGATATCGGTCTGCGCCACGACAGCACCGACGAGACCATCGCACGGCTCGACCGCAAGCTGTCGCACATGACCGGAGCCGACTTCTTCTTGCGCTCGGCAGCCGACGTGCGCGCCGGCGGCCGGCAGAGCAACGCCAACTACCAGTACACGCTGGAGACCGACGATTCCAACCTGCTGTACAAGTGGATGCCGAAGCTCGAGCGGGCGCTGCAGCACAGGCCGGAACTGACCGATGTCAGCTCGGACGTGCAGCAGGGCGGCCCTGCCACCGAGGTGCAGATCGATCGGGACACCGCGGCCAAGCTGCAGGTCACGCCGCAGCTGATCAGCAACACGCTGTACGACGCCTTCGGGCAGCGCAGCGCGTCGGTGATCTACAACGCGCTCAACCAGTACCACGTCGTCATGGAGGTGGCGCCACGCTACTGGCAGTCACCCGACATCCTGTCGCAGATCTGGGTGAGCACGGCGGGCGGCACCGCCAACGGCAGCACGTCGAGCAACACCATCCGGGTGGCTTCGGGCAGCAAGACCAACGGCGCCGGCGGGGCAGCCGGCAGCAGCAGCACCACCTCGACCGGAAGCAGCGCCGGTGCCAGCAGCAGCAGCACGACAAGCACCGGCACGTCGAGCGCCGGCTCGACGACCTCCGGTGCTGCCTCGGGAGCGACCGCCACCACCGGCACGCAGTCGACCAGCGCCCAGTCGCTCGCCAACAGCATCAGCAACAGCCTCGCCAACGGCCGCGGCACATCGAACGGTTCGGCGGTGTCGTCGTCGGCGGAGACCATGGTGCCGCTCTCGGCAGTGACCAGGATCGTGCAGTCCACCACGCCGTTGCAGATCAGCCACCAGGGCAACTTCGTCGCCGCCACCGTCTCGTTCAATCTCGCGGCGGGAAAGTCGCTGTCGGATGCCGCTACCATCATCGCCGACACCATGGTGGCGATCCGCATGCCGGCCTCCATCCATGGCAGCTTCGCCGGCACCGCGGCGCAGTTCCAGAAGACCGTGAGCAACGAGCCGCTGCTCATCCTGGCGGCGCTGGCGGCGGTGTACGTCACGCTGGGCGTGCTGTACGAGAGCTACATCCACCCGATCACCATCCTCTCGACGCTGCCGTCGGCGGGCGTGGGAGCGATCCTCGCCTTGCAGCTGTTCGGCGAGGAGTTCTCGCTGATCGCGATGATCGGCGTGATCCTGCTGATCGGCATCGTCAAGAAGAACGCCATCCTGCTGGTGGATTTCGCGCTCAGCGCCGAACGCAACGAAGGCCTGTCGCCATTCGACGCCATCCACAAGGCGTGCCTGCTGCGCTTCCGCCCGATCATGATGACCACCTTCGCCGCCGCCCTCGGCGCGCTGCCGCTGGTATTCGGCCATGGCTACGGCAACGAACTGCGCCGGCCGCTCGGCCTGTCGGTGGTCGGCGGCCTCGTGGTCAGCCAGGCCCTCACCCTCTACACAACGCCGGTCGTGTACCTCTATCTCGACCGGATGCGACACTGGTGGGCGCGGCGCTGGCAGCGCCGCCGCCGCCGGCCACTGCAGGACGCGCCCGCCGAATGATCTCCCGACTGATGACGAGCCGCTATACCAGCGCGCGGCTGATGCCCGGCCGCACGCTGGGCCTGTCTTCCTCCCTGCGCCTGGGCCCGGTCCTGTGCCTTGCCCTGGGTGGCTGCATGGTCGGTCCCGACTACGACCGGCCGCCGGCGATCGTCTCGCTGCGTTTCAAGGAATTGCAGCCACCGCCGGGCTGGGTGCGCGCCGCGCCGCAACTGCCTCCCAGGGGCGATTGGTGGCGCATCTACAACGATCCGGTGCTCGACGCTCTGGAGGCGCAGGTCGCCATCTCCAACCAGAACGTCAAGGTCTCGGAGGCGGACTACCGCCAGGCGCAGGCGATCGTCGACGAGGCGCGCGCCAACCTGTTCCCGACCGTGACCGGCTCGCCCGGAGTGACCCGGCAGTCGACCGGGCCCAGCACGGTCACCAACTACTCGCTGCAGGGTAGCGTGAGCTGGACCCTCGATGTGTGGGGCCAGATCCGGCGCCAGATCGAGAGCGACGTGTCCAGCGCGCAGGCCTCCGCCGCCAACCTTGCCTACGCGCAGCTCTCCTACCAGGCGACGCTCGCCGAGGATTATTTCGACCTGCGCGCCGAGGACAGCCTGCAGAAACTGCTCGACGCGACCGTCGCGAGCTACCAGGAATCGCTGCGGGTCACCCAGAACCAGTACAATGCCGGCCTGACCGCGGCGACCCCGGTGGCGCTGCTGCAGGCGGCGACCTTGCTGGAGCAGACCCGTGCGGAGGCGATCAGCGTCGGCGTTCTGCGCGCGCAGTACGAGCATGCGATCGCCGTGCTGGTGGGCAGGCCGCCGGCGGAGGTGAGCCTCGCGCCGGCGCCGCTCACCAACGACATCCCGGCGATCCCGGTGTCGCTGCCGGCCACCCTGCTGCAGCGCAATCCGGACATCGCTTCGGCCGAGCGCAGCATGGAAGCCGAGAACGCGCTGATCGGCGTCCAGGTCGCGGCATTCTATCCGGAGATCAGCCTGTCGGCGCTGTATGGCTGGAGCGGCAACCCGATCGGCTCGCTGATCCAGGCCTCGAACCGGGTCTGGTCGCTTGGCGCCAGCGCCAGCCAGATCCTGTTCGAGGGCGGCGCGCGGACCGCCGCCGTGCGGGCGGCGGAGGCGGCCTACGATGCCCAGGTCGCCACCTACCGGCAGACCGTGCTCACCACACTGCAGACCACCGAGGACGATCTGGCGGCGCTGCGGATCTACGCTCAGGAGGCGGCGGCGCAGGCCCGGGCGGTCGCCGATGCCAGGCAGGCGGTGACGGTATCGTTCAATGAGTACAACGCCGGCACCGTCGACTACACCACCGTGGTGACCGCGGAAGCGACCGCGCTCTCCGACGAGCAGACCCTGATCACCATCCAGCAGAGCCGCATGCTCGACACCGTCAGCCTGATCGAGCAGATGGGCGGCGGCTGGGACATTCGCGATCTGCCGAGCAAGGGCTCGCTGCAGACCGACAACCCGCTGGTGCCGGCCTTCCTGGAGAAGAAGTAGGGCAGCATCCGGATCGGGCAGAGCTGCCCGGTCGGAGAAGCTGCGCCTGAACGATCGGACCAGGCTCCGGAACACGCCGGACCGGGCCGCGCGGGCATCGCGATCCGGACGGGCCATCGGGTGCCGCCCGACGCTGCTTAACCCGATCTTTACGGCAACGGAATAACCTTGGCGCTTCAGTCTGGTGAAGGTGTCCCGGTGGGTAATTCCAAGTCGATCCTGCTCGCCCTGGCCGTAGCCATCGTCGCAGGCGCCGTCGCGATGCCGGCCCGGGCCGATGATCCTTCGCTCTCGGCATCCTCGCCAGCCACGTCCCCGCCTGGCGCACCTCCGCTCGGGGCGCAGCAACTCGGGCCGCAGCTTCACGCGCAAAGCCAGGTCGCCCTCGCCAGCACCTCGCCGGTCACCATCCGGCTCGAATACACCGGCGAGGAAGCCTACAACGCCGCCGGCGGCCTGAAGGAGGGCAACGCCTACATGAACCAGGCGCTGGTCCAGGTCGCGGTCGATGCCGGCAGCGCCTTCGGCTGGTCGGGCGGCCGGTTCGACTTCGAGGGCTTCTACGAGAACGCGACCTCGCTGGACACGCAGTACGTCGGCGCGATCCAGGATCCGAGCGTCATCGACACGTCGGGTTCCGCGGTGTTCCGGCTCTACCAGGCGTTCTACGCCCAGCAGATCGGCCGCACCAACGTCCTGCTCGGCGTCTACGACGTCGCCACCGAATTCGACGAGACCAAGGCGAGCGACCTGTTCTTCAATGGCGCCTATGGATGGACCACCACCTTTGACCAGTCCGGACTGAACGGGCCGTCGACCTATCCCTCCACCTCGCTCGCGCTCCGCATCCAGCAGAAGGTCGGGCGGCGCTGGCGGCTCAAGCTGGCGGTCGTGGACGGCGAGCCGGACAGCGCCAGGAACCAGCACGCCACCTCGGTCAACATCAACAAGACCAACGGCGCCCTGGTCATCGGCGAGGTCGACTACATCGCCAGCCGCACCACCAAGCTGATGGCCGGTGGCTGGGGCTATACCGGCAGGTTCCCGCTGATCGAGGCCAGTGCCGCCGCCAACCCGCGCCAGGTGTATGGCAGCGATGGCGGCTTCGTCGGCGGCACTACCAGGCTGTGGTCTCTGTCGGCGCATCGCGGCCTGGACGCGTTCGCCAATCTCGGCATCGCCAACGGCCGCGTGCAGATCGTCGACGGATCGGTCGATGCCGGGCTGAACTTCAGCGGTCCGTTCGCCGGCCGGCCATTCGACAAGCTCGGCGCGGCCGTCGGCGTCGCGCGCGCCGGGGATCCGTACCGGAGCCTGCAGGTCGCCGACGGCAATGGTGTCGAGCGCTACGAGACCAATTTCGAGCTGACCTACCGGGCGCCGATCAACGACTGGCTGACGGTGCAGCCCGACATCCAGTACTGGATCAATCCCAGCGTCGACCCGGGGCTGAAGAACGACCTGCTGTTCATGGTGCATTTCGAGGTCAGCCACCTGTTCGACCTCTGATCCCGATGCGCCCGGTCATTCCTATCACGTGACGATTTGATTCCCGCGCCGGCGCTGCCATCCGCATGCCCCGATGCCCTGCGCTTCCTGGAGACACCGCCTTGAGAAAGCTCCCTGCGCTACTGGTTCTCTCGATCCTGGTCCTGACCGCGACAGCCGGCGCGGCGGACGCCAAGGGAGGACGTACATCGGCCGCGGACTGCAAGGCAGGCAGTTCGGATCCGGATTGTCCCGACGAACCCGACACGGACGCCAAGGGCAAGCCAGGCGGCCAGGCCTCACTCGGCACGGCACTGCCGTTCCGTGTCGCGGGAGCCGATCGTGCCGCGCACGCGGCCGACGCAAGACCGCACCCCACGAGCGCGCAGTCCTGAAGATCGAGAAGTAGCATGATCAACCGACTCCCGCTGAGCGCACGGATCTTCCTCGGCTTCGGCCTGCTGATCGTGCTGCTGCTCGGCATCGCCGGCTACGGCAGCTACGGCCTGTCGAACGTCGCCGAGGAGATCGACAAGATGGACGGGATCGCCGGCAATGCGAACCGCATGCAGGAGCTCTCGCTGCGCATGGAAACGATCCGGCGTGGCCTCGCCGAGTACCGGATCGACGCCAATGCCGGCACGCTGCACGAAGTCACGGCGTCCGAGGCCCGGGCCACGGAGCTGCTGACCAAGTCGGCGCGGTTCACCTTGTCCGAGAAACGGCGTGCGTTGTTCAACGGCATGATAGGCCAGCTGCAGGCGATGGCGGCCCGGCAGGACCGGTTCGCCGCCTCCCTCGCGGCCGCCACGGTTGCCCGCCGGGCTGCGGTCAGCGACGACCTGTCCGCGCGGGGGGCGCTGGGACGCCTTGCCGCCGCCGGCATGGTTCCGCCAGCCACGGTTCCGGTCGCCGAGGCGCGACTTGCCCTCCTCGGGGTGGAATCCGGCGGAATGCGTGTCCTGGCGGAGGCGGCCCGCGTACCGGCTTCGGCGTTCGACCGGCAGGCGGCCGATACGGCCAGGATGCTGGCAGGCCTCACCGCCGGCACGTCCGCGGACGGCAACGCGGCGCTGCGGGCTCTGGCATTGTCGCTTGCGGCCTATGCACGTGATGTCGACGCGGCCAACGCGGCGATGTCCGATGCCTCGACGATCTTCACGACCGGCCTGCAGCCGACGATGCGCGTCATGCAGACGACATCCGAGAAGGCACTGGGCAAGCTGCTGCTCGGCTTCAACGAGGTGAACCAGCGGGCTTCCGCAACCGCGTCGAGGACCCTGGTCGATCAGCTCGGGTTGTCCGCGGCGGCCACCGTCATCGGCATCATCCTCGCTCTGGTGATCGCGCGCACCATCATCCGTCCGGTACGGGGCATGACCGCGGCGATGGCCCGGCTCGCGGGCGGCGACACCACGGGGGAGATCCCGGGACGCAACTTCACCGACGTGATCGGCGAGATGGCGCGTGCCGTCGGCGTGTTCCAGCGCCAGGCGATCGAGAACGCGAACTTCGCGCGGCTCCGGGCGGAGGAGCAGAAGGGCAAGGAACGCCGGCAGCAGGCCATGGACATGCACACGCAGGATTTCGGCACATCGGTGTCCGGCGTGATGGATCATTTCATGGCCGCCGCGTCCGCGATGCGCCAGGCGGCGTCAGAGGTGGCGGGCGGCGCTCAGAAGACGCGCGACAGTACGTCCAGCACGGCACTGGGCGCACGCGCATCGTCGCAGGACCTGAACTCGGTTGCGGCGGCGACCGAGCAGATGTCCGCCAACATCGACCAGATGAGCGGCCAGGTCGCGACGGTCATGCGGTCGGTGCGATCGGCGGTCGAACGCGCCGGCGAGACGGACGCCAAGGTGGCGAGCCTGTCCGATGCGGGCGAGCGGATCGGCGACGTCGTCAAGCTCATCCGCGGCATCGCGGCACAGACCAACCTGCTGGCCCTGAACGCGACGATAGAGGCGGCTCGCGCCGGCGAAGCCGGCAGGGGGTTTGCTGTGGTCGCCAGCGAGGTCAAGGCACTGGCGGCGCAGACCGCACAGGCGACGGACCAGATCTCGGCGCAGGTCGGCGCCATACGCATGGCCACCGGGGATGCGGTGGCCGCCGTCCAGCAGGTCGGCGCGGCGATCGGCGAGGTCGATATCGCGGCCACTGCGATCGCGGCCGCGGTGCAGGAGCAGGCAGCCGCAACCCGCGAGATCACGCGCAACGTGCAGATGGTGACGGTGACCACCGCCGCCGCGGCCGGCGCGATGGAAGGCGTGCTCGGCGTCGTCGAGGTGACGGAGGCGAGCAGCCGCAACGCCCTGCAGGCGTCCGAGGAGGTCGGCCGGACCGCCGAGACCCTGCGCACGGAGGTCAGCGACTTCCTGACGGCTATCTCGAAGGGGGGCGAGGACGAGCGGCGGCTCTACGAGCGGATCGACGGGCGTGGTGTGACCGGCAGCCTGCAGGTGACGGGCCGGCCGGGTATCTCGGCCACTATCGTCGACATCTCCCGGGGCGGATTGCAGCTCCGCGTCACGTCGGATTGCCCGCTGGGCAGCGACGGACACGTCACGCTCCCCGATGGTACCCGGATCGCCTGCCGGATCGCGCGCAGCGGCCGGGACCTGCTCGGGCTTGCCTTCCGGCAGGACGCCGCGTCCCTCGCCGTGATCGACAGGATGCTGGCAGGCTTCGGCAGCATGGCGCCGGGCCGCCTCGCCGCCTGACGCTTGCCGGCCGCCGATGACCGGTCGCCGGCCGTCGGTCTGTCAGAACGCCGTCTTGCTGCGTACTTCGCCCAGCAGGGTGCGTATCATGATCTCGATGTCGAAGCGGACCGACCAGTTCTCGATGTAGAACAGGTCGCACGCCACGCGCTGCTCGATCTGGTCGATGGTCTTGGTCTCGCCGCGCCAGCCGTTGACCTGCGCCCACCCAGTGATGCCCGGCTTGACCCGGTGGCGCAGGGCGTATTGCTGCACCACCTCGGTGAACAGACGGTCGGCCGCCTTGGTGTTGGGCGCGTGCGGACGCGGGCCGACCAGGGACATGGTGCCGTTCAACACGTTGAAGATCTGCGGCAGCTCATCGATGGAGAGCTTGCGTATGACGCGGCCGACGCGGGTGATGCGCGGATCGTCGCGGGTGGTCTGCCGGTCGGCGAGCAGGTCGGTCATCGCCGAGTGCATAGAGCGGAACTTGTAGCAGATGAACGGCCGGTTGTTGAAGCCCATGCGCGGCTGGCGGAACAGCACCGGTCCGGGGCTGTCGAGCTTGATGGCGATCACCGTGGCCAGCAGCAGGGGCGACAGCAGCACCAGCGCCAGCAGCCCGATGCTTCGATCCAGCACCGCCTTCTCGATCGCCTGCCAGTCCTTCAACGGCGCCTCGCGGACGGCGACCACCGGGTTGCGGCCGACCACCTCGAACTGGGTATAGTCGAAACCCAGGCGCGGCAGGTCGGTGGTCAGCACGATGTCAGCGACGGTAGAGCTGAGCTGCTCCATGATCGACTTGATGCGCTCGGCAGCATTCAGCGGCAGCGCCACCACGATGACGTCCACCGGCTCCTCGCGCGACTGCTGCACCAGGTCGGCCACGGTGCCGCGCAACGGCACGTCGAGCGGGACGTCGGGCAGGCGCGACATGCGGTCGTCATAGAGGCCGACCACCTGGTAGGCGCCGGGCTCCTCGCGCAACCGCTCCATGAACACCCGGCTATGCTCGCCGGCGCCGACGATGGCGACCTTGCGCGCCAGCCTGCCGTCCCGGCTCCAGCGGCCCAGCAGGCGGATCAGCGGCAGCCGGGAGAGGCCCAGGGCACAGGCGGCGACCAGCCCCCAGACGAACGGCCAGCTCCGGAACGGCAGGTTGCCGTGATACAGCACGAACAGGCAGGCAATCTGGCAGAAGGCGCCGAACGCCAGCGGGCGCACCAGGCGGCGCAGCTGCACCGGCCCGGACATCAGCACCGACTGGCTGTAGGCGCTGGCGCGCGCCAGGCTGAAGCTCGCCGCAAGCGCTCCAGCCCAGGCGGCCGGCTCGATCGCGCCCTTCGGATAACTGCCGTAGAGGTCGGTCTCGATCCGGATCGACAGATAGCCGGCAACGATCAGCAGGATCAGGTCGGTGATCCGGACCAGCCCCGCCATGACCGGGAACGAGATGGTGTGGGCGCGGGGCGGGGCGGGCTCTGGAATGGCCAACATATGATGGTCTACCGGCGGCTTGTTGTGGCTGTCGTTTCGATATAGCTACAACAACGTCCGCCGGGCATTAAATTTTAAGTTCGCAACCCGCATGAAAAAATTTGTTGCGGACCCGGTGTCGAACGCTTGCACACGGTTTCGTGATCTGGCAATATAACGATGTTGTGATGATAAGGCGTTCTGCCATGACCGAACTTCTCGAAAGCTCGATCCTCACCAAGGTCATCTCCGCCATCGATCGAACGTGCTTCCTGCGCGACGTCCGGATTACCGCGACGTCCCGCTTCGAGGAGGACCTCGACATGGACAGCATCGAATTGATGGAAGTGCTGCTGCACCTCGAGGAGGTGTTCGGCACGGTGATAAGGCCGGAGGCGATCGCCGGATTCTTCGGCGTACAGGACGTCGTCCGCCACCTCAGCGGCCGTTTCTTCGCCGACGCCGAAGTGGCGGATGGGGACGTGCTGGCGCTGCCGTTCGCCGCCTGAGCCTGACCCTATCCGGGAAACATGGCGGCGATCTTCGCCGCCATCGCGCGGGCCAGCGCCGCATGCTGGTCCGCCTCGAAATGCACCCCATCGACCGCGCTTACGCGAGCGACCGCGCCGGCATCCAGGAAATCGGCGCCGTTCCGCTCTGCGATCGCCTCGTAGAGCGGCGCCAGGTGGCGGGATTTCTCGGCGCCGCCTCTGAACATCGCGCCGAGGAAGCCGGCTTCGTCGATCGGCACCGGCGCGATCACCAGCAGGCGCGGCGCGAAGTCCTGCGCGGCGGTCGCGATCCGCGCCTCCGCCAGCAACGTGCCAACCGAGGCGGCGATGTCGGCCGGCTCGACCGAGAAGCGAGCCTTGAGATCGTTGGTGCCGAGCATGATCGCCACCAGGTCGAGCGGGAGGTGGCTTTCCAGGCAGGCCCGAAGCGTGCGCAGGCCGTTGCGATGCCGCCCCTCCACCGCATCGTCATGCACCGTGGTGCGGCCGGGCAGCCCCTCCTCGATCACCCGCCAGCTTTCGCCGAGGCTCGCGCGCAGCAGCCCCGGCCAGCGCTCGTCCTCCGCGTAGCGGTCGAGGGCACCCGGGACACGTAGCGGACGAGTGCCGTTGGTGTTGGAATCCCCGTAGCAGAGAATGGTGCGGACCTGCATCAGACCACCGGCGTCGGCAGCGGACGGCCGGCGAAGAAGGCGTCCAGGTTGTCCAGCATGAGGTTGCCCATCGCCTCGCGGGTCTCGCGGGTGGCGCTGCCGACATGCGGCGCCAGAACGACGTTCTCCAGCCCGAGCAGCGTCTCGGGCACATGCGGCTCGTCCACGAACACGTCGAGGCCGGCGCCGCCGAGACGGCCCTCGGCCAGGGCGGCGACCAGGGCGTCCTCGTCGATCACCGAGCCCCGGGCGACATTGATCAGCACGCCTTCCGGACCGAGCGCGTCGAGCACCGCGCGGTCGATCAGCGCGCGGGTCGCGGCCGAGGCCGCGGTGGCGACGAACAGCACGTCGGATTTGGCCGCCAGCGCAGCGACGTCGGCGTGGTAGTCGTGGTCGACCGGCTTGCGGTTGGGTCCGCTGTACGCGATCCGGCCGCCGAAGCCCGCCAGCCGTTCCGCGATCGCGTGGCCGATCCGGCCCAGCCCGACGATGCCGTAGCGCCGGCCGGAGGCGCGTCGGGTGAGCGCCTGCGGGCCGTGCGGCCACAGCCCGTCGCGCACATGCCGGTCCGCAGCCGGCAGCCGGCGCATCACGTTCAGCATCAGCGCGACGGCGAGGTCGGCGACATCGTCGGTCAGCACGTCGGGCGTGTTGGTCAGGCGCACGCCGGCCGCCTTGGCATGGTCGAGGTCGACGCGGTCGTAGCCGACGCCGTTGATGGCGACGATGCCGAGATCGGGCAGCCGGTCGATCATTTCGTTGGTGATGCCGAGATGGCCACCGGTCACCACCGCGCGCACGCCAGACGCGTTGTCGCGCAGCCACTCCTCCCGCGCCGCCTCGGCGGGCCACTGGTGCACCTCGTAATGCGCGGCCAGCTTGTCGTGGGTGGATGGCAGCAGGGTGCAGAGCTGCAGCAGCTTCGGTCCCATCTTGGTTTCCTCCTTACAGAACGGACAGCACGCCGCCGTCCACGTAGATTACCTGGCCGTTGACGAAGTCGGACGCGCGCGAGGCCAGAAACACCGCGGCGCCGCACAGTTCCTCGACGCGTCCCCAGCGGCCCGCCGGCGTGCGTCCGCGCAGCCAGGCATCGAAAACCGGGTTCTCGCGCAGCGGCCGGTTCAGTTCGGTATCGAAATATCCAGGGCCGATCGCGTTGATCTGCAGGCCATGCTTCGCCCAGTCGGCGCACATGCCGCGGGTCAGCATCTTCACCGCGCCCTTCGATGCGGTGTACGGCGCGATCGTCGGGCGTGCCGCCTCGCTCTGCAGGCTGGCGATGTTGATGATCTTGCCGCGCCCGCGCGGGATCATCCGCCGCGCCACCGCCTGTCCCACGAAGAACACGCTGTCGAGATTGGTGCGCATCACCTCGCGCCAGGTCTCGACCGGGAACTCCTCCAGCGTGGTGCGGCGCTGGATGCCGGCATTGTTGACCAGGATCTCGATGGCGCCGCATTTGGCCTCGATCCGGGCGATGGCCGCCTCGACGGCATCCGGATCGGTGACGTCGAACGCGCCGATGCCGTCGGCGGGGCTCACCACGCCGTCCCCCAATCCGGCCGCCGCCGCCGCCAGCCGGGCCGGATCGCGACCGTTCAGCACCACCCGCGCCCCGGCCTCGATCAGGCCCCGCGCCAGTGCTAGGCCGATGCCCTGGCTCGATCCGGTCACCAGGGCAAGCTTGCCGGTCAGGTCGAAGAGATTGGAGGTCATGCCGGCCGTGTCCCGCGAAACGGCCCGCATCATTGCCGCTTTCGGGTCGCGGGCAAGTCCCTGTCGTCCGGGATGCGTCTCGCGCCCTTCGGCAAGACCGGGCGCCAACTACCCGGCGCGCGCTGCATCGACAGCCACCGGCCGACCTCCGATAGCGGCCACCGCGGCACCCGGTCTCGAGAAGCGGAGCATTCCGGGACAGGCGGGTCTTTCGCAAGGCCCCGAACGGTGGCATAGCGATGTGCACGGTCACATCAACCCGCAACATAGTCGGGACGACCGCGCCGGACGGGAGGAATACGTATGCTTGCAGCGAGGCTGCACGCCGCGCACGACCTGCGCCTCGAGGAGGTTGCCGAGCGCCCGCTCGCGCCGGGCGAGGCCCGCGTGCGCGTCGCCATGGGCGGCATCTGCGGATCCGACCTCTCATACTACAACAAGGGCGGCGTCGGTGATTTCAGCGTCCGCGAGCCGCTGACCCTGGGCCATGAGGTGTCCGGCGTCGTCGCCGAGCTTGCCGGGGATCCGCTGCAACTGGCTGTCCCGGGACTTGCCGTCGGCGCGCGCGTCGCGATCAATCCAAGCCGGCCCTGCTTGCATTGCCAGGCCTGCCGCGCCGGCCGCTCCAACCTCTGCCGCAACATGCGCTTCCTCGGCAGCGCCGCGCTGATGCCGCACGTGCAGGGCGCGTTCAGCGAGACCGTGGTGGTGCGCGCCGACCAGTGCGTGCCGGTGCCGGACAGCATGTCGCTCACGCTGGCCGCCTGCGCCGAGCCGCTCGCCGTCGCCCTGCACGCGGTGCATCGAGCCGGTGAGTTGACCGGACGCCACGTTCTGGTCGCCGGCGCCGGACCGATCGGGCTGCTGTGCGTCGTCTCGGCGCTGTTCGCCGGGGCAGCCAGCGTCACCGTCACCGACCTGTTCGAGCGGCCACTCGAGATCGCGCGCGAAATGGGCGCGGCCCGCACCATCGACGTCCGCGCTGATCCGGCGGCGCTCGAGCAGGCCGCCACCGACCTCGGCGGCTTCGATGTCGCCCTCGAGGCTACCGGCGCCAGCGCCTCGCTGATCGGCATGCCGTCGCTGATGCGTCCGGGCGGCCGCATCGTGCAGCTCGGCATGCTGCCCAAGGGCGGCGTGCCGCTGCCGGCCAACCTGCTGATGGCGCGCGAGATCGACCTGGTCGGCTCGTTCCGCTTCCACGAGGAGTTCGGCATGGCGGTGGCCGCCCTCGCCGGCGGCCGCATCGAGATCGGGCCGATCCTGTCCGGCACGGTTCCGCTGGCCCGCGCCGACGAGGCGTTCCAACTGGCGGGTGACCGGCAGCGCGCCATCAAGGTCCATCTGGAAATCGGCTAGGCGCGGCGGCATGAGGAGACAGCGATGAGCGCCCAGGCCGCCGCACCCGTGCTGCTGTCCTTCGAAGGGATCAGCAAGCGCTTCGGCGGCACGCTCGCCGTCGACGACGTCTCGATCGATCTCCGGCAAGGCCAGATCCTGGCGCTGCTGGGCGAGAACGGCGCCGGCAAGTCGACCCTGATCAAGACGCTGGCCGGCATCCACACGCCGGACCAGGGCCGCATCCTGTTCCGCGGCGAGCCGTACCGGCATCTCGGCAAGAGCCGTGGCAGTCAGCAGCAGGTCGCCTTCATCCACCAGGATCTCGGCCTGATCGACTGGATGACGGCGGCCGAGAACGTGGCACTCGGCGTTGGCTACAAGCGCCGGCTTGGCCTGATCGACTGGGGCGCCAGCCGCACCCAGGCGCTGGCCGCGCTGCGCACGATGAGCGCCGACATCGATCCGGACGCCCGCATCATGCATCTGAGCCGCACCGAGCGCTCGCTGGTGGCGATCGGGCGCGCGCTCGCTGCCCGGGCGCAGGTGCTGGTGCTGGACGAGCCGACCGCCAGCCTGCCCGCCGACGAGGTCGAGCGCCTGCTCGCGGTGCTGCGCGAACTCGCCGCCACCGGCATCGGCATGATCTACGTCTCGCACCGGCTCGACGAGGTGTTCCAGGTCGCCGACGACGTCGCGGTGCTGCGCGACGGCAGGCTGGTCGGCTGCCGCAGGATCGCCGACACCAGCCCGTCCGACCTGGTGACGATGATCGTCGGGCGGCCGCCCGAGCAGGTGTTCGCCAGGCCCGGCACCGCAGGCACCGAGACCTGCCTGACGCTGGACGGGCTGGTCGCCGGTGATGCCGGACCGATCTCGCTCACGTTGCGCCGCGGCGAGATCGTGGGCCTGGTCGGCCTGCGTGGCGCCGGCCAGGATCATATCGGCCGCGCCCTGTTCGGCTGCCGCCCCATCGAGGCCGGCACCGCGACGCTGGCCGGTCGGCCCTACCATCCGGACACCCCGGCTGCGGCCATGCGGGCGGGGGTCGGGCTGGTTGCCGGCGACCGCGTCGGCGAGAGCCTCGGGATGAAGCTGAGCGTTCGCGAGAACCTGTTCCTGAACCCTGGTGCCAGCGGCCATTCGCTGCTCGGACTGCTGTCGCCGGCGCGCGAGCGTGACGAGACCGTCCATGCCGGCGCGCGCATGAGCCTGCGGCCGAACGACCCGCAGCGTCCGGTGGAGAACCTGTCCGGCGGCAACCAGCAGAAGGTGGTGCTGGCGCGCTGGCTGGGTCTGGCCACCAACCTGCTGGTCCTGGAGGAGCCGACCGCAGGTGTCGATGTCGGCGCCAAGGCCGAGATCTACGCCCTGTTGCAGACCGCCCTCGAAGGCGGTCTCGCGATCCTGGTCGTGGCGACCGATTTCGAGGAGGTCGCCAACATCTGCCACCGCGCCCTGGTGTTCAGCCAGGGTCGCGTCTGCGCCGAGATCGCGCGCGCCGACCTCTCCGTCGCCAGCATCCTGCAGGCCGCATCCGCCGGTGGACCTGCGCCCTTCCCTGCCCTTCCCCGGGATCCGCACGCCGCTCCGCAGGAACTCAGCCAATGAACTCGCTCCGATCCACCGCGCTGGAACCGCAGCCCGGGGCCCTGCGCGGCGCCAGCCTCGGCCGTCGCATCGCTGTCCTGCTGCCGGTCTACGGCCTGGTGGTGCTCGCGGTGCTGCTCGCGATCGCCTTCTCGCTGATCCTGCCGGATTCGTTTCCCACCTGGCTCAACCTGCGCTCGATGCTGAGCGACAAGTCGGTGGTGGCGATGCTGTCGCTGGCCGCGACCGTGCCGATGATGACCGGCAAGATCGACCTCACCGTCGGCTATGGCGTGGTGCTCTGGCACATCCTGGTGATCTCGCTGCAGATCAGCGGCGTGCCCTGGCCTCTCGCGGTGCTGATCGTGCTGGCGATGGGCGTGGTGTTCGGCCTGCTCAACGGCCTGCTGGTCGAGGTGGCGCAGATCGACAGCTTCATCGCAACCCTCGGCACCGGCACCGTCACCTACGCGGTGGCGCTGTGGTGGACCGGCGGCCGCCAGATCATCGGCCGGCTGTCGCCCGACTTCTTCCTGATCGACACCGCCAGTATCGGCGGCATCCCGCTGCCGGCCTTCTACGTGATCGGCCTCGCCTTCGTGCTCTGGCTGGTCTCGGCCTACACCCCGCTCGGCCGCTACCTGTATGCGATCGGCGCCAACCCGCGCGCCGCCGAGCTGAACGGCATCCCGACCCGGCGCTACACCATGCTGGCCTTCATGGTGTCCGGCCTGGTCACCGCCATCGCCGGCGTGGTGCTGGCCTCGCGGCTGCGCGTCGGCCAGGCCAGCGTCGGACTGGATTTCCTGCTGCCGGCCCTGGTCGGCGCGTTCCTGGGCTCGACGACGATCAATCCGGGCCGGGTCAACATCTGGGGCACCATCGTCGGCGTGGTGATCCTGGCGATCGGCATCTCCGGCATCGAGCAGCTCGGCGGCGCGTTCTGGGTGGAACCGGCCTTCAACGGCGCCACCCTGCTGTTCGCCATCGGGCTGGCCGGCTGGACCGGCCGCCGGCGCCTGCAGGTGCGGGCCAGGGCCGGCAAACCTTCATGAACACGGCGCATTCAATCGGGCACCGCGTCATCGCGGGCCACACGGGAGACGACACAATGACCATCCGCATCACACGCAGGGGCCGTGATCTGGCCGGCGGCACTGCGGCCATCGCGGTCGCCGTGGCGGCAGCCGGGCTCGCGATGCCGCAGGCGGCGCACGCGCAGGACGTGGTGGCGCAGGCCCGTGCCACCGTCGCGGCGGCAACCGCGCCGGCCACCACGTGGGACGGCCCCACCAGCGGTCCGAAGGCGGCTGCCGGCAAGACCGTGGTCTACATCGCCGGCGACATGCGTAACGGCGGCATCCAGGAGACCGCCGACGGCGTCAAGGAAGCAGGCGGCCGCATCGGCTGGACCGTGCGCATCCTGGATGGCCAGGGGAGCGTGTCGGGCGTGCATTCGGTGTTCGGCCAGGCGATCGCACTCAAGCCCGACGGCATCATCATCGGCGGCTTCGACATCGTGCAGAACGCCGAGAGCATTCGCCAGGCCGAGGCGCAGGGCATCAAGGTGGTGGCCTGGCACGGCGCCGCGCACCCAGGCCCGGTCGAGGCGCAGCACGTGTTCAGCAATATCGGCAGCGACAGCGCGCGTGTCGCCGAGGTCGCCGCCGACTATGCCATCGCGCAGAGCGACGGCCATGCCGGCGTCGTCATCTTCACCGATAGCGCCTACGCGATCGCGCTGTCGAAGGCGCGCATGATGGAGACGGCGATCAAGCGCTGCCCGGGCTGCACGGTGCTGTCGTTCGAGGACACGCCGCTGGCCGAGACCTCGACGCGCATGTCGCAGCTCACGACGTCGCTGCTGCAGCGCTACGGCAAGAAATGGACGTACTCGCTGGCGATCAACGATCTCTATTACGACTTCATCGGGCCTCCCCTGATCTCGGCCGGTGCCGACGCCGCCGGTCCGCCGGTCAACATCAGCGCGGGCGACGGCAGCAATTCCGCCTACGAGCGCATACGGAGCGTGCAGTACCAGGCCGCCACCGTACCGGAACCGCTGCTGCTGCAAGGCTGGCAGACGATCGACGAGCTGAACCGGGCGTTTGCCGGCCAGCCTCCGTCCGGCTACGTGGCGCCGGTGCATCTGGTGGTGGCCAAGAATGTCGATGACGACGGCGGCAAGCACGATCTGTACGACCCGGCGAACGGCTACCGCGACGCCTACGCCAAAATCTGGGGAAAATGATCCATGGCTGAACCACCGGTCCGCACGGGCTCCGACTACGAGATCCTCGACGCGCGCTTCAAGCGCTACCTGGTGCACAGCGTGCGCATGCAGAAACTCGGCGAGGGTTTTCGCTGGACCGAGGGGCCGGTGTGGATCGCCGATGCCGACTGCCTGCTGTTCAGCGACATTCCGAACAATTGCATCATGCGCTGGATCGAGGGTGTCGGCATGTCGGTCTACCGGCAGCCGAGCCGCTACTCGAACGGCCACACACGCGACCGCGACGGCAGGCTGATCTCCTGCCTGCACGGCCAGCGCGCCGTGGTCCGCACCGAACATGACGGCAGCATCACGGTGCTTGCCGACCGGTTCGAGGGCAAGCGGCTGAATTCGCCGAACGACGTGGTGGTGAAGTCGGACGGCTCGATCTGGTTCACCGATCCGCACTACGGCATCATCATGGACTACGAGGGCGAGGGCCGCGCCGACGAGGAGCTGCCCACCAGCGTCTACCGTATCGATCCGCACACCGGCGCGCTACGCCTGGTCAGCGACGCATTCGGCGGCCCCAACGGACTGTGCTTCTCGCCGGACGAGAGCAGGCTGTACATCGCCGATACCGGCCGCATGCACGAGGATCACTGGGCACGCGAGATACGCGTCTTCGACGTGCTGGACAGCGATGCCGGCCGGCTGTCGGAGCCACGCTTCTTCTACAAGCCGGATGTCGGGGTGGCGGACGGCTTCCGGGCCGACGAGCAAGGCAACATCTGGACCAGCGCCGGCGACGGTGTGCATTGCGTCACCCCCGAGGGCGAGCCGATCGGCAAGCTCCGCGTTCCTCAGACGGTTTCGAACGTCACGTTCGGCGGCCGTGCGCGCTCGCGCCTGTTCATCTGCGCGACCCACGAGGTGTACGCGATCTACCTCAACATCCGCGGCGCCGTCCCCCTCTGACAAGGTGAGGGAAGACAAGGCGACGCTGCGCGACGTCTCCCGGCTGGCGGGAGTGTCGCGCATGACCGTCGCACGCGTGCTGCATCGATCGGGCGGCGTCCTGCCGACAACGCAGGCCCGTGTCGAGCAGGCGGTTTCCGCACTCGGCTACGTGCCGGATCGCGCCGCCGGCAGCCTCTCGACGCGGCGCAGCGGCTTTGTCGGCCTGGTGCTGCCGACCTTGAACAACGCCAACTTCGCCTCGCTCGCGGAGGGTCTGACCGAGGCACTGCGCCCGGCCAACTACGAAGTGCTGATCGGCTATACCGGCTACAGCGTGGCCGAGGAGGAACGCCAGATCCGCACCATGCTGGCGCGACGGCCGGAGGCGCTGGTGCTCGCCGCCACCGGCCATAGCCCGGCGACACGCCGGCTGCTGGAGCCGGGACGGCCGCCAGTGATCGAGATCGCCGAGCTGCCCGACCAGCCGCTGGCGCACGCCATCGGCCTCTCCAACGAGGCGGCCGGTCGAGCCGCCGCGGACACCCTGCTCGGCCTCGGACATCGCAAGCTGGGGGCCATCGGACCCGGGCGGGACGGCGACCGGATCGACACCCGTGGCGAGGCAAGACTGCGTGGCTTCGTGGCGGCGGTGGCGGCAGCCGGACTGCCGACGTCACTGGCACTCGCGGAGGGCGGCCTGCCGAACTCGTATCGCCACGGTGCCGAGGCGATGGCGGCACTGCTGGCGCAGGCGCCGGATGTCGAGGCGGTGTTCGCGATCTCGGACCTGTCGGCGGTCGGCGCGTTGTCCGAATGCCAGCGCCGCGGCATCGCCGTGCCCGGACGGATCTCGCTGCTCGGTTTCGGGGATTTCGATATCGGCCAGCAGCTGGTCCCGCCGCTGAGCACGATCGCCACCGACTTCCCCGGCATGGGGCGCGCGGCCGGACGGATGATCATCGAGCTGGTGGCGCCTCCCTCCACCGGCGCCGGCGGCTTGCAGCAGCCGGCCCTCGACCGGCGCCTGGACATCGGCTTCAACCTGCTCGAACGCGGAACCACCCGGGCCGCCGGCCCGGCGGGTATCAACCACAGGAAGGCGAGCCATGCCTGAGACAGCTTCAAATCCAGCAGCAACCAAGGTCGCCCTGGTGACCGGAGCCGGCAGCGGCATCGGGCAGGCGGTGGCGCTCGCGCTGCTGGCTGATGGCTGGTCGGTCGCTCTCTCCGGACGCACCGAGACGACCCTGCGCGAAACCGCCGATATTGCGGGGGCATCGACCGACCGCGTCCTCGTGCATCCGACCGACGTTGCCGACCCGGCTTCGGTCGACAACCTCTATGCGGCACTGCGCGCGCGCTTCGGCCGGCTCGACCTGCTGTTCAACAATGCCGGCGTCAGCCTGGCCGCTTCACCCGACGAGCTGTCCTTCGATGACTGGTCGCGGGTGGTCTCGATCAACCTGACCGGGTCATTCCTGTGCGCACAGGGCGCGTTCCGGCTGATGCGAGATCAGGCTCCGCAAGGTGGCCGGATCATCAACAACGGATCGATTTCGGCGCATGCGCCGCGTCCCAACTCGATTGCCTATACCGCCACCAAGCACGCGGTGACCGGCATGACCAAGTCGCTGTCGCTGGACGGTCGCCGCTACAACATCGCCTGCGGCCAGATTGACATCGGTAATGCGCTCACGCCGATGGCGGCGCGCATGAAGGGCGGTGTGCCCCAGGCCAACGGCGAGATGATGCCGGAACCGGTGATGGATGTCAGCGAGGTGGCGCGCTCGGTGCTGTTCATGGCGTCGCTTCCGCTGGAGGCCAACGTGCAGACCATGATGGTGATGGCCACAAATATGCCCTTCGTGGGCCGGGGATAGCGCGCCAGGGGCCAGGGGCACTCCCCTGGCCCCGGGCAACGGCTCGCTCCTGCGCTCAGGCCAGGAGACAGGCGAACGGCTAGAAGATTGCCTTGCCTGCCATCACACCCAGGACGAGGAAGATTACGAACACCACGATGCAGATGAAGAAAAGGATCTTCGCGATGCCGGCGCTTGCGGCGGACACGCCGCCGAAGCCGAAGATACCCGCAACGATCGAGATGACCAGGAAGAGCAGGGCGAGCTTGAGCATTTGGTGATCTCCAGGGCAGCGGGACTGGGGTCGGGATCAGGCGGGATCAGCGACGCGCGAAGATCGCACCGATGATGAAGCCGAGCACGGTCGCGACACCGAGGGCGAGCAGCGGCTGGTCGGCAGCGAGATCGCGCACGGTGTCGAGCGCCTCGCCATAGGCACCCTGCGCCTGGCCGGCGGCGGCGCGCGCCTTGCCCTTCGCCTGGGAGGCGGTGTCACCCAGCAATCCGCCCGCGCCATCCTGCACGCGGCCGATCACTTCCTCGGCGGCGCCCTGAATCCGGTTGGTATCGACCATCCTGCTTGCTCCATGTCTGTCTACGTTGCTGCCTGCGCTCCCACACGGGGCGCCGCACGGCTCTGACAACGCGCGATCCCCGCGGCGGATGCGCCGCGACCGTTGCCAAATCATCCCTCGCTGGCAGGCGTGCGGCGTCCTCGACGTGCCACCCCCGGCGGGCAACCCCTGCCCGGCCCGCGCATTGCTGCGACACAAAAGGCCGTGGCATAGCCGCCAGACAGGTCCGGGACCCGCGCCATGAAGCTGTTCAACTGCCAGCACTGCAGCGCGCTGCTGTTCTTCGAGAACCACAGCTGCGAGAGTTGCGCCTCCCCGCTTGGCTACATGCCCGACCGCGGCGGCCTCGAGGCACTGGTCCCCGATCGCGAGGGCGACCGCGGCGGCGACACCTTCACGCTGGTCTCCGACCCCATGGTGCGGGTGCGGCGTTGCCGCAACGCCCGGCACGATGTCTGCAACTGGCTGATGCAGGCCGATGGCGATGAGGCGTTCTGCATCGCCTGCCGCCACAACCGCACCATCCCGAACCTGGCCGACCCGGCCGACATGCTGCTCTGGCGCAAGCTCGAGGCCGCCAAGCATCGGCTGTTCTACTCGCTGGTACGGCTCGGCGTCCGGCTCGCCAACCGCATCGACGATCCTGCCGAAGGCCTGGTGTTCGACTTCCTCGACGACCGCTCCGGCAAGCCGAGGGTACTCACCGGCCACAAGGGCGGCGTCATCACCATCGCCATCCAGGAAGCCGACGACGCGCATCGCGAGGAGATGCGCAACCAGATGCACGAGACCTACCGCACCCTGCTTGGGCACTTCCGGCACGAGGTCGGCCACTGGATCTGGGACCGGCTGATACGCGACGGCGACCGGCTGGCCGCATGCCGGGAGGTGTTTGGCGACGATACCGTCGACTATGGGGCGGCACTCGACCGGCACTACCGGGAGGGGCCGCCGCCCGACTGGCAGAACGCCTACATCAGCTCCTATGCGACCAGCCACCCCTGGGAGGACTTTGCCGAGACCTGGGCGCACTACCTGCACATCATGGACACGCTCGAGACCGCCAACGCCTTCGGCATGGGCGTGCATCCCAAGGTGGAACAGTCCTCGTCGCTGACCGTCGAGGTGGCGATCGATCCATACCGTTCGGTGACGATGAAGCCGATCGTTGACCAATGGCTGCCGCTGACGTTTGCGATGAACAACCTGAACCGCTCGATGGGCCTGGCCGACCTGTATCCGTTCATCATCACCGATCCGGTGCGGACCAAGCTCGGCTTCATCCACCAGATGCTGCAGGAGACCCGGCGAGACCTGCCGGGCGCCGCGACGCTCGAAGGCTGACCGTGGCACGCCCGCAACAAACCGCAACCTAGCCGTCGCGACCAGTCCTGAACCACGACGCGCCATCTTGCTTTGCCAGATGCACCCCCATAAGCCGTAGTTCTGATCGCGACGATGGGAACTTCGTGCCTTGACCTACAAATCCCGCCGGCTGCCGCTGCTGGCCTCCGCCATCCTGGTGGCCTCGCCGCTGCTGGCCCGGGCAGCCCAGCCCGGCCAGGCGGCACCGGATGCCGCTACCCCCGCACCGCGCGCGCCGCAGCCCGCGTCATCGCGCGCCGCGCCGGCGGCACCGGCCGAGAGCCTCATCGTCACCGGCTCGCGGTCCGGCCGCAAGAAGGCCCGCGACAGCGTGAGCCCGATCGACGTGGTCAGCGCCGTCCAGCTGCGTCGCACCGACCAGGTGAACCTGCGCGATGCGCTGGTGCGGCTGCTGCCCTCGATCACGCGCCAGACCTATGGCGGCGATACCGGGTCGCTGACCGATGCGATCCGCCTGCGCGGGCTCAACCCGAACGAGGTGCTGGTGCTGATCAATGGCAAGCGCCGCCACACCACCGCGAACATCTACGCGGACTCCGGACCGCAGCAGGGCGCGACGCCGGTCGACCTGGACATGATCCCGGCCTCGATGATCGACCATATCGAGGTGCTGCGCGACGGTGCCGCCGCCCAGTACGGCTCGGATGCCATCGCCGGCGTCGTCAACGTCATCCTCAAGGGCGGAGCCACCGGTGGCTCGGCGCAGGCGCTGTTCGGCCAGACCTATGCCGGCGACGGCTTCTCCACCAGCGTCAGTGGCGACAAGGGCGCCGCGCTCGGCGATGACGGCTTCATACGGATCGGCGCCGAGTTCGTGCATAGCGACCATACCGACCGCACCGGTACCGACCTGCGCACCGGCACCGGCGTCAACCAGATCCTCGGCAACCCCGAGCAGACGCGCGAGACCTTCGGCATCAACGCCGAGAAGGATGTCGGTCCGGACGTCACGCTGTACGGCAACCTCACCTATGGGCACCGTCATGCCGAGGCCCTCGAGCAGTATCGCCTGCCGTCCAGCTATCCGGTGGTCTATCCGGATGGCTACGAGCCCGCCGAGACCATCGAGGAGAACGACTACGGCGTGACGATCGGCGCGCGTGGCGACGACCTGCTGTCATTCGCCTGGGACCTGTCGACCACCTGGGGCGCCGACCAGGACAATATCGGGGTGAAGAACTCGGCCAATACCAGCATCGCCGACACCCTGCTGGCGCCGACGAACTTCGCCGTCGCCAGCTATGCAGACGCGCAATGGACCAACAACCTCGACCTGAAGCGCCCGCTCGCCATCCCGTTCATGGCGCTGCCGGCCAACCTCGCCCTCGGCGCCGAGCATCGCTACGAGGAATACTCCCTCGGGGCAGGCGAGCCGGACTCCTATTCCGGGACCGGTGCGCAGGGACTGCCCGGCCTGCTGCCGGCGCTGGCCGGCACCTGGTCGCGCGACGTGTATGCCGCATACGCCGAACTCGACCTGCATCCGCTGCGGCATCTGGAGATCGATGTGGCCGGGCGCTACGAATACTATACCGATGCCAAGGACGTGGAGACCGGCAAGCTCTCCGCCCGCTACGACATCACGCCGCACTACGCGCTGCGCGCCACCGTCTCGAACGGCTTCCAGGCGCCCACCCTGGCCGAGCAGCATTTCTCCAACCTGAATGTCTCGCCGACCGCCGCCAGCGGCATCCTCGGGGTAGCCACGCCGGGTGCCAGGGCGCTCGGTTCGCAGCCGCTGAAACCCGAACGATCCACCAACGTCAGCGCCGGCCTGGTCGCCGAGCCGGTGCACAACCTGCACATCGCCGCCGACGTGTACCAGATCAACATACGCGACCGCATCGTGGCGGGCGGCGTCTACAACGGCGCCACCGCGATCAACGCGATCCAGAGCACCGGCATCACCCTGCCCGGCGGGATCAACCCGACCAGCGTCAGCGCCTATTATTTCTCCAACGGCGCCAGCACGCGAACCCAGGGGCTCGACATCTCGGCGGACTATCTGAGCCGGCTCGGCGACTGGAACGGGATCGACTGGGGCCGCATCGACTGGACCCTCGGGCTCGATCTCAACCGCAGCGTCCTGCATCACGTGGCGGACGACCTGAACGGCCGCAGCCTGCTGAACGCGCAGACCGCGACCTCGCTGACACGCGGCTCGCCGCGCTCGAAGATCATCCTCGGCGCGACCTGGACGGAGGGCCGCTTCGACACCACGCTGCGCGTCACCCGCTACGGCCAGACCACCGACGACCTCACGATCTACACTGGCGCGACACGCAGTTCGGCTCTGTCCAACACGATCTTCTACGAGTTCAACAACTCGCCGCGCTGGATCAGCGATCTGGAACTCGGCTACCGGCTGACCCACGCTTGGCATCTGGCGGTCGGCGCGAACAACCTGTTCGACATCTATCCGCGCATGAAGCCGGCCGCGACCAACTATCTCGGCACGCTGCCGTACGACATCAACGCGGCGCAGATCGGCATCGACGGCGGCTTCTACTATGCGAGGCTCAACTACACGTTCTGAGCAACGGCACCGCGATCACCCGGCACCCAGCGCCACCCGTCGCAGATCGAGCGTGCGCGGCAGTTCCGGCGCGCGTTCGGCCTTCGGGGGCGCCATCGGGCCTGGCGTGTGGCCGAACGGCAGGAACCGCGCGCGGCGCCTGGCCTCGGCCTCGGCCGCATTGACCGGACGGGTCTCGTAGTTGCGGCCGCCGGGATGTGCGGTGTGGTGCGTCAGGCCGCCGACCGAACGGCCGGACCAGCGGTCGTACAGGTCGAACACCAGCGGCGTCTGCGCCGGCAGCACCGGATGCATGCCGAACACCGGCTGCCACGCCTTGAAGCGCACGCCGGCGACATAGGTGCCGGCCTCCGACGTCGCCGAGAGCGGCACCTCGCTGCCGTTGCAGGCGAGCACGTAGCGCTCCGGCGAGAAGCCCGTCACCGTCACCTGCACGCGCTCGACCGAGTTGTCGACATGCCGCACCGTGCCGCCGATGCCGGGCGTCTCGCCAAGCACCGGCCACGGCTCGAGCGCCTGGTGCAGGGCGAGCGTCATGCCGCCGACCTGTACCTCGCCGATCAGCGGATAACGGAAGGCGTGGTGCGGCGCGAAGAATGCCGGGTCCAGGCGCAGGCCGAAGCTGGCGAGATCCTCCAGCGCGTCGCGCAGGTCCTCGGCGACGAAGTGCGGCAGCATGAAATCGTCATGCAGGCGGGTACCCCAGCGGATCAGCCGGCGCTCGTACGGGTGCTGCCAGAACGCGGCGATGGCGGCACGCAGCAGCAGCGACTGCGCCGCCGCCATGCGCGGATGCGGCGGCATCTCGAGGGCGCGCAGCTCGACCAGGCCAAGCCGTCCGGAGCTGCTCTCCGGCGCATACAGCTTGTCGATGCAGAACTCGGTGCGGTGGGTGTTGCCGGTCATGTCGGCCAGCAGGTTGCGCAGCAGCCGGTCGACCAGCCACGGCGGCACATGCGCCCCGGGGCGTATCTGCGCGAACGCGATCTCGAGTTCGGGAATGCTGTCCTGGCGTGCCTCGTCGATGCGCGGATGCTGGCTGGTCGGGCCGATGAACAGGCCGGAGAACAGGTACGACAGGCTCGGATGGTTGTGCCAGAAGCCGAGCAGCGACTTCAGCAGGTCGGGCCGGCGCAGGAACGGCGAGTCTGCGGCCTGCGCCCCGCCCATCACCACATGGTTGCCGCCCCCGGTGCCGACATGGCGGCCGTCGAGCAGGAACTTCTCGGTGCCGAGACCGACCGCCCTCGCCTCGTCGTAGAGCTGCTGGTTGCGCTCGACATACTCCGGCCAGCTTGCCGCCGGATGCACGTTGACCTCGATCACGCCGGGATCGGGGGTGACCGAGAAGCTCTGCAGGCGCGGATCGTGCGGTGGTGCGTAGCCCTCGATGACGATCCTGCGGTCCATCTCCACCGCCGTTGCCTCCAGCGCCGCGACCAGGTCGAGCCAATCCTCGGCTGCGTAGAGCGGCGGCAGGAAGACATGCAGGATTCCGTCACGGCTCTGCACCGTCAGCGCGGTGCGGACCATGCGCACGGCATCGTCCGGCGCGTCCTCCTCCTCCGGATAGTCCGCCTCGGCAGCCGGCTGCGGACGCATGGCGTCGAGCGACTGGCCGGCGAAGTCGGCACTCGCGAGCGGCGCCGGCGGGCGCTGCGGCAACGGGCGGCCGACCTGATCGGGACTGGTGAGGGCATCCGGCGGCAGCCCGTCCGGCGCATCGATACCGTTCGTCAGCGGCGGCACGAGTTCATCCGGGCGTACGATCCGGGCAGCCGGCGGGCCGGGTGAGCGCACGGTCCGGGGGGGCGCGAGCGGAGGGCGCGGGGCGAACGGGTCGGCCTCGACATCCTGCTCGGTGGCGGCGGGATCGGCCCAGGGCAGGCTCTGCAGCGGCAGGCGGAAGCCGATCGAGCTGTCCCCCGGCACCAGGAACAGCAGGTCGGAGCGCAGCAGCCAGCGCCCGGTCTGCCAGATGCGGCTATTCGCCCCGCGCCTAACACGTCGTAGCGGCAGCACGCTTCCGGTCGGCGACAAGAGGCCGGCGCCATACACGCGCGCCAGCCTGGCCCGCTCCAGCGGATCGGCAAGGTTGGCCGCCTCGGCGATGACGTTGGCCGGCAGGCGATATTCCCGCCACAGGTAATAGTGGATGTCCTCGTATGCCTGCAGCACCCGCTCGGGGTCGACCTGCAGCCGGCTGGCGAGCGCGCGGGCGAAGTCGTGCGCGTCGTCGGCGTCGGCCCCGCCTTCGCCCGGCATGTGGTCGTCGTCGGAGGCGAGCAGCGACGGGTCCCGCCAGACCGGCACGCCGTCGCGCCGCCAATGCGCCTGCAGCGCCCAGCGCGGCAGCTGCTCCCCCGGATAGTGCTTGCCGACGGTGTACTGCAGCGCAGCGCCTGGCGCCCAGAGCGGCACCAGCCGTCGCAGCAGGCGCCCGGCCAGCGGGCGCTTGGTCGGCCCGAGGGCGCTGCTGTTCCACTCCTCGGCATCCATGTCACCCTCGGCGATGAAGGTCGGCTCGCCGCCCATCGTCAGCCGCACGTCGCTCGACGCCAGCGCCCGGTCGACCGACTGGCCGGCGCTCAGGATCGCCTGCCACGTCGCCTCGTCGTACGGCGCGGTGGTGCGCGGCGTCTCGACGATGCGGCGGACGCCCATCTCGAAGCTGAACCCGGTCTCCGCAGGCTCGGCCAAGCCGCTGATCGGTGCGGCCGAGGCAGGCTCGGGGCTGGCGGCGAGCGGGATATGTCCCTCGCCGGTCAACAGCCCGGAGGTGACGTCGAAGCCGATCCAGCCGGCACCCGGCAGATACACCTCCGCCCAGGCATGCAGGTCGGTGAAGTCCGCCGAAGCCCCCTGCGGCCCGCTGCCCTGGGTGTCGGGGTCGGGCTTGAGCTGGATCAGGTAGCCGGAGACGAACCGGGCGGCGAGGCCGAGATGGCGCGCCACCTGCACGAACAGCCAGGCGGAGTCCCGGCAGGAGCCGCGTCCCTCGGACAGCGTCTCCTCCGGCGTCCAGACACCCGCCTCCATGCGCACGATGTAGTCGACGCGGTCGCGCAGCATCGAATTGAGCGCGATCAGCATCGGCACGGTGCGCTGGCTCTCCCGCGGAAAACCGGCGAGCAGGGCATTCAGCTTCGGGCCGGCCGGCAGCGGCGTGCGGAACGGCAGCAGCTCGGCGTCCAGCACATGGTCGTAGGCGAACGGCCAGGTCTCCGCCTCGGGCTCGAGGAAGAAGTCGAACGGATTGATCGTCGCCATGTCGGCGAGCAGATCCACCGTGACGTCGAAATGCGTGACCTTTTCGGGGAACACCACCCGGGCCAGGAAATTGCCCTGCGGGTCCTGCAGCCAGTTGAGGAAATGCCCCGTGGGCTCGATCCGCAGCGAGTAGGCCAGGATCGGGGTGCGGGAGTGCGGTGCCGGGCGCAGGCGGATCGTCTGCGGGCCGAGGCTGATCGCGCGATCATATCGATAGCTGGTGCGATGGGTCAGACTAACATGCAGCGTCACGTGGCGGCATCTCCCGGGAAAGGCGGCGCTTCAGGTACTGATCCCACGCTCCCGCGATGCCGCCAATGCCCCACGTGCGGGCGGGGCCCTCGGACGGCCCTGTGTCGATTATGTTAATCTACGCGAAAATGGTTCCACACGCCTCCGAAACGGTCTGTCTTTAAGCGCTAGACTTGTGTTATCCGGATCCCCGGGTGCTTGACCGCCGCTTTTCCGAAGGCCCCCTCATGGGCTTCGCGGACTGCGCCGGGCATGCTCTCGATCAAACTGAACGCCATGGAAGTCAAAAGGACCTCATGATGTCTGACACCAAGACCACGACCATCGCCCAGATCCGCACCCTCGAGCTGAACGAGATCGACCACGTGGTCGGTGGCATCCATCATCCGGACGGCTATGTCGCCACCCCGGCGATCCACCACCCGGATGGCTATGTCGCCACCCCGGCGATCCACCACCCCGACGGGTACTAAGACCACCGAAGCTTCCGTGGTGCTGCCGGACGCCTGTTCCGGCAGCCTGCGGACCCTTGCCTACGCGGGCCACCGGTGGAACAACCGGCTGGTCCGCCACGTTCTCGACCAGTCATAGCGATGCAGAGCCTGTTCCGGAGCGAGGCACTCGAAGCCAGGCGTGATGCGTGGCTGGGCCGCGTGCAGGTCGCCCAGCCGATCCCCGTCCGCGTCGCGACCGTCATGACGGCTGTCTTCCTCGCCGCCACGGTGCTGTTCGTCTGCACCGGGACCTATACCCGCCGGGTGCATGCCGGCGGACGAATGCTGCCGCCAACCGGCCTGATCACCATCCAGTCGCCTGCTGCCGGCATCCTGGCCCGGCAATATGCCGTGGAGGGGCGGCATGTCAGTCGTGGACAGCCGCTGTTCGTGCTGGACATGGAAGCCAATTCGGCCAGCGGACCGACCCAGCTGCACATCCTGGCCGATCTCGCCAGCCAGCGCCGGCTGCTGCAGCAGCAGCGCAGCCTGCGCGAGACCGCCGCCGTCATCGACAAGCAGTCGCTCGCCCTGGCCCTGCAGAACCTCGCCGAGCAGCGCCGGCAGCTGACCCTGCAGATCGATCTCGACAACCAGACCATGCCGGCGGTGCAGCGCTCGCTCGCCCGCCTGCAGGACGCGGCCCAGCAGCACATTGCCACCGACGCCCAGCTGCAGAGCCAGATCTACACCTATACCGAGCTGCTTTCGACCCACGCCCAGTTCCTGCAATCCAGCCTAGAGGTCGACGGCCGGCTGGCGGAGACCGCCGCGCGCTACCGCCGCTTCGACAGCGACCTCGCCCGCGAGCTGGCCGACCTCGACCGGCAGATCGCCGGCCTCGACCAGCAGGTCGCCGAGAACGAGGCGAAGCGGACCATCAGCATCCTGGCGCCGGACGACGGCACGCTGACCGCCATACGCGCCCATGTCGGCCAGCATGTCGAAGCCGGCAGCACCCTGCTGACGCTGCTGCCGCGGTCGCAGACGCTGGAGGCGGATCTGTACGTCACCAGCGCCGCCATCGGCTTCATCCGCGAAGGCGCACCGGTGCTGCTGCGCTACGCCGCGTTTCCCTACCAGCGCTTCGGCCTGTATCGCGGCCGGGTCACCCAGATCACCCGCGCCCCGATGACCATCGAAGGTGGCGCAACGGTAGGCGGGGCAGTCGAAGGCGGACAGGCCGGCGATGGTGGCGAATACTACCGCATCGTGGTGATGCCCGACCTGCCCTACGTGCTGACCTATGGCCAGCATCGGCCGCTCGAGGCGGGCATGCAGGTGGAGGCCAACATCGCGCTCGACCGCCGCCGGCTCTACCAGTGGCTGTTCGACCCGCTGATCTCGCTGGAACGCAGCGTAGGCGCGGTGGCTGGCCGCGGACCCGCCCCGTGAGCACCGGCCCGCTGCGCTTCGGCTTCGGCCGCCGGCTGCCGATCGTGCTGCAGGCCGAGGCGGCGGAATGCGGCATCGCCTGCCTTGCCATGGTGCTCGGCTATCATGGCAGGCCGATCGACCTCGCCACCTTCCGGCAGCGCCACGCGGTCTCGCTCAAGGGCACCACCCTGCGCACGCTGATCCAGATCGCCGAGACGGTGGGACTGACCGCACGCCCGCTGCGCCTCGACATCGATGCCATCGGCCAGCTACAGCGCCCCTGCATCCTGCACTGGGGGATGAACCATTTCGTCGTGCTGGCCGAGGTCGGCGCCCGCAGCGTGGTGATCCACGACCCCGCCCGCGGCCGCCGCACCGTGCCGCTCGACGAGGTGTCGCGCGAGTTCACCGGGGTTGCCCTCGAGACCATCCCGACGCGTGACTTCACCCGGCGCGACGAACGCAGCGGGCTGCGGCTGCGCGACCTGTTCCGGCATGTCGCCGGGCTGCGCCCTGCCCTGCTGCGCATCGCCATGCTGTCGCTCGGCGTCGAGGTGGCGGCGCTGCTGCTGCCGGTCGGCTCCCAGGTGATCATCGACGAGGCCATCGTCTCGGCCGACCACGACCTGCTGCTCACCATCACCATGGGGCTCGGCCTGCTGCTGCTGCTGCAGCTGCTGATCAACACCGCGCGCAGTTGGGCGATCATGCTGATCGGCAGCACCGTCAGCCTGCAATGGTACAGCAGCCTGTTCGACCATCTCAGCCGGCTGTCGCTGGAGTATTTCGAGAAGCGCAACGTCGGCGACATCCTGTCGCGCTTCGGCTCGCTGGCCGCCATCCAGAAGACGCTGACCACCGGCTTCGTGCAGGCGCTGCTCGACGGCGTGATGTCGATCGGAATGGCCGGCATGCTGTTCCTGTACGGTGGCTGGCTCGGCTGGATCGCACTGATCGCGACCTTCCTCGACCTCGGCCTGCGGCTGGTGATGCTGCGCGCCTACCGGGAGAGCAGCGAGGAGGCGATCATCCATGACGCCCGCCAGCAGACCCACCTGATCGAGACCATACGGGGTGCGGCCAGCGTCCGCCTGCTCGGCTTGCGCGAACGACGGCGCGCAGCCTGGATCAACCACCTGGTCGACAGCCTGAACGCCCGTCTGCGTCTGCAGCGCCTCGACATCGTGTTCACCCGCGCCGGCGAGCTGATCTTCGGCCTGGACCGCATCGTCATGCTGGCACTCGGCGCGCGCGCGGTGATGCACGACCAGATGAGCGTCGGCATGCTGGTCGCCTTCCTGACCTACAAGGACCAGCTCTCGATGCGCGCCGGCAGCCTGGTCAAGGGCTGGTTCGAGCTGCGCATGCTCGACGTGCAGACCAGCCGGCTGTCCGACATCACCCAGGCCGAGCCGGAAGCCCGCACCACCCTGGTGCCCGCCGTGGCACGCGAGCCGCGGTCGGAGCGGCACGTCGCCGACGGGCTGCGCGGCGAGGACCTGGCGCTTCGCTACGGAGCCCAGGACCCCTGGATCTGGCGCAATCTCAGCCTGCATGTCCAGGCCGGCCAGAGCGTCGCCATCGTCGGCCCCTCCGGCTGCGGCAAGACCACGCTGCTCAAGGTGCTGATGGGCCTGATCCCGCCGCAGGAGGGCAGCATCCGGTTGGACGGCGCCGACATACGCAGCCTCGGCCTGGACGCCTACCGCAGCCGGATCTCCGGGGTGCTGCAGGATGACGGACTGTTCGCCGGATCGATCGCCGAGAACATCGCCGGTTTCGACGAGCATCCCGATCAGGCCTGGATCGAGGATTGCGCCTTCCGCGCCGCCATCGTCGACGACATCGCGCGCATGCCGATGCGCTTCGAGACGCTGGTCGGCGACATGGGAAGCTCGCTGTCCGGCGGGCAGAAGCAGCGCATCGTGCTGGCGCGCGCCCTCTACCGCCGGCCGGAGATCCTTTTCCTCGACGAGGCGACCAGCCATCTCGACGACGCCAACGAGGCACTGGTCGCCAGCGCACTGCAGGATCTCGACATCACCCGCATCATCGTGGCGCATCGCCCGGCCACCATCGCACGCGCCGACCTGGTGCTGCGGCTGGAGCCGACGGCGCAGGTGCCGTTGCGCAGCATCGCCGACTAGGGTCTGGAGGCGTCGCCACCGCGCGCCAGGAGCGGCGTCGGCTCCGGCTGCCCTTCGTAGTATCCGGCTTCGCGCAGGAAGCCGTGCCGGCCGAGGCCATCGACGACCAGCGCGCCGCTGTCGGGATAGGTGCAGACATCCCCTGGTGGCTCGGCCCCGATCGCCAGATACACGAGGTCGCCGGTGCCGTCCGGCGTCACCGGGTTGGCGATCTGGTGGGCAATCCCGGTATCGGCAGGACAGGAGATGCAGTCTCCGGGACCGATCGCATGCACCTGATCGCCGTAGCGGAACACGCCACTTCCCTCGAGCACGACGAAGATCTCGTCGGCCATGAGGTGCGTGTGCGCCGGGCACGCGCTGTGGCCCGGAGGCACCCGCCGGGCGTTCATGCCGAGACGGCCCATGCCAAAACGCCCTGGCCCCGCCTCGTCCATCGCCGGCGTCAGCGCACGCCGGGAATGCGTCCAGGCCGATGGCACGTCGGCGGCGACTTCCGGTGCGGTGTACATGTTGACGATGGTCGTCGCGTTGCCGGTCATGTCCGCGCTCTCCCTTCTGCCCTGACCATAACGAAAAAACCCGGCGGGTGATCCCGCCGGGCTCTCAGGATCCGCTTCGGGCGTGATCGCTCACGCCACCAGGGGTGTCAGTTGGGGAAGCCTTCCTCGGCATCCACCGTCTCGGGGCGCGGGCCGCTATCCAGGCCCTTCGCCGCAACGTCGCGGTCGATCAGCTCGATCACCGCCATGTCGGCGGCGTCGCCGTGGCGCATGCCGGCCTTCAGGACGCGCGTGTAGCCGCCCGACCGGGTCTTGTATCGCTCGGCGATGGTGCTGAAGAGCTTCGAGACGATGACGTCGTCACGCAGCTGCGCATAGGCCTGGCGGCGCGCATGCAGGCCGCCGCGCTTGCCCAGCGTGATCAGCTTCTCGGCGACGGGACGCAGCTCCTTCGCCTTCGGCAACGTGGTGGTGATCTGCTCGTGCTTGATCAGGGCCACCGCCATGTTGCGGAACATGGCGAGCCGGTGGGACGAGGTGACGCCGAGCTTCCGGCCGGCAACTCCGTGACGCATGGTACTTCTTCCTGGTTGTCGACCAGAAGCGGACCCCGAAGGGTCCCGCCTCCCTAGCTAAAGAATAGGCTCAGAACGGCTCGTCGAGGCGCTTGGCAAGGTCCTCGATGTTCTCGGGCGGCCAGGTCGGCACGTTCATTCCGAGCGCCAAGCCCATCGAGGTGAGGACTTCCTTGATCTCGTTCAGCGACTTGCGCCCGAAATTCGGGGTGCGCAGCATCTCCTGCTCGGTCTTCTGCACGAGATCGCCGATATAGACGATGTTGTCGTTCTTGAGGCAGTTCGCCGAACGCACCGACAGCTCGAGCTCGTCGACCTTGCGCAGCAGGTTGCGGTTGAACGGCAGGTCGTCCTGCGGCTCTTCCGCACGCACCGGACGAGGCTCGTCGAAGTTGATGAACAGCTGCAGCTGGTCCTGCAGGATGCGGGCGGCCAACGCCACCGCATCCTCGGGACCGACCGCGCCGTTGGTCTCCACCGTCAGCAGCAGCTTGTCGTAGTCGGTCACCTGCCCAACGCGGGTGGGCTCGACCTTGTACGAGACGCGGCGCACCGGCGAGTAGATCGCATCGATCGGGATCAGGCCGATCGGCGCATCCTCGGGACGGTTCGCCGCGGCCGGCACGTAGCCCTTGCCGAGGTTGACGGTGAACTCCATGCCGAGCTTCACGCCGTCGTCCAGCGTGCAGATGACCAGGTCGGGGTTCATCACCTCGATATCGTGGCCGACCTGGATCTGGCCGGCACGCACTTCGCCAGGGCCGGTCGCCGTCAGCGTCATCCGCTTCGGCCCCTCGCCGTGCATGCGGAGCGCAAGCTGCTTGATGTTCAGCACGATGTCGGTGACGTCCTCGCGGACGCCTGCAATCGAGGAGAATTCGTGCAGCACGCCGTCGATCTGCACGGCGGTGACGGCAGCGCCCTGCAGCGAGGACAGCAGGATTCGACGGATCGCATTACCGAGCGTCATGCCGAAGCCGCGCTCAAGCGGCTCGGCGACCACGGTCGCCGTACGCAACGGCTCGGCGCCGGGCTCGACTTCCAGCTTTTCCGGCTTGATCAGGGACTGCCAGTTCTTCTGGAGGACCAAGGGGGTGCCTTTCGTAACGGAAGGTCGCGACCAAAAGGTAACACGACCGGGGCTCCTGCCCGGTGGCAGGAGCGGCATCGGGACACGCGCGCCGCCGGCTCGAGGCCGGCGGCGGGGATCAGACGCGGCGGCGCTTGCGCGGACGGCAGCCGTTATGCGGGATCGGCGTCATGTCACGGATCGCGGTAATCGAGAAGCCGACTGCCTGAAGCGCACGCAGGGCACTCTCACGACCCGAACCCGGACCGGAAACCTCGATCTCAAGCGTCTCCATGCCGTGCTCGCGGGCCTTCTTGCCGGCATCCTCGGCGGCGACCTGTGCGGCGTACGGGGTCGACTTGCGCGAACCCTTGAAGCCCTGGCTGCCGGAGGACGACCAGGCAATCGCGTTGCCCTGTGCATCCGAGATGGTGATCATGGTGTTGTTGAACGTGGACAGCACGTGCGCCACGCCGGAGATGATGTTCTTGCGTTCTTTCTTGCGTACGCGTGGTGCGGCGGCTTTCGCCATGTGTGTTCGTCCTGCTCATGCTGAGGCGCCTGATGCGCCAGACGGCGCCATCCCGGTGGATGACGCCGCCAAGTCTCGGATGCGGAAGGCGGCGGAGCCTACTTGGTCGCCTTCTTCTTGCCGGCGATCGCGACCGCCTTGCCCTTGCGGGTGCGTGCATTGGTGTGGGTGCGCTGGCCACGGACCGGCAGGCCACGACGGTGACGCAGGCCGCGATAGCAGCCCAGGTCCATCAGCCGCTTCACGTTCATCGCCACTTCGCGTCGCAGGTCGCCCTCGACGCGAAAATCACGATCGATCAGCTCGCGGATGCGCAGCACCTCGTCGTCGGACAGCTCGTTCACCCTGCGCTCTGCCGGGATGCCGAGCGAGGAGACGATCTTGTCCGCCTTCGCCGGGCCGATCCCGTAGATGTAACGCAGGCCGATAACGACCCGCTTGTTGGTCGGGATGTTCACACCGGCAATACGCGCCACGCCAATCACTCCTCGTGCGCCCAGCCGAAGCCGGGCATTGAAAACTCGCCCAATTGGGCGGCTCGTATGTCCCGCGAATGTCCTTTACAAGGACCGCTCGCGTATGATCGGATTTGTCCGGCTACCCCGCGACCCGGTCGCCACCAGGGGCCACGGTATGTCCCGGTCTGAGGGCGCGCACTATACTTGCCATGACTGGCAAGTCAACTCGCGCCGATCAACTTACCGTGACAGCCTGGCGCAGGGCGGTATCGATCTCCTGGCTGACCTCGCTGATCTCGGCCATACCATCGATATGACGCACCAGACCCTGCCTCTCGTAGTGCGGCAGGATCGGCGCAGTCTCGTTGCGATAGGCCTCAAGTCGAGCCGTGACGGTCTCCCGCTTGTCGTCCGCCCGGTGGATGAAGTCGTGGCTGCCGCAGACATCGCAGGTGTTGTCGACCGCCGGACGCCTGAAGCTCTCATGGTAGCCGGCGCCACACTTGGCGCAGGTGTAGCGGCCGGCGATGCGGTCCGCGAGCAGCGCCTCGTCGACATCGAGTGCCAGCACCGCGTCGATCCGCAGGCCGAGATCGTGCAGCAGCGTGTCGAGCGCCGCCGCCTGGCCAACGGTTCGCGGGAAACCGTCCAGGATGAAGCCGTTGGCGCAGTCGGCCTGGCGCACCCGGCTGCCGAGCATGGCGACCAGTATCTCGTCCGGCACCAGCTGGCCGCTGGCCATCAGCGCCTTCGCCCGCTGGCCGATCTCGCTACCCGCAGCAACCTCGGCGCGCAGCATGTCGCCGGTCGAGACCTGGACGATGCCGTGCAGCTTCTCCAGTCGCTTCGCCTGCGTACCCTTGCCCGCGCCCGGAGGCCCCAGAAAGATCAGGTTCACCGCGTTCTCACCCTGCCGCGCGATTTGCGAATCAGCCCCTCGTACTGGTGCGCCAGCAGATGCGAGGTGATCTGGGCCCGCGTGTCCATGGCGACCGACACGATGATGATCAGACTGGTTCCGCCAAAGTAGAACGGCACGTTGTAGCGGCTGATCAGGATCTCCGGAAGCAGGCACACCACCACCAGGTAGAGTGCCCCGATCGTGGTCAACCGGGTCAGGATGCGATCGAGATAGGTGGCGGTATTGGCACCCGGACGGATGCCCGGCAGGAAGCCGCCCTGCTTGCGCAGGTTGTCGGCCGTCTCCTGCGGATTGAAGGTCACCGCGGCGTAGAAATACGAGAAGAAGATGATCATCGCGGCATACAGCAGCATGTAGACCGGCTGCCCGTGCGCGATCAGCCGGCCGATGGTGGCGAGCCAGCCGGTGCTGTTGCCGTTCGCCGCGAACCCCGAGAGGGTCGCCGGGATCAGCAACACCGAGGAGGCGAAGATCGGCGGGATCACGCCCGAGGTGTTGACCTTCAGCGGCATGTGGGTGCTGTCGCCGCCATACATGCGGCTGCCGACCTGGCGCTTCGGATACTGGATCACCACCCGCCGCTGGGCGGACTCCATGAAGGTGATGAAGCCGATGACACCGACCGCGATCAGCAGGAAGATCGCAACGAACACGGGTGACAGCGCGCCCGTGTAGCCGAGCTGCAGCATGGTCGCGAGCGCGTGCGGCAGGTTGGCGACGATGCCGGCGAAGATGATCAGGCTGATGCCGTTGCCGACGCCGCGCGCGGTGATCTGCTCGCCGAGCCACATCAGGAACATCGTGCCGCCGACCAGCGTCACCACGCAGGAGAGCCGGAAGAACATGCCGGGGTCGATCACCGCCGGCATGCCGTTGCGGCCATGCATGGCCTCGAGACCGACCGAGAAGCCGTAGGCCTGGAACAGCGCGATGAACAGCGTCAGGTAGCGGGTATACTGGTTGAGCTTCTTGCGGCCCTGCTCACCCTCCTTCTTGAGGGACTCGAGCGACGGGATCGCCGACGACATCAGCTGCACGATGATGGACGCGCTGATGTACGGCATGATGTTGAGCGCGAACACCGTGGCGCGGCCAAGCGCACCGCCGGTGAACATGTCGAACATGCCGAGGATGCCGCCCTGGTGCTGCGCCAGCAGCTGGCCCATCACGGTGGCGTCGATGCCGGGCACCGGGATGTAGGTGCCGATCCGGTACACCACGAGCGCACCCAGGGTGAACCAGATACGCTTCCACAACTCGGTCGCCTTGGACAGCGAGCCGAAATTCAGGTTTGCTGCAAGCTGCTCGGCCCCGGCGGCCATGCGCCCCCCCATCTCTGTCGGACCAACAGCCCGATCTTAAACAAACAGCGCCTCCTCGCGGAGACGCTGCTCTGTTCTAGCCCAGCCGTGACGAGACGACTACGCCTCGGCCGCAGCCGCCTGCTTCGGCGCCGCCACCTTGACGCTGCCGCCGGCCGCCTCGACCGCCGCGATCGCCGCCGCGGACGCGCCGGCGACATCGACGGTTACCGCGCGGGTGATCTCGCCACCTGCCAGCAGACGCACACCGGACCACTTGCCGCTGCCGATCAGGCCGGCTGCACGCAGGCTCGCCTCGGTGACGGTCGCGCCGGCCTCGAGCTTGCCGTCGGCGATCGCCTTGTCCAGCGTGCCAAGGTTGATGGGCGCATACACCTTGCGGAAGATGTTGCGGAAGCCGCGCTTCGGCAGACGCCGGTAGATCGGCAGCTGGCCACCCTCGAAGCCGTTCAGCGACACGCCCTCGCGCGCCTTCTGGCCCTTCACGCCCTTGCCCGACGTCTTGCCCTTGCCGGACCCGATGCCACGCCCGAGGCGCTTCTTGCGATAACGGGAACCTTCGTTATCACGCAGCTGATTGAGGTCCATGTTCAACCCTCCACCTTCACGAGGTGGGATACCTTGCGGATCATGCCGCGCACCGACGCGGTATTCTCCAGCTCGCGGGTCTTGCCGACCTTGTTGAGACCGAGGCCGATCAGCGTGGCCTGCTGACCAGGCTTCTGGCCGTTGCCGGACCCGACCTGGGTGATGCGGATCCGCTCACCGGTGGAGACGACCAGCGCCTCCAGGGTGGTCGTGGAGATCGGGATGTCAGACATCGGCCGTCTCCAGCGCCGGGGCGCCATCGCGCTTGCCCAGGATGTCCGAAACCTTCTTGCCGCGGCGCGCCGCGACCGAACGCGGGCTGGCGCAGCGCTCGAGGGCGTCGAACGTCGCCTTGACCATGTTGTGCGGGTTGCGGCTGCCGAGCGACTTCGCCACCACGTCGCCGATGCCGAGGCTCTCGAACACCGCGCGCATCGGGCCGCCGGCGATGATGCCGGTGCCGGCTTCCGCTGAACGCAGCACCACGTTGCCGGCGCCGTAATGGCCGGTGACGTCGTGATGGAGGGTGCGGCCCTCCTTCATCGGCACGCGGATCATGGTGCGCTTGGCCCGCTCGGTCGCCTTGCGGATCGCCTCGGGAACCTCGCGCGCCTTGCCGGCGCCGAAGCCGACCCGGCCCTTCTGGTCGCCGACCACCACCAGGGCGGCAAAGGCGAAGCGACGTCCACCCTTCACCACCTTGGCCACGCGGTTGATGGTGACCAGCTTGTCGATCAGGTCGTCGCCGTCGCGATCGCGCTCGCGGCCACCACGGTTGCCGTCGCGGCCGCCTTCTCTCGGTTGATGTGCCATTCGAGAGACCTCCCTTAGAACGCGAGGCCGCCCTCGCGGGCCGCCTCCGCCAGTGCCTTGACGCGGCCGTGGTAGAGATAGGCGCCGCGGTCGAACACCACGTTGCTGACGCCGGCGGCAATCGCCCGTTCGGCGACCAACTTGCCGACAGCGCTCGCCGCATCGGAGTCCGCACCGGTCTTGAGCTGCTCGCGCAGCGTCTTGTCCAGCGAGGAGGCGGCGGCCAGGGTGCGGCCGGCGACGTCGTCGATCACCTGGGCGTAGATGTTCTTGCCCGAGCGGAACACCGACAGGCGCGGGCGCCCGCCGGCCTTGCGGCGAAGCTGGAAGCGCAGGCGAACCCGCCGACGCTCCCGCAGATCCTGTTGCGTGCTCATTACTTCTTCTTGCCTTCCTTGCGGCGGATGACTTCCGTGCTGTACCGCACGCCCTTGCCCTTGTAGGGCTCAGGCGCCCGGAAATTCCGGATGTCCAGCGCCACCTGCCCGACGCGCTGCTTGTCCACACCCTCGACGGTCACCGCCGTCGGACGCGGCGTGGTGATCTTGATGCCGGCCGGGATCGCATAGACGATGTCATGCGAGTAGCCGAGGTTCATCACCAGGTTGGAGCCTTGCACCGACGCGCGATAGCCGGTGCCCTGGATCTCGAGCGTCTTGCTGTAGCCAGCCGAGACGCCCTTCACCATGGCAGCGACCAGCGCACGGGTGGTGCCCCACATCATGCGGGACGGTGCCGCCTTGCTGCGCGGCACCACGGTGACGCGGTTGTCGGCGACGGTCGTCTCGACGTGCTCCGACAACGGCAGCTTCAGCTCGCCGAGCTTGCCCTTGGCAGTAAGGATTCCGTCCACGATCGCGACCTGCACGCCCTGCGGGATCTCGACGGGGTATTTGCCTACACGTGACATGATGCCCCCCTCAGAACACGCGGCACAGGACCTCGCCGCCAACATTGGCGGCGCGAGCCTCTGCATCGCTCAGGACGCCACGCGGCGTCGACAGAATGGAAACGCCCAGGCCGGCATAGACCCGTGGCAGTTCCTTGATCTTCGAATAGACGCGACGGCCCGGCTTGGAGACCCGGTGGATCTCCTTGATGACCGGCTCGCCGTCCGTGTACTTCAGCTCGATGCGCAGCTGGGCGATGCCCGGCCGCAGCTCCTCGGCCTTGAAGCCACGGATATAGCCTTCGCGGCGAAGCGCCTCGAGCACGTTGGCGCGCAGCTTCGACGCCGGCGCGATGCAGGCGGCATGGCGCGCACGCTGCGCGTTGCGGATACGGGTGAGCATGTCACCCAGGGGATCGGACATCGACATCGGTCTTCCCCCTTACCAGCTCGACTTGACCATGCCGGGGATCTGGCCGCTGCTGGCCAGGTCCCGCAGTGCGATGCGGCACAGCTCGAACTTGCGGTAGTTCGCACGCGACCGGCCAGTCAGCTTGCAGCGCAGCTTGACGCGAACGCGCGCACCGTTGCGCGGCAGCTCGGCAAGCTTCATCGACGCCTCGAAGCGATCCTCGACCGGCAGGGTGCGGTCCATGATGATGCTCTTCAGCGCCAGCCGCTTCGGCTTGTCGCGCACCGACATTGCAGTCCGCTTCAGGTTGCGGTTGATGGCGGATGTCTTGGCCATGCCTTGTTCTATCCTCCGGAACCTGCCGGGACCGTCCCGGTGGTCTTCCCAAACAAATTAACTATTTGAGCGACGATGCAGCCGACGACGTTCAGGACGCCAGGAACGGCAGGTCGAAGCCCTTCAGCAGCGCCTTCGCCTCGGCATCGGTCTTCGCGCTGGTAACGAAGATGATGTCCATGCCGCGCACCTGGTCGACCTTGTCGTAGTTGATCTCCGGGAACACGATCTGCTCCTTCATGCCCATGGCGAAGTTGCCACGGCCATCGAAGCCCTTGTTCGGCGGCAGGCCACGGAAGTCGCGCACGCGAGGCATCGCGATCGTCACCAGGCGATCGAGGAACTCATACATGCGGTTGCGGCGCAGGGTCACCTTGCAGCCGATCGGCAGGCCCTCGCGGATCTTGAAGCCGGCGATCGCCTTCTTGGCAACCGTCTTGACCGGCTTCTGGCCGGCGATCAGCATCATCTCCGCAACCGCGGCATCGAGCTTCTTCTGGTCGCCGGCGGCTTCGCCGACGCCCATGTTGATGACGATCTTCTCGAGATGCGGGACCTGCATCACGTTCTTGTAGCCAAACTGCTCGCGCAGAGCCGCACGGAGTTCGCTCTCGTAGCGCTGCTGCATGCGCGGCTTGGCGCGGGTGGTCGCTTCTGACATGTCCGCCTCCTCAGCCTTCGATGATCTGGCCGGTCGCCTTGGCGACACGGACCTTGCGGCCATCGTCCAGCACGCGGAAGCCGACCTTGGTGGGCTTGCCGCTCTTGGGATCGACCAGTTTCAGGTTCGACAGATCCACCGACGCCTCGCGCTCGATGATGCCGCCCTGGTCACCCGCGCCGCGCGGCTTGGTGTGACGCTTGGCGATGGCTACGCCGCGAACGAGCGCCCGCTTCTCGGTCGTCAGCACGCTGAGCACCTCGCCCTGCTTGCCGCGATCGGAACCGGTGATGACGACCACCTGGTCGCCCTTGCGAATACGGGCCGCCATCAGATCACCTCCGGCGCCAGCGAGATGATCTTCATGAACTTGCGCGCACGCAGCTCACGCACGACCGGGCCGAAGATGCGGGTGCCGATCGGCTCCGACTGCTTGTTGATCAGCACCGCTGCATTGCGGTCGAAGCGGATCGCGCTGCCATCGGCACGACGCACAGGGAACGAGGTACGCACGATCACCGCCTGGTGGACGTCGCCCTTCTTCACCTTGCCGCGCGGGATCGCCTCCTTGATGGAAACGACGATCACGTCGCCGACCGAGGCCGACCTACGCTTCGAACCGCCAAGCACCTTGATGCACTGAACCCGCTTCGCACCGGAGTTGTCGGCGACGTCCAGGTTGGTCTCTACGATGATCATGCCGGCCCCAGGTGCTGCGCGTTTTCGACCACGGCAACCGCGTCAGGCGGCGCCTCGCCCAGCGTCTCGCCGTTGCGCATGACCACCGTCCAGGTCTTCCGCTTGGAGATCGGCGGGCACTCGACGATGCGGACCGTATCACCGGTCTTGCACAGGTTCTCTTCGTCGTGCGCCGCGTACTTCTTCGAGCGGCGAATGAACTTCTTGTACAGCGGGTGCATGATGCGACGATCGACCAGGACCGTAATGGTCTTGTCCATCTTGTCGCTGGTCACACGGCCCGTCAGGACGCGCCTCGGCATCGCCCTACTCCTCTCAGCTGCGCGCCGAAGGGGCAGTGGCCCCCGCGACTTTCTTCGCATGTTGAACTGTCTTGATGCGCGCGATCGCGCGACGCACCTCGCGGGTACGGCCCGCGCCCTCGTTCTGTCCGGTCGCACGCTGGAAACGCAGGTTGAACTGCTCACGCTTCAGGTCGAGGAGCTGCGTCTGCAACTCGTCCGGAGTCTTCGCCCGCAGATCGGCGGGCTTGATTGCCTTTGCCATCTCAGGCCTCCCCGAGCCGGGTGACGAACTTGGTCTTGATCGGCAGCTTCGCGGCGCCGAGCGCCAGCGCCTGCTTGGCGATCTCCGGGGAGACGCCATCGATCTCGAACACGATGCGGCCCGGCTTCACGCGCGCCACCCAGAACTCGGGCGAACCCTTGCCGGAGCCCATGCGGACCTCGGCCGGCTTCGTCGAGACCGGAACATCCGGAAAGATCCGGATCCAGACGCGGCCGGCACGCTTCATGGCGCGCGTGATGGCACGACGCGAGGCCTCGATCTGGCGCGCCGTGACGCGCTCCGGCTCGAGCGCCTTCAGGCCGAATGCGCCGAAATTCAGTGCCGTGCCGCCCTTGGCAAGGCCATGGATGCGGCCCTTGTGGGCCTTGCGGTACTTGGTCCGCTTCGGAGAGAGCATGTTCTAGATTCCTCGAAACGGACTTAGCGCTGCGGCGCCTGCTCGGCGGCACGACGGTCCTGGGCCAGCGGGTCATGCGCCAGGATCTCGCCCTTGAAGATCCACACCTTCACGCCGCACGTGCCGTATGTCGTCTTGGCGGTGGCAACCCCGTAATCGATGTCGGCGCGCAGCGTGTGCAGCGGCACGCGGCCCTCGCGATACCACTCGACACGTGCAATCTCGGCACCGCCGAGACGGCCGCCACAATTGATCCGGATGCCCTGGGCGCCGAGGCGCATCGCGGACTGCACGGCACGCTTCATGGCGCGACGGAACGCGACGCGGCGCTCCAGCTGCTGCGCGATGTTCTCGGCAACCAGCTGTGCCTCGATCTCCGGCTTGCGGATCTCGACGATGTTCAGCGACACGTCGGACTTCGCCATCTTGGCAAGATCCTTGCGCAGGACGTCGATGTCCTGGCCCTTCTTGCCGATGACCACGCCTGGACGCGCAGCATAGATCGTCACACGCGGCTTCTTGGCCGGACGCTCGATCACCACGCGCGAGATGCCCGCACCCGACAGCCGGCGCTTCAGGTGCGCCCGCAGCTTCAGGTCTTCGTGCAGCAGCTTCGAGTAGTCGGTGCCGGCGTACCAGCGGCTGTCCCAGGTGCGGTTGATGCCGAGCCGCAGACCGATTGGATTGACCTTGTGACCCATGGTTCAGGCCGCCTTTGCTTCTGATGCGTCAGGTGCGGGCTTGCGGGTGCGCGGCACCACCGGCTCCGGCGCACGCTCCGCCACCACGATCTTCAGGTGGCTGAAGAACTTCTCGATCTGGGCCGAACGGCCACGGCCACGAGCATGGAAGCGACGCATGACGATCGACTTGCCGACCTCCGCCGTGGTGACGACCAGCTGGTCGACATCGAGCTGATGGTTGTTCTCGGCATTGGCGATCGCGCTCTGCAGCGTCTTCTTCACCTGCAGCGCGATGCGGCGCTTGCTGAAGGTCAGCGTGGCGACCGCCTGCGAGGCCGGCTTGTTGCGGATCAGGCCGGCGACAAGGTTGAGCTTGCGCGGGCTGATGCGGATATTGCGCGTGACCGCCTGGGCCTCGGTGTCGCCCAGGGTGCGCGGATGCTTCGGCTTGCTCATCTTAGCCCCGCTTCGCCTTCTTGTCGGAGGAGTGCCCCGTGAAGGTCCGGGTCGGCGAGAACTCGCCGAACTTGTGCCCGACCATGTTCTCGTTGACCTGCACCGGCAGGAACTTGTGGCCGTTGTAGACACCGAAGGTCAGCCCAACGAAGTTCGGCAGGATCGTCGAACGACGCGACCAGATCTTGATCACCTCGTTGCGGCCCGAAGCGCGCGATGTCTCGGCCTTGTTCAGCAGATACCCGTCCACGAACGGGCCCTTCCAGACGGAACGTGCCATCTCTCTGTTGCCCCTTACTTGCCGGTCTTGCGGCGACGGATGATCAGGCTGTCGGTGCGCTTGTTGACGCGCGTCTTGTAGCCCTTGGTCGGCTTGCCCCACGGCGTCACCGGATGACGGCCACCCGACGTGCGGCCCTCGCCACCACCGTGCGGATGGTCGACCGGGTTCATCACCACGCCGCGCTGATGCGGACGACGGCCGAGCCAGCGGTTGCGACCGGCCTTGCCGATCGACTGGTTCATGTTGTCCGGGTTGGACACCGCACCGACGGTCGCCATGCACTCCGAGCGCACCAGGCGAAGCTCGCCGGATTGCAGCTTGATCTGCGCGTAGCCGGAATCCTTGCCGACCAGCTGGGCGTAGGTGCCGGCAGAGCGTGCCATCTTGCCGCCGGCGCCGGGCTTCAGCTCGACGTTGTGCACGATGGTGCCGACCGGGATCGCCGAGAGCGGCATCGCATTGCCTGGCTTGATATCGACGCGCGCGCCAGCAACGACCGGGTCACCGGCCTTCACCCGCTGCGGCGCGATGATGTAGGCCAGTTCGCCGTCCGAATACTTCACCAGCGCGATGAACGCGGTGCGGTTCGGATCGTACTCCAGCCGCTCGATGACGCCCTGCACGTCGAACTTGCGACGCTTGAAGTCGACATGGCGATAGGTCTGCTTGTGCCCACCGCCCCGGAAGCGCGAGGTCGTGCGGCCGTGGTTGTTGCGGCCGCCCGACTTGTTCTTGCCTTCGGTGAGCAGCTTGACCGGCTTGCCCTTCCACAGCTCGCTGCGGTCGATGAGGACCGTCCCGCGGAGGCTGGGAGTGACCGGGTTGAAATGCCTGAGTGCCATCTGATGCTACCTCGCGTTCAGGCCAGCTTCGCGGACAGGTCGATCGACTGTCCCTCGGCAAGCTGCACGAACGCCTTCTTCACGTCGGACCGGACGCCCGGACGACCACGGAACCGCTTGGTCTTGCCCTTCTGGATGAGCGTGTTCACGCCCATCACCTTGACGCCGAAGAGCCCTTCGACCGCCGCCTTGATCTGCGGCTTGCTGGCGGACAGCGCGACGCTGAACACCACCTGGTTCTTCTCGGATAGCGCCGTCGCCTTCTCGGTGATCACCGGGGCGCGGACGATGTCGAACATCGCCTCGCGGGACAGACGCTCCGCCTTGCGGCGGATGGCCAGGATGTTGGTCATGCCGCGTGCTCCTCGTGCACTTCGCCCGCGGGGGCGGTGTGCTCATGCGACAGCCGCGACTTCAGGGCGTCGACGCCGGCACGGGTGATCACCAGCACGTCGTGGTTCAGGATGTCGTAGACGTTGGCACCGACACCCGGCAGCACGTCGATGCGCGGCAGGTTTCGGGCAGCGCGCAGGAAGGTCTCGTTCACCACGCTGTCCACGATCAGCACCGAATGCCAGCCAAGCACCTTGAGCTTCTTCGCAAGCTCGGCGGTCTTGCCACCGGCGCCGGTCTCGTCGAGCACCACCAGACGGCCTTCCGAGGCCTTCTGCGAGAGCGCCGAGATCAGGCCCAGGCGACGCACCTTCTTGGGCAGCGAATAGCCATGGTCGCGCACGACCGGCCCATGCACCGCACCACCGGTGCGGAACTGCGGCGCACGCAGGCTGCCCTGGCGAGCGTTGCCGGTGCCCTTCTGCTTGTACGGCTTGCGCGTGGTGCCGGACACCTCACCCATGCCCTTGACCTTGTGGTTGCCGCTGCGCCGACGCGCCAGCTGCCAATGCACCACACGCGCCATGATGTCGGTGCGCGGGGTGGTGGCGAAGATCTCGTCGGGCAGGCCGATGGTGCCGGCGCTGCCGTTGTCGAGGGTCTTGATGTCGAAATCCATGGCCCTCTTCCTCACTCGGCCGCGGCCGGAGCTTCAGCTCCGTGCAGGCCGGCCGGATACGGCGCATCCTTGTGCCGGGTCTTCTTGATCGCGTCGCGGACCAGCACGAAGTCGTTCTTCGCGCCGGGGATCGCACCGCGAACCATCAGCAGGTTGCGCTCGACATCGACCAGCGCGATCTCGAGATTGAGCGTGGTGATCCGCTCGTGTCCGAGATGTCCGGCCATCTTCTTGTTCTTGAAGGTCTTGCCCGGATCCTGGCGATTACCGGTCGAGCCGAGCGAACGATGGCTTACCGACACACCATGGCTCGCCTCGAGACCGGCGAAGTTCCAGCGCTTCATGCCGCCGGCGAACCCCTTGCCCTTGCTGGTGCCGGTGACGTCCACCTTCTGGCCGACCACGAAGTGCGCGGCGGACAGGGTAGCACCAGGCTCGAGCACCGCGTCGGCGGCGACCCGGAACTCGACCAGCTTCTTCTTGGGTTCGACCTTGGTGCGGGCGAAATGGCCGCGGTTCGGCTTGGTGACGTTCTTCACCTTGGCATTGCCGCTGCCGAGCTGCACGGCGGTGTAGCCGTCACGCTCCTCGGTACGGGTATCCACCACCTGAAGGTTGTCCAGGTGCAGGACGGTGACCGGCACGTGGGTGCCGTCCTCCTTGAACAGCCGGGACATGCCCAGCTTCTTTGCAATCAATCCGGTGCGCATCGTCTGGACCTTAGAGTTTGATCTCGACGTCCACGCCAGAGGCGAGGTCGAGCTTCATGAGTGCGTCCACGGTCTGCGGGGTCGGCTCGACGATGTCGAGCAGCCGGCGATGAGTCCTGATCTCGAACTGCTCGCGGCTCTTCTTGTCCACGTGGGGGGAACGGTTCACGGTGAACCGCTCGATATGCGTCGGCAGCGGGATCGGACCCCGCACCCGCGCACCCGTACGCTTCGCCGTGTTCACGATCTCCTTCGTGCTGTTGTCCAGCACGCGGTGATCGTACGCCTTCAGGCGAATGCGGATGTTCTGGTTGTCCATCTTGCGGTCAGTCCAACTTCATCAATACGGGTGCGGGGTCCGGCGTCGATCGATACCGGCCTAGGCCTGGATCGAAGCCACCACGCCGGCGCCGACGGTCCGGCCACCTTCGCGGATGGCGAAACGCAAGCCCTCGTCCATGGCGATCGGCGCGATCAGCTCGACGTCCATCGACACGTTGTCGCCCGGCATCACCATCTCGGTGCCTTCCGGCAGCTGCACCACACCCGTTACGTCAGTTGTGCGGAAGTAGAACTGCGGACGGTAGTTGGTGAAGAACGGAGTATGACGACCGCCCTCCTCCTTGGTGAGGATGTACGCCTCGGCCTTGAACTTGGTGTGCGGGGTGATCGAGCCGGGCTTCGCCAGCACCTGGCCACGCTCGACATCCTCGCGCTTGGTGCCACGCAGCAGGGCGCCGATGTTGTCGCCGGCCTGGCCACGATCCAGCAGCTTGCGGAACATCTCGACGCCGGTGACGATGGTCTTCACCGTGTTCTTCAGGCCGACGATCTCGATCTCGTCACCCACGTTCACGATGCCACGCTCGACGCGGCCGGTTACGACGGTACCGCGGCCGGAGATCGAGAACACGTCCTCGATGGGCATCAGGAACGGACGGTCGATCGGACGCTCGGGCTGCGGAATGTAGGTGTCGACCGCGTTCATCAGCTCCATGACGGCCTGCTCACCGAGCACCGGGTCGCCATCCTCGAGAGTGACCAGGGCCGAGCCCTTGATCACCGGAATGTCGTCACCGGGGAACTGGTAGGAGGAGAGCAGCTCGCGCACCTCCATCTCGACCAGCTCGAGCAGCTCGGGGTCGTCGACCATGTCGACCTTGTTGAGGAACACTACCAGCGCCGGCACGCCAACCTGGCGAGCGAGGAGGATGTGCTCGCGGGTCTGCGGCATCGGGCCATCGGCGGCGGACACGACCAGGATTGCGCCATCCATCTGGGCGGCGCCGGTGATCATGTTCTTCACGTAGTCGGCGTGGCCGGGGCAATCGACGTGGGCGTAGTGGCGCGCCTTGGTCTCGTACTCGACATGCGCGGTCGAGATGGTGATGCCGCGGGCGCGCTCTTCCGGCGCCTTGTCGATCTGGTCATACGCCGTGTAGGTGGCGCCACCGACCTTCGCCAGGGTCTTGGTGATCGCCGCCGTCAGCGACGTCTTGCCGTGATCCACATGGCCGATGGTGCCGATGTTGCAGTGCGGCTTGTTCCGCTCGAATTTCGCCTTAGCCATTATCGTCTCTCCGTTACCGCAGCCTGTGACCGGGCGCAGGGTTGAATTGTATCAGGGGGTCGCCGTTACCAGCGGTAATGGCTGAAGGCCTTGTTCGCCTCGGCCATCCGGTGCGTGTCCTCGCGCTTCTTCACGGCGGTGCCGCGATTGTTCACCGCGTCGAGCAACTCGTTGGAGAGACGCTCCTGCATGGTGTGCTCACCGCGCTTGCGCGAGCTGTCGATCAGCCAGCGGATCGCCAGCGCCTGGCGACGCTCGGTCCGAACCTCGACCGGCACCTGGTACGTTGCACCACCGACGCGGCGCGAACGCACCTCGACGGCCGGCTTCACGTTCTCAAGCGCCTCGTGGAACATCCGCACCGGGTCGGCGGCGGCACCACCACGGCGACGCATCGACTCGAACGCACCATAGACGATGCCTTCGGCGGTGGACTTCTTGCCGTCGTACATGAGCGCATTCATGAAGCGCGTCACGACGACGTCTCCGAACTTCGGGTCCGGCAGGATCTCGCGCTTGACGGCGCGGCGGCGGCGACTCATCCCTCGATATCCTCTTACTTCGGGCGCTTGGCGCCGTAGAGCGAGCGACGCTGGCGACGCTTCGCAATGCCCTGCGTGTCGAGCACGCCGCGCAGGATGTGGTAGCGCACGCCGGGAAGATCCTTCACGCGGCCGCCACGGATCAGGACCACGCTGTGCTCCTGCAGGTTGTGGCCTTCGCCCGGAATGTAGCTCACCACCTCATAGCCGTTCGTCAGGCGCACCTTGGCGACCTTACGCAAAGCCGAGTTCGGCTTCTTCGGGGTCGTGGTGTAGACGCGCGTGCAGACGCCACGCTTCTGCGGGCAGCCCTGGAGGGCCGGCACCTTGTTGCGCTTGGCTGCGGGCTCGCGCCCCTTGGCGATCAGCTGGTTGATGGTGGGCATACGCCTCTGTCCCGATCCTCTTTGTGCCGTCCCCGGCTTGTTCTGGCCGCCATCGACCGCAACACAAAAACCGCAACGGACGGGCTGGCCCTCCGCGCGGCGTCCTGATCACGTTCGGCCTGAGCACCCTGGTAGCCAGAGGAGCGGCGCCGCACGCTAATCGGTGCTGCATTCGACGGCTTGAAAACGACCTCTCGTGAAGGTCAGCCGAGGGCGCGGAACCTACGAAGCGGAAGGGTCTGAGTCAACCCGCCTAGGCGGCGGAGTCGAAGCCCAGTCATGCGGCCGTTGCAACGCACCTCGGGAAAGCCCGCGCGCCGCCCTGAACCCTCCGGGACCAAAGGCCACGAACGCTCTCACTATAACAGGTGTCTAGCCGAAGAACCCGCTCGCGAATGCCCTACGATGGATGAGAGGCGCTCCCGGTGCCGGACCGCCAGCGCAGGACATTATCGAGGGGGCGAACAGAAATGGGCCGCCCAGGGGATCCCCTGAGCGGCCCAGTCTTGGAGCAGGTCTGCGGCTTATTCTGCCGCGCGACCCGTCACCGCCGGCGTCGCCTGTCCCAGCTTGTGCTGGGCATCGCGACCGGCGGCTACAGCGCGGAGCTTGTTCATCACGCTGCCGGTTCCGGCAGGGATGAGACGGCCCACAATCACGTTCTCCTTGAGACCATTCAACGTATCGACCTTGCCGGCTGTGGCCGCCTCCGTCAATACCCTTGTGGTCTCCTGGAAGGAGGCCGCCGAGATGAACGAGTGCGTCTGCAGGCTGGCCTTGGTGATGCCCTGGAGCACAGGCATCGCATGCGCCGGACGCTCGTTGGCCTGCAGTCGCTTGGCGTTCTCGCCCTCGTATTCGATGCGATCCACCGTCTCGCCGATCAGGTAGGTCGTATCGCCGGGCTCGAGGATCTCCACCTTCTGCAGCATCTGGCGAACGATGACCTCGATGTGCTTGTCGTTGATCTTCACGCCCTGCAGTCGATACACATCCTGGATCTCGTTCACGAGATAGTCAGACAGCGCTTCCACGCCGAGGACCTTCAGGATGTCATGCGGCACGCGCGGCCCGTCGACCAGCGGATCGCCACGGCGCACGAAGTCGCCTTCCTGCACCGAGACGTGCTTGCCCTTCGGGATCAGGTAGTCGGTCTCTTCGCTGGTCTCGTCGTTCTTGACGATCACCCGGCGCTTCGCCTTGTAGTCCTTGCCGAACTCGATGCGGCCATCTGTCTCGGCGATGATCGCATGGTCCTTCGGCCGCCTCGCCTCGAACAACTCGGCCACCCGCGGCAGACCGCCGGTGATGTCGCGCGTCTTGCTGCCCTCGCGCGGGATGCGGGCCAGCACGTCGCCGGCATGCACCGTGGCCCCGTTCTCAACCGAGAGGATCGAATCCGAGGTCAGGAAGTAGCGGGCTTCGCCGCCGTTGGACATCTTGAGCACTTCGCCCTTGGCGTCCTTCAGCTGCAGCCTGGGCCGCAGGTCGATGCCCTTGGCCGCCTGCTTGTAGTCGACCACCACCTTGGAGGTCAGGCCGGTGACCTCGTCCATGCGCTCGACCAGCGTGATGCTGTCGATCAGGTCGAGATACTCCACCCGCCCGGCCTGCTCGGTGATGATCGGCAGGGTGTACGGGTCCCACTCGGCCAGCTTCTGCTGCCGCGTGACCGTGGCGCCCTCGTCCACCAGCAACCGTGCGCCATACGGCACCCGGAAGCGGGCGCGCTCGGTGCCCTTCTCGTCGGTCAGCACGATCTCGCAGTTGCGTGCCATCACCACCGGCACGTTCATGCTGTTCTGCACGACGTTGCGGTTCTTGATGTTGACCACGCCGTCATGCGACGCCTCCACCATCGACTGCTCGGCGCCACGCTGCGCCGCACCGCCGATATGGAAGGTGCGCATGGTCAGCTGCGTGCCCGGCTCGCCGATCGACTGCGCCGCGATGACACCCACCGCCTCGCCGATATTGACCGGCGTGCCGCGGGCAAGGTCGCGCCCGTAGCAGCAGCCGCAGACACCGACCCGGCTGTCGCAGGTCAGCACCGAGCGGATCAGCATGCTCTCGACGCCTGCCGTCTCGACGCGCTCGGCCTCCGCCTCGCCGATCAGCGTGTTGCGCGGCAGCACCACGTCGCCGGTCGCCGGCTCGATCACGTCCACCGCCGTCGAACGGCCCAGGATGCGCTCGGCCAGCGAGGAGACCACCTCGCCGCCATCCATCACCGCACGCACGGTCAGGCCGCGCTCGGTGCCGCAATCGTTCTCGACGATGATGCAGTCCTGCGCCACGTCGACCAGGCGGCGGGTCAGGTAGCCGGAGTTCGCGGTCTTCAACGCCGTGTCCGCGAGGCCCTTGCGGGCGCCGTGGGTGGAGGTGAAGTAGTCGAGGACCGACAGGCCTTCCTTGAAGTTGGCGATGATCGGCTGCTCGATGATCTCGCCCGACGGCTTGGCCATCAGGCCGCGCATGCCGGCGAGCTGCTTCATCTGCGCCGGCGACCCGCGCGCGCCGGAATGGCTCATCATCCAGACCGAGTTGGTCTGCTTGCCCGGCTCCTGCTTGGAGATCTCCTTCATCATCGCGGCCTGCACCTCGTCGGTGCAGCGCGACCATGCATCGACGACCTTGTTGTAGCGCTCGCCGGCGGTGATCAGCCCGTCCTGGTACTGCTGCTCGAACTCCTTGACCTCGGCCTGGGTCTTCTCGACCAGCGGCTTCTTCTCGGCCGGGATGATCATGTCGTCCTTGCCGAACGAGATGCCGGCCTTCGCCGCCTGGCCGAAACCAAGCCCCATCAGCCGGTCGGCGAAGATCACGCACTCCTTCTGGCCGCAATGGCGGTAGACGGCGTCGATCACGTCCGAGACGTTCTTCTTGGTGAGCTGCTTGTTGATCAGCTCGAACGGCACCATCGGGTGCTTGGGCAGGATCTGCGCGATCAGCATGCGGCCCGGTGTGGTCACCACGGTGCGGCGCACCGGCTTGCCGTCGGCGTCCACCGTGTCGTAGCGCGCCCGGATCTTGTCGTGCAGCTTGACCGCCTTGGCCGTCAGCGCGAACTCGATCTCGCCGATCGAGCCGAACGCCGACGCCCCGGTCTCCGTCACGTGGCCCTTGTCGTCGTACTTGTTCTGGTCGGGCGTGGTGCGGAAGTCGGCGGTCTCGAGCGACAGGTAGTACAGCCCGAGCACGATGTCCTGGCTTGGCACGATGATCGGCTTGCCGTTCGCCGGGCTGAGGATGTTGTTGGTCGACATCATCAGCACGCGGGCTTCTAGCTGCGCCTCGAGCGACAACGGCACGTGCACCGCCATCTGGTCACCGTCGAAGTCTGCATTGAAGGCCGTGCAGACCAGCGGATGCAGCTGGATCGCCTTGCCCTCGATCAGCACTGGCTCGAACGCCTGGATGCCGAGGCGGTGCAGGGTCGGCGCCCGGTTCAGCATCACCGGATGCTCGCGGATCACCTCCTCGAGGATGTCCCAGACCTCGGGACGCTCCTTCTCCACCATGCGCTTGGCCGCCTTGATGGTGGTGGCGTGGCCGTACTTCTCCAGCTTGGAGTAGATGAACGGCTTGAACAGCTCGAGCGCCATCTTCTTGGGCAGGCCGCACTGGTGCAGCTTGAGCTCGGGACCCACCACGATCACCGAACGGCCAGAATAGTCGACGCGCTTGCCGAGCAGGTTCTGCCGGAACCGGCCCTGCTTGCCCTTCAGCATGTCGGACAGCGACTTCAGCGGACGCTTGTTGGCGCCGGTGATGGCGCGACCGCGACGGCCGTTGTCGAACAGCGCGTCGACGCTCTCCTGCAGCATGCGCTTCTCGTTGCGCACGATGATGTCCGGCGCGCGCAGCTCGATCAGCCGCTTCAAACGATTGTTGCGGTTGATGACGCGGCGATACAGGTCGTTCAGGTCCGACGTCGCGAACCGGCCGCCGTCGAGCGGCACCAGCGGGCGCAGCTCGGGCGGGATCACCGGCACCACGTCCAGGATCATCCAGTCCGGGTGCGAGCCGCTCTCGGCGAACGCCTCCACCAGCTTCAGGCGCTTGACCAGCTTCTTGCGCTTGGCCTCCGACGTGGTGTCCTTGAGGTCGGCGCGCAGCTTCACCTTCTCGGCGTCGCAGTCGATCTCCTTGAGGATCGACTTCACCGCCTCGGCACCGATGCCGTAGCGGAAATCGTCGCCGAACTCGTCCTGCTTGTTGAGGAGCTGGTCCTCGGTCAGCAGCTGGTGCAGCTTGAGGTCGGTCGAGCCCGGCTCGAGAACCACGTAGTTCTCGAAATACAGGATCTTCTCAAGCTCCTTGAGCGTGAGGTCGACCATCAGGCCGATGCGGCTTGGCAGCGACTTCAGGAACCAGATGTGCGCGACCGGCGAGGCCAGCTCGATATGGCCCATGCGCTCGCGGCGCACCTTTGCCAGCGTCACCTCGACACCGCACTTCTCGCAGATGATGCCGCGGAACTTCATGCGCTTGTACTTGCCGCACAGGCACTCGTAGTCCTTGATCGGCCCGAAGATGCGCGCGCAGAACAGTCCGTCCCGCTCCGGCTTGAACGTCCGGTAGTTGATGGTCTCGGGCTTCTTGATCTCGCCATAGGACCAGGAGCGGATCTGCTCCGACGAGGCGAGCTGGATCTTGATCTGGTCGAACGTCTGCGCCTGGCCGGTCTGGCCAAGGATCTTCATCAGTTCATTCATGCGTCGTGACCCCTGAGAGGGTGAAATTCAGGACCTGGAAGGCGGTGGATCGAGGTGCCGACCTCAATCTCCGCTCTGCTCCAGCTCCACATTGAGGCCGAGGGACTTCAGTTCCTTGACGAGCACGTTGAAGCTCTCCGGGATGCCGGCCTCGAAATCGTCCTGCTCGCGCACGATCGCCTCGTAGACCTTGGTGCGGCCGGACACGTCGTCCGACTTCACCGTCAGCATCTCCTGCAGCGTGTAGGCGGCGCCGTACGCCTCGAGCGCCCACACCTCCATCTCGCCGAAGCGCTGGCCGCCGAACTGCGCCTTGCCGCCCAGCGGCTGCTGGGTGACCAGGCTGTACGGCCCGATCGAACGCGCATGGATCTTGTCGTCGACCAGATGATGCAGCTTCAGCATGTAGATGTAGCCCACCGTCACCTTGCGCTCGAACGGCTCGCCGCTGCGCCCATCGGTCAGCTGCACCTGGCCCGACGTATCCAGCCCGGCCCGGGTCAGCATGTCCTCGATGTCCGACATGCGGGCGCCGTCGAACACCGGGGTCGCGATCGGCACGCCCTTGCGCAGGTTGTGCGCGAGCTCCATCAGCTGCTCGTTCGGCAGCGTCGCGATATCCTCGGCATAGACCTGCTCGCCGTAGACCTCGCGCAACGTGTCCAGCAGCTCCTGCTTGGCGTTGCCGGTGCGCTGGTACTCGTCGACCAGTTCGCCGATGCCCTTGCCGATGTTGGCGCAGGCCCAGCCCAGATGCGTCTCCAGGATCTGCCCCACGTTCATCCGCGACGGCACGCCGAGCGGATTGAGCACGATGTCGACCGAGCTGCCATCCTCCAGGAACGGCATGTCCTCCACCGGCACCACGCGCGAGACCACGCCCTTGTTGCCATGCCGTCCGGCCATCTTGTCGCCCGGCTGCAGCTTGCGCTTCACCGCCACGAACACCTTGACCATCTTCATGACGCCGGGCGGCAGCTCGTCGCCACGCTGCAGCTTCTCGACCTTGCTCTCGAAGCGCGCCTGGATGCGGCCGACGGCGGCATCGAACTCGCGCTTCAGCACCTCGATCTCGGCCACCGCGCTATCTGCCGACAGCACGATGTTGCGCCATGCGCCGCGCGGATGCTCGGCCAGCACTTCCTCGGTGATCTCGCTGCCGGACTTGATGCCCTTGAAGCCGGCACCCGCCTTCTGTCCGAGCAGGCGCTCGCGCAGGCGGTTGTAGAAGCTGCGCTCCTGGATCGCGCGCTCGTCGTCGCGGTCCTTGGCAAGGCGCTCGATCTCGGCGCGCTCGATCGCCATCGCACGCTCGTCCTTGTCCACGCCACGACGCGAGAACACCCGCACGTCGACGATCGTCCCGGTGGTGCCGGGCGGCAGCTTGAGCGAGGTGTCGCGCACGTCCGACGCCTTCTCGCCGAAGATGGCGCGGAGCAGCTTCTCCTCCGGCGTCATCGGGCTCTCGCCCTTCGGCGTGACCTTGCCGACCAGGATGTCACCCGGGTTCACCTCGGCGCCGACATAGACGATGCCGGCCTCGTCGAGGTTGCGCAGCGCTTCCTCGCCGACGTTGGGGATGTCGCGGGTGATCTCCTCCTGGCCGAGCTTGGTGTCGCGCGCCATGACCTCGAACTCCTCGATATGGATCGAGGTGAAGACATCGTCGCGCGCGATGCGCTCGGAGATGAGGATGCTGTCCTCGAAGTTGTAGCCGTTCCAGGGCATGAACGCGACCAGCACGTTGCGGCCGAGGGCAAGCTCGCCGAGATCCGTCGACGGACCGTCGGCGATGATGTCGCCGGCATGCACCTTGTCGCCGACACGCACCAGCGGACGCTGGTTGATGCAGGTCGACTGGTTCGAGCGCATGTACTTGCGCAGCCGATAGATATCGACGCCCTGGGTCGAGCCGGTCTCGTCGGTGGCACGTACCACGATGCGGGCGCCGTCGATCTGGTCGATGGTGCCGGGACGGCGGGCGACGATGGTGGCACCCGAATCCCGGGCGACCGCAGCCTCCATGCCGGTGCCGACCAGCGGCGCGTCCGAGCGGATCAGCGGCACCGCCTGGCGCTGCATGTTCGAGCCCATCAGCGCCCGGTTGGCGTCGTCGTTCTCGAGGAACGGGATCAGCGCCGCGGCCACCGACACCAGCTGGCGCGGCGAGACGTCGCAGGCGGTCACGTCCTCGGGCTTCACCAGCCGGAAGTCGCCACCACGGCGCACCGAGACCAGCTCGTCGGTCAGGTTGCCGTCGGCGTCCTGGGCGCAGTCGGCCTGCGCCACCACCAGTCGCTCCTCCTCCATGGCGGAGAGGTACTTCCAGCCGCTCTGCAGCGCGCCTTCCTTCACCAGGCGATACGGCGTCTCGATGAAGCCGTACTTGTTCACCTTGGCGTAGGTCGCGAGGCTGTTGATCAGGCCGATATTCGGGCCCTCGGGCGTCTCGATTGGGCAGATACGGCCGTAATGCGTCGGATGCACGTCGCGCACCTCGAAGCCGGCGCGCTCGCGGGTCAGACCGCCCGGGCCAAGCGCCGAGAGACGACGCTTGTGGGTGACTTCAGACAGCGGGTTGGTCTGGTCCATGAACTGGCTGAGCTGCGACGAGCCGAAGAACTCGCGCACCGCAGCTGCCGCCGGCTTCGCATTGATCAGGTCGTGCGGCATGACGGTGTCGATGTCGACCGAACCCATGCGCTCGCGGATCGCCCGCTCCATGCGCAGCAGGCCGACGCGATACTGGTTCTCCATCAGCTCGCCGACCGAGCGCACCCGGCGGTTGCCGAGGTTGTCGATGTCGTCGATGGTGCCGCGGCCGTCCTTCAGCTCGCACAGGATCTTCACCGTGCGCAGGATGTCGACCTTGCGCAGCACGCGCATGGTGTCCTCGGCATCGACGCCCAGACGCATGTTCATCTTCACGCGGCCGACCGCCGAAAGGTCGTAGCGGTCCGCATCGAAGAACAGGCCGCGGAACAAGGCTTCCGCGGTGTCCGGGGTCGGCGGCTCGCCCGGGCGCATGACCCGGTAGATGTCGATCAGCGCATCGTCGCGCGACGTGTTCTTGTCGATCGCGAGCGTGTTGCGGATCCACGGGCCGGTGCCGGTGTCGACGGCAAGCGTCGGCAGGCTGTCGATGCCGAGCTCCTCGATCGCTGCCAGCCTCGGCTCGGTCAGCTCCTCGCCGGCCTCTGCGTACAGTTCGCCGGTCTCCTCGTTGACCAGGTCGTAGGCCACGTAGCGGCCCAGCAGGTCGGCGCGGCCGACCAGCACTTCCTTGGTCTTCTCGGCGATCTTCTTCACCGCGCGGGCGGTCAGCTTGGCGTCGGCCTCGGCGACCACCTCGCCGGTGTCGGCATCGACCAGCGGCTCCAGCAGCTTCATGCCGCGGAAGGCGTCGGGATCGAACGGACGCGCCCAGCCCTTGGCACCGCGCACGAAGATCACCTGGCCGTAGAAGGTGCCGAGGATCTCGTCGGCATCCATGCCGCGCACGTCGAGCGTGTCGACATCGCCACCCTCGGCGATCTTGGCGGCGCGGGCCGCCTCGGAGGATGCACCCTCGAGAGCATACAGCAGCGTGGTGACCGGCAGCTTCCGCTTCCGGTCGATGCGGACATAGACCATGTCCTTGCTGTCGAACTCGAAATCGAGCCACGAGCCGCGATACGGGATGACGCGGGCCGCGAACAGGAACTTGCCGGACGAGTGCGTCTTGCCCTTGTCGTGGTCGAAGAACACGCCGGGCGAGCGATGCATCTGGCTGACGATGACGCGCTCGGTGCCGTTGATGATGAAGGTGCCGTTCTCCGTCATCAGGGGCATGTCGCCCATGTAGACAGGCTGTTCCTTGATATCGCGGATCGAGCGGCTGCCGGTATCCTCGTCCACGTCCCACACGATGAGACGCAGGATCACCTTCAGCGGGGCGGCGAACGTCATGCCGCGCTGGATGCATTCCTCGACGTCGTACTTGGGCTCCTCGAGCTCGTAGTGCACGAACTCCAGGCGGCCGCGACCGGCGAAATCGTTGATCGGGAAGACCGAGCGGAAGACTTCCTGCAACCCGGTCTGGGTGCGGCTGTCAGGCGCCACGTTCATCTGCAGGAAGCCCTCGTAGCTGGACCTCTGCACGTCGATCAGGTTCGGCATCGGCGCGACTTCGGGGATACGCCCGAAGCTCTTGCGGATGCGCTTGCGTCCCGTGAACGACTTTGCCCCAGAAAACGCTCCGGCATTCCCGATCACTGCGTTCATCGCCACCCCTGTCTGCCCTGCTTGGCCCCGGGATATCTGGCTGCGCGACCTGGGACACGCCATGATCAGGCGTGCCGGCGCTGCAGCCCGTTCCCGGACCCACTGAAATCACACTCACTTCGAACCGGGCCGCCGCTGTACGGCACGATTCCGAACTCTGCACGGCCAAGAGGGCGGGCACCGAAGCTCGGCACCCACCCTCAATGGCTTTAGCGGAAGCCCGTCTGCCTCGGAGAGGCTGGCTGCTTCGAACTGGAAGCAGCAGGCACGTCAGGCTGCTTACTTGATTTCGACAGTGGCGCCCTGCTCTTCCAGCTGCTTCTTGAACTTCGCGGCGTCTTCCTTGTTGACGCCTTCCTTGACCGGCTTCGGAGCCGCCTCGACCAGATCCTTCGCCTCCTTCAGGCCCAGGCCGGTGATGGTCCGGATCTCCTTGATGACGTTGATCTTCTTGTCACCGACGGTCGCGAGGATGACCGTGAATTCGGTCTGCTCCTCGACCGGAGCGGCGACAGCGCCACCGCCCGCCGGAGCGGCAGCCGCAACCGGCGCCGCGGCGGACACGCCCCACTTCTCCTCGAGGAGCTTCGACAGCTCGGCAGCCTCGAGAACCGTCAGGGTGGACAGCTCGTCAACGAGTTTCGACAGATCGGCCATGATTGATGTTCCTAATCTAGATACTGGTGGGTGCAAAGCAAGCCCGGTTCCCAGGCTCACTAAATCGTGTGCAACGGTCTATGCCGCTTCGGCTTCCGCCTCGTCCTTCTTGGCGTAGGCGCCAAAGACCCGCGCAAGCTGTGCCGCCGGTGCCTGGAGCACGCCCGCGATACGCGTGGCCGGGGTGGCGATGAGGCCAACCAGCTGCGCGCGCAGGGTATCCAGGGATGGCAGCTCGGCCAGCGCCTTGATCCCGTCCGCATTCAGCGTCTGGGCTCCGAGCGCTCCACCGAGCACGACAAGCTTTTCGTTGGTCTTGGCGAACTCGACGGCCACCTTGGCCACCGCTACCGGGTCGTGCGCCCAGGCGAGCGCGATCGGTCCCTTCAGCAGCGGCGAAATGCCGTCGAACTTGGTCCCATCCAGGGCGAGGATGGCCAGCCGGTTCTTCGCGACCTTGAAGGTCGCACCCGCCTCGCGCATCCGCTGGCGCAGCTTCGTCACCTCGGCCACCGTCAACCCGTCATTGCGGGTGACGACGACCATCGACGTCTCTGCGAAAACGGCGCCGAGAAGGGATACGAACTCCCGCTTCTCCGTACGGTCCAAATCCCGTCTCCGTCGTGGCCCACCGATACGAGACCGGCGGGCCGGGTTGCCCAAGGACCGTCACACGAACCCGTTCGGGGACGCGCACGGTCCGGTTCGCCTGTCCTGTTGCAGCCGGAACCACCAGTGCGGGACCATGAAGCAGGCACCCTCTCTCGAGGGTCAGCCCGCATGACCGACCGCATCCGGATCTCCCGTCTTGCGCGCGCAGTGCCCGGTTGCCCGGGTGCACCATTAAGGCCGAAGCCACGTGCGGTCTTGGACAGGTTCGGAAACGCCGACCGGAAGATCGGCGCTCCTACTCAGGCCCGCCCCGGAGGACGGGCTCGCATTCGAATCAGCCGGTAAACGACGCCACGTCCACCTTCACGCCAGGGCCCATCGTCGAGGACAGTGCCACCCGCTGTAGATACACACCCTTGGCGCCGGTCGGCTTGGCCTTCTGGATCGCGTCCACCAGGGCGCGGATGTTCTCGGCAAGCTTGGCTTCGTCGAACGACGCCTTGCCGATGCCGGCATGGATGATACCGGCCTTCTCGGCGCGGAACTCGACCTGGCCCGACTTGGCGGCGGTGACCGCGCCCTTCACGTCCATCGTCACGGTACCGAGCTTGGGGTTCGGCATCAGGCCGCGCGGGCCGAGGATCTTACCCAGGCGGCCGACAAGGGCCATCATGTCCGGCGTCGCGATGCAGCGGTCGAAGCCGATCTCGCCGGCCTGCACCTTCTCGGCGAGGTCCTCGGCGCCGACCACGTCGGCCCCGGCGGCGAGTGCCTCCTCGGCCTTCGGCCCGCGTGCGAACACGCCGACACGAAGCGTCTTGCCGGTGCCGTTCGGCAGGCTGAGCAGGCCTCGCACCATCTGGTCGGCGTGACGAGGATCGATACCGAGGCCGAGCGAGATCTCGACGGTCTCGTCGAACCTGGCGGTGGCGTTGCCCTTCACCAGGCGGATCGCATCATCCAGACCATAGGCCTTGTTGGCGGTGATCTTGGCGCGGGCAGCTTCGAGACGCTTGTCCTTGGCCATGGGTCAGCCCTCCACCACGGTGAGACCCATCGACCGGGCCGAGCCTGCCAGCATGCGAATGGCGCCATCCACGTCGTTGGCGTTCATGTCCTTCATCTTCTCCAGCGCGATCTCGCGCAGCTGCGCGGTCGTGACCCGCCCCGCAGCCGCACCCTTGCCGACAGTCGGGCTTCCCTTGCTGACCTTGGCAGCCTTGAGCAGGAAGTAGGTGTTCGGCGGCGTCTTGGTGATGAAGGTGAAGGTACGGTCTGCGAATGCGGTGATCACGACCGGGATCGGCATGCCGACCTCCAGGCCCTGCGTCGCCGCGTTGAACTCCTTGCAGAACGCCATGATGTTCAGGCCACGCTGGCCGAGCGCAGGTCCCACCGGCGGCGACGGATTGGCCTTGCCCGCCGGGATCTGCAACTTGATGTAGCCGACGATCTTCTTCGCCATATCCTTGGCTCCTGTTCAGCCAGGACCGCGGTTCGTGCGACCGGTCGCCGCAGCACCGGAGCAATCCGGGCCGGCAGGACGGGTCTCCCGCGTTCCATGAGAGGCGCGCTCCTAGCCCCCGCCCGGCATCCTTGTCAAGGTGCCGGCGTGATCGGCGACCCTGCGAACCGATTACCCGATTGACGGATCTGTCTCGAAAGACATATCGTAAGACATGTCATACAGAACAGAAAATTTCTCTCATCACATCCACCACTGGTTGCACACCATCGGCCCGCATCGCGGTCGCGGCGGTTTCGGCCATGGTCGCGGCGGCGGCTTCGGCCGGGGCGGCGGCTTCATGGGCGGCGACGGGATGCCAGGCGGCCGCAAGCTGGGCTCCGCGGAGCTGCAGCTGGTCCTGCTTGCCCTGCTCGGCGAGCAGCCGGCGCACGGCTATGAGCTGATCCGCATGCTCGAGGAGCGCTCCGGCGGTTTCTATGCGCCGAGCCCCGGCATGATCTACCCGGCACTGACCTATCTCGAGGAGATCGGGCACGCCCAGGTGACCCAGGATGGCAACCGCAAGCTCTACACCCTGACCGCAGCCGGCCTCTCGCAACTCGATGAGAACCGCGAGCAGGCGACGATGATCCTGGAGACCCTGGCCCGCATCGGCGGCCGGATGGCAGGGGTCCGCGAGGCCTTCGCCGGCGTGGACGATGCCGACCCGCACGCGGCGGACGAGCTGCATGAGGCGCGGCATGCCATCAGGCATGCCCTGATGCGCAAGCGCGGCTGCGCACCGGAGGAGGCACGTCGCATCGCCGCGATCCTCATGCGGGCTGCCACGGAGATCCTGGGAAAGGATCCTGCAAGGGAAACCGGTGCGGCCTGACGAGCCGCTCGGCCCGCACGCCATGCCCGCGATGCATCACCCTCGGCGGATGGAATTCGACGCAGCACTCGGCGGTCGAGGTCAGCCCGGCGTGTGGACATCACCCGGCGACCGGGCCGGGCTCAGCGGGTTGAACGGCAGCGTCTGGTCGGGCGTCGGCAACTCGCCGGTGGACCATCCGCCACCGAGGGCTCCGATCAGGTTCACCGCCGCCTGCAGCCGCGTCGTCTCCACCTGCACGGCGGCGATCTGCGCCGTCAGCGCGTAGACCTGGCTCACGGTGACATCGAGATAGTTGTCGAGGCCGCCCGTATAGAGCGCAAGCGTCATGTCCTGCGCCTTGTCCGCCGAGCGCACGGCGGCGACCTGCTGCGACAGCTCGGTCGCCAGGATGCCGGTCAGCGACAGACCGTCCTCGACCTGCTGGAACGCGGTCAGCACGGTGGCGCGGTAGTTGTCGGCGGTCTGCGAATAGGACGACCAGCTGCGCTGCAGCTCCGCCTTGCGCAGCCCGCCCTCGAACAGCGGCAGCAGTGCCGACGCGCCGACCGCCCACATGCTGTTCGTCAGGCTGGCCAGCGACCAGCCATAGTCCTGGAAGCCGCTCTGCAGGCTGATGGTGACATCCGGGTAGAACGCCGCGCGCGAGACGCCGATCGCGGCGCTGGCCGCCGCCATGTCGCGCTCGGCGGCGGCGATGTCCGGCCGGCGCTGCAGCAGCGTCGACGGCACCCCGGCCGGGATCACCGGCACCGTGAGATGCGCCTCCGCAACCGGCGCGATGCTGAAGCTGCTCGGGTTGGTGCCGGTAAGCACGGCGATCGCGTGCTGCAGGGTGGCGCGGCTCGCCAGTGTCGCGCTGTCCTCGGCCTCGGCGGCCGCGAGCTGGTTCTGCGCCCGCGCCACATCAAGGCCGGAGGCGATCTTGCCGGCGAGGCGCATCGAGGTGATGCCGACCGCCTTGCGGTACAGGGCAATCGATTGCTGGTAGACGTAGTGCTGGGTGTCGAGGCCGCGCAGCGCGATGTAGTCGGACGCCAGCTGCACCTCGAGGCTGAGCCTGGCGTTCGCCACGTCCGCTGCCGTCGCCTGCGCCTGCTCCTTGTACAGCTTGGTCTCGTTGCGGATGCGGCTCCACAAATCCGGGTCCCAGGCCACCGTCGCGCCGATGGTGTTGGAGGATTGCTCGTTGGTGCCGGTCGGGCTGCCGCGGAACAGCCGGTGCTGCGACTGCTTGTTGTCGGTGGTGCCGGCATCGGCATTCATCTGCGGGAACAGGCCGGAACGCGCCTCGCCGGCCAGGTCGCGCGACTGCGTGTAGGCCTCGTAGGCCGCGAGCAGGTTCGGATTGTCGAGTTCGAGCCGGGCTTCCAGCGTGTCGAGCACCGGGTCGCCGAAGCTCTGCCACCACGGCCCACGCGGCAGCCGGTCGAGCGGGTGCGCCACCCTGAACGGTGCGGAGCCCTGGTAGCTCGCCGGCAGCAGCGGGTGCGGCGGCCGATACGACGGCGCCAGGTCGCACCCCGCGAGTTCGCAGCAGGTCAGCACCGCCAGCCCCGCGAGGCCGGCGGCACGCGCCAGTCCACCTCTTCTCATTGATCGGGCGCGCCCCCGCGGGCCGCCTCGATGCGTTCGCGCTGCGCCGTGCTCATGTGCGGGTTGCGCGCCGTCGCCGGATCCGCAGCCGGCGGCGCAGGCTTCACCGCCACCCCGGGGACCCCGGTCACCACATGCACGTGCTGGCCTTCCAGCAGGCCGGCGGAGGGCGCATCGATGAAGCGGTCGGTCGGCTTCAACCCGGCCACCACCTGCACGGTCTGCCCGAGATTGAGGCCGAGCTTCACGTCCTGCAGATGTATGGTTCCATCCGGTCCAGTACTATCCGGTCGCACCATGGCCACCTGCAGGCCATGGTCGCGGAACAGCAGCGCCTGCTCCGGAACGATCAGGATGTCCGGGTCGGACGGGATCACGAAACGGACGTCTGTGTAGGTGCCCGGCCAGATCAGGTGGTCGGCATTGTCCACCGTAAGCTCGGTGACGACGGTGCGGGTCTGCGGGTTGAAGGCGTTCGCGGTGGTCAGGAACTCGGCCTTGAAGCTGCGGCCGGGAAACTGCGAGAAGGTCAGCGTCGCGGTGAGGCCGGGCTTCAGCACCGCGGAATAATCCTGCGGCACCGAAACATAGATGCGCAGCTTGTGGATGTCCGACACGCTGAACAGCTCGGACGATCCGCCGCTGGAATGCAGGTCGCCGCCGGCTGCACTCACGTAGCTGCCGACATCGGTGTTGCGCGCCGTGACCACGCCATCGAACGGCGCCACCACGTTCTTGAAGGCTTCCATCGCCTGGTAGCGCGCGACCTCGTGCTGCGCCGCCTGCACCTGCGCCTTCTGCGCGGTGGCGTTGGCGACCTGCACGTCGACTTCCTGCTGCGAGACCGCCTGGGTGCCGGCGAGCGCGCTCCAGCGATGCGCGGTGACAACGGCGAGGTCGTAGCGCGCCTGCGCCACCGCGAGATTGGCTTTCGCGGTCTCGAACTGCTCGTCCAGGCCTGGTGCGTCGATGGTCGCCAGCAGCGCGTGCCTCTGCACGGCGGCGCCGTAGTCCTTGAACCACATCTGCACGTAGCCGGAGACCTGCGCGTAGATCGGCGCCGCATACCAGGCATTGACGGTGCCCGGCAGGTCGAGGGTGCGCGACGGCGGCCCATGGGTCGCGGAGATCAGCTGCACGTCGTCCACCGCAGTGTCGTCGGCCGCGGTGCGCAGGTCGGCAAGGTGGCTGTGCCGGTCCCACAACCCCCAGGCGGCGAGCAGGATCGCCAGCACCAGTATGACCAGGGAAACCAGGCCGACGCGGCTGCGCGGGGCGCGCACCGGGCCATGGCGGAGCTGTTGCCGGGTGGTCATGCCTGCAGTGCTCCTTCCGGACGACGTGGCGTTCGCGCCGGCCCGGCGGTCCGGTCGATCAGGCCGGGCCCGTGCTGGCGCGGCGCCGCCTCGCGCCGGTGCAGCAGCGCGAACACGCAGGGTACGAACAGCAGCGTGGCGCAGGTCGCAACCATCAAGCCGCCGATCACCGCGCGGCCGAGCGGCGCATTCTGGGTGTTGCTGAACGACATCGGCAGCATGCCGATCATCATCGCCAGCGCCGTCATCAGCACCGGACGGATACGGCCATAGCCCGCCTCGATCGCGGCGCGCACCGCGTCGCCATGCTCGGCAAGGCGCTCGCGGGCGAACGAGACCACCAGGATCGAGTTCGCGGTGGCGGTGCCCATGCACATGATCGCGCCGGTCAGCGCTGGCACCGACAGCGTGGTGCGGGTCAGGAACAGGCTCCAGACGATACCGGCGAGTGCGGCCGGCAGCGCCGAGATGATGATGAACGGATCCAGCCAGGACTGGAAGTTCACCACGATCACCAGGTAGACCAGCAGGATCGACAGCGCGAGGCCCTCGATCAGCTGCACGTAGGCGACGCCCATCGTGGTGGCCTGGCCGCGCAGATGCACGCTGGCGCCGTGCGGAACGCTGCCGCTCATCTGGTTCACCACATCGGCCACCGCGTCGTTGACGGCGCCGAGGTCGCGCGCCTGGCTGGTGGCGAAGATGTCGATCACCGGCAGGATGCTGTAGTGCGAGTTCAGCAGCGCACTGCCGGTCTGGCTGATGTGGCTGAGGCCGCCGAGCAACTGCAGGTTGCCGCCCTTCGGGTTGCCGTCGCCCTTGTCGACCGGGATGGTCTCCAGGTCGTTCATGCTGGTGAGCTGGTTCTGCGGGGTCTGCGTGTTGACCAGGTGCGAGATGCCGTTGCTCGGATCGAGCCAGTACGTCGGCGCGGTCTGGCCACTGCCCGAGAGGGTGGCGAGCGCGTTGTTGGCGACGTCGGCCTCGGTGAGCCCGGTGCCGAGCGCGAACGAACGCGACGATGCGACGCGCAGGGTGGGCTCGTTGAAGGCCTGCTGGATGTGCACGTCGGCGATGCCCGGGATCCGGCGCAGCCGCGCCACCATCTGGTTCGCATAGGCGAGGTTGGCTTCTAGGCCGCGTCCGGAGACCTGCACGTCGATCGGCGCCGGCAGGCCGAAATTCAGGATCTTGGCGGTGATGTCGCCGGGCAGGAAGGTGAACGCGGTGCCCGGGAAACGCTTCGGCAGCTCGCGTCGCAGCAGCGCCCGGTAATCATCCACCGGCGCCTCGTCGTTCTTCAGGCTGATGGTGATGTCGCAATCCTGCGGCCCGATGGTGCCGGTTGAATTGTAGGCCTCGTTGATGCCACTCGCCGGCAGGCCGCAATTATTGACCATGTTGCTGACGCGGCCAGGCAGCAGGTCGCGCACCGACTTGTTCACCAGAACCGAGATCATCGAGGCATCCTCGAGCCTTGTCCCGATCGGGGCACGCATGTGCATATCGATCTCGCCCGACTTGATGCTCGGGAAGAAGTCGCGGCCCAGCGACGGGATCAGCAGCAGCGAGGCGAACGCGGCGCCCAGGAAGCCCAGGATGAAGCGCCCGCGGATGGCAACGATGCCGGCGAGCACGCGCTGGTAGCCCTCGCGGAAGCTGGTGAAGCGTGCCTCGAAGCCGCGCTGGAAGCGGCCGAACGGTCCGGGATTGGGGTTCGGCCCTTTGGCGTGCTGCGCCACCTGGGCGCGCAACAGCCACGCCGCCATCGTCGGCACCAGGGTACGCGACAGGATGAAGGAGGCGATCATCGCGAAGATGATGGCTTCCGCCAGCGGCATGAACAGCCAGCCGCCGATGCCGGAGAGCTGGAACAGCGGCAGCCAGACGATGCAGATGCACAGGGTCGCGACGAAGGTCGGCACCACGATCTGGTTGGCGGCCTCGATGATGCCCGGCTCGAGTTCGGCGCCGTGTTCGAGATGGCTGTCGATGTTCTCGATCATCACGGTGGCGTCGTCGACCAGGATGCCGACCGCCAGCGCCAGGCCGCCGAGGGTCATGACGTTGATGGTCTGGCCGAGCCAGGACAGGGCGAGCACCGAGCACAGGATGGAGAGCGGGATCGAGGTCGCCACGATCAGCGTCGAGCGCCACGAGCCGAGGAACAGCAGCACCGTCATGCCGGTCAGGAACGCGGCGGTGACCATCTCCTGCACCACCTCGAACACGCTGTCGCGCACGAAGCCGGAGGTGTCGTTCAGCGGCGTGATGGTGGTGCCCTTCGGCAGCGTCCTGATGATGCCGGGCAGCATCGCCTTGATGCCGCTGACCACCGCCAGCGTGGAGGCATCGCCGCTCTTCAGGACCTCGATCAGCACCGATTGCTGTCCGTGCACCAGCACCGCGTTCTGCTGCGGCGGCGAGCCGCGATAGACGTGCGCGACGTCGCGCAGGTAGACGATGGCGTTGCCGACCTGCTTGATCGGCAGGTCGTTGAACTGCTCCACCTTGAGCGGCGTCGAGTTGGTCTCGACCATGTAGTCGATGGCGCCGATCTTCTGGTCACCGGCCGGCAGCACGACGTTCTGGGTGGCGAGCGCCCGCCCGACATCGTCGGCCGACAGACCGTGCGCCAGCAGCTTGCGCTGGTCGAGATCGATCTCGACGTTGAGCGCGGCGCCGCCGTAGGGGCTCGGGATCGCCGCCCCCGGCACCGAGATCAGCTCCGGCCGGATCAGGTTGGAGGCCATGTCGTAGACCTGCGAGGACGTCATGCCGGGGGCCGAGACCTGCAGGTCCAGCACCGGGACCGAGGATGCGTTGTAGGACAGCACCTGCGGCGGCGTGATGCCGGCCGGCATCTGCTTCAGCACGGTCTGCGAGATCGAGGTGATCTGCGCCTGCGCGGCTGCGATGTCGGTGCCCGGCTGGAAGAAGATCTTGACGATGCCGCGGCCGTATAGCGACTGGCTCTCGATGTGCTCGATATTCTCGACCGTCGCGGTCAGCGAGCGCTCGTAGTAGTACACTACCCGGCCGGACATGTCGGCGGGCAGCAGGCCGGTATAGGTCCAGACCACCGCCACCACCGGGATCTTGATGTTGGGAAAGATGTCGGTCGGTGTCTTGAGCACCGCCATGATCCCGAACAGCACGATCAGGATGCTCATCACCACGAAGGTGAGCGGGCGGCGAAGCGCCACCAGGACGATGGCGTTCACGTACGGTGTCGCCGCGGCTGGATGATCATGGTCGTCTCACGACGCTGGCAGGCGCCGGCTCCGATTGCCCTGATCCGGACCTAGCGTCGGTCGCGCCGGCCGCCAATGAAAATCCATTTTAGGACAGTGCCCCGGGGCTTGTCCCGGCTCGTGCCTGTCAGGGGACGGCGATGGCGTGGTGGCGGATCGGCAGCGCCACCTCGATGAGACAGCCGGGGCCAGGGGCCGATCCGGCGTCGGCGATGGTGATGCGGGCATCGTGCAGGCGGCCGATGGCGCCGACCAGGCTGAGGCCGAGGCCGCTACCCGGGACATGGCGGCTCTTGTCGGAGCGGTAGAACCGTCCGAGCACCGCCTCCCGCTCGGCAGCCGCGATGCCCGGCCCGCTGTCGGCCACGTGCAGCACCGCGGCGCCGTCCCGGGCCCGTGCGCCGATCTCGACCCGGCCGCCCTCCGGGGTGAACTTGATGGCGTTGTCGATCAGGTTGGCGACCAGCTCGATCAGCAGGTCGCGGTCGCCATGCACCCGCACCGGCTCGCAGCGTCCGGCCAGCAGCGCGATCTGGCGCGCCTCTGCGATCGGCTCGTAGAGGTCGACGATGTCGTCGACGATCTCGGTGAGCTCCACCGTGGCGAAGGCGGCGCGGCGGCGGCCATTCTCGATCTCGCCGATACGCAGCAGCGCGGTGATCACCGAGAAGCACTGGTCGAGGTCCGCGATCGCACGGTCGAGCATCTCGCCTACCCGGTCCCGCTCGGGCGGCAGGTTGCGCGCCCGCTCCAGCCGGGTGCGGACCCGCGCCAGCGGCGTGCGCAGGTCGTGCGCGATGTCGTCGCCGACGCCCTTGATCTCGTCCAGCAGGTGTTCGAGCCGGTCCAGCATGCGGTTCACGCTGCCGGCAAGCCGGTCGAGATCGTCGCGCTCGCGCCCCGCCGGCAGACGCTCGTGCAGGTCGCCCGCCATGATCCGGTCGACGGCGCGGTGCATGATGCCGACCCGCAGCAGCGCGCGGTGGCTGAGCCAGGCGCCCCCGGCCACTGCCAGCAGGGTCGAGGGCACCGCGCAGAGCAGCAGCGCCCGCAGCACCACGAAGCGGACCTCCTCGAGATCGCGCAGCCCACGCGCCAGCACCAGGATGTCGCCGTTGCGCAGCCTCAGCGCCTGTGCGCGCACGATGCGCGGCCCCTGCCCGGTCGGATGCACAACCAGCTGCTGCACCGGCCCGTCCGGCTGCAGTCCCTCCGGATAGTCCGGCAGGTTGCCGTTCAGGACGTGGTGCCGCGCGTCGAACAGCCCGGCGCCGGCGATCAGCAGATGCAGGTCGTCCGAGGCCCGCATGCGCAGTTGCTGGTCGAGCAGCGGCCTCGACTGCGCGGTGATCAGCGCCGCCTCGCGGGCCAGCAGCAGGTCGGTGCGCATGATCTGGTAGCTGGTGGTCTGCCAGAAGATCAGCGCCGACTGCAGCAGCAAGGCGGCGAGCAGGAAGCCGGCCGAGCCGAGCGACAGCCGGAAGGTACTGGTGCCGAAGATGCCCGTGCCCAGGATACGGGTGCCGAGGATGCCTGTGCCGAAGATCCTGCCACCGATAGGAGCGGGCCGCCGCATCGGGCGGACCTAGCCGGTGGTGCGCAGCATGAAGCCGGCGCCGCGTATGCTGTGGATCAGCGGCGTCTCGCCCGGGGCATCCACCTTGCGGCGCAGCTTGCCGATATGGACGTCCACCAGGTTGGTCTGCGGAATGAAGCGGTAGTGCCAGACATCCTCGAGCAGCATGTCGCGGGTCAGCACCCGATCCGGCCGCCGCACCAGGTATTCCAGCAGCCGGAACTCGCGCGGCAACAGCTCGATGGCCCGCTCGTCGCGGCGCACGCTGCGTTCGATCAGGTCCAGGACCAGTGGCCCGGCGCGGAGCACACTTTCCCGTGTCTCGATCGGACGACGCAGCAAGGCCTCCAGGCGCGCCGCCAGTTCTTCCATCGCGAACGGCTTGGTGAGGTAGTCGTCGCCACCAGCCTTCAGCCCGCCGACCCGGTCGTCGACCGCGGACAGCGCGCTCAGGACCAGCACCGGCGTGCGATCGCCCTGCCGTCGCAGCTGTTCGATCAGCGCCAGCCCATCGAGCCCGGGCAGCAGGCGGTCCACCACCATCACGTCGAACGCCGCAATGGTGGCGCTTTCCAGGCCCTGCGTCCCGGTCTCGGCGACGGTCACCGCGAAGCCGCGGAGCGAAAGTTCCTCGGCCACGTCTGCCGCGATCTTGGCGTCATCCTCGATCAGCAGCACGCGAGGGAGGGCGGCGGGTGGCATGTCTGGAATGATCTTGGTCGAGGCGATCATGCACGGTAGCTGGCCGCTGCGAGCAGCCGCCGGCGATTAAAAAGCCCTTCAGGTCCTTGAAGATTCAGCTCCGCTAGAAACGGTCGCGATGTTCCTGGTGGGGCGGCATACGCCTCGACCGTACGCGTACCGGCACCATCTTCGCCGCCATGGTGCGCCGGAGCGTGACCCAGAGAGAGATCACCAGCAGCGGCAGCAGCGACAACTCGATCATCGGGACAACCATGGCATTCCGCACCTGAGAGCTTCTTCTAAGTGAGGCCCTCCGCGGCCTCGTTTCAAGTCCCGTCTTGCGGCCAGGAATAGTAACAGCCGGTCACATTGGTAAATCGGAAGCTCTGTGGCAGCTTGCCGTTCCCAGTCTCAATTGCGGGATTCCGGGTGGTCACTGGGAGGCTCTAACGGTGCCGATCGACGAGATCGTCGACATCAGCCAGACGCGGATGCGGCGCCGGCGGCAGCTGCTGGCGCGTGTCGGCGTGCCGCTGCTGGGCGTCGTGCTGGTGATCCTCTCGATCCTCGGGGTGACCTTCTACACCTATCAGGCGAACCGGCAGACCGCGCTCGACCTCACCCATGACGTGCTGAACACCCTGCAGGCGCGCATCGCGCACGAGGTCGACAACTACCTCGCGCCGGCGACCCGTGCCGCCTTCATCGCCCGCGACATGGTCGCCCGCAACGCCATTCCCGACGGCCGCACCGCCATGGAGGCCTACGCGTCGAGCATGCTACGGCAGGTGCCCAACCTGTCGGGCTTCTTCATCGGCAACTCCAACGGCGACTTCATGATGGTGCGCCGCGACCCGCAGGGCGGCACCGACACCAAGTACATCCTGAACAGCGCGGCAGGGCGGCGCGTCGCCTCCGTGCACCTGGACGATGCCGGGCATGTCATCGACGACAAGGTGATGCCGGGCGACAATTTCGATCCCCGCCTGCGCGACTGGTACCAGGGCGCGCTGCACACCAGCAGCGTCTACTGGTCGCAGCCGTACATCTTCTACACCACCCGGACGCCCGGCATCACGGCGGCGATCCACTACGGCGAGAGCAGCGCACCCGGCTCGCTGCAGCGCGTGTTCGGCGTCGACATCACCCTGGCCGAACTCTCCAGGTTCCTGACCTCGCTGCACATCGGCCAGAGCGGCCGGGCGGCGATCGTCGGGCGCGACGGCCAGATCATCGCCGCGCCCGAGATGCTGCAGCCCGCCCACGCGACGGCCAAGGTCGCCGCCGCGAAGGCCGGCGACAGCGCCACCATCGGCGCACTCGACGACCCGGCGCTGCAGGCCGCCTACGACCGCTTCCGGGTGCAGAGCTACGGCAACCGCACGCTCACCATCCATGGCCGCCGCTACGTCACCATCGCGGCACGCCTGCCCGCCGCCGGCGAGGACTGGGTTCTGTTGATCGCGGCCCCCGAGCGCGACTTCACCCGCTTCGCCGAGACCAACGGCCGCCGGCACCTGCTGCTGTCGCTGATCACCATCGCGCTTGCCAGCCTGCTGGGGGTGATGCTGATCCGGCAGAACCGGCGCGGTGACCGGCTGGCACGCCGGCTGCGCCGCCAGCAGGAGATCGGCGACAACGAGGGTCGCGCGCTGTCGGCGCTGGCGGTGCAGCCGGGGCTGTTCGATCCCGGCCAGTCGTTGCCGGCCCTGAGCGAGACCCTGGCCGAGATGAACGCCGCCCAGCGGGTCAGCGTCTGGCGGCTCGCCGGCGATGGGCTGATCCTGCATTGCGAGGATCTGTTCGACCGCAACCAGGCCTCGCACAGCGGCGGCCTCGAATTGTCGCGATCGGAGGCGCCGGGGTTCTTCGACAGCCTGGCCGGCGGCGAGCCGATCGCCGTTGCGGATGCGCGGCGCGACCCGCGCACCGCCGACGTGCACCGCCTGCTGATGCGCAGCTTCGGCAGCCGCGCGCTCGCGGTATTGCCGGTGCGCGGGGCAACCGGCGCGCGGGGCGGCGAGGCGGCGAGTGGCGCAGGCGCGGTCGCCGGGGCCTTGCTGCTGGAGGATCCCGAGGCCGGTGATCAGGCGCGCAACTTCAACGCCGCGGTGACCGGCATCGCCGCGATCCGGATGCGCAGGCCGGAGCAGGACGCGCCGCGGCGGGCCGCCGACCTGACCGGCGAGCAGGAGGACACCATCGAGGCGGCGGACACGCAGGACGTCGACCACCGGAATGGCACCCCGGATGCCGCCTCCAGGACGCCTGAACACGCGCCGGGACGGTTCAGCCCGGTGCTGGCGCTCGATGACGACGGCCGGCGCGACCTCGCCGCCAACGTCTATCCGCAGGTTGCGGCGATGGTGCTGCGCTTCGACGATGCGGTGGTGATCAATACACGCGATGCCGAGGCCATGAGCAGCATCGCCGACGAGATCGCGCGCGCCATGCAGGAGCTGGCGACGAAATTCGACCTGCCCTACATGAAGCTCACCGGTCATCATCTGGTCGCCGCCGCCGGCTGCACCGACACGCCGGACCCGACCGCCGCGATCCGCCTTGCCGATGCGGCACTGGCGGCGCGGGAAACCTGCCTCACCCTGCTCGCCCGCAGCGACCTCGATCCGGTGTTCCGCATCGGCATGGATTTCGGACAGGCGCTTGGCAGCGCGCTGGGACAGGAGCCAAGGCTGTTCAACCTGTGGGGCGACGTGATCCACACCGCCGAGCTGATGGCCCAGAGCGCTGTGGAGAGCGGCAGCATCCAGGTCAGCGAGGGCGCATACGAGGCGCTGAACCGGCAGTTCCTGTTCCGGCCGCGCGGCATGTTCTACGTCCCCCGCGTCGGCACCGCGCGCACCTTCATCCTGGCCGGCCGAAGGTGAGCGGGCACTTTGCCGAAAGAAGAGGCCGCCGGTGAGCGGGCCCTTTGCCAAAAGAAGAGGCCGGCGGTGAGCGGGCCCTTTGCCAAAAGAAGAGGCCGCCGGTGAGCGGCCTCGCCACCGCCGGCCAGCCGCACGGCACGCCGACGCCGCAACCCCCGCCGGCTGCACCTCGCCGCGGCGACGCGCCGGCCTGGCAGCGCTGGCTGGCCGCGACAGGCCATTTCACGAAGCAGCGCATCAGCTTCCTGTGCATGCTGGCCGCCGCCAGCTGGGGCGTGCTGCGCGAGGCGGTGCGACCGATCTCCTGGCGCCGCACCGTCCGGCACGAGTTCCGCATCACCATGCGGCAGGCCACCATCGGCGGCCTCGCCACCGCCTTCGTCACCGCCTCCCTCACCGGCTTCGCCATGGTCAGCCAGGCGCTCTACTGGCTTGGCGTCGCCGGTCAGGCGGAACTGGCCGGCTCGCTGCTGGTCACCGTGCTGGTGCGCGAACTCACGCCGCTGCTGGTCGGGCTGATCCTGCTCGGGCGCAGCGGCATGCTTACCGTCACGGAGTTCGGCATGCTGAAGGCCGGCGGCCAGGTGCGCACCATGATCTCGCAGGGCATCGACCCGTTCCTGCTGCTGGTGATGCCCCGTACCCTGGCGATGTCGCTCAGCGGCTTCACGCTCGGCATGCTGTTCGCGGCCGTGGCGCTGGTCATGGGCTACATCGTCAGCGCGGCGCTCGGCACCACCCAGGACAGCCTGTGGCTGTTCCTCGACAAGGTGGTCTCGGCGATGACCGTGCGCGACTACATGGTGATCCCGGCCAAGCTGTTCGCCATCGGCTATCTGGTCGGGCTCAGCTCCTGCCTGACCGGCCTGACCGCGTCGACCGACGACGACCTCGCCTCGCTGATGCCCCGGGGCTTCGTGCGCGGCATCCTGGTGATCATGGTCACCAGCATCCTGCTCACGCTGACCGTCTGATGAAGACAGGGGAGCGTCTGATGAAGGCAGGGGACCGTCTGATGAAGCGGGGCACCGTCCGATGAAGGCGACCGATCCGGTGCTGGAGCTGGCGGCGGCGCGGCCGTTCTTCGACCAGAGCGCGCTGCCGAACACCCGCTTCGACCTGCGCCTGATGGCCGGCGAGTGCGCACTGGTGGTGACGCACGACGCCGACCGCGCCACCGCCTTGTCCGACCTGTGCAGCGGCATGCTCGATCTGCGCGATGGCGCGGTCCGCTTCATGGGCTACAACTGGAGCGAGCTCGGCCACGAGCAGACCTACGCGCTGCGTGGACGTATCGGCCGGCTGCCGCAGCGCGGAGCATGGATCGGCATGCTGCGCACCCATATCAACATCCTGCTGCCGCTGCTGCACCACACACGCGAGCCGCTCGACAGCCTGGTCGACCAGGCGGTGGAGCTGGCACGCCAGGTGGGGCTGCCGGGCCTGCCGATCGGACGCCCGGAGGCAATGCCGGAGGCGGACCTGATGCGGGCGGCCTGCGTGCGCGCCTTCCTGGGCGAGCCGCGCCTGCTGCTGCTCGAACACAGCATCAGCGCCGACAGCGACGAGCTGATCACGCCGCTGCTCAACCTGCTGACCCGCGCCCTCGACCGGGGTGCGGCTGCGATCTGCTTCACCCGCGACAGCCGGCTGTGGCGGACCCAGGCCTTCCCGCTCGCGCACCACCTGCACCTGCTCGAGGACGGGCTGAACCCGGTGCGCAGCGTGCGCGAGAAAAGCCGGCAACGCGATGCGACGGAACGAGAGCGGACCGACTGAATGCTGCAGACACGACGACCCGACCGACGCAGTCGCATCCTCGATCTTCGCCACACCGACGAATGGGTCGGCGCGCTGGTGCTGCTGGCGGCCGCGCTGTTCTTCGGCGCGGTGTTCGAGGCCGGCATCCTGAAGAAGTGGCTGCGGCCGGACTCCACGCTGCGCATCGTGCTGCCGCAGGGGGGCGTCGCCGGGCTGGTGGTGGGCGACGATGTCGACGTGCTCGGCACCCATGCCGGGACCATACGCCGGCTGGTGCTGAACCCGGACGGCCAGGGCGAGATGTATGCGATCGCCGCCATCAACTACGACGCCGACCCGTATATCCGGCGCGACAGCAAGGCGGTGATCAAGCGCCAGTACGGCGTCGCCGGCGCGTCGTTCGTGGATATCTCGCGCGGCACCGGCACCAGGCTGGACTGGGACTTCGCGGTGATCGACGCCACCGCGGAGCCGAACCCGGTCGACACCCTGATCGCCACCCTGGCGCAGGTGCGCGCCTCGCTGTTGCCGACGCTCGCCAACGCCAACGCCGCGATGGCGACGCTGAACACCATCATCGTCGGCATCCACGAGGGCAAAGGGTCCGCCGGCCGGCTGCTCGCCGACGACACCCTGATCCGGCAGGCCGAGGCGACGGTCGGCAACCTCAAGGAGATGGTGGCGAAACTCGATCCGATCGTGGGCCGCGTGCCCGGGCTGGAGGATCGCACCGGCCAGATCCTCGCCAACGTGCGGGCCGCGACCGGTGACCTGAAGCAGGCGACGCCGCAGCTGCCGGTGATCGCACGCAACGTGGCCGACACCACCGCCAACCTGCCGGCGCTGCTGACCCAGGCGCAGGCCTCCACCGAGCAGCTGGAGAAACTGCTGGCGCAGCTGCGGGGCAACTGGCTGCTCGGTGGCAGCGGCACTCCGGCTCCGGATCCGCTGCGACTGCCGCCGGGCGCGGTGAAGCCATGAAGTGCCGCATGATTACGCCAGCACCTGGCCTGCCGGCGCTCGGCCTGCTGGCGCTGGCGCTGGCTCTCGCCGGCTGCGGTGGCCACGCGCCTGCCCTGCCGCCCGAGGACACCGCCCTGCACCAGGCGGCACATTCCGGCCGGCAGGCGCTGGAGTTCGATCATCCGCAGCAGGCGGTGCAGCAGTACCGGCACGGCTTCGACCTCGCGCTGGCACGCAACGATGCCGGCGCCATCGGCGATCTCGGCTACGACCTGGCCACCGCTCAACTCGCCGCGGCCGATCCCGGCGGCGCGCTGGCAACGGTGCAGCGGACCCGCATCGAGCTGGCGGCACGCGACCGGCCCGGCTTCGCGGAACTCGACCTGGTACAGGCGGCGACGCTGCACCGGCTTGGCGACGAGGGCCTGGCGGATGGCTGGGCGCGGCATGCGCAGGCGACCGCATCCGATCCGGCAACCGTCGCCCGCGCCAGCTATGTGCGGGGCATCGTGGCCGATGCGCGCGGCGATACGCCCGGGCTGGCGGCGGCGCTGTCGATGTTCCAATTACCGACAGGCGGCAAGCATCAGCCGGCGCCCGAATGGCGTGCGGACCGCGCCGAACTCGCCGCAAGGCTCGCGCTGCGCCGCAACGATGCGACCGATGCCGCCGCGAGCGCCCTCGCCGCCGCCGACCTGCGCCGCGAGACCCTGGACTATGCCGGAATGGCGCAGGCCCTGGTGCTTGCCGCCCGCGCCCGGCAGCTGCAGGGCAATGCCAGCCAGGCCGCCGACCTCTACCTGCAGGCCGGCGAAAGTGCCGCGGCGCGTGGCGACAAAGCCAATGGCCGGGCGTGGCTGAAGCAGGCGACGATGCCCGGGGCCAGCCTGGCCACCGCCGGGGCGGCCCGGCAAAGGCTCGCCCACGTCGCAGGCACCTGAACCTGCACCATCAGCTGGCGAGATAGGCATTCACATGCGCATGGTCGATATGCCTTACACCTTGTCACCCAGGGGACCTCATCGATGCCAAGAACTGCTTCGGCGCAAACGAGGCGTTGGCCCACCAACGTCACTCTGCCGGCAGACCTGCTGGCGGAGGCCCGTGCGCTTGGCCTGAACCTCTCCGAGGCGTGCGCACAGGGGCTCAAAGCGGAGATCGCCCGTCATCAAGCGGCTGCATGGCTGCGCGAGAATGGCGCGGCGCTTGCCTCCGCGAACGACTACGTCGAGCGCAACGGTGTGCCGCTGGGCGAATTCCGCCAGTTCTGATGAGCCGCTTCGACGTCTATCCGACGTCGGGAACGGGCAGGACCGAATACGTGCTGGACGTACAGACCGGCTTCCTGGAAGCCCTCGGCACGCGCGTCGTCGTGCCGCTGCGGACAGCAAAGCAGGCACCGATGCCGGCGTGCGGCCTCGATCCGATCTTCGACATCGATGGGCGGCCACTCTGATGCTGACGCAATTCATCGCCGCCGTGCCCGCCAGGGACCTCAGGCGTTCTGTGCTGTCTCTCGCGACGAGGCGGGACGAGATCACCCGCGCGCTCGACCTGCTTCTGGCAGGCTTCTGACTATCCCTTGAAGCCCGCGAACACCTGCCGGTCGCGGTTGTCGCGCATCAGCATCGAGAAGCTCGGGATGCGCTCGAAGCCCAGGCCCTGCGGCTGGCCGTCCTCGTCGGGGACGACCTTGCCGTAGGCCTCGCCGGAGATCTTCTCCCACTTGCCGGCGGGCTTCTTGACCTCGAGATTGACCACCGTAGCCTTGAACACCATCCGCACGATGGCCTCCTTCGGCGACGATGGCTTGGTCAGGCTCGGGCACCCCGCCAGGATCTGCCAGCCGTTCGACAACGCCCAGGCTGTCAGTTCCTCGCGGTCCATGCCGATGGATATCCTCAGAACAGTTCGATGTGGCTCTTGAAGCCGAGCAGTGCCGCGTCGTGCAGGTTGCTCTGCGCGTTCGGGCGGATGAAATACTGGAAGTCCGGCGCGAAGGTGACGCCGCGCATGACGTGGATCTGGTAGTTGGCCTCGATGTTCATCGTATGGCTCTGGATGCCGGGCGTGCTGGCATCGTAGAAAGTCGAGCCGGTGCCGGTGATCGGCAGGCCGAGTTCCTGCTGCAGTTCCTCGGTGCGGGTCAGCGCACTGCTCACGCCGATATAGCTGAAGGCGACGCCGATGGTGTCGAACGGCCGCGCGTGCCAGAAATCGCGATCGAGGGCTGCGATCTCGTACTGGTCCGCGCGTGTCGCCGAGGCCGGGTCGTTATGGTAGTAGCCGCCGAACACGATGACGCCGTCGGTGGCGCCGGCACCGTTGCGCATCACCATCTGGTCGAACTCGGCCCACTCCGCCGTGCTGCCATGCAGTTGCCTTGCGCCCAGGCCGGACTGCGCGATCGCGCTGCCATTGACCGCGAAGTAATCGTCCGCGTGATTGGTGTTGTCGAAGGCGAAACCCAGCTTGTAGTGCCCGGGCATCTTGTCGGCGCCGAAGCTCGGCTCCCAGCCTGCCTCGACCGGGAAGGTCTCGCCGTCGATCTGCGCACTGTCGAAGCGGAAGCCGGTGCGCTGGAAGGCGTTGGTGTAGATCCCGGCCTCGTCGAAGAAGATGCCGGTCTGCAGGTAGGTGTCCACCGTCGGCCGGCCACGTGCGCGGATCGCCCAGCCCGCATCGGGATAGGAGGAGTGCGCGATGTTGTCCGAGGACGCCTTCGGGTTTCCGCAGAAGGCGTTGTTCTGGAAGTTGCAGTAGAGCGGCGAGGACGAGAAGTCGTTCAGGAACGGAATGCGCCCGAACGCCACGTCGAAGCGACCGCGTGCGACCGTCTCCTCGCCATAGGCATAGACCAGATGCACCACGACATTGCCGCCGGAGCCGTAGATTTCCTGGCTCGGATCGAGGTTGTCGCCGAAGATGCGGCTGGCCGGAATGCCGTAGCGCCCGACGACCACCGTGTGCGTCGAGAAGCCGCGCAGGCCGGCCAGCTTCTCCCAGTCGATATCGGTCTCCAGCGCATACTGGCCGGAATTGGTGGTGCCCTTCTGCGGCCCGCTGATGACGCCGTCGAACTCGTTGGTGTTGTCCAGCAGCACCGCGATGCCGTGGTCGCGCAGCGTCGGCCCGAGACCGAAGAGGTCGGGAAACAGCGCCTCCGGCTGCGGCAACGCCGGCACCGAGCTGGCACCGTTCAGCTGGCCGAGCGGGGTGGCCACGCGGGTGCTCGGGGCGAGCGAAGTCTGCGCCAGCGCCGGCATTGCAAGACAGCCGAGGGAGAGAGTGGCCGCCGTCAGCCGGAGCGAAGGGATCCTGATAGCCATGCGCCTGTCTTCCTGCTTCCTCGCGCCGCTGGAACATGGCTGGTAGCCACGCCCCGTTTCCTGCAAGCAGCAGCGCGGCACCCCGGGGCAACTTAGGCAGGCCGAGCCGGACCCGTCAGCAGCCGCAGGGCGCACCGATCGGTAACAGCCGCCTGCTGTTGCCGGAATGTCGCGATCCCGACAGCGAGTTACACCGGGTGCGTAACCATCTTGCCCGGATCGGCCTCGACGAGGTCGCGCGAGCGCAGCAGCGCCGTGGTGCTCGGCGGCCGGCCGCGGAATCCGACATACAGCGTCATCGGATCCTCGGTGTCGCCGGCGCTCAGCACCCTGTGCAGCCGGGCCGCGATCGCCGGATCGAATGGGTCGCCGGCCTCCTTGAAAGCCTCGAAACCGTCCGCGTCGAGCACCTCGGACCACATGTACGAGTAGTAGCCCGCTGCGTAGCCGCCGCCCGCGAACAGATGCTGGAAATGCGCCGGGCGGTGCCGGATGCCGATCTCCGCCGGCATGCCGATGCGGGCACAGAACTCGCGCTCGAACGCCTCGATGTCGATCGTCTCCGGGGCCGGGTGGGCGTGCAACTCCATGTCGATCAGCGCGGCGGCGGTATACTCGATGGTGCCGAAGCCCTGGTTGAAGCCACGTGCCGCCAGCAGCCGCGTGACGAGCGCCTCCGGGATCGGCTCGCCAGTGGCGTGGTGCCGGGCATAGGTCTGCAGCGTCTCGGGCAGCGAGAACCAGTGCTCGTAGACCTGCGACGGAAACTCCACGAAATCGCGGCGCACCGAGGTGCCCGACTGGCCGGGATAGCGCACCTGGCTCAGCAGTCCGTGCAGCGCATGGCCGAATTCGTGGAACAGCGTGCGGCCGTCATCGAAGCTGAGCAGCGTCGGGTCCGACTTCGCGAAGTTGTTGTTGTTGACGATGATCGGCGAGACTGCGCCGTCGAGCCGTTCCTGGTCGCGGTAGCTGCTCATCCAGGCGCCGGAGCGCTTGTCGGCGCGCGCATGGTGATCGGCCAGGAACAGCGCGACATGCTCGCCGTTGCGCGTCACCTCGTAGGCCCGCACGTCAGGATGATAGACCGGCACCTCGGGACGGTGCTCGAAGGCGAGGCCGAACAGCCGGCCCGCGGTATCGAAGGCGGCCTGCTGCATGTTCTCCAGCAGGAAGTACGGCTTCATTTCGGCCTCGTCGAGCGCGTAGTCCGCGCGGCGAACGCGCTCGGCGTAGTGGCGCCAGTCCCAGGCGGCGAGGGTGTCGTTGAAGCCCTCCTCGCGGGCCACCGCCAGCAGCCGGTCGCGCTCGGCGGCCGCCTTGCGCCGGGCCGGCTCCCATACTTCGGCGAGCAGGCCTGCCACCGCGTCAGGCGTGCCGGCCATGGTGTCGGCAAGGCCGTATTCGGCATAGCTCGCATATCCCAGCAGTTGCGCGCGTTCGCGACGCAGGCCAAGGATTTCCGGGATCAGCGGACGGTTGTCGTGCGGGCCGTCATGCATGCCGCGCGCGATCCAGGCCTGGTAGGCCACCTGCCGCAGGTCGCGCCGGGCCGAGAAGGTCAGGAACGGCTCGATCAGCGAGCGGGACAGCGTGACCACATGACCCATCACGCCACGCTCGGCAGCGGTGCGCGCGGCGCTCTGAACGAGGAACTCCGGCAGGCCGTCGAGGTCCGCCTCGCCCAGTTCGAGCTGCCAGCTCTTCTCGTCATGCAGCACGTTCTGGCCGAACTGCGTGTGCAGCACCGCGAGACGCTCCGAGATCGCCGTCATCCGGGCGCGGCCGGCCTCGTCGAGGGCCGCGCCGCTGCGCACGAAGCCGAGATGCACACGGTCGAGCAGCCGGCGCTGGTCGATGTCGAGACCGAGATCGTCCCGCGCGGCATGCAGCGCGGAGACACGGGCGAACAGCGCCGGGTCGAGCGAAACCTTCATGCCGTGCTGCGCAAGGCGCGGCGACATCACCACGTCGACCGCCTCCAGCGCGGCTCCGCCCAGGCTGACCACCAGGTTCGAGAACACCATGCCGATGCGATCGAGGTCGCGGCCGCTGCGCTGCATCGCCTCGATGGTGTTGGCGAAGCCCGGCGCCTCCGGGTTGGCGCCGATGGCGGCGATCTCGGCGAGATGCGTCCGCATCGCCTGCGCGAAGGCCGGTTCGAAATGTTCCGGACGGATGCGGTCGAACGGCGGGGAGCCGAACGGCGTGGTCCAGGTCTCAAGGAGAGGATTGGCGTCGATCGGGGAGCTGTCGGTCATGGCGGAAATCGGCGCAGATGCGGGGGCCCCGGTCAAGATCGCCCACGTGCGGCGACCGGACGCAGCTCGGCCTCCACCGCCTCGTAGAGTGCCTCCGCAGCCGGCGAGAGCGGCCGTTCCGCCAGCCGGATCAGCCCGAAGGTGTCGATCGCGATGCGCCCGGCACCGGGGACCGCCGGCAGCATCCGGAACCGGCCGCCCGGCCTGGTGAACACTTCGGCGGCCGCCCGGCTGAGCGCGGTCACGGCGTCGATGCGGTCGATCAGCGAAAGGCTCATCATGACACCCTCGGTATTCAGCACCTCACGGGGCGGTGCCAGATGGGCGGCGCGGAACAGGCCCTCGATGCGCCGGCGCAGCAGGGTGCCGGGCGGCTGCAGCACCCAGGGCTGCAGGGCGAGCGCCGCCAGGTCGGGTGGCGGCCCGCTCAGCATCGGGTGCGACGCGCGAACGAACAGACCGATCTCCTCGTCGGCCATTTCGCGATATTCCAGCGCGCTGGCATCGATGCCGGGCGGGATCCGGGCAACCGCGAAGTCCAGCCGCCCTTCCAGCAGCCGCGCCACCAGCGGTCCGCTGGTCTCGACCTGGACGCTGATCGACATGCCGGGCCTGGTCCGCCGGACCCGCTCGATGGCGCGCACCACCGGACCGGACGCGGGACCGCTGACCGCACCGACCGAGACCTGCCCGGCGGCGCCGGCACGCGTCGCGGCCAGCTCGCGGGCGGCGCCCTCCAATTCGATCAGCACCGAGCGGGCGCGACGGATCAGGATCTCGCCGAACAGGTTCGGCTCCATGCCGCGGGGCAGCCGTTCGAACAGAGGCGTCGAGACCATGCTCTCGATCTCGGCGATCAGCTTGGAGGCGGCCGGCTGGGTCATCGCCAGGGCCGCGGCGGCGCGGGCCAGATTGCGATGATCGTCCAGCGCGGCCAGCAGCTGCAGATGACGCAGCTTCAACCGGGCCCGGATGAACCAGTCCATCGGCAACGGGCCGTGGTCGCCCGAACCCGGCATCAATTCGGCATATCCATGTAGATATCATTTGTCGCACAAATCGGATTGGACGTATATCGGCGCCACGCCTACGGTTCGCCGCGTTCATTCTGGCATCAGACCAGAGCCCAGCCCGTGAGGGCACAGGAGGAAACATGCAGATCACCAAGCGTCAGCTCGCGAAGCTGGGCCTCGCCGGCGCCGCCGCGTCTCTCGTCGGCAAGGCCGGGCTCGGCAGCGCGTACGCCGCCGATGCGCCGCTCAAGATCGGCTTCATCGTCAAGATGCCGGAGCAGGCCTGGTTCATCAACGAGCAGACGGCCTCGGCCGCCTGGGGTGGCCAGCATGACGTGACCGTCGTCAAGCTCGCAGGCTCCGACGGCGAGATGGTGATGACCGCCATCGACAACCTGTCCGCGCAGGGTGCCAAAGGCTTCGTGATCTGCCCGCCGGACGTGAAGCTCGGGCCGGCGATCTATGCCCGTGCCACCGCGCAGAACATGAAGGTGGTCACCGTCGACGACCGCTTCCTCGGCCCGGATGGCCAGCCGATGGCCGACGTGCCGCATCTCGGCATGTCCGGCTACAAGATCGGCCAGCAGGTCGGCGAGGCGCTTGCCGCCGAGATGAAGCATCGCGGCTGGAGCCCGGCCGACGTCGCCGCCTGCCGCATCACCGATGCCGAGCTGCCGACCGCGCGCGAGCGCGTGCAGGGCGCGACCGACGCGCTGCTGAAGGCCGGCTTCATGCAGGCCAACATCTTCGACGCGCCGCAGCGCACCACCGATACCGAAGGCGGCTCGACCGCCGCCTCGCCGGTCTTCGCGCGGCACGGCAACTTCAAGAAGTGGCTGATCTACGCGTTGAACGAGGAGACCGTGCTCGGCGGCGTGCGCGCCAGCGAGGCGTTCCACCTGCCGGCCGAGAACGTCATCGGCATCGGCATCAACGGCACCGGCGCCGCGTTCGCCGAGTTCAGCAAGCCGCAGCAGACCGGCTTCTTCGGCACCGTGGGCGTGTCGAGCTTCCTGCACGGGCGCCAGAGCACCATCAACCTGGTGAACTGGATCCGCACCGGCACCCGGCCGCCGGCCAACACCGAGACCACCGGCGTGCTGATGACGCACGACAACTGGCAGGCGGTGAAGGCCAAGCTGGAGGCATGAGCGCTTCGCTCCCGGCGAGCGCGGGCGAGCACGCGGCAGGTCCGCAGAAGGGACTGGCGCACGAGGCGGAAGCCTTCCTGCGGTTCCGCGGCATCACCGTCGAGTTCCCGGGCGTCAAGGCGCTCAAGGGTGTCGACCTCTCGGTGCATCGCGGCTCCGTGCATGCGCTGATGGGCGAGAACGGCGCCGGCAAGTCCACCCTGCTCAAGGTTCTGAGCGGGGTGAACACGCCATCGTCGGGCACCGTGGAGGTCGGCGGCCAGCAGCTGCAGTTCCGCAACACCGCCTCGGCGATCGAGGCCGGCATCGCGGTGATCTACCAGGAACTGCACCTGGTGCCCGAGCTGTCGGTCGCCGAGAACCTGATGCTCGGCCAGCTGCCGCGTCGCGCCGGCTTCGTCGACCGCGCCCGGCTGCGCGAGCGAGCGATGGGCGTGCTGCGTGACCTCGGCGAGGATATCGGCCCGGACACGCTGGTCTCGCGGCTCTCCATCGGCCAGCGGCAGATGGTCGAGATCGGCAAGGCGCTGCTGCGCGACGCACGGGTGATCGCCTTCGACGAGCCGACCAGCTCGCTGTCGGTTCGCGAGACCGTCAACCTCAAGCGCATCGTGCACCGGCTGCGCGACGACGGCCGCGCCATCATCTACGTGACCCACCGCATGGCCGAGGTGTTCGAGCTGTGCGACGCGGTAACCGTCTTCCGGGACGGCGCCTGCATCGCTTCGCATGCCGACATGGCGGGCGTCACCAACGACCAGATCGTGGCCGAGATGGTCGGCCGCTCGATCGAGGACATCTACGGCTACCGCACCCGCGAGCCGGGCGCGGTGCTGATGCAGGCACAGGGCCTGGTCGGTCCCGGCGTGGTCGAGCCCGTAAGCTTCGAGGTGCGCCGGGGCGAGATCCTCGGCTTCTTCGGCCTGGTCGGCGCCGGACGCACCGAGCTGATGCGCCTGCTGTGCGGCAGCGTGATGCCGACCGGCGGCACGGTCACCATCGACGGCAAGCGCCTGCCCCCGGGCTCCACCCGCGAGGCGATCCGCCAGGGCGTGGCGCTGTGCCCGGAGGACCGCAAGGCTGAAGGCATCTTCCCGATCGCGGGCGTCGGCGAGAACGTCAACGTCAGCCTGCGCCGGCGGATCGCGCGCGGCGGCATCTTCGTCAACCGCGCCGTCGAGGCGCGCAACACCGCCGACATCATCCAGCGCCTTAACGTGCGCACGCGGGACGGCAACACGCCGATCGCGACGCTGTCCGGCGGCAACCAGCAGAAGGTGATCCTGGGCCGCTGGCTGTCGGAGAACATCGAGCTGCTGGTGCTGGACGAGCCCACCCGCGGCATCGATGTCGGCGCGCGCGCGCAGATCTATGGGATCCTCTACGACCTCGCCGACACCGGCAAGGGCGTCATCGTGGTGTCGTCCGACCTGGCCGAGGTGATGTCGGTCTGCGACCGCGTCATCGTCATGCGCGAGGGCCGCATGGTGGGGTCGGTGCCGCGCCGCGAGATCACCGCCGAGCGGCTGCTGCAGATGGCGCTTCCACAATAACAACGCCGACTTCCGAGAGAAACACTGCCATGTCCCAGGCGACCTTGAACGCCAGCCCGCCCCCGGCGGGGAGTACGGCACAGCCCAACCGGGGCGCCGGCATGGTGCGCCGCGCGATGAGCCAGTCGGGCATCGTGCTGGTGTTCCTGATCCTGTTCGCGGTGCTCGCCGCCTCGGTGCCGGACTTCCTCACCCCGGGCAACATCACCGGCCTGCTGCTGTCGGTGACGCTGACCGGCACGCTCGCGTCCACCATGATGATGGTGCTGGCGCTCGGCGAGGTGGATCTGTCGATCGCCTCCACCGTCGCCTTCTCGGGCGTGGTGGCGTCGGTGGCCACCGACGCGCTCGGCCTGCCTCTCGGCATCCTGGCCGGGATCCTGGCAGGCGGCGCGGTGGGGCTGTGCAACGGCATCGTCGTCGCCAAGGCCGGGGTGAACTCGCTGATCGCGACGCTGGCGGCGATGGAGATCGTCCGCGGGTTGGCATACATCACCTCGCACGGCGACGCGGTGATGATCGCCTCGCCCGGCTTCTTCCGGCTGGCCAGCGCCGCGATGTTCGGCCTGACCGCGCCGATCTGGATCATGGCGGCGATGTTCGTGATCTTCGGGGTGATCCTGAACCGTACCGTGTTCGGACGCGACGTGCTCGCCACCGGCGGCAACACCGAGGCCGCCCGCCTCGCCGGCCTGAACGTGGACCGCATCAAGATCACCGTGTTCACCCTGCAGGGCCTGGTCGCCGGCTTCTGCGGCGTGCTGCTGTCGTCCCGCATGGGCCTCGGCGATCCCAAGACCTCGATCGGCCTGGAACTCGCGGTGATCTCGGCCTGCGTGCTGGGCGGGGTGTCGCTCACCGGCGGCATCGCCAGCATCTCGGGCGTCATCGTCGGCGTGCTGATCATGGGCTGCGTGCAGGACGCGATGGGCCTGCTCAACGTGCCGACCTTCTACCAGTACCTGGTACGCGGCGGCATCCTGCTGCTGGCGGTGCTGTTCGACCGCTGGAAGAACGGCCGGCGCCCCGGCCTGAAGCGATAGTCCGGAGCGGCGGGGCAAGCCATCGGACGTGGCAGATTCGTTACAATATTCGAACTTTTGACGGGCAATTGACATAGGCTCCCTTGCAACCGCGGGGGTCGCTGGTCAGTAGTTCTTCCCGATGACGAGCGACCTACAAGAACGCGGCGTATCAGGCGCCTGGTGGCGCAAGCCCGAGGCCGGTGGCGACGTCCCCGCGCGTATCCTGGGCTCGATCCAGGCCGGCAACGCGTTCACCGTGGTCACCGGCACCGCGGGCGTCGCATCCGACCTGGTCCTCGCCACGGTCGATCGCCTGCACGCCGCCCACATCGAGACCACCACCATCGAGGCGCCGCTCCCCAGCCTCGCCACGCTGACCCGCGCCATCAGCACCGCCTTGTCGGTGGTGGTGGATGTCGAGCGGCCTCTGGTGGTCATCGTGCGCGGCGCAGATGCTCTCGAGCCGGACGCAATGCTCCGGCTGCCTGCCCTGGCGGGACTGCGGCGCAGCGGCAGTCAGGTGCTCTGCTTCCTGCTGATCGGCAGGCCCTCGATCTGGAACGGCCTCGGCAGCATCGGCCTTGCCGCCCTGGAGCAGGACGAGGTCGCGCATATCCGCGTCGCGGCTCCCGCGATGTTTGCCGAACGCGACGAGGAACCGGCCGATGTTCCGGGCTTCCGCGAGGGGCCGCAGCCCGTCATCCGGGTGCGGCCCGATGATCCGGACGAAGACGCCGCCACGCCTTTCGCCATCGCGGCGGATACCCGGCGACGGCGGCCGCGCCTGCGCCTGCTGGCAATCGGCGGTGGCGTCGTGGGCCTCGCGCTTGCCGTGATGGTCTGGGCGAGCTTGAGGGACAGGCCGACGTCCCTGCCGCCTGCCAGGACGCCCCCTCCGGTGGTAGCCAGCCTGCGCCCGTTGCCCGATCTGTCGCCGATCGCCACGACGCCACCGACCGGGCCGATGCCGCCGGCCCTCGCCCTTCCGGACGAGCCGACGCCCGCCGCCACACCGGCCCCGCTGCCAGCGCCGGCTTCCCCGGTGGCGGCCACGCCGCAGCCAGCCGCTCCCTTCGTTGCGGCGCCTCCGGCCGCCCCGATACTCCCCGCCGTGCCGCCGCCTCCCGCACCCTCACCGCCTGCTCCCCAGGCGTCGTCGGCTCCCCCGGCCACGCCCACCGCCCGGGTTGGAACGCCACCTCCCGCGGCGCCTGCCGCAGTGACCACGACCCCGCCGCAACCCACGGCATCTCTGGAAGCCGTTCGTCCGGCCCCGCCGATGCCGCAGCGACTGGCCCTGCCGGATGCCGGCGCGCTGCACGTCATCCTGCGCTACGGCCAGGCCAGCGAGGCATCGCGCCTGCGGGCAATGCAGATGGCGGACCTCCTGCGCAACGCCGGCGCCGCCGTCGATGGACCGTCGGCTATCGCGTCGGGTCCGGCCCATACCACCATCGGCTACTTCTTCAATGCGGACCGCGCCGCCGCCGACCGCCTGGCGCATCGTCTGCCGGCGCACTTCATCCATGTCCGTACGCCGGTGGATCCTGCGGCGGGGACGATGATGCGTCCGGGCGAACTGATCATAACGGTCGGTCCGGACGATCCGGCAGCGCACCCCCGTCCCGATCCGGGTTCCCCGGATTGACCCTCTGCCGTCCACGAAGCGCCCCCGGCAAGCGGGCGGCAGGACAAGCTTGACCCACAGGAGAACACGATGAGCCGGCGTATGATTTCTCTCTCGATGCGGCAGGCCATGCCGATCCTGGTGCTCGCTGGCCTGGGCGCCTGCGCGCAGACCCAGCCGCCCGCCCCGGTCGCGACCAGCGCGCCGCCGCCGCCGTCGCCGCCAGCCGTGGTAGCGGACACCGCCGCCAAGCCGAAGGCGCCGGACTCGCTGGATTTCTACTTCGCGCCCGGCAGCACCAAGCTGCGCGCAGAGGACGTCGCGCTGCTGGACAAGGCATCGCGCCTGTATCGCGACGGCAATCCCATCGTCATGGTCGTCGCCGGATCCAGCGACACCGTCGGTTCGCCGGAATCCAACCTGAAGCTGTCGCAGGCCCGCGCCGATGCCGTGCTGCAGGGGCTGGTCGCCCGCGGTATCCCGGTCGGCCGGTTCCAGGTGCTGGCGAAGGGGGTCACCGACCTTCCGGTGCAGACCGGCGAAGGTGTCGCCAACCAGGAGAACCGCCGGGTCGACCTGACCTGGCGCTGATCGGCACCAGGAAGAAGGCGATGTCGATCGCGGGGCGGCTCCCGGCAGGAGCCGCAATCGCGGGGCTTGGCCTGGCCTTCGCCCTTGCCGGCACCGGCCTTGTCGGCACGGCGCACGCCGGTCGCCGCTCTGATGCGATCGCAGCCTACGACCATGGCGACTACGGGAGCGCGAGGACGCGCTTCCTGTCGCTCGCCCGCACCGGCGATGCCGACGCCGCCTACCGGCTGGGCATCATGTCGGATCTCGGACAAGGGGTGCCGGAGGACGCGACGGAGGCATTTCGCTGGTATCGGCGCGCGGCGGTGACAGGCTACGCACCGGCGGAGTTCAACGTCGCCGTGATGCTCGACAGCCATCGCGGGGTGCCGCACGACGCTGCCCAGGCGGCGGAATGGTATGCCCGCGCGGCAACGCACGGCAATCATCGCGCGCAATACAACCTCGGCCTGCTCTACAGCAGCGGCGAGGGCGTGCCCAGGAACAGGCCGGTGGCGCAGGCCTGGTTCCGGCTCGCCGAGAGCGGCGGGATCCCGGCGGCGGCCGAGCATATCGAGGCGGCCGGCACGCGACCGGAGACCAGGGGCGTCGCAAGCGGCAGGCTGCATGCGGTGACGCCGGTGGCGCCCAAGGCGGACACGGCGCTGTCACGCCGCGAGGTGGAGATCGTCTGGACAGCGCCGGCGCAGACGGTGCCGGTGCGCTTCTTCCTGCAAGTGGCGCATGGCGGCAGTGACCACGGCGAGATCTACGCCGACTACGTCGACAGCACCGCCGCCCTGGTCCGCCTGCCGGCCGGAGGCGGCGCCTATGCGTGGCGGGTCTATACCGTGTCGCCAACTACAGCCGACTACAGCATCGGCGCCTGGATCCCGTTCACGGTGCGGCCGCGCTGACATAGCGTCGGGTCGTCTTATGCCGGTCAACGGGAAACACTCTATCATGGGTCCCCCGCAAGCCTCGCCTGGCCGCAACGGATCTGTCCGCCATGAGCTCTGCCGACCTCCTGCCCCCCCGCCACGACCTGGCGAGTGCGCTGCTCGCCACCGAGGCACGGCTCGGCGCGCACAACTACAAGCCGCTGGACGTGGTACTGACGCGCGGCCTCGGCGTGTGGGTGTGGGATGTCGACGGCACCCGCTACCTCGACTGCCTGTCGGCCTATTCGGCGGTCAACCAGGGGCATTGCCACCCGCGCATCCTGGCCGCGCTGACCGAGCAGGCCGGCCGTCTGACGCTGACCTCCCGCGCCTTCCATAACGACCAGCTGGCGCCGTTCTACGAGGAGCTCTGCGCGCTTACCGGCTCGCACAAGGTGCTGCCGATGAACTCCGGCGCCGAGGCGGTGGAGAGCGCACTCAAGGTGGCGCGCAAATGGGCCTACCAGGTGAAGGGCGTTGCCGCCGACGAGGCGGAGATCATCGTCTGCGACGGCAACTTCCACGGCCGCACGCTGTCGGTGATCTCGTTCAGCACCGACGATGCCTCGCGGCATGGCTTCGGGCCATTCACGCCGGGCTTCAAGGTGATCCCCTACGGCGACGCCGGGGCGCTGGAGCGGGCGATCACGCCGAACACCGCGGCCTTCCTGGTCGAGCCGATCCAGGGCGAGGCCGGGGTGGTGATCCCGCCCGCCGGCTTCCTGCGCCGGGCGCGCGACCTGTGCACCCAGCACGACGTGCTGCTGATCCTCGACGAGATCCAGACCGGGCTGGGGCGCACCGGTGCGCTGCTGGCCGAGGAGCACGAGGGCATCGAGGCGGACCTGACGCTGATCGGCAAGGCGCTGTCGGGTGGCTTCTATCCGGTCTCGGCGGTGCTGTCGCACGAGGCGGCGCTGGGGGTACTGAAACCCGGCGAGCACGGCTCGACGTTCGGCGGCAACCCGCTCGCCTGCGCGGTGGCGCGGATGGCGCTGCGCGTGCTGGTCGAGGAGGACATGATCGGCAACTCGGCGCGCATGGGCGATCGCCTGCTGCGCGGACTGCGCGAGAGCTGCGGCGATGTCGCGCGCGAGGTACGCGGGCGCGGGCTGATGATCGCGCTCGAGCTGGAGCCGGATCGCGGCGGCGCACGGCGCTTCTGCGAGGCGCTGCGCCGTAGGGGCGTGCTGTGCAAGGAGACGCATACGCACACCATCCGGATCGCGCCGCCGCTGGTGATCGAGGCGGACCAGGTGGACTGGCTGGTCGAGCAGTTCGCGGCGGCACTTCGGATGGGATGAGGTAGAGGATCAAACCTCGGATGCCCGCCTGCTCATCGGCGAGTTTGATCTCGCCACATGAGGTTCCCGAGGAAATTCTCCAGCCCTGGGCCGTCGGCTAGCGGAATGCGTCCATGCGCAACGGGAGCTTCTCGCCAAGCCAGGCCGCGTGCGTCGTATGGTCCGCCGGGTCGTCGCCGGTTTCCGGGTGCAGCAGGATGTCCAGCCCGTCGCGGTTGAGCAGCAGCCAGGGCACCAGGGTGGCGAACAGCGTGACCGGGAACGCGATCTGGAACATCGCCTTCGTATGCGGCCCGACCGGCACCGCGTGCCAGCGGCCGAGCCGGGCAACCGGAAACGCCTCCGCAACGTGCTCGCGGAGTTGGGCGGCGGCAGGCTCGGTCACGCCGGGTTCGTAGTAGATGTGGGCGTGGTAGTCCCTGATCGTCTCGACCGAGGCGGTCATCCCGCGCGATCCACCAGCGAGGAGGCGCGGCCGATATAGTCGGATGGCGTCACCGCCGACAGGCGCTGCTTCTCGCTCTCGTCGAGGTCGGAGCCGGCGATGAAGGCGAGATAGCTCTCGCGCGTCAACGTCGTGCCACGGGTGAGCTGCTTCATCTGGTCGTACGGGTCGTCGCCGCCGGCCTTGCGCATCACCGTCTGCACGCCCTCGCCGAGGACCTCCCAGGCGCTGTCGAGAACTTTCGCGATCAGCGCGGCGTCCAGCTCCAGCTTGCCGAGGCCACGCAGCAGCGCCGCCAGCGCCACCGAGCCATAGCCGATGGCGGTGCCGATGGTGCGCAGCGTCGAGCTGTCGCTGAGGTCGCGCTGCAGGCGGGACACCGGCAACTTGGTCGAGAGATGCTGCAGCGATGCGTTGGCGAGACCGAAGTTCGCCTCCGCGTTCTCGAAGTCGATCGGGTTCACCTTGTGCGGCATGGTCGAGGAGCCGACCTCGCCCGCCACCAGGCGCTGCCTGAAATAGCCGATGCTGATATACAGCCACGCGTCGACGCAGAGATCGGTGCAGATCGTGTGCACGCGCTGCATGACGTGGAACGCTTCCGCCATGAAGTCGTGCGGCTCGATCTGCGTGGTCAGCGGGTTGTGCACCAGCCCGAAACTCTCGACGAACTCGCGCGAGCGCGCCTCCCAGTCCACGTCCGGATAGGCCAGTACGTGTGCGCTGAAGGTGCCGGTGGCGCCATTGATCTTGGCGAGATATTCGAGCCCCGCCACGGCGCGCAACTGGCGCTGCAGCCGGTAGGCGAACACCGCGATCTCCTTGCCCAAAGTCGACGGCGTCGCCGCCTGCCCGTGCGTGCGCGTCAGCATGGCGACGTCGCGCCACTGCACCGCCATGCCGGCGAGCCTCTCCTGCACCGCCTGCACCTGCGGTTGCCAGACCTCGCGCACCGCGTCGCGCAGCATCAGGGCGTAGGCGATGTTGTTGATGTCCTCGGAGGTGCAGGCGAAATGCACGAACTCGCGGTGCTGCTGCAGGGGCGTGCCGTCGAGCTGCTCCTTCACGAAATACTCGACCGCCTTCATGTCGTGGTTGGTGCGGCGCTCGATCTCCTTGATGCGGGCGAACGCGCCGGCGTCGAAGCTCTCGTACAGCGCGCGCAGCCGGGATGCCGTCGCCGCGTCCGCCGGCGGCAGTTGCGCGATGGCCTCGATGCCGGCCAGGAACAGGAACCACTCCACCTCGACGCGCACCCGGTTGCGCATCAGCGCGAACTCCGAGATCCGCTCCGCGAGTGGCCGGGTCGCCGAGCGGTAGCGGCCGTCGAGGGACGTGAGCGCGGTGGCGGCGAACTCGTCCTGTGCCGTCGCGTCCTGCACCGTCGATTTCACCATGACCCTGGCCCTCCTGTGCGCCGGGCGCAGCAGTAGCGCATCGCCGGCAGCCAACCAAGGCACCCGGGCCCTTGCCAGGACTCCGAAGAAGATACACAAGATTCCAACAGGTTAGTTGGAGCACAATGGTTCCATCGCCGCCCGCCGCGGAGGTCCAGGCGGTCGCCCTCGCCGCCGTCGCCGCCATCTCGACCGGCGTCCTGGTCCGGCTCGCCTACTGGCGGCGCCTGCTGCGCCGGAAATGGCTTGCCCGGGCATTCCGGCAGGACGTCGCGCAGCCACCGGGCGGGACCGGCCGGCAGTCCGGCGCCGATTACGAACAGCACTGCGCGGTGCTGCTGCGCAAGGCCGGCTGGCAGACCGTGCTGACCGCCGGCAGCGGCGACCAGGGCTCCGACATCCTGGCGCGGCGGCGGCGGCGGGTGCTGGTGGTGCAGTGCAAGCACCACGCCCGTCCGGTCGGCAACCGCGCCGTGCAGGAGGTCTTCGCGGCGCAGCGGCATCACGACGCGCACCTCGCCGCGGTGGTCTCGAATGCCGGCTTCACCCGCGCCGCCCAGGCGCTCGCGGCGACCACCGGCGTGCGCCTGCTTCACCATCGCGACCTCGGCACCCTCTGACCGAGGCCATGCAAACCTTCTTGCACCCTGAACGAAACAGGAACAAAGTGCGCTGGCCCGAACGTAGGGTTCTTGCGTTGCCGGGGCGCCGGAGGGATTGGATCATGGTCGACAATGTCATCGCCTTCCCGGCGCCGGTGGTGCCGTTGCGCATCGCCACGTCCCCGCGGATGGGAACGCCACGGGAGGAACCGCCCCTGCTCGCCGTCGAGCATGACGGGCGGGTCTATTCGCTGGCGACCCTGCTGGCGCGCCTGCCGGACGCGCTGCTCGACGAGCTCGACGAGCTGGTGCCGCAATCGGCCCAGCAGGCCTGGGATCTCGTGGTCAGGCGGTGGCCGAGGATCGCCCAGGCTGCGGTGGACCGCGGATAGACTTCGCATACAAAGCCTGTGGGTCGGGGCATCATCGCAGGCGGGGCCGGCGGAGACGGGGACAGCGGAGACGGGGCGCATGTTCGGCAGTACCATCCTCGACGTGCTGCTGGCGGTGGTGTTCACCTTCCTGGGCGTGAGCCTCGCCGCCAGCGCGGTGACCGAGGCGATCGCCTCGATGTTGCGGCTGCGGCAGAGCACGCTGCTGGACGGCATCTCCCGCCTGCTGAACGACCCCGATTTCGACGGGCTCGCGCGGGACGTCTACGATCACGCGCTGGTCGATCCGCTCGCCTGCGTGCGCACGCGACAGGCCTCGCTCACGAACCGGCCTGCGTTCATCCACCCGCGCGACTTCGCGGTGGCCCTCACCGACGTGCTGCGGGATCGGCACCCTGGCGGGCCCGGCGGGGCTGACCTCGCCGGCTGCATCGCCACCGTGCCCGACGACAAGCTGCGCGGCGCCCTGCAGACGCTGCTGCGGCAGGCCGACGGCGACCGGCTGCTGTTCCAGGCGGCGCTCGCCACCTGGTTCGACGGCTCGATGATCCGGCTCAGCGGCTGGTATCGGCGGCGCACCCAGATGATCTCGTTCCTGGCCGCGTTCGCCATCGCGGCGATGCTCAACGCCGACGTGCTGCACGTCACCGCCGAGGTCTGGCAGCGGCCGGCCATGGTCAACCTGCTCAATGCCGGCCTCAGCCACGACACCATCACGCTGCAGAACGCCCTCGCCCGGCTGGATGCGAGCAGCCTGATCGGCTGGGACGGCTGGAGCGGCGATCCGCGCGATGGCTGGCCCGGCGTGCTGACCATGCTGTCCGGCTGGGGGATCGCGGCGGCGGCTTCGCTGTTCGGCGCGCCGTTCTGGTTCGACACGCTGCAGCGGCTGAGCTGGATACGCGGCGCCGTGCCGGTGGCGGCGCGGGCGGACGGGCTGCCCTATGGCTCCCTGGCGTTGCCGCATGCCAAGCTGTCGCCTGGATCGGAGTAGGAGCGCAGGCATGGCGGGACGGTTCGGACTGGATGGGCTGCGCGTGCCGCCGACGCCGCCGATCGCGCGGCGCGGCTTCGTGATGACCTCGCTGATGACCGGCCTGACGCTGGCCGCCCGGCACGCCGAGGCGGAGACCATCCATACCAGCCCGGCCGGGCTACTTGCGGGCGAGGTGCAGGTGCCGGTCGCTGACGGCAGGCTGCCCGCCTATGCGGCCCGACCCGATGGCGCCGGACCATTTCCGACCGTGCTGGTGATCGAGGAGATCTTCGGCGTCCACGAATACATAAAGGACGTCTGCCGGCGGCTGGCAAAGGCCGGCTATCTCGCGGTCGCGCCCGAGCTGTACGCCCGCCTAGGCGACCTCTCGAAGATGACCGACCCGCACCAGATCGTGCGCGACGTCATCAGCCGGGCGCCGGACGCCACCCTGCTGGCCGATCTCGACGCCACCGCCAGCTGGGCTTCCGGCAACGGCGATGGCGATGCGCGGCGGCTCGCGGTGGTCGGGTTCTGCCGCGGCGGGCGCGACACCTGGCTGTATGCCGCGCATAATCCGCGCCTGAAGGCGGCAATTGCCTGGTACGGCCCCCTCGGCGGCGAGACCAGCGCGATCCAGCCGCACAACGCCGGCGAGATGGCCGGAAAGTTGAACTGCCCGCTGCTTGGCCTGTACGGCGGCGCCGACCCGAGCAGCACGCCGGCGCAGATCCACGATGCCGAGCAGCAGGCGCATGCCGCCGGGCGCACCGTCGAGATCGTGGTGTATCCCGACACCCCGCACGGCTTCCACGCCGACTACCGGCCGAGCTACCGGCAGGGTCCGGCGGAGGATGGCTGGCGCCGCATGCTGGCCTGGCTGCACCGATACGGCGTCGGCTGAAGCGGCCCGGCATGCCGCTTGCCGATCTCTACCGCGCCTACATCGGATGCCTGAACCGGCAGGACTGGCCCGGCCTCGGACGCTTCGTGGCCGAGGATGTCGAGCATAACGGGCGGCGGCTCGGACTGCCCGGCTATCGCGACATGCTCGTGCGGGATTTCACCGACATTGCCGACCTGCGCTTCGAGATCGGGATGCTGGTCTGCGAACCCCCGAACGTGGCGGCCCGCCTGCTGTTCGACTGCACACCGGAGGGACAATTCCTCGGCCTGGCCGTCGACAGGCGCAGGATCACCTTCGCGGAGAACGTGTTCTACGTCTTCCGCAACGACAGGATCGCCTCGGTCTGGTCGGTGATCGACAAGGCGGCGATCGAGGCCCAGCTCCCCAGGCGCTGACCTGCCCGGACAAGCCTAGATCGCCATGCCGCCGAACTTGCGCAGCGACTCGGCAAGCTCTCGATGGTCGCGTGCGTAGGTCGCCAGCGGGATATCCGCCACGGTTGCTTCCCAGGCCTGCCGGATCGCCCGCACGCCGGCGCCCGGCCCGCCCGGATGCGCGATGATGCCGCCGCCGCCGAGATACATCAGGTCGACGGTGCGGCCGGTGCGCGCATAGGTTTCCGGCGCCTGGCCGCCCCATTGCCCGGAACAAACCACCGGTAGCGCCCGGTCGCTCGTCGACAGCAGCGGCGTCGAGCAATCCCTGAACGACTGCACGAAGCTGTCGTCCGGCTCCCAGTATTTCGCCCCGATGCCGTTGATCTGGAACTGGTCGATACCGAGCAGGCGCCACAGTGTCTGGTAGACGCTGAAATCCATGCCGAGGCCGGGATGCCGGGTCAGGATGTCCCAGCCGGCACGGTGCGCATGCAGCACCAGCCGCGAGCGGCGGCGCAGGAAGGCGAGGCCGCCATAGCCGACCGAGTTGATGTTGATCACCGCGGCAGTGCCGCCGGCATCGGCCACCAGGTCGTGGTGCCGCAGCATCCGTTCCGGATCGGCCGACGAGATGCCGAACGCATACATCACCCGGCGCCCGGTGCGCTGCTCATGGTCGCGCAGCACCGGCATCACCGCCCTCACCCGCGCCTCGAGCGGCGAATAGGCCGGGCTCATCAGCTTCTCGTCGTCCTTGATGAAATCGACGCCGGCCTCGACAAGCTGCCGGGTTATCGCCGCACCCTCCTCCGGCGACAGGCCGAGATTCGGCTTGATGATGGTGCCGATCAGCGGCCGCCCGTGGACGCCGGAAACCGTGCGGGTGCCCTCGATGCCGAATTGCGGGCCCGGATGCGCCCGGATGAAGGCAGGCGGCAGGCGCAGGCCGACGATGCGTATGCCGGTCAGTCCCTTGACCGAGAACACCCCGCCGAGCGCGATCGTCACCAGCGCAGCGATGTCGGTGCCTACCACGTCGAGCGGGAACTCGATGTCGACGTCGGCGCGCCGATACGGACCCGCCACCCCGTCCGGCTGCGGGAAGCTGGGCGCCCCCGCGTCCGGCAACGCGCGAACAGCCGCGACCCGCGCTGCACATCGCACCTTGAGGTCGGCGGTTTCCCCCGGCAGATCCACGAAGGTGCCGGTGGACTGGTCGCTGGCGATCTTGGAGGCCAGGGCAAGCGGGTCCCCCGCCGTCTCGATCCGGTAGGTCACGGTAATGCTGGCATCGTCGCGCATCACGGGCGCTCCTGTTCGAGCCGAGGAATTGACGATCTGGTATAATGAGCATACATCAGAAGGAGAAGCCCCAGGTCCTCGATGGACGGTTCCTTGCCGATGCCCCTGCCACTGCCGTCCCAGGCGCGATGAGCGAGACCGAACGCATCACCCGGCGGCGTCTCTCCGACGAGGTATTCGACCGCCTGCGCGCGATGATCGTCAGCGGCGAGCTTGGTGTCGGTGATGCGGTGCCGTCCGAGCGCGAGCTGATGGACCGCTTCGGGGTCGGCCGGCCGGCGATACGCCAGGCGATGCAGGCGCTCAGCAACATGGGCCTGATCACCATCTCGCATGGCGAGCGCGCCCGCGTCTGCGACCTGACCGCGGAGAAACTGTTCCAGCAGATCGACCTGCCGGCGCAGATGATGCTGTCCTCGTCGCCGAGATCGCTCGAGCAGCTGCTCGAGGTGCGCGTGTTCTTCGAACGGGGCATGGCGCGGATTGCCGCCGAACGTGCCACGGCGGAGGATCTGCACTGTCTGCGCGGCTGGCTGGAGCGGCAGCGCGCCTCCCTCGACGACATCACCGTCTTCGTGCGGCACGACATGCGGCTGCATATCGAGATCGCCCGCATTTCCGGCAATCCGATCTTCCTCGCCACCTGCCAGGCCCTGCTCGGCTGGGTGCGGCACTACCACATCGAATTGCTGCACTGGTCGGGCAAGGAGAACGTGACGCTCGCCGAGCATGACGAGATCCTGTCGGCGATCGCGGCCCACGATCCGGCCCGGGCGGAGGCGGCGATGGTGCGTCACCTGCAGCGATCGAGCACGCTGTATGTGCATGCGCATCCGGATGCGGTGTCGCCCGCCCGTCAGCCGAGCTGAACCGCCGCTCCGGACGCCGCACTCTCATAGGCGGCATGCACCAGCGCCAGCGTCTTCAGGTTGTCGCGCCCGCTGGTATCCGGCGTCGTGCGTGCCCGGAGCGTCCGCACCCAGTGGCGCTGGATGTTCAGCACGCTCTCCTGGATGTTGTGCCAGGGCCGCGAGGCCCAGGGCAGCAACGGCGGCGAGACATCCTGCTCGGAGGTCCCGTCCGATCCGGTGACGCCCAGCCGGTAGTCCTGGGTCAGCCGCAGCGAGCCCTCGGTGCCGTCGATCTCGATGAAGGTCTCGGGAAACGGCTCGCGCGCCAGCCGCGAGGCGTAGGAGCAGTCGACCACCGAGACGGCGCCATCGGCATGGTCGAGCAGCATGGTGGCGACGTCCTCGCCGCGGATCGCCGGATTGATGCGCTGGGTGCGCGCCGTCAGCCGCGTGGCATCACCAAGCAGGCAGCGCGCCACATCCAGTATGTGGATGCCGAGATCCTCGATGATGAAGCGTGCGCCGGTGGCGAGATAGGGCTGCCCGCTGAACACGTCGTAGCCGGAACGGAACGAGATCCTTCCCCAGAACGGCCGCCCGATGCTACCGCTCGCCAGCACGTCGCGCACAGCCAGGATCGGCGTCTGCCAGCGGAAATTCTCGTGCACCATCAGGGCAATGCCGGCAGCCTCGGCGGCGTCCACCATCGCGCGGGCGTCTTCCATCGATGGCGCGAACGGCTTCTGGCATACCACCGGCACGCGGTGTCGCGCGGCCTGCTCGACCAGATAGCGATGACTGGGCGGCGTGGTCGCGATGTCGACGAAATCCAGCGCCTGCGCGGCGAACATGGCCTCGGCATCGGTGTATCGGGCGGCGATGCCGAACTGCTCGCCGACCAGGGCCAGCCGGGCCGGATCGCGATCGCAGAGCGCGACGATCGCGACGTCGTCGATGTCCGCCCAGGCATGCAACTGGTTCACGGCAAAGAAGCCGCACCCGATCAGCGCACCGCGCAGCCTCGTCCCGCCGGCGCCCTGCCCGCTTACCGGCACGGCTTCAGGTGATGCGCTGGATGCTGGCGGCGAGTTCGGCGGGCTCGAATACCCGCTTCCAGTCGGGCTGCATCAAGGCCGGCTTGCCGAAGGTGATCGCCTTGTTGCAGGCGTCCGAGAACACGCCGTCAACTTCCTTGAAGATGACTGCGCCGAGCACGTTGATATGGCCAAGCAGGAAGTCGCGCGCCGCCTCGTGCGGTACGCCACGGGCGACCACCTCGTCCATCGCCTCGCGCATGACGTCGAGCAGCGTCGCCGCCACCGTTTCCGAAAGGCCGGGTTCCAGCAGCGCCATCTGCTCCACCGTGACACGGTGCGAGCGCATCACCGGCGCCCAGATCGCGCGCGCGACCTCCTCGCCGATGGCGTAGTGCGCCTCCGGACCCTGCATCAGCGCATTTACGATATGCTGCTTCGCATGCAGGCCACCGAAATGATCGTGCCGTGCGGCAGGCTCGCTCTCGTCGTTGAAGATCGGCGGGTGGCACGGGTGGGTGACGAAGTACGTCAGGTCGTCGCGCTTTGGCAGGTGGCCGGCGAACGGGGCGGCGGCGTCCAGCACGACGACGATGGTGCCGGCCTTGAGCTTCGTCTCGATCGAGGCCGCGACCTTGCCGATTGCGGTATCCGGCACCGCGAGCACGACCATGCCGGCGCCATCGAGCGCGGCATCGACATCCAGGCAGTCGAGGCCGAGACCGGACTTCAGACGCTCGCGGCCAAGCTCGCTGACCTCGACATGGCGCACATCGAAGGTGGTGGCCTTGAGATTGTGGGACAGCCGGTAGCCCATCTTGCCGCCGGCACCGAAGAGCGCGATCGAGGTCATGGAGGTCCTGCACGAAAAAGCGGTCCTACTGTCTCCCGCAACTGGTATAATGAGTCAATGGCATGATGACAGGCGTTACCTGCCTGGCTGGTATTGTCATTGGCCGAGAGCCCGGTGCAGGCGCATCCTTCTGGAAGTAAATCATCTCCGTCATAGAGGAAGTCTGCCAGTGTCCAGTCCCCGCCTCCTGAGTTATGCAGCGTTCACCCTCACGGCCTGCCTGTTGCTGTCGCCTGCCCTGGCCCGGGCGCAGACGCTCGATAGCGGCGTCGGCATCGGCCCGAGCCAGCAACTCTCCACGCCGCCGGACTCCGACCCGATCAATCGGCCGGGCGCGATGCAGCGCGCGGTGAAGCAGCGGCGCGCGAATGCCATGCAGTCGCGGAGCCGCCAGAGCACGCCGGCGACGACCGGATCGACGACGGCGCCACGCTGAGGATCTCGCCGGCGAGGCCTTGACCGAAGCAGGCCGCCGCCGGACAAACCGCCATGCAGCGCATCTTCTCCGGCATCCAGCCCACCGGCGTCCCGCACCTCGGCAACTACCTCGGCGCGATACGGAACTGGGTATCGCTGCAGGATGGCCACGAGTGCCTGTTCTGCCTGGTGGACCTGCATGCGATCACAGTATGGCAGGAGCCGTCCCTGCTGCGTGAGCAGACCCGCCTGCAGGCAGCCGTCCTGATCGCCGCCGGCATCGACCCTGACCGCCACATCCTGTTCAACCAGTCGGCGGTCAGCGCCCATGCCCGGCTTGCCTGGATCTTCAACTGCATCTCGCGCATCGGCTGGCTGAACCGCATGACGCAGTTCAAGGATAAGGCCGGCCGCGATCGCGAGGCAGTGTCATCCGGACTGTATGTGTATCCGAACCTGATGGCAGCCGACATCCTGACCTACCATGCGACCCGGGTTCCGGTGGGCGACGACCAGCGCCAGCATCTCGAACTGGCGAACGACATCGCGCAGAAGTTCAACCACGACTACGAGGTAGCGTTCTTCCCCGCCATCGAGGCGCTGGTGCCTCCGGGTGCGGCGCGGGTCATGAGTCTGCGTGACGGCACCCGCAAGATGTCGAAGTCGGATCCTTCCGAGCAGAGCCGGATCACGCTGGTCGACGATGCCGATGCCGTCGCGCAGAAGCTACGCCGGGCCAAGACCGATCCGGCCCCGCTGCCCGATACGGTGGAAGGCCTCGCCGACCGCCCCGAGGCACGCAACCTAGTCGAGATTTATTCGGCACTTGCCGGCACGACGCCCGGACAGGTGCTGGCCGAACACGGCGGCAGCGGCTTCGGGCCGTTCAAGGAGGCGCTGACCGCCATCGTGGTCGCGGCAGTGTCACCGATAGCGAACGAGACGCGCCGGTTGCTCGACGACACCACCCATCTCGATCAGGTGTTGCGCGGCGGTGCGGAGCGCGCGAATGCCATCGCCGAACCGATCGTCGCCGCGGCCGAACGCATCGTCGGATTTCTCAAATGAGGCAGGCGGTGCACTATGTCGTGGTGGAGACGCGCGGAAAGGGGTTGCGCGACATCACGGCGCCGATCGCGGACTGGGTGGCCATGCAGGCGATGCAGACGGCGCTGCTGACGATCTGGTGCAGGCACACATCGGCATCGCTGACTGTGCAGGAGAATGCCGATCCCACCGTGCGCGAGGATATCAATCGATTCTTCGATGCGCTCGTGCCGGAAGGCAACGGACGCTACGTCCATGACGACGAGGGCCTGGACGACATGCCTGCCCACCTGAGAAGCATGCTGACCCAGACGCAGCTGAGCGTGCCGGTTGCCGACGGTGCGATGGTGCTCGGCACCTGGCAGGGGATCTATCTCTTCGAGCACCGGAAGCGGCCGCACCGTCGCGAACTGGTGCTGCACCTGCTCGGGGACTGAAGCGACCGGGGCAAGGCGGATGCCAAGCCCCGGTGTCAGACCTAGCGGCTCTTCTTGTACAGCTTGCTGGCGATCTCGAAGATCTCCTCCGGAGCGTAGTCCGGCGCGAAAGCTCCATAGTTGCCGTCAAGCTCGGGGATCTTGCCACCCTCCGGCATTCCGTCGACGATCTCGAGGTTGCCGGGCGGATCGCCGGGCAGTGCGACCTCGTCGTTGGACCAGACGCCGGCGGCTTCCTTGTAGTCGTCCGGGCTGAAGCTGTAGAGGCGACGGTGGCTGCCTTCCTGCAGGTACTTCTGGCACTCCGGCACGCGGTCGAGATTGATGTTCGGCGTCGGCAGCATCTTCTCGATCGACACGCCGGTAATCTTCTTCAGCGCCAGGGCGTAGGCATGGGCGTGCACCGAACCGCGCACCAGCAGGTAGCCACAGACCTCACGGCCAGTCGGCTCGGTCATCGTCTCGTACACGCGCAGCTTGTGGATGCGAGCGCCGCACTCGAGATGGAAATTATGCAGCAGATCGATGATCAGGTTACCGGTCGTCGTCACCATGTCCATGTTCCAGGACGCGGCGTTGCTGTTCATCGGCATGGCGCCGCCGCCGTTGGCGAGGAAGCTGCCGGCAAGGCGGACATCCTGCATCTCGGCAAACGGAGCCTTGGAGATGTCCACGTTCGGGGTGTCGTCTCCAGGACCGTTGTTCAGCATCGAGACGCCGGTGCTGACCAGCTCCACATGGCCGAGTTCCTCGGCGAAGATGCTCGAGACCAGGCTGTAGAACGGCCGCAGCTTGCTCTTGTTGCGGAAGTTGAAGCTCTGGAACATGTAGTTCCCGAGCGTCGACATCTCGCCATACTTGCCGCCGAGCAGTTCCTGAAGGGCGGCCGCCGCGTTGGGCTCCGGCTTCTTGGGCTCCGGCAGGGCAGCCTGAAGCTTGTCGATGCGCATGAACATGAGCGTAATCCTGTCGCGGTTTCGACAGGGCTACGGTTCGAGGCGGAGCGGGTTGCCCGGTGGACCGGACACGATCTGCAAGGCGCACGCACCATTGCGTGACACAGTCACGCCTGCGAGCGGGATCCGGTCAGGATCCGCGCGTGATGCGCGACATGGTCCTCGATCACACCCTGGATGAACCAGTACGAGTGGTCGTAGCCGGGATGCATCCGCAGGTTGAGCGCCTGTCCGGCACCCTCCGCCGCCGCTCGCAGCGCCTCCGGGTGAAGCTGCGGCGCCAGCCACTGGTCCGCCTCCCCCTGGTCGACCAGGATCGTCGTCGGATGGGTGTGGCCGGCTTGCAGCAGAAGGGTCGCGTCATGCCGGGCCCATGTCGCGCGATCCGGCCCAAGATACCGGCTGAACGCCTTCTCGCCCCAGGGTGCCGCGGCGGGATGGGCGATCGGCGCCAGCGCCGACACCGACTGCCAGCGTGTCGGATTGGCGAGCGCCAGCGTGAGCGCGCCATGCCCGCCCATCGAGTGGCCGACGATGCCACGCCGCGCCGGCTCGATCGGGAACGCCTCCTCGACCCATCCCGGCAGCTCGTAGGCGACGTGGCTGGCCATCCTGTAGTGGTTCGACCAGGGTGCCTCGGTGGCGTCGAGATAGAAGCCGGCGCCGGTGCCGAAATCCCAGCTCTCGTCCTCGCCCGCGATGCCGGCGCCGCGCGGGCTGGTGTCCGGCGCCACCACGGCGAGGTTGTGGCGGGCGGCAAAGCGCAGGATGCCGGCCTTGGTGACGAAGGTCTCCTCGTTGCAGGTCAGGCCACCGAGGGCATAGAGCGCCGCGACCTTCGCGCCATCGAGCGCCGCTTGCGGAAGGAACGCGGCGAACCGGGCGGGCAACCCGAGGGCAGCCGACGGTGCCTCATAGAAGCCGATCCGCCCGCCATGGCAGGCATGCTCGGAACGGGTGGTGATGGCGGACATCAGAATACCACCACGGAGCGGATGCTCTCGCCGCGTGTCATCAGGTCGAAGCCCTCGTTGATCTGCTCCAGCTTCAGGCGGTGGGTGATCAGCGGATCGATCTCGATGCGGTTGTCCATGTACCAGTCGACGATCTTCGGTACGTCGGTGCGGCCGCGGGCGCCGCCGAAGGCCGAGCCGATCCAGCGCCGGCCGGTAACCAGCTGGAACGGCCGGGTCGAGATCTCCTGCCCGGACGAGGCCACGCCGATGATGGTGGAGACCCCCCAGCCGCGATGGCTGCATTCCAGCGCCTGGCGCATCAGGGTCGGGGTGCCGACGCACTCGAAGGAGAAATCCGCACCACCGCCGGTGAGCTCGACCAGATGACCGACCACGTCGCCATCAGGGCCAAGATCCTTCGGATTGACGAAATGCGTCATGCCGAAGCGGCGGGCCATCTCCTCGCGTGCGGGGTTGATGTCGACGCCGACGATCATTCCGGCGCCGACCATGCGGGCGCCCTGGATGACGTTCAGCCCGATGCCGCCAAGGCCGAACACCACCACCGTGCTGCCGGTCTCGACGCGGGCGGTGAACAGCACCGCGCCGATGCCGGTGGTCACCCCGCAGCCGATATAGCAGATGGTGTCGAACGGCGCGTCCGAGCGCACCTTGGCGAGGGCGATCTCCGGCAGCACGGTATAGTTCGCGAACGTCGAGCAGCCCATGTAGTGCAGGATCGGCTGGCCCTTGAACGAGAAGCGAGAGGTGCCGTCCGGCATCAGGCCGCGCCCCTGCGTGGAGCGGATCGAGGTGCACAGGTTGGTCTTGCGGCTGAGGCAGCTTTTGCACTGCCGGCATTCCGGCGTGTACAGCGGTATCACATGGTCGCCCGGCGTGAGCGAGGTGACGCCGGGGCCGACCTCGACCACCACGCCGGCACCCTCATGGCCGAGGATCGCGGGAAACAGGCCCTCGGGATCGGCGCCCGACAGGGTGTATTTGTCGGTATGGCATAGGCCGGTCGCCTTGATCTCGACCATCACCTCGCCCTCGCGCGGGCCTTCGAGTTGCACGGTCTCGATCCGCAGCGGAGCCCCCGCCTCGAACGCAACTGCCGCACGCACATCCATCGCTTCCGCTCCCGGCCAGACCCTGCGGCGGAGCAGACGCCGAGGCTGGCCCCGCCGTCAACGCACGCACGCGAGAAAGCCAGCTTCTTGCCCGCGGCGATCGGTCCGGGCCACCATCGCCGCATGATCGTCGAGCGAAACGCCGGTGCCCTGCAACTGCTGCGCGAGAGCGTGCGGCCACTGCTGATCCTGTTCGCCTGGGACCTGTTCGTCGTCGGCGCGTTCCAGCTGGCGCACCGGTCCTGGATGGACCAGCCGGCGCTGCCGGTGACGCTGATCGGCTCGGCGCTGATCCTGTTCATGAGCGTGCGCAACAATGTCGCCTATGCGCGCTGGTGGGAGGCGCGCACGCTCTGGGGCGCCATCGTCAACAACACCCGCTCGTTCGCGCGCCAGGCCGAGACCCTGGCCGAGGGCCGTCCCGACCTGACCCGTGCGATGATCGCCTATGCGAAGGCGCTGCGCGGCGCGCTGCGTGGTGCCGATGCGAGTGCCGAGATCTCGCCGCTGCTGACACCGGCGATGGCGGAGCTTGTCCTGGCCCGCAACAACAAGCCGAACGCCATCCTCTACGAGATCGGCCGCGAGATCAGCCGCAGCGTGCGCGTGCAGCATCTCGACGGGGCGGTGCATGCCGGGATCGACCGCATCCTGTCGGATCTCGCCAACGCGCAGGGCGGGCTGGAGCGCATCCGCAACACCCCGCTGGCGATCCAGTTCTCGATCTTCCCCGGCCTGATCGCCCGCGTGTTCTGCGTGCTGCTGCCGATGTCGATGGTGCAGGAGCTTGGCTGGATCACCCCGTTCGGCTCGACCCTGGCCGGGTTCCTCTACATCGCGCTCGACAAGATCGGCGCCGACCTGGAGAACCCGTTCCAGGAGAGCGTGCACGCGGTGCCGATGGCCGCGATCAGCCGGACCATCGAGATCGACCTGCTGCAATCGATCGGCGAGCCTGCGCCGGCGCCTGTCGTGCCGGAGCACGGGGTGCTGCGTTAGTCATTCAGGCCATGGAGCAACACCGGATTTCACTACCGGCATAGGCACTGGATGATATCGAGCCGCTGATCCTCGCCCGGGTGTTTCCGTGAACGAAGACCGGACCATGCTCCGCAGCAGTATGCCCGGACCGCCAGCCCGACAGGTCACCTCTCAAGCTTGGCGCATCACCACGGCCGGTGCCCGGCCCTCGACTGCCTCATCCAGGTAGCGGGACAGGTTCTGCCGCAGGTCGGAGTAGGAACACGGATCGGCTCTGGGCCAACCCTGCCACGTTCCATACCGAAGTCGATACTGCGTCTCGAAGCCGACGGAGACCCCGGTGCTACTCCGGCTCCAGGTCGCGCTGCACCACCGGCTGGCGCAGCAGCGTGTCGATCTCCATCGCGTAGTCGAGCGCGGTATCCGCCTGGAAATGCAGTTCCGGCACGCCGCGCAACCGCAGTTCGTGGCTGAGCTGCGAACGCAGGAACGGCGACGCGCGCTTCAGTGCGGGGATCACCGCATCGACGTCGCTGCGCCCGAGCCGCGTGACGAACGCGGTCGCCTGCTTCAGGTCCGGACTGATCCGCACCTCGGTCACCGTGATCTGCACGCCGGTCAATTCCGGATCGCGGAACTCGACGCGCCGGAACAGGTCGGCCAGCACGTGGCGGATTTCCTCGCCGACCCGCAACTGCCGCTGCGTCGGACCGGCCGCCGCCCGGCTCTTGCCGCGCTTCGCCGGAGCCTGAGACGAAGCAGGGGCCGGCCTGCCGGCCGGCCCCTTGGTTTCCGTACGACCGCGCGACGCCTTGCTCATCAGGCCGGAACGAGCTCCATCTCGTAGCACTCGACCACGTCGCCCTCGCGCAGGTCGTTGAACCCCGCGAACGACAGGCCGCACTCGTAGCCACGCGCCACTTCGCGGACATCGTCCTTGAAGCGCTTGAGCTGGCTGAGCTCGCCCTGGTGGACGACCACGTTCTCGCGCAGCAGACGAACGCCGCAACCGCGCTTGACCAGGCCCTCGGTGATGTAGCAGCCCGCCACCTTGCCGGTCTTGGTGATGTCGAACACGCGACGGATCTCGGCGTAGCCGAGGAACTTCTCGCGATGCTTCGGCGCGATCTTGCCGCGCACCAGTTGCTCGATGTCGTCCGACACCTGGTAGATGATCGAGTAGTAGCGGATATCCACGCCCTCGCGCTGGGCGAGATCGCGCGCCTGGCTGGTCGCGCGCACGTTGAACGCCACGATCACCGCGTCCGATGCCTTGGCAAGCTGGATGTCGCTTTCGGTGATCTGGCCGACGCTCGCGATCAGCACGCGAACCTTGACCTCCTCGTGCTCGAGCTTGAGCACGGTGGCCTGGATCGCCTCGGCCGAGCCCTGCACGTCCGCCTTGACCAGGACGGCGACTTCCTTCTGCGCACCCGCCTGGATACGCGCCAGCATCTGGTCGAGGGTGCCGCGCGCCGCCACGTGTCCAGCCGCCTGCTTCTCCTTGATCTTGCGCTGGCGGAACTCGCTGATCTCGCGCGCCCGCGCCTCGTTCTCGACCACCACGAACGGCTCGCCGGCACCCGGCACGCCGGTCAGGCCGAGCAGCTCTGCGGGCACCGACGGCCCCGCCTCCTTGATCGGCTTGTTCCGGTCGTCGAGCATGGCGCGTACCCGGCCCCACTCGGCGCCGGCCACCACGATGTCGCCCTGGCGCAGGGTGCCGTTCTGCACCAGCACCGTCGCCACCGGGCCACGGCCGCGATCAAGCCTGCTTTCCACCACCGAGCCTTCACCCGGCCGCGCCGGGTTGGCGCGCAGCTGCAGGATCTCGGCCTGCAGCAGGATGGCCTCCTCGAGATCGGCGAGACCTTCACGCTTGGTGGCGGATACCTCGACATCCTGGGTGTCGCCGCCCATCGCCTCGACCACGATGTCGTGGCTGAGGAGTTCCTGGCGCACCCGGTCCGGGTTGGCGCCGGGCTTGTCCATCTTGTTGATGGCCACGATGATCGGCGCGTTCGCCGCCTTGGCATGGCGGATCGCCTCGATGGTCTGCGGCATCACGCCGTCGTCGGCCGCCACCACCAGCACCACCACGTCGGTCACCGAAGCGCCACGCGCACGCATCGAGGTGAACGCCTCGTGGCCCGGGGTGTCGATGTAGGTGATGTAGGCGCCGGTCTCCAGCTCGACCATGTAGGCGCCGATATGCTGGGTGATGCCGCCCGCCTCGCCCGCCGCCACGTCGGTCGCCCGCAGGGCATCGAGCAGCGAGGTCTTGCCGTGATCGACATGGCCCATGATGGTGACCACCGGGGCACGCGGCGCAAGATCGGTGTCCACGTCGACCACGCCCTCGATGCCGATCTCGACATCGCTGTCGGCGACACGACGCACGCGGTGGCCGAACTCCTGGACTACCAGCTCGGCGGTGTCGGCATCGATCGACTGTGTGACGGTCGCCATCACACCCATGCGCATCAGCGACTTGATGACGTCGCCGGTCCGCTGCGCCATGCGGTTGGCAAGGTCCTGCACGGTGATGGTCTCGGGCAGGATCACGTCGCGCACCACGCGGACCTGGTCCGAGCGCAGCCGCTCGAGCTCAGCCTGGCGACGCTCGCGATCGCGCTGGCGACGCACCGAGGCAAGCGAACGGGTCTTCTCGTCCTCGCCCTCGATGGCGGCCTGCACGTCGATGCGTCCGGTACGGCGTCCGTCGCCGACCTTCTTGGGCGCGACCACCGGAACCTTGCGCGCCGGCAGCGCGGCACCCGGACGACGGGGCGCCCCGAAGCGACGGCTCTCCTCGTCCTCGGGACGACCCGGCTTCAGGCGGAGCGTCTCGGCGGGCGCGCTGGTGGTGTCGGCGCCGCTGCGGGAGACGGACGCCGGCACCGGCGCCATGGTGGCGCGCTCGGCGAGCGGACGAACGCCCTCGACGCCCTGGCCGCGGGGAATGATCTGCACGCCGGTGCGGGCGGGCGCGGGACGCGGCGTTGCGGCCGGGGTGCCCGTCGCTTCGCTGGCCGCAGCCTGCTCTGCCGCTTCCTGGTCGGCGGCCTCGTGCGCGGCAAGGCGCTTCGCCTCGGCCGCCTCGTCACGCTGCCGCGCCTCGGCGTCGGCTGCCTCGCGAGCCTGTTCCTCCGCCAGACGACGCGCCTCGTCCTCGCGGCGACGCGCTGCCTCGGCAGCAGAGAGCACCGAGATCTTTTCCTGCTCGCGCTTCTGCTCGGCCTCGCGGCGCGCGGCTTCCCGCTGCTGCTCCTCCAGGACGCGCTGGCGGGTGGCAAGCTCGGAGGCGGTCAGGGCACGACCGGCACCTGCCGGACGTGCAGCCGGAGCGCCCGCACCGCGCGAAGAGGCCGGGGTCTGTCCCGGGGTGCCAGGGGCCGGGGCAGGTCCGGGGCCGCGCTTCTTGCGCACCTCGACCTGCACGACCTTCGAACGGCCATGGCTGAAGGACTGCCTGACCGATCCGGCATCCACCGTGCGTCCCAGCTCCAAGCGGCTGGCCGGCCGAAGCGAGAGACGCCCCTTGGCCTGATCCTGATCGTTGCCTTCGCTCATAGTCCCGCCTGTTCCAACCTGTCCGTGGGATCGTCCCGCCGGACCGGGGCAGCCTCGCCGGCCAACCCCGCATAACGTCCATTCTCTGCAACCAGCCGCTGGGCCAGAGCCCCGGCTGCCACAGCCACATGTCCTACATGGTCACGGCCGAACACCGCTCCCAGCCTCTGTCCGGTCATGATCGCCACGACCGGCAGATCGCGTGCGCCGGAAAGAAGGCGCGCGCGCTCGTCCGCGCTGCCGTCCGACGCCTGGACGACAAGGCCGGCCTTGCGGGCCGTTATCCACTCGCGAGCCTTCGTGTAGCCGCTCACAGCCTGGCCCGCACGCCGTGCAAAGCCGAGGAGATCGGCGATGCGGTGCAGCAAACCATCCTGCAGCATGATGGCAAGATCGGGAGGGATCGTCACCGGGCCGCGTGCGGCACGTGCGAACGCCCCTCGCTTGCGGGCGGTTTCTAGCACATCCCCCCTGGCACTCAACCACATTCCCCGTCCGGGCAGACGTGCGGCGAGGTCGGGGGTCAGCACCCGGTCAGGCGACAGCACGAAGCGGATCATTCCGTCCGGGCTACCCCGATCGCGTGTGACGATGCAGCGGCGCAGCGGGCCGCGCTCGCTGTCGTTCTCCGGCCCGGTATCCGGCTCCGGGCCCGCATCGTTCCGATCGGCCTCAGACGTGATGCTGCTCCCCGCTCTCGGTCGCCGCGGCATCGGTCCCTTCGGTCCCGGCTTCGGCTTCTGCCGATGCCGCGCCCTCTTCTCCGTCGAACCAGTGGGCCCGCGCCGCCATGATGATCTCGTTGGCCGCCGCCTCGTCGATGGCATCGGCGCCGAGGATTTCGACCAGCTCGTCGCCGGCGAGATCGGCCAAGTCGTCGAGCGTCTTCACACCCTTCTCGCCCAGCATCACCAGTGCCTGCACCGAGAAGCCGCCCATCTCGGCGACCTCGTCGGTCACGCCCAGCTCGACCCGCTTCTCGTTCAGGGTCTCGTCCCGACGGGCCAGGAAGCCCTCGGCGCGACGGATCAGCTCCTCGGCCACGGTCTCGTCGAAGCCCTCGATCTCCGCCAATTCCTCCGGTGCGACGAAGGCCAGTTCCTCGACCGTGTTGAAGCCTTCGGTCACCAGCAGCCCGGCGATCACGTCGTCCACATCGAGCGCCTCGACGAATTGCCCGGAACGACGGCGGAACTCCTCCTGGCGGCGCTCGCTCTCCTCTGCCTCGGTCAGGATGTCGATGTCCCAGCGGGTAAGCTGGCTGGCGAGGCGCACGTTCTGGCCGCGACGGCCGATGGCGAGGCTGAGCTGCTCGTCCGGCACCACCACCTCGACGCGCCCGGCCTCCTCGTCCATCACCACCTTGGTGACCTCGGCGGGCGCAAGCGCATTCACCACGAAGGTGGCCGCCTGCGGGCTCCACGGAATGATGTCGATCTTCTCGCCCTGCAGCTCCTGCACCACCGCCTGCACGCGCGAGCCGCGCATGCCGACGCAGGCGCCGACCGGATCGATCGAGCTGTCGCGCGAGATCACCGCCATCTTGGCGCGTGAACCCGGGTCGCGCGACACCGCCTTGATCTCGATGATGCCGTCGTAGATCTCCGGCACCTCCTGGGCGAACAGCTTGGCGAGGAACGCCGGGTGCGTGCGGCTCAGGAAGATCTGCGGGCCACGCGGCTCGTCGCGCACGTCGTAGATGTAGGCGCGCACCCGGTCGCTGTTGCGGAAACTCTCGCGCGGGATCAGCTCGTCGCGACGCAGCAGCGCCTCCGCGTGGCCGATCTCGACCATCAGGTTGCCGTACTCGGTGCGCTTGACGGTGCCGTTGACGATCTCGCCGACACGGTCCTTGAACTCGTCGTACTGCCGCTTGCGCTCGTACTCGCGCACACGCTGCACGATCACCTGCTTGGCGGTCTGCGCCGCGATGCGCCCGAAATCGATCGGCGGCAGCGGGTCGACGATATGCTCGCCGACCTGGATCTCCGGCTTGAACTTGCGCGCGATATGCACCGGGATCTGCGTCTCGTCGTTCTCGACCGTCTCCACCGCCTCGGTCCAGCGCGTCAGGCGCACATCGCCGGAGCGCCGGTCGATGGTGGCGCGGATATCCTTCTCATGGCCATACTTGGCGCGACCGGCCTTCTGGATGGCCTGCTCCATCGCCTCGAGCACTTCCTCGCGGTCGATCGACTTCTCGCGTGCGACCGCATCGGCGACCAGCAGCAGTTCGGGACGTGAGACGGCGGTGTCCATGGGATTTTCCCTCTCGTATCGTCTGGTGCGTATCGGCTAGTGCGTCTTGGGCAGCCGGGACGGCGATTTGCGGCCCGGCTTTCCGGCAGGCGCCGGTTCGGCATCGGCCTCGACATCAGGTCCCGCGACCTTGTTCATCCGCGCCGAAGCCTCGATCAGCGCATCCGTCAGCACCAGCCGGGCGCGGCGCAGTTCACTGAGCGGCAGCGCAACCTCGGTGCCATCGTCGAGACGCATCCGCCCGACACCATCCTCGCCACCCAGCACGATGCCGGCGAAGCGCTTGCGCCCGTTGATCGGGATGTTGACCTCGGCACGTGCCTGATGACCGGCGTACCGGTTCCAGTCCTTCAGGCGGGTCAACGGCCGATCGATCCCGGCGGAGCTTACCTCGAGTTCCCATTCCCCGGGGATCGGATCCTCGACATCCAGCACCGCGCCCACCGCACGGCTGATCGCCTCGCAATCGCCGACGCCGATCAGGGTGCCGTCGGCGCGATCGGCCATGATCTGCACGGTCGGCCGATCCCGTCCGAGCACGGCAACGCGCACCAGCTCGAAACCCATGTCGGTGATCGCCGGCGTGATCAGCTCGGCGATGCGAGCTTCCAGTCCGACGAGATGAGGCGGTTCATGATCCAAGGGTGCGCGATTATCCGGGGCAGTAGGGTTGGCCAAAGCAAAAAAGGCGGCCTTTTCAGGGCCACCCTCCGGGAGATACGGAAGATCAGGATTGCGGGTTATCTAGTCCCGTGGGCCCGGCGTGGCAAGAGCCTGATCAAGACCCCGGTAGCGGTAGGCCAGCACGGCCACGATCCAGGCCGCGATGAACACGCCGATCACGATGAAGCCGATGCTGCCGAAATTGTCGTTCATCCGGTCCATCCCCTGCCAGAACCAGCCGGACAGGCCGAACTCGTTGCCGATCAGGCCGAGTGCCTCGATGCCGCCGATCAGCACCGCCACCACCACCGATACCAGCGTGATCACCAGGTTGTAGTACAGCTTGCGGATCGGCTTGATGAAGGCCCAGTCGTAGGCGCCCAGCATCAGCACGCCGTCGGTGGTATCGACCAGGGACATGCCGGCGGTGAACAGCGCGGGCAGCACCATGATCGACCAGACCGGGATCCCCTGTGCCGCCTGCGTCGCAGAGATGCCGAGCAGCGCCACCTCGGTCGCGGTGTCGAAACCCAGGCCGAACAGGAAGCCCAGCGGGTACATGTGCCAGGAGCGGGTGACCAGGCGGAACAGCGGCCGGAACAGCCGTGCCAGCAGGCCGCGGCTGTTGAGCAGGATGTCGAAATCCTCCTCCACGAAGTGCCCGCCCGCGCGCACGTGTCGCCAGGTGCGCCACACCGACGCCAGGATCACCAGGTTCGCCGCCGCGATGGCAAACAGGAAGAGGGCGGAGACGCAGGTGCCCACGATGCCGCCCACCGCCTTGAACCGGTCGAGATGATGCCCGAGCGCGGTGGCGGTCGCGGCGACGCCGGCAGCCGCCAGGACCACCACGGTGGAATGCCCCAGCGAGAAGAACAACCCGACGCTGACCGGCCGCCTGCCCTCCTGCATCAGCTTGCGGGTGACGTTGTCGATGGCCGCGATATGATCGGCGTCCACCGCATGACGCAGGCCGAAACCGTAGGCCAGCAGGGCGGTCCCGAGCAGCAGCGGATGGTGCCAGAACACCAGCAGCGCCCAGCCCCAGACGGCGAGGTTGACCAGCGCGAGCAGGCTGTAGAGGCCGATGATGGACGCGCGCAGCGAATGCTGCGGCTGCCGCCGCTCGTCGAACACGGACCTGATCAGGGTCAACATCAGCGTCTCCAAGCCAGCCGGGCCCGGACGGAGCTACCGTCCAGCCCGGCCAACGCCACGCGCCAGCCGCCGTTCGGCAAGGCGCGCAAGGTGCACGAACGGCAGCCCGAGCAGCAGGTAAGCCGCGCCGATCAGCAGCCCGGTGCCGAAATAGTCGAAATAGGTGGTCGACAGCCGGACGTAGGTCGAGCTCAACTCGGTGAGGGTGATCACGCTGACCAGCGAGCTGTCCTTCAGCAGGGATATGAAGTCGTTGGTCATCACCGGCACCACCAGCCGGAACGCCTGCGGCACCACCACGTATCGCAGCGCCTGCATCTGCGTCATGTTCAGCGCCACCGCGGCCTCGACCTGGCCGTGCGGCACCGACTGCAGGCCGGCGCGATAGTTCTCCGCCTCGTAGGCGCCGTAGTTCAGGCCGAGCGCCACCACCCCGGCCACGAACGGTTCGAGCCGGATGCCGAGCCCGGGCAGCCCGTAGAAGATGAACAGGATCTGGATCAGCAGCGGCGTGCCGCGCACGATCTCGACATAGAGCATCGCGAGGATGGCGAGGGGACGCGGGCCGTAGCGCCGCGCGATCGCCAGCACAAGGCCTACCGCCACCGCGAGGACCATGGCGCAGGCCGAGACCAGCAGGGTCAGGCCGGCGGCGCGCGCCACCAGCGGCAGGAAGCTCGCATAGCGGCGCAGCCGGTCGCCGAGGCCGGGGATCGGTGCGGTCGCCTCGAGATAATGCCGCCACGCGGTTGGCGGCTCGACAGGTCCCGGACCGTTGGCAGGCGCGAGGTTCCAGCGCCGCAGGATGCGCTGCAGGGCGCCGTCGTTCTGCATGTCGCGCAGCGCCTGGTCGACCTCGCCGCGCAAGGCGTCGCTGCCGCGTGCGAAAGCGATGCCGTAGGCCAGGGTGCCGACCGGCGCGCCGACCAGCTTCAGCCTGGGATCCGGGGCGGCGTAGTAGAGCGCGATCGGCCAGTCGAGCAGCACCGCGTCGAGGCGGTGCGCGACCAGATCCGAATAGGCATTGGTCTCCTCGTCGTAGTAGCGCACCGCGATCTGCGGCTCGCCCTGCAGGATGCGGTCGGCGAGGCTCGCCTTCAGCGTGCCGACGACATGGCCATGCAGCGCATCGAGGCTGTCGAGGCCCGACTGGCCGCGACGCACCACGATCTGCTCGAAGGTCCGGTAATAGGGGATCGAGAAATCCACCGCCTGCCGGTGTTCCGGGGTGATCTCGATGCCGTCCATGGCGGCGTCGTACAGGCCGCGCTGCAGGCCCGGGATCAGCCCGTCCCAGTCGTTCTGCACCATCACCGGATCGCGCCCGATGCGGTGCGCGATCTCCGCCATGATGTCGGTCTCGAAGCCGGTGAGACGCGACGGCGCCGCCGGATCGTGGAATACGTACGGCGCGCCGGACTGCGCGTCGGCGCCCCAGTGCAGGTCCGTGGCGTCGGCCGGGAGGGTTGCCAGCAGCAACAGGCAGCAGGCTGCCAGCAGCGTCCTCACAGGAAATGCTTCAGGAAACGACGCGTGTCGGCATGCGCGGGCGCGGCGAACAACGCGGCCGGCGTCGCGATCTCGACGATGCGGCCCTGCTGCATGAACGCGATGCGATCCGACACCGCGCGGGCGAAGCGCATCTCGTGCGTCACCACGATCTGCGTCATGCCGTCGCGATCGAGCTGGCGCATGACCTCCAGCACCTCGTCGGTCAGCTCGGGGTCCAGCGCCGAGGTCGGCTCGTCGTACAGCATCACCCGCGGCTCGGAGGCCAGGGCACGCGCGATCGCGGCGCGCTGCTGCTGCCCGCCGGAGAGGGTCGCCGGATAGCGGGCCGCCATGTCCGCGAGGCCTACCTTGTCGAGCAGCGCCCGGGCCCGCGTCTGGGCCTGCTCGCGCGGCAAGCGCTGCACCACCCGGGGCGCCAGCATGACGTTGTCGAGCACGGTGCGGTGGGCGAACAGGTTGAACCCCTGGAACACCATGCCGACACCGGCGCGCAGCCGGTGCGCCTGCTCCTCGTCGGCGCGGCTCCAGCGTCCACGCTGCCGGTCGATGCCGATCCCGGCCACGCTGACGCTGCCCGCATCCGGGATCTCGAGCAGGTTCAGACAGCGCAGGAAGGTCGACTTGCCGCAGCCGGACGGGCCGATCAGCGAGACCAGTTCCCCCTCGGCCACGTCAAGCGAGATGCCTTGCAGCACCGCGGTGCCGTTGAAAGCTTTGTGTATGTCGTGTGCCCGAACGATGGCCGGCCCGGATCCCTCCAGGCCGGCGGCATCGCTCAAGTCAGTCTGCCAAGAGCGGCCGGATCAGGCCGCCTGCGCCATGCCGCGCAGCACGTACTGCAGGATGCCGCCATGCCGGTAGTACTCGACCTCGTCGAGCGTATCGACCCGGCAGACCACCGGCACGTCCTGCCGGCTGCCGTCGGCACGGGTGATGGCGAGCGTCAGCGTCATGCGCGGGGTGATGGCGCGAAGCCCCTCGATCGAGACGGTCTCGTCGCCGCGCAGACCAAGCGTCTCGCGTGTGGTGCCCTCCTGGAACAGCAGCGGCAGCACGCCCATGCCGACCAGGTTGGAGCGGTGGATGCGCTCGAAGCTTTCGGCGATCACCGCGCGGATGCCGAGCAGCACGGTACCCTTCGCCGCCCAGTCGCGTGACGATCCCATGCCGTATTCCTTGCCGCCGAACACCACCAGCGGTACGCCTTCCGCCTTGTAGCGCTCGGCCACGTCGTAGATCGCGCCCTGCTCGCCGGACGGGTAGTGCTTCGAGATGCCGCCCTCGACCCCCGGCACCATCTCGTTCTTGATGCGGATGTTGGCGAACGTGCCGCGCATCATCACCTCGTGGTTGCCACGACGCGACCCGTACGAGTTGAAGTCGTGCTGCAAGACCTGGTGCTCGCCGAGATAGCGCCCGGCGGGCGAACTCTTCTTGATCGAGCCGGCCGGCGAGATGTGGTCGGTGGTGATGTTGTCGCCGAGCAGCGCCAGCACCCGCGCGTTGTGGATGTCGTTGATCGGCGCCGGCTCCATGGTGATGCCCTCGAAGTAGGGCGGGTTCTGCACGTAGGTGGAGCCGCCGTCCCAGAGATAGGTCTCCGAGCCGGTCGCCACCTTCAGCGCCTGCCACTCCTTGGTGCCACGCCCGACCTGGCCGTAGCGCTCGATGAACTGCTCGCGCGATATGGAGGTCGCCATCAGGTCGGCGATCTCCTTGTTGGAGGGCCAGATGTCACGCAGGTACACCGGCTTGCCGTCGGACGAGGTGCCGAGCGACACCGTGGTGATATCCTCGCGGATGTTGCCGAGCAGCGAGTAGGCCACCACCAGCGGCGGGCTGGCGAGATAGTTGGCGCGCACGTTCGGGCTGATGCGGCCCTCGAAGTTGCGGTTGCCGGACAGCACCGATACCGCGACCAGCTTGTTGTTCTCGATGGCATCCACGATGGCGTCCGGCAGCGGACCCGAGTTGCCGATGCAGGTGGTGCAGCCATAGCCCACGGTGTTGAAGCCGAGCGCGTCGAGTTCCGCCGACAGGCCGGCGCGGTCGAGATATTCGGTCACCACCTGCGAGCCGGGTGCCAGCGACGTCTTCACCCACGGCTTCGGATGCAGCCCCAGCGCACGAGCCTTGCGCGCCACCAGTCCCGCCGCGATCAGCACCGCCGGATTGGAGGTGTTGGTGCATGAGGTGATCGCCGCGATCACCACGTCGCCGTGGGTGATCTCGTAGTTGGAGCCGGCGACGGCGGCCCTGGTGGACACGTCGTTGGCGGCGACCCCGAGGCTCCTGGTCAGCTCGGCGTTGAATGCGGTGGCGGCATCCTTCAGCGCCACCCGGTCCTGCGGACGCTTGGGTCCGGCCAGCGACGGCTCGATGCTGCCGAGATCGAGTTCCAGCGTGTCGGTGAACACCGGATCGGGCGTGGCGGCGGTGCGATACATGCCCTGCGCCTCGAGATAGGCGCGGGTCAGCTTGATGCGATGCTCGTCGCGGCCGGTCTGGTGCAGATACTCGATGGTAAGATCATCCACCGGGAAGAAGCCGCAGGTCGCGCCGTATTCCGGCGCCATGTTGCCGATGGTGGCGCGGTCGGCGACCGGCAGGTGGTCCAGTGCCGGGCCGTAGAACTCCACGAACTTGCCGACGACGCCCTTCTTGCGGAGCATCTGCGTCACCGTCAGCACCAGGTCGGTGGCGGTGGCGCCCTCCGGCATGCGGCCGGTCAGCTTGAAGCCGATCACGTCGGGGATCAGCATGGCGATCGGCTGCCCGAGCATGGCGGCCTCCGCCTCGATGCCGCCGACGCCCCAACCGAGCACGCCCATGCCGTTCACCATCGTGGTGTGGCTGTCGGTGCCATAGAGGGTGTCCGGATAGGCGAAGGTCTCGCCGCCGACGCTGCCGGTCCATACCGCCTGGGCGATGTATTCCAGGTTCACCTGGTGGCAGATGCCCGCACCCGGCGGCACCACCGAGAAGTTCTCGAACGCCTCCTGGCCCCAGCGCAGGAACGCATAGCGCTCGCCGTTGCGCTCGAACTCGGTCTCGACGTTGCGCTGCAGGCTGTCGGCGGTGCCCGAGTAGTCCACCATCACCGAGTGGTCGATGACCAGATCGACCGGCACCAGCGGGTTGACCTTCTGCGGATCGCCGTTGAGGCGGGTGATGCCGTCGCGCATGGCGGCGAGGTCGACCACTGCCGGCACGCCGGTGAAATCCTGCATCAGGATGCGGGCCGGCTTGAACGGAACCTCTTTCGTGGAGCTTCCCGCCTTCAGCCAGTCGGCCACGGCGTGCGCGTCGGCTACCGAGTAGGAACGGCCGTCCTCGAAGCGCAGCACGTTCTCGAGCAGGACCTTCAGGCTGACCGGCAGCCGGGTGACATCGCCGATGGTGGCCTGGGCTTCGGGAATGGAGAAATAGTGGTAGGTCTTGCCCTCCACTTCGAGCGTCTTGCGCGTGTGCAGGCTGTCGTGACCGACCGACTTCATTCTGTTCCCCTCCGAGGGCGTGCGACGCCTGCAGTGGGGCGTCATGGGCTGCGGCCCGTTGCCGGGTCTCGAACCGCTTGAACATAAACCTACCGGCAGGCGAGACAAGCGCTGCGGCCGGACTGCCACCGTCGGGACTGCAGGCATCCGGGCTGGTCGTGTTCCGGGGCGAGCGACTGGTGCTCGACGGGGTCGACCTGCAGTGCGCCCCCGGCGGGGCGGTGCTGCTCACCGGGCCGAACGGCGCCGGCAAGTCGACCCTGCTTCGCGTGCTGGCCGGATTGCGCGCCGCCGATGCCGGCAGCCTGTCCTGGAACGGCATCCCGGTGGCCGATGACCTGCTCGCCCATGCCGGCCGGGTCGCCTATCTAGGCCACCAGGACGCACTCAAGCCCGGCCTCACCCTGGAGGAGAACCTGCAGCTGGCGTGCATCCTCGGCGGCGGCGATCTCGAGGCCGCGCTGGCCGCGGTCGACCTCGTGCCGCTGCGGCAGGTGCCGGCCCGCCTGCTGTCGGCCGGCCAGAAGCGGCGCGCCGCCCTCGCCCGCGTGCTGCTGCTGCAGGCGGCGATCTGGCTGCTGGACGAGCCCAGCCTCGGCCTCGACCGGCACGCCGTCGGGCTGCTCGGCGAGCTGCTGTCGCGGCATCGCGCCGCCGGCGGCCTGGCGGTGGCGACCACCCATGTGCCGTTGCCGCTACCGGACGCCGCCATCCTGGCCCTCGAGACGGTCGTCACCCAGGATGTGCTGGAACCGCTGGCTTGACCTCCCCCGTGCGTCGATTCCGCGCGCTGGTGGCGCGCGACCTCCGCCTCGCGTTGCGGCACGGCGCCGATACGCTGGGCGCGGTGCTGTTCTTCCTGCTGGCCGGCAGCCTGTTCCCGCTTGCCCTCGGCCCGTCGCCCGAGCTGCTGCGACGCATGGCCCCGGGCATCGTGTGGGTCTGCGCCCTGCTCGCCGCCCTGCTGCCGCTGGACCGGCTGTTCGGCGCCGAACTGGAGGATGGCGCGCTCGACCAGCTCATGCTCAGCGGCCTGCCGGCGCCGGCGATCGCACTCGCCAAGATGGCGGCGCACTGGCTGACCACCGGCCTGCCGCTGCTGCTGGCGGCCGGACCGCTGGGGCTCATGCTCGGCATGCGCCTTGCAGTGCTGCCGCTGCTGCTGGCCGGCCTTGGCCTCGGAACGCTGGTGCTGTCGCTGATCGGCGGGATGGCGGCCGCCATCGTGCTGGGTGCGCGACGGGGCGGCGTACTGCTGCCGCTGCTGGTGCTGCCGCTGGCGACCCCTGCCCTGATCTTCGGCGCCGCAGCCGTCGATTCCGCACAGGCCGGGTTGAACTGGAGGCCCGACCTGCTGTTGCTTGCGGCGTTCCTCGCCGGCGGCCTGCCACTCTGTCCGCTCGCGGCCGGGGCGGGACTACGGGCGGCGGTCGAGTGAGCCAGGGTCGCATGCTGCTCGCGGGACGAGAACAAAAAGGGATCGAAACGGATCATGGATCGGGTTTCATTAACCTCGCTCCTGTATCCATCATGACCGTGACCAAATGCCTTAGCCAAACGACCTCAACCTAACCCAACAGCTTCAGGAGCCTTCGCCATGCTGATCGAGACAATCCTGGACCAGAAAGGTCGCGACTGCGCGACGATCCGGCCGGACGCGCCGGTCTCCGCCGCCGTCGCCATCCTGTCCTCGCGCCGCGTCGGCGCGGTCGTGGTCGAGGATCTGAAGGGCGCCATCGTCGGTATCTTCTCGGAGCGCGACCTGGTCCGCCTGCTCGCCAAGCGCGGCCGCGACGCCCTGGACCTCAAGCTGCGCGAGGCCATGACTTCGCCGGTGATCACCTGCAAGCCGTCCGACCGGATCGACCAGGCGCTGGCGATCATGAACAACCGCAAGGTGCGGCATCTCCCGGTGGTCAGCAACGGCAGCCTGGCCGGCATGATCAGCATCCGCGACATCGCCCGCGTGCAGCTCTCCGAGAAGGAGAACGAGGCCGCCGTGCTACTGGACATCGCGCGCCTGCACGGCTGAACTGAAGGCTCCCACGCAGCAAGGAGCCAGATGATGTCCGGATCAGCCCCGGAGCCGTCGCAACTGACCCCGGATCAGGCGCTCGACCTGCTGCGCGAGGGGAACCGCCGATACCGCGCCGGTTCGCCAATCCAGCCGGAAGCAATCAGCCCGGAACAGCGGCTGGCCCTGGCCAAGGCACAGCAGCCGTTCTGCGTGCTGGTCGGCTGCTCCGACAGCCGGGTCCCGCCGGAACTGCTGTTCGGCCGCGGCCTTGGCGAGCTGTTCATTGTCCGCAACGCGGGCAACGTGGTCGATCTCGCGGCGATGGGCAGCATCGAGTACGGCGTCCTGGTGCTGGGGGTGCCCCTGATCGTGGTGCTCGGTCACGAGCGCTGCGGCGCGGTCAAGGCGGCGCTCGACGTGGTCGAGAACGACACCATCTACCCGGGCAGCATCGGTCAGATGATCGAGCCGATCATCCCGGCGGTGCTGCAGGCGAGCCGCCCCGGCGTCACCGAGGGGGACGACCTGCTCGACCGGTCGGTGCGTGCCAACGTGCGACGCATCGTGCAGCGCCTGCGCACCACCGAGCAGATGCTGATCGAGCCGCAGCGCGAGGGCCGGCTCAAGATCGTGGGCGCCCGCTACGACCTGGACGACGGCAACGTGGAATTCTTCGACTAGGCCGGCGCGCCGGATGCCGATCCCCACGGCAAGCCTCCGGGGGGATCGCATCTGCATCATCGGGTTCGGGGCAGCGTTCCTCGCCTTGCCCAAAACAGTCGACGGATCGCCTCGCCTCTGCAAGAAGCAGCCTGCCACCAGGCCTCGTGCAGCCGTTCCGGAGACGTCCCCTGTTCCAGCTTGATCCGCACGCAGCTCCCTCGCCGTGCGACCACGTGGCCTCCGAGAAGCCGCTACGCATCCTCGTCACCGGCGCCGCCGGCCTGCTCGGCGCCGAACTGGTCGGCCTGCTCGCCGATCGCGGCCACTCGGTGGTCGGGCTGGTACGCCGTAATCGGGAGTTGGCGCGAAACGACCGCACCCCGCTTGCCGTCGGGCAATGGTCCGGCGCCGCCCCGGCCGACGGCTGCATCGCGGTGCTGTCCGGCGATGTCAGCCAGGACCGCCTCGGCCTGTCTCACGACGAGTACGAGGCGCTCGCCGGCTCGCTCGACCTGATCATCCATTGTGCCGCGGTGGTCGGGTTCAGCCTGGATCCGGACGCATACCGATCGGTCAACGTAGGCGGCGCCCGCACCGTGATCGCGCTGGCCGAGCATGGCACCCGGACGGCAGGGGTCGAGGCGATCCCGCTGCTGCATGTGAGCACCGCCTATGTCTGCGGCGAGCGCAGCGGCGCCATCGGCGAGGACGATCTGGACGTCGGGCAGCACTTCGCCAACGGCTACGAGTCGAGCAAGGTCGAGGCCGAGCAGCTGATGCACCAGGCCCGCGCGCGCGGTGTTCCGGTGGCGATTGCCCGGCCCTCGATCGTGGTGGGCGCCTGGAGCGATGGCGCCATACGCAGCTTCGAGAACATCTATGCGATGATTAGGCTGTTCGCGCAGGGCCAGGTCCGCACCCTGGTCGCGACCGAGGATGCCACCCTCGACCTGGTGCCGATCGATCATGTCTGCGCCGGGCTGGTCGACATCGCCGAGCGGATGCCCGACGCCGCCGGGCAGACCTTCCACCTGGTGGCCGAGCGCCCGATACCGGTGGCGTTGCTGACCCGGCTGGCCGGGCATTATCCGCAATACGAGGTTCCGCGTCTGGTCTCGCCGGCGGAGTTCCGCCCGGACATGATCGGCGAGGCCGAACGCTGGCTGCACGACCAGGTCAGGCTGTCTTTCGGCAGCTACCTGTGCCGGGACCCGCGCTTCGCCGCCGCCAACCTCGAAGCCCTGTCGGGACGGCGTTGCCCGCCGACCGATGCGCTGTTCCTTCGCCGCCTGGTGGATCACTGCATCCTGGCCGGCTTCCTGCGCAGCGGCGGCAACCGCCGGTCACGCAGCAACCGCAGCGAAGCCGCACTGGCCTGAAGGCTGCCTGCTCAGGCCTCGCGGTACCAGAGCAGGATCACGCCGACCAGGACGAAGCAGAGCGGCCACGTCCAGCCGGCGATGCGGCTGCCCTTGCCCGGCAGCCGCAGCTCGAGCCAGCGGGCCCAGCCTGCTGCGATGCCGGCGATGGCCAATGGCGTATGGGTCAGCTCGATCAGCATGGCGTCCTTGACGTTGGCGATCTGGTGGCTGTGGGTGAGAAGCAGCGCACCGCCGGCCGCGACCATGAGCGGGAACACCAGCGCTGCTCGCTGGCTGCGCAGCCGGCCCGTGCGCACCGCCCACTCGAACAGGGCGAACACCAGGATCAGCACCACGAAGATGCGGTGCTGCAGCACCTCGACGTCGCGGAATGCCGCCATGAAGTCCTCGTCGCCAAGCGGCCAGACCTCGGGATCCGAGCGCAGCAGCAGGAACAGCGCGAGGCCGATGAACACCAGCGGCCAGTGCCGTGCCCAGCGCAGCCAGGGACGCCGCGCGCTCGCCTGGCTGAGGAGCGCCAGTCCGCCGATCAGGATCACGAACAGGCCGGCCCAGTGGTGGTTGTATTCCGACCAGGCGATGTCCTCGGCGTTGCGCGGCGGCAGCACGCCGTCGCCCGGCACACTCGCTGGCGACACCGCCTGGTGATGCTGCTGCGCCTCGCGGTCCAGTTGCGCCTGCAGTTCGGGGATCGCCAGCGCGTCATGGTCGGGCGAGGCAAGGCGTGGCCAGACCGGGGCGTTGCGCTGCAGGATCTCCTGCCAGGTGACACGGTCCTGGGTGAGATCGACCGCCGGCGGCACCGAGGTCAGCGAGGCTGCTGCAAAGAAGATCGAGAAGCCGATGCCGATCTCGACCTCGGCGAACCGCTTCATGCGCACCACCGAGGCCCGTGGATCGCGGCGCAGGCGCTCGGTCACCAGGAAGTTGGCCGCGCCAAGGGCCAGCAGCATGCCGAACATGGCGATCTTGGCGCCGACCATGACGCCGAAGGCGGTGCCGTAGAAGGCCGGCAGCGAGCCGATATAGACGATGAACATGGTCGTGCCGGACAGCAGGATGCAGCCGACGCCTGCCATCGACAGCCGCGAAAAGCGGGCACCCACCAGGCGCCAGCCAGCGCCGTCCTGCACACGCGCCAGCGCCAGCACGAAGCAGGGGATACCGCCGATCCAGATCGCGGCGCCGAGCTGGTGCAGCCATTCCACCGCAAGCAGCAGCAGGCTCGGCTGCAGCCGGGCGGCGGCATGCGTGGTCATCGTCGCAGCAGCCAGCTCGACCGCGCCGAGCGCCAGCAACACCAGTCCCGTCGCGCGGTCCGGCGCGCCGCGCGTTGCCAGCAGCAGGACGATCAGCGCGGCGCAGGCGACCTTCACCAGGGCGGCAACCGCGAAATTTGCCTGCATGACGTCAAGGAACGGCAGGTCCACGGTCTGCATCAGCACCGCGACCTGCAGCCCGTTGCCGAGGATCTCGACCACCGTCATGGCAACGGCGCTGTACAGGGTGATCCGGGTGGCGCCGCGCAGGATCGCATCACCCTCGGCGAGACGGTGCGCGAACGGTCGTGCCAGCAGCACCAGGAACAGCACGCCGCCCAGGGTCATCGACTGCGCGACGATGGTCAGCCCGTGCAGGACGATGCTCAGGTAGCCGAAAAGATCGACCAGCAGCGACATCTGGCGGCTTCCGTCGGCTCAGTGGGCGCCGGCTGCGACGCTGAACGGCACGTCGCCACGGGTGATGTGGCCATCGAGCGCCAGCGCCTGCCAGCGCAGCGTGTAGTGGCCGGGCGCAAGATCGACCTCAGCATCGAGCGCGTTGGCCTCCGCATGCGTCGATTGCCGGAGCACCATCGGCTTGGCGGACGGCCCGACCAGGGTCAGACGCGATCGCTTGTGGTCGATGCGCGAATTGTAGTGGAAGCTGAGGGTCTGGTGGCCAGCCGGCATCGTGCCGTCCGGCTTCGGCGTGCTGTCGATCAGGATCGCATGGGCGGCCGCCTGCAGCGACAGGCCGGAGACGAGCATCGCGACCAGAGCCGCGAGACGAACGAGACGCAGAGTCATGCAGATAATCCCGGGCTGTCGAGGAGAGCGGCCGGCATGTGCCGTGGCGACGCGTCTAGGACAGATGCTCTGCCGTTGGAACAGCCGCCCGTCGGCCCGGCTTGGTTTCCTCCTCGTGTGTGGCCCGATCCTGGCGAATCCAACCGGGGCCGCCGCCCAGGGCCTGGTGGCGCCGGTCGCCGCGCGCTGCATCAGTTCGCCGTTCGGATGGCGCCACGCGGTCGGGCCGCACGCGCCGGCCGGGATGCATGACGGCATCGACTTGCCGGCCCCGGCCGGGGAATGGGTGCATGCGGTAGCAGACGGTACCGTAAGCCACATCAGGCGACGCGGCATCGGCGGGCTGCAGGTGTTCATCGTGCACCCGGGCGGCCTTACATCGCTCTACGCCCATCTCGGCAGCGTCACGCCGGCGCTCGCGGAAGGCCGCACACGTGTCCGGGCGGGCGACGCGATCGGCAGGGTCGGACGCTCCGGCGTGACCTACGGGACGCATCTGTTCCTGGCGCTGTTCGCGGCGGGCCGGGCGGTCGACCCGAACCTGCTGCTGCGGCTGCCGCGCTGCTAGACCAGCGCGGTGCCGGAGGCGCTAGATGTAGTGCTCCGCCAGCGGCGCGAAGCCGTTGAAGCGGGTCGAGCAGTAGGTCGAGACATAGGCGCCGGTCGACAGCAGCTCGACGCGCTCGCCGCTGGCAAGATCCAGCGGCAGACGGTAGTCGCTGCGCTCGTACAGGATATCGGCGCCGTCGCAGGTCGGGCCGGCAATCGCCACCGGGCCGGTGCGGCCGCCATCATGCGGCGTGCGCATCTGGTAGCGGATAGACTCGCCCTCGGTCTCCGCGAGACCACCGAACCGGCCGATATCCAGGTAAACCCAGCGCTTGCCGCCGTTGGCCTGGCTGCTGTCGCCGCGACGGCTGACAAGCACCACCTCGGACGACACCACGCCGGCATCGCCGACGATGTACCGCCCCGGCTCGACCAGAAGCTCCGGCAGCGCGTTGCCGAACGCCGCCGTCAGCGCACGGGTGATCGCGAAGGCGAACTCGTCGATCTCCGGCACGTCCTCGCGGTAGCGGGTCGGAAAACCACCGCCGAGATTGACCATGCGGATGTCGAGCCCGGCCTGCACCAGGTCGGTGAACAGCATGCCCACCCGGCCGATCGCCGCCTCGTAGGCGTCGGTGGTGGTCTGCTGGCTGCCGACATGAAAGGACAGGCCGAACGGATCGAGGCCAAGCTCGCGCGCCTGCAGCATGAGGGCGTGCGCGTGCTCGACGGTGGTGCCGAATTTCCGCGACAGCGGCCACTCGGCGCCGGCGTTCTCGACCAGAATGCGGCAATAGACCCGACTGCCGGGCGCATGACGCGCCAGCTTGTCGAGTTCCTCGGCGCTGTCGAAGGCGAACATCGGCACGCCGGCTGCGTGCGCCCGGACGATCGACGACACCTTCTTGATGGTGTTGCCGAACGAGATGTCGGAGGCACGGGCACCGGCCTGCAGGCAGAGCTCGATCTCCTCCCACGACGCGGCGTCGAACGACGAGCCGAGCGAGGTCAGGCGCTCCAGCACCGGCATCGCCGGGTTGGCCTTCACGGCGTAGTAGATGCGGGCCAGCGGAAGTGCGGCATGCAGCTCGCGATAGCGCTCTTCGACGCGATCGACATCGACCACCAGGCACGGCGTCGCCGGAGCCTGGACAGCAAGATATTGGGCGATTTTCGGAGTCATCGCGCCCTAGCTCCCATCTGTGTCATCCACCTTTTTCAAAGGCGATGGACGAGTTGCGAAACGGTCGAACGGACCAGCGAACCAAGACTGGGGCCCATGACGGGGTCCCGATTGCCAGAACGCTTGACGTCGTTGCGTAACCTCAGAGGGCCAGTGGCACGTGCGTTGCTGCGTGAGGGTCGATATGGGACCAGTTGCCCCTCGATGCAACCGGAAATCGTGCTCGCGACTTCATACCTTACAAGCGCATAGCGCATCCTCGAGGGGCGCCAGCACGGGAGGCCGCTTTTGCAGACCACCGGAAGTCTTCAGCCCGATCGCACGCGGGTCGATCAACAGCAGGGAGATGCCGGGCACGACGCCCAGGCCCACGCCCCGACCGCCCGTGAGCAGCAGCTCGGCCGCCACGCCAGCGTCCCGACGCAGATCCCGTGGAGCGGGTGGAAGATGGTGCTGAAGCGCACTTTCTCCGAGATGATCTCCGACCGCATCGGCCTCGCTGCCGCCGGTTGCGCCTTCTACGCGACGCTCGCCCTGTTCCCGGCGATCAGCATGCTGGTCTCGATCTACGGCCTTGCCTTCGATCCGCAGACCGTCGAGCCGCAGATGCAGGTGCTGAAGCACCTCCTGCCGGGTCCCGCCTACGAGCTGATCGGCGACCGTATCCACACGCTGGTGAGCAAGCCGCATACCACGCTGACCATCAGCCTGATCATCAGCGTCATGATCACGCTGTGGTCGTCATCGGCCGGCACCAAATCGATGCTGGCGGCGCTCAACATCGCCTACGAGGAGAAGGAGAGCCGGTCCTTCATCCGCTACCAGCTGACTGCGCTCGGCATGACCCTGGGTGCGATCATCGGCGCGGTGCTTGCACTCGCACTGGTGGTATTCCTGCCGGCGGCACTCGACTTCATCCCGGCGCAGTTGGGCCTTGCGGTGATCGAGGCCCAGACGCAGTTCCTGATCCGGATCGGCAGCCCGCTGGTGATGGTGATCTTCGTCGCCGCCGCCTTCTCGACCCTCTATAAATTCGGGCCGTCCCGGCAGGAAGCGCGCTGGCACTGGATCACGCCCGGCTCCGTGGTCGCCACCGTGCTCTGGCTGATCGCCTCGGCGGGATTCTCCTACTATGTCGGCCACGTGGCCAGCTACGACGCCACCTATGGACCGCTGGGCGCGGTGATCGGCATCATGATGTGGTTCTTCGTGACCGCCTACGTCGTCCTGCTCGGTGCCGAGTTGAACGCCGAACTCGAGATGCAGACCGCGCAGGACAGCACGACCGGGGCCGCCAAGCCGATGGGACGGCGCGGCGCCTACGTCGCCGACCACGTGGCCGACGGCTAGGAGAACGGCTTCCGGCGGGTCAGCGTCCGGAGTTCGCGATCGCCTGGCTGCTGGTGTCGCCGTCGGGTGCCTGGGCAACCTCGACCGGCAGTTCGGACGGCAGGATGCGCTTCACCGTGACGGTATTGACCCCGTCCTCGACCATGCCGATGCGCTGCGCCGCCGCCCGCGACAGGTCGATGATACGGTCGGGACCGGCATACGGGCCTCGGTCATTCACCACCACCACGACCGAGCGGCCGGTGTTCTCGGAGGTCACCAGGACATGGGTGCCGAGCGGCAGGGTACGGTGGGCGCAGGTGAGCTGCGCCGAATCGAAGCGGTCGCCGCTTGAAGTCCGGCGGCCCTGAAAGCCGCGCCCGTACCAGCTCGCAAGACCGCTCTCGGTGAAGGCGTTGCGCGCCACCGCCGCTGCCAGCCGGGCCTGGCGGGCCAGGGCGGCATGCACGGAACCGGTCCAACTGGTCGCATGGAACGGAGAGGCAGCCGCCGCGATCGGAGCGGTCGTCACCTCCGGCAGGGCCGCATGGGCGCCTGCCGGGCCCAGGGCACTCAGCGCGAGCGCCCCGCAGGTGGAGAGGAACATGGCGCGCCCGACCCGAAGGGCGCGGCTGATACGGGTCTCGACGGTCACGGTCCGGTGATCTCCTGCAGTGTTGGAGTATTAGACAAGCACCTAATCCAGAAGATCAAGCTTAAATCGGCACAGACCTGATCGCCGGCGGTGTCCGGCACAGCATCGGTGCCGTGCTCCAGACCCTGCGGCGGCCAGAAAATTCGCCAATGCCCACGACATGATCCTGGCAGGCAAACATTACTCATGCGCTGACAGCATGTATTTTGTGCAGCGCAAGAAGCTTAGTTTCCCAGGTGTCACACTGTGACAAATCGGCATGCATAGCCCTGGAGGCCATGCCGGCACGCTGTGGCTGCGGCGCATCCCTCCCCTGCATCACCGGGCTCGCCGCTTGGACAGCGGGACGCGACATGCTAACCGCCCCGTGATGGGCCCGCCTCTTATCGCCGTCCTGAACGGACCGAACCTGAACATGCTCGGCCTGCGCCAGCCTGCCATCTATGGCCGGGCGACGATGGACGATCTGGAGCAGGTCTGTATCCAGGCGGCTGAGCGCCTGGATGTCGCCATCGACTTCCGCCAGACCAACGGCGAGGGTGAATTGATTTCTTGGGTGCACGAATGCCGGGGCCGGGCGCGGGGAATAGTGATCAATCCGGGGGGCTACAGCCACACGTCGATCGCGCTGATGGACGCGCTGATGGCGGTGGAGCTGCCGGTGATCGAGGTCCACATCTCGAACATCCACCGGCGGGAGGAATTCCGCCGGCACTCCTACGTTTCGCAGGCAGCGCTGGGCGTGATCTGCGGGCTTGGGGTTCGTGGCTACGCGCTGGCGCTGACGGCAATGGCGGACACAATACTGGACGAGGACGATCGATGAGCCGCCTGCTGCTGGACGCGGAAACCATCCGTGCCCTGGCCGACATCTTGACCGAAACCGGCCTGACCGAGATCGAGATCGCCGAGAAGGACAGTCGCATCCGGGTTGCCCGCGCGCCGGCCACCGTGCAGGCGTTCGCGCCGGCACCGGTCGCCGCGACGCCCGCCACCGCACCGACGGAGCCTGTCCAGGCAGCGGCCACCGACCCGGCGCGGCATCCCGGCGCAGTCAAGAGCCCGATGGTCGGCATCGCCTACCTGTCGCCGGAGCCGTCGGCGCCTGCCTTCGTGGTCGAGGGCCAGCAGGTCGCGGCTGGCCAGACCCTGATGCTGATCGAGGCGATGAAGACCTTCAACCAGATCAAGGCGCCCAGGGCCGGCACCCTGCGGCTGCTGCTGGTGGCGTCCGGCGCGCCGGTCGAGTTCGACGAAGTCCTCGCGGTGATCGACTGATCTTGGCCCCGGTCATGTTCGAGAAGATCCTGATCGCCAATCGCGGCGAGATCGCTCTGCGTATCCTGCGCGCCTGCCGCGAACTTGGCATACGCACGGTGGCGGTACATTCGACCGCTGACGCGGACTCGATGCATGTCCGGCTCGCCGACGAGAGCGTCTGCATCGGGCCGCCGGCCTCGCGCGACAGCTATCTGAACGTTGCCGCCATCCTGACCGCAGCCACCATCACCGGGGCCGATGCGATCCATCCCGGCTACGGGTTCCTGTCCGAGAATGCCGACTTCGCGGAGACGGTGGAGGCGCACGGCCTGACGTTCATCGGCCCCTCACCCGCGCACATCCGCATGATGGGCGACAAGATCACCGCCAAGGCGGCGATGCGCTCGCTCGGCGTGCCGCTGGTGCCGGGATCGGACGGCGCGTTGCCGGATCTCGAGACGGCACGTACGGTCGCGGCCGAGGTCGGCTATCCGGTGCTGATCAAGGCCGCAGCCGGCGGCGGCGGGCGCGGCATGAAGGTCGCGGCCTCCGAGGCCGAGCTGGAGGAGGCCTGGCGCGTGGCGCGCACCGAGGCCAAGGCCGCGTTCGGCAACGACGAGGTCTATCTGGAGAAGTACCTGGACAAGCCGCGCCATATCGAGCTGCAGATCCTGGCCGACATGCATGGCGCCGTGGTGCATCTCGGCGAACGCGACTGCTCGCTGCAGCGGCGGCACCAGAAGCTGCTGGAGGAGGCCGGCTCACCGGCACTCTCGCCCGCCGAGCGGGATGCCATCGGGGAGACCGCGACGGCGGCGCTGCGCACGCTCGGCTACCGGAATGCCGGCACGCTGGAGTTTCTCTACCAGGACGGCCAGTTCGCCTTCATCGAGATGAACACCCGGCTTCAGGTCGAGCATCCGGTCACCGAGATGGTCTGCGACATCGACCTGGTGCGCGAGCAGATCCGCATCGCCGCCGGCGCCCCGCTCGGCTACGGCCAGTCGGACGTCCGCTTCAGCGGCCACGCCATCGAGTGCCGCATCAATGCGGAGGATCCGGAAACCTTCATGCCGACCCCGGGCCGGGTCGAGATGTTCCACCCGCCGGGCGGCCTCGGGGTACGCATCGACAGTGCGCTTTATGCCGGCTACGTCGTGCCGCCCTACTACGACAGCATGGTGGCGAAGCTGATCGTGCACGCTCCGACCCGCGAACAGGCGATCAGCCGTATGGAGCGCGCGCTGGACGAGTTCGTGATCACCGGCATCCGGACGGTCATTCCGCTGCACAAGCGGATCCTGGCCGATCCCGGCTTCCGCTCGGGCGACTACACCATCCACTGGCTCGAGCAGTTCGTGGCCCGGCAGAACACCTGAGCGTTCTGCCTCCCGGCAGCCGGAGCCGGGGCCATTAAGGGAAAATCAATCCGTCGCCGCTAGGCTTCCTGACGACGCCATCCGGCGCTGGCGACCGTTGCCTGCGATCGTGGCGATCACCAGCAGGTGCCCGCGCATGTTCGGCTTGTTCTCCTCCAAGACTGCCCGCGACAATGCCAGCAAGGCGGAGTGGCTTACCTCGCTCTCGAACCATGCCGGCGTAGGCCTGTGGGACGCGGTGCTTTTCGCCGGCGATGCCATGCATGCGAAATCGTGCTGGACCTGGTCCGCCGAGTTCCGCCGGCTTTGCGGCTTTGGATCCGTCGCGGAGTTTCCGGATGTCGTGCAGTCCTGGTCGGACAAGCTGCACCCCGACGACTCCGCCCGCGTATTCGGCCTCTTCGGCGCTGCGCTGGCGAAGGGCAGCCTCTACGAGGCGACCTACCGGCTGCGCGTGCGCGATGGCTCGTATCGCTGGTTCCTCGCCACCGGCGGCGTGCTCCTGGGTTCCGACGGCAAGGCGCGCCGCGCCTCCGGCTCGCTGGTCGACATCCACGAGCTCACCGTGTCGCAATCGACGCAGCGCGCGGCCCGCGGTGCCATGGCCGGCAGCTTCCAGACCAGGGTCAGCAGCCTTGTGGCCGCGCTGTCGTCGGCGGCGACCGGCCTGGAGGCCAGCGCGCGGACCATGACCGCAAGTGCCGACCAGGGCAATGCGCAGGCGGCGACCATGGCCACCGCCTCCGCGGCCGCAAGCGTCGGCGTCTCCACGGTAGCCGCTGCCGCCGAGGAACTGGCCGCGTCGATCGGCGAGATCAGCCAGCAGGTGGCGCACTCGGCGCGCATCACCACGCGCGCCGTAAACGACGCCCAGCGTACCGACGTGATCGTACGCGCACTGTCGGACGGCGCGCAGAAGATCGGCCATGTCGTCGGCCTGATCACCAACATCGCCGCCCAGACCAACCTGCTGGCACTCAACGCCACCATCGAGGCGGCGCGCGCCGGAGATGCCGGCAAGGGCTTTGCGGTCGTCGCCTCCGAGGTAAAGAACCTGGCCAGCCAGACCGCCAGGGCCACCGACGAGATCGGCACCCAGATCGCCCAGATCCAGGCTGCTACCGAGGAGGCCGTCGTTGCCATCCGCGGCATCCTGGCGACCATCGAGGAGGTGAGCGCGATTGCGGTGAATATTTCCGCCGCGGTCGAGGAACAGGGTTCGGCCACCGCCGAGATCGCACGCAACGTGCAGCACACCGCGCAGGCGGCGCGCGAGGTGACCACCAACATCGATGGCGTCACCGCGACGGCAACCCGTAGCGGCAGCGCCGCGAACGAGGTGCTCGCCTCGGCTGCCAACTTCTCGCGTCAGACCGAGCGGCTCAGCTCCGAGATCGAGAGCTTCGTGGCTGAGATCAGGGCCGCCTGACCGCGGTCAGGCGGCGGCGCGTCCTATTCCTCGTCGTACCGGACCAGGGCGGTGACCGGGATGCCGAGCTTGCTGCGGCCGTTCAGGAAGCCGAGTTCGATCAGCACGGCCGATGCGACGACATCGGCGCCGACCTTCTGCAGCAGCTTGATCGCTGCGGCCAGGGTGCCACCGGTGGCGAGCAGGTCGTCGACCACGACCACGCGCTGACCCGGCTCGATGGCGTCCTCCTGGATGTGCAGGCTGTCGCTGCCATACTCCAGCTCATAGGTGAGCGAGACGGTGCGGCCGGGCAGCTTGCCCGGCTTGCGCAGCATCACGAAGCCGCAGCCCAGCTTGCTCGCCAGCGGCGCCGCGAGCAGGAAGCCACGGCTCTCGACGCCGGCCAGCAGGTCGGGCCGCCCAGGCGCCACCGCCCTCGCCAGACGTCCGAGCGCCACCTGCCAGGCATCCGCATCGCGCAGCAGGGTCGAGATGTCGCGAAACATCACGCCCGGCTTCGGGAAGTCCGGAATGCTGCGGATGTGCTGCTTGAGGTCCATCATGGGCTGGGATCCGTGCGTCCGTGCGTGTGCGGGCCTCTACAGACAACGCCCGTCGGCGGCAAGTTCCGCCGCCGACGGGCGTCCGGTCAGGCCGCCTCGCCGGTAAAGCTGGTGATGCCGACCTTCTCGGCCACCAGGGCCGCAAGCTGGGCGCGCCGAAACGGCTTGCCGAGCAGGGTGGCGGTGTCGGCAAGCGCCCCGTCGGGCGCCCCTTCGGCATCCGAGTAGCCGGACATGAAGATGACCTGCAGGTGTGGATGGATCTGCCGGGCCTGCTCCGCCAGGGCGCGGCCGTCCATGCTGCCGGGCAGCACGATGTCGGTCAGCAGCAGGTCTAGCGGCCGATCGCGCAATCCGATGACGCGCAGCGCCGCATCCGGGTCCGCCGCCTCGCTGACCCGGTAGCCGAGCTCACGCAGGATCTCGGCCGCGATCTCGCGTACCGCCGGATCGTCCTCGACCACCATGATGCTCGGACGGGTGCTGGCCGGCGGTGCCGACGGACGCCTGGCCGCCAGCCGCACCGGATCGGAAGCCGCCGGGATCGCTGTCGCGGGCGGAAGGTAGAGCGCCACGGTGGTGCCCTCGCCGGGCCGGGACCGGATCACGACGGCACCGCGGGACTGCCGGGCGAAGCCGAACACCATGGCCAGGCCGAGTCCGGTACCACGCCCCTCCGGCTTGGTGGTGAAGAATGGCTCGCAGGCACGTGAGAGCACCTCGCTGCTCATGCCCTGCCCGGTATCCGACACGGCGACCCGAACGTAGTCGCCCGGCTCCAGGTCGAGCGACCGCGCCTGCAGCATATCCAGTGCCTCATCCGCCGCCTCGATGGACAGCACGCCGCCGGCAGGCATCGCGTCACGGGCATTCAAGGAGAGGTTCAGCAACGCGCTTTCGAGCTGGGCGATGTCGACCGCCGCCGGACGCAGCTGCGGCGTCACGGCGACATTGATGGCGATCGCCTCCCCGATGACCGGACGGAGCAGCGACTCCAGCCTTGGCAACGCCACCGAGAGCTCGACCGCCGTCGGTGCATGCGGCTCACGCCGAGCGAAGCCGAGCAGCTGCCGGGTCAGCGCCGCACCGTTTTCCGCCGCCTGGACCGCACGCCGGACCTGCTCGGCAGCCGCCTGCGACCGCTCGCTGCCGGCGCCGAGCAGATCGCCCGGCAGCATCTCCAGGCTGCCAAGAATGACGGTGAGCAGGTTGTTGAAGTCGTGCGCGATGCCACCGGTGAGCTGTCCGACCGCCTGCATCTTCTGCGCGACGCCCAGCATGCGCTCGGCCTGGATGCGCTCCGTCATGTCGGTCAGCGCCAGCACGAAGCCGCCGCCCTGCATCAGCGTGCGGCGGATTTCGATGTTGCGCTCGATGAGGCTGCCGATTGCGACGCCCGCCGATGCGCGTGCTCCGGCGGGCTGCCCACGGCGCTGCGGCACCGCACGCTCGTATACGACCGGGGTCCGCCCCGGATCGGGCAGGTCGCGGCGGATTTCCGCCAGCGGCTCGAGAAAGGCACCGTTGCCGGCACAGAGATGGCTCTCCAGCGCGTCGTAGCTCAGGCCCTGCTGCAGCAGGGCGGCCGGCAGATCCAGCATCTGCCGCAGCCGCATGTTCCAGTTCAACAGCCGGCCGTCGGCGCTGAACACCGCGACCCCCTGGCTCAGGCTGTCCAGGCTGCCGCGCAGCTGTAGCGCCAGGGTGCGCTGCTCGCTTTCCGCCCGCTTCAAACCGCCCCAAGCACGGCGCAGCATGAGCCAGGCGACAAGAAGTCCGCCCACTCCGGCCACCGCGACCGCGGCGGCAATCCAGCGGACCATCAGGAAGCCCCGCGAGATCGCGTCGACCAGGCGCTGGCGATGACCCTCCAGCTGATCGCGCAAGGTCGCGACCTGATCCGCGACCTCGCGCACCAGTGGCATGCCGTGCCGGATATGCTGTTCGAGAAGCAGTGATGGGGCCATCCCGGAGCCGCGCAGCGACACCTCCTGCGCCAGCACCGCCTGCCGTTGGCCGATGAGCAGGATCAGCGTGGCGACCTGCGGATAATCCTGGTCCCTGCCGCGAGTCGCATCGTCCCAGCCGCGTGGTGCCTGGGTGGACGCGAGGTCCGACAGCCGTGCCAGCAGGACCGTGGTCCTGAGGTCGGCAGCCCGGTAGGCGAGCATGTCCGGGCCGGCGCCATCGAGCAGGTAGGCCTGCTGGCTGCGCTCGGCATCCCGTAGCGACACGCCGAGCCGCTCGACCAGGTGAATGCGATCGGAGGCACGAAAGGCGGCCAGGCGCATCTGCTGCGATACGACCGATACGTGCCAGCCCCAGATGCCGAGCGACACCATCAACAGGATCAGGGCGACCGGGCTGAACCATCTCAGGCTCTGCATAATCGATCCACGCATCCGCCCTCCTGAGCGCCGAGGTAGGAACAGACCCGTCCGGTATCTCGATGGCGGCAGGCTAGCCTATAACAAAACGGACAGCACCTCGAAAGTTGTCTTGACTGATCTAGAGCAGTTGGAACGTCCGCCGGCTGATCCGCGGCCCGAGTCCAACCGGGCGCGGGCGGTAGCGGCTGGCGAACAGCATGCCGAGGCAGCCCAGCAGCATCATCGCTGCCATCGGCAACATGGTGCGGTCGCTCATCACCCCGATCACCAGGCCCGCCGCGGCGCCGAGGGCGTACTGCAATGTCCCGATCAGCGCCGAGGCGGCGCCGGCATGGTGGGCGTGCCGGGCGAGCGCGCCCACCGTGCTGGTAGGGCCGGTCAGGCCGAGGGCGCCAAGGCAAAGCATGACGCACAACAGCACCGGCAGCGCGCGGGTCTCGTGCAGCAGGCCGAGCAGCAGCAGCATCAGGCTGCCGGCGATCGCGACCAGGATGGCGCCGCTCAGCACCCGGCGGGCGCCGTAGCGCTGCACCAGCGGGCCATTCAACTGCGAGGCCGAGATCATCGCCATCGCGTTGACCCCGAACAGCATGCCGAACTGCGGCGGCGTCAGGCCGAACAGGCGGATGAACACCACCGGGGCGGCGCCAAGATAGGTGAAGGTGACAAAGGCGCCGGCGGCGTTGACCATCGCGTGGCTGATGAAGCTGCGCTCCCGGACCAGCTCGAGCGTGTGGCTGAACATCGAGATCGGCGACAGCGAGATGCGCCGTTCGCGCGGCAGCGTCTCTGGCAGCGTGCGATGCACCAGCAGCATGCAGAACAGGCCGTAGAGCGCGGAGGCCCAGAAGATCGAGCGCCAGGAGGCGACGCTGAGCACCAGCCCACCGAGGGTCGGCGCCAGCACCGGCACCACGCCCATGATCAGGATCAGCCGCGAGATCATGCGGGCCGCGAGATGCCCGTCCGAGAGGTCGCGCACGCAGGCGCCGGGCACCACGAGGCTGGCAGAGGCGCCAAGGGCGGCAAGCAGGCGGAAGGCGGAGAAGCTCCAGATCCCCGGCGCCAGCGCGCAGCCGACCGAGGCGAGCGTGTAGATCGCGGTGCCGACCAGCAGCGGCCCGCGCCGGCCGAAGCGGTCGGACAACGCACCTTGCCAGAACTGGCCGAAGGCGAGGCCGACGAACCAGATCGCCAGCGTCGCCTGCGCCGATCCGGCGCCGCCGCCTAGTTCGGCCTGCATGATCGGAAAGGCCGGCAGGTAGATGTCGGTGGAGACCGGGCCTACCGCGACCAGGATGCCGAGCAGGGCGGCGACGAGGCTGGTGCGACCGTTGGCGGTGTCGAGCGGCCGGGCCTGGGCAAGGCGCATGAGGAGCGGCGAGGCCGCTGCGGAAGAGTTGGCCATGGCAACATCCGGAAGAGGACGGCGCCGACTATGCCATGCCCGGCGAGAGCGATGCTAGCGAAATGCTGCAGTGCGGAAAAACAGCACGAGGCCTAGAAATCCAGACGCCACGAACAGTCCGAGCCCAAGCAGCACCTGGGTGCCGTGGCCGATGCCGATGCCGGTACCGAGCAGCCCGAAGATGATGGTCTGCGGCAGGCTACCGAGCAGGGTGGCCCCCAGGAACGGCAACACACGCACGCCGAGGAAGCCGGAGAACAGGCTGACCATCAGACTGCTGCCGACCGGAAGCAGCCGCAGGGTGAGGATCGCGCTGAACGGGTTGGCGGCGATGAAGCCGTCGAGCCGCGCCAGCCGGCCACGCAGCAGGCGCCGCCGGACCCAGTCGCGTCCGATCGCGCGGGCCCAGAACAGGTCGGCAAGGCATCCGGCCAGGGTGGCGAGGGTGGTCAGCACGGTGCCCCACACCAGGCCGTAGGCGAAGCCGCCGGCGAAGCCCACCGCCTGGCGCGGCAGGCCGACCGCACACACCATGGTTCCGACCGCCAGGAAGATCAGCCTGCCCTCGAGGCCGCGCTGCAGTACGCCACCTTGCAGCAACGCGTGGTTCAGGCCCGGCAGGGATCGCAGCAGGATGCCGGCGAGCAGCAATCCGCACAGCAGCATGGCAGCCTTGAAGAGCGATCGCCCGACCCCGGCGCCGGACTGCAGCCCAGGTACCCCGGCGAGGCTGCTGCTGCCGGCTCCACTATTCGTGCTCTCGAAATTCGGCATGGGGCGCGGTAGCATCTCGGTGTTCGAGGCGACAAGACGCCCACTGCCGCGCTTACATTATGGCACGCGTATGACGAAGTGTGCACGAGGTGGGCGGCAGCAGGCTGAATGCCGGTACCGCCCGGTGTGATGACCCGATCCGTTGCGACAACGAGGAACCGGAATGCCTTCAGACGCGGTGCTGCTCCAAGGCGGCCTCGAACTCGGCGGTGGCGACCGTCCCGCCACGCTGGCGACCCGCAACGCCCATCTGGTGTCGCTCTGGCTGTTCACGCTGTGCGGCATGCTGCTGGTGATGATCGCGCTCGGCGGCGCCACCCGGCTGACCGGCTCCGGGCTTTCCATCATGGAATGGCGGCCGGTGACCGGCATCATCCCGCCGCTGACCCATGCGCAATGGGAGCATGAGTTCGCCCTCTACCAGACCATCCCGCAGTATCGCATCCTGCATGACGGCTTCGGCCTCGCCGGCTTCCAGCGCATCTTCTGGCTGGAGTGGATCCACCGGTTCTGCGGCCGCCTGATCGGTCTCATGCTGTTCGTCCCGCTGCTGGTGTTCAGCCTCAACGGCACCATCGGCACGCGCCTCGCCATCCGCCTCGCGCTGCTGTTCGTGCTGGGAGGGCTGCAGGGCGGCATCGGTTGGTTCATGGTCGCCTCCGGCTTCGATCCGGACAGCACGCGGGTGGAGCCGGTCCGGCTGGTGCTGCACCTGTGCTTCGCCTTCTCTCTCTATGCCGCGATCCTGTGGACCGCGCTCGGAGTTCGGACACCCAGGCCGGCTGGACTGGACGCTGGACGCGGCGTCGCCTGGACGCGCGGGCTGGCCATCGCCTCGGCGGTGCTGATCGCGCTGGCCATCGTCGCCGGCGGCTTCACCGCGGGCACCCATGCCGGCTTCACCTACAACACCTACCCTGACATGGACGGCCACCTGCTGCCGCCGCACTACGCCAGGCTGGTGCCGTTCTGGCGCAACCTGGTCGAGAACCTGGGGACGGTGCAGTTCGACCATCGCGCGCTCGCCAGCCTGTCGGTGGTGGCGGTCGCCCTCACCCTGCTGGTCGGGCTGCGCTCGACGCTGCACAAGCCCGCGCGCGACGCGCTGATGCTGCTTGGCTGGGGGGTACTCGCGCAATATGCGCTTGGCGTCACCACGCTGCTGCTGGTGGTCCCGGTCTGGGCCGGTACCCTGCACCAGACTTTCGCAGCCGTGCTGCTGACGCTGCTGATCGTCCTGCTGCACCGGTTGCGCCGCCCCGCCGCCTTCTGACCAGGCCGCCATGACGGCGACCAGCCGCGGCGGTTTCGCTGCCCTGTTCTGGTGCCAGCTGCTTGCCGCCTTCAACGACAACGTGCTGCGCAACGCGCTGATGGTGACCGCCGTCTGGGGCGAGGGTGCCCGGCACGGCCACGGCGGGCTGCTGGTGACGCTCGCTGGCGGGTGCTTCGTGCTGCCGTCGCTGGTGCTGTCCGGTCTCGGCGGCGCGCTTGCCGACCGGCTCGACAAGGCCCTGCTGGCCGAGCGGCTGAAGCGCTGGGAACTGCCGGTGGCCGCACTTGCCGGTATCGGCTTGCTGCTGCACAGCCTGCCGTTGCTGTTCCTGGCACTGCTGGGGTTCGGCGCCGTCGCCGCCCTGTTCGCGCCCGTGAAATACGCCATCCTGCCCGAACTGCTCACCCTGCCCCGGCTGCCGCTCGGCAATGCGCTGGTCGAGGGCGCCACCTTCCTGGCAATCCTGGCCGGCGGCCTGTGCGGGACCCTGCTGATTGCGCCGCAGGATGGCAGCTTCTCAGGCGCGATGCCGGTCACCGGCGCACTGCTCACCGCCGCAGTGCTCTGCTGGCTGTCGGCACGCCTGCTTCCCGCCCTGCCCGCCGCCCAGCCGGACCTGATGCTGCCGCGCCGCCCGATACACAGTTCATTCGCTCTGCTGGGTCGGTTGCGGGAGCACCCGCCGCTGTGGCGTGCCAGCCTGTACGGCGCCTGGTTCTGGCTGACCGGCACGCTGGTGCTGGCGATGCTGCCGGTGGTCGTACATGACCGGCTCGGTGGCGGCACCGGGATGGCGGCCGGCGCGCTGCTGGCATTCTCGCTCGGCATCGCTGGCGGCAGCCTGCTTGCGGCACGGCTGGTCCGCCGCCATCCCGGATTGTCGCCGTGCCGGCCCGCCACCGTCGCGATGGGTCTGCTGTTGCTGGACCTCGGGCGCCGGGCCGGGGACCCGTCCCTGGCGGCGCATCCGATGGCGGCGGCAACCGCCCTGGCGGAACTGGTCCTGCTCGCCGCCGCCGCCGGTCTGTTGATCGTGCCGGCGATGACGATGCTGCAGCTCTGGTCCTCCGACCTGCAGCGGGCCCGCCATGTCGGCGGCGGCAACGTGCTCTCGGCGCTGGCGATGCTTGCCGGAACCGCCGCCGCCACAGCCGGCCAGGCGATGGGGCTGACCGCCACCGATATCCTCGGCCTGCTCGGGGTTGCCTGCCTGCCCGTCGGGCTGCTGATGTCGGCGCCGCGCGAAGAGACCCTGGTCCCCGCCTCCGGCACCGCTATATCTTCGAGCGAACATACTTCCAGGAGCCTGCCCTTTCATGAACGCGCTCACGCCCCTGGTCGCGACCGACCGGCTTTTCTTCGATCGCCCCGGCTCCCAGCTCGATCGCGAGGCGGCAGGTCGGCTGCTGGCCGGCGCCCTGGAGGGCACCGATGACGGCGAGCTGTTCCTGGAATATCGCGAAAGCGAGATGATCTCGCTCGATGACGGGGTGATCCGTTCGGCGAGCTTCGACACCTCGACCGGTTTCGGCCTGCGCGCCGTGCTGGGCGACGAGAGCGCGTACGCGCATTCCGACGAGCTGAGCGAAAGCGCCCTCGCCCGCGCAAGCGCCACCGTGCGCATGGTCCGCGCCGGCCGCAGCGGCACCGCCGCCGACACCCCCCGCGCCACCAACGCCCGGCTCTATTCGGACGCCAATCCGCTGCACGAGGCGCAGTTCTCCGAGCGTGCCGCCCTGCTCTCGGCGATCGACGCCTATGCACGCGGCAAGGATAGCCGCGTCGTGCAGGTCTCGGCGTCGCTCGCCGCGGAATGGCAGGCGGTGCAGATCATGCGCGCCGACGGTCATCGGGTCGCCGACCTGCGGCCCCTGGTGCGGCTCAATGTCAGCGTCGTGGTCGAGAAGGATGGCAGGCGCGAGGCTGGCAGCTACGGGCTCGGCGGGCGTTTCGCCTACTCGCAGATCCTGAACGAGACCTCCTGGAAGCACGCCGTCGACGAGGCCTTCCGGGGCGCCCTCGTCAATCTCGACAGCCGCCCGGCGCCGGCCGGCGAGATGGAAGTGGTGCTCGGCAATGGCTGGCCCGGCATCCTGCTGCACGAGGCGGTCGGGCACGGGCTGGAAGGCGACTTCAACCGCAAGGGCAGCTCCGCCTTCTCCGGCCTGGTCGGCAAGCGGGTGGCCTCGCCGGGCGTGACGGTTGTCGATGATGGCACCATCGAAGGCAGGCGCGGCAGCCTCACCGTCGATGACGAGGGTACGCCGACCAGCCGCACGGTGATGATCGAGGACGGCATCCTAACCGGCTTCATCCAGGACCGCATGAACGCGCGCCTGATGGGCGTCCCTGCCACCGGCAACGGTCGCCGCCAGTCGTATGCGCATTCACCGATGCCGAGGATGACCAACACCGTCATGCTGGCCGGCTCGCACAGCCCCGACGAGATGATCCGCTCGGTGAAGCGCGGCCTGTATGCGGTGAATTTCGGCGGCGGCTCGGTCGACATCACCTCCGGCAAGTTCGTGTTCTCGGCCAGCGAGGCCTACATGATCGAGGACGGACGCGTCACCGCCCCGGTACGCGGCGCCACGCTGATCGGCAACGGTCCGGACGCGATGACCAAGGTCAGCATGATCGGCAACGACCTCGCACTCGATCCCGGCATCGGCACCTGCGGCAAGAACGGCCAGGGCGTGCCGGTTGGCGTGGGCCAGCCGACCCTGAAGATGACCGGGCTGACGGTGGGAGGAACCGCGGGCTAGCGCCACGCAGGCCTGACCTCACGCACGCGAAACTTCCGCAAATCGGGGTAGCGGCTTATTAACGGCTTCATGCCTCGTGCCGCCCTTCCCATGGCCTCGTCCGCTGCCAGCGGCCGGAGTCTCAGTCTCGGCCAGATGCCGCTCTGGATGATTCTGCTGCTCGGGGCGCTGAGTGCGGTCGGGCCGCTCTCGACCGACATGTATCTGCCCGCCTTCCCGACCCTGGACGCCGCTTTCGGACGCGGCGCCGGCTCGGCGCAGATCACCCTGGGAGCCTGGTTCGCCGGGCTCGCCGTGGGGCAGTTTACCCAGGGGCCGTTCTCGGACCGCTTCGGCCGCCGCCTGCCGCTGCTGGTCGGCATGAGCATATTCACCTTGGGCTCTGCCGGCTGCGCGCTGTCTCATGACTTGTGGAGCTTCACCGCCTTTCGCTTCATTGCCGCCCTCGGCGGGTCCTCCGGCATGGTGATCCCGCGCGCGGTGGTGCGCGACGTCGCCACCGGGCCGCAGGGCGCCCGCATCATGTCGCAGCTGATGCTGGTGCTCGGCGTGGTGCCGATCCTGGCGCCGACCCTGGGCGGGCTGGTGCTGAGCATCGCTTCCTGGCGCTGGATCTTCTGGATCGCCACCGCCTACGGGGTCGTCAGCATCACGGCCGTCGCCACCTGCCTGCCAGACACGCTGCCGGTCGAGCAGCGGCTCAGGCTGCCGGCGATCGAGGTGCTGCAGCGCTATGTCAACATCGTCCGCGACCGCTCCTTCCTGTCCAACACCTGCATCTGTGGCTTCGCGACCTTCACCATCTTCGCCTACCTGTCCGGTGCGCCGGTCGCCTTCGAGCGAATTCTGCATTTTTCGCCAGCCGGGTTCGGCGTCATGTTCGGGATAAACGCCGCCTGCTACATCCTGTGCACGCAGATCAACGCGCATATCGTGCATCGCGTCGGTGTCGGCGCGTTGCTGGACTTCGGCATCTGGCTGCTGACCGGAGCCGCCCTCGTGTTCCTGGTGCTGGTGCTGACCGGTGTCGCCGGCGCGGGCCAGCCGGTCGCATTCGTTTCGGTTCCGATCGCGGTGCTGTTGGCCTCGATGGGGTTCATCACGCCGAACGCAGCAATGTTCGCGCTGGCAAGCCATGCGCGGCATGCCGGCAGCGCTTCGGCGTTGCTCGGCACGCTGCAATTTAGCCTGGGCTCGCTGAGCGGCATCGCGATGGGCATCCTGGCGACGAACAGCCTGCTGCCGATGGCGGCAGTGGTCTGCTGCGGCGCCTTGGGCATCACCCTCGCCAACCTCGGCCGCAAACGGCTACCGGCCTCGACCTAGTTTACGCCTTCGCCGGTTGCCGACTGGATGCTCCCGGCATCGCCTGCCCTGTCGATCGGGGTCATGATCGCATCACCATATCCCGGCGTGTCGCCCTTGCTCGGCCAGCACGGTCCACGCGGGGAGTTCTTGCGGCGCCGTTCGCGGTGTCCGGCATGTTACTCCTGCCTAAGGCATACGGAACCGGTTCGTCCCTTGTAGCGATTGTCCACGACCCCAGGCGTCACCCGCGACTGCGGAACTGCAGGCAACCATGCCAGCCTGCGGCCTTGACCAACACGTGCTGCGTCATGGCATCCTTGATGCGAGCGAGGGATTACTTGTCCGTGTCGGACTGGATGCTGTACATTCCATCCGGCGCCACGCTTACGACCCTTGCCCGGATTGGCCCGGCATCTTTTGCAAACTCGATGGTCAGGTCCGCGCTCAGCTGAATGTCCAGGCTGCTCTGGATCATGGCGCCCCCTTCGAAAGGTCGTCGACCGGAACCGTGACAGCCACCTGCTCGGGTAGCTTCAGAACCGCAGTGACGTTCCTGAGCTGGAACCGCTCGAACCGTCGACGCTCGCGGGCGTCCAGTTTTATGGCTGTCAGGAACCGGCTGATCCCTCGAACAATGTCGCAGTCCCGGTTCCGATACCGCCTGACCCCGTCAGCACGATCCGACTGGCCGACGTCGCATGATCAGCGACCAGAACGACCTGTCCCGTGGCGCGTGCCGATCGTGCCATAGCGCCCGACACCCCCTGTCTGGAGCGGGCAATCTCATGGGTAGTGACGCTCTGCTCCTTTATGGCAGTTGCCATGGAGGTCGTGTTGGAAGCCATTTGATCGGGAACGCAATCGAGCGGTTCAGAAAGAAGCCCTCCAGGATCGAGACCAGGGAGGCGATGATACCGAAGCCGAACATACAGACCCGACCGGTCGCATAGGCGGCCGCTCCAATTGTTCTGTCGAGGTCCAAGAGTCTGATGTTGCATGCCAGATCCTCTGCTAGATGGCGCTGGACAGCGTCGCCAACGGAGTTGAGCACGCCGCTAGGCGACCGCGTCGACGGGGCGGTGCAGGTAGGCGGGGTCAATGTCTTGCCGATCCATGTCGCGGCCGTCTTGCTCAGCCACCCCGGGGTCGCTGCCGCAACCGTGCGGCTGATGCGCCCCTCCGAGGGCATCAGGCTCAAGGCGTTCGTCGTAGCCGAGGATCCCTTCGGAAATCAGGTAGTCCTGCGTGCCGAACTCGAGGCACTCGCGGCCGTCGAGCTTGCAATCGCCGAGCAGCCGCGGGCCTCCACCTTCGGCCCGGTGCTGCCCGCAGGGGACATGGGCAAGGCGACGGACTGGCAGATCACGCAGGTTGTGGACTAGCCTGCAGACAGCAGGCCAGCTCGAATTCGGGCATCTGGCACTCTGCCAGATCTGTAGAGTGCTGAGGACATCGGAAACGACAAGTGCGGGGATGCTGTGAGACAGGTCGCCAACCCGAACGAAAGCCAGGCAGCGGACGCGGAGCCCATCGTACTCGGTCTCGATCGGCTCACCGTCCAGCAGGTCGCCTCTTACGCTGACCGGCGAGGCCATGTGCCGGTCGAGATGCCGCCCGAAGTACGCCTGCGCATCAACCAGTCCAACCAGCTCAAGCATCATCTGATCGCCACGAAGCAGCCGATCTACGGCGTGACGACCGGCTTCGGTGACAGCGCCGCGCGCCAGATCAGCCCTGCGAGAGCGGCGGCGATGCAGGCGAATCTCATCCTGTATCATCTGAACGGCAGTGGCGCCGAAGCCGATGCAAGGACGGTGCGCGCCACGATGCTGATCAGGGCGAACTGTCTCGCGCGTGGCTATTCCGGCATCCGGCTCGAGGTGATCCGGTTGCTCGTCGATTGCATGCAGGCGGACATCCTGCCGGTAATCCCGGAGCGTGGATCGGTCGGGGCCAGCGGTGATCTCGTTCCGCTATGTTACATGGCAGGCATGCTGACGGGTATCGGCGAGGTAGACTGGAATGGCGGAAGGGTGGGCACGCGGCAGGCCCTTTCGGCCTGCGGTCTGGAGCCGGTCGTGCTGGAAGCAAAGGAGGCCCTGGCGCTGATCAACGGCACCTCGTTCATGAGCGCCTATGCGGCTCTGGCTGTCGCGGCGGCTCATCGGCTGGCCTTGATCGGCGACCTATGCACGGCACTTTGTGTCGAGGCCATGGCTGGCAACGTCGGCGCCTTCGACGCGATCATCCACCTCCAGAAGCCGCATCCAGGCCAGGTCGAGAGCGCCAGGCGAGTGCGCCGCCTGCTTGATGGATCGACCAGCGTCGTTACCGCAACGCAGCTTGCGGAAGCAGGCCCCGTCCTTGGTGAGCGTGGCTTCGTGGAGCTTCCCCGGCAGGTCCAGGATCGCTACTCCATACGCTGCGCGCCACATGTGCTGGGTGTCCTCCACGATACGCTGGCATGGGTTGATCGCTGGATCGAGACCGAGATGAACTCGACCAACGACAATCCATTGTTCGATCCGGCGTCGGGGACAGTCCTGAGTGGGGGGAATTTCTATGGCGGCCACGTCGGGCAGGCGATGGATGCCCTGAAGATCGCGCTGGCCAGCGTCGGCGATCTGCTGGATCGACAAGTTGCCCTGGCAGTCGACGAGAAATTCAACAACGGCCTGACCGCAAACCTCATTCCACGCCTTGATGATGAAGACCAGGAAGCCGGTTTGCATCACGGGTACAAGGGCATGCAGATCGCTTGCTCCGCACTTGCCGCGGAAGCCTTGAAGACGAGCCTGCCCGCAACAGTCTTCTCCCGGTCTACGGAGTCTCACAACCAGGACAAAGTGAGCATGGGAACGATTGCCGCGCGGGATGCACGTTCGGTTGTAGAACTGGTCCGGAACATCTGTGCGATCCATCTCCTGGTTTCATGTCAGGCCATAGACCTACGTGGTGCGGAGCGCCTCGGGGCGGCCACACGGTCAGCCTACGGACTGATCAGGAAGCTCGCCCCCTTTCTCGATCACGACCGACGTCTCGACCACGACGTTACTGCGGTTCTCAAGCTGATGGACTCCGGAGAGCTCGACCGCATCGCAGCTTAGCCAGGCGCGCGGTGGAAATGAGATTGCCGGTGTGTCCACAGCCGGATCCCGGGGGGCGCCACAGAAATCCCCAGCATCAGGTCGCACGCGCAACGGTTTGGTCCCGCCGGTCGATTGCGTTGGGCACGGTCGGCCCAGGCCGCCTCGACCTGCTTTTCGTCTTGGGCCATGCGGTCACCAGACGTCCGACCGACCGCACTCGTTGCGGCGTCACCAGCACCCGCGCCTGCATCCAGACCATCGCCGCCGGCCATCCGGATGCGTTCTGGCCGTCACTTCCGGGGACGCCGGCAAAGCCGGGACTTCGGTCTACGGATCGGGCGCCGATCCCGCGTGGGAGCCATCCCGACCCCGACGCTCCAAAATCTCCAAGGAAGCATGACCTCGATCATGACCGGATGCGGATCCAGCCGGACCGAAGCTCGTCCGGCACTGGCTCCGCCAATGCCTCGCCGCGAATTGGCCTGGCGCTCATTGTTGAACGCAGCAGGACGTCCGAGTTGTCGCTCCTGCGGGATCGCTTTCGACCGAAGCCTGTCCCGGTCGGGACGGTGGATCGAACCCGGACCATCCTGTCCCGATGCCGCCTTCGTTTGTGGCCGCTGGCATGACGGGGCAAGGTGCGGCGCATAGCTCAACAGACGGAAAGCCGTTACTTCAGGATGTCCCACGCCAACCTCGACACCGACGCGACGCCGCCGGTGCGCCTGCTGTCGCATCCCGGCCTCTCGTTGCTGCTGCTCAGCCGGGGCGGCTCGTCGCTCGGCTACCAGATGCAGGCGGTCGCGGTCGGCTGGCAGATCTATGAGCTGACCCATCGAGCCTTCTCGCTCGGCCTGCTGGGTCTCGCGCAATTCGCACCGATGGTGCTGCTGATCTTCGTGGCCGGCCATGTCGCCGACCAGTTCGACCGCAGGCGGGTGGCGGCGCTTTGCCAGTGTGTCGAGGCGCTTGGCGCCACGGTGCTGGCGGCGGGCTCCCTGCTGCATTTCCTCACACCCGGCCTGATCTATGCGGTGGTGGCGCTGCTGGGTGCGGCGCGCGCCTTCGAGGGACCTTGCATGCAGGCGATGCTGCCATCCCTGGTGCCGGCAGCCCTGTTCCCGCGCGCGGCGGCGCTGTCCTCGTCGATGCTGCAGACCTGCACCATCGTAGGACCTTCGCTGGGTGGCCTGCTGTACGGTCTCGGTGCGCCGGTGCCGTATGTCGTCTGCACCGCCATGTTCCTGGTCGCCGCCTGCATGAACGGCCTGGTCCGCATGGAGAGCCCGCCCCGCCCCGCTCGCAAGGTCGATCTCGATGCCGTGTTCGGCGGCATCCGTTTCATCCGCGCAAATCCCGACATCCTCGGCGCGATCTCGCTCGACCTGTTCGCGGTGCTTCTCGGCGGCGCCACCGCGCTGTTGCCGGTCTACGCGCACGACATCCTGCATGCCGGCCCGGTGGCACTCGGGCTGCTGCGTGCGGCGCCGGCGATCGGGGCGCTGGCGGTGTCTCTGGTGCTTGCGCGGCGGCCGATATCCGGTGGTGCGGGCAGGCTGATGTTCGCAGCGGTGGCGGTGTTCGGCATTGCCACCATCGTGTTCGGCGTATCGCGCTCGCTGCCGCTCTCGATCGGCTGCCTTGCGGTACTGGGCGGGGCGGACGTGGTCAGCGTGGTGGTGCGCTCGAGCCTGGTGCAGCTGCGTACGCCGGAGGAGATGCGCGGCCGGGTGTCGGCGGTGAACATGCTGTTCATCGGCACCTCCAACCAGCTCGGCGAATTCGAGAGCGGCAGCCTGGCGGCGCTGGTCGGCGCGGTGCCGGCGGTGGTGCTGGGCGGCGTCGGCACCTTGCTGGTGACGCTGCTCTGGATGAAGCTGTTTCCGACACTGCGCCGGCTCGACCGGCTGGAAGCGTCCTGATGCAGCACGCAATCAATCTGATACTTGGCCTGATCCTGGCGCTGTTCCACCTGGCCATCGCAGCGATTGCAGTGATCGAGGGCGTGTTGCGCAGCGTGCTGACGCCGATGGGCCTCGGCCATGGAGCCGAGAACGCGATCATGCTGGTGTTCGCGGTGCTGCTGGTGGTGGCAGCGATCCGGCTGTTCGGACGTATCCTGACGCTGCTGCTGATCGTCGTGCTGGCGCTCACGGTGCTGCATATCCTGCTGCCCGGGATCGGCAGGTCGGCAGGGTGATCGATCCGGATCAGCCCGGTCAGGCGGCGATCCCCACGGCCTCGATCGGCCCGGCCTGCGTGGCATCCCCCGACCGGGCCGCATCGAGGCGATCGTCGGCCACGAGGCGCCAGCGACGGCATTTATCACCCCCCACCATGAACAGCGCCTCGTCGACCGGCCGTGCGAAGATGTACCCCTGCAGCTCGTCGATATGAGCCTCCACCAGGAATTGGCGCTGCGCCTCGGTCTCGACGCCTTCGGCGGTGACCTGCAGACCCAGCGCGTGTCCAAGCTGGATGACGGCGCGGACGATCGCGGTAGCCTTCTCGCTCTGCCCGATCGCTGCCACGAAGGAGCGGTCGATCTTGATGCGGTCCACCGCGCATTGGTGGAGATGACGCAGCGAGGAGAAGCCGGTCCCGAAATCGTCGAGCGCGATCCGCAGCCCGCCGGCCCGAAGGCAGGCAAGCTTGGCGGCGATGCTTTCATTGTCCTCCAGCAGCGCGGTCTCGGTGATCTCGAGCTCGATCCTGCCCCTGGCGACTTCCGATGACCGGATCAGCTCGAGCACGCTGGCGACATAGCCCGGATGCCGCAGTTGCACCGGGGACACGTTGAGCGCGACGGTGAGCATCGGCCAGCGCGCCGCGAATGCGAGCGCGTTGCGCAGGACCCATGCGCCAAGCGGGATGATCAATCCGGTCTCCTCGGCGATTGCGATGGTGTCCTGGACCGGGATCGCTCCACGTACCGGATGCTGCCATCGCAGCAGCGCCTCGACTCCCCTGGCGACATCGTCGATACCGACCTTGACCTGGTAGACAAGTCGCAGTTGATCACCGCCTTCGAGCGCCGCCTCGAGATCGGCACGCAGCCGGTCGCGATCGAAGGACGCCCGGTCCAGTTCCTCCGAGAACAGGCGGTAGCCGTCGCGTCCCGCGGATTTCGCGGCGTAGAGCGCGATGTCTGCACGACGCATGAGCTCGTTCGGATCGCAGGCTCCCGCCGGACCAAGAGCAAGGCCGATGCTCGCGCTGACATAGGCCGGTCCGGCGGACAGCAGGAACGGCAGCCGCGTCACGTCGATGATACGGCGGCAGAGCTGGTCCAGCGCGGTCTCGCCGGGACGGTGCCGCACCAGCATCGCGAACTCGTCGCCGCCGAATCGCGCGACGGTGGTGTCGGGCTCGACGAGCGTCAGCAGGCGCGCACCGAAGATGCGCAGCAGCTGATCACCGGCGATGTGGCCCATCGTGTCGTTGACCAGCTTGAAGCGGTCGAGATCGATATACAGCAGCGCGAACTTCTCGCGGCTACGCAGCAGGTTGCCAAGCCGCACCCGGAACAGGTCGCGGTTGACGAGCGTCGTCAGGGTGTCGTGCGTCGCGGCATGCTCCACCGCCTCCTTCATCTGCAGGATGCGCCGGATCGCCCTGCTCTTTTCGCCGAGTGCGTTGTTGGCAGGCACGGCGCACAGGAAGATCGAGACGAGGAACGGCTGGATCATGCCGTGGCTGAGCAGGATGCTACGCGATGAAAGCAGAACGAAGGGTCCGTACTGGTGGATTGTCAGCGCCGCAGCGATCAGCGAGGTGATCAGGATGGACGCGAAGACCCACGGTGGCCCGGCCCGGAACGCCGTCAGGATGAGGATCGGATAGATCAGCATGAAGGTGGGGGAATGCGGCAGGGAGAACGACACGGCGGCAAGGGAGGCGGTCCCGGCCAGGAGCAGGCATCGCTCGACAGGCCCGGCGTCGCAGGGATACGAGCGGCTGCCGCCGGCGAAGCAGAGCAGAAGAGCCGGCGTTGCGAGAAGCAGGCCGAGACCGTCGCAGAGCGTCCACTGCAGCGCCTCGGTCAGGCACGCAATCAGGTTGCCGCTGTCAGGCTCGATCATTTCCCCGATGCCGGCCTCGATTGCAGCGGAGGCGAACGCGACGGTGCCAAACGCGATCAGCCGGCGGAAGCGCGAAAGGTCGATCCTGGCGCCGCAGAACCGGCGGGTGAGCACCGCCGCGATCAGGCTGACAACGATGTTGAGGCTCGCATCGACGATCACCTCGAAGGTCCCGAAGCCGCAGAACGCGTTGACGGCGAGGTTCACCGACAGGCACGCAGCGAGTACCGGGATTGCGAGGCGCCACGGCAGCAACAGCAGGGCGACGACGAGGACGCCGTTGGCTGGCCAGAAGGCGGTGCGGTTGTTGGTGTCGATGCATGCGAGCCGGGTTACGAGCACCAGGACCGTGAAGATCGCGACCAGCATCAGCGACGCGCGACGCCGGTTCGGAAGACTCGACGCTCGGTAGGGCCGCCATCTGTCTCTGGACATGCCAGCCTCGTGGTCCGGGATCACGAAGTATCGCAGCGAGTGCTTGAGATCGGGTTAACCCGGGCAATGCGACGCGGCAGGATGGCCTGCCCGAACGCGAGTGGCGCGACCTTGAACCGGCTTCAGCCAACAAGGCGCTGCGTATTGCGCCCATCCGGGCTCGCCAGGCTACACCAGGCCGGCGCTGCTCGGTTGTCTGGTCGCCGCCACGATCACCACCTCGGACGACGCCGAGGTCCACGTCCGGGCTACGCCTTGCAGGCCGATCATCCTCTGCTTGATCGGGTAAAGGTCGGCAGATCTCCAGCCAGCCTGTCCCATCCTGCGGCATCCTCCAGCCAGGAATGGTGGGTCGGCGACACGGCGTCGGGATCATCGAGGCTGATGGTGGTGACGTCGAGGCTGCCGGGTTCGCCGGTCCTGCGATAGGTCAGCGGCGATCCACACCGGCCGCAAAAGGTCCTGGTCACGCCCGGAGACGAGACGTATTCGACCGGCGTTCCGCTGGTGAGAACGAAACACCCGGCCGACACACCGATGAATGCGAGGCGCGGCGCCGACGACGCGCGCTGGCAACTCCGGCAGTGGCAGATCACGCTGCCAAGCGGTTCACCCTGGATGGCGTATCGCACGGCGCCGCACAGACATCCGCCTTCGAGCACCCGCTGGTCGCCCATGTCCTACTCGCTCTCCGGATTGAACATCTGCACCAGGTCCGAAAGGTGGCCGAGCTCGTGCAGGTTCATCCCCTCCGGCGCCACCAGACGTTGCCCGCCGCGGGCGATGCGCCGGGGCAGGATGGCCTGCTCGAAGCCGAGCTTCTGCGCCTCCTTGAGGCGGCTCTCAGCCTGCGACACCTGGCGGATCTCGCCCGACAGCCCGACCTCGCCGAAATAGACCGAGCCGGCACTGGTCGGCTGGCCGGTCGCCGCCGACACCAGGGCAGCGGCCACCGCGAGGTCCGCCGCCGGCTCGCCGATGCGCAGGCCGCCGGCGACGTTGAGGAACACGTCGGAGCCGGCGAGCTTCAGGCCGCAGCGCGTCTCCAGCACGGCGAGCAGCATCGACAGCCGCGCGCTGTCCCAACCGATCACCGCGCGTCGTGGCGAGGAGCCGCCCGTCGGCGACAGCAGCGCCTGGATTTCCAGCAGCACCGGCCTTGTGCCCTCGAGGCCTGCGAACACCGCCGACCCGGCAATGTTGCCGCGTCGTTCCGCCAGGAACAGGGCCGAAGGGTTCGGCACCTCGGCCAGACCCCGGTCGGTCATCGCGAACACGCCGATCTCGTCGGTGGCGCCGTAGCGGTTCTTGGCGGCGCGCAGGATGCGGAACTGGTGACCCCGGTCGCCTTCGAAATACATCACCGCATCGACCATGTGCTCCAGCACGCGCGGGCCGGCGAGTGCTCCCTCCTTGGTCACGTGCCCGACCAGCACCAGCCCGAAGCCGCGCTGTTTGGCGAGCCGGATCAGCTCGAAGGCGCAGGCGCGCACCTGGCTTACGGTGCCGGGCGCGCTGTCGATGGTGTCGAGCCACATGGTCTGGATGCTGTCGATCACCACCAGGGCGGTGTCGCGCTCGGCCTCCAGGCTGGCGGCGATCTCGGTCACGTTGATCGCCGCCGCCAGTTCCAGCAGCGGCGCCGTCAGGCCAAGCCGGCGGGCACGCAGCCGGAGCTGGTCGACCGCCTCCTCGCCCGAGATGTAGAGTACGCGGCGACCGCCGGGCTCGCGGCCCATGCTTGCCGCCGCCTGCAGCAGCAGCGTGGACTTGCCGATGCCGGGATCGCCGCCGACCAGCACCACCGAGGCCGGAACCAGCCCGCCGCCAAGCACGCGGTCAAGCTCGGCAATGCCGGTGGTGATGCGCGGCGGCGGCTCGGCCTCGCCCTCGAGGCTTACGAACTCGATGCCGCCGGCACGCGGCTTGCCGACCCGCGACGCGGTGGCGCGCGGCTCGACGCTCTCCTCGACGATGGTGTTCCACTCGCCGCACGCCTCGCAGCGCCCGGTCCATTTTGGATACACAGCGCCACAGGTCTGGCAGACGAAGCGCGCGGTGCGTTTAGCCATGCCGGCGTCCCACGGTCAGCGACGCAACTCCATGGAGATCGGCCCCTCGCGCCGGCCATGGGTGAACTGGTCGACCAGCGGGTTGCCGCTCTCCAGCAGCGATGCCGCCGGGCCCTGCCAGACCAGCCTGCCGCGGTAGAGCATCGCCGCCGCATCGCCGATCCGGGTTGCGGACGCCATGTCGTGGGTGATGGCGATCGCGGTGGAGCCGAGCGTCCTGACGCACTCCACGATCAACCCGTCGATGACCGCGCCCATGATCGGATCGAGCCCGGTGGTCGGCTCGTCGAAGAACAGGATCTCGGGCTGGGCGGCGATCGCACGCGCGAGGCCGACCCGCTTCTGCATGCCGCCGGACAGCTCCGAGGGCGACAGCAGGCCGACACTGGGATCCAGCCCGACCTGCCGCAGCACGTCACCCGCCTTCTCGCGGGCGTCGCGCCGGTTGATCTGGCGGCGTGCCATCAGTCCGAACGCCACGTTCTCCCAGACCGTCAGGCTGTCGAACAGGGCACCGTTCTGGAACAGCATGCCGATGCGGCGATTGACCGCCTCGCGCTCGCGCCGGCGCAGCCTCAGCACGTCGACGCCGTCGACTTCGATGCTGCCGGCATCCGGCTCGATCAGCCCGAGGATGCAGCGCAGCAGCACGGACTTGCCGCTACCCGAGCCGCCGATCACCACCATCGAGGTGCCGGATGCGACATCGAGATCGATGCCGTCGAGCACCTGCTTCGAGCCGAAGGCCTTGCGCAGGCCGCGGATGCGCAGCTTCGGGGTGCCCTGCGGCGGCGTGACCGCGCCGCTCATCGCGAAAAGAACATCTCGGTCAGCATGTAGTCGAAAGCCAGCACCAGGATCGAGGCGGCCACCACCGAGGCGGTCGTCGCCGAACCCACACCCTGCGCGCCGCCGCGGCTGTGGTAGCCGTTGTAGCAACCCATCAGGGCAATCAGGAACCCGAAGACCGCCGCCTTGACCAGCCCGACATTGACGTCGATCGGCTGCATGACGCTGAAGGTGTTGGCGATGTAGGCGTTCGGGCTGAACCCCAGCTTCACCACCGAGACGATGAAGCCGCCCAGTACGCCGAGGATGTCGGCCACCACCACCAGCAGCGGCAAGGCCAGCGTGCCGGCCAGCAGGCGCGGGGTGACCAGGTATTTCATCGGATTGGTGGACAGCGTGCCGAGGGCGTCGATCTGGTCGGTGACGCGCATGGTGCCGATCTCGGCCGCCATCGCCGAGCCGACCCTCCCGGCGACGATCAGCCCGGCCAGCACCGGGCCGAGTTCCCGCACCACGGACAGCACGACGATGCCGGCGATGGCGCTCTGGGCGTTGTAGCGGGCGAAGCCGGTGTAGGACTGCAGCGCGATCACGCCGCCGGAGAACAACGCCGTCAGCGCCACGACGGGCAGCGAGAAGTACGCGAACTCGACGAAAGCGCTTAGGAAGTTGCGCCAGTAGAACGGCGGCCGGAACAGGTGCGAGACGGCGGCGAGGGCGAACAGCGCCAGCGAGCCGGCGGCCCGGACGAAGCCGAGCACGATCGCACCAAGCGAGGCGACCAGAGACAGCACTCCGCTCACGCCCTAGGACAATCCCGACTTGCAGGCGCGGGCTCGGTCGACCTGGAAGACCTCCGGCGAAGCCGGACGGCCGCTGCCTGAGCCGGTCATCCGCCGGTTGGGGCTACTAAGCGACCGGGTGACCGCATTGGGCGACGTGAACATGCGGACGGCCTATAGCCCGATCGCGCCAGTGCCGAAACCCCGTCGGGCTCGGCCCTGCCGGCGTCCGCACCCCACATGCCGTCAGCGATCGCCGTAGCCGTCCGGGTGGGCCTCGCGCCAGGCGAAGGCGGTGGCGACGATGTCGTCCAGGCGCTCGAACCTGGGCTCCCAGCCGGTTTCCCGGCGCAGCCGCTCGCTGAGGGCGACCAGCTTCGGCGGGTCGCCGGCGCGGCGCGGGCCGATCGAGTAAGGCACCTGCCGGCCGCTGACGCGCTCGACGCTGCGTATCACCTCGAGCACGGAATGGCCGTGGCCGCTGCCGAGGTTGTAGGTGACGCTGCGATCGCCGAGCTGCTCCAGCGCCCGCAGATGCGCCGTGGCGAGGTCGCTGACATGGACATAGTCGCGGATGCAGGTTCCGTCCGGGGTGTCGTAGTCGTCGCCGTTGATGGAAAGCCCGGCGCGACGCCCCAGCGCGGCATCGATCACCAGCGGGATCAGGTGGGTCTCCGGGGTATGGTCCTCGCCGGCCCGGCCCTGCGGATCGGCGCCGGCGGCGTTGAAGTAGCGCAGGCAGGCGCTGCGCAGGCCATGCACCCGGTCCGCCCAGGCCAGCGCGCGCTCCAGCATCGCCTTGCTCTCGCCATAGGGGGAGCCGGGCTCGACCGGCGCATCCTCGGTGATCACCTGCTGACCCGGACGGCCGAACAGCGCCGCCGTCGAGGACAGCACGAAACGCCGGACGCCATGCCGGATGCAGGCATCGATCAGGCGGAAGCCGAGGCTCGAATTCTCCATGAAGTAGTGCATCGGGCGCAGCATGCTGTCGCCGACCAGCGACAGCGAGGCGAAGTGCAGCACGCCTTCCCAGCTTCCCTCCGACAACACCCGCTCGATAAGGCCCGTGTCGGCAAGGGTGCCGCGTATCAGCTCGACCCCGCTCGGGATGGCGGCCGCGTGGCCGAGCGACAGGTCGTCGAGCACCGTCACCCGGTCGCCGCGATCCGCCAGCGCCAGCACCGCGTGGCTGCCGACATAGCCGGCGCCACCGGTGACGAGGTAACGCTTGCCATCCGCCATCGAACTTAACTCCCGTCCGCCTGGCCGACCGTCCGGCCCATACTGGTGATCTGATTGTCTGGCCGTGGCAGGCTGGCCGCAGGCGCATCGGGGGGCGCTTCCAACTGCCCCGGGCCTCGCCTATGGTCCCATCTTCAACACGTGGTTTGTAGAAATGTCACGTAATTCGTCGGCTAACCTGGTCCGCAAGCGAATCCTCGTCACCGGGGGAGCCGGCTTCCTCGGCTCGCACCTGTGCGAACGGCTGGTGCGGGACGGCGCGGACGTGTTGTGCCTCGACAACTACTTCACCGGCCGGCGCGACAACATCGCGCACCTGCTCGGCCAGCCGAACTTCGAGGTGCTGCGGCACGACATCACGGACTCGATCAACATCGAGGTCGACGAGATTTACAATCTCGCCTGCCCGGCCTCGCCGGTGCACTACCAGTATGATCCCGTGCAGACCACCAAGACCTCGGTACTCGGCGCCATCAACGTGCTGGGCATCGGCCGGCGCACCGGCGCGCGGGTGTTCCAGGCCTCCACCAGCGAGGTCTACGGCGACCCGACGGTGCATCCGCAGACCGAGGACTACCGGGGCAACGTCAACCCGCTCGGCCCGCGCGCCTGCTACGACGAAGGCAAGCGCTGCGCCGAGACGCTGTTCTTCGACTATCGCCGCCAGCACAATCTCAGCATCAAGGTGGTGCGGATCTTCAATACCTACGGCCCGCGGATGCACCCCGACGATGGCCGCGTGGTGTCGAACTTCATCACCCAGGCGCTTCGCGGCGAGGACATCACGCTGTACGGCGACGGCGGCCAGACCCGCGCCTTCTGCTACGTGAGCGACCTGATCGAGGGCTTCGTGCGCATGATGGCGAGCGAGGACGACATCACCGGGCCGATCAACATGGGCAACCCGCACGAGATCCCGGTGCGCGAGCTGGCCGAGCGGGTGCTGGCGCTGACCGGATCGCGCAGCCGGATCGTGTTCCGCCCGCTGCCGCAGGACGACCCGATGCAGCGCTGCCCCGACATCAGCCGGGCCCGGGAGCTGCTGGGCTGGACGCCCGCGGTCGGGCTGGAGGACGGGCTGCAGCGCACGATCGCCTATTTCGATGCCCTGCTCGGCGCCGGCAAGGCGTCACTGGATGCCTGAAGGGCGCCAGGAGAACCGGGTCCCGACCTCGAGAACCCAAGCCTTGCAGGAAAGGAGCGAGCCGTGCGCGTAGCGATGATTGGCGGTGGCTATGTCGGTCTGGTCTCCGGGGCCTGCTTCGCCGAGTTCGGCGTCGAGGTCGCGGTGGTGGAGACCCATCCCGGGCGCCTGGAGAGCCTCCGCCAGGGCCGTATTCCGATCTACGAGCCCGGCCTCGACACTCTGGTCGCCGCCAACATCGCCGCCGGCCGGCTGTCGTTCGGCGACGACATCAGAGAGGCCGTCGCCGGCGCCGAGGCGGTGTTCATTGCGGTCGGCACGCCGCCGCGCAACGGCGACGGCCACGCCGACCTGACCTACGTATTCGCCGCCGCCGAGCAGGTGGCACAGGCGCTGTCCGGCTATGCGGTCATCGTCACCAAGTCGACGGTGCCGGTCGGCACCAGCCGCCGGATCGCCGAGATCGTGCGCCACGCCCGCCCGGACCTCGAGTTCGATGTCGCCTCCAACCCGGAATTCCTGCGCGAGGGCAGCGCGATCGCCGACTTCATGCGGCCCGACCGGGTGGTGATCGGCACCGACGTCACCCAGGACGGCGGCAGCGAGCGTGCCCAGGAGGTGATGCGCCGGCTGTACCGGCCGCTCTACCTGATCGAGGCGCCGATCCTGTTCACCAGCCTGGAGAGCTCCGAACTCATCAAGTATGCGGCCAACTCTTTCCTGGCGATGAAGATCTCGTTCATCAACGAGATGGCCGACCTGTGCGAGCGCGTCGGCGGCGACGTGCACGACGTGGCGCGCGGCATCGGCCTCGATGGCCGCATCGGGCGCAAGTTCCTGCATGCAGGACCCGGCTATGGCGGCTCGTGCTTCCCGAAGGACACGCTGGCGCTGATGCGCATCGCCCAGGAGGCCGGCGCCTCGTCCCGGCTGGTCGAGGCGACGGTGCAGGTCAACGACGCCCGCAAGGCAAGCATGGGGGCCCGCATCATGTCGGCCTGCGGCGGCAGCGTGCGCGGCAAGACCATCGCCGTGCTGGGCCTCACCTTCAAGCCCGAGACCGACGACATGCGCGACGCGCCGTCGATCCCGATCGTGCACCGGCTGGTCGAGAACGGCGCCGCGGTGCGTGTCTATGATCCGGTCGGCATGGAGGCGGCCCGCGCGTCGATGCCGGAGCGCGTCACCTACTGCGCCGATGCGCTGGACGCCGCGCGGGATGCCGACGCACTGATCCTGGTCACCGAGTGGAACGCGTTCCGGGCGATCGCGCCGGCGCGTCTGCGCGACCTGATGCGTGGCCGCATCGTGATCGACCTGCGCAACGTGTACGACCCCGCCGCGATGGCGGCGGCGGGCCTGGACTACAGCTCGATCGGCCGGCCATCACGCGGCCAGGCCAAGACCCTGGAGGCGCAGGTCGGCTGAGCGGAGCCTCGCCTACTCCGCCATCCAGCGATCCATCACGGTATCCACCGGGATCGCGATACCCCCGAGGGCGCGTATCTGCGCGGTGCAGACCACGCCGAGCGGTCCGGCGCCGACCAGGAAGAGCGCGCCCTCGAACGGCACCGACAGGGTTTCTAGCACTTGGTCCAGCCGGTCGAGCGCCTGCCCGCCGGCGCGCAGTGCGGTCGGGGTTTCAAGCCGGTCGAGTGGCGCCGGCAGCAGCCAGGTCCTGGTCTCGGCGATGCGGCAGAAGCGTGCCAGCCGATCCGCGAGATCGGGATGGCAGCCGACATGACCGAGGAAGGGAAGACCTTCCAGCAGCGGCCGGAGGAACGGCATGGCGTCGTGCAGCGCGAGCATGATGTCGGATGCGGCAAAGTGGCGGTCGGGCCGTTGCAGAACCACGCTCTGCAGCTCGGCGAGAAAGCCGAACGATTCCGGTTCCGCGTCAAGCAGCGCGGTGTCGGGGAGACCGACCACGTCCGCCTGCAGCAGGCCGGCCAGCAGGAGGCTGGCAAAGCGCTGGGCCGCGACCGGGCCGGCGCTCTCGATGGACGTTCCGAACCAGCCCAGCCAGACCGAGTTGGCAACCGCGGAGAGCTCGTCCGGGTCGAGCCGCAGGGCCGCCTGCCGGCTGGCATAGGTAGCAAGCCGGGCGTCTGCCGGTGACAGCAGGATCATGCCGAGCGGACGCCGGCGCGCCAGGCTGCGCTCCAGCAGCGTCGCGAGGCCCGCGGCATCGAGCCAGCGTGGCGAGCGGGAGAGCGTGGCACGCTGCGCCAGCATTGCGCGGCGGTCGTGATGCAGGGCGAGCCTGGCGTTGGCGAGATGGACGTAGGGCGCGAACGGCGGCGGCACTTCGCTGGCCAGGGCGCGCAACAGCGGCTCGCTGCCGAGCAGCTCGTGATGGCCGCCGGTCAGGCTGAGGGCGCTGGTGTAGTTCCAGAGCGCGCTGTCGCGATGCCCCAGGACGGGAGCCGCGATCCGCAGGTGCGGCAGGGCGGCTCGCAGGTCGCCGGCTGCGCTGAGCCTGGTGGCGATCCGGCTGTGCAATTCGGCATCGTCCGGCGTGGCGGCGAGGAGCGACTGCTCGGCGAGCGCCAGGCGTCCGGCCTGCTCCGGATCGGCGGCGGCGCCCGGACTGTCGGCGAGCTCGAGCATGAGCTGGCAGAGTGGCGCGATATCCGGCCAGAGGTCGAAGGCCCGTCCGCAGGCGATCATCGCCGCGCTGACCTCACCGTGCGCCGCCAGCAGGCGCGCCCGCTGGAACCAGGCGCCGGCATCCGCCGGGTCGGCTTCGAGCAGGGCATCGATCAAGGTCGACGCCTCGGAATGCGCCCCATGGGTGACGAGGGCTGCCGCATCGGCCAGACCAGCTCCGACCGGCCGGCGGGCCGCCGGCGAACGCTTACGCGGCATACCCTGCCCGGGCGCATGCGGCAGACAACTCTGCCGCTCCGCTAAACGGAGCAATCTCCTGCTGCATGCAGCATCCTCATCGAGCGGGCACCCCCGGCGCTGGGGTCGGTTATGATCCTACAACATGAGCGGGCAACCTGCAGAACCATGTTGTTGATGGAATGATGAGTAAGGAATGTGGCTCCACAGTTGATTTGCGGGCGATACCGGCATTCCTGGTGATTACTTGTGCGCAGGCACTCTGACGTCGCGCCATTCGTTACTTTAGTGATATGGTTCTCTCAGCCGCAGGTGTGGTCACTGGATCGACATGACCGACGTGTTTACGCCTCAGCCCGTCTCCGCCACAGGCGACGATCTCGTCCAGGGTATCACCGACTATGCAATCTATCGGCTCGACCCCGACGGGATCGTACTTACCTGGAACACGGGCGCTGAGCGGCTCAAGGGTTACGCCGCCAGCGAGATCATCGGCAACTCCTATGCACGCTTCTTCATGGACGAGGATGTCGCGCGTGGCTTGCCGGCGGCCGGCCTGGCAATCGCCGCCAGGCTTGGCCACCATGCCACCGAGGGGTGGCGCGTCCGCAAGGACGGCAGCCGGTTCTGGGCCAGCGTCGTGATCGACCGGCTGCAGGACGCCAGTGACCAGTGCTGCGGCTTTGCCAAGATCACCCGCGACATCACCGACAGCCGGATCTACCAGGAGGCGCTGCGGCAGAGCGAGCAGCGCTTCCGGCTGCTGGTCGACAGCGTCGTGCACTATGCGATCTTCACGCTCGATCCGGACGGCTGCGTCACCAGCTGGAACCTGGGTGCCGAGCGTGCCAAGGGCTACACCCGCGACGAGATCCTCGGCGAGCCCTATGCACGCTTCTTCACCGACGAGGACCGCGAGGCCGGCCAGCCGGAGCAGACGCTGGCGGCGGCGCGCCGGGACGGGCGGCACGAGGCCGAAGGCTGGCGGGTGCGCAAGGATGGCAGCCGCTTCCTCGCCAATATCGTCGTCGACCTGATGCACGACCGGGATGGCAGCTTCGTCGGCTATGCGACCATCAACCGCGACATCACCGAGAAGCACGCGCTGGAGACTGCGCGCGAGCAGCTCTACCAGTCGCAGAAGATGGAGTCCGTGGGCCAGCTGACCGGGGGCATCGCGCACGACTTCAACAACCTGCTGACCGCGGTGAGCGGCAGCCTGGCGCTGGTGATGGCGGCCAGCACCGATGCGCGGGTGCGGCGCCTGATCGAGGTGGCACAGCGTGCGGCCGATCGTGGCGGCAAGCTGACGCACCAGCTGCTGGCGTTTTCTCGGCGGCAGATCCTGCAGCCGCAGACTTCGAACCTCAACACGCTGATCATGGCGTTCGAGATCCTGTTCCGCCGTGCGGTCGGCGAGACCATCAACCTGCATTTCGCGCTCTGCCAGGAGCTTTGGCCGAGCGATATCGACCCCGCGCAGTTCCAGTCGGCGGTCCTGAACCTGGTGATGAACGCGCGCGACGCCATGCCGAAGGGCGGCGCGCTCGGCATCGAGACGCGCAACGTGGAGCTGAGCATGGCGGACGCGATCCGGGTGCGCGAGATCGCGCCGGGTCGCTACGTCTGCGTCACCGTGCATGATTCCGGTACCGGCATGACATCCGAGGTGCGCGAGCGCGCGGTCGAGCCGTTCTTCACCACCAAGGATGTCGGCGCGGGCTCTGGGCTGGGTCTGAGCCAGGCCTACGGGTTTGCCCGGCAGAGCGAAGGCCAGATCGAGATCGAGAGCACGCCCGGCACCGGCACCTCGGTCAGCCTCTACCTGCCGCATTCCAACACGATCTTTGTCGAGGAAGTTGAGATGGACGCACCACCGGTCGAGACCAGCAACGGCACCATCCTCGTCGTCGAGGACGATCCGGACGTCCTGGAGATCGCCGTCGCCGCGGTCGAGAGCTTCGGCTACAGGGCGCTGGCTGCACGCGATGGCGCCGAGGCGCTGTCGATCCTGCTGTCGGAGAAGCCGGTCGATCTGCTGTTCACCGATGTCGTCATGCCGAAGGGGCTGAGCGGCGTGGATCTCGCCCGCGACGCCCGCCTGCTGCAGCCGCGGATCCCGGTGCTGATGGCCTCGGGCTACCCGCGCGAGGCCATCCAGGAGCGCGAGGACAACAACGAGAACATGGCGTTCATCGCCAAGCCCTACACGCTGACGGCGCTGAACGAGAAGCTGGACGTGCTGACGCGGCAGGGGGCGGGGTGAGACCGCAGGCCGCGACGCCGGCGCCCTGTTCATGCGGCAACCTCTCCTGGCTCTGGCGGTTCTTGCCCTCCTGATCCCGAGGGCGTACGCCGCTCGGTCCCCGGGGACACTGGATGTGAGGGACTACGGCGCCGCCTGCGATGGCGTGGCGGACGACCATGCGGCGCTGGTCGCGGCGCAGGCGGCGGGGCAGAGGATGCGCGCCGCCGAGATCGTCATACCGGCCGGCTGCCGGCTCAACCTCGCTGGCAAGCTCGTCTACACGGTCGACACCAACTCCTGGCGCTTCGGGGCCGGCTCGCGGATCATCTCGGGCGGCATCCAGGGACTGCTCGATCAGACCGCGACCAACGAGGTGACCTACTCCAAAGCGACGTCCCTCGATGCAAACGAGAACAACGTCGCAGCCTATGGGCTCTACAACATCTCGAAAGGCCTAGCGTCCTACCAGAAGAACGGTTTCTACAGCCGGGTCACGTCGCTTGACCCGTCATCCTACAGGATCGGCACGCTGACTGACCTGATGAACTACGGCAAGGACTTGGTCGGATACGAGGCGCAGGTATCGGCCGGCCCCGGGAACATGGTGGCCAGGCTCTATGGCTACCACACCCAGGTGACCTTCCCCGCCGGATCGGATGGCAACTCGTGGGCTGCGGAACTCGAGACCTCGAACGCCGGCGCCTATACCGCCCAGCAGGGCAAGGCCGGATCGAAGGGCGCCCTGCACCTGACCGATGTCGGCCCGAACGACATGACGGTCGGACTCGACATCGACGCGTCTCCCGCACGCTTCGAAAATGATATCACCGCCTGGCAGCGCGGCACGCGATCCGACGGATGGTTCCTCTATTATGGCACCACACCGACCGCCGACATGGCGCTCGACCCTGTGTTTGGAGTTGCCCACGACGGTCACATCGTCGCTCCAAGCGCAACCGTTCCCCGCTTCAACGGAGCCACCCATTTTGACGGACCCATGACACTTGAAAAGACTGCCGTCTTTGCTGATACGCGACAGATTGGAAACCAGAAATTCACCGCTGGGCACTATCAGTATCTGTCCAGCCAAACCGGCGTCGTAGCACGTGGCCATGACGCTCGCACCGCGACCGTTCTAGAAAATCAGGTAAATGTAATCACCATTTGTCCCGCGGGCACTGGGGTTCTACTCCCGAGGGCACCCACGGCTGAAGCGTCCGTGCGGATCGTTGTTCTGAACAGATCTGGCGTTACCTGCCTGATCTACTCCACATTCGGCTCGCAAATTGAGAACGCCTCCTCTGGAGGCAGCATCGTTCTCGCATCCGGCAAAGACGTAAGCTTTACAAGCGCCGGGACGACACGCTGGTATCAGTAGTGCCAGACTTCTACAAATCTACTATCGTTATGGAGTAAACGGCTTGAGGCGTTGCGACAGGACCGCGCGCATGATGAAGAGCCATTGATCAAACGCAATGTCCCAGCGATCCGGCCGTCCGCCAAAATGGTCCAGCCGAGCTAGCCACGTGTGCTCGTTTAGACGCTCTACCTCTGCGGCGTCGCCCTGACGCAAATGCTGATGGACGACAACCAGATCCGCTGGACCGTGGCGTCGAAGCGCACGCCCTAGATCGACAATCACTACCGGGTCAGCATTATCTAGGTCCTTATATGCAAAGACCTTGAGGCCGTCATCAAGAGTCTCACGGAAGAAACGCAGGTAGAGAGTAGTCTGCTCAAGCTGCCTCTTCAGCAACTCCTCGACGTTCGCTCCGGAATCGACGCGCACATGCGCATGGCGACTGAGGCCGTAGCGGCGCTCCTCAAGATAATACAGTCCAGAAATGGAGACGATGCTGTTGTACTGCTCATCACCCAGCCCGGAAAAGTTGTTATCGAGAGCTTCAATCAGGCGGACGATGTGGGTTCCACCCCACCGGAATAGCCCCAAAGGCTCAGCACCAAATCGACGTTGAAGCAAGCCCACTTCACAATCGTGCCCAAGGCTTTCGAACATCGAGACGACCTCTCGATCTGATTTTTCTAGATCAGCGGGCATCACTTGGCACGCCTTCACGAGCGACCCGATTACTGTCCGGGTGCAAAAGCGTCTTTCCGACATGAGAAAGGATGTCGACCAAAGGCTGGATGTTAAACTCTTCTCGCCGTAATATTGTATCTCGGTAGTCAAGCCCCGCAATAAACTCCAGCGATCTTTGGAATAGCGCGCTGCTCGATCTAGCCTCTTGCCATAAGACCGCTTGGCCGTGGTTCTCGAGGACCGTCGCATAAGAGAATAGCGGCAAAAAGCTCGCAATGAAGAAAGGGAGCTTAAAGACGTCACCCATCCAGCTACTCGAGGATTGCCAATGCGCACCGGCATTTGCCGCGGAGGATCGGAGACGCGTAACCTGATCGAGGTCCGGCAATGACGCATCATACGAGTCGGGAAGAACGTCATCGATGACGATCACACCCTGGGGTTTCAGAAACGCAATCGCATTAAAAAGATCGCGCAGCGTCTGTTCGCAGGTGTGAAGCCCGTCGAGGTAGATGACGTCGTAGGTTTCCTGCCGCTTTGCCACTTCGGTGAAGAACCTGTCGCTGGTCATCTCGTAAAAGGTAACCTTGTGTTCGATGGCAAAGGCGTTCACGTCGAACAAGAACTTTGGGTCGACAGCCACCTTTCGCTCGGCCCGGACGCTGTTGAACGTTTGACCCTGGTTGACGCCGATCTCCAGATAGGAAGGCTCGGGAAAGAGATTGAGAAAGGCGGTGATCACGTCGGGTCGCGCGGCCATGATTGTTTCCTCTGTAAGACGAAGGCTGCGAATTGCCCTGCCCGGGCGCCGACGCCGCGCTCGTCGTCTCGTGTCGTGCAGGCGGGGTTGGAGCGGGCAGTCCCGGATATGCCATTACGATCCTGGCCGCCGGCAATGGTTACACTTGTATTCGATCGATCTCGTCGAAAAGGCTGACTAGGTCTGCGTCGGTCGCCGTGAAAGCCTGCAGACCCTGGTTAGCCTCGCGAACAGCCTGCAGCCGTTCCAGGTAGATGAAGCGTTGATCGAAGGCGCCGCTGACGTGAGCCTGCACCCAGTTGAAGCCTACGGAGGCCACGACCGTGCCCAGCTCTGAGAAAACCGACCCGTGCAGACCGGAGCCTGCTTCTCCGACAATGCAGCTTGCGGAACGATACAACGCTGCCTGTTGGGCAAACCCAAGCTCCTCCGGCCGCACGATATCGAAGCCGCGGGACTGCGCGATCCGCTCGAACGTCTCGCGGGCGGCAAACACTCTTCCGTCGCTAAAGGATGCGCGCGACAGGCAGATCCTGCGCTTCCGCGTAATCTGGATGGTGTCTGCAAGACCGCCATAGAAGTCGCGCACGATGCTGTGCATCGAGTAGCTCCCATTATGGCCGAAGCTCGGCAGACAGAGCCGCCGGCACAGAATCGCATCGTCCTGCTCCGAGTAGAAGCGAAGGCGGTCGGGGCCAACCCCGCAATACGCCTCCAGCATTCGCGGCACCCAGGGGGGAGTGTCGGACGGCAGCAGAATTGGAAGTTCCAGCAAGACCGGACCGAGCAGCTGCTGCGCGATCATCAGCCGCGGCAGGAAATCGAGTATCCAATGTCCGTACGTCGGATTCCCGGCCCCGGTGATCATCAAGAGAGGCTCGTCGACTGTCACCCGATGGCCCCGCGGGTGATCGAGTGGATTGCCGGGATAATTCTCGTTGAGCCGATTCATCGCGACGTCGGAAGTGTGGGTCCGCTCGCGGACGAACCGCTCCCCGGAGAACAGGTAGCCTGAACCGCTGATCTCGATGTCCCGCAGGAAGTAGCAGCCGATGGGCGGGATCGCGACCGCTGGAATACCCCCGGACCACTCCCACTGCGCGTCCGGCTGGTTTTCCAGTTTCAGCCACCGGTCGGTCGCCCGGGCCTCGGAAGCCGCATCCAACACGGCAAAGCCCCGCCAATCGCGCAGGCAGTCGAGCAGCGGGCAAGCAGGGGCGAGTTCCGTGACGTCGACGGTCTCGACATGCCTCATGCAATGATCTCTGGGACAAACCGGAACCAATGAGAAAGACCGATTACCCGACCGGGATGGGCTGCCATGTTATCAGCGAGGCCGAGAGAAAGTCATAGGTCACGTCCCCCGAGTATGCGGGAGACTACCACTCATAGAGGCCGGCAATTCACCATTTTCTCCAAGTGGTGGAAGATGCCGGTTAAGCAACTATCCCGCGATAATCTTGCTGGATCGATGCTGATATTCATTCATCCAGACACTTCTAGGCACGGGATCTGCGCCAATCACCACTTGGGCGGTCGATCACCCCCCATGCACATGGTCCAGATCCGCAAACCGCGTGAACTCGCCCTCGAAGAAAAGATCGATCTTGCCCGTGGGCCCATGCCGCTGCTTTTCCAGCAGCAGCTCGGCCTTGTTGTGCACCTGCTCCATGTCGCGCTGCCATTTGTCGAGCGCGGTCTGGTACTTGTCCTCGCTGTCATACGCCATCTGCTTCGGCGCGCGCTGCTGCAGGTAGTACTCGTCACGATACACGAACATCACCGCATCCGCATCCTGCTCGATCGATCCGCTTTCGCGCAGGTCCGAGAGCTGCGGCCGCTTGTCCTCGCGGCTTTCCACCGATCGGCTCAACTGGCTCAGCGCCAGCACCGGCACCTCCAGCTCCTTGGCGATCGCCTTCAGCCCCTGGGTGATCTGGCTGATCTCCAGCACCCGGCTTTCCGGCTTCGTGCCCACCGAAGGCCGCATCAGCTGCAGGTAGTCCACCACCACCAGGCTCAGCCCCTTGGTGCGCGCCAGCCGCCGGCAGCGCGTGCGCAGCGCGGACAGCGTGATCGCCGGGGTGTCGTCGATATGCAGCGGCAGGCTCTGCAGTTCGCGCGATACCTGGATGAAGCGGTCGAACTCCTTCTGCCCGATCTCGCCGCGCCGGATGCGCTCGCTCGAAACCCGGCTCTCCTCGGACAGCAGCCGCGTCGCCAGCTGCTCGGCACTCATCTCGAGCGAGAAGATCGCCACCGATCCCTTCGGCTGCACCTGGCCACTCTTGCCACCGCCATGCAGCGCCTCCCACTCGCGCGCCTCGCGCATCAGCGCCCGCGCGGCGCCGAAGGCGATCTTGGTGGCGAGAGCCGTCTTGCCCATCGCCGGCCGCCCGGCCAGGATCAGCAGGTCGGACGGATGCAGCCCGCCGGTCTTCTTGTCGAGATCGCGCAGCCCGGTGGTCAGGCCCGCCACGTCGCCCTGGCGATGGAACGCCTTCTCGGCAATGCTGATCGCATCGGTCAGCGCACGCTCGAAGGTGACAAGGCCGCCTTCCTGGCCCTTCTCGGTGGCGAGCCGGAACAGCGTCTCCTCGGCCGCCTCGATCTGCTTGCTGCCGTCCAGCTCCGGCGTCTGCCCGAAGGCGTTGTTGACCACGTTCTCGCCGATGTCGATCAGCTGCCGGCGCAGCCAGGCATCGTGGATCGCCCGGCCGTACTCGCCGGCATTGATGATGCCGACCATCGCGGTCAGCAGCTGCCCGAGATAGGCAACGCCGCCGACCTCGTCGAGCACTCCGGAATGCTCGAACTCGGCCCGGAGCGTGATCGCATCCGCAAGCTGCCCGGCCTCGACGCGCCGGGTGATGGCCTGGAAGATCCGGCCATGCAGAGGGTCGGCGAAGTGGTCCGGCGACAGGAACTCGCTGACCCGGTCGTACGCCTTGTTGTTGGCCAGCAGCGCGCCGAGCAGCGCCTGCTCCGCCTGCAGGTTGGACGGCGGCAGCCGCTGCGACAGGCCGAACAGGCTCTCGCGCTTCGTCGATTCGATCTGGTTCACGCGCTGACCCTAGCCCCTTGTCAACAGTAAGGCACGGGCTCTGCCCGCGGCCCGCTGGGGCCGCAGGCCCCCAGACCCCAATCAGGATTGCAAAGGCTCGCCTTTGCTGGGGTCGAGGGGCGACGCCCCCCGCCTTGCCTTGATGCTTACTGCCTGCGGGGCTCGGCACGGCCTGTGGATAACGGGGACGGCACTGTATATCGGGGACAACTACCCGCCGGCGCGTATCCGGGCCAGCGTCGCGGTGGTGGACTGCTCCGCGACCAGCCCCGCCAGCACTACCCGTCCGCCTGCGGCCTGCACGAAGTCGGCGCCGACCACGGTGGCGAGCGTGTAGTCCCCACCCTTCACCAGCACGTCGGGCGACAGCGCCTCGATCAGCACGAGCGGCGTGTCGTCGTCGAAGCTCACCACGCAATCGACGTGGCGGATCGCCGCCATCACCTGGGCGCGCGCGGCAAGCCGGTTGACCGGCCGCGCCGGGCCCTTCAGGCGGCCGACGGAGGCGTCGTCGTTCAGCGCCACCACCAGCCGGTCGCACTCGGCGCGCGCGGTGGCGAGCAGGGCGACGTGGCCGGGATGGATGATGTCGAAGCAGCCGTTGGTGAAGCCGACCCGCAGGCCCTGCGCCTTCCAGCGCGCCACCAGCGCACGGGCGTGCGCGAGCGTCGACAGCGCCGGCACCGCGCCATGCTCGCCGAACGCCTCGTCGAGCAGCAGCAGCTCCTGCATGACCTCGGCAATGTCGGCGGTTGCGGTGCCGAGCTTGCCCACCACCACGCCGGCGGCGGCATTGGCGATCCGCATCGCCTGCGCCAGCGTCTGCCCGGCGCCGCGGGCCAGCGCCATGGCGGCGATCACGGTGTCGCCGGCGCCCGATACGTCGAACACCTCGCGCGCCCGCGCCGGCACCGACAGCGCAACACCATCCCGCTCCACCAGCATCATGCCCTTGTCCGAGCGGGTCGCCAGGATCGCGCCGGCTTCGGCCTGCCGCATCACCTTGCGCGCGGCGGCCTCCACCTGCGCCTCGTCGTCGATCGGCAGGCCGGCCGCCGCGGCCAGCTCGCGTGCGTTCGGGGTGATGCAGTCGGCGCCGCGATAGCGCGAGAAATCGTTGGTTTTCGGGTCCACGAACACCGGGATACGCCGGCGGTGGGCGCCTGCGATCGCATGCGCGACCAGATCCTCCGAACAGACCCCCTTGCCGTAGTCGGACAGCAGCAGCACCTGCGCCTCGCCGATATGGCGGTCGATGGCGGCTTTCAACGCCTCCGCCTCGTCGGGCTGCAGGGCCAGGCGGCTCTCCTCGTCGGCGCGCACCACCTGCTGGTGCGAGGCGATGTAGCGTGTCTTGCAGATGGTCGGACGCGCCCCGCTCTCGACCAGCGCGTCCAGCACGCCGCCCTGCGCCGCCAGGATCCGGCGCAGCCCGGCGCCCACGGGATCGCACCCGACCAGCCCGACCACCACGGCACGGCCTCCGAGCGAGAGAATGTTGCTGGCGACGTTGCCGACGCCGCCGGCCATCTCGCGGGTGCGGGTCAGGCGCAGCACCGGCACCGGCGCCTCCGGCGAGATCCGCTCCATCTCGCCGTAGACGTAGCGGTCGAGCATGACGTCGCCGACGCACAGCACCCGGATGGCGGAGAAGTCCATCATGCCCCGAAGCTGTCCACCATTGCGGCGAGACCCGGCTGGCGCGCGGTACGCAGCCGGGCCGCCTGCAGCACGGCGCGCGCGTTGCGGATCGAACGATCCAGCTCGGCATTGACGATCACATGGTCGAACTCCCGCCAGTGCGAGATCTCGTCGCGCGCCGAGCGCATGCGGCGGGCGATCTCGGCCGGATCGTCGGCCGCCCTCGAGCGCAGCCGCTGTTCCAGCACGCCGAGGGAGGGAGGCAGCACGAACAGGCTGACCACGTCGTCCGGCAAGGCGGCGCGGAGCTGCCGGTGGCCCTGCCAGTCGATGTCGAACACCATGTCGCGTCCGGACGCCAGGGCATCCTCGACCGGCCCGCGCGGGGTGCCGTAGCCGCGCCCGAACACCATCGCCCATTCGAGCAGCGCGCCGGATCCAGCCATCGCCTCGAACTCGGTCATGCTGCGGTAGTGGTAGTGCACGCCCTCGACCTCGCCGGGCCGCGGCGCCCGTGTGGTGACGCTCACCGAGTGCGACAGCTCCGGCTCCGAAGCCCGTAGCGCGTTGGCGATGGTGCTCTTGCCGGCCCCGGAGGGCGCCGAGATCACCAGGCAGACACCACGCCGCTGAACAGCCATCCCTGCCATGACCTGGTCCTCGCCGCCACGCTGCGGCTTCTATCAGCATGGCGGGATGGTGCGAAGCCTCGGCTGGCCCGCATGCGGGCTAGGTCTTGATCAGCATGACCTGGGAACTCGGCAGCTCGATCACCCGCTCCGGACGGTCCGCGAGGTACTCCTGGAACGCCTCCCGCACGCCGTCGAGGTAGGAATAGTCGTGGCTGAGGATGACGCCGCCGGGCAGCATGCGGGGGTAGAAGAACTCCAGGCAGGCCCGGGTGCCCTCCTTCAGGTCGACGTCGAGATGCACGAAGGAGAAGCGCTCACCGCTGCACGAAACGTTCGCGCCGGTGAACAACCCCTTGTGGAACACGATGTTGGGCTGGTCCGAGAGGTAGCTCCGTACCGCCTCCAGGGAGGCCGCGTAGTGCCCCTTGCGCATTGCCCGGCGCTCGTCGCGGTCGGGTTCCGGCAGGCCCGCGAAGGTGTCGAACAGATGCAGCTGTTCCGGCCGGCCAGCGACGCTGATCAGCTTGGCCGAGCAGCCCTGGAACACGCCCACCTCGGCCATCACGCCGCCGACCGCGCGCTGGGCGGCGGCCAGCGAGGTGATCATGAAGGCCTCGTTGCCGCTGAGCAGCGACTCCCGCTCGCTGCGGACCCGCCGGATGATGTCGAGGCGGCTGCGCTGCTTGTGGCCACCCATGATGACGAGCTCGACCCGGCTGAGCGTCCCGACGGTGACGCGCCGGAGCAGCCGGGAGCGCGCGAACAGCCGGTGCATCGTCGCCTGCGGCACCAGTCCTGCCAGCTTGCGAGGCGGCCGTGGGGCCGAGGCCTGATTGCCGTGACCGGGCTGGGTCGGGATGGCAGACGCCATGCCGTCGGGCGCGCGGGTCGCCGCGGGCCGGTTCGAGGGTTTGCGAAAGATGGGAAGCACTCCAGGCTGCGGTGATCGGCGCGCACGCGATCCAACGCAGCGGTCCGGACCGGTTCTGCTCCTGATCGGGTCGGAGGGCAGAGCCCGGTTTTAGAAGTCCGGCGCCCGGCGTCCAGCAAATAAGAATTCACATTCCGCGGCTGCGCGCTGCGCGGGCGGATCCTCTGCCTTGGATCAGTCCAGCACCTTCAGCGCCTGGGCCAGGTCGGCCACCAGATCCTCGGCATTCTCGATCCCGACGCTGAGCCGGATCAGCCCGTCCACCACACCGGCGCGGGCGCGCAATTCCGCCGGGACGCCCGAATGGGTGGTCGAAGCCGGGTGGCAGACCAGAGATTCGGTGCCGCCGAGGCTGACCGCCAGCTTGAAGATGCGGAGCGCGTTCAGCACCGCGAACGCCTCTGCCTGGCCACCCTTGATCACGATGCTGAAGGTCGAGCCGGCGCCGGTCGCCTGCCGGGCGTGCACCGCAGCGGCAGGATCGTCGTCCTTCAGCCGGTTCAGGGCGTGCAGCCGCTCCACATGCGGGTGCGCGCCGAGGAACCCGAGCACGATCTCGGCATTTCGGGCTGCCTCGCGCATGCGCAGGCCAAGCGTCTCCAGGGAACGGCCGATCAGCCAGCAGGTGTTGGGGTCGAGCTGGGTGCCGATGGCGCCGCGCAGCAGCCGGATCGGCCGCAGCAGCGCCGCCGCGCCGAGCGCCGCGCCGCCGATCAGGTCGCTATGGCCGCCGATATACTTGGTGAGCGAGTACAGCACGATGTCGACGCCGTGCAGCAGCGGCGCCTGGAACACCGGCCCGAGCAGGGTGTTGTCGCAGACGATCAGCGGGGCGTGGTCCTGGCGCGCGGCGATGAGGTCCCGCACCTTCGCCACCAGGGTGAAATCGACCAGCGTGTTCAGCGGGTTGGACGGCGTCTCCAGCATGATGATGGACACCCGCCCACGGGCGCAGGCGCGCTCCGCGGCGGCCTCGATGGTGTCCTCGTGCAGCCCGTCGGTGAAGCCCTCGGCGCCGATGCCCCAGCCAGCGAAGGTGCGCATCAGCAGCGTCTCGGTGCCGCCGTAGAGCGGCTGGCTGTGCAGGATGACGTCGCCGGGCTTGACGTAGGCGAGCAGGGTGGTGGCGATCGCCGACATGCCGGCGCTGAACAGCAGCGCCTGCTCGGCGCCCTCGAACACCGCGAGGCGTTCCTCGACGATCTCGGTGTTGGGATGGTTGAAGCGCGAATAGACCAGTCCGGCGCCCCCCTGCGGCACCGGCTTGCGGCCGGCCACCACGTCGAAGAAGTCGCGGCCCTCCTCGGCGGAGCGGAACACGAAGGTCGAGGTCATGAAGATCGGCGGCTTCACCGAGCCCTCGGACAGCGCCGGATCGTAGGCGTAGCCGAGCATCAGGGTCTCGGGATGCAGCACGTGGTCGCCCAGGGTGCGGTGGCGGCTGCGGTCTTCGGCCATGAGGATCCCCTGATTGTTATGGCACGGTACTCTAGCGTGAACCGCCCGCATCCCGCAGCGTCAAACAGGCGAACCAGAAAGAGACCCTGACGATGGAACACAGATTTCTTGGCCGCTCCGGCTTCAAGGTGCCGGTGCTGAGCCTGGGCACCGGCACCTTCGGCGGCGGCAACGAGTTCTTCAAGGCCTGGGGCGACACCGACGTGCAGGGCGCGACCCGGCTGGTCGATATCTGCCTCGAGCACGGCCTGACCATGTTCGACAGCGCCGACATCTACTCCAAGGGCCTGGCGGAGGAAGTGCTGGGCGGCGCCATCAAGGGCCGCAGGGAGAAGGTCATCATCTCGACCAAGGCGACCTTCCGCTTCGGCGACGACCCGAATGACGTCGGCTCCTCGCGCCACCACCTGATCCACTCGGTCGAGCAGTCGCTGCGTCGTCTTGGCACCGACTATATCGACCTGTTCCAGCTGCACGGCTTCGACGCCAGGACCCCGGTCGAGGAGACGCTGAACACGCTCGACGACCTCGTCCGCGCCGGCAAGATCCGCTATCTGGGGGTGTCGAACTTCTCCGGCTGGCACCTGATGAAGTCGCTCTCGGTGTCCGAGCGCTACAACCTGTCACGCTACGTCGCCAACCAGACCTACTACTCGCTGATCGGCCGCGACTACGAGTGGGAGCTGATGCCGCTCGGCCTGGAGCAGGGCGTCGGCGCGGTGGTCTGGAGCCCGCTCGGCTGGGGCCGCCTGACCGGCAAGATACGCCGTGGCGAGCCGCTGCCCGCCGGATCGCGCCTGCACGTGACCGCCGCCAACGGGCCGCCGGTGGCCGACGAGCACGTCTACAAGGTGGTGGACGCGCTGGACCGCGTGGCCGAGGAGACCGGCAAGACGGTGCCGCAGATCGCACTGAACTGGCTGCTGCAGCGCCCGACGGTGTCCAACATCATCGTCGGCGCCCGCAACGAGGAGCAGCTGCGGCAGAACCTGGGCGCGGTGGGCTGGAACCTGACCCCGGCGCAGGTGGCCGCATTGGACGAGGCCAGCACGGTGACCCTGCCTTACCCGTTCTGGCACCAGGCCGGGTTCGGCGAGCGCAATCCGACGCCGGTCTGAGACGACGTCAGGCGGCGGTCTTGCCTTGTGCAAAGGCCGCCGCCGCAGCGATCTGCTCCTCGGTCGGCGTCTGCCCGGTGTAGAGGATGAACTGCTCGACCGCCTGCACGGTCTGGATCTCGGCACCGGTCACGACCCGCTTGCCGAGCACCCGCGCTGCCTTGATGGTCGGGGTCTCCGACGGCAGCGCCACCGCATCGACCACCACGCGCGCCGCCTCGATCATCGCCTGCGGGAAAGCGAGATCATCAACCTCCGGCCCGCCCTCCATTCCGACCGGAGTGACATTGATCAACATGCCCGCTTCCGCATCGGCAAGCCCGGACGCCCAGCGATAGCCGCACGCCTCCGCAAGCGCAGGGCCGGTCGTCTTGTTGCGGGCGACGATGGTGCCGTTCCGGAAGCCGTTGTCGCGCAAGGCCGAGGCCACCGCCTTCGCCATGCCACCGCTGCCGGTCAGCAGGAACGGGATGTCGCGGTCGATCGGTGTCTCTGCGACGAGCCGCACGATGGCGATGTAGTCGGTGTTGTAGGCGTGCAGGTGGCCAACCGTATTGACGATGGTGTTGACCGAGCCGATCGCCTCCGCAGACGGATCGAGGCTGTCCAGCATCGGGATGCAGGCTTCCTTGAACGGCATCGATACAGCGCAGCCGCGAATGCCGAGCGCACGTATGCCGTGGATCGCGCCCTCGAGATCGCGCGTGCTGAACGCCTTGTAGACGTAGTCCAGCCCCAGCGCCTCGTAGAGATGGTTGTGGAAGCGGGTGCCGAAATTGCCCGGCCGCGCCGACAGCGACATGCACAGCTTCGTCGTGCGGTTGATCGACAGCTTGCTCATGACGCGCTCAGGCGCTCCGCTGCAGCTTGAAGGACGCCCATTCCTCGCCGACCGCGCTCGCCAGGTGCGCGACATCGGCCTCGCTGTGCAGCGGCGTCGGCGTCAGGCGCAGGCGCTCGCTGCCGCGCGGAACGGTCGGATAGTTGATCGGCTGCACGTAGATGCCGTGCCGCGACAGCAGCCGCTCCGACATCATGCGCGTCGCCACCGGGTCGCCCACGATCACCGGCACGATATGCGACGGATTGTCGAGGTGCGGCACCCCCTCGCGCTCCAGCGCCCGGCGCACCTGCGACACCCGCAGCTGGTGCAGCGCACGCAGGTCGTCGGCATCGCGCAGCGCACGGATGCTTGCGATGGCGCCTGCCGTCAGAGCGGGCGGCGGCGCGGTGGTGAAGATGTAGCCGGACGCGAACGAGCGCACGTAGTCGCACATGGCCGCCGAGCCCGCGATGTAGCCGCCGACGATGCCGAAACCCTTGGCCAGCGTACCCTCGATGATGGTGATGCGGTCGGCAACGCCGTCTCGTGCGGCAATGCCCGCACCATGTGGGCCATACAGCCCGACCGCGTGCACCTCGTCCAGGTAGGTCATCGCGTCATGCCGCTCGGCGACGTCGCACAGTTCGGCGATCGGTGCGATGTCGCCATCCATCGAGTACACGCTCTCGAACACCACGAATTTCGGCGCATCCGGCGGCAGGTCGTCCAGCCGGCGCTCCAGGTCGCGCGGATCGTTGTGGGCAAAGATCTGCCGCTCGGCGCGGCTGTGCCGGATGCCCTCGATCATCGAGGCATGATTGCCGGCATCCGACAGCACGATGCAGCCCGGCACCCTTGCCGCGATGGTGCCCAGCGTCGCCCAGTTCGACATGTAGCCGGAGCCGAACAGCAGCCCGGCCTCCTTGCCATGCAGCCGGGCCAGCTCCTGCTCCAGCAGCACGTGCTGGCTCGAGGTGCCGGAGATGTTGCGGGTGCCACCGGCGCCGGCGCCGAGCCGGTCGATCGCCTCGTGCATGGCGGCCAGCACGGACGGGTTCTGGCCCATGCCGAGATAGTCGTTGGAGCACCAGATCGTCACCTCGCGGGTGTCGGACTGCGCCCCGTGGTCGCGGGCGTTCAGCAAGGTGGCGCGCGGGAAGTCGCCGGCATGGCGCTCGAGCTCCGCGAATACCCGGTAGTTGCCTTCGGCGCGCAGCCGGTCGAGTTGCCGGCGGAAGAAGGCTTCATGGTCCATGGCGGGCGAACTCCCTGTCCCGGCCCCGGACGGTCCTGGGCAAGGCGCCAGATCTGATCATCGACCGGCGGCTGTGCAAGCCGGCTGCATGCTGCCCGCGACATAGCAGGCGATCATGCGCCGCGCCTCCGCCACCACCGCCTCGGGATCCAGGCCCTCGCGCAGCAGCACCGGCGCCGCCTTCATCGCCTGCAGCACCATCGGCGCCATCCGCGCCGCCTGCGTCGCCGGCAGGCCGGTCGCGGCCGCCAGGATCAGGCCGACCTTGTCGCGGATCGAGGCCCGCAACGCCTTGCGCAGCAGCGGGCCCTCGTTGCGTTCGTCGGCCAGCGCCACCGCCGCGTCGCGATAGGGGCGCTGTTGCAGTCCGCTGGCGACCAGCGCCTCGGCCAGCGCCTCCGGACCGAGCAGCGGCGCCTGCAGCACCAGGACATCGAGGGTGTCGAGCATGCTGTCGGCGTAGCGACTGAACACCGCGTCGGCCAGCAGGTCCTTGTTCGGAAAGAAACGATACAGCGACCCGATCGCGGTGCATGCCGCCGAGGCGATCTCGGTCATCGTCGCCGCGTCGAAGCCTCTCTCGGCGAACACGGCGGCGGCGGCGTCAAGGATCGCGGCGACGCGATCGCGGCCACGCCGCCGTGTCGGCAGCACACCGGTCCTGGCGGTTGACATTTGCGAGGATACCCTCAAGTAGAAAAGGCGAGACGATCCTCGCATAACATGAAAACCAGGAGCCGCCGATGCCCGAACTCGACCCGGCCAGCACCGCCCTCGTGCTGATCGACCTGCAGTGCGGCATCGTCGGCATGGACTGCGCGCCGCGCACCGGTGCGGCGACCGTTGCCGCCGGCAAGGCGCTGGCCGACCGCTTCCGTGCCGCCGGTGCGCCGGTGGTGCTGGTGCGCGTCGCCTTCGCGCCGGACTTTTCCGATGCCCCTCCGGGCAAGGTCGATCGGGCGCTCCCGGCACCTCCCGGCGGCCTGCCCGCGACTTGGTCCGATCTCGTCGCCGGCCTGGCGCAGCCGGGCGACCTGCTGATCACCAAGCGGCAATGGGGCGCCTTCACCGGCACCGAGCTCGACATCGTGCTGCGTCGCCGCGGCGTGCAGACCATCGTGCTCGGCGGCATCGCGACCAATTTCGGGGTGGAATCGACCGCCCGGCATGCGTGGGAACTCGGCTACGACGTAGTCATCGCGGAGGATGCCTGCACCACCATTGCCTCTGACCTGCATGACTTCGCCATCGCCCACGTGCTGCCGCGCGTGTCCCGCATCGTCCAGGCATCGGAGATCGAGCTGGCATGATGCATCCGGCCGCGATCCGCGACTGGCCGCTTCCGGGACAGGTGGCGCTGCTGGTCGCGCTGTCGGTCCTGCTGGTGCTGCCGCTGGCGGCGGCGCGGCTGCCTGCGGCGCTGCTGCTGGGCCCGATGTTCGCCGCTGCCGTATTGGCCGGCGCCGGCGCGACCTTCCGGGTACCGCAGACCCTGTTCGTGGCGGCGCAGGCCACGGTCGGCTGCATGATCGCCCGCACCCTGCCGCTCTCGCTCGGCGGGGAGATCCTGCGCCACTGGCCGGTGTTCGCCGGCGGCGTTGTCTCGGTGGTGCTGGCCGCAGCCCTGCTCGGATATTTGCTGATGCGCTGGCGCGTGCTGCCCGGCACCACTGCGGTGTGGGGCTCGATGCCCGGCGCGGCCATGGTGATGGTGCTGATGGCGGAGGCGTATGGAGCGGACATGCGCATGGTCGCCGTCATGCAGTATCTGCGCGTGGTCGCGGTGGCGCTGGTCGCGACGCTGGTCGCACGCCTCTGGGTGCCGGCCGGTGCGGCGGCGCATGTGGATGGACCGCACTGGCTGGCCGCGGTGCCCCCGATCGGCCTCGCGGAGACAGTCCTGCTCGCCGCCGCCGGCATCGGGCTCGGCCGGCTGCTGCGCATCCCGGCCGGCGCCCTGCTGGTACCGATGTTCGCCGGCATGGTGCTCAAGGGTTGCGGACTGATCGCCATAACGCTGCCGCTGCCATGGCTGGCGGCCGCCTACGGGCTGCTCGGCTGGACCATCGGGCTGCGCTTCAGCGCCGACATGCTGCGCGGCGTCGCGACGGCGCTGCCGCGCATCCTTGGCTCGATCCTGGCGCTGATCGCCGTCTGCGGCGGCTTCGCGGTACTGTTGCACCGCGTGGCCGGGATCGCACCGCTGACCGCCTACCTCGCCACCAGCCCGGGCGGCGCGGACTCGGTCGCCATCATCGCCGCCGGCGCGCATGTCGACATGCCGTTCGTGATGGCAATGCAGATGCTGCGCTTCCTGCTGGTCCTGCTGGTCGGCCCGACGCTGGCGCGATTGCTAGCGGGGCTGCACAGGCCGGCCCCAGAGGCCGAGGCAACGCCGTCTTCCAAGATCTTCGATGAAACGATTCAAGAGTATACAAGGTAGAGCTTGAAGCTGCGGATCCGCTTCCGGTGGTGAGCAGACCTTCGTCCAGGGACTACGAAGTTCGTCCTCGACCGATGCCGGTCGCTCAGGAAGCTGGGCACTGAACCTGGAAGCAGACACTCGTTACCCGGACGAGGAACCCACCGCCGCAAGAGGGACATCGAAATTAGCGGCCATCCTGAAAGGCAGACGCAGTCCCAGGCAGGGCAGGAAGCCCGCCTGCCCTGACGCCCGCATCGAGTCAACGCGCCCGAGCGGCGCCCAAGTTCAGGTGCGAAATGATTGGACCTGCGACCGCGTGTGGATTCTCCCGCGCCGGGAAGTGGCCCACCCCGTGCAGCACCAGACGATGGTAGCCGTTCGTGAAAAAGCGCTGCTGGCCTTCAGACTCCCCGGGCGGGTCGCAGAAATCCTCCGCCCCCTGGATCATCAGCGCGGGAACGGCCAGCAGTTCGCAGCCGTCGACCTTCTCCCGTAGTCGGGCATGGCGTGGATCAAACGCCTCCGTCTTCCAGCGGCTCCGATACCCATGAAGCGTGATTGCCGCCCAGTCCGGGTTCTGGAAGCTACCCGAGACGGCAGCGAAGATGCTGTCGTCGAACCAGTCCGTCGGACCCCACGTATCCCACTGCATGCGGGCGAAGCCCACAGGATCGGCGCGGACGGCCTGGGCTCCTCCGTCCGTAGCCATGAACCACTGGTACCACCAGCGCCGGCTTTGCTCGAACGTCGGTACGGCGAAGCGCCCCCGGGGTGCGTAGCCGATGGCGAGCGACGAGATCGACGCCACTCGCTCTGGAGCGACCGCTGCCAGGATGTACGCGGCACGACCGCCCCAGTCGTGTCCCACGACGGCGAACCGCCCCCAGCCCAAAGCGTCCGCCAGATCGAGCACGTCGTGCGCGATCGCGACGCCGCTCCCGTCGCGCAGGGTGTCGCTGGACAGAAAACGAGTCGCGCCAGAACCGCGAAGCCAGGGCGCTACCCATCTGTAGCCCTCGGCCTCAAGGGCTGGGGCAATGGCGCGCCAGGCCGTCGCATCGTCGGGCCACCCATGCAGGAGGAACACAGGTCGTCCATCCTCCGGACCGCCGGTTTCGAACGCGATTTCGAGAACAGGAGTCCGGATGGTCTTCACTACGGTCGCCTTCCGCACGCTGATGCCAGAGCATGGCGGTTTCCGGCGGACGTGGACATGGGTCAGGCGTCCTCGACGCCCGGCTACAGGCCGATCGCGGCGTTCTCCGCCTCACCGGCGAGCCAGTAGCCGCGGGCGTACGAGGCAGCCGCGAGCGCCTGTATCCGGTCCGGGGAAGGTGGCCCGTGCGGGGCATCTCCTACCGGGCAGCCGACCTCGCGGAACAGCCCGGCGATGCGCCGCGTCGCAATCAGCAGCACGTCTGCCGGCACATCGCCCTGATTGCGCAAGGCGTGCGGGACGCCGGCTGGAATGTCCGCGACCTGCCCGGCGCCGACCGCCTGCCAGGCCGCCTTGCCCACCGGCCCGATCCACGCTTCCAGCACGCCGCCCAAGCCGTAGATCACCTCGCGGTCGGCGTGGCAGTGCATCGGCACCATGCCACCCGGCGGCACTTGCACGCGCATCAGGCAGGGATCGTCGTCGCCGGGCCCGCACTCGGCGAGGACCTGGATGCGGATGCCGAGCACGTCGACCTCGTCGGCCGCGGCTGCCGCTTCCCGGGCCGGGACGGGACGCGGCGCTGCGGGCGCCAGCAACTCGATGCCGTGGCGCGGCGCGGCCTGCACGAGCCGGGCAATGTCGGCCTCGTCCATCGTCGGGCCGCCTTTCGGCATCGGGCGGCCGGCAGCCCGGACGAAGTCGTCGAAGCCGCCGGGCGTGCACAGCACCAGGAAACGCGTCTCCTGCGCACCCGTATTGCCCAGGCGGTGCGGACGACCCCGCGGCAGCACGACCGCCTGCCCGGGCCCGACGTTCATGGCCCGCTCCTCCGTCTCGACCCGCAGCGTGCCGGCGAGCACGAGCACCGTCTCGTCCTCGTTCCGGTGCACGTGCGGTGGCGTCCAGCAGCCCGGCGGATTGGCGACGAGCAGCATCGAAAATGCGCCTGCCATCGCCTCCGCGGAGACGAGGACGTTCACCGCTGTGCCGGCAAACAGGATCGCGCCATCGCGCCGGGTCTGCTCCGTCATGCTGTCCATCTCATGCTTCCTAATTCCGTTGTGGCGACCGACGGTGCGGAGATCGCGCTTCGGCTGGCGCGTGGCGAGCCCTTGTGGTCTCATCCGCCCATGAACGGGGCTCATGTCTCCGAGCGGGACCTGCGGCTGTTCCTGGTGCTCGACGCGGTGCTGGCGGAGCGAAGCGTCACACGCGCCGCGGCCCGGCTCGGGGTGACGCAGTCTGCTGTCAGCCACTCGCTACGCAGTCTGCGATCGAGGCTGGGCGACCCGCTGCTGGTGCGTACCCCCACCGGCCTGGAGCCGACGCCCCTGGCGCAGAGCCTTCGCCCGGACCTGCGCTCCGGACTGGACGCTTTGGAGCGGTTGCTGCGGCACCAGCAGCACTTCGACCCCGCGACCTCCACCCGCAGCTTCTCGCTGGCGACGCCGGACCACCCACAATTCACCATGATCCCGGAGTTCATCGGGTATCTCCGGCAGACGGCGCCGGGGGTGGACGTGTGCATCCGCGCGATCGGCCCGGGCCTGCCGGAAGAGATGGCGAGCGGCCGGCTTGACCTGGTGCTGGCAGGCGCCGAGGCGGAGGGGATCCTGGGCCTGGACCGGGAGGTGATGCGCCAGCGGGTGATCGACGAGCCGTTCCGCTGCCTGCTCCGGCGCGGCCACCCTGCGTTGGCGCGGCCGCTCGACCTGCAGGCCTACGTCGCGCTGCCGCACGTATTGGTCAGCACCACAGGCGGCAAAACCGGGATCGTGGACGAGGCGCTGGCTGTGCGGGGCCTGCGCCGCCGCGTTGCCGTGACCGTGCCGAGCTTTCCGGCTGCGGCCTACATCGTGGCGTCCTCCGACCTGATCGCCACCCTACCGCAAGCGGTCGCGGAACGGGCCGAACGCCTGGATGTGGAACTCAGGCCGCCGCCGCTGGAGCTGCCCCGGGGCGTGGCTTACCTCTGGTGGCACCCTCGCTTCCAGCACGACCCCGGCCACACCTGGTGGCGCCGCGCCCTGGCCGGGGCGCTCTCGCCATTCCGATGTGGCGACGCCTGACGTGCCCGCTGCTGCACCGTCAAGCGCCAGGACCTTCAAGGGTATCCTTGCAGAAAGCTCGGCTTCGATGTCGGCTGAACGCGCGGCTGTGACGACAGGGGGCGCATGGCCGCAGCCTGCTGCCTGGAACAGGAACGTCCGCGCCGGAAATGGACCCGTGCAGGTCGGGAGCGGACCAAGTCTACGTGAAACAGAGGTCTGCCACGCACTGGCTTGCCGTCAGGTCATACCACATCCGAACGCCGCTACCCGCACCGGCGAGATCCGCAACGTCTACTGGATAGATGTTCGCGCTCGGCAGGCACTAGCCATGGCGTCATGCGACAATCAGGAAAGCGCAAGCGCCCGCACGCCGATGTCGCGGCGCCACACGCCGTCCGGCCACTCGATACGCGCGATCCCGGCGTACGCCGCATCCCGCGCATCGGCGAGGCTTGCTGCCGTCGCGCACACGCTCAACACGCGCCCCCCCGCACCGCGCAGCACGCCCGCCGCATCCAGCGCAGTCGCTGCCTGGAACACCCGCACGCCGGCGATCGCCTCGGCGGCCTCGATGCCGGCAATCGCGCCGCCGGCCGCAGGCTTGCCCGGATAGCCGCGCCCGGCCAGCACCACCGCGACCGCGGCCTCGTCGGAGAAGCGTAGTCCAGCGTCCGCGAGGCGCCCCTCGCACATGGCGACCAATGCTGCCAGCAGGTCACTCTGCAGCCGCAGCAGCAGCGCCTGCGCCTCCGGATCGCCGAAGCGCACGTTGTATTCGATCAGCTTCGGACCCTGCGCGGTGAGCATCAGGCCGGCGAAGATGACGCCGCGGAACGGCGTCCCGCGTCGCGCCAGCACCGCAAGCGCCGGACGCACCAGCAGGTCGAGCGCGCGCTCCTGCGCCTCCGCCCCGAAGCCGGGCGGCGGCGAGATCGCCCCCATGCCGCCGGTGTTGGCGCCGGTATCGCCCTCGCCGATCCGCTTGTGGTCCTGCGCCGCGCCGATCAGCACCGCCTCGGTGCCGTCGCAGAAGGCGAACAGCGAGACCTCGTCGCCCTCCAGGCACTCCTCGATCACCAGCGAGGCACCCGCCTCGCCGGGGGCCGCGTGCTCCATCATGTCGGCGATCGCCGCCTCGGCTTCCGCCAGGTCGCGCGCCACCACCACGCCCTTGCCGGCGGCGAGCCCGTCCGCCTTGACCACGATCGGCGCCCCGCGCCGGCGCACGAAGGCATGCGCAGAGGCGGCATCGGTGAAGCACTCCCAGCGTGCGGTCGGGATGCCGGCCTCGTCGCAGATCTCCTTGGTGAAGCTCTTGCTGCCTTCGAGCCGCGCCGCGGCCTGCGTGGGTCCGGCGCAGGCGATGCCGGCTGCGGCACAGGCGTCGGCGAGGCCCGCCACCAGCGGCGCCTCCGGGCCGGGCACCACCAGGTCGATGCGCTCGGCCTGTGCGAAGGCGACCAGGGCCGGCACGTCGTCGGCTGCGATGGCGACGTTGCGGCCGAGGGAAGCGGTGCCCGGGTTCCCGGGGGCGATGAACAGCGAGGCCAGCAACGGCGAGCGATGCAGCGCCGCCGCCAGCGCATGCTCGCGCCCGCCCGATCCAACCAGCAGTACACGCATCGCCATCCCCACTCCCTGTGCCCGGCGATGCTACCAAGCCGACATGCTGCAGGCTAACCTGCGCCGATGGATACGCCCGCGCCGCTTTCGAACCTGCCCGAATTCTCGGTCTCGGAAATCTCGGGGGCGATAAAGCGGCTGCTGGAAGGCTCCTTCGGGCGGGTGCGGGTACGCGGCGAGATCACCGACTACAAGCGCTACCCGTCCGGCCACCTCTATTTCTCGCTCAAGGACGAGGGCGGCAAGATCTCCGGCGTCTGCTTCAAGAACTCCGTACGCGGGCTCGGGCTGGTACCGGAGAACGGGCTGGAGGTGGTGGCGACCGGACGGGTCTCCGCCTATGGCGAGCGCTCCTCGTACCAGCTCATCGTCGAGCGCATGGAGTATGCCGGCGAAGGCGCGCTGCTGGCCCGCATCGAGCGGCTGCGCGTGCGGCTTGCCGAGGAAGGCCTGTTCGACGCCGACCGCAAGCGGGCGCTGCCGGTGCTGCCGGCGGTGATCGGCATCGTCACTTCGGCGCAGGGCGCGGTGCTGCAGGACATCCGCACCACCCTGGCGCGGCGTTTTCCGCGCCGGCTGCTGGTCTGGTCGGTGCCGGTGCAGGGCGAGGGCGCCGCCGCGCGCATCGCCGCCGCCATCGCCGGCTTCGACCGGCTTACCGGCAGAGGGGGCATTCCCAGGCCCGACGTGCTGATCGTCGCCCGCGGCGGCGGCAGCCTCGAGGACCTGATGGCGTTCAACGACGAGGCCGTGCTGCGCGCCGCCGGCGCCTGCCGCATCCCGCTGATCTCCGCCGTCGGCCACGAGACCGACACCACGCTGATCGACTACGTCTCCGACCGTCGCGCGCCGACCCCGACCGCGGCGGCGGAACTCGCGGTTCCGGCGCGGGCCGATCTCGCCGCCGACCTCGCGCACCGCGCCGCCCGCCTGATCAGCGCCCTCAACCACCTGGTGCAGCATCGCCGGCGCCGGCTCGACGCTGCCGCCCACGCGCTGCCCGACCTGCCGAACCTGTTGGGGACGGTGCGCCAGCGGCTGGACGATCGCGGCTACCGGCTGTCGATCGCGCTGCCGAACCTGGTCGCCGCCCGGCGCAACGCCCTGGTGCTGGCCGAGCGGCACATGCCGTCCCCGGTGGCGCTGATCGCAACCCGTCGCAACGGGGTGGTGCTGGCGGCGCGTGGCCTCGCCACCGCCCTGCCCCGCCTGGTGGCGCTGCGCCGCACCGGCCTGATCACCGCCGAACGCCACCTGCACCCGCCCCGCGCCCGCATCGCCGCCGGCCATGGGCGCATCGGTCTGGTGGGCAGCCAGCTGGACGCCGCGCTGCGACGGGCGATCGGCCGCAGCCAGGCAACGCTGCTCGGCCGGCCGGTCTCGGCCTCGCCGCTGCTGGCGCTGCTGCGGCAGCGACGCACGCAGATCGACAGTCTCGAGGCACGGCTGGAAGGCGCCAACCCGATGGCGCTGCTGTCGCGCGGCTATGTGCTGGTGCGCGACGATGCGGGGCGCGCAGTCACCCAGGCGGCGACGCTGCGCACCGGCATGCGTCTCGACCTGGTGTTCGCCGACGGCGAGCGCGGCGTGAAGGTCGAGCCGGCGCCGGGCCGCCAGGGCGCGCTGGGGATCTGAACGTCAGGCTGCGGCGACCGATGCGAGGCCGGTCTGGCCATGGCGATCGTGCAGCGGCAGCAGCGCGGCGCCAAGTCCGGCGGCGCGATCGCCGCTGGTCCCGTGCAGCAGGGCGGCGGGCTTGCGGGACGGCGGCGTGGCGGCCTGCAGCATCGGCTCCAGCCGCTCCAGCAGCGCCGCGATCAGCGCGCGCGGCAGGTTGCCGTCGAGAATGATCGCGTGCACGTCGAGCACCATCGCCATCGACAGCATCGGCATCACCAGAGCATCGGCGCAATCCTGCAGCCAATTCTCGACCAGATCCGGATGGTCGCGCATCACCGCATGCAGTTCGACCGCACCGCCGATGCTGATGCCGTTCGCCTGCAGGTGACGGATCAGCGACGACCCGGACGCGCGATCCTGCAGCGTCGTCGGCAGGCCACGGGCCGGGCGGTTGGCGGCGAGCGACGAGCGCGGCACCGGGATCAGGCCGATATCGCCGGCCTTGCCGGTAACGCCGCGGCGATATTCGCCGTCGAGCACTGCGCCGCCGCCGATCGAGCTGTTGATATAGATGCAGGCGAAATCGTCGAGCCGGCGGCCATGGCCGTGGAACAGCTCGGCGATTGCCACCGCCGCGCCCTCGCTCTCGACAAGCAAGGGCAGATCAAGCAACGGCTGCAGCTGTGCCGCGAGATCGTAGCCCAGCCATGACAGCGCGTCGGCTGCATCGCGTCCCCCGGGCCCGTCCGCGCCCTTGACGCTCTGCACATCGGGACGCAGTTCCGAGCCAGGCTGGCCGCTGCGCCAGGTGCCGATATTGAACGGCATCGCAAGGCCGACGCCGACCAGCCGATCGCGGCGATCCTTCGGCACCGCGCGCCTTACCTCGCCGACGCCGCGGAGCGCGAGCGCGATCGCCTCCGCGGGCTCGGGAAACAGGCATTCGTACCGGCGATGCTTCAGCACCGCGCCGGTGAGATCGACCAGCAGGGCATCCACCGAGCGCCGTCCCAGCTTGATGCCGATCGAGTAGGCGCCACCGGCTTCCAGCCGCAGCAGCGTAGCGGGCTGTCCGCGCTGGCCCATGCGGCGGCCAAGACTGCTGATCAGGCCCTGGTCGGCGAGTTCGAGCACGATCTGGCCGACGGTGTTCTGGGTGAGGTTCAGGTTGCGCGCCAGTTCCGCCTTGGAGGCTTCGCCGAGGCGACGCAGCCAGGTCAGCAGGCGGCGTTCGTTGAAGCGCCGGACGGCACTCGAGTTGCTGCCCTGCCGGGTGACGGTTGACGCGAGCTCGGGATGCTCGTCGCCGGTGTTCTCCGTTTCATTCATCAGGACGCCCATTCGCCGGTCTTGTCGCCGGCCGGCTCCCCTGATGGCATCTCGCAACGCGCCACGGAAGCCGAATTCTTAACTCCCGGTGAATTAGTTAACTTGACGCCGGGGGTCTGGCGTGGGACCACGGCTGCGAACGGTATGGTTGCGCTGCGGTGGGCCGCGTCGACCGGAATGATCGTCCATCGCGCCGTGGGGTCAATCCGGTTTCGTTGCCTTTCCGGCCCAGTGTGGCGGGAAGATCACAGCCAGACAGACGTTTCTCGTGTAGATCAAGACCGCAAGAAGACTTTTGGAGGAAACCATATGTCTGGCTACAACGGGGCGAAGTCCCGGACCGGGTGGCGTGCGCGCCGCGACCTGCTTCTCGCCGCCGGCGCGATGATCGGCTTCGCTTCGGCGCCCGCACTGGCGCAGACTCTCGACAGCGGATCCGGCCTCTTCGCCAGCCAGAAGCTGTCGAACACCCCGAGTGCTAACTACGGCATGGCACCGCTGCCCGCTCCCGAGGCGCTGGTACCGCAGGTGAACCAGTATCTCCGCCAGTACGGCACCGCGGTGCTGCTCGACAACGTCGACGAGTTCGACGGCAACATCACCGGCGCCAAGACCGGTTCCGCCAATGCCGGCCAGTACGGCCTGGAGTGGGATCAGGACTGGAACGTCCTCGCTGGCATTCCCGGCTTCGAGACGCACGCCGTTGCAGTCGGCCGCTACGGCATTCCCGACAGCCGCATCTTCGGCGACAACCTGAACCCGAGCCAGGAGATCTACGGCGCCGGCGGCAACACCGCGATCCATCTGGTGTTCTTCTACGGTGAAGAGACCGCGGCGCATGGTCGCTTCAACCTCGCCTTCGGCCGCTTCCCGTCACAGAACGACTTCGACTCGTCGCCGCTGAACTGCAACTTCCAGAACAACTCGCTCTGCGGCAACCCGAAGGCGTTCGGCGACAACGTCTCGAACTCGTCCTACCCGGATGCGAACTGGGCGTTCCGCCTGCGTGTCCGCCCGGTCAGCCAGGTCTACGTCCAGTCCGGCATCTTCTTTACCGAAGACAACATCTACAACGCGACCAACGGCTACCGTTCCGGCTTCCACCTCGACAGCTCGCACATCAACGGCGAGTACTTCCCGGTCGAAGTCGGCTTCGAGCCGGCCTGGGGCGCGGACAAGCTGCCCGGCCACTACAAGGTCGGCTTCGGCTACGACAACAACAACCATGCCTCCAACTACATCGACCAGAACGGCGCTCCGATCCCCTACACCGGGCTGCCGGCGCAGGAGCGTAAGGGCGGCACCATCGCCTGGGTCTCCGCCGACCAGATGGTCTATCGCAACGGCCCGGGTGCTACCGACGGCATCATCGTGAAGGGCGACTACGTCCATAACGATCCGCGCTACTCGACGCGTGCGGACCAGTTCACCATCATGTCGCTCGATCGCGACTTCTGGCATGCACGTCCGTTCGACACCATCGGCCTGCTGTTCAACTACACCAAGGTCGCGGGTTCGCTCGGCAAGCTCGAGGCACTGCAGCAGGAGCTCGGCGAGCCGATCATCGGCACCGGTGGCACCTTCGTCAGCAACAACGACCCGTCGATCCCCAACGGCGTCCAGAACTACACGATGGACATCGAACTCAACTACCAGATCCACGTGTTCCGTGGCGTGACGTTCGCACCGGATTTCCAGTACTTCATCCGTCCGAACGCACAGAAGAACCTGCCGGACGCAGCCCTGCTCGGCTTCAAGAGCCATATCGAGCTGTTCTAAAGGCAGACACTCTCACCTAGACTTCAGCCGGGCTGGTCTCGTACCTGCCCGGCTTTTCCTTTTTCAGGCCCGGGAGATCAATCCATGCGCTTGAGCGCCTGCACATTCGCGGTCCTTCTGGGAGGGAGCTCGCTATCCGCCTTCCCGGCAGCGGCCAGGGCCGACACGACACTGACCATCGCTACCGTCAACAACGGCGACATGGTGGTCATGCAGAAGCTCTCGCCGGAGTTCGAGCGCACCCATCCGGGTATCCACCTGAACTGGGTGGTGCTCGAGGAGAACGTGCTGCGCCAGCGCGTCACCACCGACATCGCCACCCGTGCCGGCCAGTTCGACATCATGACGATCGGCAACTACGAAGTGCCGATCTGGTCCAAGCAGAACTGGCTGCACCCGATCACGCCGGCCGCCGGCTATGATGCGGACGACCTGATCAAGCCGGTACGCCAGGGCCTGACCTACAAGGGCAAGCTGTACGCGCTGCCGTTCTATGCGGAAAGTGCGATGACCTATTACCGCACCGACCTGTTCAAGCACGCCGGGCTCACCATGCCGGCCGCGCCGACCTACCAGCAGATCCGCGAGTTTGCCGACAAGATCAACGACCCGTCGCACCAGATCTATGGCATGTGCCTGCGCGGCAAGCCGGGCTGGGGCGAGAACATCGCCTATTTCACCTCGCTGCTGAACACCTTCGGCGGCCAGTGGTTCGACATGACCTGGCACCCGATGCTGGACAGCAAGCCGTGGCATGCCGCGGTCAACTACTATGACGGCATCCTGAAGGCCGACGGCCCGCCGGGCGCCACCTCGAACGGCTTCAACGAGAACCTCGCCCTGTTCGCGTCCGGCCATTGCGGCATGTGGATCGACAGCACGGTCGCCTCCGGCCTGCTGTACGACAAGAAGCAGTCGCAGGTCTCGGACACCGTTGGCTTCGCGCCGATCCCGAAGGGCCCGTACGGCCGCGGCCCGACCTGGCTGTGGAGCTGGAACCTCGCCATCCCGGCCTCGTCGAAGCAGATCGACGCCGCCGAGAGCTTCGTGACCTGGGCGACCTCGAAGGAATACATCGCGCTGGTGGCCAAGCAGAATGGCTGGGTGGCGGTGCCGCCGGGCACGCGTGCCTCGACCTATGCCAATCCCGAGTACCAGAAGGCAGCGCCGTTCGCGTCCTTCGTGGAGAAGGCCATCGAGACCGCCGATCCGAACGGCCAGACCGCCGGGCCACGGCCCTATCGCGGCGCGCAGTTCGTCGATATTCCGCAATTCCAGGCGATCGGCACCCAGGTCGGGCAGACCCTTGCAGGAACCCTGAGCGGGCAGCAGAGTGTCGACCTTGCGCTGCACGCGGCGCAGGCCAGCACCACCCGGACCATGCGCCAGTCTGGTTACCTGAAGTAGGACCGAGCCCCGAAGTTGGGCATGGTCGTCTGGAACAAGGCGCTGTCCGGCGCGGCGACGGGGAAATATATCCCGAGGGAACAAGGCCCGGAATGGGCCGGAGGAGTGCGTTCAGGATGTCGACCACCATAGCCACGCCGACGCCAGGGCGCAGGTTCGCCCGCAAGACGAGTCGCAGCGGCGTGACCCTGCCGCTGATTGCCCCGGCGGTCGTCATCCTGCTGATCTGGTCGATCGTGCCGCTGGTGATGACCCTGTGGTACTCGTTCCAGCACTACAACCTGGTCGACCCCACCCAGACCGGCTTCGCCGGTTTCGACAACTATCAATATCTGCTCACCGACCCCGACTTCTGGTCGTCGCTGATCAACACGCTGATCCTGGTCGGCGGCGTGCTGCTGATCACGGTGTGTGGCGGCACCCTGCTCGCGGTGCTCTACGACCAGGACTTCTTCGGCCGCGGCGTGGCGCGCCTGCTGGTGATCGCGCCCTTCTTCGTCATGCCGACGGTGTCCGCCCTGGTGTGGAAGAACCTGATGCTGCACCCGATCTACGGGGTGGTGTCATCGCTTCTGCGCGGGGTTGGCATCACCCCGGTGGACTGGTTCTCCCAGGTCCCGCTGCTCACCGTCGTCGGCATCGTGTCGTGGGAGTGGCTGCCGTTCGCGGTGCTGATCCTGCTGACCGCGGTGCAGTCGCTCGACCACGAGCAGCGAGAAGCGGCCCGCATGGACGGCGCCGGCGCCATCGCCTCGTTCTTCTATATCACCCTGCCGCATCTGCGCCGCGCCATCGGCGTGGTGGTGATGATCGAGATGATCTTCCTGCTGACCATCTTCGCCGAGATCATCGTCACCACCTCCGGCGGCCCCGGGGTCGCCACCACCAACCTCGCCTTCCTGATCTATGCCCGCGCACTGCTGCAGTTCGATGTCGGTGGCGGTTCCGCCGGCGGCGTGATCGCCATCATCCTGGCCAACATCGTGGCCTTCTTCCTGGTGCGCTCGTTCGCCCGCAACCTGGAGGTCTGAGCCGTGCGCCCATCGATTGCCAAGAAGATCGCCATCGCCCTGCTTGGCTGGGGCATCGCGATCGTCATGTTCTTTCCGATCTTCTGGATGTTCATCACCGGCTTCAAGTCGGAGGTGGATGCGGTTTCCACCCCGCCGCACCTGTTCTTCCACCCGACCCTGCAGAGCTACGCCGAGGTGCAGAGCCGCGCGAACTACTGGCTGTTCGCGATGAACAGCGTGATCATCTCGGTGGGCGGCACGGTACTCGCCCTGCTGCTCGCCATCCCGGCGGCGTACGTGATGGCGTTCTTCCCGACCCACCGCACCCGCGGCACCCTGCTGTGGATGCTGTCCACCAAGATGCTGCCGCCGGTCGGCGTGCTGATCCCGATCTACCTGATCCTGCGCGCGACCGGCCTGCTCGATACCCGCACCGGCCTGGTGCTGATCTACATGCTGATGAACCTGCCGATCGTGGTCTGGATGCTGTTCACCTTCTTCAAGGAAGTGCCGCGCGAAATCCTGGAGGCCGGACGCATGGACGGCGCCGGACGGATGGGAGAACTGCGCCACGTGCTGATGCCGCTGTCACTGCCGGGCATCGCCTCCACCGGACTGCTGTCGCTGATCCTGTGCTGGAACGAGGCGTTCTGGTCGCTCAACCTGACCTCCTCGAGGGCGGCGCCGCTCACCGCCTTCATCGCCTCGTTCTCCTCGCCGGAGGGATTGTTCTTCGCCAAGCTCTCGGCCGCCTCGACGCTGGCGGTGGCGCCGATCCTGATCTTCGGCTGGCTCAGCCAGCGCCAGCTGGTCCGCGGCCTGACCTTCGGTGCGGTGAAGTAGGTCGGGTGGTGGACCGGACGCGCGTCGCCCCATATTCATGAGACACGACTTTATCCATCCATAAGAAGGCCGGCCGAAGGTCGGGGAAACTCCATGGCGACTGTTGCCCTGCGCGACCTGCGCAAATCCTACGCCAACCACGAGGCGATCAAGGGCGTCACCCTTGATGTCGAGGATCGCGAATTCGTGGTGTTCGTCGGCCCGTCCGGCTGCGGCAAGTCGACTCTGCTGCGCATGATCGCGGGGCTCGAGGAGATCAGTGCCGGCGACCTGCTGATCGACGGCAAGCGCGTCAACGATGTCGGCCCGGCCCAGCGCGAGCTGGCGATGGTGTTCCAGTCGTACGCGCTCTATCCGCACATGACGGTTGCCGACAACATGGGCTTCGCCCTCAAGCTCGCCGGGGTGAAGACCGAGGAGCGCAACGCCAAGGTCGCCGAGGCCGCGCGTATCCTGCAGCTCGAGCCCTACCTGCAGCGCAAGCCGGGCCAGCTGTCCGGCGGCCAGCGCCAGCGTGTCGCGATCGGCCGCTCGATCGTGCGCAACCCGAAGGTGTTCCTGTTCGACGAGCCGCTGTCCAACCTCGACGCGGCGCTGCGCGGCCAGATGCGCATCGAGCTCGCCCGCCTTCACGAGCAGCTCAACGCCACCATGATCTACGTGACCCACGACCAGGTCGAGGCGATGACCATGGCCGACAAGATCGTCGTGCTGCAGGCCGGCGTGGTCGAGCAGATCGGCTCGCCGCTGGAGCTTTACCACCATCCACGCAACGTGTTCGTGGCCGGCTTCATGGGCTCGCCGCGCATGAACCTGCTGCCGGCGACCGTGACCGGCGCCGACACGAACGGCGTCGCCATCTCCGGCCCCGGCGGCATCAGCGTCATCGTGCCGGTCGAGCCGGGCAGCCTGCGCGCCGGGACCAAGGTGACGTTCGGCATCCGCCCGGAACATCTGACGGTCGATCCGAACGGCACCCTCAACGGCCGCGCCATGATCGCCGAGCGGCTCGGCGGCCTGACGCTGCTGCATGTCGAACTGCAGGACGGCACCCTGCTGGTGGTGCAGACCGACGGCGCCGATGCGACCCGCCTGCACGAGCCGGTGCGGCTGTCGATCTCCGCGCCGCACGCGCATGTGTTCGGCCCGGACGGGCTCTCGGCGGAGCATCTGCGGCGCAATCCGCTGACCGTCTGAACGGCGGCGGGGAGCGCCATCCTCCCCACGTGGATCCACCTGCATCAGATCCAGCCGGTTGTGCTAGGACCGGGACGTACCTGACCAGGAGGTCCCGGCGATCGCGATGTCGAAGCACGACACCCAGCCTGAAGACCTGCCGTCGTCGAGGCCGGTTTGGACCTGAGCACGCAACACGACCAGCCGCGTCCGGTCCCGATCGTCGGGATCGGGGCATCCGCCGGTGGCCTTGAGGCGATCGAGGGCTTCTTCCGCGGCATGCCGGCCGATCCGGACCTCGCCTGCGTAATCGTCACGCACCTCAACCCGCAGCGCGAAAGCCTGCTGCACCAGATCGTCGCCCGCTATACCAGCCTGCCAGTGGAGGTGGCGGCGGACGGCGTACAGGTCGAGGCAAACCGGGTGTATGTGCTTCCCGCCGACGCCCTCCTCAGCATCGTGAACGGGCGTCTCGCGATCAGCCGCCCGAGTGCAGGCCGCCGCGAGCGCCATCCGATCGACATCTTCTTCAGCGCCCTTGCCCTGGACCGCGGCGAGTTCGCGGCGGGCGTCGTACTGTCAGGCGGCGACGGCGACGGCGCCCTCGGCATCAAGGCGATCAAGGAGCGCGGCGGCCTGACCATGGCCCAGGTGGCCGATGGCTACGGTCCGCAGCATCCCAGCATGCCCGACACCGCGATCGCGACGGGACTGGTGGATTTCGCCCTGCCGGCGGAGGCCATGGGCGCGCGGCTGGCGGCATTCGCCCGCAGCCTCCTGGTCGAGGCCCCCGGCGAGGTCGGCCCGCTCGGCACGCCGGCCGCAGCCGCAGGGTTGCGCCAGGAGATCTGCGGCATCCTGCGCAACCAGGTCGGCCATGACTTCAACGGCTACAAGGACAAGACCTTCCTGCGACGGGTGCACCGCAGGATGCAGGTGCAGCAGGTCGACACCCTGGAAGCCTATGTCGAACGGCTGCGGCAGGATCCGCAGGAAGTCGGCGCCCTGTTCCGCGACCTGCTGATCAACGTCACCAACTTCTTCCGCGACGCCGAGGCGTTCGCATGCCTTGCCGAGCTGGTGATCCCCAGGCTGTTCGAGGGCCGCGGCGCCGACGCGACGGTGCGCATCTGGGTGCCGGGCTGTTCCACCGGGGAGGAGGTCTACTCGATCGCCATCCTGGTTCGCGAGCACATGGACACGCTGTCGGCACGGCCGCTGGTGCAGATCTTCGCCACCGACATCGACGATCACGCGCTCGCCGTGGCGCGAGCCGGGCGCTATCCGGAGGCGCTGCTGGACAGCGTGTCGCCCGAGCGCAGGACGCGCTTCTTCGAATCCGGCGGCGGCAGCTATCTGGTTGCCAAGGATGTGCGCGATCTGTGCGTGTTCTCGCCGCACAGCGTGATCCGGGATCCGCCGTTCTCGCGGATCGACCTTGTCTCCTGCCGCAACCTGCTGATCTATCTCGGCGCCGACACGCAGGCGCAGGTGATCCCGATCTTCCACTATGCGCTGCAGCGCGGCGGCTACCTGTTCCTCGGCACCTCGGAGAATGTCGGGCAGTTCGGAGAGCTGTTCACGCCGATCGAGAAGAAGCACCGCATCTTCCGCAGCCGCGAGAACAGCCATGTGGCGCGCAGGCTGCCGCTGGTGCTGAAGGGCCTGCGCGGCCAACCGGTGTCCGGCGATCAGGCGAGGACACAGCCGCGCAGCGGCGCTACCTGGCGGCAGGCGATCGAGAGCCAGGTGCTCGAACGCTTCTCGCCGCCGCATGTGGTGGTCACCCGGGACGGCGACGTGGTGCACTACTCCGCCCGCACCGGCAAGTATCTCGAGGCGGCGGCCGGCGTGCCGACGCGGCAGCTGCTGACCCTGGCGCGCAAGGGTTTGCGGTTCGACCTGCGCTCAGTGATGCGCGAGGCGGTCGAGTTCAACCGTACCGCCACCTGCAGCGGCGTCGTGGTCGAGGGCGATGACGGCCGCCTGCAGACACTCACGCTGATCGTGGATCCGCTGCCGCACCACGGCGAGGAAGAGGCGCTCTACCTGGTGCTGTTCGCCGATGTCGGGCCGACCCTGAGCCGGGAAGAAGCCTCCGACCGGGCCGGGGCGAACCGGGACGGAGCGACCGTGCAGCTCGAGCACGAATTGCGGGACACCCGCGAGCGGCTGCAATCGCTCATCGAGGAGTACGAGACCGCGCTGGAGGAGTTGAAGTCCTCCAACGAGGAGCTGGTCTCGGTCAACGAGGAGCTGCAATCCACCAACGAGGAGCTCGAGGCCTCGAAGGAGGAGCTGGTCTCGCTGAACGAGGAGCTGCAGACCGTCAACGGCGAGTTGCATGCCAAGCTGGAGGCGCTCGACCGCGCCAATGGCGACCTGCAGAACCTGTTCGAGAGCACAGCGGTCGCGACCATCTTCCTCGACTGCCACCTCGCGATACGCAGCTTCACGCCGGCGGTGACCAGGGTGTTCAACATCCTGCCAGGCGACCGCGGGCGGCCGATCACCGACCTGTCGGCGCGGCTCGACCTGCCGGGCTTCGTGCAGGATATCGCCGCCGTGTTCGCTACCGGCCAGCCGCTCGAGCGCTCCGCGGGCCAGGCCGGACAGGCGGCGCACTACATGGTCCGGCTGGCACCCTATCGCGACCTGCAGCAGGTCATCGAGGGAGTGGTGGTCACCTTCATCGATGTCACCAGCCTCACGCAGGCGGAGGCGCAGCAGCGGGTCCTGGTCGCCGAGCTTCAGCACCGCACCCGCAACCTGCTGGCCATCGTGCAGGCGATCGCCCACCGGACGCTGGGCAGGGGCGGCTCGCTGGAATCTTTCACCGCACGGCTGTCGGCGCTGGGCCGGGTGCAGGGGCTGATCAGCCACGCGACCGACGAGCAGGTCGACCTGGCGGAACTGGTCCGGCTGGAACTGCAGGCACACGGAGCGGCGGAAGGGCGGAACGTGGCGATCGACGGGCCGCCGGTGGCGCTCACCGTCGAGCGGGTGCAGACCTTCGCGCTGGCTTTGCACGAGCTGGCCACCAACGCGGTCAAGCACGGCGCCCTGCGGGCCGGAGCGCCGGACAGCGTGGGGCGGCTCGATATCGCCTGGACGGTCGAGACCATCGACGGGTCGCGGCGGCTGTTGCTGGACTGGCGTGAAAGTGGCGTTTCGATCGAGACCGGCGAAACGCCCCGCGGTTACGGGCGGGAGCTGATCGAGCGGGCGCTCACCTTCACCCTCAAGGCGCAGACCCGGCTGGAATTCGGCAGCGATGGCGTGACCTGCCATATCGAGATGCCGCTGGCGATGCGACCAAGCGAAGACGCCAGCGTTACCGGGGCTCAACAGTAGCGATCGGACCGGCCTTGGCTCAGAATGGCTTGCTCAGCGGCCGCCGGGTGCTCGTCGTCGAAGACGACTTCCTGATCGCCGAGGCGCTGTGTGCATCGCTGGAATTCGCCGGTGCCGTGGTGGTCGGGCCGCTGGGAAGCGTCTCGGACGCGATCCGGCTGCTCAGGCAGGACGATCCCGCCATCGACATCGCGGTGCTCGACGTCGATCTGCACGGCGAGAAGTCGTATGCGGTCGCAGACGTGCTGGCCGAACGAGGCGTGCCGTTCCTGTTCACAACCGGCTACAACGTGGATGCGGTCGATGTCGCCTACCGCGACTACCCGCGCTGCGAGAAGCCACTCAGCGAGCGCGCCCTGTTCGCGGCCCTGCAGCCGATGACCGGCTGAGCCGCCTCAGCGCAACAGGGCGAGCAACTCCAGCACGATCCCGATCAGCGCCGCAAACCAGGCCAGGCTGCGCAGTATGGTCAGGTTCAGGGCATAAAGCGGCACATACAGCGCTCGCGACACGACATAGAGCCAGGCGCCGGCCAGGGTGGTCTCGCCGGTCCGGCCGAGCGCCACCGCAGCGAGCAGGGCAGCGGCGAACAGCGGGAACGTCTCGAGGAAGTTCGCCATCGCGCGGCGCAGGCGGGCCGGCGCGCCATACAGCACCTGCGGCTCGTTCTGGTGGCTGGCCGCCCAGGCGAGCTGCAGCAACCCGATCACCACGGCGACGCCAAGCAGGCGGAGTTCGGTCAGGCCTTCAACCGGGGATACAGAAGTCATCGGGTCACGCACTCGAGTTGTCGGTGGGGCGGTCAGGTCCGGACATGGCTGGAGCAAGCGGCGCCGGAATGCAAACATCCTGCTTTCGATCCGAGTCGAGACAGGCATGATGTTCCGAGCCGCCGCCTCTTGTAGCGAACCGCGGCGGCTTGCCGCTCTCGGCCTCGTCGTGGCCCTGGCCGGCTGTGCCGCGCCGCCACCCGCACCCCTCCCGGTCGCCGCTGCCCCGCACGTCGCGGCACCGGCGCCGGCCTCGCAGCCATCCCAGCAGTCGACGCCTGTCCCGACCCTGAACCCGAACACGAGTCCAGGCCCGGGCATCCCCCCATCCGCGTCGCTCGACGAGAACGGTCACCCGATCTTGTTCAACGATCCGCCGGCCTCGCCGGACACCCCGCTGTGCGGCCGCGAAGCCCGCGAGCGCAACGCCATCGGGGCACAGATCCAGGCGGCGCGGGTCGCATCGAGCGGGGTCTGCTCCAGCTTTGCCTGCTACGACCCGCTGACCGCGACCTATATCGGCGCCGACGGCTACACCCACGTCTGCCGCTAGAGCGTGATCGATCATGCTCCGCCTGTCGTTCGGTAGAGCCGCTCGATCCGACATACGGCATCGTGAGGTGATCCCACCTGATCGGATGCCGCTCCAGCCCACCCACGCGGCCATTGATGCCGCGAAGGGTCGCCTCCATCTGCTGACCTGAAGTTCGCAACCAGAGGCGCGACGCATGGCCAGCTCCTACCAAGCTTCATTCGACGATATCCGGACGCCCGGTCCCGCCGGCATTCCCGCGGCCGAGGCGGCGCGCCGGCTGGCGCGGCTGCGGCGCATCGCCTGGGTGATGGATGGCGCCTTCCGCCTGCCCGGCAGCCGGTTCCGGTTCGGCCTCAACAGCATCATCGGATTGCCGCCCGGGGTGGGAGACGCGGCGCTCGCCGCGGTCTCGCTCTACATCGTCTACGAGGCTCGCAAGCTGGGAGTGCCGGGACCCGCTATCGCCCGCATGCTCGGCAACATCGCAATCGAGGCAGCCGCCGGCAGCATCCCGATCGCGGGCGACCTGTTCGACGTGGCGTTCAAGGCCAACCTGCGCAACATGGATATCATCGACCAGCACGTCCGCTCCGCTCGCTAGGTCCGCCTACAGGTACGGCAGCATCAGGCGCGCCGCAGAGTCACGAATGCGCACCGGGAACGAGCGTTGCCCGGTGCGCTCCGCTTCATAGCGTTCGTGCCGGTGGGCGCAGATGAAGGCGTCCAGTTCACGTGCCAGCTCGGTGTCGTGCACCTCGACGTTGAGCTCGAAGTTGAGGCGCAGGCTCCGGACATCCTGGTTAGCGCTGCCGATGAACGACCATTTCTCGTCGACCACCATCAGCTTCGAGTGGTTGAACGGCGGCTCCGACAGCCAGATACGCACGCCGGCGTCGAGAAGCGGGATGTTGTTCGGGGTCCGCGCCCAGTCGATGGCACGGTGGTTGCTCTCCTTCGGCAGCACCAGGTCGATGGTCACGCCGCGCATCGCCGACATCGCCAGCACCGTCAGCAGGCGCTCGTCAGGCAGGAAATACGGCGTCATGATCCGGATGGATGACCGTGCCAGCGCGATGCCCTGCATCATCGCGAACTCGATCTTCTCCAGGTCGGCATCCGGACCCGATGTCACCACCCGGCAGAATGCCGCGCCGACTACCGGCGGATCGGCATAGAACGCTGCCTCGTCCAGATCCTCGCCGGTGGTAAACGACCAGTCCTTGGCGAACGCCTCGGTCAGCTGGTGCACCAGCGGGCCCTCGATGCGGAAATGGGTGTCCGACACCGGATGGCGCGGCCGGATGCGCAACACGTTCTCGGCGGCGATGTTCATGCCGCCGGTGAAGCCGACGCAGCCATCCAGCACCAGGATCTTCTTGTGGGTGCGCAGGTTGATGAACGGCATGCGCCAGGGCAGCGTCGAATGCATGAAGCGCGCCACCGGGACGCCCCTGCGATGCAGCTCCTTGGCGGCGCCGCTGGCGAAATAGCCGCTGCCGATGCCATCGACCAGGATGCGTACCGCTACCCCGCGCTGCTGGGCGGCAGCGATCGCCTCGATGAAGCGGGTACCGATACGGTCGGCCCGGAAAATGTATGAACACAGCAGTAGGCTCTGCTTCGCCTGCTCGATCGCCTCCAGCATGACCGGGTAGGCGTCGTCGCCGTCGTGGAAGCAGCGCACCTTGTTGCCGGGCAGCAGCGGCCGGCCGGTCAGCCGCTCGACGGCCCGGACCAGCGGCGCCAAGTTGCCCTCGATCACCGGCGCATCGACCCCGGCGCCACGGCGGCTGCTCCAGGGACGCACGTTGCTCAGCCGCTGCGCCAGCCGGCGAACCCGGTTGATGCCGAACATCAGGTACAGCAGGCCACCGAAGATCGGCGCCAGCCACGAGAGGCCGATCCAGCCGATCGCCGCCCCGATCTCGCGCTTGGTGCGCAGTGCGTGCAGGGTGACGCAGATCGGGATGACGATGCGGAGCGGCCAGAGCACGTCGTCGAACAGCCTGGCGACGTCGCTCATGGCGGTATCCCCGCTCAGGACCGCTTGCCCGGTTGCCGGCGGACGCCGTCAACCGGATGCAAACCAATCCCTGGCATGCTGGGGAACAGGACGGGCGGGGAGATCGATCTTGTCATCGTCGCAACGATGCCTGTTGCCGGACGATCCGGCCAGGATGCCGCGGATCGAACCTGCACTCCCCGGTCGCACTGTGGCGCGCCGGACGCAGGGCACTGTGGCGCAGATGCGTGGCACGGCCATCGAGAACCAGGTCTGCCTGGCGCTGCAGAGGCGCGGATGGGCAGTGCTGCAGCGACGGGCGGCTACCTGCTGTGGCGAGATCGACATCGTGGCCGAGCATCCGCCGAGCAACCTGATCGCCTTCATCGAGGTGAAGTCGCGCGCGACTTTGTCGGACGCGGCCTGTGCGCTGTCGCGTTGCCAGCGCGCACGGCTGATCGCAGCCGCGGGCATCCTGCTAAGCCAGCATCCGGAATGGGGCGACCGCGGCATCCGCTTCGACCTTGTCGCGGTCGACGGCGCGGGCCGCATGCGGCGCATCACGGATGCCTTCAGGATCGGCGATCGCTGAGGCCGGGCTTTCGCGGGACGAGAGTCGGCTGCTAGTCGTCAAGCGCGCAAGGAGGCCGAAAATGGCGTGGACACTGGCCCGTCTGGAAGCTCTGGACCGCGAAGACGGCCTTTCGGCGTTCCGCGACGAGTTCCGCCTGCCGGAGGGCGTCGTCTATCTCGACGGCAACTCGCTGGGACCGCTGCCACGCGGGACCCCGGGCCGCATCGCCGCCGTACTGGAGCAGGAGTGGGGCGACGGCCTGATCCGGTCGTGGAACGATGCCGACTGGATCGGCCTGCCGGCGCGTGTCGGCGACCAGATCGCCGGCCTGGTCGGCGCACCGGCCGGCAGCGTGCTGGTGGCGGACTCCACCTCGGTCAACCTGTTCAAGCTGCTGGCGGCCGGCCTCGCCCTGCGTCCGGAGCGGACGGTCATCCTGACCGAGGACGGAAACTTCCCGACCGACCTGTATGTGGCCCAGGGCCTGGCCCGGCATCTCGGCGACCGCCACACGATACGCAATTTGCCGCCGGAGGCGCTGGTCTCGGCGCTGCGTCCCGATGTCGCGGTCCTGCTGCTGACCCATGTGAACTACCGCACCGGCGCACTGCACGACATGGCGGCGCTGACCGGGGCGGCCCATCGCAACGGCACGCTGGTGCTGTGGGACCTTGCGCATTCGGCCGGCGCGGTTCCGGTGGATCTCGCGGGCTGCGACGCCGATTTCGCCGTCGGCTGCGGCTACAAGTTCCTCAACGGCGGACCGGGGGCGCCTTCCTTCCTGTATGTGGCGCCACGACTGCAGGCCGGCATCCGCTACCCGATCACCGGCTGGCTTGGTCATGCGGAGCCGTTCGGCTTCCATGCCGACTTTTGGCCGGCTGCTGGAATCGGCGCGGCGGCCATCGGCACCCCCTCGATCCTGGCCCTCGCGGCGCTGCAGGTCGGCGTAGAGATCGCCCTGCGTGCGCCGATGCGGGCGGTGCGGGAGAAATCTTGCCGGCTGGGCGACATCCTGATCGAGCTGGTGGCGCAGGAGTGCCCGGACCGGCAACTGGCGCTCGCCACCCCGCGCGAGGCGGCCCATCGCGGCAGCCAGGTCTCGTTCCGGCATCCCGACGCCTATCCGGTCATGCAGGCGCTGATCGCACACGGCGTGATCGGTGATTTCCGCACCCCCGACATCCTGCGCTTCGGTCTCACCCCGCTGACGATCCGCTACGCCGACCTCTGGCGGGCCGTGTCGGTGCTGCGCGACGTTCTGGAGAGCGGCGAATGGCGGCGTGAGGTGCACCGGGCGCGCCGCCTGGTCACGTGAAACCACCCGGCTAGTATTCACGCCTGTTTATGATTGAATTTTGAATACCACTGATCTAGGGTGTTGTTGAGATCAGGGGGGGGGGACAGACGATGCTCGAATCCAGCGTGGTCGAGGTCGACGGCGTCTTCGTAGGCGCGGCGATCCTGCATGCCAGAACGATGCGGTGCAGCTTCTTCGCCACCCACGAGCGGGTCCGCGCCCTGCATGGCTGCACCATGCCGGATCTGGACGCCGTGCGACGCCGGGCGGCCGAGCAGTTCCGCGCTGCCGGGCGTCCGCACCCCCAGGCGGCTGGGCTTCAGACGATGCCGCCGCCGCCGCCCGCGCGCTTCGGCCGCCTGCCCGCGCAGGCCTGCCGGTAGCCGCTGGCGCGATAGGCGGCGAGCGGTTCGATCGCCGCACCCTTGCGGAACCGCGCAGTGGCCAGGATGGGCGCCACATCGGTGGTGAAGGCGCGTTTGAGGACCTGGTTGGCCATCATCGCGTCATTGCCCTCCTGGTATTCCGACAGCGCCATGCGATCGACCAGCAGTGCCTGGGCATAGGCGCGCTGGATCTCGATGGCGGACGAGATCAGGCTCTCGATCGGGTCGGTGACGTTGTGCGACTGGTCGATCATGTAGGCGGGTGCCACGTCGAGCCGGCCCGCCCGCTCCGCGTCCACCAGTTCGTGGAAAACCAGAAACAGTCGGAACGGGTCGATCGCGCCGGCATCGAGATCGTCGTCTCCGTACTTGGAATCGTTGAAGTGGAAGCCGGCCAGCTTGCCGGCATGGATCAGCCGGGCGACGATCATCTCGATGTTCACGTTCGGCGCGTGGTGGCCGAGATCCACCAGACAGCGCGCCTGCGGGCCGACCGCCTGCGCCGCCAGCAGCGACGAGCCCCAGTCCTGGATCACCGTCGAGTAGAACGCCGGTTCGTGGATCTTGTGCTCCAGGAACAGCGTCCAGTCCGGTGGCAGGCTGGCCGCGACCTGCTGCACGCTGGCGATGTAGCGCTCGAAGGCCTGGCCGAAGTGGGACTGGCCCGGAAAGTTGGAGCCGTCGCCGATCCAGATGGTCAGCGCCTTCGAGCCAAGCGCCTCGCCGGCGCGGATGCAGTCGATATTGTGCGCGATCGCCTGCGCGCGTACCGCCGGATCGGTGTGCGACAACGAGCCGAACTTGTACGAGAGCGGATGCGCCGCGTGCGCCGGGTGGTCCTGGAAGGTGTTCGAGTTCACCGCGTCGAAGCCGACCCCGAGTGCCTCGGCATGCGCGCGCAAGGCTGCATAGTCCGGCACCTCGTCCCACGGGAAATGCGGCGAGATGGTTGGCGTGGCGCCGGTCAGGCTGTTGATGACGGCGCAATCCTCGATGCGGTCGAACACGCTGGCGGGTTCGCCGTCGCCGGGGAAGCGGGCGAAGCGGGTACCGCCGGTGCCGGTGCCCCAGGACGGCACCGCAACCGAGAAGCGCGCGACCTGGGCGGTGACCTGCTCGATGTCGATGTCGCGCCGCGCCAGCTTCTCGCCGAGGAACTCGTAGTCCCGCGCAGCCTCGGCTTCGAGTGGACGGTTGAGCCCGGCACGGTAGTCACGGTCCACCGGACGGATATGGCTGATCTGGTTCATCGGGCGCCCCTCAGCGGGAGAAGGCCGGCGCGTGGCCGGCATCGACGTTCAGGATGTTGCCGGTCGACTTGCCGGAGCGGGCTTCGCTGGCAAAGAAGGCAATGCCCTCGGCGATATCCTCGGGATAGACACCACGCTTGAGCATCGAGCGCTCGATATAGACGCGCTCGAGATCCTCGCGGCTGGTGCGGTTCGACGCCGCGCGCTGGTCGCCCCACTCGCCCTCCCAGATGCGCGAGCCGCGCAGCACCGCATCCGGATTGACCACGTTGGAGCGGATACCGTGCGGCGCGCCCTCCAGTGCCAGGCAGCGCGAGAGATGCACCTCCGAGGCCTTGGCGACGCAGTACGCCGACGCACCCGGCGAGGCCACCATCGCGTTCTTCGACGCCACCAGCACGAGCGAGCCGCCGGTGCCCTGCTGCTTGAGCAAGCGGAACGCCTCGCGGGTGACCAGGAAATAGCCGGTCGACAGGATCGACAGGTTGCGGTTCCACAAGGCGAGGCTGGTATCCTCGATGGCGGCCGCCGACGCGATGCCGGCGTTGGACACGCAGATATCGATGCCGCCGAAGGCCACCGCCGCATCGGCATACAGGGACACGACCGCCTGCTCGTCGGTCACGTCCACCCACAGCCCGACAGCGGCATCGGGCCCGTGGCTGTGTCGCAGCGCGGCCTCCGACGACGCCAGCACCTCGCGGTCGATGTCGCAGATCACGATCGCGGCGCCCTCGTCGGCAAGCCGGCGCGCGGTTGCCATGCCGATGCCGCCGGCGCCGCCGGTGATCAGCGCCACCTTGCCGGCGAGCGGCTTCGGGCGGCCCATCCGCTGCAGCTTGGCTTCCTCGAGCAGCCAGTATTCGATGTCGAACGCCTCCTGCTCCGGCAGGCCGCGATACTCCGAGACCGCGGACGCGCCGCGCATGACGTTGATGGCGTTGGTGTAGAACTCGGCGGCGATGCGGGCGGTCGCGCGGTCGGCGGCGAAGGTGACCATTCCGACGCCCGGTATCAAGTACACCACCGCGTTCGGGTCGCGCATGGCGGGCGAGTCCGGGCGCCGGCAACGCTGGTAGTAGGCGGCGTAGCCCTCGCGGTAGGCGGCGATCGCCGGCGCCAGCCGCGGCAGGATGTCGGACGCCTGCTCGCGGGCGGGATCGAACGCGATCACCAGCGGCGCGATCTTGGTGCGCAGGAAATGGTCCGGGCACGAGGTGCCGAGCGGCGCCAGTTCCGACAGTGCCTGCGAGCATACGAAGTCGAGTACCGCCGGACTGTCGTCGAAATGTCCGATGCGGGTTGCGACCTTGCCGTCCCCGGCGGGCGTGGCGATCAGGCCGCGTATCGCCGGCATGATCGCGGCCGCCACCGCACGCCGTGCATCCGGCGGCAACGCTGCGACCTTCTCGCCTTTGAACGCCGGCTTCCCGGCACTCTGCCGGGCGAGCCAGGCGGTGGCGTGGTTGATGGTGTCGATGGTGGTCTCGTAGCACTCCTTCTGGGTGCGTCCCCAGGTGAACAGCCCGTGCGCTTCCAGCACGACACCACGCGCCTCCGGGTTCTCGTCCACGAACTCCTGCAGCCATAGTCCGAGTTCGAACCCCGGCCGGCGCCATGGCACCCAGCCGATCGTGCCGCCAAAGATCTCGCGGGTCAGGCGCCGGCTGTCGGCGGACGCGGCGATGGCGATGATCGCGTCCGGATGCACATGATCGACATGCGGCCACGCGATCAGCCCGTGCAGCGGCGTGTCGATCGAGGTCGCGCGCGGGTTGAGGTTGAAGGTGAGATGCGGGTACAGCCCGACCATCGCATCCTCCTGCTCCGGACCGCGATAAAGCGCCTTCGCTTGCAGCAGCTTGTCCATGTAGAGGGTGGAGAAGCCGTCCAGCTTCATGCTGCCGATATCGCCGCCCGAACCCTTTACCCACAGCACGGTGACAATCTCGCCAGTGAGCGGATCGGTCATCGGCAGCTTCGAGGAGGTGTTGCCGCCGCCATAGTTGGTGACGCGCTTGTCGGAGCCCAGCAGGTTGGAGCGGTAGAGCAGCAGCGCCTCTGGCGACAGGGTGGCCGCGTGGGCATCCTCCCAACGATTTTCGAGCAGCGCGAGGCCGGATGTGGCGGTGTCCATGGGGGGCTCCGAGCGATCAGCAATACACACTCCCATGCCGATCAAGATCGATCAAGACCGACCATCAACACTCAGGGACGCTTGACGACGCGCCGGTCTGCAAGCAACCTGATCATACTTGCATTGGAACTGGTCCCACCGTGCTCGAGCGTGAGCGTCACAGACTTATCCTCAGGACGGCGGAAGAACGCTCGGTGGTGAGCGTGCCGGACCTGTGCGAACTGCTCGGCGCATCCGAGGCAACCATCCGGCGGGACATCGCGGGCCTGGCGGAACGCGGCGAGGTGCGCCGCGTGCGTGGGGGTGTCGAGGCGCTGCAGCCGCGCTACGAGCCGCATCTGGTGGGCACCCCGTTCGTGTTCAGCCAGGATGTGCAGGCAGCGCAGAAGCGCGCGGTGGCACGCGCGGCCGCGTCCCTGATGCAGCGCGGAGAGAGCCTGATCATCGGCGGCGGCAGCACCACCTTCTGCCTCGCCGAGTTCCTGGAGGACCGGGAGCTCGACATCATGACCAACTCGTTCCCGCTGGCCTCGCACCTGGTCAGCCACAGCCGCAACCGGATCACCCTGCCCGGCGGCACCGTCTATCGCGAGCAGTCGATCGTGCTCAGCCCGTTCGACGACGCGACCCAGCATTTTTGGGGCCGCAGTTTCTATACCTCGTGCTACGGGCTCAACCGCTTCGGCATGATGGAGAACGATCCGCTCATCGTGCAATCGCAGAACAGGCTGCTGGCCAGCGCGGAACGTGTCGTGGTGCTGGCGGACAGCCGCAAGCTGCGCCAGTACTCGTCGATGATCGTCATCCCGCTGGCGCGCATCGCAACCATCGTCACCGACTGGGAGGCGCAGCCTGACGAGCTGCAGCCCTTCAGCGACGCCGGGATCGAGATCATCGTCGCAGCCGCCGAGGTGGACGCGCCAGCCCGGCAGGTCGCCTGACGCACTCATTCAGCAAGGCCGTCGCAAGAACGGCCTGGACAGGGAGAACATGGACATGAACAGACGAGACCTTCTGGCGGGCCTGACCGCGATCGGCGGCCTTGCAACCGGGAGCCTGCTGCTACCAGCCGGGGCGCGCGGCGCCGGGCGCCCGGTGCGTATTGCCATCGTCGCCAAATCGCTCGGCAACGGCTTCTTCAATGCGGTGCACCTGGGCGGCGACCAGGCCGCCGCCGCCATCGCATCCGCCGGCGGCAACAGGATCGAGGTGATCTTCACCGGGCCTACCAACACCGCCGCCGAGAACCAGATCGACGTGATCAACGCCCTGATCGCGCAGCATGTCGATGCGATCGCGATCTCGGCGAACGATCCGGACGCGCTGGTGCCGTCCTGCAAGCGCGCCATGCAACGCGGGATCAAGGTGATGGCCTACGATTCCAGCGTCGCGAAAGAGGGCCGCATCCTCTATCTCGCCGACGCTACCGACCAACAGGCCGGCGATGCCTGCCTCGATCTCGCCGCCGACGCCTGCAGCGGCCATGGCAAGGTCGCGATCCTGTCGGCGACCGCGACCTCGACCAACCAGAATTCCTGGATCGCGGCGATGAAGGCGGACCTGCCGAAGCATCCCGGCCTTGACCTGGTGACCGTGGTCTACGGCGACGACCTCTCCGACAAATCGTATCGCGAGGCAACCGCGCTGCTGCAGAAATACCCCGACCTTGCGGTGATCATCGCGCCCTCGACGGTGGCGATCACCGCCGCCGCCAAGGCAGTGGACGATGCCGGCAAGACCGGAAAGGTTTTCGTCACCGGCCTTGGCCTGCCCAGCGAATGCGCCGGCGCGGTCGAGAAGGGCACCATAAAGAGCTTCGCGATCTGGAACCCGGTCGATATCGGCTACGCGGTGGTCGAGATCGCCAACACCCTGGTCGCGGGCAAGGGCGGCCCCGGCAGCAGCATCACCGCCGGCAAGCTGGGGCCGATCGCGTTCGATGCCGACGGCAACGGCACCCTCGGCAAGCCGACGACGTACGACAAGAGCGACATCGCGGCGGCGGCCAAGCTCTTCTAGGACCATACGGTGCAGCCGATCCTGTCGCTCGACGGCGTCGCGAAATCGTATGGCGGCGTGAAGGCGCTCACCAGCGGGGCACTCGACCTGTATTGCGGCCAGGTCACCGCCCTGCTCGGCGAGAACGGCGCCGGCAAGTCGACGCTGGTGAAGATCATCACCGGGATCGTCCATGCGGACGGCGGCACCATCACGCTCGACGGCAAGCCGGTCGTCATCGAGAGTGCCGAGCATGCGCGCAGCCTGGGGATCAGCGCGATCTTCCAGGAGCCGGTGGTGTTCGACGCGCTCACGGTGGCGGAGAACATCTTCATCACCGGCCGGCCCTTGAAAGGAAGATCGGTCGACTGGCCGACGATGATGCGGCGCTCGCGCGAGATCCTGGCCGAACTCGATCCGTCCATCGATCCGGCAATGGTGCTCGGCAGGCTGTCGGTGGCGCAGCGCCACCTGGTGCAGATCGCCCGCGCGCTGTCGAACGACGCGCGCATCGTCATCATGGACGAGCCGACCGCCGCCTTGTCGCATCGGGAGGCGGAAGAGCTGTTCGCCATTACCCGGCGCCTGCGCGACGAGGGCCGCGCGATCCTGTTCATCTCGCACAAGTTCGAGGAAGTCTTCGCCCTGTGCGATCGCTACGCGGTGTTCCGCGACGGCGCCGGCGTCGGACAGGGCACGCTGCAGGGAATGAGCAGCGAACGGCTGATCACCCTGATGGTCGGCCGACCGGTGGACCAGGTATTCCCCAAGCAGGTGGTGGCGATCGGCGAGGAAGTGCTGCGCGTCGAAGCCCTGGGACGTTGCCTCGAATACGAGAACGTATCATTCGACGTGCGCCGCGGCGAGATCCTCGGGGTGTACGGCTTGATCGGCGCCGGACGATCTGAAGTCATGCACGCGCTGTTCGGGACGGCGCCGGCGGAGACCGGGCGCATCGTGCTAAACGGTGAGACGGTCAGCATCCGCTCGGCGCAGCAGGCGATCGCCCACGGCATCGGCCTGGTGCCGGAGGATCGCCAGCGGCAGGGCGCGCACCTGCGGCTGGCGATCGGCGACAACATCACCCTGCCCTCGCTCGGCCGCACCACCCGCGGCGGTTTCCTCAGTGCGCGGCGGGAACGCGAACAGGCGGCGCCGCTGGCCGAGCAGCTCGGCGTCAAGATGTCCGGCTTGCGCCAGCGGGTCGAGGACCTGTCGGGCGGCAACCAGCAGAAGGTGGTGATCGCCAAGTGGCTGGCGACCGCGCCGCGCGTGCTGATCCTGGACGAGCCGACCAAGGGCATCGATGTCGGCGCAAAGGCGCAGGTGCACCGGCTGATGGGCGAGCTCGCTGCGAAGGGCGTCGCCATCATCATGGTGTCGTCGGAACTGCCGGAAGTGCTCGGCATGGCGGACCGCATCATGGTGATGCGGCGCGGGCTGGTACAGGGCATCGTGCCGCGCAGCGAAGCGACCCCGGAGCGGATCGTGAAGATGGCCACCGATGCCTGAGAGTTTCCTTCGCCTGCTGCGTACCCGCGAGGCCGGCCTGCTCGGCCTGAACCTGCTGCTGCTGGCGGCGATCGCGCCGTTCTTCCCGGCTTTCCTGCGGCCAGGCAGCCTGGCCGGCCTGCTCGACGACACCGCGTTGCTGATCCTGCTCGCACTCGGCGAGATGCTGGTGCTGCTGACCCGTGGCGTGGACCTGTCGATCGCGGCCAACCTCGCCTTCACCGGCATGGTGGTGGCGCTGCTCGACCAATACCATCCGGGGCTCGGCCTGGCGCCGGTGCTGATCCTGTCGGTGCTGATGGGCGCGGCCCTGGGGGCGGTCAACGGCCTTCTGGTCTGGCGGCTGCGCATCCCCTCGATCGTGGTGACCCTCGGCACCCTCTCGATCTATCGCGGCGCGGTCTATCTCGCATCCGGCGGCAGGTGGGTGAACAGCAACCAGATGTCGCCGCAATTCCTCGCCTTCGTGCGCCTGCAGCTCGGTGGCGTGAGCATGCTGTCCTGGATCGCGATCGCCTGCGCGGTGCTGGTGGCGCTGTTCCTGCGGCGCAGCGTGCGTGGGCGCGACCTCTATGCCGCGGGGAACAATCCGTCGGCGGCGCTGTATGCCGGCATCGATGTCGGCGTGATGCAGTTCAGCGCGTTCCTGATCGCGGGCGCCATAGCCGGCCTGTGCGGCTATCTCTGGGTGTCGCGGTATGCGGTCGCCTACACCGATGTCGCCAGCGGCTTCGAGCTGCAGGTGATCGCCGCCTGCGTGATCGGCGGCGTATCGATCTCAGGCGGGGTCGGCAGCGTCGCCGGCGTGGTGCTCGGCGCCCTGTTCCTCGGCATCATCAAGAACGCCTTGCCGCTGGTCGGTGTCTCGCCGTTCTTCCAGATGGCGGTAAGCGGCGTGGTCATCACCGGCGCGGTGCTGATCAACGCACGCGGCACGCAGGCCTCGGCCTTGCGCATCCTCGAGCGGCGGCCCGCGTGAGGATGCATCCATGAGCGACGTCAGCCTGTCCGCCCGATCGAAGGCGCGCGTGACGCGGCGTCCGTGGCACGCGCTGGTCCGGTGGGAAACCCTGCTGGTGCTGGCGATCCTGGTCGACTTCGCGATCAACGCGCACGCCTCGCCGTATTTCCTCGATCCCTGGACGCTGTCGGACGTGACCGTCAGCGTCGCCGAAAAGGCGGTGGTGGCGCTCGCGATGGCCTTCCTGGTGATGGCGGGCGAGATCGATATCTCGGTCGGCGGCATCATTGCACTGGCATCGGTGTCGATGGGCCTGGTGGCGCGCGCCGGGCTGCCGCTGCCGCTGGTGGTCGCGAGCGGGATCGCCACCGGACTGCTCGCAGGTTGCGTCAACGGGGCACTGGTCACCATCGGCCGGGTACCCTCGATCGTCGCCACGATCGGCACCATGACCCTGTTCCGCGGCATCGCCTACGCCGTGCTCGGCGACGGCGTGCTCAAGACCTACCCGCCGGGTTTTGCCTGGCTCGGCCAGGGTTCGGTGGCGGGACCGGTCTCGTTCGAACTGGTGCTGTTCGTGGCGCTCGCCGCGGTGGCGATCGTGCTGCGGCACGCCACCGCGTTCGGTCGCCGGGTGGTGGCGACCGGCAGCAACCCCGAAGCCTCCCGGATGTCCGGCATCGCCACCGACCGGCTGCGCTTTGCCTTGTTCGTGGCGGTCGGCACCGCCGCCGGCCTCGCCTCGGTGCTGCTGACCTCGCGCCTCGGCTCGACCCGGCCGTCGATCGCGCAGGGCTGGGAACTCGAGATCATCACCATGGTGATCCTCGGCGGGGTCGCGATCGAAGGCGGCATCGGCACCATCCCCGGCGTGGTGCTGGCGGCGATCCTGATGGGCCTGGTGACCTTCGGGCTCGGCCTGCTCAACGTGCCCGGCATCGTGATGTCGGTGGTGACCGGCACCATGCTGATCGTCGTGGTGGCGGTGCCGGCGGCGCTTCGGCGGTACGGTGGCGGGCGGCAATGATGGACAGGCGCGAAAAGATCGCATTCCGCATGCAGCTCGATCCCGGCAAGCGGGCCGAGTATCGCGCGCGGCACGATGCGCTATGGCCCGAACTCGCCGCACTGCTGCGCGAAGCCGGCATCGGCGACTACAGCATCTTCCTGCACGAGCCGACCGACAGCCTGTTCGCCGTGCTGCGCCGTGCGCGGGATCACCGCATGGATGAGCTGGCCGGGCACGAGATCATGCAGCGCTGGTGGCGGCACATGGCCGACATCATGCGGACCGATGACGCCGGCCAGCCCGTCACGGAGCCGTTGCCGATGCTGTTCCACCTGGAGTGACGGTCTCGATGCCAGGAGCCGCGGAGATATCCTGGAGAGCCGGCGATCTGCTGGTGGTGCTCGATATCGGCAAGAGCAACGCCAAGCTCGTGCTGCTCGATCCAGTGAGCGGCATCGAAATGGCCTCGATGCGCTGGCCGAATGCCTCGCGGCCGGGCCCGGTTCGGCAGCTTGACCTGGCCGGCCTGACCGGCTGGCTGTTGTCGTCGCTGGCAGCCCTGCCGGAGCGTCACCGGATCGCTGCGATCGTGCCGGTCGCGCACGGGGCTGCCTGCGTGATGCTCGACCACGAGGGCGAAGCGCTGCTGGCGCCGGACTACGAGGACACGGTGCTCGACGACGCCTCCGGACTCTATGACGGCCTGCGCGATCCTTTCGAACTCAGCCTGTCTCCCGCACTCCCGGTCGGCCTCAATCTCGGCCGGCAGATCCATCACGTGCAGCATCGGCATCCCGGGCTGTTTCGCCGCGTCGCCTGCATCCTTCCGTACGCGCAGTACTGGGCCTTCCTGCTGTCCGGCATCGCGGCCAGCGAGGTGACGTCGCTCGGCTGCCACACCGACCTCTGGTGGCCGCAGCAGAACCGGTTTTCCGCCCTGGCGATCTCGCAGGGTTGGGACCGGTTGTTCGCGCCGCTTCGCCCGGCGAAAGACAGGCTCGGACCGGTCCGGCCGGAGATCGCCGCGCGCTGCGGTCTGCCGGGGGACTGCGCGGTGCTCTGCGGCATCCATGATTCGAACGCCTCGTTCCTGCGCCATCTGGTGCATCGAGGAGGCGCCCACCGCTCCGGGCGCTTCGCGGTAATCTCGTCGGGCACCTGGACCGTCATGCTGGCCAGCAACGTCGACGCCCGCGTGTTGCGGCCACAGCGCGACATGCTCGGCAATGTCGACGCCTTCGGGGCGCTGGTCGGCACCGCGCGCTTCATGGGCGGGCGTGAATATCTCGGCGTGGCCGGCGATGCGGGCGTACCGCCGGACTGGGAGGGCCTGCATCATGCGCTGGCCGCGAACGCCCTGGTGTTGCCGTCGTTTGCGCTCGGCGGGCAGTTCCCGGGGCAGGTGGCCGAACTGATGAATGCGCAATCCCTGGATCCGGTGTCGCGTGCGTCTCTCGCCACCTTCTATGTTGCGCTGCTGACCGACGTGGCGCTGGATCTGCTCGGCGCCGGCGGTGACCTGATCATCGACGGTCCGCTGGCCAGCAACCCGCTTTATCCCGCCCTGCTCGCCGGGCTGCGTCCCGACTCCGCCATACTGCTCGGCGAGGATGGCGCCGGGTCGGCCGGCGGCGCGCGCTGCCTGCTGCTCGGCGTCGCGGCCGAGCCGCCCGCCCTGCGACCGGTATCGCCCGGTGACGGAGCGTTGGTGCGGGCGGCCCGCGCGAGGTGGCGGGACGCCATGCAGAAGCGATGAGCGTGCTCTGGTGCCAGGGCATGTTCGCGAGCGGCTCGACCTGGCTCTACAACGTGGCGCTGGCCATCGCGACCGACCTGGATGGCGGCCGTCCGCCGCACGGCCGTTTCGTATTCGACCTGTCCGATACCGCCGGGTTGGAGAACGATGCCGTCCGACACGTGGTCAAGGCGCACCAGGCACGGCACGGCGTCGAGGCGGTGGCGGTGCGGTCCGACGCAATCCTGGTGACCCTCCGCGACCCACGCGATGCGGTGGTGTCGATGATGCTCTACCAGGGGTTCTCGTTCTACCGCGCGTTGCTGAACGTCCGCTACGCCGCCGAAGCCTGCATGCTGCTAGCCGCCCAGCGCCAGGCGGTGACGCTGCATTACGAACTCGGCTTCATCGACGATCCGCAGACGGTAGGCGGGATCGCGCGACATCTCGGTGGCTCGCTGCCGGTGCAGCGGCGCGACGAGATCTTCCGATCCACGCGACGGCCGGCGGTCGAGGCCTTCATCGCCGAACTGGAGCGTCAACCGACCACCATCACCGACCGCTTCGGCGATGTCTTCGACCTGGCGAGCCACTGGCATCGGCATCATGCCGGACGCACCGGCGAGATCGGGCGTTGGCGCAGGATGTTATATCCGGCCCAGGTGACCGGCATCGAGACGGAGCTACGCGGCTGGATGGAGACCTTCGGCTACGCGCCCCTGCAGTCGATTCTGCCGCGGGACGGACGCAGGACCGGCCGGTAGTTGGTGTTCCGGCGTGCATCTGGTCCAGGCCGGTCCGGGTCAAATTAACCGGATCTTGAGTGACGCCTCGTATGCTTCCCATCGATCGAGAAGCTCTGATCGGAACATGGCGGGAAAGTAGAGATGCGACCCGAAAACTCTCGCGCCTGCCGTGCAGCAGCCGTCGACGACACGCTGCACCAGACGTGCCTGGTGCTGCAGGCCGACGATGCCAGCACGTTCGAGCTGGCGCCGGTGTCGCTGTGGCTGGAAGATCTGAGCGCGGTCCGCAAGCTGCTCGAAGACTGGACCAGGGCCGGGATGGTCAGTGTACGCGATCATGTTGCCGCCGATCCCGCGCGCCTTGCCAGCCTGCGGGCCGCCATGGTGGTCCTGAAGGTGAACCGCAGGACGCTCACCCTCTATGAGGCACGAGATTCCACGCACCTGCTGGAGAACCTTCGCCGCGTGTTCGATGAGGAAACGGTGCCGGCCCTCCTGCACTCCGTGGAGGCTCTATGGGACAGCCGCACCGGCTTCTCGACCAGCGCCATCAACACCACGCTCGGCGGCCGACGGCTGGAAATCCAGTTCTGCGGCAATATTCTGGCCGGGCATGAGGAGAGCTGGGACCGTGTGCTGATCGCCGCGGAGGACGTCACCGGGCTGCAGGAAGCCCGGCGCGAAGCGGCCAGTGCCGCCGCCTATGCAAGGGGACTGTTCGAGCATTCGCCGGTTGCGCTGATGGTGAAGGACTTCAGCGGGGTGAAGCGCCTGCTCGACACCGAGGTGGCGCCTGGATGCCTGGATCTGGGTCTCTTCATGGATACCAGCGAGGATTTCCGGCTGCGCTGCATCGAGGCGATGCGGATCATGGACAGCAACCGACAGAGCCGTCGCCTGCTCGGGACTGCGGATGCCGGAACCAGCACTGGCCGTCACATTGATCTGTTGCACAGCAATTTCGCATCCACCCTCCGTGACCGGGTGATCGGGCTCTGGAACGGAGAATTGTTCCAGGAACGCGAGACAACTTTGACCCGCCTCGATGGCAGCAGGATCCACGTGCACGAGCAGGTGTCGGTGCTGCCCGGCCATGAGCGCGATTGGGCGCTGGTCCAGGTGGCATGGCTCGATATCACCGCTCGCAAGGCGGCTGAACTTCACCTTGCGCAACTGCGGGATCATGATGCGCTTACCGGCGTATTTGGCCGCGCCTACTACAACCTCGAACTGCTCAGGCTTTCCTGCTTCGACATCGGTCCGGTCAATGTGCTGGTCGCCGACCTCGATGGGCTGAAGTCGGCAAACGACGATCGCGGCCACGCGGCCGGGGACGTCTTGCTGCAGCGAGCCGGTGCGCTCCTCGCCAAGGTCTGCAGGACAGGATGGACTATCGCCAGGACCGGCGGAGACGAATTCGTCATGCTGATGCCGGCGCCGCGACAGCACGATCTGGTCGATGTGGTGCTGGAAATTCGCGACCGTCTCCGGGCGGACAATATCCTTTGGCCGGCACCGGGACTGAGCCTGTCGATCGGGGTTGCCACGCGTATCTCGGGTGAGGCGCTCGCCGATACCGTCAGCCGTGCGGACGCCGGCATGTATAGAGAGAAGCGCAAGCACCACAAGGAACGTCGGTCAGACTCGACCCCTTCCTACGAGGAGGCAAAAGGCGGTCTGACCGCGGCGGCAGGACGGTAGCAGCCGCGTAGAGGAGTGGACCTCTACGGACGTGTGGCGTCGACGGGAACGCCCTGATGCTCCTGGTCGTAGGCCTGCGCCTTCTGACGTACGCTCTTGCGATACTGGTGACGCTTCCACATTCCGACCGCGCAGCCACCGGCAGCGCCGGCCACGCCATGATGCGCAAGGTGACCACCAACCGCGCCGACGGCGCCGTACTTCAAGCAACCGCCGGGCTCTGCCTGGGCGATCGCCGGCGACAGGCTGCCGGCCAGCAGGGTGACTGCGGCAAGGCGGCGAAGGGGAGAGTGCGTCATATGCTCTTGATCCTCTGGGAACAGGTCGAACCTGCCGCGACAACCAGGGGCGCGACGGGCGCTCAACGACGCTTCGACGAGACGGTTCCAGAGTTTTGCACACCGTGACGGACAATCTGCGCCGGTCCCCGCGGCAGCCACAAGACCGGGCTGTCGCCGCCGGCCGCCCGGTCGGTGTGCAGAGGTATCAGCTCTCCGCTTCGGCCGGGGTCACAGACTCCTTTTTCGGCCGGCGGCGGACCGGCTTTGCGACGGCGGCCGGCGGCTCCGGCGTCTCGGCCGGTGCGGCGGCGGCGCGCTTCATTTCCTTGTTCTGCTCACGCAACCGCGCGACTGTCCGCTCGAGCTTGATGACGTGCGCTTCGAGCTCGGCCTTGTTGCGCTTCGGCGCAGCTTTTGCGGCGGCGGTGGCCTTGGTGGTCCTGGTCGCCTTGGCCGGCGTTGCCTTGACACGGTTCTTCACGCCGGGCGGACGACCCGGACGCCGCTTCGGGGCAGCGTCTGCGACCGTACGGGAAGTTGCGGATCTGCTTTTCACTGCTGCGCGCGCCATGGTGCCCGATTCGATTTGTTGATCGCGGAAAATACGCGGTTCAGTCTCATTGCTTAAATCCGCACGAAGAGCAAGAAATCTCTGCGCTTCGGTCAAGGACATCGGTTGAGGCAAGTAATGAACTGAGCTGCCGGCGACGGCTTGTTCGAGCGGCGACCGCTCTCCGGCGGTCCGGGCGGGATCGCCGGAGAGCCGCCATTCCCGCCTGCCGGATATCCAGGTTTGCAGTTCCGCCAACGATCTTTGGGAGGGCAGCGAACACCGCCGCCATGAATGGTGGCGCGGGAGAAGCCGCTTCAGGCGCCGAACGACGCCAATTCGTGGTCCTGCAGAAGAACGACGCCAGTACGATCCGCAAGCTGACGCGCAGCCTCGGTATAGCGGCTCCTCGAGACGATCGCAGCCAGGTCGCTGCGCTGCTTCTCGCGCGCCAGACAGGCATCCTCGACGGCCTGGACGTCCACCGGCTCCGATGAGACGTGGCATTGCAGTGCCAGGAGCCGCGCACCGCGACGGGCAATGACATCAGGCTCGCGGTTGCCGCCGGGCGGCCGCGTGCGCGCATCCCAGCCGGCAAGCCGCAACATCGAAACGCAACGGCTCTTGTAATCGGCGAGTGCGCCCGGAGCGGCTGCGGCGCGAGCCGGCTGCAACGGACGATCCGGGAGCTTCGCCTGCGATGCCATCGCCACTTCATCCGGGGCACCGCGATATTGCATCGGCCGTACCCCAGGGCCGGCCGGGACAGGCGCCAGCTCGGTGTCCGTCATCCGCTCCGCGAAGGCTGCCTGCGCCCGCGCCCGCAGACGCCACGTGATGAAGGCGAACAGCGCCAGCAGGCTACAGAGCAGGCCGAAAAATAGGAACGCCCCGATTACCCGCCCGATCCGCTCGCTACGCAGCAGCGCAGCCGTCGGCATGATCGGCGTGAATGCCGGGGCAAGCGACGGCAGCACCGAGCCTGGCGCCGGAGTTGCGGTCGGCGCGGGCGACGGGCCAACCGGAGTGGCTCGCGGCAACGGAACTGCGGGCGGCTGAATTGCCGGGGGTTGCACCGCCGCAAGCGGGCCGGGCCGGGCCGGCGCAGCGATGCGCGGAATCGCATGCCAGGCCCGCACCGCATCATGCAAGCGGCCGTCGATCTGACGTATCCGGTGCTCCGGGTGGTGGTGCTCGGAAGCGGTGGCGACGCGGCGTGCCGGCGCTGCTTGCCTGGCTGCCCTCGCATCGAACTCAGCCTGCATCAGCGAGCCGTTGAAGTACAGCGGCGGCTGGCCGGCCCGTGGGTCCCGACGGCGCAGCAACAGGAGATGCGGTTCGCTGCTGGCGATCCAGTCCCATTGCTCGCCACGCCGGATGGTGAAGCAGCGACCCGCCCTGCGGATATGATGGCGCCATGCCGGACTGCGGGCATGACGGCTGTCCAGGGCGAGGGTGGCGAGCGGATCGACGCAGGCAACCCCCGCCGAGAGGCTCCGATAGTGTTCAGCTGCTTCCGACGGGAGCGATATCAGGAGCGAGGCGCCGAGGACCAACCGGATCGAGCAGCGTGTCTGCGCCAGCCTATGGAACCGTGCCATCATGACGGATTGCTGAAAGTTCCGCTGTTTGTGGGACGACGTTGCCAGATTGAGACGGTTGCGTAAATCCCGGATCAACAACCCTCGCATGAGCCTCTGGCCGGCAATTCAGGCTTCTGGCGAAAGCATGTCTTATCAGTTGGATAGCAACCGGCTCATCCCGGACGGGGCAGCGGCCAACCGGATGCGGGCAACCCTCAGACGCGTCGTCGGGCCGGCGCCTCCCAATCCAGCACCGGCCCTATCGGCACGATACGGTTCGGGTTGATGGTCGGATGGCTCCCATAGTAATGGCCCTTGATATGGTCGAAATCGACCGTACCGGCGATGCCGGGCGTCTGAAATAGCGCACGTGCGTAGTCCCAGAGTTCCGGGTAGTCGATCAGCCGGCGCAGGTTGCACTTGAAGTGGCCGACGTAGACCGCATCGAAGCGGAACAGCGTCGTGACGAGCCTGATATCGGCTTCCGTCAAGCGCTCGCCGACCAGGAAACTCCGCCGCGAGAGGCGCTCCTCGAGCCAGTCCAGGCTCTCGAAGAGGCTGTGGACGGCCGCTTCGTAGACACCCTGGCTGGTTGCGAAGCCGGCCTTGTACACGCCGTTGTTGACGGTGTCGTAGACGCGCGCGTTGACGTCGTCGATCTCGCGCAGCAGCGCGGCCGGGGTGAAGTCCCCAGGCGTCGCACCTACTCCGTCGAAGGCGGAGCCGAGCATGCGCAGGATTTCCGAACTCTCGTTCGAGACGATGGTGCGACGCTGCCGATCCCACAGCACCGGCACGGTGACGCGGCCGGTATAGTCCGGCTTCGCGCGTGCATAGACCTGATGCAGGAAACCGGCGCCTTCCGGATCGGCGATCACGCCCGGACCGTCCTCGAACGTCCAGCCTTGCTCGCCCATGATCCAGTGCACCACGGACAGGCCGATCATATCCTCGAGCCCCTTCAGGCGTCGCATGATCAGGGTGCGATGCGCCCATGGGCAGGCCAGCGAGACATAGAGATGGTAGCGCCCTGCCTCGGCCTTGAATCCGGTGCTGCCATCCGGCGTGACGCGATCCCTGAACCGGCTGCTCTCACGCTCGAAACGGCCGTCCCTGGTCTCGTACCACCGGTCCTGCCAGACGCCGTCGACAAGAAGACCCATGCTAAAGCTCCTTCGGTGGTCACCCATCGGCGCGTGCGACAGGTAGGTCAATTCCAGCGCCTGCCCGAGGGCGACCTCACGCAGATTGGCGCCGGCCGCGTGACCGCCCTCGGTCTGCCCGGAATACAGGAGCGGCGAATGCGGCTGCTGCATGGTCCATGCGATCGTCACTGGTGGTGGTGGAGATGAACGGTTCCGGATAGGCAACGCCCGGCCCAACTGTCTGCAGCGGCGAGATACAGGCCAGGAATTAGCCCCGGGGCCGACACCGAGACGCTGCCGTATTTTCCGACCCGCGAGGCGCCCGCCCCCATGGTCTCGAAGTTCAGCATGTCCAGCAACGGATGCCGAGCCGGCGCGCCGAGATGATGCGGCGCGTAAACAGGTCGCGTCCGACCGCGGCAGGATGATCCAGGGCGCGCTGCCGGCCGGTCTTGAGCGTCGCCTGGCGCCAGTCCGGGCCGAATTCGCCGCCGCCGCGAATGTTGGCGAGAACTCAGACGCCGCCACGACGCATCGAACTGGGCGGGTAGCGATTCGATCCACGTCGCCTGGCCCGATGCGGCGTCGGCAAGCCAGAGCGTGCTCAAGTCGATAAAGCCGGTCATGCCGAGGAAGGCACGGTCGTCGCGCGACGAGGCGCCGGCAATATCTACGGCGACATCGGCGGGCAAGGCAATACGCCGCGCGCGCCACCCCGGCGCCGCTGCGGCTGCATCGTCGGGCGTGAACACCCAGCCCCGGCCGCGGACGTTGTCGCCTGTTTCGGCCACAACCGCATGCGCGGTCACCGTCGCGACGGCCGGATCGCCACCAGCGACCCGGCGGCGATCGGCTCGCCGCCGTGCGGTGTCCAGGCCTAGCCAATCCTGACCAGCGGCGGCCATCCACCAGCCCCTTGACGGTGGCGCGCGGCGGCAGGTCGCGAGGCTCGATGCCGTTCGCGGTGACCTGCACATATTGCTTCTCGAAGAAGCTGATATCGCGCTCGATCAGCGAGTATCCGGCGCCGTCGCCATTGACGAAGGTCCGCGGCGCGACGCCGCCATCGTGGCTGGTATCGCGGAACAGTTCGACCGCCGCCGACAGCGGTGGGCCACGCGCAAGGCGCTTCACCACGAACGGATGGCCCGCGTCAGTCATGCTGGCCCCGCCCTTATCGCCGGTCCCCGGTCGCGCACGACGAGCAGCGTCGTCTCGTCCTGCAGGTCGACGCTCTGCTTGCTGCGCGGCCATACGAAGCCACCGGAGGCGGGCGGCACGAATTTCCCATGGGCAGGGTCGAAGCCGGGTTGGCGGCGCGGCGGCGACCTGCACGGCGAGCCCCAGGACCATGTCGGCCCGGGGCGTGAAATGTGCCGGGTGCATCGTGATCCCGGACGTTGCGAAGGGCTGTCGTTGGTGAGCCGCCGACGATTGCCGCTCCGCGACGATCCGTAAACCTGACACCGGTGCGTCCCGATCGTTGCGACCGGATTGCCGGGTGGCCCAGGACGGCTATGGTGCGATCACGTACAAGACGAAGGACGCGTCCCGGCATGGCTGCAGGATATCAGACGGGCGCGCGGTCTCCGGCACCGGACGTCGTCGACCGGCGGGCCTGGCATGTGGTGGCAGCCTGCTACCTCGGCTGGATGCTGGACGCGTTCGATTTCTTCATCATGGCGTTCGTGCTGGACAGCGTGGCGCGGAGCTTCGGCGTGCCGATCTCGGCAACCGCCTTCGCGATCACCCTGACGCTGGCCTGCCGGTTCCTCGGCGCGCTGCTGTTCGGCCGGCTCGCCGACCGCTACGGCCGGCGGCCGACGATGATGGTCAATGTCCTGTGCTACGCGGTGCTCGAACTGCTGTCCGGCTTCGCCCCGAGTTTCACCATCTTCCTGATCCTGCGCGGCCTGTACGGGATTGCGATGGGCGGCGAGTGGGGCGTCGGCGCCTCGCTGGTGATGGAGAGCATTCCAGGTCGCTGGCGCGGGCTGGTGTCCGGCCTGCTGCAGACCGGCTACCCGACCGGATACCTGCTGGCGTCGGTCCTGTTCCTGGCGGAGCCGCTGATCGGCTGGCGCGGCATGTTCATCGTCGGCGCCTTTCCGGCGCTGCTGGTGCTGTATATCCGGCGCAGCGTGCCGGAGAGTCCCGACTGGCTATCGCGCGGCGAGGCCGTGCACCACGAGTCTCTGTTCGGGGTGCTGCGACGGAATATCGGCCTGTCGATCTTCGCAATCTGCCTGATGATGGGCTTCAATTTCCTCTCGCACGGCTCGCAGGACCTTTATCCGAAGCTGTTCCTGGGCCGCCAGCAGCACCTGTCGCACAACGAAATCAGCCTGGTCATGATCATCTTCAACCTGGGTGCGATCGTCGGCGGTCTGTCGACCGGCCTGCTGTCACAGCGGATCGGACGGCGCTGGGCGATCGGCATCCTGGCGATGCTGGCGCTGCCGGTGATCCCGCTCTGGATCTTCTCGCACGGGCTGGTATGGCTGGCGCTTGGCGGCTTCCTGATCCAGGTCTGCGTGCAGGGCGCCTGGGGCGTGGTGCCGGCCTACCTGAACGAGATCTCGCCGGCGGCGATCCGGGCCACCTTCCCGGGCGCGGTGTATCAGCTCGGCAACCTGCTCGCCTCGCCGAACGCCAACATCCAGGTGTGGCTGGCGCAGCGCCTCGGCACCGGCATCGGGCCGGCGATGGCCTGCGTGGTCGGCCTGGCCGCGCTGGTGATCACGCTGCTGGTCGCGGTCGGGCGCGAGGCCCGGGACGTACGCATGGGCCATGACCGGCTGGACGACGAGCGAGAACGGTCGCTGAGTTCTGGAACGGCCTCGATCAGAAGCTGACCCAGCCGATCCGGTGCATCCAGGCGACCTGTTCGGTTTCAAGCACCAGCCGCCTGGCGGCGGGGTCGAGCGTCGAGAGTTCGAGCCGATGCTGGTTGGACTTTTCCAGCAGGCCCGCAATGGCGGGCGCCCGCCCGACGGGCTCGTCATCGCCTGCGATCGTGCGCAGCCTCAGCAGCACGCGGTCGCCCGGCCCGATCGGCTGATCCGGCGAGACGACCAGCAGCGATCCCTCGCGCAGCACCGGCTCATAGGTGTCGGTGTCCAGGCGGACGGCGTAGGAGCCGGGATCGGTCTGGACCGGGATCGTGGTCTCGTCGCCCTGGTCGGGGACGCTGGCCTCATGGCCAAGGCGGGAGTATGCCAGCAGGCGTAGCCGGCGGGCGCCCCGTGGCGGACGGCCCGAACTGAGCGCGCGCGCGCCACCGACCAAGGCGGTGAAATTCTCCAATGTCGCCCCGGTCGCCGCCAGCACGCGGCTCAGGCTCTCGGTGCTCGGCCAGCGCAGCCTGCCATGTGGCGTGGCGCGTTTGGACCGGTTGAACGCAGTCGGGTCGAGCCCCGCCGCGCGGGCCAGGCCTGATGGCGACAGACCCTTCTCGGCCGCCAGGGTATCCAGCGCCCGCCAGACATCCTCGTGCGTCAGGCCCACCCGCGTCGCGCCCTCAGGCATCCGCCTTCAGGATCTCGCTCGCGTGCCGCGCGATGCCGGCGGTGGTGATGGCGTAGCGCCCGTCATCCCGCAGCGTGGCGAGATCCATGCCTGCCAGCCGCTCGAGGCAGGGCTGGTCCTTCAGATCAGGCGGACGGCCATGATCGCCCACCAGCGTCAGCCGGTGCAGCGCCGAACGGCAACAGGTTTCGAGATAGGGCTCATCCCACATGCGCCGGAAGATCGTAGTCCTTGGCTGGCAAGGCAAGGCCCAGGGTCCCGCATGGCAAGTCCTGGTGTCCGGCAGGGCAAGATGGCTTCCATCTTCGGCCGGCTTGCGGCACCAGAAGGGGATGCAGTCAACTCCGCTTTCCACCGCCCTCCTGCACCGGGTGGATCCCGAACGGGCGCACCAGCTCGCCATCGCCGGGCTGCTGCTCGGCCTCGGCGGCCATCACGACGGCGCCAGCGACCCGGCGCTGGCGGTCGAGGCGATGGGGCTGCGCTTCGCCAACCCGATCGGCATCGCCGCCGGCTTCGACAAGGACGCCAGGGTGGTGCGCCCGCTGGCGCGTCTCGGCTTCGGCTTCGTGGAGGCCGGCACGGTGACGCCGCTGCCGCAGTCGGGCAATGCGCATCCGCGCCTGTTCCGGCTGCCGGAGGACGGCGCCATCATCAACCGGATGGGCTTCAACAATCGCGGCATCGACGCGGCTCTTGCCCGGCTGGCGAGGCTGCGCCGGGTGCCGGGCGTGCCGGTCGGGCTCAATCTCGGCATCAACAAGCAGGGCGCGGCGCCGCTCGACGACTATCCGATGCTGGTCCAGGCGGCGTCGCCGCTGGTCGACTACCTGGTCATCAACCTCTCCTCGCCCAACACTCCCGGCCTACGCGACCTGCAGCAGCCGGACCGGGTAGCCGGGCTGCTGCAGGCGATCGCGCCGGCGCGCCGGACCCGGCGGCCACTGCTGGTCAAGCTGTCGCCCGACATCGCGCCGGGTGGTCTTGCCGACCTGGTCGAGGCGGTGATCGCCGGTGGTGCGGACGGCCTGATCGTTACCAATACGACGCTGGCGCGGCCGGAATGGCTGCGCTCGCACCATTCACGGGAGAGCGGCGGCCTCTCCGGCGAGCCGCTGCGGGCGCGCAGCACGGCGATGCTGGCGGCGGTGGCGCGCATCGCGAAGGGCCGCCTCGCCCTGGTCGGCTGCGGCGGCATCGCCAGCGCGCAGGATGTGCTGGACAAGGTGCGGGCCGGCGCCGACCTGGTGCAGCTCTACACCGGCTTCGTGCAGCATGGCCCGGGGCTGGTGGCCCGGATGCTGCGCGACCTTCCGCCGCTGCTGCGCCAGCAGGGGTTGGCCCGCCTGGCCGACGCGAAGGGAACCGCCCTGTGAGCAGCCAGACAGACCAGCCCGCTCCGATCCGCCATCTCGATCGGCTGTCCTCGATCGCCGGCAATTATGACGGTTACATCGTCGATCTATGGGGCGTCGTGCATGACGGCGTGACCCCCTACCCCGGCGCGATTGCCTGCCTGCAGCGCCTGCGCGAGGCCGGCAAGCGCGTCGTGCTGCTCTCCAACGCGCCGCGGCGGGTTGCACCGGTGCAGGCGGGGCTGCGCCGGATGGGGCTGCCCGACGACAGCTATGACGGCATCCTGACCAGCGGCGAGGCTACCCGTGTCATGCTGGAGCAGCGCACCGACCCCTGGATCGCTTCTGTCGGGCGCAGGGTGCTGCATCTCGGTCCGGAGAAGGACGCCAGCGTCTATGCCGGGCTCGATCTCACGCTGGTGACCGCCCCCGGCGATGCCGACCTGCTGCTCAATACCGGCCCGGACGACGACAGCGCCGAGGATGTGCTCGCGATCTACGCACCGCTGCTGCGCGCCTGCGGCGAGGCCAGGGTGCCGATGCTCTGCGCCAACCCGGACCTGGAGATCGTACGCGGCGGCAAGCGGATCGTCTGCGCGGGCCTGCTGGCGAGCCAGTATGCCCAGCTCGGCGGCCAGGTACGCTCGATCGGCAAGCCGCATCCCGAAGTCTATGCACAGGTGCTTGACATGCTCGCAGTGCCGCGGGACCGGGTGCTGGCCGTGGGCGACGCACTCGCCACCGACATCGCCGGCGCAAAGGCTGCCGGGATAGCCTCATGCTGGGTGCTCGGCGGCATCCACGCCGAAATGATCGGCGACAACATGGCGCTCGCTGAGGCGGAAGCAGGCAGCGCCGGTCTCGCCCCGGTCGCCACGATCCCCTCGCTCGGATGGTGACTTCCGAACGAGGAGGGTACCCGGAATTTTCTGCTGCCGGATGAGGGCCGGCCTCGGGCCCACGCCCGCCGCGACCCTCGGATAAGCGGAGCGGAGCGGCCAACTTTTCGCGAGCACCGGAGCGATACGTCGGATCGCCAGCCGCAGGGATTTAAGGAAGCCCTCTCAGGCGTGGCCGGCTACCCGGGATAGGCGGATCGGATCGATGCTCAGCGAGGCGAGCGCGCGCCGCCACTTGTTGTCGTGCTCGCTGCCGAACACGATCGCCTCGGTCGCCGGGGCGGACAGCCAGGCATTCTGCTGGATCTCCTCCTCGAGTTGGCCCGGCGCCCACGTCGCATGACCGAGCGCCAGCAGCGCATGACGCGGACCGGCGCCGTCGGCGATCACCCTCAGCACGTCGAGGCTGGCGGTCAGCACGATACCGTCATCCACCGCCAGGCTGCCATCCCCGGTCCAGTCGGCGCTGTGCAGCACGAAGCCGCGGGAATTCTCGACCGGACCGCCGGCGCACAGCGCAATGCGTCGACGCGGCGGCACGGGCGCCACACCGAGCTGCTCGAGCAGGTCGTCGAAGCCGGGCTGGCCGAGGCGGCGGTTGACGACCAGCCCCATCGCGCCATCCTCGGCGGAGTGCGCGCAGAGGAACACCACGCTCTGCGCGAACGGCGAAGACACCAGCGCCGGCATGGCAATCAGCAGGCGGCCGGTCAGGCTGGCATCGGGATCTGGCTGCAGTGGGAACATGCCTCAGATGTGGCAGGATGCCGGTGCTGTGCAAGCGCCGCGTGTGCAACAGAAGCGGATCAAGGCCATGCCCTTTACGCTCGCCTTCCGGACCGAGCCGGTTCCCGGCATCCCGCCGCCGCCTGCAGAACCCGCCCAGCCGCGTCGCCGGCCGGTCGACCTGCCGCAGGACCGGCACGAGCATTTCGGCACCGGGGAGGCGGCGCTGACCCGGGTGCTGGAGCTGCTGCCGGCGCCGCAATGGCTCAACCTGCGCCTGTTCGGGCCAGACGGCCGTCAGATTGCCGATCAGGCGGCGCTGGCACGCATGGTGGCGGAGGCGACAGGGCGGGTTTCGCCGCACCGGTCGTAGGCGCCCAACCCTGACCGCCGCCTTGCGTTGCTCCGCCGCAAGGTCGTGCGACATCGAGCAAGCCGGCCGCAATCAGGAGACGAAGCGTGGCATTCACGACCGAGGCAACGACTATCGCCGGCCGCAACGGCCATGTGGACACCGGCGACGGCGTGCTCTCGCTGGATCTCGCCGTGCCCAGGCCCGATGGAACGCCATCCAATCCGGCCGCGACGAATCCGGAGGCGCTGTTCGCCGCCGGCTACTCCGCCTGCTTCGGACAGGCGGTGCTGGCGGCAGCGGAGCTCGAGCATCTCAAGCCGGAGAATGTCGCCGTCACCGCGGTGGTGACCCTGCAGACCGAGAACCGCGATTTTCGCCTTTCGGTGATACTCAGGACAAAGATCGACGGCGTCGATCGCAAAGCCGCCGAGACGCTGGTGCAGCGGGCGCACGAGTTGTGCCCGTATTCGAAAGCCACGCGGAACAACATCCCTGTCGAACTGGAAGTCCTATGAGCCAAGCAGCCCAGACCATCCTGGTCACCGGAGCCACCGCCGGTTTCGGCCGCGCCATCGCACAGCGTTTCGTGCGCGACGGGCATCGCGTCATCGCCACCGGCCGCCGCCAGGACCGGCTGCAGGCGCTGGCCGGTGAGCTGGGTGACCGGCTGCATCCGCTGGTGCTCGACATGACCGACGCCGGATCGCTGGCGGCGCTGCCGGGCAGCCTGCCGGCCGAATGGCGCGAGATCGACGTGCTGGTGAACAATGCCGGGCTGGCACTTGGCCTGGGCCCGGCCCAGGATGCGAAGCTTGCCGACTGGGAGCAGATGATCGCGACCAACGTGACCGGCCTGGTGCAACTCACCCACGCGCTGCTACCCGGCATGGTGGCGCGCGATCGCGGCCACGTGGTCACCATCGGCAGCGTCGCGGGCGAGTATCCCTATCCCGGTGGCAACGTCTACGGCGCTACCAAGGCGTTCGTGCGCCAGTTCGTGCTGAACCTGAAGGCCGATCTCGCCGGCACCGGCGTGCGGGTCACCGACGTCGAGCCCGGCCTGGTCGGCGGCAGCGAGTTCAGCCAGGTGCGGTTCGGCGGGGACGCGGCCAAGGCGGCGAAGGTCTACGAGGGCACCACGCCGCTGACGCCGGATGATATCGCCGAGAGTGTCGCCTGGGTGGTCGGGCTGCCGGCGCATGTGAACATCAACCGGATCGAGCTGATGCCCACCTGCCAGTCCGCAGGCCCGTTCCAGATCAAGCGCCAGAGTACCGGAGGCTGAGGTCATGCCGCATCCGGAGCTGAAGGCGATCCTGGAGCGCTATCGCATCGATGACGGCGACGGCTTCAGGCTTGCCGACCACGATCCCGACGACAAGGGAGGCGTGGATTTCGGCAAGGGCGCAGGCGAGGCCTTGCTGGCGGTCGCCGTCGAGCGGCTATCGGAACTGCAGCAGCTGCTCTACGCAGATGCAAGCTGGTCGGTGCTCGCGGTGTTCCAGGCGATGGATGGCGGCGGCAAGGACGGCACCATCAAGCGGGTGATGTCCGGGGTCAACCCGCAGGGCGTGGCGGTGCATTCCTTCAAGCAGCCCGGCCCGGTCGAGCTGGGCCACGACTTCCTCTGGCGTATCCATCAGGCGCTGCCGTTGCGGGGCCAGATCGGCATCTTCAACCGCAGCCACTACGAGGAGGTGCTGGTCACCCGGCTGCACCCGGAGGTGATCGACAAGCAGCACATCCCCGAGGAGCTGCGCGCCGGCGAACGCTTCTGGAAGCACCGCTACCAGGATATCAGGGCGTTCGAACGCTATCTCGCGCGGCAGGGCGTCGTGGTGCTGAAGTTCTTCCTGAACATCTCGAAGGAGGAACAGCGCCAGCGGCTGCTGGCACGCCTCGACGATCCAGGCAAGAACTGGAAGTTCTCCGAAGCCGACCTGAAGGAGCGCGCCCTGTGGGATGGCTACCAGGAAGCATACGAGGGTGCGATCCGCGAGACGGCCCGTCCGAAGGCGCCGTGGTTCGTCGTCCCCGGCAACCATAAATGGTTTGCCCACCTGGTCGTAGTGCAGGCGATGATCGACGCGCTTGAAGCACTCGATCTGAAACCGCCCTCCCCAGCCAGCCGGAAGGTGCTCGACGCTTCCAGGCATGCTCTCAAGGGCGAGAAGTAGCGCTCCGGCCGTGCATTCGGACATGACAACGCCGGCCCTGTCTTGTGACGGGGCCGGCGCTGCCGATGTGTTTTAGCAGATGGACTAGTTGGCGGCCTCCGACTCCCGCTCGGATCCACCGCCCTCGTCGCCCTCGCTCTCCGCGGCCTGCGGCACGGCGACGGCCTCGACATAGTCGAATGCCAGCTTGCCGTCGCGCAGGCTGACCTTGACCGAACCACCCTTGACCAGGCGGCCAAACAGCAGCTCCTCGGCGAGCGGCTTCTTGATGTGCTCCTGGATGACGCGGGCCAGCGGCCTTGCACCATACAGACGGTCGTAGCCCCGCTCCGCGAGCCACTCCTTGGCGGACGACGACAGCTCGATGGTGACGTTGCGGTCGGCGAGTTGCGCCTCGAGCTGCAACACGAACTTCTCGACCACCTGAGCCACGATCTCCGGTGTCAGGCCGGCGAACGGGATGATTGCATCCAGACGGTTGCGGAACTCGGGGGTGAAGATGCGCTTGATCGCCTCCTCGTCCTCGCCGGCTCGATTGTCGCGTCCGAAGCCGATCGCCTCGCGGGTCAGGTCGGCAGCACCCGCATTGGTCGTCATGATCAGGATGACGTTGCGGAAGTCGACGGTCTTGCCGTTGTGGTCGGTCAGCTTGCCGTGGTCCATCACCTGCAACAGGATGTTGTAGAGGTCCTGGTGCGCCTTCTCGATCTCGTCGAGCAGCAGCACCGCGTGCGGATGCTGGTCGATGCTGTCGGTCAGCAGGCCACCCTGGTCGAAGCCGACATAGCCCGGTGGCGCGCCGATCAGCCGCGAGATGCTGTGCCGCTCCATGTATTCCGACATGTCGAAGCGGATCAGCTCGATGCCCAGCGTGGAGGCAAGCTGCTTGGCCACCTCTGTCTTGCCGACGCCGGTCGGACCGGAGAACAGGTAGTTGCCGATCGGCTTCTCGGCGTCGCGCAGCCCTGCACGGGACAACTTGATCGCCGCCGACAGCGCCTCGATGGCGCGATCCTGGCCGAACACCATCGCCTTGAGATCGCGCTCGAGCGAACGCAGCGTCTCCTTGTCGTCGGCCGACACGCTCTTGGGGGGAATACGCGCGATCTTCGCGACGATCTCCTCGACGTCGCGCAGCGTCACCGTCTTGCGGCGCTTGCCCTCCGGCAGCAGCATGCGCGAGGCGCCGACCTCGTCGATGACGTCGATCGCCTTGTCCGGCAGCTTGCGGTCGTGGATGTACTTGGCCGACAGCTCGACCGAGGCACGGATCGCCTCCTCGGTATAGCGGACCTTGTGGTGCTTCTCGTAGTTGGCCTTGAGGCCACGCAGGATCTTCACCGCATCCTCGACCGACGGCTCGTTGACGTCGATCTTCTGGAACCGGCGAACCAGTGCACGGTCCTTCTCGAAGTAGGTGCGGAACTCCTTGTAGGTGGTCGAGCCGATGCAGCGCAGCGTGCCCTGGGCCAGCGCCGGCTTCAGAAGGTTGGACGCATCCATCGCGCCGCCCGACGTGGCGCCTGCGCCGATCACCGTGTGGATCTCGTCGATGAACAGGATGCCGCCAGGGTTGTTCTCGAGTTCGGTGACGACTGCCTTCAGCCGCTCCTCGAAATCGCCGCGATACCGGGTGCCGGCCAGCAGCGCGCCCATGTCGAGCGCATAGATCGTCGACTTCGCCAGCACTTCCGGCACATCGCCCTCGACGATGCGCTTGGCCAGGCCCTCGGCGATGGCGGTCTTGCCGACGCCGGGATCACCGACATAGAGCGGGTTGTTCTTGGTGCGGCGGCACAGGATCTGGATGGTGCGCTCGATCTCCTGGTCACGCCCGATCAACGGATCGATCTTGCCGGCCAGCGCCTTCTTGTTGAGGTTGACGCAGTAGGCCGACAGCCCGTCCTGGTTCTTGCCGCCCCGTCCACGCTCCTCGCGCTCGCCTTCCGGACCGTCGCCACCGCCGCTGCCGCCGCCGGCCGACCCGGTCGCCGGGCGCTGCGACGAACGCCCCGGCGCCTTGGCGATGCCATGCGAGATGAAGTTGACGGCGTCGAGCCGGGTCATGTCCTGCAGCTGCAGGAAGTACACCGCATGGCTCTCGCGCTCCGAGAAGAGTGCCACCAGCACGTTGGCGCCGGTGACCTCGTCGCGTCCCGAGGACTGCACGTGGATCGCAGCACGCTGCACGACGCGCTGGAAAGCCGCCGTCGGCTTCGGCTCGCTGGCGCGTTCCGATGCGAGGCCGGCGAGATCCTTGTCGAGGAACTCGGTCAGGTCGCTGCGCAGCTTGTCGAGATCGACCCCGCAGGCGCGCAGCACGGTCGCGGCGTCCCCGTCGTCGACCAGGCCAAGCAGCAGGTGCTCCAGGGTCGCATATTCGTGTCGACGCTCTCCGGCCAGCGAAAGGGCCCGGTGAAGCGTCTGTTCAAGATTGCGGGACAACATGGATGACGCTCCTTCCGATCAGGCCAGCCCGATAACGCACCGAGGACACCCTGACGCAGTTCAGGCGATATCTTTGGAGCGTTTGGCAGCGAAGGCCAGAGAAAACGCCCCGATGAAGGGGCTGGACTCGAAATGGGGAGGGCCGAACGGTCCGCAAAGGGCCGGTGGCGCACATGACGCGCAATCAATCGCAACCCTACCCCTGCGCATTGACGCGACAGTGGGCGTGGCCGACGCGGTCAGTCCTTCTCGATCGTGCACTGCAGCGGGTGCTGGTTCTGGCGCGCCAGATCCATCACCTGGGTGACCTTGGTCTCGGCGACCTCGTAGGTGAACACGCCGCAGACACCGACACCGCGCTTGTGAACGTGCAGCATGATGCGGGTGGCCTCCTCCCGGGTCTTCTGGAAGAAGCGCTCCAGGACGTGGACGACGAACTCCATCGGCGTGTAGTCGTCGTTCAGCATCAACACCTTGTACATCGCGGGCTTGCGCGTGCGTGGACGCGCCTTGACGACGACCCCGGTATTCGGGTTGCCGTCGCCCGGCGGGTTGCCCTGATTGTTCTTGTCGGTGTCGCTCATCCTCATGCCGAGATAAGGCCGCTGATCGGGGCCCGCAAGCATCGCAAGCGCCGTAGGGCTGGCTCGATCGTGCTGCGACGCATTCTGCATGCCTCCGTTATATTGGGATTTCTCCAACTCTTGGAAGCGTCGCCGTGCAGCACGTATCGATGGCGTAGCGGCCACAGTTCTGCCACCGCGCCAGACTAGGCGGCCAAGCCCTTATGATTGGGGGAGAATCCTGTGGACGCGACGGACTGGGCCAGATTACGGTAACGTCATCACGCCGATGCGAGGCAGCCGGAGATCGGCGTTGCGGGTGGGGTAGGACCAGGCTTTTGCTCCAGGTGCCCAGGCAATGCCGCGGGTGATGGGGCAGCGGGAGACGGCGCATGGCTGCAGACACGACCTCACCTGTGCGCCGGTTCGGGCTCCGCTCGCTGATTGCGGCGGCCCTCGGATGCACGGTGTCGCTGCAGGCCGCCCCGGCCCGTGCCCAGTATGTCGGCCAGGTCAGCTCCTTCGTGATGGACGCCCAGACCGGCCAGGTGCTGCAGCAGTATAACCCCGACCTGCAGCGCTACCCGGCCAGCCTCACCAAGCTGATGACGCTGTATCTTGCCTTCCAGTCGCTGCGCGCCAACCGCATCAATCTCGACCAGGCGGTGCCGGTCTCGCTGCATGCCTCCTCGATGGAGCCGTCCAAGCTCGGGCTGGTGCCCGGGACCTATGTGACCGTCGAACAGGCCATTCTCGCCCTGGTCACCAAGTCCGCCAACGACGCCGCATGCGCGCTGGGCGAGATGATGGGCGGCGGCGACGAGCGGCGCTTCGCCCAGGTCATGACCCAGCAGGCCCGCCTGCTCGGCATGAGCAACACCACCTTCCGCAATGCCTCCGGCCTGCCCGACCCCGAACAGGTCTCGACGGCGCGCGACTTCGCGATCCTGGCCCGCAGCCTGATCCGCGACTTCCCGGAGCAGTATCACTACTTCTCGGTGCCGGCCTTCATGTTCCATGGCCGCTACATCGGCAACCACGACCCGATGCTGCGCAGCTACCCCGGCGCGGACGGCCTCAAGACCGGCTACACCGCCGATGCCGGGCACAACCTCGTGTCCTCGGCGGTGCGCGGCAATGTCCGGCTGATCGGCGTAATCCTCGGCGCGCGCAGCAACCCGCAGCGCAGCGCGATGATGACCAACATCCTCGATGCCGGGTTCCAGCGCGAAGGCGTGCCGATCGAGGCGCGGCCGGCGGTGCGGCCGCTGGCGACCGGCATGACCCTGGTGTCGGCCGACAGCGCACCGCGCGGCTGGCTCGGGCGGCATGGCCGCCGTCACGCCGGGCGGACCCGGCTGGCGACCCATCTGACAATCTTCCGTCGTGGCCACGGCCTGCATGCCCTGCATCTGGCGCGTTACACCCTGGTCGGTGCGCGCGTGCATCTGGCCGGCGCACATTTCCGCCGCGGTCCGGGCCATGGCCGCCATGCAGCGCGCCTGCGCCTGACCGATGCCCGGCCGGGGGGGCACGTCGCCGACCTGGCGGATGGCTGACCGGTCCCGGAGCCGCGTCCTGTACTGACACCGCGACCTCCACCCGACGCCGCGACATCATTGTGTCAGCGGCCTTGCGTTGCGCCTGCCGCCCGATCATTTTCGTAGTCGGCCAGGGTATCTCCCTCGGCGGGCAGGGCATGGCGGCGTCGAGGCCGCCGCAACGCGGGAGTCTGGATCATGGATGGTGAAGCGGAGGGAAGGCGCATCATCCTGCATCCGGCGGAGCATTTCGCCGGCATGCGCGAAGCGGGGCGCCTCGCCGCCCTGACGCTGGACATGATCACACCGCATGTGAAGCTTGGCGTGACCACCGGCGAGCTCGACCGGCTGATCCACGAGTTCACCCTCGACCACCACGCGACGCCGGCTACGCTGAACTATCGCGGCTATCCGAAGTCGAGCTGCATCTCGATCAACCACGTGGTCTGCCACGGGATACCCGGCGATCGTAGGCTGCAGGAAGGCGACATCCTCAATATCGATGTCACCTCGATCCTTGACGGCTGGTACGGTGACAGCAGCCGGATGTATGTGGTGGGCCAGATACCCCGCCGCGCCGCGGTGCTGATCGACGTGACGTACGAGGCCCTGCAGCGCGGCATCTCCGCGGTGCAGCCGGGCCGTACGCTGGGCGATCTCGGCCACGCCATCCAGTCCTATGTCGAGCAGCAGCGCTTCTCCGTGGTGCGAGATTTCTGCGGCCACGGCATCGGCCAGCGCTTCCACGAGGCGCCCAACATCCTGCATTTCGGCAGGCCGGGCGACGGCATCGTGCTGGCGCCGGGGATGTTCTTCACCATCGAACCGATGGTGAATGCCGGCCGTCCGGACGTGAAGATCCTCGATGATGGCTGGACCGCAGTGACCAGGGACCGCAGTCTGTCCGCACAGTTCGAGCACATGATCGGTGTGACGGAGGACGGATGCGAGATCTTCACCCTTTCCCCGGCAGGGTTGCACAAGCCGCCATACCTGCAGGATCCCTGATCCGCCGCACCACCCTGCTCGCGCTGGCGGGGCTGCTGGCGGTTCCCATGTCGCCGGAGCGGGCACGCGCCGCCGATCCTCTCGCTTCCGGGGGCGGCAGCCCGGTCCATGACCCCGCGGCGCCAGTTGGCGCGCGGCACGGCATGGTGGTGACCGCCCAAGCACTGGCCTCCAGGGTCGGGGCGCAGGTTCTGGCCCAGGGCGGCAATGCCGTGGATGCCGCGGTTGCAGTCGGCTACGCGCTTGCCGTGGTCTATCCGGTGGCCGGCAACATCGGCGGCGGCGGCTTCATGACGCTGCGCCAGCCCAACGGTCACGCCGTCTTCCTCGACTTCCGCGAGCGCGCGCCGCTCTCCGCCACCGCCACCATGTTCCAGGACGCCGACGGCAAGGTGGTGCCCGGGCTGTCCGAGAGAGGCTGGAAGGCGGTCGGGGTGCCCGGCAGCGTGCTCGGGTTCGAAACGGCACTGCGCGACTATGGCAGCCTGCCGCGCGCCACCGTGATGGCGCCGGCGATCGGCCTCGCCCGCGACGGATTCGTACTTGGCCCCGACGACGTCGCGCTGCTGGACACGACCACCGCCGGCTTCAAGGCGGATCCTGCCTCACGCCGGGTATTCCTGCGGCCGGACGGCACCCGGTGGCAGGCCGGCGACCGGCTTATCCAGGCCGACCTCGCCCGCACCCTGGAGGCGATCAGCGAGCATGGTCCGCAGGCATTCTACGATGGCCCCACGGCGCGCGCGATCGTGGATGCCAGCAGCCGCGCCGGCGGCCTGCTCTCGATGCGCGACTTCGCCGCCTACAAGGTGCGCACGCTCAAGCCGCTGACCTGCACCTATCGCGGCTTCCACGTCGATACCGCACCACCGCCCTCGGGCGGCGGCGTCGCGCTGTGCGAAATCCTGGAGATCCTGTCCGGCTACGACATGGCAAGGCTGGGCTTCCACACGCCGGCGGCGATCCAGCGCGAGGTCGAGGCGATGCGGCACGCGTATTCGGACCGCCAGGGCCTCGGCGATCCACAGTGGGTGCACGACCCGGTGGCCCACCTGGTCGACCCCGCCTACGCGGCGGCGATCCGGCGGGCGACGCCGACCGACCGTGCGACGCCTTCGGCCGCCCTGGTACCGCTGGCGGCGGCGTCGGCCGTCAGGCAGGCGCAGGATGCGGGTCCGCACGAAAAGCAGGAAACCACGCACTACTCGATCATCGATCGCAACGGCGAGGCGGTATCGGTGACCTACACGCTGAATGGCTGGTTCGGCGCGCAGGTGATGGCGCCGGACACCGGCGTCATGCTCAACGACGAGATGGACGACTTCGCCAGCAAGGCGGGGGCCGCGAACATGTACGGCCTGGTCGGCAGCGCAGCCAATGCGGTGGCACCCGGCAAAACGCCGCTGTCCTCGATGTCGCCGACCATCCTCTCGCGCAACGGGCACGTGGTGATGGTGATCGGATCCCCCGGCGGCTCGCGCATCCCGACCATCACGCTGTCGGCCATCCTGGGCGTGGTGGATTACCATCGCACCATCCAGCAGGCGATCGACGACGGCCGGATCCACGAACAGTGGCGTCCGGAGCCGGTCGAGGTCGAGCGGGGTGCGCTGCCCGCCGCCACCATCGAGGCGCTGAGCCACGAAGGCTACGTCTTGCAGCCCCATGCCCCCTGGGGCTCGGCGCAGGGGATCCTGGTGGGCGGACCTGCCCTTGGCGCCGGTCCGGTCGATGGCAACCTGGTCTACGGCGGCATCGACCGCAGGCATCCCGGCGCGGCAGCGATCGGCGAGTAGCGCCGCCGCCGGGGAGGGTCATTCCGCATGGTGCATCAGGTGACGCAGCCTCGGAACATCGCGCAGCAACGGCACATCGCGCAGCACCTCGCCGCTCCCCTTGATGATCAACTCGATGGCGACGGCCAGCACGATCAGCAGGCCGATCCAGGCGATCCAGCGGTAGCGCTCCAGCAGGCGCGCCACCAGCGAGGCGGCCGCCCCCATCAGAAGCACCGAAACCGCGAGTCCGGTCACCAGGATCCAGGCATGCTGCTTGGCGGCCCCGGCCACCGCCAGCACGTTGTCCAGGCTCATCGAGAGGTCGGCCAGGACGATCCTGAGGACGACCCGGCGCAGGTGGCCCGGCCGTGCGGGGACGCCCACGGCCGCTTCTCCCGCAGGCAGCCGCGCCTGCCCGCTGAATTCCCGCATCATCCGCCAGCACACCCAGAGCAGCAGCAGGCCGCCCGCCAGCGTCAAGCCGATGATCTGCAGCAGGCGGAGCGCCAGCAGGGCGAACAGGATGCGGATGATCGTCGCCGCCGCGATGCCGAACAGGATGGCGAGACGACGCTCCCGCGCCGGCAGGCCCAGCACCGCGAGGGCCACCACCACGGCATTGTCGCCCGCAAGGGTGACATCGATCAGCAGCACCTGCGTCAGGATGAGCAGGTCTGTCACCATCTGGTGCGTCAAGGGGCGCAGGCTCCGGGAACTGACGGATTAAGGACTTGGACCCTACCCCTGGGATGGCCAGGGCGGGGCGGCGACCGCCATGTTGCATCGGTCCGACGCACGGTGCGTCCTGGCGCCGATGCGCCGAGCGTAATTTGGCGCACCGCGCAATTTTACTGTAATCAAGGCTGAGCCGGGCTTTGCCCCCGGGAGGCTGTGTCCATATAAGGCTCGCTGTGTGTACCGTCATCGTCTGCTCCTTGCCCGGCCAGGCTTGGCCACTCCTGATCGCCGCGAATCGCGACGAGCGGCTCGACCGTCCCTGGGAGTCGCCGGGCCGGCACTGGCCCGAGCAGCACAACATCGTCGGCGGCTATGACGGCCTGGGTCACGGCACCTGGCTGGCGGTCAATGATCGCGGCGTTGCAGCCGCGGTATTGAACCGTGTAGGCAGCCTGGGGCCGGCCCCGGGCAAGCGGTCCCGCGGCGACCTGCCCCTGCTGGCGCTTCGCCACGAGACCGCCGAGGCCGCACTGGCCGAGATCGTGGCGCTCGATGCCGGCGGCTTCCGGTCGTTCAACATGGTGCTCGCCGATCGATCGCATGCCTACTATGTCTGCGGCCTTGGCTATGGCCATCCGGAAGCGACGCAGCTCAGCGAGGGCATGCACATGATCGCGACCGCGGGGCCCGACGACATGCGGATCCCGCGCATCGCCCGCCACCTGCCGCGATTCCAGTCGGCTGCCATGCCGGAGCCGCCGGACTGGAAGAACTGGATCCCCCTGCTGTCCGATCGGTCGCTGCCGGCCGGCAGCGAGCTCAACATTCCGCCGCGCTCCGGCTTCGGCACCAGCAATGCCTCGCTCGTCGCGGTGCCTGCCGACCCGGACGCCAGTCCGAACTGGATGTTCGCAGCCGGCCCGCCGGATCGGGCGCCGTTCCAGCCGGTGGCCTTCAACTAGCCCAGCCTCCGGGCTCCAACGCCCTGGCTCGCGTGCGTCCCGCCCCGGTCGCGTTCATGCAGACAGGGTGCTATACCGCGCCGCGCACCGAAGGGCGTGATGACAGGTAAGGTACACGCATGGCCCGCCGCCGACAGCTCTACGAGGGAAAAGCCAAGATCCTGTTCGAGGGGCCGGAGCCGGGAACGCTCGTTCAGTATTTCAAGGACGACGCAACCGCCGGCAACGGGGCCAAAAAGGGCATCATCACCGGCAAGGGCGTGCTGAACAACCGGATCAGCGAGCACCTGATGCTGCGCCTGCACGAGATCGGGGTGCCGACCCACTTCGTCCGCCGGCTGAACATGCGCGAGCAGCTGATCCGCGAGGTCGAGATCATTCCTCTCGAGGTGGTGGTGCGCAACGTCGCCGCCGGCAGCCTCTCGACCCGGCTCGGCATCCCCGAGGGTACCCGTCTGCCGCGCTCGATCATCGAATACTACTACAAGAACGACAGCCTGAACGACCCGATGGTGGCCGAGGAACACATCACCGCGTTCGGTTGGGCTTCGACCGCCGACATGGACGACATGGTGGCACTCGCGTTGCGCATCAACGACTTCCTGTCCGGCCTGTTCCTGGGCGTCGGCATCACCCTGGTCGACTTCAAGCTGGAGTTCGGCCGGCTGTGGGAGAACGAGGACATGCGGCTGGTGCTGGCGGACGAGATCAGCCCGGACAACTGTCGCCTGTGGGACTCCAAGACCAACGAGAAGATGGACAAGGATCGCTTCCGGCGCGACCTCGGCCGGGTCGAGGAAGCCTACCAGGAGGTCGCCAAACGGCTTGGCATCCTGCCCGAGGCTGGCAACAACGATCTCAAGGGCCCGGAGGTGATGCAGTGAGAGTGCACCGGAGGGTCCTGCCGTGAGAGTCAAAGTCACCGTCATGCTCAAGGAGGGCGTGCTCGATCCGCAGGGCAAGGCGATCGGTCATGCGCTGCATACGCTCGGCTTCGGCGAGGTCGGCGACGTGCGCGCCGGCCGGGTGATCGAACTGGAGCTCGACGAGACCGATCAAGGTCGGGCGCTGTCACGCGCCGAGGCGATGGCGCAGCGGTTGCTGGCCAACTCGGTGATCGAAACCTTTGCGGCCGAGGTGCTGGCATGAACATGAAATTCGCGACGTTCCTGGTCGCCGGGGCTTGCATTCTGGCCCTCCCGCCGGCTCCCGCGCACGCCCAGCGGGTCTCGATGATGGCCGGCGGCAAGTTCCTGCAGATCTGCAGCGCGCCACGCGGCGTACCGGCCTGCGATGCCTACATAGCCGGCATGGCGGACAGCTTCGCTCTGATCCAGAAGCTGGCTGCGCACACTCCGGCGGACGCGAGCATGAAGCTGCCGGTCTGCATTCCAACCGCGACCGCGACAGCCGAGATACGTGGCCACGTGGTGTCCTGGCTGAAGGAGCATTCGGACCGGCTGCAGGCCCATGTCGGGGAGGATGTCTACGAGGCGCTTCGCACATCCTACCCGTGCAGCAACTAGGACGGTCGGGCTGATGCGGGCCGGCATCGTCGTCTTCCCCGGCACCAACCGCGAGCGCGACATGGCGATCGCCTTGCAGGGAGCCACCGGCACGCAGGCGGTCATGCTGTGGCATCGCGACACCGTGCTGCCGGCGCTCGACCTCGTCGTGCTGCCGGGCGGGTTCAGCCATGGCGACTATCTGCGCTGCGGGGCGATGGCGGCACATTCACCGATCATGACCGCGGTGCGCAGCTTCGCCGAGGCCGGCGGCCATGTGCTCGGCGTCTGCAACGGCTTCCAGATCCTGACCGAGGCGGGATTGCTGCCGGGTGCGCTGCTGCGCAACGCCGGCCTGCGCTTCCTCTCGCATGACTGCCACCTGCGGGTGGAGCGCGAAGGCACGGCGTTCACCCGTGGCTGGTCGGCCGGCGATGTGTTCCGCGCGCCCCTCGCCCATGGCGACGGCAACTACGTCGCCGACCGCGAGACCTTGGAGCGGCTCGACGGCGACGGCCTGGTCGCGTTCCGCTACAGCGATGCGGCGGGCCGGGTCGATGCCGGCACCAACCCGAACGGCAGCGCCGGCAACATCGCTGGGGTGTTCAGCCGCAATCTTCGCGTGCTCGGCCTGATGCCGCATCCGGAGGATCTGGTCGATCCGCTGATGGGCGGCATCGACGGCAAGCCGCTGTTCGACGGACTGGTGCAGGCGCTCGCGGCATGATCAGGCAGGTAGACCAGGCGCTGGCACGCGAGTTCGGGCTGACGCCTGACGAGTACCAGAACGTCCTCGCCATCATGGGCCGGGCGCCGAGCCTCACCGAACTCGGCATCTTCTCGGTGATGTGGTCGGAGCACTGCTCCTACAAATCCTCCCGTGCCTTCCTGCGCACCCTGCCGACCACCGCGCCCTGGGTGATCCACGGTCCCGGCGAGAATGCCGGCGTGGTCGACATCGGCGAAGGGCTGGCTGCCATCTTCAAGATGGAGAGCCACAACCATCCCTCCTTCATCGAGCCGTACCAGGGTGCGGCCACCGGCGTCGGCGGCATCCTGCGCGACGTGTTCACCATGGGCGCGCGCCCCATCGCCAACCTCAACGCGCTGCGGTTCGGCAGCCCGGACAACCCCGCCACGCGCCGGATCGTCGACGGGGTGGTGCGCGGCATCGGCGGCTACGGCAACTGCGTCGGCGTGCCGACGGTCGGCGGCGAGGTCAACTTCCATCCGGCCTATGACGGCAATCCGCTGGTCAACGCGATGACCGTGGGTATCGCAAGGCAGGATCGCATCTTCCTTTCGGCCGCCGCCGGCATCGGCAATCCGGTGGTGTATGTCGGCAGCCGCACTGGCCGCGACGGCATCCACGGCGCAACCATGGCGTCGGCCGAGTTCGACGAGGACGCGCAGGCCAAGCGCCCGACGGTGCAGGTCGGCGACCCGTTCGTCGAGAAACTGCTGATCGAGGCCTGCCTGGAGCTGATGCAGACCGATGCCATCGTCGCCATCCAGGACATGGGGGCCGCCGGCCTGACCTCGTCCTCGGTTGAGATGGCGGGCAAGGGCGCGGTCGGCATCGACCTCGACCTCGACGCGGTGCCGCAGCGCGAGCGCGGCATGACCGCCTACGAGATGATGCTCTCCGAAAGCCAGGAGCGCATGCTGATGGTGCTGCGCCCGGACCGCACCGAGGTGGCGCAGGCGATCTTCGAGAAGTGGGAGCTCGATTTCGCCATCATCGGCACGCTGACCGATACCGGGCACATCGTGGTGCGGCACAAGGGGCGTGTCGAGGCCGACATCCCGCTCGGGCCGCTTGCCGAGCAGGCGCCGCTCTATCATCGCCCGACTGCGCCGACGCCGCTGCGTGAACCTCTCGGTCCGGTCTCCGACCCGGTCGGCATCGAGGCGGCTCTGGTGCGGCTGGTCGGCTCACCCGATTGCGCCTCCCGGGCCTGGATCTGGGACCAGTACGACAGCACCGTCGGTGGCCAGACGGTTCGCCGGCCAGGTGCCGCGGACGCCGCCATCGTGCGCGTCGAGGGTACCCGCATCGGCCTCGCGCTGACCACCGACTGTACCCCGCGCTATGTCGCCGCCGACGCCCGCACCGGCGGCGCGCAGGCGGTGGCCGAAGCCTGGCGCAACCTGACCGCGACCGGAGCGCGGCCGCTGGCGATCACCGACAACCTCAACTTCGGCAATCCGGAAAAGCCCGAGGTGATGGGGCAGTTCGCCGATGCCGTCAGCGGCATGGCGGAAGCCTGCCTCGCCCTCGACTTCCCGGTCGTGAGCGGCAACGTTTCGCTCTACAACGAGACCCGTGCGCCCGACGGCAGCACCGTATCGATCCTGCCGACGCCGGCGATCGGCGGCCTCGGCGTGCTGGAGGATGCCGCGACCGCGGTGGGCCTGGCGCTGGCGCCCGACCTCGACCTGGTGCTGATAGGCGAGACCGCCGGCCATCTCGGCCAGTCGCTCTGGCTGCGCGAGGTGCACGGACTGGAGGACGGGCCGCCGCCGCCGGTCGATCTGGTGGCCGAGCGCCGCCACGGCGATTTCGTGCGCGCGCGCATCGCCGCGGGGGAGGTGGCGGCGTGCCACGATGTCTCCGACGGCGGCCTGCTGGTGGCGATCGCCGAAATGGCGATGGCCGGCGATACCGGTATCGCGCTGGATGTGCCGCAATCCGGCATGGCGCCGCATGCCTACTGGTTCGGCGAGGACCAGGGCCGCTACCTGCTCGCCGTCCGCGATGGCGACGCCTTGATCAGGGCTGCGCACGCAGCTGGTATTACTGCGCGCAAGCTTGGACAGTCCGCCCGGTCCGGTCGCAATACGGGTTTGATTCTGTCGAGTGGCGCTACAATATCGCTTGCGCGGCTGCTGGCGGCACATGCACGCTTCTTTCCGGAATTCATGGATCCGGCGGGTCCCGTCAAACGGTAGCGTCCGCGGGTGACCGAAGTCTTTGCCTGACCTAGCCTTGACTGACAGGGAACCAACCTCATGCCGATGGCTGCCAACGAGATCGAGACGCTGATCCGGGCCGCACTGCCGGATGCCAGCGTCACGATCGAGGATCTCGCGGGCGACGGCGACCATTACGCCTGCAAGGTGGTGAGCGAAGCCTTTCGCGGCCGTTCGCGCCTGCAGCAGCACCAGATGATATATGCCGCCCTGCAGGGGCATATGGGTGGTACCCTGCACGCCCTGGCCCTGCAGACGAATGCTCCTGCCGCCTGAAGCAGGCCGGGTATCCGCTTCCTGGATACCGGTTGCGACAAGCTTGCCGACCACGAGGAATTATCAGATGTCCGACGCCGTCTTCGATCGCATCCGCAGCGAGATCAACGCCAACCCGGTGATGCTCTACATGAAGGGCGACGCGATGTTTCCGCAATGCGGGTTCTCGGCCCGCGTGGTGCAGATCCTGTCGCACATGAAGGTCCCGTTCCAGACCGCGAACGTGCTCGAGGATGCCGGCCTGCGCGATGGCATCAAGGCATTCTCCAACTGGCCGACCATCCCGCAGCTCTACGTCAAGGGTGAACTGGTCGGCGGCTGCGACATCGTCACCGAGATGTACCAGTCCGGGGAACTCGAAAGCCTGTTGGCCGAGCATGGCGTCGTGCCGGCTTCGGCCTCCGCTTCCGCGTCGGCCTGACCGGCCGGTGGCGCCATGGGCAACCTAGCGCCACACGCGCTCGGACGGGTCGCCGGCCGCAATGCCGCGACGACCCGGACGACGCTGCTTGAAGCGGGCGCCTACTGGTTCGCCCGCAAGAGCTACGACCACGTCAATGTCCGCGAGATCGCCGATCGCGCCGGTGTCGCGCCGGCGCTGATCAACCGCTACTTCGGTTCAAAGGCGCTGCTGTTCAGCGAACTGCTGGCCGAAGCCGGGCACGCCGCCAACCCATTGGATGGCGACATTTCCAACCTCGGCGAGCGGCTGGCCGCGTTCATGCTCGCCGACCCGGACGTGGCACGCGACCTGCCCGGCGGGTCCAGCCTGATGATCCTGCTGCACTCGATCGCCAGCATCGGCGTGCAGGACCTGGTTGTGGACCAGGTGCGGCAGCTCGCCACCCAGAGGCTGGTCGACATGCTGGAAGGCGCGGAACGTGAACAGCGGGCTGCCCTGATCTTCGGCTACCTGATCGGCTGCCTGATGATCCGCCAGATGGTGCCGCTTACCGCAACCACCACCCTCTGTCTCGCCGATGCCATCCAGCACTGCGTGGAGGTTCGGCCCTGATCCGGCAATGTCGGGTCTCGGGATGCTTTACCTCGGACGCCCGCCTGTCGTAGTCCTGCGGTATGCACGGCAAGAGCTGCCGCCATGCGCCCAGCTATCGAGGCGCGGCTGCTTGCCGGACCGGAGAGACAGAATGTCGTTACGCTTGATTGCGATCTGCGCCCTGATCGGCATCGGGGTCGTATCCGGCCTCTCCACCTTCCCCGCCAAGGCGCAGCACGTGGTCACCGACTACGAGGCGCGCAAGCTGACCCTGGATGCGCTGACCGCGGTGCCACGGCCGGTCTATCGCCCGGTCTTCAGGCCGGTCGTGCGGCAGGCGATGGCGATGCGACGCATCCGCCACGCCGGCGGGGTCAGTCGCGCGATGCATGCCAGCTACCGCCACCACTCCAGCATACATGGCGGCTTCCGCCGTCATCGCTGACCGGTCGGCCCGATCGTCAAGCCGGTAGCAGCGCGGCGCTGGGCCGGTCCGGCGCCATCTCGCCACGCAGGCCAGGCTCGCCCAGGTCCGGGCCGTCGCGCGGCGGCCCGATCAGATAGCCCTGGATCAGCGAGCAGCCGAGCGAAAGCAGCAGTTCGAGCTGCGCCTCGGTCTCGACCCCTTCGGCGACGCATTCGAGCCCGAGATTGCGGCACATGTCGGCGATCGTGCTGACGATCCCACGCGCCGACCCGCTGGTTGTGATGTCGGTCACGAAGCTGCGGTCGATCTTGATCTTGTCCGGCTTGAGGCGATGCACGTGGCTCAGGCTGGAAAAGCCGGTGCCGAAATCGTCCAGGGCCACCCGGGTGCCAAGCTCGCGAAGGGTGCGCAACGCCTCCGCCGCCTGCTCGAAATCGCGCATCACCGCCGTCTCGGTGATCTCGAACTCGATCCGGCGGGGTGCCACGCCGCTGCTCCGGACGATCTTCCGCACCGCAGCCATGGTGGCGTTCGAGCCCACATCGAGAGCCGACAGGTTGAACGAGAGGGACAGCGTCTCCGGCCAGGCCGCGGCGGCCTGCAGGGCCCTTGCGAGCAGCATCTCGGTCAACCGGCCGATCTGCCGGGCCTGCTCGGCGACCGGAATGAAGATCGCGGGACTGACCAGACCAAGGGTCGGGCTCCGCCATCGCGCCAGCGCCTCGTAGCCGATGGTTCGACGCTCAGGCACGTTGCGTATCGGCTGGTAGACCAGCCACATCTCGCTTCCCAGGTCCGCGTGCCGGAGCGCCTGCTCGATCCTGCTGGTTTCGCGTATGCGGATGCCGTGCTCCCGGTTGAACATCACCGCCCTGCCGTTGCGGCACTGCTTGGAATTGTAGAGGGCGTAGTCGGCCCGCTCGAACAGCTGGGTCGCGGTCGAGGCGCCATCCGGATACGACACCAGGCCCGCGGACGCCGCCACCTCCGCCAGGATATCCGGCGCGAGATAGGGACCCTGCAGCAGCGCGCACAGCCGCTCCCCGAAGGCGAGGATCTCGTCGTCGGTCGGATTTCCCATCAGGATGGTGCCGAACTCGTCGCCACCGAGCCTGGCCAGCAGTACCGAGGGTCCGGCGAGCTTGCGCAGGCGCTCACCGACTTCCGCCAGCAGCTGGTCGCCCCTGGCATGCCCGTGCACGTCGTTGACGCCCTTGAACCCGTCCAGGTCGCAGAGCGCCACCGCGAAGCGCGTGCCCGACCGCGCCGCCTCCGCCAGCACGCGGTCCAGGTCGGCAAGGAAGCGGCGCCGGTTGGGCAGCCCGGTCAGGCTGTCGAGGTTGGCGAGGATGAAGTTCTCGTCACTCAGGCGCTGGGTTTCCGCCTGCCGCGCGACCAGCTGGCGCTGCGAAACGATGAGCCTCGCGAAGTCCGAGTAGTTCCGCAGCAGGATGAAGACCATCCCCGCCGTCACCAGCAGCAGGTTGACAGCGACTGCCACGAAGACCGGATTCATCGTCAGGCAGAAGAAGATTGCATACGGAACGATCACGATCGCGGTCAGCAGCAGGGCCGCGCTGCGAAGGTGCATCAGGCAGAAGATGCAGCTGATCACGGTGATCGCCATGTAGAAGGCGACGTGGCATTGCGCATAGGCGTTGCCGTACGGGAACAGGCTGAGCGACCAGGCGGTGAAGCCCATGCCGAGGACCGCTACCAGCCTGAGTGTGCTACGCAGCTGCCGGACCGCCTCGCACCCGTCTATCTCGCGGCGCGATCGCCGCAGCCAGACCACGACCCGGACGGCGCAGGCGGTGCAGCCGACCAGCGGGATCACCACGGCGAGGAATATCGGCGCACGATGCACGTGCGTCGCGGCAAGCAGCGCGGTATTGACGATCAGGATCGCATACAGGACCGGGATCTGCCGCGAGAAGGCGGCAAGTTGCGACAGCGCCAGATCCGGATCGTTCACCGGCAGCGACAGACCGGCCCGCAGCGCGACCCACCGGCTCCCAATCGCGGCGATCGCGCGGGCGACGGGACCGGCCGGAGCTTTGCCATCGATCTGCATGCGGCGCAGCCTAGCCGTGTCGGTTTAAAGCCCGGTTAACAGCCGCCTGAGTAGTTTCCGATGGTTGGCGAACGGCCTGCAGGCAGGAAGGATAGGCGTGCCGCATGACCGGGTGTACCGCCCGTTCCAGGCCGCAGTCACGGCCGGATGCGCACGCTTCGACCGCGTCCACCAGCAGGGCCCCGGAGCGGCTCATCGGAGCAGCCCCGGGGGCGGCAACGTCGTGGCATCAGCGTCAACAAGGATTATCCCGCATGACATTTCGCCCGCTGCACGACCGCGTCGTGGTTCGCAGGATCACCGCGCTGGAGAAGACCGCCGGCGGCATCATCATTCCCGACACCGTCAAGGAGAAGCCGGTGGAGGGCGAGATCGTGGCGGCGGGCCCCGGCGCGCGCAACGAGGCCGGGGCGATCGTTGCCCTCGATGTCCATGCCGGCGACCGGGTGCTGTTCGGCAAATGGTCCGGGACCGAGGTCAAGATCGACGGCGAGGACCTGTTGATCATGAAGGAGAGCGATCTCCTCGGCGTCATCGAGGGGCCGCACGCCCTCGCAAAAGTCGCCTGATCGCGAAATAGGAAGCACAGACAATGGCAGCCAAGGACGTACGCTTCGGCGACGACGCTCGCAGCCGCATGTTGCGCGGCGTGGATATTCTGGCCGATGCGGTGAAGGTCACGCTCGGACCCAAGGGCCGCAACGTGGTGATCGACAAGAGCTACGGCGCACCGCGCATCACCAAGGACGGCGTCACCGTCGCCAAGGAGATCGAGCTCTCCGACAAGTTCGAGAACATGGGCGCGCAGATGGTGCGCGAGGTCGCCAGCAAGACCAACGACATCGCCGGTGACGGCACCACGTCGGCGATCGTGCTGGCGCAGGCGATCGTGCGCGAGGGTGGCCGCGCGGTGGCCGCCGGCATGGCGCCGATGGACCTCAAGCGCGGCGTCGACAAGGCGGTGGCAGCCCTGGTCGAGGAACTTGCCAAGCGCACCCGCAAGATCACCACCGAGGCGGAGACCGCCCAGGTCGGCACCATCTCGGCCAACGGCGAGGCCGATATCGGGCGCATGATCGCCCAGGCGATGCAGAAGGTCGGCAACGAGGGTGTCATCACCGTCGAGGAAGCCAAGGGCATGGAGACCGAGCTCGAGGTGGTCGAGGGCATGCAGTTCGACCGCGGCTACCTGAGCCCGTACTTCATCACCAACGCCGAGAAGATGACGGTCGATCTCGACAACCCGTACATCCTGATCCACGAAAAGAAGCTGGCGGGTCTGCAGGTGCTACTGCCGTTGCTGGAAGCCGTGGTGCAGTCCGGGCGTCCGCTGCTGATCATCGCCGAGGATGTCGAGGGTGAGGCGCTCGCCACCCTGGTGGTCAACAAGCTGCGCGGCGGCCTCAAGGTCGCGGCCGTGAAGGCGCCGGGCTTTGGTGACCGAAGGAAGGCTATGCTTGAGGATCTCGCGGTCCTGACCGGCGGCCAGGTGATTTCCGAGGATCTCGGCATCAAGCTTGAGAACGTGACGCTCGACATGCTCGGTCGCGCAAAGCGGGTGCTGATCGAGAAGGAGAACACCACCGTCATCGAGGGTGCCGGCGCCCCCGACCTGATCAAGGGCCGCTGCGAGCAGATCCGCGCGCAGGTCGAGGAGACCACGTCGGACTACGATCGCGAGAAACTGCAGGAGCGGCTGGCGAAGCTCGCCGGCGGCGTCGCCGTGATCCGCGTCGGTGGCTCCACCGAGGTCGAGGTGAAGGAGCGCAAGGATCGCGTCGACGATGCCCTGCATGCAACGCGCGCCGCCGTCGAGGAGGGCATCGTGCCGGGTGGCGGCGTGGCGCTGGCGCGGGCGAGCCAGATCCTGGCCAGCCTGAAGTCCGACAACGAGGACCAGAAGGTCGGCATCGAGATCGTGCGCCGCGCGGTGCAGGCGCCGTTGCGGCAGATCGCGGCCAATGCCGGCGAGGATGGCGCGGTGATCGGCGGCAAGATCCTGGAGAATGCCGAGTACAGCTACGGCTATGACGCGCAGACCGGCGTGTTCAAGGACATGATCGCGGCCGGCATCATCGATCCGACCAAGGTGGTGCGGGTGGCCCTGCAGAATGCGGCATCGGTTGCGGGCCTGCTCATCACCACCGAGGCGATGGTCGCCGAGCGGCCCGAGAAGCGCACGCCGTCCGCACCGCAGGGCGGCGGCATGGGTGACATGGACTACTAGAACAAGGCCGGCTCGTCTCGAGCCGGTAGACTTGCTCTAGCCGATCGATCTGGCTGAGCCTTGCTCCCCCGCCCCGGACGAACCGCAACTCGATCAGCGGCTCGCCCGGGGCGTCTTGCATCCGCCAGCCCGGCGCCGTCGTAACTCGACGACACGCTGGGATGGTGCCGTGCCGATTACGAGCCGACGGACCTGCGCGCTGGCGCTGCTTGCAGGGGCGGTGCTGGCGATCGCATCGCAGCCGGAGCCTGCCCTTGCTCATGTGAAATGGTTCTGCACCATCGTCGACGTATCCAGCCCTCCGCTCGGCCTGCATCATGTCGTCTCGGTATTCTTCGTGCAGATCGGGAGCGGCTTCCTCCTCCTGGTGGCTGCAGGCGTCTATGCCGATGGCTGGATCGCGCGCGTCTGGCCGCGTTCGCTGTCATCCGGCGCGGGGCTGCGCAAGGTCGAGGATCTGCTCGTGCGAGGCGGCGTCGGCCTCTACTGCCTCTCCCTTTGGAACCGCGCCGCAGTGGTCCCCTGGGGCCATGCCGGCGCCATCCTCACTCCGGAACTACTGGATCGCGACCACCTCGTCGGCACGATGCAGATCGCGATCGCCATACTGGTGCTCTGGCGCCGCACCTGCCCGATCGCGGCACTGCTGCTGGCCTTGCTGTTTGGCCTCGGGATCGTCCGCTACGGTTTGTTCCACATGACCGACTACGTTTATTTTCTCGGCTTCGTCTTCTATCTCGGGCTGAGTGATACGACCGGTCGCTGGCGGGCGGCGCGACTGCCGGTGCTCACCGGGGCGCTCGGGTTCAGCCTGATGTGGACCGCGATCGAGAAGTTCCTGTATCCGCAATGGACGGCGCAGATCCTGCTGCTGCATCCGGACATCACGGCCGGCCTGCCGGTCGCGAGCGTGATCGTCGTCGCGGGCTTCGTAGAGTTCAGCCTGGCCTTCTACCTGGTGATCGGTCGCGGCCTGCTGCGGGTCGCGGCGCTGGCATTCATGATGGTCTTCGTCAGCGCGATCCCGGAATTCGGCCGCCTCGACAGCGTCGGGCACGTCCCGATCATCGCCACGCTGCTGGCGATATGCCTGCGCGGCGCATCGCCGATGCAGAACGCCATGTGGCTGCGCGGCTCTGGTCCTGCGGTCAACATGGTTGCGGCCAGCATGCTCTACCTGGTCGCGTTCTCGATGATGACCGCTCTCTACTACACGCTGCAGCTCAGTGGGGCCCGTGGGTGACCCCGTCTCCGCTGGGCCAGGCTTCAATTTTGCCGGACCGGACGAACCGCCGCCACTGCCCCGCGTGGAAGTTGCGTGGTAGCTGCCAGGGCGGCGGTCCGGTCCAGGATGGGTGACGCAGCGGGCGATGAACGAACGTCGATCAGGGCCCCCGGCTCATGAAACCAATGGTCACGGAGCCCGGCCTGATGGAGTTCCCGCACGGGCAACGACCTCGAAGTCGGTGCGCCTGGCGCTGCAGCAGCCCATCTTCGAGACGGCATTCCGAAAGACCCGTACGCCGATGGTGTTCGCCGATCCCACCCAGCCCGACTGCCCGATCGTGGAAGCCAACGCCGCCTTCAGCACCCAGACGGGATATGCGAACGATGAAGTGCTCGGCCGCAACTGCCGGTTCCTGCAGGGCCCGGACACCGATCCCGCGGCGGTCGCACGCATACGCTCGGCGATCCGCGAGCGCCGCGCGATCACCGAGGAGCTGTACAACTACCGGCGCGACGGCTCCGGCTTCTGGAACGCACTCCACATAAGCCCGGTCTTTGCGGAGGACGGTGCGCTCCTGTATTTCTTTGCCAGCCAGATCGACGTCAGCGAGCACCGCGAGATGATACGGCGCCAGTCCCGCCGCATCGAGAGCATTGGCGCCCTCTCGTCGGGCGTCGCGCACGAGTTCAACAACCTGATGACGGTGATCCTGGGCAGTGTCGAGCTTGCGACCGCGCGTGTTGCCGACGACCTGCAGCGCCGCCATCTCGAACGTGCCGGCTGGGGCGCGCAGCGTGCCGGCATGCTGGCTGGCCAGCTGTTGTCGCTGTCCAGCCGGCAGGAGAGCCACGACCGGGCGCTCGACCTCAACCAGGCGATGCGCGGCATGGCGGACCGGCTGGCCCGGAACTTCGGGCCCCGGATGCCGATCGAGCTCGCCCTGCAGGCTGCGCCGGCCCCGGTGCGACTCGATCCGGACCAGCTCGAGCGGGTCATGGTCGAATTGATACGCAACGCCGTGGATGCGATGCCGGCGGGCGGACGCATCGTCATCCGGACGGCCCGGTTGACGCTGGCGGAGGAGACCCAGCTGTTCAATGGCCAGGGGGCAGTGGAACTGGTCATCGAGGACGAGGGACCAGGAATGCTGCCGGAAGTGGTCGAACGGGCAACGGAGCTGTTCTTCACCACAAAGGATGCCGCCCTCAGCAGCGGGGTCGGGCTGTTCGTGGCCCTGGACTTCGTCGACAAGGCCGGCGGCCGGATGCAGATCGACAGCCGTCCCGGTGCCGGGACCCGGATCCGGCTGCTGTTCCCGTTCAGTCGCGACTGAGCATCAGCTTCGGTCTGGTGTCAGCCACGGGGGATGCGTCCCTCGAGCGGGTAGGCGGGATCGTTGTAGCCGGGCGTCGAGGGATGTCCCGGCGTCACCAGGCGGTCGACCAGGGCCTCGTCCTCACCGGTGAAGCGGTAGTCCAGCGCGCCGGCATAGTCCTCCCACTGCTCCAGGGTGCGGGGTCCGGCGATGGCGCCGGTAATCAGCCGGTTGTTCAGCACCCAGGCGGTGGCGAACTGGCCGGGCGTGATGCCACGCACCCTGGCGTGCGCCGCGATCTCCTGTGCGGCCAGCAGGCTCTCCTCGCGCCACTCGGTCTCCATCATGCGCTTGTCCTGCCGCCCGGCGCGGCTGCCCTCGTCCGGCGCGGCACCCGGCTTGTATTTCCCGGTCAGCACGCCACGCGCCAGCGGACTGTATGGAAAGACGCCGAGGCCCAGATGCGCGCAGGCCGGCAGGTGCTCGACCTCGGGCATCCGGTTGAGCGCGTTGTAGTAGGGCTGGCTCACCACCGGGCGACCGATGCCGGCTGCGTCGCATAGCCGCGCGATCTCCGCGACCCGCCAGGCGCGATGGTTGGACACCCCGAAATGCCGGATGCGGCCGGAACGCACCAGGTCTGCCATGGCGCCCACCACCTCCTCGAGCGGCGTCGCATGGTCCTCCTTGTGCAGGTACAGGATGTCGATGACTTCGGTGCCGAGCCGCCTCAGGCTGGCCTCGACCGCGGTGAAGGCATAGCGACGCGAGAGGCCGCGCGCGTTCGGCCCTTCGCCCGTGGGGTTGGCAAGCTTGGTGGCCAGGATCCACCAGTCGCGGGCGTGGGCGATGGCGCGCCCGACCACGCGCTCGCTCTCGCCGGCATTGTAGACGTCGGCGGTGTCGATGAAGTTGATGCCCTGGTCGTGCGCCCGGGCGACGATGCGGGCGCTGTCCGCCTCGCTGGTGGCGCCGCCGAACATCATGGTGCCGAGGCAGAGCGGCGACACCATCAGGCCGCTGCGGCCGAGGTTGCGATACTCCATGGTCATGCTCCGGTGGCCTGGTGCCGCTTGAGGTCGTCGAGCTCGCAATGCTCGAGCGCGCCGATCTCGGTCGCCTCGAGCACTACCTGCGGCGCCTTGCCGGCGAGGAACGCTTCCTGCCAGCGCGGCGCGCACAGGCACCAGCGATCACCAGGCTGCAGGCCGGGAAAGCCGAAGGCCGGCATGGGCGTGCCGAGATCGTTGCCGCGCGCACCGCTGAAGGCGAGGAACTCGGCGGTCACGATCGCACAGACCGTGTGGCTGCCCAGATCGGCGGCGCTGGTGGCGCAGCAACCATCCCGGTGGAAGCCGGTGAGCGGCTGCATCGAGCAGGTCTGCAGCGTCCCGCCGAGAACGTTGCGTGGCTCGGGGCGCCGCTCCGGCCGGCCGCTTCCGGTACTGTCCAACGGCATGTGGCTCTCCATGATGAGAAGCGAAGGGGATGATAGGGTAATGACGTGGCCTGGCATTCCGGGTTGCGACTCGGGCGCCGACACGCGCGGGCGACCGGGCCTGGCTTAGGCGGAAGATTGGCGGATGCGGTTCCTGCACACTTCGGACTGGCAGATCGGCAAGGCATTCGGCTTCGCCGACGATGCCACGCGGGCGGTGCTGCACGACGAACGGCTCGAGGTGATCGGCAGGCTCGGCCGGCTCGCCCAGGCGCAGGGTGCGACGGCTGTGCTGGTGGCCGGCGACGTCTATGACGTGGCGGACCCCAGCGACCGCACGCTGCGGCAGCCGATCGAGCGCATGCGGCAGTTTCCGACGCTCGAATGGCATCTGATCCCGGGCAACCACGACCCGCACACGCCGAACGGCCCGTGGGACCGGCTGCAGCGCGCCGGCGTGCCGCCGAACGTGCATCTGCATCTCGCCCCGCAGGCGCAGGCGGTCGGCGATGCCGTCCTGGTGCCTGTGGTACTCACCAGGCGGCATGCGCTGGGTGACCCGACCGCCGGCATGGACGCCATCGCGACCCCGGAGGGCGCAATCCGGCTCGGTCTCGCGCATGGTTCGCTGCGCCAGTTCGGCGCCGAGGACAGCACCACACACAACCTGATCGCCTTCGATCGCGCCGATCGCGCCGGGCTGGCCTACCTCGCCCTGGGGGACTGGCACGGCGGCCAGTGCTTCGGAAGCGGGGATACCGGCAGCCGGAGCTGGTATTCCGGCACCCCGGAGGTCGACGCCTTCGATACCGGGGGTTGGGGCGGCGGCGAGGCGCTGCTGGTGCAGATCGACGGTCCGCGCGCGCTGCCGGACGTCACCCGGCACCGCGTCGGGCGCTTCAAATGGCGGCGGGAGGCCGCGACGCTGCACTCCATCACCGACATCGACCTGCTCGAGACCAGGCTGCGCAACCTGCAGCCCGACCTCAGCACGCTGCTGGTCAGCCTGCGGGTCGAGGGGGCGCTGTCCCTGGCGGCGCGCGAGGCCTACGAGCGCCGCATCCGGGGCGACGCCGCCAGCGCCTTGCGCGCCCTGCGGCTCGACGACGGCCGCCTGCAGCCGGAGCCGTCGACCGCCGACCTGGAGGCGATCGACCAGGGCGGCTTCGTGCGTGTCGCCGCCGAACGGCTGGCGCGGATGGCGGCCGATCCGGCCGAACTGCGCAGGGGCATCGCGGCGCAGGCGCTGCAGCGGCTGTATGTGCTGCACATGCGACGCGCGGGCGAGACGGAGGCCGGCGCGTGAGGATCCGATCGCTCGAACTCACTGGCTTCCGCAAGTTCGACCGCCCGGTCCGGATCGAGGGCCTCGCGGACGGCATGAACGTGCTGTCGGCGCCGAACGAGTTCGGCAAGTCGACCCTGCTCGACGCCATACGCGGGGTGCTGTTCGAGCGGCACAGTTCGAACGCGGCGGCGGTGCGCAGCATGCAGCACTGGCGCGGCAAGACCTCTCCGGTGGTGGCGCTCGGCTTCGAATGGGCGGGCGGCCTGCACCGGATCGAGAAGCGCTTCCTGCACCGCGAGCCGTATGCGCGCCTCACGCTGCCGGACGGCATTCGCCACGAGGGCGACGCCGCGGAGGAGGCGCTGCAGGCTCTGCTCGGCTTTCGCCCGCCCGGCAAGCAGGGCGCCAAGGCGGAGGATGCCGGGATGTGGGGCGCGCTGTGGGTGGCGCAGCGGGAGTCTGTGCGGCAGCCGGAACTGAACGACCTCGCACGGGCGACCATCCATGCCTGCCTGGAGACCGAGCTCGGCACGCTGACCGGCGGTGCGCGCGGCCAGGCGCTGCTCGCCGACGCCCGCGCCGAACTGGGCCGCCTGCTCGACGGCAACGGCCGGCCACGGGGCCGCTACAAGGAGATCTCCGGCCTGCTCACCCAGGCCGAGGATACCCAGCAGGCACTGATCGAGCGGCGGCGGCAACTGGATGACGATCTCGACGCCCTGCAGCGCCAACGCCGCACGCTCGCCGCCGCCAGCGATGCCGACGAGGCGGCGCGGCTGGAAGCCGACCTGTCGGAGGCGCGGCGACGGCGCGATGCGGTATTGCGCTACGAGGATCTGCGCCGGCAGGCCCTGACCGACCTGAACCTCGCCGAGGGGCGGCAGCAGGCGGCGATGGCCGAGACCCTGCGCCGGCAGCAGCGCGGCGAGACCCTGGCCCAGGCGATCGCCGAGGCGGCGCGCCTGCAGGCGGTGGTGGCGGAAGCGCAGGCGGAATTGGCTTCTGCCGACGAAGCGCTGGCGCAGGCCTCGGCGTCGCTTGAGCTGGCGGTACAGGCCGGGACGGCGGCGATGCTCAGGCTGCGGCAGGCCCGCACGGTGTCCGAGCTGGCGCTGCGGGCGGCGGCGATGACGGCGCTTGGGGACCGGCTGCAGCGGGCCGAGGCGGCGCAGGCGGTGGTCAACGAGCTTGCCGGCGAACTTGCCGCCATGCGCGTGGATGCGGCTGCGGTGCAGGCGGTGCACGCCGCGGCGCGCGAGGAGCAGCGGTCGCGGGCAGTGCTCGATGCGCAGGCCACCCTGATCGAGTTCGAGCTCGAGCCGGGCGCGACCGGCCTGCTGGTCGACGGCGAGGCGGCCACTCCGGGACGCTCGGCGCGCCGCCTGGTAGAGCCTGCCGAGATCATCATCCCCGGTTACGGCCGCCTGCGCATCAGCCCGGCGATACGCGACCGCGACAGGATGCAGGACGCCATCGCGCAGTCGGTCGAGCACCTGCGCGCGGCGCTGGCGGCGATCGGCGCATCGGACGCGGACGATGCCGAGCGACGGCTGCAGCGCCGGCACAGCTGCGAGCAGCGGCTGGCGCACGCGCGCGGCGAACTCGCGCTGCAGACGCCGGCCGACCCTGGCCACGGCCTCGCGGCCGGTCTTGATCCGTTGCGCAACCACCTGCAGGCGTCGCGCAGCCGGCTCGCCGCCGAGCTGTCCGAAGTGGAGATGGCATCGGTGCCGGCTCCGGAGATCGCCGAGGCGGAGCTGCGGACGGCGCAGGCGTCGGAGACGGCGGCAACCGAGATGACGCAGGGCGCTCGGGCGGCGCTTTCGGCCCCTCAGGCCCGGCGGCTGCGCTGCTTCGAGACCCTGGCCGGGCAGAGCGCGTCGCTGGAGGCCGTGCGCGAGAGCGTGGCGAGGCTGCAGCGCGAGATTGCCGAGGCAGCCGGGGAGGAGCCGGACGCGGCGCTGGCGGACCGGCTGGCGCAGTCGGCGCAGGCCCTCGAGAGGCAGCGCGAGCTGGCGGCGCGGGCCGTGGGCGAACAGCCCGCCGACACGCTGGACGCCGTCAATGCGCGCATCCAGCGCTACGAGCAGGCGATCGTGCAGCAGCGCGACGCGGTGCGGCGCCTGCAGCAGGACATCGCGGTGCTGCAGAGCCGGATCCAGCAGCAGGAAGGCGCCGGCATCGACGAGCAGATCGCCACCGCCGCCACCGCCTGCGACGACCTGCGGCGCGAGTACGAGGGGCTGCAGGCGGAAGCCGAGGTGCTGACGCTGCTGCGCGATACCCTCATCGCCAGCGAGCGCGAGGCCAAGGAACGCTACATGGCGCCGGTGGCGGCGCGCATCACGCCCTACCTGCGCGGCCTGTTCCCCGGCACCAGCGTCACCTGCGACGAGGAATTCCGCATCACCGGGCTGGGCCGTGGCGGCAGCACCGACGATGCGGTCGACCGGCTGTCGGATGGCACCCAGGAGCAGATCGCGGTGCTGTCCCGCCTTGCCTTCGCCGACATGCTGCTCGATCGCGGCAAGCCGGCGATGGTGATCCTGGACGACGCCCTGGCCTATTCGGACCGCGACCGCCTGGAGCGGATGTTCGACCTGCTGACCCAGGCGGCGTCGCGCATGCAGATCCTGGTGCTGACCTGCCGCGGCGAGTTGTTCACCCGGCTGGGCGGGCACCGCGTCGAGCTGGTGGAGACCACGCCGGCTTCGTGACGGCCCCGGCTTCCCGGAGCCGGCATCGGCTCAGGAAGTCTCGTCGCGTCCGCGTATCTTGCGGCCCAGCGCCAGTTCGGTGACCACGCCGTGCAAGGTGCGCAACTCCTGCTGCGTGACCTCGCCACGCTCGAACAGGTGTCGCAGGTTGCGCACCATGCCGGGGCGCTTCTGCTCGTTGCGCAGGAAGCCGCACTCGTCGAGCTCGGCGGTGAGGTGGCGGATGAAGTTCTCCAGCTCGCCCTTGTTGGCGATATGGCTCTCGTTGGTCATCAGCGTGCGCGGCGGCGTGCCGTCATCGGCCATCCACCATTCGTAGGCCATGATCATCACCGCCTGCGCCAGGTTGAGCGACATGAAGCCCGGGTTCAGCGGATAGCGGATCAGCGCGTCGGCGCGGGCCATGTCGTCGTTATCGAGGCCGGCGCGCTCCGGACCGAACAGGATGCCGCAGCCGAGGCCCCGGCCGGTGATGGCACGCAGCTCGGCGGCGCCGCCACGCGCGGTCAGCACCGGCTTCACGATATGACGCGGTCGTGGACAGGTGGCGAACACGTGGTGCAGGTCGGCGACCGCGCCGTCGACATCCTCGTGCACCGAGGCGGCATCGAGGATGCGGTCGGCCCCGGACGCCGAGCGCCAGGCGCGCTCCTGCGGCCAGCCGTCGCGGGGCTTCACCAGGCGCAGGTGGAACAGGCCGCCATTGGCCATCGCGCGCGCCACCGCACCGACATTCTCGGCGAGCTGCGGACGCACCAGGATCACCACCGGACTGTTGCCGATCGGCGCGAGGTCGGCGCCGCCGTCCCTGCCCGTCATGGCCAACCCGTCATGGCCGGGCCATCAGGCGCGGCGCCATGTCGTTCCGGTCGGATTATCCTCCAGCACGATCCCCTGCCCCGACAGCTCGCCACGGATGGCGTCGGCGCGTGCGAAGTCGCGGCTCTTGCGGGCTGCGATGCGCTCGGCGATCAGCGCCTCGACGGCGGCGTCGGCGTCCTGGCTGCCGCCCTGCCGGAACCAGTCGTGCGGCGCCTCGCCGAGCAGGCCGATCAGGGCGCCGGCTTCACGCAGGCCGGCCGCCGCCCGCGCGTCGCCGGCCAGCGCGGCATCCGCCAGCCCATGCAGCACCGATATCGCGAGCGGCGTGTTGAGGTCGTCGCACATGGCTCCCAGGAACGCCTCCGGCAGATCGCCCGGCGTGGTCGGAACCGCCTCGTGACGTTCCAGCGCACGGTAGAACCGGTCCAACGTGCGACGCGCCTCCGACAGGCCCGGGCGCGTGAAGTTCAGCACCGAGCGGTAGTGGGTGCCGAGCAGCAGCAGGCGCAGCGCCTCGGCCGGCGCCTCGTCGAGGATCTCGCGGACGGTGTGGAAATTGCCGAGGCTCTTGGACATCTTCTCGCCGTCGACCAGCAGCATGGCGTTGTGCAGCCAGACGTTGGCGAAGCCGGTGCCGGGATAGCCGCACAGGCTCTGCGCGCGCTCGTTCTCGTGGTGCGGGAACAGCAGGTCGCTGCCGCCGCCATGGATGTCGAAGCTGCCGCCGAGATATTCGTGCGCCATCGCCGAGCATTCGATATGCCAGCCCGGACGCCCGCGCCCCCACGGGCTGTCCCAGCCCGGCAGGTCCGGCGTCGAGGGCTTCCACAGCACGAAGTCGCCGGCATCGCGCTTGTACGGCGCCACCTCGACCCGGGCGCCGGCCAGCAGTTCCTCCGGATCGCGCCCGGACAGCCTGCCATAGTCGGGGAAACTCGCCACCGAGAACAGCACGTGGCCCTCGGCGGCATAGGCGTGGCCCGCGCCGATCAGGCCCTGGATCAGGGCGATCATCTCGCCCACGTGACGGGTCGCGCGCGGCTCGTGGTCGGGTGCTAGATTGCCGATCGCGGCGAGGTCGGCGTGGAAATCCGCCGTGGTCCGCGCCGTCAGCTCGTCGATGGCGATGCCGCACTCGCGGGCGCGGGCGTTGATCTTGTCGTCCACGTCGGTGATGTTGCGGACAAAGGTCACGCGCGGGTAGAGCCGGCGCAGCAGCCGCACCAGGATGTCGGCCGCGACCATGGCGCGCAGGTTGCCGATATGGGCGAGGTCGTAGACCGTCGGCCCACAATAATAGACCCGCACATGCTCCGGATCGAGCGGCACGAACGGCACCTCGCCGCGGGTCAGGCTGTCATGCAGCCTCAGGATTGGCGACGCGGAGCGGGACATGCGCGCTTTCTGCGTCAGGGCGGCCCTGCGTGCAACAGCAGGCCTCGGCGGCGTATCGGGTTTCCCATTATACCCTGCCCGCATGCACGTCGCGATCACCACCCTGCTGCTGATGCTGGCCACCACGGTCAGCAGCCTGCTGTCGCGCGCCTCGCGGCTGCCGTTGCCGCTGCCGCTGCTGCAGATCGGCTTCGGGGCGTTGATCGGGCTGTCCGGACACGGCCTGCGGCTCGATCCGGCAGTGTTCATGCTGCTGTTCATCCCGCCGCTGCTGTTCGCCGACGCCTACCTGATCCCGCTGCGCGAGCTGCGCCGGCTGCAGGGCATCGTCCTGGCCCTCGCCCTTGGGCTGGTGCTGTTCAGCACGCTGGGCTGCGGCTGGTTCATCCACTGGCTGCAGCCCGAGGTGCCGCTGGCCGCCGCCTTCGCGCTCGCCGCGGTGCTGTCGCCCACCGACGCGGTGGCGGTCGGTTCGCTGATGGAAGGACGCGGCGTGCCGCGCCGCCTGCTGCATATCCTGTCCGGCGAGGCGCTGCTGAACGATGCCACCGGCCTGGTCTGCTTCCGCTTCGCGGTCGCCGCCGCCATGGCGCACAACTTCTCGGCGACCCAGGCTGGCCTCACCTTCCTGGTGGTGGCGGCGGGCGGGGTCGCGGTCGGGCTGCTGCTCGCCTTCATCACGGTGCGCGGCATCGAGTGGCTGATGGCGCGCGACCTCGACGAGCCCGCCACCCACGTCACCCTGATCGTGCTGCTGCCCTTCGCCGCCTACATCGTCGCCGATCGCCTCGACGTGTCGGGCATCCTCGCCGCCGTCGCCGCCGGCCTGCTGGTGAAGCGCTACAACAACCGCGTGCTGAACAGCCGGCTGCGCGCCAGCCACGCCGTGGTGTGGCCGATGATCAGCTTCCTGTTCAACGGCATCATCTTCCTGCTGCTGGGCGTGCAGCTGCCCGGCATCGTGCGCGACGCGGTCGCACTCAGCCACCAGCACGGGCTGCCCTTGTGGCGGCTGCCGGCTACCATCGTGCTCATCACCCTGTCGCTGACCGGCCTGCGCCTGCTCTGGATCCGGCTGATGCTGCTGGTGCGGATCGCGCGGGCGCGGCTCAGAAGCCAGGCATTCGTCCGGCCGCAGCACCGGGTGACCGCCGCCATGGCGGTCGCCGGGGTGCGTGGCGCGATCACCCTGGCGGCGGTGCTGTCGCTGCCGATCGCGGGCGACGGCCAGGCGGGCTTCCCGTATCGCGACGTGCTGGTCACCGAGGCCGCCGGGGTGATCATCTGCTCGCTGCTGCTGGCCAGCCTGCTGCTGCCGGTGCTGCTGCGCGATATCCGGCTGCAGACCCCCGATCCGCTGCCGCGCGAGGTCGAGGCCGCGCGGGTGGCGCTGGCGCAGGCCGCCATCGCAGCGGTCGAGCAATATCGCGAGCGCGCCACCGACGACGAGGCGGTGGAGATCGCCGACGCGATGCTATCCGAGCAGTTCGAGCGGCTGGCGCGGCTGGAGCGGGCCCCGGAACTCGAGGATGGACCGGACCGCGACAGTCTGCTGCGCCGGCACCGGCGCTCGGCGGCACTACGGCTGCGGGCGCTGCGCACGCGCCGCGACGTGCTGCAGAAGCTGTGGCGCAGCCAGGAGATCAACAGCGAGGCGGTGCAGGAAATCGAGCGCGAGCTCGACAACGAGGAGACCATGCTGCTCGACGAGGCGCGGCTGGTCGCCCGGACTTGACAGTGCTGGACTTGTCAGAGCGTCACCTGGGCGACCGGTCGCCGACACTCGCAGGACATGCCGGCGCGCTGCTTCGGCTGGCCCTGCCGATCGCGGTCTCGCTGCTGTCGCAGATGGCGATGGGAATGACCGACAGCATCCTGCTCGGCGGCCTTGGCGCCGGCGCGCTGGCCGCGGGCGGTCTCGGGGCCGGGCTGTTCTTTACCTTCATGGTTGTCCTGCAGGGGGTGCAGATGGCCGCCAGCGTTCGCATTTCGCAGACTTCGGGAGCCGGCGCCGGCGGTGCCGGTGCGATCGTCGCCTCGGCGCTGCTGCTGGCGCTGCTGATGAGCCTGCCGTCGATCGTGCTGCTGGACCGGGTCGGCTGGCTGCTGCACCGGCTAGGCGAACCTCCGGTCCTGGCGCACGACGTCGCAAGCTACCTGGATGTACTGCGATGGGCCGCGCCCGGGGCGCTGGTGGGGCTCGGACTGATGCGCGCGGTGCTGCCGTCCCTTGGTGCCGCCGGCCTGCTGCTGCGCACGATGCCGGCGATGGCGTTGCTCAACGGCCTGCTCAATTACGGCCTGATCCACGGCCTCGTGCTGCATGGGGTGCGGCTGCTGCCGCGTCTCGGCTTCGTCGGCTCGGCGCTTGCGACCACGCTCACGCTCTACCTGTCCGGCGGAATACTCGGTCTGCTGCTGCTGCGACGCCCGGGGATGCGCGCCATGCTGCACCCGTTCCGGCCGCGGCTCACCGAGTGCCTCCTGCTGCTGCGTCTCGGCGCGCCGATCGCGCTCACCATCGCCGCCGAGGTGCTGCTGTTCCAGGTCGCCGGGCTGATGGCTGGCCTGCTCGGTCCGGCGGCGCTGGCGGCGCACCAGATCGCGCTCAACGTCGCATCTACCACCTTCATGCTGCCGCTGGCCTTGTCGCAGGCGACGAACGTGCGCGTCGGCTACTGGACCGGCGCGGGCCGGCCCCGCGAGGCGCGACGCAGCGGCCTGGTCGCGATCGGGCTCGGCGTCCTGGTGATGGGGGTGCTCAGCGCGCTGCTGCTGGCCCTGCCGCAGACGATCGCGCATGCCTACCTGGATCCGGCGCAGCCGGCCAATGCCCCGGCGCTGCGGATCGTCGTCACGCTGCTCGGCATCGTCGCCCTGTTCCAGATCGCCGACGGGGTGCAGGCGGTGGCGCTCGGTGCGCTGCGCGGACTGGGCGACACCGCCGTGCCAATGGTGATTGCCACCGCCTGCTACTGGCTGATCGGCTACCCGCTGTGCAGGCTCGCCGCCTTCCGCTTCGGGTTGGGTGTGCCTGGGCTCTGGGGCGGGCTCGGCTGCACCCTCGGCTGCGTTGCCGTTGTGGCCAGCCTGCGCTTCATGCACCGGACCAGGCTGGGTGCGCCGGCCGTGGAGGTAGCTGCCTGATGAATGACTTTTCCGCCGGACGCGAGGCGCCGGTGCCTTTCAACCTGCGCCTGTTGCCGTTCATCGTGGCGGCGACATTCTTCATGGAATATCTCGACACCACCATCATCGCGACCGCGCTGCCCAGCATGGCGCATGATTTCCATGTCGGCCCGAACGAGCTCAGCCTGGGCCTGACCGCCTACATGCTGACGCTGGCGGTGTTCATCCCGATCAGCGGCTGGGTCGCCGACCGGATGGGATCGCGCACCGTATTCGGCGCCGCGGTGGTGGTGTTCACCGTGGCCTCGGTGCTGTGCGGCTCTGCGCCCGGCCTGTATTCCTTCACCGCCGCCCGCGTGCTGCAGGGCATCGGCGGCGCGATGATGGTCCCGGTCGGCCGCATGATCGTGGTGCGCAACACCGAGCGCCACCGCATGATGCAGGCGATCTCGACCATCACCTGGCCGGGCGTGGTGGCGCCGGTGGTGGGCCCCTCGGTCGGCGGCTTCATCACCACCTACGCCTCCTGGCACTGGGTGTTCTTCCTCAACGTGCCGTTCGGCATCGCGGCGCTGGCGGCGGTGATCGCGTTCGTGCCGCAGCAGCGCGCCGAGGGGCGCCGCCCGCTGGACATGCCCGGCTTCCTGCTTAGCGGCGCGGCGCTCAGCCTGCTGCTGTACGGCACCGAGGCGGCCAGCCATCGCGACCAGCGTCTTGGCCCGGCCCTGCTGCTGATCCTGGCCGGACTGGGACTCGGCGTGCTCACCGTCCGGCATCTTCGTGGCAGCCGCCATCCGCTGCTGTCGCTGGGCGCGCTGAAGGTGCCGACCTACTCGGCCACCATATTGTGGGGATCGGCGAACCGCGCCGCGATTGAGGCGGTGCCATACCTCTCGCCGCTGCTGTTCCAGATCGGCTTCGGCCTGTCGCCGTTCCGTTCAGGGCTGCTGCTGCTGGCCACCGCGACCGGCAACCTCGGCATGAAGCTGTTCACCACGCCGGTACTGCGGCGGTACGGCTTCCGCACCACCCTGCTGTGCAACGGCGTCTTCGCGGCCTGCGCCATCCTGGCACTCGGCACGCTGGTGCCCGCCACGCCGCTGCCGATCATGCTGGTGCTGCTGTTCGCCTACGGCGTCGGGCGCTCGATGCAGTTCACCACCATCAACACGCTGGCGTTCGCCGACGTCGACGACGGCCAGAAGGGTCCGGCCTCGACGCTGCAGAGCGCCGTCACCCAGATGATGATCGGCATGGGGATCGCCTTCGGCGCGCTCTGCCTGCGTGGCGCGGCCTGGCTGCGGCACGAGGATGGCCGCGCCTTCACGACGGCGGATTTCCACTGGGCCTTCGTGGCCGCCGCCCTACTGATGCTCGTGTCGCTCTCGGGTTACGTACGCCTGCCCGCCGATGCCGGCAGCGGCATCGGCGGTGCCGTCAGGAGCCGGTAGCATGATCTCGCCCAGGCCGGCCGGGGCCAGGTCGGTCCGGTTGTAGACCAGGAACAGCCACGACGCCGACGAGGCTCCCAGCGCGACGCCCAGCGGCGTCAGCAGGCCGACCAGGACCGCGATCGCCCCCTGCGACGTTTGCAGCCAGGGCAGCGAGGGCGTGAGCATGTGGGCAAGCAGGATGATCCCCAGGGAGGCGGCGACGATCGGCAGGATGGTCACCACCGAGACCGTGCCGATCCTCCAGAACTGCCATCGCGTCGCCGACAGGCTGCAGCGGGCAAGATGACCGGTGGCGCCGAGCGCTACCTGCGGAAACACCAGGATCAGCCGGATCGCCAGCACCACGCCGAGGATCTGCAGGACCGGGATGAGCACGATGCGTCCCGGCATGGTGGCGAGCAGGAACAGGCCGACATCGGAGATCGTCCCGACCGCGGTCAGCCAGAGTGTGAATCGCACGACGCGCCCGACCGGGCGTAGCGGCAGCAGCTCGGTGCCCTCTCCGAGCAGCACGAAGCGATGCATGGCGATGGCCAGCGGCGCAGCGATGAGCGACCGGGCGAAGCTCACCGCGATCGAGGTCATCAGCACCTCGATGGCGGCCGGACCGATGCCACCCGCCACCGGGCTCGCGCCGACACGCGAGACGAACAGCAGGCACTCCAGCAGGGTCCCGGCCAGCAGGGTGATGAGGAATGCGGCCGGCATCCGCCGCAGGCCGAGCCCGGTGCTGCGCCAGGATTGCCGGGCGGTACGCAGTATCCGCGGACGCCGGCGCGTCACCGTGTGCGACATTCCGGACCGGGTGCCGGCCTCAGGAGGTGGCCGAGGTCAGGCCGCCTCGCGGCGGCGCAGGTGCGGCCGCGTCAGTTCCCACACGCGCAGGCCCTGCAGCGCCAGCGACGCCATGCTCGGCAGCAGCCTGGGCTGCATCAGCTGCTGGTTGAGTTCGCCCATGCGCCTGGCGTTCTCGTTGACGCAATCCTCGACGAAGCGCTGGAACGAGAAGCCGTCGAGAAACATGTTGGCCTGGGTGACTGCGAAATCCTTGCCGTCGTTGGCCTCCTGGCCGCGGTTGACCATGCCGAACAGCCGCTTGCCGGCGCGGGCGTAGAAGCGTGCCGACTTCATCGCGCGGCGCGGGCCGCCGAGGCCGCGACGCTTCTCGCGCCAGGCCATGTAGTTGATGAAGAACACGATGTGCCGGGTTTCCTCGAACATCAGCGTGTCGAAGATCTCGAACATGCCCTCCGGCAGGAACGACGATTCGCGCGCGGTCTTGAAGGCGCCGAAGCCGAGGAATGCGTCGAGGCACTCGCCGAAGCCGAAATCGATGAAGGCGGTCTCCAGGTCGGCGGGAAACTTCTCCATCGGCTGCTCGTGCGCATCGATGCCGTAGCGGTCGATCATCACCTTGATCAGCCTGGCATGCCTTGCCTCCTCGATCCCCTGGATTCGCACCGCCTCGCGCACGATCGGATCGGTGATCTGCGGTGTGAAGGCATCGACGATGGCGCCGGCGCGCCGCTCGGTATGGTAGACCTCCTGCCAGAACGGCACCCCCCGCAACCGAGCCAGCTCCACGTCGGTCAGCTCCGGCCAGGGCAGCGTTTCCGGGTCGAAGGTCTGGTGGGTGTCGATGAAATCCTGGCAGAACAGCGCCTTGTGCGCCTCCGAGCCGGCCTGCAGCGTCATCTTCCGTTCCCTTGCTCTCCGCGAGGGAACATGCGCCCGACTGCTTCAAGTTCCAAGATGGGGGGATGCCGCACTCGCTCCGGCCCAGGGCTCGATGGCATCATCGCGAAGGCCGATTGCGATGCGATGGCGCTGCCGGCCCGGCAGGATGGCGGGGCTGTTCGTCAGCTCGGTCGTCGCCCCTTCAGGAGAGAAGTGCCACTCGTTACGGAGGTGTTGCAGCGGTCGAGCCTCGTGCGGCGGCCGAGATTCTCAGCACGGATGTCGACCTGCGCCGTGCGCACCCCCTGGGGCAGGAACTGCTTGTACGGAAAGTCCGTGCCGAGCATCAGCAGCACGTCGCAGGCGTGCATCGCGGCATAGCCCGATGAGAACCCGATGAAGCCGGTCAGACCAACATCGTAGGGGTTGTCGTAGTCGACATGCTCCTTCCCGCCCAACGCATGCACGATCGGGCTCTTCAACGTCTCCGCCAACGCCATCAGGCCCTCGTGCGCGCCGGCGCATCGAGACCCGCTGCTGACAGGGCGCATCCACCATGGAGATTTATATTTGACATAAGGCAACGTGTTTCGGCGGGAGCGATACTGCGAAAACCTGACGAGAACTGGTCATCCTCAAGAAGATCGAGGTGATTGTCATGTCGTTCCGGCGATTGCGCGCGGGACCTAGAACACCATGTTGACCGCAAGGTCGGGCGTAATCGACCGGGTCGTGTTGTGGCCATCGAACGGCACGATGACGCCAAGGATCGCGCCCTGGGTGGCGGACCAGTTGTATTCGGCCGCCGGTCCGACGTTCCAGGTCCCGGATGCGCCTTCGCTGCTGACATACGGCACGGCACCGTCCGCGACGCGCCCCCTGATGTCGGTGCCGTCGGCCCAGACCCGGTAGATGTCCAGTGCCAGCACCCAGCGCTGGGTGAGGCCGAGTTCGAGCGAGGTGCCGGCATTGCCCGAGAAGCCGACCCGCGCACGCCCGGCAAAGCCGGCGGGGGTGTCGTACACGCTCGTGCCGCTGACCGGAACCGTCGCGAACGGCTGCCGTCCGACTGCCCACAACCGGATCCTGAGCGGGTATCGTGGCTCCGGCTTGACCTCGGATTGCGCCACGAAGCCGAAGCGCAGCAACCAGGCTCCGGAGCCGACGCCATCCTGCGTGCGGCTCAGCCGGTCATAGTCACCGGTCGGTATGCCGACTCCTAGGAAGCCGGTGACGGCCGGGATGAAACGCGGCTTGTCCGCATCCAGCACCCGGTATTGCAGCTCGATCGGCAGGTCGCCGGCCTTGATCCCGCTGGTGGCGCCATCCTTCCCGAATCCCCAGGCGAAGTCAGGCAACGAATAGATCGAGAGCCGGTTGGTCAGTCCATATTTGAGCAGGGTCGATTGCGAGAGGGAGTTCTGCGGGTCGATCGTCTGCACGTGGCCGTGGCTGTCGTACCTGCCGACTTCGTCGACCCCCTCGAGATAGGGCTCGATCGCCATTTCACCTGCTTCGGCCTCCGCGCCGGACGGCGAGAACAGGGAGCCGGTATACCACTGCTCGGGCGGCGAGGCGGACGACGTGGCGGCTTCGGCACACCCCGGAGCGAGTGCCACCGCCACGAGGGCGGCGGCGGGTCCGAGCCAGCGCATCGGCCTCAGTCGCGGCGCTCGAGGATATCGCGTGTCAGGGTAATAGACGGAATGGTTGCGGGCATCAGGATCGGCGGGGTGCGGCGCAGGCTCCACCAGCCGAGCGCCAGCAGCGCCGCGATCAGCGGGATGGTGGCGACCGTGATGGTGCCGTCCGGATAGTCGAACGCCATCAGCACCAGCACGGCGGCGAGGAAGCCGAGCGAAAGCCAGGAGGTGAAGGGTGCGCCCGGCATGCGGAAGGTCGGCGCCTTCACCTCGCCGCGACGCACCGCGCGGCGGAACATGATCTGGCTTGCCAGGATGAAGCCCCAGGTGCTGACGATGCCGAGCGCCGAGATGTTGAGCACGATCTCGAACACCTGGCTCGGCACCACGTAGTTCAGTACGACGCCGACCAGGTAGATCCCGACCGTCATCAGGATGCCGCCGGCGGGCACGGAATGGCGGTTCATGTAGCCGAGGAAGCGCGGCGCGGAATCGCCCAGCGCCAGCGCGCGCAGCACCCGGCCGGTGGAATACAGGCCGGAATTCAGACTCGACAGCGCCGCCGTCAGCACCACGATGTTCATGATGGTGCCGATGCCGGGCACGCCGAGCGTCTGGAAGAAGGTGACGAACGGGCTGGTGCCGGCCTTGTAGGCGGTCCAGGGCAGCAGCAGCGTCAGCAGCACCACGGCGCCGACATAGAACAGGGCGATGCGCCACATCACGCTGTTGATCGCGCGCGGCACCACGTTCTCGTAGTCCTCGCATTCGCCCGCCGCGGTGCCAACCAGCTCGATTGCCGAATAGGCGAACACCACGCCCTGCACCAGCACCAGTGCCGGCAGGATGCCGTGCGGGAAGAAGCCACCGTTGTCGCTGATCAGGTGCAGCCCGGTGGTATGGCCGCCGACCGGCATGCGGACACCAAGGATGACGGCGCCGGCGATCAGGAACAGCGACAGCGCCACCACCTTGATCAGCGAGAACCAGAATTCCATTTCGCCAAAATACTTCACGCCGATCATGTTCATCGAGGTGACAATGAACAGCGCCATCAGCGCGAACACCCACTGCGGCACGTCGGCGAAAGTGCCCCAGTAGTGCATGTAGAGGGCAACGGCGGTGATATCGACGATACCGGTCATTGCCCAGTTCAGGAACGACATCCAGCCGGCGACGAATGAGGCGCGCTCGCCGAGGAACTCCCGCGCATAGGAGACGAAGCTGCCGCAGGTCGGACGGTGCATGACCAGTTCGCCCAGCGCGCGCAGGATCAGGAACGAGAACACGCCGCAGACCAGGTAGACGATGGCGAGCGACGGACCGGCCGCCTGCAGGCGTGAGCCGGCGCCGAGGAACAGTCCGGTGCCGATGGCGCCGCCGATGGCGATCATCTGCACCTGACGGTTGCCGAGGCCCTTGTGGTAGCCCTCGTCCTGCGCCGCCACTTCCTCGGGATCTGTCCCAGCCGCTACGGATTGATCCATTCTTTGGTCGGCCTCTCGAAATAAAGTGGCAGCAAGCTTCTTGGTCGCACATCAGGCGCGAATTGACAGCACCAATTGAAGCCGGCGGCGAGACTTTCCGCAAAATCTCCGGTCATCGGTCGGCGAGACCCGGGCCGCCGCCCGGATCACATGGCCTTCCCCGGCCACGTGATAACGGAGTTCCATCGTAATACTCTGAACGTAATGATAAACAAGTCCATCATGTATTTGACAATAGTCAGGCTCGCTTCTACTGCCGACAGCAAGCAGGGAGGAAGGGTCGATGGGCTGGGACTGGAAGTCGATGATGGCGACTGCGGCTTGCGCTGCCCTCTCAATGGCGGGCGCGAGCAGGGCCTTGGCTGATCCGGTGAGCATATTGTTCGTCGGGGACAGCTTCACGCATGGGCGATACCCGCCCGCCCTGAACTACAATGCAGGACCCGGCAATGCGCCCGGCGGCGCGCTGGTGCACGACCTCCTCTGCCCGTCGCTGCCATGCACCGGCGCCGAGGCTCAGCCGCGCATCCTGCCGACGCCGGCCAACACGCCGGGCGCCACGACGCTCGGGAAGCTCGCCTTCTTGCAGGCAAATCCGTCCGCGCAATATACCGAGGTCGGACCGTTCGGCGGGGTCGCCGGGATCTTCCTGCAGCTGACCCGGGAGGTCGGCCTGGATTACGACGTCTCGCTGGTCGCGGTAAGCAGTGCAACGCTGACCGGTTACGCGAACAACAGCGGCAACGAGAAGGGCGATCTGTCGCTCATCACCAACCCGAAATTCACCGATGTGGTGCTGCAGGAACAAAGCTTCGCACCGCTGCCGCCGACCATCGACGTCAACGGCACGCTGGTGCCGACGCGCGGCAATCCGGCGGGCTTCAAATCCTCGGTCACGGCCCTGATCGCCGACATCGATGCGGCGGATCGGGCGGCGGGGCGTCCCCTCGCCCGCATCATCCTTGCCCAGACGCAGGCGCTCGCCTCGTATGGCTACACCAGCAACAACCCGAGCCTCCCGTTGTTCGGCATCAGCACGCCGGTGCAGAAGGGCGGCAATCCGGCCTATGCGCCCTATGTCGGCGATCGTGATCCGATCGATGCGATGACCTCCGGCCTGCACGCCGCCTACGACACCGTGGCGAGTTCGTACAACGCCGCATATCCCGCCAACAGCCACGTCGCGGTTTCACCGGACGGCGATGCGTGGGCGACGGCAATCCGCGACCGCTTCGCGCAGCGCGACCCGTTCCTTCCGGATCAAGCCGCGCCAGTCGATCTGTGGGATGGCGATCCGCTGCTCGCCTGCTGCGAAACCCCGATCGGGTATCATCCGAGCAAATACGGTGCCTATCTCGATGCCCTGACGTTGCTCGGTCGCATTACCGGGAAGTCGCCACTGCTCGCGGTTGCAGAGTATGACCCGCGCAATCGGAACTACGCGGGCTCGGCGTCGCATGCACTCGGGATTTCCCCCACGACCGCCCTTGCGCTGGCCGCGGCGGCTGCCGAGACACTGGTCGCGGATTCGTTCGGGCCACCGACGCACTGATCGACGCAAGGCGACCGGCGTAGCGATCCGCCGGTTCAGGCAATACCGGACAAAGCTGCCGCCTGCGCCGCCCGTCGGCGGATCTCCGCCACGTCCGGTCCCCGGCCGTCGGTGGCGACCGGCGGCACCAGCCAGGAGCCGCCGACGCAGGCCACGAACGGCAGCGCCAGCCATTCGGCGGCGGACGCCTCGTCGACGCCGCCGGTCGGACAGAAGCGCACCCGGCCGAACGGCGCCGACAGCGCACGCAGCGCCTTGATGCCGCCAGACGCCACCGCCGGGAAGAACTTGAAGCGGTCGAGGCCGAGATCCAGCCCGCGCATGATGTCGCCGGCATTCGCGATGCCCGGCAGGAACGGCACGCCGCTCGCGATGGCGGCGCGGCCGAGGCCCTCGGTCAGGCCGGGGCTGACGATGAATCGCGCGCCCGCCTCCAGGCTGGCTTCGAGGTCGTCCTGGTTCAGCACGGTGCCGGCACCGACCACCGCCCCTTCGACCTGCGACATCTCGCGTATGACATCGAGGGCGGCCCCGGTGCGCAGCGTGACCTCAAGCACGCACAGTCCGCCCGCCACCAGCGCCTCGGCGATCGGACGCGCATGGGCGGCGTCCTGGATCACCAGCACCGGTATCACCGGCGACAGCGCCATGATGCGGTCGATCTCCGAGCCGCCGGATCCTGGACCCGCGTGGGGCGTCCCCCCGTGAGGCGTCCCCCCGTGAGGCGTCCCCCCGTGAGGCGTCAGTGCCGAGATCATGCGTATGCGTGCTCCATCGCCGTCAACATCGCCGATGCGCCATGCTCGGCGCTGTCGACGCCGTGACGCATGAAGGCGAACAGCTCGCGTCCGGTGCCTTCTGTCGCAACCGGCGGCGACACCGGCGCGCGCATCGCAAGCTCGGGTGCCGCGACCAGCACGTCGAGGGTGCCGTTCAGCGCGCAGAGCCGGATCACGTCGCCCTCGCGCAGCCTTGCCAGCGGACCGGATGGCAGCGCCTCCGGAGTGATGTGGATCGCAGCCGGGACCTTCCCGCTGGCGCCCGACATACGGCCATCGGTGACCAGCGCCACCCGGTAGCCGCGATCCTGCAGCACGCCGAGCGGGGGCGTCAGCTTGTGCAGCTCCGGCATGCCGTTGGCGGACGGTCCCTGAAAGCGCACCACCACCACCACGTCGCGATCGAGCTTGCCCGCAAGGAAGGCGGCGACCACGTCGTCCTGGTCCTCGAAGATCGCGACCTCGGCCTCGATGGTCCAGCGGTCATGGTCCACCGCGCTGGTCTTGATGATGCCGCGCCCGAGATTGCCCTGCAGCAGCCGCATGCCGCCATCCGAGCGGAACGGGTGGGTCGCGGAGGTGAGGATGCTCCGGTCGGCCGAAGCCGGCAGCGGCTCGCTCCAGTCCAGCCGGTCCGCCTCCAGCTTCGGCGTGCGGGTGTAGGCGGCAAAACCGTCAGGCGACACCGTCATGATGTCGTCGTGCAGCAGGCCGCTCTCCAGCAGCGTCGCGATCACGTAGCCCATGCCGCCGGCGGCCTGGAAATCGTTCACGTCGCCGGAGCCGTTCGGATAGATGCGGGCCAGCAACGGCACTGCCGACGACAGCCGGTCGAGATCCTCCCAGTCGATGACGATACCGGCGGCGCGCGCCATCGCCGGCAGGTGGATCGCAAGGTTGGTCGAGCCACCGGTGGCGACCAGTCCGACGGCGGCATTGACGATCGCCTTTTCGTCCACGCAACGGCCGAGCGGGCGGTAATCGTTGCCGTCCCAGCCGATCTCCACCAGCCGGTGCATCGCCGCCCGGGTCAGCTCCTGGCGCAGCTTCGTGTTGGGTGGGACGAAAGCGGCGCCGGGGATGTGCAGCCCCATCACCTCCATCATCATCTGGTTGGTGTTGGCGGTGCCGTAGAAGGTGCAGGTGCCGGCATCGTGGTAGGAGGCGGCCTCGGCCTCGAGCAGCTCCTCGGTTCCGACCACGCCCTCGGCGAACCGCTGCCGTACGCGCTGCTTCTCCTTGTTGGCGAGGCCGGAGGGCATCGGTCCCGCCGGCACCAGCACCATCGGCAGATGGCCGAAGCGCAGCGCCCCGATCAGCAGGCCGGGCACGATCTTGTCGCAGATGCCGAGCAGGGCGGCGCCCTCGAACATGCCGTGGCTGAGCGCGATCGCGGTCGACAGTGCGATGGTGTCGCGGCTGAACAGCGACAGCTCCATGCCCGGCTGGCCCTGGGTGATGCCGTCGCACATCGCCGGAACGCCACCGGCAACCTGTGCGGTGGCGCCCTTCTCGCGCGCGAACAGGCGCATCTGGTCGGGATAGCGGCCATAGGGCTGATGCGCCGACAGCATGTCGTTGTATGCGGTGACGATGCCGATGTTCATCGAGCGACCGCCACGGATCGCGCGCTTGTCCTCGCCGGAGGCGGCGAAGCCGTGCGCGAGATTCCCGCACTGCAGGCGCGGCCTGGCAACGCCGCGCTCGCGCTGCCGGCCAATCAAGTCGAGATAGCGCCGCCGGGTCGTCGCTGAACGGCGGACGATGCGGTCGGTAACCTCGGCAAGGACAGGATTCAGGGACATGAAAGATCGCAGCAGCCAAGTCGCACGTTGTGCATGCCTATGCCCCCGATGCTTCCGTCATGCCGCTAGTGCGACGCAGTCTCCCGAAAAACGCGTATACTGGTTATATTGCACCTGACGACCGGCGCAAGAGCCGCCTGCGGAACGATCGTCAGCTCGCCGCCATGCGCAGCCGGCCGGCGACGCGCTCGCGGCCCATCAGCGGCAGCAGGTCGCTCAGCTCTGGTCCCTTCTCTTCCCCGGTCAACGCCAGCCGGAGCGGCAGGAACAGTGCCTTCCCCTTGCGGCCGGACGGCTCGCGCAGGCTGTTGGTCCATTCGTGCCAGGTCTCCCGGTGCCACGGCTCCTCGGGCAGCAAGTCGAGCGCCTGGGTCAGGAACGCGCCTTCGCCTTCCAGCGGCGGCGGCACGATGCTGCCGCCGACGACGTCCCACCAGTGCCGGGCCTCGTTCAGCATGTCGACATTGCCGCGCACCACCGACCAGAATTCCGGCGTGGCGCCGACCGGCAGCCGCGCCGACACCGCCTCGAACGGCATTGCGTGCATGGTGCGTCGGTTCAACGCGAGCAACTGCCGCGTATCGAAGCGCGCCGCCGAGCGCGAGATATGCGCAAGGTCGTAGGTTGCGGCGAGTTCGTCCAGGCTGAGCGGATGCGGATCCTCGGAACTGCCGAGGCGCGCCAGATAGGACACGAGCGCCGTGGCCTCGATGCCATCCTGCCGCAGCGCGCGCAGCGACAATCCGTCGAAGCGCTTGGACAGCTTGCCGCCCGCCTCGTCGAGCAGCAGCGGCAGATGGCCGAAGCTGAACCGGTGGGGCGACGCGCCCAGCGCCATGGCGATGTCGACCTGCACACCGGTGTTGGTGACGTGGTCCTCGCCGCGCACGATATGGGTGATGCCGGTCTCGAGATCGTCCACCACCGAGGCGAAGCTGTACAGGATCGTGCCGTCGGCGCGGATCAGCACCGGATCGGAGATCGCCGGCAGCTTCACCTGGGTGCGGCCGAGCACCAGGTCGTCCCACATGACGGTGCCGTCGGTGAGCCGGAAGCGCCAGTATGGCACCTTCCCGTTGGCCTCTGCGGAGGCACGCTGCTCGGCGGTGAGACGCAGCATGGCGCGGTCATAGACCGGCGGCCGGTGCTGGCGGATGCGCTGCTCGCGTTTGGCGCGCAACTCCTCCTCGCTCTCGAAGCACGGATACAGCCGGCCCGACGCACGCAGCCGCTCAGCCGCCGCCTCGTAGGACGCCAGCCGCTCGGTCTGGCGGAAGCTTTCCTGCCACTCAAGGCCGAGCCAGGTCAGATCGTGCCTGATGGCATCGACATGCTCCTCCTTCGACCGGGTGCTGTCGGTGTCGTCGATGCGCAGCTGGAAGGTGGCGCCATGCCGTCGCGCGAACAGCGCATTGGCGACCGCCTGCCGCGCGTTGCCGACATGCAGCAGGCCGGTCGGGCTGGGTGCGAAACGCAGCTTCACGACGCGTGGCCCCCGCGCTCGTCCTCGTCGGGCTCCTCGACTTCCTCGTCGTCGTCGAGGTCTTCCAGCACTGCGTCGGGATCGACCGGCTCCTCCAGGCGCGGATCCAGCGTGCGCCAGTCGCGCTCGATCTCGGACGCCGGATGCGCCACGAAGTCATCGAGTTCGTTGGCGGACTTCCAGCCCTGCTCGCCGGCATCGACGACTTCCGCGTCCTCGCCATAGGCGAACCACGACGCCAGCACCTCGCGCGATGCCGTACCCGGCACCCGGCAACGCTCGACGCTGTCGCGCACGTAGGCGCGCGCGAACGCATTCGCATGCATCATGGTCGGGAAGCCCTTGACCTCCTCGACGATGTTGTCCGCCGACGCCCCGGAGAGATCGAGGATGCGCACCACGAAGCCACCTTCCGGTGCGAACAGGTCGCTCATGCTACGGCTTTCCCATTGCTCCGCTGCGACGCACGGCGCAGCAGGAATTCGCGACCGACCTTGACGCTCTGCCGGTCGCCATACGAAACGATGTCGGCGGTGGCGTAGGTTTCCGACCAGGTGTCGGGAATGAACGAGCCGGTGCCGACCACGTCGATCGGCGCCGCCGCATCCGACATCACCTGGCACTTGTCGACGCCGAAACCCGACGAGGCGACGATGCGGACGCGGTCGAAGCCCGCCGCATCCAGCGTCTCGCGCATGCGCCAGATCGCCGCCGCCGATACCCCGGTGCCGACCAGGTAGCGCAACTCGGTCTCGGACCGGTAGCGCCGGATGGTGCCGGGCGTGTGCCGCTCCAGCACGGCGTAGCTTTCCTGCGGATCCAGCCCCTCGAGGTAGCGGCCGCCATGGGTGTCGAGCCGTACCGCGATGCGACCGGCCGCCGCCATTTCAGGATAGCGTCGGCAGACCTCGATAGAGTCGGTGACCTCGCGGCCGAAATAGTCCGACAGCACGGTGAGGTCGGCATCCGGAAAGGTCTCGTGGAACATCTCGGCGGCGCGCAGCGTGCTGCCGGCATAGCCGATCAGGGCGTGCGGCATGGTGCCGAACCCGGCTGACGCTCCGTAGTAGCCCGCGGTGGCGTCGGTCGAATTGCCGACGAAGCCGAGCGCGCCTTCCTTCTGTGCGGCCCGGCTGCCGACGGAGGCCGCATAGTCCATCATGTCCTGCATCTCGAAGCCGGCGCAGTGCCGCGCCTGCATGGCCAGGAAGCGCGCCTTCGGCAGGCCGAGGCACATGCGGTAGGCGTTGTGCGCGGCGACGCAGGCCGGACCCAGCTTCTGCAGCAGCAGCGTCTCGAGATCGACCAGATGCAGGAAGCTGCCGGTGATATACAGCAACGGCTCGCCGGCGCCGACCCAGGCGCCCTCCTCGAACATGGTCTCGCACCGCACCTCGATGCCGCGCGCGGAGGCGACCTGCGCCAGCCAGTCGGTCAGCAGGCGCGGCGCCGACAGCACCGGCCGGCGCAGGAACAGTGCGTAGGTGACCGGCACGTCGCCGAAGCGGGCCAGGATGGCGCGGGTTCGATTGAAATAGACGTCGGTGCGCGCCGTGATGGTCGCGTCGTCGGTCGCTTCGAGCTCGGGCCTGTTCAAGTGCCGGTTTCTCCAGTCGAGGCCCCCGCGCGCCGGCGCGAGGTCAGCTCGTTCGCAATCAGGAAGGCCAGCTCCAGCGACTGCTCGGCGTTCAGCCGCGGGTCGCAGAAGGTCTCGTAGCGGTTGGATAGATCGGCCTCGGTAAGCTGGAACGCGCCGCCGACGCATTCGGTCACGTCCTGGCCGGTCATCTCGACATGCACGCCGCCCGGCACCACGCCCTCGGCGGCGAACACGTCGAAGAAACCGCGCACCTCCGACAGAATGGCGTCGAACGAGCGCGTCTTGACCTTGGACGAGGTCGAGATGGTGTTGCCGTGCATCGGGTCGGACAGCCAGGTGACGCGCCGGCCGGCCCGGGTCACCGCGCGCAGCAGCGGCGGCAGGTGGCGGCGCACGCCCTCGGCCCCCATCCGGCTGATCAGGGTGATGCGCCCGGGCTCGTCCCACGGGTTCAGGATGTCGAGCAGCCGCAGCAGGTCGTCAGCATTGCTGGAGGGGCCAACCTTGATGCCGATCGGGTTGCGCACGCCGCGCAGGAACTCGACATGCGCACCATCGACCTGCCTCGTGCGGTCGCCGATCCACAGGAAATGCGCCGAGCAGCCGTACCAGTCGCCGGTGGTGGAATCGACACGCGTCAGCGCCTGCTCGTACGGCAGCAGCAGCGCCTCGTGGCTGGTGTAGAACTCGGTCTCGTTGATCTGTGGCGCGGTCGCCAGCCCGCATGCGCCCATGAAGCCAAGCGTCTCGTCGATGCGCTCCGCCAGATCCTGGTAGCGGGCAGCGAGCGGCGAACGCTCGACGAAGCCCAGGTTCCAGCGATGCACCTGATGCAGGTTGGCATAGCCGCCGGAGGCAAAGGCGCGCAGCAGGTTGAGGGTACCGGCCGACTGGAAGTAGCCGGTCTCCATGCGTGCCGGGTCGGGCACCCGCGCTTCTGCGGTGAAGTCCGGACCGTTGATGATGTCCCCGCGATAGGACGGCAGGCTGACGCCTTCGACCGTCTCATGGTCGGACGAGCGCGGCTTGGCGAACTGCCCGGCCATGCGGCCGAGCTTCACCACCGGCACCTTGGCGCCGAAAGTCAGCACGACGGCCATCTGCAACAGGACACGGAAGGTGTCGCGGATGATGTCGGCGGTGAACTCGCCGAAGCTTTCGGCACAGGCGCCGCCTTGCAGCACGAAGGCTCGTCCCTCGGAGGCAAGTGCCAGCTGCTGCTTGAGCCGCCTCGCCTCGCCGGCGAATACCAGCGGCGGATACCGGCGCAGCCGGGCCTCGACCGCCTCCAGCGACGCCGCGTCCGGATAGCTCGGTGCCTGCCTGATCGGGGCGCCGCGCCAGCTTCCGGGCGTCCAGGTCGTCAGGGCAGCCGGGGTGGTCTGTACGGCGGGAGAAGCGGGCGCGGACGGCACGGGGATGACGGAGGCAGGCGACGCGCTCATCGATCGGTTCCGGTTTGAAAGGGGCGCCTTTATCTCTCCATTCGCGCGCCAGGGCAAAATCAGGCCGGTGATGCGACCCGGCGGAATGTCAGGTTGATCCGGCAGGCTCCGGCCAGCCGATGCTCGCCGGCCGCCAGGGGGGCGACGGCGTGAAAGGCCAGCCGCGAGGCGCCGCCCCAGACCACGACGTCGCCGCTCTCGACCCTCACCTTGCGGGTCGGGGCGTTGCGCTGCAGGCCGCCGAACAGGAAGGTTGCGGCCAGCCCGAGCGAGACCGAGACGATCGGCGCGGCAAGATCGAGCTCGTCACGATCCTGGTGCAGCGATAGTTTCGTACGCGGCTCGTAGCGGTTGACCAGGCAGGCGTCGGGGGCGAGCGCGTCATAGCCCGCCGCCATCGCCGCCTCCCGTGCGACGCTACCGAACAGGGACGGCAGCTCCGGCCAGGGATGTCCGGTCAGCGGATCGATGCGGTCATAGCGATAGCCGCGCGCGTCCGAGATCCAACCCACCTTGCCGCAGTTGGTCATCGCCACCGAAAGCATGCCGCCGCCGCGGGTCGCCATGCGCCTGAACGGAGACTGCGCCGCCACCGCCAGCGCGGCCGCAAACAGGGCGGCCTCATGCTGCAGGACGTGTCCATGTAGCAGCCAGGCACCGTCACCGAGCTGCTCGCGCGCCGGCAGCGGTGGCCCCAGGCCGGCGAACAGGTCGGTCAGGGACCCTCGGGACCGGAAGCCCCAGTCGCGCCGGCCACCCTTGTGCGCGTGCGCAGGGTCACGAACTCCTCGGCGGAGCTTGGATGGATGCCGATGGTGCGATCGAAATCGGACTTCTTCAGCCCCGCCGTCACCGCGATCGCCAGCCCCTGCATGATCTCCGGGGCTTCCTCGCCGAGCATGTGCGCGCCGAGCACCACCTGGCTGGCCTGGTCCACCACCAGCTTGATGGTGGTCTGCCGGTTGCGGCCGGTCAGCACGTGCCGCATCGAACGGTAGCGGGCGGTATAGATGTCCGCCGGCGCGCGCTCCGCCGCCTCGTCCTCGGTCAGGCCGACGCTGGCGAGCGGCGGGCTGAAGAACACCGCCTTAGGCACCGTGTCGAAGCGCCACTCCCGGGTGCTGCCGGAGAACAGCCGGTCGGCCAGGATGTGGCCCTCGGCGATCGCCACCGGGGTCAGGTTCTGCCGGTTGGTGACGTCGCCGATCGCAAAGATCGACGGATCGTCGGTGGTCCCGCCATCGTGGGCGATCACCCGTCCGCCCTCGTCGGTCTTCACCGCGGTCCGCTCCAGACCGAGGCCCGACACGTTCGGCTGCCGCCCGACCGCGAAGAACACCATGTCGCTGGCGATCTGGTGCCCGTTGGCGAGGGTCAGCTTCAGGCCCGACCCATCACGCTCGATCCGGTGCACCGTCGTGCCGCAATGGCGCACGATGCCGCGCTCGGTCATCGCCTCGTCGAGCGCCCGGCGCATGTCCATGTCGAAGCCGCGCAACGGCAGGTGCTGGCGGTAGACCATGGTCGCCTGGGAGCCGAGCCCGTCGAAGATGCCGGCGAATTCGACGCCGATGTAGCCGCTGCCGACGATGGTGATGCGGTCGGGCCTGGCCTTGAGGTGGAACGCGTCGTCCGAGACGATGCCGAGCTCGTGGCCCTCGATGCCCGGCTGCGCCACCGGCTTGCCTCCGGTCGCGATCACGATCCGCTCGGCAGTGACCCGGCGTGGCTCCGCATCGGGTGCCAGCGGGCCGGGGCCGATCAGCAGGGTGTGGGCGTCCTCGAACCGCGCATGGCCGGTGAACAGGGTGACGCCGGCGGACTCCAGCAGGCGCACGTAGATCCTGTTCAGGCGTCCGATCTCGCTGTCCTTGTGCGCGATGAAGGCGGCCCAGTCATGGCGGCCCGGCGTGATATCCCATCCGAAGCCCCGGCTGTCCTCGGCCCAGTGGCCGTACTCGGTCGCCTGCACCATCAGCTTCTTGGGTACGCAGCCGAGATTGACGCAGGTGCCACCCCAGTGCCGCGATTCCGCCACCGCTACGCGGGCGCCGTGGCCGGCGGCGATGCGGGCGCAACGCACGCCCCCCGAGCCGCCGCCGATCACGAAAAGGTCGAAATCATAGGCCATGCTGCTCTGTCCCGCCGTCGCCGTACCGAGTGTCAGCGCTCGGCGAACGCCTTCTCGACCACGTAGGCGCCGGGAGCGGCATTGTTGCCCTCGTCGAAGCCGCGCGCGACCAGCAGGCGCTCGGTGTCGGCCAGCATCTCGGTGCTGCCGCAGATCATCACCCGGTCATGTTCCGGATCGAGCGGCGTCAGGTCGAGGTCGGTGAAGATCTTGCCGCTCTCGATCAGGCTGGTGATGCGGCCGGTGGTCTGGAACTCCTCGCGCGTCACCGTCGGGTAGTAGGTGAGCTTGGCGGCGACCTCCTCGCCGAGGAACTCGTGCTGCGGCAGTTCGTGGCGGATGTGGTTGCAATAGGCGAGTTCGCCGGAGTGCCGCACCGTATGCGTCAGGATCACCCGCTCGAAGCGGTCGTACACCGCGGGGTCCTTGATCAGCGCCATGAACGGCGCGAGGCCGGTGCCGGTGGCCAGCAGATACAGGTTGCGGCCGGGGCGGAGGTTGTCCACCAGCAGGGTGCCGGTCGGCTTGCGGCCGACCAGGATGGTGTCGCCCTCGCGCAGATGCGCCAGCCGCGAGGTCAGCGGCCCGTTCGGCACCTTGATGCTGAGGAATTCAAGGTGGTCCTCGTAGTTGGCGCTCGCCACGCTGTAGGCCCGAAGCAGCGGCTTGCCGTCGACCTCGATGCCGATCATCGCGAACTGGCCGTTCTCGAAGCGCAGGCTGGCGTCTCGGGTGCAGGTGAAGGAGAACAGCCGGTCGGTCCAGTGATGCACCGACAGCACTGTCTCGGCGCTCAGATGACCGTAGGTCTTGCTCGGCGGGGCGATCACCTGGGTATCGTCGAGCGCCGCATCCTGATGGCCGTCATTGCCCTCAGCCTTGCCCGCGGCCATGCCGTCCGGTGCAAGGGCCACACGGGAATGCAGGCTATGGGCAGGCGACATCGGATCGGACATACGCAGGAGTACTCCCGGGCGGGCGTGGTTTAGCGTGGCGGCTGATTTATGCGCGGCGCAGGCGTACTTCCATAGCCGAGTGCACATGGCAGACCCGGACACCCTGGCAAGTGGCACTTGTCAGGGTGCGCTGCAGCATTTGTGCAACCCTTGCCGGCCGGTCGGAGATTGAAGCCGGGCGATGCGAGCCATATGGTCCCCGACCATGACACCCAGAACCATCCTCTGCATACGGCACGGCCAGTCGACGGCGAACGTGGCGTGGGAAAACGACGCCGAGGACCCGCTGCAGATCGATGCGCGGCTCACCGCCAAGGGCGAGGCGCAGGTGCGTGCCGCCCGGGAGCGGCTGCGGCACGAGCCGGTCGAGCTGGTCATCACATCGCCGCTGACGCGGGCGCTGCAGACCAGCACCGGCATCTTCGCCGACCACCCGAACCGGCCGCCGATCCTGGTCGAGCCGCTGCATCGCGAGTTCCAGGAGAACAGCGGCGATGTCGGCCGCCCTGCCTCGCTGCTCGCCAGGGAGTTCCCGCACCTGTCGCTATCGCACCTGCCGGAAGTCTGGTGGCACGCCGAGGGCGAGCCCGACCATCGCGGCATCCATGTCGAGCCGCCGCATCGGCTGCAGGATCGGCTGGCGCGGTTCCGGGCGCTTCTCGCAAGCCGCCCCGAGCGCACCATCGCGGTCGTCGGCCATGCGACCTTCTTCTGGCACCTCACCGGCGAGATGCTGGAGAACTGCGGCGTGGCGCGGCTGCAACTGGATGCAGGATCAGCCGCCCGGGCGGGATGACCAGCCCTGATCCAGACAGGGTGGCTCATGCGGAAGCGGTGCGGCTGCTGCTGGGGTCCGACTGCCCGGTCTTCGCACCCGGCCATGTCTGGCTCGCCGGCGCCGGCCCAGGCGATCGCGGGCACCTCACCCTGCATGCCCTGTGCGGCCTGATCCAGGCCGACGTCATCGTCTATGACGCGCTGGTCGATGCCGGCGTGCTGGACCTCGCGCCCGTCCATGCGGTGCGCGAGTTCGCCGGCAAGCGCGGCGGCCGGCCGTCGATCCACCAGACCGACATCACCGGCCGACTGATCGCCCTCGCCCGGCAAGGGCGGCGTGTGCTGCGGCTGAAGGGCGGCGATCCCTATGTATTCGGACGCGGCGCCGAGGAGGCGGTGGCGCTGGCGGAGGCCGGCGTGCCGTATCGGGTGATCCCCGGCCTGACCTCGGGCCTCGCTGGCCTGGCCGCGGCAGGCATCCCGGCGACGGTGCGCGGCATCAACCAGGCCATCGTGCTGGCCACTGGTCACAGCGCCGAGGGCGAGGCCGACGCGATCGCCTCGCTCGACTGGGCGGCGCTGGCACGGCTGGACCAGCCGATCGTGCTCTACATGGCGACCCGGACGCTGGACGAGATCGCCGGCCGGCTGATGAGGGCCGGCATGCCACACGACATGCCGGCGGCGGCGATCGCGCAGGCGGCAAGCCAGCACCAGCAACTCCGGGTGGCGACGCTCTCGACCCTGGCAGCGTCGCTGCGCGAGGTGCCGATCCCGACCCCGGCACTGATCGTGATCGGCCGCATCGTCACCATGCGGGACGTGCTGGCCGAACTCGCCGGCACCCTGGGCTAGGGCCTGATCCGATCGATCATGCCCTGCTTGTCGTTCGAGAGAGCACCCTCAGCCGCTAGAGCCTGATCCTATCGATCAGGCTGAGCTTGCCGTTTGCTAGAGCAGCTTTATCCGCCCGATGGCATCGCAAGGCGATGCCACTCGGTCGGATGCTGCTCTAGGCTTCCGAAGCCGCCCCACGCTGCCACAGCACATCGGCACGGCCATTGTCGTTCAGGTGCCGGGCCAGCACGAACAGGTAGTCAGACAGCCGGTTGAGCAGCCGGATCACCGCCTGGTTGACCTCCTCGGCAGCCGCCAGCGTCACCACGCGACGCTCCGCCCGGCGGATCACCGTGCGCGCCACGTGCGCCTGCGCCGCCGCCATGCTGCCCGCCGGCAGCACGAAGCTATCCAGTGGCGACTGGTGCTCCAGCAGCGAGGTGATCTGCGCCTCGATCAGCGCCACCGGCCGGTCGTCGATGCGCAGCGTGGCGCCCATCGGCCCGGGGACGCACAGGTCGGCGCCGACATCGAACAGCAGGCTCTGGATACGCACCAGGACGGCATCCTGCGGGTGCTGTGATCCGAGTGCCGCGCGCAGCACGCCGAGGATCGCATTGGCCTCGTCCACCGTGCCGTAGGCCTCGACACGCAGGCTGTCCTTGCGCTGCCGGCTGCCGTCGCCGAGCGAGGTCTGGCCGGCGTCGCCGCCGCGCGTCACGACGCTGTCGATGCGCAGGGTGCGGCCGGTCATGGCTTGTCGACGGTCTGCAGGACCTCGAAACCCTCGAACTGCGGCGGCCCGAGATAGGATGGCCGGCGCGCGGTCTGGCCGGCATCGCGATGCGCCTGGCGGAAGGCGTCCGACTGCGTCCAGGCCTCGAACTGCTCCTTGGTGGCCCACACCGTATGCGATGCGTAGAGCACGTGGTCCTCGGCGGCAGGACCGCGCAGCAGGTGGAAGACCTCGAAGCCGGGCACTTCGCGCAGCCGGGATTCCCGGGTCAGCCACATCTGCTCGAAATCGTTCTCCGAGCCGAGCGCTACCCGGAAGCGGTTCATGGCGATGAACATGGCGATGATCTCCTGGTGCCGAAACATGAACGGCCGCTGCCCCGCGAGAGGCAACGGCCGCAGATGTCGTAGCGGTTGCCGGGGTTAGGAAGCGTCGGCCTTGTGGTGGTGCATCATGTGGTGGTGATGCATCGTACCCGTGCCGGCGAGTGCCTTGGCGCGGTCCAGGTGCATCTGGATGGTCGGGATGGTCTGGGTCGCGAAGTTCTTCAGGTCCGGATCGGTGCCCGAGGACGCCTCGGTCTGGAACGCCGCCAGCACCGCCTCGTGACCCATGATCTGGCCCTGCAGGTAGTCATGGTCGAACTTGCGGCCGTGCTCGCCCTGCAACTTGGTGAGCATCGCCTGCTGGTCGTCGTTCAGCGTGGTCGGCACGGTGCCGCCCTTGGCGGTGACGAGCTGCTTGAGTTGGTCGTCGTTGGCGGTGTGGTCGGAGATCATCTTCTCGCCGAACGCCTTGATCGCCGCGCTGTGCGAGGAGGTCTCGGCCAGCTGGCTGGTCTGGATCTCGTTCATGCCGCCCTGGGCCGCGGTCTGGATGAAGGCCGCGTCGTTGGCGGCGATCGGCGGTGGGGCAGGCGGCGGCGGCGGGGGAGCCGGCGGCTTGGTGTCGGCGCAGGCGGCGAGGGGCAGGAGCGCCAGGGCAAGGCCCCAGCGAGCGTAACGGTTCATCGATTGGAGTTCCTCTGGAAGGGAGCGATCCGTGGCAAGTGCTGCAACGTCATAACGCGCACGGCGTTTGCACGCCCGCGGACAAAACCGGCTTTGTCTCGAAACTGCACCAAAATCAACCGTTTTCAGTTACATCGGCGTCAATGCGTCTCGCGCATGCGCTCCACCGCCTGCACCAGCGCCCTGCGAATGCCGGGCTCCAGGGCCGAGTGCCCGGCATCCGGCACCACGTTCAGCTTTGCCGCCCTCCAGCATGCGGCAAGGTCGAAGGCGCTGCGGGCCGGGCAGATCATGTCGTAGCGGCCCTGCACGATCTCGCCTGGAATCCGGGCCATCCGGTCCATGCCGGCGAGCAGCCCGGCCGGCGGCAGGAACAGCCGGTTGGCGAAATAGTGCGCCTCGATGCGGGCCAGGCCGAGCGCCGCCCGGTCGCGGGCGAAGCCGAGTACGGTGGCGGGCGTCGGCAGCAGGGTCGAGCAGGTGCCTTCGTACATCGACCAGGCTCGCGACGCCGGCAGATGTATCGCCGGATCGGGATCGGTCAGGCGCGAGAGGTAGCCGCCGAGCAGGTCGCCGCGCTCCTCCTCCGGCAGATGACCGGCAAAGGCGGCGTGGGCGTCCGGGAAGATCTGCGCCAGGCCATACAGGAACCAGTCCAGCTCCTGCGGGCGGCCGAGGAAGATGCCGCGCAGCACCAGGCCGGTGACACGATCCGGATGCGCCTGGGCGTACGAGAGGCCGAGCGTCGAACCCCAGGAGCCGCCGAACAGCAGCCAACGCTCGATGCCGAGCAGATCGCGCAGCTGCTCGATGTCGCGCAGCAGGGCGGGCGTGGTGTTCGTGCCGATGCTGCCCTGCGGCCGCGACCGCCCGGCACCGCGCTGGTCGAACAGCACCACGCGCCAGTGCGACGGATCGAAGAACCGGCGATGCACCGCGCCGGCGCCGGCACCCGGGCCGCCATGCAGGAACAGGGCGGGACGGCCATGCGGGGCACCGATCTGCTCCCAGTAGATCGAGTGGCCACCCTCCACGGCGAGGTAGCCGGTCTCGTACGGTTCGATTTCGGGAAACAGCTCGGCACGCGCCATGCCACGACTATACGCATCCCCGCAGACGCAGCTAGAAGCGCCGCCATGCCGGAGAGTGCAGCACCGTCCCGCGCCTGGCTCGCCACCGGCGCCCTTCTCGGCCTGCTGACGGTGGCAGGCGCGGCGCTGGCGGCGCATTTGCCCGACCGCCTGCTGGCGCCGGATGGCCGTGCGTCGCTCCGCGCCGCGGTGCAGGTCATCGGCTGGCACGCCGCCGCCCTGCTGGTCGCCGCACTATGGATGCGAGACGCCGGGCGGCGCTGGATCGTGCATGGGGCGTGCCTCTGCCTGCTGCTCGGCACCGTCTGCTTCTGCGTCGGCGTCGCGGTGCCGGCACTGCGCGGGCCGCATCTGGGCAGGCTCGCCCCGACCGGCGGCACCCTGCAGATGGCCGGCTGGCTGCTGCTGGCCCTCTCGACGCTCGGGCGGCCTGGCGGCAGGAGGGTGTGATCGAGGGGATCCGCTCGGCCTATCTCGCCGACGAGTTGACGCAGCCGGTGCTGGCGGAGGAGCTGCAGCGGCTCGGTGTCGCGGTCACCGGGTGGCACGGCCTGCTGGCGCTGTCGCCCGATACGCCGCGCATCTCGACCTGGGCGCTCGATGTGTGGACCGCGCCCGAACTGGTCGAGTGCGCCTCGATCGGGCTCGCGGCCTCCGCCATGCGGCAACGGCAACGCAACTGGAGCCTGTATCCGGCCGCGCATCACCGTCGCTGCGCGCTGATCGCGGAGCGCCTGCCGCCGGTGAAGGCGGCGGCGTTGCGGTTCCCGGAACCGATGCCGACCGCGCCGCTCGGAGCCTGGACCCTGCTCGCGCCCGATCGGCTGCTGCTCAGTGCGACCAAGACCAGCCCGTTCGTGGGCGGCGCCTGCCGCTTCGTCGAGGACCGCACCGGACCACCCTCGCGCGCCTATCTCAAGCTGTGGGAGGCCTGCACCCGCCTCGGCGCGCATCCCGGGGCGGGCGATCGCTGCCTCGATCTGGGCGCGGCGCCGGGTGGCTGGAGCTGGGCGCTGGCGCAGCTCGGCGCCGAGGTGATCGCGGTCGACAAGGCGGATCTGGCGCCGCAGGTGGCGGGCCTGCCGAACGTGACGCTCAGGCGCGAAAGCGCCTTCGGCCTCGATCCACGCCAGGAGCCGGAGACGGACTGGCTGTTCAGCGACGTGATTGCCTACCCGGAGCGGCTGCTCGGCCTGGTGACGCGCTGGATCGAGGTCGGCCGCACGCGGCGGATCGTCTGCAGCGTCAAGTTCCAGGGTGCCACCGACCATGCGGTCGCCGACCGCTTCGCCGCCATCCCGGGGGCGACGCTGATGCATCTTGCGCACAACAAGCACGAGCTCACCTTCCTCTGGCGGCGGCCTCCTGCCTGAGCGGGGAGCGTCGATCGATCATCGCCTCCACGGCAAGGCGGATGCGGCCGGCGGGGTCCGGGCCGCCGGGTTCGCCGGACCGCCGGTCGTGCACGATCATGCCGGTCTCGACCTCGAACACCAGCAGCCTGCCGTCCGGCATCACCCCGCAATCGAGACCGAAATAATCCAGCCCGACGCGTTGCCCGAGCGCATGCAACGCAGCCCGGGCGCGGGCCGGGAGGACGGTCTGCGGAGTGGCAAGGAAGCGATCCTCCTCCGCACCCTTGGCTGCGTCCTGCTCCATGCCGGCATTGTAGTACCAGACCGCCCAGTTGTGATGGATGCCCAGATGCAGCGGATAGGGTGTCCCGTCGACAAAGACGAAACGAAACTTGCGCCATTGGCCGTCCGGGCTGCGATAGTCGATGAACGGCGACACCGTGAAGCCGAAAAGCCCCTGGTGCCGGCGATCGTAGTCCGCCAGCGCCTCCGTGCCCGTGATCCGCTCCAGGCCGCTCCCGGCGTGCGAACCGATCGGCCTGATGATCAGAGGAGGACCGATCGGGGCCGGATCGCCCCACTGTCGCGTGACATGCTCCGGCACGATCGCATCGGGCAGTCCGCGCAGCAGGGTCGCGGCCCCTGCCCGGCTCAGGCCGCCAACGCGTGCGCCCTGGTTGATCACCGGGGCTGCGATGCAGTCGGCGAGCGCATCGGCAGCGGCCAGCGCCGCGACGTGCCGCGCATCCTCTGCGATGGCGATGAAGACGCAATCGAACGGCATTGCGGCGCGAAGCTCCGGCGGCAACGCAGCCTCCGGGTCCGCCAGCACGCGCCGCGGGTCGGTGATCCAGAGCGTGTGCAGCAGGGTGGTGTCGTCGAACAGCCGGTCGAGCGGCAGGTTGGCCTGGAAATCCCCCGGCACGCACAGCATCAGCACCGAGCGCTTCGCCGGCCGGCGGCAGGGGCGTGTGAAGAAGGCACCCTCTGCCAGCGCCATCTGCAGATGGAGCAGCGCCGCCGTCCGGTCGCCCAGGGCCTGGCAGGTCTCCCAGAGCACGCGATGCGCGTCGCGCCTGGATGCCGGCACCTGGGTCGCCGCTTCAAGCAGCGTCCGCGAGTGCTGCCATCTCGCGCGCTCGTCGCCGGGATCGATCGTGCCTTGCATCCCCGGCCCCCTCGCTGCCGGGGCCAGTCTAGTGGGGCGCTGGTTAAGCGGGCATGAACGCGTCGGTCAGGAGCGCGCGTCCCACTTCCCGAGCAGATCGACCACCGCCTGCGACGACATCGTGCGGGCGTTGCCGAGCGTCAGCGTGCCGTCCGGGTTCAGCAGCTTGCCGTCGGGGGTCACGATCAGCACGGTCGGGACCGCCTTGATCACCACGCCGTAGCGCTTCGCGATGTCCATGTTGGCGTTGAGATGATCGACGTTGACGGACACCGGCACGAAGTTCTGCGTGATCCAGCCCTGCACCGGGGCGAGCTGCATCACGCCGGCCAGCATCCGGCAGTCCGGGCACCAGTTGCCGCCGAAATCGATCAGCAGGCGCCGGCCGGACTGATGGGCCTTGCGCACCGCCGCATCCACGGCGTCGTGGGCGGCCGCCGGCGCGTCGTATGGATGCGCGACCGGAGCAGGCTGGCCGGGCGGCACCTGCGGTGGCGCGGTCAGCGCGCGCGCGGGGCCGGCAAGCGACAGGGCCAATGCGGCCGCGGCCAGGATCGGGAAGGTCTTCACGTCGTTGTCTCCAGGCTCAGTTCAGGCCGGCGCATGCCAGATCGCCTTGGACACATCGAGGCGCCCCGGGATCAGGTGCTGTGCCGCGAAGGTATCGGCGATCTGCTGCTGCTCGGCCACCACGTCCGGCGTCATCGGCGAGACGCCGAAGCTCAGCCGGTTGATCGCGCGCCGCACCACGTCGAGCGGCAGGCCGGTATCGGCGGCAAGATACTGGCTGACATTCTCCTTGTGCGCCTGCGCCCACCGGTCCGACCGGTCGAGCTGCCGCAGCGTCTCCTGCACAAGGTCCGGATGCGCCGTGGTGAAGGCCCGGTCGGCCAGCAGGAACTGCCGGTTCTGCACCAGGCCCTGCGCGGTGGTGAGGAGGCGCGGACTGGAGCCGACCTCGACCGAGGATAGATACGGGTCCCAGATCGCCCAGGCATCGACACGGCCGGTATCGAAGGCCGGCCGCCCCGCCGCCGGCGGCAGGTAGACCGGGTTGATGTCTGCGGACGTCAGGCCGGCATGCTGCAGGGCGCGCAGCAGCAGCCAGTGCACGTTGGAGCCGCGATTGAGCGCCACCGACTTGCCCTTCAGGCCGGCGACGCTGGTGATCGGGCTGCCTTTGGGCACGATGATCGCCTCGCCCTGCGGCGCCGGCGGCTCATGCGCGACATAGACGATCCGGCTGCTGGCAGCCTGCGCGAAGATCGGCGGAGTGTCGCCGGTGATGCCGAAATCCAGTGCCCCCGACCCCATCGCCTGCAGCATCTGCGGACCAGCCGGATGCTCGCTCCACTCGACGCGGTCGCCACTCCTGGCCAGCGCCTGTTCGAGATAGCCGGTGTGCTTGAGGATGATCAGCGTGCCGTAGCGCTGGTAGCCGACCCGGATGGTGCGACCGCCGGCAGCCCGCGCGGACCGGACGAACGGCGCCGAAAGGCCCGCGCCCAGCGCAGCCCCAAGCAACGCGCGCCGCCCGACCGATGAAACCGGCCGGGGGACAGGGGCCCCGCTTATGAGGGGATTGTATTGATCCACGGGGCGATACACCTTCAGGCGCGAGATACACGTGTCCGGGTCGTGATTGGCCGGAAATTTCCACCGATGCAAGGGTAGTTCGTCTTGTCCCAAGCCGCTGAAGCCGCCGATGTCCTGTGGTTCCTGCCGACCCACGGAGACGGGCGCTATCTCGGCTCGCAGACCGGCGCGCGCCACGTCACGCTGAGCTATCTGAGCCAGATCGCGCAGGCTGCCGACGATCTCGGCTATTTCGGCATGCTGCTGCCGACCGGAAAGTCCTGCGAGGATAGCTGGGTGGTGGCCTCCGCGATGATCCCGCTGACCAAGCGCGTGCGCTTCCTGGTTGCAGTCCGCCCCGGCCTGTCGGAGCCATCGATGACGGCGCGCATGGCGGCGACCTTCGACCGGCTCTCCGGCGGCCGGCTGCTGGTCAACGTGGTTACCGGCGGCGATCCGAGCGAGCTGGCCGGGGACGGCGTGTTCCTCGACCACACCGCGCGCTACGAGGCGACCGACGAGTATCTCACCGTCTGGCGGCGCATGCTGGCCGGCGAGACCGTGCAGTTCGAGGGCAAGCATCTCAGCAGCAAGGGTGGCAAGCTGCTCTATCCGCCGGTGCAGGCACCCTACCCGCCGCTCTATTTCGGTGGCTCCTCCGATGTCGGCCAGCGCGTCGCGGCCGACCATGTCGACGTCTACCTGACCTGGGGCGAGCCGCCGGCGGCGGTGGCGGAGAAGATCGAGCAGGTCCGCCGTCTCGCCGCCGAGCGCGGACGCACGCTGTCGTTCGGCATCCGGCTGCATGTCATCGTGCGCGAGACCGAGCAGGAGGCCTGGGACGAGGCGTCGCGGCTGATCAGCCACGTCAGCGACGAGGATGTCGCGAAGGCGCAGAAGGCGTTCAGCGGCTTCGACAGCGTCGGACAGACCCGCATGGCGAAGCTGCACGGCGGGTCGCGCGAGAACCTGGTGGTGAGCCCGAACCTTTGGGCCGGGGTAGGCCTGGTTCGTGGCGGCGCCGGCACCGCGCTGGTCGGCTCTGCGCAGCAGGTTGCCGACCGCATGAAGGAGTACATGGCGCTCGGGATCGACCGGTTCATCCTGTCGGGCTATCCGCACCTCGAGGAGTGCTACCGGTTCGCCGAGCTGGTGTTCCCGCTACTGCCGCTGAAGGCAACCACCGGGATCGATCGCGGCGTGGCCCGCAATGCCGGTCCGTTCGGCGAGGTGATCGCCAATGTCAGCGCACCATCGCACCGGGCCGCCGCCAGCTAGGGGATTCTCGCTCAGTCCTCGAGCTTGCGGGCCTCGTCCGGCAGCATGATCGGGATGCCGTCGCGGATCGGATAGGCCAGGCCCGCCTTCCGGCTGATCAGCTCGCCAGCATCGCGGTCGTAGGTCAGCTCGGTCTTGGTGACCGGGCAGACCAGGATCTCGAGCAGCCGCGGATCGACCGGCGTCGGCCGGGCGGGGGTCGCGGTATCAGCGGTGCTGTCCGACATGGTCTTCGTGTGCCTCCTCTAGGACCCTGACCGCAGCCGGGTCAGGCGGAATGTGGGCCGTTCCCGCCGTCTGGCTCGTGACCGGCCATTTCCAGCAGAGCCTGTAGTGTCTGCGCACGGTCGGCCAGCGTGACCGCCTCCAGCAGGGCCTGCTTCTCGGGTGGCGGAAACGGACAGATCATGCTGAGCGTGGTGATCAGCGTCTCGTCGTCCATCTGTTCGATGGCCTCCCAACGAGCCTCGAAGCCGCGCAGCGAGAAATAGTGCCTGAGCGACCGCAGCAGCTGTACGCGGTCGAACGCCACCGGACCGGGCTCGACGAGATCGGCGGCGAAGGGCCGGAAGTCGGGACGCACCTGCCGGTAGCCGTTGCGGACATCGACCTCCTGCCAGACCCGGAAGCGGGCGACGCCGAACAGGCTGATCGAGAAGGTGCCGTCCTCGCGCTCCGCGAAGGAGGCGAGGCGGCCAACGCAGCCGACGCGATACAGCGGTGCCGGGCGCGGCGGAAGGTTCTGCCGAAGGCCCATGGCCAGCTCGTCATCATCGTCCGTATCGCGGCTGCCCGGTATTTCCTGCGGCTGGATCATGCCGATCAGCCGGCGCTCGCGCAGCGCGTCATCGACCATGGCGAGATAGCGAGGCTCGAAGATGTTCAGCGGCAGCCGTCCGCGGGGCAGCAGCAGGGCGCCCGGCAGCGGGAAGACTGCGAGTTCGCCTTCGAGATCCTCGAGACCAACCGCGTTCAGGCGCGGCAGCCTGCGATGGCCGGATGTCTGGACCATCGGCTAGCTGAACAGCATGGCTGACATCCGGCGCCGGGACGAGAGCGTGACCGGATCATCGAAGCCCCAGGCCTCGAAGAACCGGATCAGCTGCAGCCGCGCCGCGCCCTCGTTCCAGCTGCGGTCACGGCGCATGATTTCAAGCAGGGCGTCCGCCGCCTCCTGCCGCTGCCCGGCGCCGTTGAGGGCGGTCGCGAGGTCGTAGCGCGCGGGGTGATCGTCGGCATCGGCGGCGATACGGGCACGCAGACCGTCGAGCCCATCCGCTGCGCGGCGCCCTTCGGCCGCAAGCGCGATGGCGCTACGCGCGCCGGTGATCTCGGCGTGGGTCGCAATCTTCGCCGGCACCTGTTCGAGCGCCGCAAGCGCCTGCTCCTCGTCGCCCATCGCCAGCAGCGCACGCGCGAGGCCGCCCCACGCTGCCGGGCTTTCCGGCTCCTGCTCGAGGGTAGCGCTGAACAGGGCGGCCGCCTCTTCCGCCTCGCCGGCCTCGAGCGCCACGCGGGCCTCTCCCAGCGTATCGGCGGCGGGCATGCTGCCGCCGGCTACTTTCAACAGCCCCTCGACGAAGCGCTTGATCTCGCTCTCCGGCAACGCACCCTGGAACATGTCGAGGATCTGGCCCTGCCAGAAGGCGGCGACGGTGGGTACCGACTGCAGCGGCAGGCCGACCTGGGTAAGCTGCTGCACCAGGGCGCGATTCTGGTCGATGTCGATCTTGACCAGCTTGATCCGGCCGCCCGCCGCCCGCGTGACCTTCTCCAGCGCCGGGGTGAGCTGCTTGCAGGGGCCGCACCAGGTGGCCCAGAAATCGACCAGCACCGGCAGCGCACGGGAAGCTTCTATGACCTCGGCCATGAAGCTGTTCTGGTCGGCGTCTACGATCATGTCATCGATGGAAGCGGCGGGGCCACGGCGGATCATGTCGGGGTCGGCGGCACCGCGGGAAGCAGATCCGGGGCCGGCAGAAGGGGTGGCTGACGGCCGGGCGCCGGCGGGGACGGCGCGGCCGGGAGCGGCCTTGTTCTGGCCGATGATGTAATCCATGGGCACACCCGTTCCTGGTCTGTCGCATCGAGGCGTCGCGAATGCGCTCTAAGATTGGCCTCCGGCGCCGGTCTCGCAAGCGGCTTATGGCTCCGATTTTCCGCACGCCCGCCCCTTGCGCCTGTCCTCCGGACGTCATAAAAGCCCGCACCGTTCGGAGCGCGGGCGTAGCTCAGGGGTAGAGCACAACCTTGCCAAGGTTGGGGTCGAGGGTTCGAATCCCTTCGCCCGCTCCAGGTTTTCAGCGAGATATCCCAAACGTATGGCGAGTTCGCCTTGAGGTGAACCGTCGCGCTTTTCGCGGCCGCTGAACCACACGCAGCGCGTCAGGCGGCCTAATGTCATTGCCGCGATTTCCGTCGTCCTCGACCTGTCCGTGATGAAGCAGGGCTGGCCGCCATACGCTTGGCTTTACGACTTCCTGCCGGTCATGGCGATGCTCGCGTTCAACATCTATGTCCCGTCCAACGCCGATACGGTGGATGTCGTCCATGCTGCGGAAAGTTTCCCCTCCGGCGTGAAGCGGATCATGCTGACGGCTCAGTCCGGCAGTAGGCTGCAGTCGCCGCTCATGGTCTGGTGCCGCAACACGCTCTGAGCGAGCGCCGTGCGGCGATCGCCGCCAGCGACGACGAGGGCAAGACTACGTCGTTCGTAATCGAGCTGACCCGTTGGGGGCTTGTTAACAGGCTGGTGCGATACTGCTGAGGTCAGCATGACGGCGGCGATGTGTCGCCACGGTGCCTGCCCGGGGATCTTCACCGCGATGTCGTGGCGTCTGCTGCCCACCGTGGCCGGATTGCTTCTCCTCGTGCTGGGGATGAATGTCTGCCACGCCGAGGACGTAGCGGCGGGTGCGGGCATCGCCAGCGGCGAACGGTGGGACCGCCTGGCCGATCCTGTGTTCCGTCACGTCGTCCAGGATGTCGAGCTGTCTGAGATGCTGCTGCCGGTCGTGCTGGCCGAGGACGCAACCGGCGCGCTGTGGGTCGGCGGCCAGAACGGGCTGTCGCGCTGGGACGGCTACCGCGCGCACGACTACAGCAGCGACCAGGCCGGCACCGACGGCCTGCTCGACCACGATGTGCTGGCGATCCACCGCGACGGCGCCGGCAGGCTCTGGGTCGGAACCAGTGCCGGAGGGCTCGCCCGCTTCGATTTGGGCCATGACCGTTTCGTTCCGGTGCCCCTGAGCGCGGAGCCGGATGCACAGCGGGTCGCCAGCCTTGCTGACGACGGCATCGGCGGCCTTTGGGTCGCAACGAATGCCGGCCTGTTGCACCTGGATGCCGCCGGAGGGGTCGTCTCCCATCTGCGCCACCATGCCGGCCAACCCGGCAGCCTCCCCGATGACAAGGTGCTCTCGGTGCTGCTGGACCACAGCGGCGCGTTGTGGGCCGGCACCGTGAACGGGCTGGCCCGCGCGGAGGACGGCCGCGGGCACTTCACTACGGTACCGCTGCCGGTCGCCGCTGGCGTGGTACCCGAGGTGACGCGCCTGTTCGAGGACAGCCTGCATCGCATGTGGATCGGGACACGGCAGCACGGCGCCTTCGTGGTTGGCCCGGATCACGCACCAGCCCGCTTCATCGCCATGACCGGCCGGATCGGCAGGCAGGACACGGCGATCGAGATCTTCGCCATCGCCGAGATCGCGCCTGGGCGGATCTGGCTCGGGACCTTCGGGCACGGCATCGTCCAGGTTTCGGGCTCCACGCTGGACACCAGCCGCATCGTCCGGGATCCGCTGCTGCCGGACAGCCTGGACACGAACACGATCCTGTCCTTGCATCTAGACCGGTCAGGGATCGTCTGGATCGGGACCAACCTGGGGCTCAGCCAGTACATCCCCAACAACGGCGGCATCACGACGGTCTTCGGCAGGCTGGGACGCATGTCCGGGCTGAGGGATTCCGATTTCTACAGCGTCATGGTGCAGCCGGACGGCAGGGTCTGGGCCGGCGGTGCCACCGGCGGCATCGACATCCTTGACGCCGCCGGTGGCAGTGCCGGCGGGATGGAAGCGCAGCGGATCTTCAGCCTCGCCCGCGCCCCTGCCGGCGGCACGCTGGTGGGCACCCGGAGCGGGCTGTTCCTCGCGGATGCAGCCGGGCGCGAGATCGCCAAGCTGGAGGTGCCGACTCGGCGCGCGATGTCCGCCGCCTTCGCCCTGTGCACGCTGGATGGAGCGGTCTGGCTCGGGGGCGGCGATGACGGGCTGTGGCAGCTGCACCTGGCCCCGGATGGTCGCGTCACCGTGCTGCGGCACGAGACTGCGCCGCGTCTGACCAACTCGACCGTCTTCACGATCCAGCCGGGTCCGGTCGGCACGCTGATGGTCGGGACCGAGAACGGCTTCAACCTGCTTGATCGCGCATCGGGAGCCATCGAGCGCATCTTTCCCGATCCGGTCTCGCCGACAGGCCTCAGCGCCGGGCACATCGTGAGCTCCCTGCTCGACCGCAACGGCCGGCTTTGGCTCGGCACCAACAACGCGGGCATCAACGTCATGCTCGGCCGCAACAGCGCCGGGCGGCCGGTCTTCCGCCACCTGAGCGTTGCGCAAGGCCTGCCGAACTCGGACGCGAACCAGCTGCTGCTCGATCACGCCGGCCGCGTGTGGGTGAGCACCGACAACGGCCTGGCGGTGATCGATCCCAAGACCTTCGCGGTGCGCGCCTTCCGGGGTGCGGACGGCCTGGCCATCACCCAGTACTGGAGCCACTCGGGCGACGTCACCGCGCAGGGCGAGATCGTGTTCGGCGGCGTCGGCGGGCTCACGATCATCCGGCCCGACCGAATGGTGGACTGGCGCTACGAGCCGCGCGTGGTGGTGACCGAGGTGCGGGCGGGCGGCCAGCTGGTGCCTGGCGACCTCACGGCCCCCGGACGGGTGGTGACAGTCCCCCCGGGTGCCGACAGCCTGTCGGTCGAGTTCTCGGCCCTGGACTACTCGGCGCCCCTGCTCAACCGCTACCGCTACCGCCTGGAAGGCTATGACGACGCCTGGGTTGAGGCCGATGCCGGGCATCGGGTCGCGTCGTACACCAACCTCCGCCCCGGCAGCTACCGGCTGAGGCTGAGCGGCTCCAATCGCAACGGACACTGGACCAGGCAGGAAGTGGCGCTGCAGATCTCCGTGCTGCCGGCCTGGTACCAGACGATCTGGTGCCGCATCGCGGAGGCGATACTGGCCTTGCTCTGGGTTGTTGGCATCGTACAGGGGAGGACAGTGATGCTGCGCCGACGCCAGCACGATCTGGAACGGCAGGTCGACGGGCGCACCGCGGAGCTTCTGGCCAGGACAGAGGCACTCACCGAAAGCCGCCAGCTGCTGCACCGGTATGCCTATTTCGATACGCTCTCCACGCTGCCGAACCGCCGTGCCTTCAACGAGGCCTGCCAGACGATGATCGAGGAAGCTGCCCGGACTTCTGCCGGCTTTGCCATGGTCCTGATCGATCTGGACGGCTTCAAGTGGGTCAACGACACCATGGGTCATGATGGTGGCGACCGGTTGCTGGTCATCGCCGCGGAGCGGATGGCGGCGGTCCTGCGGGCCGGGGATTTCGTTGCCCGGCTGGGTGGCGATGAATTCGCGCTGCTATTGGGCGACGTGCGGAACAGGAGCGCAGTGCATGCGATCTGCGACCGGATCGTGATCGGGATGGCGCAGCCCATGATGATCGGCGAGACGCGCGTGGTGATCGGGGCAAGCGCCGGTGCCGCGATGTTCCCCGAACACGGCCTTACGCAGGACGATCTCTTCAAGCACGCCGATGTCGCGCTCTACAAATCGAAGGCTGCCGGCAAGGGCGTCTGGAGCTGGTTCAGCAACGACATGATGGAGCCGTCGGAACCTGTAAGCGTGATGCCCGAGATAACCGTTGCGATCCACGGTGACGCGTGACGGTCAGGCCTGCGCCGTGACTGGCGCCAGATCGGCGACGAGGGTGGCCGGCATCGCATGCGGATGATCCAGTCCAGGCAGGACAACCAGAATCCTGCCGGGCGAACCAGATGGGACGCGATTGCCGTGCCACCGAAGCCCCCGCCCCTCGTAGCCGGCCTGGCGGTAGGCGCCCGGACGCTTCCGATGGAAGGGGCGGACGGCTCGCTGGCGCTGCCGAGATGCTCTGGCATGGAAGGTCTCTGAAAGTTGCCAATCCTACGGCAGTGGCTTTGGATCCCATCGTCCGCCTCAGCCAGGCAATAGGACGCAAAACGTGGGTTGACCTTCATGGCTGGGGTCTTGGGTCGCCCTCGACGTTGTCCACCACGTGCATATTCTGCTGACAGGCCTGGGATCATCCTGTCGACGACGATCAAGGTGGCAATCGGGTCCCGTAAGCCTGGCGCGATGATGCAGGGACGGCATCGGCTAGGCTTGAGCCAGCCCGATTGCGATCTTCTGCTTTTTTGACAAGCCGTCCGAGACGATTGCGTAGGACTGGCCGATGTAGGTCCTGAGATCGTCATCAGATAGACCTGGGCTTGCGTAGTGCTGGATCCATTTCAGGCCGCGAGACGCGAGGTAGGGCGCCGGACGCAGGCCCGGCTGCTCCCTGAGGATCTCGTAGGCGATCGCGCTGACCTTGAACGTGAAACTCGGACTCTCCTTCGATGGTCTGCAGATCGCGAACACCTTTCCACCCACCTTCCAGACATGCGATCCGCTCCACTGGACACCCTGCGTCGTGCAAGGCTGCAACGCGCAGAATGCGTTGAAGTCGTCAGGTGTCATGCCGCTTGCGCCTGCAGGCGCAATGGCCTGATGACCGGATCGACCTGGCCAAGGAAGCAGTCCAGATCTAGCGCGATTGCGAGCGGAACGTCTTTCCAACGCCCGATCTTGCCAGGCGTGACAACGGTGGTGGTGACGGTGTGGATTGTCACGGGCATCGCAAGCCTCCGGACCGAAGACATACTATCGAGCAACGGTTGACTACCAGTACGCTAACCATCCCCGCTGCTGGCGCTCCCGATCCCGCGGCGCTCCTGAGCGCCCCAGCGATGGCGACCGGTCAGGAACGTCACCCAGCCGAGTGCCGCACCGACATGGCGCAGGATCTGGAACGAGAATGGCTCGAGCAGTATTGCGAGTAGTCCGCGCGGCAGGCTGAGTGCGGCCGGATCCCCGATCCAGCGTCGGTACAGCCGCATCGACCAGGCGCCGAAGGCCAGGTCGATCGCGAGCTTCGCGCCGATCACCGAGAACACCGCCTCCAGCAGCGACACCCGCCCCTCCGCGATATAGGCCAACAGCAGCACGGTGCCCGCGAGCCCGTAGAGCGGCTGCAGCGTATCGATCGCCTTGACCGGCAGCATGGCGGTGCCGGTATGCCCGTAGCGCCGGTTGCCGACCATGTGGCGATACCAGAGCTGCGTCTGCAGGAAGCCGCCGAACCAGCGCCGGCGCTGGCGGAGGAAGGCGCGGAAGCTGTCGGGGGCGTCGGTCCGGCCGTGCGCACCCCCGATCACCGCGGTATGGCAGATCGTTCCCGTGTTGCCTGCATGATCGCGCAGACGGTGGGTGAGCTCGTAGTCCTCCACCAGGGAATCGGGGTCGAAGCCGCCCACCGAAAGCAACGATGAGCGCCGGTAGCAGCCGAATGCGCCCGAGATCAGCAGCAGCCCGTCGGCACGCATCCAGGCGTAGCGCGACAGGAAATTGCGGACATATTCGTAGGTCTGGAACCATTCGAGCACGCGCCCCTGCACCGACGGCCCGCAGAGCGGCGTCAGCACCCCTGTCGCCGCCACCAGGTGCGGGTCGGCTGCGAAGGCGCGCGCCATGGCTGCAAGCGCCGGCGGGTCGAGCAGCGTGTCGGCATCGACCGTGACCACGAGGTCGGACGCCGCCAGCGCGCACGCCGCGTTGAGCGCCCGCGCCTTTCCGCCGCGCGGAAGACGCAGGCAACGCAGCGCGGGATGGACGGGGCTGGGCTCGCTGAGTTCTCCCTGTCGCGCGTCGAGACCGTACAGGCGTGCGAGAACGCCAACCGTGCCGTCGGTCGAACCGTCATCTGCGATCACGATAGTCTCTGCCGGCGCCGTCTGCGCAAGCAGGGCGGCAATGGTGACGGCGAGGCTCGGCGCCTCGTTGTGCGCGGCTACGATCACGGTGATGGTAGGCCACGCACCGTCGAGGGTTGCGGAAGGCTCGTGCCGAGGCTGTTCGATGCGGATCGTGCGCATGAACACGAAGGTGAGCAGCACCGTGTCATAGAAGATGTAGACGATACCGGCCGACCAGGCGAACAGGCCACCGCCGCCCACGAAAGCGCGCATGACGAGCCCGCACCAGAGCAGGAGAGCCGCCGCGTGGATGGCGATGCCGGCCGGGCCGGCGGGTGGCCGATGGGTGCGGGGCGAGACGGCTGCCCGAACCCGGGCAAGCGCGTCGTGAAGGGGAGCAACGATCATGGTAAGCGTCTTGCCATGAATTACGTCTGGCGCGGAGACTTGGCGAGCATGGAGGGATCAATCGTGGAGCGATACACGCGGGTGGCCATGCTGCTCCACTGGAGCGTCGCCCTCCTCATATTCGTCAACGTGACGCTTGGCTGGGGGGTCGGGCTTCTCGCCGATGACTGGGTGCGACCGGCGATCAACCTGCACAAGTCGATCGGGCTTACGGTGCTCGCGCTCGTCGTCCTCCGGATCCTGTGGCGACTGACGCACCGGCCACCGCCGCTTCCGGCCGGCTACCCCAGGCTCGAGCGCATGGCGGCGCACGGGGCGCATGCGCTACTCTACGTGGTGATCCTCGGCCTGCCGGTCTCGGGCTACCTGCACGACTCCGCGTTCTCGCAGGCGGCCCGGCACCCGCTTACCCTGTTCGGCCTGATAGAGATCCCTCGCCTGCCCGCCTTCATGGCGCTGGACGCCACCACCAAGACCCACGTGCACGCGTTCTGGTTCGGGGTGCATGTCTGGCTGGGCTACGTGCTCTACGTGCTGCTGGGGCTTCACGTCGCAGGCGCCCTGAAGCATCAGCTCGTGGACCGGACGCCGGAGTTACGGAGGATGTTCTCATAGCGCCGGATGAATGGTGGCACGGGCGCATTGGCGCAAGCCCGGCTATCGTCCACCACGCTTACGAACCACGAGGACGCTGCGATGATCTGCATCAGGCTGGCCTATTCCGACCCGGGCAAGGCCGCGGAGCGAGACCTTCACCTGGCAGCGCACAAGGCCTTCCTGCGCAGCGGCCGGCTTCTTATCCTGCAGTCCGGCCCGGTCTTCGATGCCGAAGGTCAGCAGGCCGGTGCGCTCGTCGTCGCGGAGACCCCGGATCTGGCCACCATGCGGGAGCTCTGTGCCGAGGATCCGTTTGCCGTGCACGGCATCTATGACAGGACCCTGTTCATGGAGTGGCGGCTGACGCTTGGCCAGATCCCGCAGATCGAGGCGGCCGGACCCTAGGGCGGCCTCGGTCGGGCCCTGACCGCGGGCTGGCGACGCGCCGCCTTCGCGGACCGGTCGCGATCCTGGACGGGTCGCGAAGGCGCCGGCCCGGTGCTGCCACGCACCACGACATGCGACGAGAACAGGACGTGCCGCGTCGGCGCATGCCCGTTCTCGATCAGATCGAGCAGAAGCTCCGCTCCCTGCGACCCGATCTTGCGCCCGGCATTGTGCAGGCTGGTCAGCGGCGGCGACAGCAGGCCCATGAACGGCAGGTCGTTGACGCCGGTGACCGAGATCTCGTCCGGGCAAGCGATCCCGGCCGCTTTCAGGGCAACCAGGGCGCCGACGGCGAGCAGATCGTTGAAGCAGAGGAACGCGGTCCAGCGCATGCCGTCCGCGATCAGCCGCTTCATGATGCGTTCGCCTTCCTCGACGTGATAGGCGTCCGCCTCGATCACATCGAACTGGCAGTGCGCTGCCTTCGCCAGCTTGGTCCCGGCCATGAAACCGGCCAGGCGGTTGTGCGCCGTCGATGCCGCCAACGGGGCGGTGATGTAGGCAATCCTCCTGTGCCCGAGGTCCAGCACATGCTCGACCAGGGCGCGCACCCCCTTCTCGTCATCCATGGTGACCGATGAAAGCTCGGCATGGCGTGGGTCGCGCAGCACCGCAACAGTCGGGATCCCCAGCTTCAGGCAGAGGTCCGCGGCAGGATCCTTGATATCGAAGCTGGCCACCATCAGTCCGGCGACATGCCGGCGGCTCATGATCTCGATGATCGAAAGCAGCTTTTCCGGCTTGTAGTCCGAGCTCGCGACGAAGGTGACGAAATCGTCCTCCGCGACGCGCTCCTGCGCGGCGGCGATGATCGGCGCAAACAACGGATCGCTCAGGTTCGGAACCACCAATCCGACCGTGCCGGTGCGCTGGGTGCGCAGGCTGGTTGCCAGTGGATTCGGGCTGTAGCCCAGCTGCTCGGCGATCAGCTCGATCTTGCGCACCATCTTGCCGGAGATGCGGTGCTCGGCCTTCGGATTGAGCGCTCTCGAGGCGGTCGAGACGTGTACGCCGGCCTTCGCCGCGACGTCGAGGATCGTCACCCTTGGCTGCCGGTTGGGCCTGTTGCCGGTCGGAATGCTCATCGTGCTCAGCTGCCTGCAAGGTCGTCGGCGCGGGGTCGCGCGGTGCTGCGGCGAACCACAATGGCTCATGTAGGACAAATTGCGCAAACTTGCCATCCAAACGCAGACGACCGCCGCCCCGGCGATTGTGCGATGCACGATAATCGGATGAGCCACGATCGTCCGGTCTGCTGCCACGCCTGCAAGAACTGCCGGCAATCGTCGCGGGCCGCTGCAGGACCTTTTGTGCGCAAAGGATTGCCCTTGACTCGAATTTTGACCGGACCTAACGGTGACGCACCTTGCTCGGGAACAGGGCGCGTGGCGTTTCCGACCACCCTTGCGGGTGAGCGGAGCCTGGGCCTTTCGGCCGGCCCGATCATGCGGCGAGAAGCCGCACTGGAGAGATTGAGTGGATCAGCAGGACATTGCCCGGCCCCGTATTGCCTTCCTCGGCACCGGCGCGCAGGGGGCCTCGATCGGGGCCGATTTCGTAGCGGCTGGCCACGACGTGACCTTCGTCGAGCAGTGGCCGGACCATGTGGCGGCGATCCGCGAGAACGGCATCACCGTCAACCTGCCGAAGCGCTCCTTTAATGTCCGGGTGCCGGCGTTGCATCTGTGCCAGCTCGCGGAGGTCAGGCAGCCGTTCGACATCGTCTTCATCGTGATGAAGGCGTACGACACCAAGTGGGCCTGCCAGCTGATCGAGCCCTATCTTGCGCCGGACGGGCTGGTGGTCGGCCTGCAGAACGGCATGACGCACGAGGATATCGCCGCCGTCGTCGGGCGGGAACGGACCATCGGCGCCGTCATCGAGATCGCGTCGAACATGTTCGTCCCGGGCATCACCAACCGCGAGAACGATCACGATACTTCCTGGTTCGCGATGGGCGCCCTCGATCCGAAGACGCAGGAGCGCGTCGAGAGTGTTGCCGATCTCCTGCGTTGCACCGGCACCGTCGAGGTCACCGACGACATCCGGTCCGCCAAGTGGATGAAGCTGGTGGTCAATGCCGCCGAGCTCATCCCGTCCGCGGTCGTCGACCTGCCGCTGGCGGACGCCGCGCGCGATCCAGGCATGCTGGAAGTCATGCGGGAAGCCGGATACGAAGCCATGCGCGCGGCCCTGGCGGACGGATCGAAGATCGTCTCGATCATCGGCATGCCACCGGTCACCACCAACGATCCCGAGCGCTATGTCGACCAGATCTTCGAGAAGGTCCTGACGACGTTCTCCAGCCAGGACACCCTGACCACGTCGCTGCAGGATTGGCGCAAGGGCCGCCGGGCGGAAGTCCGGGAAGTCAACGGATGGGTCGTCGATATCCTGGCCGCCCACGGCCAGACCGCGCCGATGAACCAGCGCGTCGTCGAGGTGGCCCTCGAAATCGAGCGCGGGACACGCGAGCTGACGACGGCCAATACGGCTGTCCTCGTCGAGGCCCTGCACAAGGTGCGTTCGAACGCCTGAGCCAGGCTTGCTGAAAACAATAAACGGGGAAACGGGTCCATGTTGAACTGGATTGCATCGGCGAGGTTTCGGAGCGCGCTGCTCGCCGGTCTGGGTGTGGGTGCAGCACTCACGACGGCTCCGGTCCGGAGCGTTGCCGCGGAGGCCAAGGGCGGCAAGCTCATCCTCGGTATCGACGAGACCGCCTCGGAATACTGGTCCGAGTATCTGCAGGGTGCGCACGACATCGCAGACTCGCTCGGCAAGAGCCCGATCGTGCTGACCAGCAACTACCAGGGAGACCAGCTCCTCGCCCAGCTCGGCGCCACCTACGCCGCCGGTTGCCATGATTGCGCGCTGGCGACCGACCCGTCCTCGAACGCGTTCGTCAAGGCCGTGGTGGCCCGATCGGCACGGTCGAAGGTTCATGTGGTGACGTTGTGGAACCGCCCGGAAGACATCCATCCGTGGGACACCTTCCCGCAATACTGGGTCGCCCATACCTCGTTCGACGGCGTGATGTCGGGCTACGACCAGGCGATGGCACTCTGCAAAGCGCTTGGCGGCAAGGGTGAAATCGCCGCCATCGAGGGCGTTCCGTCGACCCCGCCGGCCTACCAGCGGATCCGCGGGCTCAAGAAGGCGCTCGCCGAATGCCCGGGCCTCAAGCTGGTCGATACCCAGGTCGGCGACTGGCAGGAGACCAAGGCCCAGGACATCACGCGGGCCTGGCTCGCACGCTACGGCAGCGACCTGAAAGGCATCTTCGCATCGAACGACTCCATGGCGCGCGGTGCCGTGGCAGCGCTGCGTGACAAGGGGCTGAACGGCAAGACCCTCGTGACCGGTTCGGACGGATCGAACATCGCGCTGGAAATGGTCAAGAGCGGCGACATGCTGGTGACGATCTGGAACGATCCGGTACTGCAGGGCGCGGTCTCGATGTCGCTCGCCTATGCGGCGGCGATCGGCGACATCGACCCGGAAAAGCTTACCCACGCGCAACGCGACTTCTACCTGAAGGAGGAGCCGGTCACCAAGGACAACGTAGACAAGTTCCTGGCTCTGAAGAAGTCGCAGCCGAAGTACACCTACGAGGACATCAAGAAGGATTTCTGGAAGGACTCCGCCGGCCAGATCCCCCAAGGTGCCAATGACAACAAGTGACCCGACCGCGCGGGTGGCGGCCGTGTCGGAGGGCTCCGGGGGTAGCGCCCGGAACGGCCTGGTTGCGCGCCTGAGTTTCCTGCGCAACCACACCGTCTGGTCGCGTCTCGGCGGCCCGCTCACCGCACTGGTCGTTCTTGCGGTCGCGTTCCAGCTTATCAGCGGGTCTTTCCTGACGGTCGCGAACCTGCGTTCCGTCGTCGAGGCTGCCGCGGTGCCGGCGATCGTTGCCGCCGGCATCTCCTTCGTTCTCATCATGGGGGCGATCGATCTGTCGATGGAGGGCGTGATGGCGACCGCCAGCATGGTCGCCGCCCTCCTGGTCGCGAACGGCGTCAACGGCAACCACTACGGCGTCCTCGGGCTGCTGGCCGCCCTGCTGGTCAGCGTCGGCTTCGGGCTGTTCAGCGGCGTCCTGAATGCGATCATGCGCATGCCGTCACTGATCGTGACGCTCGGCACGTGGTTCATCGGGCTGGGCCTTGCGGCGGTGCTGTTCCCCCAGCGCGTCCCGCAGATCAAGGACGGGCTGTTCCTTGCAATCGCCCAGGTCAGGATCCTGGATTTCAGCCTCACGGTCTACATCGCGATCGCGATGGTCGTCCTCGCGCAACTGGTCCTCACCTTCACGAGGCTGGGCCGGATGATCTACGCCATCGGCGGGGAGGAATTGCTGCTGGCGGCGTCCGGTATCGCGGTCAGACGCTACAAGATCGCCGCGTTCGCGCTCAGCAGCCTGTTCGCAGGGATCGGCAGCCTGCTGCTGTCCGCCCAGCTGGGCAGCGGCAACACCGATATCGGTAGCGGACACCTGTTTCCGGCGGTCAGTGCGTCCGTGCTTGGCGGCACGGTGCTGACGGGCGGCCGCGGCGGAGCAGTGCAGTCTGCCCTCGGCGCACTCATTCTCGAGGTCCTGAGCAACGGCCTGATCCAGATCGGCGCCGGGCCGTACACGCGCAACATCATCAGCGGAGCGATCATCCTCGCCGCCGTGGCGATCGGCGGCTGGAACCGCCGCGCGATGCTGAGGGTCGTCAAATGATCGGCTCGCTTGCACTGCGCGGCGTGCGCAAGGCGTATGGCCCTGTCGTCGCCCTGGAGGGACTGGATCTCGAGCTGCGGGTCGGCGAAGTCGTCGGGCTGGTCGGCCAGAACGGCTCTGGCAAGTCGACGCTCCTCAAGATCCTGTCCGGGCTGGCCAGTCCGGACCGCGGCGAGATCCTGCTGGATGGGGAGCCGATCCTGCTCGACTCCGCCGCCGCCGCGGCGCGGTACGGGATCGGCATGGTGCACCAGGAACAGTCGCTGATCCCGAACCTCACGGTCGCCGAGAACATCTTCCTGGACAAGGCGCACGCGTCGAAGCGCTTCGGCCTGTACAACTGGCCGGCGCTGAACCGGGCGGCTCGCCTGCAACTGCAGAAACTCGGTGTCGACATTCCGACCAACAAGCGGGTCGAGGATCTGCGCTTCTCGGCACGACAGCAGGTCGAGTTCGCCAAGGTGCTGGCCATCGAGGAGATGGTGGACCGGCCGCCGCTGATCCTGTTCGACGAGCCGACATCGCTGCTGACGCCGGACGAGATCCAGGCGCTGTTCGCCCAGATCAACCGGCTGCGGGCACGCGCGAGCATCGTGTTCGTGTCGCATCGCCTGGAGGAGGTCCTCGAGATCAGCGACCGCGTGGTGGTGTTGACCGACGGCCGGAAGGTTGCCGAGCGGACAAAGCAGTCGATCGATCGCGAAGAGCTTTACGAGTTGATGGTCGGGCGCCAGCGTGTCGATCCGTCCATCCAGCACCGCGATCGCCATGTCACCGGCGCCGCGCCGCTGCTGGAGGTCGACCGGCTGGCGAGCGAGCCGCACTTCCACGGCATCAGTTTCAAGATTGGACGTGGCGAGATCCTCGGGATCGCCGGCGTGCTCGGCTCGGGCGCCGAAGAACTCTGCCGGGCCCTGTTCGGCGCCATCAAGCCGGATGCCGGCACCATCGCTTTCAATGGCGGTGCGTCGGGTCCCGGCAGTCCACGCGCGGCGGTGCAACTCGGCATCGGATACCTGCCTTCGGACAGGCGGTCGGAGGGAATGCTGCCAGGCCGGTCGATCACCGAGAACGCCGTGATCACCTATGGTGGCCAGTACGGCTGGAAGTCCTGGCTGCTCAGCAGGCGCAAGGAGCGCGAGGCCGCACAGCGGTGGATCCGGCGCCTCAAGGTCAAGATGGACAAGGAGGGCGCGCCGATCTCCAGCCTGAGCGGCGGCAACCAGCAGAAGGTCATCCTGGCGAAGTGGCTGCTTGGGAGGAACCTGCGGCTGCTGCTTCTCGACCATCCCAGCCGGGGGCTTGATCCCGGGGCGCGCGACGATCTCTTCGAGGTGGTGCGCGAGCAGGTCGACAAGGGCCTGTCGGTCATCTTCGTCGCCGACACCATTGCCGAACTTCTCGAACTGTCCGACCGGATCATCGTGATGCGCGATGGCGAGGTCACGGCCGAGTTCAATCCGGCCCTGGGCGCCTTGCCCAGGGAAGAGGATATCGTCGCGGCAATGGTATGACCGCGCAGCCGGTCGAACCAAACGGTTCCAGGCCCGTACGTCATCGCGTAGCAGAAGGGCTCGCAGTATGATCGGAGACCGGCTCCAGCTCATCCGGAGCTTTGCCCCCCTCGCCTTCCTCATCCTGCTGGTGGCGGCCAGTGCGGTGATCGCGCCCGGAGTCCTGCAGCCGGACTCCATCATCGGCTTCATCTCAGATGCGGCGCCGGTAATCGCCCTGGTGATCGGCGGCACGTTTCCGATCCTGGCCGGCAGCATCGATCTCTCGGTCGCCGGCGTCGCCTCCGTCACCGGCGTGCTGGTCGTGGTGCTCAACCCGGTGTTCGGTCCCTGGACTTCGCTCGTCGTCGTCCTGGTTGCGATCCTGTTCGGCGCGATGCAGGGGTTCGTGCACACCTGGCTGCAACTGCCCTCCTTCATCGTCTCGCTGGCGACACTCAGCATCCTGTCCGGACTTGCCCTGCTGCTGTCGAACGCCACCGCGGAGCCGGTTCCATCGGACGACATCCTGGTCGGCATCCTGGGCAACAGCGTCGCCGGCATCCCGAACACCGCCATCCTGCTTGTCCTGATCGTGGCGGTGCTGAGGCTGGCGATGCGCTTCACCCGCTTCGGCCGCGACGTCTATGCCCTGGGAAGCGGCGAGCGGGCGGCGTTGATGTCCGGGGTCAACGGGTTTGTCACCCGCACCCTGCTGTTCGCCATTTCCGCCGGCTGCGCCGCGATCGCCGGCCTGTTCCTGATCTCGGTGACCTCGTTCAGCTCGCCGACGCTGGCGGGAAACCTGCTGCTGTTGTCGATCGTCGGCGTCGTGCTGGGCGGCACTGCGATCTCCGGCGGCGTCGGTGGCCTGTTCGCCGCCGTGGTCGGTGGATTGATCACCGCCTGGCTGCGCATCGTCGCGGTCATCATCGGCGTCGCACCGACGGCGCAGAACATCATCTTCGGGTTGACCGCACTGATAGCGGTCGCCCTCACGACGGAACGCAAGAAGCTCGGCGTCATCAAGTGACCGGCACCGGGCGGCAAGCATAAGGATACAGCATGAACAACGAAAAGCTCGCGCTGCTGACCGGTGCAGCCGGCGAGGTGGGCCGCGCGACTGCCAGGCGGTTTGCGGAAGACGGATGGTCGCTGGTGTTGTGCGACCGTATCCCCGAAGTCGAGCGGCTCGCGGACGGGCTGGCGGCGGAATTCGGCCGCACCTGCATCGGCGTCGTGATGGACCTGACGCGTGACGAGGAGGTCGATGCAGCCGTCAAGGTGGCGGCGGATACGGACATTCCGCTTGGCTTCGTCGGCCTGATCGCGGCGATCAATCACCAGGCGGTCAGCATCGAGGGCTTGGACATGGCGGTTTGGGACCACGTGCACAACGTCAACCTGCGCGCCAACGTCAAGTTCGTCAGCGCCACCGTGCCGCTGCTCCGCAAGGGAAGCGATCCCTCGATCGTGCTGGTGTCCAGCTTCTGGGGACGCGAGGGGCATCCGTTCTTCAGTCCGTACTGCGCCTCGAAAGCCGCCCTGATCTCGCTGACGCAGAGCGTGGCGGCAGAACTTGCGCCGGACATCCGGGTCAACTGCGTGGCCCCGGGCAACATCAACACGCCGATGCACTTCGACGCGCTGGCGATGGAGGCCGGCAAGCGGGGGATCACCGCGAAGCAGATGCAGGATGTGGAGTGGGCCAAGATCCCGATGCGGCGGCCCGCGGAGACCACGGAAATCGCGTCGGCGATCCACTTCCTTTCAACGCCCGATGCTCGGTACTTCATCGGCGCCACGCTGGATGTCAATGGCGGCTGCCGCTTCACCTAGCGAATTACTCAACGGCTGCCTCCATAAAAAAATACCGGGGAAACCGACATGAAACGCCATCTGATAGCAATCGCGGTCGCCGCGGTCCTGGGTTCTGGCCATGACGCCTCCGCGCAGACGGGTGCCGCGTCCGTAAAGGGCGTCGGCGTCTCGGTCGCATCGCTCGGCAATCCCTATTTCACGGCGGCGGACGCCGGCATCCATGCCAAGGCGAGCGAGCTGACGCCGCAGGCCAGGGTCACGATCGTCGCGTCGGAGTATGATCTCAACAAGCAGTTCGACGAGATCGACAACTTCATCGCGTCGGGCGACTCCATCGTCATGGTGAACGCCGTAGATCCGGTCGCGGTGCTGCCTGCAATCAAGCGGGCGCAGAAAGCCGGCATCGTCGTCGCCGCTTTCGATGCCGCCGCACGGGGGGCGGATGTCACCGTCATGACGAACAACATCAAGGCCGGCGAGATTGCCTGCCAGTATATCGTCGACCACCTGAAGGGCGGAGAGGGCAAGGTCATCATCCTCAACGGTCCGCAGGTCTCGCCGATCGCGGACCGCGTCAAGGGCTGCCACGCGGTGCTTGCAAGACATCCCGGGATCACGGTGCTTTCCGACAACCAGAATGCCCTGGCCTCGCGGGATGGTGGCTTCGCGGTCGGGCAGAGCCTGTTGACGAAGTTCCAGGCGGTCGACGCCGTGTTCGCCGTCAACGACCAGAGCGCGATCGGCTTCGAGCTGGCGGCAAAGCAGGCGCACCGGACCAGGCTGTTCATCGCCTCGGTCGACGGCGCGCCCGATATCGTGGACGAGATCAAGGACAGGAACTCATTGATCAAGGCGTCTTCGGCGCAGGATCCGTTCGGGATGGCCGGCCGTGCCTACCAGCTTGCCGTCGAGATCGCCGAAGGACGCCATCCGCGCGGGCAGGTCATCCTGCTGGATCCCACCCTGCTCACCGCGGGAAACATCGCCGACTACAAGGGGTGGAAGACCGCCGGGTAGGCTTCGCTCAGGAACTGCTCCCGCTATCGGCGCTCGAAGCCCGACGCGAGGTCCGCCGGCTGCCGAGCGCATCGAGGGCGTCGGCGTTGTCCCGGCCCCAGCGATAGAGCAGTTCGACCGGCTCCACGAAGCGATGACCGAGCGCGGTCAGCCGGTATTCGACCGCGGGCGGAATGGTGCTCTCGACGTGGCGCGTCAGCAGCCCGCTCTTCTCCATCTCGCGCAAGGTCTGGGTCAGCATCTTGCGGGACACACCGGGCAGGCTACGCTGCAGAACACCGGTCCGCGCAGCACCGTCATGGCGCGCATGCAGCGTATGCAGGATCATGCTGGTCCATTTGGTGGCAAACAGTTCGAGCGTGCGTCGCGGCGCGCAGTCCTCGCGCCATTCGATGTCTTCGCTGCCAGCCTTCACGACGGTTACCTTCAGGTGCCTATGTTCCAGATTGGTTCCGTCTGGACTGCGCGCAAGCGGTCGCCTAGCTGCAGGGCCTGACTGGTAGAGGAAAGCATGTCATGAGCAAGACGGCCCTGGTTGTGGGTGCAAGCGGCATCGTCGGCAGCGCCACCACGAAGCGACTGCTCGACGAGGGCTGGTCTGTCCACGGTCTGGCACGCCGGCCGGACCGGCAGCCTGGCGTCACGCCGGTCGCTGCCGATCTGCAGGACGCCGCCGCCACCAAGGCTGCCCTCGCCGGCCTGAAGCCGGATGCGGTGTTCATCACCACCTGGCTGCGACAGGCCACCGAGGCCGAGAATATCCGCGTCAACGGCGGCATGGTGCGCAACCTGCTGGACGGCCTGCAGGGCGCCGGGGTCGGACATGTCGCGCTGGTGACCGGGCTGAAGCATTATCTCGGCCCGTTCGAGGCCTACGGCAGGGGCGCGGTGCCGGCGACCCCGTTTCGCGAGGAGCAGGGCCGGCAGGACGTCGAGAACTTCTACTACGCGCAGGAGGACGAGGTCTTCGCGGCAGCGAAGCGGGACGGCTTCACCTGGAGCGTGCACCGGCCGCACACCATCATCGGCAAGGCGGTCGGCAATGCGATGAACATGGGCACGACCCTTGCCGTCTATGCGACGCTGTGCCGCGAGAGCGGCCGGCCGTTCCGCTATCCCGGATCGCCCGCGCAGTGGAACGGGCTGACCGACATGACCGATGCCGGCCAGCTTGCACATCACCTGCTGTGGGCGACGGTGACGCCGGCGGCGGCGAACCAGGATTTCAACATCGTCGACGGCGACATCTTCCGCTGGAGCTGGATGTGGGAGCGCATCGCACGGTATTTCGGACTCGAGGCGGCGCCGTTCGACGGGACGATCATGCCGCTGGAGCAGCAGATGGCGCAGGATGCCGATGCGTGGCGCGCCATCGCAACACGTGACGGCCTGGCCGAGCCCGACCTCTCGCGGCTCGCCTCACCGTGGCACACCGATGCCGATCTCGGCCGCCCCTTCGAGGTCGTTACCGACATGTCCAAGTCGCGGCGCCTCGGCTTCACCGGCTACGTCGCTACCGACGACGCGTTCTTCGCCCTGTTCGACCGCCTGCGCGCCGATCGGCTGATCCCATAGCCTGCCGCCCGCTCCCCGGCCTCCGGGGAGCGGGACCGGGCTCAGCTCGGCTGGGCTTCGTTCACCCTGACGAGGATCTTCAGGTCGCGACCGCTCGGGTCGAGCAACGCCTCGAAGCCCTTGGCAACGACGTCGTTCATTCCGATCTCGGCGGTGACCACCTTTTCTACCGGGAAGCTGCCGGACTCGATCATCGCCACGATCCGCGGCCAGATCTGCACCGGGTAGCACCAGGTCGCCTCGATGCTGATGTCCTTCAACGCCCACAGCATCGGATCGACCTGCGCGAGCCTGGTATGCAGGCCGACCTGCACCACCACGCCCTGCCGACGCACCGCCTTGGCGCAGGCGTTGAGCGAGGCCTCCGCGCCCACGCATTCGAGCGCCGCGTCAACCCCGGCGCCGCCCTCCGAATGCTGCCTCGCCACTTCCGCCACATCGGCCTGGTCGGGATTGACCGGCACCACGCCCGGGCACAGCGCCGCCGCCTTGGCGAGGCGCTCGGGATTGCGCTCCGACACGATGATGACACTGGCGCCCGCCGCCTTCGCCGCCAGCACCGCCAGCGCGCCGATCGGTCCGGCGCCGGAGATCAGCACGCTGCCCCCCGCCCGCAGGCGGCTGCGATCGATGGCATAGACGGCGACCGCGGCCGGCTCCACCAGGGCGCCCTGCGCATCGCTCAGGGTGCGCGGGATCGCGATGACGTTGCGGGCATCGACCACTGCCTGCTCGCCCATTCCGCCCCACGCCGCCGACAGGCCGATCACCCCCAGGGTTTCGGAAAGATGCAGCAGGCCGCGCTTGGCATAGAAATCGTCGTCCGGCGCCATCAGCGGCTGGATCGAGACGCGGTCGCCGGGGCCGACATGCGTCACCTCGCTGCCGACGCGCACCACCCGGGCGGAGAATTCGTGGCCGAGGATCTGCGGCAGCGTGGCGCCGGTCAGCTTGTTCGGCTCGATCGGGGTCACGATCGGACCGGCGATGAACTCGTGCAGATCAGTGCCGCAGATGCCGCACAGCAACGGCTCGATCAGTGCCTCGTGCGGCTTGAGCTCGCCTTCCGGCGCGGCGATGGTCTCGACCCGGATGTCACGCTTGGTATGGAAACGTACAGCTTGCATCTCGATAATTCCTACTGGACCGTGTAACCGCCATCGCAGACGAGGCTTGCGCCGGTGACGAAGCGCGCCTCGTCCGAGGCAAGGAAGAGCACGCAATTGGCGATGTCGACCGGTTCCGCCAGCGGCAGCGGGTGCTTGGCCTGCATCATCGCAAGGTAGGATTCGTATCCGCCCGGATAGGTCTCCCCCGCCTTGATGAACAGCGGCGTCTTGGTCGAGCCGGGATGCACGCAGTTTACCCGGATGCCGTAGGGCGCATAGCAGATCGCGTCCGTCCTGGTCATCGACAGGATGGCGCCCTTGGTGGCGTGATAGGGCGGCAGGTCGTCGTTGCCGATCAGCGCGTAGATCGACGAGAAATGCACGATCGCACCGCGCCGGGCCTGCATCATGTGCGGCAGCACGTGCTTGCTGCACAGGAACGGGCCGCGGACATTCACCGAGAAGACCTGCTCCCATTCCGAGACGGCGAGGTCGTGGGTGAGCTTGTTGGCACCGGGGATAGCCGCATTGTTCACCAGGATGTCGATGCCGCCGAACCGTGCCACCGTCTCCGCGACGGCGCGGGCGACATCGTCCTCCTGCGTGACATCGACGCGGATCGAGTAGGCGTCGTAGCCGGCCGCGCGCATGGCGCCGGCGGTCTGCTCCCCGGCCTCCTGCTGGATTTCGAAGATCGCGACGCGGGCGCCTTCCTGTCCGAAGCGATGGCAGGTGGCCTCGCCGATGCCGGTGCCGCCGCCGGTGACGATGGCGACCTTGCCTTCGAGACGTCCCATGTTCGTCGTCCTCCCATTGTCGCCGTCAGGCCCGGTTGTCCATTCTCTTGAGGAACGGGTTGATCCGGACCTGCTCCCAGATCCCGGCCGCATGGAAGGGATCGTTGCCGCTGAAGGCCTGGACCTGCTCGATCGTGTCGGCCTGCACCAGGAAGAAGCTGCCGATCATCGTGCTGTGGTCGTCCTGCACCAGCGGGCCGGATATGACGATGTCGATCGGCTTGCTGGCGAGATACGCCTTGTGCGCGTCGTAGTGCGCGAGCCGGGTCTCGACCATGCCGGGCTTGTCCAGGCAATGAACGACGAAATGCATATCTGTGCTCCTATCCGACCGAATAGCCGTGGTCGGCCATCATGAGATGTCCGGTGACGCCGGATGCCGCGTCCGACAGCAGGAAGCCGACCACCGCCGCGATCTCCTCGCGTCGCAGCAGCCGCCCGGTCGGGATGTCGGCAAGCCAGGCCTGCATGACCTCCGGCCGCGAGCGGCCGACATCGGCCAGCATCTCGGTGTCGGTGTAGCCCGGGCCGACGGCGTTGACGCGCACCCCGGACTTCGCCCATTCGACCCCGAGCGAACGCGCCATGTGCGCGACACCTGCCTTCGAGACGTCGTAGCTGACATGCCGCTCCGGCCGGGAAATCCCGACCCCCGAGATGGAGGAGATCAGCACGACCGCCCCCTTCCCCTGCGACAGCATCGGACGCGCGAAGGCCTGCGTGGTAAAGAAGACGGCATCGAGATTGAGCGCCATCACGCGGCGCCAGTCCTCGGCGCTGTGATCGACGGCCTGCCGCTCCAGGCTGATGCCGGCATTGGCGACCAGTGCATCGACCCGGCCGTGGCGGGCAACGATCTTGTCCGCGGCAGCCCCGACCGCCGCCACGTCGGTGACGTCGAACACCAGCGCCTCGGTCCCGAGCCCCTCATCCGCAAGCCGTCGCGCCGTCGCTTCGACCTCCGGATTGAGGTCGGTCAGCACGACCGTGGCGCCCAGTGCGCCGAGCTGGCGGGCGATGGTCTCGCCGATGCCGCGCGCGGCACCCGTCACCACCGCGACCCTGCCGTCCAGTCGATAGAGGTCGGCTCCAAGCTGTGCCATTTCCATGTTTCCTTCAGCGCCTCGCGTAGCAGGCTGCCGCGAAGACTATGACCACGCCCTTCAGGATGATCTGGAACTGCACCGGCAGACCGATCAGCAGGACGATGTTGCCAGCCAGCGCGAGCACGATGCTGCCGGCGATGACCCCGGCGACGTTTCCCCGGCCACCCGACAGGGCGAAACCGCCGAGCACGGCCGCCACGATGCTGTCGAGCTCGAAGCCGCGGCCGACCCAGTTGTCGACGATCTGCGCGTAGCCGCCCAGGACGATGCCGGCGATCGCCGCCAGGCAGCCCGAAAGCATGTAGGCGCCGATGACGATCGCATCGACCGGATATCCCAGCAGCCGGCCCGTCATCGGGTTGCCGCCGGTGATGACGACGCGCCGGCCGAGCGTGGTGCGGTGCAGGACCAGCACCAGCGGCAGCGCCACCGCGAGCAGCACCGGCAGGTTCATCGGGATGAAGCCCCAGGTGCCGGCGCCGATGCGGTGCAGCAGCGGCGGCATCAGGCCCGACGGCGCACCGTGGGTCCAGGCGAAGCGCAGTCCCTGCAGAACGATCATGGTGGCCAGCGTGGCGAGGAACGGCGACACGTTGCGCTTGACCACCAGCAACCCGTTGACCAGCCCGGCACACATCCCGATCGCCAGCGATAGCAGCACGATCGACGGGATGTCGGCATCATGGCCGCTGAAACTGGTCGCGACGACGGCGGCGGTCGCCATCACCGAGGACACCGACAGGTCCAGGCCGCGTACCAGGATGACCATCGCCTGCCCGCAGGCGACGATGGCGAGCGGCACGATCTGCAGCACCAGGTTGGACAGGTTGCCGCGGCTGAAGAAGGAGGGCGCCGCCACCGCCGCGACGAGCAGGAACACCACCATGAACAGGTAGATGCCGTAGCGCGACAGCAGCGACGTGAAGCCGGGTGGCATGATCCTGCCGGCAAGCGGCGCCTTCGCCGCACCCACGCCGCGTGCCTTTGCGAGCAGCGAACCGTTCACGAGCGCCTCCCGCGTTCGACATGGATCGACACCGCGGCCATGATGATCAGCCCCTCCGCGACAAGCTGGATCTGCGTAGGGACGTGCAGGAAGTTCAGCAGGTCGTTCAGGATCGCCAGCAGGTAGGCGCCGAGCAGCGTGCCGAAGATCGAGCCGCGGCCGCCGCTCAGCGCGATCCCGCCGACCACGACCGGCGTCACCGAGGCCAGGGTGTAGTCGGCGCCCGCATAGGGCTGTCCGGAGCCGAAGCGCGAGACCAGGTAGATCGCGGTCACCGCGGCGAAGAAGCCGGAGGCGCCATAGACCAGCAGGATGACCCGGCGCACCGGCATCCCGAGCAGGCGCGCCGCCTGGCTGTCGTCGCCGACGGCGTAGATCGTACGGCCGGTATTGGTGTAGCGCAGGAACGCCGCCACCAGCACGAAGATCAGCGCCGTGGCGGCGCCGCCCACCGAGATGCCGGCGACGCGTCCGTAGGCGAGGCTGTCGAAGCCGTCCGGGATGCTGCCGATCGGCGCACGCGTGTAGAGCAGCGCCACGCCCTGCAGGATCGCACCCATGCCGAGCGTCACGATAAGCGGGTGCACGCGCAGCCAGACCACGCCGCAGCCATTCAGCACGCCGAGCAGGGTGCCGCCGGCGAGGATGCCCAGGCACACCGGGAGCACCATGGCGCTGTTGCCGTCGATCAGGCCGGAAGTCAGCACCGAGAGCAGGCTGATCATCGAGCCGACCGAGAGGTCGATGCCGCCGGTCAGTACGGTCAACGACTGCCCGAGCGCCACCAGGGCGAGATCGGTGGCCTGCTCGAAGACGTTGGCGAAATTCTCCGGCCGCATGAAGCGGTCGGTGACCACCGCGCCGACGACGATGATCGCCAAGATCAGGGCCAGCACCATCAGCAGGCGAAGCATGTCCGCCGAGGGGCCGCGCCGGACGCGACGCGGCGTGGCAGGCGGTGTCAGGATGGTCGCGGACATGCTGCCTCCTCAGGCCGCGTGGCGGTGATGGGTGGCGAGGTCGACGACGGCTTCCTCGGTAATCTGGCCGGGTTCCAGCACGCCGGGCATCGACCCCTCGCGCATGACGTAGACGCGGTCGGACATGCCGACGACTTCCGGCAGTTCCGAGCTGATCATCAGGATCGCGACGCCACGCGCCGCCAGCTCGCGCATGATGCGGTAGATCTCGGTGCGTGCCCCGACATCGACACCGCGCGTCGGCTCGTCGAGGATGAGCACGCTGCGGCAGGTATGCGCCCAGCGCGCGATCAGGGTCTTCTGCTGGTTGCCGCCGGACATGGTGGCGACCGGATTGCCTGGTCCGAAGCAGGCGATGCGGAATGCCTCGATATCGGCGTCCGCGATCGACCGCTCGCGCGCGGATTGCAGCATCGGGCCGGCCGAGACGCTGTCCAGGCAGGCGGCGGTGACGTTGACGGCGACATCCTGCAGCATCGCCAGGCCCTCGCCCTTGCGGTCCTCGGTGACGAAGCCGATGCCCTGCCGGATGGCGATCGCCGGCGTCATCCGCCTGAACACCCTGCCGCCGATCGCGACGGTTCCTGCCTCCATCGGCAACCCGCCGAAGATTGCCATGGCGAGTTCCGACCGGCCGGCACCCACCATGCCGGCCAGCCCGGTCACGATACCGGCGCGAAGCTCGATCGAGGCGCCGCGCACGCGACGGCCGAGCCTGATGTCGGACGCCTGCAGCACCACCTCGGCTGCCGCGACATCGGCCGCATCGGCGCGTGGCGGAAAGAACTGCGTGACGTCGCGTCCGACCATCAGCGTCACCAGCCGGTCGCGGTCCACCTCGCCGACCGCGTGGGTCGCGATCCACTGGCCGTCCTTCACCACCGTCACGCGGTCGCAGAGCGAGAAGATCTCCTCCAGCCGGTGCGAGATGTAGATGATCGCAACCCCTTCGTCGCGCAGCAGCCGCAGCCGCTCGAACAGCGCTTCCACCTCCTGGCCGGCGATCACCGCCGTCGGCTCGTCCAGGATCAGAAGCCTGGGCCGGTCGACCAGGGCCTTGGCGATTTCCACCATCTGCTGGTCGGCCACGGTCAGCTCGCCCACCAGGCGCCACGGCTCCAGCCGCACGCCGAGGCGCGCCATGAGCTCGGCCGCCGCCCGCTCGGTGGCGGCGTGATCGACCGCGCGCAGGCGGTTGCGGCGGTAGTGCCCGATGAAGATGTTCTCGGCCACCGACAGATGCGGGAACAGCACGAATTCCTGGTAGATGACGTGGATCCCCGCTGCCTTGGCGGCCGCGGGCCCGGTCCAGCGAACCGGCTTGCCGTCGAGCGACATCTCGCCCGCATCCGGAGCCTGCGCGCCGGCGATGATCTTGGTCAGCGTCGACTTCCCGGCGCCATTCTCGCCGACCAGCGCATGGATCTCGCCCGCATGGACGTCGAGCTGCATGTCGGAGAGGGCCTGGACGCCCGGGAAAGCCTTGCTGATATGCCGGACGCTCAGCATCGGCACGGCCCTAGTGCGGATAGTCGATATGCGCGGTGGACGGGCTGTAGTTCGGCCCCAGATCATTGGTGATCAGCATGTCTGGCGCGCCGTTCGGCACCACCAGGTCGGTGATCGGCAGGTCGCCCCTGATAGACGCGGTCTCGTCGCCCGGGGTGACGGCGATCTGCGAATTCACCGTCACCACGCAGGGCAGCGGCGTGCCGGCCAGCACCTTGAGCGCGACCGAGATGGCGAGCCTGTACTGCGACGGCGGATCGCCGACCTCGAGCATCGGCACCTTGTACTTGATCGCCATCTGCAACGCGCCGTTGATGTCCGCCGTGGTGTGCATCGGGATCTCGCCCGGCTTGAAGCCGGCCTCGACGAAGGCCTCGATCGAGCCGGGCACCTGCAGTCCGTGCGCCGACCAGACCGCGTTGATGGAGTGGCCGTATTTCGCGATCACCGCCTGCATGACCTGCTTGGCCTTCACCGGGCTCCAGTCGGAATAGACGGTGTCGAGGATGTGGATGCCCGGATACTGCTTGAAGATCTCGAGCGCGGGGTTCATGCGGTTCTCGTTCGGGCTGGAACCGGCCTGGCCGCCCAGCATCACCACGTTGCCCTTGCCGTGCAGCTTCTCGACGATCCACTGCGCCCACAACCGCCCCATCTCGGGATCGGAGGCGTTGATGTAGGTGACGAAATGGTCCGAGGAGATCCGGCGGTCCAGCATGATCACCGGCACGCCGCGCTTCATCGCCCTGGTGACCACCGGGTCGAGCGCCTTCTCGGTATTGGCGCTCACGATCAGCAGGTCAACGCCCTGCGAGACCAGATCCTGCACGTCGGAGACCTGCTTGGCATCGTCATGCCCGGCATCGGTGATGATGAGCTTCTTGATCACATCCTTGTGGTCCTGCGCGCCCTGCTTGAGCTCGTCGAGAGCCACCACCCGCCAGCTGTCGCCGAGGCCGGCATTGCTGAACCCGATGACGTAGGGGCCCGCTTTCTTGAAGGCGCTGGTGTCGCGTATGCAGCTGGTCAGGGCAGGGTTGAACAGCTCCGTCCTCGGAGCGCCCTGATATCCCTCGGCAAGTGCCGCAACCGGCGTCGTACCGCAGAGAAGAATGCTGCAAAGCACCAATCTGGTGGATTTCACTCTGGGACCTCCCGGGTCGGACTTTCGTGTTCTGGTCAGCGTCTGATGACACCAGCTCGCTTGCGCAGACTTCGTTGAGCGCGACCATAGGTATCCGGCCGGGACTGCAAAATGCCGATTTTATCCAGATTGGATATATTGCGGCTGTCCGGGCGCTGCCGTGGCGCTATCGTTTGCGCAATGCGGCCGCAAGGTCGAGGGTCGTGACGTGTCGGCCGAGGGATGAGGGAACACCGCTCGATGCAGTCTGAGTTCGTCTTCAGCGGATTGCCGATGCGCGTGCTGTTCGGTGCCGGCACGATCTCGCGTCTTCCCGAGGAAGTGACCCGGCTGGGCATGCGCCGTCCGCTGGTGGTGTCCACGCCCGAGCAGCGCGACCAGGCCGAAGGCGTCATCGCGCGCCTGGGCGAGGCCAGCAGCGGCGGTTTCTTCGGCGCCCGGATGCATACGCCGGTCGCGGTGACCGAGGAGGCGCTGGCGGTGCTGTCCGAGCGCCGTGCCGACGGGCTGGTCGCCTTCGGTGGCGGCTCGACGACCGGGCTGTCCAAGGCGCTGGCGCTGCGCACCGACCTGCCGCAGATCGCCATCCCGACCACCTATGCCGGATCGGAGATGACGCCGATCCTGGGCGAGACGCGCGACGGCGAGAAGCACACGATCCGCTCCGAAAGGGTGCTGCCGGAAACGACGATCTACGATGTCGAGTTCACCACCGGCCTGCCGGTCGCGATGTCGGTCACCAGCGGCCTGAACGCCATCGCGCACGCCGTGGAGGCGCTGTATGCACCAGACCGCAACCCGATCATCTCGCTGATGGCGGAGACCGCGACGGCAGCACTGGTGCGCGCATTGCCTGCCGTGATCGAGCGTCCGGACGATATCGGCGCGCGCACCGAGGCCTTGTATGGAGCCTGGCTGTGCGGCGTGGCGCTGGGCGCGGTCGGCATGGGGTTGCACCACAAGCTCTGCCACACCCTGGGTGGCAGCTTCGACCTGCCGCATGCCCCGACCCATGCGGTGGTGCTGCCATACGCCCTGGCGTACAACGCAGCCGCGGCCCCGGAAGCCGTCGCCGCGCTGCGACGGGTGATGGGCGAGGGTGACGTCGCGGTCGCGCTGCACCGCTTCGGCCAGCGGATCGGCGCCCCGTCCTCGCTGGCGGACCTCGGCCTCGACGAGGGCAACCTCGATCGCGCCGCCGACCTTGCCGCGGCCCGGCCCTACCCGAACCCGCGGCCGATCGAGCGCGGTGCGATCCGCGCGCTGCTGGACGATGCATACCACGGACGGCCGCCCGGCACCTCGGCCGGCGCCGCCGGTTGAGGGAGAGCAAGCGATGTCCCTGAAGACCGAGAGTTTCGACGAGGCCAGCGCGACGCGGATCGTGATCGAGCGCAATGCCGGCTGCCCGGACCCGCGGCTGCGCGAGATCATGGCCGTGCTGGTCCGCCACCTGCACGAAGCAGTCCGCGAGCTGCAGCTCACCCAGCAGGAATGGCGCGGCGCGATCGATTTCCTGACCGCCACCGGGCAGATCTGCTCGGACCGCAGGCAGGAGTTCATCCTGCTTTCCGACACGCTGGGCGTCTCGATGCTGGTCGATGCGATCAACCACCGCAAGGCAGAGACCGCGACGCCATCCACGGTGCTCGGCCCGTTCCACGTGGCGGATGCGCCGGCGATGCAGTCGGGCGACACCATATCGCGCGACGGCCGCGGCAGCCCGCTGGTGGTGCACGGGGCGGTGCTGGATATCGACGGCCGGCCGATCGAGGGAGCGACGCTCGACGTCTGGCAGACGTCCGAGGACGGCTACTACGACACCCAGGATCCGACCCAGCCCGACATGAACCTGCGCGGCGTGTTCCAGTCCGGCGCCGATGGCGGCTTCTGGTTCCGCAGCATCGTCCCGGCCTCCTACCCGATCCCGAGCGACGGTCCGGTGGGACGGATGCTGAAGGCGCTCGCCCGGCACCCGATGCGTCCCGCGCATATCCACTTCATCGTCTCGGCGCCGGGATACCAGCCCGTCACGACGCATATCTTCGTCGAGGGTGACCCGTATCTCGAAAGCGACGCGGTGTTCGGCGTGAAGGATGCCCTGGTCCTGCCGTTCCCGATGGTCGACGACACCGCACGCGGCGAGCGGTTCGGCGTTCCGTCGCGCCACCATGAGGCGGAAGTCGTCATACGCCTGCAGCCGGTCCCACAGGTCATCCAGGTTGAAAACACGATGAACAGCATTCGGACGCTCGGCTGGATCGGACTCGGCAAGATGGGCACGCCGATGGCGACGCGGCTGGTCGAGGCCGGTCACAGCGTGCACGTCTATGATGTCTCCGGCGACGCCACTTATGCGCTGCGCGATGCCGGCGCCCTGGTCGCCGCAACGGCGCACGATGTCGTGGAGGCGGCCGATATCGTCTTCACATCGCTGCCCAACGACGCCGTGCTGCGCGACCTGCTCACCACCCCGCACGGGATCGCCTCACGGCTTGCCGGAGGCAAGATCCTCGTCGAGACCAGCACGGTGTCGCCGTCGGCGTCGGCGGAGGTCGCGCGCGCCATCGAGGCGACCGGTGCCCTCTACGTGCGCAGCCCGATCTCCGGCAGCACCGCGACGGCGGCGGATGGCAAGCTGACGGTGCTGGCCTCCGGACCACGCGCGGCCTACGAAACGGTGCGGCCGGTGATGGAGGGGTTCGCGACCCGGTTCTTCTATGTCGGCGCAGGCGAGGAAGCGCGCACCCTCAAGCTGGTGATCAACATGCTGGTCGGGGCCACCTCCGCACTGGTGGCAGAGGCGTTGGCATTCGGCCAGAAGGGTAATCTCGAGGTACGGCAGATGCTCGAGGTGATCAACGAGAGCGTCGTGGGCAGTCCGCTAATCGGCTACAAGAGCCAGATGCTGGAGCGGCACGATTTCACGCCTGCCTTCACCGTCCAGCAGATGATCAAGGATTTCGACCTTATCATCGATGCGGCCCGCGGCTTCATGGCTCCCGTATACCTGACGGCGTTGATCCGTCAGCAGTACGAGGCAGCCAACGCGCAGGGCCTGGCAGAGCAGGATTTCTTTGCGCTGCTGCACCAGTACGAAGCACAGGCCGGACTTCTGCAGAGCCCTGCCGCCGCGCGGCCCTGAGACCGGATTGCCAGGGTGAACGACCTCGAGCGACTGCGGTTGATCGATGTGCTGGACCAGCTCCGGGAACCCTGGCACGGGCTGTTTCCGGAGCAGCAGGGCGATGCCGCGGCGCAGATCGTGCAGCATCTGGTGCGTTCCGACATTCGCGGCGAGATCGTGACGGCCTCGGCGCTCGCGCAGGCCGGCTACGCTCCCTACACGACATCAATGCGGAAGATCGACGAGCTGCTGGCCAGCGGCGTGATCGTCCGGGTCAAGCGCAGCGCCACCGGAAAGTCCTTCGCACTCCGCCCGAGCCCGAAATTCCTCAAGCGCTACGACGATTACCTGCTGAAGGTTAAGGCCATCCTGGCGGCGACCCTCGGCCGGCGTATCAACGCCGAGGAGCCGGACAGCTATTATTTCGGCGCACCGCTCGCCAGCCAGGTGCAGCGGCCGACCTCGCTCTCCCGCAAGGACGGCGGCGACCGGCCCGACATGCGGTTCCTGCTTGCCGACGACAACTATTTCATCGCCATGCAGAACCTGTGGGGCGACTTCAGGAACGATTTCGGCTCCAGGCGGGACATCGAACTGGCCCGCCTGCCGCAGCTCTACCAGCTTACACTCGAGAACGCGCAGCGCCCGGTGTCCCGCTACCATCTCACCGCGCTGAATATCCCGTGGATCGGCGAGTTTGCCAGCAAGGGCCTGATCCGTCCGATCGACGCCGAGCTGTCTTCCCTGCTGCTGAACAAGGACGACTTCCACGAAAGCTTCTGGGCCGCCGGGCAGTATGGCGGCAAGCAGTACGGCATACCGGTCTACTGCACCATCGAGACGCTGGCCCTGCGCCGGGACCTGTTGCAGGATGCCGGACTGCCGCCGCCCGCGACATTCGACCAGGTGATCAATGTCGGCCGCGCGCTGCACGCTCCGAGCCATGGGCGCTACGGCATCGTCTGGAACGCCGGACGCGGCATGCCGATAGCGTCGACATTCCTGTTCCTGCTGGCCGATTGCGGCGAGCATCTGGTTCCGCGCAGCCAGGCCGGCGATCCGGGCGCCACCCCGCATCTCCCGGTCGAGGCCAGCCTGCGCGTGCTCGACTACATGCACCGGCTGGTCGAGATCTCGCCGCCGGACGTGACCGCGCTCGACTGGGAGTCGAGCTTCGACATATTCCTGCGTGGCGACGCCGCGATGACCTATTGCTGGAGCATGCGCAGTGCGCGCTTCGAATACGACACGCGGTCCCGCGTCAAGCGGCGGGTGAGTTATCTTGCCCATCCGGCCGGCCCGCACGGACACAGCACCGCCCCGCTCGGTGGTTTCGTGCTGACCATCCCGGTCAACCTCCCCGACGACCAGTTGCACTCCGCGGTGGAGGCCATGGCCTGGATGATGGCGCCGGACTCGGTCAGGAGCCATGTCAAGAACGGGCTGCCGTTCCTGCCGCGTTTCAGCGTCGTCTCCGATCCCGAGGTGATGCTGTCCTCGCCGATCGTGAACTTCGTCGAGAAGGTCGCGGAGAAACACATGCTCGACGCCTGGGCACGGCCGGCGATCCCGCTCTACACCAAGCTCGAGGCGATCCTCGGCACCGAGATCCACGACGCCCTCACCGGCCGGAAATCCGACCGCACCGCTATCGACGCAATACGGCTCGGGTTCGAACGCCTGCAGCAGCCGGCACGGCGAGGCGGCGCGGCCGGTCCGGTACGGCTGCATCCGGCGCCAGGTGCCCGCCGATCGAATTCACGGCCGGTCGCGGCCAGCTAGGGAGACACCGAATGAATCCGGTCAACGTGGCCCTTGTCGGCTTCGGCTGGTGGGGCCGAAAGATGTCGAGCCTGATACGCAGCCAGTCACAGGCCCTACGCCTGGTCGCGGTTGTCGAACCCGATATCGAAGCCGCGCGCAACGCGCTGGCCGGGACCGGTATCGGCGTGCATGCCGGGCTAGCGGAGGCACTCGGTCCCGAGGTCGAGGCGGTGATCCTGGCAACCCCGCACAGCCTGCACGAGCAGCAGATCGCCGCCTGCGTTGCCGCCGGCAAGCACGTGTTCTGCGAGAAGCCGCTGGCCTTGACGCGGGCGGGTGCTGCGGAAGCGGTGCGACGCTGCCGGGAGGCCGGGCTGGTGCTGGGAATGGGCCACGAGCGGCGCTTCGAGCCGCCGATCGCAGCCCTCCTGGCCGCGGCGGATGCCGGCGAACTCGGAACGCTGCTGCAGATCGAGGCGAATTTCAGCCATGACAAGTTCCTGACGCTTGATGCCTCGAACTGGCGGCTGCACGCCGACCAGGCGCCTGCCGGTGGCATGACCGCGACCGGTATCCACCTGACCGATCTCGCGGTGCGCCTGCTGGGATCGCCCGAGACGGTGCTGGCAACATCGCGCAACCTGGTGTCCGAACTGCCCTCCGGCGACACCATGAGCGCCTATGTCCGCTTCCGAAGCGGCGCCACCGCCTACATCTCGGCGACGCTCGCCACGCCGTTCGTTTCCAGGTTCGCGGTGTTCGGCAGCAAGGGCTGGGTGGATGTGCGCGACCGGGCGCACGTGGAGGCACCGGATGGCTGGATCGTGACTACCGGCCGCGCCGGAGAGGCGATCCGCACCGAGGAGGTCGGCCGCGCGGAGCCGGTGCTGGCCAATCTCGAGGCGTTCGCCAGGGCGGTGCGCGGCGAGGCCGCGTATCCCATCACCGGGGAGCAGATGATCGACAACATCTCGCTGCTGGAATCGATTGTCCACTCCTGCCGGACCGGCGCGATCGAAGCGGTCGCCTGAGCCGGGCATCGTCGATCAAAAACCAGATACAGGGGAGAAATGCGATGAAGTGCCTGTCATTCGATGCGCCGGACCGTCCGGTGCTGCGCGACGTACCGCAGCCGGACGTCGGTGCCGACGATGTTCTGATCGAGATGGCGGCTGTCGGCATCTGCCACTCGGACTACGAACTTCTCGCCGGGCGCTACATCATTCCCATCTCGTACCCCGTCGTCCCCGGGCATGAATGGTCCGGCCGGGTGGTGGCTGTCGGCCGCTCCGTGCGCGGCTTTGCTGCCGGCGATCGCGTGGTCGGCGAATGCGTGGTGCGGCTGCCGGACCGGGTCCATCATTTCGGCTTCTCGCTGGATGGCGCCTACCGGCAGTTCTTCACCGCCCGCCCGGAATGGCTGCACAAGCTGCCGGATACGGTGGACGACCTCACTGCCTCCTTCATCGAGCCGTTCACCTGCGGCTACTACGCCATCCAGCGTGTCGGCGGCGCCGATGCGAGCGATACCGTGGTGGTCTCCGGTGGCGGCACGATCGGGCTGATGGCGGCGGCGGCGGCGATCGGCAGCGGCGCACGCACCATCGTGATCGATCCGATCGCCCACCGCCGCGACGCGGCAACGCGCCTGGGCGCCTCCATGACCGTCGACCCGACCGACGGGAATGCGGTGCAGTCGATCCTGGACGCCACCGGCGGCAAGGGTGCCGACCTGGTGGTTGAAGCGTCCGGGCATGATCTCTCGCTTGGCGCGGTGTTCGACATGGCGCGCGAGGAAGGCCGCGTCGCGATGGTCGGCATCAATATCGGCCGGCCGGTGAGCAGCTATCTCGGCAACATCCAGATGCGCAACCTGACCGTGCGCGGCTGCATCGGCTCGCCCGGGGTTTGGCCCGCCGCGATCCGGTTCCTGGAACGGACCGGGATCGATCTGTCGCCGATCCGCACGCATAGTTTTCCGCTCGAGCAGGGGATCGAGGCGCTGCAGATCGGGCAGCGTCCGGCGGACTGCATCAAGGTGACGATGACCAATGGCTGAGGAGAGCAGGATGCACAATCTCGAAGGACGCGTCGTCATCGTCACCGGTGGTGCGCAGGGCCTGGGCGCCGCGTTTGCGCGCTCGCTGTCCAAGCAGGGCGCGAAGATCGTGATTGCGGACCTCGACGAGGCACGGGCGGCGACACTGGCGGCGGAATTGCAGGATCAGGGTGCCGAGGCGCTAGCGGTCACTACGGATGTATCGGACCGCGGCCAGTTCGAGCGGCTGGTGGAACAGGCGGTCGGGCGCTTTGGCGGCATCGACGTCCTGTTCAACAATGCCGGCATGAACAAGCCGGTGCCGTTCTTCGATATCGACACCGCGAATTTCGAGTCGATCATGCGCGTCAACGCGCTGAGCGTGCTGATCGGCATGCAGGTCGCCGGCCAGCAGATGATGAAGCAGGGTCGAGGCGGCAAGATCATCAACACCGCCTCGATCGCCGGGCGGCAGGGCTATCCGGAATTCGCGCCCTATTGCGCCAGCAAGGCGGCGGTGATCTCGTTGACCCAGTCCGGCGCCCGCGAACTTGCCAGGCACCGGATTACCGTCAACGGCTTTGCCCCCGGTGTCGTCAAGACACCGCTGTGGGACAAGCTCGAGGCGGACATGATCGACAAGGGGGTCATCAAGCAGAAGGGGGAATTCATGGATTCCTTCTCCAGCAGCATCCTGGTAGGCCGTCCCGCGATCCCCGACGACCTGACCGGCATGGCATCTTTTCTCGCCTCCGGCGCATCGGACTACATGACCGGCCAGATCCTGATGTTCGACGGCGGAATGGTGCTCGTCTAGAGCCGGCTCCGGGAAATCGGGGAGCCAGGGCGGGCGGGCCGTCAGCGGGAAGAGACCGTCCGTCGCGTGCCATCCTGGCCGTCCGTAGCCCGGGCCAGGATGAAAATCATGACGGTCGACAGGGCCATGAAGCCGCCGACGATGCACATCGAGCCCTCGTAGCTGTTCGTCGTCGATTTCAGCCACCCGGTCAGCCACGGACCCATGAGGCCCGCCAGGTTGCCGACCGTGTTGATCAGCGCGATGCCGGACGCTGCCGCACGCCCCGACAGGAAGCGCGGCGGCAGCGACCAGAATGTCGGCAGCGCTCCGAACACGGCGCAGGCAAGCACGGTGATCAGCGCCACCTGCGCGACCGGCGAGTGCGGCAGCAACGCGAGCGGCACGGCGATCGCCCCGGCCAATGTCGGGATCCCGACATGCCATCCGCGCACGCCGCGACGCGACGCATCACGGCTCCAGAAGAACAGCACCAGCGCCGCCGGGATGTAGGGAATTGCGGTGACGAGTCCCCGCTGCATGACGCCGAGATGCCCGCCCGTGCTGCCCTCGAACTCCGCGATGATCGTGGGCAGGAAGAACGACAGCGTGTAGAGCCCGTAGATGATCCCGAAATAGGCGACGGCAAACAGCCACACCCGGCCGCTCCGCAAGGCCGCCCATGCGCTTGCGTGACGCGGCGCCCCGTCATCCGCCCCCCGTGCGATCTCGTCGGTGACCCAGCGCCGTTGAGAAGGCGTAAGCCAGGTTGCGTCCGCGGGACGATCCGGCAAGGCCAGGAAGGTCACGATGCCCATCAGAACCGCGAGCACCCCGACCCCGAGATACATGAAGCGCCAGCCGCTGAGGCCCATCAGCCCGTGCGCCTGGATGAGCAGCGATGCGAGCGGCGCGCCGAGCACGAAGGTCAGCGGCTGCGCAACGTAGAAGCTACCGAGCAGCTGGCTCCGATAGCGCTGCGGCACCCAGAGGCTCAGGAACAGGATCGCACCGGGAAAGAACCCGGCTTCCGCAACCCCCAGCAGGAAGCGGAGCACGTAGAGCCAGGTCGCGCCGTTTACGAAGGCGGTCAGCACCGTCACGATCCCCCAGCTCACCATGATCCGCGCAAGCCATCGCCGGGCGCCGAAGCGGTGCAGCGCGAGATTGCTCGGGATCTCGATGAGCAGGTAGCCGACAAAAAAGACGCTCGCCGCGAACCCGAACTGCGCCGCGCTCAACCCGAGGTCATGGTTCATCCCGCTCGGACCGGCGAACGAGATCGCGACGCGGTCGAGGTAGTTCACGAAGAACATCGCGCCCACGAAGCTGCCGAGCCGCAGCGAGATCGTACGGATGGTGGAGCGGGCATCATCGTCGGCAAGCGTCTCTGGTGTCATGATACTCTCTCCCATTCGCCAGGCGGCCGGTTGCTGCACGCGTTCAACTTGCCAGGGGTGCTTTCGATGCAGCACGCGCGACCTCGTCAGCGCGCTACCGACGCTGGTCTGGCCGTTTGCGAGCAGGAGGGTGGCGGCCGGCGACGAGCCGCTCACGCCCCGCCGAGGCCCTTGCCGACCATGCTGCCGGGATCCACGACCCGGTCGAACGTCGCCTCGTCCACGAACCCGGATTTCAGCGCGGCCTCCCGCAACGTGGTGCCCTCGGCGTTGGCACTCTCGGAGATATGCGCGGCCTTCTGGTAGCCGATCACCGGCGACAGGGCGGTGACCAGCATCAGGCTGTTCTCGACGAAGCTCGCGATCTTGTTCTCGTCGAGCGTCGTGCCCTCGACCGAGTAGGTGCGGAATTTCTGGCAGCCGTCGGCGAGGATCCGTGCCGAGTGCAGGAAGTTGTTGATGATGATCGGGCGCATCGCGTTGAGCTCGAAATTACCCTGGCTGCCGGCGAATCCCACCGCCGAGTTGTTGCCGAGCACCTGGATTGCGATCATCACGATCGCCTCGCACTGCGTCGGGTTGACCTTGCCCGGCATGATCGACGAGCCGGGCTCGTTCGGCGGCAGCTTCAATTCACCGAGCCCGCAGCGAGGACCGGAGGCGAGCCAGCGCATGTCGTTGGCGATCTTCATCAGTGCGACGGCAAGTCCGGCCAGGGCGCCATGCGCCCGCACCATCGCGTCGAGCGAGCCCTGCGCCATGAACTTGTTCGGCGCGGTGACGAACGGCTTGCCGGTCAGCCGGGCGATCTCGGCGGCAACATTCGCGGAGAAACCCTTCGGCGCGTTAAGCCCGGTCCCCACCGCGGTGCCGCCGACCGCCAGCTCGTACAGGCCGCGCCGGCTGGCGGCGATATCGTCGATGCAGGCGCGGATCTGGCCCGCGTAGCCCGACCATTCCTGGCCAACCGTAAGCGGCGTCGCATCCTCCAGATGGGTACGGCCGATCTTCACGACCTGCATCCATTGCGACGCCTTATCCTCGATCGTCCTGGCCAGTGCATCGAGTTCCGGCAGCAGGCGGCCGTCGATCTCCTCGATCGCGGCAATATGCATCACGGTCGGGAAGGTATCGTTCGAGGACTGGCCCATGTTGACGTCGTCGTTCGGGCCGACCGGCTCCTGCGTTCCGAGCGTGCCGCCAAGCAGCTGGATGGCGCGGTTCGACAGCACTTCGTTGACGTTCATGTTCGACTGGGTGCCGGATCCGGTCTGCCAGACATAGAGCGGGAAATGCTCGTCGAGCTGTCCGGCGATGGCCTCGTCGGCGGCGCGGATGATCGCCCCGGCCTTCCAGGACGGTAGCCGCCCTTCGGCCTGATGCACCAGGGCGCAGGCTTTCTTGACGATGCCGTACGCGTGGTAGACCGGCTTCGGCATCCTGTCGTCGCCGATCGAGAAATGCACCAGCGAGCGGGCGGTCTGAGCGCCATAATATCTGTCCGCAGGGACCTCAACGTCGCCCATGGAGTCGAACTCCCTGCGGGTGCCCGAGGCCGGCAGGCCGATCGGGATGTCCTGCATCTCTGGATCATGCGGTGCGTCGGTCATTCGGGCCTCCTGGGATGGCGGGTGCGGCGGCGCATCATGTCGCCTGTTCCGAAAGCCGCCCGAACCGGATGGTCCGGGCCGGGTGCCAGTTCGGCGATCGTCCAAGTCTCGCGAGGTCACAGGATTGCGTGGTTTCTGCTCCCCTGTCCAACAGGCAGGCATCGGTGCCGCCCGCGCCGCTCTGCGGCCCCGGCCTTCTGGAAGGTGCGCAGCGTCTGCCGGTTCAGGGCGGAACAGGCGGGAGAATTCGGCGTTCATCAAGGCGGCTCCGGCAGCCGAAGCCGCGGTGCTTGGTATCCCGAGAGGTTCGCATGGTGGTTCGCACTCACGGCACGGAGCCGCCGGTCGAGAAGTGGGCCGATCCCTCCACGGCGCGCCGCGTCGCGAGGCGGGTGTTCGCCAACACCGCAGCGGCGGCCTAGCCCGTTGCGGGTCTGCCTTCTCGGCGCCACCGGAACCATCGGCCGGGCGACGCGCGCGTCACTCGTGCAGCACGGGCACGAGGTGGTCTGCCTGGTGCGTCCCCGCCCCGGGATCGAGGAAGGATTTCGTCAGGTCGACATGTCGTCGCCGGCCTCGATCGTCCATGACGGGTTCCGCGGCGAGCGGTTCGATGCCGTGATCTCGTGCATGGCGTCTCGCACCGGCGTGCCCCGGGACGCCTGGGCGATCGATCACCAGGCGCATGTCGATGTGCTGTCGGCGGCCCGCGACGCCGGCGTCGGCCAGTTCGTGCTGCTGTCGGCGATCTGCGTGCAGAAGCCGCTGCTCGCTTTCCAGCATGCCAAGCTCGCCTTCGAGCGGACGCTCATCGAGTCCGGCATGACCTGGTCCATTGTCCGGCCGACCGCCTACTTCAAGTCGCTGTCAGGCCAGTTCGAGCGTGTCCGGCAGGGCAAGCCATACCTGATGTTCGGCACCGGGGAACTGACCGCCTGCAAGCCGGTCAGCGACCGCGACCTCGCCGGTTATCTGGCGGACTGCCTCCAGGATCCCGCAAAGCAGAACCGCGTGCTGCCGATCGGCGGTCCGGGCGAGGCGATCACACCACGCCGTCAGGGCGAGGAATTGTTCGCACTCCTCGGCCGCAAGCCACGTTTCCGCCGGGTGCCGGTGGCGCTGCTCGACGCCATCATCGCCGGCCTCGGCGTCGCATCCCGGCTTCGGCCCACCTTGGCGGAGAAAGCCGAACTAGCGCGTATCGGCCGCTACTACGCGACGGAATCCATGCTGGTGCTGGACCCGCGCACCGGCCGCTACGACGCCGACGCCACGCCCTCCACCGGGACCGAGACGCTGTTCGACTACTACCGGGCGCTCGCCTACGGCGAAACGGTCGCCGAGCGCGGCGACCACGCCGTATTCTGAAGCGGCCCTACCGGTTCAGGAAGCTCTTGTAGTTTTGCGGCGTCACCAGCTCGTACGGGATGGTGTCGTATTGCTTGACGGCCTGTCCGTTCGCCAGCTTCACCGCATCGTCCACCGCCTCGGCGCCCTGGCCCTTGGCGTTCTGGAACACCGTCACCGTCAGGTCGCCCTTGCGCAGCGCATCCAGCCCGTCGGCGGTCGCATCGACGCCGCCGATGGCGAGCGACTTCGGATCGACGCCATTGGAGTGCAGAGCGATGATCGCGCCCAGCGCCATCTCGTCGTTGTTCGAGGCAATCCCGGTGATCTTGTCGCCCTTGGTAATCCAGTTGTTCATCAGATCGATCGCCTTGGTGCGCTCCCAGTTCGCGGTCTGCTCCTCGACGATCTTGATGCCGGGGTATTTCGCCAGCACCTCCTTGACGCCGGCGGTGCGGCCCTGGGTCGAGTTGTTCGCAAGGTCACCCAGCATGATCACCAGGTTGCCCCTGCCGCCCATCTTCTTGGCCAGCACGGTCATCTGCAGGCGCCCGGCCAACTTGTCATCCGACGCCACCACGGCGACGCTCGCCGGCAGGCTGGTCTCGTCGGGACGGCGGTTGACATAGACGATCGGAATATGCGCGGCGGTCGCGGCCGAGGTCATGCGCTTGGTGGTCGCGGTATCGACCGGGTTCACGATGATCGCGTCGACCTTCTGCGAGATGAAGTTCTGCACCTCGCTGAGCTGCTTGCCGACATCGCCCTGCGCGTCCTGGAACTGCACCTGCAGACCCTGGATCGACTGCGCGTGGGTCGCCATTGCCTGGCGCACCGTGGTCAGGAAGTTGTCGTCGAACAGCGCCATCGACACGCCGATGCTGAGCGGCTTGGCGACCGCAGGGGCTGCGGTGACAGCGAGCACGCAGGCCGCGGCCAGCAGGGACTTTTTCATTTGATCGTTTCTCCCATTGATTTTGATTTCAGATCGAGCGGCGCTTGCGTCTGAACTGGTCGGCCATCACGGCGGCGATGATGATCAGCCCCTTCACGATGTCCTGGATGTAGGCATCGACGCCCAGGAAAGTGAAGCCGCTGGTCATCACGCCGAGGATCAGCGTGCCGATGACGGTGCCGGTGATGCGGCCGATGCCACCAGACAGGCTGGTGCCGCCGATCACCGCCGCCGCGATGGCGTCGAGTTCGTAGGACATGCCCATGCCGGCCTGGCCGCTGGTGGCGCGCGCTGCCATGATGATGCCGGCCAGGCCCGACAGGCCGCCGGCGATGGTGTAGACCAGCATCAGGTGGCGGGTGACGTTGATGCCGGACACCCGCGCCGCCTGCATGTTGCCGCCGATCGCGTAGGTGTATTTGCCGTAGCGCGTGTAGCGCAGTGCGACATGGAAGATCGCTGCCACCACCAGGAAGATCAGCACCGGATTGGCGCCGCCGCCGATGGCGGTGAACTTGTCGGTCAGCATGCTGATCGGTTGGCCATGCGTGTAGTACCGCGCGAGCCCGCGCGCGGTGACCATCATGCCGAGCGTCGCGATGAACGGCGGCAATCGTCCCAGTGTCACCAACGTGCCGTTGCAAAGCCCCGCCAGCGCGCCGACCAGCAGCCCGGCCGCCACCGGGATCAGGATCGGCAGGTCGCCCAGCCCCGGATAGACCGCACGCGCATAGTCGCTCTCCTGCGCCAGGCTGGCCGCGACCATCGCGCTCAACGCCAGCACCGATCCGGAGGAGAGGTCGATGCCGGTGGTGATGATGACCTGGGTGACGCCGACGGCGAGCAGGCCGACGATCGAGACCTGCAGGATGATGATCAGCAGGCGGCTCGGATTGCCGAGGAAGCTCTGGCCGCGCAGGGTCCAGCCGAGCAACTCGAAGATCAGCGCGATGCCGACCAGCACGGCAAGGATGCTGGCCTCGACCGGCAACTTGCGCGGCCGTCTTGCACTGACCGGGACCGAGGTATCGGCTACCATCGACATGACGTTTCTCCCTCGCCGCCTGTTGGCCTGGAGGCTGCATGAAAACGCCTGATGCTGTCGGATCGCCAGCAGGAGGTGTCCTCATGCAGCCTCTCAGCGCGCGGCCAGTTCCATGATGCGTTCCTGGGTCGCCTCGGTGCGGTCGAGGATGCCGGCGACGCGACCCTCCTGCATCACCACCACGCGGTCGCTCATGCCCAGGATCTCCGGCAGCTCGGACGACACCATGATGATGGACAGCCCCTTCAGGACCAGTTCCGACATCAGCCGGTGTATCTCCGACTTGGCGCCGACATCGATGCCGCGTGTCGGCTCGTCCAGGATGAGGATGCGCGGCGCGGTCATCAGCCAGCGTGCGATCAGCACCTTCTGCTGGTTGCCGCCGCTGAGGTTCTCGATCATCGTGTCCATGTCGGGCGTCTTGACCTGCAAAGCCTGGCGCATGCCCTCCGACGCCTCGCTGAGCGCGTCCTGGCGCACGAAGCCGCCGCGGCAGTAGTCCGCCACCGAGGCGATCTGCATGTTCTCCAGCACCGACAGCATCAGGAACAGGCCGCTCGCCTTGCGATCCTCGGTCAGGAACGCCATGCCGTGCTTCTTGGCGTCCGTCGGCGAGCGGATGCGCGCCGGGGCGCCGTCGATCTCGATACTGCCGCTGGCGGCCGGGGTGACGCCATAAAGCGCTTCCGCGACATTGGTACGGCCGGCGCCGATCAGGCCGGCAAAGCCCAGGATCTCGCCCCGTCGCAGCTCGAACGAAACGTCGCGAAATACGCCGGGGAGCGTCAGCCCGCTGGCGCGCAGCACCACCTCGCCGAGCTCGACCGTGGCCTTCGGGAACATGTGCGTCAATTCGCGGCCGACCATCAGTCCGATGAGGGATTTCTGGGTGAAGTCCGAGGCAAGGCCGGTCGCGACATGGGCACCGTCGCGGAACACCGAGACCTCGTCGGCAATGGCGAAGATCTCGCTCATCTTGTGCGAGATATAGACGATGGCGCGGCCCTGGTCGCGCAGCCGGCGTATGATGGTGAACAGATGCTGCACCTCCTGCTCGGTGAGCGAGGAGGTCGGTTCGTCCATGATCAGGATATCGGGCTCGTAGGACACCGCCTTGGCGATCTCGACCATCTGCTGGTTGGCGACCGCCAGGCTGGCAACCTCGACGTCCGGATCAAGTGCGATGCCGAACCGCTCCAGCAGGTCCACGGTCCGCCGGCGCAGTGCGCCGTGATCGACGAAGCCGAACCGCCGCGGCTCGCGACCGACCCATATGTTCTCCGACACCGTCATGTGCGGCACCAGGTTGAGTTCCTGGTGGATCATCGCGATGCCGCATCGCATCGCGTCGGCCGGCGCCTGGAAATCCTGGCGCACGCCCTTGATGCGGATCTCGCCCGAGCTCGGCCTGATGCCACCGGCGATGATCTTCATCAAAGTCGACTTGCCGGCGCCGTTCTCGCCCATCAGCGCATGCACGCTGCCCGGGCGCAGCCGCAGGTTGATGCGGTCCAGCGCCTTCACGCCGGGAAACTGCTTGCTGACGTCGAGGACTTCCAGGACGAACCCGTCCGGTGCTGCAGGCGCATCAGGCAGGAGCGCTGCCGACATCGCCGGATCTCCTAGCGGATCGACGCGAAGAGATAGGCGAGGCTGCGTTCGAGCGCCGCCGGCGCGTCCTCGGCATCGTGCACCGCGCTGGAGAACGCCTCGATCGAGATCGCGCCCGAATAGCCGCCGGCGATCAGTGCACGCAGCTGGCCGACATTATCCAGACGATCGCCCGGTCCGACCAGCACCCGGTGGGGATCGCGCATGGCATCCACACCGATCCCCGGCTCCTCGACGCCGGATACATGCACCAGTCCGGTGCGACCCGGAAACAGCTCCTGCTCTCCGGAGATGGAATGATGGAAGCTGTCGTGCAGCAGCGCGAAATGTCCTGCCAGGCCCGCCTCGTCAATGGCGTCGATTGCATCGCGCTTGCGTCGCAACGCGCACTCCACGAAGCCGAGCGGCTCGACCAGGCCGAGCAGGCCGTGATCGGCGAGCACCGTTGCGAGGCCGGTCAGGGCCCGGCGCAGGTCCTGGCGTCGCTCACCCGGCTCGCGGGCGTCATCCCGGCTGTTGGTCGGGCACAGCACCAGGGCATCGATGCCGGCCTCGCGTGCGTAGGTCGCCAGCGCCACCGCCTCCGCCTCGCGGCCGCGGTTCCAGAGGTCGAAGCGCTGCAGCGCGTTGACGGACAGGATCGCGATCCCCGCCTCGGCGGCCTGTTCGCGCACTTCGGCGGCCGCGGTGCCGTCGGCGATCAGCACGCCGTCGAGATCGTTGCGCAGTTCCACGCCGGACAGTCCGAGTGTCACGGCCAGTTCGAGCAGGCTGTGGAAGTCCTCGTAGGGCGCGGTGATGTGGTTGAGCGCGAACGGCGGTGACGGCACGAGGCACTCCCTGAACGCCTGCCAGGCCGGCCCCTTTGTTGGAGCATACGTACCAGTCAGTCTCCTTAATGGAATATATTTTCCATTACGGCGGCTTTGTCAACATGACGCTGCTTTGCGCGAGCACGTCATGGATCGCCCGGGTAAGCTGCGAGAGGTCGTCCGGCGCGATGGTGAAAGAGGGCGTCAGGTAGACGATGTCGCGGAATGGCCGCACCCAGACGCCCCGTTCGACCAAATGATGCTTCAGCCCGTTCAGGTCGGCGGGGGGCTGGTCGAGCTGCACCACGCCGATGGCGCCGAGCACCCGCACGTCGCGCACGCCCGGCAGCGCGCGGCAGGGCTCCAGTTCGTGCATGAGCTGCCGTTCGATGGCGGCAACCTGGCCGAGCCGGTCCTCCGTCTCGAACAGATCAAGCGAGGCAAGCGCCGCCGCGCAGGCGAGCGGGTTGGCCATGAAGGTCGGGCCGTGCATCAGCGCATGCATTGGGTCATCCGACCAGAATGCCTCGAACACGTGCCGGCGCGCGACGGTGGCGGCGAGGCCCAGGGTGCCGCCGGTCAGCGCCTTCGAAAGGGTGACGATATCGGGCACGATGCCGGCCTGCTCGCAGGCGAACATCGTGCCGGTGCGGCCGAAGCCGGTGAACACCTCGTCCAGGATCAGCAGCAGGCCGTGCCGGTCGGCGGCTGCACGCAGATGGCGCAGCACCTCCGGCTGGTGGAACACCATGCCGCCAGCGCCCTGCACCAGCGGCTCGACCAGGATGGCGGCAATGCCCGCGGCATGTTGGGACAGGAACCGGTCGAACGACGCTGCTCCCTCGGGGCAACGCGGCAGCGGCACCACGTGATGCTGCGGCAGCACGCCGGCGAACAGGCTGTGCATTCCCTCCTCGGGATCGCACACCGCCATGGTGGCCAGCGTATCGCCATGGTAGCCGCCGCGGAACGCCAGCAGCTTGTGCCGCGTCCGCACGTCGCGATTGAGCCAGTACTGCATCGCCATCTTGATGGCGACCTCGACCGAGACCGAACCGGAGTCCGAGAAGAACACCCGCTCCAGATCCCCCGGCAGCAGCGCCGCCAGCCGCTCGGCGAGCCGCAGCGCCGGTTCATGCACCAGGCCGCCGAACATAACGTGCGGCATCACAGAGAGCTGCCGTCGCACCGCTTCCGCGATATGCGGGTGGTTGTAGCCGTGGCATGCGGTCCACCAGGATGCGATCCCGTCGATCAGCACCCGTCCATCAGCAAGCCGGATGCGAGATCCCGCAGTGCCGGCCGCCTGCAGCGGCACCGCGCTTGTCTTCATCTGCGTGTAAGGAAGCCAGAGGTTGCCAGCAGGATCGCCTGCCGTTGTGCTGTCCAAGCGCTGTTCCTCCGGCACCCCGGCCGAATTACGCCTTCATGCGCAGGAGCCATAGCTGCGCGATATCCGCAGCGCCATCGGTACCGCTCACGCCCTGCAGGGTGCTGCCGGCTGCAGCCTTGTCGCCGGCCGCCATCTCCGCAAGGCCAAGGTGCAGTTGCGCGTCCTCGGGATTGAGCAGGCCGCCCTTCGCGATGGCCTCCTTCATCACCGCGATGCCCTTCGGGTACTGGCCGAGATCGACATAGCTGTAGCCGACCGCGAGCAGCGCGTTGCCGTTCGGCTGCGAGCGGGCGGAAGCCTCGTCGGTGGCGATGCTGGCCTTCTTTTCGGCCACGGTCTTATCGACCAGCGCCTTCAGCCTGGCCTCGCGCGGCGCCTGCGCATCGCGGCCGAGCGCGCCGGTCGCGTAGCCCTTGTTCATCACCGCCAGGCCCTGGTTCGGAAGCCCGTCCTGGACCGCCATCTCGGCCATGTCCATGAAGTCCTGCGTGCTGGTCAGCAGGCCGACATCCAGGCGCAGCCGGTCGATGTCGAATTGCAGCCGGTCGGGCACGTTCGGGTTGGCGCGCAGGCCCTGCATGAGCTGCGCCCAGTATTCCGGCTTCGGATAATAGGTGACCAGCAGCGTCATGGTGTGGTCGAGGCCGCTGGTGTCGCGCGACTGCAGCTGGCAGTTCGCCAGCAGCTGCAGCTGCGCTTCCGGCGGTGTCTGCCGGGCCTTCAGCTCGGCCTGGATCTGCGCGTTCTGCACCGCGGCGGCGCGCACATAGTCCTTCTGCAGATAGTAGCACTGGATCAGCAGCGTCTCGAGCGCGGGCGAGGCGCCGCCGGCCTTGTGGTAGCGATCGATGGCGGCGATCGTGCCGGCATAGTCGCGCATCTGGTAGTACGACGAGGCTTCCGCCATCAGCAGGCGCTGCTGCTCGGCGGCCGGCACGCGTCCGGACTTCAGCAGCACGTCGTCGGCGCCGATTGCGGACTTGAAGTCGCCCGACTGCTGCGCAACCGACGCCCGCATCTCGTCGATCACGAAGCTCTCGTTGGCGGTCTTGTCGCGCGCCCGCTCGGCGATGTCGATCTGCTCCATGGCGGCCGGAAACTTGCCCGCCTTGGCCAGCGCCTGCGCCTTCTGCAGCGGCTTGCCGACCACCGGCCGCAGCGCGTCCTGCGCCTGTGCCGGCGGGCTCTGCAGCATGGCAGCGCCGAACGGAGCGCACGCAAAGAAAACGCCGGCCAACAGGCCGGCGCGAGACACCCTCAACAGCATCGTCAGTTGTTTCCCATGTACTGCTCTTGACCCACCAGACCGAGCTTGGTCATGCCGAGCCGCTGGGCGTCCGCCATCACGTGCGCCACCGCGCTATAGGGAGCGAGCCGGTTCGGGCGCAGATGGATCTCGGGCTGGTCAGGCAGCAGCGACGCGTTCACGAAGCGCGCCTGGAGCTGCTGCTCGTTCGGCACCGCGTCGCCATTCCATGAGATGGTGCCATCGAAATCGACATCGATGGTGACCACCTGCGGCGGCACCGGCGGCGGCGGCGGGTTGCCCTGCGGCAGGTCGAGCTTCACTGCGTGCGTCTGCATCGGGATGGTGATGATCAGCATGATCAGCAGCACCAGCATGACGTCGATGAGCGGCGTCGTGTTGATGTCGACGACGACTTCGGGATCGCCGCTGGCGTCACCGCCGCCGGATCCTACGTTCATGGCCATGGCGGCTAGCCTCCCTTGGGTGGCGGTTCGGTGATGAAGCCGACCTTGAAGATGCCGGCGCGCTGGCAATCGGTGACCACCTTGCCGACGAACTCGTAGCGCCCGCGGGCATCGCCGCGGATGTGCACCTCGGGCTGCGGCTTCAGCACCGCGAACTTCTCGAGCCGCGCCAGCAGGTCGGCGTTGCTCTTGATCGGGATCGCGTTCCAGTACGTCGAACCGTCATCGGTGACCGCGATGATGACGTTCTCCGGCTTGGTCTGCGTTGGCTGGTTGGTGTCCTTCGGCAGCTGCACCTTCACCGTATGGGTCACCACCGGAATGGTGATCAGGAAGATGATGAGCAGCACCAGCATGACGTCGACGAGTGGGGTGGTGTTGATCGTCGACACCACCTCGTCCTCGTCGTCCCCTTCAGCGGGGCCGACGTTCATTGCCATCGGTCAGGCGACCCGGGTCACGCCGCCGGTGGCGGTGCTGGGTGCTGCGGACATCGCCGGCGTCGCGACGCCCGGCTGGCCGACACGGGTGCCGCCAACCAGCACCGAGTGCAGGTCGGACGAGAAGTAGCGCACCTTCTCCATCGCCGACTTGTTGCGGCGAACCAGCCAGTTGTAGCCGAGCACCGCCGGCACCGCTGTGGCGAGGCCGATGGCGGTCATGATCAACGCCTCGCCCACCGGACCGGCGACCTTGTCGATGGAAGCCTGGCCGGCGATGCCGATGGCGGTCAGCGCGTGATAGATGCCCCAGACGGTGCCGAACAGACCGACGAATGGCGCGGTCGAGCCGACGGTGGCGAGGAATGCAAGGCCGCCCTGCAGGCGCGACTGGATGGTCTCGACCGCGCGCTGGATCGACATCGTGACCCAGGTGGTGAGGTCGATGCTTTCGGTCAGCGAGCCCTCGTGGTGGTCGGTGGCCGAGATGCCGGTGTCGGCGATGTAGCGGAACGGCGAGGACGGCTTCAGGCTGGAGGCGCCGTCACGCACCGTCGGCTTGGTCCAGAACGCCTTGCCGGTCTGCTTGGCGGCGCTCAGCAGGCGGGCCTGCTCGATGTACTTGGTGATCATGATGTACCAGGTGCCGAGAGACATGATCACCAGGATGATCAGCACGCCGCGGGCGATGAAGTCGCCGCCGTTCCACAGCGCGTCCAGGCCGTAGGGATTGTCGACCGCCGCGGTCTTCGGCGCATCGGCAGCCGGCGCGCCGGGGGCGGCGTTCGCGTTGGCAGCCGGGGCGCCTGGGGCACCGGGAGCAGGAGCAGCACCGGGAGCAGGAGCAGCGCCGGGCGCCGGGGCAGCGCCGGGGGCAGTCGAGGTCGCCGAGGCGTCCGGGGCCGGGGCGCCGCCGGCCGGAGCACCGGCGGCAGGCGCTGCCATGGTCGCGGCGCCAGGAGCAGAAGGTGCTCCGGCAGCAGGCGCAGCACCGGGAGCCGGAGCGGCGGCGTCCGGAGCGGGAGCCGCCGGAGCCGGGGCGGGAGCAGCCGGCGCCGGGGCGGATGCCGCGGGGGCCGGGGCCGCCTGGGCCAGTGCCAGCGCTGGTGTCATCGCCGGTCCGGCGAGGCCGAACATGACGGCGACGGCCGGCGCTAGAACGGGGTGACGGTGCAGTGCGGTCATGCCTTGATCCTCTGAAATCGTCCCGTGACCGGGGAACTGCCCCGGCCCGGCCTCGTGCCGTGAAGAACTGCTATTCTTCGTCGTTGTTGAGCTTGAAGGTGATGTTGAAGGCGTGGTGCGCCTCGCGCACCGGCACCCCGTTGTGCACGGCTGGACGATAGCGGGCCTGCTGCACCCAGCGCAGCGCGGCCTCACCGAAGGCGGCGCCACCCTGCACGCTCTGGACCGCGCAGCCGCTGGTGGTGCCGGTTGGCTCCACGTCGCAGACGACGACCACGCGACCTTCGCGCTGCGCATCCTGCATCGCAGGCGGGTATTCGAGTGCCGGACCGGCGATCGGGCGCGCCGACACCGAGCTGTCCGGCACGGCCGGGCCGGGGGTGGGCGGCTTGGCCTGGTACGGCACCGGGCTCGGCGGCTGCGGCGTGCGCACGACCTGCTGGATGGCGTGCGGCTGCGGCGGCGGCTGGATCTGGATTTCCGGCGGCGGAATGTAGGGCGGCGGCGGGTTGGTCAGCTGCGGCGGCGGCGGCGGCGGAGGTGGCGGCGGCGGCGGCTTGGTCTCCTTGATGATCTTGGTCTCGATGGGCGCCTTGACGAGCTCGACGATGTTCTTGCCGAGGCCTTCCACGAGCGCCCAGATCAACAGGACATGCAGCGCGACAACGATCGCGAGCCCAACGATGTGGCGCATCGGACTGCGTTGCTGTTGCGCGTAATCCATTCATCAACCCTCCTGTTCGCCATCCGGACCGCCCTGCATCGAGAGCGGACCACGCCAGCAGGCACAACCAATGCGAAACGCGTGCCGCGATTGCAAACCGCGGGCCGCGAACGAATGGCTGGGCCCCCTGACCCGTGTCCGGTCATTCGGGCGATGCGGCAACTGCTGCCGACTGCCCCTCGACCGCCGCATATCAGCGATTGCCGAATATCTGCAATGACCGGGGCACGTAGCTCGAATTGAGGGTTTCCCGAGTGTTGTTGTCAAGAAGCATAAGAAAATTGACCCTGGAGGACCTGCCGGACAGCAAAGGCCTAAAATTGCGCCAGTGATACAGTGAGAGAACAACTCTACGTGACGTGAATGATTTCAATCACTCAGTTCACGAACTTAACAGGGATTGTTTCACAAGCGGTTTTTCAAGCTTAAATTCGCGTCAATCCATGAGAACCGCTCATATGCTGCATCACGGAATTTTTTCCGTCGGCTGCGGCTTCAATTCTGCCTCCAGCGTCAGGCTGACATCGTCGCCCACCAGCGGCACGTAGGCCACCACGCCGAAAGACGACCGCCTGACGATGGCGGCCCCCGAGAAACCGACGGTCAGCCGGCCGTCGACCGGATCGGTGCCGGCACCCCCGAATACGACGTTCATCGCGACTGGATGGGTGACCCCGCACAGGGTCAGCATGCCATCCAGGCGGGCGCGTCCTGGACCGGTCATGATCAGGCTGCTCGCTTCGTAGCGTGCGGTCGGGTAGCGCCCGACGGCGAAGAATTGCCCGCCATGCAGGCGCCGGTCGAGGGAAGGGTCGAGCGAGGTGATCAGCGTCATCGGCACCTGGGCGTCCAGCCGCGCAGCCTCGGGATGCGCCGGATCGATCCGCAGGCTGCCACGGACCTGCGGCACCAGCCCGGTATAGGTGGAGTAGCCCAGATGGCTGACCGACCACGTCACCCGCGTATGCCCGGGATCGAACAGGTACGTCCCGGAAGGCAGTGCAGCCGGTTCCACAGCGTGGGCCGCGGGCGCCGCCGTCGCTGTCAGGACCAACAGGCCCGCTATGAAGTGGATGGATCGCACCGCCAGCCAGCGCCCTCAAATAGATGGCCGACACTTGCCTAAATTTCAGGCAGTCGTCAACGCACCGGGACGCTAGCTGGCGTTGGCGCTTGCCTCCGACCGTGTTGCGCCGACGCGAGCCGCCAGCGAGGCCGCCATGAAATCGTCCAGGCTGCCATCCAGCACCGCGTCCGGATTGCCTTTCTCGACACCGGTACGGAGATCCTTCACCAGCTGGTATGGCGCCAGCACGTAGGAGCGGATCTGGTGGCCCCAGCCGATATCGGTCTTGGCCGCCTCGGTCGCCGCCGACGCCGCCTCGCGACGCTGCAGCTCCGCCTCGTACATCCGGGCCTTCAGCATTCCCATCGCCGTCGCCCGGTTGCGATGCTGCGATCGGTCGGTCTGGCAGGCGACGATGATCCCGGTCGGCACGTGGGTGATGCGGATCGCGCTCTCGGTCTTGTTGACGTGCTGGCCACCGGCGCCGGAGGCCCGGAAGGTGTCCACCTTGAGGTCGGCCTCGTTGATCTCGATCTCGATGGTGTCGTCCACCACCGGATACACCCAGACCGAGGCAAAGCTGGTCTGCCGGCGCGCCGCGCTGTCGAACGGGCTGATGCGCACCAGCCGGTGCACTCCCGCCTCGGTCTTCAGCCAGCCATAGGCATTCGGCCCGCTGACCTGCACGGTCGCCGATTTCAGCCCGGCCTGCTCGCCCTCGCTCTCCTCGATCAGCGTCAGCTTGTAGCCATGCTGCTCGGCCCAGCGGGAATACATGCGCAGCAGCATCTCGGCCCAGTCCTGCGCCTCGGTGCCGCCGGCGCCGGCATTGACTTCGAGGAAGGCGTCGTTGGCGTCCGCTTCCCCGGACAGCAGGCTCTCGATCTCGCGCCGCTTGCTCTCCTCGGCCATGGCGCGAAGGCTACGCACGGCGTCGGCGACCATGGCGGCATCGCCTTCGGCCTCGGCCATCTCGGCCAGTTCCATCGCATCGGCGACCTCACGCTCGAGGCGCCGCACGCCCTCGGTCGCGTTGGCCAGCTGGGTGCGCTCGCGCATCAACTTCTGCGCGGCGGCGGCGTCGTTCCAGAGCGCCGGGTCCTCGACCTGGTTGTTCAGCTCCGCAAGGCGGCTGATGGCGACATCCCAGTCAAAGATGCCTCCTCAGCAGCGCCACCGACTGCTTGATCTGCTCGTTGAGGGCTTCCGTCTCGGCGGACATGGTCTGGGTATCCGTTGCTGATGCTTGGCGTGACGAGGCTGCCGCCCCTAGTAGAGCCCGCCCATGCCTATGTCACCACTGGCCGCATGCGCCGGCGGCGCCGGGCGCGGTGTAGTGCCGGCAAGCATCGCCGGCGGTGCTCCGGACGGGGTGGCGCCGGGCTGCACCACACTGGCCGGCGAAGCGAGCGCGGGGTTGGACGGGTCGATCGAGGTCGTCGGCGCGCCGCCGGTGCCCGGCAGGGCCGCCATCTGGTCCTCCTGGTCGGGAACGTTCTCGGCGCCGGTATCCTGTGGGCCAAGCTGGTCGGACCCGGTGCCGCTGGCAATCATGCTGCCCATGCCCGGCTCCTGGCCCGGCTTGAAGCCATCGACGGCGCTGCCCAGCCCGGCATTGTAGCGCACCAGGGTGATGCCGTCGGGCACCCGGAAGTCGATCTTCGGCGTGTCGCCGAGGGCCTGCTTCATGAACCCGTTCCACACCGGGCCGGCGACGTGGCCGCCATCCTCCTTCTCGCCGAGGCTCTGCGGGTTGTCGAACCCGATCCACACCACCGTCAGCAGATTAGGGGCGAAGCCGGCAAACCAGGCATCGTTGAAGTCCTGGCTGGTGCCGGTCTTGCCCGCGATCGGCCGGTCGATCCCGGCACCGGCCACCACGCCGGTGCCACGTGCGATGACGTCCTGCATCATGCGGACCACCTGGTAGGTGCTGTCCGGATCGGTGATCTGGCGCCGGCTGTCCACCATCACCGGCGGCAGCGACGGATCGGCCGGCGACGGCTGCAGCGCGAGCCCCTGCGGATGCCAGATGACATGGCCATCGCGATCCTGAACGTCGTCGATCAGGCTCGGCAGCACCTCGCGGCCGCCGGATGCCATGCAGGCATAGGCGCCGGCCTCGCGCAGCACCGTGGTCTCCACCGCGCCAAGAGCTGCCGGCAGCACCAGCGGCAGCTGATCCACCTCGTGGGTGTCTGTAGCGACCTTGGCCACCGCCTTCATGCCGATATGCGCGGCGAGCCGCACCGTCACCAGGTTGAGGCTCTCGCGCAGGGCGTCGTGCAGCGAGGTCGGGCCGCCGAAGGTCATCTCGTAGTTGTTCGGGCGCCAGTTGCCCTGCACGAACGGGGCATCGAGGAACTTGTCGGCCGGCGAGATGCCCTGCTCCATCGCCGCCAGGTAGACCAGCGGCTTGAACGACGAGCCGGGCTGGCGCAGCGCCTGGGTGGCGCGGTTGAACTGGGAGTAGTCGAACGACCAGCCGCCGACCATGGCCAGCACCCGGCCGGTCTGCGGGTTCATCGACACCATGGCCCCCTCGACCTCGGGGATCTGCCGCAGCACCACCCCGGAACCCTCGGGCTCGACCATCATGACGTCACCGTTCCGCGGCAGCCGGCGCTGGCGCATGAAGGCGATGTCGGCCCAGCCCAGCGTCGCGGTGCGCGTTACGTCCGGCTTGCCGTCCACCCCCGGCTCGACCCAGCCGACGGTGCCGGTGGCGGCCTGCAGCATGACGCCCAGCCGCCATTCCGGCAGGATCCCGGAGGGCCGCGGCACCGCGCCCAGCATCGCCTGCCAGTCCACCGCCGCCGCCGCCGCCTCGCCGCGCCTGGGCCGGCGGGGCCTCTGGCCGATGCCGTCGATATGGGTGACCGGCCCGCGCCAGCTGCCGTGCTTGCGGTCGTAGCGCACCAGGCCGGCACGCAGCTCGCGGGTGGCGACGTCCTGCAGGTGCGGATCGAGGCTGGTCTGCACCACCAGGCCGCCCTGCTGGGTCTGGTCGGTGCCGTAGCGGTCGATCAGCTCGCGGCGGACCTCCTCGGAGAACCATTCGGACCCGGGCTCCGGTCCCGGACGATGGAAGGATTTCGGGATCAGCGGCTCGGCACGCGCCCTTTCCGCCGCCGCCCGGGTGATCGCACCGGTCTCGGCCATGCGCCCCAGCACCCAGTCGCGCCGCGCGGTGGCGGCGGCCGGGAAGCGGTACGGGTTGTAGTTGGTCGGCGACTTCGGCAACGCGCCGAGGAAGGCGGCCTCGGCATCGTCCAGCTGGTCAAGCGGCTTGTTGAAGTAGGTCTGCGCGGCGGCGGCGATGCCGTATGCGCCCGATCCGAGATAGATCTCGTTGAGGTAGATCTCGAGGATGCGCTCCTTGGTCAGGGTCTGCTCGATGCGCATCGCCAGCAGGGCTTCCTTGGCCTTGCGCTCGAAGCTCACCGTGTTGGAGCCCAGGAGCATGATGCGGGCCACCTGCTGGGTGATGGTGGACGCGCCGATCGGCCGCTTGTGCGAGTGCATGGTCTCGACGTCGGTGACCGCGGCGCGCAGCATCGCCAGCGGGTCGACACCGGCATGGCTCCAGAAGTTCTGGTCCTCGGCCGAGATGAAGGCAGACTTCACGTTATCCGGGATGGCGGCATAGGGCGCGAAGATGCGGCGCTCCGCGGCGAGTTCGGCAATCACCTGGCCATCGCCCGAGTAGATCCGGCTCATCACCGGCGGCTGGTAGTCGCGCAGGCCGCCGACGGTCGGCATGTCGGAGGAGATGTCCTCGTACTTCTGCCAGATCAGGAACGAGCCGGTGCCGACAGCAAGCAGGCCAACGGCGAGCCCGGCACCGGCCAGCCGCCGCATGACGCGGAACCGCGGCCGCCGCAGGGTGACGCCGGCGGCATGCGGGTTCTCCCGCTCCCCCCGACCGGCATTGCTCGGATCTCTCATGGCAGGCTCTCTAGCACCGGTCCCGCGTTGCGCGAAGGCGGGGGATCAGCCCTCGAACCTGACAAGCGAGGGCGCGTTCTCGCACGATACGAGGAGCGAATGCCATGCAATGCAGGCTTGATGGCCAGGTCGCGATCGTCACCGGGGCCAGTTCCGGAATCGGCCAAGGGGTGGCCAGGGCGCTGGCAGCGGCGGGCGCCGCGGTGGCGGTGAACTACAACTCGCAGCCGGACCCGGCCGAAGCGCTGGCCCGCGAGATCGAGCAGGCCGGCGGCCGGGCGTTCGCCATCGGCGCCAACGTATCCGACGAGGCTGACGTGATCCGGATGTTCGAGGAGACCGCGAGCCGCTACGGCAGCGTCGATATCGTGGTTGCGAACTCCGGCATGCAGAAGGACGCGCCGAGCGCCTCGATGAGCCTGAATGACTGGAAGAAGGTGATCGACGTCAACCTGACCGGCCAGTTCCTCACCGCTCGCGAAGCGATCCGCTATTTCGAGCGGCAAGGCGATCGCGGGGTGTCGCGGTCGATCGGCAAGATCCTGTGCATGAGTTCGGTGCACGAGGTGATCCCCTGGGCCGGGCACGTGAACTACGCGGCCTCCAAGGGCGGCATCGCGATGATGATGCGCACGCTGGCGCAGGAGGTGGCGCCGAAGCGGATCCGGGTTAATTCGATCGCCCCGGGAGCGATCCGCACCGCGATCAACCGCGAGGCCACCGAGGGCGATGCCGGCCGCAAGCTGCTCGACCTCATACCCTACAAGCGGATCGGCGTGGCCGATGACATCGCCAACGCGGCGGTGTTCCTGGCTTCCGACATGGCCGACTACATTGTGGGCGCCACACTGTTCGTCGATGGCGGGATGACGCTCTACCCCGGCTTCGAGGACAACGGCTGAGCGGCAAGGCGGCTGAACGGCACGGCGACTGAACAGGTCAGCGGCCGGGAGGAACGGTATGGCCGCGCCTTTCCCCGATCAGCCCGGAGGGCTCTGCTTCGGGGTCGGGTAGTGGTCGAACTTGCTGCCCGGCGCGGCGGGGGTCGGCGCGACCTGGTCGTGCGCCATGCCCTTGCTGGTGTGCAGGCGCTGCGATGGCGGGACCTTCGGCGCGCTGGCCGGAGCGCCCTGTGCAACAGCGGCGCCGCTCGCGAGGAGCGACATCAGGGCGGGGATGAGGATACGTTTCACTAGCATGAAGGTCCAAACCTGAATGAGCGACCAAAGTTCGGTTTCATGGTGAAGCTCCGGGCGGGCGGCCATACCGTCCTGATCACCGGCGGCGGCAGCGGTATCGGCCTCGCGCTGGCTCGCCGCCTGGTTCAGGGCGGCAACGTGGTGCTGGCCTGCGGGCGTGACCAGGGGCGACTGGATGCAGCGCGGGCAGGCTGTCCGGGGTTGCTCACCCTGCGGGCGGACATCGCTACGGCGCAGGGGCGCGCCGCACTGGTCGAGACGGTGACGCGCGAGTTTCCGGTGCTCGACATCCTGGTCAACAACGCCGGGCTGCTGCACCTGAACGACCTGCGGGGCGCCACCCTCGCGGATGAGCTCGAGGCCGAATTCGCTACCAACCTGATGGCCCCGGTGGCGCTTGCCAACCTGCTGTTGCCAACCCTGCTGCGGCAACCGGAGGCCGCGATCGTCAACGTGACCACCGGCTACGTGTTCCTGCCGAGCGCGCGGTGCGCGACATACAGCGCCACCAAGGCCGGCTTGCATGCGATGACCCGGGCGCTGCGCTTCGAGCTGAGAAATACGGGGGTCCGGGTCGTCGAGGTGATGCCACCCGCGGTCGACACCGCGATGGCACGGCACAACGAGGGCCGCAAGCTTTCGCCGGACAAGATTGCCGACAGCATCGTGCGGGCGCTGCACAACGACCGGGACGAGGTCGTGATCGGCCTCTCCCGGGTAGCGCAATTGCTGGCGCGATTGGCGCCCGCCACCGGGTTTGCGATCATGAACCGCGGTGAAGCCAGGCAGGCACGATAGCTACCGTGCCTGATGACAGCGCAACCATTCCGGCCTAGCTTTGCGCTGCCTCAACGACAGAATACAGGGACGTCCATGAATCTCACCAGAAAGCGGGCCTTCCGGCTCGCCTGCCTCGGCGCGATGTTGTCGTATCCGCTCGCCGCATCTGCCGACGACGCCACGCTGGCGCCGCGCAAGGTGCCCGCAAAGACCCTCCAGGTGCCAACGGCCGATATCAGTCCGGGCATGCAGAAGCTGATCGCGGCGCCGCTCAATCCGGCCTGGAACGACCAGTTCAGCACCGGCGCGGAATGGCGCAAGTTCGCCGATCACCAGGCCATCAAGGTGAATGCCGGCATTCCGGCGATGATGCAGCGGATGCATGTCGGCATGACGGCCTCGACCATCGACGGCGTACGGGTGCACACGATCACACCCGATACCATCGCTCCGGAGAACCGCAACCGCGTGCTGATCCATGTGCACGGCGGCTGCTACGTGCTGTTTCCCGGCGAGGCCGGCACGACGGAGGCAATCATGATGGCCGGCTTCGGCCACATCAAGGTGATCAGCGTCGACTATCGCATGCCGCCCGAGGCGTATTTCCCGGCGGCGCTCGATGACGGCATGACGGTCTACAGATCGCTCCTGAAGACGACGAGCCCTGACAGCATGGGCATCTTCGGCACCTCGGCAGGCGGTGCGCTGACGTTGGAAATGGTGCTCCGCGCGAAGCAGCTCGGGCTAAAGCTGCCGGGGGCGATATCGGCTGGCACGCCGATGTCGGATGCGACGATGGTCGGCGACAGCTTCTACACCAACAAGCTGGTCGACAACGTCCTCGTCTCGCCGACCGGGTTCTGCCAGGCGGCGACGGTGGTGTATGCGAAGGGCCACGACCTGAAGGATCCGCTGATCTCGCCGGTCTATGGCGACATGCACGGCTTTCCGCCGACCATCCTCACCACCGGCACACGCGACCTGCTGCTGAGCAACACAGTCCGCGTGCATCGGGCTCTGCGTCGCGCCGGCGTGGATGCCGATCTGAACGTGTTCGAGGGCCAGTCACACGCGCAGTATCAGTTCGACGACCGCCTGCCGGAAACGAAGGAGGCGTTCACCGAGATCTCCGGCTTCTTCGACAGGCATCTCGCAAAATAGGATGGCCTAGTCCGGCGCGACATAGGCCGAGCCATCCTCGGCGCGCGCCGGATGCAGCAGGTAGTGCGCGTCGGCCGGATAGGCGATGCTGTCGAAGTCATGCGACAGGTCGTGCAGTGCCTGCCGCATGGCGGGGCCCGCCACCGCCTTGCCGTGGCCGCTCAGCATGATGTCCGGCTGCAGCGCGGCGAGACGTTCGACCGAGCCCCTCGCTGCAGCCCAGTCGTGAGTGAAATACATCGGCGGGCCATGCAGCTCGGTGCGCGACATCGCCACCGCGTAGGCGGACTCCTGCGCCGTGGTGATCACCGCGTCGGCGGCAAGCAGGGTGCGGTCGGCTTCGCGCCAGAGCGAGACATGGCCCACGGAATGACCTGGCGTATGCAGCCATCGCCAGGCCCCGGATGCGGCGGCATGGAACAGGGATGCCTTGGTCTTCGGCAGGCTGCCATCCTCCGGCAGCGCGCGCAGCCGGTCGCCGAGATCGATGGGACCGCGCTCATAAATCGGCGAGAGCAGCGACATCAGCCCGCCACCGACCTTCGGATCCGGCGCGGGATAGCGGGCGCTGCCATCGAGGTACGGGTGCTCCAGCGGATGCGCGAACACCGGCACGTCCCAGCGCTCCGACAGGTCGAGGACCGCGCCGACATGGTCGAAATGCGCGTGAGTCAGGATGATCGCCGCCGGCCGGGACGCCGCGCCGAAGCGGTGCGCGGCGGCCGCCACGATCTCCGGCTCGGAGCCTGACAATCCGGCATCGACCAGCAGCCAGTCGCGATCGACGGCGCCGACCGGACCGATGAAGGCGACGTTGACCAGGGTGAGACTGCGATAGGCGACGTCCGGACGGATCTCGATGACGCCGCTGCCGGTATCGGTGCCGGTGACGGCGGACGGGTCGAGCGGGATCTGCTGCATCGGGGTCTCCGGACTATGCCGCCGAGGCAAACCCTGGCGCGGCCCGGGGTTCCCGATGCGGCGGGCCGGCCTCAGCCGAGCAGCCGGCCGATAACCCGCGCGGTATAGTCCACCACCGGAATGATGCGGCCGTAGTTTATCCGCGTCGGGCCGATCACCCCGATGGCGCCGACGATGCGGTTGGCCTCGTTGCGCGCCGGCGCCACCACCATCGACACCCCGGACACCCCGAACAGCCCGCTCTCGGAGCCGATGAAGATGCGCACGCCGTCGGACTGCTCGGCGAGATCGAGCAGCTTCAGCATGGTCTCCTGCGTCTCCAGCCGGTCGAACAGCATCTGGATGGTGGAGATGCGCTCGATCTCGGTCACGTCGGCCAGCAGGCGCGACTGGCCGCGCACGATCAGCGAGCCGCCCCTGCCCTCGCCGGTCCAGGTCGCCAGCCCGCTCTCGACCACGCCCGCCGACAGGTGGTCCAGTTCGGTCCGGTTGGCCGACATCTCCTCGGTGACGTGATGGCGCAACTCGACCAGCGAGCGCCCGGTCAGCCGCGAATTGAGATAGTTGCCGGCCTCGACCAGGGCGGAGGGCGGCAGGCCCGGCGGCGTCTCGATGACGCGGTTCTCGACCTGGCCGTCCGCGCCCACCAGCACCACCAGGGCGCGATCATGGCCTAGGGCGACGAACTCGATATGCTTGATCAGGCCGTCGCTCTTCGGCGCCAGCACCAGCCCGGCCGCCGCCGACAGGCCGGACAGCATCTTGGAGGCGTCGGCCAGGGTGTCCTGCAGGGATCGGCCGCGGCTGTCGAGCGAGCGCATGATGGTGACGCGCTCGTCGTCCGAGAGGCTGCCGAACTGCAGCAGCCCGTCCACGAACAGGCGCAGGCCCTTCTCCGTCGGCAGCCGCCCGGCCGAGGTGTGCGGCGCGAACAGCAGCCCGGCATCGGTCAGGTCGGCCATCACGTTGCGTATGGTGGCCGGCGACAGCGGCAGCGGCAGCCGGCGCGACAGCGTGCGGCTGCCCACCGGGTCGCCGGTCTCGACATACTGTTCGACGATTTCGCGCAGGATGGCGGCGGAACGGGCGTCGAGGCTGGGCGGCAGGCTCGGACGCTGAGGCAGGCTCCTGGTCTTCATCCTTGATAGTCTACACGGAAAGCATTGGCTTAGGCGCAAAGCATGGTGGCGATCTGGCGACGACACCCCGTCCAGGCTATGCGACGCGCACCGTCACAGTTCTGGAGCCTCCCGATGTCCCATGAAGCGCAAGCATCCGGGCCTGGCCGTCCGTCAGGGCGTGCCGCCGACCAGATCCGCAGCGTCTCGATCGAGCCGGGGTTCGCGCACCATGCCGAGGGCTCCGTGCTGATCCGGATGGGCGGCACCGAGGTGCTGTGCGCCGCCAGTGTCGAGCCGCGGGTGCCGCCGTTCCTGCGCAACCAGGGCCTTGGCTGGGTCACGGCGGAATACGGCATGCTGCCGCGCGCCACCCACACGCGCGGATCGCGCGAGGCCGCGAAGGGCAAGCAGTCCGGCCGCACGCAGGAGATCCAGCGCCTGATCGGACGCTCGCTGCGCGCGGTGGTGGACCGCAAGGCGCTCGGCGAGATGACCATCACGCTCGACTGCGACGTGCTGAATGCCGATGGCGGCACCCGCTGCGCCTCGATCACCGGCGCCTGGGTGGCGCTGAACCTGGCGCTCGCCCGGCTGGTCCGGCAGCGGGTGATCGCGGCGGTGCCTCTGATCGGGCAGGTGGCGGCGATCTCCTGCGGCCTCGTCGGCACCAGGGAAGCGCCGGTGGCGGTGGCCGACCTCGACTACGACGAGGACAGCAACGCCATCGCGGATGCCAACTTCGTGCTCACCCAGGGCGGCGGCATCGTGGAGATCCAGGCTACCGCCGAGCAGGTCCCGTTCGACGACGCGCAGTTCGGCGATCTGATGCGGCTGGCCCGGCTTGGCACCGAGACCCTGTTCGCCGCCCAGCGCGAGGCGGTGGCGAAGGCCCTGGAAGCGTCGGCGGCATGAGCCGGCGCCTGACGCGGGGCGATCGCCTTGTGCTGGCCAGCCACAATGCCGGCAAGCTCGCCGAATTCGAGCTGCTGCTGGCGGGCTCGGGCGTGACACTGGTGAGTGCCGGGCAACTCGGCCTGCCGGAGCCCGACGAGACAGCGGACAGCTTCGCGGGCAATGCGGCGCTGAAGGCACGCGCCGCCGCCGGGGCCGCCGGACTGCCGGCGCTGGCCGACGATTCCGGCTTCTGCGTGCGTGCCCTTGGCGGCGACCCGGGATTGTATTCGGCGCGCTGGGCCGGCCCCGGGCGCGATTTCCCGGCTGCGATGCAGCGCGTGCGCGACAGGCTTGCCGCCGCCGGGGACCCTGCGGACCGCGGTGCCTGGTTCATCTCGGTACTGTGTCTCGCGTGGCCGGATGGCGAGACGCGCGACTTCGAGGGCCGCATCGACGGCGAGTTCGCCTGGCCGCCGCAAGGCAGCCACGGGCATGGCTACGACCCGGTCTTCATTCCGGGAGGCGAGACCCGTCGGTTCGCGGAGATGGAAGAGGCCGAGAAGAACGCGATCAGCCACCGCGCCCGCTCGTTCAGGCTATTCGCGGAGCAGTGCCTGCCCGCAGGTTGAAGCCGGCGTTCAGCGACGCGCCGGCTTGCCCGCCTGTCCTGGCCCGGCCTTCCCGGTTTCGGCCTTCCCGGTTGCGGCCTTCCCGGGTCCGGCCTGTGCGGGCACCGGAGCCGCGGCGGGAAGGTCCTCCTCGAGGATCGTCACATGCATCGCATACGAGACTTCGCCCTCGTCCTCGTCGCGATGCAGCGTGCCGATGGTCTCGTCTTCCACCGCGACCTCGACCGACATGCCGGCGCGGGCCGGCTTCACGACCCGGATGCGATCCGACCCGAACAGCTTGCGCAGGTAGGCCTGGACACGGGCAATCTCTGAGGTGTTCACGGCGACGGGCACTCCGCAAGCAGGCAATCAAGGCAAAGGCGCGGTGTAGGGGGCAACCGGCCTCGCCGCAACCGGGTTACGACACTACCCTGTCAGGCCGACCCGACAGGGCACAACAAAAGGAACAGGAAACATGTCCGATCAGATCGAAGTGGTGGCTGTCCTGCAGGCCAAGCCGGGCCACGAGGCGGCCCTGGAAGCGGCGGCGAAGGCCTGCATCGCCCCCACCCGGGCGGAAAATGGCTGCATCTCCTACGTGCTGCATGTCGACACCAACAAGGCCGGCAAACTGGTGTTCATCGAAAGCTGGACCGACAAGCCGGCACTCGACGCCCACATGCAGACCGCCCATTTCAAGACGCTCGCCGGTCAGCTCGAGGAGCTTGTCGATGGCGGGGCGAGTGCGGTCACCATCGACGTGCTGAAGAAGATCGCCTGAGAGATCCGGTCGGATGACCGACGCGGCGCTGGCCGAGGTGATGCGGGGCGATCGCATCGAATCCCGACATGGCGGCGCCGCGGTGGTCGTCGATCCCGATGGCAGGCTGGTGTTCTCAGCTGGCGACGTCCAGGCGCCGGAATTTCCTCGCTCCGCAGTGAAGGCGTTGCTGGCGCTGCCGCTGCTGGAGGGCGGCGCCGCCGGCCGTCTCGGGCTCGACGATGCCGAGCTGGCCCTGGCGTGCGCCTCGCACACCGGCGAGGCAAGGCACGTCTCGGTAGCTGCCTCGATGCTGCACAAGGCCGGCCGCACCGAGGCCTGCCTGGAATGCGGAGCGCACTGGCCGACCTCGCGCACCGCCGCGAACGCCCTCGCCGCCGCTGGCCGTGCCCCCGGTTCGCTGCACAACAACTGCTCCGGCAAGCATGCCGGCTTCATCTGCGCCGCGATCGATGCCGGCCACGATCCCACGGGCTACGTACGACACGATCACCCGACCATGCGGGCCGCCACCGCTGCGCTGGGCGAACTCTCCGGCGCCACGCTGGACGACCGCAACCGCGCGATCGATGGCTGCGGGATCCCGACCTATGCGATCCCGCTTGCGGCGCTGTCGACCGCTTTTGCCCGCTTCGGCAGTGGGGCCGGATTGTCGCGCGACCGCGCCAGTGCCGCCGCCCGGCTCCGCGCGGCCGCGGCGTCGGACCCGTTCCTGGTGGCCGGCCGCAACCGCTTCGACACCAGGATCATGACCCTTTTCGGCAACAGGGTGTTCAGCAAGATCGGCGCCGAAGGCATCGTCGTCGCCGCCATGCCGCACCTCGGCCTCGGCTTTGCGGTGAAATGCCGGGACGGCGCCCCACGCGCTGCCGAGGTTGCGATGGCGGCGCTGATTGCGCCGCACCTGACGGCGGCGGAGCGCGAGGATCCTGGCTTCCGGGAGCTGCTCAACCCGGCACTGACGAACTGGACCGGCACCCGGGTCGGCGAGATCCGGTCTTCCCTGGGTCAGCGCGTATAGCTTCCCACCGGGGCCGGATCCTTCAGCGCCCCGCGCTGCACCAGGAATTTCTGGAAAATCTCGTAGCGGTCGCGATCCAGACGTGCGGGGTCGCGCGACAGTGCCGGCAGGGAGGCCCACCACGCCGCCTTGTTCAACCTGGTATCGAGTTCCGGACGGGCCTTGATCGTCTGCCGCCATACCGCGTCGGGATCGAGCAGCAGGCAAGCCGTGCCGTCCTTCAGGGCATCGAGGAAGCGCGCGATCTTCGCATCGCCGGCATGGTCGCGCCGCGCCACCAGGATCAGCTCGTCATAGAGCGGCACGCCATGCTGCTCGGGCCGGAATGCCAGCGGCTGCAGGCCCTTCTGCTGCAGGTCGACCATCTCGTAGTTGCGCATGCCGAGCACGGCATCGACGCGATGCGTCATCAGGGCCTGCTCGATCTGGAAATTGATGTCGGTCCGGACGACGTCGTCCGGCTTGAGGCCGGCCGAGGCCAGCATGCCGTTCAGCATAGCCTCGTCGCCGGGGCCGACGGATACGCCGACCCGACGTCCCTTCAGGTCGGCAAGCGTATGGATGCCACTGGCCGGCAGTGTCAGCAGCACGTTCAGCGGCTGGTCCATCAGCGTGCCGACCCGCACGATCGGCAGGCCGCGCGCCGCCATGAACGCAAGCTCGGTCTGGTAGCTGATCGCAAGGTCGGCCTGGCCTGCCGCAACCAGGCGTGGCGGCGAGCTGGTATCGGCCGGCGGGATCAGCGTCACCTGCAGCCCGTGCCGGGCGAACGCGCCGCAATATTCCGCCGCCAGGATCTGCTCGTGGTCGGCATTGACGAACCAGTCGAGGATCACGCTGACCGGGTCGGCGGCCGAAGCTGCGGCGGCATAGGCAAACGAGAGTGCGGCGATGGCGATGGCGGCAAGGCGCATGCTCAGAATCCCGCGCTGGCGGTGAGTAGCGCCGCGAAGCCGCCGCCCACCAGGTAGGTCGGAGAAGTGCCCGCGATCACCGTGCCGTAGCGCCCGATGGTGTTCTGCGCGTTGGTGGTCGGGTTGGCGACGCCGGAGAGAAACGCGCTGTCGGTCAGGTTGACGATGTTGAGCCGCAACTCCGGATGCTGCGCAGAGGCTATGTTCGGCAACCGCACGCCGAGCGTCATGTCCGCCTGGGTGTGATCGCTGATGCGCTCGTCATCCATGAAGGTCGCGTATTGCGGGCCGGTGTATTTCACGCTCACCACTCCGAAGAGGGTGCCGTCGTCGTAGGTCAGCCCGACGGCGCCGGACCAGCGAGGACTGCCGACGGCGGTCTTGCCAGCCGTCGGCAGCAGGTCGCCACCCGACTGGATATCGTTGTCGATGGTCGCTTGAAGATATTCGCCCGACACGTACGGGCTGAGATGATGCCACGGCCGCAGGCCGAACTCGGTATCGATGCCGCGCGAGGTCTGGCCGCCGGCATTCACCGTGCCGCCGATCAGCGCGCCATTGAGGTCGAGCACGGTGCTGACCTGCCGGTTGGTGAAGTTGTAGTTGAACAACGTGAGGCTGCCGAGCAGCCGGTCGCCGGCATAGCGCCAGCCAAGCTCCTCGGCGATGCTGTATTCAGGCCGCAGGTCGGTGTTGGCAGCGCTCGCGACCTCGCCGCTCGACGGATCGTAGGTGGCGAACAAGGTGCTCTCGGATGGCGCCAGGAAATTGGTGGTGGCGTTGGCGAACAGCTGGTTGTGCGCGTCGATCCGGTAGCGCACCGCAATGCGCGGCAGCGGCTCGGCGTCGTTGAAGCCGCTGCGATACTGCGCGCCCGGCAGGCCGTTCCACCCCTGCCGGCTGACCATCGCCTCCTTGAAGCCGAGATCGAGCGTCAGCCGGCTGGACAGCAGGTCGATGCGGTCCGAGACGAACACCGCGTTGGTCTGCGTGATCATGTGGGTGTCCGACGCCAGCAGCTGCCGGCCGTCGGACAGCAGGATGGTGCTGTTCGGCAGGTCGAGCCAGATATCGGCCGGCGTGCCGTCCGGGCTCAGTGCGCTGAACGGCTGGGTGTCGTGCTCGTCGACATATTCGTACCACGCCCCGAGCGTCAGGTGCTGCGGGCCGGCGTCCCAGGTGATGGACGGCACCACGCCGCTGCGCCAGGTCTGGCCGACATAGTCCGCCTCCACGGCGGCGCTGCCATCGACGGTCCCCGGCAGCGACAGCGTATCCGGCACCGGCTGCGTGCCCTCGAACAGGCCGGAGGTGGATAGCGTGGTGCCGCCGGGACTGTTGCCGTAGCCATACTGGGCATACGCCGTCAGCGACAGATGCAGATGAGGCGTCAGCGTGATGTGCAGCGGCAGCGCGCCATACACCAGGCGGTACGGCTGCTGATAAAGCCGCCAGTAGTTCGCGTCGCCGGGCGAGAAGGTGCCATCGTAGTTGTTCGAGAACCCGTATGCGTGCCAGTCGGCGAGATCCGGTTCCGGATAGGACGTGGTGACCGCATCGTGCCAGGTCACCAGCAGGCTGGCATCGTTGCCGTCGCCCCATTCGCGCACCAGCTTGAAATCCACGTGCTGCCGCTTGTCGCGCCCCTCGCCGCGCGCGTTGTCCGCCGCCGCATGCGAGTAGGAGAGATACGCGCGCAGTCCGCTGGCGCCGAGCGTGCCGCTCTCCAGCCGGATGAATTCGCGATTGCTGTGGTAGGAGCCATAGGACCCGTCGATGAAGCCGCCGGCATGCCCGGATGGATCGCGTGACATCAGGCTCAGCACGCCGCCCGCCGCATTCAGCAAGGGCGCATCGAGATCCGCCGAGCCTTGCGCAAGCGAGACGCTCTCGAGGTTCTCGCTGTCGATGAACTGCGACGGGTAGGAATTGTAGTAGGCGGCGTCGTTCAGCGGCATCCCGTCCAGCAGGGTGCCGATCTCGGTCTCGCCGAGGCCGCGGACGGTCAGGCCGACCTGGGTGGAGAGACCAAGCGGATCCGCCGTCGAGACATTGGCACCCGGCACCAGGCTGATCAGCTGGAAGGCGTTGGCGCTCGGCGACTGCTTCTGGATGAAGTCCCGCGTGACCTCGCTGCTCGACTGCGGCCCGGTCTGCACCGAGATCAGGCCACCGCCGGGCGCCGTGCCGTGTACCCCATCGGCGGAGTCGAAGCCGCCCTGCCCCTCGACGACGATCTGCTCCGCGCCCTGCGCTCCCTGGGCGGCCGCCGGACCACCGATCGCAATCAGGCCGGCGCCCACGACGGAGAATGCGCACACCTGCGCCCGACGCACTTTGTCCACTGCATGCCTCCCTTCGCTGGAATGACCCAGATCAGGTTCGACGGGTGTGATCTCAGTCCGCCAAGCGCGGACACCCCGGTCATGCGTCTGTCATGGAGCCGCGATGGCGGCTCCGTCAAGCCGCCGGTTCAGGCAGTGAGGCGCGCCCCGATCACCTCGGCCACGCGCAAAGCGTTGGCCACGATGGTGAGGGTCGGGTTCACCGCACCGATCGACGGGAAGAAGCTGGCATCCGTCACATACAGGTTGTCGAGTTCGTGCGCCTTGCAGTCGGTGTCGAGCACCGAGGTCGCAGGATCGGTGCCGAAGCGCAGCGTGCCGGCCTGGTGCGCGGTGCCGCCGATCGGGGTGTCCTTGCCGAGATACAGGCTGCGGTCGAACAGGTGCGGATGAATATCCACCTGGTTGCAGATCTGCTCGAGCTTGTGCTTGAGCCGGTGATGTCCCTCCATGTTGGTCTCCTTGAGGTCGAGATACACCCGGCCGTTCTGGTAGTGGACCCGGTTCTCCGGCAGCGGGATGTCCTCCGAAGTCAGCCAGAAATCGATCGAGTGCTTCGCCATGTAGTCGAATGGCATCTCCGGCAGCCATTGCAGGAATTTCGGCAGCCCCTCGCCATGCACCTGCACGCCGTCCGACTTGCCGACCATCTGGATATGGCCGAGCGGATACTCCCAGTCGTCCGAGTTGAAATAGAAGTCGTTCAGCCCGAGGGTCTTCTGGAACCGCGTCGGGTTCGGCGTCTTCGACACCGCCAGCACCGTACTGTTGTTGTGCCGCATGTAGTTGCGTCCGACCTGATCCGAACCGTTGGCCAGCCCGCGGGGATGCGCGTCGCTCGCCGAGCGCAGCAGCAGCAGGGCCGAGGACAGCGCGCCGCACGCCACCACCACCATGTCGGCACCCAGCGTGATGCGGGCGCCATCGTGCGTCACCGCCAGCACTCCGGTGACGCTGTGGCCGCTGGCGTCGGTGATCAGCTTCTCGACGTAGGTGCGCGTCATCAGCGTGAGGTTGTCGTGCTCCTTGAGCGCCGGGTCGACCACCATGATCTGGCTGTCCGCCTTGCCGTTGGTCGGGCAGGGATAGCCGTCGAAAGCATCGCAGCGTACGCAAGGCGAATGGGGCAGCGCGTCGCCGTGCGTATCCTCGTCGAGCAGCACGCCGACCGGCAGGTGGAACGGCTTGTGTCCGATGCGCTTGAGGTTGTCGAACAACTCCTGGATGCGCGGCTCGTGGCTGACCGGCGGCTTCGAGTACGGCTTGCTGGCGGGCGGCTCGGTCGGATCCTCGCCGCGCAGGCCATGGACGGCGAACAACTCCTCGGCAGCCTGGTAGTAGGGCTCGTAGGTGTCGTACTTGACCGGCCAGGCCGGGGCGATGCCGTCCGGGTGCCGGATCTCGTCGAAGTCGCGTTCGCGCAGACGGAACATCACCGCGCCGTAGAACTTGCTGTTGCCACCAACATTGTAGTGCAGGCCTGGATGGAAGCTGCTGCCGTCCGAGCTGTACCAGGTCTCCGGCGCCTGATACTTGGCATCGACGAACACCGTCTTGCTGTCCCACATGTCGCGGCCACGACGCAGGTAGTCCCCTCGCTCGATCAGCAGGATGCGCTTGCCGGTCTTTGCGAGCGACCACGCCATCGTCCCGCCGCCCGGGCCGGAGCCGATGATGATCACGTCGTAATGGTCGCTGGCCATTGGCGTCTTGTCTCCGGCATTGAGGGCTCGCGGACCAACGCCCCCTTCCCCGGCTTGTTCCATCTTGTGGACGATCCGCGGTGAAACCGGCCGCTACGCTGGTGCGCTAAGCCGGAGCAATCACGGGCAGGAGAGCAGCGTGACAGGGTTCGACTTCATCGTGGTGCTCGGCGTCCGCTATCTGCTGGTCGTGCTGTTCTTCCCTTTCAGCGCACTCGACAAGATCCTCGGCTTCAAGGGTGCGGTCGGACAGGCAAGCCAGGCAACCAGTTCGCCAGCCCTGGCGACCTTGCTGGTGCTGATCGGGCTCACTGTCGAGATCTGCATGCCGATCCTGATCCTCACCGGAGTTGCCGACCGGCTCGCCGCCTTCATCATGGCAGGCTACTGCATGGTGACCGCCCTGCTGTGGAAGCAGTTCTGGAGCACCGGGGATTTCTGGCGCGGCCCGGACAGCAAGGGCCGAGGCCTGTTCTGGGACTTCCTGAAGAATTTCTCGCTCGCCGGAGGTTTCCTGCTGATCACGTTCGGGACCATGAGCGCCACCAGCTTCATCGAGCATCCGCTCTCCTCCACCCATCCCTACGCCGCGCACGCCGCGATCCAGGAACCCTCGCCATGAGCGCAGAGCAGAAGCCCGTCATCCCCTACTGGCACCTGTGGACCGACAAGGAGGGCGTCAGCCACCAGAAACGCTGCGCCCTGACCGACTTCCAGATGAAGGCGATGGGCCAGGGTGCCTACCCGCAATGGCAGGGGCGCAGGACCAGTGGCGAGATGACTGTGATGGTGACCGTTCAGCCGGTCGGCTGGGTTGGCCAGTGGCACGAGAACCCCTCGGCGCAATGGATCATCCCACTCTCCGGGCGCTGGTGGGTCGAGAGCATGGACGGCACCCGCATCGAGATGGGCCCCGGCGAGATCTCCTTCGGCGAGGACCAGAACACCCGTGAGACCGATGGCCGCAAGGGGCACCGCTCCGGCACCGTGGGTGACCAGCCGGCGGTGCTGATGGTCGTGCAGCTGGCTGCCGAGCCGACCATCGACCAGGCCTGCCGCTTCCTGTAACCGGGGGTCATGGACGGCTTCGATATTCGGCATCCGAGCTTCGGCGGCTATATCCTCGGCAACGCGCCGCTCGAGGAACTCGCCTCGGGCTTCCGCTGGATCGAGGGGCCGGTCTGGATGGGCGACTGGAACTGCCTGCTGTTCCAGGACCTGCCGCGTGACCGCACCATGCGCTGGAGCGAGGCGGAAGGCCTTTCGGTCTGGCGCTCGCCGTCGAACTACGCCAACGGCCAGGCGCGTGACCGGCAGGGGCGACTGGTTGCCTGCTCGCATCGCGGCCGCTGTATCACCCGCACCGGCTATGACGGAGGGGTCGAGACCCTGGCCGACCGGCATGACGGGCGCCGGCTGAACGCACCGAACGATATCGCCGTAAAGAGCGACGGCTCGATCTGGTTCACCGACCCACTCTACGGCCTCCTGAACGACTACGAAGGCGGACGGCAGCAATCGGAACAGCGGCCGGCGGTCTACCGGCTCGATCCGCATAGCCTGGAGCTGGCCGTGGTCGCCGACGATTTCGACGGCCCGAACGGCCTCGCCTTCTCGCCGGACGAGACGAGGCTCTACATCGCCGAGACCGGCGACCAGAGCCGGCCGCACCCGAAGCAATACATAAGGGTGTTCGACGTCGCCGCCGACGGGCGCACGCTTTCGGGCGGCGACATCTTCCACAAGGTCGAGCCCGGCTACTCCGACGGCTTCAAGGTGGACGAGGACGGCAACCTCTGGAGCAGCGCCGCCGACGGCGTGCACTGCATCTCCCCGCAGGGCAAACTGCTTGGCAAGATCCTGGTCCCGTATACGGTCTCCAACCTCGCATTCGGCGACCGCCATACCAGCCGGCTGTTCATCGGCGGCTCGCATACGCTCTACTCGATCTTCCTGAACCGGCGGGCAGCGGCCCGATCCATGCCATGATACAGTCGATCGAGCGCATCAGCCTCACCGCCGCCGATGCCGCCACCCTGGCGCGCTTCTACATCGAAGCGATCGGGTTTCGCGAAACCGGTCGGCAGCGCATCGAGGCGGCAGCATACGGGGTCGACGGACAGGCGCTGGCGGTGAGCCTCGTGCTCGGGCAGCAGGAGATCGAGCTGGTGCAGTTCGACCGCGCCGGAGCTCCGTATCCGGCCGACGCCAGCAGCCACGACCCAATCTTCCAGCACATTGCCCTGGTCACCACAGATATAAGGTCCGCACTCGCCCGGCTGACGGCGGGCATGCGGATGATCAGCAAGGATGCTCCGGTTGCGCTGCCGGCATCGTCCGGTGGCGTGACCGCGGCGAAGTTCCGCGATCCGGAAGGCCACCCGTTGGAGTTCCTGCAGTTCCCGAAGGCGTCGGCTCCGGACCAGTGGAGGGGTGTGGCGATGCCGGACCATCCCTGCATCGGCATCGATCATTCGGCGCTGGTAGCAACGGATACACTTCGTAGCATTCGGTTCTACTCCGAGCGCGGTCTCAGTGTTACGGCGAGAACCATCAATACTGGCCCGGAACAGGACCGGCTGGATGGTGTGCAGGGAGCCGAAGTGGAGGTGACCGCGCTGTCCCCGGCGGGGCCCACGCCTCATGTCGAACTGCTGCGCTACCGGTCTCCGATGGCCGCCACGACGGCGGCGGCAGCCGACGCGGATGTCGCCGCTACTCGACTGATCGTACGAACTGCCGCATGTAACTCGAAAATTATGATTTCCGATCCGGACGGCCACCGGATGGTGCTGCTTCCGGCGTCCTGACACCTCGGCGGCGACGTCCGTCCGATGGCGCAGCGGCTTGAATTTCACGACGTTGTGTGTTTCTTTGCCCTGCCGGAATGTTACTGCTTACTGGCGAAACCAAGAATTCGCGGTGCGTCTTTTGCGTTCAAAAATCGTTAATCAACTATATCGCCACAATAACAAGTCCGCTGCCGTCCATAACGTTATTAAATCGTTTTGATTGTAGCCCCTGATTACCTTGTCCACCGTAGTCGAGCCAAACCATTATGAATGACAGCATGTCGATACAGGGTGTACCGGTCGCATCGGGGTCAGGTGCGCCGTTGGTGAGCATCGGGCTTCCCGTGTTCAACGGCGAAGCGTACGTCTCGGACGCCATCCGGTCGATCCTGACGCAGACCATGGCCGACCTCGAGCTGGTGATCTGCGACAACTGCTCGACCGATGCGACGCAGGCAATCTGCGAGGCTTTCGCCAAGGCGGACGCCCGCGTCCGCTACGTGCGCAACCCGCGTAACCTCGGTGCAGGCCCGAACTACGATCGCTGCTTCCATCTGGCTCGCGGCACTTACTTCAAGTGGGCGGCTCATGATGACATGATGGCCCCTGACTATCTCGAGCGCGCCGTCGCCGCGCTGGAAGCGGACCCGGCCGCGGTGCTCTGCACGGTCGGCATCCGCGAGATCGGCCCCGACGGCGAGACGCTGCGGGTTTTTGCCAACGAATTTCCCGGCGTGACGTCGCGATCCGCCGCCGCACGCTTCGGCGGCCTCATCCATACCCGGCACCAGTGCGAGGATTTCTTCGGCCTCTACCGCCGCAGTGCCCTGATCGGCTCCGGCCTGCACGACAACTACAGCGGCTCCGATCGCGTGCTGCTAGCCGAGATGGCGTTGCGTGGCCCTTGGGTCAGCGCGCCGGAACCGCTGTTCCTGCATCGCGAGCACGACAAGCGCTACACCCGCGCCGTGCTGCTGGTCGATCCCAGGCAGGCGGCCCTCTGGCAGGACACCAGCGGCCGCGCCAGGCAACGCAACACGATGTTCCACTGGGGTATCTACCGGCGCTACTGGAAGCTGGTGAACAAGTCCGTCGCCTCACCTGTCGCGCGACTGGGCTGCTATGCGCAGCTGGTCGCCTGGTGGGGGACCGATGGCCATGCTGGCGACGTGACGCGCGATGTCGTCCGCACCGTCAGCCCGGGGTTGTTCCAGCGCATCCGGACCGCCAAGCGCGCCGTGCTCGGCATGAGCCACGCGGTCCGGCCGGGCAGCCTGCCGCCTAACGTCGCCGGACCAACGATGCCGCTCGGCGAATAAGGTCCTTCGGGGCCAGCAGATACAGCGCTGCCGGATAGACGATCATTCCGGCGGCGATCTTTGCAACCAGTAGTATTGCAAACGGCTGACCGGCCAGCAGCATGCCGACGAGGAGAGTTGCGATCGCCATGACCAGCACCGCTCCGACCGCCGGCAGCGCTGCCGTCGCCACGATCCGGCCGACGCCGGGGATCTGCACGCGCACGAAGGCCACCACCAGGGGCGCCGACAGGCTGGTCACGACCAGGTTGGCCCAGGCGATCGCGACCAGTCCGCCGAGCCAGGCCGCCGGAAGGCTGCAGGCCAGCCGCGCTGCCATGATGACGACGCTGTACCGCACCGGGATATCCGGCCGACCGCGTGCATTGATCGCCGCGGTCAGCAGGTAGTTCGACGAATGCGCGATTCCGGACAATGCGACGATCGCAAGCAGAGGCGCCGAGGGCGCCCAGCGGGCGTTCAGCAACGTTCCCACGATCTCGCGGCTGGTGACGGCAAGGCCGACGAACACGGGCAGCGCAATGATCGCAACGCCGCTGAGGAAGTCGCGCAGCGTCTCCAGGAACGCCTTCGTGTCGGTCTGGCGCGCGGAAAACACCGGGAATGCCACCCTCCCTACTACGCCGGAGAAGCCGTTGATCATCGCACTGCTGATGCGTTCGGCCAGCGAGTAGAACCCGACCGACGCCGCACTCAGGAAGAGGCCGGCGGAGAAGCGGTCGACCTGCATCACCACGAAGCCGAGGAGCTGATTGCCGACACGGTGGCGGCCGAAGGCCACGATGCTGGCGGCAGCCGTGCGGCTCACCTGCAGTCCGGGCCAGATGCCGCTCACCGGCATGACCAGCACCGCCTCGAGGATGCGTGCCACCAGGTAGTACGCGACCAGGCTGTCGGCGCCGAAGCCGCGCCGCGACAGCACCACCGCGGTCGCAAAACCGAACACCTGCGAGATCAGGGTGCGGATCGCCAGCGTACGGAACTGCAACTCGCGCTGCAGCAAGCCATGATAGGTCGCGGTGATGGCGACGAACGGAAGGCAGATCGCCAGCAGCGGCATGACATGGCGCAGCGAGGGTGCCGCGAACAGGGCGGCGAGCGGCCAGGCGCTGGCTGCGAGGGCGAAGCCGGCCAGGGTGCCGAGGCCGAGCAGGATCCAGAACGTGGTGTCGAAGTGCTCGGCGTCGATGGTCTCACGCTGGATCAGCGCATCGGAGAAACCATCCAGCAGCAAGGTCATCATCAGCGTCATGGCCAGCAAGCCCATCGTCATGACGCCGACCGCCGCCGGGCCGATGATGTTGCCGACGACGATGAAGACAAGGAGGGCAGCGATCTGCTGCGTCCAGTAGTCGAGCGCCGACCAGCCCGCGCTTCCGAGGGTGCCTTGTCGTTTCATGTTTTTACACGTAAGTCTCTTGTGCTAGCAAGCAATGCAGCAAGAGCCAAGGTGCCGCAAGATCCCGTTTCGGCGGAGTGCCTGCTGCACCAGCCGCGCCTTCCGCTAAGCCTGGTTGTTCCGCCACCAGCGGCACCGCCCGGTCTATATCGTTTTGTTGCAACAACGAGTATTTGGACAGTCCCATGAAGGTTGCGATCCTGGCCGGCGGCAAGGGCACGAGAATCGTCGAGGAAACGGAAATCCGTCCGAAGCCGATGGTGGAGATCGGCGGCATGCCGATCATCTGGCACATCATGCGCCACTATGCGCGCTACGGTCACGACGAGTTCGTCATCGCCCTCGGCTACAAGGGCCAGTATATCAAGGACTATATTCTCAAATACAGCTCGCTGCATTCCGACCTGCATGTCAGCCTGCGCACCGGCGAGGTCACCCGCCGCAACGGCCTGGCGCCGGACTGGCACGTGAACCTGGTCGATACCGGCCTGGAGACGCAGACCGGCGGACGCATCAAGCGGCTGGCGCCTTTGATCGGGCACGAGACCTTCATGCTGACGTGGGGCGACGGCGTCTCGAACGTCGATCTCGACCGGTTGCTTGCCTTCCACAAGGCGCACGGCAAGCTGGCGACGATCACCGCGGTGCGACCGCCGGCACGCTACGGCCATCTCGATTTCGACGGCGACCGGGTGTGCGAGTTCAACGAGAAGCCGCAGGCGGCCGAGGGCTGGATCAACGGCGCGTTCTTCGTGCTGGAGCCGGAGATCTTCAACTATATCGAGGACGACACCACCCAGTGGGAAAAGGAGCCGCTGCAGAACCTGGCGCGCGACAACCAGCTGATGGCGTACAAGCACGACGATTTCTGGCAATGCATGGACACGCTGCGGGACAAGTACGTGCTCGAGGCGCTGTGGCAGTCGGGCAAGGCGCCCTGGAAGACCTGGACGGAAGCGTGACGACGAACCCCAACCCGGAAGACATGTCATGAAGGTTCTCGTCACAGGTCACCGCGGCTATATCGGCTGCGCCCTGGTTCCTCTGCTGCAACAAGCCGGCCACGAAGTCGTCGGCCTGGACAGCGATCTATACCGCCGTTGCACCTTTTCCGGCGCGATGGCGGATGTCGTCTCCATCGACCGGGATATCCGCGACGTGGTGCCGGCCGATCTCGAAGGCGGCTACGGTGCCGTGCTGCATCTGGCCGGCCTGTCGAACGATCCGCTCGGCAATCTCGATCCGGACCTCACGATCGCGATCAACCACGAGGCGACGGTCAGGCTGGCGCGCCTGGCCCGTGACGCCGGCATCCCGCGCTTCGTGTTCTCGTCGTCCTGCAGCCTCTACGGCGCGGCGGGCGATAATTTTGTCGACGAGACCGCCGAAGCCAATCCGATTACGCCGTACGGCGCCGCCAAGATCATGTCGGAGCACGCCCTCACCGAGCTTGCCAACGACGATTTCAGCCCGACCTTCCTGCGCAACGCCACCGCCTACGGCTTCTCGCAGCGGGTGCGCTTCGACCTCGTGGTCAACAACCTGACCGCCTGGGCGCTGACCACCGGCCGGGTGCTGATGAAGAGCGACGGCACGCCGTGGCGGCCGATCGTGCATATCGAGGACATCTCGCGCGCCTTCCTGTCGGTCATGGAGGCGCCGCGCGAGGTGGTGCACCTGCAGGCCTTCAATGTCGGGCGCAACGACGAGAACTACCGGATCAGCGAGATTGCCGATGCCGTGCGCGAACTGGTACCGGGTTGCCGCATCGATTTCGAGGAGGGTGCCGGTCCGGATGCGCGCTGCTACCGCGTCGATTGCAGCAAGATCGCCCGCATGGTGCCGGCGTTCCAGCCGCAATGGACGGTGCGTACCGGCATCGTGCAACTGCGCGACGCCTACATCGCGGCCGGACTGAAGCAGGAATGGTTCGAGGGGCCGAAATTCAGCCGCATCGCCCATCTGCGCGCGCTGCTGGCGGACCACGATCTCGACGGCAAGCTGCGCTGGTCGACGGCGGCGTCAGCAGCGAACCGGCAGGACGAGAGGGTTCCGGCATGATCACCCGTCTTGAAGGCTGCCTGTCCTGCGGCTGCGCGGACCTGCAGGATATCATGTCGTTCGGCGAGACCGCCCTCGCCGACCGGCTGATGACTGCGGCGCAACTCTCCGAGCCGGAGCCGAGGGCGCCGCTCGACCTGGTGTTCTGCCCGCACTGCGCACTGGTGCAGATCCGGCATACCGTCGATCCGGAAGTGCTGTTCTGTAACGACTATCCGTATTTTTCCTCGGTGTCGCCGATGCTGATGAAGCATTTCCGCGCCAGCGCCGAGGAGATCATCGCATCGAGGCAGCTTGGCCCGGACAGCCTGGTGGTCGAGGCCGCCAGCAATGACGGCTATATGCTCAAACCGTTCATGGAAGCCGGCATCCAGGTGCTTGGTATCGATCCTGCGGATGGCCCGGCGGCGGCGGCGACCAAGGCAGGCGTGCGGACGCTGAACACCTTCTTCAGCCTGGCGCTTGCCGAGAAGCTTGCCGGGGAGGGCGTCGCCGCCGATGTCTTCCTCGCCAACAACGTGCTGGCGCATGTACCGAACCTCAACGAGTTTGTCACCGGCATCCGCACGCTGCTGAAGCCCGACGGCATCGCGGTGATCGAGTGCCCGTACCTGCTCGACCTGATCGAGCACAACGAGTTCGACACCATCTACCACCAGCATCTCTGCTACTACTCGGCCACGGCGCTGGATGCCTTGTTCCGGCGCAACGGGCTCTATCTCAACGACGTCCGGCATCTCGCCATCCATGGCGGCTCGCTGCGCCTGTTCGTCGGTCGCAGCGAGGCAGTCGGCCCCGCGGTCGTCGAAATGCTTGCCGCCGAGCGCGCGGCCGGCGTCGACAGCTTCGCCTTCTATGCAAGCTTTGCCGAGAAGGTCCGTGAACTGCGCGAAAGGCTGGTGGGAATCCTCGCCGACATCAAGGCAAGCGGAAAGCGGATCGTCGGATACGGTGCCGCCGCCAAGGCCAACACGCTGATGGCCTATTGCGGCATCGGGCCCGACCAGCTCGACTACCTGGTCGACCTGAACCCGAACAAGCACGGCAGGTTCTACAGCGGCAATCACCTGCCGATCCATCCGCCGACCAGACTTGCCGATGATCCGCCCGACTACCTGCTGATCCTGGCATGGAACTTCGCCGCCGAGATCATGCAGCAGCAGAGGGCGTTCCACGACGCCGGCGGCCGGTTCATCGTGCCGGTCCCGAGCCCTGTCGTCCTTTGACACGACGGACATGCCAGCCATGAGCAACCCGACCTGCCCCTGCTGCTCCGCTCCCGCGAGTGCTCCGCTCTACGAGGTCCGCAACGTCCCGGTGCACAGCGTGACAGTGCTGCGGACGCCGGAGGATGCGCGCGCCATCACCACCGGCGACATCGCCCTGTCGCTCTGCGAGCATTGCGGCTTCGTGTTCAACGCGGCGTTCGACGGCGCCAAGCAGGACTACTTCCACGACTATGTGTCGACCCAGGCGATGTCGCCGGTGTTCAACAGCTTCCACAAGCGTCTGGCGCTGGACCTGATCGACCGTCACGGCCTGCACGGCCGCGACGTGGTGGAAATCGGCTGCGGCCAGGGCGAGTTCCTCGAGCTGCTCTGCACGCTGGCGAACAACCGTGGAACCGGCTTCGACCCTGCCTATGAGCCGGGGCGGGGGCTGCCGGATGGCGTACGCATCATCAAGGATGTCTATTCCAGGCGTCACCAGGAAGCGGCCGGCGACTTCATCGCCTGCAAGATGACGCTCGAGCATATCGGCGAAGTCGGCGAGTTCGTGACCGGCGTGCGCGAGGCGGCGGGCGACGACGCGAGACGTATCGTGTTCTTCCAGGTGCCGGATGCAGGCCATGTGCTGGCCGAGAATGGCTTCTGGGACATCTATTACGAGCATTGCTCGTATTTCTTCGCCAGCACGCTGGGCTACCTGTTTGCCCGCGCCGGCTTCGCGGTTACCAAGCTGCGCTCCGACTATGACGGCCAGTACTTGATGGTCGAGGGTCATCCGGCAGTGGGTGCGGTGCTCGGCGATGCGGTCCCACCGCCGGCGGATCTGGCACGCACCATCGCCGAGGTGCGGCGCTTCTCCCGCGAGGTGCCGCAGATCCTCGCCGACTGGTCGCACGACCTCAAGCGGCACAAGGCGGCCGGCAAGCGCACCGTGCTCTGGGGTGGCGGATCGAAGGCGGTCGCCTTCCTCACCACGCTCGGCGTCACCGACGAGATCGAGGCGGCGGTGGACATCAACCCGGAGAAGCACGGCAGCTTCCTCGCGGTGACCGCACATCCGGTGATCGCTCCGGAGCAGTTGCGCGGCCATCAGATCGACCGCGTCATCGTCATGAACCCGATCTATTGCGACGAAATCGCCGCCCGGCTGCGCGACCTCGGCGTCGCCGCCGAGTTGATACCGGTGACAACCGTGCTCGCCCGGCTGGCAGCCTGACAGGAGCATCCGCCATGAATGTTAGTCTCGCGTCGTCTCCCCGGACCGATGCGCCGCAGATCACCGCGACGCAGCCCTTCGACAGCGTGGTCGCGCGCATGATCCCGATCGACCGGCTGATGGCGGCGAAGGACGAGCTGCGCACGCAGTTCCAGGCAGGCAAGCCGTATCCGCACGTGGTGATCGACAACTTCTTCGATCCGGAGATCCTGCGCCGGCTGATTGCCGACTTCCCGAGCCAGGGTGGCCGCGACTGGATCCAGTACGACACCCAGAACGAGATCAAGGCGACCTCGCGCGGTATCGCCGACCTGTCGCTGTTCACGCAGGCCTTCTTCCTGCAGATCTGCGCCGAGCCGATGATGGAGTTCCTGCGTCATGTGACCGGCCATGCCGACCTGGTGCCGGATCCGCTGTTCCACGGCGGCGGCCTGCACGAGAGCCCGCGCGGCGGCTGGCTGAACGTGCATGTCGACTGGACGCAGCATCCGGTGCTGCCGCTGGCCCGGCGGCTCAACCTGATCATCTATCTCAACGAAGGCTGGGACCCGGCCTGGGGCGGCGCGCTCGACCTGGTCGACCACGTCAGCAAGAAGGCCGGCGCCAGCGTGTCGCCACTGTTCAACCGCGCGGTGATCTTCGAGACCAACGACGAGACGCTGCACGGCTTCCCGGACCCGATGACCTGCCCGGTGGACATCACCCGCAAGTCGGTTTCGCTGTTCTATTGGAGCCCCGATCCGGAGGCGATTAAGAAGGCCAGCTTCATCACCTTCCTCCCTGGCAAGAAGCATACCCGCCTCAAGGCGATTGCCCGCTCCTTCGTGCCGCCGATCACCTATGTCGCGCGCGACAAGCTTGCCGCCCTGGTGCGCAGCCGCCTGCGCCGGAACAGGACCGCGTGACCCGCTCCGGCTACCGGCTGTCGCTCGGCCTGATCATCCTGCTGGCGGCAGCGGCGCAATTCGGCCTGTTCGACCTCGGGCTGTACCGGATCACCTCGGACGAGAGCGCCCGCATCCTGACGGCCTGGGGAATGACCCGGTCGAATGCGCTGGAACCGTTCCTCTGGCCACCCTTCTACAAGTTGTTCGTCGGCTCCGCGATGCGGATCTTTCCCGACATATTCCTGACGCCACGGATCCTCGTCGGTGTGACCGGCCTGGTCTGCCTGGCATCGCTGACATGGCTGGCAACAGCCCTGTTCCAGGACCGCAAGGTCAGCCTGGTCGCCGCCATTCTCGCCGTGCTGGCCCCGCAGCGGCTGATCTTCAGCGTCGTGCCGTTGTCGGACATCTACTATTTCCTGTTCGTGATCTCAGCCGCCGCCTGCGCTGCCAGCTGGCTACGGTCCAACCGTAGCCGCTTCCTGCTGCTGGCCTGCCTGTTCATCCTGCTCGCCGAGACGGTGCGCTTCGAGAGCGGGTTGTTCGCAGCCTTCCTGGAGGTGCTGCTGCTCTACCGGGTCGGCATTGCCCGCGACCTGCGCATTGCGACCTTCCTTGGCGCGTCGGTGCTGCTCTTCGTGTTCCCGGCCTTGTGGGCGCTGAATTCCTTTGTCTGGTATGGGTCACTCAGCAATCTCGGCGTGGTGACCCAGCAGTTCGTCGGCATGTTCGGCCACGACTACATCCAGGCCCTGAAATGGGCGCCGCTGCGCTGGTTCATCCAGGACACGCTCTGGAACCCGCTCACCATCGCCGGCATACTGGTCGTGCTGATCCTGTCGGTCCGGCAGCGCGCGATGCTGCTATGGTCAATGGTGTTCCTGCTGCCCCTGCTGGTGTTCAGCGTGACCACCGTCGTCAGCCTGAGCACCCCGACCGCTGCCACCTGGCGCACCAGCGGCGTCTGGACCCTGATGATGCTGCCGTTCGATGCGGTGGCGGCCTGCTGGATCGGCGGCATCCTGGCGCAATCGTTCCGCGTGCCGCGCGTGGCGCTGGCCGGCCTGCTGATCCTGGCGATCCTGCCGAATGCCGTCCGCAGCCTCTGGTATACCCGGGACGGGCTCTTCAACAACGAGACCCATCTCGCCCACCAGGAACGGCAACTGGATCGCTATGTCGACAAGAAGCTCTCGCACACCAGGGCGGGCGAGGCCTTGATCGACAGCTCCACCAACCTCGACTACCTGGATGTGCTGGCCTTCGCCAGGCATCCCGACCGGTTGCTGTTGACCGGCGGTGGCGACCCGATACGGATCGGTTTCTACGAGCCGATGCGGACCGCCTATGCCGGCCGGCCAGAGGCGGACTTCTATCTGAAAGACCGCTTCGGACTGGCTCACGGTGGTGATCTGCGGGCGCTGAACGCCCACCATGTCAGTCTCATCGTGGTACGCAATCCGGCCTTCATCGCCGCGCTGGATACAAGTCCGCTCGCCACCCGGCTGCGCTCGTTCAACGACTGGACCGTCTACGGGCTTAGTCCGACGGTCTCCAACGAGCCGTGGCACGGCGCGGTGCTCAAGACCGCTCCGCAGGTATCGCCCGCAGGCTGACGATGGCTGGCGACCCTGTCGTATCGGGCCGCGGGCGGGTCGGGCTGTCCCGTCTGGGCGCGCTCCCCATCGTGCGCTGGGGGGCGTGGATGACGCTCGGGCTGTTCCTGGTCTGGGCCGGCGGCCACCTGCTCGACCACCGCGTCGCGCGCTACGTGCATGAGCGACTGGCCTTCTCGCGCACGGCGCGGCGCCTGGTGCACATCCCCGAGCTGGTCATCGCGGCGTCCCTCGCCGGTGTGGTCGTGCTCGGTGCCTGGTCCGCGCTGGTCGGCCGGCTGGAGGGCGTCTGGCGACAGCTGCTGCTGGCCTCGATCAGCGTCTGCATCGCCATCGCCCTGACCGATGCCCTCAAGATCTGGTTCGGGCGCATCCCACCGCTGCGCTGGTATGACCAGCAATGGCGGAACTTCTATGCATACCTGGCCGGCTCGTTCCCGTCCGGGCATATGACCGCGATCAGCGCCGTCATTCCGATCCTGTGGCCGGTGTCGCGCTGGATCGTGCTGCTGCTGGTGATCGGCGGCGCGGCGGGGGCCTACGGCCTGGTGCGCATGCAGGCGCATTTCATCTCCGACCTGTTCGGCGGCATGATGGTTGGCGGCACGGTCGGCTACGCAGTGCTGTGCGCGGATCGCCGCCGGTAATCCGCGAACCGGCTGGTGACGGTTGACGAAATTTCTCCGTCTCGCTATCAAAACGGTAACCGGACCGTCATGAGCCGGTCCTAACACGCCCTCCTGCGCAACCGGTTTCCAGGACCGTCAGGAGTGTTCGCGTGCAATCACCCGATCGCCGTTCCTTCATCAAGCTGCTTGGTACCGGCGCCGCCGCCGTCGGACTGCGCGAGAGCATCGGCCGCGCCTTGGCTTTGCCGGCGAACAACAAGACCGGAACGATCAACGATATCGAGCATATCGTCGTGCTGATGCAGGAGAACCGCTCCTTCGATCATTATTTCGGCACGCTGCAGGGCGTCCGCGGCTTTGGCGATCCGCGCGCGATGCGTCTTCCGACCGGCAATCCGGTGTTCTACCAGCCGGCCGGCGCCGGCTATGTGCTGCCGTTCCATCCGACCGCGCCCGACCTCGGGCTGCAGTTCATCCAGGACCTCGCGCACGACTGGGATACCACCCACGTCGCCTGGAACCAGGGCAACTGGGACCAGTGGGTGCCGAGCAAGGGCACCACGACGATGGCCTATCTCGACCGCGGCGACATTCCGTTCCACTACGCGCTGGCCGACGCCTTCACCATCTGCGACGCCTACCACTGCTCGCTGCTCGGTCCGACCGATCCGAACCGCTACTACATGTGGACCGGCTGGGTCGGCAACGACGGCAACGGCGGCGGCCCGGTGGTGGACAATGCCGAGGCGGGCTACGACTGGTCGACCTATCCGGAGCGCCTGCAGGCGGGCGGGATCTCCTGGAAGATCTACCAGGATGCCGGCACCGGCCTGACCGCGGCGGGCGAGTGGGGCTACACGTCCGACCCGTATATCGGCAACTACGGCGACAACTCGCTGCTGTATTTCCACCAGTACCAGAACGCCGCCACCGGCACGCCGCTCGCGGAACACGCCAGGACAGGCACCGATATCGCAGTTTCCGGCACGCTGTTCGACATCATCCGCGCCGACGTTGCAGCAGGCACGCTGCCGCAGGTCTCGTGGGTGGTGGCGCCGGAGGCCTATACCGAGCACCCGAACTGGCCGGCGAACTACGGCGCCTACTACGTCTCGCAGATCCTCGACATCCTGACCGACAACCCGGAGGTGTGGAGCAAGACCGCGCTGCTGATCACCTACGACGAGAATGACGGCTTCTTCGATCACATGGTGCCGCCGACGCCGCCGCAGACCGCCGCGCAGGGCCAGTCCACCGTCTCGATCGAGAACGAGATCTTCCCCGGCAGCACCGAGTATGTCGCCGGGCCGTACGGCCTTGGCGCCCGCGTGCCGATGCTGGTGGTATCGCCGTGGAGCAAGGGCGGCTGGGTCAACTCGCAGCTGTTCGACCATACCTCGATCATCCGCTTCATCGAGCAGCGGTTCGGCCCGAACAATCCGGCGCTGGTGGAAGCCAACATCACGCCGTGGCGCCGGACCGTGGCTGGCGACCTTACCACCGCCTTCGATTTCCGTACGCCGAACGACGCCCTGCCGACCCTGCCGGGCACCGCCTCATACGCACCCCCCGACGCCCTGCGCCATGCCGACTATGTCCCGCTGCCACCGGTGTCGCAGTCGCTGCCGCGCCAGGAGCCGGGGTTCCGCCGCGCCCGGGCGCTGCCGTACCGCATGCAGGTGACCGGCACGTCCAATCTCGCCGCCGCGACGTTCGGCATCGACTTCGGCAATCCCGGCAGTGTCGGGCTGGTCTACCAGGTACGGTCCGGCAAGCTCGGCGAGGTGCCACGGAACTATACGGTCGAGCCGGGCAAGCAGCTCAGCGACACCTGGCGGGCGGCGGTCGGCGGCCTGTACGACCTCACGGTCCATGGCCCGAACGGCTACCTGCGCGCCTTCCGCGGCAGCGTCGCGAGCTTCGCCAGCGCCAACCTCGCGGTGCAGGGCAGCGAGGATGCGGCGAACTGCGGCATCACCCTGCAGGTGACCAACCACGGCCAGTTCACCGTGCAGCTCTCGGTCGCCGACGCCTATACGCGGCTGTCGGCGCGATACAGCCTGAAGCCGGGCGCGTCGCAGACCATCCGCACACCGTCGTCGGACCTGCTCGGATGGTACGACCTGACCCTGACCACGGCCCAGGACGCGACCTTCCGGTGGCAGCTTGCCGGGCATGTGGAAACCGGCCGCGACGGCATCACCGACCCGGCCATCGGCGCCTGATGCATGACCGGCAGGTGGAGCGTGGTCCCCGCATCATGCTCCATCCCTGGATCAACCGCGCCCGGTGCAGGAGCGTGGCAGGCGGCGGCTACCGAATTCCTCCTTACGGAAGCGAAAGGGATCGCCTCCCGTCGTGAGCCTGATCTTCGGCAGGTCGATCCCGTCGAACAGCGTCGCGATGGACGCATGCCAACCGGCGAGCGCGCCTGATCGCCGTCGCCAGAGTAGATCTTCCGCTGCTGGAAGGCTCCATGATGCAGATGCGCGGGCCCAGGGCGTCGAGGCCGACGCGCTGCCCGGGCGTACTCAATGCAGCGGGGCGGTCGCAGCCTTCTCCTTGTCGTGCACCGCGAAGCGCTCGACCATGGTGGCACTGGCCGCATTCATCCCGACGATCTCCACCGACCTGCCATGCCGACGTGCCTTGAGCACGACGCGATCAAGCGCCGCGATGGCCGAGATATCCCAGAAATGCGCTCCCGTGACATCGATCACCAGCCGCCGCAGCGGCTCGATGACGTCGATCGCATCGGCAAACGTTCCGGCTGACGCGAAGAACACCTGGCCCTGCACGATGTAGGTGCGTGTCGTCTGGTCCGCGGACAGCACGGAGGTGATGCTGCTCAGCCGCGAAACCTTGCCGGCGAAGAACACGCCCGACAGGATCACGCCGACCAGCACGCCCTTCGAGAGATCGCCGGTCGCCACCACCGTGACCACGGTGGCGAGCATCACCACCGATGACGGCCAGGGGTTGGTCAGCAGCCGCTGCAGCGAGGTCCAGGAGAACGTGTTGATCGACACCATGATCATCACCGCGGTGAGTGCCGCCACCGGCACGACGGCCAGCAGGCGCTGGAACACCACCAGCAGCGCCAGCAGGAACGCTCCTGCAACCAGCGTCGACAGGCGACCTCGGCCGCCCGAGGACACGTTGATCACCGACTGCCCGATCATGGCGCAGCCGCCCATGCCGCCGAAGACCGCGGACGCCATGTTGGCAACCCCCTGCCCCATGCATTCCCGGCTCTTGTCGCTCGGCGTGTCGGTCATGTCGTCGACGATCTGCGCGGTCAGCAGCGATTCGAGCAGCCCGACGGCCGCCAACGCCAGCGACACCGGTGCAATGATCTGCAGCGTGGCCAGATCGAACGGCACCGAGGGCAGGGCGAAACCGGGCAATGCGGACGGCAGCTGGCCGAGATCGGCGACAGTACGCACATGCAGTCCGAATGCGGCGGTCAATGCAGTCAGCACACCGATCGCCACCAGCGGCGACGGCACCGCCCTCGTCAGATAGGGAAAGCCGTAGATGACGACGAGACCGAGTGCGATCAGGCCATAGGTGACGGGTGGGACGTGCGTGAGCTGCGGCAGCTGCGCCAGGAAGATCAGGATGGCCAGCGCGTTGACGAAACCGGTCATGACCGACTGCGACACGAACCGCATCAGGCGCCCGAGCTTCAGCACGCCGGCCAGGATCTGGAAGACGCCCATCAGGATCGTTGCGGCGAACAGGTATTGCACGCCGTGCTGGTGCACGAGACCCGTCATCAGCACTGCCGTCGATGCGGTGGCGGCGGAGATCATCGCAGGACGTCCGCCGAGGAAGGCGATGACACAGGCGATGACGACGGAGGCATACAGGCCGAGCTTCGGATCGACCCCGGCGACGACGGAAAAACCGATCGCTTCCGGAATGAGGGCCAGCGCCACCACGACGCCGGACAGGATTTCCCGCCGCGGGCTGGGTAGCCACGTACGGAGATAGGCAGATCGGGTTTTCATCGAGGATAAGGTCCGCAAGCGACGCACGGATGTGGCGGTCCAGGACAGGACGCCAGGATCATCGTGTCATATGCGTTGTCCGGCGGATCGGCGGCCGGAAGAGCCACCCGGAATTGCACCGGGTCCTGAAGGCTGCGCAAACCATAATGGCTGACATGCCGCATGGCAACGACGCACGCCCGGCCTCAGTCCGCGAGATGCGAGCCGATATGCCGGCCGATGCCGGCGAAGACCGCATCGGTCTGCGCTGCCGACGGGGATCCGCCTCGCGTATACACGGCCATGACGATCGGGGCGTTCCGGGCGGACCAGGCAACGGCGATGTCGCCGGCAGCATCGCCCCCGTTGTTGCCGGTCTTGTTTCCGATCCTCCATGAGGAAGGCAGCCCGGCGCGCAGGCGGCGGCCGCCGGTCCGGCATCCGAGCAGCCACCGGATCAGGATTTGCCGGGACCCTTCCGACAGGACATTGCCGAGGACGAGGCGACGCAGCGTGTCCGCCATCGCGGACGGTGTCGTGGTGTCGTGGGCGTCGCCGGGCGCTCGGAAATTCAGGATCGGCTCAGGATCATCGAGACGGCTGACATCGTCGCCGATGCGGCGCCAGAACGACGTCAGCACCGGCGGGCCGCCGATGCGGGACAGCAGGAGATTGGCGCAGGTGTTATCGCTCTGCTCGACGGCCGCCTCGCATGCTTCCCCGACCGGCAGCCATCCACTTGCGAGGTTCGCGCGGGCGACCGGCGCGTGCCAATCACCGATGTCGGCGGCGCCGTAGCGGATGCGGCTCGCGAGGCTGTCCAGACCGCGATCGACTTGCATCAGCACGCAGGCGGCCAGCGACGCCTTGAAGGTGCTGCACATGACGAAGCGGTCGCCGGCGCGCCAGGCGAGCGTGGCTCCGGTCCGCAGGTTCTGCGCGAACACGCCGACGTGCCCGCCGCTGTCTCGTTCGTACAGCGCGACCGCAGCGATCGGGGCTTCCCGGGCCATGAGCGGCCACGCCTGCAGCATCAGCGGGACCTGCAGAAGATGTCGTCGTCTCAAGGATGCCCCCCGGAAGCTTCAGGGACGCGTCTTGAACAAGGTGAGGTCGAGATGCCGTCCGGTCGAGTAGTTCACGCCGTCGAGGCGGCCAAGCTGGCGGGCTGCTATCCCGTCCGCCGACAGCCGGGCCTGGAATGCCGCCAGGTCGCGCGATCCGACCAGGGCCATCGCGCAACGCCGGTCCTGTGCCAGCAGGTCGGCGGCCTCGGCCGCACCGATCAGGCGGGTGTCCTTGCCGACGAGGAACACCAGGCTGGGCTCGCTGAACGAGGTCGAGGCGAGCACGCTGTCCGGACAGGGCCTCACCGCTGCCACCATCGCGGCGATGCGTGGGCTGAGCCAGATGGTACGCAGCGCCGGCAGCACGACGATGAACAGGCTCGCATAGGTCATCAACGCAGCGGCGGCCGCGAAACCGAGCGCCCGTCGCGGCTCGCGCAGTGGCCAGAGCAGCCAGGCCGAGGCCAGCACCAGGGCGATCGCCAGCAGCGACACGAAACCGGCCACCGGCGAGACCACATGCTGCAGCCGCCACAGCAGCACCGGCCCGGCGCCGGCGATCCCGATGCCGACCAGCAGCCAGACCAGGCCGTAGATCGCGAGCAGGATCCGGCCGACGATCCGGCGCGGTGGCGCCCAGCCCTCCGGAGCCACCAGGGCGGCGGCGGTCAGGATCGCGATCGCAGGATAGGTCGGCAGCACGTAGTGCGGCAGCTTGGTGGCGATCAACTCGAACACCACCCAGTGCGGGATGATCCAGCAGAGCAGGAAGCGCACCGCGTCCTGCCGCCGCCTGGCCCAGGCGAAGGGGATCGCACAGGCAGCAAACAGCGAGCCGGGCCAGAAGGCGATCGCGAACACCAGCAGGTGGTAGCCCGGCGGCAGCCCGTGCGCCTGCTGGCCGGACGCCACCTTGCCGAGGAAGTTGGTGCCGACCGCCCTTGAGAAGAAGCTGCCGTGGCTGACCAGCCAGATCGCGATGCACCACGGCAGCACGATCACAAGCATCAGCGGCACCCCCCAGGCCGGCCGAAGTCGCCTGAGCCAGGAGAAGCGACGCTCGGTCAACGCCAGTGCCAGCGGAGTGCCGAAGCCCGGGATCAGCACGACCGGCCCCTTGAGCATCAGGCCGCAGCCAAGTGCCACCCAGTAGAGCGCTGCCACCCACGCCGGCGCCGGCTGCGCGTCGTGGCGCCCGCGCCATGTCCGCAACAGCGCGAACTCGACCAGCAGGATGCTGAGCAGCAGCGTGCTGTCGATGGTCGCCATGCGGCCCTCGGCGGTCATCAGCACCGAGACCGACAGCAGCAGAGCCGCGAACAGGCCCGCCGCCGGGCCGAACAGGCTGGCGCCGATCGAGGCTGTCAGCAGCGTGGCACCCACCACGGCGATCAGGGACGGGATTCGCCAGCCCCAGACCTGCCGGTGCTCCAGGGTCCCGGTCGCCGCCACCGCGGCAGCCTCGAGCCAGTAGATCCCGGCCGGCTGCAGGTAGCGCGGCTGGTCCTGGAACCGCACGTCGACAAAGTTGCCCGACTGCAGCATCTGCGCCGAGGCTTCCATGTAGCGAGGCTCGTCCCGGTCCAGCGGCGGCAAGGAAGCCCGCCCCGGCAGGAAGATCGCCAGCACGAACACCGCAAGAAGTGCGTAGTGGCGGCTCGTCAACGATTTCAAGGCTGGCCTTCAGGCCTCGGTGACACGCCGGGGCCGCACGGTCCGCTTCTGCAGCCAGATCACGCCGATCATGTCGCGCAGCCCGACCAGGGCGCGGTTCCAGTTGGTGTATTTCGACTGTCCGTGCAGGCGGGCGCGATGGCGCACCGAGTAGCACAGCAGCGGATGGCCATAGGTGCCAAGCAGCGCCGGCAGGAAGCGGTGCAGTCCCTCGAACTGCGGCAGCCGCAGGAAGGCGTCGCGCTCGAACAGCTTCATCGGCGCCCCGGTATCCGGGCAGCCATCCTGCAGCAGCCGCCGGCGCAGGCCATTGGCGAACCTGGTCGCGAAACGCCGGGAAAAACTGTCGTTGCGCTTCAGCCGGACGCCGACGACCAGGGGTGCCGCGCCATTCGCACCCTCGGCCAGGGCCAGCATCGGCGCGATCTCGCGCGGGTCGTCCTGGCCGTCGCCGTCGATGGTCGCAACCCACCGCGCGCGCGCGGCGGCGATCCCGGTGTGCAGCGCGGCGGATTTGCCGCAGCGCCGGTCGTGGCTGAGGATGCGCAACTCCGGCAGCAGGTCGCGACAGGCGATCAGCTCGGCTAGCGTAGAGTCGGTGCTGCCGTCATCGACGAAGATCACCTCGAACGGACGCAGCGCCTGCAATGCCGCCGCGATCTCGGTGATGACCGGACGGATGTTCGGTGCCTCGTTCAGCACCGCGGCGACCACGGTTATACGGAGGGAGGTGTCCACCTGATGCACGCCGCTCAAGGCCGGCGGCTCACGCGGCCCGGCGGCCTGCAAGCGAGGACGGCAGGGCGGCGATGGCGCGGTCGATGAGCGCGGAGTCATGTTCCGCGGTGAGGATCTCGGCCACGATCGCGCGGGCCGCCTCGCTCGCGATCTCGGCGGCCCTGGATCGGACCTCGTCCACCGCGGCGCGCTCGGCGGCATGGATGCGATCCTGCGCCATGCGCTCGCGACGCCTTGCGGAGGTATCGGCGTCCTGGCGTGCCTGCTCGGCGATGCGGGTGGCTTCCTGCCGCGAGCGCTCGACCATCGCGGCTGCCTCGGCCAGGGCCGCGTCGCGCTCGCGCTGCGCATCAGCCAGCATCTGCTCGGCCTCGCGCTTGAGACGTGCCGCCTCGTCCAGGTCCTGCCGCACCGTTGCCGCGCGGTTGTCCAGTATCGTCAGCAGCGGGCGCGCGATGCGCCGGCCGAGCACGACGAAGAACAGCACGAAGGCGACGCTGTACCAGAACCGGGGCTCATGCAGCAGGGTGTCGAACATATGCGGGGCCTGCGCCGGGGTTACGGATGTTAGGCCGTGCGGGCGGCGAGGGCGCCGTCCACATGGGACTCGACCAGGGAGCGTCCGGCCGGCTGGCCGGTGACACGCTCGACCAGCAGCTGGGCGGTATCGGCGGCGACCGTGCGCAGCGCACCCATCGCGCGGGTGCGCTCCTGGGCCAGCTGCGCCTCGGCGGCGGCGATCTCGGCTTCCAGGCGGGCATTCATCTCACGGGTGCGCACGGCCGCCTCCTCGCGGGCGTCCTGCAGCACGCGGTCGAGATTGGCCTGCGCCTCGGCGGCAGCCTTGCGGCGGGCCCGTCGCAGATCGTCGATCGCCCGGTCGGTACCGGTCTTGGCGGTGCGTGCAGCCTCGAGGTCACCCTCGATGCGCCCGCGCCTGGCGTCGAGCACGGACGCCACTTGGGGCAAAGCCGAACGGCTCAGGACGAGGTAGAGCAACAGGAAGATCACCGCGCCCCAGACCACCTGCCAGATGGTCAGCGGGTTATGGAAATCGAGCTGCGGCATGCCTGCGGCGAAAGCCGGCGACGGGCCGGCCAGCACGCAGGCCGCCAGCAGGCACACCGCCACCTGGGCACCCAGACGCCTCAAGCCAGTCGCACCGGGCATCGCGCGATCTCCCGTCCTGCTCAGCCGAACAGGACGAGGAACGCGATCAGCAGGGCGTAGAGGGCGACCGCTTCCGTCAGCGCGAAGCCAAGGATGCCGATGCCGAACACATGCGGGCGGGCCGCCGGGTTACGGGCGATCGATGTCACCAGGGCGGCGAAGATGTTGCCGATGCCAATGCCGACGCCGGCGAGCGCGATGACGGCGAGGCCTGCACCGATATCCTTGGCAGCTGCGAGATCCATGGTCTTGTCCTTGTATCGAGGGAGAGTGGGAGAGGGTCCGACCTGCGCCGGAACAGGGCAGTCCGCGTCAGTGCGCCGTCGCCTCGCGCAGGTAGATGCAGGTCAGGATGGCGAACACGTAGGCCTGCAGCGCACCGACCAGCAGCTCGAGCGCCATCAGGGCCATGTTGACGATCAGCGGGGCGACGCCGAGCACCGGGCCGATCAGGTGCAGTCCGCCCAGCATGATGGTGAAGGCGGCGAACATCTCGAACATGACATGCCCCGCCACCATGTTGGCGAAAAGCCGGATGGACAGGCTCACCGGGCGCGACAGGAAGGTCAGGATCTCGATCGGCACCAGCAGCGGCGCCATCGCGATCGGGGCGCCTTCCGGCATGAAGTGGCCGAAGAATTTCATCCCCTGGCTGACCAGGGCCACGATCAGCGCCAGGAAGAACACCATCAGCGCCAGCGCCGCGGTGACCGCGATGTGACTGGTGTAGGTGAAGCTGCCGGGGATCAGGCCGACGTAGTTGCCGACCAGGATGAAGAAGAACAGGGTGAACACGAACGGGAAGAAGCGCTTGCCGTCATGGCCGATCTGGTCGGAGGCCATGTCGTAGATGAACTCGTAGGCGATTTCGGCGGCGGCCTGGAACCGGCCCGGGACGACGGCGCGCGGGCGCATGCCGAGATAGAGGAACAGCAGGATCAGCACCGAGCTCAGCAGCATGTACAGCACGGACTGGCTCAGGTGCAGTTGCGCGCCGAGCGGCCCCAGCACCGGATGCAGCTCGAACTGTCCGAGTGCGTCGATCTTGTTGTCTGCGGCCGCCACCCTCGTCTTCCCCCAGCAACGGTCCCACGGCCGGGAACCTCAAGCTTCGTGTCACGCACCGCTCGTCCGGCGGCGCGCAGTGTCTAACGCGTTCCCGGCCCCGGCGCCACCAGCCGCCAGACATTGACGATCCCGGCGATACCTCCGAGCAACACGAACAGGATGAGGAAAAGCGGTCGCAGCCCCAGCCACCGGTCCAGGCCCCAGCCGATCGCGGCACCGACCACGACAGCAGCCACCAGCTCGACGCCGACGCGCATCACCAGCCCGAGCGAACTCCTGTCGACGGCGCTGTCGGAGACGGGTTGCGGATCCATGCCCGACCGCGTCCGCGCCTCGCCGAGCCTCTGCTCGAAGGTTTTCCCGGCTGGCGGATCCGGTCGCGTTTCCTCACCCATTTTCTTCTTGCACCTCCTGGCGGGCGCATCGGGTCACTAACGGCGGTGCAATGACCTGTCAAGCAACCGGCCGTGCCTCGATGACAGCCGGCACGGCGTTGATGCCGCAGGGATCCTGGAACTCAGAAGGTAATGCTGGTGCGCAGGCCGACGATGGTCTCGTTGGCGATACGTACCGTTCCGTCAGTGGGGGCGGCGTCCGGGTTCAGGACGCCGCCGCCCGGCGAGAAGATGTATTGCAGGTCGGGTTGCAGCGACCACCAGGGCGTCAGCTGCGCCTGATAGGTGAGCTCGATGAAACTCTCCGTCGACCGGATGGGATAAGCCGCATCGCCGGGATACAGCCGCCGGTCCTGGTCCAGAGCGCTTGCCGCGCTGCTGATCCGGGCCAGGCCGTAGCCGATGCCAACGGTGTCGTTCGGCCGCGAGAGCAGCGGCGCCTTCAGGCTCAGGCCGAGATTGGTGCTGAAGCTTACAAGGTTGCGGTCGCCGGGCGCGCCCATCAGGCGGGCAAACACGCCGAGCGCGCGCACCCCGGCGGCGTCGTGCCAGAGCTGCTGGTCGTCGCTGGTGTAGATGGCGAAGTCGTGCCGCAGCAGGCGACCCTCTCCGTTGCTCAGAGGATCGGCCGCGGACAGCCCGTCCGTGGTGTAGCGCTGGTCAGGGAAGGCGCCGCTGTCGTACCAGGCGCCGATCCGGTAGGTGCCGGGTAGCCCGCCCGAATGCGACCCCGGCTCGACATTCTGACCCGTCGAGGGCTGGTTCAACGCGAACTGCAACTCGCCTATGACCAGCACGCCGTTGTCGAGGCTGAAGTCCAGCCCGGTGCGCGCGCGCCCACGTAGCTGGTCGTCGTTATCGAAAGTCCCGCCGGCCGGGTTGTCGTCATAGATCCCGAGCAGGCCGTTGAAGGGACCGCTGTTGCCGCGCAGTCGCATCCCGAGGGAGGCGAGCGGATACGCCGGACCGCCCGCGTACATGTCGTAGGAGGGCAGCGCCGGCCAGCCCATCACCGTGTTCATGAACAGCGTCGTGTAGGTGCTGGTGATGAACTCCTGGTCGATGCTCTGCAGGCCAATCTTGACGTCGACATCGCTGCTGGCGCTCGCCTGGTCGAACCACAATTCCCACAGACGGAACGTGCGCTCCGCCTCGATGCCGCTCGCGGTCTGGATGATGCCGCCGCCGGCGACGTCGAGGTTATCCTGGCTCAGGTTGCGGCCATGGATCCACAGGGCGCTGGCGTTGAAGGTGCCGCCATGCCAGCCGAATGCCTTGTCCGTATCGAGCCCGACGCTCAGCAGCGTGAGCCCGTCATAGGCGGGACCGGTCCGCACCCCGCCGGTGACGTTGGCCAGCACCTCGCTGGTCTCGTTGATGCCGTAGCTGACGCCGAGCGACGCGAGACCCGAGCGCAGGCCGCCCATGTCGCCAAGCAGATTGTTGCCGGTGAACAGCGCGTCGAGCAGGCCGGGCGGTGTGCCGGCCGAGGTACGGGCACCCGGGGCGGAGCCGATCGGCGACGATTCGGCGTTGCCGGGCTGCAGTTGCGCGCGCGCGACCGGCGACAGCACGAGTGACAGCAGGACGATGCCGGCCGAGTAGCGCAAGATGGATAGGCCGGCATGCGGCGGGCTGGTTGGGTCACGTCGAGGATGCTGCATCACCTGCTCCCGCTCTAGCCAGCAAGTTATAGAGAATGATAGTCATTCTTAACAACCCCGCTCCTGAGCTTAACCCATCGCCGCCGTCAGGTTCATGAAAATGCTTTCTCACCGCCTAGCGACGCTGGATGACCTTGATCCGCTGAGCGAGCTGATGGCCGCCGCGATCGGCGAGCTGCAGCACGGCTACCTTGATCCTCATCGGGTCGAGGCCAGCCGTCAGGTGATGGGGCTCGATCGGCAGTTGATCCTGGACCGGACCTATTTCGTCGTGCTCCGCGATGGGGTGCTGGCTGGTTGCGGCGGCTGGAGCTGGCGGGCGACCTTGTTCGGCGGCGACCATTCCGAAGGCCGTGATCCCGCCCTGCTCGATCCGGCCTGCGATCCGGCTCGCATCCGGGCGATGTACACAGCTCCGGCGCATGTCCGGCAGGGCGTCGGGCGGTACGTCCTGGGGCTCGGCGAAACGGCCGCGCGCGAGGCCGGCTTCCGGTCAGCGGAGCTCGCCGCCACCCTGTCCGGCGAGCCGCTCTACCGCGCCTGCGGATACAAAGTAATCGAACGCTTTACGGCCGGAGACTGCGTGCCGCTGCTGCGCATGGGCAAGCCCCTCCCCTGATGGCGCCAGGAGAGGGGTACTCGACAGATTGGACGATCAGCCCTTGATCTCGGTTCCGTCCTGCGACCAGCGGATATGGTAGCTGCCTTCCCGGTCGGTGCGGCGATAGGTGTGCGCGCCGAAATAGTCGCGCAGTCCCTGCAGCAGGTTCGCAGGCCCGCGCGCGCGCCGTACCCCATCATAATAGGCCAGCGACGAGGCGAAGGCGGGCACCGCGACCCCGTTCTGCACCGCAAGCACCACCACGTCGCGCCACGCCTGCTCGGCCTTCAGCACGGCGTCGCGGAAATAATCCTGCAGCAGCAGGCTCGGCGCGTCCGGATGGCTGTCGTAGCCCTCGCGGATGCGATCCAGGAAGCGCGCCCGGATGATGCAGCCGCCGCGCCAGATGGTGGCGATCAGGCCCGGGTTGAGGTTCCAGTCATACTGCCTGGACGCCACTGCGAGCTGCTCGAAACCCTGCGCGTAGGCGATGATCTTGGAGGCGTAGAGCGCGTCGCGGATCTTGTCGATCTCGGCCTGGCCGGCCTGGCGCGGCTCGATCCTGAGGCCGCCGAGCGCCTTCTCCGCCGCCCGGCGCTGGGCCGGCCGTCCCGAGAGGGCGCGCGCGAACACCGCCTCGGTGATCGCCGTGATCGGCACCCCAAGCTCGAGCGCCGACTGCGCGGTCCAGCGTCCGGTGCCTTTCTGCTCGGCCTCGTCGACGATCATGTCGACCAGCGCGTTGCCGGTCGCCGGATCCTTCTTGGCAAGCACCGCGGCGGTGATCTCGATCAGGTAGGAGTCGAGGTCGCCGCTCTTCCAGCCGGCGAAGATCTCGCCGATCTCCGCGGCACTGCGTCCGTATACTGTACGAAGCAGGTCGTACGCCTCGGTGATGAGCTGCATGTCGGCATATTCGATGCCATTATGCACCATCTTGACGTAGTGGCCGGCGCCGTCCGGTCCCATGTATGCGCAGCATGGCGTGCCGTCGACGCTGACCGCCATGCGGGTCACCATCGGCGCGATCCGGTCCCAGGCCTCCTTCGAGCCGCCCGGCATCATGGAGGGACCTTCCAGGGCGCCCTCCTCGCCGCCGGAGATGCCCATGCCGACGAAATGCAACTGGCGTTCCGCGAGGGTTGCGGCGCGCCTGCGCGTATCCTCGAACAGCGAGTTGCCGCCATCGACGATGATATCGCCCGGCTGCATATGCTCGGCCAGTTCCTCGATGACGCCATCGACGGGCTTGCCAGCCTTGACCATGATGATCACCACGCGCGGCACGGCCAGGCTGGCGACGAAGTCGGCAACGCTGTGCGAGGGACGGAAATCGCCCTCGCCGCCATGCTCTGCGACCAGGCGGTCGGTCTTCTCGTCGGTGCGATTGTGCAGCGCGACGCGCAGGCCCTTGCGGGCCGCGTTGCGGGCGAGGTTGGCGCCCATCACCGCAAGTCCGGTGACCCCGAGATCAGCAAGCTCCGTCATGTCTTCCTCCGGTTGCGGCGAACCCATGCGTCGCGGGTCGCGCTTCTCGCAGCATGAGATAATCAGGCGCGCGCTGATTGGCCAGACACCGTCGCACGAGACACCGTCGCACGATACAGCGGGCGCAAGAGGCTATCGGCACGATGGGTCGCTGGCCCGCGGGACAAGAAGATCTCGCAATCCGGGCGGGATCTCTATTTTGTAGATGCCTGTTCCACTTTCCGGATCACATACCCCTTTCGTCAATCGCGGTTGTTGTCAATGGAATGGCGTCGATCCTGAGGCATCGACCTTGGAACAATCGATACTATACGCAATTTGCTCACCACTGAGGCGCGACATGTAGTAGCGAAGTGGCGTTGTTGATGATCGTCTGGTCGAAACCTGCCTATGATGCGATGACTGATTGACGGAAGCGGCATGGACTCGGAAGCAATCCTCTCCTCGATGAACCCTCAGCGCGACGCAGGCACGCAACCTTCCTCGTTCGCCCTCGATGCCCTCGGGGCGGCGGCTGTGAAGGCGCCCGCTCGGCCGAGCGTCTCCGTCGTAGTCTGTAGCCACGATCGGCTCGGCTATGTCACCGCGTGCATGGACAGCCTGTCGCGGCAGACGGTCGGACCCGACGGCTTCGAGATCATCCTGGTCGATAGCGGCTCGCCGCCAGCAGTGGCGGCCGAGATGCGCCGGCTGGCGGAACAGGCAGGGAACGCCAAGCTGGTGCGCGTGGATGCCTCAGGGGTCAGCCGCGCCCGCAACGAGGGGGCCCGCGCCGCTTCCGGCGATTATGTTGCCTATATCGACGACGATGCGGCCGCGGCGCATGACTGGATCGAGCAGATACAGCGCGTTGCTGCCGAGCATCAGGGCCAGCCGGCGGTGATCGGCGGCAAGGTGCTGCCGGAATGGGAGGCGCCGCTTCCCAAATGGTGGCCGTCGACGCTGCGCGGCGTGCTGTCGATCATCGAATACGAGGGCGCCGGCGAATATCGATCCGGCGAGGTTCCCGACACGCTGGAGCCATACGGCGTGAACATGATCCTGCGCCGCGACGCCATGTTCGAGGTCGGCGGCTTCGAGGAAGCGCTTGGACGACTTGGCCTGGTGCTGCAGTCGGACGAGGAGGTCCAGCTCGCTTGGCGCCTGCAGGATGCAGGCTATTCCGCGCGCTATGACAGCCGCATCGAGGTCCGACACTCCATTCAGGCCCGTCGCTTCAACCCGGAATGGCTGCTGGCGCGTCTCTACTGGCAAGGCGCCTCCACCGTGCGCACCCGTCGCCTGCTGGGAAGGCCCGAGCTGGTCCGGCGCGAGTTCCTGCGCCGGTTGGTTGTCGAAGCCATCACCCTGCCGGTGACCTGGCTGGTGCCGAGCACCAGCACCCGGCTGATGGCGCTTCGCTGGCGCCACGCCTATGCCAGCGGCTTCACCCGTGAAGCGACCGCCTGTGGCGCCGGCAAGCGCAAAACCATCTTCGGACGGGCCGAGCATCGACCGTGCTAGCTGCGACCCCGCTTCGGTCTCGCGTGACTGTGCTGTTCTCGACGCGAAATCGCGGCGGAGCCCTTGCTCCCGTGCTTGACCGCTTCAGCCTCCTGAAGGCACCGGCCGGCGGATGGAAGCTGGTCGTCGTCGACAATGGCAGCAGCGACAACACATGCAGCCTGCTCGAAGGTTATCGGGACCGCCTGCCGCTCACCATCGTGACGGAGCCACGTCCCGGCAAGAATCGCGCCCTCAACACGGCGCTGCCGCAGCTCGAAGGGGATCTCGTCGTGCTGACCGACGACGACGTCCTGCCGCAGCCGGACTGGCTGGTGCAGCTCTGCCGCGCTGCCGACGAGCATCCGGAAGCGTCCCTGTTCGGCGGCTGCGTGCTGCCGCATTGGAGCCAGCCACGTCCAGCCTGGCTGGTGGAGAGCGCGGTTCCCTTCAGCGTGCTCTTTGCCCAGCAATGCCGTGAGGCCGGCGCCTGTTCATACGAAGCGATCTTCGGCCCGAACATGGCGGTGCGGGCCAGCGTGTTCGCCGCCGGGTTCCGGTTCTCGGAAGCGGTCGGGCCGGACGAGACCCGGCGCATGTATGCCATGGGCGGCGAGACGGAGTTCCTGCGCCGGCTCGACGCCGCCGGCTACAAGGGTCATTTCGTTCCGGATGCGGTCGTCGGCCATATCATCCGGCCCGAGCAGCTCGACGAGCAGTGGATCCTGCATCGCGGCTACCGCTACGGCATCGGCGAGGGCCGGCACTATGCCAGCCGCCCGATGCGGCTGCGCGCCCGGGTGCTGTTCTACGGCGTTGCTTCGCGGGCAGTGCGTCTGATGCCGCCGTCGCCGTTAAGGCTGAAGATCCGCTACAAGGCGAGCACGTTGACCGGGATCATGGCCGGACTGCGAAACCAGACGGCTCTGGTGCCTGCACCAGCTCGAACGCGCCGGATACATCTGCAGCAGCAGGGCCACGCGAATGGTCCGCACGATTCCGGACTACACGCCACTACTCCTCAGGGAGCCAGGCGGATGGCTCCCTGAGGAGTCTGCTGCGGGTAGCCAAGGGGCGCCTGCAGATAGCCTGGCGGCGGTGACTGCGTTTCCTGAGCCGGCAGCTGGCTGCCGACCTGATCCTGCGGGATCCGCCTTCCGTTTCCTTGATCCAGTGCGCCTTGATCCTGAGCGCCCTGATCCTGGGACACCTGATCGCGCGTGCTGGTCTGGAGGGCGGAAGGCTGGATCCGTCCATGATGCGGCTCGACCGAAACCAGGCGCACTGCGTCCATCGACGGTCCGTAGGATCCAGCATTGATACGGCCGTCGACGATCAGGTCCAGGCTCCCCTCGCGCAGTCGCTGCACGGTGGCCGGTGGCATTCCGAGGCCGCCGGGGTTGAACGCCGCGAAGCTGCGTGAGCGGCGGTTCAGGTCCAGCACCGCCCAGCGCGGGCAGACACCGTGATGGCAGGCCCCCACGTTGTAGAGACGGTAACGCGAGAGATCGATCGGCGGCGATGTCGATGCCAGCCCGGAAGGTGACGGGGACCGGACCACCGGCGGCCGGAACACCGGAGCCTGGCTGGCGGGCGGCTGGGGTGGGACCGCCGATCTTGCGGGGGCCTTGCTCGTGAAGAACTGACCCGCGGGGGGCGGGGGAATGGGCAGCTGCGCCACGGCCTGGCCACCCGCAGGCTGGCTGGGCGGCGGCGGCAGCGTCTCGGTGATGACCGTGGGGCCGGAGGCACCCGATGAAGCAGCGGGCGGTGCGCCATGATCCGGTGCAGCCTGCGCCTGGCGGTCCGGTAGTGGCGTCGCTCCGGCGTTCACCGGTGGCGGCACCGTCACCGGAGGCGAAGCGGGCGGCTCCCGGACGGCGACGGGCGGCTGTGCCGCGGCGAACTGGTCCGGCGCGGCGGGGGAAGCCGCGGTGTCCGGCACGGGCGGCGACGTTGCCTGCCCCGCCGGGCCGTCGGCGGCGCTCTCGTGCCGGACGATCCCGTAGCCTGCGACCAGTACGGCGATCAGCGCCGGCGCCAGCATCCAGGGCCTCAGGGCGACGGCCCGCGCCTTGCGGGGCTGCGCGCGGGCACCGGCGGCCACCTGCACCATGTCGAGGGTCAGACGCTTGCGTCCGGCGCGCTGAAGTTCCTGCGCGCACGCGGTGACGAGGTCGTCGATCTTGCGGAGGCTGCCCTTCGCGTGCTGGACGATCTCGCGTACCGCCTCGTCATTGGCGGGGATCCCACGCGCCGTCAGCATCCGCTCGGCCATCTGCCGTGCATCGTCCGGCGCCAACGCCTCAAGCGTCGTCTGCACCGGGATCGGCTGGCGCATGGTGAAGCCGGGACGCCCGACCAGCAGGATGCGGAACAGCGGACGGCCCCCATCGCGCAGTCCGGCGAGCAGGCAGAGATAGCGCAGGGTCTCCGGCAACAGGGATTGCGCGTCGTCGATGGCCAGGATCGGCGGCTCATGCCGTCCGATGGCGTCCAGTGCGCGCCGGAGCACCGGCTCCAGCTCGTCGACCGAGAGTTCCCCGGCATCGGCCACGCCGAGGGCATGCGCGATCACACGATGCAGGCTGAGTGGTCCGGCAACGAAGTTGCTGATCCGTATGACGCGATCACCGAGCCGCTCGCGCATGGCGGCCGCCGAGGCCAGCACGACACTCTTGCCGGTGCCGGCGGCACCGGAGAGGGCAGCGATCGGCGCCATATCCCGGCAGCACGCGTCGATGAAGGCCAGTGCCGCCTCCTGGGTTGGGGCGAGGGCGCGCTCGGTCTGCGCGGAACCGCCGGCCTGACCAGCGGCGCCAGGCTGCCCGACGGCACTGCCCGACCCGGCCCGGTTGGCGCGGTGACCGATACGGTCCTGTTGATCGACGTTAATGCCCATTCCCCACCATAGTGCGGCGCGCTTTGGAAGCCGTTCCACGATGCGCGATTCGAGAACGACCGGGGACATCGGCGGGTCGTGACGCCTTTTGCCATCCGTCGCTTTATCCAGCTGACGCGTCATCAAAATAAAGCCGATGAGCGTGCGCTGCAACTGCCGCAGCATCGGGACCAACCGGCGTGACGGAGTGGCCCGCCGGCAGCCTCACCGTTCGCCCCGCCATGTGTTGTTGCAACAACACAGCGCGCCTGATTTCACACAGATAAACAAAGTGTCACGAACGACTTCAAAAGCCTGTCGGGCCGGATCCCACAGCCACACCCACCTTCTTCAGGCCTGATGATGGTAAGTTCCTGATCGAAGCTGGTATAGACAAGCATCCCCGTTCGCCAATCCAGCCGCAAAGTCCAAAGATTGCCGGAATGTGGCAGTTGCTGACGCGATAAAGGGACGTTAGCACGCGTTCGTGTATGGATTTACCAACCTGGAACCAACAGATTGTTTGTCGATCGCGACCGCGTGACGGCAATTGGTGCGATTCCGGATGCAAATCCTGGTATTGCGCCCGCCGCGATGGTCTCGCTCCCGAGGGAGGTATTGCAAGGTGCTAGCTTCCTGTCCGACGGTCCCGCTGCTTTGATCTGGAGAAGGTTGAAATGATCACTGCAGAGGCGGGTGTCGCTCAGGCGGTCGGGGTCTCGGCCGAGGCCCAGGAGCGCCCAAACCGGGAGGTGCGAGCTTCCAAGCGTGCCTCACGAGTGCCGCTGACGGTGTTCAGCGGCGCCGGGCGCCTGGTGGATCTGCTGGTGCTGCTGCTGTCGGGGTTCGCCGCCTGTGCGGTGATCGGCCTCGTGCGGCTGCACTACGGCGCGCACCTGCTTGCGGTGTTTGTCGGCGACTGGATGACGATCACCGCCCTCACCTACTCCGGCGCATACAAGATCACGCGCCTGCGCCAGCCGGTCCCGCAACTATTCTGTATCATGCTGGCGGTGATGCTCGGCATGGCGGCGGTGGACCTCTGCCTGTTCCTCGAGAACAACATGATGCTGCCGCTTGAGCCGTTCCCGGAGATCTGGGCAGCCTGCACGGCGGCTTTGCTGCTGCTGTCGCACGGCATCGGCGGCTGGCTGGTGGTACGCTGGTCCGCCAGCGGCCGTCTGCGCCGCAACGTCGCCATCATCGGCGTCTCCGACCTCAGCCGGCGGCTCATCGAAGGGGTGCGACGGGCGCCGAATACCGACATGCACCTGGTCGGCATCTACGACGACCAGGTTCCAGCCAACAGCGTGCATGCCGGCGTACCGGTGCTAGGCCGGGTCTCGGACCTGCTGGAGCATGGCCGCGAGAATTCCTTCGACACCATCGTCGTCGCGGGATCGGTGCAGGAATCCAACCACGTCCAGAACGTGTGCGCTCAGCTCAGCAGCGCGATCGCCGATGTCTACCTGATGACCGACGTGGCGGGGCACAATCTCGGCTCGCCGATCTTCGGCGCGGTCTGCGACCGCGTGGTCGTGCTGATCCGGCGCCGCCCGCTCGATGACTGGCAGATCGTGCAGAAGATGCTGTTCGACCGGCTCGGCAGCCTGGCGGCGATCGTGCTGCTGTCGCCGGTGCTGCTCGGCATCGCGCTGCTGGTACGGATGAGCGGCCCCGGTCCGGTCGTCTTCCGCCAGCCGCGCGTCGGCTTCAACAACAGGACGTTCATTTGCTTCAAGTTCCGGACCATGCACCATAACCGGTGCGAAACCGGAGAGATTGCGCAGGCGACGCGGGGCGATCCGCGCGTGACCTGGATTGGCGCCTGGCTGCGCAAGCTCAGCCTCGACGAGCTGCCGCAGTTGTTCAACGTGCTGCGCGGAGACATGTCCCTGGTCGGCCCGCGACCTCATGCCCCCGCGACCAAGGCCGGCGACCGGTACTTCCAGGATGTGGTGGCCGACTACGCCGTACGCCACCGGGTCAAGCCGGGGATCACCGGCTGGGCTCAGGTGAACGGTTGGCGTGGCGAGACACGGACCGTGGAACAGCTGCAGTCGCGCATCGACCACGATTTCCACTACATCGAGAACTGGTCGATGTTCCTCGACCTCAAGATCCTGTTCCTGACCGTGGCGCGTGAGCTGAAGAGCAAGACCGCCTACTGACGGGCAGGCGGTAGCTGTGGAGGGTCAGGCGGCGTAGCGCCTGAATGGCCCGGCAATGCGCCGGGCCGCGGATTCGGGCAGGATCGGCAGGATGTGCGCGATCAGCAGCAGTATCGCGCGCTTTGGCAGTGGCCGGCGGGTAAATGATCGGCGCAGAGCGCGCAGCCCTGCTTCCCGCCGCCCGTGGCGTACCAGTTCCCGCCCGACGATCCAGCCATTCTCCGCATCTGTGCGACGCCGCAGGGCCGGCAGCCGTTCGACCCCGAAGCGGACGCGCAAGGCCGGGTTGTCGAAGATCGCCTGCGTGCAGGGTGTGAAGGCCTCCGGATCGGTCGCCATCCGCAGGTAGGCGCCGCTGCCGCGCTGGCGGACAAAGAGCAGCGGTTCCGGGCCGGCAACTGTCGCGATCGTGCCGGACGCGGCCAGCCGGCACCAGTATTCCCAGTCCTCGCCGAAGCGCAGGTCGGCGCGGAACAACCCGATCTGGCGGATGGCCGAAGCGCTGATAAGCAGGTGTCCGCCATTGGCGAACAGGTTCTCGACCAGCAGGCGCTCGATGATGTCCCCCTCGGGGAACGGGCCGGGCTTGCGAGAGACCACCCGGCTGCCGTCCTCGGTGACGAAGCAGAACGCCCCGTACACCGCCTGCGCCCGACTCGAGGCCAGGGTCGCGGTCATTCGAGCGAGAGCCTCGGGCGCCAGCCAGTCATCGGCATCCAGGAACAGGATCGACCCGCCATCTGCGAGATCCACCCCGTGGTTGCGTGCCGCCGACACTCCCTGGTTGGCTTGCCGCACCAGCCGGATCCTCGGGTCGGTGAAGTCGCGCACCAGTTCGGCGGTGCCATCGGTGGATCCGTCGTCTATGACGATCGCGTTCCAGTCCGGGTGGGTCTGCCGCAGCAGCGAGTTGAGCGTATCGGCGACGTAATCGCGGACATTGTAGCAGGGGATGATGACGGAGACGGACATGTCACCTGTAAGCCTCATGACGAGATCGTTTCCATCCTGAACAGTTCCCTTACAACCGGACCGGGTATATCGTGTTCATCGACCGCAAGGCCACAGGAAGCGAGCCGAGATGACTAGCGTGCTGATAGCCGGCGCCTTGCCGACCGCTTCGAAACCATCCGTTTCATCCGCCAGCTCTTCGCCCCCAACTGACGCGCCGTCGTACGACGCCGACATCATCATTCTCGCCATGGACCGCGTCGAGGAGACGCTGGAGGCGATCGCCTCCGCCCTGGCACAGGACAGCGTGCGTCGGCACGTCTTCGTGTTCGATCAGGGTTCGATGCCGGAAAACCTCGAGCGGCTGTGCGAGGCGGCTCGCGGCCGGACCGATATCGCGGTGCTGCGGGCCGAGCGCAATTTCGGCGTGGCCGGCGGCCGCAACCGCGCGACCGCGCTCGGGCACGGCAGGGTGATCATCGCGCTCGACAACGATGCGGAGTTCGCCGACAGCCATACCGTGGCCGACGCGGTGGCGCATCTGGATCAGCATCAGGACCTCGCCGCCGTTGGCTTCCGAATCGTCGTGCACTCCACCGGCCAGGAAGACCTGTCCTCGTGGGGCTATCCGAACGCCCTGCTGCCGCGAGCCGGTGCCAGCTTCGAGACCATCACCTTCGTGGGCGCCGGCCACGCTATCAGCCGGCGGGCCTGGAACGAGACCGGTGGCTACGATGACGGGCTGTTCTTCTGCTGGGAGGAATTCGATTTCTGCCTTTCCGCGATCGCGCGCGGCTGGCGGATCGAATATGCCGGCGACCTGGTGGTGCGGCACAAGGTGAGCCCGGACCGTCGCTTCAACTGGACCGGAACGCGCTGGTTCTACTACATGCGCAACCGGCTCTATATCGAGCGCAAATGGCGCAGCAGCTGGCTTCCGGTGGCGCCGCGCGCGGCAGGCTACGTCGTGAAGGGTCTTCGCAACGGCCTGTGGCTGCAGACCGCGCGAGCGCTACCGGCAGCGTGGCGACTGGCGCAAGGCGTCACGCCGACTCCGATGCCGGAGGCTGGACGCCAATACATCGCCCGGAACGATGCCGCCCATCGCGGCTCGCTTCGGCAGCGCATCAGGAAGGAGCTCCTGTCCGCCCTGCCCGGCCATGGCATGAAGAATGCCGGCTCCTCGGTATCCTGACGGCGCCGGGCAGTCACCCGGGGTGGCGACTTGTTGACGGGTCCAACCGCAACCGCCACCCTTCCCACGGTCCATAATCGCTATAATCAAGAGGACATTCCGTGCGCCGCAACATCTTCTTCGCTGGACCCGCGACCATTGCGCTGGCTGGCACGCTTGCACTTTCCGGCTGCTCCGGTGGCGCCGACCTTCCGCCGCTGCCCGACCAGGCATCCTCGGCCTACAGCCTGGGACCGGGCGACGAGGTGCGCGTGATCACCGTGGGCGAAGACTCGCTCAGCGGCGACTTCCACGTGAGCGACGCCGGCAACGTGGCGATGCCGATGCTCGGCGCGATCAAGGCCGCCGGCATGACCACGACGCAGCTTGGCGACGAGATCGAGGCGGAGGCGAAAAACCGCAGCATCCTGCGCGACCCGCAGGTGTCGGTCGAGGTCACCAACTACCGGCCGATCTTCGTGCTCGGCGAGGTCGCCAAGCCCGGCCAGTATCCGTACCAGCCCGGCATGACCGTACTGACCGCGGTGACCGTCGCCGGCGGCTTCACCTACCGCGCCGTCGAGGACTACGCCTCGATCGTGCGCAGCAACGGCAAGACGTCGGTCGAAGGCAAGGTGCAGCGCCAGAGCTTCGTCAAGCCGGGCGACGTCGTCACCATCTACGAGCGCCATTTCTGACGGTCCCCGCTTCACGGACTGGTTGAGCCTGCAACGAACACCCCGGTTCCGCCGGGGTGTTTTTTGTTGTGGCGGGAGTAGAGCGTAGTTGTAACGATATGACCGGCTTGGCGGATAATTCTTTGCTGGCATCATAAACAATGCCCCGTGACGCCATGCGGGACGCCATGCCGTTCCCGGGCGCCGGTTGCGGGCCGCATCGCATCGATGCGTTTTTCCGCCCGGGTCGGCAGACCATTGCCACCGCCCGGTGAGTGCTGCGCCGGCACCGACGATGTAGCCCGATCGCTGAGACGATATCGAAGTTATCGATCAGCAACTGCCTGTCCGAACACCAAAAGAAAATGGTTGATCACGATTACGTGATCGGAATAAACCTGCGGTCAGACGGAGCAGCAATGGCTGCGACCCGGATCGGAACGATCCCGCTCAATACAGTTCCCGAGATTGCGGAACTGTCTAAATAGCCTTCGATAGACTTCGACGATCGCTGTCTCCTGACAGGTAGCGTCGAAGCATAGATCGAATTCTGGCAGCCGACATCTCTACTTCGGTCAGGCCGGCCTTCTCCAGACAGCAGAATTTTTCTTCGGGACATCCCCGAAGACACCCGAACTGCGCGCGGCGCGCGCCCACTCAAGGATCATGATCATGTCGAACGGTTCCTTTGACGTCGACTTCCAGACGACCTCGAACATCTACAGCACGCCCTTCACCAATATCTGGGGTGACAGCAAGCAGTGGTCGCTGTCGGCCGCCAACGGCCTCTGGCTCGGCTCGTCCGGCACCGATTACACCCCGATGGGCATCATGCAGACGCCGTCGGGCAACAGCGCCGGCGAGGGCTACGGCGCCTACAGCTATACGGCCCGCTACGAATACGCCAACCAGCCGGGCGGCGACTACCTGCTGCTTTGGCGCGCCGACGATACCTGGCTCGACAGCGCCAAGCCCGGTGTCCTCACCGAAATGGACATGCTGGAGACCTGGGACAACAGCGCCACCGAGCAGAGCACCCTGCACTACTACAACACCGCCAACGACGTGAACGGCCAGATCTTCCACAGCACCAGCGGCCTCGACCTGACCAAGCTGCACGTCTACTCGATGGACTGGGAGAGCGGCTCGCTCACCTTCTACATCGATGGCGTCAAGATCTACCAGGTCACCGGCTCCTCGGTCCCGGCGGACACCGCGCACGGCGGCAACAACCAGGTGATGGGCATGGGCGCCGAGACGGAGACCAGTCCGGTCGGTATGTACGTCACCGAGGCGCAGTACACCTCCACCCCGGACATCGCAGCCCAGGGCGGCGTCACCTCGGTAATGGCGGCGCAGATGGCGCGCGAAAGCGGTTCGGGCACCGGCGCCGCACCACCGGTCGTGGTTCCGCCAGTGATCGGCCCGCTGACCTCGATCGCCGTTTCCGCACCGGGCACGGTCGTGGAGACCTCCCCGGGAGCCGGCGTGTCGGTCGCCGAGACCATCACCGCCCCGGGCGCCACCACGCTCTACGAAGCGACCTTCACCTCGTCGAACGTCGCCGAAGGCAACTGGCAGGCCGTCGCCGTCAACGCCGCCGGCACCGGCAGCTTCGAGGCCGCCTTTGCCCACACCGGCGACTATCTGGTCGTCGTCAACAGCACCTCGAATGCCACCGTGCAGGGCTACTCCTCCGCCATCACCATCACCGACACGGCGGCCGCACCGGTCCTGACCTCGATCGCCGTCTCCGCTCCGGGCACCGTGATGGAAGCCTCCCCGGGTGCCGGCGTATCGGTCGCCGAGACCATCACCGCCCCGGGCGCCACCACGCTCTACGAAGCGACCTTCACCTCGTCCAATGCCGCCGAGGGCAACTGGCAGGCCGTCGCCATCAATGCAGCCGGCACCGGCAGCTTCAAGGCCGGCTTCGAGCACAGCGGCGACTATCTGGTCGTCGTCAACAGCACCTCGAACGCCACCGTGCAGGGCTACTCCTCCGCCGTCACCATCACCGACGCACCGGTCGCGCCGCCCGCGCCCGTGCTGACCTCGATCGCGGTGTCCGCGCCAGGCACCGTCAAGGAGACCGCGGCCGGCGCTGGCGTCACGGTCACCGAGACCGTCACCGCCCCGAACGCCACCACGCTCTACGAGGCCACCTTCACCGCAGCCAATGTCGCTGAAGGGAACTGGCAGGCCGTCGCCGTCAACGCCGCCGGCACCGGCAGCTTCCAGGCCGCCTTCGCCCATACCGGCGACTATGTGGTCGTCGTCAACAGCACGACGAACGCCACCGTGAAGGGCAGCTCCTCGGCCATCACCATCACCGATCCGGTGGTGACGCCGCCGCCCGTCACCCCGCCCGTGACACCACCGGCCGCTACGCCTAGTTTCACCATCGCTTCGATCACCGAAGTCGCCGGCCATCTGGTCGTCATCGGCGACAAGGAGAGCGGCTCTGCGGCCACCATCCGCGAGACCATCGACGGCAACTATCTCGGCGTCATCGAGGATCATGCCCCGGATGGGAAGTTCAACTTCACCCTGGCAGACACGACCAAGGGCAGCCACACCATGCTGCTCAGCCTGGACGGCTCCGCCCTGAGTGCCAAGATGAGCTTCGTCATCGCCCCGGCGGTCGTGACCCCGCCGCCCGTGGTGCCGCCGGCACCGGTGAAAGGTCTCGTGATCAGCGCCCTGACCGAGGATGCCGGACGCCTCGAGATGACCGGCGACAAGGAGATCGGCAAGGCGGCGACGCTGCGTGAGACAATGGACGGCCACTACCTCGGCACCCTGCGGGACGGCATGGCGGATGGCGCCTTCAACATGCACATCGCCGACGTCGCGGTCGGAGCGCACGTGCTCTACCTGACCCTGGATGGCTCCTCGACGACGGCGACCTACGACTTCACCAAGCTCGCCAGCGGCACCATCCAGCATATCGTGCCGGCCAGCACGAGCGCCTCGAGCCTGATCGCGGTGGCGTCGCACTCCTGAACCTGCCCGGACAAGGCAAGGGGTCCTGCCCCCTTGCCCCGGGTTGCGGTCTTCCCGGCTCCGCTCAGCCCCGGGCCACGCTTAGCAATGCCAAATCGATCGCAAACCTGCTCTATTCCAGGTCGAAGCCGGCAGCACCCTTCATGCTCCGGCGCAACCTGGGGGCTGGACTTATACTGTGCGAGGTCGCGAGCAGGGGACCAGGTCAAACGCCACGACGCGGCGTGTCAGCCTGGAGACCCGACCCTCTGAGCGCAGCGTATCTTCCGGGATTGGCAGGTCACGCGTCATGTCCTGGCCGCTGACCTTCCTGCCTGCCCCAGGCATGCTCTCGCCGGGACGACGCGCCTACGTGATCGGCGATATCCATGGCTGCTCCGAGCGCCTCGGCCTGCTGTATCGCCAGATCAAGCTCGACCTTCGCGACCGCCCCGCCGAGGACGTGACCCTCATCCATCTCGGCGACTATATCGATCGCGGACCGGACAGTGCCGGCGTGCTCACCATGCTGGCGGCGGAACCCGATTTCCCTGTCACCCGCGTGGTCAACCTCATGGGCAACCATGAGGAAATGGCGCTGCAGGCCCTGGCCTTCGGCAATCCGCGCCAGGCTGAGGACTGGATTGCCAGTGGCGGTGCGGCGGCGTTGGCAAGCTGGGGCATCCCGCGCGAGGCGCCGCTGGCCGAGTGGCCCGCGATGCTGCCGCGCTCGCATCTGCGCTTCATGAGCCGCCTGTCCCTGCAGTACCGGATCGACGGCTACCTGTTCGCCCATGCCGGAGTACGTCCCGGCGTCGCGCTCGATCAGCTCAGCCGCCGCGACCTGCTCTGGATCCGCGAGCCCTTCCTGTCGTCGAGGATGGAGTTCGGCGCCGTGATCGTCCATGGCCACACCCCCACCTCCGACCCGGTCCTGAGATCAAACCGGATCGGCCTGGACACCGGCGCGGGCCGGGGCGGCCGCCTCACCTGCGCCGTCCTCGAGGCAGGAAAAATAGCCTTCTTCGCCGCCTGAGTGCCGGAGCACCTTCAAGGGTGGTGGCAGGAGGAGATGAATGGCCACCAATAGACGATCGCCATGTGCTGGATGGCTTCCTCGGCATTCAGCTCGCGACCGTGGAACAGCAGTGCCACCACCACCACGACGAGGGCGAGCACCCCGCGGCGGAAACCGTCCGGACGCCGCCCGGCCAGCAGGGTGAACACCAGCGCGCCAAGGATACCGACCGCCCCGCCCATCAGCACGTCGGGGATCGTGTGAACGCCAAGATCGACGCGCGAGAAGCCGAACACCAGCGCCAGCAGGATGGCGGCTCCAGCGATAACCAGCAGGTGCCTGGTGGCGCCCGGTATCCCGTTCTGGCCGAGCAGGGCGAGCAGGGCAGCGTAGACGACGGTGGCGCTCGCGGTATGGCCACTCGGGCTGCGTATCCCGAAATCCGGCATGTCGGAGCCGCAGGCATAGAAGATGATCTTGAGCGACAGCACGACCGCCAGGGTTCCGGTCACCGCCACCGTCCAGCCGATCGCGCCCCGCCACCAGCCCAGCAGCAGCAGTGCCACGGCGATCGCGGCGGCCATCGGCAGCACGACGGCCTGGTCGCCGAAATCGGTGATGAACTTCACGACGGCCACGGATTACGCCGCGTCTTGCTTCATGCGGCTTTCGGTCTGCCGGCCGGGGTGGCCTGGTGTGCGACCGCGTCGTTGCCATGGATCCGCAAGGCTCGCGGCAGGGTGCGGCCCAGCGCAAGCCAGGCCGTCATGACGAAAACCGTGGCGCCGAGCGCCGCCTGGCAGAGCAGCGCCAGCAGAGGCGACGCCGGCAGCAGCGGCTCTTCCGCGACCACCGCCAGCGCCATCGCCGCGGTGGCGATGGCGGCTGGCCAGAGCCGCGACAGCAACCAGAACGGCGAACGGTGCAGGCGGCGGGTGACCAGCGCCATGTTGATCGGCGCCAGCACCAGGGCGGTGGCGCCCCAGCACAGGGCGGCGCTTGAGGGGCTCTGCGGATGCAGGATCAGCAGACCGATGATCGGTGTCACGAAGGCCAGGATCGACGTGATCAGGTTGATACGGGTCTTGTTGATGGCGACCCACATGCTGCCGGCGTCACCATAGGTGTAGCCGATCATCGACGCACAGGCGGTGATCTCCGTGCCGGACGCGGCGCCGGCCCATTGCGGACCCATCAGGCCGGCGATCAGGTGGCCGGCGGTCAACGCCACGCCGGCGGCGATCGGCCAGCCGAGCAGCGCCTGCAACTGCGCGGTCTCGCCATAGGCCGTGGCGAAGGCGGCGGGTTCGTCCTGCAGCGCCGACAGCCGTGGCAAGGTGATGCGCATCGTTGAGCCGGTTACCACGCTCAGCACGGCGTCGAGCAGCCGGAACCCGACATTGCAGATCGCCACCACGCTGCCGCTGGCGATCATGCCGAGTGCTATGATGAAGACCCGGTAGCGGCCGGCCAGCATGACCACCGCGACAAGCTGCGGTCCCGCCACCGACCACAGGTCGCGCAGCGCCTCGCGGTCCAGGCTGACCCGGGTAGGAGTCGAGCGGGACAGCAGCAGCAGCAGGCAGACCGACACGGTGTTGCCGACCTGCAGCGCGATCATCGCCCAGGCGCCGCCGCCGCTCCAGGCAACCAGCAAACCGAAGGCCAGCCCGACCGGTTGGCCAATGAACACGCGCAGCGCCAGCAGGCGGTAGCGCTGGTCGCGCAGCACAAGGCCGGAGCCGACGCCGGAGAAGGCGGACAGCGGCAGCAGCGGCGCCAGGGCCAGCGTAAGGATCGGGATCTGTGGATGGCCGGTGGTCGATGCGATGACGAAGCCCGACGCGACCAGCACGACCGCCGCGACCATGCCGACCAGGACCGTGAGCGTGGTGGCACTGTGAGCATGGCGCGGCTCGAGATCGGGCCGCTGGATTACCGCATCGGTCATCATGGAGCTGCCGAACAGGTCGAGCAGCAGGAAGGTGGCGATCGCGACGGCGCCGACGCCGGCCGCCGCCGGCCCGATGGTGCGGCTGACCACAAGCATCGACAGCAACGAGAAGACCGACGCGACGCCGGTCTCCGCCAGCACCCAGGACGGGGAACGCGCGGACGGGATGGGCCACTTCACGTCGGCAGAACCACCGTCCGGAGGTTGTGCGCCAGGAGGCCGGGATCATGCATCGGGATCAAGCAGGCACTCCGTATTGTCGAACCGCAAGGTTTACCGAGCTATACGATGATCCCCGTGCTTTTGCATCCTTGACGACGAGCCGGTGATGTTTGCAGCTCTCCCCCCCGCCGGCGTTGCGGTGCTGCATCAGCCGTGACGCGAAGTGACGCCGCAGCGTCTCGCAAATCGAGACGCGCCCAGCTTCCTGATCCCGAGCGTTGCGTTGCGCTTCATACCAGGGTGCTCACACACCGCTGAACGGAGGCTGATCGACGTGCTGCGGGCTGCCGTGCTGATCCCCTGCGACAACGAGGCGGTCACCAATCGGAAGGTCGTGACCGATCTTAGAACGCAACTGCCCCACGCGACGGTCTACGTCTACGACGACAACTCCACCGACGACACCCTGGCATTGGCGGCATCCGCCGGAGCGACGACCCGGCACGAGATGGTGCAGGGCAACGGTCGCGTCGTGCGCCGCATGTTCGCCGACATCGAAGCCGGTGCGTATGTTCTGGTCGATGGCGACGATATATATGACGCCCCCGACGCAGCGAAGATGGTGCGCATGCTGGTCGCCGCGATGCTCGACATGGTGACAGGCAATCGCGAAACCGAGATCAAGGCCGCCCACCGGCCAGGCCATCGCTCCGGCTTCATGTTCGGCGAGGGCGTGATCGACATGCTGTCGGGCTACCGGGTGTTCTCCCGGCTTGTCGTGAAATCCTCTCCGGCGCTGTCGTCCGGTTTCGATACCGGAACGGAACTGATCGTTTACACCCGCGACCTGCGCATGGCCGTCCGGCGACATCGTGACGGCATACAGGGACCGCCCGGCCGGCTCGGTGTCGAAGCTGAACACCTGCCGGGATGGGACCCGCATCCTGCGGACGATCATTATCCTGGTGACAGAGGAGCAGCCGCTCGCCTTCTTCTTCTGCATCGGCCTGGTGCTGTGGGTTGGCGGCGTTTCGGCGCGTGTGCCGGTGGTGCTGGATTATCTCCGGACCGGCGTCGTGCCACGGCTACCGGTCGCCCGCGGCCGCGAGGAGTTCAACCGGCTGACCTGTCCTGGCACAACGGCTTGCCTTGCGATCGCCCTGCCGGCCGCGGACAAGGACGCCACACTCGACGCGACGGCAATCGAGGCGTTGCTGGCGCACCGGTCGACACCCGCGCCGGCCCGGCTCCGCAGACTGTCGCGTCCATGAAATCGTCGGAATTGAGTCCGACACTTCGCGTGACGACACGCTGGCGCACGGCTAAGTCGCCGATACGACTGAAACGAGGACTGACCCAGATGCTTCGCAAAACCCTGTTGATCCTGGCCACTGCCGGCTTGCTCGCGGCACCGGACGCGCGTGCCGCTGCGCCGGGCGGCGCCGATAACGGGCTGCCGCAGGTCTATTCGACGACGCCGAGCGCGATGAGCGACCACTACGTCCAGGGAAGATACAACAAGGACGGCATATTCGTGCCGCCACACTACGAGCCGAAAGCGAAGCCGGTCTTCCACGGCTACTTCGACCACAACAAGACCACGGTCAAGCACGGCTATTTCGACGCGCCGAAGCCGGTGAAGCCGAAGACCGACCAGGACGACGCCGACCAACCCGGGCAGCGCTAGCCACCCGCGCCCCTCTCACCCGTCCGGAATAGTAAAAGCGGAGGCCGGGTCACCCCGGCCTCCGCCCTGATGTGGTCTATCGGGAAAACGTCCTGCCTTGGCAGGACGCCCTGTTGGTCAATGCTGGTAGTACGGCGCGTAGCGGGAGTGATAGGCCTCTGCATCGGTGTGGCCTGACCGCGCATGTGCACGCATGTTCACCCGCGTCAGCGCGGCACCGACCACGTTGGCGCCGGCATCCTGCAGCATCTCGTAGCAATGCTTGGCCACTGCACGCGGCGTGGTCTGCCAGCGTACGCAGAGCAGCGTGGACTCCGCCAGGCTGGCCACGATGCGCGCGTCGGTCATGGCGATGACCGGCGGCAGATCCAGCACCACCAGATCGTAGTCGCGTCGCAGCCTTTCGAGCAGCATCACCATGTTCTCCGACATGAACAGCGAGTGCGAGTTGCTGCGTCCGGCGACGCCGGCCGGGATGTAGTCGAAGTTGGTGAGCTTGTCGGTGTGGATGACGTCCTCGAGCGTCGCGGTGCCGCTCAGGAACTCGAGCAGCCCGGTCTTCTCCTTGACGCCCATCAGCTTCGCGAAGCTCGGCTTGCGGGTGTCGCACTCGACCACCACGATACGCTCACCGGCCAGGCTCGCGGAGCGCGCCAGGCAGATAGAGGTCGTGGTCTTGCCTTCGCCGGGACGCGCGGCGGCGATCGCCACCACCTTGGGCCGGCTGGTGCCAAGCCAGAGGGCCGCACGCAGCGAGCGAACCTGCTCGGCGCCAAGAGAGAACGGCTTCTGGACGAGATATTCCTCCATCCCGGCCACGCCCTCCTTGTCGCGGTCGATCTGGGGGATCTGCGCGAGGCAGTTGAGGCCGAGCACGCTGCGGATGTCGTGCCCGCTGCGGAACTTGCTCTGCGTCAGCTCAAGCAGATAGACGAGCAGGAAGCCGATGCAGAAGCCCAGCAGCACGGCGGCCGGCAGCAGCACCTTGGTCTTCGGATAGGACGGCTCACCGGGCGGCAGCGCCATCGAGACGATACGCGCATCAGGCTGCTCGATGGCGGCCTGCTGCGCCAGGCGCTGCATCGAGCCGAGCACGGTCGAGAGCAGGTTGCGTGACGCATCAGACTCACGCTGCATCGCCTCGAGCGGGATCTCCGCCTGGCCGGCGGTGGCAACCCGCTCGCGGGCGTCGCGCAGCTCCTGCTCGAGACCGGCGACCTTGGCACGGGACGACCGCACCGCAGCGTCCGAGGCGGCCATTACCTGCCCGGTCTCGGCATTAACCTCGCTGGACAGAACGCCGAGCTGCTGGCGCATCGCCAGCACCGTCGGGTGGTTCGGGCCGAGATGGGCGAGCAGCGACTGCAGCTGGGCGCTGACGGCGTCGCGCTGCGCCCGCAGTGCGATCACGCTGGGCGACACCGCCGCCTGCGCCGATGTGCCGAGGCGGCCGTGCGCCGCGCTTACATTGCCCTCGGCCTGCGCAAGCTCGTTGCGCGCCGACACGAGGCTGTCGCTGAGGCGGCTGACCTCCTCGGTGGCGAGGCCGGCCTGCACGCCCTGGGTAAGCCCCTGGCTGCTACGATAGTTGGCAATCTTGTTCTCGTTCGACTGCACCTGCTGCTGCAGCTCGTGTGCCTGTCCCTCGAGCCACTTGTTGGCGTTGCGGACGGCGTCGAACTTCATCTGCAGCTGGTCGGAGATATACATGCTGGCGAGATCGTTCGCGATCTGCGCAGAAAGGGTGCGGCTGCGCGAGGTGAACGATACGTCGATCACGTGCGACTGGCGGACCGCTTCGGCGGTGATGGCCTGCTGTGTCAGGGTTACGACGAGGCGACGGATATCGTCCTCGGTCGCCGGCGGGCGGGAGTCTGCCACCAGGCTTTCGGCGGCGGCCGGGAAGACCGGCCGGATCAGGAAGGCGATGCCGCCCTTCACGCCGCCGGTCACGCCCTCGATGATCGCCGAGGTGGTCGATTTCGGCCGTAGCGTCGGGTTGAACTCGGGGTTCTCCATGAGGTCGAACTTCTCGGCGACGCGCTGCGCCGAGTGCAGACCCTGGATCACCTCGACCTGACTGGAGATGACCTCGTCGCTGGTGGCATCCGGTCGCAGGATGCTCTGCAGCTCCTGCTGCTGGTAGGACGCCGGCTCGTATATCACCGAGGCGGTCGCGGTGTACAGCGGCGTGAGCTGCTTCAGCCCCGCCCATGCGATCGCCGGTACCAGCAGGACGCAAAGCAGCATCACCCAGCGGTGGCGCCAGAGGCTCCAGGCCGCGTTCGACAGCATCACACCGGTCGCGTCTCTCGGGTTGGTTCCGACCTGCGCCCCCCGGTAAAATCGTTCGGCACCCGATCCGGACTGAGAGCCCGGCGCCACGTTCAGCATATGTCGGCCCCTTTCGGACGCGCGCTTACGACATCAAGCGTTCCGGAGCGGGACCCCGGAGCGATTGACATAACGTTAGTTCACTCATAGACGCTGGAGAAGCACTTCTCCGATCAGAGCTGCTCCCAGGGGGACCTAGCTCGCAATCAGGCGGACGATAATACATTGCTTTGCGATGTGCACTGTCTTTATGTTTGACCAAGGCGGACATCGTTGCGAAGGCAACCGACTGTGGCGGCTCAGCCGCACGGTAACGGCACGCCGTGATCGCCACTTTCCAGCTTCCGGATAAGGTCAATGAGCCAGGCTTCCACGGTTTCGGCCTCAGCGACGGTAGCTGAGCGCGGGTCATCGCATTCTGTTATCAGGAGCCGCCTGGTCGACCTCGACCGGGCCAAGGGGCTCGCCATCGTCCTGGTCGTGTTCGGACACCTGGTGTCCCGGCAGGATCCGGCCGGGGTGACCTGGTACGAGCCGCTGCGCATCGCGATCTACCTCTTCCACATGCCGTTCTTCATGTACCTCAGCGGCTATGTGCTGTTCTGGTCGCAATCCGGCGCAAAATCCGGGTCAGGCCGCCGGCCGTCCTGGCTCTCCGGGGTCGCAAAACGGGCGCGTCGCCTGTTGATCCCGTTCTTCGGGTTCGGCCTGTTGACCATCGCCGGCAAGCTCGCAGCGTCCCATCTCATGCACGTCGACAACCTGCCTGCGGGGGGTTGGGCGGCACTCGACAGCCTGCTTATCCATACCCAATCCAGTCCGGCGCTCTCGGTATGGTACATCGGCGTGCTGTTCGTCTATGCGAGCGTGACGCCGCTGCTGCTGCGACTGCCGCCGATCCCGGTACCAGCCAGCCTGCGCGCATGGCTGGCCCGGCCGGGCCTGGACCCGATCCCCAGCATCGCCTGGCTGCTGCCAGTGGCGGCGCTGCTGTATGTCCTCGACGCACCGCCGGTCGTCTATCTGGACCGTATCTGCCGCTTCTATATCTTCTTCGTCCTGGGTGGCCTTGCGGCGACAGCGGGCAGGCGCTGGTGGGCAATCCTTGACCGCTACTGGGGCGTCGCGATGGTTCTGCTTCTGGCCGTAATCGGCATCGTCGGCGCCGGCTGGGTGCCGTTCGACTGGCGCACGGATGTCGCCAACCACTTCCCGTACAAGGCCTACATGCTCGCTGCCGGCGTGCTGTCGATGATCGCCCTGCATGGGCTGGTGCGTGCCCGGATCGTCGCCGGCTGGAATTGGCTGGTGTGGCTCGGAAACATGTGTTTTGCGATCTATCTGCTCAACACCATCTGCCTGGGCCTGTCGAAGGGCGTGCTGCTGAAGTTCCTGCACTGGAACGCGGCCGATTTCCCCATCATTGCCGTCGCGATGATGGCGAGCGGCATCCTGGGCCCGATCCTGATCAAGGTCCTGCTGCTGCGCCGGATCCCGGTCCTTGACCGCATGACCGACTAGCACTGACGAGCGTCTTCATGCGCTCCTGAAGCAGGGTCGATCGGAAGATGGCCACGCGGGATGCCTCCGTACGGCCGCCCAGGGCGAGGCCCTAGAGGCGCGGCGGCATCCGGCGGGCCCGCCTCTGGCGCTGGCGCTCGCGCCACAGCACCCAGAAGATCGGCGGATTTTCCAGGAGGTATCGCCTTACGAGGCGTCGCGGGTCGGACATCATCCGGTGCAGCCACTCGATGCCCATGCGCTGCATGAATTCGGGGGCACGTGGCAGCACGCCGGCAACGAACTCGAGGCTGGCGCCGATGCACAGCGCCGTGCCGGTAGCCTCGCCGCTCTCGGCGATCGCCGCCGCGAGGATTTCCTGGCGTGGCGATCCCACAGCCAGAAAGATGAGCCGGGCGGGATTGTCGAGCACGAACCGTACGGCGCGCTGAAGCTCGACCGGATCACGATCGAACCCCATCGGCGGATCGAAATGCGCCGGCTGCGCAATCCCGGTGCGCGCCACCAGGGCGGCAAGATGCTGCTGCCGCAATCCGATGATGGTGACCCGCTCACCGGGCTCGAGATGCCGCTGCAGCAGTTCCGCGGTGAGATCGCTGCCGGTGGTGACGGTCGGCGCCGGCAGGCCGAACATGCGGCAGACACGCGCCACCACACGGCTGTCCAGCAGACACAGACCGGCGGCGCGGTAGAGCGGCGACAGCGCCGGAAAACGCGCCAGCCTGACGAGGTGATCCGCGTTCGGCGTCACCACGTAGGTGAACGGCGCCCGGGCGGGACGATTGGCGATGCATTCCGCTGCCTGCCGCACGTCGAAGTCTGCGAAGTCGAGATCGAGAAGTCGCAGCTTCCGGCTTTGCGGAACCACGGTCATCACGGGCCGGATCGGGATCGCAGCCGGCATGTCCTGAAGGATGGAGACGCTAGTCACCGTTTCAACTCCGTTACGTCTGGCCACATCGGGCACGCCTGCAAGGCCGTGGAAGGTCAACCCCGCGACAACACCCACGATGGTCAGGCTTGCTCGCGCATCCGACAAGACCGGCGTTTAACACGTCTTCACAGCATGCTACACTGAAGAAGAGTTGCAGAGGGTCTTCACCGGAATGCTGTCGTCGCACGATCGGCGTAACGGCGGCATCGTGCTCGCCATGTTGGTTGCCCTCATAATCCTGGTCGCGTCGGCATGGTCGCGCGGCACCGAGTATGATGAAGACTACAGCGTCTTTATCGCCGCCGGAGGTCCGCGGCCGGCCTGGCCCGCGACGGTGTTTACGCCGGTCGAAGTGCAACACGTGTTTTCCGGGCACAGCACGATGCAAAGCATCGCCGAGGATCTTCGCCGGACCGACGTGCATCCGCCACTCTATTTCTGGACGGTCGCAGCCTGGCGAGGCGTTTTCGGCACCAGCCTGTTCGAGACCAGGCTGTTCTCCGTATTGTGCAGCCTCGGCGCGCTCGTCGGTGTCGCAGTTCTGGCGCGTCTGTCCGGCGTCCCGCCGGTTGCCGCCGTCCTGCTTACCGTCGGCTGCTACGGTTTCGCCTACACCGGCTCGATCGCACGCGGCTTCGCCCTGGCGCAGCTCTGCGTCATATGGGGGGCGGTGATGGTCCTCCGGGCATCTCTTGTTGTATCGGCACTGCCCCGAAGATCCTCCTCCGCACCGGCCATGATCGGCCTTGCCCTCGCGGCCGGACTGGTGCTCGGGCTTGCCAGCTTCACCAACTATCTCGCGGCCTTCGGCGGTGCTGGCGCGCTGTGCTGGCTGCTGCTGACACAGTGGCGCCGCGTCGCGGTCTGGCTGGCCGCCGGGATCGGTTTCTGCGCGGTGCTGCCCCTGGACCTGTACTTCTTCATCGCCCAGCGCAGCAGCCGGACCGGGCAGTTCCCGCCCTTCCACCTGGTGCCAAGTCTCGTTCGGCTGGGGAAATATTCCGCGGCCAACATATTCGGTGGCCTGCCGCTCTATGCCGGTCATCTCGGTGGGATCCTGCTCGGCGGCATCCTGGTGCTGGCGATGTTTGCCCTGCTGCTGCTGATCGCGCTGCGCTGGAGCCGGATCGGCACGGGACGGGCAAGGCTGCTGCTGGCGATGACGGCGGTGGCGACGCCGGTCGGCCTGCTGCTGCTCGGCTTCGTGTTCAACAACACGCCGATCGAACTGCGCTACGTGGCCTTCGCGACCCCCTTCCTGGCGTTGCTGCTGGCCGGCAGCCTGGCGTCGCTGCCCGGTCGTGCCGGATACGCGGTGCTGGCCGCCGTGCTATGCATCCAGGCGGCGGCGCTGCTCGGCATGATGACCCGACCGGAGACCATGCAGCCGCAGGCGCAGACTGCCCGCAGCGCCGCCCGGCTGGAACGTGCGGGAGCGCTGGTGCTGGTGCCATACGGCAATGACGGCGTCGGCGTGCTGGCGGCCTTCGTGCGCGAGGCGCCGCCCTCCATGCACATGCTGGTGGTCGGTCCCGGCGCCGATCCCGCCGTGCTGCGCCACCGGGTCGGCAATGCCTCGCGCGTGATCCTGGTCATGCTCGGCCTGGACGGCGACAGCAAGGCGACCCTCCCGCAGATGGAGCATGCCTTCGAGGGCGTGTCCTGCTGGACACAGGGTCCGACCGGTTTCGATACGATTGCGTTCGATCGCGCGCCGTCGTGCTAAAGCGTACGGCGGTGCCCGGCCCGCTTCCCGCGATGGCTGCCTTGGCCGGGAACAAGGGCATGATCAATCGGGATCATGCTGCAGACGGTGATCGCGAAGGACTTCCGACCGAGATGTTCCACGAGACGCAGGCTGCCGGTCCCCCGGTCTTTTCCGTCGTCGTTCCCTGCTACAACGAGGAGCTCGGCATCGACGAGTTCCATCGCCGCATCAGCCTGGTGATGGACGGGCTCGGCCGCAGCTGGGAGGTCGTCTACGTCAACGACGGCAGCGCCGACGGCACCCTGATCCGGCTCGAGGCGCTGCGCTCGGCTGACCCGGCGGTCGGCCTGGTCAACCTGTCGCGTAACTTCGGCAAGGAGATCGCCCTCACCGCCGGCCTCGACCACGCCCGCGGCGAGGCGATCATTGTCATCGATGCGGATCTGCAAGACCCACCCGAGGTGATCCCCGAGCTGGTGACGGTGTGGGAGAGCGGCTACGACATGGTCTATGCCCAGCGCCGTGCGCGCGAGGGCGAAACCTGGCTCAAGAAATTCACCGCCAACCAGTTCTACCGCACCATGCAACGAGTTGGCGGCGTGCGGTTGCCTCAGAATACCGGCGACTTCAGGTTGCTGAGCCGGCGCGCACTGGATGCGCTGCTGCTGCTGCGCGAGCATCACCGCTTCATGAAGGGCCTGTTTGCCTGGGTCGGCTTTCCAAGCCAGGCCGTGCTCTACGATCGGGCGCCGCGTCACGCCGGAAGCAGCAGCTGGAACTACTGGCGGCTGTGGAACCTCGCGGTGGAAGGCATTACAGGCTTCACCCTGATGCCGCTCAAGATCGCGACCTACCTTGGGCTGGGGGTCGCGCTGTTCTCGCTGTTCTTCGGTGGCCAGCTGGTATTGCGCACGCTGCTGTTCGGCAACCGGGTTCCAGGCTATCCCAGCCTCATGGCCGTCGTGCTGTTTCTTGGCGGCGTCCAGCTGATGACGCTTGGCGTGATCGGCGAATATCTCGGTCGCGTGTTCAACGAGACCAAGAAGCGCCCGCTCTACTTGGTGGAGCGCGCCATTCCCAGTCAGGTCTCGCTGCTTCCGCAGGCGCAGCCGTCGCGGGTCGCCTGACCCGACCAGGGCCTGCGATCACAAGACGAGGGGGCGTGGCACGATGCCACGCCCCCCTATTTCAGGCCGACCGTAACCGGCCGCGCGCTCAGATCCCGAACTTGGCGTGCAGGAAGACCTCGTGCCGGCCGAACGAGCCGCCGCCCAGGCCGGTGCTGTCCTGCTCGGTGAAGTCGTAGCTGAGCGACAGCTGGACGTTGCGGTTCATCAGGTAGGTCACGCCGCCGCCGCCGCCATAGTTGGTCTGCGAGGCATTCGAACCCTGATAGTTCGCCTTCTCGACGTGCACGTTGCCCTGCAGCAGGATGTTCCGGTAGAGCTCGTGATCGACGATGCCGCTGAAGCGGTCGTAGGTATACCCGGTCACGGAATCTGTAGTGGCATCCTCGATGGTGCGCGAGTAGGCCAACCGCAGCGTGGTCAACCCGGTCGGGTTCCAGGTGACGTTGGCCTCGCCGATTGGTGCGCCCTGGTTACCGTACTGGTTGCCGTTGAAGAAGCGCTGCTGATAGCCGACCAGCGCCCGCACGGTGATGACGCCGTTCACCTCGTAGTCGATGCCGGCCAGCGCGGTGGCGCCGGTATTGTCGACGGCGCCGATATTGGCCGGCGGATTGTTGCTGTAGTGGTCGTAGTTGCCGTTGATCACCACCAGGATGTCGCGACCGTGCGAGAACTCGTAGCGCGCGATGAAGCCACCCTGCAGCACGTTGCGGTCGCGCAGTCGCTGGTTCAGTCCACCACCGCTGATGTTGTTGTTGGTGATGATTCCGTCGTTGTAGGTAAGGAAATCGCCGCTGGCGAAGCGGAACAACTGGTAGTCGACATTCGGGGTGATGGTGATGCGCCCGAAGCTGGTGTCGTACGAGACCCGGAAGTCGGTATCGGTGAAGTTCAACGGCGCGGAAAGCTGCGTCTGCGTGCCTTGCCCGAAGGCGCCGATGTCGTACGGGTTCTCATAGGCATTGAGGTAGCTGATCGAGCCGTTCAGCGTGTCGCGGCCGAGATTGAGGCCACCGCCGATCGAGGCATTGTAGCCGGTCTGGTTGAAGCGCGGCAGATCGAAATAGGTGTCGTTGGTGACGCCCGCGCTCAGGCCGATGTTGTTACGGCTCCAGTCGGAATTCACCGTGACGCCGGCCGAGCTGGTCAACTCGCTGCTGGCCTTCGGATTGACCAGGCCGCCGACGACGTTGCTGTTGTAGCCGATCTCCTCGTCCTCGGTCGGCCGGATCATGAAGGACCCCACGCGTATGCCCAACGGATCGTATTCCGGACGCGAGCGGGTCAGCACGGTCACGCCGGGCTCGTCCGCCTGGCCGGGGATGCCGTCCGGAAAGTAGTCGTTCAGCGGCAGGCCCGGACCGAGATAGGTATTGAGCGGCGTCACCGCATGCGCCGGACCGTTCGCGATCCACAGTCCGGACAGCGCCAGCAGGCTCACGCGGCACACGAGCGCTCGTCTCATTCCGACAGCACGTCGCATTCCGAAAGCAGGGTGCTCTCCCGCCGAGCACGGCCGGATGCTGCCCAGCCAGGGCCCGTCAACGTACTTTGCCATTATCTCGCCGTCCCCACCCCAACACGTGTGAGGTAACAAATTTAGGTTCGGTTGCAAAGCAACGCGGGGACCGGAAGTCATGCCCGCCACTCACCGCGGCTTTCACGCAACAACTTGCCAGCGCGTGCTCGGGATCCGGTATCGCCACCTCAATCGTTGCAGGCCCGGATCGGGACGGCCGTGCGTGCCCTTGCACGCGGCTGATCTGTAAATAGGCAGCAGCTCTAAGCATATGCTGTAAACATAGGCTATCTGCCTGCGTAATCTGCCGGTTTTTTAGTCTTCTGTGTAGCTTTCCTGTCGAAGCGCCGATTTTTAGGCAATTTTCTGCTTGATCTTACCATGAGTTCACGGTGAGTTCATCGAGCCGGGAGAGTGGATCAGCTTCGGCGCCAGCCCCCCGGAGACGGGCGGCGGGCACTGCCGACACCTCCGGAAGATGCGACCGAGCAGGACCAGGATGGAGATCGATGGATGATGAGAGTGACGCCCCGCAGCTTCCGGCGACTGCTGCTGCTGACAGCCTGTCCCGTCGCCATTGCCGCGGGTGTCGCTCCCGCCGTCGCGCAGACGGCAACCGTCGATCCTAGCGGCGGCCGGGCGACGTCGGCCTCCGCCCCCGCCGAAACCCGGGCAGCGCAGGCGCACGCGATCGGCCAGCATCCCTCGCAGCGAACCGGCGCCGCGACCGCCGCTGCCGCCGGCCAGGGCGAAAGCGTCATCGTGACCGGCACGCGCAGCCTCGGCCGCAAGGCGCGCGACAGCACCAGCCCTATCGATGTCGTCACCGCCGCGACACTACGCCGGTCGGGGCAGCTCAACCTCTCGGACGCACTGACCAAGACCGACCCGTCGATCAACATCAACGCAATGGGTGCCGACACCGCCGACCTGACGGCGGCGATCGTGCTCCGCGGCCTCAATCCCGACGACACGCTGGTGCTGATCGACGGCAAGCGCCGCAACGGCACCGCCAACATCTCCGCCGACGCCGGCCCGCAGCAGGGTGCGACACCGGTCGACCTCAACATGATCCCGGCCGCCGCCATCGACCATATCGAGGTCCTGCGCGACGGCGCCGCCGCACAGTACGGCTCCGACGCGGTAGCAGGCGTGGTCAACATCATCATGAAGAAGACCGACCATGGCACCAGCGGCAGCGCGATCACCGGCGCCAACGCCTACAATGGCGACGGCTGGCAGTACCAGCTGAACGCCGACCAGGGCGCAGCCTTCGGCACCGACGGCTATGTCCATATCGGCGGCCAGATGTACCACACCGACCATTTCACCGCGCCGGCGATCGACGACCGCACCGGTCGGGACGACAACTACATCAACGGGCTGCCGGAGGAGACCCGCGAGACGCTGAGCCTGGATTTCGGCAAGACGCTGGTCGAGGGAGTGCAGGGCTACGGACTGATCACCTACGGACACCGGCACGCGGAAGGATACGAGAACTACCGCACGCCGGACATCCTGCCGGAAGTCTTTCCGGCCGGGTTCAGCCCGCTCGAGACCGACGAGGAAAACCAGTATTCCGCGACGCTTGGCATCAAGGGCGACGACTTCTTCGGCTTCCGCTGGGACCTGAGCACCACCTACGGCGCGGACGAGCTCGACATCGGCAACAAGAACACGGCCAACCCCAATTTCTACGGCACCTACGGCTACACACCGACCACGGTGCTGGCGCAAAGCATGCGCAACGCGCAATGGACCAACAACCTCGATTTCTCCAAACCACTCAGCCTGCTCAACGTCCCGTTCAACCTGGCGTTCGGCGCCGAGCAGCGGGTCGACACCTACAAGATCGGCGCAGGCAATCCGCCCTCCTACCTGCTCGGCGGCACGCAGGGCTTCGCCGGGTTGTTGCCGCAGAATGCCGGCTCCTGGAGCCGCGACGTCTATGCCGCCTATGTGGATCTCGACATCCATCCGGTGCCCAAGCTCGATGTGGATGTCGCCGGGCGGTTCGAGCACTACACGGACTCCGGCAATACCGAGAACGGCAAGATTTCGAGCCGCTACGACTTCACACGCAGGTTCGCGGTTCGCGGCACCATCAGTACCGGCTTCAGGGCACCCACCCTGGCCGAGGAGCATTTCAGCTCGCTCAACGTCTCGCCGACCGGCGCCAGCGGCGATCTCGCCGTCGACTCCGCGGCGGCGCGGTCGATCGGCGCGGTGCCACTGAAGCCGGAACGCTCGACCAACGCCAGCGCCGGCATCGTGCTGGAGCCGGTCACCAATCTCAGCGTCACCTTCGATATCTACCAGATCAACATACGCGACCGCATCATCGGCGGCGGCGACTACAGCGGCGCCGCCGCGGAGAACGCCATTGCCCTGACCGGCGCCACCCTGCCGTCGAACATCGGGTTGAACGACCTTTCGGCGTTCTACTTCTCCAACGGTGCCAGCACCCGCACCCAGGGCGCCGACCTCAACGTCAACTATTTCACCAATTTCGGCGATTACGGCACCGTCAACTGGACCGCAGCGCTCGATCTCAACCGCACCCGCATCCATCACGTCGGCCTGGATACCAACGGCAACCCGCTGCTCAACGCCGAGGGCATCGGCTACCTGACAACCGCCTTCCCGCGCAGCAAGCTGATCCTGGACGCCTACTGGAAGATCCGGAAGTGGGACGTCAACCTGCGCTGGACGCGCTGGGGTGAAACCACCAACGACCTGCAGTACGAGGACTCCGCACCGGCGGCGCTGCAGTACTCGACCACGCAATTCTACCAGTTCAAGAACGAGCCGCGCTGGTTGACCGATCTCGAGGTCGGCTACAACATCACCCCGCACTGGCATGCGGCAATCGGCGGCAACAACCTGTTCAACCTGCGGCCGCAACGCACGCCCGCGGATGTCGCCTATCTCGGCGTGCAATATTACGACCAGAACTCGGATCAGGTACCGATCAGTGGCGGCTTCTACTACGGCCGCCTGAACTTCAGCTTCTGAATGATGCGGGCGTGGCTACGGCCACGCCCGGCGCCTGCTCAGCCCAGCGTCGGCATCACGAAATCGGCGCCGGCGCGAATGCCGGTTGGCCAGCGCGACGTCACCGTCTTCAACTTGGTGAAGAACCGTACGCCCTCGGGACCGTGCATGTGGTGATCGCCGAACAGCGAAGACTTCCAGCCGCCGAAGGAGTGGAACGCCATCGGCACCGGGATCGGCACGTTGACGCCGACCATGCCGGCCTGCACGCCACTCACGAACGCCCGCGCGCTATCGCCGTCACGGGTGAAGATCGCGGTGCCGTTGCCGAACTCGTGCTCGTTGACCAGCGACAGTCCCTGCTCAAAGTCGGGCGCGCGCACCACCGCCAGCACCGGCCCGAAGATTTCTTCCTTGTAGATCCGCATGTCGGGCTTCACGTCGTCGAACAACGTGCCGCCGATAAAGAACCCACCCTCGTAGCCCTGAAGCTTCAGGTCGCGTCCATCGACCACCAGCTTGGCGCCCTCGGCGACGCCGGCATCGATGTAGCCGGACACGCGGTCGAGATGCACGCCGGTGACCAGCGGTCCCATCTCGCTCTCGCTGTCGGTGCCGGGCCCGATCTTCAGCGCCCGCACCCGCGGCGCCAGCGCTTGCACCAGCCGGTCAGCCACGTTGCCGACCGCGACCGCCACCGAAATCGCCATGCAACGCTCGCCGGCCGAGCCATACGCGGCGCCCATCAGCGCATCCACGGTCTTGTCGAGGTCGCAGTCGGGCATCACCAGCGCGTGGTTCTTCGCACCACCCAGCGCCTGCACGCGCTTCCCATGCGCGATCCCGGTCTGCTGGATGTAGCGGGCAATCGGCGTCGAGCCCACGAAGCTCACCGCCTGGATGCCGGGATGCTCCAGGATCGCATCGACCACCACCTTGTCGCCATGCACCACCTGGAACACGCCCTCGGGCAGCCCGGCCTCGCGCAGCAGCTCCGCGATCCGCAGCGAAGCGGACGGGTCGCGCTCGGAGGGCTTGAGGATGAAGCAGTTGCCGCTGGCGATCGCCATCGGCAGCATCCACAGCGGCACCATGACCGGGAAATTGAACGGCGTGATGCCGGCCACCACGCCAAGCGGCTGGCGCATCGAATAGGCGTCGATGTCGCGGCCGGCATTCTCGGTGAAGTCGCCTTTCAGCAACTCGGGAATTGCGGTGGCATACTCGACCACCTCCATCCCGCGCGTCACCTCGCCGAGCGCATCCGACAGCACCTTGCCGTGCTCGCTGGTGATGATAGCCGCGAGGTCTTTCGCATGCTTTTCGATCAGGTCGCGAAACCGGAACATCACCCGCGCGCGCGCGAGCGGCGTGGTGGCGGCCCATTTCGGAAATGCCGCGCGTGCGGCCCGCACAGCATCGTCGACATCCTCCGACGTGCCGAGCACCACCTGGCGTGCGACGCGGCCGGTGGTCGGGTCGAACACGTCCGACCGGCGCTCGCCGCGCCCTGAGGTCAGAGTACCGCCAATCGAATGCCGGACGATTTCCATGATGTTTTCCTGATTGTGCGGAGCGGAGGGTCAGTAAGGCAGGTGGGCCTGGTCGGGGTCCATGCTGAATTTCCACTGCCGGCGCGGTCCGGCCATCACGTTCAGGTACCAGAGGTCGAAGCCGTGCGGCGCGCCGACCGGATGATAGCCCTTCGGCACCAGCACCACGTCGCGGTCGGCGATCGCCATGGTCTCGTCGAGCGAGCCGTCCCTGGTATAGACGCGCTGCAACGCGAAGCCGGCGCCGCGGCGCAGCCGGTGGTAGTACGTCTCCTCGAGATAGGTCTCGTTCGGGAAGTCGTCGGTGTCGTGCTTGTGCGGCGGATAGCTCGACCAGTGGCCACCCGGGGTGACGACCTCGACCACCAGCAGGGTCTCGGCGGCGGCGGTGTCGGGCAGGATGTTGCGCACGTAGCGGGCGTTGGTGCCGCTGCCGCGGGTGATCTCGCCGGCCTCCTCGGGGGTGATGACACGGACCGGCAGGCCGCCGCTGGCCGGCGAGGCGCAGATCGCCAATTCCACCGGACCCTCCGCCGTCACCGTCCACGGCGTGCGCGGGGGCAGATAGACCGAAAACGGACCGCCCTCGAACGGGCTCGTGCGTGCGCCCAGAACGCCGAGATCCCCGCCGCCGGCACTGATGCGCGCGCGCCCTGTCACCAGCACCAGGCAGAGTTCGTTCGCGGCGTCCTCGCCGGACGCCACCGCACCGGGTTCCAGGTCGCGCGCTTCGAAGCCGACATAGCCCCAGCCGGCGCTTTCAGGCGTAATCCGGTGCACGATGCCCTGCGCGTCAGCCTTCGATGGATGGACAAGCAGCCGGGACATCAGCGCAGTCCCGCCTCGGCCAGGTAGCCGGCCAGGTTGCGATAGCCCAGTGTTGCATACCGCAGCGGGTTCGCGCGCGCCGGGTCCTGCTCCGCCTCGATGACCACCCAGCCCGAATAGCCCGGCAGGTTCTTCAGCACGCGCACGAAGTCGATGCTGCCGTCGCCCGGCACGGTATAGACGCCGGCGATCACGCTATCGAGGAAGCTCCACCCCTCGGCATCCGACCGCGCACGTATGTCGGCGCGTATGTCCTTGGTGTGGACGTGGCCGATGCGCTCGCGATAGTGCGCGGCAAGCGTGGCCGGGTCCGCACCGCCCCAGGTCGCATGCCCGGTGTCGAGCAGCAACTGCACCGACGGCCCGGTACTCGCCATCAGCGCCTCGATATCCGCCTCGCTCTGCACCACGGTGCCCATGTGATGGTGGTAGACCAGCCTGACGCCCTCGGCGAGCATCGCATCGGCGACCGCGGTCATCCGCCGGCCGAATTCAGGCCAGCGATCCGCTTCCAGCACCGGTCGCTCGGACAGTGGCTTGCCCTGGTCGCCGTGGATCGCGTTCGAGGTCTCGGCGAACACCATCACCGTGCAGCCCATCGCCTTCAGCAGATCGAGATGCGGACGCATGGCGGCGATCTCCGCCTCCGCATCGCGCTCCAGCAGCGAAGCCGAGTACCAGCCGGAGATCAGGTCGAGGCCGGAGGGCGCCAGTGCCGCGCGCAGGGCCACCGGCTCGCGCGGGAACTTGTTGCCGAGCTCGATGCCCTCGAAGCCGGCCTGCCGCGCCTCGGCAAGGCAGGTGGCGAGCGGGGTGTCGCCGCCGAGACTGGGCAGGTCGTCGTTCGACCAGCCGATCGGGTTGGTGCCAATGCGGATCGTCATCGTTGCCGTCCTACCCCGCGCGTTGCCGTTCGCGCTTTGCGATATACTCTTCCCGCGCCGCCTGCACGCCGGGACGCAACGAGACTTCCGGCACCGCCACGTCCCACCAGGCGCCGCCCTCCTCGGTGACGATCATCGGGTCGGTGTCGATCACCACCACGTAGGTGCGGTCGGCGGCTCGCGCACGCTGCAGCGCGTCCGCCAGCTCGCCGACATTGCCGACCTTCTCCGACAGCGCGCCGAGACTGCGCGCATGCAGCGCGAAATCGATCTCCGGCAGCGTCTCGTGCAGCGTGTCGGCAAGCAGGTTGTTGAACGAGGCGCCACCGGTCGCGAGCTGCAGCCGGTTGATGCAGCCATAGCCGCGATTGTCGAGCAGCACGATCACCAGCTTGCGGTCAAGCATGATCGAGGTGGCGATCTCGGAGTTCAGCATCAGGTAGGAGCCGTCGCCCACCATGACGATCACCTCCCGCGACGGGTCGGCGAGCTTGACGCCGAGGCCGCCGGCGATCTCGTAGCCCATGCAGGAGAAGCCGTACTCCATGTGGTAGCCACCGGGAGCGCCCGGCTGCCAGTGCTTGTGCAGCTCGCCCGGCAGGCCGCCGGCGGCGCACACCACGACGTCGCCCGGCTGCGCGCCGCGCTGCACCACGCCGATCACCTGCGCGTCCGACGGTAGCGCGTTCCCGTGCGGCGGGCCCATATAGCCCTGCGCCAGGTCCAGCCACGCGCGGCGCCCGGCCTCCGCGCGCCGCGTCCAGTCGGCGGGGGCGTGCCAATCGCCAAGAACCGCCTCCAGCGAGGCAAGCCCGGCGCGGGCGTCGGCGACCAGCGGCTGCGCATGGTGCTTGGCGGCGTCGAACGGCTGGCTGTTCAGGCCGATCAGCCGGACCCCTTCGTCCTGGAACAGCGCCCAGGAGCCGGTGGTGAAATCCTGCAGCCGGGTGCCGACCGCCAGCACAAGGTCGGCCGCCTCGGCGAGCGTGTTTGCCGCCGGCGTGCCGGTGACGCCGATGCTGCCCATGGTCATCGGCGCGCTCGCCGGCATCGACGACTTGCCGGCTTGGGTCTCGCCGACCGGGATGCCTCGCCGGGCGCAGAACGCGGCGAGCTGCGTCTCGGCGCGCGAATACAGCACCCCGCCGCCGGCCACCACGAACGGCCGCCTGGCCTGGCGCAGCAACGCCACCGCCGCTTCCAGCTCCAGCTCGTCAGGGCGCGGCCGGCGCTGCCGGTGGATGCGCTCCTCGAACAGGCTGGCGGGAAAGTCGTACGCCTCCGCCTGCACGTCCTGGCACAGGGCCAGCGTCACCGGGCCACAATCGGCCGGGTCGGTCAGCACTGCCATGGCGCGGGGGAAAGCGGCGATCAGCTGCTCGGGCCGGGTCAGCCGGTCGAAATAGCGCGACACCGGGCGGAAGGCGTCATTGGCGGTCATGGTGCCGTCGCCGAAATCCTCGATCTGCTGGAGCACCGGGTCGGGCCGGCGCGAGGCGAACACGTCGCCCGGCAGCAGCAGCACCGGCAGCCGGTTGACGTGCGCCACCGCCGCCGCGGTCACCATGTTCAGCGCGCCGGGGCCGATAGAGCTGGTGCAGGCCATCGCCCGCTGCCGCCGCGAGGCCTTGGCGTAGGCGACGGCGGCATGCACCATCGCCTGCTCGTTGTGTGCGCGCAACGTCGGCAGGATGTCGCGGGCGCCATGCAGCGCCTCGCCCATGCCGGCGACGTTGCCGTGCCCGAAGATCGCCCAGACACCGGCGAAGAACGGCACCACAACGCCGTCGATCTCGGCCCTCTGGGAAGCCATGGCGCGCACCAGCGCCTGCGCCATGGTGAGGCGGACGGTCTGCATGGGATGCTCTCCCTATACCGGGCGCGGCTGTTCGCGGGATTGCCAGGCCTGCACCAGCGCGGCGTAGCGGCTCGCCATCATGTCGACCGCCGCATCGTCGGTGATCTCGTTGGCCAGCCACTGCCGCGCCGGATCGATGAAGATGGTCCGCCCGATCGCGAAGCCCTTGACCCAGGGCGTCGCGGCGGAAGCATGGAACGCCTCGACAAGCTGCTCGGCCGGCGCGTCCAGCCCGAGCAGCACGATGCCGCGGCAGAGCGGGTCGCGACCTGCAATCACCTCGCCGATCGCCTGCCAGGTGGCGCCGTCGCGCTGCGGCTCCAGTTTCCACCAGTCCGGACGGATGCCGATATCGTACAGCCGGTTCATCACCCGCGGCAGGGTGTCCGGGCCGAGCAGGCCGTGCTTGCCGGCGATGATCTCGACCAGCAGGTCGCGGCCCTGCCGGCGGCAGGCATCCTGCGCGCGCAGCAACTCCCGCTCCTGGCGCAGCCGCAGCGCCTCGTCATCGTCCGGATGATAGAAGCACAGGCACTTCACCACCTGGTCGGTCGGCCACTCGGCGAGCTGCGCGCCCAGCGAACCGCCGTTCTCGAAATCCAGCGGGCGCGAGCCGGTGCGCTCGATCGGGCGCGCCACCCACAAACCGGCATGGGAAGCGGCGAACAGCGCCTCGCGGCCGTAACGGCCATCGAGGAACATCCCGTAGCCGGGACGGCCTTCCGCCACCCTCGCTGCGGCGCGCACCGCGAGGAGCTTGAAGTCGGCGATGCGCGAAAACGGAGCGCCGACCGCGGTCGCCACGTCCTCGAGCTGGATGCGATGGTCGCAGGCCAGTGCCATGATCGGCGTCGGCTGGGCGCGGCGCGTCGTCGCCCAGTGGATGTGGTTCAGCTCGGCGTCGTGCCGCAGCGCGTGGTGCACGGAGCCGTGCGCCAGGAAATGCTGCAATTCCGGAAAGGTCGGGATCTCCGGTGAGCACAACAGGCGCGAGACCGCAAAGGCGCCGCACGCGTTGGCCCAGGCGCAGCAGGTCTCGAGCGGCTCGTGGCGCAGCCAGCCGCGCAGGAAGCCGGACATGAAGGCGTCGCCGGCACCGAGCGTGTTGTAGACCTCGACGGGAAAGCCGGGCCCCTTGATGCCGTCCTCGATGCTGTCCGGTATGGCGCCGGGGAACACCACGCAGCCCATCGGGCCGCGCTTGCAGACGATGGTGGCGGAGGGAGCGGCCACCCGCACCGCGCGGATCGCATCCAGCGTGTCCTCATGGCCACCGGCGATGTGCAGCTCTTCCTCGGTGCCGACGATCAGGTCGCACTCCGGCAGGATCTCCGCCAGGTGCGTGGTGACGGTGCCGGACCGGATGTAGCGGCTCTCGCCGGCACCGTGCCCGGCCAGACCCCAGAGGTTCGGCCGGTAGTCGATATCGAACACCACGCGGCCGCCCGCCGCGCGCACCATCCGCATGGCACGACGCTGGGCAGCGGCAGAGTGCGGCTTCGAGAAATGTGTGCCGGTGACAACCACGGACCGGGTGCGTGCCAGCAGCGCGGGGTCGATGTCGGTCTCGTCCAGCGCGGCATCGGCGCAGTCGGCACGATAGAAGATGATCGGAAAGCTGGCACTGTCGCGCACGCCCAGGATGGCGAGAGCGGTCAGGCGCTCGGGGTCGGTATGCACACCGGTCGTGTCGACGCCCTCGCGCCGCATCTGCTCGCGGATGAAGCGGCCGAGATGCTCGTCGCCCACGCGGGTGATGATGGCCGAGCGCAGCCCGAGCCGGGCGGTGCCGATGGCGATGTTGGAGGGACAGCCGCCGACCGCCTTGCTGAAGCTCGCCATGTCCTCCAGGCGGGCCCCGATCTGCTGGCCGTAGAGGTCCACCGACGACCGGCCGATGGTGACGAGGTCGAGCATCTCCGGAGACGGGCGGCCTGGTAGTTCCCCTGAGCTCATGGCGGCCTCCCTTGCTTGCCGTCATGATCATCCTATTCCATATTTTGGTCAATATGGAACGTCAGTTCCCGTAGATGCATCAGGTCGAAGGGAGTGCCCAGGAATCGCAAACGCCGGCCCGGATGCTCCCGTGGGAGTTCCAGCGCCGGCGTCAGCAAGATGGCAACTGCGGAGACAGGCGGAGGGCTGGTGTCGCAGCGCGACGTCAGCTCACCTCACGCCGCGAAGTCGGCCTGGATCAGCGGCGGTAGTCGCCAGTGGCGATCGCCGGGATGTCTGCGCGGCTGATGCCGAGATCGAGCAGCTGGCGGTCGGTGTAGGAGTCGAGTTCGCGGCGGATGCGGGCGCGCTCCGCCATGCGGGCGCGGAAACCGCGATAGCTCTGGGCCAGAAGCGTCAGGCCGCCGGCGCTGGAAACCGGGGTGCCGAAGGACGCCATCGAGTTGGCATGTGCGTTGGTCATGGTCTTCACTCCGTTGCAGTAATCTTGTGCACTGCAACATCGGGCCATCGCGTCCGGTTTGCAAGGGAATTGTGCGTTGCACAAAAATGTCATGGAGCGGCGTGCCGCCATGCGTCGTCCGACCATCACCGACCTGGCACGCGAGGCCGAGGTCTCGATCTCGACCGTCGACCGGGTCCTGAACGGCCGCCTGCCGGTCCATCCGCAGACCGCGTCGCGCGTACTGGCCGCCGCCGACCGGATCGGCTTCTACGCAGCCGGCCTCATCCGCCAGCGCCTCGAAGCGCAGGCACCCGCACGACGGCTCGGCTTCGTGCTGCAGCAGCGCAGCGCGCCATTCTACCAGGCGCTTGGCGCCGCCCTGCGCGAGGCCGTGCTGGCGTGCCGGACGATCCGCGGCCAACCCGTCATCGAGTATCTCGACGATCTCACCCCGGCCGCCGTGTCCGACGCGCTGCGCCGTATCGGCGGCCAGACGGACGCGCTGGCGCTGGTCGCCGCCGATCACGCCCACGTTTCGCGGGCGATCGACGAACTGCACGAACAGGCTGTGCCGGTGTTCGCCCTGCTCTCCGACCTGACCGCGCCAACGCGCGCGGGCTATGCTGGCCTGGACAGCCGCAAGGCCGGGCGCTTCGCCGGCTGGGCGATCTCCCGCCTCGCACGGGTGCCGGGACCGGTGGCGATCATGCTCGGCAGCCATCGCTATCTCGGCCACGAGCTCTGCGAACTCGGCTACCGCTCGTATTTCCGCGAGACCGGGACAGGCGGGAGCGGAAGCAGCTTCAAGGTGCTGGAAGCGCTGGTCAGCCTGGAAGAGCCCCGCCTCGCCTACGAGGCCACCGCTGACCTGCTGCGGCGCACGCCGGATCTCGTTGGCCTCTATGTGGCGGGCGGCGGGATCGAGGGTGTCATCGGCATGCTGCGCGATCGCATCCAGGGCGGCGAGACGGGACACCTCGTCACGGTCTGCAACGAGCTCACCGGGGTGACGCGCGCGGCACTCATCGACGGCATCGTGGACGTCGTGATCGCGCATCCCCTCGAGCGCATCGCGAACGACCTGGTCGCCGCCATGATCCATTCGATCGGCCGCCCGTCGCCGGCGGCGCCGGTGCAGGTCATGCTGCCGTTCGAGCTGTACACCCCGGAAAACCTGTAGAGCCACGTCCCGCGGCGGCTGCAGCACGGCCGGCAGGTTTCGCATCGGGGGATCATCGCCTAGGCCACCGCGAGCAGCCGCAGCAGCCCGATGGAGAGACCGGCCAGCACCAGCAGCGAAGCGATCACCACCGCCGCGATGCGGCCGCCGGCGCCGGCGACCGCGCGCAGGTCGGTGCTCAGTCCGAGTGCCGCCATCGACACCACGGTCAGCACGCTCGCGATGCCGGCGAGCGGTGGCAGCGCGGCATGGGGCACCCCTCCGGCGGCACGCAGGGTCGCCAGCGCCACGAAGCCGGCGATGAACCAAGGCACCAGCCGGTGCAGCCGCACCCGGCCACCGCCACCACCCGCGACCGCGGCCAGCACCAGCACGACCGGGCCAAGCATCAGCACGCGCATCAGCTTGACCAGCGTGCCGATCTGCACCGCCGCCGCACCCATCGGCGCGCTGGCGGCGAAGACCTGCGGCACCGCATAGACGGTGAGGCCGGCCAGCGTGCCGTATTGCGTGGCGCTCAGGTGCAGCAGCGGGACCGCCAGCGGCAGGACCAGCACCACCACCACACCCAGCACCGCGGTGAAGCCGATCGACGCCGCGACATCCCCGCCTTCGGCCCCGATCACCGGGGCGACGGCGGCGATCGCGGAGTTGCCGCAGATCGAGTTCCCGCAGGCGATCAGCGTCGCCATGCGGCGCGGCAGGCCGAGCAGGCGCCCGATGCCGTAGCTTGCCCCGATCGCGAGGACGACCACGCCGGCGATGCCAAGCGGCAGCCCCGCACCGGCGGCGAGGATCGCGCCGGTGTCCAGCGATGCCCCCAGCAGCATCACGGCGATCTCGAGCAGCAGCCTGGCGCTGAGGTCGATGCCGCAATGCCAGCGCGCCGAGGGGGTCCATGCCATGCGGATCGCGGCGCCGAGCAGGATCGCCAGCACCAGCGCCTCGAGCCAGGCACGGCCGAGCAGGATGGCTTCCACGCGCTGCAGCAGGACCGCGGCGAGCGCGACACCGGTGCACAGCAGCAGGCCGGGGGCGTATCGGCCCAACGCCGGCCGGAGCGGTTCGACCCGATGCTGGACGATGCTGAGCATGACGACGTGCCTCCGGGGACCGGGCACGACCCTGAGCCAATCGGATTGATCTATCTATCGGTATATATCGATAGGAATGATCTACTGGGTGGATGATTACCGGCAGCCAATCAGCTTCAGCAGGGCCTCCGCCGCACGCGACCGATAGCGCTCGACATGCCGAACGACGCTGAAGTCACGTTCCGGCAGCTCGATGCCGACCCGGTGCAGCAACCCGGCTTCCAGGCTGGAGGCGGCAACCGACCCCGACAGCGCGGTGGCCCCCAATCCCGCCTCGACCGCCGCACGCACGCTCTCGTTGGAGGGCAGTTCGAGCGCCACCCTCAGGGTGGAGGGGTCGAGGCCGAGGGCGGCGAGTGCGGACTCGAACACCGTGCGGGTACCGGACCCCGGCTCGCGCAGCACCCAGTCGCTGCCCGGCAGGTCCGATGCACGCAGGTCGGTCCGGCCGACCCAGGGATGCTGGGTGCCGACGACGATGACCAGCCGGTCGCGGGCCACCGGCCGGCTGCTGAGCATCGGGTCGTCGATGCGGCCCTCGATGAAGCCGAGTTCCGCCTCGCCGCGATGCACCGCGGCCGCCACCTGCCCGGTGTTGCCGACAGCGAGCCTGATCTCGATGCCGGGATAGGCGTGCCGGTAGGCGACCAGGTGACGCGGCAGCCAATAACCGGCGATGGTCTGACTCGCCTGCACGTTCAGCGTGCCGCGGCTGAGATCGGCAAGTTCGGCCAGCACGCGTTCCGCGGCATCCGCGCGCGCCAGAACCGCGCGCGCCTCGATGAGGAACAGCGACCCCGCCTCGGTCAGGGAGATGCCCCGGCCGACCCGGTCGAACAGCCGGGTGGCGTGGCGCGCTTCCAGTCCGGCGATGGCGGCGCTGACCGCGGACTGCGCCAGATGCAGCGCCTCGGCCGCCCGCGTCACATGCTGCCGCTCGGCGACCGCGACGAACACCCGCAGCTGCTCGAGCGTCATGAGGTCATGGCACGGATGCGGCCGACCGGTGCTCCATCAGCGCCACCGACAGCGCGGTCGCCAGCGCCAGGGTGGCGGACAATGACCGGAAGCCGCCGAGATCGGTCTCGGCGACTTCCATCCAGACCCTGGCCAGCTGTGCCAGCGGCGAGAATGGCGAGTCTGTGATGGCGACCACCGGGATGCCGGCGGCGGCGGCCTGCTGCGCCAGTTCCAGGGTCTCGCTGGCGTAGGGGGTGAAGCTCACCGCCAGCACGGCGTCGTCGGCACCGAGCAGTTCCACCTGGCGGCGCGCCATCCCGCCCGCGTGGTCGGCGAGTTCGCAGCGGGCGCCGAGCGTCTGCAGCGCGTAGTTCAGGTACACCACCACCGGATACACCCGCCGGACGCCGAGCAGGCAGATGGTGCGGGCGCCGGCCAACAGCTCGACCGCCTGCGACAGCGCCACATGGTCGATGGTCTGCTCCAGATGGTCGATCGAGACACGCGCCGCATGCAGGAAGCCGTGCAGCAGGGCACCGGCGTCGGGTGCGGCCGGCGCCTCCCCTGGACCCGCACCGTCCTGGATCACGGCCAGCGCCTGCAGCCGTTCGCGATAATCCGGCCAGCGTTGCCTGGCGTGGGCGCGGAACACCGCCTGGAGGTCCGAGAAACCGGCATAGCCGAGGGTCTGCGCGAAGCGGACCAGTGTCGAGGGCTGTACGCCGGCCTGTTGCGCGAGATCGGCGACGCGACCGAAGGCGATCTCCTGCGGGTGCTCGACGGCGAAATCGGCCACCTGGATCAGCCGTTTCGGCAGCATCTCGCGCCGGGCCACGATCAGCGCACGCAGGCTCTTGAAGTCGCGCGGGATGGACCCGCCAGCTTCGGCACCGCCCGGATCGACCTCCGCATCCTGGCCGGCCGCATCTTGGGACATCGTTGACAACACTCCAACGCGGTGGAATATAAATTCCATAAAGCAAAGATCCGGTTAAATCCATTCTGCCGCTCCCGCTCCGGGGCGCGTCAAGGCAATGACCGGAGGAAACGTCAGCTTCGGGACAACATCGCATGGTCCGTTTTGCCGTCCTCGGATGTGGCCGCATCGGGCGCATGCACGCCGCCAACCTGGCGCGCCATCCGGATGCCTCCCTCGTCTCGGTGTTCGATATAGCCCAGGCCGCCGCCGCCGAGGTTGCAGGCCAGTTGGGCGTGCGGCAGGCCGCCTCGGTCGAGGAGATCCTGGGCGACGCCGGCGTCGATGCGGTGCTGATCGCGACCTCCACCGACACCCATGTCGAGCTGATCATTGCCGCCGCCCGCGCCGGCAAGGCGGTGCTATGCGAGAAGCCGATCGACCTCGACATGGCGCGCGTCATCCGATGCTGGAACGAGATCGGCAGCCTCGACCCGACGGTGATGATCGGCTTCAACCGCCGGTTCGATCCCTCCTTCGCCGCCCTGCGCCGTCGCGTGCAGGAGGGCGAGATCGGCCGCGTCGAGCAGGTTGTCATCACCTCGCGCGATCCGGCGCCGCCACCGCTCGCCTACATCAAGGTCTCCGGCGGCATGTTCCGCGACATGACGATCCATGATTTCGACCTGGCGCGCCATCTCGTCGGTGAGATCGTCGAGGTCTCGGCACACGGTGCGTCGCTGATCGATCCGGGAATCGGCGAGGCCGGCGACATCGATGCGGCCATGGTGACGATGCGGGCGGCTTCGGGCGCGCTGGTGCACATTAACAACAGCCGCCGCTGCAGCTACGGATACGACCAGCGGCTCGAGGTGTTCGGGGAGACCGGCATGCTGGTGGCGGGCAACCGTCGCGAGACCAGCGTCGAGGCGTGGAGCGCGAAAGGCACGCAAGCCGCCGACCCGGTGCTGCACTTCTTCATCCAGCGATACGCCGACGCCTACGCTGCCGAGATCGCGCATTTCGTCGCCTGCGTGCAGGACCGGACCAGGCCATCGCCGAGCTTCAACGACGGCATGCAGGCGTTGCGCCTGGCAGACGCCGCCAACGAGAGCCTGCGCACCGGCCGCAGCATCCGGATCACCGGCTAGCGGGATGGAGGAGCGGCTTCGACCGGCGCTCGTCATCACGTTGCAAATCTGGTTATCGGATGCAGGGCAGGACCTCCCGCCAGAGCCGTTCCGTCACTGCCGGCAGGCGCATTTGCAGCCGTGGCCGATCCCCGGATCGAGCGAGTTGCCCGGATCAAGCTTCTTGTAATGCTCCACGGACCGGGAGGGACTGCGACGATCCTTCATCGTGGCCTTGATCGAGTTGTCTGGCTCGGCACCCTGAAGGCCACAGCAGCGACCTGATCCGGCTGCCAGACGGCCGGGTCGACGGCATGACCACCCCGCAGCACAGGAGGTTCCGGTCCGCATGCCCGAAGCTGGCAAGGCAGGCGGTCCTCCACACCCTGCCAATCGTTACACTTGGTCGCTCGCGCGCCCGATTGCCGTTACAGGGCAATGTCATGGTCCTCGTGCTACTCGGGGTAGCGGGCAGAGGGGAAAATGTCATGCTGATGCGCAATTTGCTGACTGTCGGCGCGGTCGTCGCCTCCATGGCGGGTACAGCCTGGGCGCAGGGCTGGACCGGGCATGCGGGCGGTTGGCACGGCCCGTTCGCCGGCGCGCAATTCACCGCCGCGCAGCAAACCCAGGTGCATGCCATCATGCAGGCGGCACACCAGCAGACTGCCAGCGTGCGCGCACAGATCCAGGGCCTGCAGCAGCAGATCGACACCCTGCTGGTGTCCTCCGGCACCGTCACCGAGGCGCAACTCACCCCTCTGGTACAGCAGCAGGAGACGCTCCGCCAGCAGCTGGACGCCTCGCGGATCTCGACCGAGATCGCCATACGCAACCTGCTGACCGGCGCGCAGCTTGCCTCGGCGGCGAGTACTCACGCCCAGTTGGCCGCACTGCACCAGCAGGAGCATGCGGTGCTGCAGGCGGCGGCACCCGCCACGCCCTGATCGGGAGACCTCGACCCGCGGCGCCGGCGGCCGAGGCCGCACGACTGCCGGTCGTTGGTCATGCGGCCGCGATGCGCCCTGGCCCGGACAGATACCGGGCAGCCGCCAGCTGTCCGGTTGCAGCACTTCGATGCCGGGTTCCGTTCAAGCTGCGCGCAGCATCGCCTTGAGCGCTTGCCCGCTGGACGCCAGCGCCAGCGGGTCGGGATGCGCGCGCGCCGCGATCAGCATCTCGGCCAGCCGGACCTCGCGCGCGACCTTGCCGATCGGCCCGAGGCCTGTCGCGGATAGCAGTCGCCCCCCGGTATCCAGCTGGAACCAGAGCGCCGCTCCGTCGCCGAGATCGCGGGTCACCAGTCGCACGGCACCGTCGGCGAGGCCCGCGGTCTGCAGGCACAGCTCGTACTGGTCCGACCAGAACCACGGCACAGCTTCGTAGGCCTCACCCGCACCAAGCATGTTGCGCGCGACCACGTTGCCCTGGTCCTGCGCGTTGCGCCACGCCTCCAGCCGTATCCGCCGGTCACCGTAGAGGGGATGCGGGAACGAGCAGCAATCCCCGGCGGCGAAGATGTCGGCATCGTCGGTGCGCAGGGTGGCGTCGACGGCGACGCCGTTCTCGATCACGAGGCCCGCCGACGCGGCAAGCTCCGTGTTCGGTAATGCGCCGATGCCGGCGACGATGCCGTCCGCGTCCAGGCAACTGCCGTCCTCAAGACGGATACGATGGCAATCCCCCTCGCTCGAGATCGACGCGATGCGGGCGCCGGTCACGATGCGCACGCCGGCCTCGCGGTGCCGTGCGGCGATGAGTGCCGCCGCCGGTGCCGGGACGCCGCGCGAGAGCAGGCGAGGCGCCGCCTCCAGCAGGGTCACCGCGACGCCGCGCGAGCGTGCGCCGGCGGCGATCTCCAGCCCGATGAAGCCGCCACCGATCAGGATCAGGTGGCCACCCTGTCCGAGCCGCGCACGCAGTCGGAGCGCATCGGCGAAGTTGCGCAGGTAGAGCACGTTGTCCGGTCCGGCGCCCTGGATCGGCAGCCGGCGTGGCGATGCCCCCGTCGCCAGCAGCAGCTTTGCGTAGTCGAGGACCGTACCGTCCGACAGCCGGACCCGACGCGCCGCGCGGTCGATTCGTTCCACCCGGCGGCCGGCGAGCAAGGTGATGTCGAGATCGCGCAGGCGTTGCGGGCCCAGGATGGTCGCAGGTTTCGGGTCGGTCGCATCCAGGATGACCGCCTTGGAGAGGGGCGGTCGCTCGTAGGGCGCATGCGCCTCGTCACCGACCAGGGTGATCGGACCGGACCAGCCGGTCTCGCGCAGGGCGGCGGCGGCTCGCGCTCCCGTCTCCCCTGCCCCCGCGATCAGCATCAGGCAATCCCGATCAATACTTTCTCGCCCTCGACCTTGACCGGATAGGTGGCGAGATCGACGCAGATCGGCGCGCCCTTGCCGGCACCGGTACGGTAGTCGAAGCGGCCGTTATGCTTCGGGCACTCGATGATATGCCCCATCACCAGCCCATCGGCGAGATGCACGCGCTCATGGGTGCACAGCCCGTCGGTTGCGAAGAACTCGTCGTCAGGCGAACGGTAGATCGCAAACGTGCGGCCGTCATGGTCGAAGCGGAATACGTCCTCCTCCTCGATCTCGTCACGCGTGCAGGCGACCATCCAGGTCCTGGTTTCGGTCATCGTCTTGGTCCCCCAGTCGAATTGGACAACGCCTTGATCAGGCAGAGACGGCTTCGGGCAACGCTCCGGCGGGCAACGTACGCACGACATGCCATTCCGGATCGCGCGCCTGGCGCAGCAGCCCGGGGATGATTTCGCGATAGGCGGCGATCAGGCTCGGATACGGCGCCGGACAGTCGGCCTTGATCGCCTCGTGCAGCGCCGGCAGGGCGTGATACGGCACCATCGGAAACATGTGGTGTTCGACGTGATAGTTCATGTTCCAGTAAAGGAACCGGAACACCGGGTTCATCATCACGGTGCGGCTGTTCAGCCTGTGGTCGAGCGTGTCCTCGGCAAGGGCCGCGTGCTGCGTGGTTCCGAACACCACCATCAGCCAGGCGCCGTAGAAGCTGGGCAGGCCAAGCAGCATCGCGGGAATGATGCTGCGCAGCGCGATGCATGATGCGATCATCATTACGAAGATCCCGACATGGATGCGCGCGATCCGGAACACCTTGTGCTGCTCCATTTTCGGAACGAAGCTCCGCTCCTCGTCGGTAAGCCGCCCGATGGCGTGCAGCGCGATGCCATACAGCGCGGCCGGCCCGCTCTTCAGCTGGAACATGTTGAGCAGGATGCCGAGCAGATCCGGCGGCCGCTTGACGGCGATCTCGGGATCGCGTCCGACGATGATGGTGTCGGTATGATGGCGCGCATGGCTCCAGCGCCAGACCGTCGGCTCGCGCAGGATCATCACGCAGGCGATGTTGTAGACGACATCGTTCATCCAGCGCGTCCTGAACGCGGTGCCGTGCCCGCACTCATGCCACCGGCTATCGGATGCCGATCCGTACAAGACGCCGTAGCAGAGGAACGCAACCGCGGCCGGCCACCGGCCCCAGAAATACACACCCAGGCTGCCGCTGAGTGAGAGGCATGCGAACCAGAGCGCGGTATCACGGATCGCCGGCCCGTCGCGTCGCTGCATCAACGCCTTCATCTGCTTGCGTGGCACCAGGCAGCTGTACCATTGCGCCGACGCCAGCCCGCTCTCGACGGCGCGGGCACCGTCGATGCCGACGAGGCTGTAGTCGCGTGTGCGGACCGGGAGTGTTTCCGACAACTTGCGTCTCCTCCGCCGGCGGACTGCGCTTGCTGGCAGCCTCGCCGGACGGGGCAGACGCTATCCGGCAGCTTGCGGGCGGACAACGCCGCACTGCGCCGGATGACAGGATTCTTTCATCATCTTCCAGCCAACCCCCTGGAAGCCATGAAAGATCCTGTCATGTCGGCCTGAAGATGCTCAGCCCGGGAAGTCTGCCGACAGGCTGGCGTCGCGATACTGTTCGATCTGCTCCAGCCGCTGCTTCAGCTTCGCCGTGACGCCGTCATAGGCTACCTTGCCAAGCACCAGGTGACGCGGCGGATCGGCGCTTTCGACCACCCGGATCATCGCCTCGCCGGCCCGCACCGGATCGCCGGCCTGCTTGCCACTGATGTCCGACGTGCTCTTCATCCGGGCGCCGGCGGTGCCGGCATAATCCTCGATCCTGTTCGGGGTCTGCTTGAGGGAGCGCCCGGCCCAGTCGGTGCGGAACGGCCCCGGCTCCACGCAGGTCACCTTGATCCCGAGCGGGGCGGTCTCCGCCGCCAGCGCATCCGAGAAGCCTTCCACCGCATGCTTGCTGGCCGCGTAGTAGCCGGAGCCGGGAAAGCCGATGAAGCCGGCCATCGAGGTGATGTTCAGGATGTGGCCGCGATGCCGGCTGCGCATGCCGGGCAATACTGCCCGGGTCAGCGCGAACAGGCCGAACACGTTGGCCTCGAACTGGGCGCGGACCTCGTCGTCCTCGCCCTCCTCGATCGCCGCCTGGTAGCCATAGCCGGCATTGTTCACCAGCACGTCGATGGCGCCGAAACGCTCCTCCGCTGCCTTCACGGCCTGCCTGATCTGGCCGGCGTCGGTGACGTCGAGGCTCAGCGCCAGGACCCGGTCCTCGGCTCCCTTGCCGAGATCGGCGACACGGCCGGCATCGCGCGCGGTGACAACGGCGCGCCAGCCGCGATCCAGCACAAGCTGCGCCAGGTCGCGGCCGAAGCCGGTCGAGCAGCCGGTGATGAACCAGGTCGGGATGGTCTGTTCTGACATGTGCCTATTCCTTTGCAGGGTCGGCACCTAACGCCGTGGCACGCTCCGGGATGTCGCCCCTCGCTGCGATGTGCGACCGGCAGGCATCCTTTGCCGCTCGCTAACGTTCCGCTACCCAGAAGCGCCAGGCCGCCGCCACACCGGTGTCATTGTTCTCTGGCCCCGGGATCCCGCCACCTTGCATCTGCCGCTTTCCTTCACCCATGCCTATCCGCTGGCGCTGGCCGCCGCTGGAACGCTGGCCCTGATGGTCGCCTGGCTGCCGCTGATGCTGGCGCGGCTGCCGCTGTCGCTGCCGATCCTGTGCGTGGGCCTCGGCGCCGGCCTGTCGCTGCTGCCCGGCATGCCCAGGTTGCCCAACCCGCTCGGCGGTTCCGCGCTGGCCGAGCATCTCGCCGAGCTCTGCGTGCTGGTCTCGCTGATGGGCGCCGGGCTGAAACTCGACCGGCCACTGTCGCGGCGCGGCTGGCACGTCACCTGGCGGCTGCTGGGCATCACCATGCCGCTCTCGATCGCAATCCTCGCCGTCGCCGGGTGGATGTTCGCGGGCCTCGCGTTCTCCACCGCCCTGCTGCTGGGAGCGGCGCTCGCGCCGACCGACCCGGTGCTCGCCGGCGATATCCAGGTCGGCCCGCCCGGCGATGACGGCCATGACGAGGAGCGCGACGAGGTGCGGTTCTCGCTGACCTCCGAGGCCGGCCTGAACGATGCGCTGGCCTTCCCCTTTGTGCTGCTGGCCCTGGGCATCGCCAGCCCGGACACCACCTGGCTCAGCCACTGGTTCGCCTACGACGTGGTGCTGAAGCTCGCGATCGGCACCGCGGTCGGCTGGGGCATCGGCACGCTGACCGGCCTCGCCGCCTTCCGGCTGCCGAAGGGAGCACAGCTGGCGCGGACCCAGGAGGGGTTCGTGTCGCTGGCGATCACCCTGCTGACCTACGGCATCGCCGAGCTGCTCTCCGGCTACGGCTTCATCGCGGTGTTCCTGGCCGGCGTCGCGATGCGCCACACCGAACGCGGCCACAGCTACCACAGCAACCTGTACGAGTTCTCCTCGAGCATCGAGCACCTGCTGACGATGGTGGTGCTGCTGCTGCTCGGCGCGGCGCTTGCGCACGGCCTGCTCGCCGCGTTGACCTGGCCGGACGCCATCCTCGGTCTCGCGGCGCTGCTGGTGATCCGCCCGCTGGCCGGCTGGATCGGCCTGCTCGGCGTGCGTCGCCGCAGCGACAACGCCCCCGCCCCCTGGGACGAGCGCGGCATCATCGCCGCCTTCGGCATACGCGGCATCGGCTCGATCTACTACCTGGCCTACGCGCTGAACCGCCACCACTGGGAGGCGGCCAGCCGGATGCAGGCGCTGATCGGCTTCGTTGTGCTGGTCTCGATCGTGGTGCACGGCGCAAGCGTCACCCCGGCGATGGACTGGCTGGAGGCGCGGCGCGAACGGCGGCGGGCAGGACGCATCCACCCCCAGGACAATGCCGGGGCCGAAGCCGCCTGAACGGCGCCGCTTTACGCAATATCCCGCCGACCATAACGTGTCGCCGCACGGCAACGGGAACAGCATCTTCATGCGCATGGGCGGACGGCTTTCCTTGGCGCTGCTGCTTGCGGCGGCCGCAGCGCCTGCCGGTGCCGAGGCGCCCGCTTCGCCGCAGCTCGAAATCGCGGGCCGGGTCGCGCATCCGCAGGTGCTGACGCTCAGCGACCTGCGGCATTTCCCTGCCACCACCGTCGAGCTGACGCAGACCGGCGGCCATGGCCCGCAACATGCGACTTGGTCCGGTGTGCTGCTCTGGACCCTGCTGCAGCGCGCGGCCCCGGTCGACGAGCCTGGACGCAAGACCACGCTGCGCCACACCATCCTGGCGCATGGCACCGACGGCTATGCGGTGGCGCTGGCCGTCGGCGAGATCGATCCGGCGTTCGAGGGCAAGCAGGTCATCGTCGCGCTCGCCCGCGATGGCGCGCCGCTGCACAGCCTGGAACTGGTGGTGCCCGGCGACAGGCACGCCGGACGCGACGTCCACGATCTCGACAAAGTCTCGGTGAACTAGGATGCACAGGATCGTCCGCACGGCAGGGGCTGCCGTCGCCATGCTCGTGGTCGCGTTCCAGGCACGGGCGGCCGATGTCAGCGTGCTCTATGCCGGCTCGCTGGTGAACCTGATGGAGCACGGCATCGGAAGCGCCTTCGACGGCACTGGCCGCGACCGCTTCGTCGGCTATGGCGGCGGCTCGAATGCACTCGCCAACCAGATCAAGGGCCACCTGCGCCGCGCCGACGTGTTCATCAGCGCCACTCCCAGGGTCAACGACACGCTGATGGGGGCGGCCAACGGCGACCGTGTCGCCTGGTACGTGACCTTCGCGCAGTCGCCGCTGGTGATCGCCTACAACCCGTCCACCAGGTTCGCCGCAGAGCTGAAATCGAAGCCCTGGTACGAGGTGCTGCGCGAGCCCGGCATCAGGATCGGCCGCACCGACCCGACGCAGGATCCGAAGGGTCGCCTGACCCTGCAACTGCTGCAGCGCGCGGAACAGGTCTACCACCAGCCCGGCCTGGCGCGGTCGGTGCTGGGCGCTCCCGGCAATCCCGCCCAGGTGCGGCCGGAGGAGAGCCTGACCGGCCGCATGCAGTCCGGGGAGATCGATGTCGGCTTCTTCTATTCGACCGAGGCCACCGACCTGAAGCTGCCGTCGGTCGCGCCGGCCCCAGAGGTGGCGACCGGCGCACGCTACACCGTGACCATCCTGCGCGACGCCGCCGACCCGGCTGGCGCCGCTCGCTACGTGAGCTTCCTGCTTGGCGCACAGGGGCAGGCCATCATGCACCGGCACGGGCTGGACACGGTGACGCCGGTGCTGACCGGCAACCGGGCAGCGGTGCCGGCCGAACTCCATCTCCAGTAGCAAGCCCCGCCTCTCGATGCCGCGCGTGCTGCCGGCGCTGGCCGCGCTGCTGTCGCTGTACCTGGTCGCGCCGTTCCTGGCCGCGGCGCTCCAGGCGAACGCCGCCGACTGGCGCGGCGCCGATCTCGCGGCCCTGTCCCGGGCCGGACTGGTCTCGATCGCCAGCGCCACCCTCGCCAGCCTGCTGGTCGCACTCGGCGGCATCCCGCTCGGCTACCTGCTCGTGCGGGTTCCAGGACGTGGCATGGCGCTGCTCGGCTTCGTGGTGCAACTGCCGCTTGCCCTGCCGCCGCTCGCCAGCGGCATCCTGCTGCTGTTCCTGCTCGGCTATGCGAGCCCGCTCGGACGCCTCACCGGCGGCATGCTGACCGACAGCTTCGCCGGCATCGTGCTCGCGGAGGCGTTCGTATCGGCGCCGTTCCTGATCGTTGCCGCCCGCTCCTCGTTCGCCGCGGTGGATCCCGCCCTGGAGGACGTGGCGGCGACGCTCGGGCACCGGCCGTGGGCGGTGTTCCGGCATGTCAGCCTGGCGCTCTCGCGGCCGGGCATCCAGGCCGGGCTGCTGCTGACCTGGCTGCGCGCCTTCGGCGAGTTCGGCGCCACCGTGATGGTCGCGTACCACCCGTATTCGCTGCCGGTCTACACCTACGTCGCGTTCGGCAGCGAAGGCCTGCCGGCGATGCTGCCGATCCTGCTGCCGGCCGTGCTGATCGCCATGCTGGTGATGGCGCTCAGCCTTCGACGCCGCGCGCCGGTTGCCGCGCGGCAGGCGGCGGGCGCGGCACCCGTTGCGATGCGTGCCCCCTCACCTGCGGTTGCCGCCGCACCGGAGCAGCCGCTCGACTTCACCTTCCTCTGGCACCGGAACGGCTTCGAGCTCGATGTCGCGTGGCAGACCCGGGCAAGCCGCCTGTGCATCCTGGGCGCCTCGGGCTCGGGCAAGTCGGCGACGCTTCGCCTGCTCGCCGGCCTGGACAATCCCGACCGGGGAACCGTCACGCTCGGCGGCGAGGATCTCGGCGCCCGACCCGCCCATGCGCGCGGCATCGCCTACGTGCCGCAGACCTTCGGGCTGCTGCCGCATCTCGCGGTCGCGCAACAGGTCCGCTTCGGCGTCGGCTGCGATCCGGAGCGCGCCCGTGTCTGGACCGACCGGCTCGGCCTGTCGGACCTGCTCCATCGTCTTCCGGTCGAGCTGTCGGTCGGCCAGCAGCAGCGCGTCGCCCTCGCCCGTGCGCTGTCCCGCCCCGGACGCCTGCTGCTGCTGGACGAACCGTTCTCGGCGCTCGACGCGACCCTGCGCGGCGAGCTTCGCGACGAACTGGCCGCGTTTCAGCAGGATATCGAAATGACCAGCATCCTGGTCACCCACGACCCGGAGGAGGCGCTGCTGCTCGCCGACGAGTTGCTGCTGCTGGATGGTGGCCGCGTGCTGCAGTCCGGACCGGCCGAGGCGATCTTCCGCCGTCCCGCCAACGAGGTGGCGGCGAGGCTGCTCGGCGCGCGCATGGCGGCGGCGGGGCAGGCGGTAGCGCCGCATTCGATCGACATCGGCGGCGGCATCTTGCTGGAGGTCGCAGGCGAGGCGTTGCCGATCGGGCCGATACGCTGGGCGGTGCATCCTGGTCGCGTGGCGCTTGCCGAGGCCGGTGGCCACCCGGCGACCGTGATCGAGGCGGGCCCGGTGCGCGGCGGCCGGCGGCGGCTGCTGGTGCGCCTCGGCGACAGCGTGTTCCCCTTCGACGCCAACCCGGGCCTATCACACTCACAGTCGGTCCGGCTTTCGATCGATCCCGCATCCCTGCAGGTGTGGCCGCGTCAGATGCTTGATTTGCCGACACGCCACTAATCCCGCTATATACGCTTGCATACGACGCTCGCCGATCCTGGCGTTGCCGGGATGCACGGTCATGACGCGAACAATCAGCCGCCTGCGGTCGCGAACCACGGCTGCTCTTCCGGTTCTTCTGGCGGCGGCGCTGACACCGGCTGCTATCGCGGAGGCGCAAACCTCCACGGCACCCTCGTTGACCGGCGCGCAGGCTGCGCGGCCGGTCGAACGCATCCTGGTTCGCGGCAGGGCGCCGTACGCCGCGCGGGCGCAGTATCATGCCGATACCGCACAGCTTGGACCGCTCGGCCCCACGCCCATCCTGACCACACCGATGTCGGTGACGGTGCTGACGCAGGATCTGCTGGTGAACCAGCAACTGCGCACCCTGAACGATGCGCTGCGCGACCTGCCGTCGGTCGAGGTCCGCGACCAGCAGGGGCTCGAAGTGTCGCGGCCGCAATCGCTCGGCTTCCAGGGCACGATCACCGAGAACACGCGTCTCGACGGGTTAAACATCATCGGCACCACCGCGATCCCGATCGAGAATCTCGAAAGCGTCCAGGTGCTGAACGGCCTTGGCGGAGCGCTGTTCGGACCGGAGACCCCTGCAGGCGTGTTCGACTACATTCTCAAGCGACCGACCGACACGCCGCTCCTGCGCCTGGTGGGCAGCTATGCCAGCGACGGGCTGTTCACCGAGGAGGCCGATACCGGCGGTCGTGCCGGACAGGATGGCTGGCTCGGCTATCGCGTCGACCTCGTGCACGGCGAGGGCGAGAGCTGGGCCAGTGGCAGCTTCGCCGACCGGACCCTGGGGAGTGCCGATCTCGACATCCATGTCGACGCCGACACGGTGATCCAGGTCGACGGCAGCCACTACGATGATAGCGGATACGGCCTGCCGGGCAGCATCGTCTATGACGGCGCCAGCACGAGTTCCACCAGCAGGAGCACGGTGCTGCCGCCGGCGCCCGACCCCACCACGCGCGGCCTCGGCCAGCCGGGCGCGGGGACCGATCTGATTACCGATACCGGGCTGGTGAAGATCATCCATGATTTCGGCGGCAGCGGCTGGCGGCTCGAGCTGGGCGGCCTCTACCAGGATGCGCAGCGCAACCTGTTCGGCATCACCAACACGCTGACGAACGACCTGGGCGGCTATACCACGACCAAGAACTTCACCGCTGTTCCGCATTTCACCGACGGCAGCAACGAAGTCTCCCTGACGGGACACCCGACGATCCTTGGATTCCGCAACGATCTGTCGCTCGGCACCAATGGCTTCATCAACGACCAGTACTCATACCGCAATTCGATCCAGGTCACGCTCGGCAGGTCGAACCTCGCCGATCCGGCAATCTTCCCCTACGTTCCGACCCCCGCGAATGGCGGACAATATCTGTCCGGCGTGCTGCACCAGCAGTCGATCATCGAGGGGGATACGCTGCATGTGGATCGCCATTGGGCGGTGCAGGCCGTCTTCAGCGAGTCTTTCCTGGGCTCGACCAGCTACAACACCAAGGATGCGGTAACCAGCACGGGCAAGGCGAACGGCGCCTTCAGCCCGACGGTGAGCCTGATCTGGACGCCGACTGCGAGGATCACCGGGTATTTTACCTACGCGAGCAGTGTCGAGGAGAGCGACCAGGCTCCGGCGACGGCAATCAATGCCAACGCGTTCCTTGCGCCGTACCACGACGAGATGCTCCAGGCCGGCATCAAGTATGCACCTGTCGACAAGCTGCTGCTGACGGCGGATGCGTTCCGCATGACCCGCCCGTATGCGACGACGCCTACCGACAACATCTTCCAGGTGATCGGCCAGCAGCGCGACCAGGGCTTCGAGGTCTTCGCCCAGGGCGATCTGCTCCCTGCGCTGAGCGTGCTCGGCGGCTTCACCTATCTCGATGCGCGGCTGCTGGGCTCCGGCAGCCCGGCGACCGAAGGCGGGATGATCGTCGGCGTGCCGGAGTGGAAGAGCGACGCGACCCTCGACTGGCACCCCGGCTTGCTACACGGCGTCGCCTTCACCGGCAGCGCGCACTACGAAAGCGAGCGCGCGGCGACGGATACCGGCAACTCGTTCGCCCCCCGGTACGTGACCTTCGATATCGGCGTGCGCTATGCCGCGAGCGTGCTTCGCCATGCGATGGTGGCGAGGCTCGCGGCGGTCAACGTGACCGACAGGCACTACTATTCGTCGATCGCGGATGGCAACATCGTCGGCAGCCCCGGCGCCAACACCGCCTATTCCGGTGCGCCCCGGACCGTGCTGGCGAGCATCGAATTCGACCTCTGACGCAGGCTGTGCACGGGCCACGAGACAGGCCGGCGCGCCTGCAATAGGCTTGGCAGCAATCGCCCCGCCGGACCCGACCCGACCATGCCCAAGCTTCGACATCCAGACCGCCTCGGACTGCATCTGCGGGTGGTGCTGGCCGACGGAGTGGTCCTCGGGCCAGGGCGCGCCGACCTGCTGCAGGCGATCCGCGACCATGGCTCGATCTCGGCGGCGGGACGCGCCATCGGCATGAGCTACAAGCGCGCCTGGGATCTCGCCGAGGCGGTCAACAACCGCTTCGGCACCCCCCTGATCGAAACCAGCGCGGGCGGTGTCGCCGGCGGTGGCACCCGCCTGACCGCAACCGGCGAGGCGGTGCTGGCCGCCTACCGGCGCATCGAGACTGCGGCCGCCGAGGCGGCAGGCCAGGAGATCCGGGCCCTCGAGGCCCTGCTCCCGGACAGGCTGCCGGAGACCTGAACCGGCCGGTCGCGCATGACCGCCTTGGCCCGGCCCCGGACAAGAACAGCCTTGCTGCGATCTGGACCCTCGCGGCTCCGCACCCGGCTGCACCGGCCCGGGACGGGCCGAACACAGCGCTGCTGACAAAAAAGTATCGGTCGGCGGTCTAACCAGACGAGGATTTCTGGTCGGACAGGGCCTAGCATCGGCCGATAAACAAATGGGTGCCCCGGCCGCGTGGCCAGGAGGCAGCCTGGGATGGAACGGTGCAGAAGACCTGCAGGAACGGTGCCCCGGGAACGTGGCCCTCGAACGGCTGCGCGACGGCAGGCGCAAGGGCCGAACCCGAGCTCGAGATCGTTGCCGCCGCCGACGGCACACCGTTCAAGATGTGGTCGCACGGCTATCCGTTCCGCACGGTACGCTGGCACTTCCATCCCGAGTACGAGATCCACCTGATCACCGCGACCACGGGCCGCATGTTCGTAGGCGATCACGTCGGCGCCTTCGTGCCCGGCAACCTGGTCATGACCGGCCCCAACCTGCCGCACAACTGGCTCAGCGACGTCGAGCCGGGCACCACCATTCCGGAGCGCTGCCTGGTGCTGCAGTTCACCGAGGCTTTCATCGCCTGCTGCCGTGCGGCGTTTCCGGAATTCGACCTCACCTGCCTGGTCGAGGACTGCCAGCGCGGCGTGCAGTTCTCGGCCGGCACCGGCCGCGCGGCAGAGCCGCTGCTGCGCGCCATGCTCGACGGCTCGGCATTGTCCCGGCCGGCACTGTTCTTCCAGTTGCTGGAGCTGCTTGTTGGCGCCACCGACCGCCGGATGCTGGCCAGCATCGGCTATCGTGCCAAGCCTGCGATCTACATGACGCGGCCGATCAACCATGTACTCGAACATATCGCCCGCAACCTCGACTGCACCCTGCGCGAGGGGGAGATGGCCGAACTCAGCGGATATAGTCCGAGCGCGTTCTCGCGCGCCTTCCACCGGCAGATCGGCCTGACCTTCACGGCCTACGTCAACGGCATGCGTATCAATCGCGCCTGCCGTTTGCTGACCACCTCGGATCGAACGGTCACTGAAATCTGCTTCGAGACCGGCTTCAACAACGTCTCGAACTTCAATCGGCAATTCCTGTCGCGCACCGCGATGACGCCGCGCGCCTACCGGCGCCACCATCGCGCGAACGACCGTTATTCGATGAAACGGACCGACCACTCCGACATCGATGCCATCGCATCCGCGGGCGTAAGCGGCCCCGATGCGCAATCCGGCGACACGCCAAGAAACGTCCAGACCTGAACGAGGAAGAGCTTCAATGGCTACAAGACATCTCACCCGATCCGGCGCGCTTGGCGCGCTGGCACTCACCGTATTTGCAGCAGCGACCGTCCCAACCCATGCCGCAGGCCTGTCGAAGGTGAAGGTCGCCTTCCTGATGCCCGATGAAGGCTCCACGCGCTACGAGGAGCACGATGCCCCGGGCTTTCGCGCCGAGATGCGGAAGCTGTGCCCGAGCTGCACGGTGCTCTACCAGAACGCCGATGGCGACGCCTCGCGCCAGCAGCAGCAGTTCAATTCCGTCATCTCCCAGGGCGCCAAGGCGATCGTGCTCGATCCGGTCGACTCCACCGCCGCCGCCTCGCTGGTCAAGCAGGCGCAGGCGCAGGGCATCAAGGTCATCGCCTATGACCGGCCGATCCCCTCCACGCGCGCCGACTACTACGTGTCGTTCGACAACGAGAAGATCGGCCGGACGATCGCCACCTCCCTCGTCCAGCATCTGAAATCGATCGGCGCATCGACCGATGGCGGCGTGCTCGAGGTGAACGGATCGCCGACCGACGCCGCCGCCGGCCTGATCAAGAAGGGCGTCCATGAAGGCCTCGCCAGCAGCGGCTACCGGACACTCGCCGAGTACGATACGCCGGACTGGCTGCCCGCAAAGGCGCAGCAATGGGTCAGCGGGCAGATCTCGCGATTCAACAAGAAGATCGTCGGCGTCGTCGCGGCCAACGACGGCACCGGCGGCGGCGCGATCGCGGCGTTCAAGGCGGCCGGCGTGGATCCGGTTCCGCCGGTGACCGGCAACGATGCCACCATCGCGGGACTGCAGCTGATCATTTCAGGCGACCAGTACAACACCATCTCGAAGCCGAGCGAGATCGTCGCCGCAGCCGCGGCAAAGGTCGTGGCAGCCCTGTTGCAGGGCCAGGCTCCGAGCAGCAATGCCACCCTGTTCGATACGCCGACACAGCTCTTCACGCCGAGCCTCGTCACCGCGTCGAACCTCAAGCAGGAGATCGTCGACAAGGACGTGAACGGGAAGCCGATCGAGGCCCCCGCCGTGCTCTGCACCGGTCGCTATGCGGCCGGCTGCTCGAAACTCGGCATCTCGCCCTGATCGTCATCCCCGACGCCTGAGACCGGAGGCCGGCGCGCCAATTGCGCGTCCGGCCTGCCCCTTTCGAAAACACCGGAGTGCCTCCGCGATGGATGACCCGACCCTGTTGGCCAGGCGAGGCGAGCTGGTGCTCAGCCTGCGCGGCATCTCGAAGCATTTCGGCGCCGTGTCGGCGCTGACCGATATCGAACTCGACGTCCACGCCGGCGAGGTGGTGGCGCTGGTCGGCGACAACGGCGCCGGCAAATCCACCCTGGTCAAGATCCTGGCTGGCGTGCACCAGCCCAGTAGCGGCACCATGCGGTTCGGCGGCAAGGAGGTGACGCTTGCCGATCCGGGCGCCGCACTGTCGCTCGGCATCGCCACGGTGTTCCAGGACCTGGCGCTGTGCGAGAATCTCGACGTCGTGGCGAACATCTTCCTCGGCCGTGAACTCGGTCCTCTCGGCCTCGACGAGGTGTCGATGGAGATCAAGGCCTGGACGCTGCTGCGCGAGTTGTCCGCCCGCATCCCGAGTGTCCGCGAAGTGGTCGCCTCGCTGTCGGGCGGGCAGCGCCAGACCGTCGCCATCGCCCGCTCGCTGCTGCTCGAACCCAGGCTCATCATGCTCGACGAGCCGACCGCAGCCCTCGGGGTCGCCCAGACCGCCGAGGTTCTCAACCTGATCGAGCGCGTCCGTGACCGCGGCCTCGGGGTGGTGATGATCAGCCACAACATGGAGGACGTGCGTGCGGTGGCGGATCGCATCGTGGTGCTGCGGCTCGGCCGCAACAACGGCGTGTTCACGCCCGATGCCAGCAACCATGAGCTGGTGAGTGCGATCACCGGCGCGGCCGAGAATGCGGTCTCGCGCCGGTCGGATCGCCGGCGCGCCATGATGCCGCCGCCCGCCGCCGGAGAGGAGGCACGGCCATGAGCTCGAGCAACCTTGTCGACCGCGGCGACGAGCGGCTGAAACAATCGGTGGGGGTGCGTGGCGCGATCCGCGCCTTCCTCGACCGGGTGCGATCCGGCGATCTCGGCCCGCTGCCGGTGATCGTCGGGCTGGTGATCATCTGCACGGTGTTCGAGAGCCTCAACGACGTCTTCCTGTCGAGCAACAACCTCGTCAACGTCCTGTATGACTCGTCGACGATCGGCGTGATCTCGCTCGGCATCGTCTGCATCCTCATGGTCGGCGAGATCGACCTGTCCGTCGGCTCGGTCAGCGGCTTCGCCTCGGCGCTGCTCGGCGTGCTGTGGGTCAACGCGAACTGGCCGGTCTGGCTCGCCGTGCTGGCCGCCATCGCCGCCGGCGCCGCGATCGGCTTCCTCTACGCCCAGCTGTTCAATCGTTTCGGCATGCCGTCCTTCGTGTCGACGCTCTCGGGCCTGCTGGCGGTGCTCGGCCTGCAGCTCTACATCCTCGGCCAGAGCGGTTCGATCAACCTGCCCTACGGCTCGCCGATGGTCAGCTTCGGCCAGTCGCTGTTCATGCCGGCCATCCTCAGCTACGCGCTGGTGCTGATCGCCGGGATCGGGGTCTTCGCCACCGGGTATCGCACCGCGCGCCGGCGCCAGGCGGCGCGGCTCTCCTCGCGGTCCACGGCCAGCATCGCCGCGGTGGCCATCGTGCTCACCGTCGCCCTCGAGGCGTCCGTGTTCTACTTGAACCTCGATCGCGGCGTGCCCTGGATGCTGGGCTTCTTCCTGGCCCTGGTGCTGATGCTGCACTACGCGCTGACACGCACACGATGGGGCCGCTCGGTCACCGCCGTCGGCGGCAACCGCGAGGCGGCTCGGCGCGCCGGCATCAACGTGCGCGGCATCTACACCAGCGCCTTCGTGCTGTGCTCGGTGTTCGCGGCGATCGGCGGCGTGCTGTCGTCCGCGCGCCTCGCCTCGGCGAGCCAGCAGGCCGGCACCGGCGACGTCAATCTCGACGCCATCGCGGCGGCGGTCATCGGCGGCACCAGCCTGTTCGGCGGCCGCGGCAGCGCGTACTCGGCCCTGCTCGGCATCATCGTCATCCAGGCGATCTCGAGCGGGCTGACCCTGCTCGATCTGTCGTCGTCGCTTCGCTACATGATCACCGGCGGAGTGCTGGCGGTCGCCGTCATCGTCGACAGCCTCGCCCGACGCTCGCGCGTCTCGCACGGCCGGGCCTGATCCCCACGCACGCAGACCTGAAGGAACACGCAATGGATCGACCCTTGTCCGGATTGTGTGCGGCGATCACCGGCGCCGCCTCCGGGATCGGCCTCGCCTGCACGAGAGGGCTGCTGGCGGCAGGCGCGCGCGTCGCCCTGGTGGACCGCGACGAGGGCAGGCTGCGGAGCCTCTGCAAGGAGCTTGGGACCGAAGCGAGGGCCGTCTCCCTCGACCTGCTCGATCCCCGCAGCGTCGACGGCATGTTGCCGCGCCTGCTTGCCGAGCTGGGCCAGCTCGACATCTTCCACGCCAATGCCGGGTCCTACATCGGCGGCCCCGTCGTCGAGGGCGATGCGGATGCCTGGGACCGCATGCTCACCCTCAACATCAACGCCACCTTCCGCTCGATCCGCGCCGTGCTGCCGCACATGGTCGAGCGCCGCACCGGCGACATCATCGTGACCAGCTCCGTCGCCGGAGTGGTCCCGGTGGTGTGGGAGCCGATCTACACGGCCTCCAAGCATGCCGTGCAGGCCTTCGTCCACACGGTACGCCGGCAGGTGGCCAAGGACGGCATCCGTGTCGGCGGCGTGCTGCCCGGCCCGGTGGTCACGGCGCTGCTGGACGACTGGCCGAAGGCGAAGCTCGACGACGCGATCGCCACCGGCAGCGTGATGGAAGCCAGGGAAGTCGCCGAGGCCGTGCTGTTCATGCTGACCCGGCCCCGCAACATCACCATCCGCGATCTCGTGATCCTGCCGCAGAGCCTGGATCTCTGATCTCGCACGGCCGGTGTCAGAGCGCCGGCTTGCCATCCATGAAGGCGCCGATGTGGTCGTTGAGGAAGCGGGCATCGGCCGGACTGGCGCCGGCGCCGGCCGGATGGCCCCATAGCGACGGGATCGGTTTGAACGTGCAGCGCCTGATGAAGCGGGCCTCGTCGCGCGCCTCGTCCGCCGGAAAATACAGGTCGGTCGCCGACGGCATGTAGAGCAGCGGCGCCGTGATCGAGCCGAGCGCCGCCTGTAAATTGCCGGCGAACGGCGGCGTGTGGCCGACATCGTGCTGCTGCCAGCAGCGCATCTGCAGAATCAGGTCGTTGGCGTCGTCGCCTTCGAAGAACTGCGCCGTAAGCCGCTCGACCGCCTGCCGGAAGGTCGTGCCGGGCGGGTTGTCGTTGCGCCACAGTTCCTGCCGCCACCATTCCTGCGAATACAGCCAGCCGAGCCAGACCAGGGCGGTGGCCAGGATCCCGCGGGTGGGCTGGGCGGTGTAGTTGCCGCCGTCGAACGCCGCATCGGCGGTGAGCGCCGCGATCTGGCCGTCGAGGCGGACGATGCCGTGGCCATAGGTCTTCGCGGTGCCGGAGGTGGCGACGATCCGGTCCATGAAGGTCGGATGGCTGATGCCCCATTGCAGCGCCTGCTGCGCGCCCATCGAGAAGCCGATCACGGCACGCAGATGGCTGATGCCGAAATGCCCGGTGAGCAGGCGGTGGACCGCGTCGACGTTGTCGCGAATGGTGGTGACCGGGAACCGCGGACCGTGCAGCGGCTCCGGCGTGTTGCTCGGCGACGAGGAGCGCCCGTTGCCGAACATCTCGCTGGTGATCAGGAACAGCTTCCCCGGATCGAGCGCGTGGCCGGGACCGATCAGCCAGTCATAGCCGTGCATGTCGGCCATGTAGTGCGACGGCAGCAGCACGGCATTGTCGCGCGCGGCGTTCAGGGTGCCCTGGGTGCCATACACGATGCGTGCCTCCGGCAGCACCGTACCGCTCTCGGTCACGAAATCGCGGATGACGAACTCGTGCCGCACCGGGCCGGACGGGGCAGCCTCGGCGGCGGCCTGCCGGATCGGGTTGGTGGTCATCGCCGCGGAGCCGATCAGCGCCGCCCGTCTGGTCATCATGTCGCATTGCCCTGCCTGTCGGGGAGACAGGTATCGGCAGTCGCGCCAGGGATCCATAGCACCTCCGGTCGACCACCCCCCCGGCGGCCTGCTAGAGCCGCGCATTCCCTCCAGGAGCCACGCCGATGCTGAAGCTGAGCGCCCGCAACCAGATCAAGGGCCGGATCACCGCAGTCACCAAGGGCCAGACCACCGGCCACGTGCATATCGATATCGGCAACGGCGTCACCGTGCACTCGTCGATCACCAACGAGGCGATCGACGATCTCGACCTGAAGGTCGGTGACGAGGCCGTCGCGGTGATCAAGTCGTCGGACGTGATGATCGGCAAGTAGGCCGCGTCAGCCGGCCGGGAACCTGATCCGGCCGGCAAGCTGCGCCATCAGCGCACGCAGGGTTTCCAGCACGCCGGCATCGCTGGCGTTGTCGCCCCGCAAGCTGAGCCGCGTCTGCATCATCAGGTCGGGCCGCCCCGGTCGCTCCAGCGACCAGCGGGCCTGCGCCACGGCGTTGCCGTCGCGGCTCAGCTCCAGGATATCGAGATCGACCAGCAGGCGCTCCCGCCGGGATGACCCGAGCGTGCTGCGGGTGACCTGGAGTTCGGGATGCACCGGCTGCAGGTCGGCGACCAGCGCGTCGGTGAGCTGGTCCGAGAGCCGGCTGGCCCAGCGGCCTGTCGGACTTGCGGACAGCACGCTGCCGGCATCCCTCACCTGGATGTCGCGCGTGTCGAGATAGTCCGGAATGCGCAGGCGCGGCACTTCGAGCACGGTATCCGCCTGCACGGCCGGCAGCGTCGCGGCCGGCGGGGCGATCAGATAGAGCCTCGGTACCGGCGGGGCGCAGCCAGCCAGGAGCGCCGCCAGGAGCAGCCATCGACCCCTCACCGTCCGCGCCCCGTCAGCAGCAGCTGCGGGTTGCGGTCGAGATCCTCGGCCAGGCCACGCAGCGAGGACGCCGCCGCCGACAGGTCGCGCAGGCTGCTCTCGATATCCCCGCGTGGCGCCGATCGCGGCGAGGCAATCCCGTTGAGCTGAGTCAGCAACGCCTGCGCCTGTCCGACCGTGCGATTCGAGGTTTGCAGCAGCCGGCTCAGCTCGGCGCCACGCCCGGCGAGCTGCCGGTCGCCATCGTTCGTGAGCCGGTCGACCGCCTCCAGCGTACGCCCGGCCTTGACCTGCAGGTCGGCGATGGCCGCTGTCGCGGTCGCCAGCGCCACCTGCGACTGGTCGGACGTCCGGGTCAGGCTGCCGACCAGCGGCGGCAACATCTGGTCCATGTGCGTGCTCAGCGCCTGCAGCGAGACCAGCGTGCGCTCGGCATCCAGCGCCAGGTCGTGCAGCGGCAGGTTCACGATCTGGTCGCGAAGCTGCTGCAACTGGCCGGGCAGCGTCGGGATCTCGGGCAGGCCGGGCACCCGGTGGTAGAGCGTCGCCGGGGTCTCGGGCCGGAAATCGAGGTCGATCTCCGCCTGGCCGGTGACGAAGCTCTGCACGTTGAGCTGGCCACGCAGGCCGTCGGCGACCATGCGCGGCAGGCCCACCGTGCGCACGCTCTTGACGCTGGTGCCGACGGTGACCCGGTTCGGCTCGAGCTGCACGATGACCGGGATATACGCGCGCCGGCTGCCGGGATCGAACTGCACCCGGATATGGCGCACCACGCCGACGCGCACGCCGCGGAAGGTCACCGGGCTGCCGACGATCAGCCCCTGCACCGAGCCCTCGAACACCAGCACCGCGCGGGTCACCGGCTCGAACGGACGCAGCCGGCTGAACAGCACCAGCACGCCCAGGGCAAGCAGGATGCCGCCGAGCACGAAGCCGCCCACGATGGTCTGCCGGTTCACCATGACGCTGATCCCACCGTGGCCCTATCCTTCCTGCTCGAGACGCTCGCGGCGCATGAAGGCCTGCACCTGCGGGTTGATGCTGTCGTCGCGCAACGCTTTTGGAGAGCCGTGCGCGATGGCGGTGCGCGTGGTGGCATCCAGGAACACCCCGTCATCGGCGATCGCCAGCAGGCTCGGCAGCTCGTGGCTGACCAGCACGATGGTCTGGCCGAAGCCGTCGCGCAGCTGCAGGATCAGGTCGTCGAGCCGCTTCGAGGTCACCGGGTCGAGCCCGGCGGACGGCTCGTCGAAGAACAGCACCTCCGGATCAAGCGCCAGCGCACGCGCGAGGCCGGCGCGCTTGCGCATGCCGCCGCTGAGCTCCGAGGGCGACAGCGCAGCCGCGTGCTCCATGCCGACCAGGGCGAGTTTCAGCCGCACCAGGCTGTCGATGGCGGCGTTGTCGAGCCGGGTGAACATGCGCAGCGGCAGCGCCACGTTCTCCGCCACCGACAGCGAACTCCAGAGCGCGCCGTTCTGGAACAGCACGCCGAAGCGCCGGCCGATCGCCTCGCGCTGCGCCGCATCGCCCGCCCAGTAATCCTCGCCGCCGACCAGCACGCGCCCGGCCGCCGGCCGCAGCAGGCCGACCAGCGAACGCAGCACCGTGCTCTTGCCGCAGCCGCTGCCGCCCATCACCGCAAATATGCTGCCGCGCCGGACGCTGAACCCGAGATCGCGCTGGATCACCCTGGTGCCGTACGCGAGTTCGAGGCCCTGCACTTCGAGGATGGTGTCCGCCGCCACGCCCTCAGCGCCCGACCGCGTTGGCGACGACCGCGAACACCGCATCGAGCGCGATGGTGCCGACGATGCCGACCACCACCGCCGAGGTCGCGGCACTGCCGACATCGGCGGCGCTGCGGCCCGCCTTCATGCCGATCCGGCAGCTGGTCACCGCGATCATCAGCCCGAAGGCGAAGCTCTTCAGCAGCCCGAAGCCGAACTCGCCGACCGGCAGCGACATGCGCGTCTGCTGGATGTAGGCGAGCGGGGTGATGTCGAGCATCGCGATCGCCACCACGAAACCGCCGGCGATGCCGACCACGCAGCCATAGAGATACAGCACCGGCATCATCGCGGTCAGCGACAGCACCGCCGGCAGCACGATGTAGTCGGTGGCGGGAATGCCGGTGGCGGCGAGCGCGTCGAGTTCCTCGTTGCCCTGCATGGTGGCGATGCGCGCGGCATACGCGCCGCCGGTGCGTCCGGCCATGATGATGGCGGTCATCACCGGCACCATCTCGCGCACCAGGGCAAGCCCGACCAGGTTGGCGACGAAGCTGTCGGCCGCGAGCCGGCGCAGCTGCACCACGCCGACGAAGGCGAGGATGGCGCCGACCAGCACATTGACCACGGTGATGATGAGCAGCGCCGACGGCCCGGCATCGTAGAGATTATCGAGCAGGTCGATCCCACGCATGCGGGCGCGACCCAGGCTGGCGGCGCCGGCGCGCAGTGTGAGGCCGCCGAGCAGGGAGCTGAGCTCGCCGGTGTTGTTCAGCGCACCGGTCAACGCCGTGGTTGTCGCCCCGCCAAGCCGGGCCAGCAGTCCCGGCCCGCGACGTGGCGGCAGCGGCGCCGGCCTGCTGTCGTCGAGCAGGGAGAGCAGCCGGCGGCTGGCATCCGGGAGCCCGCTCTCGTCGAAGCCGATGCCGCGCCCGGCGGCAAGCCGGCGCAGCTGCCACAGGAAATCGATCAGGGCGCTATCCCAGCGACCGAGCCGGGTCGCATCGAAGCCGATGCTGGCTGGCGTCGCGCGGTCCGCCCCGGTTCCATGCTCGGGCAACATCGCCTCGGCAGGGCGCGGCGTATCGCCGGACCGGCCGATCCACGCGCCGGACAGCAGCAGGGTCGCATGCGCGCCGTCCTGCCGCAGCGTGACCTTGGGAGAATTGGCCTCGCTCACGCCGCCGCCGTCACACCATGCGGTTGTAGGCGTCGAGGGCCGCGATCTTGTATGCCTCCGCCAGGGTCGGATAGTTGAAGGTGTTCTCGATGAAGTAGTCGATGGTGCCGTGCAGGTTGAGCACCGCCTGTCCGATGTGCACCAGCTCCGTGGCCCCCTCGCCGATGATGTGCACGCCAAGCAGGCGGCGGTCGTCGGTGGCGAAGATCATCTTCATCATGCCGCCGCGCAACCCCATGATGTGCCCGCGCGAGGTCTCGCGCAGCCGCGCGATGCCGCATTCGTACGGGATCCGCTTGGCACGCACCTCCTCCTCGGTCATGCCGATGGTGGAGATCTCCGGCACCGCATAGATGCCGTACGGGAAGAAGCGCGGCGCCGGCGGCATGCGCTGCCCGAAGGCGTGGCAGGCGGCGATGCGGCCCTGCTCCAGCGACGTCGACGCCAGGCTCGGGAAGCCGATCGCATCGCCGGCGGCGTAGATGTGCGACACCTCGGTCTGCAGCGTGTCCGGATCGACGGCGATGCGCCCCCGGTTGTCGACCTTGACGCCCAGCACCTCCAGCCCGAGTCCCCCGACGGAGACCTGCCGCCCGGCGCAGTGCATCAGCATCTCCGAGCGCACCACCCGGCCGCCATCGAGCCGGACCACGACGCGCTCGTCCTCGATGGCGATGTCGTCCACCTTCGAGCCGAGGCGCAGCGCCACCCCGCGGTCGCGCAGCTCGTGGGTCAGCTCGTCGATGATCTCGCGGTCGATGAAGTCGAGGAAGGTGTCGCGCGCCTCGACCAGCGTCACCTTGACGTCCAGCGCGCTGAAGATGGTGGCGTACTCCACCCCGATCACCCCGGCGCCGATCACCGTCAGGCTGCGCGGCACGTGGTCCAGGTTGATGATCTCGTCGCTGTCCAGCACGGTGCGGCCGTTGAACGGCACCCCGTCCGGACGGCGCGGCTGGGTGCCGACCGCGATGAGCACCTTTTCCGCGGTCACCTGCCGCGTCTCGCCGGCCGCCATCGCGACCTCGATGGTGTGCGGCCCGACGAAGCGACCGGCGCCGTGCAGGATCTTGACGCCGTTGCGGTTGAACTGGTGCTCGAGCCCGTCCACCTCGAACTCGAGCGTCTTGCCGAGGCGCTCGGTCAGGTCGGCGGCGCCGATCACCCCGCGCGCCCGAAACGCCGAGCCGTAGAAGCCGCGCTCGCGAAAGCCGGTCAGGTTCAGCACCGTCTCGCGCAGCGTCTTGGACGGGATGGTGCCGGTATGCACGCACACCCCGCCGACCCGCTTGTCGCGCTCGACCACCAGCACCGACCGGCCCAGCTTGGCCGCCTGCACCGCCGCGCGACGGCCGGCCGGCCCGCTGCCGATGACCACGAAGTCGTACTGGTCGCTGGCTGGCACGTTCATATCCATCGGCATGGTTTCCTGTCGGGAACGGCTAGTTCAGGCGGATTTCGCGCAGGCGCTGCATCAGGTACTCCTGCGCGGTGATCGGCTCGGGGTAGTGATCGTCCCCCGCGCCGATGCAGCCGGGCAGCGTCCGGATCTCGTATTCCATGTTCGGGGCCAGGAAGAACGGCATCGAGTAGCGGCTGACGCTGGCCGCCTCCCCGGTCGGGTTGACCACCCGGTGGGTTGTGGAGGGATACACCCTATTGGTAAGTCGTTGCAGCATATCACCGACATTGACCACCAGCGTGCCGGGTGCCGCCTCGATCGGCAGCCAGCGCCCTTCGCGGGTCAGCACCTCCAGCCCCGAGGCGGTGGCGCCGACCAGCAGGGTGATCAGGCTGATATCCTCGTGCGCCTCGGCGCGTACCGCCGGCAGGTCGCGCACGTCCACCGGCGGGTAGTGCAGCGCGCGCAGGATCGAGTTGCCGTGGTCGGTGACGGTGGCGAAGAAGCCCTCCGACAGGCCGAGATCGGTGGCGATGGCGGCCAGCACGCGGTCGCCGGCCTGCTGCATGGCGCGATACAGGGCGAGCGCGTTGTCGCGGAACGACGGCACCTCGGCGGGCCAGACGTTGGGCTTCAGCACCGCATCGTCCGGCGGCGCCTCGTCGCGGCCGACATGGAAGAACTCCTTGAGATCCGGCACCGTGCTGGTCCTGGCGGTCTCGACCTTGAAGCCGACATAGCCGCGCCCGGTCTGCGGCTGCGCGTAGGCGCGCTTGGCGGCATCGGGCAGTGCGAAGAAGCGGCGGAAATCGTCGTACGCGGCGTCGATGCGATCGGGCGGGATGCCGTGGTGGCTGAAGCAGCAGAAGCCGTAGCGCCGGTAGGCCGCCCCGACATCGGCCACGAACGCCGCCCGGTCGTCCTCGAACCGGCGCATGTCGAGCGTCGGCACCCGCTCGTTCGTCAGCACGGTCACAGCATTCCCTTCAGCCGCAGCATTCCGATGGCGGCGATCGACACCATGCAAGCGATGCGCCCGTCGCATATCATCGCCTCGACCTCGGCGAGCGGGATGCGCCGCGTGACCATGTCCTGCTCGGTCGCCTCGCGCTCGGCCTCCTGCTGCACCAGGCCGGTCGCCAGGAACACGTGCCCCTTCTGGTTGGAGTAGCCGGCGCCCTGGAACAGCGTCCCGGCATGGCGCATCGAGGCCGCCACCAGGCCGGTCTCCTCGCGCAGCTCGCCGGCGGCGATCGTTTCCGGCGTGGCGTCCGGCCGCTCCTCCCACATGCCCATCGGCAGCTCCCACAGGCGCCGGCGCACCGGATAGCGGTACTGCTCCACCATGGCGAGCCAGGGCACGCCGGCGTCGTCGCCGATCGCCGCGACCGCCACGAAGTCGTTGCGCTCCACCACGCCATACAGCCCGTCCGAGCCGTCCGGCCGCCGGATGATGTCCTCGCGCAACCGCAGCCAGCGGTTCTCGTAGGCGATCCGGCTGGACAGGGTGACGATCTCACTCTCCATACTTGCTCCTGCCACACTCGCTGCCAGAGGAAGACCCGCTGTCCCCCACCCTGCCGACTTCGGCGCCGCTTGTCCGCACGCTTCGTACGCTCGGCTCCAGCCCATCCGGCCGGATCATCGGCACCGTCGTCCTCACCATGCTCTGCTACACCACCATCGGCCTGCCGCTCGCGGTCATTCCAGGCTTCGTGCGCGACAGCCTGGGCTACGACGTGGTGGTCGCCGGGCTGGCGGTGTCGGTGCAGTATCTGGCCACCTTCGCGACCAGGCCGTTCGGCGGCCGGCTGACCGACACGCGCGGCCCGAAGCTGTCGGTGCTGCTCGGGCTCGCCGGCTGCATCGCCAGCGGGCTGCTGATGCTGGCGACCGGCCTGCTCGCACACGCGCTGCCCGCCAGTCCCGGCATCGCGCTCGCCGCGCTGTTCGCCAGCCGCCTGCTGCTGGGGCTGTCGGAGAGCCTGGTCGGCACCGGCTGCATCATGTGGGCGATCGGGCAGGTCGGCGCCGGCCGCACCGCGCAGATCATCTCGTGGAACGGCATCGCCTCCTATGGCGGCATCGCGCTGGGAGCACCGCTCGGCGTGGCGCTGAGCGGCGACGGCAGGATCGGTTTCGCCATGCTCGGCCTGGTGCCGGTGGCGCTCGGACTTCTCGGCCTGCTGATCGCGGTGCCGAAGCGGGGCCTGGTGCCGCATCCCTCGAAGCGCATCCCGTTCCTGTCCATTCTCTCGCGGGTACTGCCGCAGGGCACGGCGCTGGCACTGAGTTCGATCGGTTTCGGGGTGATCGCCGCCTTCATCACCCTGTTCTATGCGGCTCACGGCTGGCCGGCCGGCGGCCTTGGCGGTGCCGCCAGCGCGCTGTCGGCGTTCGGGCTCAGCTTCATCGCCGCCCGGCTGCTGTTCGCCGGCCGCATCGCCCGCCCGGAGCTCCGGATCGGCGGCGGCTACCCGGTTGCCATGGTCTCGCTCGCCGTCGAGGCGTGCGGCCTGCTGGTCCTCTGGCTGGCCCCCGGCAGTCTCGTCGCGCTGTGCGGCGCCATCCTCACCGGCCTGGGCTTCGCGCTGGTGTTCCCGGCGCTGGGCGTGGAGGCCGTGAAACGTGTCGGCGTCGACAATCGTGGCGCGGCGATCGGTGCCTACACCGTGTTCCTCGACATCTCGCTGGGACTGTCCGGGCCGTTGCTCGGCCTGATCGCCAACCATGCCGGCTATGCGACGCTGTTCCTCGTCGCCGCCCTGTGCTGCGTGGCGGCACTGGCGCTGACCGCCGGCCTGCACAGCGCCGCGCCATCATCCAACGAGCATTCGACGGCAAATTCACCATCCTGCTAAAGCTTGCCGACCGCGCAGCCGAACCAGCAGGAGCCGCCTCGCCGATGCCGTCCCACGCGTCTTCCGACCTCGGCCTGGCCGATCCCGTGCTGGAGGCGGCCGCCCCCGGCCTCGCGGTCGACCCAGGCCTCGCGGTTGCCCCAGGCCTTGCGGTCGCCGTCTTCTGCGGCTCGCGTTTCGGCAACCGGCCGGCTTATCTGGAGGCTGCGAGCGAGGCCGGCGCCGGGCTGGCACGCGCCGGCATCCGGCTGATCTATGGCGGCGGCCGGGTCGGCCTGATGGGCGCGCTGGCGGATGCCGCGATCGAGGCCGGCGGCGCGGTCAGCGGCATCATCCCGGACTTCCTGTCCACCCGCGAGGTGATGCACGACCGCGTCACCGACCTCACGGTCACAGACTCCATGCACAGCCGCAAAGCCGGCATGTTCGCCCAGGCGGACGCCTACCTGGTGCTGCCAGGCGGCCTCGGCACCTTCGACGAGACCATCGAGATCATCACCTGGAAGCAGTTGCGGCTGCACGACAAGCCGATCCTGATCGCCGATATCGATGGCTGGGCGGCGCCGCTGCTGGCGACCCTGGAGGCTGCGATCGAGGACGGCTTCGCCGATCCGTCGGCGCGCCGGCTGTTCGAGGTTGTGCCGGACGTCGGGGCGGCGCTGGCCCGCGTCGCCACCCTGACGCCGCAGGCCCAGCCCTCTGCCGCCCGCCTCTAGCACCGGGAGCGGCTTTGGCATCAGGGCGCGGGTGGCGTCTTGCGGGGTCGGGGCACCGCCTGTATAGGGCGCTCCACCGGAGTGTAGCTCAGCCTGGTAGAGCACTGTGTTCGGGACGCAGGGGCCGGAGGTTCGAATCCTCTCACTCCGACCAGCCTTTTCATGAGGCCAGGTCAAACTCCCGCAGCTTGTCTTGGTCTGGTTGAACCCAAGGCTGTGGCTGACGGGTTCCAATCCGGTGGCAACCGATCAGGCCGCGATTGCGACCGGGACATGCTGCTGAATGGCCTGGGAGATCCAGGCCCTTGCGGACCCTTCCTTGCTGAACTCGATGCTGTACACGCCAGCCGCTCCTTCCCGCACGATTGTCGCGGGGATAGGTCCGGCATTGGGCCCGAACTGGATGGTCAGATGGGTGCCGGCGGCAACCTTCAGGTTGGCCTGGAACGCAGCGCCTCCCTCGGACAGGTTGTCGACCGGCACGGTCATGGCAGCCTGGCCAGGAAGCAGTACGCTGGCCGTCACGGCCCGGAGCTGGAAGCGCTCGAACTGGCGCCGGTCGCTGGCATCCGACTTGATCGCGGTCAGGAACCGGTTGACCTCCTCGCGCAGCGTCACGGTTTCGGTGCCGATGTTGGTCGCCCCGGTCAACACGACCTGACTGGCCGAGCCAGCCTGGTCCGCCACAGAGACAACCTGTCCCATGGCGCGAGCCGAACGCGCAGTGGACTCCGACACCGCATGCACGGAGCCGGCGATCTCCTGGGTAGTGACGCTCTGCTCCTCGATCGCGGCTGACATGGACGTGGTGTTGGCCGCCATGCCGCGTATCAAGTCGCATATCTCGATCACCGCCGACACGGTCGCATCCGTCGCGCTGCGCACCGTGTCCACCTGTTTGCCGATCTCGGCGGTGGCGTGCGCAGTCTGCGCTGCGAGTGCCTTCACTTCGCTGGCCACGACCGCGAAGCCCTTGCCGGCATCTCCGGCACGTGCCGCCTCGATGGTGGCGTTCAGGGCCAGCAGGTTGGTCTGGCCGGCGATGGAGTTGATCAGCCCGACGGCTGCTCCGATCCGCAAGGTGGCAGCCGAAAGATCGCCGATGGCCGCCTGGCCGGTTTTCGCTCGCTCGACCGCCTGCTGCGAGGTCATCGCCGCCGACGAGACCTGACGGGCGATTTCGCCAAAACTGGCGGTCAGCTCCTCCACCGCTGCGGCCGTCGTGTGCAGATCGTGTGACGACTTCCTCGCCCCCTCCGACGTGACGGAAGCTTCCTCGCGAACGGCGTCCGCCGCGTCGTTCATCGCATCGGCCGCCTGTGTCATCTCGTCTGATGAGAAGCTCAGTCGCTGCATGACGGCGTTGACGGCCATGCCGAACCGATCGGTCTCCTGCTCCATCTCGTCATGCCGCCGGGCAAGCGCCGCGCGCGAGGCGGTCTGATCCTCCGTCAGCCGACCGGTCTCGATCAGGTTGGCCTTGAACACCTGCAGCGACGCCGCCATTGCGCCGATCTCGTCGCGTGACCGAGGCGCCGGAAGCGGCGTCCGGGCGTCGCCGGTGGCCAGCCGACGTGTAGCCGCCGAAAGCGCCAGCACCGGGCGGATCACCATCCACTGCAGCAGCAGATGCACCGCGCCGACGCACAACGCGAACAGGAGCAGGGTTACCACCAGCGCACTGGCTTGCTGGTGATGCAGGTGCTTCACGCGGGTGGTCAGCAGATGGTCGAGCACGTTCGCCGCCGAGATGTCGAAAGCGGCGGTGTTGTCCAGCATGCGGGCGGTCTCGGCCAGCGTCGGCGCCCCCTTCTGCAGGGCCGCCATGTAGGAGGCGAGTGCCGCGTGCTCGGCCTGGTAGGCTTCGTGCAAAGCAGGCTTCAAGGTGCCGTCGAGGTTGTCCTCCTCGGCTGCGGCCATATCCCCGTCGGCGCCATCGCTGGCGGCGCTCAGCAGGCCGACGCCCATGAGGAACTGTGCCCGGTCGGCGGACGACATGCCGGCTGCATGGGCGGCGGTGACGGACAGGTCGGCGACCCGGTCGATGATCTCCGGGAACCGGTTCAGCACGACGTCGGTCAGGTAGTAGGTGTCGAGCACGTTGTCGAGAATGAGGTTCGAGCGATCGCCGACCCGGGTCAGCAGGTCGCGCATCTTGCTCCGCGCGGCGCCGAGCGTCGCGCCATCGACAACCGCCCGCATGGCATGCACCGCGTCCGCGGACTGCATGGAGGTCGTGAGATGGGTGCCGTAGCGGTCTTCGACCTTCTGCAATGCCGGCACCAGGGCGCCGGGTGGCATGCTGTCGATGCTGGCGGCGGCGGCAGCCTGGGCCTGCACCGGGATCATGTCATGCAGGTAGTTGGCCCCCATGACTTCGCTCCTGGCGAAGTCGATCGCGATGTTCTGGCTCGACACGATCATCCACAGGGTGAAGGTGATCGGCACGATGAAGACCACGACGGCCATCCCGAGCTTCGCCGATATGCCGAGGGGTCGCCGCATGGCACGCATCTCCCACGCGGTGCAGGCTGCACCGCAAACTCGCCATTAAGGTGAGGAACCCTAAGATCCGATTAAGACGCTCTGGCCGCATGACCGGCTTGCTACCAGGAAGTCCGGCGCTTGCCCGGAAGCACGGCTTGTCAATAAATGCGAGGCATGAGCCAGAACCACCGCGGTAGTCCCGCCATGCGCGACCCGGTCTGGACCCTGCGCGGCTCGCGCAACTACCGGCGCATCGTGGTGGCGTTGTTCCTGTCCGGCTACGCCACCTTCTCGCTGCTCTACTGCGTGCAACCGCTGCTGCCGCTGTTCTCGCAGCATTTCCGGCTCGACGCCGCCCGCAGCGCGCTGTCGCTGTCGCTGGCGACCGGAATGCTGGCGCCGTCGATCCTGGTCGCCGGCGCCCTGTCCGAGACGCTCGGGCGCAAGACACTGATGGCCGGGTCGCTGACTGTCGCGGCACTGCTGAACCTGCTCTGCGCCATGAGCCCCGGCTGGACCCTGCTGCTGGTGCTGCGGGGCCTCGAGGGCTTCGCCCTGGGCGGCGCGCCGGCGGTGGCGATGGCCTACCTCGCCGAGGAGATCCACCCGTCCGGGCTCGGCCTCGCCATGGGCCTGTATGTCGGGGGTACCGCAATCGGCGGCATGGCCGGGCGGCTGCTCACCGGGCTGGTGGCCGAGTTTGCCGGCTGGCGTGCTGCCCTGGCCACGATCGGCCTGCTGGGTGCCGCCAGCGCCGCCTGCTTCGTGCTGCTGCTGCCGGCGTCGCGCAACTTCGTGCGACGCCCCGCCTTCGAACCCGCCTACCATGCAAGGGCCTGGCTCGCGCACCTGCGCACCCCCGGACTGCCGACCTTGTTCGCGGTCGGCGGCCTGCTGATGGGCAGCTTCGTGACACTCTACAACGCCACCGGCTACCGGCTGCTCGCGCCGCCATACAACCTCAACCAGGCGGAGGTCGGAGCTATCTTCGTGATCTACCTGTTCGGCACCGCCGCGTCCGCCGGCGCCGGCATGATGACCGACCGGATCGGCCGCAAGCCGGTGCTGGCAGCCGCCCTGCTGGCGTCCCTGCTCGGCGTCGCCCTGACCCTGGCCAACCCGCTCGCCGCGGTGATCGGCGGCCTCGCCTTGTTCACCGTCGGCTTCTTCGCGGGCCATGCTGTAGCAAGCGGCAGCGTCGGACGCCTCGCGCTGCAGACCAAGGGTCACGCCGCCGCGCTCTACCTGCTGTCCTACTACCTTGGTTCGAGCCTGCTCAGCATCCTCGGCGGCGTCGCCTGGGAGTGGGCCGGCTGGAATGCGGTGGCCGGGTTCTGTGCCCTGCTGCTGATCCTGGCGCTGGCGCTGGCTTTGCTGCCGCAGCGGCCGGCGATCCGGCGTGGCGCCGGCGCGGCCGCGCTGCTGCTGGCGCTGGCACCCGCGATGCCGGCGCGCGCGGCCACACTGCCCGCGTTCATGCAGCAGATGCTGCGGGCGGAGCTGCCCGACCCGGCTCCGGCGCCCGCGGAGATGAAACCGATCGGCACCATCGAGGTCGCCGGCGTCCCGCTCGCTTTCGGCCATGCCGGCATCGCCGCGATTGCCGGACGCCTCGGCGTGCCGGTGCGCCACCAGGGTGATGCCGGCGACAGCGTCTACTGGGCCTGCGCGCGGCTCGATGTTCCGGCAGGCACAAGGCACCCTCGCGAGGTGCCCACCCTCACCCTGTGGCTGCTGTCGGACGCGGAGGCGACCGGCCGCGCGCACGCCGTGACCGCCCTGGCCCTGGACAGCGTGCGCGAGGATGACCGGTCCTGCCCGGTGCCGCAGCACGAGCCCGATCTCACGCTCGATGCCCGCATCGTCCGCCCCGGGACCGACGCGGCACGCATCGGGATGCTCTATGGCCGCACGCCCCGGCGCGACGGCCGCAGCGCCTTCGTGCTGCCCACCGCCGACGGGACGCTCACACTCACCGTGGCGATGGCGAACGGACGGGTGCAGACGGTCTGGCTGGCCGATACGCCCGACAACTGATCGGCCATCGGGTCCCGTTAACCGGAGCTTCACGCCTGTCTGGATAGGATGGATCCAACCAGACCAGCACAGGAGCATCCATCATGAGCATCGCCAGCGTCGCCGCAGCCGGATCGGCAGTTCTTGCCCAACAGATCCAGAAGCTGCAGCAGGCGGTCCCGGCTCAGCAGACCGGGCGCGTGCACGGCCATCATCACGGCAGCCAGCAGACACCCCCGGCGGTGTCTGCGGCGACCACTCAGCCGGCCTCGTCCGCCGCCTCCGCCACATCCAGCAGCCTGCTCGACCTGCTGGCCTGAGCGCTCCCCGCCGGGTGCGCGATCGGTTGGCACGTGCTCGTGTCGCCGGAGGCGCCGACGCCGAAATCCTTCCGGTGCAGCAGGAACAGCGCCTGCTCGCCGAACAGGTTGGCCATCTGGATGGATCTGCGCCAGGGCGAGCGGCCCCCCTTGTCGTCGACCGCGAGCCAGCTCTGGATCGCGTAGCCCTCGCTGCCGCACAGCGAGACGAAATCGCGGATGGTGCAGGGATGGATGTTCGGCGTCTCGTACCAGCCGGTCGACCAGGTGTCGGTCATCGGCATGCGTCCGCGCAGCAGCAACTGCCAGCGCAGTTGCCAGTGGCCGAAATTCGGGAAGCTGACGATGGCACGCGTGCCGATGCGCAACATCTGACGCAGCACCTCGCGCGGGCGCTCGACCGCCTGCAGCGTGCGCGAGAGAACCACATAGTCGAACGCGCCATCCGGATAATGCGCAAGATCGCTGTCGGCGTCGCCATGCATCACCGGCAGGCCATGCGCGACCGCGCGCGTCACCTCCGCCATGTCGATCTCGATGCCACGCGCATCGCAATTCCGGGTGCGGAACAGATGTTCGATGAGCGAGCCATCGCCACTGCCGATATCGAGCACCCGGGAGTTCGGCGCAATCATGTCGGCGATGAGCTTCTGGTCGAGGCGCATTCGATCAGTCCGGCTTGCGGCGGTGCGGCGTCATGCCTGCCCGGCAGAAGCTGCATGGGAACGCGGTCGCTGCTCCAGCCCGGCATGTTCCGCAGCCCCGGCCAGGAAGCCCCGTATCGTGCGGTCGAGCGCAGGCTCGTCGAGCAGGAAGGCATCGTGCCCCTTGTCGCTGTCGATCTCGACGAAGCTGACGTTGGCCGCGGCACGGTTCAGCGCCCTCGCCACCGCGCGCGACTGCGCCGTCGGAAACAGCCAGTCCGAGGAAAACGAGATGACACAGAAGCGCGTGTTGGTGTTCCGAAATGCAACCGCAAGATCGCCGTCATGGTCCGCAGCGATATCGAAGTAGTCCATCGCGCGGGTGATGGTCAGATACGAGTTGGCGTCGAAGCGGCGCACGAAGCTGCTGCCCTGGTGGCGAAGATAGCTCTCCACCTCGAACATCTCGCCGAACAGGGCAAGCGGCGCCTCGGCGTTATACGGGTCGCGGCGCAGGCGGCGGCCGAACTTCCGGGTCAGCGCCTCCTCCGACAGGTAGGTGATGTGCGCCATCATGCGTGCCACCGCGAGGCCGCGCGCCGGAACCCGCCCATCCGCCCAATAGCGGCCGCCCTGCCAGTCCGGATCGGCGAAGATCGCCTGCCGGCTGACCTCGTTGAAGGCGATGTTCTGCGCGGAATGGAACGGCGCGGTCGCGATCGGAACCGCGGCAAATACCAGTTCCGGATAGGTCGCCGCCCACTGCAGCACCTGCATGCCGCCCATCGAGCCGCCGATCACCGCGAACAGCCGCTCGATACCCAGTTCGGCGATCACCAGCCGCTGCGCCCGCACCATGTCGCGTATGGTGATGGGCGGAAAGTCCGTGCCCCATGGCATGGAGATGTGGGGTTCGGTGCTGCCATCGCCGGAGCCGGGACGCGGCGAGCGCGGTCCGGTCGACCCCATGCAGCCGCCCAGCACGTTCATGCACAGCACGAAGTAGCGGTCGGTATCGATCGGCAGCCCGCTTCCTACCATGCGCGACCACCAGCCGGGCTTGCCGGTCACCGGATGCGGTTCGGCGGCATACTGGTCGCCGGTCAGGGCGTGGCAGACCAGGATCGCGTTGTCGGCCGCCCTGTTGAGGGTGCCGTAGCTGCACAGGGCGATCTCCAGTGGCGCCAGATGCACACCGCAATCGAGCGTCAGGCCCTGCGGCAGCAAGACGAGGCGATGGATGGTCTCGGCGAGAACGGTCGGCTGGTCCATGCGCAGGGTCTACAGCGCCACGCCCGCATCCGCATCATTCCAGTTCCGGCCTGCACCCTTTTTCGCGCTGCATGCCATGCAAACCGATAACGTCCTTTACCCGAAGCTGGTTCACAACTACGTTACCTAACGCTCCGTTAGTTGCTCCCCTTTCCTCAGTCAGCCTGTGGGGCGGACCACGATCATGTCAGCCGGCATTGAGCAGCATCCCGACGATCCGGTCCCGCCCGCCGCTGCGTCGCCGTTCGGCGAATTGCAGGTGATCGGGCATTCCGGGCTGTTCGACTGCGACTTCTATCTTGGCGGCAATCCGGATCTCGCCGGGCTCGGCTCGGAGGCGCTGTCGCACTACCACAACTATGGCTGGCGCGAGGGGCGAAAGCCGAACCTGTATTTCGACCCGCGCTGGTATCTCTCGCAATATCCCGACGTCGCTGCGGCGGGGATCGATCCGCTGCTGCACTACATCCTGCGTGGCGAGGCCGCGGGCAATCGCCCGATCGCCTGGTTCGACGGGCTCTGGTACCTGGACACCTACACGGTGCCCGCAGGCATGCTCGGCCTGCGGCACTTCCTGCTGCATCGCGCAGACGGCGCGGTAAGCGCGCTGCCCGAGTTCGACGCCGGCTTCTACCTGAACTCCTATCCGGATGTCGCCGCTGCCGGACTGGATCCGCTCGAGCACTACATGGTGCAGGGCTTCCGCGAGGCACGCCGGCCGTTCGAGGGTTTCGATCCCGCCTTCTACCGCAAGCGCTACCTTCGCGATGACAACGCCACCAACCCGCTGCTGCACTACCTGTCGCATCGCGACGATCCGGAGGTGCACCCGGCGCTGCCGCGACACGAGACCAGCATCCCGCGCGAGATGCGCCGAAACACCCAGCCCGGACCGTACTTCGAGCCGGTGCGACCGTTGCCTGCGGGCGCCCCCCGACGCGTGCAGATGCTGGCCTACTACCTGCCGCAATTCCATGCCGTGAAGCAGAACGATGAATGGTGGGGCAACGGCTTCACCGAATGGACCAACGTCGCGCGCGGGCTGCCGCGCTTCGCCGGACACTACCAGCCGCGCATCCCGCGCGACCTCGGGCATTACAGCCTGACCGGGGCGGAGACGCTCAGGCGCCAGGCGGAAATGGCGCACAATGCGGGCATCGGCGGCTTCGTATTCTATTTCTACTGGTTCAACGGCACCCGGCTGCTCGATGCCCCGCTCGAGACGCTGCTCGCCGAGCCGGCGATCGCGATGCCCTTCTGCCTGCTGTGGGCGAACGAGAACTGGACCCGGCGCTGGGACGGCTCCGACCACGACGTCCTGATCAGCCAGGATTTCCGCCCCGAGGACGAGGCGGCGATGATCGACTGCTTCGGCCGGCATTTCGCCGATCCGCGCTATATCAGGCTGCAGGGCCGTCCGCTGCTGATGATCTACCGCGCCGCGCTGATCCCGGACACCAGACGCACCATCGCGCATTGGCGCGCGATGTTCATGGAACGATGCGGCGAGGACCCGATCTTCCTGATGGCGCAGGCATTCGGCGAGACCGATCCGCGCCCCTTCGGCATCGATGGCGCGATCGAGTTCCCGCCGCACAAGCTGGTGGACGGACTTCCCACCATCAATTCCCAGCTCGACCTGCTCGACACCGAGTTGACGGCGCAGGTCTACGACTACGAGCAGGTCGTGGCGCAATCGCTGGCGGCGCCGGCGCCAGATTATCCGTTGATCCGCACCGCCAGCCCATCGTGGGACAATGACGCGCGGCGCCAGGGCAGCGGACTGGTGATCCATGGTTCGACACCGGCACGCTACCAGGCCTGGCTGGAGGGGCTGGTGCGCCACGCGCGGGCGCACCCGTTCTTCGGCAGTCCGATCGTCTGCATCAATGCCTGGAACGAGTGGGCGGAAGGGGCCTATCTCGAGCCGGACCTGCATCATGGCGCCGCCTACCTTAACGCCACCGCGCGCGCGGTCAGCGGCTGCAGTACGACGACACGTCCCGGTCGCATCCTGCTGGTCGGCCACGACGCCTTCCAGGCCGGCGCGCAGAGCCTGCTGCTGCATATCGGACGCCAGCTCAGCCGTGCGCATGGCATCGAGATCAGCTTCCTGCTGCTGGCTGGCGGCGCGCTGCTGGCGGGCTACCAGGCAACCGGCCCGACCCGGGTGATGGCGGCCGACGATCCGGCCCTGGCCGCCTGGCTCGACCGGCTGCGGCGCGACGGCTACGACGCCGCCATCGTGAACTCGTCGGCCTCCGGCGCCGCCGGGGCGCAGCTGCACGCCGCCGAGATCGGCTACACCCTGCTGGTGCACGAGCTGCCGACAGTGATCGCCGAGAAGCACCTGCGGCACGTCCTCGCCGCCGCCGCCGCATCCGCCCGCAGCGTGGTGTTCCCCGCCACCGTCGTGCAGAACGCCGTTCGCGCGCTGGTCCAGCTGCCGGAGGCGAAGTGCCGGCTGCTGCCGCAGGGCCTGTATCGCCGATGCCGCTACTCGGCGCGCGCACGCTCCATGCTGCGGCGGCGCCTCGGCCTGCCGGCGGACGCGCTGCTGATGATAGGCATGGGCTATGGCGACCTGCGCAAGGGGTTCGACCTGTTCCTGCAGCTCTGGCGCACCCTGCAGTCGTCGCCTCGCTCACGTGCGAAATCGGCCGGGCCGGCCCGGCAGGTGCACTGCCTGTGGCTCGGCGAGCTCGATCCCGGCCTGCGTCTCTACCTGCAGGCCGAACTCGATCTCGCGCTCGCGACGGGCAGCTTCCACATGCTCGGCTACGTGCAGGACGCGCCGGACTATCTCAGCGCCGCCGACGTGTTCGTGCTGACCTCGCGCGAGGATCCGCTGCCGAGCGTGGTCCTGGAGGCGATGGCGACCGGCCTGTCCTGCGTCGCCTTCGCCAGTGGCGGCGGCATTCCCGAACTGATCGAGCAGCATGGCGGCGGCGCGCTGGCACCGCTCGGCGACCTCGCCGGCATGGCCGGGCAGGCGCTGGCGCTGGCGGCGCAGACCCACGCGCAGTCCGCCGCCGCCCGGGCCGCGATCGGCAGGCGGGCGGCGGCGCGGCACGATTTCGGCAGCTATGTCACGAGCCTGGTGGCGCTCGCCCGGCCGGCGCTGCCGCGCATCTCGGTGGTGGTGCCGTCCTACAACTACGCCCGCTACATGAAGCAGCGCCTCGCCTCAATCTTCGCGCAGACCCAGCCGGTGCTGGAGATCATCGTGCTCGACGACGCCTCGTCGGACGACAGCGTCGCCACCGCCCGCGCCACTGCCGACGAGTGGAACCGGGACGTGCGCCTGGTCGCGTCGCAGAGCAACTCCGGCTCGGTGTTCCGCCAGTGGCGGCGCGCGGCCGCGGAGGCGCAGGGCGACTGGATCTGGATCGCCGAGGCGGACGATGCCGCCGAGCCGATGATGCTGGAGCGCCTGATACAGGCCATTACGCAGGCCGCCTCGGTCGGCCGCGACGTCGTCATGGCGTTCTGCGACAGCAGCAGCCTCGACGAGGACGGCGCGGTGACGTCGGAAAGCTACAAGCCGTATTTCGCCACCACCGCCGGCACGCTGCTCGAGCAGGACGGACTGCATGACGGGCCCGATTTCGTGCGCGACTGCCTGAGCGAGCGCAACCTGATCCTCAACGCGAGCGGCGTGCTGTTCGCGCGCACGGCGCTGCGCCAGGCGCTGGCGGAGTGCGGCGACGAGCTGTTCGCCTTCCGCATGGCCGGCGACTGGCGGCTCTACATCGAGATGCTGCGCGCGCCCGGCGCTCGCATCGCCTACGTCGCCGAGCCGCTCAACATCCACCGCCGGCACAGCCAGTCCACCACCCACCGGCTGGCTGGCCAGAAGCATCTCGGCGAGGTGGCACGTATCCACCGGCTGCTCGGACGCGGTCCCAGCCTGCTCGATGCCGACCGCATCCGCCAACGCAGCTATCGCGACCAGCTTGCGCGCCAGCTTGGCCTGGCGGTGCTCGGGGAGTGAGGCCGGCCTGCGTCGGCGGCATGACGACGGTTCCAGCCATCATGTTCCGCCCGAGCGGAAACCCGGCTACTCCTCGACACTAATGGTGCTTGTGAAAAAACCGTGGCTCCCTGCCGTCGACCTTGCCTGGCGCACTGCCTTCCGCATCGGCTTTCCGATGGCGCGGCTGTGGTGGCGGCTGCGGCGCCCCCAGCACGAGGGTGCCCTGGTCGCCGTGCATGTCGGCCGCGACCTGCTGCTGCTGCGCTGCTCCTATCGCCGGCAGTGGAACTTTCCGGGCGGCGGGGTGCGTCCGGGCGAGGCGCCGGAAGCCGCCGCGCGCCGGGAACTGCGGGAGGAGATCGGGCTGTCGGACTTCACGCTGCGGCCGGCGGGCATCACCACCGGAACATTCGATTGCCGGCCCGATCGGGTGCATTTCTTCGAGCTCCGGCTCGACCGCCTGCCCCATCTCTCGCTCGACAACCGCGAGATCGTGGCGGCAAGGCTGTTCGCTCCGGAGGAACTGCGCGGCATCGGCCTGACCCGTCCAGTCCTCGATTACCTGGCGGCCCGGGGCCCGGCAAACCTCGGCCACGCACCCCAGGGCGCATGACCGGCGAACCGACTTCCACAGGACGGGGCCGAATGGAGAATGTCTGGGAGTATCCGCGTCCGCCCGCGCTGCAACCGGTGACGCGCCCGGTGCGCATCGTGTTCGGCGGCCGGATCATCGCCGCGACGGAGCAGGCGTGGCGCGTGCTGGAAACGTCGCATCCGCCGGTCTACTACCTGCCGCCGGACGCTTTCACCGGCTGCACCCTGGAACCGGCGCCGGGACGCAGCCTGTGTGAATGGAAGGGTGTGGCGCGCTACTGGACCATCGCGGCCGGCGCGCACCGGGCGGAGCGCGCGGCCTGGAGCTATCCCGACCCCACTCCGGCCTTCGAGCCGTTGCGCGACCATCTGGCGGTCTATGCCGGCATGATGGACCAGTGCTTCGTCGGCGACGAGGCGGTAACCCCGCAGCCGGGCGGCTTCTACGGCGGCTGGGTCACCAGCGATCTTGTCGGGCCGTTCAAGGGTGCTCCCGGCACCATGGGCTGGTGAGGCTAGGCTCTTTCGAATCGAGGCGCACCGTCCACCGCCTCGTTCCACATCGATAGCGGCCGCACCCAGTAGTCGCCGCGGGCTTCGCTGCGATAGGTGACCAGCCATTCCTCGGTCTCGCTGTGCCGGCCGACGCAGATCACCGTATAGAGGCCGCCCTTGTAGTGGCGGTAGAGGCCCGGTTCGGGTGATGTCATGCCGGCTCCATCCCTGATCGTTCGACGGCGTATCGACCCGGCGACCTGCCGGCTCTAGATTGAGACCAACAAGCCTGTTCCGGGATGATCAAGACGCCATGACTTTCGTCCGCCTGATGGTCCTGGCCGGCCTGCTGCTTCCGCTGCACGTTCATGCCGCCACACGGAAGGCGCACCATGGTGGCGCGCCGGTCATCCTGACACGCCAGCCCGGTACGGCGGCCGACCAGGCTGCCCGCACGCTTAATCGCGAGGATCTGCAGGGCGCCGCCCGGCATGGCGAGACGCCGCTGGTGCTGGTCGGGTCGGCGCCGCTTTCGGACCATCGCACCGACGAGGCGCTGTTCGTGCAGCTGCAGTCCGCCAGCCTGTGTGGCTCGGCGGGCTGTTCCACCTCGGTCTATCTTCGGCGCGACCATGAGTGGACCAAGGTGCTGGACTCCGTGAGCGGTCCGATCCGCGTGATGCCGCAGAGCAACGACGGCATGCACGACCTGCTGGTCGGCCGCAACGACCGCTGGACCTGGTCTGGCGGAGGCTACCGCGACACCCTGGCTGCGCCACCCCTGACTGGCCTCAAACGTTCGGTGGAGCAGCACCGCGCAGCGGTCCGGCGGCACCAGGACCCCACGACCAACTGACCTGGAGCGGATGGCGGGAATCGAACCCGCGTATGCAGCTTGGGAAGCTGCCGTTCTACCATTGAACTACACCCGCCTTGGAGGAGACTTTAGTGACCGTCCGGGACGCAGGCAAGACGCGGCCTCGACCTCACCCCGCTTGACCTCGTCACTTGCTGACGCCACCATGGCTCTGCTCCGGTCGCCTCCGCGCCGGGGTCCTCGTGATTTGTCCGGCCGGCTTGCGGCGAGGTAAAACAACTGCGCTAAAGAGGCATCGGCGAACCGTCCCATGGGGGAAGGGCGTCGTGTCATCCATGGCCGGCCCCACTACGGGACTTCGACCGGGACATCCATGATGAGCGACAACGCCTCCTATCGCACCAACACCCGCCTGATCCATTCCGGCACCGAGCGCAGCCCGTTCGGCGAGACCAGCGAGGCGATGTTCCTCACCTCCGGCTTCGTCTACGACAGCGCAGAGCAGGCCGAGGCGACCTTCAAGGGCGAGGCCGAGCACTACCAGTATAGCCGCTTCGGCAACCCCACCGTATCGATGTTCGAGCGCCGCCTCGCCGAGATCGAGGGAGCAGAGGCGTGTCGCGCCACCGCGTCCGGAATGGGCGCGGTGCATGCTGCGCTGTTGAGCCACCTCAAGGCCGGCGACCGCCTGGTGGCGTCGCGCGCCTTGTTCGGCTCGTGTTTCTGGATCGTCTCGACGCTGCTGCCGCGCTACGGCATCGAGAGCGTATTCGTCGACGGCCATGATCTCGACCAGTGGCGCACCGCCCTCTCGCAGCCGACCGCGATGGTGCTGCTGGAGAGCCCGTCCAACCCGATGCTGGACATCGTGGACCTGCAGGCGGTCGCCGATCTCGCGCATGCGGCGGGGGCCCTGGTGGTGGTGGACAACGTGTTCGCCACCCCGCTGCTGCAGCGCCCGTTCGAACTCGGCGCCGACGTGGTGGTGTATTCTTGCACCAAGCATATCGACGGCCAGGGCCGTGTGCTCGGCGGCGCCGTGCTGGGCCGCGCGAAGTGGGTGGAGGACGTGCTGCAGCCGTTCATCCGCAACACCGGCCCGACGCTCTCCGCCTTCAATGCCTGGGTGCTGCTCAAGGGCCTCGAAACGCTGGCGCTGCGGGTGGATGCCATGTGCGCCAATGCCGCGCGCATGGCGGACTGGCTGGCGCTGCAGCCTGGCATCCGCCGGGTCTGGTATCCGGCCCGCACCGACCATGCGCAGCACGCCCTGGCGATGCGGCAGATGAGCGCCGGCGGCACGCTGGTGACGTTCGAATTGGACGGCAAGGCGGCGGCCTTCGAGGTGATGAACCGGCTGCGCCTGATCGCGGTCTCCAACAATCTGGGCGACAGCCGCTCCCTGGTCACCCATCCGGCGACCACCACGCATATGCGCATCGGCGCCGAGGAGCGGGCCAGGCTCGGCATTACCGATGGCGTGGTGAGGATGTCGGTGGGACTGGAGGATGTGCTCGACCTGCAGGACGATCTGGGCCGCGCGCTGACCGGCCTCTCGCGGCTGCGGGCGGCCGAATGACATCGAGGCGACCCTACGATGCTGCTGGCCAGAACATCCGCGCGGCGGCAACATGCGCAAGGAAACAGGAAGGCGTCCGATGAAGGATAACGACCCCGCAGCCGCGGGGACGCAGCCGGGTGCCGCGGCGCCGGCCTCCGAGGCGCAAGCTGCCGAGACCTATGCACTCGTGACCCGTGGCATCAGGGTGAGCGTGCGACCGTTCTTCCTCGAGGACCAGTCGCAACCCGACGAGCGGCAATTCGTCTGGGCCTACCGGGTTCGCATCGAGAACCAGGGGACCGATACGGTCCGCCTGCTGCGCCGCACCTGGCACATCACCGACAGCCGTGGCCGGACGCAGCACGTCGAGGGCAGCGGCGTGGTCGGCGAGCAGCCGCAGCTGCATGCCGGCGAGGCCTTCGAATACACCTCCGGGACCCCGCTTGAGACGCCGTCCGGATTCATGTCGGGCGCCTACCACATGGTGCTGACCGGGACCGGGGAAGAATTCGACGTGCAGATCCCGACCTTCAGCCTCGACAGTCCGCATCAGCCGGCGGTGCTGCACTGATGGACCAGGCGATCCCGGCGGGCGCCCTGCCCCACCATGCCGACCGGCCGTCCCAGGAGGAGGCCGAGGCGGCGGTGCGCACGCTGCTGCGCTGGGCGGGCGAGGACCCGGCTCGCGAGGGGCTGCTCGACACCCCGCGGCGGGTGGTGAAATCATACAACGAGTTCTTCCAGGGCTATGCGACCGATCCGGTGGCGCTGCTGGCGACCACCTTTGCCGAGACCGATGGCTACGACGAGATCGTGCTGCTGCGCGACATACGCATCGAGAGCCACTGCGAGCACCACATGGTGCCGATTATCGGCAAGTGCCACGTCGCCTACCTGCCGCGCCGTCGCGTGGTCGGGATCAGCAAGCTTGCCCGCCTGGTCGAGGTCTATGCCAGGCGGCTGCAGATCCAGGAGCGGTTGACCGCGCAGATCGCCAACACGCTGAACGAGGTGCTGGAGCCGCACGGGGTCGCGGTGATCATCGAGGCTGGCCACCAGTGCATGAGCACGCGCGGCGTACACAAGCCCGGTGTCTCGATGGTGACCAGCCGCATGCTGGGCGCGTTCCGCGACAATCCGACCACCCGGTCCGAGCTGTTGTCGATGATCAACCACAGCTCGGCGGTGTCGGCCTTCGAGTAAGGGCTAGTCGCTCGCCCCTTCCGTAATCTTGTAGTCCACCACCGCATGGTTGGGCTGCGGATAGGTTGCGCTGGGCGCGATCTGGACGCCGATATTCTTCTTCTTGTACAGCGCCAGGATCGCCTGCATGTTGGCGCTGACCTTGGCCTCGTCGACGACGTCGCCCGGATGCAGCGTGATGACGCCGTCGATCTCCTGGGTGCTGACCTTGCTGTTGCCCTCGACGGTCACCCGGTCGACGCGCAGCACGGCGGGGCCCTGCGGCGCGGGGGCCGCCTGCTCGGTGATCAGGTAGGCCACCGTCACCGCGCCCGAGGGCTGGATGGTCAGGCGCTGCTTCAGGCTGGCGCCCACATTGGCGTGCTGGTAGACGCCGACCACCGCGTTCTCGTTGGCCACCAGGTCCGCCTTGGTGACCTTGTCGCCGACATGCACCGTCATCGCATTGTCGATGTCGGCGGTCGGAACGCGGTGATTGCCGATCACCTCGATGCGCTGCACCTTCATGACCTTCGGGGCCTGGGCGAGAGCGGGGGTGGCAGCGAGCGCAGTCACCATCGCGGCGCGCACGAACAGACGATCGATCTTCACAGGGTCAGCACTCCGGGTCATTGATCGGGGCGCAGCATACAGACGCGGGCGACCGGGTCGACCCCGGCGCTTCAGGCGGTGCGGGACACCGACGCCGAGTAGAGCGGTTCACCGGAGGCGCCCTTGAACTCGAAGGCGAAGGTGTCCGGGGTCAGCGTGGCGGTCATGAAGCCATGCGTCTCGGCGCCCCAGGCCCCGGGGCGGACAGGATAGAGATGGATCAGCTTCGAGCCGCCGCCGTTGGTGACGTAGTCGACGCTGCCCACACGGATGTGCTGCAGGTTGTGGATATGGCCGTTGAGATAGACCCGCACGCCGTACCGCTCCAGCACCGGCTTGAGGGACGCGATCAGTTCCGGCTCCTCGGTCGGCGCGCCGTCGGCGGTGTGGATCGGATGGTGCCCGATCACGATCTTCCAAGGCGCGCGCGAGGCGGCGAGGCTGCGCTCGAGCCAGGCGAGTTGCGCCGCCGGATCCTGACCGTCGACGCGCACCTTGCTGTGCCGGTAGCGCGACAGGAACGGGTTGGTGTCGATGAAGAACAGGTCGCATGGCGTGCCGTCGGCGAGATGCTCGGTGCGGGCGTAGTAGCGCGCCGGCATCGACCAGCGCGTATCACGGCTGCCGTAATCGAGCTGCGCCTGCACGTCGCCGCGGTAATCATGGTTGCCCAGGATCACCCGCCACGGCGAACGCAGCGACGGCGCGTCGTAGATATCCTCGAACGAACCACGCCACTGCGGATCGTCAGTGCCCTGCACGCCATCCTCGTAGAAATTGTCACCGAGCGAGAGCGTCCATGTGCTGCGATGGATTTCCGCCGCGCGACCCATCGCGACGCCGACCGCACGCTGCTCGTCGTGTCCCTGCCGGCCCCAGTCGCCCACGGAAACAAATCGCATCCCGGGTGCAAGCGGCGTCGCATAGACGCGGCCCGGCAAGGCGACAGCGGCGACACCGCCGGCCGCAAGTGCCAGCGCATCGCGTCGACGCAGCAGCATCGTCAGTACGGCTTGTACGGCAGGAACTTGCCGCTCATCGAGATGCTGACCCGATCGCCCTGGTTGTTCGGCTCGCGCTGCAGGTCCATGTGGAAATCGATGGCGCTCATGATGCCGTCGCCGAATTCCTCGTGGATCAGCGCCTTGAAGGTGGTGCCGTACACCGACACCAGCTCGTAGAAGCGGTAGATCAGCGGATCGGTCGGCACCGCGGTTGGCAAGGAGCCGCGATAGGGTGCCTCCTGCAGCAGCCTGATCTCGAACGGATCGAGACCGAGATGATCACCGATCGCCTCGGCAGCCGCCTTCGGCAACTGCATCTGCCCGAGCAGCCCGGCGGTGATGAATTCCTTCGACAGATCGGGCGCCAGTCCGGCGAGCCCGCTCCAGCTCAGATCGCGCTCGATCTTGAGCCGGACGATCTTCTCGGTGAGATCCGCGCGCATGCTCATGACGCAAGATGCTCCTTCAGGCGTGGCATCAGTTCGACAAAGTTGCAGGGCGAGTGGCGGCTGTCGAGCTGCCAGACCAGGATGTCGTCCCAGCCATCCTTCACCGCACCGGTGCTGCCCGGCAACGCGAACAGGTAGGTGCCGTTGGCAACGCCCGCGATGGCGCGCGACTGGATCGTCGACGTGCCGATCTTCTGGTACGACAGCATCCGGAACAGCTCGCCGAAGCCCTCGATCTGCTTCTCGACCACGCGTGCATACGCCTCCGGCGTCACGTCGCGGCCGGTGACCCCGGTGCCGCCGGTGCTGACCACCACATCGACCTGCGGGTCCGCGATCCATCCCGACAGCCGTTCGGCGATCCGCCCGGCATCGTCCGGCTCGATGGCGCGGTCGGCGAGCACATGCCCCGCCGCCTCGACGCGGCCGGCCAGGATGTCGCCGGAGGTGTCGTTGGCGACGGTGCGGGAGTCCGAGACGGTGAGCACCGCGATGCGGACCGGGATGAAGCGCTTGGAGAGATCTAGACGGGACATGGCTCGATCAGACCAGCCCCGGTGCAGCCACGTCAATCTCGGGCGCGCCGATGCCCGGCACGATCGCATGATCGATCGCGGCGTCGCGCAGAGCCCGCACATCCGCGCCGGTCGGTGACAGCCGCACCAGCTTGGCGCCTTCGCGAGCCAGCCGCACCAGCAGCGCCGGGGCCTCGGCATCGTCCACCATCGCCCGCCCGGCATCGCGGCGCGCGACCTCGAGCACCGCAGGACTTTCGTCCGCACGATGCACGATGACATCCGCCTCGCCGAGCAGCCGGAGCGCCCGCAGGGTCAGGAGATCGGCAGGTCCCGGACCCGCATGCACCAGATGCACGAACCCGCGCTGCAGGGCGGCACCGTCCGCCGCCGCCGCGAGCGCCTGCCGGTACGCCGCCTCCGCCTCCGCCTCGCGACCCTCCAGCATCAGCTCCGCCACCGGGCCGGACAGCGCCGCTTCCAGCATGCGTCGCCGCTGCAGGACGTCCGGCAGCACCCGCCTGGTCTCGTCCTGCAGCCGGCCGGCCAGCGCCGCCAGCTTGCCGAAGGCCGGCGGGACCAGGGTCTCGATGCGCGCCCTGAGCAGCCGTGCCAGCACCGGAGCGGCGCCCCCCGAGGAGATCGCGATCGACAGCGGCGGCCGTTCCACCACCGCGGGCGTGATGAAGCTGCCGAGTTCCGGCTGGTCGACCACGTTGTGCGGGATGCCGCGCCGACGTGCCGACGCCGTCATCGCGCGGAGCTGGATCTGCGCCGGATGGTCGTATGCACGCGCATCCTCGTCGGCGGCGCCGATGGCGATCGCGCAGCCATCCAGCAGCGCCTCATCGAAAATGGTCGCGCGCACCAGCACCGCACCGCAGGCCAGTAGGGTCGCGGCCCGGCGCTCGGCCGCCTCGCCCTCGCCGAGCAGCAGCGCGCGGCGGCCGTCGAGATCGAGGAATACCGGCAGCCGGCTCTTCATCGTGGCAGCTCCAGGCACTTGCGCATCAGCGACGGCAACGCCTCGGTGGCCATCGCGTCGGGCGCGCGCAGGAAGCCCACCTGCAGCAGGTCCTCCGCGACCTGCACCACCGATGCGGCGAAGACCTGCAGGGTGAGGGCGAAGTGGGTGAAAACATGCGTCACCGTGCCGACCGGCCGCCAGTCGGCCGCCATCGGCGCCGAGGCCCGCACCTCGTCGAGGGCAAACGGCGCATCCCGCCAGGCGGTGCCGGGGAACTCGGTCATGCCGCCGAGCAGGCCGCTTGGCGGACGCCGTCGCAGCAGCAGCCGGCCCTCGGCATCGGACAGCAGGAACACCGCGCCATGACGCTGCGGGCGCACGGCCTTCGCGGCCTTGACCGGCAGGTCGCCGGCGATCCCCGCGGCGCGCGCGGCGCAGCAGCGCATCCATGGGCAAATCGCGCAGGCCGGGTTGCGCGGGGTGCAGATCGTGGCGCCGAGATCGAACAGCGCCTGCGCAAAATCGGACGGCCGCGCATACGCCTCCAGGTCGGCGTTCAGCGTCGCCGCTGCTGCGCCGATTACCCGGCGGGCCAGGGGTAGCGGGATGTCGATCGCGAACAGCCTCGCGGTCACCCTTTCGACATTGCCATCTACCGGCACCACCGGCCGTCCGAACGCGATGGCGGCAATGGCGGCGGAGGTATAGGCACCCACTCCCGGCAGGCGGCGCAGGCCTTCCACGTCGTCCGGAAAGTCGCCGAGCGCCGCCACCGCACGGGCGCAGGCATGCAGGTTGCGGGCGCGGGCGTAGTAACCGAGCCCAGCCCAGGCCGACATCACCGCCCCGTCCCCGGCGGCGGCCAGAGCCTGCACGGTCGGGAACAGCTCCAGGAAGCGGCGATAGTACGGCACCACCGCCGCCACCGTGGTCTGCTGCAGCATGATCTCGCTGAGCCAGACGTGGTATGGGTCGGCGGTCTGGCCGGGCCCGGCGCGCCAGGGCAGCACCCTGCGGTGCCGGTCATACCAGCGCAGCAAGGCGCCGGCAGGTGGCGTGGAGGTAACGGCGAGGGCGGCTGATGCTGGCGGCACGAGTGCATCCATGACGAAGGATCAACGCTTCGTATACGGGCCGCGCGCGCTTGGCGCCCTGCTGCCGGCGATCGTCAAGCCTGCCCTGCACAGCCGCAACGCCGCCTCGGCGCAGCTGGTCGCGGACTGGGACGCCATCGTCGGTCCGGCGCACGCCGCCACCACCCGCCCGCGCCGGCTGTCCGCCGGCACCCTGACCCTGGCCTGCGCCGGCCCGGTGGCGCTCGAGCTGCAGCACGTCGCAGACCTGCTGATCGGGCGCATCAACACCCACTACGGGCGGCAGCTGGTCAGCCGGCTGCGCTTCATCCAGGACGACACCGCGCTCGCCGACCGCACGCCGCCGCGCCCGCTTCCCGTCCCGGCTCAGGCGGTGGACATCCCGGACCTGCCGGACGGGCCGCTGCGTGATGCCTTGGCGTCGCTCGGCGGCCGCATCGCGCAACGTGGGCGGCGCTGATACAACATGCCCCGGAAACCGGAGCGGTCCGGACCATCCAGGGAGACGCGACCATGAAGACCAACGGCTCGGCAGTCTGGCAAGGCGGCCTCAAGGACGGCAAGGGCGCCATCACCACCCATAGTGGCGCACTCAAGGAATATCCGTACGGCTTCGCGGCCCGCTTCGAGGGCAAGCCCGGCACCAACCCGGAGGAGCTGATCGGCGCCGCGCATGCCGGCTGCTTCACCATGGCGCTGTCGATGATCCTGGGCGGTGCCGGCCTGACCGCGGAGCACATGGAGACCAAGGCGGACGTCACCCTCGACCAGGTGCCGGACGGTTTCTCCATCACCAAGGTGCACCTGACACTCAAGGCGAAAGTCCCCGGCGCCACGCAGGAGAAGTTCGAGGAGCTGACCGCGATGGCCAAGGCCGGCTGCCCGGTCTCCAAGCTGCTGAAGGCGGAGATCACCCTGGACGCCACGCTGGAGAGCTAGCCGCGCGTTCCGGAGAGAGTTGCAATGCGGCGAACGCTCTGGCGTACTGGAGCGATCAACGGAGTCGCCTCACGCATGCCGACCGTTCGCCGCCGCTTGCTTCTGGGTGCAGCCCTCACGCTGGGAGCGGCGCCGGCCCTGCTGCTGCCGGACACGGCTCATGCACAACAGGCCGATCCGCGCATGGCGGAGCGCGCGCTCGGGAAGCCGGACGCGAAGCTCACCGTGCAGGAATGGTTCTCGCTGACGTGCACGCATTGCGCCCGCTTCGCCGCCGAGACCTTCCCGGACGTCAAGGCCAAGCTGATCGATACCGGACGCATCCGCTACGTCTTCAAGGATTTCCCGCTCGACCAGGTGGCACTGACCGCGGCGATGGTGGCGCGTGCGCTGCCGACCGATCGCTACGAGCCGTTCGTGCTGGCGCTGCTGGCCAGCCAGGATCGCTGGGCGTTCGGCCAGAATGTCGACCCCCAGGCACAGTTGCAGCAGATGGCGGCGCTGGCCGGAATGCCGAAGGCCACCTTCGACGCCACCATCGCCGACGACACCCTGCGCAAGGAGATCCTCGCCGAGCAGGATCGCGGCCAGACCCAGTACAAGGTGGACAGCACCCCGACCTTCGTCTTCGGCGCCACCAGCCATTCCGGCGAGATGGATTACGACACCTTCCTCAAGCAGGTGACTGCGGCCGGAGCCTGACCCCCGGGCGCCTCGACTTGACCCCAGGCAGGACGACCCGCCGATGAGCGTCCGCTTCGCACGCCTGCGCATCGCCGGCTTCAAGAGCTTCGCCGAGGCGGTCAGCGTCGACATCCTGCCCGGGCTTACCGGCATCGTCGGGCCGAACGGCTGCGGCAAGTCCAACGTCGTCGAAGCGCTGCGCTGGACGATGGGCGAGACCTCCGCCCGTTCGCTGCGCGGGGGCGAGATGGACGACCTGATCTTCGCCGGCACCGCCGCCCGGCCGGCGCGCAACCTGGCCGAGGTCACCCTCACCCTGGAGGAGGCCGCCGGCATCGCGCCGCCGCCGTTCGACGACCAGCCGGAGTTGCAGATCTCGCGCCGCATCGAGCGCGGCGCCGGGTCCGCCTACCGGGTCAACGGACGCGAGATGCGTGCCCGCGACGTGCAGACGCTGTTCGCCGACCTCGCCAGCGGCGCGCGGTCCTCGGCAATGGTCAGCCAGGGGCGGGTGTCGGCGCTGGTGAGTGCCCGGCCGGAGGAGCGCCGCTCGATCCTGGAGGAGGCCGCCGGCATCACCGGCCTGCATGCGAGGCGGCACGAGGCGGAACTGAAGCTGCGGGCGACCGAAAGCAATCTCGCGCGCGCCGACGATCTGCGCCTGCAGCTCGAGGCGAGGCTATCCGATCTCGACGCGCAGTCGCGGCAGGCGCGCCGCTATCGCGAGGTGGCCGCCGGCCTGCGCGAGGCGGAAGCGGGCCTGCTGTCGCTGCTGCATGCGCGCGCCCGGCTTGCCGTGCAGCAGGCGCACGAGGCGGGTGTCGCCACCGAGGCGGAGCTTGCCGCCGCCGAACAGCGCGCCGAGATCGCCACCCTTGCCGAACATGCCGCCGAGCTGGCGTTGCCGCGGCCGCGCGAGGCGGAGGCGATGGCACGCACCAGCCTGGAGCGGTGCCGGATTGCCGCCGAGACCCTGGAAGCCGAGGAGCAGCGCGCGGCACAGGCTGCGGTCGAGGCGCGGGCCAGGCTGTCGCGCGCCGAGGCCGAGGCGGCGGCGGCGGCCGCCCGGCTGGCCGATGCGGACCAGGCGCTGGCGGCGCTCGATGCCGAACGCGCCACCAACGCTGCCGGGCGGGCGGCGCTGCCCGAGCGCGAACAGGCGGCGACGCAAGCGCTGCAGGACGCACAGGCGGAGCAGGCCTCGGCTGGCACCGCGCATGCCGAGGCGCTTGCCGCCGAGAACGTGCTGCGCAACCGGATCCAGCAACTGGAGCGCGAGCAGCAGGCCGCCGCCTCGACGATGGAACGGCTGTCCGGCCTGGCCGCCGCGCTGCAGGCCGAGCATGACGAGGCCGAGGCCGGGTTGCCGCCGGACGCCGCGCTGGCGGCGCTGCAGGCGGAGTGCGGCCGCGCGGCGCAGGCGGTGGCGCAGGCGGATGCCGACGCCGAGCAGGCCGTCGCCTCGCGCGGCGAGGCCGGTCGCGCGGCCGATGTCGCCGGGCTGCAGGCGGCCGAGGCGGCGCGCGCGCATGTCGCCGCGACCTCGCGGCAGGCGGACGCAGCGCAGCGGGCCACGCGACTCGCCGCCGAGCTTGCGACGCTGGCCGCCCAGGTTGCCGAGGCGGAGGCCGGACGCGACGGCGTTGCGGATGCGTCGGACGATGCCGGGGTGGCAGAGCAGGAGTTGCGGCTCGCCGAGGCGCGGCATGAACTCGCCGCCGCCGAGAGCGCCCGGGGGGAGGCGCAGGATGCCCATGCGCTGGCGCGTCGCCGTCTTGCCGAATCGGTGCACCGGCATGAGCAGGCCGCTTCTGCCGAGGCCGCCGCCGAGGCGATGCTCGGCCGGGCCCGATCCCAGCACACAAGGATCGCCGGCGACGTCGCAGCAGCCGAGGCTGCCCTGGTGGCGCCGTCGCGGCTGGACGAGGCGGCGGCGGCACTGGCGGCGGCCCAGACGGCACTGGACTCTGCAGCCTCTGGGCTGGTCGAGGCCGAGCAGGAACGCGACCGGGCGGCCCATGAGCATGGCACGGCAGCCCAGGACCTCGCCGCCATCTCGGCCGACCAGGCGAGGCTGCAGGCGCAGCTCGACGGCCTGGGTCCGGTCGAGGATGGGCGCGGCGAAGACGCCGGCGGGCCCGCCTGGGCCACGCTCGCCGACACGCTGACGGTGCCCGACGGTCTCGAACGCGCGCTGGGCGCGCTGCTGGCGGACGGGCTGGATGGCGCCCTGGATCCGGACGCGCCACGCCACTGGCGCACACTCGACGAGTGTCCATCCCCTGCCCTCCCCACCGGCGCCACCAGGCTGTCGGACCTGGTGGCGGCACCGCCGGCGCTGGCCCGTGCGCTGTCGCATGCCGGGCTGGTCGAGGAGACGGAAGGTGCCGCGCTGCAGGCCACCCTGGCACCGGGACAGAGCCTGGTCTCCCGGGCCGGCGCACTCTGGCGCTGGGACGGCTACAGCGACACTGGCGGCCTTGCCGCGGACAGCGCCGCCGGCCACGCCGTGCGCGCGCTCGAACAGCGCCGCCGCATGCGCGAGACGCTGCGGCTGCTCGAGAGCTGCTCCGAAGAAGCGATCGCTGTTCGCGTGCGGGCTGCAGGCCTGGCCCGGGACGCCGCCGGACAGGCCGAAACCGCTGCCGCTGCGCGGCTTCGCCGCAACGAGGCGGAGCGCGCCCTGTCGGTGGCGCGTGATACCCACCAGGACCTGTCCGGCCGGGCCGGCGCTGGACGGGCGCGGCTGGACGCCCTGCTGCCGCAACGCGATCACGCCGCCGCCGCCAGGGACGAGGCCGACCGGGCGCTGGCGGAAGCCTGCTCGCAGCGCGCCGGATTGCCGATCCTGGAGACGCTGGAGAGCGAGCTTCGGGAAGCGGCGCGGCGCGATGCCGAGGCGTCGGACCGGGAAGCTCGCGCCCGCGATGCCCGCGGCGAGGCCGAGCGGCGGCTGGAAACCGCGAGGCGCAACGTCGCCGCCCGGCTGGCGGCGCGGGCGGAGATCGAGAGCCGCCTCGGCGTCCTGCTGCCGCAGCTTGCGCGCATCGGCGAGGAGGAGCAGGCGGCGCGGGCCGAAATGGCCGCCGCCGATGGCGTCCTGGCCGCTGCAGCCGATCCGGCCACCAGCCGCATGGCGGCGGCCCGCCTGCGACAGGCGGCGGAAGCGGCCGAGGCGCAAGAGCAGCGCACCCGCGCGGCCCGGCGCGAGGCGGCCACCCGGCTCGACCGGCTGCAATCCGAGCGCGTCGCGCTATCGACACGGATGGTCGAGCAGCGCAGCCGGCTGCAGGCGCTGGCGCCACGGCTGGCCTCGGTGATGGCGGAGCGCCGGGAGGTGGCAGCGTCGCTGGCTGCCGTACAGGAGGCGCGGTCTGCGCTGCCGGACCTGGACGCGGCGGCCGCCGCCTCCCACCAGGCAGCCGGACGCCTGCAGGCGGCGCGCGAGGCCGAGGCGTTGCAACGAGATGCCCGCCTGCGCATCCAGGGCGATGCGGTGGCGCTGGAAGCGGAGGCGGCACGGCTTGCCGCTTCGCACGAGGACTGGTCCCGTCGGGCGGTCACGGCGCGTGAGGAGGAAGAAGCGGCGCGGATCCGGCTGGCGGCGGATCGCGAGGCGCATGACGCGCTCGCCGAGGCGCCGGCGCTGGCCGGGCAGCACCGCCGGCTGCAGGCTGCCGCCCTGGCGGACGCCACGCGCCAGCACCAGGCAGCCCGGCAGGCGCTCGATGGGTCCGAGCAGGCGCTGCTGGGAGCCCAGCACGAGCGGCGCCAAGCCGACACCGCGCTGATGCAGGCGCGCGAGGCTAGGCTGAGGCTGCAGGGCCAGTCCGAGCAGGCGCAGGCGATCCTGGCGCAGCTGCTGGCCGAGACCGGGACGCCGCCGCAGGATGTTCCGGACGATCTCAGCGACAATGCCGAGGCGGGCCTGCGCCGGCGCATCGCCCGGATGATCCGTGAACGCGACGAGATGGGCCCGGTCAACCTGCGCGCCGACATCGAGAGCGGCGAGGCGCTCGCCCGCGCCGAGGCCATACGCGCCGAACGCGAGGAGCTGGACGCTGCGATCGCCCGGCTACGTGGCTCGATCGGTCATCTCAATCGCGAGGGCCGCGAGCGCCTGCTGGCGGTGTTCGAGCAGGTCGACCGGCATTTCCAGGCGCTGTTCGCCCGCATGTTCAACGGTGGCCGCGCACATCTGGGCATGGTCGGCAACGACGATCCGCTTCAGGCCGGGCTTGAGATCTATGCGCAGCCGCCGGGCAAGAAGCTCGCGACGCTCTCGCTGCTGTCGGGCGGCGAGCAGGCGCTGACCGCGCTGTCGCTGATCTTCGCCGTGTTCCGCTGCAATCCGGCACCGGTCTGCGTGCTCGACGAGGTCGACGCGCCGCTCGACGATGCCAATGTCGGCCGCTTCTGTGCGCTTCTCGGCGACATGGTGACGGAGACCGGCACGCGGTTCCTGGTGGTCACCCATCACCAGCTGACGATGGCGCACATGGACCGGCTCTACGGCGTCACCATGCAGGAACGCGGTGTAAGCCGGTTGCTGTCCGTCGACCTGGCCGCCGCCTCGGCGATGACCGAGCGGCAGCGCGAGACCGCCTGAGGTCGAGGGACTGGCCGCGCCCATTGTCTGCACGATCGGTTGCATCCAGGTCGGCCTCTCAGCCGTAACCCTTGGGTTTGCGTGCAGACGGTCGTGGGATCGCGATGTCGAAGAGACGGTTCAGGCCGGCAAACCCGGTGGAGTGGGCGTTCTACGGTCTGCACGACGGCCGCCCGCGCTACCTCTACGAGCGGGACCAGCTGGTCCGTTATCATTTCCGGCAGCATGGCGGCATCTTCGCCGATGGGCCTGGTGGCGAGGTGGTCGCGCTGCACTCCGGACCTTTCGACGAGCGGCATGAGGCGGCCGACCTGATCGCGAGGCTCGCGGGCTTTCTCAAATGGTAGCGGCGGGCAGGGCAACACAATCTTAATGATCGCCGTCGCAGGCACGTGCTTCACTACCCGGTGATGCAACGAATGCCGACGGAGGGTTTCCGCATGCTGCTCTACACGGTCTGCGCGCACGATCGATCCATACTGGTGATGAACGTGACCCCGCAGAGCCCGCATCACCAACTCGACGAAGCGCTCAACAGCTGGCTCGGTGCCGACCTTTCCACCCTGGAGCATGACGGCCAGCCGGTCTGGAACGGCGATCCGGACGCCCTGCACGCTCGCGCCGCGACCGTCGACGAGGCGGCAACCTGGCGCCGGCGCCAGGAGATGCCGGAGGATGCGGCTGCTCCGGTACCGGTCTATCTCGTGGCGGCCTCCCGGCTGGCAGTGGCTGCTTCACCTCGCTGAGCAAGTCCTATTCGCGATCCAGCCGGGCGCCTTCGAGTTCGAGCAGCGTCCGCTTGCGCTCGATGCCCCATCGATAGCCGGACAACGCACCATCCTGCCGCACCACGCGGTGGCAGGGGATCGCGACCGCCAGGGAATTTGCGGCGCAGGCGCCCGCTACCGCGCGTGCGCCGCCGGTCGCTCCGATCCGATCGGCGATCTCGCCATAGGTCGAGGTCGCGCCGGGCGGGATTTCGCGGAGCGCCTGCCACACGCGCTGCTGAAACACGGTGCCCCGGATATCGAGCGGCAGATCACAGCCCATCCCGGGCGCTTCCACCAGACCGACCACCCGCGCCACCAGGGTTTCGTAGCCGGCATCCCGGCCGACCAGATCGGCGTTGCGGAAGCGGTCCTGCAGGTCGCGCACCAGGGCGTCCGGGTCATCGCCGAGCAGGATCGCCGCCACGCCGCCCGGACTGCTCGCCACCAGGATGCTGCCGAGCGAGCACTGCCCGATCGCAAAGCGCAACGTCTCGCTGCCGCCACCGTTGCGGTAGTGTCGCGGCTGCATCCCGAGCATGCCGGCGGCCCCGGCATAGAACCGGCTGTTCGAGTTGAAGCCGGCCGCGTAGATCGCGTCGGTAACACTGGACCGCCCTGCAAGGGCTTCGCGCACGCGTGCGGACCGGCATCCGTCGGCGTAGGCCTTCGGGGTCAGGCCGGTCACGGACTTGAAGAGGCGGTGGAAGTGGAACTGGCTGAGCCCGACCGTGCCGGCCAGCCGTGCGAGCGGCAGCGCCTCGTCCGTCGCCTCGATCGCCCGGCATGCCTTCGCCACCAGGGCAACCTGTTCCGCGCGGTTCGACGATCCATCCGGGTTGCAGCGCCGGCATGGACGGAATCCCGATCGCCGCGCCGCCTGCGGGCTATCGTGCCGGGCGACGTTCTCCCGTCTCGCCATCCGGGACGGGCAGGACGGCCGGCAATACACGCCTGTGGTCGCCACCGAATACCAGAACAGGCCGTCCGCGGTGCCGTCGCGACGGAGCACGCTCGACCAGCTCTTGTCGTCGATCACCCCGAAACTCCCGGGAGACGGGCTTGCGGGGGCGAGGCTTGCGCGCATCGTCATGACCGCTGACGCCTTCCATGCTGTTGCCGGCGAAGCATGCCGCAGGCGAGCTCCCGGGGCGCTCCGGTTCTTGCTCCGGAATTCCCTATCGAAACAACGTGGGCCATCACCAGCTCAGAGCGGGACCACCGGCTGATGGCTCCTTCTTCGCGTGGGATCTCGTTGCCGCGCTGGAGCGTCACGCTTGCGACCGTCATCGCATTGGCTTCCGGAGTGGCGGCGCTTGCCTTCCTGCTGCTGCCGTTGGTGCTGGTGCTGCTGATCGTGCTGTTCGACAGCACGGCGCATGGCGTGATGGTCCTGCTCGGGCTGCTGCTCGGCTGGCTGCGCGGCTTCCTGCCCTACACGCCAGAGGTCTTCCAGGCGATAGACCTCGATCCGGTCGGCGTCGCATTCGCCTCACTGGCCCGCGCCGCGCCGGTGCTTGGCGGTTTGCTGGCGATCCTGATCGTCCGTCGTCCGTCCGGGTGGCGTATCGCCCTGCCGCTCTGGGCCGTGGCGTGCGCGATGGACGGCCGCGCGGTGGCGGCGTTGCTCGCCCCGGCAATGGCCGCCGGCCTGGTCTGCGCGCTGCCGGCACGTGAGAAGCAGCCTGCGACGCCTGGCGACCCAGGGTAGGGAGCGCCAGCCGCCGGGCCCGGCTCGCGGTGCCCATGCCGGCGATGGCCTCCCTGCCGCTCAGGGCCCCCGGCTGGTGGTGATGACAGCGGACGGCTTCAGGCTTGCGAGACCACGACGGATCAGCCAGAACCCGCACCACATCGCCCAACCGGCCGCGACGAGCAGAAGCAGCGAGCTCCACAGCACCAGGCCGGCTTCGACCGGCACGAGCAGCCAGTGGAACACCACCCCCAGCAGCCTGAGCGCTTCATGATGCGCCCCCAGATGCATTGCGGCCGACGCTCCGACCTGAGTCCCAACAAGGGCTGGACCGTGAACAAGCATGTCGCTACTATCCATTCCGCGATGCAGGAAATTGGCGTCGGTGAGAACTTGCAATCTCGCCAGTAACGCTCGCCAATTATAAAGCGCAACGTTCGCCACTGCCAGGGCTTATTACAACCCCAGGTCGCACCTGCTGAAGAAAGTTGCCTGGCGCCTGGGAAAGGCGCGGTTGCCATGTTGCAACCTTGCGAAACATCGCTGACATTGCAGTCCTCCTTCAGGACATTCCTCAGCAATGTTGATTTCGCTATGAGTCAGCTAGGCCCCGCATTGGCAATGCTGTTTGCCGCGGTCGTCTTCATCGCTCCGCTCTGGTTCGGTACGCCTCCCGATCTCGGCTGACCAGCCGGAACGGGTTCTGGAACGTAGGTAGGTCTGTCAGACCGCTGCGCCGCAGCATCCAGGCCGCGCACCACAGTGCCCATCCCGCCAGCGCCAGGCAAAGCGCCACCGCCCAGATCAGGAAGGCCGCCTCGCCGAGGGTGAGGAGCCAGCGGGTCGCGATGTGGCAGAGCGAGACGAGTTCCATTGGTGCGGAAGCATGAGCAGCGATGTGGCCGAAATCCGGATGAAACACGGCCAAACTGAGGCATGCCGTTGCGCGCCCGATTACAGGGCTGTTCGCCACGGGCGTAAATTGACAGCCCGCGCACCGGCCTCCTAGCCTCCGTCGGCCGAAGCCAGCCGGAGGAACGCCAACATGGATCTCGGCCTGAACAGCAAGATCGCGGTGATCACCGGCGCCAGCGTCGGTATCGGCTCGGCCGTCGCCGAAGGTCTCGCCGCCGAGGGGGCCCAGTTGATCCTGGTGGCGCGTGAGGCGCCGCGCCTGCAAGCGGAAGCGGACCGCATCGCCGCGTTGCACGGGGTCAGGACGAGTGCCGTGGCAGCCGACGTCGCCACCGTCGCCGGGGTCGCCCGCGTGATCGAGGCGGCCGAGGCCTGGGGTGGCGCCGACATCCTGATCAACAACGCCGGCACCGGGTCGAACGAGACCATCATGGAAGCGCCGGACGAGAAGTGGCAGGCCTATTGGGACCTGCACGTCATGGCTGCCGTCCGGCTGGCCCGCGGGCTGGTGCCGATGATGCGGACACGCGGCGGTGGCGTGGTGCTGCACAACGCCTCGATCTGCGCCGCCCAGCCGCTCTGGTACGAGCCGATCTACAACGTCACCAAGGCGGCGCTGATGATGTTCAGCAAGACGCTGGCGACCGAGGTGATCGGCGACAACATCCGGGTCAACTGCATCAATCCCGGCCTGATCCTGACGCCCGACTGGATCAAGACCGCCAAGCAGCTCACCAGCGAGAGCGGCGGCGACTGGGAGGGCTATCTGCAGGGCGTCGCCGACGAGCACGCTCCGATCAAGCGCTTCGGCACGCCGCAGGAACTCGCCAACTTCTTCGTGTTCCTGTGCTCCGACAAGGCGACCTACAGCGTCGGCTCCGCCTACTTCGTCGACGGCGGCATGCTCAAGACACTCTGACAAGGATCCTCCCCATGAGCAGCGCGCGCGCCCTCGTTCTCGAACGCCAGCACGAACTCGCCCTGCGCGACATCGAGGTGCCGGCGACCCTGGGGGCCGACGATGTCCGCATCGCAATCCATACCGTCGGCATCTGCGGCAGCGACGTGCACTACTACACGCATGGCCATATCGGCCCGTTCGTGGTGCGCGAGCCGATGGTGCTCGGCCACGAGGCGTCGGGCATCGTGTCCGAGGTCGGTGCCAACGTGCGCAGCCTGAAGGCCGGTGACCGCGTCTGCATGGAGCCCGGCATCCCTGATCCGAACTCGCGCGCCGCCAAGCTCGGGCTGTACAACGTCGATCCCGCTGTCCGCTTCTGGGCGACGCCGCCGGTGCATGGCTGCCTGACCGCCTCGGTGGTGCATCCCGCCGCCTACACCTACCGGCTGCCGGACAATGTCAGCTTCGCCGAGGGCGCCATGGTCGAACCGTTCGCAATCGGCGTGCAGGCGGCGGTGAAAGGCGCGATCAAGCCCGGCGACACCTGCGTGGTCACCGGCTGCGGCACCATCGGGCTGATGGTGGCGCTGGCCGCCCTCGGCAGCGGCGCCGGCCGGGTGGTGATCTCGGACGTGGTGGATCCCAAGCTGGAGCTGGCGGCCCGGTATCCCGGCCTGATCCCGGTCAATGTCGCGCGCGAGAAGCTGCGCGACCGGATCGACGCCCTTTGCGGCACGGGTTGGGGCGCCGACGTGGTGCTGGAAGCGAGCGGCAGCCCGCGGGTCTACGACGACGTGCTGGCCTGCGTTCGTCCCGGCGGCACCGTGGTGCTGGTCGGCATGCCGCCCGACAAGGTGGCGTTCGACATCGTCTCGGCGCAGGCCAAGGAGATCCGCATCGAGACCGTGTTCCGCTACGCCAACGTCTTCGACCGCGCCATCGAGATGATCGCCTCCGGCAAGGTCGACCTCAAGCCGCTGATCGCGGAGAGCTTCGGCTTCGAGCATTCGGTGGAGGCATTCGAACGGGCCGCCTCGATGCGGCCGACCGACATCAAGCTGCAGATCGTGATGCCGGCCTGATCGTCGCCGGCTCGGTCATGATCTCGGCCCGGGCCAGGGTCTCGAGCATGTCGACCGCCTCGTCATCGGCATTCAGGCACGGAATGGCGAAGAACTTCTCGCCACCAGCCTCCATGAACTCCTCGCGCAGCTCGTTGCCGATCTCGTCCAGGGTTTCGATGCAGTCGGCGAGGAACCCCGGCATCACCACGGCGAGCTTGCGAAGGCCGTTCTTCGCCAGCTTGACCACGGTGGGCGCGGTATAGGGCTCGAGCCACTTCGCCGGGCCGAAGCGCGACTGGTAGGTCAGCAGGCAGTTGTCCTCGTCCAGTCTCAGGGAGGTCCGCAGCGCCCGGATGGTGCGCTCGCACTCGACATCGTACGTATCGCCGAGCTTCACGTATTTCTTCGGCAGCCCGTGGAACGACGCCACCAGGATGTCAGGCTTCCAGTCGAGGCCGCCGAGCGCACGTCGCACCGAGGCATCCAGCGCCCTGATGTAGGAGGGGTGGTCCGGGAAGGACGGCACGGTGCGCACCGCCGGCTGCCGGCGCATGCGCATCAGGGTGCGGAATACCTGGTCGTTGGCGGTCGCCGTGGTGGTCGCGCTGTATTGCGGGTAGAGCGGCAGCACCACGATGCGCTCGCAACCCTGGTCGGTGAGCTGGCCGATGGCGGCCTCCACCGAGGGATTGCCGTAGCGCATGCCATGCACCACCGGGATCTGCTCGGCAGCGAAGCGGGACGCGAGCTTTTCCGCCTGCGCCCGGGTGTAGGTCAGCAGCGGGCTCTCGTTGCGCTCCATGTTCCAGATGCGCTGGTAGTTGCGGCCGCTTTTCTGCGGACGCACCGCCAGGACCACGCCCTGCAGGATCGGCTGCCAGATCAGCTGGTTGGCCTCGATGACGCGCTGGTCGGACAGGAATTCCGAGAGATAGCGCCGGACGGAACGATAATCCGTCCCGTCCGGCGTGCCGAGATTGATCAGCAGGATACCGACATTATGGTGCATGCCAGGGTATTTACTCCGCGGCGGCGGCCACGTCAGCAGCAGTCGTTGGCGCCGAGGCCGGCTCGGTGTGGGTGGCCCTGATGGCCGCCTCCACGCCAGCCGCCCAGGCCGGATCGGCGCTGTGGAAATGCTCAAGCTGCCGGTCGATGATCGGTCGCGGCACTCCCTGCATGGCCGCCGCGATGTTGGCGAAGAAGCGCTGCCGCTGGCCCTCGTCGAACATCCGGAACAGGTTGCCCGGCTGGGTGTAGTCGTCGTTGCCGGCGCGATGGTCGTACCAGCCGGCGTCGCCGTTGATGCGCAGCGGCGGCTCCTTGGCGAATGGCTGCTCGACCGGGCCGCCGAACGAGTTCGGCTCGTAGAAGTGGTCGGTGCCCTTCGGTGCATCGAAACGCATCGGCCCGTCGGCGTGGTAGGTGTTCACCACCGAATGCGGGCGGTTGACCGGCAGCATCTCGTAGTGGGTTCCGACGCGGTAGCGATGCGCGTCCGCATAGGCGAACAGGCGGCTCTGCAGCACCTTGTCCGGCGAGACGCCGATGCCCGGCACGATGTTGGAAGGCGAGAACGAGGACTGCTCGATCTCGGCGAAATAGTGCTCCGGGTTGCGATTCAGCTCGGCCACGCCGACTTCGATCAGCGGATACTCGCCATGTGGCCAGACCTTGGTGAGGTCGAACGGATTATAGGACGTCTTCTCGGCGTCGAGTTCCGGCATGATCTGAACGAACACCCGCCACTTCGGGAAGTCGCCCCGCTCGATGGCCTCGTACAGGTCGCGCTGCGCGCTCTCGCGATCGTTCGCGATGACCTGGTTGGCCTCCTCGTTGGTCCAGTGCCTGTGGCCCTGCATGGTCTTGAAGTGGAACTTCACCCAGTAGCGCTCGCCGTCGTCGTTCCAGAAGCTGAAGGTGTGGCTGCCGTAGCCGTTGATGTGGCGGTAGCCCTGCGGCAGGCCGCGGTCGGAGAACAGGATCGCCACCTGGTGCAGGCTCTCGGGCGAGAGCGACCAGAAATCCCACATCGCGGTCGGCGAGCGCATGTTGGTGCGCGGATGGCGCTTCTGGGTGCGGATGAAGTCCGGGAACTTCATCGGGTCGCGGATGAAGAACACCGGCGTGTTGTTGCCGACCAGGTCCCAGTTGCCCTCCTCGGTGTAGAACTTCACCGAGAAGCCGCGCACGTCGCGCTCGGCATCGGCGGCGCCCCGCTCACCGGCCACCGTCGAGAAGCGCATCAGCAGCTCGGTCTTCTTGCCGACCTCGCTGAACAGCTTCGCCCTGGTGTACCTGCTGATGTCGTGGGTGACGGTGAAGGTGCCGTACGCGCCCGAACCCTTGGCATGCACCACCCGCTCCGGGATGCGCTCGCGGTTCTGGTGCGCCAGCTTCTCGATCAACTGGTAGTTGTCGAGCAGCAGCGGACCGCGCGGGCCAGCACTGCGGCTGTTCTGGTTGTCCGGCAGCGGCGAGCCCGCGGTCGTCGTCAGCTTGGTGTCGCTCATGATGTCGTCCCATCCGAATTTGGGTGCGACACCTCTAGCCGAGGTTATGCGATAGGTGAATTCGATCGTTGTTGTTCGACCGATAGGCTTTCCCTATGTAGTGACGACCGGGCCCAGGCGGCCGCGAGCACTGAGCCGGACAGGTTGTGCCAGATCGAGAACACCGCGCCGGGCAGCGCCGCGACAGGTCCGAAATAGGTCCGTGCCAGGGTCGCGGCCAGGCCGGAATTCTGCATGCCGACCTCGAATGCAAGCGTCCGGCAGGTGGCGCGGTCGAAGCCGAGCCACCGCCCGCCCCAGTAGCCGCCGAGCAGCCCGGTCGCGTTGTGCAGCATCACGCCGAGAACGATGGCGGGCCCGAGCGTCGCCAGCTTCGCGCGGCTCGCCGCCACGACGACGGCGATGATCAGCACCACGCAGAGCATCGAGAGCACCGGCAGCGGCCGACGCCAGCTCTCCGGCAGCACCCGGTTGGCGACCAGCCCGAGGCCGACCGGCAGCGCCACGATGATGAGGATGGAGCGCAGCAGGCCCAGCACATCCACTGCCACCCCGGTGTCGATATAGAGCCACGCCAGCAGCGGGGTCATGACGATGCCGGCGAGCGTCGACAGCGCGCCGATGGTGACCGACAGGGCGACGTCGGCGCCGGCCACGAACACCATCACGGTGGAGGCGGTGCCGCTCGCCACCGAGCCGGTCAGGATCATGCCGGCGGCAAGCTGCGGCGGCATCCGGAGGGCATGCGCGATCGCCCAGGCGGCCAGCGGCATGATGCCGTAATGCAGCGCAAGGCCGGCCAGCACCGGCGCGGGACGCAGCAGCACCCGGCGGAAATCGGCGGGCTCCAGGGTGGCGCCCATGCCGAACATGACCAGCGCCAGCAGCCAGCCGGTCCACGGGGCGAGCGGCAGGAACAGCGCCGGCAGCCGGATCGCGAGGAGGGCCGCCAGGCTGGCCAGGACGGGGAAGAGCAGCGCCACACCCGAACTGGTAGGCTGCCGCGCCCGACAGGAGAAGAGCCAAGACCGCCATGACACGCACCCATCTTGGCGGCCTGTCGCTGCGCGATCTGCAATATGCGCTCGCGGTGGCCGAACTGCGTCATTTCGGACGTGCCGCGGATCAGTGCGGCGTCAGCCAGCCGGCGCTCAGCGAGCAAATCCGCAAGCTGGAGGCGCTGCTCGGCACCAGGCTGTTCGAGCGCACCGCCCGGCGTATCGAGGTGACCAGCCATGGCGAGACGCTGCTGCGCCAGGCGCGCATCGTGCTGCGCGAGGCGGCCGGCCTGCTCGAACTGGCCAGCGCGCGTAGCGATCCGCTTGCCGGCCCGCTGCAGGTCGGGGTGATCCCGACACTCGGTCCGTACTACCTGCCGCTGGTGCTGCGGGCCTTGCGCGACCGCTTCCCGGGGCTCGAGCTGCGCCTGCAGGAGGGGCGCACCGTCGAGCTGGTCGAGCAGCTGCAGCGCGGCCAGCTCGATGCGATGCTTGCGGCGCTGCCTCTGGGCGATGGGCAGCTGGACAGCAGGGCGCTGTTCTTCGAGCGCTTCCAGCTGCTGCTGCCTGCCGGACACGCCCTGCTCGATGCCGCCTCGGTGCAGCCCACCGACCTGCCCGGACATGACCTGCTGCTGCTGGAGGAAGGTCATTGCCTGCGCGACCAGGCGGTCTCGCTCTGCAGCCTGCCGGGCGCCAGGGGGGGCGATGCGCGGCACGCCAGCAGCCTCGAAATGCTGCGCCACATGGTCGCGGCGGGAGAGGGCTACACGCTGATGCCGCAGCTGGCCACCCGCATCACCGAGAGCACCGACCTGCTCGACGGTCTGCTGCAGGCCCGGCCACTCGATCCTGCCACGGGCGGCGCGATGCCGGGCCGGACGATCGGGATGGCCTGGCGTGCGACCGACCCGCGCGGCCCGCATTTTGCGCGGCTCGCCGACTTCCTGCGGGAACGGGCGCCGGCCGGGACCGATCCGGTTGGTTAGCGGTTCGTCAGGCGGACTGGCCGACATGGCGTGGCCCAATGAGCTTGGGTCGGCCGCTGCAGGTCGACCCGGAGCTGCAGGGCCTCGGTGGCCGGCTCTGTAGTGATGGGCCTTCAGCCGTCGTGACGTCGTGCGTGGTTCAAGCGCGATCCGGGACCCTCAACTCGTATGGGTGCCGGCCGGGCGCGAGAGCGGATGGAAGGGACCAGCCGGGCTTGCGGGATAGGCCGGGCAACGCCTTGGGTCGAACCTGGCGATCAGCGCACGGGTCTGCCGGCGCAGGGCGTCGCGGTCGGCCAGGACCTGCCGGATGCTGGCGTTGCGCGCCCTGGGCGGCAGCCCGGCATACAGCGCGACGCGCTGGGCTGCGGCCACGTCGGGGAGCTCGGAAAGGGCGGCGAAGGTCAGCGGCAGGGTGAGCCCCTGGGTCTGGCCGCGTGCGAGCGAGCTGGACAGGCCGAATGGCGGCCCGCCGGTGATTGACGGGCCGAGCGCGAAGCCGCCGGTGGCGGTGAAACTGCCGGTGAGGTCGATGGTGATGTCGTGGGTCAGGATCGGGAGCTCAGGATCGGCGGCCTGGGCGCGGCATTGCGCGTCGCGCGCGGCCTGGGCGAAGACGATCGGCCCGGCGCCAACCACGCTGACCGCGCCGGCAGCCTGCAACTGGCTCTGCAGCTCGTCGAGGGCGGCGGCGATGGTGATCGGTCGCGACTGCGCCGCGCAGCCTGCCAGCAGCAACAGCATGGCCGGCAGGCCCAGACGCCGCATCGCGCGCTTCCCCGAGTGATGATGATCCGGCGGCGTCGACCGGTTGGCGAACCCTAGCCGACCCGGCATACTGGAGGATAGACGTGCCGGGTTAGCACAGCTGGTAGTGCACCTGATTTGTAATCAGGGGGTCGGGGGTTCGAATCCCTCACCCGGCACCAAATTGACCCGCTGAGACGATGACATGCTTCGCAAGCTGCCAGGCGAGTGGGATGACAGTTCCTTTTCCGACGCGTCCCTAGCGGACCCGGTGATTCGAGGAGGGCTGGCGTTGGCTGACCAGCCTCTCCGGTATCGAAGCATCTCTGCGCCGGACGAAGCGTCGGCAGTCCGCCCTCTCGCCCAGGTTCAGATCCTGTCCCTGCGTCGCGTAGCGCCTCTCTCTCCATCATAGCCGGCTGCACTGCCTCCGGGCGCGGCATCTCGTCCGAAGCTTTTGCAGTCGCCAGAGCCCGGGCCGCTGACCGTGGACCCGGGAGCGGTCGGGCGCGAGCTCGCAGATCCGCAAGTGACAGATCCAACCTGATCGACAGCGCCATCATCGGCTTCATCCCTCGAAGGTGAAGCGCATCACGCCGCCCATACTGTCGTTGGTCATATCGGGCCAGACCATCGCCGCCCCGGGTTAACGGTCTGTAAAGGCCGAACGGTTACGTTGTGAAAACGCTGCGGACGATGTGGAACCCATGATCGAGACGATGACCTCGGGGACGTGCCCAAATCGCCGGGTAAAGGCCACTCCAGTCTTGCGTACCACTTCCTCGCTGCTCGATCGGCCCTGGCGAGCATCCTGTCCCAGGCGATTTAGCTGCCGACCAAGGCCGAAGCGCCCGAGACGGTCACCAGGGTAACCGGAGAGTATTCAACCACAGCGAAAGAACCTCCGCGTGTTTCGCTCCGGTTGGCCGCCACCGGCTATCGCGCGCGCCCGGCTCCAGCCTTCGCCTACCGGGCCGGCAACAACCCAAGTGATCAACAGGCGGACCATGTCGAACTTCATCTCCAGTATCAGCATCCGTTCCAAGATGGCCTGTGCGTTCGGGGCGATCCTGGTCGTGGCGACTGGGCTCGGCTGCTTCGCAGTTGAGCGTCTGGCCATGCTGAGCGCCGTGACCGAGCAGGTCAGCTTCAATTCGCTCCCGTCGACCAGGGCGCTTGGTCAGATGGCGGTCGCCGCCGAGCGCTTCCGCTCCGCCGACGGGCAGACCCTGCTCGCCTGGAACGCGAGCAATCTGCCGGAGCTGCGCGCCGTCATGGATGCCGCTCATCACGAATATGCCGCGACTCGAGATGCCTACGGCCCGTTGATCGATCCTGGCAGCGAGGCGCAACTCGCCTCGGCCATCGACGCCGGCTGGACGCAGGTGGTCGGGCAGGCGGCACAGCTCGACGAGTTGATGAAGCTGGGCGACCGGGCGAAATGTAGTGCATTCTTCTTCGGCGAAATGCGCCGCGGCATACGCAGCTTCCGGACCGCGTTGAACGCGGACATCGCCTTCAACATGAAGCAGGGACAGGAAGCGGCAATCAGCGGCCGGGCACTCGGGCACAGCGGCACGCGCCTGATCGAGGCGGCAATGGGCCTGGCGGCATTGCTCTGTGTGAGTGTGGGCTGGTCGTTGATCCGGGCCGTTTCCAGACCGGTAACGGCGATGACAGTCGTCATGCGCCGCCTCGCTGACCGGGACACGACCGTCCTGGTTTCCGGCACGGAACGTCGTGACGAGATCGGCTGCATGGCTGCCGCCGTCCAGGTCTTCAAGGACAACATGATAAGCGCCGCCCGCATGGCCGCTGAGCAGGAAGTCGAGCAGGCGGCCAAGGCCGCACGCTCGGTGCGGCTCGAGGCATTGCTCAAAGAATTCGAGGCGAATGTCGGCGAGGTGGTGAGCGTGCTGGCGTCGTCATCCACCGAACTCGAAGGAACCGCCGAGGCGATGACTGGCACCGCGCGCGCGACCGACGATCAGGCAGGCAATGTGGCCGCGGCTGCGGCGGAGGCGGACCTCGGCGTCCAGACGGTCGCTTCCGCGGCTGAGGAACTGAGCGCTTCCATCAGCGAGATCAGCCGGCAGGTCGCACAGTCCGCACTCGTGACCAACAGGGCCGTGAACGATGTTCGCCAGACCGACCAGGTCGTCCGGGCCCTGGCGGCGAGTGCCCACAGGATTGGCGACGTTGTAAACCTAATCGCATCCATCGCCAGCCAGACCAACCTCCTGGCGTTGAACGCGACGATCGAGGCGGCCCGCGCGGGAGAGGCGGGCAGGGGCTTCGCAGTGGTCGCTTCGGAAGTGAAAAGCCTCGCCCAGCAGACGGCCCGAGCCACCCACGACATCGGCTCGCAGATCGCCCAGATCCAGGCCTCCACCGGATCGGCAGTTGACGCCATCGGCGGTATCACCGGCATCATCGAGGAGATGAGCGCCATAGCGGCGTGCATTGCAGCCGCCGTCGAGGAGCAAGGCGCGGCGACTTCAGAGATCGCCCGCAACGTGCAACAGACCGCCCATGCCACCCATGAGGTGACCATGAACATCACCGGCGTGAGTCGCGGTTCCAAGGAGACCGGAGCGGCCGCCTCGCAGGTTCTGGAGGCGGCCGCCGACCTCGCGCGACGGGCCGAACTGCTCTCCTCGGAGGTGAGCGGCTTCATCGTGGGAGTGCGCGCCGCATAGGGACGCGTCGTTCGAGTATTCCCGTGAATGTCTATCCGGCGGTCCGGATTACCGACTGCACACGCCCGCCTCGGTGCGCGGTCCCATGCTCACGGTGGCGGGACACGTCAGGGCTTGACGATCAAGCGGACGTTTTCATCGACGCGCGACAAGAAGACCTTCAAATCGGCCTCCGCTATGTATTCGTCCGTCGCCTTCCTTGCGCCCTGGAAGATCCCGTAATCGTCTATAATCAATATTCCCCTGCTTTCCAGTAGCGGATATAGATGAACGAGTTCGTGCAGCGTGGATTTGTAGAAGTCGGTATCGAGGCGCAGTAGGCTGATGCTGGCATGACAGGCATTGGGAAGCGTATCTTCCACCATACCTGGCATGAAGATGAACTGATCCTGGGGGTATTCAGATTTGCGAAGGACTTCGCGGACCACGTCGATCGTACCGCCGTAGCCCCAGGGTTGACCTCTCGTCGTGAAGCTTTCCCAAGTCGGCAAAGCTGAGATTCCATCCCAGCGTTTGTCGATATCATCCGGACGCGGCATCCCGTTGAAGGTGTCGTAGAGGTAAAGCCTTCTCGATGTATCGCCGAAATGGATCAGCGCCATCGCAGCGAGGAGGATGGATCCACCGTTCAAGACACCACATTCGACGATGTCGCCCGGTATGTCGTTCTATACGATGTACTCGATCGACTTGTAGAGCGCCCAGGTCGGTTCGGCGCCACCCATGGCTGTGATGGTATGGTCCTTGATCTTCGGGAAGGTCTCGATGAAGAAGGGATCGTCGATGTCGTGGTAGGACTTCGTAACGCCGTCGACTTCGACCTTCAGCATGCCCGATCACTTTCTTCCAATCTGCGACGGCAGTCCTTCGGGCTTCCTGCCATCTAAGCATGAACAAACAGTTAAGAGCTCTCGAGGTACTCTGCGCAGGCATTCGCGTCCTCCGGTACAAGGCGCTGGATGCGGGGCCTCCCGATAACGGTCGGGAACACGCAGCAGAGCCTGGGCGCCGGTAGGACCTGCATGCACGGACGCGCGTACTGGCGATGCAGGCCGTTCGACGTCGCTACCGCGGCCCGCAAGCCGGCGTCAGGGTCGGCATCTACCCAGCCCCTGCCCTCGAACAGAGGTTGAGTGTTTTCCGATGCTTCGGAAGTCGAGCGCTCCTGCCTAGCATCCGAGGGCACGGCCGCGACCGGAAGGTCCGGCGGATGCTCCAGCATACGCGCATCGGAACAGGAGGAAGTCATGAGCTTCGAGGGAACGGCGGTCGCTACGTTCGTTGATCACGCCGCGGCCGAGGCGGCAATCAAGCGCCTCACGGAAGGCGGCTTCGACATGAAGCACCTCAGCGTCATCGGCAAGGGCTACCACACCGAGGAGAAGGTCGTCGGCTTCTACACCACCGCCGACCGGGTGAAGTTCTGGGGCTCGCGCGGCGCATTCTGGGGCGGGCTCTGGGGCCTGTTCTTCGGCGGCCTGTTCATGACGATCCCGGTGGTGGGGCACGTCGTGGTGCTCGGCTACCTTGCCGCCACGGCGGTCTCCGCCGTCGAGGGAGCCGCGTTCACCGGCGGGCTCGGCGCGATCGGCGCCGCGCTGTTCAGCTCCGGCATTCCGAAGGACAGCGTCCTGCAATACGAGGCCGCCATCAAGGCTGACGAGTTCCTGGTTTCCGCCCGAGGCACCGCGGCGGAAGTCGCCCATGCGCGCGACATCCTGCAGCTCGGCAATCCGTCCATGCTGTCGGTGCACGACCATGCCGAAGCCGCGCCGGCCCGTGCCCCGCTGCTGCAGTCGCACGGCTGAGCAGGAGTGGACAACGGGCGGGTGGTGTCTGTACGCGGCGCGGTCGTCGATGTATGCTTCGATGACGGCATGCTGCCCGCGCTCGATACCGAACTGGTAGTGGCCTGGGACCGGCCGGAAAAGCTGGTCCTCGAAGTGCACAGCCATGTCGACGAGAACACCGTGCGTGGTGTCGCGCTGCAGGCCACCGGCGGCCTGTCGCGGAACGCGAAGGTGCGGCCGACCGGTGCGCCGGTCACCGTGCCGGTCGGGGATGCGGTGCTCGGCCGCCTGCTCGACGTCACCGGCAACATTCGCGACGGTGGTCCGCCACTCCCGGCGGACTGCCCCGTGCGCGGCATCCACGCGTCGCCGCCCGCCCTGAAGGACGAGACCTCGGCGACCGTGCTGTTCGAGACCGGCATCAAGGTCATCGACCTGCTGGCGCCGATCGCGCAGGGCGGCAAGGCGGCGATGTTCGGCGGCGCCGGTGTCGGCAAGACGGTGCTGGTGATGGAGCTGATCCACGCCACGGTGGAAAAATACAAGGGCATCTCGGTGTTCGCCGGCGTCGGCGAGCGGTCGCGCGAGGGCCACGAACTGCTGACCGACATGCAGGGCTCCGGCGTGCTCGCGCGCACGGTACTGGTCTACGGCCAGATGAACGAGCCGCCCGGGGCGCGCTGGCGGGTGCCGCTCACCGCCCTCACCATTGCCGAATATTTCCGCGACCAGAAGCACCAGAACGTGCTGCTGCTGATGGACAACGTGTTCCGCTTCGTGCAAGCCGGCAGCGAGCTGTCGAGCCTGCTCGGCCGGCTGCCGTCGCGTGTCGGCTACCAGCCGACCCTGGCCACCGAGGTCGCGGCACTCGAGGAACGGATCGCCTCCGTCGCCGGTGCGTCGGTAACCGCAATCCAGGCGGTCTATGTCCCGGCGGACGATTTCACCGATCCCGCGGTCACCGCGATCTCGGCGCATATCGACAGCATCATCATGCTGTCGCGCAAGCTCGCGGCGGAGGGCTTCTATCCGGCGATCGATCCGCTGGCCTCCTCCTCGGTGCTGCTCGATCCACTGGTGGTCGGCGAGGAGCATTATCGCATCGCCGAACGGGCGCGCGAGGCACTGGCGCGTTTCAAGGACCTCGAGGACATCATCGCGTTGCTGGGCGTCGAGGAGCTGGCCGCCGGCGACCGCCTCGTGGTCGGGCGTGCGCGGCGGCTGCAACGCTTCCTGAGCCAGCCCTTCGTGGTGACCGAGGCCTTCACCGGCATGCCGGGCCGCAGCGTCAGCCGTGCCGATACCCTCGCCGGTTGCCGGGCCATCCTGGACGGCGAGGCCGATGGCTGGGCAGAACGCTCGCTCTACATGGTCGGCACCCTCGACGAGGCCCGCCAGAAGGAACACGCGGCGTGAGGCTGCGCATCACCACGCCGCTCGACACGGTGATCGACGAGGTCGGCGTGCTGGTGCTGTCGGCCGAGGATGCGAGCGGCTGCTTCGGCATCCAGCCGTGCCATGCCGACTTCCTGACCAGCCTGGTTGTCTCGGTGGTGAGCTGGTGTTCCGCCGACGGCGGCCGGCATTACTGCGCCGTGCGCGGCGGCGTGCTGACCGTCACCGGACGGAGCGGCTCGGGCTGCCAGGAGTTGGCCATCGCGACGCGGGAAGCCGTCCCGGGAGACGATCTCGCGCATCTAGACCGGGACATCGTGACGCAGTTCGACCGCGAGCTCGAGGCGGATCGTGGCGCGCGGGTGGACAGCACGCGCCTGCAGCTCAACGCGATCAGGCAGATCGTCCGCCATCTGCAACCGGGCGGTCCGGGCTCGGGCGACTTCTCATGACGGTGACACCGGGACCCAACCCTCCCGATCCCATGGTTGCCGGCGCACGCCTTCGCCGCGAGCGGCATTCGCTGTGGCTGCGCGACGGCGACGGCTCGGTGGCGCGCCGGCTCGGCCAGATCGGCGTGCTCGGCTGGATCGTCGTCTTGCCCATGCTGACTGGCATCTTCCTCGGTCGCTGGCTGGATCGCTGGCTGCATTCGGGCCTGTTCTGCACCGCTCCGCTGCTGATGCTCGGCGCCGCACTCGGCTGCTGGTCCGCCTGGCGCTGGATGCAGTCGTCGTGATCCTGACGCTCTACTCCGCCGCGGGCTTCGTGCTCGGACTGCTGTATTTTCAAGCCCTCATCTGGAACGCCGACCAGTTCGCCTCGGGCGGCGCGACGCTGTCGGCGGTCGGGCTGCTTGTCGGCCGCTTCGGGTTGCTTGCCTGCATCCTGCTGCTGACCAGCCTGCAGGGCGCGTTGCCGCTCCTCATGCTGACGCTCGGGCTGCTGGTCGGCCGCTACGTGCTGTTGCGTCGCGCCCGGCTCGCCACGCTGCCGGACGTTTCGTGAATTCGCCGCTCAGCAGTCCGCCGGTCTGGCAGATCGGACCGGTGACGATCACCGGTGACGTGGTCGCGACCTGGGTGATCATGGCGGTGCTGGTGGCTGCCAGCCTGCTCGCGACCCGGCACCTCGCCCTGGTGCCGACACGGACGCAGGCGGTGCTGGAACTGATCGTGGGCACCGTCGACCAGCAGATACGCGACACCATGCAGTTGCCACCCGGGCGCTACCGCGCCTTCATCGGCACGCTGTTCGGTTTCATCTTCGTTGCCAACTGGTCCTCGCTGATCCCGGGCGTGCGGCCGCCGACGGCGCATCTGGAGACCGATGCGGCACTCGCCCTGCTGGTGTTCCTCGCGGTGATCTGGTTCGGCGTGCAGGCCGGCGGGATACGCGGCTATCTCGCGACCTTCGCCACCCCGAACCTGGTGATGGTGCCGCTCAACGTCATCGAGAGCGTCACGCGCACCTTCTCGCTGCTGGTCCGCCTGTTCGGCAACGTGATGAGCGGCGTGTTCGTGGTCGGCATCGTGCTGTCGCTGGCAGGCCTGCTGGTCCCGATCCCGCTGATGGCGCTCGACCTGCTCACCGGTGCGGTGCAGGCCTACATCTTCGCCATCCTGGCCATGGTGTTCATCGCCGGCGCGATGCCTCCCAAAGGAAACAAGCAATGAACTGGTTGGCCTGCGTCAGCATCGTGTCGGCCGCGATGGCGGTCTCGTTCGGGGCCATCGGGCCGGCGCTCGCGGAAGGCCGTGCCGTGGCGGCGGCGATGGAGGCGATCGCCCGGCAGCCGGAATCGGCCAGCACGATCTCGCGCACGCTGTTCGTCGGCCTGGCGATGATCGAGACGATGGCGATCTACTGCCTGGTGATCGCGCTGCTGCTGCTGTTCGCCAACCCGCTGCTGAAATAGCCGCATGACCCTCAACTGGTGGACGCTCGGGTTCCAGACCGTCAACGTGCTGGTGCTGATCTGGCTGCTGCAGCGGTTCTTCTGGCGGCCGGTGAGCGCCATGATCACGCAGAGGCAGGCGACGATCCGCAAGTCGGTGGACGATGCCCATGCGATCGAGGCGAAGGCCGCCGCTGCGCTGGCCACCACGGTCACCACGCGCGCAGGGTTTGAAGCCGAGCGCCAGACGATCCTGGCCGATGCGCACAAGGCCGCGGAGGCCGCGCGCGCCTCGCTTCTCGACACCGCACGCACCCAGGCCCTGGCACTGCAGGCGGCGGCGACGGCGGCGATCGAGGCCGGCCGGCAGGCAGCCGACGCAGCGTGGTCAGGGCGCGCCGGCCAGCTTGCCATCGGAATGGCCGGCCGGCTCGCGACCCGGCTCGAAGGTGCCGCTGTGCAGGCATTGTTCCTCGACAGCCTGGTGCAGGCGATCCGGGCGCTGCCGGAAGCGGTGCGCGCCGGGCTTGCCGTGGATGGAGTGACCCTCGACGCGGTCAGCGACGCACCGCTCGACGATGCGGCGCGCGCGGTGGCCGTCACCGCGATCCACGGCGCCATCGGCGCGCAGCCGGAGATCGGGTTCAAGGTCGACGCGAGCCTGATCGGCGGACTGGAGCTGCATGCGCCGCATCTCACCGTCGCCAACAGCTGGCGGGCCGACCTTGCCCGGATCCATGACCAGCTTCCCGGTGAGAGCCAGCCCGCCCCCCGGCCCAAGGCCTCCAATGCGCCGCTGCCGCTGGCCACGGTTCCGACCGCGGCATGAACGAGACCGGTGCCACCGCCTGCGTCGCCGCAGCGGATGCGTGGCTCGCCCTGGCGACGCAGGCGGTGGCACGAACCTCGTTGGGTCCGCGCGCCGAGCAGGTCGGCCGGGTCGAGGCGAGCGGCGACGGCATCGCGCAGGTCTCCGGCCTGCCCGATGCCCGCCTCGACGAGCTGCTGCGCTTCGAGGGCGGCGAGGTCGGGTTCGCGCAGGTGCTGGAGCGCGACCGCATCGGCTGCGTGCTGCTCGACGACGCCGACGGCATCGCGGCCGGCGACATCGTGCGCCGCACCGGTGACGTGGTGCGTATCCCGGTCGGACCGGCGCTGCTCGGCCGCGTCGTCGATCCGCTCGGCCGGCCGCTCGACGGGCTCGGGCCCCTCACCGGCACGCAATCGATGCCGATCGAGCGGCCGGCGCCGGGGATCATCGAACGCGACCTGGTGGTGCAGCCGGTGCAGACCGGGCTGGTGGTGATCGACACGCTGTTCGCACTCGGCCGCGGCCAGCGCGAGCTCATCATCGGCGACCGCGCCATCGGCAAGACCACCATCGCCATCGACACCATCATCAACCAGAAAACCAGCGACATGGTCTGCATCTACGTCGCGATCGGGCAGAAGAGCTCCAGCGTGCGCCGCGCCATCGATGCGATCCACGTCGGCGGCGCGTTCGAGCGCTGCGTCGTCGTCGTCGCCAATGCGGCCGGACCGCCGGGGCTGCAATGGATCGCGCCGTTCGCCGGCATGACGATGGCGGAGTATTTCCGCGATCGCGGCGGCCACGCGCTGATCGTGTTCGACGATCTCAGCAAGCACGCGGCGACCCATCGCGAGATCGCCCTGCTGACACGGCAGTCGCCGGGCCGCGAAGCCTATCCGGGTGACGTGTTCTACGTGCATGCACGCCTGCTGGAGCGTGCCGCGAAATTGTCGAAGGCCAAGGGCAGCGGCTCGCTGACGGCGCTGCCGATCGCCGAGACCGATGCCGGCAATCTCAGCGCGTATATTCCCACCAACCTGATCTCGATCACCGACGGCCAGATCGTGCTCGATGCCAAGCTGTTCTATGCGGGCCAGAAGCCGGCGGTGGATGTCGGCACCAGCGTCAGCCGGGTCGGCGGCAAGACCCAGGCACCGGCATTGCGCGAGGCCGCGCAGACCGTGCGGCTGGATTACGCGCAGTTCCTGGAGCTGGAGAGTTTCACCCGGTTCGGCGGCATGTCGGACAAGCGGGTGCGGGCGCAACTGACGCGCGGCGCGCGGATCCGGGCGATCCTGGACCAGCCGCAGCATGCGCCGCTGCGCCTCGCGGACGAGGTGGCGCTGGTGCTTGCGGTACAGGCCGGACAGCTGGACGAGTTGACCCTGGAGGATGTGATCCGGTTCCGCAGCGGGCTCGGCGCCAAGCTCGATGCGTCCGCCGCTGTCCTGGTGGCGTCGATCCAGGTGAACGGCACCCTCGACGAGGCAGGCCGGAAGACCATGATCGAAGTACTGCTCGCCTATTCCAAGAGCTTCCCGCCACCTGCCGGGCCGGCCAAGGCCGCCGTCGCTTGACCGGACGGCTGTCAGAGGTCAGCGGCCGCCTCGACGGCATCCGGCAGCTTGGCGTGGTGGTGAATGCCATGCGCGGCATCGCCGCCGCCCGGGCGCAGCAGGCGCGTGGCCAGCTGGTCGCGGTGGACCGCTATTCCCACTCCATTGCTGCCGCCCTGGGTCGCGCCCTTGCCTTCCTGCCGCCGGCGCAGGCGGGCGGCAGTCCGGTGCCGAAACGACCGGCGCTGATCCTGTTCTGTGCCGAACAGGGTTTTGCCGGACCCTATAGCGAGCACGTGCTCGATACCGTGGCCGGCGATCTCGGGCGCTCCGAACTGTTTCTGGTCGGCACGCGTGGCCTGTCGGTGGCGCGCGAGCGCGGCGTGCAGCCCGGCTGGTGGATCGCGCTGCCCTCGCATTCGCCGGCGATCCCCCGCCTGGCGGACCGGATCGTCGAGGCGCTGTACCGACGCATCGACGCCGGCAAGCTCGACCGGCTCGATGCGGTGTTCTGCCGACGCGATCCGGGCGAGCCGTTACGGGTCCTGCGCAGATCGCTGTTCCCGCTGGATGTGGACAGCCTCGACATCGCGCGCAACGAAAATCCGCCATTGCTGACGCTGTCGCCGCCCCGGCTCGTGGAAGCCCTCACCGCCGACAACATCCACGCCCAGCTCTGTGCCTGCGCGCTGCACGCCTTCGCCGCCGAGAACGAGGCGCGCATGGAGGCGATGGCGAGCGCCCGCAACCAGATCAAGCGCCAGCTCGACACGCTGCAGGCCACCGAGCGCCAGGTCAGGCAGGAGGAGATCACCGCCGAGATCATCGAGCTCGCAGCCGGCGAGACAGCGAGCCGGGAGCGGACCTGATCGGCCTCATGGGCGGGTCAGACGGTTGGGTGTTTTCCGAAGCTACGCCGTGACGGTTCCCGCGGGCACCCTGGTTGCTGCGATTGCACGGCGTCCTGCGGACCCGCTTGCCCTGATTGGAGATCGATCGTGGACATTGAACAACCAGCGCGGCGGGTGTGGTCGCCGGCGCTTCGGCACACGATCGCACGGCCGGTCATCGTTGTCGTCATGGGCGTCTCCGGATCGGGCAAGACCACCGTGGCGGCGCTGCTTTCGGCCGCCTTGGGCTGCCAATTCCAGGAAGGCGACGCGCTCCACTCCGCGGCCAACGTGCGCAAGATGCACGGCGGCACGGCGTTGACCGATGCCGACCGGTTGCCGTGGCTGCATGCCATCGCCGGAGAGATCGACGGCTGGCGCGCCCGGGGCCAATCCGGTGTACTGACCTGCTCGGCGCTGAAACGGTCCTATCGGGATATCGTCATCGACGACCGTCCGGGCGTAGCGCTGGTCTACCTGCGCGGATCGCACGACCTGATCCGCCGCCGCATGGCGGCGCGATACGAGCATTTCATGCCGCTGGCGCTGCTGGACAGCCAGTTCGCAACCCTCGAGGAGCCGACACCGGACGAGCAGCCGATCACCGTGGATGTCAGCCTTCATCCGGCCGATATCGTAACGACCATCGTACATCAGCTCGAACTGCGCGACGCCATCGCCACCGCTCCGCACAGGCTTTCCGAGGCACGGACATGAGCGCCAGCGCCCCGGCCGTGCTGCCGGCGGCCAGTCAGGCGCCGACCGGACGCGTGCCACGCCTGCGCTGGGGCATCGGCCTGCTGCTCGGCTTCGGCGTACTGGTGAACTATTTCGACCGCATCAACCTCTCGGTCGCCGCACCCCAGCTCAGGCAGGAGTTCCACCTCAGCGACAGCGAGCTCGGCTGGCTGTTCAGCGGTTTCTTCTGGTCCTACGCCTTGATGCAGATCCCGACCGGCATGATCCTGGACCGCTTCGGCGTCAGCCGGACCAACCGCTGCAGCACGCTGTTCTGGTCGATCGTGTCGGCTTCGACGGCCTTGTTCGCCAGCGGATTCGGCAGCATGTTCGGCGCGCGCATCCTGCTCGGCGCGGCCGAGGCGCCCGGCTTCCCCGCCAGCGCGAAGGCCACCGGCTACTGGTTTCCGCGCCAGGAACGATCGCTGGCAACCTCCATCTTCGATGCCAGCGCCAAGTTCGCCAATGTCATCGGCGTGCCGCTGGTCGCGGTCGCCGTGGTGACATTCGGCTGGCGCTGGGGCTTCGCGATCACCGCGAGCCTGAGCTTCCTGTATTTCCTGGCGTTCTTTTCCTTCTATCGCGATCCCAGCAAGCACAAGTGGCTGAGCGCCAGGGAACGCACCTACATCCAGGCCGGCGGCGCCGCTGTCGAGGGGCCATCCCGCAGCGGCGAGATCGCCATGCTCGGCCATCTGCTGCGCAACCGGAAGGTCTGGGGGCTGACCATCGGTTTTGCCGCGTACGGATATTCGTTCTACCTGTTCCTGACCTGGCTGCCGAACTACCTGGTCGAGACGATGCACATGAGCATCCTGCGATCCGCGGGCTTCGCCGCCGTGCCGTGGATCTGCGCGACCGTCGCCGACCTGATCGTCGGCGGCTGGCTGATCGACCATCTGATCGCCAGGGGCTTCGCGGAGACCCCTGTGCGCAAGACCGTGCTGGTGACCGGAATGCTGCTCGGTCTTGCGGTGTTCGGCGCCACGCTCACCACCAGCCCGGTCTGGGCGATCGCGTGGATCTCGATCGCCCTCAGCGGCCTCGCCGCGGCAGCGCCGGTCGGCTGGTCGATCCCGTCGCTGATCGCTCCGCGCGGCGCCACCGGGACGATCAGCGGGATCATGAATTTCCTGAACAACCTGATGGGCGCGGTGGCCCCGATCACTACCGGCTACATCGTCGGCGCCACCCACTCCTTCACCGGCGCATTCCTTGCAGCCGGTGTCGTGCTGGTCGTCGGCATCCTCTCCTACGTCTTCGTGCTCGGCAGCCTTACGCCGATCCCGGATCCGTCGCGGTGAGCATTCCGAAGCGTGGCAGGAACGGCGGGGCGGCGTTCCACAGTGCGATGACCGCAACATCCGGATGCGCCGGGTTGTAGCGCAGGATGCTGAGCGATGCGGTGGTCAGCGCGAGATGCTCGGCCGCCAGCACCGGCGCCATGATCCAGCGCGCCGCCAGCACGCAGGCGAACTGGCCGTGCGAGAACAGGGCGATGTTGCCATGCCCGGCGCGCAGCCTGGCGATCAGCCGGTCGGCCCGGTCGGCAACCTGCTCGGGCGTCTCCCCACGCGGGCAGCCATCCCTGAAGACAGTCCAGCCGGCGTGCTTCGCGCGTATGTCGGACGAGCGAAGTCCCTCGTAGTCGCCGTAGTTCCATTCGAGAAGGTCGGGCTCCGGTCGCGCCGCGCCGCCGAGTCCGGCGAGCTCGCAGGTGCGTCGCGCGCGCAGCAGCGGGCTGGTCAGCACCCGGTTGAATTCGATCGCGGCCAGCGACGGCTGCAGGGCGCGCGCCTCGTCCTCGCCCTCCGGCGTGAGCGGGATGTCGGTGCGGCCGGTATGCTGGCCAGATCGCGACCAGGCGGTCTCGCCATGCCGGACCAGGTACAGGCACAAGGGTGGCCGCTCCGGGCACGCCATGTCCTCGAGCGTGCCGCCACCCTGGTGCTGCATCCGGGCCGGCGCGACCGACGCCAGCATCATTGCGCCGCCTGCATGGTCGCTGGCGCGTCGATGAGGGCGTCCAGGTCGAAGGGCGGCACGCGGCGTCGCTCCAATCCGGGATCGTAGGCGCCGTGCAGGGCGGCCCGGTTGCAGGCCGCCCGGTGGAACAGCACCTGCTGCGCGGCCACGGTATTCGCCTCGAAGCCTTGCCAGAGGTGCAGTGCGGGCTGCTGGATTGCCCGGGCGAAAGAGAAGCCGAGCGTCCAGGGGATGCGAGCCCTGGGGACGGTCGACTGCGCGTTGATCGCGTTCAGCCGCAGGGAGGCCAGCTCGGCGGACTGTCCGCCCGACAGGAACACGATCCCGGCCAGCGCCGGCGGCACGATCGCGAGCAGGCAGCGCAGCGTGGCGTCGGCGACCTCTTGCGCCGAAACCTGTCCTGCGGGCGGCTGGTCCAGCCCGGGCAGCACCATGTTGGCCTTCAGGACCAGGCCGTCGAGCTGCACGCCCTGCCGCCCGATCTGCTCGAAGACGCACGACAGCAGTTCGCCGGTGACTTCGCCGCACCGGGCCAGGGAATGCGCACCGGTCATCAGCACCTCCGGCTCGACGATCGGCACCAGGCCGGCTTCCTGGCACAGCGCCGCATAGCGAGCCAGCGCATGGGCGTTGACCGCGATGGCGCAGGCGGTGGGCGTGTGCGGCCCGATCGCCAGCACGGCACGCCATTTCGCAAAGCGCGCGCCCATTGCGCAATACGCCTGCAGGCGCGCGCGCAGCCCGTCGAGCCCCTCGGTCACCGTCTCGCCGTCACGCAGGGCGAGCGGCTTCGCACCGGTATCGACCTTGATGCCAGGCACGATCCCGGCTTCCGCGAGCACCTGCAGGAAGGGGGTGCCGTCGCCCGTGGCCTGCCGGATGGTTTCGTCGTGCAGGATCGCACCGCTGATGCAGGCGCCGAGATGCGGCGTGGTGACCAGCAGCTCGCGGTAGCGCCGTCGCATCTCGCCGGTCTGCGGGATGCCGGCCTCGGCGAACCGCCGGTTGCAGGTTGGCACGCTCTCGTCCATCGCGAGCAGGCCACGCCCGCTGCCGACCAGCGTACGGGCGGTATCGACGAGGATGTCGGATGTCACGCGGGCGCGCCCCATTTCCAGTCACGGATCTCGGGAAGGTCCTCGCCATGCGCATCGATATAGCGCTTGTGCTCGATCAGCCGGTCGCGCAGGTGCTGCTTGAGATACGCCCCGCGCGTGCCGAGGCCGGGCAGCCGGTCCACCACATCCTCGACCAGGTGGAAGCGATCCAGCTTGTTCTGCACACGCATGTCGAATGCGGTGGTGATGGTGCCCTCCTCCAGGTATCCGCGCACGTGCAGGTTTCGGTTGAAGCGGCGATAGGTGAGCCGGTGTACCAGCGACGGATAGCCGTGGAAGGCGAAGATGATGTGCTTGTCGCGGGTGAACAGCGCGTCGTAGTCGGTTTCGCTCAGGCCGTGCGGATGCTCGCTGCTGGACTGCAGCTTCATCAGGTCGACAACGTTCACGACGCGTATCCGCAATTCCGGCAGATGCTCGCGCAGGATCGACACCGCGGCCAGGATCTCCAGCGTCGGGGTGTCGCCGCAGCAGGCCATCACCACATCGGGCTCGCCGTCCTGGTCGTTGCTGGCCCAGGACCAGATGCCCAGGCCCTGCGTGCAATGCACGATTGCCTGCTCCATGGTGAGCCATTGCGGCAGCGCATGCTTGCCGGCGACGACCACGTTCACGTAGTGCCGGCTGCGCAGGCAGTGGTCGATGGTCGAGAGCAGGCAGTTCGCGTCCGGCGGCAGGTAGGCGCGGACGATGTCGGCCTTCTTGTTGATGACGTGGTCCAGGAAGCCAGGATCCTGATGGGTGAAGCCGTTATGGTCCTGCTGCCAGACATGCGAGGCGAGCAGGTAGTTGAGCGAGGCGATGTTGCGGCGCCACGGCAGTTCCAGGGTGACCTTCAGCCACTTGGCGTGCTGGCTGAACATCGAGTCCACGATCCGGATGAAGGCCTCGTAGCTGTTGATCAGGCCGTGGCGTCCGGTCAGCAGGTAGCCCTCGAGCCAGCCCTGGGACTGGTGCTCGCTGAGCATCGAATCCAGCACGCGACCGGTGGGCGCCAGGAACTCGTCGTTGCCTTGGTGTTCCGCGTCCCATTGCCGGCTGGTGACCTCGAAGACCGCGCCCAGCATGTTGGAGAGGGTCTCGTCAGGACCGAAGATCCGGAAGTTGCGACCGCGGGCGTTGAGTGTGACGACGTCGCGCAGGAACTGCCCGAGCACCAGCGTGTCCTGCGCGTGCACGGCGCCGGGCAACGGCACCTGTACTGCATGCTCGGCGAAGTCCGGCATCCGCAGGTCGCGCAGCAGCAGCCCGCCGTTGGCGTGCGGATTGGCGCCCATCCGCCGCGTCCCGGACGGCGCCAGCTCGGCGAGCTCCGCGATCAGCCGGCCGTCGGCATCGAACAGCTCCTCGGCACGGTAGCTCCGCATCCAGGCCTCGAGATCGGCGACATGCCCGGGATGGGCCGCATCGACCAGGATCGGGACCTGGTGCGCCCGGAAGGTACCCTCGATCTGCAACCCGTCGATGACCTTGGGTCCGGTCCAGCCTTTCGGAGACCGCAGCACGATCATCGGCCAGCGCGGCCGGGATGCATCGCCGGTGCTGCGCGCGGTCTGCTGGAACTGCCTGATGTCGGCGATCGCCCGGTCGAGGGCGGCGGCCATCAGCTCGTGCATGGTGGCCGGGTCGTCGCCCTCGACGAAATACGGCATCCAGCCGCAGCCGCGCAGGAATTGCTCGAGATCCTCGTGGCCGATACGCGCCAGGATGGTCGGGTTGCTGATCTTGTAGCCGTTGAGATGCAGGATCGGCAGCACCGCGCCGTCGTTGATCGGATCGATGAACTTGTTCGACTGCCAGGCGGTAGCCAGCGGTCCGGTCTCCGCCTCGCCGTCGCCGATCACGCAGGCAACGATCAGGCCGGGATTGTCGAAGGCGGCACCGAAGGCGTGGCTGAGCGAATAGCCGAGCTCGCCGCCCTCGTGGATCGACCCCGGCGTGGTGGGTGCTACATGGCTGGAGATGCCGCCCGGGAACGAGAACTGCTTGAACAGCCGCTGCAGGCCGGGCTCATCCTGGCTGATGTCCGGATAGATCTCGCTGTACGAGCCTTCGAGATAGGTGTTCGCCACCAGCGCCGGACCGCCATGGCCGGGACCGGCGATGTAGATCATGTCGATGTCGTAGACCTTGATCACCCGGTTGAGGTGCACGTAGATGAAGTTCTGCCCCGGGGTGGTGCCCCAGTGGCCGACCACCAGCGGCTTGACGTGCGCCTGGGTCAGCGTCTCCTTCAGCAGCGGGTTGGCGTACAGATAGATCTGTCCGACCGAAAGATAGTTGGCGGCGCGCCAGTATGCGTCCATCCGGGCCAGCAGATCGGGCGATAGTGCGGGCGCCTCGACATGACGCGTCAGCTCCCGTGCGGGGGTCGTGGCATCCATCTCGGCGATCCTTCGATTTCCGCTGTCCGGCGCGGGAAACGTGCCGGCTGTCGGGGGCGCCGGATCGTAGGACGCCGCCATTCGCGGACGCAGGTTCGGAAACTACCCAACGGGATCGACGTGGGTAGTTTCCGCCTGTCGTGCCGCCGGCCGCGAACCGCTATGGCGGATCATGCCCCATGCATCGTCGAGCCACGTCGCCGGGGGAAACCTGATCGCCGGGGATATCGGCGGCACCATGACACGGCTCGCGCTGGTGTCACCCGAGAGCGGACCGAGGCATTTCCTTGCCCAGCGAAACTACCGGAGCGCGGAGCACCAGGGATTGCAGCAGATCGTCGAGACATTTCTCGCCGATATTGGCACGCGTGCCGCCAACGCCTGCTTCGATGTTGCCGGGCCGGTGGTGGATGGCCACGCCCAACTCACCAACCTGCCATGGCAGATCGACGCGGAGGAGCTCAGGTCGGGGCTTGGGCTTGCGTCCGTCAGGCTGCTCAACGACCTCCAGGCCGTCGCCACCGCGATCCCGCACCTGCTGCCGGACGAGACCGCCATCATCAATGCGGGCTCTCCCGTCACCGCCGCACCGATCGCGGTGCTGGCGCCGGGGACCGGCCTGGGGGAAAGCTTCCTGATCTGGAACGGAAGCTCCTACATCGCCTGCCCGTCGGAAGGCGGCCACGCCGATTTCGCACCGACCAGCGAGCACCAGGCCGGCCTGTGGAGGTATCTCACCGACCGGTTCCGGCACGCCGCCTACGAGCGCGTCTGCGCCGGATCGGGGATCCCCAACGTGTACGACTATGTCAGGTCGCAGGATCCATCCTCGGAGTCTCCGGGGTTCGCGTCGCGGCTGCACGCGGCGCCGGATCGCTGCCCGATGATCGTCGACGCCGCCCTGCACGACGCCGACCGCAATCCCCTTGCCGCCGCCGCACTCCGGCTGGTGATCGACGTATGGGGCGCGGAGGCCGGCAACCTGGCGCTCAAGGTGCTTGCGACCGGCGGCGTCTACCTGGGCGGCGGACTGCCGCCACGGATGCTGCCGCTGCTGCAGGACGGCGCCTTCATGCGCGCCTTCACCGCCAAGGGACGCTTCTCCGGCCTGCTGCAGGCGATCCCGGTGCGTGTCATCCTGGTGAATGCAGGATTGCTGGGTGCTGCGCTCCATGGCCTGGCGCCCGAGGAAGACCCGGTCACGCCGGCTGCGTAGTTTCCGATTCTGCGGCAGCGGCGCGGTGCGGCGTAGAACGCTCCCGCAAGGTCCAGCGGATCTCGCCAGAACCCGGAGAGCGCCATGTCGAACGACAGCCAGCTGCAGAAGTCGGTCCTTGCCGAATTGGCCTGGGAGCCGAGCATCACCGCCGCCCACATCGGCGTGGCCGCCGATGACGGCGTGGTCACGCTGACCGGCCATGTCGACAGCTTCGTCCAGAAGCACGCGGCCGAAGACGCTGCCCGGCGCGTGCGGGGCGTCAGGGCGGTCGCGGAAGAGATCGAAGTGCGGCTGGCCTTCGACATGACCCGGGGCGACGACGATATCGCGCGGGCGGCCGTCGACCGGCTGTCCTGGGACATCTCGGTGCCGAAGAACGAAGTCAAGGTCAGCGTCGAGGCGGGATGGGTCACGCTGAGCGGCGAGGTGCAGTGGTATTTCCAGAAGCAGGCGGCGGTGCAGGATGTCCGCCACCTCACCGGCGTCATCGGCCTGACCGACCGGATCACCATCCGCGCCAGCGAGAGCGCCGGCGATATCAGCGACGAGATCACGCACGCCTTGCACCGGTCGTGGTTCTTCGATCCGACCCTGGTCACCGTCACCGCGGAGCACGGCCGCGTCCGCCTGCTCGGCACGGTGAAGTCGTCATACGAAAGGCAGGTCGCCGCCGAGACCGCATGGGCCGCCCGGGGTACCATCTCGGTCGAGAACGACATCCTGGTCGGCTGAACTCCACGTGCCGGGCATGCAGCTGACGAGGATGGGCCGATGAGCATCAGGACGATACTGGTGGTGCTGGAAGTGGAAAGCGCCGTCGAGCAGCTTCTCGATGGAGCGCTCGAGATCGCCAGGGCGATGGAGGGTCATCTCGAGATACTCCTGCTGCAGGGTGATCCGGAACAACTCCTTGCCGACTGTGCGTTCACGCCACTCGGCTCGATCCCGATCCAGGCGCTGAATGAAGGGCGCGACGCCGCAGAGACCGAAATCAAGCGGCGCTTCACCGCCTGGCGCGACGCCCGCGACCTGCCCGGCGATATCGTCGACCACAGGCTGCGGACCACCTACGCCAGATGGTCCAGCTGGCAGGGCCGCGCGGAGATCGGGCTGTTGCGTCGCGGCCGTCTCGCCGACGTGATCGTCATGGCACTCCAGCCCAGGCGGCTGGGACTGCGCTCGGCACTGGTCGACGCCGCCCTGTTCGATAGCGGACGACCGGTGCTGTTCCTGCCCGGCGTGCCCGTGGTGCCGCCGCTCGGCAGGGTCGCGCTGGCCTGGAACGACAGCCTGCAGGCGGTGCGGTGCCTCGCCTGCAGCCTGCCGTTCCTGCACGAGGCCGAGCGTGTCTTCGTGCTGTCGATATCCTCCGGCCCGGACGATATCGGTGGCGACAGCGCCAGCATACCCGCCGAGGATGTCGTCGAGGCGATGACGTGGCAGGGGATCAACGCCTCGCTGGTGCGCGTCGCGCCGAAGTCCGGCGAGACCATCGGTGCGCGGATGCTGCGCGAGGCCGCCGACCTCGATGTCGGGTTGCTGGCGCTCGGGGCGTTCACCCACAGCCGGGTACGCGAGGCGTTGCTCGGCGGTGTGACCCGGCATGTCCTCGACCACGCGACGATCCCGCTTCTCATGATCCACTAAGGAAGCAACGGTGTCCCACGACAGCGATCTGCAATCGTCCGTTCTCGCCGAAATGGCCTGGGAGCCGAGCATTGCCGCCGGCCATATCGGCGTGACGGCCAGGAACGGCATCGTCACCCTGTCGGGTCATGTCGACAGCTTCCTGGAGAAGAATGCCGCCGAGGAGGCGGCACGGCGGGTGAAGGGCGTGAAGGGCGTTGCCGGGGAGCTCGAAGTGCGCCTCGCCTTCGACATGACGCGCGGCGACGACGATATCGCTTCCGCCGCGATCAGCCGTCTCGCATGGGATACCGCGGTGCCCCGGGACGCGATCCAGGTCGAGGTCGAGCGCGGCTGGGTCACCCTGACCGGCGACGTACGCTGGCACTTCGAAAAGGAGGCCGCCGCAACCGACGTGCGCAACCTTGCAGGCGTGACCGGGCTCACCGACAAGGTCACGATCAAGGCCGCCGTCAGCACGCTGGACATCTCCGACAGCATAATGGACGCGCTGCACCGTTCCTGGTTCTTCGACCCGAAAACGGTGACGGTCACCGCGGAAGGCGGCCATGTGCGGCTGTCGGGCACCGTGCGTTCGCTGAACGAGCGCCGTGTCGCCGCGAATACCGCGTGGGCAGCACCCGGAACCTCGGATGTCCAGAACGATCTGGTCGTCGTCTAGCGGTAATCGACTCCGGGCATGGAAGAGCAACCGGCCACCATCATCGGGATGATCGGCGCCCTGCTCGCAGGTCCCGGTGCACAACCCGGGCACTGCGAACGGCGGGACGGCAACGGCGCGATCCGGTTCACCCTGTCGCAGGGACCCGACGGGTCGCTGGTCGAAGGTTCCAGCCGGTATCGCGGCCTGGACGGGCAGTTCTCCGGGCAGATCAGGGCAAGCGCCACCACCGGCGTCAGTCGATACTGCCTCGAATACTCGGACGCGGAATGCTGCGGCACCACCCTGTCCTTTACCGTCGACGACGGCAGCGGCAGGATCCTGTCGATCGAGCCGCCGGAGACCGACCGGCGCGACAGGATCGTGCTCCCGGTTGCGGCGGACGCCGAAGCCGCCCAGCTTGCCGAGGACCTCGACTATCGCGAGCAGCATCAGGTCGGCCCGTGACGGATGGCGCAGGCGGGCCGATCGCCGCGATCTTCGACGTGGATGGCGTGCTGCTTGCCTCTCCGCACGAACGCGCATGGCGCGAGGCGCTCGGTGGCCTCGCCGACCCCGCCCTGTTCACCACGGCGCTCTACCAGGAAACGGTCGCCGGCAAGCCGCGGGCAGCCGGCGCGCTGGCGTCGCTGCAGGCACTTGGCGTAGCCGATGCCGCGGGGCAGGCGCCGGCCTATGCGATCCGCAAGCAGGCGCGGCTGGAACAACTCGTGCAGGCCGGCGCGGTACAGGCATTTCCCGACGCCATGCGTCTCGTTCGTACCCTGCGCGGGCTCGCCTGGCCAATGGCGGTCGCATCCTCGTCGAAGAACGCCGCCGCGATGCTGCGCGCGATCGTGGTCGAGCCTGGCTGCAGCCTGTTCGAGATGTTCGCGGTGGACATGTGTGGCCGCGATCTCGCGCACGGCAAGCCGGATCCCGAGATCTTCCTGCTGGCAGCGGCGGGATTGGGAATCGAGCCGAGGCACTGCATCGTCCTGGAGGATGCGCCGGCCGGGATCGAGGCCGCGCGCGCCGGCGGGATGTCATCGATCGGCGTCGCGCGGCTCGACGATGCGGCCGGCCTGCGCGCGGCGCAGGCCGACATGGTCGTGACCAGGCTGGATGACGGCTCGGTGCAGGCCCTGGCGGCCAGGATGCTCGGCGGGACGGTATGATCGCCCCGTCCGCCCCGGGCCTTGCCGGGACGCCCGATCCGGATCCTGCCTGGGCGCTGACCACCGACGGCTTCGACGCCCTGCGCGAGGGCAGCCTGGAATCGCGCTATGCCATCGGCAACGGCCTGATCGGCGTGCGCGGCGCCCGCGCGGCCACACGCGGCAGCCGCTGGCTGGCGCCGCCCCGGACCTACGTTGCCGGCCTGTTCGATACGCCGGAACGATCCGCATCCAGCTCGCAACAGGACGAGGCCGTCTCGCCCGGACTGGTGCCCGCGGCCGACTGGCTGCATGTGCGGGTGCTGCTCGATGGCCATGCCCTGCTGCGCCATCCGGCCGAGGTGACCGCGCATCGCATGACGCTGGACATGCGGGGTGGCGCGCTGCTGAGCCGTTTCGAGCATCAGCATCGCGACCGCGACGGCGGCAATCCCCTGCGCCTGCTGGTGCACACCTTGCGGCTGACCTCCCAGGCGGATCGTTCGATCGGCCTGCAGGTCATCGAGATCGAGGTTCTCGACGGCGAGGCGGCGATCAGCTTCGAGGCTTCGTTCGAGGGCGTGGAACTCGGCCTCGTGCCCGAGCGGATCGGCGACGGGCTCGGCGAATGGCGCACCCATACCGGCGGCCACCGCCTCGCCATCGCCACCAGGGCGAGCCTCGCCATCGACGGCGGCATCCGGCCGCCATCCGGGACCGGGCCGCTGCGCAGCACCTGGCAGTGGCGCTGCCTGGCCGGTGAGCAAATCCGCTTCGAACGCACGGTCGCGGTGGTGCGGTCGGATGGGCCGCAACCTGATCCGGGCACTGCCGCCACCAGACGGCTGGCCAACGCCTCCGACCTCGGCACCGCTGCGGTGATGGCGGCGCACCGGCTCGCCTGGGACGCGCGCTGGACGTGCAGCGCTGTCGAGGTCGGCGGCGATCCCGCTGCCCAGCGTGCGCTGCGCTTTGCGCTCTACCATCTCAACAGCGCGGCAAATCCCGACGACGGGCATGTCTCGATCGGCGCGCGTGCGCTCACCGGCGACGGCTATCGCGGCCACGTGTTCTGGGACACCGAGATCTACCTGCTGCCGTTCTACAGCCTGACCTGGCCGGCGGCGGCGCGCGCGATGCTGATGTATCGATACCGCACCCTCGACGGCGCGCGCGCCAAGGCGGCCGGCATGGGCTGGCAGGGCGCGCTGTATGCCTGGGAGTCGGCCGACAGCGGCGCGGAGGCGACGCCGCTGCATGCCGTCGCCGCCGACCATGCCGTCATCGATATCCTCTGCGGCAAGCAGGAGCAGCATATCAGCGCCGACGTCGCCTTTGCGGTCTGGCAATACTGGCAGGCGACCGGCGACGAGGCCTTCCTGCTCGAAGCCGGCGCCGAGATCCTGCTGGAGACCGCGCGCTTCTGGTCCAGCCGCGCCCGGCTGGAAGCGGACGGGCGCAGCCACATCCGCGGCGTCATCGGGCCCGACGAATATCACGAGCATGTCGACGACAGCGCCTTCACCAACGTCATGGCGCGCTGGAACATCCGCACCGGTCTCGCGACCGCATCCCTGTTGCGCGACCGCTGGCCCGGGCGCTGGGCCAGCCTGTCCGCCGCCCTCGGCCTCGAAGCGGAAGAGCTTGCCCGCTGGGGGACCACGGGCGCGACCATCGTGACCGGGCTCGATCCGGCGACCGGCCTCTACGAGCAGTTCGCCGGCTACAACGAGCTGGAACAGATCGATCTCGCCGACTATGCCGGGCGCTCGGTGGCGATGGACATGATCCTGGGACGCGAGCGGATCGGCCGCTCCCAGGTGGTCAAGCAGGCCGACATCGTCGCATTGCTCGGGCTGCTGCCGCAAGAATTCGCCGGTGCGTCCGGGCTGGCCAATTTCCGCTTCTACGAGCCCCGGTGCAGCCATGGCAGCTCGCTCAGCCGGGCCATGCACGCGTTCGTCGCCGCACGCCTCGGCCTCTCGGATCTGGCGCTGCGGTATTTTCGCGAGACCGCCGATATCGATCTCGGCGACAACCAGGTCGCCTGCGACGGCGGCATCCATATCGCAGCACTCGGCGGGATCTGGCTCACCGCGGTGTTCGGCTTCGCGGGGCTGTCGCTCACCGATGATGGCGTTGCGCTCGATCCGCAACTGCCGCCGCAATGGACCAGCCTTGCCTTCTCCGTGCAGCGGGGCAGGTGCGACCTGCACATCTCCATCGGCACCGGCGTCGATGTGGCGATGCAGGGGCCCGTCACGCTGACCTTGCGTTACCGTGGCGCTGTGCATGTCCTGCAGCCGGGGCAGACGCTGCATCTCGACAGCATCGCATCGGCGGATCGCCCTGCTGCCGGCGTGGTTAGGTAGTTTCCGGCGCTTCAAGAAGTTCCAGGCGGCGTCCAGGTTGTTTGCAGGATCGATGACATCGTAGAACCAGATCGGAAGCATCATGATCGACGACATCCGGCTGCGAGAGGACGTCCTGGCGGAACTGCTCTGGGAGCCGAGCGTCGCCTGCGACGGCATCACGGTGACCGCCCGCCGCGCGGTCGTCACCCTGTCGGGTCATGTCGGCAGCTACGCCCAGAAGTCGGCGGCGGCGGCGGCAACACGCCGGGTGGCCGGGGTGCAAGCCGTGGTGGAGCGGATCAAGGTCCGGCTGCCGGCGGAGATGGGCTGGTCCGATGGGATGATCGCGGCGACCGCGGCCGCGCGCCTGGCCTCGAACGTCTTCGTCCCGGCTGGTCGCGTGCTGATCGCGGTCAAGGCGGCCCGGGTGACGTTGACCGGCCAGCTCGACTGGTGGTTCCAGCGGGAAGCGGTGGAGCAGGACATGAGGGCGCTCTCCTGCATCGTCGACCTCTCGAACCGGATCACGATCCAGCGCCTGTGCAGCCTGGCGGCGCCACCCGCCGCGGACCGGGGCGACGAGATGGTCGAGGCGCTGTACCGCGCGTGGTTCCTGCCCACCGGTGCGTCATCCGATCGGCCGAGGGCATGACCACGAACGACATCACCGCAACCTTCGGGCCCGGCGCCACGGACCGGGACAGCCTGTCGCGCTCGCACCGCTCGACGCTGGATGCGATCTTCGGGCATCCGGTCGCGCACGGAGTGTCCTGGACGGATGTCGTCGCCCTGGTAAAGGATGTCGGTGTGGTCGAGCACGAAACGAACGGCGAGACCAGCTTCGTCATCGGCGGCGACCGCAGGCTGTTCAGGGCGCCGCACAGCAAGCAGATCGAGGCGACCACGGTGATCGATCTGCGCCACATGCTGGCGCGTGCCGGTTGGTCGCCCCATGCCGCCGGGTCGCCGGGGCCAGCACCCGACGCCCCACCGGCCGCGCCGGATGTTCTCGTGGTCGTGGAGCAGGCCGAGGCCCGGGTCTATCGCCTGCATGAAGAGGCCGGCGAGCCGACCGACCAGGTCATCCGGTCGGATCTCTCGTCGCACCGGCTGCATGAGCTCGCACGCCGGGAAGGCGGCCATGCCGGCGAAACCGGTTGGCAGGCGGATACCGAATTCTACGAGCGCATCGCCGGGGCCCTGCACGGGGGCGGCGCCATCGTGCTGGCCGGTCATGGGCACGGCCACAGCGATGCCGCACATGCCCTCGAGCTCTACCTGCAGCGGCATCATGCGGACATCGCCGGCCGGCTATGCAGGACACTCGGAGCCGATCTGTCGAGCCTTACCGACGCGCAGCTTCGTGCCCTGGGGCGGCGGGCGCTTGTGACGGCGGAACCGGCGACCAAAGCCTGAGCCTCGGGCAAGCCCCGGGTCCAGCACCCGTGGTTGACGCCTGATAATGGCCTCGCTCCGATCGGGCTGGCTCGCGACGTCCTGGCCGCTGCCGGTCTCGCTTGCCGCCGCCGCCGCGATCCTGCTGGCCGGGTTCTTCTTCACGCGCAGGGCATTCCGCGACAATCCGGTCGGGCATTTCCTCTGCCAGTTCGCGATCTTCGCCGGAGCCACCCTGGTCATCGTGGGCGGCGGCGTGGTGCCGTTCGAGCCGGCGCCGGCGATGCCTCCGGTCGCCGGCATGCGGCACCTCCTGGAGGCCATGGTCGTCGGCGCCTTCAAGATGGTCTGGTGGCTGGCCGGCGCCTGGCTGCTGGCCGGACTCACGCGCGCCGCCCTGGCGTTCCGGCGCAAGCCGGTCGAGACCCGCTTCCTGCAGGACCTGTGCGCCGGCTTCATCTACGTCAGCGCCGTCCTGGGCATCACCTCCTACGTGTTCGGCATCTCGCTCGGCGGCCTGCTGGCGGCCTCGGGCATTGTCGCGATCGTGCTGGGGCTCGCGCTGCAAAGCACGCTGGGCGACGTGTTTTCGGGTGTCGTGCTCAACCTCGGCCGGCCCTACCATCCGGGCGACTGGGTGACGCTGGAAAGCGGGCTCACCGGACGGGTGATGGAAACCAACTGGCGGGCCACCCAGCTGCTCACGCTGTCGCACGACGTCGCCATCATCCCGAACAGCGTGATTGCCAGGACCAGGCTGGTCAATCTCAGCAAGCCGGGCGGTGCGCACGGCGTCACCCTGTCGATGCGGGTCGATCCGGCCGGAGCGCCCGCGGCGGCAGTGGCGATCCTGGAAACCGCCATGCTCGGCTGCAGCCATATCCTTCGCGATCCGAAGCCGGTCGTCACCATCCTCTCGCTCGATGCGCTGGCGCTGGAATGCGAGCTGATGTGCTTCGTGTCCGCCTACGAGCAGGGCCCGGCCGCACGCAACGAGGTGTTCGACCGCGTGTTCCGGCACTGCATGGCCGCCGGGTTGCGGCCGGCGCCTCCGGCCGGCAGCCCAGGCCTGCCGGTGCCGCACGCAGCATCGACCCGTGACGAGACCGCCCGCCGGTTGCTCGACCACCTGCCGGTGTTCGCTTCGCTGACCGGCGAGGAGCGCGCCGCGCTCGTGCCCGGCATGCGTCGCGACACCTTCAAGGCCGGCGAGACGCTGCTGGAGGAGGACAGCGTGGCGCCGGCCCTGTTCATCCTCACCGCCGGCGTGCTGGTGGCGTCGAGACTACAGAACGGCACCGATGTCGAGACGACGCGCCTTGCGCCGGGCGAGTGCTTCGGGCAGAGCAGCGCGCGGCTCGAGGTCAGGACGTTCTTCAAGGTCAGGGCGCTGACCCGGGCCACGGTCTACCGGATCGCGCGGGCGGAGCTGACACCGCTGCTGCTGGCGAGGCCGGCCTTCCTGCTGGATCTCGAGCAGCTCGCCGCCCGCCGCATCGGCGCCGCCAGTCCACGCGCGTCGCCGGCCGTACCATCGCCGCCGGCCACCGCCGGAAGGCGGCTTGCAGGGCGCCTGCGGACGATCTACCGGTTGCTCTCCAGCCGTTCGAAATAATCCGTCAGCTCCTTCGGCGCGCCACCGAAATGCAGGTAGGTCTCGTTGAAGTCGGCGATCTTCTGCAGGCCGGGAAGGCTGACGAGTTCGAGTTTCCGTCGCTCCATGACGATCAGCCCGTGCTTGCGGAAATCCTGCAGGATCCGGTTCACGTGCACCGCCGACAGGCCGAGCGCGTCGCCGAGTTCGGTCTGTGTCAGGGGCAGGCTGAAAGAACGGCCCTTGGTCAACCCGACCGCCCGGTGGCGCCAGAACAGCTCGCAGAGCAGGTAGGCGATGCGGCCGCGAGCGTCGCGCCGGCCCAGCGCCACGATCCGCTCGCGGAGCATGGCCTCCTCCTGCAGGGAACTCCACCACAGCGCCGCCGACACCCTCGGATGACACGTGAACAGATCCATCATGCCATCGCGGGAGACCGGCGCGATGCGGACCGGCGTGAGCGTTCCGATCGAATGGTCCATGGTCTTCAGCAGGAAGACATGCAGGTCGCAGACATCGCCGGGGATCAGGAAGGTGATGACCTGCCGGGTGCCGTCGGAAAGGTTGCGGTAGCGGATCGCCATGCCCTCGAGCAGGACGAACACCGAGCGCGGCACCGAGCCTTCGGCGACGATGTCGACATGCGACGCAAAACACTCCTCCTTCGACGCGAGAGATTCGAGTGCCGTGCGATCCGGCTCCGAAAGCGGCAAAAAATTCCATAGCTTGCGCGTCAGCGGATTGCGGTTCGGCACCGGCCACCATTCCCTATCCGACAGTGTCGCAACGAGCATGTCCTGTTCACGCCGGAATGGCTACCGTCAAGCCGGCCGATCCGTACGAAGCGGATCCGGAGCCGCCGACAGGCTGCGCGCGACGGCTTGCAGCAGCGAGATCGACTTGACGCTCACCACGACGCTTTCGGTGGTTCCAGCCATTTCGCGCTTGACGTCGATCACCCCGGTGATCGCCTCGAGCATCTGCGCCTTTTCAACCACCCCTCGCTCGATGAGGATTAACGCGACACTCTCGCAGAGCATCAGGGCGGCCTGGCCGTGCGGGTCCGGATCTTGATCCATCACGCAGCATAGAACTTGCCCGGCAACCGGCGGGCTATCCCAGGTTAGCTCGATTCGCCTGCGAGCCCGGCTATGGTCCAGCCCGGCAAGCCGGGACCAGACAATGCAACGGTACAAAGCAGCGATGAGCGCCTTTTCCTGCGAGACGGCGTCCTCGGCACTTCCGCCCGACGCCAGGATCGGTCTGGTTCTGCAGCGCATCGCGCAATCCGACCAGCAGGCCCAGTCGCTGCCTTGCGAAAACCTGGTCTACGAACTCATGCCACCACCTGCCGTGCGCGGCTACCAGACCGCGGATCATGTCGACGGCGCGGCCAGGCGCGCCTTGAACCTCGCCCGCCTGTATGCGGAGCGCCTTGGCGGGGCAGAGCAGGAGCAGTCGGAGCTCGAGAACACGCTCTACGAGTTCAGCAGGATCCTGCTCGGGCTGGATTGTCAGCAGAACGACATGCGCATTGCGAGACCGGCGATCCCGGATGCCACATCCGAGCGGCGGCGCGACGCGAGGCGGCTGATCGCCACCCTCACGACGCGGCAGCGGCAGGTGATGGTCCTGGTTCTGGCAGGACGGCCCAACAAGCTGATCGCCCAGGATCTTTGCATCAGCCAGCGCACCGTCGAGAACCATCGCGCCGCCGTGATGGCCAGGACCGGGTCGAAATCGCTTCCGGCACTGGCACGGACGGGACTCTACGGCGCGCTGGCGGAGCAGCAATCGTCGACCCGGATCGACGCCGAGAATTCGGATCTGCGCGTTCCGCCCGGGTCCTGTTGTTCCGTCGCAGGGTCGCCACCGTCCCGGCCACTCCGTCTATCGAAGCGCCTGGGGCGCGCGAACCGGAGCGGCAACCGCCCGTCGGCCTGATCGGCCCGGTCATTCGACGAGGAAGCCGCATCATGCGCGTCACCCTGATGATCTGCCTGCGGCCCGGCTGCTCCAACAGCGCGCTGCTGCACTTCACCGCCGACCTCGCCGACCGGCTGGATGCCGAAGTCGTCGGCATCGCCGGCTGCCAGCCGATCGTGATCGCCACCAGCGAGGACTGGGCCATCGGCGACGTGGTCGGGCAGGACCGCCTGCAGATGCAGCGCGAGATCGAGGCCGCCCGCAATGAATTCATGACGATGCCCGGCCTGCGCTCGCACGCGCCGCAATGGCGTTCGCACGTCACGCCGGCCAACCTGTCGACCTATGTCGCCCGCGAGGCGCGCTGCGCCGACCTTCTCATCGTCGGCGCAATGCAGGATCCGCCGCACGCCCGTCCGGCGCGTGACGTCGATGGCGGCACTCTGGTGCTCGAGGCCGGCCGTCCGGTGCTGCTGGTGCCCTCCGCGTCGGCGACGCTGCCGCTGGCACAGGTGCTGGTCGCCTGGAAGGACACGCGGGAGGCGAGACGCGCCGTGCTGGACGCCCTGCCGCTGCTAAGGCTGGCGCGCCGGGTGGCGGTGGTCGAGATCGCCCCCGCGATCGACGAGGATGCGGCGCGGCACCGTGTGGCGGACGTCTCGCACTGGCTGCACAGGCATGGCATCGAGTCCGCCGCGTCGGTCAGCCGGTCCTATGGCGAGGATGCGAACGAGCTGGCGAGCGTGGCGCAGGAGATGGGCGCCGATCTCCTGGTCGCCGGCGCCTACGGCCACGGACGGCTGCGCGAGTGGGTGCTGGGAGGCATGAGCCGCGACATGCTGCTGCATGTCGAGCACTGCACGCTGCTCTCGCACTAGGCCCGACCGGTCAGCATCGGGCCGGCGCTCCCTCACCGTGGATCGCAGCGCGGTCGGCTATGGCACCAGCACCGCGGCACCCTCGAAGCGACCGGCGCGCAGATCCGCCAGTGCGCGGTTCGCCTCCCGGAGCGGATAGGAAGTCGTGCGGGTGACCAGGCCCATGCGCGGGACCAGGCCGAGGAAATCGAGCCCGTCCTGGCGGGTCAGGTTGGCGACCGAAAGCAGGGCGCGCTCCTCCCAGAGCAGGGCATACGGGAAAGCCGGGATGTCGCTCATGTGGATGCCGGCGCACACCACGCGGCCCCCCTTGCGCACCGCGCGCAGCGCCACCGGGACGAGGTCGCCATCGGTCGCGAAGATGATCGCGGCGTCGAGCGGCTCCGGCGGCGACTGGTCGGAGCCACCTGCCCAGACCGCTCCCAGTGTCCGCGCGAAGGCCTGCGTCGTGCCGTCCCCCGGCCGGGTGAAGGCATACACCGACCGGTCCTGCCATCGCGCCACCTGGGCGAGGATATGCGCTGCCGCGCCGAAGCCGTAGAGGCCGAGCCGCCTGCCCTCGCCGGCGATCGACAGCGCGCGCCAGCCGATCAGTCCGGCGCACAGCAGCGGCGCCAGCGAGACATCGCTGCCGCTCTCGCCGAGCGGAAATGCGAACCGTGCATCGGCGATGACGCTGGTGGCAAAGCCGCCATCGCGCGTGTAGCCGGTGAATAGCGGACGGTCGCACAGGTTTTCCCGCTGGGTCGTGCAATACGGGCAGGCGCCGCAGGTATGCCCGAGCCAGGGTACGCCGACACGCTCGCCCACCTGCAGCCCCGTCACATCGGCTCCGATTGCCTCGATGCGGCCGACGATTTCGTGGCCCGGGATGATCGGCACAAGCGGCGATGGCAGTTCGCCGTCGACGACATGCAGATCGGTCCGGCAGACACCGCAGGCCGCGATCGACAGCTTTATCTCGCCGCTGCCCGGCAGCCGATCCGGCAGCTCGGTCCAGACCAGCGGCGTACGCAACTCGTTGAGTACCATGGCCTGCATTGCGACCGTCACGATCCGGAAAGATCCAATCACACCACCGGCCGCTATCTCCGGCAACGTTCGGGAAGTACACACAGCGCTCCCGCGGTCGCGACCGGGATGGGTATTTTCCGTTCCTCGCAACGATGGCACCCGGATGGTTGATGACGGCATGCGGGATACTTGCGATGCCACGTCGGGACGGACGATCTGATGCCGGCGTCGCCGACCCCAACGACGGCAGCACCTCCGGCCCCCGGTGCCGTACTGGAGGTTGCACCCGATGTGCAGCCGGGCCGTTCCGGGCGCGGATGGCGGCGCCTGGCAGCCGCAACCCTCCTCCTCGCCGTCATCGCCGGTGCCTCGGCGTGGTGGCTGACGCGTCCGCCAGGGCTGCCCGCCGGGTTCGCTGCCTCGAACGGCAGGCTGGAGGCGGAGGAGATCGATGTCGACACCAAGTTTGCCGGCCGGATCTCCGAGATCCTGGTGGACGAAGGCGACCTGGTGAAGCAGGGCCAGGTGCTGGCGCGGATCGATACCCGGGACATCGCCGCCCAGCTCGCCCAGGCCAACTGGCAGGCGGCACAGGCACAGCAGGCGATCCTCGAGAACCAGGAAACCCTCGTGCAGATGCAGAGCTCGCTGAAGCTTTCCGCACAGGAATTGCAGATGGCGCGACGGCTGGTGCAGCAGGGCTTCGAGACGATCGAGGTGCTGGACCAGCGCCAGTCGCAATTCGACAGCGCGATGGCCAACTACCACACCACCGAGGTCGGCATCATCTCCGCGCGAGCCGGAATGCAGGCCGCCATCCACAATGCCGAGCTGTATGCCGTCAACATCGCCGACGACACCCTGGTGGCGCCGAAGGACGGCCCGATCGAGTACCGGCTGCACAACGTCGGCGAGGTGCTGCCCGCGGGCGGCAAGGTCTACACGATGCTCGATGCGACCTACGTCTACATGGACATCTTCCTGCCGACGAGCGCTGCCGGGCGGGTCAGGTTCGGCGACCAGGCGAGCCTGGTGCTCGATGCGTTGCCTGGGCGTCCGCTGCCCGCCACGGTGTCGTTCATCGCCACCGAGAACGAGTTCACCCCGAAGGCTGTCGAGACGCAGTCCGAGCGCGACCTGCTGATGTTCCGCATCCGGCTGCGCATCGATCCGGCACTGCTGCGTGCGCACGAGGCCCATGTCCGTTCCGGCCTGCCCGGCATGGGCTACATCCGGCTGGATCGGAAGGCCGGGTGGCCCGATGCCATCAAGCCGCTCCCCCGGCCCCCGGCCCATCAGCCCCCGACCAACCAGCCCTGAAGTGCCAGTGCCGCAGCAGGCCGATGCACCGGTGGCCGACCTCGCAGGCGTCCGGCACCTCTACCGCAAGACGGTGGCGCTGCGGGATGTCTCGCTCAGGCTGCAACCCGGCGGCCTGGTCGGACTGATCGGTCCGGATGGCGTCGGCAAGTCCACCCTGCTCGGCATCCTGGCCGGCGCCAAGCGCATCCAGGCAGGCGACGTGCGCCTGTTCGGCGGCGACTTCCGCAGATCGGGCCATCGTCGCGCCGTCTGCTCGCGCATCGCCTACATGCCGCAGGGGCTCGGCCGCAACCTCTACCCGGATCTCACGGTCGTCGAGAACCTTGCGTTCTTTTCCAGGCTGTTTGGCCAGAACGCCGCCGAACGCCGGCGCCGGATCACCGCCCTGCTCGCCGCGACCGGCCTCGCACCATTTCCCGACCGTCCCGCCGGCAAGCTCTCCGGCGGCATGCGGCAGAAGCTCGGCCTGTGCTGTGCACTGATCCACGATCCGGACCTGCTGATCCTCGACGAACCCACCACCGGCGTCGATCCGCTCTCGCGCCGGCAGTTCTGGGACCTGGTCGACGAGATGCGTGCCGGACGGCCGGCGATGAGCGTCATCGTTGCCACCGCCTACATGGAGGAGGCCAATCGTTTCGCGCAGCTGCTTGCCATGAACGACGGCGCCGTGCTGGCATCCGGCACGCCTGCCGACATCATGCGGCAGACCGGCTGCGCGTCACTCGACGAGGCTTTCATCGCGCTGCTGCCGCAGGCGCTGCGCGACCGCCGCGTGCGGCCGGACATCGCGCCCCTCGAGGCGAAGCCGGGCGAGGTCGCCATCGAGGCCATCCACCTGACCCGCCGGTTCGGCAGCTTCACCGCCGTCGACGATGTCAGCTTCAGGATCGGGCGTGGCGAGATCTTCGGGTTTCTCGGATCGAACGGCTGCGGCAAGACGACCACGATGAAGATGCTGACCGGCCTGCTGCCGGCGACGTCGGGCCGCGCGATGCTGTTCGGGCGCGATGTGGACGCGACCGACAAGGCGCTGCGCTACCGGGTCGGCTACATGTCCCAGTTGTTCTCGCTCTATACCGAGCTGACCGTCGAGCAGAACCTCGCACTGCATGCGCGCCTCTATCAGATCCCCCCCGCGCGCGCGAAACTCCGCATCGCCGAGCTGGCGCGGGATTTCTGGCTGACCGACCAGCTCGATGTCGCCGCCGGCGCGCTGCCGCTCGGCGTTCGCCAGCGACTGGCACTTGCGGTGGCGGTGGTGAACAATCCGCAGGTCCTGATCCTCGACGAGCCGACCTCGGGGGTGGATCCGCTGGCTCGCGACCAGTTCTGGTCGCTGCTCGGCCGGCTGTCGCGCAAGGATGGCGTCACCATCTTCATCTCGACCCATTTCATGAACGAGGCGGCGCAATGCGACCGCATCGTGTTGATGAACAACGGCGCTGTCCTGGTCTCCGGCAGTCCCGGCGACGTGGTGCGCACGTCCGGCCGACTGACGCTCGAGGCGGCATTCATCAGCCTTCTCGAGGCGGCAAACGCACGACAAACTCCCGATCCGGGGCTGCGGTCCAAGGCCGGCGCAGCGCTCTCCGATCGCACTGCCGCAACCCGCGCGATCCTGTTCAGCCCGCGGCGCCTGCTGGCCTACGCCCGGCGCGAGGCGCTGGAACTGTCGCGCGACCGCATCAGGCTCGCCTTCTCGCTGCTCGGCACGAGCTTCCTGATGCTGGTGCTGGGGTTCGGCATGAACACCGATGTCGACCACGTTCCATTCGCCGCCTACGACCAGGACAGGACTCCCGAAAGCCGCGCCTATCTCGACGCCTATCGCGGCTCGATCTACTTCGAGGAACGCGCGCCGATCACCGACGACGCCGACATGGCGCACAGGCTCGGCGACGCCGAAATCGAGCTGGCGGTTGAGATCCCGGCAGGATTCGGGCGCGACGTGCGCAGCACGCGCCGGGTGAGTGCGGCGGCCTGGATCGGCGGCGCCATGCCGTTCTACGCGCAGACGACGCAGGGCTACGTGCAGGGCCTGCAGTCGCAATATCTGGCGGATCTGGCGGTGAGCACTGGGCAGGCGCCCGGCGCGACGCTGGCGGTCGCGGAGCCCCGTTTCCTCTTCAACCAGAGTTTCGACAGCATCAGGTCGCTGGTGCCGACGGCGATCGCGCTGCTGCTCGCCCTGGTCCCGGCCGTACTGATGGCGCTCGCCGTGGTGCGGGAAAAGGAGTTCGGCTCGATCACCAACCTCTACGTGACGCCGGTGACACGGCTCGAATTCATCCTCGGCAAGCAGCTTCCCTATGTCATGCTGTCGATGCTGAGCTTCGGCATCCTGGTGCTCATCGCGATCTTCGTCTTCGGCATCCCGGTAAAGGGCAGCGTCATCGCGCTGCTCGGCGGCACCACGATCTACCTGTTCGCCACCACCGGATACGGGCTGCTGATCTCGACCTTCTCCAGCAGCCAGATCGCGGCGCTGTTCGGCACCGCGATCCTCACCTTCCTGCCCGCCACCCAGTTTGCCGGCATGCTGTCGCCGGTCTCGTCCAACACCGGCATGGGCATGGTGATCGGCCGCCTGTTCCCGATGAGCTACTACCTGCCCGTGACGATCGGCACCTTCACCAAGTCGCTCGGGATCGGCCAGCTTGCGCGAACGACAGGCATTCTCGCGCTCTTCGTCCCGGGCCTGATCGGTCTCAGCCTGCTGTTGATGCGCAAGCAGGAACGCTGACGTGGGGGTATCCTCCTCCAACATCTTCTGGCTCGGCACCAAGGAGCTGCGCAGCTTCCTGAACGACACCGTCATGCTGGTGCTGCTCGCATACAGCTTCACCTTCGCCATCGTGGCGCAGACGAACAACACCGCGCAGGAAGTGCACGATGCGACGGTCGCGATCGCCGACGAGGATCGATCGCAGCTATCGGAGGCGATCGCCCGCGACTTCCTGCCGCCGTATTTCAAGCCGGCGGTTTCCATCGATCCGACAGCGACACAGCATGTGCTGGACGATGCCGCGTACACCTTCGTCGTCGTGCTGCCGCCGCACTTCGAGCGCGACGTGCAGGCGGGCCGCTCGCCAGCGGCGCAGGTCGATATCGACGCCACCGCGGCGATGCAAGCCGGGATCGGCAGCACCTATGTCGAGAACATCATCCTCAACGAGATCCGCCACCACGATACCAGGACCGATCGCGTCGCCCCGGACGCCGTGCAGGTCGCGATCCACCTGCTCTATAACCCGAACGCGTCCTCTGGATGGTTCATGAGCATCATGGGCATCGTCAACAACATCACCATGCTGTCCATCATCCTGTCCGGGGCGGCGGTGATACGCGAGCGCGAGCATGGCACCCTCGATCACCTTCTGACGCTGCCGCTGTCCCCGGTCGAGATCGCGCTCGCGAAGGTAATCGCGAACGGCCTCGTCATCCTGGCAGCCACCGCTTTCTCCCTGGTCTTCGTGGTGCGGCTGCTGTTGCACGTGCCGATCGCCGGCTCGATCCCGCTGTTCCTCGCCGGCGTCGCGCTCTACCTGTTCTATTCGCTCGCCGTCGGCCTCTTCCTGGCCACCGTGGTCAAATCGATGCCGCAGTTCGGGCTGCTGTTCCTGCTGGTCTACAGCCCGTCCATCCTCCTGTCGGGCGGCACCACGCCGATCGGCAGCGAGCCATGGATCCTGCGGATGGTGATGCAGGCGGTCGCCACGACGCATTTCGTGAGCTTCGCGCAGACCATCCTGATGCGTGGCGGCGGGATCCCGGCGATATGGCGCGACTTCCTGGCGATCGCCGGGCTAGGGACGCTGTTCTTCGTCCTGTCGGTGCTGCGGTTCCGACGTTCCGCTGTGCTTGCTGGATGAGTTGGCGGACCGGCTTATCCGCCACATTCAGGCCACTCCGGATACCAGCGGCCGGCTACTGCAGAATCAGACTGCGGGACGCCAAGGGTTCCAGACTGATTTGGATGTCAGTGCAGCATCGAGACCGGGGAGACGCTGATGAGGTGGCTCACCATCATGAGCATCGTGGTCATGGCGAACGGTTTGGTCAGGATCTGGCTGCCCGGTACGCCCTTCGCGATCCAGTCGGTGGCATCGTAGCCTGTGACGTAGAGCACCGACATGGTCGGCCTCAGCCAGCGGGCTCGTCGAGCAACATCCCAGCCCGAGATCGACCCGGGCAGGTTCACGTCGACGATGAGCGCGCGATAGTCCATGCCTTCCTGGCTCAACATGGACATCGCCTGGGTCCCGTCCGCCGCCAGAGTCACGGAAAGACCGTCGTCGATCAGCGATTCGGTCAGCATGATCTGGAGAAGCTCCCGATCCTCCACCACCAGGACATCTATCGTTCTGATCATCGCTGCTGTCCTTTGGTCCGAGGTTTGGGCACTCCGATCACGCGGCAGGATGTCAGTGGTCCGAGGAGGTCATCCATAGCGGCAGGAGGAATGGCAGTCCGGTCTTGGCAATGCTGGTTATGCTGAAGCGTCTTTCTGCCAGGCCGAGCGAAAGATTGGCTTCTTCAAGGGCCACCGCCTCCTCCGCGATACCGAAGACTATGAGACTTTCAGCTTGTTCTTCTTCAGCGCCAGTAGCGGTCCAGTGGAAACTGATGCGCCAGTCCGACGTGCCGTCTCGAATGGCGTTGACCATCTGGTTCCTGGCCTACGTGGTCAACGGTGGAAGCGGGGGTGCCAAAGGGATGGCGATTGCATCGGGCTCAGGCTCTGGATGATCGTTCCCCGTGACCAGAAGCGGAACGTCGAGCTTGGAGGAACCACTCCAGACCTCGGCCAGCCACCCGTCCTGCAGGAAGACGCGAGCGATCATGAATGCATGTTCGGCGTCGTCGCTCTCTACGTCGCTGCGCTTCAGGATCTGGTGGTTCTGGTCCAGCTTGTAGATCCTGTAATGATCCAAATCGATCTCCACCGCGGGGTGGAGCTTCTTGCCCCTCGGAAAATACTCAGGCTACTAAGTAGTTCTACGCCTCCTATAGGCTCTATCTGACCGGATAGCTCGGTCTGGAAACAGTCTGATCGGTATTTCTTCGGTAAATCACTTCGGCTTCCAGGTGGTGCCGCCGCAGAGCCTCCTCGTCATCCAGGCGCTGCCCTGTCGCCCACTCAATCGCCTTTGCATCAATGAAGGCGCCTGGGTTGTCATGGCGTCCTGCCCCGGCAAGATCGGCTTCCGGTTCGCTATAATCCTTATCGGAGGGCGTCGATCGACCGCATCGCCAGCAGCAGCGACGACACGTGAGTCGCCTGCTGGAAGATGCCATCTTCCAGTCCGGCCAGGACCTCGTCGATCGGCCGTACGATGACCTCGAGCCCCTCCTCGCCTTCATCGAGTTGCGGCGCCTGGGTGGCGACGGCATCGAGGGCGACGAAGGTGTGCACGCGGTTGGTGTGGGTGGCCGGATTGGGATAGAGGGCGCTGACCTTGCGCCAGCGGTCCGACATGAAGCCGCTCTCCTCAGCAAGCTCGCGCCGGGCCGAGCGCTCGACGTCGTCGTCGCCACCATCCACCACGCCGGCCGGCAGTCCCAGCAGCCACTGGCCCGCCGCATGGCGATACTGACGGACAAGTACCAGGCCGCGATCCGGTGTCAGGGCGACGACATGCACCCAGTCCGGATAGGTGAGCACATAGTACGGGCTGATCTCGGCGCCGGATGGCGTGATGCACCGATCCGCGCGCACGTCGATCCAGCGATCCTTGATCAGGGTCTCGGAGGCAAGCGTCCGCCACATCGGTCTGATCCTTCCCGGCCGCGCGAGGTCTACCTTGAAGGGGTGCCGGCGGGGAATGTCTTTCCCCCGATATCGACAGGCCCAATCTGGCGTGCTCCTCATTCCATCCCATGCCATCCCCTCAACTGATGACCGCTGCGCTCACCTCCGGGGCCGCCTCGCTGGTCGAGTTCATCGAGGCGCTGACGGTCGTGCTGGCACTCGGCGCCGCACGCTCCTGGCGCTCGGCCCTGTGCGGCGCCGCCGCCGCGATGATGCTGCTGGTGCTGCTGCTGGCCTTGTTCGGGCAGGCCATCCCGCACCTGCCGACCGGTGCCGCGCTGCTCGGGCTCGGGATCCTGCTGCTGCTGTTCGGCACTCGCTGGCTGCGCAAGTCGACCCGCCGGGCTGCCGGGCTGATCCCCCTGCGCGACGAGGCCGAAAGCCTGCGCCGGCATACGGAACGCTTTGCCGGGCTGGGCGCGCGCGGTGGGCGCTGGGACGCGCCGGCACTGGCGATCGCCTTCCAGGCCACTGCCTTCGAGGGGCTGGAGGTCGTGTTCATCGTGCTCGCCGTCGGCGCCGCCGGTCCGTCCGCGCTGCGTGCCGCGACCGCCGGGGCCGGGGCAGCCTTTGCCGCGGTCTGCGCGCTGGGCCTGCTGCTGCATGGTCCGATCACCCGGGTGCCGGAGAACAGCCTCAAGCGGCTGATCGGCGCGATGCTGGCAGGGCTCGGCACGTTCTGGATCGGCGAAGGCGCCGGCTTGTCCTGGCCGGGCGAGGACCTTGCGATCCTGCCGCTGGGTCTCGGTTTCCTGCTGCTGTCCGTGCTGGGCGCGTCGATCCTCGCACGCGGGGCTGCAAGGGGCTGATCGCGCCATGAACTTCCTGCGCCGCCTGCCCCGACAGCTCTGGCACCTGTTCGTCGATGACGGCCAGTCCGTCGCGATCCTGCTCTGCTGGGTGCTGGTCGCCTGCGGGCTGCTGCCCCGGTTTGCATTGGGCGTCTGGTCCGGCCCGATCCTGTTCGCCGGCATCGCGGCGATCACCTTCGGCAGCCTGAGGCCGCGTGGCTAGAGCGACCGGCGGCCAGCCGCCTCGCCCGCGGCCAATGCGAGGCCCACCACGGCCCAGAACAGAAAGCCCAATTCGCCGGTCGTGATCCCGGCCATCGGCATCTGCAACAACTGCGCGATCAACAAGGCAGCCGGGACCGCCTGGCGCTGGTCGGCCGCACGCACCGCCTCGACGATCCCCTGGATGCCCGCCCATGCGACGGCCACCGGGCATACGAGGCCAAGCACCAGTCCCATCTGCACCCAGCAGGCGACGATCTGGCCGTCGATGATCCGCCGCCTGCCAGCTGCGCATGTATAGACCGGCGAATAGCAGCCCGCAGGTGGCAAAGGTCTCCGGCGAGTTCATCGTGCTGAACACGCACACCTGGAACGGCAGAGGATTGCCGATCGAGCCCATCTTGGACGAGATCATCCAGTAGCGGTCCCAGTCCGGCGGATCGGTATACTCGAACAGACCGTATACGCTCGCGATCGGGATCAGCACCGAGACCACGGCTTCGGCCGGATCGCCCCGGGCCAGCGCGGCGCGCACGACATCATCCGCTATGGTGTCCTCCAGAACGCCTTCCGACCGCTCGATCGCGCCGCCTGCCGGGCGCGGTTCGGGATCCAGGGTACGACGATCGGCTATGTCGGACGGCTGGTGGAGGAGAAGGGTCTTGACGATCTTCTCGACGCGATGGCGCCGATGCGGTCGAAGCCCAGCCTGGCGCTGCTCGGCCAGGGGCAAATTGGGGCCGCTCTGCTCGACCGCGCCCGTATCCTCGGCCTTGCAAGCCGGGTCGGTGTGCATCGCTGGGGCAACCCCGGCGACGTCGCATGCTTCGTCAACGCGATCGACCTGTCGGTGCTTCTGATCCGTACGTCGGGGTGCGTACGAAAGCAGTTCGGTCGCGCCATCATCGAATCCCAGACTTGCGGCACGACTCTGGTAGGATCGACGTGCGGCGCCATTCCGGATGTCGTCGGCGATGGCGGCTGGGTCGTGCCGGAACGATCTCCTGGCGTCCTGGCCGATTGTCTGGACGTTCTATGCGACCATCCCGAGCTGCTGCAGGATGCAGGCCGGGCCGGACTGCTGCAGGTCGAACAGCGTTTCACCTATGAACGGATCGCGAGCATTCTCACCCGCTCCTGGAAGTGCGCACGCGCCGAGCGGCGCCTCAATGCGGGTAGCCTTGACCGGATCGGAACGACGCCTGTTCCGACTGGTGGCCGCGTTCGCGGCCGCAATTGGCGGGCACCGGCCGTGGAGCAGGTCGGACAACATGATCGGCAAGACAACAATGCCTTTGATTGGCCGCAGGCTGATGGCGCGAGCCTTCCGTAGCTCTCAGTCAGCCCGTTGCAAGAAGACGCTATGTAGATCTGAACCTGCAGGCCTGATCAGATTGAGGTCTGATAGTCAATCCGAACACTGCGAGGTTAAGTCCACACGAGGTTACAAGATCAAGCATTGAGATTTCACAGGGTTATGACGTGACCTCGGTAGTCGGGGGGACAACAATTCGTTACGCTGTCTTCCCAGGCCTGAGGCCGGATCAGGGCATTTCGCGAGCAACTCGATCACGTCGCTCATAGGGTGGCCAAGCCCATACCGCGTATTGCGTAGGAGTTCTGCAGTGGACGCGAGCAACCTCATTCTGATCGGTCGCGATATTCAACGACGTAGCACCTTCTTGCAAATCCTCCAGGCCCGGCATTTCGAAATTGCCCTGACATGCGACGACCTGTCCGGCTTGCTTGCCTACGATATCGAGACATGCCCGGCGCTTTGCATCCTCGTCGTCGATGTCGAGGAACTGGCAGTCCAGCTCGATGAGCTGGCGGCGGCGCGTCGGCTGCACCCCGACATCCGCATCGTCATCATTTCGCAGGATCTGCCACAGGCGGTGTATCGCGACGTGGTGCGGGCCGGCGTCAACGGCATCTTCCGAACGAATGTATCCGGCGACATCCTTGGTCACTCGCTGCGGCTGATCCTGCTCGGGCTGAGGCTTCTGAGCGCACGCTCGATGGAGGCGCCTTCCAATCCTCTACGGCGCCGTTCCACCGATCTGTCGCCGGCTGCGGAGGCGGAGCTTGCGGCTATTCACCTCGCCGGTGGCGACGCCGCCAGCATGGCCGCAGGCAAGTCTGGTGCGACCGGCAAGGCCGGCTTGGTTTCGTCGTACGACCCTTCCAACATGCTGTCCGCGCGAGAACTGCAGGTTCTGCATTGCCTCGCGGACGGCCTGTCGAATAAGGCGATCGCCCGCAACCTCGATCTCGCGGAAGCGACCGTAAAGGCGTACGTCAAGACGCTGCTGCGCAAGATCCGCGTCTCCAACCGCACGCAGGCAGCGATCTGGGCGGTCAATAATCGCGACGCGATGAAAAGCCCCGCGGTCGAAACCGAGGAGACGGTCGAGACCTACGCGCGGAACCCGTCGGGCGATCCGGAGAATCTCGAAGATCCGAGCTTGCGGCCGGACTATGCGTCGATGATCAGGATCGTCCCGCCGCCGATCATGTCCTTCGGCTCGCGAGAGAGTGGCACGGTCATCCATCTGCATGATTCCCGCCATCTTCCGGCCAAGGGACGCACGGGTATGGCCCAGGCCGGCCGAAAGACGACGCAGTGACTGCCGGCAGCCGACTTCTGGGACGGATCCGACGGCGCCAGGCCGGACCGGAGATCGGGGCGAGGAGTGATACGCGGGCGGCACCCGGCCTCCGGCACGCTTCGCTGACCGCCGGGGCGCTCAAGAGCGACGAAAGTGATTTCGGCATGCTGACGATCGGCAACCGTAACCTGATCAGCTTCGTCGGGCTGCTTGGCTATTGCTCCCGCATGGACGACGACGACAGCCTGCTCGTTCGCGATCAGGTCACCAACGAGTTCCCCGCGGCCGCCGAGGCGTGATCCGGGGTCCCTGCCCGGGTCGCCGAGGCCGCGCGGGTGGTAACGTAATATTGCCCATCAGGGGATAATACAGCACCTCTACAGTAATGGTGACTGTCGAACTTTGCCACTTTCTGCTTGTTACTTGTCGCGATCAGGCAGCTCCGGGAAAATCCCGTTCTGCTTGCCGAGTGCCATGGAACGGGATGCGCCAGGTTGACACGAGTCGCAAATGCCATCTTCACGTCCAATCGGATCCTGGTGGCAATCCCACACGCTGAGGAAGCAATCCTGCGGCCCTACCTGTCCCGGGTGCGGCTGCTGACCGGGCAGCCGCTCACCCAGGACGGGCAGGTCCTTGATCATGCCTACTTCATCGAAAGCGGGGTTGCGGCGATGCTGGCCCGGAGCGCTCCCGGCCGACCGGCGGTGCAGGTGGCGATGATCGGCCCGGAGAGCATGGTGGGCGGCCTGGCGCTGCTGGACAGGCACGCGGCGGCTTTCGGGACCGTGGCCATGCTGCTGCCCGGCAGCGGCCTGCGTATCGCGGTCGCGGATCTGCACCGGGTCATCGACACGACGCCGGTCCTGCAGAGGCTGGCCTTGAACTCAGTGCTCCTGCTGACCCGGCAGGTCGTGCAGGTCGCCGCATCGAGCGTGACCGACACGCTCATCATGCGCTGCGCCCGCTGGCTGCTGATGGCGCACGACCGCATCGAGGGCGACGACCTGCCCGTCACGCACGGATCGATTGCAATCGCGCTGGGCGTCCGGCGCGCCGGCGTCACCATCGCGGTCACCGCCCTGCAGCAGGCCGGCCTTCTCCATGCGACGCGTGGACGGATCCGGATTTTGGGTCGAACCGGCCTTGAACGCTTTCTGGAGCATTGGCCCGAGCGCGACCGGGACCACCGCGGTCGATCCGGCGACATCGTCACGACCGCCCCGCCTGCCGCCATCGCGCCACTGGATGGGTTTGCCCCCATCCAGGGCGCTGGCGGTCAGACCCTTTCCAGCACGGCGGCGATGCCCTGGCCACCGCCGATGCACATGGTGACCAGGCCGTAGCGGGCCGCGGTGCGGCGGAGCTCGTTGGCCAGCTTGATGGTGTTCATCGCGCCGGTGCAACCGACCGGATGGCCGATCGAGATGCCGCTGCCGCTCGGGTTGACCTTCGCCGGATCGAGGCCGAGTTCCTGCGTGACCGCACAGGTCTGCGCCGCAAACGCCTCGTTGCTTTCGATCACCGCGAGGTCGCCGATGCCGAGCCCCGCCCGCGCCAGCGCCGTCCGCGTGGCCGGCACCGGGCCGATCCCATGTAGGCCGGCTCCACCCCGGCATGGGCATACGAGACCAGCCTCGCCAGCGGCGCCAGGCCATGCTTTTGCACCGCCGCCTCGCTGGCCAGCACCAGGGCAGCGGCAGCGTCGTTGATGCCGGACGCGCTGCCGGCGGTGACGGTGCCCTGCTCCTTGAGGAACGCCGCCCGCAGGCCGTCGAAATCCTCCCGCCTGGCGTCGTGGCGGATGTGCTCGTCGGTGTCGAACAGCACGGTCCTGCGGCCCTGCTTCACCTCGACCGGCAGGATCTGCTCCTTGAACGGCCCTCGCGGGTGGCCGACGAGGCGCGCCGGTGGCTCCCGAAGGCGGCGTCGTCCTGCTGCTGGCGGGTGATGCCGTAGCGGCTGGCGACGTTCTCCGCCCCTACCCTGTGTGGATGGTGTCGAACGGATCCGTGGGCAGCGCCACCATGCTGTCGATCGACTTGGTATCGCCCATGCGCGCGCCGAAGCGGGCCGCCGGCACCGTATAGGGAATGCGGCTCATCACCTCGGCACCGCCGGCGACTGCGATCTCGGCATCGCCCGGCATGATGCCCTGCGCCGCGGAGACCACCGCCTGCAGGCCGGAGCCGCACAGCCGGTTCACCGCGAAGGCAGGCGTTTCCACCTTCATGCCCGACTGCAGCGCCACCACGCGCGGCAGGCAGGCATCGCGCGCCTCGGTATGGCGGCACGACGCATCGCCTCTCCGGCCACGGTGGTCGCGAGATCGATCGGCGGCGTGTTCTTGAGGGTGCCGCCGAAGGTGCCGACGGCGGTGCGCACGCCGGAGACAATGAAGACACCGGTCATCGTGCCGGGTCCTTGAAGCCGGGATGGATGATGAACGGGGCGCCGGTGCGGGCGCGCACCTCGTCGATCGACACCCCCGGGGCGAGATCGACCAGGGTCAGACCGGGCCGCCCGACATCGAAGACGCAGAGATCGGTGACGATCAGGTTCACCACGCCGGCGCCGGTCAACGGCAGCGTGCAGCGGGTGAGGATCTTCGGCTCGCCCTTCGCCGAGTGCTCCATCAGCACCACTACCCGCGGCACGCCGGCGACCAGGTCCATGGCACCGCCCATGCCCTTCACCATCTTGCCGGGGATCATCCAGTTGGCGAGGTCGCCGTTCTCCGCCACCTGCAGCCCGCCCAGGATCGAGAGCGCGATATGGCCGCCGCGCACCATGGCGAAGCTGGTGGCGCTGTCGAAGAAGCTGGTCTTGGGCAGCGTGGTGACGGTCTGCTTGCCAGCGTTGATGAGGTCGGGGTCCTCGTCGCCTTCGTAGGGGAACGGGCCGATCCCGAGCATGCCGTTCTCGGAATGCAGCGTGATCTCCATGCCGGGCGGCACGTGGTTGGCGACCAGCGTCGGGATGCCGATGCCGAGATTGACGTAGGTGCCGTCCTGCAGCTCCTGCGCCGCACGGGCAGCCATCTGGTTCCTGTCCCAGGGCATTTCCGGGCCTCCTAGACCTGCTGACGGGTGCGGACGGTGCGCTGCTCGATGCGCTTGTCGACGCTGTCGAGCCTGATCAGCCGCGTGACGTAGATCCCCGGGGTTGCGATCGCCTCGTGCTCCAGCGCGCCGGGCTCGACCAGCTCCTCGACCTCGGCGACGGTGACCTTGGCCGCGGTCGCCATCACCGGATTGAAGTTGCGCGCCGTCATCCGGTAGATCAGGTTGCCCTCGCTGTCGCCGCGATGGGCATGCACGATGGCGAGATCGGCGAACAGCCCGCGCTCCATCACGTAGTGCCGGCCCTCGAACTCCCGCGTCTCCTTGCCGGCGGCGACCTCGGTGCCATAGCCGGTGGGCGTGAAGAAGGCCGGGATGCCTGCGCCGCCGGCGCGTATGCGTTCTGCCAGCGTGCCCTGCGGGTTGAATTCGATCTCCAGCTCGCCCGCGAGGTATAGCTGGGCGAACAGCTTGTTCTCGCCGACGTACGAGCTGATCATCCGTCGCACCTGACGGGTCTCGAGCAAGGTGCCGAGCCCGGCGCCATCGATACCGGCATTGTTCGAGATGAGGGTGAGGTCGCGCACCCCGCTGCGCCGGATCTCCTCGATCAGCACCGCCGGGATGCCGCACAGGCCGAAGCCACCGGCCATGATGGTCATGCCGTCCCTGAGCAGTCCCGCAAGCGCCGTTCGTGCGTCCGGACATACCTTGCTGATCGCCACCCCGACCTCCTGCCCAGCCGTGAACGTCCGGCTAGTATGGCGTGACAGCAGGGACGGCAAGAGGGACCGGAATGCAGAAACTTCATGCTGCAGCACACCAAAACCGCTGATGCATGCCGCTGTTTCGCCGACCGGAAAGGGCGCGGGGCGGCTGCATGGCCATCGCGCCAATCCGTTCCGTGCCGCTGCGTCACGAAGCCCATATGAAGCTGGGACGCCACGATGGCGGACGCCGCGGTACCCGCTGGCCACTTGGCCGCTCCTGATTCCGGTTGGAACGACACCTCATGGATATGCTGCCCCAGCCGACCGCCTTCGGCCTGCCGTCCGATACCGGCGGCAAGGATTTCGGCATCTTCATGCCGATCGCGAATGGCGGCTGGATCCTGTCCTCGACCACGCCGCCGATCGATGGGTCGTACGAGTACAATCGCCAGGCGGCGCTGCTGGCGGAGGAAATCGGCCTCGACTTCCTGATGTCGATGGCCAAGTTCCGCGGCTATGGCGGCCGCACCCAGCATTGGCGCTGCGCGCTCGACAGCCTCGTGCTGATGTCGGCGCTGGCGGCGCAGACCTCGCGCGTGCGGATCTGGACCACCTTCCACACCCTGCTGCAGAACCCCGCCGTCGCCGCCAAGATGATCGCGACGCTCGACCAGGTCAGCCATGGCCGCGCCGGACTGAACGTGGTGCCGGGCGCCTACAAGGGCGAGTTCGCGCAGATGGGCGCGTGGCCGGACGATATCGGCCATGACGACCGCTACGACCTCGCGACCGAGTGGCTGCAGGCAATCAAGCGGCTCTGGAGCGAGCCATCGGTCACCGCGCATGGCCGCTACTTCACGCTCGAGGATTGCCACTCCGATCCGAAGCCGGTGCAGGTCCCGCGTCCCTTCATCGTCGCCGCCGGCATGTCGGAGCGCGGCGTGCGGTTCGCCGTCGAGGAGACCGACGCCATCTTCGTCGGCGGACGCGACGATGCCGAAGTGCTTGCCGTCAGCCGCGGCGCCAAGCGGTTGGCGCTCCAGGCGGGACGACGGCTGCGCACCTACGCGATGATGATCCTGATCATCGAGGATACCGACGCCGCCGGCGAGGCGACCGTCGCGCATTTTCGCTCCGGCTTCGACGAGGAGGCGTTCCACGGCATGATGCGGTCATATGGCATGATCGATGCCGAGATCGGCTGCGAGAACGCCTTCACCGCCCGCGCCCGCACCGGCATCACCGCGCCCTACATCGCCGGCAGTCCGGAGACCGTCATCGGCCGGATGTCGACGCTGATCGAGCAGTGCGATCTCGACGGCATGATGCTCGTCTTTCCCGACTACCAGGCCGGGCTGCGCCGGTTCGGGAGCGAGCTGCTGCCCGAACTGCGGGCGCGCTTCCGATCCCGCCCGTAGCTGGCCGGCCATGCCGGCGCCGAACCGGAGTCCGGGCGCGGACGCGGTCCCGGGGTGGGTGGATTTGTGCAGCGCCCGCCGGCATCATAGACCTCGATCGGGGCGCGCGGCCTGCAACAGCCGCCCCTGCGACAGGGAGCGGGATCCGTCCATGACCGACTTTGCGTTCGAGACCGTGTTCGATTTCTCCGGCAAGGTCGCGCTGGTGACCGGGGGCGCCTCCGGGATCGGGTTCGCGATCGCGCAGACCTTCGCGGCGCGGGGCGCACGGCTGGCGCTGCTGGACCGGGATCCGCGCGTGTCGGACGTGGCGGCCGGCCTGGGCGGGGCGGGCCAGCATCTCGGCATCGCGGTCGACGTCACCGACGATGCGGCGCTCACCGAGGCGGTGGACCGGGTCGCGGCCAGCTGCGGGCGGATCGACGTCCTGGTCAACAATGCCGGTTTCGCGCGCCTGGCCCCGGCCGAGGACGTGACGATGGAGGACTGGGACGCGCATATCGCACTGAACCTGCGCGCACCGTTCCTGATGTCGCGCCAGGTTGGCCGCGTCATGCTGCAGCAGGGCTCCGGACGGATCGTCAACATCGCTTCTCAGGCCGGCATCGTCGCCCTGCCGCACCACGTCGCCTACTCCGCGGCGAAGGCCGCCATCATCAACATGTCGAAGCTGCTGGCCCTGGAATGGGGCCCGCGCGGCATCACCGTGAATGCGATCAGCCCGACGATCGTCGAGACCGAGCTCGGCCGGCGGGTCTGGGCCGGCGAACCCGGCGAGACGATGAAGCAGCGGATCCCGACCCGGCGCTTCGCCCAGCCGGAGGAGATCGCACTGGCGGCGCTGTATCTTGCGAGTGGTGCCGCAGGCATGGTGAACGGCGAGAACCTTGTCGTGGATGGCGGCTTCACGATCCAGTAGGACGAGCTGGGTCAGCAGGCACGGCGGGGCCGACGGGTGTCCTGCGGTGCAGGAAATAAGGCGTGAGCTCCGACAACCGGTTCACCCCGACCCGCGCCCCCGCCGACCCGCCCGCCACCGCCGGCTTCCGCCGCAGCCTTTCGCGGCTCGACCTCACCATGATCGGCTTCGGTTCGATCTTCGGCTCCGGCTGGCTGTTCGCCGCCGCCCACGTGGCTTCCATCGCCGGACCGTCCAGCCTGATCTCCTGGATCGTGGCGGGGCTCGCGGTGCTGCTGCTCGGCCTGGTCTATTGCGAGCTGGGTGCGGCGCTGCCCCAGGCGGGCGCGGTGGTGCGGTTCCCGGAATGGTCGCATGGCGCGCTGCCGGGCTTCCTGATGGGGCTGGTGACCACGATCGCCTTTTCCAGCCTGATCGCCATCGAGGTAGTCGCAGCGCGGCAATATGCCGGTGCCTGGATCCCCGGCCTGACCCGCGATGTCGGCGGCGATCCGACGCTGGCCGGCTGGGCGTTGCAGTTCGCCGTGCTGGGCCTGCTGCTGATGGTGAATCGCGCCGGGATCACCACCTTCGCCCTGATCAACAACATCGTCACGCTCTTCAAATTCTGTGTCCCGCTGCTGGTGGTGGTGTTCCTGCTGGCGCATGTGCGGCCGGGCAACTTCACCCTGCACGGCTTCGCCACCGGCGGCAGCATCGGCGTGGAGACCGCCATCTCCACCGGCGGCATCATCTTCGCCTATCTCGGCCTCACCCCGATCGTCTCGGTGGCGAGCGAGGTGCGGGACCCGCAGCGCACCATCCCGTTCGCGCTGATCGCCTCGGTCTTGCTGTCGATGCTGGTCTACGTGCTGCTGCAGGCTGCCTTCATCGGCGCGCTGCCCGCCCGGCTGATCGCCGGTGGCTGGCAGGGGCTCGATACCAGGCTGGCGCTGCCGTTCCACGATATTGCGGTCGCTATCGGCCTCGCCTGGCTCGGCCTGCTGGTGGTGGCGGACGCGATCGTCTCGCCGAGCGGCACCGCCAACGTCTACATGAGCGCAACGCCGCGCATCCTATATGCCTGGTCGGCGGGCGGCACCTTCTTTCGGCGCTTCCAGCGGGTCGACCACGCGACCGGCGTGCCAGGCCCGGCGCTGTGGCTGACCTTCGGCCTCTCCGTGTTCTGGACGCTGCCGTTCCCGTCCTGGCAGTCGCTGATCGGCGTCGTCTCGTCGGCGCTGATGATGAGCTATGCGCTGGCTCCGGTGTCCGCGGCGGCGCTGCGACTTACCGCGCCCGACCTGCCGCGACCATTTCGTGTGGCAGGCTTCGGACTGATCGCACCGGCCGCGTTCATGATCGCCTCGCTGATCGTGTTCTGGACCGGCTGGACGGTGCTGTCCTGGCTGCTTTCGGTGCAACTCGTTGCCTGCCTTGTCTACGGCGCCTGGAGCCGGGCAGCCGGCCGGCCGGCATTCGGCACCGCGTGGTGGCTGTTCGCCTGGCTTGCCGGCCTGCTTGCGCTGTCGCGTTGCGGCAGCATCGGCGGTGCGGGCCTTGTACCGCACCCACTCGACGACGTGCTGGTAGCGGGGTTCGCTCTGCTGATCCACTTCTGGGGCGCTCGCAGCGGTCGTCCGGATCCAGCCCTGCCAGAGGCCTGACCACGGGCGGGATCGCCATGGCGCCGGGCGGCGCTTTCAGGACGAAGACTTCATCACCGGTAGACGGGCGCGCCGCCGGGCGCACCGATGGTGCCGCCATCGACGACGAGTTCGGTCGCGGTCGTATGCCCCGCATCGTCTGAGGCCAGGTACAGCACCGCCCTGGCGACGTGATCCGCCTCTCCGAAGCGGCCGAGGGGGATCGCCCGGCTATAGCGGGCTTCCAGCGCCTCCAGCGCATCCGGCGTCGGGGCACGATTGGTCCAGATAGGCGTCCGTGTCGCTCCCGGCACCACCACGTTGACCCGGATGCCGCGCGGCGCCAGTTCCGATGCCAGCACCCGGCTCATGGCGCCAATGGCCCCCTTGCTTGCGGCATAGGCCGCGGCACCCGGAATACCCAGGACCTGATGGACGGATCCGTTCAGGATCACCGAGGCGCCCGCATGCAGGTGAGGCAGCGCCGCCTGGATGGTGAAGAAGGCCGAGTGCAGGTTGGTGCGCACGATGCTGTCGAACGCCGCGAAGGTGGTCTCGCCAATCGGCGTCGGTCCCGAGATGCCGGCGTTGGCAAACACGATGTCGAGCCCGCCGAAGCGCTCGATGGCGGCCGCGACCGCCCCCTCGATCTCGCCAGCGATGGTCAGGTCGGCCCGGATGGCGATCGCATCGGCACCGAGCTCCCGCCGCGCCGCCTCGAGCGTCTCGGGGTTGCGGCCGGTGATGGCGACTTTCGCGCCTTCCCGAATGAAGAGGGCCGCCGTCGCAAAACCGATCCCGCTATTGCCGCCGGTGATCAGCGCGATCTTGCCGTCCAGTCTCATGACACATCCTTCGTGTTTCGCGGAGCCGGGGCGCAAGCCCGACGAGCCATCGATGACCGCGGATAGGCTTGCATGTTAAAAGCTACTAGATCATGGTGACTTGCACGACGCAAGCGACAGGTCTCCCATGCAGCGAAAGAGTCTCAAAACCACCCAGTGCCCGATCGCCCGCAGCCTCGACCGGGTCGGCGAGTGGTGGAGCATGCTCATCCTGCGCGATGCACTCGGTGGACTGAGCCGCTTCGACCAGTTCGAGAAGAGCCTCGGGATCGCGCCGAACATGCTCGCGCGCCGCCTCGCCGCGCTGGTCGAGGCCGGGATGCTCGAGCGACGGCGCTACAACGAGCGGCCGCCACGCGACGAATATGTCCTGACCGACCGCGGCCGCGACTTCCAGCCGGTGCTCTGGGCCCTGCTGGCCTGGGGCAACCGGCATCTGGCGCCCGAGGGCGAGAGCCTGGTGCTGGTGGATCGTGAGACCGGTGCCACGGCGGACCCGGTCCTGGTCGATCGCGTCACCGGCAAGGAGATGACGCTCGCGTCGTTCCGCGGCGCCCCTGGCCCGGCCGCCGGCGACCGGCTCCGCCTCCGCTATGCCGACCCGCAGGATCCGGCCGCGGTGCCGACATGAGCGCGGTCATAGGCACGGCAAAGACGTCGCCTCCCCTCGGGGATATCGCCACACCCCGGCGCGCCCGGATCGGCGCCAGGAAGGCGGCGATGCTCGGGATCGTCCTCGTCGGTGCCCTCGCGGCCGGTCGATACGGCTATGGCTGGTGGACCAACGGCCGGTTCATCGTCTCCACCGACGACGCCTACGTCGGCGGCGACATCACGGCGATCGCACCACACGAGGCGGGCTTCGTCTCCGAGGTCGCCGTCATCGACAACCAGCACGTGCGTCCCGGGCAGTTGCTGGTCCGGCTGGACCCACGCGACTTCCAGGCGATCTGCGATCATGCCGCGGCGACGCTCGAAGCCCGCAAGGCGACGCTGCAGGGCCTGCGGGCTCAGCGGGAGCAGCAGCTCGCGATGGTCGACGTCCGGGCGTCCGATGTCCGCGCCGCCGGGGCGCGTCTCGCCTTCGCGCGCATCGAGGGGGCCCGCTACGCCGCCCTGGCACTTTCCCCGGCGGGGTCGCGACAGGATGCCGAGCGAACGCGCGCCAACGACCAGGAGACATCCGCATCCGCGACGGGGGCCGTTGCCAGCCTCGAGGCGGCGCGCCGGCAGCTGGACGTTCTGGCGGCGCAGATTGAGGAGGCAGAGGCTTCGGTCAAGGTCGCCGAGGCCGACCTCAGGACCGCCGAGCTCGACCTCGGCTATACGGAGATCCGCTCGCCGATCGACGGCTATGTCGGCAACCGCGCCGTCCGGCTTGGAGCCTATGTCTCGCGGGCCAGCTACCTGCTCTCGATAATCCCGGCGCATGGCCTCTGGGTGGACGCCAACTTCAAGGAGGACCAGCTCGGCCACATGGCGCGCGGCCAGGCTGCCGATGTGGTAGCCGACGTCGCCCCGGGAGTCGTGTTCCACGGGCGCATCGACAGCCTGGCGCCGGGAACCGGCGCCGTCTTCAGCATCATTCCGCCCGAGAACGCGACCGGGAACTTCACAAAGATCGTGCAGCGTGTCCCGGTGCGGGTCATGCTGGACGCCGACGGCGCCACCCTGTCCCGCCTGCGCCCCGGCCTCTCGGCGGTCGTCAGCGTCGACCTCCGGACCGGTCACTAGGCGGTGCAGCCGGGCATCCTGCCATTCGTGGTGATGTGCGTCGGCCTGTTCATGGCGCTGCTCGATATCCAGATCGTCGCCTCGTCGCTGCAGAACATCGGCGGCGGACTGTCGGCCGCGCAGGACGAGATCAGCTGGGTGCAGACCGCCTACCTGATCGCCGAGATCATCATGATCCCGCTTTCGGGATGGCTCACGCGGGTGTTCTCCACGCGCTGGCTGTTCACCGCGTCGGCTGCCGGGTTCACGGCATCGAGCCTGCTCTGTGCCCTCGCCTGGGACATCCAGAGCATGATCGTGTTCCGCGCGCTGCAGGGTCTTCTTGGCGCCTCGATGGTGCCGACGGTGTTCACCTCCTCGTTCCATTATTTCCAGGGCACCAGGCGTGTCTACAGCGCGGCGGTGATCGGAACGATTGCCTCGGTGGCGCCCACCCTGGGACCGGTCATCGGCGGCTGGATCACCGACACGCTTGACTGGCGCTGGCTGTTCTACGTCAACCTGGTGCCGGGCCTCGCGGTCACGCTCCTGGTGCCGCTGCTCGTCGACATCGACAAGCCCGATCTCTCGCTGCTGCGGCGCGCCGACTATGCCGGCATGTTGCTCATGGCGGTCGGACTGAGCACGCTGGAATATGTCCTCGAGGAAGGCACGCGCTGGAACTGGTTCGACGATGCCACGATCACCGACTGCGCCTGGATCTCCGGCGTGTCGCTGGCTATCTTCGTCGTGCGCAGCCTGATGGTTGCCAACCCGGTCGTCGACCTGCGCGCCTTCGGCAACCGCAACTTCTCCCTGGGCTGCTGCCTCTCGTTCATCACCGGCGTCGGCATCTTCACCACCATCTACCTGACGCCGCTGTTTCTCGGCTACGTGCGCGGCTACAGCGCGTGGCAGACCGGGATGGCGATCTTCTCCACCGGTGTCGCCTCGCTGCTCGGGACGCCCGCCTTCATCCTGCTGTCGAAGCGTATCGATGCAAGATGGCTGATGATGGCGGGGATGGCTTGCTTTGCGGTCGCCATGTGGAGCTTCTCGTTCATCACCAGCGCGTGGAGCGGAGCCGAACTGCTGGTGCCGCAGGTCCTCCGGGGTTTTCCGCAGGTCTTTGCGGTGGCGCCCAGCGTCAATCTTGGCCTCGGCAGCTTGCCGCCGGAGCGGCTCAAATATGCCAGCGGGCTGTTCAACATGATGCGCAACCTCGGCGGTGCGGTCGGTATCGCCGTCAGTGCCGCGGTCCTCAACGACAGGACGAACCTGCACTTCACGATGATCGCCTCGAATCTCACGACTGCGAACGGAGCGGCAACCCGATTCGTCGCTGCCGCAACGGCGCGCTACGGTGCGATGCCCGGCGCCGCGCAAGACGGTCATGCCGCAGCGATACGCGCGCTGTGGAACCTGGCCGACCGCGAGGCCTCGACACTCGCCTACGCCGACGCATTCCGGGTCATCATGCTGGCATTCGTAGTCGGGACCATCCTGGTCGCCTTCATGCGCCGGGTCGCTCCGCCGAAAGCTCCGGTGGCGAGCCACTGAAACCGGAAACGAAGATCGTGCCGACAGACAACCAATAGGATCAGGATGATGTCCGCCTACCTTATTTTCGAGTTCGGTGTGACTGACTGGGAAGCCTATCGATCCTACAGCGCTCAGGCCGGTCCGCTTCTAGTACGAGCGGGGGCAGAAATCGTTGCCATGAGCGACAATGCGACAGTCTTCGAAGGCTCGAAGCCCGGCGTGAGCGCTATCGTCAGGTTCGATAGCATGGAACAAGCCTCGGCCTTCTACCATGGCGACGAGTATGCGCCCCTCAGGAAGCTGCGTCTCGATGCCACTGCCGACCACAGTTGCATAGCCATACCGGGCTTTGTCATGCCGGCGCCACCCTGAGCTGGATGAGGTCGCGTAATCAGGAGTCGTGCCCAGCGCCACTACTCGCATGGACAGCTTCTCCCGAGCGGATTTCTGCAAGCTGCCTGTCACAGAGACCACCATGTAGGAGATCGACGATGAATGTCGTAGCGCTCTGGCTATGCCTGGGCCTGCTTGCCGCCTGTACCCCAGTCGGGCCACCGTGCCAGGTCTCGGATTGCGGGAGCCAGCCCGCGACTCATTTCCAGGCGTCTCGATAAGCCTGAAGCTTCAGCATTCCCTGCACGGTTCCAGGAAAGCTGCACCGTCTTCCGGTAAAACTTTCAGGCATCCGGCTAGGGTGCGCGTATGGCTTTCACATGCCTGATGTGGCCGAGACAAAGCAGGGCCGCGGCGCTGACCAGTGTGATACCCGATCCGACGCCGAGGGCATGGCGAGGCCCGGCAAGATGTGCGACGGGCCCGGCAAGTGCGAAACCGAGCGGGCCCAGCCCGGTAGCCACCACGCTGAACAGGGCGTTGATCCGCGAGAGCACCTCTTCGGGCATGCGCTCCTGGATCGTCGTCTGCACCGTGACGTTCAGGATGGACAAGGCCAGGCCGAACACGGCGCTGCTGGCCATGAGCACCGGCACCGAGGCATGGAGGGCGAGCACGATGAGCGGAGCCGTCAGGAGAGCTGCCGAGATCTCGTAGGCGACGAGTGGCCTGGATGGCCGGAACCTGAGAATGAGCAGACCACCGACGACGCCGCCGGCACCGGTGGCCGATGCGATCCAGCCCCAGGACCGGGCACCATTCGGCATCGAGGAGAAGATGACCGGCCCGAGCACGAAGAATGGGGCGAAGGTGACCAGGTTGAGCAAGCCGTATTGTGCTGTCACCAGTTGAAGCCACTTGTGCTGGCGGAATACCGACCAGCCCTGCTTGAGGTCGGTCAGGACCGATGTCGTCAACTTCCGCTCGTGTTGCGGCAGATGGATGAATGCCAGGCAGGCGGCGCTCAAGGCGTAGGAAAGTGCGTCCATGCCGATTGCAAGCGGGGCATCTCCCAACCCGACGAGCATGCCGCCGATGACCGGGCCCAGAATGGCCGAGAGCGAGTTGGAAATGCCCAGGAGGCTGTTGGCGGCCTTGATCCGGCTCTTCTCACCGGCGATCTCAGGGATCAGCCCACTCTCGGCTGGGCTGAAGAACGCGTTCCCGACGCCCAGGCACGCCGCCAGAAGCATGAGGGCAGGCAGGGACGGATGGCCTGTCGCAAGAAGCGCTGCAAGGCCTCCCTGGCAGACGCACCTCAGGGCGTCCGCTCCCATCATGATGCGACGGCGGGACCATCGATCACCAATGACGCCACCCGCCAGAAGCAGGATGACCGTGGGCGCGGTCTGGGCTGCCAGGATCAGGCCGACCGCAGTCGCGGTGTAGCCGATCTGGAGGAGTGCGAAGGTCAGGGCGACAGGCACCACTGCCGAGCCAAGCGTGGACGCTGACGCGGCCATGAAGAAGAGGGTGAAGCTTGGCTGGCGCAGCAGGGTCAGGTAGGTCGGCTTGCCGCTCTCTTCCGGGGTCGCAGGCAGCCCAGCTGATACCGCCATTCTCAGCACCCCTCTTCGCAAGGACGGTTGAACGCACGTAGAGCCGCTGTCGTTCAAGATGCTTGCGAGCAGGTTGAGAAAGCGATCCTCAGCCTCGACCGGTGTGGTGTTCATGCGGCTCTGCAGATGAGCCGATCACCCGGACCGCCCGCCGCCAGGCCCGGCTGGGCGGGAGAAGGCAGAGGCAGGCCGTGCTCCTACTTTATGATGCCGATCTTCTTGCGGTCGATGGTCACGAACACCGACAACACCAGGACCCCACCCTTCACGATGTTCTGGAAGTAGGGATCCAGGCCGATGCTGTTCATGCCGTTCGAGAGCGTGGTGATGATCAATGCGCCGAGGATGGTGCCCTGTATGCTGCCGACGCCACCGGTCAGCGGAGTGCCGCCGACCACCACCGCCGCGATCACGTCGAGTTCCAGCCCCTCGCCGAGCTGCGCCGTCGCCGCCATGGCGCGGGCGCCCTGCAGCAGGCCCGCCATGCCGCACAACAAGCCGAGCAATGCGAACAGCCCGATCTTGACGCGGTCGACCTTGATGCCGGTCAGGAATGCGATGCGCTCGCCGCCGCCGACGGCACGCACCTCGCGGCCGAATACCGTGAGGTTCAGGATCACCAGGGTGATCGCGATCAGGCCGAGCGCAATGATGGCGGAGGTCGGGATACCGAACACGCGCCCGGAGAATACGTCGAGGAAAGTCTCGTCATCGATCGAGATCGGCGCGCCGCGGGTGAAGAACAGAACGATGCCGCGATAGATCACCATGGCGCCGAGGGTGACGATGAAGGACGGCACCTTGCCCTTGGCAACGACGATGCCGTTGGCGAGGCCGCAGGCCAACCCCACCAGGCAGGCCGGCACCACGGCCGCGACACCCAGCGTCGGCACCGACCAGGCGGTGGCGAGCGCGGACAGGGCCACGATCGCTCCCACCGACAAGTCGATCGAGCCCGCGATGATGACGAAGGTCATGCCAAGGGCGGCGACCAGCAGCACCACCGCCTGCTGCGCCACGATCAGCAGGTTGTTGATGTGCAGGAAGCGAGGCGAGAGTGCCGAGAACACGATCACCAGCGCCAGCAGCAGCAGCACGGGGAAGAATTTCTGCGCGCTGCCTGAGCGCCAGCGCGAGACCGGTGGCTCCACTGCCCCGGACGTCACCGCCGGGGAGGCCGCCGCCTGCGGCACCGGAGCCGCCTCGCTGTCGAACTGATCCATGATGTCCGCTAGCTCACGTCATATGCCGGATGATGTCGTCCTCGGTCGCATCCGCCGGCCGGTCGACGGTGAAGGCGACCGCGCCGGCGCGCATCACCAGGATGCGGTCGCTCAGGCTGATCAGCTCGTTCAGGTCCTCGCTGAGTACCAGCGCCGCCAGGCCGGATGCTGCCTCCTCGCGCAGGATGCGGTAGATCTCCAGCCGTGCGCCGATGTCGACGCCGCGCGTCGGGTTGTGCAGCAGCAGCACGCTCGGCTGGATCGCCAGGCATTTTCCGAGCACCACCTTCTGCAGGTTGCCGCCGCTGAGCGAGCCGGACCGCGCGTCCTTCGAGCTGGTCTTGATGCGCAGCCGGTCGATCAGCGCGCGAGCCGAGCGCCCCGCGCGGGCGCGGTCGAAGAATGGCCCGCGCCGCGGCGGCCGCGCCATCACCAGGTTGTCGAGCACGCTGGCATCGACGATCAGGCCCTCCGCGGTGCGGTCGCCGGGCAGGTAGGCGACACCCTGGCGCCAGGCATCCGCCGGGGTGCGGACGCGGTAGTCACGGCCTCCCAACTGGATACCGCCGCTGTCGGGCTGCACGATGCCGGCGATCAACTCCATCAGACGCTCGCCGCCGGCGCCCTTCAGCCCGGCGATGCCCACGATCTCGCCCGGCCGCAACTCGAAGCTGAGCGGCGCGAGCCGTGCACCCGAGGCGACCGCACGGGCCGACAGCACCGGCCCGGCAGGGTGCGGCACCGGCTCGCGCGCGGCCGGCCGGCCCGTGGACACGCCTCGCCCGACCATGCGGGCCTGTATCTCGTCACGGCCGATGCTGGCGCTGTCGTAGTCGCCAACCTTGCTTCCATCCTTGAGGATGGTGAGGCGGTCGGCGACGCGCTCCACCTCGGCCAGGTGATGCGAGACGAAGGCGATCACCATGTTTTCCCGCTTCAGCGCCTGCATCGCGGACAGCACCGCGTCGACCTCGCGGTGGTTCAGGAACGCGGTCGACTCATCAAGCAGCAGCACGCTCGGCTGCAGCGACAGCGCGCGGGCGATCTCGATGCATTTCCACTGCCCGAGATCGAGACTGCTCAGCGAACGCGATACGGAGATGCCGGCCGAGAAGCTGTCCAGCACCCGCTGCGCCTCGCGCTGCATGCGCGCCGTGGACAGCAGGCCGCCTCGCCGCCAGCGTCGCAGATGGCCGATATAGATGTTCTCGGCGATGCTCAGCGACGGGTTGATGGTGATCTCCTGGTACACCAGCCCGACGCCACGCGCTTCCGCCTCGGCCAGCGAGCGCGGCGCGAAAGGCTGGCCGTCCAGCAGCACCTCGCCGCTATCGGCACGCTCGGCGCCGGCCAGGATCTTCAGCAGCGTCGACTTGCCGGCACCGTTCTCGCCGACCAGGGCGTGCACCAGCCCCGGCTCGAGCGCGACCGAGACGTCGATTAGTGCGCGCGTGCTGCCGAAGCTCCGGCTGATGTGAGTGGCCGCCACCCGCATGGGGTGAACTCAGTGACTGTAGCTGACCGCGACGACCAGCGGCGGCGCATCCGGATTGTATACGCGGGAATGCTGCTTGAAGTCGTACGGCTGGACGCCGCCGGGAAAATCGGACTTGAACTGCGCGACCTTGTCCTGCGTCAGCGGCAACAGCTTGAGCTTGATGACATCGTTATCCTTCGCCACCGGCTTGCCCTTGATCGCGTCGTACAGCATGACGAGCGCGTAGCCGCCCTGCAGCCAGTGGCCGCCGATATCGAACAGCAGCTCGCCCTTCTGCACCGCCTCGACATTCTCCGGATTGAGATCCATCGCGACCACCACCACGTCCTTGCCAGGCGTCTTGCCCACGTTCTTGAGAGCGGTCAGCACGCCGGTCGCGGTGCCCCCATTCGCCGCCCACACGCCCTTGATGTCGGGATGGCCCTGGTACAGCGACTCGAAAACCGTCTGCGAGGTGTCACGCACGAAATTGCCGTCCACCTCGCCGGCTATCTGCACCTCGGGATGGTTCTTCAGCGCGTCCGCGAGACCCTTCCGGCGGTCGATGGCGACCGAGGTGCCGGCGGTGCCGTTGACAACGCCGATCACCTTCTTGCCGTTCGCGTCCGGCTTCATCGCCGCGAACAGCGCCTCGCCCATCTGGCGTCCGGCATCCTCGTCGCTTGGTCCGACGAAGGCGAGGTAGTTCGGGAACCGCTTCGACTGCGGCAGGAATGGCGGATAGCTGTCGGTCAGGATCACCGGGATGCTGGCGTCGCGCGCCAGCGTCAGGCCGCGCGCCGCGGTGTCCCAGTAGGGCGTGAAGATGATGCCGTCGACCGGACGTGCCACCAGGTCCTCGAGCGACTTGGTCATCTGGTCGGGATTATTGTCGGCGTTCAGCACCACGAGATTGACGCCGAGCTGGTCGGCGCCCTTGCGGATGAAACTGACATAGGTGTTCCAGAACTGGGCATCGAGTGTCGGCACGACAACGCCGATGGTCGGGCGCGCCGGCGCCGCGCCTGCTCGCCCCGGCGCAGCGAGACCCATGATGCCCGCGAGCGCACCCAGAGCGGCGATGGCCTTGCGTCGCGTGAGGGCTCCTGCCGGGGCCGGCACGGTTGTAGCTCCAGATCGACTTGCCTCTTGCATATTACGCGCTTCCCCAGCCTTCGATGACCGTCTGCGCGGTCCTGATGATTGCGCTAGCATGCTTGGCTGAGTCGCCGACGCTTGTCCAGCAGTTTGCTCAGGGCCACCGGCCGCGGGAGGTCAGGCCGGGGCGACCCTCCACCCGAAACTTGATGCCGCCCGCATGCCAAGTAGCTGCAGTTGTCGAGGAGGAGGACCCGACGCCCGAAAAGCGGCCGATCCCGGAGGTGGCAAAATCATGCCGGCGGTATCGCAAAGCGCCAGTGCAAGCTTGCGAGGGCTACAGTCACGCTTGACCGCACTGAGGACGCTGTATAGGGCGGTCGGTAGTCAAGCGCTCGACCGCCATTCACTGCATCCAACTCGGCCGAGCGCGACCGCCGCTTTCCTTTATCTTAGCAAGCGTCGGGTGTCTCGGCGTGACTTTGACTGCAAGTTCGCTATCTCCCCAAGAGCTTGAGCGCCATATCTTCGATACCTGCAGCATCGAGTTTGTGGTGGGCGTAGAGATATAGCGAGTCGTCAGTGTTGTCGGCGTGATCCTGACCTCGCCGCCTGCTCGTAATGCAGGGCGGCCGCATCACGGCGGAGATCAGCCGCAGGCGACACTCGCAACGGCGGTGATCGGCGCGACCGTCGTGATCCTGACCGAGGGCCTTGTTATCTCCATCGGCTCGGTCATGAGCCTGCTATGGCATCGTACGTCTCGGCGTGCATCCGATCGTGATGACGTTGAGCACGCTGACCATCGTGCGAAGGGTTGCCTCGTTGCTCCAGCCGACACCGGGAAGCTCGGCGCAAGACTACGTGAACCGGCTGGCCGACGGCGTCACCGGGCCGCTACCGCTCCCGGTCTCGTCACCGTCAGGGCGATAGCCCGGCAACATTGCGGAATGCGATACGCTCAGGCAGAACGTTCGCTACGCCTCGCCCGCTCCCCGGCCGGAACCGACCCGGCTTGACGCTCGACAAGTCAGCGTCGGAGCATGAGGTTGGGGCAGAGAACCGCTGCGCGACCGGGCGATACTCTCGCTGGCATGTTCCTGCAGATGGATTTCTGGGCTGCACGCACGGACGTATGGAACGACCCGAAATTGCAGATCCCGACCGCGCGTCCGCCGAGCCGGGGCTGGCGGCATCGGTGGCGATCTCGCCGAACTGCATCCGCATGCCGTCGGCGAGCACGCCTTGGATCGACGACGTTGTCGCGCGTGGTGCCGTAGGGCAGCCAGCCGCCGCCGCACGCATTGTTGCCGACCCTGCCGCCGATGGTGGCACGGGACGCCGTGAAGACGTCGACCGGAAACCACAGCCCATGCGGCTTCAGTTGCTACTTTAGGTCATCGAGCACGATGCCGGATCGACCGTGCATCTCCGGTTCGCAACATCGAGCTGGAGGAAGCAGCGGAGATGCCATGCCTATCTCCTCGTCAGTTGCTCGGGCCGGCAACGCGGGCGGACGCATGCAGCTCGTGACCGCAAACGCATACATGAGAACGGTTCTGCATGCAGGTCAGACGACGCCCTCGTCCCGTGCGGCCATCTGCTCTAGAGCAGCGCCGCTTCTGTTGCGAAGGTGCCTGAACAGGATATCGCTCAGCTCGTCGGCCGCACGTCGTCGCAGCGTGTCCAGGATGGCCTCGTGCTCTTGCATCGCCTCACCCCGGCGCTGGCGGTTGCGCGCGAGGATCGCGCCGTAGCGCACCCGCGTGGCGAAGGTGGCATAGGTCATCCGCAGGGTCTCGTTCCGGCACGCCTCGACGATGCGCTGGTGGATCGCCTGGTTGAAGGCGAAGTAGCCGTGCATGTCGCGCCGCAGGTAGAAGGCATGCATCTCATGATGCAGGCGCTCGATCTCGGCGATTTCCCCGTGGGTGATCCGCTCGCAGGCCAGCCGGCCGGCCAGTGCCTCGAGGCCGCCGACCACATCGAGGAGTTCGCTCACGTCATGCTCACCGAGCGTGCGGAGCCTGGCGCCCCGGTTCGGCAGCAGCTTGACCAGCAGTCCGGCATGCAGCGACACCGGCGCCGCATCAATTGCCGTGACCGGTTCAGCCCCGAACGGAGTTGCCGCCTGATCCATGCGTCCCCGCACCGCAGCTTGCCACGATCGGCGGAGCGAGACTTGCACGTCGCAAAAAGTGAATGCAATTTCGTCTTCCTGTCTCCCGAGATGAATGCATGGAGGCACGGCGGCCGAGAGGGCTCGATCGATGGCCAGGTCCGGACAGCATTTCCTGCAGATCCCCGGGCCAAGTCCGGTGCCCGAGCGCGTGCTTCAGGCCATGGACCGGCAGGTGATCGACCATCGCGGCCCTGAGTTCGGACGGCTGGGACGCGAGGTAATGGACGGCTGCCGGTCGATCTTCAGGACCGCAGGCCCAGTGGTGATCTATCCCTCCTCCGGAACCGGCGCGTGGGAAGCCGCCATCGTCAACACGCTCTCGCCGGGCGACCGGGTGCTCATGGCCGAGACCGGCCAGTTTGCGACGTTGTGGCGACAGATGGCGGCGCGCCTCGGCCTCGAGGTCGAGTTCATCCCAGGGGACTGGCGCCGCGGTGCGCCCCCGGACGTCATCGAGGCGACACTTGCGTCGGACCGGTCGCACGCGATCAAGGCGGTGATGGTGGTCCATAACGAGACCTCGACCGGCGCCCTAAGCCGGGTGCCCGCAATCCGACGCGCCATCGACGCCGCCGGGCATCCCGCGCTGTTCATGGTGGACACGATCTCCTCGCTTGGCTCCGCCGACTACCGGCACGACGAGTGGCAGGTGGACGTGACGATCGCCTGTTCGCAGAAGGGGCTGATGCTGCCGCCGGGCCTCGGCTTCAACGCCATGTCGGAAAAGGCACTGGCAGCTTCGCGCACCAACCGGATGCCGCGGTCGTACTGGGACTGGGCCGAGATGCTGAAGCCGAATGCCAACGGGTTCTTCCCGTACACGCCGGCGACCACGCTGCTGTATGGCATGCGCGAGGCGATCGCCATCCTGCACGAGGAGGGGCTCGATGCGGTGTTCGCGCGTCACCATCACCTTGCCGCGGCAACCCGGGCCGCCGTAGGCGCCTGGGGGCTCGAGGTGCTCTGCCAGGAGGAGGCCGAACACTCGCCGGTGCTGACGGCCGTCATGATGCCGCCCGGCCATGACGCGGATCATCTGCGCAAGGTCGTGCTCGAGAGCTGCGACATGTCCCTCGGCGCCGGATTGGGCAAGCTTGCCGGCAAGGTGTTCCGCATCGGCCATCTCGGCGCCTGCAACAGCCTGGTGCTGGCGGGCGCGCTGAGTGGCGTCGAAATGGGCCTCGCACGCGCCGGCGTACCGCATCGAGCCGGTGGCGTCGCGGCGGCGCTGGCCGTGCTCGCGGAACCTGGCGACGGCGGGCTGCGGACGCAGGAGAGGCACGGCAAGGCGGCATGACTACCGCCTCCCACGGCGATCCGGCGGATCGCCTGGCAGCGATGCTGGTGCAGGCACTCGCAAGCGGGGTGCCGCTCGACACCGGTGATCGAGACGCCGGACGCCTACCGGGCGCAGGCCCTCCTGGCCAAGTAGATCGGGCCGGTCGACATCGACGGCAGGCGTGTCGTGGACGGCGGCGGCAACCCTGCCGGTGATATCATCGAGCTGCTGGTGTGGCTGGCGAACCGGCCTGCCCCGGGGCAGCCGGTTGCCGCAGGCGGGCGACCTGATCACGACCGCCCGGAGGCCATGCCGAAGCCTGGTTCGGCGGCATCGGCCGTAACGCGGGAACGATGACGTGAAGCAATCCGCGCTTCCCGCCTGCCGTGGACGGCAGCAGGATTAAGTCAGAGGAACCGCCGGAGTGCGGGCGTCTGGGAGAACAGGATGCAAGTCACGGGCCTGCGCCACATGGTGGCAACGCCGCGTGTGCGCGCGACGCAACGTTCGGCACTGACCATGCTCGTGGCCGCCGGTGTCATCAACTATATCGACCGCGCGACGCTTGCGGTCGCCAACCCGCTTATCCGCCACGACCTGCATCTCTCGGTCGCGGATATGGGATATCTGCTTTCCGCTTTCCTCTGGGCCTACGCGTTCGCCCAACTCCCGACCGGGGCGATGGTGGACCGGATCGGGCCACGCAAGCTGTTGACCCTCGGGCTTTCACTGTGGTCGCTCGCGCAGGTGCTGGCCGGACTGGTACAAAGCTTCGGCCAGTTCTTCGGCGCCCGCATCCTGCTCGGCATCGGCGAGGCGCCGCAATTTCCGACCGGCGCGCGCGTGGCACGCGACTGGTTCAATGCGCGCGATCGTGGTCTCGCCATGGGCATCTTCAATTGCGCCTCCTCGCTCGGCACGGCGATCGGCGTGCCCTTGCTGACCTATCTCATGCTCAGCTTCGGCTGGCGCGCGATGTTCGTCATCATGGGCGTCGCCGGCCTCGTCGTCGCCTGCTGGTGGTTCGTCCGCTACCGCGATCCGTCGGCCGTGGCCTTGACGCCGCAGGAAAACGCCTATCGCGTGCAGGGCGACCCGCCGGGCCATCGCGCCAAGGTGACGTTCGGCGAGTGGCGCAGCCTGTTCCGGTTCCGGACCACCTGGGGAATGATACTGGGCTATTTCGGGTGCATCTACCTGACCTGGATCTACAGCGCCTGGCTTCCCGCCTACCTGGAAATGCAGCGCCACATGTCGGTGAAGTTCACCGGCATCGCCGCCTCCATCCCCTTCGTCTGGGGCGTTCTCGGCAGCGTGCTCGGCGGGCATTTCGCCGACTGGCTGCTGCGTCACGGCTTCTCGCCGATGAACAGCCGCAAGGTGCCGGCCGGCGTGGCGCTACTCGGCACCGCGGCCTGCACCGCGGCGGCGGCCTATGTCGAGAGCAACGTGCTCGCCATCATCTTCATATCCGCCTCGCTGTTCCTCGTCTACGCGACCAGCACCTGCGCCTGGGCGCTGAGTTCCGTCGGTGCGCCGACCAACTGCACCGCCTCGATCGGGGCGATGCAGAATTTCGGCGGCTATCTGGGCGGTGCGCTCGCACCCACGATCACCGGGCTGATCGTACAGACGACCGGCTCGTTCGTGCTGGCGCTCGACGTGGGTGCGGTGATCGGCGTCATTTCCGCGGTATCCTACCTGTTCATCGTGCGCGACCCGGTGACGGCGGCGGACATGCAGGCGCTGGGCGCATTGCCCGCGTGCTGAGGGTGGCAAGAGAACCGGCCCGATCGGGAGAACGCTCATAATGCCAGGTAATTTTCGTTTCGTCGTGGCCGGTCTGCTGTTCGCCGCCGGCATCATCAACTACGCCGATCGTGCCGCGCTGGGCATCGCCGCACCCCTGATCAGCAAGGATCTCGGACTGTCGCCGTCATCTCTCGGCGTCGTGTTCAGCACGTTCTTCGTCGGCTACGCGCTGTTCGCCTTCGTCGGCGGCCAGCTCGCCGACCGCTACGGGCCGCGTCGCGTCTATATCTGGGCGGCGACCGGGTGGTCCCTGCTCAGCGCCCTGACGGGTGCGGCAACCGGCTTCGTATCGCTGCTCCTGGTGCGCGCCCTGTTCGGCTTCGCCGAGGGGCCGATGAACTCGACCACCAACCGCACCATCACCAACTGGTTTCCGCGTGAGGAGACCGCGCGCACGATCGGCTTCACCTTCTCGGGCCAGACCGTCGGCAGCGCGATCGCCGGACCCGTCGTCGGCCTGCTCATGCTCTCCACGAGCTGGCGCGTGGCCTTCCTGCTGACCGGTCTTGCTGGCCTGCTCTGGGTTCTGGTCTGGCGCCTCCTGGTCACCGACCTGCCGCAGCAGAACCGCCGCGTCGGACAGGACGAGATCGCATTGGTGACGGCCAGCCGCGCGGTCCCGGTGGTGCCGCAGTCCGACCTCGCGCTGCCGCTCCGGCGCTACCTGCTGCGCGCCAGCACGCTCTCGCTCGGGCTCGGCATGTTCGCCGTCAACTACACGCTCTACATATTCCTCTCCTGGCTGCCGAGCTATCTCACCGGCGCGCTGCACCTGGACCTCAAGCAGATGTCCTTCGTCGCCGCCATCCCGTGGGCGTGCGGTTTCGTCGGCTATGTCGGTGGCGGCATCGTCGCGGACGCGCTCTATCGCCGCTCGTCCAACCGGTTGCGCACGCGCAAGCTCACCACGATCGTGCCGCTGGCGCTGGCCGCGGCCGCGCTGCTCGCGGTCAACGCGGCGCACAGCGCGGTCGTCGCGGTGGTGCTGATCGCAGCCGCGGTCATGCTGCTTACCAGCTCGGTGCAGTCATGCTGGGCAACGATCCACGAGCTGGTCCCGGAGACTCGGGTCGGGGCGGTGAGCGGCTTCATCCATTTGCTGAGCAACATCTCGGGTATCATCGGTCCGATCGTCACCGGCCTCGCGGTGCAATATCTTGGTGGTTACGACAGCGCCTTTGCGATTGCCTCGATCCTGGCGCTTGCGGGGGTGGTGGCGATGAGCGTGTTCGTGCGGCGGCCGGAGGCAAGCGGCTTCGCCCCTGGAACCCCATCAAAGGCAACCCTTTGAAATCCATCTTTAGGATACGGGTCCAGGCAGAGCCCTGCCTTCTAGACGACCGGCGCGGTCGCCACCGCCGGCGGCACGAACGACGTGAAATCGCAGCCGCCATCCGCCTGCAGCACCTCGTTGTCCCACAGGCGCCGGTAGCCGCGCGCGGCAGCGGGCGCGCGCTCCGAGGCCGGGAGTTCCCGCCGCCGCGCGGCAAGCGTGTCGTCGTCCAGCAGCACGTCGATCCGTCGTCCGGCGGTGTCGAGCCGGATCATGTCGCCGGTACGCACCAGCGCTAGCGGCCCCCCGGCGGCTGCCTCCGGCGAGACATGCAATACGATGGTGCCGAAGGCGGTGCCGCTCATGCGGGCGTCCGAGATACGCACCATGTCCTTGACGCCCTCGCGCATGAGCTTCTTCGGGATCGGCAGGTAGCCGGCTTCCGGCATGCCCGGCGCGCCTTTCGGACCGGCATTCTGCAGCACGAGCACCGTGTCCGGCGTTACCGGCAGCGCCTCGTCATCGATGCGGGCTGCAAGGTCGGCGAGGTCGGCGAACACCAGCGCCGGGCCGGTATGCTGCAGCAGCCCCTGGTCGGCGGCGCACTGCTTGATGACGGCGCCGTCGGGCGCAAGGTTGCCGCGCAGCACGACCATCGCGCCGGAGGCATAGACCGGCTGCGCGAGCGGGCGCACCACCGGTTGCCTGAACGGCGCGTCGCCCGCTTCGAGTTCGGCGCCAAGCGTGCGGCCGGTGACGGTCAGGCAGTCGAGCGACAGCATCGGCTTCAGCGCGCGCAGGATCGGCAGCAGGCCGCCGGCGCGGTGCAGGTCCTCCATGTAGCCTTGCCCGGTCGGCTTGAGGTCGACCAGCACCGGCGTCTCCCGCCCCAGCCGGTCGAAGCCGTCTAGATCGACGCGTATGCCGGCGCGTCCGGCGATCGCGGTCAGGTGGATCAGCGCGTTGGTCGAGCCGCCGACCGCCAGCATGGTGCGCAGCGCGTTGGTGATGGAAGCGGGCGTCACGATCCGGTCCGGGGTGAGCCCTTGCGCGGCCAGCGCCACGGCGCGCGTGCCGGTCTGCTCGGCATGGCGCCGGCGTGCGGCGAGCACGGCCGGAATCGCGGCACCTCCCGGCAGCATCATCCCGAGCGCCTCGGCGGCGAGCGCCATCGTGCTCGCCGTCCCCATCACCGAGCAGGTTCCGACCGTGGGTGCCAGTTCGTCGTTCACCGCCGCGATCGCCGCCGCGTCGATCGCACCGCCGCGATACTGCGCCCAGTAGCGCCGGCAATCGGTGCAGGCGCCGAGGCGCTCTCCGCGCCAGCTCCCGGCAAGCATCGGGCCGGTCACCAGCAGGATGGCCGGGACATTGGCGCTGATCGCCCCCATCAGCAACGCCGGCACCGTCTTGTCGCAGCCGCCGATCAGCACGACGGCATCCATCGGCTGCGCCCGGATCATCTCCTCGGTGTCGATCGCCATCAGGTTGCGCAGGTACATGCTGGTCGGCGAGGCGAAGCTCTCCTGGATGGAGATCACCGGAAAGGCCACCGGGATGCCGCCGCTCAGCATCACCCCGCGGCTGACCGCCTCGATCAGGTCCGGCACGTTCTGGTGGCAGGCATTGTACCCGGACCGCGTATCCACGATGCCGATCACCGGCCGTTCGAGCGCGTCGTCGGTATAGCCGAGCGCCTTGATGAAGGCCTTGCGCAGGAACACGGAGAATTCGGCATCGCCGTACTGGGCGAGGTTGCGCCGCATGCCGGTCGCATCGGGCTTTGCCGGATCGGAAGGATTGCTCATGGTCCGCCTGCTGAGTGCAAGGGGAAGAGGATAGCCCCCGGCGGGCTAGCGGCAATCCCGCCGACGCCGCCTGGCATCGTGCACCGGTGTCAGGGTTGCAGCGCCTTGTCCAGGATGGCAGGGATCGCGGTCTTCATCTGGAAGTAGCCTCGCGTGGCCCTCGGCCACGTCAGGTCATCCCACTGCCGGCGCACGCGCGAGACGCCGGCGGGCAACGCATCCGCCGACGGGCCGACCGGTGCCCACGCGGTGACTACCGGCAACGTGCCAGCCCAGCCGGCATCGACCCGTGTTGCGGGACAATCGAAATAGGCGGCGGCGCGCGCGAGGCCATCCGCCATCGCGTCCTCGTCGGCGCGGCGCACCCGCTCGGTCGCATCCGGTGCATGCGCCACCAGGCCACCAAGACGGACGACGCGCGCACTCCCCAGCGGAAGGCTTTCCGGGTGCAGGTCATCGAGGTGAAGCAGCAACGCGACCTCGCCGGTTGGGCATTCCCCGACGCCGCCCGGCGTGATCGCCGGCTCGTACTCGTCCTCCTGCAGCGCAATCGGGTTCTCGTTCAGGCCGGTCGGCGAGTAGCGGCCGTCGGTATACCGCCGGATGTTCTCGGCCCGGGCGGCATAGGGTTTGCCGCGCGTGTGCAATCCTGCGACCCATCTCCACGACAGTGTGTTGCTGGCCGGATCGCCGTCGACGAGGTGGCGCAGGAAGAAATCCGCTCCGAGCGCCCAGGGAAGCCCCAGGGTGAAGATCCAGATCGAGGCGAACCACATCCGCACGTGGTTGTGCAGCCATCCGGTCTCCACGAGCTCTCGCGACCAGTCATCGAAACCGTCGATCCCGGTGCGTCCGGCCACGGCTGCTTCGTACGCCCGCCTTCCGCCGGACGATGTGCCGGATGCGTCCTTCGCCTGTGCCACGAGATCCAGGTAGTTGGTCCAGATCCCGGGATGTGTCTCGAGGAAACCCTTGAAGTAGGAGCGCCAGAAAACCTCCTCGACGAACTTCGTGGCCTTCCCGGCGCCATGCTTCGCGAGAGCCGCGGCGACCACCTCCTGCTCCAGGAGGAGCCGGCGTCGGAGGTAGGGCGAGAGCCCGGTGGTGGTGGCCTCGCCGAGTGGCCCGGTGTCCAGATTGCGCCTGGCTGCGTAGTCCAGCCCGCATCCTGGCACCATTTCGGCCAGACGCTCCAGGCCAGCGGATCGGGTCGTCACGAAGTCACGGTTCATGACCTGTAGGTGGGATGACTTCGTCGGCATGCCATGGTGTCATGCGTCGGGCGGGCACGAACGTCGGCTGCGAAGCGCAGGCAGTTGGGGGATCGAGCGATGCAACCGTACCGGCGCCCCTACTCGTTCGTGACGGTCGCCCATGCGGAGGACGATTGGCTCCTGCGCCTTCAGGCACGCTCGATGCGTCTGTATCTCCCGCCGGCAATGGTGGAAGAGATCGTGGTCGTCGAGAACTCCGGAGCTGGCCGGCATGTCGGCTGGCGCGACCGGCTCCGCTTGGAATATGGCGACCTCGCCGGACGCGTGCGCTTCCTGTCGTCCGAGGCAATCGCCATGATGCCCGCGGCCCCGGGCTGGTGGACCCAGCAGGTCCTCAAGATCCTCGTGCATCGGGTCGTGGCATGTGATCGCTATGTCGTCCTGGATGCGAAAAACCACCTGATCCGGCCATTGCATCCGGACTTTCTCGAAGCGGCAGACGGACGGATGCTGTCACGCCGCTACTGCTACCGCGCACATCCGCTTCGCCATTTTCTCGAGAACACGCTCAGGCTTCACGACCTGCCGGTGGAGCCACATGTCGGCTGGTTCATGCAGGCGGATACACCTTTCACCGTCGATCGATCCGATGCGCGATCGGCGGTCGCGTTCCTGGAGGCGAGAACTGCAAAGTCGTTTGCCGAACGGCTCATCGAAGCGAAGGTGACCGAGTTCTTCGTGCTTGCCGCCGACCTGATGCGGAGGGGTATCCTGGAGGACCGGTATGATTTCTCCCGCATCGCCTGCCCGGTGGTATGGGACAATCCGGTCGAACCTGGCTCCCTCGCGGCTGTCATCGGGGAGGCGGAGGACTCTCGCGCACCCATCTTCTCGGTGCATCGCCGCACGCTCGCGAACATGAACGGGAATACCCGGAGCATCCTTTGCGAGTTCTGGCAGCGACACGGCCTCTTCGGCTCCACCCAGGAGGCGATGGCGGACCTGGCCCTGCACGACGCCCGGGAGTAGGCCGGCACCCGCAGACCTCGCGTCCGGCCCGTGATCCGCGGCGCTGTGGCGACCGGGCCGGCTATGCGAGCCCGGTCATCATCGGATACCTCAGGACCTGGCTCGGCACGCGCGGCTCCGGACCGGTCCTGGCTGCAGCCTGTCCGGTGGCGTCGACGTTGCCGATCCTGTTCGTGGTCCCGGCGTGGCCGGTCGACCGCAGGGTGGCTTGGGAGTGACCGGGATGAGTGGACGGGTACGGGTGCTGACGCTGGGCGACATGGGTGCCGACGAGGAGAAGGCGCTGGGCGCGCATTTCGATGTCGTTGCCGCCGCCGATGCGGGCGCGGTCGGGCGCGACGAGGCCGTCCGCGGCATCGTGACGCGCGGCCGCACGCCGATCAACGCGGCGCTTATGGACCGTCTGCCCAACCTCGAGGCAGTCGCCACGATCTCGGTCGGCTACGACTCGATCGACGTCGCGGAAGCGGTCCGGCGCGGCATCGTCGTCAGCCACACGCCTGACGTACTCAATGACGAAATGGCCGACTTCACGGTCGGCCTGCTGCTCGCGACGCTGCGCCGCTTTCCGGCTGCCGAGCGCCACCTGCGCGCCGGGCGTTGGCGCAACGGCGAGGAGTTTCCGTACTCGCCTTCGCTGCGCGGCCGCACGGTCGGGATCGCCGGGATGGGCCGCATCGGCGGCGTGATCGCCCGACGGCTGGAAGCGTTCGACGTGCCCATCGCCTACTTCGCCCGCAGCCCGCGCCCAGCCTCGCCGCACACCTATCACGACAGCCTGCTGTCGCTGGCGAGCGCCTGCGACACGCTGATCGTGGTGCTGCCGGGTGGCGCGACGACGCGCCACGCGATCGATGCGGAGATCCTCAAGGCGCTCGGCCCTGACGGCGTGCTCATCAACGTCGCCCGAGGCTCGGTCGTCGACGAGACGGCGCTGGTCGAGGCGCTGCAGCGCGGCGAGATCCTGGCCGCCGGCCTCGACGTCTTCGCCGACGAGCCGCGCGTGCCGGACGCGCTGCTGGCCCTGGAGCAGGTCGTGCTGCTGCCGCATGTCGGCACCGCGACCCACCATACGCGCGGCCGCATGGGCCAGCTTGCCATCGACAACGTGATCGCCTGGTTCGACGGCCGCGACATCCTGACGCCGGTCCCTGAGTGCGCCGGCCTCGACCGCAGACGGCCAGCCCGGACCTGAGCCAGGAGGACAGACGATGCCGCTCGACCACACCGCCCGGGGCGTGTTCCCGATTGCGCCGACCCCGTTCGACAGCGACGGCCGCATCGACTTCGCCTCCATCGAGCGCCTGACCGCCTTCTATCGCGACATCGGCAGCGACGGCATGACGGTGCTCGGCGTGCTCGGCGAGGCGCCGAAGCTCGACGGTGCCGAGGCGCTGGACGTGGCACGCTGCTTCATACGCGCCGCCGGCGCGCTGCCCGTCATCGTCGGTGTCTCCGCGCCGGGCTTTGCCGCCATGCGCAGCCTGGCCGTCGCATCGATGGAGGCGGGCGCCGCCGGCGTGATGATCGCGCCGCCGAACACGCTGCGCACCGACGACCAGATCGCCGCCTACTACCGGGGTGCGGCGGATGCGATCGGGCCCGGCATCCCGTGGGTGATCCAGGACTACCCGCTCAACTTCTCGGTGGTGATGTCGCCCGGCGTGATCCGGCGCATCGTCGACGACAACCCGGCCTGCGTGATGCTCAAGCACGAGGACTGGCCGGGCCTGGAGAAGATCAGCGCGCTGCGGGCAGCCGAGCAGGCCGGTGGCCGGCCGATCTCGATCCTGTGCGGCAATGGCGGCCTGTTCCTCGATTTCGAGACCGAGCGCGGCGCCAGCGGTGCGATGACCGGCTACGCCTTCCCCGACATGCTGGTGGACGTGGTCTCCTTGCAGGCGGAGGGTTGCCGCGACGCGGCGCATGACCTGTTCGACGCACACCTGCCGCTGCTGCGCTACGAGCAGCAGCCCGGCGTGGGTCTCGCGGTGCGGAAATACGTGATGGCGCGGCGTGGCCTGATCGCGTCCGACACCCAGCGCAACCCGCGTGCCGGGCTGAGTGCCACGGCGCGGAACGAGATCGAGTATCTGCTTGCGCGTCTGTCGACCAGGGACATGCGGGCGGGCTGCTGAGCGGGGGCAGCCGCGCCTCAGCGCCCAGGCGAGAGCGGTTCGAGCCCCGCCTGCGCATAGGCCGGCCGCGTCCGTGGATCATCGAGCAAAGCGAGGAAGCGCCGTGCCGCCTCGGGCTGCGCCGTTGCGGCAAGGACCGCGCCGGAGAAAATGGCGGCTGTCCCGAGCGGCTCGGGCAGGCTGCCGACGATCTCGACACCGGGCACCGTCATGAGTTCGCTGATCTGCTGCACCGCGATGTCGGCCTCCCCGGTGACCAGCTGTTCGGCGGTGAAGCCGGCCGGGATGATCGTGGCCCGTGCGTTGATCTCCGCCGCGATGCCGAGCCGCTCGATGGCGGCGGCGAAATGGATGCCGCTGGCACCTCCTCGCGAGTAGCTGACCGAGCGGGCGGCACGCAGCGTCTGTATCGCCGCATCGAGCGTGCCGATGTGAGGATGCGCGGCACCACGCGGCACCGCGATGCCGATGCGCGAGCGCACCAGGTCGATCCGGCTCGACGTATCGATCGTGCCCTTCCCGGCCAGGCGATCCATCGCATCGGCGGTGACGACCAGCACATCGGCACGCTCGCCCGCCTCCAGCTTCTGCAGCAGCACGCTGGTCGGTGCCCAGTCCATCTCGACGTGCAGCCCGCCCCCGGCAAGGCGCGGCAGCACCGCCGCGTCGACGGGATGGCGGAGCACCAGCGCCAGCATGGCCCGGATCGCGGCCATCTCCGTCATCAACCGGCGCTCATGGTTCGGTGCGCCTCAGCCACGCCGGACGAAATCCGGCGTCAGCTCGTCGAGCCGGTTCACCCCGAGCAGCGCCATGTCGCGGTGTATCTCCTCCTTCAGGATGGTCATCGCGTGCAGCACGCCGGGTACGCCGCCGATCGCGGCGGCGAACATCAGCGGCCGTCCGACGAACACGAAATCGGCGCCGAGGGCCAGCGCCTTCAGCACGTCGGTGCCGCGCCGGATGCCGCTGTCGACGATGACCTTCATCGTCCGCTTCTCGCCGCCAAGTTCGGCCAGCACGTCGAGCGGCGCCGGCGCGTAGTCGAGCTGGCGGCCGCCGTGGCTCGACAGGATGATCCCGTCCGCACCGCACTCCCGCGCCCGGACGGCGTCCTCGACCGTGAGCAGGCCCTTGACCAGCAGGTTGCCCTTCCAGCGCCGGCGGATCGCCTCGAGGTGGCGCCACGACAGCTTGTCCCGTGCGGTGGTGTTGCGCAGTGCCCGCGACATCATCGGCGGCCCGCGTTCCGCCTCGGTGTTCTCGAAATGCGGCGCGCCGTGCCGCCAGTAGGTGCGGGCCACCACCCCGAGCAGCCAGCGCGGATGCAGCGCGCTCTGCACGGCGACCTTCGGCGTCACACGGATCGGCATGCTGAAGCCGCTGCGTATGTTGTGCTCGCGGTTGCCGAGCACCGGCGTGTCCGCGGTCACCACCAATGTCCGGTAGCCGGCCGCCTGCACGCGATCGACCAGCCGGTCGATGCGGGTCTGGTCGCCGGCGAGATACGCCTGGAACCAGGCGTCCGGATTGCGTGCGATGACGTCCTCGAGGCTGATCAGCGCGGACGCGCTCAGGATCATCGGGACGCCCATGCGCCGGGCGGCTTCGGCAAGCACGAGATCGCCGCGATACGCCACGAACGCCGCTCCGCCCAACGGCGGCACGCCGAACGGAGCGCGCCAGGTGCTGCCGAACAGGGCGACCGACTGGTCGCGGCCGGCGGTGTCGACCATCATCCGCGGACGGAAGCTGTAGTGCTCGTACGCGCCGGAGGCGGTGCGCATCGCGGCACCGGTCTCCACGCCGCCGGCGACGTACTGGAAGATCATCGGCGGGAGGTGGCGTCGCGCATGGCGCTCGAAGTCACCCAGCGAAAGCAGGTCACGGAACCGGAAGGGCGTCGCCTGCGCGCTCCGCTTGACACTGGTGCTGAAGCTTTCGGCCGTCGTGATACCCGGGGCTGCGCCATCCTGGGTGGTTGCGGCGCCGTCTTGTGTGGTGAACGACATGTTGCTCCTTGTCCTTGGCGGAAACGGCACACCCTGGATAAACGCGTGGCGAGAGCTAGTTTCCCCTCGCCACCGAGAGGATCGCGCATGACCTGTCGCATCGTCCTGCTGCACGCAACGCCTGTCGCCATGGAGCCGATCCGGGCCGCCTTTGCGGACCGCTGGCCGGAGGCGGAGCCGGTCAACCTGCTCGATGACGCACTCACGCTCGATCGGGCGCGGGAGGCCGCACTATCCGGCGCGATGATCGACCGCTTTGTGGCCCTCGGCCTGTATGGAGCGAGCCTCGGCGCCGCCGGCATCCTCGTCACCTGCTCGGCGTTCGGACCGGCCATCGACCGCCTCGCCGCCCGATGTGCGGTACCGGTGCTCAAGCCGAACCAGGCGATGTTCGAGGCGGCGGCGACGCACGGCACGCGCATCGGCATGCTCGCGACCTTCGCGCCGTCGGTTGCCACGATGACGGACGAGTTCGACGGCTTCGTCGCCGGGAGCGGCCGCCCGGCGACACTCGAGACGATCGTGGTGGAGGATGCGATGGCGGCACTCCGGAGCGGCGACGCGGAGGCGCACAACCGGCTGGTCGCCGCCAGCGCACCCGCGCTCGCCGGTTGCGACGCGATCATGCTGGCGCACTTCTCGACCTCCCGGGCGCTCGGCGCCGTCAGCGAGGCGGTCGCGGTCCCAGTCCTGTCGGCGCCGGACCTCGCCGTGGACCGGATGCGCGCCCTCGTCACCGGCTCCGCGTCGTCCTGACCGATGCAGCCCGATTTCGCCCCGCGTTTCGCCTATCTCGGCTGCTTCACCACCGCGGCGCGCGGCGCGCGTGGCGATGGCATCCATGTCCACGCCATCGACCCGGCAACCGGTGCCTGGACCCACATCCAGCACCTGCCCGGCCTGGTGAACCCGTCCTTCCTGGCCCTCGCACACGACCGGCGGACGCTCTACGCCGTGCATGGCGATGCCGACTACGCCAGCGCGTTCGCGCGCGACGCAGCGACCGGCCTGCTGCATCCGCTCGGGCAGGCGGCCACCGGCGGCAACAATGTCGTCCACCTGGCGGTCGCCCCGTCCGGCCGCCACCTGATCGTCGCCAACTATGGCTCCGGCTCGGTCGCCGTCCTGCCGATCGGGGAGGACGGGTCGCTGGCGCCGTTCAGCTTCCTCGCGCCGATGCCAGGCAACCCCGGGCCGCACCCGGTGGAGCAAGCCGGATCGCACCCGCACCAGATCCTGTTCGACCCCTCCGGCCGCTTCGTGCTGGTTCCCGACAAGGGCCATGACGACGTCGCCGTGTTCGGGTTCGACGCGGACCGGGGCACGCTCTCGCTGCACTCGGTGATGGCGGCGTGCCCGGGCGCAGGACCGCGCCACGCAGCGTTCCATCCGGCGCGACCGGTCTGCTGGGTGCTGAACGAGCTGAATTCGTCGGTGACCACCTGCCGCTGGGTCTCCGGGCGGCTTGAACCGGTCGAGGCTGTCCCAACTCTTCCGGGCGATTTCTACGGCACCAGCACCGCGGCGGCGATCGCCACGACGGCCGACGGACGGGTCGTGTATGCCTCCAACCGCGGACATGACACCATCACCGCCTTCTGCAGCGACGGTGGCGACGGCCACCTGCGCCCGCTTGGCTGGACGCGCGCCCCCGGACGGGGTCCGCGCTTCATGGCCCTGCAGGACAAGACCCTTTTCGTCGCCAGCGAGCAGGACGATCGGATCGGGCGTTTCGCTCCCCGCGATGGCGGTGCCCTCGATCCGCTTGGCGAGACCATCTCGTCGCCGAGCCCGGTCACGATCGCCTTCGCGTAGATCCCGCCCGGCTCTAGCCGTCCGGCAGGGCGGCACGGAACCGGACGTCGAGCAGGTCCTCGAACACGCGTATCATCGCACCCTTGTCCTGCCCGCCATGGCCACGCCGGAGTGCCGTCTGGTAGGTGGCGGTCGCCGCGGCCAGCACGGGCAGCGGCACACCGAGCCGCGCCGACAGCGAGGCGCCAGCGACCAGGTCCTTGTAGGCGGCCGCCATCGGGTAGCCGTCGGTGAAGTGGCCCCGCAGGATGCGTGGGATGAAGAACTCCGAGGCGTGGCTCCGCCCGGTTCCGGAATTGACGGCCTCGCCCAGCTTCGCGGGATCGAGGCCGAGCCTGGCCGCGAACGGCAGCAGCTCGGCGAGGGCCGCCGCGTTGATGTCGAACAGGAGCTGGTTGACCAGCTTCGCCGCCTGGCCGCTGCCGGACGGACCCATGTGCAGGATCGTCCGGCCGATCCGGGCAAGCAGCGGCTGGGCGCGCGCAAAGGCGTCCGGCGTGCCGCCGCACATGACGGTCAACGTCCCGTCGATCGCGCGCGCCTCCATGCCGGAGACCGGCGCATCGAGGAAGCAGATGTCCCGTGCCCGCACGGCCTCGCCGAGAGCCAGGGTCTCCGCGTGGTCCGTCGTGCCGAGATCAACCAGCAGCGTGCCTGGCGCGAGGCAGGACGCCAGACCATCCGCTCCGAAAAGCACCGAGCGCACCGCTTCGGCATCCGGCACGCAGAGGAACACGATCCCGGCGTCGGAGAGATCCGCCGGGCGCCTGGTGACGGCGGCGCCACGGGCGCTGAAGCTGTCGAGGCCACGGCCGCTCCGGCTGCAGACGGTCAGGGTCTCGCCCTCGCACAGGAGGTTGTGCGCGATCGGCCGCCCCATCTGGCCAAGCCCGACGAAGCCGAGACGCATCAGGAGGCGCCGGTCTCGCGCCGGTAGCGCGCCCTGGTTTCCTCGTTCATCGGGTAGAGGCCGGGCAACGGCACGCCCTTGCGCACCTCGCCCATGATCCATTCCTCTACGCGTTCCTGTTCGACCGCCTCGGCAATCACCTCGTCGACGATTGCGGCCGGCATGAGGACGCCGCCATCCTCGTCCAGCGACACCAGATCGTCCGGGAAGACGGCGACGCCACCGCAACCGATGGGCTGCTGCCAGGCGACGAAGGTGAGCGCCGCGACCGAGGGAGGTGCTGCGGCACCGCGGCTCCAGACCGGCAGCCCAGTCTCCCGCACTCCCTTGACGTCGCGCAGGGCGCCGTCGGTCACCAGGGCCGCGACACCGCGCTCGCGCATGCGGCCGCACAGGATGTCGCCGAAGATCCCCGCGTCGGTGTTGCCCATGGCGTCGACCACGGCGACGCAACCGGCCGGCATGGCCTCGATGGCGGCCCGGGTGGACACCGGCGATGCCCAGGAGGCCGGTGTTGCGAGATCCTCGCGCGCCGGGACGAAGCGGAGTGTGAAGGCGCGGCCGACGATGCGCGGACTGCCGGGATCGAGGGGGCGCGTCCCTCGCATGTATACGTTCCGGAGCCCCTTCTTCAGCAGGACGGTCGTCAGTGTCGCCGTGCTGATCGCGCGCAGGCGTGCAAACCGTTCGGTGTCGTCGGCCATGCTGGCACTCCGTGTTCGCGGGTATGATGGTCAGAGGCTCTGGATCAGGCCGCCATCGACGCGCACGACCCCGCCGGTCACGTAGGACGCGGCCGTGCTGGCAAGAAAGGCGACCACATCGGCGTATTCCTGTGGGTCGCCGTATCGGCCGACCGGGATCGTTGCGGCACTTTCGGCCGCCACCTCGGTGACGGCCCGGTTCTCGCGCTGCGCCCTCTTGTCGTCGAGGAATGCGACGCGTGCGGTCGCGATCCGGCCCGGCACGACGACATTCACCGTGACGCCGTCGCGGGCGACCTCGCCTGCAAGGGTTTTCGACCATCCGAGGAGTGTCAGGCGGAGCGCGTTCGAGATCGCGAGGTTCGCAATCGGCGCCACCATGCCGGACGAGGTGGACGTGATGATCCGGCCCCAGCGACGCTGCCGCATCGACGGAAGCACACGATCGGTGATTGCGATCACCGACAAGACCATCGCCTCGAACTGTGCCTGCCACGTAGAGGCGGGCAGGCCCGCTGCGGGAGATGGTGGCGGGCCGCCAGTGTTGTTGATCAGGATGTCCACCGGCCCGAGGTCCGCCTCCACCTGGGCGATCCGGTCGCCGATGCATGCCAGATCGCCAAGATCCCACCCGAGCGCCAGCGCGTTGCCGCCGTCGGTGCGTATGGCGGATGAGACAGCCTCAAGCGGTGCCATGCTGCGGCCGGCAACCGCCACGCGGGCGCCCTCACGGGCAAGCGTGCGCGCGATCGCGCTCCCGAGACCGCCGCCACCCCCCAGCACCAAAGCCGTCTTGCCTGTGAGCCCCAGGTCCATCTGCGTTCTCCAGATCGCTCGCCGCCGTGCTGACGGGGTGACGACCAAAAGGACGGCGCGCCGCTTCGGTTCCGCCTCCGAACCTGGACACCGCGCCGGGATCGACGCTGTCCAAATCCACCTCGAGGATTGATCCGTGTGGCCGGTGCTGGGGGCCCGAACGCAAAGAAGCCTGCCGATCAGGCCAGCGTTCCTGATGCGTTCGTGCGTTTGGCGAGGTGTGGTTGCGGCGACGGAAATCACCGATAGTTGCCCCTGTGCCCGGCTGGCTGTTGACACGATTGACCGCCCCCCCGGGTGGCTGACAACGACTTCGTCGTGGAGCACGCGATGACCGACGACAACCCGGCCTACAAGAGCAGGATGTTCGCCGCCCGCCCCGAGGGGCCACGATATCGCACCCGGGCGAACCCGATCCTACGCGGCCAAGCCAGAGGCGACGGCGCGCTGCACGTCCGGCATGTCGCCTTCCCGGTCCGTACCGGCGCCCTCCAATCGGCCCCGAAGCTTTGTCTATTCCGTGTACGCAACGCTTTGCATGAGCTTGTCCCGGCGTCCGGAGAAGAGCCGTGGATCTGCAGCCTGCAGCCCGGCTATGCCGAAATCGCTGATCGCGAAGGACGCCGCCGTGGCGCCGGAGGCCGACGCGCGCACCAGATCGTCCGGAACCTGCACCAGCGAAGCCACGAACGCCGAACAGAACGCATCGCCACCGCCGGTGGTGTCGACCAGATCGACCGGGCAGGCCGGCATCAGCACGTCGCGATCGGTCAGCCGGTCATGGGTCAGGCTGCCCTGCGCGCCCATCTTGATCACGATACGACCGGGCCCGAGTTTAGCAAACTGCCGCGCTGCACGCGGCGCGTCGACATGGCCGAGCAGGCGTCGCACCTCGTCGAGGCTGGGCATGAACAGATCGACCTGCGCCACCAGGTCCAGGATCTCATCGACATGGCCGTCGATGTATTCTTCCTGCGGATCCAGCGCGAGCAACGCCTGCCCCTGGCGGCGTAGTCCGGCGACCAGATCGCGCTGGGCTTGCAGCGTCATCGCCAGGATCATGAACGCCTCCGCTGCCCGGAAGCTCTCCGGTATGTCGGATGCATAAGGCGACAACACATCGAAATCGTCCTCGGACGACAACAGCTCCACTTCGCGCTGGTCGTAGGTCCGGTAGACGATCCGGTTATGCAGCGTCGGCCGCGAACGGCGGGGCAGGCCGGCCTCGGCAAACCCGGCCGCCAGGATCGCATGCTGCATGGCCTGCGGCAGATCGCAGCCGACCGGCGCCAGCATCTGCGTCTCCGGCAACACCAGCCTGGCTCCCAGCGCGCCGAACAAGGCGTCGCCGCCGGTGCAACCCGGATGCGACGAGCCGTCCGGATGCACCATGTCGTCGATCGACAGATTGCCGCAGCACACCAGCCGGGGCGGCGGCGGCACCACGCCGTCGCCGCTCACTCCGGTTGAGCCGGAATAGTCGTCCCGGCGCGGATGAATTTCTCCATCGCGGCGTGATAGGCGAAAAGCTGCAGCGGCAGGGTGAAGGTGAACGCGGCAAGGCTCTCCGGCACCGCGCCCAACCGGATCACCCGATCGCAGAACGGGTCGAGTGCTGCCTGCTCGCCCGTCACCACGCCATAGACGCGGCCACGCCAGCGCTGTCCCTCGAAGGCGGTGTCGCGGGCCCGCGCGACGGACGGCCCATCCGGCGCCAGCACGAACAGCGGATCATCCGGTTTCAGCGAGTTGTAGTGGTGGAACTCCTCGAGCGGGATCGCCATGGCATGATCCGGCGAGCATTCCTTCATCTTCACCGCGCCGAACAGCGCCGAGGCGTAGGCCGGTCCACCGCCGGCATAGAGATACATGCCGCGATCGGCCTCGATACGCGCCAGTTCCGCCATCACCGGGTCAAGGGCCGCAAGCGCGTCGGCCATCTGCCGCGGCAACCGGTCCAGGGCTGCCTGCAGGGCCGGCGCCCCCGGCACGCCGCGCAACATGCCGACCCGGATCGCCAGCCGGCACAGCATCGCCATCGCAGCCGTGCTGGACTGGGTCGGCCAGCCCTTGCGCTCTGCATGCACCAGCAGCCCATGAGTGGAGTGCGTCATCAGCGCGGAGCCGGGCGTGTTGCTGAGGGCCAGCGTTCGTGCCCCCAGCGCGTTCGCCACCAGCGCGGCCTCCACCGTACGGGTGGTCGTGCCGCTGGAGCTCAACGTCACCACCAGCGTCTCCGGCCCGAGATCGCGATTGTGGTAATAGGCGAAGTCGAGCGCCTGCATCGGCTCGCACACCACGCCCAGCATCTCCTCGAGCAGCAGCCGCGTGCCGATCATCACCGCCAGCGAATCGCCGCATCCGGTCAGCACCACCCGGCGAATGGCGCGGCCGGCGAGATCCCGCGCCACCGCCTCGATCGCCCCGGCCTCGCGGGTCAAGGTGTTGGTGATCGCTTCGGGTTGCGCGAACATCTCCGTCCGGGTCAGCATCACCCGGCGCAGCCGCTTCGGATCCCGCGGATCGTCGGTCGGCAGCGAGGCCATCAGTTGCGCCTCCTTCTCGAACAGGCCGGCGATGAGCGCCCGGGCGTGGTCGTCGAGCGGCGACGTGTCCGCCAGCAGCGGCGTGAGGGGCGTGGTCATGGCAGGTTCCGGGCTCTAGGAGGCAGGCGCCAGCTCGCACCGCCGGCTGAGCAACTGGGCGGCGAGGAAACGCGCGGGATCGCCCTTGTCCTGGCTCATGTTCGGATTGCCGCCGAGCGCGATCGATAGGTGATAGGCCAGGAGCTGCAGTGGAATCGCCTGTGCTATCGGCGCCAGGGCCGTCGGGATCGCCGGCAACCGGATACGGTGGCTCGCGGACTTCACCTCGTGGCCGCTGGTCTCGACCGATACGGTGCGCATGCCGGCTTCGCGCAGCGCCGAGGCGGTATTCCCGGCCAGATGCGCGGACTCGGCCGAGCCTGCCAGCAACACCACCACTTCGCCGGCATTCGCCGACCAGAACTGGCTATGCGCGTATTCCTCGATCTCCGCGCCCCAGACCGGTCCGTCATACAGCTTGACCAGCTTGGCGGCACCGTATTCCGCGGTGCCCCAGTCGCTGCCAGCCCCGAGCACGCGGATGCCGGCCAGCCCCTGGTCGGCCAGATTGGCGGCGACCGCCTGGGTGCGCCGATTGGCTTCTGCCAGCAACGCCGGCAGGCCCGTTACGAGGAAGTCGGCGACCGCCGCGTCCAGCGCCTGCGCGCGAGCGCCCAGTGCGCCCTCGAGCAGGAACATCAGCGCCAGCACGGTGGCGCTGTAGCGGGCCGTGCCGGTCAGGAAGGCGGCGACATCGGGAACGTGCAGCGAAGCCACGGTGGAGGCGATGGCGCCGAGCGGACCGCCATCCTCGTTGGTCAGCGCCACGCAGGTGCCCCCCGCCGCCTCGATGGCCTGCGCCGCGGCATTGGTGCGATCGACGCTGCCGGACATCGAGATGGCGATGCCGCGATCGGCCGCGGTGAGCCGTGCGGACGCCAGCACCATGCCGAGGCTGGTCACCGCCTGCGGAACCACGCGCGATGCGCCATCCCAGGCCAGGCAGGTGGCACGCGCCGCGGTCCAGCCATCGCCGCAGCCGAACACGAACAGCCGGCCGCCTGCGTCCGGGCGCAGCCGATCGCTGCCGACTGCCCTGAAATGGTCGGCGCGCGCGAACAGGGTGGTGAGCACCGCCTCCTGCCGCATGATGTCGGCAAGCATCGGCAGGTCGCGGAACAGCTCGGTTGTCATGGTGCCCCTGTTCGACGCTACGGCAAAAACAGCAACCCGACTGTGCGAGCCGCCCCGGGACGCGACAAGGAATATCTTCGAAAAATACGGTCAGGAAGGTTTTCGCAAGGCGTAGAGCCCTGTTGGACTCCCACGACCGGATGCGTTTGGCGACCGGCGCATGGGAGCCAAAAAGACTTCCAGCTCCGATGCACAAGGTCCTGCTGCTTGTTCACCTTCGGAAAAGATGGAAAGCTCTCGAAAGCAGCAGGAAGCAACGCCCATGGCCGCGTTCGGCGCCGTCAATCGACAGAAAGAAATCGTCGACCGGCTGCGCATCGACGGCAAGGTCAGCGTCGTCGCCCTCTCCGAAGATCTGGGCGTTTCGGTGGTGACGATCCGCAACGATCTCGACGTGCTGGAGCGCCAGCAGATGCTTCGGCGGCTGCGCGGCGGTGCGATCGCGGTCCGTCCGGCCCGGTTCCAGCGCTCGCTGCACCCGCTCCACAACGCCTTCGAGGACGAGAAGGCGAGGATCGGCGAACTGGCCGCCAGCCTGGTGCGCGATGGCGAGACCATCATCATCGATGCCGGCAGCACCACGCTGGCCCTGGCCCGGGCCCTGCCGATGGCGCTGCAGGACGTCGCGGTGGTGACCCCGGCGCTCGATGTGGCCCTGGAGCTGGAGCGGCATCTGGGGGTGAAGGTGGTGGTCACCGGGGGCACCTTCGCCAAGCCGCAGCGCTGCCTCATCTCGCCGTTTGCCACCACCCTGTTGCGCCAGATCAATGCCGATGTCGCCTTCGTTGCCTGTTCCGGGGTCGATGCAGGAAAGGGCTTCACCACCCAGAGCTGGGAAGAGGCGGAGGTCAAGCATGCGATCGTCGCCGCCGCTTCCCGCGTCGTGTTCCTGGCTGATCGCGGCAAGATCGGTCATGTCGCCACCGCAAAGATCATGGACATCAGGGACGCGGAACTGCTGATCACGGATAGCGACGCCGATCCGGCCAGCCTGAGGCCGTTGGAGCAGGCCGGCCTGAACATCATCCAGGCTTGAGGAATTCGGAATACACGAACTTTCGATGTTTTTCGTTGATCTGCGGATCGAAAGCCTTGAGCCTGCCGGGTGATGCAGCTCCGGGGAGATGGTGCGTGTTGCCTCCTGCTCTGCCGGTCCGGTCCGGCCCCATCACCCGGCGCAGCTTCAACGCCACCCTGGCGGCGGCGGCCCTGTTGCCACGCCCGACGGCGGCCGCTTCCATCGCTCCGGTGGTGATCACCTCCGACGAGGACGTGACCACCCTCGACCCGCATCTGATCCGCAACAACCACCCGATCGGCAGCCTGATCTGGTCGCTGTTCGACAGCCTGGTGCGCCGCCGCCCGGACGGCACCCACGAGCCGCGGCTGGCAACCGGCTGGAGCCAGGTTTCGCCGACCGTCTGGCACTTCACCCTGCGCCCCGGCGTCACCTTCCATGACGGCGAAAGGCTGGACGCCGCCGGGGTGGTGTTCAACTTCAACCGCATGAACCAGGCGCCCTGGAACGGCGAATGCCAGCTCTGGCAGCAGAGCGGACTGGTGGCATGCGCGGCGCTGGATCCGCTCACCGTAGCGCTGACCACTGCGGCCCCGTCATCCACGTTGCTCTACTGGCTGGAGGAGGCCTTCATCGGCCCCACCGCCTATCTTCGCGACACCGCGCCCGAGCTGGTCGGCAGCCACCCGATCGGGTCCGGCCCATACCTGTTCGTGTCGTGGCAACGCGGCTCGCAAGTCACCTTGCGGGCCAATCCCGCCTACTGGGGCGGCGCGCCGCCGATCCGCGACGTTGTCTTCCGCGCCGTGCCGGAGCTCTCCGCCCGGCTAGACGAGCTGAAAGGCGGCAGCATCGACCTGCTGACCGGCCTCGACCCAGACTCCGCGGCGCTCGCAGTCTCGCCGGTGTCGGGGGTCCGGCAGGTGCGCGGCCTCCGCAAGATGCATGTGGGCATCGCCCAGCATGGCATCGCGCCGCTGCGCGACCGGCTGGTCCGCCAGGCGCTCAACCACGCCGTCGACGTGCAGCTCATGGTCGACACCCTGCAGCGTGGCACCACCACGCGGCTGCTGTCGGTCATCAACCCGCCCAACAACGATCCCGCCCTGCAGCCGTTCGCCTATGATCCGCAGCAGGCCCGGGCCTTGCTGCACCAGAGCGGCCATGCCGGCTTCGCCGTCGAGCTCGCCTTCGACGGCCGCTACGCCGATGCCCAGGAGACCTGCGAGGCGGTCGGCAGCTTCCTCGAGGCCGTCGGGCTGCATCCGGTCCTCAAGGCCTACGAGAGCGGCCACTTCGCCGAGACGTTGCGCGCGCGCGGCTTTCCCGGTCTGTACTTCTACGGCTTTGCCGCGCAGATCGAGCCGCTGGTGGAACTGGTCGTCTTCACCGGCAGCGCCATCGACAATGCCAGCGGCTACGACAATCCGGCTGTCGATGCGGTCATGCGACAGGCGGCGGACGTGACCGACGCCGACGCCCGGGCGGCCCTGGTCAGGCAGGCCGAAGGCATGATCTGGAACGACGCACCCTGGATCTACCTTTGGTACCTGCCGGCGCTCTACGGATCGAGCCATCGCCTCGAGTACACGCCGCGACCGGACGACTATGTCGAGATCTACCGGGCACGGCTGGCCGCGTGAGCGACACGACACTCCCGTCGCTGAAGCCATCGCCGCGCCGGGCAACCTCGCCGCTACGGTCCCGGGCGTTGCGGGCCCGCGTGTCGCACGCGCTGGCGGTGCTGTTCGGGGTGAGCCTGCTGACCTTCCTGGTCGCGCATGCGACCGGCGATCCGGTCACCCTGTTGCTGCCGGCCAATGCCCCGGAAGCGACGCGGATCGCACTGGCGCATCATCTCGGCCTCGACCAGCCTCTGCCGGTGCAGTACGGGCTGTTCCTGCTGCATGCGCTGCAGGGCGATTTCGGCCGCTCCTTCCTCTACGGGCAGCCGGTCGCGCCGCTGGTGCTGCAGACCCTGCCGGCAACCCTGGAACTTGCCGCGGCGGCCTTCTGCATCGCCCTGCTGGTCGGGTTGCCGCTCGGCGTGCTGTCTGCATCGCGTGGCGGAGTTGCCAGTGCGGCGCTGCAGCTTCTGTCGATGCTGGGCCTGGCGATGCCGGCATTCTGGCTCGGACTGATGCTGGTGCTGGTGTTCGCGGTGCAACTGCACCTGCTGCCGGTCGACAGCTCCGGCGGCGTATCGCATCTGGTACTGCCGGCGCTGACGCTGTCGCTGCTGAGCCTGGCACGGATCAGCCGGCTGGTGCGCTCCGGCATGCAGGAGATCCTGGACCGCGACTTCATCCGCACCGCCCGCGCGCGCGGACTGCCGGAATGGCGCGTGGTGTGGGTGCATGGCCTGCGCAACGTGCTGGTGCCGGTCGTCACCATGGCCGGCATGGAGCTGGGCGACCTGCTTTCGTCGGCGGTGGTGGTCGAGGTGGTGTTCGCCTGGCCCGGCATCGGCCGGCTCTCGGTCGAGGCGCTGGGTGCGCGCGACTTCCCGCTGCTGCAGGGCACCGTGTTCATCGCCGGGCTGGGCTTCGTGCTGATCAACCTGCTGGCCGACATCCTCTGTGCCCGGATCGATCCACGCATAGCCAGCGGCGCCACCTCCTCCGGGAGCATCGCGCCATGAGCCGCCTTTCGAGCAGCCCCCGCATATCAAGTGGATTGGGCGTCGCCGGCGCGGCCCTGCTGGCCGTCGCGGTGCTGGTCGCCCTGGCCGCCCCGCTGATCGCCCCCTGGCCACCGATGCAGATCGACCTGCGCGCCCGCTTCACCCCGCCGGCCTGGGAGGCGCATGGCGTCCTCCGCCATCTGCTCGGTACCGACAATCTCGGCCGCGACATCGCCTCGCGGATCGTCTGGGGAGCGCGGATCTCGCTCGGCGTCGGCGTCGCGGCGTCCCTGCTCGGTGCCGCGATCGGCGGCACGCTCGGGCTGTGCGCCGGGTACTTCGGTCGCGGGGTCGATGCGGCAATCTCCTGGCTGATCGACGTGCAGCTCGCCTTCCCCTTCACCCTGTTCGCGCTGTTCCTGCTGGCGGTGTTCGGCGGCGGCCCCGGGCCGGTGGTGGTGGTGCTGGCCCTGGCCACCTGGGTGAACTATGCCCGCGTGGTGCGCGCCCAGGTGATGGCGCTGCGTGGCCAGGACTTCATCCTCGCCGCCCGCGCGGTGGGCGTGCCATCCGGCCGGATCCTGCTGCGCTACCTGCTGCCGGCGGTGGCGCCCGCCATGGTGGTGGTGGGCAGCTTTTCCGCAGCCCAGGCCATCCTGACCCAGGCTGCCCTCAGCTTCCTCGGCGTCGGCGTCGATCCCTCCAGCCCGTCCTGGGGCGCGATGCTCGATCTCGGCCGCAGCTACATCCTGAGTGCCTGGTGGATGGCCACCTTCCCCGGCGTGACCATCGCGCTGGTGGTGCTGGGCGCCAACCTGCTGGGTGACTGGCTGCGGGAATGGCTCGACCCGCTGGCGGTGTCCCGCCGATGAGCACGCACCTGGTTGACGTGTCCGGACTGGATGTCCGCTTCGGCGCCACCCATGCGGTGCGCGACTTCTCGCTTGCCGTGGCGCAGGGGGAGTCCGTCGGCCTGGTTGGCGAGTCTGGCTCCGGCAAGAGCGCCGCCCTGCTGGCGCTGCTGGGACTGCATCCGGAAGCGCGCGTCCAGGTCAGCGCCCGGACGCTGCGGGTTGGCGGCACCGACCTGCTGTCCGCCACCGGGCCGCAGCTTCGCGACCTGCGCGGCGGTGTCGCCGGGCTGATCTTCCAGGACCCGCTGGCCGCGCTCAATCCGCTGCTGACGGTCGGCGCGCAGGTGAGCGAGGTGCTGCGCCGGCATCGCCGCCTGCCGGCCCGCGCCGCCCGGCAGGAAGCCGCCGCCCTGCTCGCCCTGGTCGGCATCACCGACGCACAGGCCCGGCTGGGGCACTATCCCCACGAATTCTCCGGCGGCATGCGCCAGCGGGTGATGATCGCCACCGCCCTCGCCGGCCAGCCGCGCCTGCTGCTGGCTGACGAGCCGACCACCGCGCTGGATGTGTCAGTGCAATCCGAGATCGTGCGGCTGATCCTGCGGCTGCGCGCGGAACGCGGCATGGGGCTGCTCTGGGTGACGCACGACCTGGCCCTGATGGCCGGCATCGTCGACCGGGTGGTGGTGATGTATGCCGGCCGGGTGATGGAGACCGCGCCGGTCGATGCGCTCTATGGCCGGCCCCGCCATCCCTACACCCAGACCCTGCTGGCCAGCCTGCCCCGGCTTGACCGCCCGCACCGGCCCCGTGCGGCGCTGCCCGCCGAGGCCACCGCGCCCGGCCACGGCGCCCAGACCGGTTGTCCGTTCGCACCGCGCTGCCCGCGTCGCTTCTCCGCCTGCGACACGCTGCCGCCGCTCTTCACCGACGGCGCCACGCAGGCCGCCTGCTGGCTGCTGGCATGACGGGCGCGGCCCCGCTCGCGGAAATGGCCGGAGTCAGCGTTCGCTATCGACGCGCCGGCCGCCTCAGCCACGGCCTGATCGCCATCGATCTGCAACTGGCCGCCAATGCCACCGTCGCCGTGGTCGGCGAGTCCGGCTGCGGCAAGAGCACGCTCGGCCGTGTGCTGCTGCATCTGCAGCAGCCCAGCGAAGGTGCGGTGCGCTTCCGCGGCGAGGACCTGACCTTGCTCAAGCGCGCCGAATTGCGCCGGCGCCGCCGGGCGATGCAGATGATCTTCCAGGACCCCTTCGCGTCGCTGAACGCCCGCATGACCATCGGCGAGACGCTGGCCGAACCGCTGGTGGTGCATGGCCTGGCGCGGTGGCGCGACGCCAGGCCGCGTGTCGCCGCCATGCTGGAGCGGGTCGGACTCGAGCCCGGGGTGGCCGCGCGCTACCCGCACGAATTCTCCGGCGGCCAGCGCCAGCGCATCGCCATCGCCCGTGCCGTGATCGCGGAACCGGAGCTGGTGGTGGCGGACGAGCCGCTGTCCGCCCTCGACATGACGGTGCAGGGCCAGATCGTGTCGCTGCTGGCCTCGCTGCAGGAGACGCTGTCGCTGACCTACCTGTTCATCAGTCACGACCTTCCCCTGGTGCGCGAATTCGCCGGCCGCGTGGTGGTGATGATCGCCGGCCGCATCGTCGAGGACGGGCCTCCGGACGCCGTTTTCGCCACCCCGGCGCACCCCTACACAAAGCTGCTGGTGTCCTGCGTGCCGGTTCCCGACCCGGCCCAGGAACGCGCACGCCAGGCCGCTGCGGGAAACACATCAACCATTGCGGCAGCCGAAGCCCCGGATCACGCCGCCTGCCCATTCCGCTCCCGTTGTCCGCACGCCATGCCGATCTGCGCCACCATGCCGCCGTTCCGGCATGTCGCTCCCGATCGGCAAGCTGCGTGCTGGCTACATGAAAGTTCCTGACCATGCGCATCGCCCTGCTCAACCCGAACACCACCGAGGTCTTCACGGTGCGCCTGGGCGAAGCCTGCCGGGCGATCGCGGCACCCGGCACGGTGGTGATCGCGCGCGCCCCCGCGGTCGGCACGCCGTCGGTGGAATGCCACACCGATGAGGCGATCGCGACCATCGGGTTGATGCAGCTGGCCCGCGAGGAGGAAGCGCTCGGCACGGATGCCTACGTGATCGCATGCTTTGGCGACACCGGCATCGATGCGGTGCGCGAGATCGCGGGTGGCCCGGTGGTCGGCATGACCGAAGCGGCGCTGCAGGCGGCGAGCACGGTTGCCGCCTTCTTCTCGGTGGTGACGCTGCCGCCGCGCACCATCGTGCAGGCGGAGCGTGTGGTGCGGCATCTCGGGCTGTCGCATCGCTGCCGCAAGGTTCGCGCCATCGATGTGCTGGTCGATGATTGCGTCGATCTCGACGAGACCCTGCTGGCGGCGATGATCGCGGAGTCCCGCGCGGCTCTGGCTCAGGATGGCGCGGAGGCGATCGTGCTCGGTTGCGCCGGCCTGTCCGCGCTGGTCGGCCCGATGACGCAGGCCCTGGGCGTGCCCGTCATCGATGGCGTCGGCGTTGCCATGAAGATCGCCGAGGGGCTGGTCGCGAACGGCCTGCGCACCAGCAAGCATTGCTCCTGGGCGACGCCGCCGCGCCATCCCGCGGCCTGATCTCCCCGCTTCCCGCCACCCGAGGATCCGGCCCGATGCAGACCCTGTTCCGCCACGCGACCTTGCGCTCCTTCGCACCCGGCAGGCCCATCGTCGAACCGGCCGATATCCTGGTGGACGGCGCGGTCATCGCCGCGATCGCCCCCGCCGGCAGCCTGGTCCCGGATACGCGCACCGAGGTGATCGAGGCGGCGGGCAAGCTGGTGATGCCGGGACTGGTCAACGGCCATTTCCATTCCCCCGTGAACCACCTGAAGGGTTCGCTCGACAGCCTGCCGCTCGAGATCTTCATGCTCTATGAGAGCCCGGGCCTGCCGGGGCTGATGGCCTCGCCACGCTGGGCCTATGTGCGCACGCTGCTGGCCGCCGCCGAGATGCTGAAGACCGGCACCACGGCGGTGCAGGACGACGCCTTCCTGGTGCCGTTCCCGACCACGGACGTGATCGACGCCATCCTGCAGGCCTATGCCGATATCGGAATTCGGGCCCGCGTCGCGCTGGACCAGTCGGACCTGCCCGAGATCGGCAAGCTGCCCTTCCTCGGTGACCTGGTGCCCCCGGCAATGCGCCGCAGCCTCGAAGCTCCCGCGGGCGCGCAGGCCGGGCAACTGCTCGACAGCTACCGGCATCTGCTGGAGCGCTGGCATGGTGCCTGCGACGGACGCCTGCTGGCCGCGACCTCCTGCTCGGCGCCGCAGCGCGTCAGCGACAACTATGTCGGCGCCTTGCTCGACCTGTCGCGCGCGCATGACCTGCCGTTCTATGTCCACATCCTGGAAACCCGGACGCAACGTGTCCTCGGCCAGCAGCGTGGGCGCTCGCTGTTGCAGGAGGCGAACGCCCGCGGACTGCTCTCGGAGCGCAGCAACGTCATCCATGCCGTCTGGATGGACGACGCCGATCTCGACACCATTGCCGCCTCCGGCTCGGCCGTCGCGCACAACCCGATCAGCAACCTGCGGCTGGGCAGCGGGGTGATGCCGTTCCGCCGCCTGCGCGACCGTGGCATCCCGATCTGCCTCGGCACCGACGAGGCGATCGCCGACGACAGCGTCAACATGTGGTCTGTCGCCAAGATGGCCGGCCTGATCCACAATATCGGCAACCCGGATTACGAGACGTGGCCGCGCGCGCACGAGGTGCTGGATTGCCTCATCACGGGCGGCGCACGCGCCATGCGCCAGCAGGACCGGATCGGCGCGATCGCACCAGGCATGCAGGCCGACCTGGTGCTGATCGATCTCGACACCCTGGCCTTCACCCCGTTGAACGATCTCGACCGGCAACTGGTCTATTGCGAGAACGGCGGCTCGGTGCGGCTGACCATGGTCGCCGGCCGGGTGGTGATGCGCGACGGCGTGCTGACCGGCATCGACGAGACGGCGATCCGCGCCGAGGCCAGGGCTCTTGCGCGCGAACAGGACGGCGCCGCGCAGACCGCCAGGGAGGCCGCCCCCTGGCTGCCGCATTATCGCGAAATGTATCTCCGCGCCGCACGCACCGATGTCGGCATGACGCGCTGGGTTTCCGAAGATGACGACACCGACGCCGCATACAGGAGCTGAGCATGCCTGATCATCACGGACGATATGCCTATCGCGCCATCACCGGGCGGCCGGACTATTACTGGCCGGGCGGCAAGCGCCTCGCGGTGTATGTCGCACTTGGCGTGGAATGCTACGCGTTCGGCGAAGGCATGGTCGAGAACCTGGTGCCGGGTGGCGCCGCCGCGCATGACGTGCTGAATGCGTCCTGGCGCGAGTACGGCAACCGTGTTGGTGCCTGGCGCATCCTGGACGGCATGAACCGGCTTGGCCTGCCCCTGACCATCCTGATGAACAGCGCGGTGTATCAGGAGGCCCCGTCCCTCGCCGCCGCGTTCCGCACGAGCGGCTGCGAGATCGTGGCGCACGGCCGCTCCAACTCCGACACCATGGCAGGCATGAGCGAAGCCGAGGAGCGGGCCTATATCGGCGGCGTCACCGAAACCATCCGCGCCGCCGAGGGCAAGCCGCCGGCTGGCTGGGCGAGCCCGTGGATTGCCGAGACGCCGACCACGCCGGACACCCTGCAGGAAGCCGGTTATCGCTACCTGCTGGACTGGTGCATGGACGACCAGCCCATCTGGCTGAACACGCGCGGCGGCCGCCTGCTCTCGGTGCCGTACAGCCAGGAGATCAACGACAGCTCCACCATCATCGGCCGCATGGCGAGCGCCACCACCTTCGCCGACATGATCGTCGACCAGTTCGAGCAGCTCCGGGCCGACTCAGACGGTCAGCCGCTGGTGATGAGCGTGATCCTGCACAGCTTCATCGCCGGCCAGCCGTTCCGGCTGCGACCGATCCTGAAGGCGCTGGCGCATATCGCTGCAACACGGGACGCGCTCTGGCTGACCACCCCCGGGGCGATCGCCGACCAGATGTACGCCGATCCAGCCCTGGCCGCATAAGATCGGGCTTCCATTGGCCCGATGCAGGAAACCGATCGAAAGCCGAACCACAATCCGGAAGGCCGACTGGAACCTGGCCAAAAGAAAGCCTGCACTGATTATACGCAAGGAATCGCCCAAACTCTTCGGCGTTTCCGTCAAACGCCTCTCCCAGGGTCAGCTTTTCGGGTCCCGGTATAAAATTGCATCAGTTGCTTCGCCTGCTTTCGAAAGCCTTGCATTGAAAGAGAAAAGGAAGGCTGTTGTAGTCGGCCACGCACCGTAACGGAGGGTGATGTGGCTGGTCTTTCCAAGACACTCGGCGTGTTCGGGCCGGTCATGTTGCTGGCCATTCCAACCTCCGGGCCCGCGTCGGCCCAGACCGCTGCCACACCCCCCGCCCAGACCCAGCCGGCGGGGCCGGCGGGACGCGGGGCGCCGAACCATGCGACCCCGCCGGGTAAGACCAAGGCGGGCGCTGCGCAACCATCGCAGCTCGAGGAGATCGTCGTCACCTCGAACAAGCGGCGGCAGAACTCGCGCAAGATCGCAGGCAGCATCGGCGTCATCAGCGGCAAGGAACTGATCGACCATCACGTCGAGAGCTACGAGGACATCACCCGGGTGCTGCCGGGCGTGTCGTTTGCTTCTCATAACGGCCCCGGCCAGGACAACATCTCGATCCGCGGCGTCAGCTCGACCGTGGGCAACCCGACAGTCGGGATCTACATCGATGAAGTCCCGATCATTACCCAGAACGGCTACGAGGGTGCTGCCCAGCCGCGCATCCTCGACCTCGACCGCGTCGAGGTGCTGCGCGGACCGCAAGGAACCCTGTACGGTGCCAGTTCCGAGGGGGGAACCATCCGCTTTATCACCAACCAACCAAATCTCGACAAATTCAGCGCGATCATCAACTCCGACGTCTCCGGCACGGTGCATGGCGGCCCCAATTCCGACCAGCAGTTCGCCGTCAACCTGCCGGTCATCCCCGACAAGTTCGCGCTGCGCATCTCCGGAGAGTTGCTCGACAACAGCGGCTGGATCAACAACGAGAGCCTCGCCGGCAACCTGGTCAAGAGCGGCACCAACTACGAGCGCACCGGCGCCGTCCGGGTCACCGGGTTGATCCAGCTCGCGCCGGATTTCAGCCTGACGCCGTCGTTCTTCTACCAGAACCTGTTCACCGGAGATTCACCGAATTTCTTCGAGAACCTCGGCACCTACAACCAGAACAAGCAGGTCCGGGAATTCATCAAGGACGAGATCTATATCCCGAGCCTGACCATCCACAAGGGTATAGGCAACTTTGCCGATCTCACCTCGATCACCAGCTATTTCCAGCGTGATGTCGATCGTCAGGCGGACGGCACCTATTTCAACAGCACCGCGCTGTCGCAGTTCTACCTCGACCCGTCCTATCCGCAATACCAGCCGCAGAACGACTCCATCCTCGGCAACTCGCCCTCACCGGTGCTGTTCCAGGATCACTTCCAGACCATCACGCAGGAGGTCCGGCTGGCCTCGAAAGCCGACCAGCGTCTGCGTTGGGTACTCGGGTTTTTCTACTCAGACCAGCAATGGACCCACTTCGACTACGAGACGATTTCCGACTACGACCAGGAGTTCCAGAACATCTACGGCTTCAACATCAACCAGTCGGTGCTTGGCAGCCCGGGCAATCCAGGGCTGTGGAACAACAACCTGGTCTGGCAGGTCTATGACCATAACGACATCACCCAGTACGCCGGCTTCGGCCAGATCGACTATGACCTGACGCCGCGCCTGCATCTGAGCGCCGGCGAGCGCTATGTCTATGCGCACGAGACCTTCAGCGAGGTCGGCGGCGGCTTCTTCGACCTTGGCGGCGCCGGCACCATGGGCTCGCCGTATCGCCAGTCCGCATCGTTCTCGGCCCCCACGCCGAAATTCTCCGCCACATACGACCTGTCGGTGCACACAAGCGTCTACAGCACGATCGCCAAGGGCTTCCGCCTTGGCGGCGCCACCACGCCCAATACCAACGTATCCTGCGTGGCCGGCCTGAACCAGCTTGGCTTCAACAACGCGCCCAATACCTATGGCTCCGACCAGCTCTGGAGCTACGAGGCCGGGCTGAAGTCGCTGCTTCTGCACAACACGCTGTCGATCAACGTCGCCGGCTACTACATCGACTGGTCGCGGATCCAGCAGACCATCACCATTCCGATCTGCGGCGGCGCGTTCAACTACAATGTCGGCAATGCGGAAGCCTATGGCGGCGAAATCGAGACCCGCTACCGTCCGCCCGCCATCCCCGGCCTGACGCTCGGCGTCAATGCCGGTGCCGAGCACGCCAGCATCACCAGCACGATCAACGCGCAGACCGCAGCGGTCGGCGAGAACGTGCTGTTCACCCCGACCTGGAGCGCCTCGGCGATCGCCGACTACTATCACGATCTCAGTGCCGCGGTGACCGGCTTCATCAAGGCGGACTATGACTGGGTCGGCCCGTCCAACGGCAGCTTCACCGTTACCGATCCAAACTTCCATGATCCGGCCTATGGCGTTCTGAATGCCAGCGTCGGCGTGGATTTTCGGGGCTGGGAGGCCTCGCTGTACGCGCAGAACCTGCTCGACAACAAGATCATCATCCAGCGCCCGATCATCAATTCGGTCACCGAGGCCTATACACTCCGCCCGGCGACGATCGGGGTCCACCTGACCAAACGGTTCTGATGGTGCGCGCTCCCGGGCGATCCGACGGCGCTGTCGCCCAGACCGGCCTGCTCGCCGCCGGATGGGGAGTGGCGGTGCTCCTGCCGCTTCTCTCCGGCCTGCTGCTCGCCATCATGCAGCATCGAGGCCTGCATCTGCGATGGGGCTTCAGTCTCGCGGCCTACCGCGACCTCGTTGCAACCGGCCGCATCGGCGTGGTGCTCGACACTGCCTGGATGGCGGCCCTGGTCAGCGTCCTCTGCCTGGTATTCGGCTTTCCGCTGGCGCTCTGGCTGGCTCGCGACGCCCGCTCCGGGTTCGCCATGCAACTGGTCTGGCTGTGCCTGACGGTGCCGTTCTTTCTCGATCCCTCGGCACGCGGGCTCGCACTCCGGCTGATGCTGTCCGCAGGGGGGCCGGTGAACAGCGTCCTGCTGCATCTGCATCTGGTGCACCAACCCGTGCGGTGGCTGCTGTTCAGCGACTTCGCCGTGATGATCGGGTTGCTCGGCCCGAATTTCCCCAACATGATCTGGCCGATCTATCTGTCGCTGACGCTGATCGACCCAGCCCTGTTCGACGCCAGCCGTGATCTCGGCGCCAGCCCATCGCAGACCCTGCGGCTGATGATCCTGCCGCTGGCACTGCCCGGCATCCTGGCCGGCGTGATCATGACCTTCATTCCGGCTCTCGGCGACAACGTGGTGCCGGATCTGCTTGGTGGCGGACGCACGGAATACATCGCGGATTCCGTAATGGCCTTGTCCACGTCCATGAACTATGCCGGTGCGTCGGCGCTCGCCACGGTGGTTTTCGCACTGCTTGGCCTGCTGCTGCTGCCCTTCTTCACCTTGCGCCGGATGCTGGCGCGACCGGCAACCGCGTGAGCCGCGCCATGGCCACCTTGCGGTTTGTGCTGCTCTCGGGGTCCGCCGGCATCCTGCTGCTCATCTATGTGCCGGTCCTGTGGCTGGCGCTGCTGTCGGTCGGCGCCGAACCGCTCTCCGGCCTTCCGGGCGGGTTCACCACCGTCTGGTATCTTGCCCTTGCCAGCAACCGGAACTGGGTGCAGCCCGCGATCAGCTCGATCGAGATCGCGCTCTGCGTCGCCTTGCTCTGCATGCTGGCAGCACTCGCCGCCGGACGCGGACTGCCGCGGATGCGCCGGGCACGGGTCCCGATCACGCTCGCCTTCCTGCTGCCGCTCGGGATACCCGGCACCGTCACCGGGCTGATGCTGTTCGCCGGATATCGCTTCGTGCTCGGGATCCACATGGGCTTCTGGTCGCTGGTGCTGTCGCACTTCGTCTGGGCGTTCCCGTTCGCGCTGATCAGCATGCTGGTTGTCACCAGCCGCTTCGATCACGGCCTGCTCGATGCCGCCGCCGATCTCGGCGCCTCGCCGCGCCAGCGCTTCTGGCAGATCGAGTGCCCGTTGCTGATGCCGGGCCTGGTCGGCGCCGGACTGTTCGGCTTCCTGCTGTCCTTCACCGAACTACCGCGCAGCATCTTCGTCAGCGGTGCGATCCAGACCCTACCTTTGTTCAACTGGGCAGAGGCCTCCACCCAGAGCAGCCAGGTGCCGCTGATCTTCTGCCTGAACACCCTGCTGACCGTGCTCAGCACTGCGGCCTCGGTCGCGATGATCGGGCTGCTTGGCCGGACGACACGCTGATATGGATCAGACGACCCCCTCTCCTGCCCTGCAGGTCGAGCGGCTGTCCCACGCCTATGGCCAGGTGACCGCGCTCGACGCCGTCGAGCTTGCCGTCGATCGCGGCGAGCTGCTGACCATCGTCGGGCCGAGCGGCTCGGGAAAGACCAGCCTGCTGCGCATCCTGGCAGGCTTCGAGACGCCCAATCGCGGCGGTCGGCTGCGCATCGGCGGCAAGGACATGCTCGACCTGCCGCCCGATCGACGCCCGGTTGCGACCGTGTTCCAGCACTACGCGCTGTTCCCGCATCTAAGCGTCGGCGAGAATGTCGAATACGGCCTGCGGGTGCGCGGTGTCTCCCGGCCGCAGCGTCGGGCGCGGGCGGCGGAAGCGCTGGAGATCATGCGGCTACCCGGCCGGGAGGCGCGTCGGATCGGTCAGCTCAGCGGCGGCGAGCGCCAGCGCGTGGCCTTCGCCCGGGCCCTGGTCACCGAACCTGACATCCTGCTGCTGGACGAGCCGATGGGCGCGCTGGACGAGCCGCTGCGCCGCGCACTGGAAGCCGAGATCCGTGGGTTGCAGCGGACGCTCGGCACCACCGTCATCCAGGTCACGCATGGGCGCGAGGAAGCGCTGGCGATGAGCGACCGGCTGGTTGTGCTGAGGGCCGGCCGGGTGGAGCAGGACGCAACGCCGCGGACCGTCTTCGAGCGACCGGTCACTCGTTTTGTCGCGGGCTTCATGGGCCTTACCAACCAGATGACCGGCCGTATCGTGTCCGCGGGCAACGGACAGGTAAGCATCGAAACCGCATCGGGCCGCTTCGATGGTCAATGGAGCGGCGCGGCGCCGGCGCGGCCCGGCACTCACGGGTTCCTGGCGGTGCATCCGGAGAAGCTCCGTCTCGACCCGGATGGCGCCTGCAGCAACCAGTTGGAGGGCCGCGTCGTACAGGCTTTCTACCAGGGCCTCGGCAGCCGGATCGAACTCGAGACGGAGTTCGGTGTGTTCATCGCGATCTCCGGCTGCAACGAATCGCTCGGCGGCACCATCAACCGCTTCGGCTGGACCGCCGGCGATTGCGTCATCGGAAACCTCGACGCGACGTGAAAGGATGATCCATTTAATGCAGGACCCGTTCTCCCACACCAGCCTGGGCCGCGTGACGCCGCTCCGGCGGCGCCAGTTCCTGCGCAATGGCGCGTTGGCGCTGACCGCCTTGTCCGACGGCGTCGCGCTGCCCGGCCGGCGTTTCTGGGCCCAGGCGGCGACGCCGGATAATGTTGTGCGTGTGCTGGGCGTGTCGACCGGAGCATTGGCTGACTGGAGCAATTTCGAGAAGGCCACCGGGCTGAAGATGGAATGGACCCCGGCGTCGGACGATGTCGGTTTGTTCCTGCATGACATGATCGCGGGCGATGCAGGCGAGCGCTACGATATCGTCACCTGCCTGAGCGGCAGCTATGCGCCTCTGGCCGACCAGGACCTGCTGATGCCGATCGATCTGAGCCGGCTGAATCACTGGACCAGCCTGCCGGGCTTTGTTTCCGGCGTCACGCCAAAGGCGCCGGGCGCGAACAGGGCCTGGGGCGTGCCGTACCATATGAACGCCGACAGCTTCCTGTATGCGCCCAAACGCCTGGGGCTACCGGATGCGCCGGCGGAGATTTCCTGGAAGCTGATCTACGACGATCCGCGCACCAGGGGAAAGGTGGCGATCGACAACGAGATCTATGCACTGATCTGCGCCTCGATCTACGTCAAGGCACACAAGCTGGCTGAGATCGGCGACCTCGCGAACATGACCGCAAGCGAATGCCATTCGGTCGCCGAGTTCCTGATCGAGCGCAAACGGGCCGGCCAGTTCCGCACCACCTACAAGTCCTTCGACGAGCAGTTGCAGTTGCTGGTGGGCGGGGAGGTGATCGCGGAAACCGGCTGGGAGCCGGTAGCGCACGAGGCGCAACGGCGTCACGACGACGTCGCCTACGCCTACACTGTCGAAGGTTACGACAAATGGGCGCAGAACCTGATGGTTCCAGCCCAGGTTGCCAGCCGCAACGGCAGTGACAAAGTATATGCTACGATCGACTGGATGCTGGGTGGCGCATATGCAGCCGAGTTATCGACCCGGGAAGGCTACATGACGCCGCGGCTCGATCTTGGTCTTACCTATGCCCAGGAGCAGGGATGGAGTGCCGAGCGCATCGCGCTGATCCGGCAGGTGATCGACAAGGGCACCGCCAAGCTGTCGAAGCCGTTGTTCTGGGACCCCGGGTATTTCACCAACTTCGCCAGCTACCAGACCGAAATGGCCCGGTTCCGCAACGCCTGAAAGGCGTCGTGAATGTCCGAGCGGAGTGGCGACGGAGGGTATGAATCCACAACGGAAAACTCCCCGGGACAAGCGCCCTGGGGAGTAAACGATCGGTGGTTGCGGGGACAGGATTTGAACCTGTGACCTTCAGGTTATGAGCCTGACGAGCTACCGGGCTGCTCCACCCCGCG
>NZ_VCDI01000010.1 GCF_005844085.1 Lichenicoccus roseus
CTTTTCGCCAGACCGCCGCGGTGAGCGGGGATTTAGGCCCGTTACCCCACACGGTCAACACGGAAAATGAACCGGCGTGGTTTTCGCCGTGGTCGCGGCCGCCTCCGTGACCCCTCAGCCGGCGGTGGCGTAGCTCCGGAACCAGTCGACGAAACGCGGAATGCCGTCCTGCAGCCGGGTGCTGGGTCGCCATCCGGTCAACGTCTCGACGGCGTCCACCGAGGCCCAGGTTGCCTCGATATCGGTGGCCGGTCGCGGAATCCGGCGGACACGCGCGACGCGGCCGAGCGCCTGCTCCAGCAGGGACACCAGCAGCGCCACCGGCTCCGGCCGGTCGTTGCCGAGGTTGAAGGTCCGCCCCGGGGCGTCGCCCCCGGCCGGCGGATGGTCAAGTACGCGCAACACACCGTCCACCACGTCATCGACGTAGGTGAAGTCGCGCGCGAGCCCCTCCCCCTCGTAGAGGGTGATCTCGGTCCCATCGAGAATCGCCTTCGCGAAGGTGTAGTACGCCATGTCCGGGCGCCCCCACGGGCCATACACGGTGAAGAAGCGCAGACCTGTTTGCGGCAGGCCGAACAGATGCCCGTACGCGTGCGAGATCAGCTCGGCCGAACGCTTGGTTGCCGCATAGAGCGAGCCCGGGCGATCGACCCGCTCGCTCTCTCGAAACGGCAAGTGCTCGTTGAGCCCGTACACCGAGGATGAGGAGGCATAGACGAGGTGGTCGAGGCGACGCAGCCGCCGGGCCGCTTCCAGCAGCGTGACCTGTCCAAGCACGTTGGCCTGCACATAGGCATACGGATCGACCAGCGAGTGACGCACTCCGGCCTGGGCCGCCAGATGGACGATCCCGGCAATGTCGGCCTCGCGGTCCAGCAGGCCTGCAAGCGCCTCGCGATCGGTAAGGTCCAGCCGCTCGAAACGAAACCGGTCGTGCGCGCACAGCCGCTCGAGCCGCGCCTGCTTGAGGCGCACATCGTAATACGGGTCGAGATTATCCAGCCCGACGACACGCTCGCCACGGTCGATCAGGGCCTTGGTCACATGCGCGCCGACGAAGCCGGCACAGCCGGTTACCAGGATCGCCATCACGCTGCCGCCTTGATCGTTACGGCCGGCAGGCTACCCACTACGAGGCCAGGCCGGAAGCCGCGAACGCCACGCAACGACGCCCGTGCGATCGCGTTCTGCGACGGCAACCTCACAAGGACGCCGCTCATGGCCGCCGACGACAAGCCCAAGCTGGTAAAGCCCCGCCTGCATCCGACCCGCAACAACATCGAATCCAACGCCCGCAACGTCTCCATCTCGCTGCTGAACCATCGCCTTGCCGACGGTCTCGACCTGGCGCTGATCACCAAGCAGGCACACTGGAACCTGAAGGGACCGCAGTTCATCGGCGTCCACGAGATGCTGGATGGCTTCCGCACCGACCAGGATGACTGGAACGACAAGATGGCGGAGCGGATCACCGCACTCGGTGGCACGGCCTACGGCACCACGCAGGACATCACCCGGAACAGCAAGCTCGAGGCGTATCCGACGGATATCTACCGGATTGCCGATCACCTCGCGGCGTTGATCGACCGCTACGCCGCCTTCGGCAACACGATCCGCGAAAGCATCGACGAGACCGACGAGGCCGGCGACGCCGATACTGCCGACCTTTTCACCGAGGTCTCCCGCGGCATCGACAAGCAGCTCTGGTTCCTGGAAGCGCATGTCCAGGAGCCGACCGGCGAGATCCGTGACGGCGACGGCAAGGGCGCGCGGTAACAAGCCCTCTACGACGTTCGGTCAGCCTTTCGAGGCCTGGCCGAACGCCTTGTTCTCGATCCGGTCGCCGACCCGGATACCCAGTTTGGCGGTAATGCCGCCCTGTAGTTCGACCGTCGCGAGCACCGGACCGTTGCTCGAGATCTGTGCCAGGCTTTCCGGCACCGTGTTCTCGGCGATGGTCCGGATCGTGCCATCTGGATTGACGAACACCATGTCTTCCGGGACAGGGCAGTTCTCCATCCACATGGCACTCGGTTGCGGCGCCGGCCAGATGAACAGCATGCCGCCGTTCGGCGGGATCGAGGTCCGGTACATCAGCCCGACCTGCTGCTCGCGCGGCGTGCGCGCCAGCTCGACGGAGAAATCGTGGCGCGCGCCGCCGCGCGAGATGATGGTCAGCGGCTGCTTCTGCAGTTCCGGCTGCGCCTGGCGCGGTTCGCTGGTGTCGGCATCCTGCGCGTGTGCCCGAGCCTCGACAGCGGCAAGAATGCCAAGCAACAGAAAGGTCAACAAGCCAGCCCGTCGCATCGATCAGCGTCCCCCGGTCGTCATCACGGCAAGCCCCATTAGTTCCGCAGCTTGTATCTCTAATGCCTGGGCGGCGCAGTCCAGCACCGCCTCGCGCACAGGACCCTCGCGCGGTGCATCGCGCAAGGTGGTCAGCCAGTGCAGCGGCGGATTGCGCCCTGCCGCGCGCGGATAATGCAGCGCACCCAAGACCGACTCCGCGGCCGGCGTCGCCATCCCATGACTGTCTATCCGGTTCAGTGCCGCCCAGACGCAGGCCCAGCAGCGACCGACGCTGTAGGGATTATAGCCGCCGCCGCCGCTGACGATCAGCGGAATGCCGAGCCCCTCCGCGAGGTCGAGCAGCCGGGTGGCGATCCCGACATGCGCGTTGTTGGACAACGCCAGCCGTGAGAGCGGATCCTCCTCGAGGGCGTCGGCGCCGCATTGCAGGAAGATCGCCTGGGGCCGATGCGCCTGCACCAGGGGCAGGATTGCCCGATCGAACAGCGTCCGCATCTCGGTGTCGTTGAGCCCCGCCGGGACCGGGAAATTGCGCGCCGCACCTCCCGCCCGGTCGCCGGCAAGACCGCTGCCACGCAGCTCTCCACCATCAGCGATGCGTCGCAGCGGCCAGCGCATTGCCTCGTGAATGCTCAGGGTGAGCACATCGTCGTCATCGTCGAAGGCGTCCTGCACGCCGTCGCCATGATGGGCGTCGATGTCGACGTAGGCGATCCGGCGCAGGCCAAGTTCCTGCCAGACCATCAGCGCCAGGACCACGTCGTTCAGGTAGCAGAAGCCCGACGCGCGGTCCGGACGGCCATGATGGGTGCCGCCACCGAGGCAGTGCGCGACCCCGGTCTCGCCGGTCCCGGTCAGGCGCGCGGCAAGCATGAGGCCGCCGGCTCCGGTCATCGAACGGCGGTACATTTCCGGATAGACCGGATTGTCGCCGACGCCGATGCGGTAGCGGGCCTGCGTCTCCGGGCTGACCGCCTGGTCGCGCTCGGCCTGGAACAAGGCCTCGACATAGTCCGCCCGGTGATAACGCAGCACCTGACCGCGCTCGGCAATCGGGGCCGTACGGTAGTGCGCCTCGTCCAGCCAGCCCATCGCCCGGATCAGGTCGAGGGCGACACTCACCCGTGGCACCGCCAGCGGATGCCGGGGCCCGAACGAGGAGTGCCGGTAGATCTCGCTGCCGATCAGGATTGGCGGAACTGCATGAAGCATCGCCAGGCCGAAGCGCTCAGCGCAGGAACGGGTTGCTCCGTCGTTCATCACCGATGCGCGTCGCTGGACCATGGCCGGGGAATACCCTGACCTCGTCGCCCAGGGGGAACAGCGTGTCGCGGATCGACCGGACCAGCAGCGGGCCGTCGCCCTGCGGCAGGTCGGTGCGCCCGACCGAGCCAGCGAACAGGGTATCGCCGGCGATCAGCACCCCTCCGTCGCGGTCGAAGAAGGCGACGTGACCGGGCGTATGGCCGGGAACGAACAGCACCTCGAGCCTGCGGCCGGCAAGGTCGAGGGTATCGCCGCCCGTCAGCCAGCGGTCCGGGAACGCATCGTGCAGACCGTCTACACCGTAGGCCGCCGCCTGCCGGCTGATGTTGGAGAGCAGGAACTCGTCCCGGCGGTCCGGACCGACGACCTGAACCGGCTGGCCGTCTGGGGTCGGCGGCAGCGCGCGACGCAATGCCTCGACGCCGCCGGCATGGTCCAGGTGCCCATGCGTCAGCAGGATTGCCTCCACGGCGACGCCGAGCGCGCCGAGCCTGTCGACGATGCGCTCGACATCGCCGCCGGGATCGATCACCACGCCACGCCGGGTTGCGGGATCGAAAAGGATCGAGCAGTTCTGCTGGAACGGCGTCACCGGGAGGATATCGAGACCCTCCGGCAGCGTGTGGCCGGCGGGGTCGGGCGACGGGTTCGATGCCATGACAGGTCGATCTCTTTAAGAAGCCTGCATGCTAGCTTAGATCATCGGCCGCGGTGGTCGAGGCCCGGGGTATCGGCGTGCCCGGCCGCAGGGAGAAAATCGACCCATGCACATCACGGGAGAGCGGCAGGTGCCGGCGCCGCGCGAGCGGGTCTGGAAAGCGCTGCTGGACGCAGGCGTGCTGCAGGATTGCGTACCGGGTCTCGCCGTCGCGGCGGACGGCGACAACCTTGTTCTTTCAGGACGCGGTGCCGGGCTCGGCGACCGGGTATTGCGTGCGCAGCGCACCATCAATCAGCCATTCGATGCCCTGGGATGGCGCCTCGATCCGGGTGCCGCGGCCAGCCAGATGCTGCTGATCCGGCTCGCCGAGCAGGGCGTGTACACGCGCCTGAGCTACGAGATCTCGCTGGCCGAACCGGACGACGCCGATCCGTCGGCGACGGCGGGCATTCGCGAGCAGAACCTGCAGGCCCGGGTCCAGCAGGCCCTCGACCGCTTCGTGCAGCAGGCAGCCGGGCCTGCCGAGATCGGCGCCGGCGGGATTGCAAGCGCGGTGCAGGCGGCTACCGAGCCAGGCACGCAGCCGACCTCCCGCATGACCGCCGAGGCTACGGCGAGTACCGAGGCGGCGAGTGCGGCCTGGGCGGCGATCGCCAACCCTGCGGCCATCGGCGGCGTTCTGTTCGTCCTGGTGCTGCTCTTCATGGTGGGGGTGTTCTGATGTCTTCCGGGATAGAGCCTGCCTTCGCCGCCGGAACCAGGGCGGCTTCGGCCGCAGCCCCGGATGACGCGCTGGCCTATGCGATGCGCTGGCATGCCGGCGGCGATGCGGTGGCGCTTGCGACGGTGACCGAGACCTGGGGCAGCGCGCCCTGCCCGGTCGGCAGCATGATGGCGGTCTCCGGCAGCGGCCGGATCGAGGGATCGGTGAGCGGCGGCTGCGTCGAGGCGGCGGTGGTGCAGGCCGCGCAGGACGCCATCGCAGACGGCGCGCCGCGCCGGCTTTCGTTCGCGGTCAGCGACGGCAGCGCCTGGTCGGTCGGCCTGGCATGCGGCGGAACCATCAAGGTGTTCGTGGAAGCACTGCAGCTGGCATGACTCCGGCTCTGCTCGGTGCGCTGATCGAGGCCCGCGCGCATCGGCGCCCGGCGGTGCTGGCCACGCGGCTCGCCGATGGAAGCCAGCATCTGCTGGTCGAGCCGGTTGGCCGGGGCATGGTCGAGATGGATCCGCGGCTGCTGGACGCGGCGCGAACCGCGGTCCGCACCGATCGGAGCGGGACCGTCATGCTGGCTGACGAGGAGTGGTTCCTGCAGGTGCATCTGCCGGCGCCACGCCTGCTTCTGGTCGGTGCGGTGCATGTGGCGCAGGCGCTGGCGCCATTGGCCGGAGCGGTCGGCCTGGCGGTCTCGGTCATCGATCCGCGCCAGGGTTTCGCCACCGAGGAGCGCTTTCCCGGCATCCCGCTGCTGCGGTCATGGCCGGACGAGGCGCTGGCGACGCTCGGTATCGACAGCCGTACCGCGGTGGTGACGCTCAGCCACGAGGCGCGGCTCGACGACCCGGCGCTGGATGCGGCGCTGGCGAGCGAGGCCTTCTATGTCGGCGCGCTGGGCTCGCGAAAGACGCAGGCGGCGCGTCGGGAACGGCTGCGCGCGATGGGCCACGGGGAGGCTGCGATCGCTCGCCTGCATGGACCGGTAGGCCTCGCCATCGGCGCCGTCGGCCCGCAGGAGATCGCGCTGTCTATCGTGTCGGAGCTGGTCGCGGTGCGGCGCGGGGCGGCTCTCGGCACGCGGTTGCCGGCACCCTGACCGGCGATCTGCCGACAGCGGCTATCGTGCTCGCAGCCGGACATGGCCGCCGGGCATCCAACGACGGTGGCGTCAACAAGCTGCTCGCCCGCAACCGTGACGGCCGCCGGATGATCGACTGCAGCGTGCGGGCGGTGCTGGACAGCCGGGCGGACACGGTGGTCGTGGTGCTCGGCCACCAGGCCGCGGCCGTCGGCAGCGCGCTCGACGAGGCACGACTGCAGGCCGGCGACCGGCTTCGCATCGTCCTGTGCGAGGACCACGCCGAAGGCATGGCGGCCAGCCTGCGCACCGGCATCGCCACGATCAGAGAGACATCCGCGGCGGCGGTCGCGGTCTGCCTCGGCGACATGCCGCTGCTGCGTCCACAGACCCTGGACCGGATGATCACGGCGCTGGCCGATGCGCCGGCTGCGGTGGCGCTGGCGCCGCGCCATGAGGGCAGGCGCGGCAATCCGGTACTGTGGCGGCGGGTGCTGTTTGCGTCCCTGCTCGGCCTGACCGGCGACCAGGGCGCCCGGTCGCTGCTGCGGAAGCATGCCGCCCGGCTGATCGAACTGGACGTCGACGATGCCGGCGTGCTGGAGGATTTCGACACCGCCGGAAGGCTGGAGCTGTTCGCGTCACTGGTGTGATCCGCGTTGACCACGACCGGCCCCTCTGATCAGACAGCAGCGGGCACCTCCACGGGGCCGACAAGGGAGTTCACGACATGAGCAAGATCCTACGCACCGGGCCGAACGCCATCCTTTCGAAGGTGGTCGAGTATCACGGCTTCATCTTCACGCAGGGCGTGGTCGCACGCGACCTGTCCGGCGACGTCGCGGCGCAGACACGCGATATCCTGGCGCAGCTCGACGAGATGCTCGAGACGCATGGCACCGACAACACGCGACTGCTGCAGGCCTTGATCTGGCTCAAGGACATCGGCGACCGCGACGTGCTCAATGAGATCTGGTCGGCATGGCTGCCGCAGGATGGCGCTCCCGCCCGCGCCTGCGTGCAGGCAGTGCTCGCCGACCCGCGCATCCTGGTGGAGATCATGCTGACGACCACGAAATGAAGCCGGTCGGAACGTAGCCGACTTGTTGCAACAACCGTTGCAAACCTGCAACAGCCGCGCGCATCTTTTCGATGTCGGCGACGCCGCGGCTGGAATCGTCGCGGCGTCCTCGGCTATTCGTTGCAATTGCATGAGCACAACGGGCGAGACAGGAACATAGTCCTTGAATCCCGCCTGTTGAGACGAGTTTTCTGTTTATTTCGACCGAAGCCGGGACGGACAGGCTTCTTCGTCTTGTCAGGGTTGCATCGCCCTTGCTAGCTGCCCTTCACGGGACAGTGAGGCTAGGGTGGAAATGCGGCAGTCTGTGCGGCAGATCGGGTTCACGGGGATGCTTGGCTTGATGGTCGCCGTGACCGCCGCCTCCTGCTTCGGTACCTCGGCGTTGGCGCACGCGCGCCACCATCATGGCGGTGGCCGGCATTATGCCGGCGCAACGCCGCACGTGATCCAGTGTGTCGCCTTCGTGCAGGCAGCCTCCGATATCGCCCTGCACGGCAACGCGGTGAACTGGTGGGAGAAGGCCAAGGGCGTCTATGCCCGCGGCACCGCGCCGGAAGTCGGTAGCGTGCTGAACTTCCGCGCCATCAGCCGCATGAGGCTGGGCCATGTCGCGCTGGTCACCAGCATCGTCGACAGCCGGACGATCCAGATCGACCAGTCGCACTGGAACGCCAACGGCATCAGCCGGGACGTGTCGGTGATCGACGTGTCGCCGAGCAACGACTGGAGCGCGGTGCGCGTCGAGATCGGCCATCGCGGGACATTCGGCAGCATCTACCCGACCTTCGGCTTCATCTATCCGCGGCCCGACAGCAGCGGCGAGATCATCACCGCGCGCAGCGACACGCCGACGCGCGTGGCGTCCGCCTTCCGCCCCGTCACGCACGCCTCTGGCACCGAAGTGGCCGAAGCGCCCGCGCTCACGCCGGAATTCTCCACTACCAGCCTGCTCGGCGACGACGCTCCCAACCGCAGCCTGCGCTGAGCCTGGCCGGGCCTCACGGTCGCCCCGCCCGGTGGTAGGGATGGCCTGCGGCAATCGCGCGGGCACGGTAGAGCTGCTCCGCCAGCATGGCCCGGGCCAGCATGTGCGGCCAGGTCAGGGTGCCCAGCGACAGGGTGCGGTCGGCGCGCCTGATGACCTCTTCATCCAGCCCCTCGGCACCGCCGATGACGAAGCAGACCGGGCGTGACAGGCCGAGCCATGACTCCAGCAACGTCGCCAGCCTGAGGCTGTCCGGCTGCTCGCCGGCCTGGTCGAGCGCCACCACCCAGGCATCGGCCGGCAGGCTGCCCAGCAGGGCCTTCGCCTCGCGTCGCTTGATCTCGGCCGGGGCGCCATGGCCGTCGGCCAGCTCGGTCAGGTCCAGCGCCGGACGCAGCCGCTTCGCATAGCGCTCGAACAGCTCCTGCTCCGGCCCCTTGCGCGCCCGCCCGATCGCGATCAGCCGCATGCGGCAGCGAACCCGCGTCGGGCCGCGCGGTCAGACCTGGGTCACCTCGCCCGGATCGCCGTCGCGCTCGTCCAGGTCGGCGCCCCACATGCGCTCCAGCGCATACAATGCGCGGGCCTCGCGCTTGAACAGATGCACTATGATGTCGCCGGCATCGATCAGCACCCAGTCCGACCCGCCGGCGCCCTCGATCAGCACCCGCTTCAACCCGGCCTCGCCCAGCTTTTCCTCGAGATGCGTTGCCATCGCGCTGATCTGACGATCGGCGAGCCCGGTCGCGATCACCATGCGATCGGCGAAGGCGGCGCGGCCGGTCAGGTTGAGCACCACGATCTCCTCTGCCTTGTCGGCCTCGAGGCTCTCGGTGATGATCCCGGTCCAGCGATCAAGCAGCTCCGGCTCGGCCGGGGCGGTGCGCGCGACATGACGCTTCGGTCCGGCCGCGGCCGCCTTCTTGCGCGGCGTGCCGGGCGCGCGCGCCGCCTCCGCAAGCGCAGTCAGGGTCGGGGCGGCCGCTCTCGGACGCGGCTTGCTGTCGGCACCGGTGGCGCGGGACGGTTTGCCGGGATCGGCGGGGGGCTTCCTGGCGATGATGGACTCTCCTGTCGCCCGGCAAGTGCAGGCTGGGTCGGCGGTGTGGCCGAAGCATGATCGCACTCGACCATGTCCGGTGGTGAGAAGGCGGGCGCTCAGGCAGTCGCCCGGCTGCGACCGACGGCGGCGCGCAGGGCCGTTGCCGATATATCGTTCTGCGGTGCCGGCAGGAAGATCCAGCTTGGCGCCGAACACGCCGGCAGCATGACCGCTTCCCTCGCCGGCCGCCTCGCGTGTCGCCAGCGCAACGCCGCCTGTCCCGCCAACGCGCGCTGGTTGTACGATGGCCGCGGCAGCACGGCAAACGGCACCGAGCGTCCTAGGCGCGTCCAGCGCCGCCAGCGCGGCAGTTCTGCGAAGACGTCGGCACCCATCAGCCATACGAACTGCACCAGCGGGAACCGCCGGCGCAGCTTGCGCAGGGTGTCGACGGTGTAGCGCGTGCCCAGGTGCCGCTCGATGTCGGTGGCGACGATGCGCCGGTCCCGGGTGAGCGCCTGCGCGCCGGCCAGCCGGCGATCGAGCGGCGCCATGCCGGTCACCGGCTTGAGCGGATTGCCGGGCGAGACCAGCAGCCAGACCTGGTCCAGCCGCAGCTGCCGCAGGGCGCGCTGTGCCAGCTGCAGGTGCCCCGCATGGGCCGGGTTGAACGACCCGCCGAGCAGGCCGACGCGCATGCGCCGCTTGTCGCCGCCGGGCGGCAGCCGGACTGCTGGCGGCAGCGTGCGGGATGGCATCGGGAATGTGTGCCGGTCTGCCGGGATGGCCAGCGTGATCCGGTCAGTCCGGCCTGGTCTGGCCGGTGCCGATCACCTCGGTGCGGAAGCTGGTGAGCTGTTCCAGCCCAACCGGCCCGCGCGCATGCAGCCGGCCGGTGGCGACCCCGATCTCGGCGCCGAAGCCGAACTCGCCGCCGTCGCAGAACTGCGTCGATGCGTTCCACATCACCACGGCGCTGTCGGTACCGTCCAGGAACCGGCGCGCAACCGCCGCGTCCTCGGCGACGATCGCCTCGGTGTGGGAACTCGAGTGCCTGGCGATATGGGCGAGCGCTCCCTCCACGCCATCGACCACCGCGACCGATAGCACCGCATCCAGCCACTCGGTATCGAAGCTGTCCGCATCCGCCGGCGGCAGGTCTGGCACGATGACGCGCGCCGCCGCATCGGCCCGGAAGCCGCAACCGAGGGCACGCAGGCCGTCGATCAGGCCAGGCAACTGGGCGTCGGCGATGCTGCGGTCGATCAGCAGCGTCTCGGTGGCGCCGCAGATGCCGGTGCGGCGCATCTTGGCGTTGGCCAGGATGGCGAGCGCCATGGCGGGATCGGCGGAGCCGTCGACATAGGTGTGGCAAAGGCCTTCGGCGTGCGACAGCACCGGCACCCGCGCCTCGCGCTGCACCCGCTCGACCAGCGATCTGCCACCGCGCGGAATGATCAGGTCGATCAGCCCGGCGGCCGACAGCATGGCGGCGACGTGGCGGCGATCGGCGTCCGGCGCCATCTGCACCGCCGCCGCCGGCAGGCCCGCCGCGCGCAGCCCGTCCTGCATCGCATCCTGGATGGCGCGCGCGCTGTGCAGGCTCTCGGAGCCGCCACGCAGAAGAACCGCGTTGCCCGATTTCAGGCACAGGCCGGCGGCGTCGGCGCCGACATTCGGACGGCTCTCGTAGATCATGCCGATGACGCCGATCGGGGTGGCCACCCGCCGCAGGCGCAGGCCGTTGGGACGGTCCCATTCGGCCAGCACCCGTCCGACCGGGTCCGGCAGGTCGGCAACGGTCTCGAGGCCCGCGGCCATCGCCTCGATGCGCTGTGGCGTCAACGTCAGCCGGTCGCGGAATGCGCTTCCGGCGCTGGAGGCGTCGAGATCGCGGAGGTTGGCTGCAAGGATCGCCTCGGCGGACGCCCGCAGGCTGGCGGCGGCCGCCCGCAGCGCCGCATCACGCATCGTGCGGCCGGATTGCGCCAGCACACGGGCGGCCTGTCGCGCGCCACGCGCCAGCTCGTGCATCGGCTCCTGCTCGTCAGCCGCCTGTTGCAACGCTGCGCTCATCCGGTCCCTCTCGCCAATCCGGCTCAGCCATGCCCCTCAGCCTTGCAGCGCAAGGGTCTTGATCCTGACCAGTCCTGCGAGATCGCCTACATTGCGAAGCTTGTCCACCTCGCGCGAACGGAGGCGGATGCCGAACTGCTGCTCGGTGGCGAGAATGATGCTCACCATCCGGATCGAGTTCCACCCCGACACCGTCTCGGCGGAAGTCTCCGGGCGCAGCACCAGGCTGTCATCGCCGAACACCTCGTGGAACACCGCGGTCAGGCCGGCCTGGATGTCGGCGTCGGTCATGCTCATGCTCCTTCGACGATTGCGATGGCGGCGTCCGGCACCGCAAAGTCGCGCAGATCCAGCATCGCGCGGTGGCCGCCATCCGCCGCCGGCGTGCCGACGGTAAAGCCGAGCCGGCCATACAGGGTCGAGACCATGGCATTGCGTCCGCTCGGGATGTAGTCGCCCGCCAGCACCTGCGCACCGGACGCCTTCGCCTGCGCGACGATCACGGCGAGCGTCGCCTGCTCGACATTCCGGCCGAGCACCCGGCACGACATCAGCCAGTTCTCGACCACGGCCACACCGTCCCCCTGCAGCCGGCAGATCGCCACCGCGATGATGCCGCACTCGCCGTGCCGGTCGGCGAGCCGGAACTGCAGTCCGAATGCGTGCGGATCGTCGATCAGCGCCTGGATCCCGGAAGTCGTCGTGCGCCGGGTGGTCAGGTTGAACTGGTTGGTCTTGTTGACGAGTTGCACGATCCGCTGCAGCCCGACCGGCTCGAAGCGGCGCCAGGTCAGCGTCATGCCGAGCGAGGCCAGGTAGGCCGGCACGTCGGCGGCGGCGCCCGCCTCGGCGATGCGCGCGCGATCGGCCGAATACTGCGCAACGCGCGCGCGATCCTCCGCGGTCACCGAGACGGTCTCGAAATACCCCGCATCGGCCAGCACCCCCGGCATCAGGGCGGGCTCGTCGTCCGGCACCTCCGGCACTGCGACGTCGGGCAGCGCCGCCCGCACCAGGTCGCGCTCGAAGGCGCTGTCGTCGAGCAGCACCAGGCTGTCGACACCGATGTTCAACGTGGTCGCGATACGCTGCAGGTTGGTCGCCTTGTCGTCCCAGTTGGCGACGAAGGCGGCGATGTCCGAGCGCCGCAGCAGCATCTCGGGATGATGGTCGAAAACCGCACGCGCGACCGTCTCGTCGTTCTTCGAGCAGACTGCCAGGATCACGCCGCGCTCGGCCAGCGCCTTGGCGTAGCACTGCACGGCGAGATGCGCTTCGCCGGCGGCCGAACCATGGCCGAGCTCGATCCCCTCGATGCCGTCATCGCCGGCCACGCCGCCCCACAGCGTGTTGTCGAGATCGAGCACCAGGCACTTGGCGGAACGTCCCTGCAGGGCGGCCAGCAGGCGTCCGACCAGATCGCCGTAGACCGGCGTCGCCACCGGGGAGATTTCCTGCCTGGTGCGATGCCACAGCGCCGGGTCGTGCCACTCGCCGATCCCGTCGCGCGCCGCCGCCTCGTCGATCGCCAGCACCTGCACGCCGTCCGCATCGGCCGCCTCGCGCAGCGCCGCATTCAGCCGCACGATCATGGCTGCCTTCGATCCCGCCATGCGCTGCTCGTTGTTGCCGGCCACGCCGGGCAGCACCGGCAGGATCGCCTGCTGGATCACCTGCGCGCCGAGATCCGCCGCCAGGCGCCAGCACGACCGCATGGTCGCGACGATCGCCTGCAGGGCCTGGCGCGCCGAGGCGGCATCCGCGCCGGCGGCGAGGCCGGCGGTCACGTGCCGTGCATCGAGCGCCAGCAGGACCGTGTCGGGCCCGAATCGATGCAGGGCCGAGTTTACGTCGCCCAGTTCCTGCAGATACTGGCCATACTCGCCCTCATGGATGCTGACATGGATGTTGCGACGCAGTCCGGCGACACGGATCGATGCCGGCAGATGCGCGGTCGTCGAGGATCCGAGCAAGGCAAGCCGCACCTGACGGCTCGGAGAGGGTTGCGGCGGCGCCTGGAACGCGGCCTGCAGCACCACGTCGAGGCGGTCGGTGCGGAGGAAGTCGAGCCGCAGCCTGGCAAGCGCCACCAATGCCGTCCAGCATTCCGGTCCGGGGATGCCGGCCGCGGCGTCCTGCAGATGTTTCAGGCGCATGTTGAATTCGCCGGCTTGCGGAAGCCAGGCGAGGCTGGGCTTCGGCATGAAAGCCTCCGCGGCATCGGCCGCCACCGGTGAGGAACACCGTTTCGGCTCCGTTGCGCAACCTTGTCGGCGGCATCGCCTTCGTGCTGCTGGTCAGCGCCGCCGCCATCGCTGCCTACATGCTGCATGGCTGGTCGTTCAGCGACGCGCTCTATTTCACCATCCTGACGGTGTTCACGGTCGGCTACGGCGAGGTCCGGCCGATCGACACCGAGCAACTGCGCTTCGTCACCATGAGCCTTATCGTGCTCGGCTGCTCGGGCACCATCTTCGTCACCGGCGCGCTGGTGCAGTTCATTACCTTCAATCAGATCAACGAGATTCTCGGAGGGCGGCGGATGAAATCGCAGATCGACGAGCTGCGCGGCCATGTCATCGTCTGCGGTTTCGGACGGATCGGCAGCATGCTGGCGAACGAGCTCAAGGCAGGCGGTCAGCGCCTGGTGATCCTGGAGCGCAGCGAGGCCCGCCATGCGCAGGCACAGGCGCAGGGCCATCTCAGCCTGGTCGGCGACGCGACCGAGGAGGAGACGCTGCGGCTGGCGGGGATCGATCGCGCGCATGCGCTGGCGACCGTGCTGCCCGACGATGCGGCCAACGTGTTCATCACCCTCACCGCGCGCAGCCTGAACGCCAGCCTGGTGATCATCGCGCGCGGCGAGGCGCCGGCCACCGAGAGCAAGCTGCTGCAGGCCGGCGCCAACCGGGTGGTGCTGCCTACCGCGATCGGTGCCGAGCGCATCGCCGAGATCATCATGTTTCCGACCCTGAGCAAGTCGATCCGCAATTCGGAGCGCGAGGCGTCAGCCAGCCTGCGCAAGCTCGGGCTGGAACTGGAGATGGTGATCGCCGAGCCCGGCAGCGCGTTCGCGGGCCTCACGGTGGCGGAGATCGAGCAGCAGGCCGCGCACGGCTTCCTGGTGCTGGCGGTGCAGGCGCCAGGCTCGGAGCCGGTGGACGAGTTGCGACCCCAGGTGCGGGTGCGGCCCGGCAGCGGCGTGACCGTCGTCGTGCGCAGCGGCCACGAGGTGGTCCTCGGCGGCTTCCGCGCCTCGGCCGGGCAGCTGGCGCAGGCCGGGCAGGCGCTGCCGGAACCACGCTGAGAGCGCCGCCCCGAAACGGCCGCTGGCGGCGGCTCAACCTGGGCCGGTAGGTGATTTCTAGGCGGTCCAGTCCAGCAATGGCGGATCGAACACCATGCGGTCTCGGCCACGATGTTTTGCCTCGTACAGCGCGGCATCCGCCCGGCGGATCATCGAGGTGACGTCGTCTCCCTCGCGCAGCCAGGTCATGCCGATGCTGCAGGTGAGCGAGATGGCGCCGTTCTCGATCGGGCAAGGCTCCTTGAACACCTCCTTGCGCAGGACCTGCACGCGGCCGAAGGCGCCCACCCGCAGGCCGGGCAGCACCACCAGCAGTTCCTCGCCGCCGTAGCGGCCGGCGAAATCGGTCTCGCGTATGCCGACCGCCAGGCGGTGTCCGATCTCCTTGAGCACGGCATCGCCGGACAGGTGGCCGTAGCGGTCGTTGACCTGCTTAAAATGGTCCAGGTCGATCAGCGCGATGGCGAGCGGCGAGGCGGTGGTTGCCGCATGCGTCACCGCCTGCCGCAGCCGCTCCAGGCAGGCGACGCGATTGAGCAGCCCGGTGAGGCCGTCATAGGTCGCCTGGTTGAACAGGATCAGCCTCGCCTGCTCGATCTCGCGGGTGCGCTCGGCGACCACCGCCTCCAGGTGGCGCTGCCGGGCGAGCAGGTAGCTGACCCGCAGGCGCCACAGCACAGCCAGGGTCAGCAGGGCAAGCAGCATCGTCGACAGGTAGAACGGCCAGCTCCGCCACCATGGCGCGCGAACCCGGAAATGCAGGGCTACCGGTTCGGAACTCAGGCCATGCAGCGGATCGACGGCGGCGATCTCGAAGGTCAGCTCCCCAGGTGGCAGGTCCGGATAACGGGCCTCGTGCGTGCTGGTCTCGACCCAGCCGGCATCGACCCCTTCCAGCCGGTAGCGGAAGCGGAGCGAGCGCGAATAGCGGTAGTCCAGCGTCGAGAAGTTGATCACCAGCGGCGCGCGCGACCAGTTCAGCCGGATGGCCTGTGCCGTGTCCGACTGGTTTATGGCCACGGGCGGGCTGACCACGCGATTGCCGATGGTCGCCTGCGTGATCACCGGATGCAGCACCATCGGCCGGAACAGGTCCCTGCTGTCGATGAGGTGCGACAGGCCGGCCGCGGTGCCGAACCATTGCGAGCCGTCGCGATCGGTCATCGTCGCCATCTCGGCGATGTCGTTGGAGGCCAGCCCGTCATCGGTGTCGATGTGGCGCCAGTGCACACCGTCGGTGACGTCGAGCCCGTGATCGGTGCCGATCCAGATCCGTCCTGCGGCATCGCGGGCCAGCAGTTCGACATCAAGCCCGGCCACGTGCTGCCGCGGCAGTGTGTCGGTGCCGATGACGCTGTTGCCCGCGAGATGCAGGCGGGTCACGCCGGTGAGGAAGCTGCCAAGCCAGAGCAACCCGTCGGGGCCGAAGGCCATGCAGCGGACCTGGTAGCCGCCGTCCGACTGCGTCGTCATGACGACGTGCCAGGATCCGTCCGCGTCGCGATGCTGCAGCGCCTGGTCGGTCAGGGTCCACAGCGTTCCGGCGCTGTCGAACACCAGCGAGAATACCCGTCCGACCGGATGGGCGGCCTGGGAGAAGACCGGCGGTCCCGGCACGTCGGGCTGCGGGATCGACAGCACGCCCTCCGCGGTGCCGATCCAGAGCATGCCGTCCGGGCCCATCGCCATGGTGCGGATCTGCGGCAGCCTGGCATAGACCTCGCTCCGGCCGGTGGCGGTATCCCGGCGCAGCAGGGTGCCGGAGATGAAGCCCACGAACAGGTTGCCGCGTGCCGACCGGGCGAGCGCATAGGCACGGCCGGGGTAGCGCTGTTCCGGGACCGGGCCGGTGGGTGGGACGGCGGCGGCCGTGGCCGGAGCGGAGGTGGCAGGAACGCCTGCGACGGCGTCCGGGCTCGCTGCGGCGATCGCCTGCTGCTGGTTCCTTGCTTTCTCGACCAGGGTGCGCTCGTTCAGCGCGTCCACCGACAGGTCGTTGGCGACCCACAGCGTGCCGGCACCGTCACGCGCCATGTTCCAGACCAGGTCGTCCTCGAGGCCCTGCTCGCGGGTCCAGTTCTCGAACATGCCGAAGCCGAGCGCCTGCGCCAGGCCGCGGCCGTGACTGCCCGCCCACAGCGATCCCTCGCGGTCGATGAGCATGCTGATCGGGGCGCCGTACAGCATGCCCTCGTGGTGGCCATAGATCAGCCAGCGTCCATGCTCGTGCACCAGCAGGCCGGTGGCGCTCTGGGTGATCACGCGCTGCGCGGAGTCCTGCACGAGTTGCAACCTGCCGGCATCGGTCGTGAATCGGCCTGCCCCGCCGGGGACATCGGTGATCTCGAAGCGGCTGGAGCCCGGGCGCAGGCTGGCGATACGCAACGGGCTGCGCAGCCACAGGGTCCCCTGGCGGTCGCGCAGCAGACCGGTCCACTGGTCCGGCGGCAGGCCAAGCTGGTCGCCGGTCAGCGTCAGGGCGCCGTTCTGCAGCCGGCAGACGGTCACGCCGCATTGCAGCCAGACCGCGCCCTGGTCGACATAGACCGACTTGAACCCGGCCGCGATGGCGGCCTGCAGCACCGACTGGCTGGCTCCTGCCGGCTGGGTGGCCAGAAACGGCTGCACCGTGACGGTGTCGTCCGCATTGCCCCTGGCCCGCAGCAGCTTGCCGTTGCGGACCAGCAGCACGTCGTCGCCCAGCACCGCCAGATGGTGGTAGATGTCGTCGCTGGTCGAGAGGTCCAGCCCCGCCGACACGAACCTGCCGCCGTGCGACATGTAGAGCCGGTCCGCGAACAGCACCCAGATGCGGCCATCCGGCATCGCCTGGATGTCGGTGACGGTGCCGACATCCGGCAGTCCGACCTCGTGGCCAAGCTGGGTGAAGCGGCTGCCATCGTACTGGAACAGTCCGTTCTCGGTGCCGGCATAGATGAAGCCGGCCTGATCCTGGGCAAGGGCATTGATGCCGAGGTTCGACAGTCCGCTGTCCTCGTCGTACAGCCGGAAGCCGAGATGCTGGGCGGCCGCGGATTGCGACGAGAACAGGGCCATCAGCAACGCGAAACAGATCGCGACCCACCGTGCGCGGGTGGTGGTTCCAACTCGTTCCCGGTCGCTTACAAGACCCATCGGCGGTTACGGCTCATCCATCGCCCTCGGGTCCGTCTTGTAGCGTAAAATCGGCGGGATTTGGTAAATTACATGGCCACTTCGCGGCGGGATGGCCTTCATTGCGAAACTGCAACACTCTGGCCATGCAACGAAAATCGGTAGCCGGGCGGCCAGGCCGGGTCCTGCCGCGTCGGCCTGGAGGACGACGGGCTAGACGTTGAACCTGAATAGCAGCACGTCGCCATCCTGAACCAGGTACTCGCGGCCTTCGACGCGCATGCGGCCGGCTTCCTTGGAGCCATGCTCGCCGCGATATCGGATGTAGTCGTCGTAGGCGATCGTCTCGCAGGCAATGAAGCCGCGCTCGAAATCGTTATGGATCACCGCCGCCGCCTGGGGCGCGCGGGTGCCGACGGTGATGGTCCAGGCCCGGGTCTCCTTCGGTCCGCAGGTGAAATAGGTGGTCAGCCCGAGCAGCCGGTAGCCGGCGGCGATCACCCGGTCCAGGCCGCTGTCGGACAATCCCAGCCCCTCCAGGAACTCGCGCCGGTCGGCCTCCGGCAGCTGGCTGACCTCTGCCTCGATCGCCGCCGAGACGATCACGATCCCGGCCCCTTCCGCCTGCGCCTTCGCCGCGACTTGGGCAGCGAAGTGGTTTCCGGTGGCAGCGGATGCCTCCTCGACGTTGCACACGTAGAGCACCGGCTTCGACGTCATCAGCTGCAGCCGCCGGACGGCTTCCTCCTGACCCGCCGGAATTGCGGTCCGCGCCGGCCGTCCCTCGCGCAGCGCTGCCAGCAGCGGCTCCATCAGCACCACCTGCGCAGCCGCCTCGCGGTCGGTGCGCGCGCGCTTCTGCGCCGGCAGCAGGCGCTTCTCCAGGCTGTCCAGGTCGGCGAGCATCAGCTCGGTCTCGACCGTCTCGGCGTCGCGCACCGGGTCGATCGAACCCTCGACGTGCGTCACGTCGTCATCCTCGAAGCAGCGCAGCACGTGGACGATGGCGTCCACCTCGCGGATGTTGGCCAGGAACTGGTTGCCCAGCCCCTCCCCGCGCGAGGCGCCGCGCACCAGGCCGGCGATGTCGACGAATTCGAGGCTGGTCGGCACGATCTTCTGCGACTTCGCGATCGCGGCGAGGGCGGCCAGGCGCGGGTCGGGGACCGCGACCCGCCCGACATTCGGCTCGATGGTGCAGAACGGGTAGTTCGCCGCCTGCGCCGCGGCGGTCGCCGTGAGTGCATTGAACAGGGTGGACTTGCCGACGTTCGGCAGCCCGACGATGCCGCAATTGAAACCCATCAGCCGTTCCTCTCCGGGCTTGCGCCCTGCATCGCCATCCTGGTCATGAAGGCCTCCGGCTCGCCCGCCGCCAGCAGCCCGGCATTGGCCGCCAGATCGTCCAGCATCGGCTGCAGCCAGCCCTGGTCGACTTTCGCGAAGTCGCCGAGCACGTGACCCAGCACACGCTCCTTGCTGCCCGGATGACCGATCCCGAGACGTACCCGCCAATAGGCCTGGCTGCCCAGCATCCGGTCCATGCTGCGCAGCCCGTTATGCCCGGCAGCGCCGCCGCCGAGCTTCACCCGCAGTTTGCCCGGCACCAGGTCGAGCTCGTCATGGAAGGCGGTGATCGAGCCCGGCTCCAGCTTGTAGAACGAGGCCGCCGCCTGCACCGAGGCGCCACTCTCGTTCATGTAGGTCAGCGGCTTGAGCGCCAGGATCCTGGCGCCGCCGATGCTGCCTTCCGCGAACTCGCCCTTGAAGCGCCGTCGCCACGGCGAGAAGCCGTGCCGGCTGGCAATCCGGTCGAGCGCCATGAAGCCGACATTGTGGCGCTGGCGGAGCATGTCGGGCTCGGGGTTGCCGAGCCCGACCCAGAGCAGCACGGGGTCCTGCCCGATCCTGCCCTATCGCCGGCCTACTTCTTCGCGGCAGGCTTCGCCGGAGCCTTCGCCGCAGCAGCCACGCCGCCCTTGGCAGGCGCCGCGCCCTTTGCCGGAGCTGCCCCCTTGGCCGGCGCCGCACCCTTCGCCGGAGCCGCACCCTTGGCGGGCACCGCCACCGGAGCCGCCGCGGCGGCATCGGCCTCGGGCTCCTCGACCACCGTCGGCGCCGCCACCGTCGCGATCACGAAGTCACGGTCGGCGATCACCGGGATGACGTCGCCGGCGTTCTTGATGTCGGACCAGCGCACGTTGTCGTTGATGTCGAGCTCGGACAGGTCGACCTCGAACCGCTCCGGGATGTGGTCCGGATCGACGTTCACCTCGACCGTGTGGCGGACCACGTTGAGCACGCCGCCGCGCTTCAGGCCGACCGATGTCTCCTCGCCGGTGAACACCACCTGCACCGCCACCTTGATCTTCTCGCCGGGAGCCAGTCGCTGGAAGTCGACATGGATCGGGCGGTCGCTGACCGGGTGCAGCTGCACCTCGCGCATCAGCGCGCGCGTGGCGGCGCCGGCCTCGGCGCCCTCCGTCCGGATCTCGTAGAGGCGCGAGCGCCAGCCGGTCTTGATGAGCTCGCGCATCACGGTGCGGGGGTCGAGCGCGATCAGGCTTGCTTCCTGCTTGGCTCCATAGATGACGGCCGGGACCAGACCGTCACGCCTCGTCGCACGCGCTGCCCCCTTACCAGCCTTCGCGCGCGCCGATGCTTCGATCGTCGTGAAATTCGTCACAAAACTCTCCTGAGGATAGCCTGCGCCAGCCTCCAGGGGTGCCGGCGCGGTGCGGCGGTTTAGCGAAATCCGTCCACAGGGGCAAGGTTGTTGCCCGGCGGGGTTCAGGCGGCCTGGCTGAGATCCGTCAGCGACCACGGAGCATCCGGCGTCGCACCCGGCTCGAGCCAGAGCGGCACCGCGTTGGGCAGCCGCACGTTGGCCGGCAGGTTCATCGCCGCGCGCAGCGCCCGGAACAGCGCGCCATGCGCCACGATCATGACAACCCCCTCGCCTGCAGTCGCGCGGTTGACCGCGGCGGCGGCGCGGGCCTTGAGGTCGGCGAACGGCTCGGCGCCCTCGGGGGTGTACTCGCCGGCGATCCAGCTATCGTACCATTCCCCCATCGGCTGGCCTTCCTGGACGCCGAAGCAGACCTCCTGCAGCTCGGGATCGACGCGCAGCGTGACCTCCGGATGGCCGGTCTGCACCATGTCGCGCGCGGCGATCTCGGCGGTGCGCAGCGCCCGCTGCAGTGGCGAGGACACGATGCGCGCGATGCGGGCGTAGCGGTCGGCATGCTCGGCAAGGATGCGCCCGGCACGCTCGCCCTGCGCCAGCCCGGTCTCGTTCAGCGGTATGTCGGAACGGCCCTGCGACAGGCCGCGCGCGTTCCAGTCGGTCTCGCCGTGCCGGAGGTACCAGTATCTGCGGGGCTCGAGCAGCGCCATCGATTGAAGTCTTCCTAGTCGAACAGGGAGCTGACGGAGCTCTCGTCGGAGATCGCCCGCATGGCATTGGCCAGCAGCTGCGCGATGCTGATCTGGCGCACGTTGGCGGAAAGCCGCACGGCTTCCGTCCCGAGGATGCTGTCGGTGATGGTCATCATCTCGATCGGCGAGGCGGAGACGCGGGCGACGGCGCCGCCGGTCAGCACGCCGTGGGTGACATAGGCGCTGACCGAGCTGGCGCCGGATCCGATCAGCGCCGCCGCCGCGTTGCACAGCGAGCCGCCGCTATCGATGATGTCGTCGACCAGGATGCAGTGCCGCTTCGACACGTCGCCGATGACGTTCATCACCTCGGAAACGCCAGCACGCTCGCGGCGCTTGTCGATGATGGCGAGGTCGGTGTTGAGCCGCTTCGCCAGCTGCCGCGCCCGCACCACGCCGCCGACATCCGGCGACACCATCATCAGGTCGCGGGTCGGATAGCGCTCGCGTATGTCGCGGGTGAACAGCGGGGCCGCGAACAGGTTGTCGACCGGGATGTCGAAGAAGCCCTGGATCTGGCCGGCATGCAGGTCCAGCGTCAGCACCCGGTTGGCGCCGGCCTCGACGATCAGGTTGGCGACCAGCTTGGCGCTGATCGGCGTGCGCGGGCCGGACTTCCGGTCCTGCCTGGCATAGCCGAAATACGGCATCACCGCGGTGATCCGCCGCGCCGATCCGCGCCGCAGCGCGTCCAGCATGATCAGCAGTTCCATCAGGTTGTCATTGGTCGGGTAGCAGGTGCTCTGCACCACGAAGACGTCCTCGCCGCGGACGTTCTCCTGGATCTCGACGAAGATCTCCATGTCGGCGAAGCGCCTGACCAGCGCACGGCAGAGAGGAAGATTGAGCGAGGCGGCAACCGCTTCCGCCAGCGGCCGGTTGCTGTTGCAGGCAACGATCTTCATCTCGGCGGCTCCGGAACGCCGCGCCTTCTAGCAACCCGTCCCACAACTGTCACGCATCAGGGGGCGGGTTACGCCTTCGGCGCCACCTGCGGGCCGCCCGCTCCCTTCGGGGGCGGAACCGGTTTGTGGGTGCGGCCGGAATTGTTCGTGATCACCTGGCGCACCCCGCCCGCCGCCTCGCGCGCCACCACCACGGCGATGTCGCCCCAGTAGGTGTCGAGCGTGTGCGCCGGGATGTCGTTCAGCTGCGCCACCTTGCCAGCCTCCGCCCCCGCGGCGGACGTGACCGTCCAGACGATCTCGACATGGTCGGTCTTTGCGTCGAGATGCTTCACGCCTACCGTGCCGCGCAGGATGAAGTCGGCCTCGCGGGCGGTATTCTGGATGACGTTGCCGCCATCCGGCAGCAGAGCCGCCATCTGCCGCGCCAGCGAGATGTCGCCGTCGCCCGGCGCTCCGGTCACGCCGGGGAAATACACCCGCGCCGGCCGGTTCATCAGGCTGTGCGGATCCGATTGCATCTGCGCCGCCTGGATACCGGTCAGCAGGTCGGCGAGCTTCGGCCCGGCCTCGCCGGCCGCCGCCGCCAGCGCCTGATGGTCTCCCGCCGCCCAGGCGCTCTCCGCGACCGGCGCGCCCTGCACGGTGCCACGCAGATCGTTGCCGGGCCCGAACACGCTGTAGCTCGGCACCACCGCACCCGCTCCGCCGGGCTGCACGCTGGCCGCGATCTGCAGCCGCCAGTCGCCGGGCCGCGCCGGCTGCTGCACCGCCGGGACCTCCTGCGCCAGCAGGGACTGCGCGACATCCTTGGCGAACGCCGTGGCGTCGGCTGCAGGCAACAGCGCCCCACCGGGCGTCGGCACCGCCAGGCGGGACGGCGGCGGTGTCGCAAGCCTCGGGCCGATGCCGCCCGGATCGCCGGCGAACGGGTGCGGCAGGTCACCGCAGGCGGCGAGCAGCAGCAGGCCGGCCATCGTGGCCGCGCGCGCGATCGGCCTCATGCGGATGCTCCGGACACGATGACCGAGATCTGGTGGCCGATCGGGCCGCCGCCGGCGAGCGTGCGTCGCCGGTGGCTGAAGAAGCGTCCGGAATCCGGCAGGGTGTCGCAGCCGATCCAGCCGGCGGCCTCGATCCCACTGACAAGCAGCCGCGCCACGCAGTAGCCGGGCAGGTCGAACTGCAGGTGACCCGGGCGCCGACCGGGCAAGAAGAAGCGCGCCGCCTCGAATCCGGCCTGCAGGACAGCCTCATGGAGATCCTCGCCGACCTCGTACGAGGCGACGCCGATGCACGGTCCCACCGAGGCCGCGATCGACGCACGGCGGGCGCCGAGCTGAAGCATCGCCTGCACCGTCGCCTCCAGCACGCCGGCGGCGGCGCCGCGCCAGCCCGCATGCACCGCGGCCACCACGCCGCGGTCGCGGTCCGCCAGAAGCACCGGCGCGCAATCGGCGGTGATGATGCCGAGCGCCAGGCCGGGGGTGGCCGTCGCCATCGCATCGGCGCGCGGCCCGGCGCCGGGCTGCCACGGCTGCTCGACAGTCACGCACTCGGCGCCGTGCACCTGGGTGAGGCCAAGAAGGCGCTCCGGGGGCATCCCCATGGCCGCCGCCACGCGAGCGCGGTTCTCGGCCAGCGCCGCCGGGGTGTCACCCGAGTTCATGCTGCAGTTCAGGCTTTCGTATGGCCCCTGCGAGACGCCGCCGGCGCGGGTGAAGAAGCCGTGCCGGACCCGGTCGAGCTCACGGCCGGCAAGGAAAGGCGGCAGGCCGGAGCGGCGGACATCCACGGTCATGACGACACCTCCTCGAAACCCGGCGGCACCGGCAGCGCCGGATGACAGAACGCGATCGCCTTGAACAGGCTGCCCATGCGCGACGGATCCACCAGCCGGTGCGCCGCCTCGACCAGCGCGCCGCCCTGCCCCGGCGGTTGCGCGCGGACCAGCCGCTCGATGCGGGCGAACAGTCCGAGCGCGGTCAGGAAGCGTCCCTGCGGCACCGGACCATGCGCCTTCGCGTCGCCGGCCACCGTGCGCAACGCCGGGAAGTCGACATGGGCGGTGAGGTCGGCCTCGCCCGGCGCCTGCAGCGGATCGGCCGGCGCCCCGCCGCGCAGCGCCTGCAGCGTGTCGCCATGTCCGGCAACCCCGGGGCCGTAATCCAGCAAGAGGGCGGCGCCACCCTGCCGTGACAGCCTGCGGCAGAGCCCGCCGACCAGCGCCAGCGCCGGCTCGCACAGCTCGATCACGCCACCCTCCGGGACCGGATCGAGGCGGTCGGCGGGCAGGAGCGGCGCATCGCACGCCAGCAGCTCGAAGCCGCCGGGACCGACGTGACGCTCGCTCCAGCCGGTGCCGCCGCGTACGAACTGCCGGATCGGCAGGGCGTCCAGGAACTCGTTGGCGAGCAGGATGAGCGGTCCGTCCGGCAACGCCTCGACGCTGTCGTGCCAACGCGGCGCAGCGCTCCGCAGGTGCGGTCCGATGGCGGCCGCCTGCAGCGCCCGCAGCCTTGGCGATGTTTCGACCAGGTGTAGCGTCAGCGCGGCGGCGAAGTCGGGCGCAAGGCGGGTGGCAAGCCGCAGCGCATCGGCCATCAGGGTGCCGCGACCCGGACCGGCCTCGGCCAGGATGAACGGCTGCGGACGGCCCATGGACTGCCAGACCACGACCGCCCAGGCGCCGAGGATCTCGCCGAACGCCTGGCTGATCTCCGGCGCGGTGGTGAAGTCGGCGAACGGGTCGTGGCCTGCGTAGTATGCGGCGTTGGCCCGGCCCATGAAGCGGTCGAGCCGTTCGAGGCCTGCTCCGCTCAAGCGGTCACCGCCGGCCGAAGGCGGGCATTCAGCATCAGCGCCAGCCCGGCGATCAGCATCGGCACCGACAGCACCTGGCCCATGGTCACGCCGAACGGCAGGAAGCCGAGGAACGCATCCGGCTGCCGGAACAGCTCCGCCGTCATGCGCGCCACCGCGTAGCCGGCGAGGAAGGCGCCGGACAGGAAGCCGGGCCGGATGCGCACCGAGCGGCGGCTCGCCAGCGCCAGCAGGATGGCGAACAGCAGCACGCCCTCCAGCAGCGCCTCATACAGCTCGGAAGGATGGCGGGGGATGTTGTCGACATCCGGGAAGATCATCGCCCAGGGCAGCGAGGGGGGCGCCGGCCGGCCCCACAGCTCGCCGTTGATGAAGTTGGCGACGCGGCCGAAACCGAGGCCGATCGGCACCACGGTGCAGAGGCGGTCGGCGAACGGCAGCAGCGGGATGCGCTGCCGCCAGGTGAACAGCAGGAGTGCGATGATCACGCCGAGCGCGCCGCCATGGAAGCTCATTCCACCGTGCCAGAGCTCCAGCATCGAGGCCGGGTGGCTGAAATAAAGGCTGGGCTGGTAGAACAGCACGTAGCCGAGCCGGCCGCCGAGCACCACGCCCAGCGTTGCCCAGGTCAGGAAGTCGTCGACCTGCAGCGGGGTCGCCGCCACCGGCTCCCACGCCGCCAGCCGCCGCATCACCCGCCAGCCGATCACCAGGCTGACGATGTAGGCGAGTGCATACCACCGTATGGCGAACGGCCCGAGATGGACCAGCACCGGGTCGAACTGCGGAAAGATCAGTACAGGCAGCATCGCGCAGGATCCGGTCGGTGTCTGGTGAAGCGGTAGTCAGAGATACGGGTCGCCACGCAGCAGGTGATCCTGCACGTACTGCGCGACTCCGGCCTCCAGCGAGGTGAACTGTCGATCGTAGCCGGCCGCCCGCAGCCGGCCCATGTCGGCCTGGGTGAAGGACTGGTACTGGCCGCGCAAGGCCTGCGGCATGTCGACGAATTCGATCCGGGTCTGCTGCCCGGCGGCGGCGCAGACCGCGGCGGCAAGATCCAGATAGCTGCGCGCCACTCCGGTGCCACAGTTGAACAGGCCGCTGACCCCGGGATGCTCCAGCAGCCAGAGCATGATGTCCACGATGTCGCCGACCCAGATGAAGTCGCGGCTCTGCGCCCCATCGTCGAGGCCGTCCCGATCGGAGCGGAACAGCCTGGCCGGGCCGCCTGCCGCGACCTCGTCGTACTTGACCTTCACGACCGAGATCATGCTGCCCTTGTGCAGCTCGTTCGGGCCGTAGACGTTGAAGAACTTAAGCCCCGCCCATTGCGGCGGATGCGCCTCGCCGCGCGCCAGCCGGGCCATCACCTGCAGGTCGAAGGCGTGCTTGGTGAAGCCGTACAGGTTCAGCGGGCGCAGCCGGTCGAGCCGGGCCGGGTCGTCGTCGAAGGCATCCGCCCCGGACGCCGCACCGTAGGTCGCAGCCGACGAGGCATACAGGAACGGCACCTGCCGCTCGGTGCACCAGTCCCAGAGCCGGCGCGACAGCTCGACATTGGTCTGCCAGGCGAGATCGCCGTCGCGGGCGGTGGTCTCGCTGATGGCGCCCAGGTGGACGACAGCCTGCAGTTGCACGGCGCCGGCGAGGAAGCCACCCAGGGCCTCGGGCGGCACGATCCGCTCGGGCGGATGCCGTGCCAGGTTGCGCCACTTGTCGCCGTTGCCGAGCCAGTCCGACACGACGGTCGGTATACCGCGCGCAGCCAGCGCAGCCTGCAGGCAGGAGCCGATGAAGCCGGCGCCGCCGGTGATCAGGATCATGGCGCGACCTTATAGAGGGTGCCGCCGCCGCAGCAAAACCGCGCGAGAGCGATTGGCAGCGCGGCCGGTCGACACGATATGCAGGACTTCAAGGCAGGGAAGCCGTGTCATGGTCGAGCGCAGCAAATTCTTCGACGATCTCGCGGGAGTGGCCGGCGGCGCCTTTTCCGCCATCGCCGGCGTCGGCGAGGAGCTTGGCGCCCTGGTTCGCACCCGGGTCGACGAGGCGCTCGCCTCGCTTTCCCTGGTCCGGCGCGAGGAGTTCGAGGTTGTCAGCGAACTGGCGGCCCAGGCCCGCGCCGGCCAGGAGGCGGCCGATCTGCGAATCGCAGCGCTGGAGGCGCGGCTCGACACTCATCTCGAGTCAGTGCGTGCGACTCCCGAGGGTGGCCAGCCGGCACCGGCTCCGCACGGCTCCGGCGAGGACGGCAGCGAGGTCCCCCCGGCCTCGCACGACCCGCATTCCAACCTCGGCGCGCCCGGCGGGCCGCCGGCCTAGCTGGAGCCGGCCGACGGCCTGGAGGATTCCGGACTGCCACTTGCCGGCGCCCAAGCCTTGCCAATACCGGTAGAGCCTTGATGCGGCTTGCAGTGCGGGCGAGGCATCCATAGGCTGAACCCGGGGGTCATCCTCCCAGGCACGGTAGCGGCGCGAGCGTCGGAGTCGCTTCCTCACGCCTGATACGCAGACGTAGGGGCCCGGATCGCGCCGGGCCTTCCTCCACACTGGGGAGCCCCGCATGCCTGCTCTGACAATCGAGAGCCAGCCCACCGCCGCCAATCCGCTGGACCTGATGGAACAGATCGTCGGTGGCTACGACTGGAGCTTCGATCGCCGTACGGATACCGAAATGGCCGTGGAGGCACCCGGCAAATGGTGTGACTACGGGCTGTACTTCTCCTGGTCGCGCGAGATCAGCGCCATGCATTTCACCTGCGCCTTCGACCTGAAGGTGCCTGCCGCCCAGCGTCGTGCCCTGTTCGAACTGCTGGCGCTGGCCAACGAGCGGCTCTGGATCGGTCATTTCGGCATGGATCCGGATGACGGCATGCCGCTGTTCCGGCACTCGGTGCTGCTGCGCGGCGCCCCCGGCGCTTCCGCCGAAAGCCTCGAGGACATGGTGGATATCGCCATTACCGAGTGCGAGAGATTCTATCCCGCCTTCCAGTTCGTGCTCTGGGGTGGCAAGTCGCCGACCGAGGCGCTCGAGGCGGCCATGCTCGAATGCGCCGGCGAAGCCTGAGCCGGTAGCCGGCGATCGGGGCCTGAAATGACCGAGGCTGGGGCAATCCCGCCCGTGCTGCTAGTCGGCTGCGGCCGCATGGGGAGCGCCCTGTGGCGCGGCTGGCAGGCGCAGGGATTATCGCCTTCGGTGGTAGTCGACCCCACGCCGGCGGATCTCGCGCCGCCGCACGTCAAGGTCGGCGACGCCGGACAGGTTCCGGCCGGGTTCAGACCCGCGATCATCGTGCTCGCCGTGAAGCCGCAGATGGCGGAACGCGTCCTCCCCGCCATCCTGCCCTTCACCAACGACGCGGTGGTGCTGTCGATCATGGCAGGGCGCACCATCGATGGCCTGGCCGCGCTGCTCGGGAACACCGCCGTGGTGCGGGCGATGCCGAATACGCCGGCGGCGATCGGACGTGGCGTGACCGTCGCCTGTGCCGGTCCCGGCGTGCAGCTGGCGCAGCGCGAGCTCTGTGACCGGCTGCTGGCTGCCGCCGGAACGACCGCCTGGGTGGATGACGAGGCCCTGCTGGATGCCGTCACCGCGGTTTCCGGCAGCGGTCCGGCCTATGTCTTCCTGCTCGCCGAGTTGCTGGAGGCGGCGGCCATCGAGCAGGGCCTGCCGGCGCCGCTCGCCCGCACTCTGGCCCGGCTGACCGTCAGCGGTTCCGGAGCCTTGCTGGACGCCTCCCCCGACGAGGACGCGGGTTCGCTGCGCCGGGCCGTCACCAGCCCCGGCGGCACCACGGAGAGCGCACTGGGCGTCCTCATGGCGGACGTGGCCTGGCCGGCCTCGATCCGGGCGGCGATCGAGGCCGCCACGCAGCGTTCGCAGGCACTCGCGCGTTAACCGTTGTAACAAGGCGTCGCTTTCGCCCGGGGCCAGCATGAGGATGCATTCGTGACAGACGAGCAGTTCGATACCGCACTGATCCGCGCCGCGATGGCGCAGGCGGAACTGCATGGCTGGCGTCGCGTGTCGGTGGTCGAGGCGGCGCGGGAAGCCGGACTGCCGCTCGACCGCGCCCGGCTGCGCTACCGGTCGTCTGCCTGCATCCTGCTGCGGCTCGGCGTGCTTGCAGACCAGGCCGCGCTGATCGACGATGGCTCGGACGGCACGGCACGCGAGCGGCTGTTCGACATGCTGATGCGGCGCTTCGATGTGCTGCAGCAATATCGCGAGGGGGTCCGCGCGGTGCTGCGCGCGGCGCCATACGACCCGGCGCTCGCCCTCATGCTCGCTGCCGAGACAAGGGACAGCATGGCATGGATGGCGCAGGCTGCCGGGCTGCAGACGCAGGGCCTCAACGGTGCGATCAGCGTCGGCGGCCTGACCGGGATCTGGCTGCAGGCGGTGCGTGCCTGGGATCGCGACGACAGTCCCGACCTGGCAGGCACGATGGCGGCGCTTGACCGCGCCTTCGACCGCGCCGGGTGGGCGGCTCGCATGCTCGGTCACGGCGACCGGGCGCCGGAAATGGACGAGGGCGCCGGCATGGAAGCGGGACCGGATGCCGGCTTCAACACCGACGAACCGCCGGCCCTGCTCTGACAGCGCGTTTCCGCGTGCAGGGTTTACGAACGGCATGGCGCGGCCCTATCTAGGGCCGCGCCGGACGCGACAGACGGCATCGACCGGTGGGGCGTAGCCAAGCGGTAAGGCAGCGGATTTTGATTCCGCCACGCGGAGGTTCGAATCCTCCCGCCCCAGCCAGTCCGCGACGACGCCTTCCTGGAGAGTTGTCAGATCGCCTTCTTCAGGTTCGGACTTGCCTTGAAGCGGACGGTCTTGCCGGCCTTCACCTTGACCGGCTCGCCGGTGCGGGGGTTCAGCGCCTTGCGGGCCTTGGTCTTGCGCACGGTGAATGTCCCGAACGACGGCAGCGTGAAGCCACCCTCCTTCTTCAGCTCACGCACGATCGCGGCGATCAGGTCGCTGGCCGCCTGGTTGGCCGCGACACCGGTGCAATCGATGGAGTCCTGCAGGACGCCGGCAATGAAGGCCTTGCTCATGAAATCTGGTAACTCCCCTTCTGGCGATGGGAAAGGCAGCTTTGCGAGTCGCATGACACGGGCCGCCCATCGCAGGAAGCGGGTCTTACAGCCGCAAGCTCCCGCAAGCCAGATGTAAGTCGGCCGGCAGGGAAAAAGCTAGACATACACTGCAATGCCGCGGCGGATTGGCAACAGGTCCGGTGCCAGCATGATCCGATCGATCGCGGTCCCGGCACATTCGACACGCACGCCGATCGCGGCGAACAGGTCGGGCGAGTTTTCATCCTGCTCCACGCAGCAGGTTCTGGCAGGAGTTGAAACCCTTGGCCTCAGCCGTGTGCCTGTTCGCAATGCATGCGCCGGACGGTCGCCTGTCCGGAGCGGTCCTGCATTATCTCGGGCAACTTGCCGGATGCGGGCTCGCGGTGCATGTCGCCCTGTCAGGCATGGCAGCCATGCATTCCCAGGATCAAGCGGCACTGGGAGCAATCGGTGCGACCGGCCATTGCCGCGAGAATGCCGGTCTCGATTTCGGCGCCTGGCAGCATCTGGCGTCCCTTGGCTGCATCAACAACGCGGAGTTCGTCGTGCTGGCCAACGACAGCGTCTTCGGTCCGCTCCGGCCGCTCTCGCCGATTTTTTCCCGCATGCAGGAAATCGGCGCCGATGTCTGGGGAATGGTCGAATCGCACGAGGTCGCCTGGCACCTGCAGAGCTGGTTCCTCTGCTTTACCCGGGCCGCCTGGAACACACCGGCGATCGCGAGGGTCATGGCCCTGCCTTATCGCGACATGACAAAGCGCGAGATCGTCCTGCACGGCGAGGTGGGCCTGGGTGCCGCGATCCGCGCCGCCGGCCTGGACTGGGCCGCCTGCCAGCCGGATCACCGGCGCGGCCTGCGCAAGCTGATCGCGACCAACCCGATGCATCTCGACTGGCTGTCGTTTGTCCGGGAAGGCGACGTTCCGTTCATTAAGATGGAACTTCTGCGCGACAACCCGATGCTAATCCCCTGGCTGCATCGCTGGCCGGCCATGGTCGGGCGCTCCGCGATCTTCCGGCCGGACTGGATACGCGAACGCATCGTCCCGCAGGAGGCAGGCCAGCGCCCCAGCCTGGCGATGCACCTGCTTTACATGATGCTGACCCGGGATCGGCCGGCGGCGCTGCGTGCCCTATGGCCGTACCGCTGAAATGGCAGCCTGCAGCAGCACCGCATGAAGCTCCCCGGTCTGGGTGGCGTAGTCGGCAAGGGTATCGCGAAAGGGATTGATGTGACCGGCGAGGCGATCCGGAGCGACGAGGATCTCCTCGATAGCGGCGATCAGCCGGTGTGGCTGGCCATCGAGCGGGATGTGACGGCCATTGACGCCATCGATCACCTCCTCGGACTGGCCGCCGGGCGCAGTCGTGATCACCCAGACATCGCGGGCCAGCGCCTCCCGTACCGTCAGCCCGTAGCTCTCCTTCCATTGCGACGGGAACAGCAGGACGTCGATGCCGTCGAAGAAGTCGTCCAGGCCATCCTGGCGGTAGGCCGGTACGATGGTGATGCGGCCATGCACCTTCCAGTCGGCAACATCGATTGAACTGAAACCGAGGTTGAGCGTGTTGTCGACCAGGACCAGTTCCCAGTCGGTGCCGCGCAGGCTCTCGAATGCCTGCCGCACCAGATGGAAGCCCTTGATACGCTCGTTGCCGCCGACGAAGCCGAAGCGTACCGGGCCGCCCGCGGGGCGCCGTCGCGGCCGCAGCGGAGCATGCAGCCCGTTGCGGTTGACGCTGATGCGGCCGGGCTGGATGCCATTCGCCAGAAAGAGGGCGCGATGCGAGGCGCTCGGGCTGAGCAGGTGGGCGGCATCGCGCAGCACCTGCTCCATGATGGTGCGGCGCGGCTCGAGATGCCGCGCATGCGGAACGCAGGCCTGGCAGACCCTGAGGTCGATCCGCGTCTGGAAGCAATAGCGCCCGTCGCCGCGCACCATGAACTGGCGGTCGCACAGGAACCAGGCATCGTGCAGCGACACGACGTAGGGTATCCCGCGCTCCCGGCACAGCCGGAGGATGGTCGCGCCGAAACCCTGGATGGAATGCGCATGCACGACATCGGGACGAACCGCATCCAGCACCGCGCCGAAGTGTGCCACCGCACGCGGATTGTCGAAACTCGCCACGTGGTCGTCCGGTGGCGGCAGGGCGGTGGCGAACACCGGAATGCCGTCCCAGTCATAGCGCAGCAGCGCATCGCCGCGGTCGGAGTCCGAGCCGTGCGATGTGAACACCGATACCTGGACGTCGTCGCGCGCGTGCAGGCGGCGCGCCAGCTCCTCCGCGACGATGGTGGCGCCGCCGAAGCTGCGCGGCCACAGGAACACGTTGGCCATCAGGACGCGCAACGGGCGGCTGCCGATGGCCGGCAGATCAGCGTCCGGCTCGCCGAAAAGCGGCAGCACCTGCGTACGGGCGATGGGACCCGGTGCGTAACGCGACAGCACTTCGTCCAGCGCCACGCCACCCATGCGCCGGCGCAACCCGGCATCGCGGATCAGCGTCTCCAGCGCCTGCTCCCACTGCGCGTCGGTATCCGCGAGCATGCCGTTGCTGCCATGCTCGATCACCTCGGCGAATGCCGCGCGCGGTGAGCAGACGCAGGGAATGCCGAGGATCGAAGCCTCCTGGAACTTGATGTTGCTCTTGGCATCGTTGAACAGGGTGGCTTCGAGTGGCGCCAGCGCGATGTCGCCCTCGGCGAGCAGGGCGAGATAGGCGCGATAATCGGTGCCGGGAATTTCCTCGATGCGGCCGGCGTGACCTCGCAGGCTGGCGGGCAGCGTAAGTTCGCCGACGATGCGCAGCCGGAGTTGCGGGTGGCGCTCCAGCAACCGGCGGAGCGCCGGCTCGACCAGCCTGAAATCCGCATCGTGCGTCCGGGTCCCGGATCCATAGACGATCGTCACCGGGGCGGTCCCGGAGGCAGGAGCCGGGCCTGCGAGCCTTGCCTCACGCAGACCCTGCGCGATGGCGAGCGTTTCCTCGTCGAGCGCATTCTCGACGCAGCCCGCCTCCGCCACGCCGGCATCGCGCATCGCCTGCGCCAGTACCGGCGTCGACGCGATGGCGCGGTTGCAATCGAGCATCGCGCGCCGGTACAGCCGCACGCCGCGGAGCAGTTCCTCGCGCAACGCGGGCTCGAGGTCGGCGAGGTTGCTGTTGCGGCGGTAGAGCGCCTCGTCGAAGATGAGGTCGTCGACTTCCCAGTAGGGTCGCAAGCCGAGGCGCCGGGCTTCCGCGAACAGCAGCCGCGCCTCGAGGGTGGCGGGTACTCGGTAGAAGATCACCTCGGTGGCGCAGGTCATCGCCGAGAGCGCGTCGGCGAGCCGGTGCCAATCGATGACCCTGCAAGGCCAGCCCAGCCGCAGCAGATGTTCGCGCTTCTGCCAGACGCGGTACTTGGCGCATTGCGGAATGCTCAGCTCCGCCACGATCAGCACCGAGCGTCGCATGATCGCGGGAACCGCCGCCTCCGCATACAGGACCGGCTCTGCCCCGGCGCCGGGCCGGGCCTGGCCGCGACGGGAACCCAGCCGGCGCCGCACCGCCGCAACGCCGTCCTGCCGCAGGATCTCCCGGACGCGCCGCGCCGCGACAGCGATCGGCATGCCGTTCGGCAGACGCCCGGTGGAAAGCGCGCTGGCCAGCCGCAGCGGCGCGGTCAGGCGCCACGACATCGACCGCTCCAGGCCAACTACCCGGGCCCGGCGCTCGTCGAGCGAGCCCTGCAGGGCCGCGATCCGCATCTGCTGCAAGCGCACGCTGTCTCGATAGCTCTCGAGCAGGACATCCTCGTCCCGACCCGGTTGACGCTGCCCGACATCTGTCATGCCAAGGGTCATACAGGCTGGCCCCGACGTCTGACCAGCCGGCGCATCCAACCCGCCGGGCGCGCCGCCCGGCCGGCCGGTGGGCCTTAGACTGAGAAGATCTGGCTCGCGTGTGTCTGCAGCTGGGCAGCGGTCAGGTTGTTGAAGGTGATGACCGTGTTGTCCGACAGCGTGATGCTCGAGCCGCCGTTGCCGTTATCGATCGCCGCCGCCAGCGCGCTCTTCGCCTGGGCCGCGCCGTAGTTGTACAGGCCCAGCAGGTTGCCGGCCGAGCTGCCGAAGTCGCTGATCACGCTGCTGCCGCCGGCGGCGCCGTCGGAGAACACGAACAGGTTGTTGCCCTGGCCGCCGGTGAGGGTGTTGTTGCCGGTGCCGGCGACCAGCGTGTCGTTGCCGAAGCCGCCTTCGAGCTGGCTTGCGGCGCCGTTGCCGAACATCACCAGGACGTTGGAGGCCTGCGAGCCGTCCAGCGTCTCGTTGCCGGTGCCGGCGATCAGGAAGGCGCCCCCCGTCGTGCCGTCATAGGTGACGACGGCGTTGCTGGCGCCGAAGATCGCGGCGGTGCCGCCGCCATTGATGGTCGACGCGCTGCCGGGGGTGGCGATGAATGTGAGCGTCGCGCTGCCGTTCTCGTCGAACACCGTATTGGTGCCGGCGAAAACGGTGGCGTTGCCGGATGCGCTGATGGTGTCGCTGACGCCGCCGACCACCATGCTTGGCCCGTCGAGATAGTATTGTCCGCTGGTGCCGCCGAAGACCGTGCTGGGGCCGGTGCCCCCGGCAAGCAGGTTGCCGGTGCCGGTATCGACCAGCGTCAGGCCGCCGGTGCTGCCGAACAGGGTACTGGCAGTTCCGGCCAGTACGACGGCATTGTCGCCCGTACCGGAAATGATGCTGTCGGTGCCGCCGGAATAGATCGTGTCGTTTCCGGTGCCGGTGAAGATAAGGTTATGGCCGGGCGCCGTGAAGACCACGTCGTTGCCGCTGTTCGAGAAGACGCTGTCATTGCCGTCGCTCATGGCGATCGTGTAGTTGCCGCCACCAGTGCTCAGGCCCTCAAAGACATTGGTGCCGCCGCCGGCGATGAAGAGGCCGCCGCCGGAGCCGCCGATCAGCGTGGTGCCACCGGTGCCGGCCAGCACGCTCATCGGATTGGTGACCGCCTGGCCTTCGATCACCACGCCGCCGACCGCGTTGCTGGTCACGTAGCTGTAGCCGCCGGGGAAGGTATAAGTACCGGTCGAGGTGATGACGCCCTCGCCGGTCTGCCCGCCGGGCACCGAGGCCGGAGCCACGCCGGGTCGCAGGTTCTGCGCAAACAGGCTGCCGGCGAGCTTGGTGACGGCGTCCTGGTAGTGCTGCGCCAGAGCAAAGGCTACGCTACCGGTGACCGTCACCGGGACCTGCTGCTGGGCCGCGCCCATTACCGTTACCACGTTGGCCATGATGCAACCTCACCTGTTAGGCAATAGTCATGCGGAAGACTACTACCGAACTCCGATCAGACCGGAGCCAGAACGACAACTATCAGGGACCCTTCTCGTCAAGCAATGAAAAACCATCCCCTTACAATGGTTGCATATGCTGAGACTATTATTGGTTTATATATATACGGACGTAAAGCACGACGGAAGTTAAGGCGATGATCGCTCGGATATATCGAATTCAAGGCTGCTTACTTATCCACCGTCCCGGCGGCGATCCTGGCGCCCGCGACGGGGAGCCTGCATGACGTCGCCTGATCCCGGCCGGCTGCCGGACCTTCTCTCTCCCGGTCTGGAGCCCTGGTTCCGGCGGCCGAGCCGGCTCGGGGTCGACAGTGCATGGTATGGTCATCTGCCGTTCGCCCAGTGGATCGTGCGGGCAGCGCAGCCGGGGCTGCTGGTCGAACTCGGCACCCACGCCGGCGTCTCCTATGCGGGTTTCTGCGATGCGGTGCTTGCGGAGGGCCTGCCGACGCGCTGCTTCGCCATCGACAGCTGGACCGGCGACGAGCATGCCGGCTTCTACGGCGAGGACATCTATGCCGACCTCGCCCGCTACCACGCCCGGCATTACGGAGGCTTCTCGCGCCTGCTGCGTTGCCGGTTCGACGAGGCGCGCGACGATTTCCCGGACGGCAGCATCGATCTGCTGCATATCGACGGCCGGCACCGGCTGGAGGATGTCGGCCACGACTTCACGCACTGGCTGCCGAAGCTGTCGGAGCGCGCGATCGTGCTGCTGCACGACACCAATGTCCGGGAAGGCGATTTCGGCGTCTGGCGCTTCTGGGAACAGCAGCGCCGCAGCTATCCGTCCTTCGAGTTCCTGCATGCGCATGGCCTGGGCGTACTGGCGGTGGGACCGCAGGCGCCGGCGTCGGTCCTGCAGCTCTGCGCCACTTCAGGCAGCCGGGACGCGGCGCTGTTGCGAGAGCGCTTCGCGCTGCTCGGCGAGCGCTGGGAGGTCGACGCCGCCCTGTCATCAGGCCAACAGCATGCAAAGGTAATCGCTCTCGGCGAGCAAGTGCAGCAGGCCGACCAGTACATCAGGTATCAGGCGATCGAGTTCGGGTTGCTGCGGAGCGCGCTGGCCAACGAGAAGGTTGCCCGGCACCAGGCGGAGCTGGACCGGGACCGGCAGCTCGAGACGGCGGCGAAGCAGATCGAAGCGGTGCGCCAGTCGCTGACGACGCAGTGCAACGATGCGCAGGAGCAGGCCCGCCTGGCGGAGGCGGAACGCGATGCGCTGCGCGACGCGCTGCACGACGTGCACGAACTCGTGGAGGCTGGCCGGCTGCGGGCGCAGGCCGATCTTGCGGCGGCGCGCGCCAGTTACAATAGGGCGCTGGCCGCCGTCGAGCAGCATCGCCTGGAGGCCGGGATCATCCGCAGCTCGCTCTCCTGGAGATTGACCGGCCCGCTGCGGCGGATCGTCGACACGCTGCGGCCGCGCCCGGCACCGCTGGCGATCTCCCCGGTCGCGCCGGCCATGGCGCACGACGCGGATGCCGGCGCGGCGTGGGAACAAGCCGACGCCGGGCCCCTGGAGGAGGTCGGGGCGATGCCGGCGGAAGCGGCATTCGCGGAGCCGCCTTCGACGGAGCCCCGTTCAGACGAGACCGTGCCCGGCGAACCCGAACTGGTGGAAGCGGAGTGTGGCGAAACGCCGGATGCGTCGGTCGTCGTGCGGCCACGCCGGGCCATCGCGCACATCCTGTTCGTCATCGGTGAACCCGGCACGCCGGGCGCCACCTATCGCTGCCGGCGCAACGCCGCCGCATGCCGCGCGGCTGGCTACACCACCGAGACGGTCGATCTGTACGACGTCAATCCGGAGAACCTCGCCCGCGCCGACCTGCTGGTGGTGTGGCGCGCGGCCATGAGCCCGCACATCGAGACAATGTTCCGGCTGGCACGCGAGGCCGGCACGCGGATCGCCTTCGATATCGACGACCTGATGACGCGTCCGGATCTGGCGCGCATCGAGATCATCGACGGGATACGCACCATCGGCACCACCGAGAGTGCCACCCGCGGCTATTTCGAGGGCATGCTGCGCACCCTGCACGGGGCGGATTTCTGCGTCACCACGACGGCAGAGCTCGCCACCGAGCTGCGCCTGCAATGCGACGTCGCGCACGTGTTGCCGAACGTGTTCGAGGAGGAGACGCTGCGTCGCGCGCGCTACGCGTTGCGCCGCCGTCAGGAGACAGGCGACGATGGCGTGCTGCGGCTCGGCTATGCCGGCGGCACGCGCACCCACCAGCGCGACTTCGCGGCTGCGGCTCCGGCGCTGGCGCGCGTGTTGCGCTCTCGCCCGCAGGCCATGCTGGTGCTGTTCCGGGAGGCCGGCAACAAGAACGGCCTGCTGCAGATGGACGAGTTTCTCGAGTTCGAGGGCCTGGAGGAGCGGATCGAGTGGCGCGACATGGTGCCGCTCGACACGCTTCCGGAGGAGCTGGCGCGCTTTGATATCTCGCTCTGCCCGCTCGAGGTCGGCAACGTATTCTGCGAGGCGAAAAGCGAGCTGAAGTATTTCGAGGCAGCGCTGGCGGGCGTCTGCACGGTGGCCAGCCCGACCGGGTCGTATCGCCGCGCCATCCGCGACGGCATCACCGGCTTCCTCGCCGCCGACGACGCGACGTGGGAGGCGGCGCTGCTGCGCCTGATCGACGAACCTGGACTGCGGCGCACGATCGCCACCAGTGCCTACCACGACGTGTTGTGGCGTTTCGGCCCGTGGCGGCAGGCGGAACTGGCAGCAATCCTGGTCGGTGGCCTCGCGCCATCGCGGGCGGGCGATGCCCAGGTTGCCCGCTGCATCGAGCTCGGTTTGCGCCGCGGCGACTATCTGGCCCGTGGCGTTCCGGAAATTCCGCCCAGCGAGCTCCTGTTCTCGCATGACGCGCTGGGCGAGGCGGACGTCACGGTGGTGATGACCTCGTACAACTATGCGGCGCACATCCTGGAGGCGCTGGATTCCGTGCGCGCGCAGACCCTCGAGACGATCGACCTGGCCATCGTCGACGACGGATCGTCCGACGAATCCGTGCCGCTGGTGCTGGAGTGGGCGAAGCTGCATCGCAACCGGTTCAACCGCATCCGTATCCTGCGCACGCTCGGCAATGCCGGGCTCGGCGGCGCTCGCAACGTGGTGTTCGATGCCGCGGAAACTCAGTGGCTGATGGCGCTCGATTCCGACAACCGGCTGCTGCCGGAGGCCTGCGAGACGTTGCTGCGGGCGGTGCGGGAGCAGCCGCGTGCCGCCTTCGCATACCCGCGCCTGCGCCAGTTCGGCGACAGCGACGCCATCATGGGGGAACACCCGTTCGAGCCATGGCGGCTGCAGGTCGGCAACTACATCGACGCCATGGCGATGATCGCGAAATGGGCATGGGCGGCGGCGGGCGGCTACTATGTCCGGCGCAACGCCATGGGCTGGGAGGATTTCGATCTCTGGCTCAACCTGGTCGAACTCGGGCAATTCGGCGTCGCGGTCCCGGAGGTACTCGCCGAATACCGGGTGCATGCGAGCTCGATGGTCAACGCGATCACCGAGCAGGCGGCCAACAAGCAGGAGATGGTGGCGTTCGTCGAGGAGCGGCATTCCTGGTTGCGGCTACGTACCCGCACGGCGCGCCAGCGGGTCACTTGAGCGCCTACGCCGACTTCCCGACGTCGGATCGCTGCCTCGTCCTGGGTGCCGGCGGCTTCATCGGCACCAACCTCTGCCTCGCCCTGCGGGCGCGTGGCGTGCCGGTGACCGGCTTTGGACGCAGCGCCAGGCCAGCCGTGCTCGATGATATCGACTGGGTTCGTGGCTCGCTCGATGCGACGCCCTGGGACCGGCGGCTCGAGCGGCTGGTCGGTGGCCATGCCCATGTCTTCGACCTGATCGGCGCCGGGCTGCCGAACAGCTCGAACGACAACCCGGCGCAGATCGTCGCCGATGCGGTGCCCGCGAAGGTGAGGCTGCTGGAAGCGTGCCGCGTCGCCGGCGTCCGTCGCTACCTCTTCGCCTCTTCCGGCGGAACCGTCTACGGCGTCACCGGCACGCAGCCGGTGGCCGAGGACACCCCCACCGAGCCGATCTCCGCCTATGGCATCGGCAAGCTGGTGGTGGAGAAGTATCTCTCGCTGTACCGGCACCTGTATGGCCTGGAATCCCGCACCCTGCGGATCGCCAATGCATACGGGCCGTTCCAGGAATCGCGTAACGGGCAGGGACTGGTGGCGGCGCTGCTGCGTCGCCTGCTGGCCGACCAGCCGGTCGAGATCTGGGGCGACGGCCGGATCGTCCGCGACTACATCCACATAGACGACGTGGTGGACGCCATGCTCGCCTGCCTCGTGCATGAGGGGCCCGGCAGGGTGTTCAATGTCGGCAGCGGCACAGGACGCAGCGTCGCCGAGGTGATCGCCGATGCCGCCCGCGTCACCGGACGTAGCCCCCGCCTGATCCGGCGCGAACCCCGCGGCGCCGACGTGCCGGTCAACATCCTCGACAGCTCTCGCCTGATGCGCGAGGCGCAATGGGCGCCGAGGACATCCTGGGAAGCCGGACTTGCCTCGACAGCCGAGTGGATCGCGCGCTCAGGCTGACCAGACGACGCGCCGCGATCAACAGGGTGCGGGCTGGCCGCAAGCGCTGCAGAAGGTCGCGACCACGAGCATTCAAAAGAAAGTCAGTATTCCAGCTTTCACGACTATGATATTATTATGAACATAGTTGAGAACTTGCGAGTTAATAGGTCGTGAGACGGGATTGAGCAGTTGAACCGCATCCCGGAGAAGGTCATTGACGGGTCTGCGAACCCTCCGACCTCGGCAAGAACCCATGCTGCTGAAATTCTTTCGATGCCCCCGTCTGCACTTCGACGGCATGGCCTGGACGATCCGGGTCGGCTTCCGGATCGTTTCTGGCCCGTTCCGCTACGGCGTCGATGCCGAGCGCATGCTGATGGTCCATGAGCGGCTGATCGCGGTTCGTGCCGCGAGGCGTGCCACCCGCCTCGTGGCCGCCTGACAGCGCAGCATCCCCGGGGAGAGCCGGCCCGGACTTCGTCTAGGCTGACAGCACCTCGGCGACCTCTTCCAGCGACTTGCCTTCCGCATCGATTCCGAGGGTAAACTCAGCCAGCGCGCCGCAGCCCATCAGGAAGGCCGCGATCAGGTAGCCTATGCTGACCGACCAGGCTTCGCCGGTTCCGATCAGTCGGCCCAGCACGTAGGGCGCACCAAGACCGCCCATCCCCGTGCCGATCGCATAGAATACTGCGATCGCCATCGCCCTGGTCTCCAGGGGAAATATCTCGCTCGCGGTGAGATAGGCGCCACAGGCTGCCGACGACGAGACGAAGAAGATCGCCATCCAGAGCAAGGTCTGGGTCAGGGCGTCCAGCATCCCGAGGCCGAACAGCACCGCCGTCACCACCAGCAGGACGGAAGAGGCGGCAAACGTGCCACCGATCATCCGCCGGCGGCCGACGCTGTCGAACAGCGGCCCGAGGATGAACGGACCGAACAGGTTGCCCGCCGCCAGCGGCAGGATATGCAGGCCGATCCGGTCCACCGGCACGGCATAGAATTTGGTCAGCACCAGCCCGTAGGTGAAGAAGATCGCATTGAACAGGAAGGCCTGCGACAGCATCAGCACCATCACCAGGAAGCTGCGCTTGCGGTGGGTGACCAGCATCGCATGCAGCACGACGCCGAGGCCGAAGCTCCGGCGCGGTCGGATCGACAGCGTGCCGCGCGGTGGTGGCAGCGTGTGGCCGAGACTGCGCACCGCGTGCTCGATCCTCGCCGTCGCAACCTCGGCCTCCGGCAGATAACCATGCGTGACCAGCCAGCGCGGGCTCTCCGGCACGAACCGGCGCAGCCAGATCACCGGCAGGCCGAGGATGCCGCCGACCGCAAAGCCCAGCCGCCAGCCGAGATTGGGCGGAATGAAGTCATGGTTGGTGACCAGCAAAGAGGCTACCGCGCCGAGTGCCGCCCCGGCCCAGTAGCTGGCATTGACCGCAAGGTTGACGCGGCCGCGCATGTGGGCCGGGGTCATTTCGTCCACGGCGGAGTTGATCGCGGCGTATTCGCCACCGATGCCGATCCCGGTCAACATGCGCGACAGGTCGAAGCTGATCACGTCGAACGAGCAGGCCGAGCCAAGCACGCCCAGCACATAGACGCCAAGGGTGACGGCGAAGACCGACCGTCGCCCGACCCGGTCGGTCAGCCAGCCGAACAGCAGGGCGCCGCCGACCGCTCCCGCGATGTAGGCGGAAGCCGCGCCACCGACTTCGCCCGAGCTCAGGTTGAGGGCGCCATGTCCCTGCAGAGCCGGCCCGATCGAGCCGACGATGGTGACCTCGAGCCCGTCCAGGATCCATGTCACGCCAAGCGCGATGATCACCATCAGGTGGAAGCGGCTCCAGGGCAGCCGGTCGAGCCTGGCCGGAATATCGGTCTCGATGCGCTGCGTTGGCATTGACGCCATGGGCCGTTCCTCTCCGACGCGTGCCTTATGCGGCACCTGACCGGCTGGAACGTCGCAAGCCCGGCTTTGTTCGGTGCAGTACGGAACCACGGCCGGCCTGTGCTAAGTCAGGCGCACGGGCGTCCCTTCTGCCTGAGAGGATTTCACCATGACCCGGATTTCGATCGGTGACCGTGTCTCCGACCTTGCCGGCTCGCATGCCGGGAAGCTCGTCGATATCGACGGCACGACCGGCTACGTCATGCAGGAGAATGGCGTCGAGCTGGAATTTCCACTTGACCGCCTGAAACCCTACGAAGCGCCCAAGGCAACGGAGCACCGCACCCTGTCCGGCCCGCTGCGGGACCGGACCCTGAGCCCGGCGCAGAAAACGCTGCTGGCCTCCGTTCCGGCCGAGCTGGTTGCAGCCATCGCGAAAAGCTACGAGTCCGATCCGGAGACCGCCGGCTCGCGACCGAAATTCGCCGAGCTTCCCGATCAGAAGAAGCTCGAGGTCATCCGCATCCATCTGCCATCGTTGCCGCAGCGGGTGCTGGCGCCGCATGTGAAGCTGGTGGTGGCAATGCGCGACCTGGCCAAGGCTGGGCGGTCGTGAAACTCGTTCCGGATGCGGACATGGCCTGCGCGGGTCTTCAAGATCCGGGGAGCTTGCTTACGCTTCACGATCGGTTGTCGCGAATTTTCTGATCAAATCTGAAACCCGCTTCATCTGTTGCGTCGGCTGCGGGCGCCCGACGATCGTCGCCCAACCGGGAGACCGACCATGAAGCGCCTTGCTTTTGCCCTGTCATCGCTGCTGGGCGTCGCGCCGTTCGCAACGGCACTCGCGCAATCCGCAGCACCGCCGACCCAGCAGCAGGCCCAGGCCGCGGACACCCGCCAGGGTGGTACGTTCAACGCCTACGGGTCGCAGATCTTCTATCAGGTCAGCGGGAGCGGCACGCCGCTGGTGCTGATCCATGGCTATCCGCTGAACGGCGGGTTGTTCGCCTACCAGCAGGCCGGACTGGCCTCGCGGTTCCAGGTGATCACCCTCGATTTGCCGGGCTTCGGCAAGTCGTCGCCGATTGTCGGCGGTGTCGGCTCGACCGCGATCTATGCCCGATACGTGATCGCCCTGCTCGACCATCTCGGCATCCAGAAGGCCGTCATCGGCGGCCACTCGATGGGGGGCATCATCACGCAGGAAGTCTATCGGGAGGCCTCCAACCGCTTTGCCGGCATGATCCTGATCGACACCATCTCGCAGCCGGCCTCGATCATCGAGCAGTCCGAATGGGCGGGCTTCGGGGTCCAGGCGACCCGCCAGGGCGTGCCGTCCGTGCTCCCCAACCTGGTGCCGATGCTGCTCACCGGCAACACGCTGCTCAACATCCCGGCGGTCGGCACGGCGATCGAAAACATCATCGACGAGGCCTCGGTCTCCGGCATGCAGACCGGCGCGGAGACCCTGGCCCTGCGTCCGGACTACCGCCCGGTGCTGCCGACGATCAGCGTGCCCACCCTGGTGCTGGAGGGCGTGGATGACGGTGTCTATGCATTTCCCATCGCACAGTCGATCCAGGCCGCCATCCCGGGCGCCACGCTGTCGCTGATCCCGGACGCCGGCCATGTCAGCATCTTCGAACAGCCCGCCGCAGCCAACCAGGCCATCACCGCCTGGGCCGACGCCGCGAAGCTTTAGCCGGGGCTCTGGGGGCGCCGCTCAGGCGCTCCCGTTGGCGCTGTCCCCTGCCGTGACCGAATAGGTCGCGCCGCTCGCCATCCGTGCCGCGTCGGATGCGAGGAACACCACCATCGGCGCCACATCCTCGGCCGAGATCCAAGGCACGCCGAGCGGCGACTTAGCCGTGAGCGCCTCGCGGGCCGCCGCCTCGTCCTTCGCCACATCGCCGCTGGGCTGCTTGCCGGCGGTCTGCAGCGCCTGCGCATACCGATCCTCGTGGCGCGTCAGCACGGTATCGATCAACCCGGGGATCAGGGCGTTGACGGTGATCCCATGTTCGCCGAGTTCCATAGCGGCGGACTTCATCAAGCCGATGATCCCCCATTTGGACGCCGAGTAGGCAGAGCCGTTCTTGGTGCCGTGCTGCCCCTGGGTGGAGGAAGTGACGATGATCCGCCCACCGCCACGCTCGACCAGCAGCGGCGCAAAGGCGCGCACCGCATTCATGGTGCCGGTCAGGTTGATGTCGATCTGGTCGTCCCAGTCCGGATCCTCCATCTCCAGGATCGGCTTGAAAGCCTGGATGCCGCCGTTGGCAAACAGGATATCGACCCCACCCAGCTCCGCCTTGACCGCCGCGGCGGCGGCACGCAACGCCGGGCGATCGCGCTGGTCCAGGGTGATCGCCTTCCAGCGCCGACCTGCTGCCTCAACCTGACGACCGGTTTCTGCGAGATCCTCGACGCTGGCGGAGGCAAAGTCGACATGCACGCTGGCGGACCCGGCGATGTCGATCCCCACCACGTCGGCGCCGGCGCGCGCCATCGCCACCGCGGCGGCCCGGCCGATCCCGCGCGCGGCGCCGGTGACGACGGCGATCTTGTCGGCAAGGCTGAACAGGTTGCTCTCGGTCATGCTGGATCTCCGGAAACCAACGATCGTGAACGACAAGGTCCGGCTGCGTTTGCGCGCATCCCGGGAATGTGTCCGTCGCCCACCAGGCGATCAGTGCCTGGACTGCAGCATGGCGATGGTGTGCTGCGCGATCATCGCCTCCTCGTCGGTCGGGATCACCCAGACCGCAACCCGGCTCCCGGCGGCGCTGATCCGCCCGTTGCCTGCGTGGTTCAGGCGCTGGTCGAGAGCGATGCCAAGCCAGTCGAGCTTCGCACAGGCCGCCGCGCGGATCGCCGGCGCGTGCTCGCCGATGCCGGCGGTGAACACCAGCCCGTCCAGGCCGCCGAGCGTTGCGACCAGGCCACCCGCGAGCTGCACGAAGCGATAGATGAACAGCGCCACCGCCTCGGCGGCGGCCGGCTCGGAGCTCTCCAGCAGGGCGCGCATATCGCTGTCGAGGCCCGACACGCCGAGCAGGCCGGACCGCCGGTAGAGCAGGTCCTCGAGCTGGCTTGCCGACAGGCCGCCAGATTGCTGCAGGTAGAGCAACGCACCGGGATCGATGCTGCCGCAGCGTGTGCCCATCACCAGCCCGTCCAGCGCGGTGAAGCCCATGGTGGTGTCCTGGCTGGCGCCGCCGTGCATGGCGCACAGGCTGGCGCCGTTGCCGAGATGCGCCACGATGACGCGGCCCTCCGCCAGCGCCGGTGCCACCGTCGCCAGCCGCCCGGCGATATATTCGTAGCTCAGGCCGTGGAAGCCGTAGCGGCGCACGCCGTCGCTCTCGTAGCGGCGCGGCAGCGCCAGGCGGGTGGCGACGGCGGGCATGGTGCGGTGGAAGGCGGTGTCGAAGCAGGCCACCTGCGCCAGGTCCGGCCGCGCCCGGGCGATGGCGCGGATCGGCGACAGGCTATGCGGCTGGTGCAGCGGCGCCAGCGGAGTGAGACGGTCGAGATCGTCCAGCAGCGCGTCCGTGACCCGCTCCGGCGCCCCGTGCGCGGCGCCGCCATGCACGACGCGATGGCCGACGCCGACCAGCCGGTCGGACCCGAGATGGTGGTCGACCCAGTCGAGCAGGGTGCCGAGCAGCGCTTCATGGTCCGGCGCCTCGCCATGCGTCCAGCGCTGCTCCGACAGCATCGCCCCGGACGGATCGCGCGCGGTGAAATGCGGCTTCCCGCCAAGTCCCTCGATCTGCCCGTGCAAGAGCGGTTTCGCCGCGTGGCCGGCCGCGATCTCGTAGAGCGCGAACTTGATCGAGGAGGATCCGGCATTCAGCGCCAGGACGGCATCGTTCATCGTTCAGCCGGTGAGCATGCTGCCGAGATAGGCCTCGGCGGCGTAGCGACGCATCATGCGATGGCTGGTGAATACCGCCCCGGACTTCGAGATCGCGCCCATCATCAGGCGCGCCCAGGCCTCGCGGTCGCGGAACAACGGCAGCACCGTGTGTTCCAGCTTGTCGAGCAGGATGCCGGCATGGGTGTCGGGCGCCGCCGGATCGCCGATCGCCCAGCCGGTGACCCCCTCGATGCAGGCCTCCAGCCACCAGCCATCGAGCACGCTCAGGCTCGGCACCCCGTTCAGCGCCGCCTTCATGCCGCTGGTGCCGGATGCTTCCAGCGGCGGCAGCGGGGTGTTCAGCCAGACGTCGGCGCCGGCCACCAGCAGCTTGGCCAACGCGAAGTCGTAGCCGGGCACGAACACGATCGGCAGGTCGTGCGACAGCCGTCGCGAGGCTTCCTGGATGCGGCCGATCAGTGAGCGGCCCTCGCCGTCCTGCGGATGCGCCTTGCCAGCATACAGCACCTGGAACGGCGCGTCCCTGGCGATGCGCGCGAGGCGCTCCGGATCGGCGAGCAGCAGGTCGGCGCGCTTGTAGCCGGTCATCCGGCGCGCGAATACGATGGTCGGCAAGTCGGGCGACAAGGTCCGGCCGGTGGCGCGATACACCGCATCCAGCAGCGCGCCTTTCGCCTCCGCATGCGCCGCCAATACCGCCTGGGCGGGCAGCGTATCGGCGCGCACCAGGATCTCCGGCTCGGTGGTCCATTGCGGATCGAGCGTTGCATACAGCCGGGCGAGCGCCGGCTGCACCCAGGTCTCGGGATGCACGCCGTTGGTGATGGAGCGGATAAGGTGGCCGGGGAACATCGCCGCCGCGGTCTGCTGGTGCCGCTTGGCAACGCCGTTGACGCTGCCGCTCAGACTGATCGCCAGCCTGGTCATGTTCAGCGCGTCGTCACCCGCCAGCCGGCGCAGCGCGGAGAGATCGAAGAAGTCGCCCAGCAGCCGCACCACGAGGTCGTAGCCGAAGCGGTCGTGGCCGGCGGCGATCGGCGTGTGGGTGGTGAACACGCAACGCTCGACCACGCGATCGACATCGTATGGCACCGCATCCTCGACATGCCCGGTGCGCAGCGGATGGCGCCGCAACAAGGCGAGCGGCAGCAGGGCAGCGTGGCCCTCGTTGAGATGGAAGGTGGCGATCTCGAAGCCCAGCGCCGACAGCACCATCTCGCCGCCGATGCCGAGCACGATCTCCTGGCGCAGCCGCATCGCCACGTCGCCGCCGTAGAGCCGGCCGCTGATGCCGCGGTCGGCCGGATCGTTCTCGCGGCAGTCGGTGTCGAGCAGCAGCACCGGCACCGAGCGGCCGGCGGGACGGTTGAGTATGTACAGCCAGGGCCGCACCCAGACCTGGCGGTGCTCGATCTCGACCGCCACCATCGCCGGCAGGGCGGTCGCATGATCGGCAGGATCCCAATGGTCCGGCGTGTCCAGCTGGCCGCCCTGGGCGTCGAGTTCCTGGCGCAGGTAGCCATCGCGGCTGGCCAGCGTCACGAACACCATCGGCAGTCCGAGATCGGCGGCGCTGCGGGCGGCGTCGCCGGCGAGGATGCCGAGGCCGCCGCTGTAGGTCGGGATGTCCGGCTCGAGCGCGATCTCCATGCTGAGATAGGCGATGCGCGTATGCGGCAGGTAGCGCTCAAGCTCGTTCCCGGCGGCGACCGGCGCGCGGGCGTCGTTCATGACGATGGCTCGCCGGCCGAAACTTCATCCGCAGGCCAGCGCCAGTCCAGGATCTCCGGCATGTCGATGCCGTGCCGGGTGATGTACTGCTCGTGCTGCACCAGCTTGTCGCGTATCGCCTGCTTGGCGTACGCGGCACGGGCGCCGAGGCCCGGCACGAAGCTGATCACGTCGCCAACCAGATGGAACCGGTCGAGCCGGTTGCGCACCACCATGTCGAACGGTGTGGTGGTGGAGCCTTCCTCCTGGTAGCCGCGCACATGGAAATTGTCGTGGTTGGCACGGCGATAGACCAGGCGATGGATCAGCCACGGATAGCCGTGATAGGCGAAGATCACCGGCTTGTCGGTGGTGAACATGGTGTCGAAATCGGCGTCGCTCAGCCCGTGCGGATGCGCCGATTTCGGTTGCAGCGTCATCAGGTCCACGACGTTCACCACGCGCACCTTGAGTTCCGGCATCTGCCGCCGCAGCAGATCGACCGCCGCGAGCGTCTCCAGTGTCGGCACGTCGCCTGCGCAGGCCATCACCACGTCCGGCTCGCCGTCGCGATCGTTGCTGGCCCAGCCCCAGATCCCGACGCCCTGGCTGCAATGCGCGATCGCCGCATCCATGTCGAGCCACTGCGCCTCCGGCTGCTTGCCGGCGACGATGACGTTGATGCGGTCCCAGCTGCGCAGGCAATGATCCGCCACCCACAGCAGCGTGTTGGCGTCCGGCGGCAGATACACCCGCACGGTGTCGGCCTTCTTGTTGGCGACGTGGTCGATGAAACCGGGATCCTGGTGGCTGAAGCCGTTATGGTCCTGGCGCCAGACATGCGAGGTCAGCAGGTAGTTCAGCGACGCGATCGGCTGCCGCCACGGCACCGCGCGCGACGTCTTCAACCATTTCGCATGCTGGTTGAACATCGAATCGATGATGTGGATGAACGCCTCGTAGCAGGAAAACAGGCCGTGCCGGCCGGTAAGCAGGTAGCCTTCGAGCCAGCCCTGGCAGGTATGCTCGCTCAGCATCTCCATCACCCGCCCGTCCGGCGCCAGATGGTCGTCGCCGTCGCGCGTCTCCGCATCCCAGGCGCGGTCGGTGGCTTCCAGCACCGCCCCCAGCCGGTTCGAGGCGGTCTCGTCCGGGCCGACGATGCGGAAATTGCGGGTGCTCTCGTTGGCCCTGAGGATATCGCGCAGGAAGCCGCCGAGCACACGCGTCGCCTCCGCCTCGACCTGACCGGGGGCCGGCACCGCGACCGCGTACTCACGAAAATCCGGCATGCGCAGCGGCCGGCGTATCACGCCGCCGTTGGCGTGCGGATTGGCGCTCATGCGGGCGCGGCCGGCCGGGGCCAGCGAGGCGAACTGTGGCCGCAGCCTGCCGTCGGCGTCGAACAGTTCCTCCGGCCGGTAGCTGCGCATCCATTGCTCGAGCAGCGCCACGTGCGCCGGTGTCGTGGTCTCCGGGATCGGCACCTGGTGCGACCGCCAGGTGCCCTCGGTGCGCAGCCCGTCGACGAATTCCGGGCAGGTCCAGCCCTTCGGCGAGCGCAGCACGATCATCGGCCAAGCCGCCGCCGTGGAGGTGGGGCCACCCTCGCCGCGGGCTGCGTGACGAATTGCCTCGATGGCGGCGATGGCGGCATCCATGGCGGCTGCCATCGCCTGGTGCATCTTCATCGGATCGTCACCTTCGACGAAGATCGGCGCGTAGCCGTAGCCGCGCAGCAGGTCGTCGAGCGCCTCGTGCGGGATGCGCGCAAGGACCGTCGGGTTGGCGATCTTCCAGCCGTTCAGGTGCAGGATCGGCAGCACCGCGCCGTCGGTCACCGGGTTGAGGAACTTGTTGCAGTGCCAGGAAGTCGCCAGCGCACCGGTCTCGGCCTCGCCGTCGCCAACCACGCAGGCGACGATCAGCTCCGGGTTGTCGAGGGCCGCGCCATAGGCGTGCGACAGCGAATAGCCGAGTTCGCCACCCTCGTGTATCGAGCCCGGGGTTTCCGGCGCCGCGTGGCTGGGAATGCCGCCCGGAAACGAGAACTGCCGGAACAGCCGGCGCATGCCTTCCTCGTCGCGCGAGATGTCCGGGTAGAGCTCGCTGTAGGTGCCCTCCAGCCAGGTGCAGGCGACCACCCCGGGCGCGCCGTGGCCGGGACCGGCGATGAACAGGATGTCGAGGCCATACGCCTTGATGACGCGGTTCAGGTGCAGGTAGATGAAATTCAACCCGGGCGTGGTGCCGAAATGGCCGAGCAGCCGCGGCTTGACATGCGCGCGTGTCAGGGGTTCGCGCAGCAGCGGATTGTCGAGCAGGTAGATCTGGCCGACGGCGAGATAATTGGCTGCCCGCCACCAGCCCTGCATGAGGTCGAGTTGCTCGGCGGTAAGCGGTGCGTCCGTGTCGGACGGGCTGATGATGTCCATGCTGGGCTCCCTCGGTGCATCCCCGGCATGGCGCGACGGCCCTCGACGCACGGGCGGGCTGTCGGCAGGCACGGGCCGTCGATAGTGCAGACAGCGTCGTTTCGGCAGCGAGGCTGGCGGGACGGCGAGATCGACGTCCCGACATGGATCAAGGTCCGTGACGGCACGATAGACCCTCCCGTTGCAAAGACGAAATGCTCTCGCGGCCGGGACCAGGGCAGCACGGCGGACTTTAAGTTCCGGCCTGGGCGTGTAACGTTCCGCCGGATCGACCCGACCGAAAGGCCTGCCGTGACGTCACTCTCCTCGCCTCCCCGCCGCCCCCTGGCCCGGCTGCTCAAGGAAGCCCTTCTGGCGACTGCAATTGTCCTCGGCACGCTGCTGCCGGCCTGTGCGGAGGCGCCGGCGCCCCGGATGGCGGCCCTCGCGCGTGGCCTGAACGTGGCGCACTGGCTGCGCTTCCCGCCCAGCAGCGACGATACCGCGCTCGCTGGTTATCTCAGCGACGCAGATATCGCCGCAATCAGGCGCGCCGGCTTCACCTACGTGCGGCTCTCGGTCGGCGTCGAAGTGGTGATGCAGGGTCGTCACATCGCGCCCGACAAGCTGGCGGTGATCGTGCGCGTGATCCGCCGCCTGCAGAAGGCTGGCCTCGCGGTGATGACCGAGCCTTACACGCAGAACGCGCAGAACTGGCAGTACGACAAGAACCCGGAGGCGCAGCAGATCCTGCTAGGATATTGGCACGACCTGGCGCCGGCTCTACGCGGCCTGCCGGTCGGGTTGACCTTTCCGGAAGTCGTCAACGAGCCGTCCTCGGATCCGGCGCACTGGACCGACCTGCAGGGCCGCATCCTGAACGTGATCCGGGGCGCGTTACCCGACAACACGATCGTGCTGACCGGCACCGACTGGAGCAGCCTGGACGGGCTGCTGAAGATCCAGCCGGTGCAGGACCGCAACGTCATCTACAGCTTCCACACCTACGAGCCCACGCTGCTGACGCTGCTTGGCTTCTGGGACCAGGGCATCGACAAGAACGCGCTCGCCGCGCACATCCCGTTCCCTACGACGCCGTCGGCATGCAAGGCCGCGCAGGCCGCCACCGGACAGGATCATACGCGCGCGGTGATCCAGTACTGGTGCTCCAACCCGCAGAACGAGGGCAGCATCGAGGCCGGGCTGCGTCGCGCCACCGACTGGGGCCATGCGCACGATGTCAGCGTCATGATGACCGAGTTCGGGGCGATGGGCATCCTCAACCGGCCGGCGCGGGACGCCTATTTCAGCGCCATGCATCAGGCCGCTACCGATCTGCGATTGCCCTGGGCACTCTGGGCGCTGGACGACCAGATGGGCTTCGACCGTCCGGTCGGCGGTTCTGCCCGTGGCTTCGGCTATCCGCCCGACGTCGTTTCCGCTCTGCATCTGCACCCCTGAGCAGCGTCGCGCCGGTGTCCGCACTGATGAACCCGATCACCTCCACCGAAACCCTGGATGCGGCGCTGCACCGGCTGGACGCGTGGCTGCTGTCCAGCCCGGTCCTGCGCTCGGGCGTCGTGAACTATCTCTCGCCGGACGGCGAATGGAACGGCCTCTATCCGGAGATCTGCGGCTACTACCTGCAGTTCCTGGTCGATGCGGCGCCGCCGGGTGCGGACGACCAACGCTACCGGAATGCGGCCCTCCAGGTCGCGGCCTGGCTTGGATCCGCCGGCGGCCCCGACGCCGAACCGCTGACGCTGTATTTCCGCGACCCCGCGGACAGCGACTGGCGCAACGACTGCCTGTTCGCGTTCGACCTCGCCATCATCCTTCGCGGTCTGCGCTGCGTGCAGCGGCGCTGGCCCGGCCTGGTTCCGGACGCGCTGGTGGATAGCTACGCCGCATCGATCGCGCGCATCGCGAGCGGCGGTCGCCTTGCCTCGCACCTGCTGCGTCCGGGCGCCGACGCGCACGCCATCCCGGTGAAATGGTCCACCACCCAGGGCGTGCATCACGTCAAGGCGGTGGCGGCGCTCGGCGATCTGGAGGCGCGGACGCTCGACCCCAGCGGGCTCGGCGACATCGTCGAGGCGACGCTTCGCGACGAGGAGCGGCTGCTCGCGCAACAGGGCGAGACGCGCATGCGGGATATGCATCCGTTCCTGTACTCGATCGAGGGCTGGCTGACGGTCTGGGCACGCGCGCAGGACACGCGGGCGCTCGGAAACGCCGCGCGCTCGTTCGCGATGGCAATCTGCCAGTGCGATCCGCTGACCGGAGCGGTACCGCCGATCGCGGGCCAGCCGGACGCGACGGTGCGGGCCGACGTGCTGGGCCAGCTGCTGCGCGCCGGGCTGGTGCTCGACGCGGCAGGAGGTCTCGATGCCGGCACGCGCGCGCTCTGGCGGGAAAGGCGGCCGGCCCTGGAGGCCAACCTGCTCGCCCGGCTCAGCCCGGAGGGCGGCATCATGTTCGATGCCGTCGGACTGCATCGCAACTCCTGGGCCAGCATGTTCGGCTGGCAGGCGCTGCGCTTCGCGCGTGACGATCAGGCCGGGACGATGGACCCGGTCAAGGCCGCCGCTTCGATCATCTGAGCGGCTCGGCCGGGCACCTGGCGTCCCCCGCCGGGGGCGCGGGCATCCTTCCAGCGCGCCGCGATCGCCGCGGCGATCCGTTCCGCAGCAAAGCCGTCGCCGTACTGCGTGCAGGGAATACGCATTGCGGCGAGTGTCGCGGGATGGTCGAGCAGCGCCTGCACGGACGCCACGATGACCTCCTCGTCGGTGCCGATCAGCCGCGCGGTGCCGGCCTCCACTCCCTCCGGACGCTCGGTGGTGTCGCGCAGGATGAGCAGCGGCGTACCGAGGGCGGCCGCCTCCTCCTGCACGCCACCGGAATCTGTGAGCACCAGCGTGGCTCGCCGGACCATGTGCATGAAGTCGGGATAGCCGAGCGGTGGCACCAGCCGCACGCGCGGGCAATCCGACAACAGGTCGCGGGCGACCTGCGCCAGTTCCGGGTTCGGGTGCACCACGAAGACGATCTCGCAATCGTTGCGAGATGCCAGCCGCCGTGCCGCCGCGCAGACGGCGCGATAGGGCGCGCCCCAGCTTTCGCGGCGATGACAGGTGAGCAGGATCAGCGGACAGCCGAGCTCGGAGACCGGATCGTTCGCCGGCGTCAGCGGCGCGATCAGCCTCAGCGCATCGATGACGGTATTGCCGCTCTCCAGGATCTCGCCGGGAGCAAAGCCTTCCGCAAGCAACGCGTCCGCCGCCTTGAGGGTGGGCGCGCAATGCAGGGCGGTGAACTGCGCGATCGCGCGCCGGTGCGCCTCTTCCGGGAACGGCATTCGGCGGTCGCTGCTGCGCAGGCCGGCCTCGACATGCACGACCGGAACACCCGCGTAGGCGGCCGCCAGCGCGCCGGCGAACGCGGTGGCGGTATCGCCCTGCACCACCACCACGTCCGGCCGGAGATCCTCGATCGCCGCCTGCATCCCTGACAGCATCAGGCTGGCGAGTTGCGCGAGGCCGGTCGAGCGTGGCGGAAGGTCCAGCAACAGGTCCGGCTGCAGGTCGAAATAGGCCAGCATCTCGCTGGCCCAGGCGGGGTGCTGCCCGCTGCACCAGATCCAGGCCTCGACGCCGGGACGGGCCCGCAGGGCAAGCGCCACCGGCGCCAGCTTGATTGCCTCGGGCCGGGTGCCGACGATGATGGCGACGGCGAGCGCCGTCTTGCCGGAAGGCTTCGGCGTCTCAGGCGGCGACATCGTGCACCGACTCCTTCCGGTCCGCGAGAAGGGCGTCGACGATCATGGCGCCGACGCCGTGCTGCCAGAGCCAGATCCCGTTGGTCTGGCCGCGGAAGCTGGGCTCGCCGCCGAGCGGGCCATGCGGCACGAAGCCCGCACCCAGCCCGATCGCATGGACGTTGGGCACCGGCTCGCCCGCCACGTCGAGCACGCGGCAGGCGCGATCGACCATCGGCGCCGCCCCTGCCTCGATTTCGCCGCCGACGCCGGTGCCGCCGAGCAGGATGCGGCCGCCTTCGCGGTCGAATAGTGCGAGGGCGTTCGGCTGGTAGCCGAGTGCTGCGATCACGAGGTCGGCGCGGTCCAGGATGTCGCGTGCCCCCGCTTCCGCCGCTGCGGGTTGCAGCCGGTGCAGTCGCAGCCGTGGCTCCGGGGCGAGGCCGCCGATGCCGAGTGCGCGCATGACCAGGGTGCGCGCCTCCAGGCGGAAGCCGGCGAGGCGAAACAGCCGTTGCGAGACCGGGCAGATATCGTCATCACAGAAATCGTCGTAGCCGGCTTCTCGAGCCGCTGCGGCGGTCGGATAGAACACCCGCAGCTTCCGGCGGTGCAGCACCGTCAACGCGTCCGGTGCGAGGTCCAGCCGCGGGCAGTTCAGCAGCAGGTTCGCGGCGGCCAGCGCACTGTGCGAGCCGCCGACGATGGCGATGCGCGGCGAGGCCCGTCCGGCGAGACGCCCGCAGGCCGCTTCGAGACCGCCGGCCGCGAGCAGGTCGCCGGACAGCATGACGGAGTGTTCGAGACGCGGCAGCAGCGGCGCCCCGGCGACGACCACGCTCCGCAGCGAGCGGATGTCCTGCCGTGCGCCGGTCGCCAGCACCAGCTCGCGCGAGACGATGGTTTCGGTGCCGGCGGCGGATCGCAGGACGGTCTGCCAGCCCCGATCGGCCAGGCGGCGGCTCGATACCGCTTCCCGCCCGGTGCGGACCTCGCCCCCCGCTGCGAGGATGGCGGCATGCATCGCCGCACCGAGGGTGTCGAGGAACGCCGCCGCCAGCCGCAGCGGCACCGATCCACCGGCACAGGCCCGGACCGCGAGGCTCGCCGGATGATCCCGCAGGGCGCCGATGCGCGGGTCCGCGCTGCCCTCGAGGCACTCCAGGAAGGTCTCGGCCAGCGTGTCCGATCCGATCGCATAGCCGCCCAGCGCACCGGCCCCGATGGACGAACCACGCTCGACCACGACCAGTCCCTGCGCGGCAAGCTGCGGCAGCAGGCCCTGGCGGGCCGCCCAGACGAGGGGCGCCAGGCCGGCCGGGCCGCCACCGACGAACAGGCTGCCGATCCTTGCGTGGGATGTCATCGAACGCCTCCGGACGCTTGCCGTGCTTGACGGCTCATTAGCAGTCCGGAACGCTGCCGAAAGCTTCTTGACCTTCGAATCAGGCGTTTAACGGATTACTTTCATGTCGGGACTCCTCTCCGCCTACCCCACCGTCAGGTTGCTCGGCCTCGCCCTCGCCGCGGCGCAGACCGGCAACGTCGCCGCGGCTCTCGCCGCGCGCGATCCGCGGGCACAGTTCGACTACGTGGTCACGCCCAACGCGGATCATTTCGTGCGCCTGCAGCATGGTGGTCCGGCCTTGCGGACGCTCTACGACGCCGCCGGCGCGTTGCTGCTCGACAGCCGCGTGATGCGCATGGCGGGCCGGCTGCTGGGTCTCGCGATGCCGCCGGTCGTTACCGGCAGCGACCTCACCTTCGACCTGTTCGAGCGCCACATCTCGGGCTCGGACGCGCTGACGATCGTCGGCACCACCCCCGAGGCGGTCGCCGCGCTGCGCGCGCGTTACGGCCTCTCGGGAATTGCGCATCACTGTCCCCCGTTCGGCTTCGAGCGCGACCCGGCGCTGGTCGAGCAATGTGCGGAGTTCGTCGAGCGTCATCCGGCGCGCTTCGTGTTCCTGGCCTGTGGCGCCCCCAGGCAGGAAATTCTCGCGCATCGCATCGTCGAGCGCGGCCGCGCCACCGGCATCGGGTTGTGCATCGGCGCCGCCATCGACCAGATCGGCGGCCACGAGCGCCGCGCTCCGGCCTTGATCAGGAACGGCGGGCTGGAATGGTGCTGGCGTATCGTACGCGAGCCGCGGCGGCTGGGAAGCCGCTACCTGACCGATACGAGGATCTTCGCGCTGCTGCTCGCGGAAGCGTTCCGCCCACGGTAGCCAGCCCTGAACTTGCCTGCCGGTGGCGCGGCCATTGCATACCTCAAATCAACCGGATTGAGGAACTCCAGCAATGACCCGTGACAGTTCAGGCCTGACCCGTCGTGCCTTCGGCCATCTCGGGCTGGCCGCCGGCTCCACCGCCCTGATGGCGCCGATGATTTCCGGCGGGCGCGCGGCCGCCGCTCCGTCCGGCGAGCCGATCAAGGTCGGCATCCTGCACTCGCTGTCGGGCACCATGGCGATCAGCGAGACCACGCTGAAGGACGTCATGCTGATGCTGATCGCAGAGCAGAACGCCAAGGGTGGCCTGCTCGGACGCCCGCTGGTGCCGGTGGTGGTCGATCCGGCCTCGAACTGGCCGTTGTTCGCGGAAAAGGCGCGCCAGCTGCTCAGCGTCGACAAGGTGTCCGCGGTGTTCGGCTGCTGGACCAGCGTGTCGCGGAAATCGGTGCTGCCGGTGTTCGAGGAACTGAACGGGATATTGTTCTATCCGGTGCAGTACGAAGGTCAGGAATGCAGCCGCAACGTGTTCTACACCGGGGCCGCGCCCAACCAGCAGGCAATTCCCGCCGTCGACTACCTGATGAGCGAGGAGAAGGTGCAGCGCTGGGTGCTGGCCGGCACCGACTACGTGTATCCGCGCACCACCAACCAGATCCTGCAGGCCTACCTCGCGACCAAGGGCGTCGCACCCGCCGACATCATGGTGAACTACACGCCGTTCGGCCAGTCCGACTGGCAGAACATCGTCGCCAGCATCAAGAACTTCGGCTCATCGGGCAAGAAGACCGCGGTGGTGTCCACCATCAACGGCGACGCCAACGTTCCGTTCTACAAGGAGCTCGGCAACCAGGGCATCAAGGCGACCGACATTCCGGTGGTGGCCTTCAGCGTCGGCGAGGAGGAGCTTGCCGGCATGGATACGCATCCCCTGGTCGGGCAGCTCGCCGCCTGGAATTATTTCGAGAGCATCGACACGCCGGCGAACAAGGCGTTCATCGAATCCTGGCACAAATTCACCGGCAATTCGAAGCGCACCACCAACGACCCGATGGAGGCGCACTATATCGGCTTCAACATGTGGGTGCAGGCGGTCGAGAAGACGAAGTCCGTCGACCACGACACCATCATCGACGCGATGATCGGGATAAGGCAGCCGAACCTCACCGGCAGCATCGCCACCCTGCTCCCGAACCACCATCTCACCAAGCCGGTTTTCATCGGCGAGATCCAGGACGACGGCCAGTTCAACGTGGTGTGGAACTCGCCGGCGCCGATTCCCGCGCAGGCCTGGTCGCCCTATGTCGCCGAGACACGCAACCTGATCGGCGACTGGAGCAAGCCGATCTCGTGCGGCAACTTCAACACCGTCACCAAGAGCTGCGTCGGCCAGCGGCATGCCTGACATCCCGGCATGGCTGCGTCGGGTGGCAGCCGGTCTGGTAGTGGCCTGCTGCCTGCTGGGAGCAAGCGCTTCGGCGCAGGTTCCGGATCCCTTCGCCGGCCTGTCGCAGACCAGCTTCAATGCGGTGGCGGCTTCGGTCACCACGCTTGCCGCCTCCGGTGCGCCGCGTGCGCAGGCGGTGATCACCGCACTCGGCGAACGGCGCCTCTACGCCGCGCGCACCGGCGACGCGCTGTATATCCGCAACGGCAGCGATTACGTCGATGCGCGCAGCGGCGCGCCCGCCAGGCCCGATCCGGATACGATCCGCTCCGTGCGGGTCAACAACCGCATCCGGGAGGCCGTCGCCGGGGCGCTCGCCCTGTTCGGCCTGACCTCGTCCGATCCGGCGATACGTCTTCGATCCGCCGATGCCGCCTACGATTCGCACGATCCCGCCGCCCTGCCGGTGCTCGACCGCGCGCTGGCGCACGAGGCGGATGCAGGCGTCGTCCACCGCTTGCGCGAGGCACGCGCGGCGGCCCTGCTGTCGGCTCCGGGGCAGGCTGGCAAGCCCGGCGATGCCGGCGCGGTGCAGGAGCGGATCGATGCCGTCCGCATTCTTGCCGCCAGTGGCGGCCTCCCGGCGCGCGCCATCCTCGCCGGCCTGCACGACCAGCCCGCCGCGGTGCAGGCCGCGGTGGCGCAGGCACTGTCCTCGATCGACCTGCGGCTGCGTCTGTGGAGCGTCGCGCAGGACCTGTTCTACGGCCTCAGCCTGGGCTCGGTCCTGCTGCTCGCGGCCATGGGCCTCGCCATCACCTTCGGCGTCATGGGCGTCATCAACATGGCGCATGGCGAGGTCATGATGATCGGCGCCTACACCACCTGGATGGTGCAGCAGGCGGTCGCCGCCGCCATGCCCGCGCTGGCTCCGGTCAGTATCCTGCTCGCCATACCGGCCGCCTTTCTCGTGTGCGGCGCCATCGGGGTGGCCATCGAGCGCGGCCTGATCCGCTTCCTGTACGGCCGCCCGCTGGAGACCCTGCTCGCCACCTGGGGCCTGTCGCTGGTGCTGCAGCAGGCGATCCGCTCGCTGTTCGGTCCGACCAACATCTCCGTCGTCACCCCCGGCTGGCTCTCCGGCTCGCTGCACTGGGGCGGGCTGGTGATCACGCTGAACCGGCTCGCCATCATGATCTTCGCGGTGCTGGTGATGGGTGCGTTGAGCCTGGTGCTGCGCCGCACGTCGCTGGGCCTGGAGATGCGCGCAGTGACGCAGAACCGGCGCATGGCGGCGCTGATGGGCATACGCACGCCACGCGTGGATGCGCTCACCTTCGGGCTCGGCTCGGGTGTTGCCGGCCTGGCCGGTGTTGCGATCAGCCAGATCGACAATGTCAGTCCCAATCTCGGCCAGGGCTACATCATCGACAGCTTCATGGTGGTGGTGTTCGGCGGCGTCGGCAACCTGTGGGGGACGCTGGCGGGCGCCACCACCCTGGGGATCGCCAACAAGATCCTGGAGCCGGTGGCGGGCGCCGTGCTCGGCAAGATCGTGGTGCTGGTGCTGCTGATCCTGTTCATCCAGCGACGGCCGCGCGGCATGTTCCCGCTCAAGGGCCGCGGGGTGGAGTCTTGAGGCTCCCGGCCTACCTGCCCGGCACCGTCGTCACCGCGGCGATCGTCGTGGCCGGCGCGCTGCTGATGGCGCTGCTGAACCTGCTGCCGGCCTCGTTCCCGCTGCACGTGCCCGATTTCGCCGTCTCGCTCACCGCGAAATACCTGTCCTACGCGCTGCTCGCGCTGGCGGTCGATCTGGTCTGGGGATTTGCCGGCATCCTGACGCTCGGCCACGCCGCCTTCTTCGCGCTCGGCGGCTACGCGATGGGCATGTACCTGATGCGCGAGATCGGCACCCGCGGCGTGTATGCCAATGCCGACCTGCCGGACTTCATGGTGTTCCTGTCCTGGACCCACCTGCCCTGGTACTGGTACGGGTTCTCGTTCTTCCCCTTCGCGCTGCTGATGGCCCTGCTCGTGCCTGGCGCGCTGGCCGCCGGGTTCGGCGCGCTGACCTTCCGCTCGCGCGTATCGGGCGTGTATCTCTCGATCATCACCCAGGCGCTGACCTACGCGCTGATGCTGGCGTTCTTCCGCAACGACATGGGCTTCGGCGGCAATAACGGCCTCACCGACTTCAAGGACATCCTCGGCGCCGACCTGCACGCACCGCTCACCCACGCGGTGCTGCTGCTGGTCACCGCGCTCAGCGTCGCCGGCGCCCTGCTGCTGACACGCGCGGTACTGGCGGGCCGGTTCGGGCGGCTGCTTACGGCCGTGCGCGACGCCGAGAACCGCACCCGGTTCCTCGGCTACCGGCCGGAACATGCCAAGCTGCTGGTCTGGGTGCTGTCGGCGCTGATCGCAGGGCTCGGCGGCGCGCTCTATGTCATCCAGGTCGGCATCATCAATCCGGGCGAGTTCGCGCCCGGCAACTCCATCGAGGCGGTGATCTGGGTCGCCGTCGGCGGTCGCGGCACGCTGTCCGGGGCGGTGCTTGGCGCGGTGCTGGTCAATCTCGGCAAGACGCTGTTCACCGGGCTGCTGCCCGAGCTCTGGCTGTATGCCCTCGGCGCGCTGTTCATCCTGACCACGCTGTTCCTGCCGCGCGGCCTGATGGGCCTGAGGCGCGCGCCGGAGGCCGCCGCCATCGCCGGCGAGCCGGCACCGGTGACACCCGAGATGGCGGTGCCGGAAGACGCCTCATGAGCACGCCGAGCCTGCTCTATCTCGACAACGTCACCGTCAGCTTCGACGGCTTCCGGGCCCTGAACGAGTTGTCGCTGCTGCTGGTGCCAGGAGAGATGCGCGCCATCATCGGCCCGAACGGCGCCGGCAAGACCACCATGATGGACGTCATCACCGGCAAGACCCGCCCGGACAAGGGCGACGTGCTGTTCCACAACACCATCGACCTGACCAGACTGGACGAGCCGTCGATCGCCCGCCTCGGCATCGGCCGCAAGTTCCAGAAACCGACGGTGTTCGAGCAGCTCAGCGTCCGCGACAACCTGCTGCTCTCGCTTGCCGGCCACCGCCGCCCGTTCGGCGTGCTGTTCGCGCGCCAGACCGGCGAGGAACGCGACCGCATCGAGGGTATCCTGCGCACCACACGCCTCGGGCAGCATGCCGACCGCCTGGCCGGAGCGCTCAGCCACGGCCAGAAGCAGTGGCTGGAAATCGGCATGCTGCTCGGCCAGGAGCCGGAACTGCTGCTGGTGGACGAGCCGGTGGCCGGCATGACCGATGCCGAGACCGCGCAGACCGCCGACCTGCTGCGCGACATCAACCGCACCCGCAGCGTGGTGGTGGTCGAGCACGACATGGAATTCGTGCGGGCACTCGGCGTCGGGGTGACGGTGCTGCACGAGGGCAGCGTGCTGGCCGAGGGCAGCCTCGACGATGTCAGCCGCGACCCGAGCGTGATCGAGGTCTATCTCGGCCGGTGAGGACATAGCCATGCTCGATGTCGAGACCATCGACCTGCACTACGGCGCCGCCATCGCGTTGCGCGGGGTGTCGATCAATGCGCGCGCCGGCGACGTGACCTGCCTGCTCGGGCGCAACGGCGTCGGCAAGACCAGCCTGCTGCGCGCGGTGACCGGCGTGCATCCGGTGACGCGCGGCACGATACGCTGGAACGGCGACGACATCACCCGGCTGCCGGCCTACGAGCGGGCGCGGCGCGGCATCGCCTCGGTGCCGCAGGGGCGCGACATCTTCCCGCTGCTGACCGTGCGCGACAACCTGGAAACCGGCTTCGGGCTCCTGCCACGACGGCAGCGCCGCATCCCGGACGAGATCTTCGAGCTGTTCCCGATCCTGGGCAGCATGCTCAGGCGCCGCGGCGGCGACCTGTCCGGCGGCCAGCAGCAGCAGCTCGCGATCGGGCGCGCCCTGGTCACGCGGCCGAAGCTGCTGGTGCTGGACGAGCCGACCGAGGGCATCCAGCCCAGCATCATCAAGGATATCGGCCGCGTGATCGAGTTGCTGCGCAGCCGCGGCGAGATGGCGATCCTGCTGGTCGAGCAGTACTACGAGTTCGCCCGCTCGCTCGCCCAGCAGATCACCGTGCTCGATCGCGGCCAGGTGGTGATGGCGGGCGCTGCCGAGACGCTGGACGAAACCGTCCTGCGCGGACACGTCACGATCTGACGGACCCGCCAGCCGGTCACAAGCCATAGGCTGCGACCGGCAGAGACCGCTGCGCGTCCGGCAGCGCCGTGCCCGATCAGGCAATATGGCGGCCGAAGCGGCGTGCGACCGCTTCCCTTGACAGTCCGCCGATAGCAGACTTCAGCGCATCACGCCGGAGCCGGGTGCCGGGTGCCGACGGCACGACCCCGAGCCGGCGCAGGTGCCGGTTGACCCTGCAGATCCGGGCGCGCCTGGCTACCGACTTGAGGTCGAAGTTCAGGCTGAGGGCGATCGAGACCTCGCTGCCATTCTCCGCCCAGTGCGGCGCGAAGCAGGGGACGTGGATGCCCTGGCCCGGCTTGAACGCATGCACCGTCGCCCTGTCGTAGAACTCCGGCTTGTGGCGCATCGCGCTCGGCTCCCCGGCCAGCAGGTGCTCGATCTCGGTTTCCGGAACCACGTCGCGGTCGGTCTGGCCAAGAACGCCGAACCGCTTGTCGCCGGCGATCTGCATCAGGAAGTTGGTGTCGAGGTCGGCGTGATAAGGCGTCAGCCGCCCGGGCGACGCGATCAGGATGGTGGCCCGCGCTTCCAGCATATCGTCGCGCAGCGGAGCCCCGCATAGTGCCACGATCTGCCGAACGACGCCGCTGAACAGGGACCCGAACAGCGGGTCGTGAATGACGTTCCTAAGCATGATGAGGGAACTGCTCCCGGCGATCGACGCGACCGCGTCGGCGAGGCCACGATGGCGGGAGCGGCCCGCTCCCCACCCATCGCCGATCGCTGCGGCATCTTCCGACCAGTAGTAGCTGCCGAGCGGCTCGAGCCGCTCGGCCAGCGCAGCCAGGCTCGGCAGCGACAGCAATGGCTCGCGGTCAAGGTCGTGCGCGAACAGGAAGCTCTGCTGGTTGTAGCTAAGCTTGAACACCTCGTCGCAACTGTGACCGACATGCTCGAACGCGGTTACGTTTTGTGAACTTTGCTTCAGTAACGCAATGCTGGACATGGTCATGCCGCTTTGTTCTGAGCCCGGCGCTGATACAAATCCCGTTGTCGGCAACACGCAAGTGCACGTCTGTGTGTTGTCGATCCACCTCCGTCGGGAGGACGCCGATCAGGGTGCCGACACGCGCCCGGATCGATCCGGGCGCGTTGCGCGCCGGTAGCGATGCGGGGAAACACCGAAACGCCGGCGGAACGCCTCATGAAAACGCGATACCGAGCCGAAGCCCGACTCGAAGGCGATCGAAGCGACATCGCGCGTGCCGCCCAGCAGCATGGATTGCGCGAGATGCAGCCGGTAGCGCGTCAGGTAGTCTCCGAGCGTCATGCCAAGAGCGTTCTTGAACAGCGACATGGCGTAGTTCGGATGCAGTCCCACCGCACCGGCGACCTGGCCGGCGCTGACCCGCCCGGTGGCGTTCGAGGTCAGGAACTGGGCCATGGCGCACACCTTGGCATGCCGCCCGGCGCCACCCGGCGGCACTGCCTGGGATGCGGCGCGGTTTATCCAGCCGGTCACGTCCAGGCGGCGCAGGCGGAGCTCGATCTCCAGACGGTCAAGCTCCGCCAGCCCAGGGTCGCCGGACATCAACTCCCGGTGCAGCCGCATCGGCCAATCCAGCTCGATAGGGTCGCGCGCCGCGATCATGCCGCCGCCGAGCACGGTCTCGCGCAGGGCGGCAGAGAGCGGCAGGGCGAGGAACATCTCGATCGGGACGTAAAGGCAAACGAAATTTGTCGCCGGCGCCACCTCCATGGTGCGGTGCGGCACAGCACCCCAGAACAGCAGGAACTCGCCCGCCCGGGCCTCGATCTCCAGCCCGCCGAACGAATAGATGGCGGCCCCCTCCAGCATCAGGTTGAGCTCGACCTGGCTGTGCGCATGCACCGCCGCCATCGGCAGCATCGTGGTGCTGCGTCCCGCCCAGAAGACGTGGAGCGGCGGCTCGGACGCACCCTGGGTAATCAAGCTCTGGGTCATGAAGCCTTCGGCACTCGTTCCTGCTCGCCGATCTTAGGATCCAGGAGATTGCTATCGTCAAACCGGACGACAGGCCAGCCCGGCGGGGCCATAGTCGCCTGCAACGGCCTCGACACCATGAAGGCCAGGCGAACGTTCGGGAGTGATCGAGGAATGTCCATGTCAGCCAGGCTCGGCAGCCTGTCGTCGACGGTTGCGGTTGCGGCTGCATCTGCCCTACTGGCGGCCATGCTGGCCACCGCCGGGCCGGCGAAGGCCGACAGCATCACGGTCAACTCCGACCAGTCCGACCCGCAACCGAAGGCCGCGATCCAGGAGGCGGTGCATCGCTTCGAGGCCGCGAACCCCGGCACCCAGGTGACGCTGAACACCTACGACCACGAGAGCTACAAGCAGTCGATCCGCAACTGGCTGACCTCCGAGCCGCCGGACGTGGTGCTCTGGTATACCGGCACCCGGCTGCGCCAGTTCGTGCAGCCCGGACTGCTCGCCGATGTCAGCGCGATCTGGACGGCGCCAATGAAGCAGGCGTTCGGCACCACCGCGGTCGACCTGGTCACCGATGGCGGCAAGCAATACGCGGTGCCGTATACCCAGTACCAGTGGGGCCTCTACCTCCGCAGCGACATCCTGCGGAAGGCCGGGGTCGGCCCGGTCAAGACCTTCGACGACCTGCTCGGCGCCTGCGACAAGCTGAACGCGGCAGGCGTGGCGCCGATCGCGCTGGGTTCGAAGGATCTGTGGCCGACCGCTGCGTGGTTCGACTATCTCGACCTGCGCATCAACGGATACGCCTCGCACATGCAGCTGATGTCGGGAAAGGTGCCCTACACAGACGCCAAGGTGCACGCCGTGTTCGCGCACTGGAAGCAGCTGCTCGACCATAAATGCTTCAATGCCAACCACACCGAGCTGAGCATGCAGGAGAGCCAGTCGGTGATGTACCAGGGCCGCGCCGGCATGATGCTGATGGGCAACTTCATCACCGCGAACTTCTCGCCCGAGATGCAGAAGGTGATGGTGTTCGAGCCGTTCCCGACCGTCACCGCAGGCGTCGCGCGGGCCGAGGACGCGCCGATGGACAGCGTGGCCATCCCGCAGGGCGCCCACAACAAGGCCGGCGCGATGAAATTCCTCGCCTTCATGATGCAGCCGGACATCCAGGCGATGATCAACGCCGGCGAGAAGCAGATCCCCGCCAACTCGCAGGCCAAGCTGATCGACGACCCCTACCTGATCGCGGGCCGTTCCCTCCTTGCGGCGACACCGGATCACTCGCAGTTCTTCGACCGCGACACCAACGAGGCGCTGGCGACGTTGGCGATGAAGGGCTTCCAGGAATTCATGGTGCAGCCGCAGCGGCTCGACCGCATCCTTGCCGGCATCGACCGCGCACGCCTGCGCATCTACGCCAACACGAACTGACACCGGATACCGGGCGTGTCCACGACAGTGCAGGCGGCGCCCCGCCGGACGCGCCATGCCGGCAGCCTGGCGCCGCTGGCGTTCATCGCCCCCGCCGCGCTGTTCTTCGCGGTGTTCGTGCTCTGGCCGATCGCCGACAGCATCTGGGTCTCCCTGCACGACTGGGACGGCGTGCATCCGATGCGCTGGGTCGGGATCGGCAACTATGTCGAGCTGTTCACCGACGACGTGTTCTGGACCGCGCTGGTCAACAATATCTGGTGGCTGCTCGCCTACATGCTGGCCCCGATCGGCGGCCTCGCCATCGCGCTGTTCCTCAACCAGAACGTGCTCGGAATGCGGCTCTACAAGTCGCTGTTCTTCTTTCCGTTCGTGCTCTCCCAGGTCGTCGTCGGCCTGGTGTTCTCCTGGTTCTTCAACGGCGATTTCGGCCTGCTCAATCTCGGCCTGCGCGCCATCGGGCTGCACGGCGTGTCGCTGCTCGGTGACGCCAACTGGTCGACACCGGCCACCATCGTCGCCGGGCTGTGGCCGCAGACCGCCTACTGCATGATCCTTTATCTCACCGGCCTGACCGCGGTGAACGGCGAGGTGGTCGAGGCGGCGCGCATGGACGGCGCGCGCGGCTGGGGCATGTTCTGGAACATCATCCTCCCGCAACTGCGTCCGGCAACCTTCATCGCCGTGGTGGTCTCGGTGGTGGGCGCGCTGCGCTCGTTCGACCTGGTCTCGATCATGACCAGGGGCGGCCCGTACGACAGCTCGGCGGTGCTCGCCTACTACATGTACGAGCAGACCTTCCTGTCGTTCCGCTACGGCTACGGCGCCGCCATCGCGGTGGTGCTGTTCGCCATCATGGACGTGTACATCGCCTTCTTCCTGGTCACCATGCTGCGGCGGGAGCGGCGCTGATGTTCCCGCGCCCGATCCAGACCGCCTCCCCCGGCGCGCAGGCGCTGTACCGGGTCGCGCTGCCGGTCAGCCTGGTGATCTGGCTGCTGCCGCTGGTGGCGATCTTCCTGACCTCGGCACGCACCGCGCAGGATCTCGCCGCCGGCAACTACTGGGGCTGGCCGCACGGCAGCCACCTGATCGGCAACTACGAGGCGGTCTTCACCAGCTCGCCGATGGGCCGCTATCTGCTGAACTCGGTGATGATCACCCTGCCGGCGGTGGCCGCCACGCTGGCCCTGTCCACCCTCGCCGGCTTCGGCCTGGCAAAATTCCGCTTCCCCGGCAACACGCTCGTCCTCGCGATCTTCATCGCCGGCAATTTCGTGCCGTTCCAGATCCTGATGATCCCGGTGCGGGACCTGATGATCCATGTGTTCCCGCTCTACAACACCATCTGGGCACTCGTGGTGTTCCACGCCGCCTTCCAGACCGGCTTCTGCACCCTGTTCATGCGCAACTTCATGCGCGAGCTGCCGGACAGCCTGATCGAGGCGGCGCGCATGGACGGCGCCGGCGAATTCTCGGTATTCTCGCTGATCGTGCTGCCGCTGATCCGGCCGGCCCTGGCGGCCCTCGCGGTGCTGGAATTCACCTTCATCTGGAACGACTATTTCTGGGCGCTGGTGCTGGTGCAGTCCGATAGCGCACGCCCGATCACCGCCGGGCTGCAGGCGCTGCAGGGCATGTGGCTGGCCTCGTGGCAGCTGATGTCGGCCGGCGCGATCGTCGCCGCCGCACCCTCGGTTGCGATCTTCTTCCTCATGCAGCGCCACTTCATCTCCGGACTAACCCTGGGAGCGGTCAAGGAATGAACACCCATCGCCTGGATGGCCGCGACACCACCCTGCTGCTGCTGCAGCGGGACGCCGGACTTCCGGAGATCGTCTACTGGGGCACCCGCCTGCCATCCGGCATCACGCTCGACGCGGTGGCTTCCCTGCGCGATCGCGCGACCCGGCGTAACGGTCTCGACGAGGATCATGTCGAGGCGGTGCTGATGCCGACAATCGGCACCGGGGCACTCCGGTCGCCCGGCCTGGTCGCCAGCCGCGGTGCGCTCGACTGGACCGCCGAGTTCGACGGCGTCCTGGTGCGGCAGGCGCCCGGGCAGCTGCGCGTGGTCGCGATCGACAAGGTGGCGGCCCTGCGGCTCGAGATCGTGCTCGACCTGCCGCCGGATGGCGACCTGCTGTCCATGCACTCCATCCTGCACAACCAGGGTGCGGCGCCACTTCAGGTCGACCGGCTCGCCGCCGGGGTGTTCCTGGTGCCGGCGGCGTCGGACGAATTGCTCGTGTTCGACGGCCGCTGGGGCCGCGAATTTGCCGAGCAGCGCATCCGGCTGACCAGCGGCAACTGGACCTCCGAGAACCGTCGCGGCCGCTCGCACGACCGCACACCGGGCCTGATCCTCGGCGAGCCGGGTTTCGACGAGGATCGCGCCCTGGTGCATGGCGTCCATTTCGGCTGGAGCGGCAATCACCGCACCACCGCCGAGCGGCTGGAGGACGGTCGCATCCTGGTTTCCACCGGCGAGTGGCTGCATCCCGGCGAGCTGGTGCTGGCGCCGGGGCAGTCGGCGCAGACGCCGGTCGCCTATGCCGCGGTCTCGCAAAACGGTCTGCGCGGCCTGTCGCAGCATTTCCATGCCGGGGTCCGGAGCGGCGTGCTGGAATGGCCCGGAGGGGCGATGCGCCCGCGCCCGGTGACGCTGAACAGCTGGGAGGGCAACTATTTCTCGCACGACCATGACCGGCTGGTGGCGCAGGCGACCGCAGGCGCACGCATCGGCATCGAGCGTTTCGTGCTCGACGATGGCTGGATGGCCGGTCGCGACAACGACCGCGCCGGCCTCGGCGACTGGTGGCCCGATCCGCTCAAGTATCCCGATGGGCTCGGCAGGCTGATCGACGCGATCACCGGCCTCGGGCTGGAGTTCGGCCTCTGGGTCGAGCCGGAGATGGTCAACCCGGACAGCGATCTCTATCGCGCGCATCCGGACGCGGTGCTGCAGGTCGCCGGCCGCCCGCTGCGGACCTCGCGGCACCAGCTCATCCTCGACCTCACCCGGCCGGACATCGCCGGGCTGATCTTCGACCAGCTCGCCGCCCTGCTCCGCGCACACCCGATTGCCTACCTGAAATGGGACATGAACCGCGATTTCGTCGCGGCCGGCGATAGCGACGGGCGTCCGGCCTACCGCAGCCATCTGCTCGCCACCTACGCCCTGCTGGAACGGTTGCGCGAGGCGTTTCCCGCCGTCGAGATCGAGAGTTGCGCCTCGGGCGGCGGCCGTCCCGATCTCGGCATCCTGCGCCACACCCACCGGGTCTGGACCTCGGACTGCACCGATGCGCTGGAACGGCTCCCGATCCAGCGCGGGTTCTCGCGGTTCCTGCCGCCCGAACTGATGGGCGCCCACGTCGCCGCCTCGCCGAACCACCAGACCGGGCGGCGTCATACGCTGGGCTTCCGCGCCGCGGTGGCGCTGCTCGGCCACATGGGCGTCGAGCTCGACCCGACCACGCTGGCCACCGACGAGCAGGACGAGCTGGCGGGCTGGATCGCGCTGCACAAGCGGCTGCGTCCGCTGCTGCACGCCGGACTGCACCAGGCCGGCCCGATGCTGGCGGGGCGGTCGCTGCGCGGCGTGGTGGCGCCGGACCGCAGCCATGCGGTGTTCCTGGTGGCGCAGGAGCGCACCGAGGCACACCGGCCGCCGCCGCTCACCCTGCCCGGCCTCGACGCGGAACGGCACTACCGGCTGCAGGCGCCGCCGCCGCAGCGTCTCGACATCCGGCTCTCTCCGTCGCAGCGTTCGCTGTTCGAGGCGGGACTGGTCGTGTCCGGCGCGCTGCTGGCGCAGGCCGGCATTGCGCTGCCGGAGCTGCAGCCGGAAACCGCCCTGGTGCTGGAGCTGATCGGCCTTGACTGAAATCGCGACTGAAGCAGCCGCCCGGGCCCTCGGCGTCTGCTACTACCCGGAGCACTGGCCCGAGGCCTGGTGGGAAGACGATGCGCGGCAGATGCGCGAGGCCGGCATCACCTATGTCCGCATCGCCGAGTTCGCCTGGAGCCGGATCGAGCCGGAGGACGGACGCTTCGACTGGGACTGGCTCGACCGCGCCCTCGCCGTGCTGGGGGGGGCCGGCCTGCGGGTCGTGCTGTGCACGCCGACCGCGACGCCACCGAAATGGCTGATCGACCGCGAGCCGTCCATCCTGCCGGTGGCCGCGGATGGCAGCACGCGCGGCTTCGGCTCGCGCCGGCACTACAGCTTCTCGTCGGCTGCCTGGCTGCGCGAGAGCCGGCGCATCGCCGCGGCGGTGGCGGCCCGCTATGGCGCCTCCCCGCATGTCGCCGGCTGGCAGATCGACAACGAGTTCGGCTGCCATGACACGGTGACGTCATACGGCCCGGAGGATCTCGCCGCCTTCCGGGACTGGCTGCGCTCGCGCTACGGCAACGTAGACAGCCTCAACGCCGCCTGGGGCAGCGTGTTCTGGTCCGCCGAACTGCGCTCCTTCGACGAGGTGGCGTTGCCGGTCGGCGCCGTCACCGAGACCCTGCCGTCGGCGAGGCTGGATTTCCAGCGCTTCTCGTCCGACCAGGTCGCGTCCTACTGCCGGATGCAGGCGGAAATCCTGCGCCAGCACTCCCCTGGCCGCTTCGTGACGCACAACTTCATGGGCCGGTTCGTCGACTTCGACCATCACGCGGCGGCAGAGCCGCTCGATCTGGCCAGCTGGGATTCCTATCCGCTCGGCTTCACCGAGCAGTTCCCGCTCGATCCCGAGGAACGCGCGCTGTTCGCCGAGACCGCGCACCCGGACATCGCCGCCTTCCACCACGACCTGTATCGCGGTGTCGGGCGAGGTCGGTTCTGGATCATGGAGCAGCAGCCGGGACCGGTGAACTGGGCCCCGTGGAATCCGGTGCCGAAGCCCGGCATGGTGCGGCTGTGGAGCTGGGAGGCGTTCGCGCACGGCGCCGAGGTGGTCAGCTACTTCCGCTGGCGGCAGTGTCCGTTCGGCCAGGAGCAGCTGCATGCCGGGTTGCAGCGCCCGGATCGCTCGCTGTCGGCCGGAGGCGCGGAGGCGCTCCGGGTCGCCAGCGAGTTGCGCGCGCTGAGCCTGCCGGGCCCCGCCAGGCAGGCCGAAGTGGCGCTGGTGTTCGACTACGAGGCTGCCTGGATGCTGCGGATCCAGCCGCAAGGCGCCGATTTCAACTATGTCGAGCTCTGCCTGCGCTGGTACGAGGCGGCACGCCGGCTCGGCCAGGATATCGACATCGTGCCGCCAGGGCATTCGCTCGATGGCTATCGCGCGGTCCTGGTGCCGTCGCTGCCGCACATCACGAAACCGGCGCTGGCAGCCCTGCGGGCGACCCCGGCGGCAACCCTGATCGGACCACGATCCGGCTCCAGGCTGGCCGATTTCGCCATCCCCCCGACCTTGCCGCCCGGCCCGCTGCAGGCACTGCTGCCGGTGCGCGTCACCCAGGTCGCATCGCTGCGACCGGGGCTCTCGCATGCGGTGACCGGTGCGCTGCAAGGTGCCGCCTTGCGCTGGCGCGAGTGGCTGGAGGGCGAGGGCGAGGTGCTGGCACGCTTCGACGACGCGACCCCGGCTGCCATCGCCGCGCATCGCCGCGTCTACCTTGCCTGCTGGCCGGACCGGGCGCTGCTGGATGCAGCGGTGCGGCACGTGCTCGAGGCCGCCCGCCTGGACATCGTCGAGCTGCCGCCCGGCGTGCGGCTGCGGCGCTGCGGCGACCGGCGCTTCGCCTTCAACTACGGACCGTCGCCCTGGACGCTGCCTGGACCGGCGGACCGGCACTTCCATCTCGGCGGCGCGACCGTCGCGCCGCAGGACCTGGCGTGCTGGAACGCGTGACGACACCCCTCCCGTCGACCCGCCCGCCACGTCTCAGGCGCATCCAGACCACTGGACTGGTGCTGCTGGTCGCCAGCGGCGCCTTGAACTATGTCGACCGCGCGACGCTCTCGGTGGCCAATCCGCTGGTGCGGCACGATCTCGGCCTCTCCGTGCAGGGGATGGGCCTGCTGCTGTCGGCCTTCCTGTGGTCCTATGCTTTCGCGCAGTTGCCGGCCGGCATCCTGATCGACCGGCTCGGGCCGCGCCGCATGCTCTCGGCCGGGCTCGCACTCTGGTCGGTAGCGCAGGCGCTTGGCGGTCTGGTCGCAGGCTTCGGGCAGTTCTTCGCCGCACGCATGCTGCTGGGCATCGGCGAGGCGCCGCAATCGCCGGCGAGTGCCCGCATCGTGCGCGACTGGTTCCCGGTCGGCTCGCGCGGCACCGCCACCGGGATCTGGAACTGCTCGTCCACCCTTGGCTCGGCGATCGCGGTCCCGCTGCTGACGGTGCTGATGCTGCATCTCGGCTGGCGGTGGATGTTCATCTGCATGGGGCTTGCCGGCCTGTCGCTGGCAGCATTGTTCTACGCCCTGCACCGCGATCCGGCCGACCTCGTGCTGGACGAAGCGGAACGCGCCCATCTCGGTGACGCCGCCGACGCCGGCGGCCCGGTCACGCTGCGCGCCTGGCGCCGGCTGTTCGCCTATCGCACCAGCTGGGGCATGATCGCCGGGTTCTTCGGCTGCATCTACGTGCTGTGGATCTACAACGCCTGGCTGCCGGCCTACCTGGAGAGCGACCGGCACATGAGCATCGCACGCACCGGATGGGTGGCGGCGATCCCGTTCCTGTTCGGCGTGGTGGGCAGCCTGGTTGGTGGCCGGCTGGTCGACTGGCTGGTAGCGCGCGGCGTATCGCCGATCGACAGCCGGAAATACCCGATGGCGGCGTCCCTGCTCGGCACCGCCCTGTTCACCGTGCTGGCCGCGATGGTCGGCAGCAACACCGTCGCGATCCTGTGCATCTCGGTCGCGATGTTCCTGATCTATGTCTCAACCGCCACCGCCTGGGCGATGGCGCCGGTGGCGGCACCCGGCAACTGCACCGCCTCGCTGGGGGCGATGCAGAACTTCGGCGGCTATGTCGGCGGTGCGCTGGCGCCTCTGGTGACCGGTGCGATCGCACAGCGGACCGGGTCGTTCGAGGCGGCGCTGCTCACCGGGGCAGCCGTCGCGGCGGTGGCGGCATTGGCTTACGCCCTGGTCATCCGCGACCCGATCCCGCCGGATGCCGCAGACTTCCCGGCATCGTAACATTCCGAGTCAAATCGGGCTCCGCGGCAACGGTAGAGATGCTAAGCCCTGTGCATGGCATCAACACGCAGCGGCGCCTGGAAGCAGGCAATGTCGCGGAGCGAGGCGATCCTCCTCGGATCCGGCATCGGAATGCTGCAATGCCTGAGCCCGTTCCAGGCCTCCAATCTAGGGGGCTGGGTCGGACGAACGTTGGGTCCGCACCTGCGCGCCTCGCGCACCGCCGACCGCAACCTGCGTCGCGCGCTGCCAGCGCTGGATGCAGAGGCGCGCGCCAGGATCATCACCGCGGTGTGGGACAATCTCGGTCGCAACATCGCCGAGTTGCCGCATCTTGCCGTCCTCGGTGGCGCGACCGCGGCGGCTGGCTGGGATATCGAGGGCGAGCAGCATCTCGCCCCATGCCGCGGCGGCAAGCAGGCGCTGTTCTTCTCGGGGCATTTTGGCAACTGGGAACTGGTGCTGCCGATTGCTGCCAGCCTCGGCCTGCCGGTATCCGGGTTCTACCGGGCGGCAGCCAACCCGCGCATCGACCGCCTGATCCAGTCGCTGCGCAACGGTCCCGGGTCCGTCTCGATGTTCCCCAAGGGGGCGGCGGGTGCGCGAGCCGCCATCGCGCACCTGCAGCATGGCGGCTCGCTCGGCATGCTTGTCGACCAGAAGATGAACGATGGCATCGCCGTGCCATTCTTTGGAGAGCCGGCGATGACCGCGCCGGCGCTGGCGCAGTTCGCGCTGCGTTACAGGGTTCCGCTGATCCCGATCCGGGTCGCCCGGCTTGGCCCGGCCCGGTGCCGCATGATCGTCGAGGCGCCGCTCGAGGTGGCCGTCACCGGGCGGCGGCACGAAGACATCTATGCACTCAGCCTGGCCATCAACCAGCGGCTGGAGCAGTGGATCCGTCAGGATCCTGGTAGCTGGCTCTGGCTGCACCGACGATGGCCAGCGGAAGCCCGCAGTGGATAGACGCGCCTATTGACGTTTTCTTTATGCATCCACGGCATCCGCGCTCCCGTAGCCAAATGAGCATGGCGAAGGGACTTTGACCGATGGACGATGAGGCCTGGCACTGGCTCGCCGTCACCCAGGATGGCCGCTACTTCATCCTCGACCCGGCATCCCTGGAAGGCGACGGCTCGTTCCGTGAGTTCGTGCGCCGGCTCGAGGCCCAGCAGATCCCCGGCTGGCTGGCCACGACCGACCAGCCGCCGGATAGCGAGCGAGCGCTGACCCTCAATCTCATCTGCAAGCTGACCGAGTGCGAGGGCGACTGGAAGGCAGCCAGCGCCGCCTTCGCCCGCGAGCGTGGCCGAAGCCTGGTCAGCAGCTGATTGCGGGTCGGTCAGGCGCTACGGCGAAAAAGTCAGCCTGACCTCGGGATACGGGGAGCGCGGCTCGGCAAGCAGCTCGGAGGCCTTCCCGGTAAGCTCTCTTGCGAAGTAGGCCTCGGCATATCTGCGGATCAACGCCGAGATACGCAGCGACTGCACCGGCCCGGGCAGGCTGTGCCCGCGCAGCGAGAAGTGCGCCGGGGTATCCGAGAAGCTCTCATGGCCGGTGCCTTCGATGATCATCATGATGGCGTCGGGCCGCTGGAGCCTGCCCCGTATGCGCCGCAGGTCGTGCTCGGTAAGTCGCGCCGACTCCCGGGTAGCAGCATCCGGCGATGCCAGTTCCGCCGCGGTCGGATCCGCCTCGTCGTCGCTCATCAGGAAATATGACTGCGGGAAGTCGAGCTCGGCGCCCGGGCCGAAAAGCCAGCCGTCCATGTTGAGTACCGCCCGGAAACGACGGTCGGTGCTGGCCGCCTGGGTGGCGATCGCGCCGCCGAACGAGAAACCGAGGATGCCAACGCGGCTTGTGTCGATACGCGCGAACCGCGGGTCGCTGCCTGTAGCCAGGCGCTGCAGGGCATCGAGCAGCGCCACAGCATCCTGCGCCTGCAGCCTGACCTTGGCGTCGGCCTTCCACAGCGTGGCCTTCACCGTCGTATCGGTGGAGAGATCCATCTCCCCGGTGAGGCGAGGGTCTTCCTGCACGATCCTCACCTGCACGACGCAGAAGCCGTGGCTGGCGAGATCCTGCAGCAGTCGCGGGTTGTCGGCACGGGTGCCCGGCCAGCCCGGGAAATACAGCAGCAGCGGCACCGCGGAACCGGTCGCCGGAATGAAGAATTCCGTGCGCATGATCCGGCGATGACCGGCGGCACCCGGGCCGGCGGCCGCAGCAGGCAGTTGCGCCGCCGCCATGCCGAGCGACGCCGGATCCAGGCTGAACTGGCTTACCTTGCGGTCGCCGGCGGTCCGGTACACGTGCGGATGCGTCAGTTCGAGCCAGGACCCGACGGCGAACGCCAGCACGCCATGGAGATGGGCCAGCAGCCAGGCGCGCAAAGGCTAGGCCCGCGCCGCCCTGAGAAGATCGTCGACGATCCTCGCCATCGTCGTCACGCCCGGCTCGCGGAACATGCTGAAATGGTCTCCCGGCAGCGGATGCACCTCGATCCCGCCGGCGGCCAGATCGTCCCAGCCGAGCTGCGGATCGAGGAACCGTCCCGATGGCATTGTGTCGCGGTGGAACAGGCAGATCCGCCCGGTGAATGGACGCTGCGTGGACGTGCTCGCCGCCGCGTTGAGCAGGGCGACGCGATCCACGCTGCCCTCATGCTCGAGCATCACCGGCGCCCGGCTGACCATCCGGCCGAGACGGCCGATCCGCCGCCCGATGAAATCCTGCAGCCGGGTGCCGATGAAGGACAGCGTGCTGCCGAACGAGCCGGTGTTGTTGCGCCGGAAATCGGTTGTCAGCGTCTGCCAGCGGTAGGACCAGTCCGCCAGCCGGGCCTGCGCCGGCGGCTGGCGACGCAGGTAGCCTGGAGACCATGTATCGATCATCACCAGCAGGGGCACCTGCTCCCCCTGGTCCTGCAGCTGCTGTGCGATCTCGAAGGCCAGCACACCGGCAGTACATAGCCCGAGCAGGACATACGGACCGTCCGGCTGCTGGCGGCGGATGATCCTGATCTGGTCGGCTGCCATCTGCTGCAGCGTGAGGGTGTCGCCCTCCCGGCCGAGCTTGGCTGGCAACGCAAAGAAGGGCCGGTCCGGGCCGAGCTGCCGGGCCAGGTTGTCGTAGATCCAGGTGTGGTCGATGGCGAACACCGGCGGCAGGGTTCCCGCCGGATGCACCGCCACGATCTGCCCGTCATCCTCGCGGTCGCGATCCTCCACCAGCAGGCGGCTCAGCTCGCGCACCGTGGGGGCATGGAACAGGGTGGCGAAATCGATCTTGCGGCCGAATTCGCGCGCGATACCGGCCAGCAGCCGCGCGGCAAGCAGGGAGTGCCCGCCGAGGGCAAAGAAATCATCCGCAGGCGCGATGTCGGCACGACCGAGCAGCGCGCTCCACAAGACGATCAGCCGGTCCTCCACCGCCGCCACGTCCGGCGTACGGCCCGGGCCGGCCTCCGCCGCGGCATCGGTCCCAGCCGCTTCACCAAGACGGCTGCGATCGAAATGCCCGTCCGGCGTGAGCGGCATCTCCGGCAGCAGCGCGATGGCGTCGGGCTGCATGTAGCGCGGGAAGGCGCGCGCCAGACGGATGCGCAACGCCTCGGTCAGCAGATCCGTATCCGGCCCGGAGATGTCGCGACCGATCGGCACGACGAAGGCGGTCAGCACGTCCTGCCCGGTGTCGTCCCGGATCATCACGACACAGGCCTCGGCGACCCCTGAATGACGCAGGATCTCATCCTCGATCCAGCTCGGCTCGATCCGGAAGCCACGGGCGCGCATCGGCCGGCCCGGATGGCCACCCAGGCGCTCGATCCGGCCATCGTCACGCCACCGCACCAGCTCGCCGGTGCGACGCATCGTCCGACCCTCGCCACCGGCGGCAAGTTCGCCCACCGCCCCGATCGGCAGCAGGGCGCCATGCTGGTCGATCACCTGAAGCGCACTTCCTGGCACCGGCTGGCCAAGCGGTGGCCGGTCCGATCCCGGCTCGACACGGGCCACCGCAGTCCAGATGCTGCCAGGCTCGCCGAACAGGCTCCAGACCGGTCCCCCGGTCGCCAGCAGCCGGTCTGCCAGCGCACGGGTCATGCTCTCGTTGCCGCTGCACAGCATCTTCAGGCGTGGTTGGCCGGTCCAGCCAGCCTGCAGCAGACGCAGCCATAGAGCAGGCCGGCCCAGCAGGATCGTCGCCTTGACGTCGCGCAGCAGGCCGAGCAGCGCAGGGCCATCCGCCGTCTCCGCAGCGCCGGGCAGCACCAGCCGCGCGCCGGTCGTCAGCGGCAGCAGCATCTCGATCAGCACAGGCTCGCCATCGAGGGGACTTGCGGAGACAAGCCGGTCGGCGGCCTCGCACGGCAGCATGCCGGCCATGGTGCCGAGCAGACGAACCAGCTGGCGATGGCTTATGTTCACGAAGCTCTGGCGCTCGTTCCGCCCGGGGACATAAACCGCGCAGGCAACGGCTGCTTCCGTCTCCTCGACCTCCAGGGGCGCCGCGGACTCGTGCATGAAGGTCTTGCGCACGGCGTGCAGCGCAATCACGCGCTCAGCCTTGTCGAGGAGTTCCGAGCGGACGCCCTGGGTCAGGATGAGCGGCAGGCGGGCCTCGCGCAGCATGCGCTCCCGCTGCTCGGCTGGCGCCAGCGGATCGAACAGCACGAAGCTGGCGCCGGCCTTCAGGACAGCCAGCACGCTGACCAGCAGGTCTGCCTCGCGCGGCAGCACCAGGCCCACCCGCATGCCCTGGATCAAGCCGTTCCGGCGCAGATAGCGCGCCAGGCGGTTCGCCATGCGGTCGAGCTCGCCATAGGTCAGGCTACGGCCGGCTTGCACCAGAGCCGGCGCACGCGGATCCCGCGAGGCCTGCCGCTCGAACAGCGCATGCAAAGAGGCGCGTGGAACCGGTGCGGCACTGGCGGGGGCGCCGAGCCGTGCGATCCTGGCCTGCTCCGCGTCATCGAGGAGCGGCAGCTCGGCGATGGGATGGTCGGGATGGCGAAGGAATGCCGACAACAGGCAGCGCAGGGCTTCCAGCTGATGCAGGACAGACTCGCGCCGGTACAGGTCGCTGCTGTATTCGCAGGACAGGCGCCAACCCTCGGGGCGCTCCACCATGAAGAAGTTGAGGTCGTACAGGCCGCCGGGTGAATGTGACGGCAGGTCGACGAGGTTGAACTCCGACCGGCTCTCGTTGCTGATGAACGAGCGCTGATAGATGAAATTCACCGAGAAGAACGGGTTGCGGGTCAGGTCGCGCTTCGGCTGCAGGACCTGGATCAGCTGCTCCATCGGCAGGTTCTGATGGTCCAGCGCCGCCTGCACCATGTCCTGGGTGCGGAGCAGGAGCTCTGGCAGCGTGGGCTGGTCGGAGACGTCCTGGCGCAGCACGAGCGTGTTGATGAAGACGCCGACCATGTCCTCCAGCTCGACCTCGTCACGGCCGATCACCTGCGTGCCGATGGCGATGTCAGTCTCGCCGGACGTGCGGTTGAGCAGGATGGTGAGCGCCGCGAGCGCGGTGACGAACAGGGTGTTGCCGTGCTGCCGGCTGAACGCCTGCAGGTTGTCGGTCAAGGTGCGGTCGAGCAGCAGCCCGACGATGTCTGCACCGGTCGCCGCGGTCGGCGGATGCGGCCGATCCGGCGGAACCTCGAGATAGGCCATTCCGGCCAGCTGGCGTTGCCACCAGGCAGCATCCGACTTGAATTCGCCGCCGCGGATCCGCTCGCCATGCCAGCGCGCGTAGTCGCCATACTGGATCGGCAGCTCCGGCAATCCGGCATCCCTGCCGAAGCGGGCTGCGTCGTAGTGGAGCCCGAACTCGCGCGCGAGCACACCGATCGACCAGCCGTCGGCGACCATGTGGTGCACCGTCAGCAGCAGCAGGGTGCACTGCTCGGCGACCCGGATCAGGGTGACGCGCAGCAGCGGCGGAACCGACAGGTCGAAGCGCGTCTGGGCCTCGATCCTGCCGATCCGTTCAGCCTCCTGCAGCGCCTGGTCGGACGGCAGCGTGGTGAGGTCGAGGCTGGCAACACGGAAAGCCACCGACGGCGCGACCATCTGCATCAGCGACCCGTCGATCTCCTCGAACGACGTGCGCAGTATCTCGTGCCGCCTGATGATTGCCTCGAAGGTCCGTTCCGCCAGCTCCGCCGACACCCGCCCCTCGAGCTGCCAGCGTACGGCGATGTTCAGCGACGGGCTGCCAGGCTCAAGGCGGTCGATCGCCCAGAACCGCTCCTGCGCGATCGAGGCCGGAAACCGTAGGGGTTCCGGCGCCGACGGCGCAGCCGATCCGATCAGGACCGGCTCCTGGGTGGGGTGCTGTACGGCGGACACGAGTGGGTTTCCCTCAAGCTTAGGCGGAGCGTCCGTCCGGGCCGCCTGGCGGACGGACGCGTGCGAACTGGCTGAGCTGAGGTTTCACATAGACTGGTGCGGCCGCCGCGTCAGCCTCCGCCTCTTGCGCATAGGCTGCGCAGATCCGCGCGACCGTTCGCAGCCGGAGGAGATCCTTGGCCGCAACCGGCAGGCCCTCGCGGTTCGCACGCGCGGTGATCTGGAAGATGTGGATGGAGTCCGCGCCCAGGTCGAACAGGTCGTCATCCACGCCCACCTGATCACGCTTGAGCACCTCGGCCCAGATATCGGCCAGGAGGGTCTCGCTCGCGGTGCGCGGCGGCGCCGAGGTGCGCGAGGCAAGACGCACCGCAGGCGCCTGGTGCTGGCCGGCCATCGAGACCAGCGCCTTGCGGTCGAGCTTGCCATTGGCGGTGGTCGGCATCTCCGGCAGCCGCACCCACGCGGTCGGGATCATGTAGTCTGGCAGGTATGGTGTCAGCAGCGCGCGCAGCTGCGCGGGCGAATGCTCGTGTCCCTCGCGTTCGACATAGCAGCCGACCAGCTGAGCCATATCCTGCTCCTCGCGCAGCACCACCGCGGAGGCTTGCAGAAGCGCGTGACGGGCCAGCACCGCCTCGATCTCGCCGATCTCGATGCGGAAGCCGCGCAGCTTGACCTGCAGGTCGATCCGCCCGAGCAGCTCAACCTCGCCATCTGAGCGGTGCCTGGCCAGATCGCCGGTCCGGTACAGGCGCGCGCCAGGATGCGCCGGGTTGAAGCGATCGGGGACGAACTTCTCCTCGGTCAGCTCCGGCCGCTTGTGGTAGCCGTCGGCGACGCCGTCACCGCCGATCCACAGTTCGCCAGGCACGCCGATCGGCGCCGGCTGGCCGTGACGGTCCACGATGAAGAAACTGGTATTGTCGATCGGACCGCCGATCGTGATCACACCGGTTCCGGTGACGACCGGATGGGCTGCCGACCAGATCGTGGTCTCGGTCGGACCATACATGTTCCAAAGCTCGCCACCGCCGGTCAGCAGCTGATCGGCCAGCAGGCGCGGCAGCGGCTCGCCGCCGGCGAGCATGCGTAGGCCAGGCGATGGCTTGAAGCCGGACTCCAGCAGCATCCGCCAGGTGGTCGGCGTCGCCTGCACGAGGGTCGCGCCACAGCGCCGCATGCGCGCCAGCAGGGCATGGCCGTCCATCGCCTCCGCGGTCTCGACGATCACAGTGCGGGCGCCGACGCAGAGCGGGAGGAACAACTCCAGCACCGCGATGTCGAACGATACGGTGGTGATTGCCGGCACCACGTCGCGCGACGTGAGACCGGGCCGCCTTGCCATCGCGGTCAGCAGGTTGACGACCGAACGGTGGGTAACGCGGACGCCCTTCGGAAGCCCTGTCGAGCCGGAGGTATAGGCGATGTAGGCAAGACGGCCGGCATCGAAGCGGTCGTCCGGCAGGGCTTCTGGCTCCCGCGAGATCGCCGCCTCGTCGATGGCCGGGTTGCAGACCAGGTCGAAGGTGTGCTGGCCATCGACCGCGAACGGCCCGGAGACCAGCAGCCCCGCCGCCTCGCTGTCACGCAGGATATGCTGCAGCCGCGCGCGCGGATGGCGCGGATCAACCGGGACATAGGTGTAGCCGGCCTTCAGCACCGCGAGCAGCCCGACCAGCATGTCGATCGAGCGGTCGAGCATGATGACGACGCGCGCGCTGTCCTGTCCGATATGCCGGCGCAGATAATGCGCGAGCTGGTTGGCGCGGCGGTCGAGGGCGCCGTAGGTGATGGTACGATCGCCGAAGCTCGCGGCGATGGCCTCGGGCGTTCGCGCGGCCTGCATGCCGAACAGGGTGTGTACCCCCTGCTCGCGCGGATAGTCCCGTGCGGTCTCGTTCAGCGCCAGCAGGGTCTGGCGCCGCTCCGCCTCGGGCAGCATCGGCACCGTGCACAGCGGCTGGGCCGCACGGACGGTCATCTGCTCGAGCAGGGTCTCGAACAGGCCAAGCCAGCGGGCCACGGTGGCGCCGTCGAACAGGTCGCTGTTGTAATCGCACTCGATCGCCAGGCCGCCGACGGACTCCACGATGTTGCAGAACAGGTCGAAATTCACGAACTGCTTGGCATTCGCCTCGACCGCCACGTCGAGGCCGGAGAAGTGCAGCCCGTCGCCGAGCCGTTCCAGATTGAACTGCACCTCGGCCAGCGGCAGCCGGTTCGGGTCGCGCGGCAGCGCAAGGCGGCGGACAATGCGGCCAAGCGTAGTGTCCTGGTGGTCGTACGCATCCAGCACCACTCGCCGGGTCGCCGCCAGATGCTCGGCGACGGTGGTGCCGTCGGTCCAGCTTCCGCGCAGGGGCAGGAAGTTGACGCAGTGCCCGACCAGGATCTCGTCTTCAAGCGCCGACTGGCCGGCGGTTGGCACGCCGACCACGACCTCGTCGGTGTCCGCCAGACGGCCAACGAGGGCCTGGAAGGTTGCCAGCAGGGTCACGAACAGCGTGCAGCCATGCTCGGCGCCAAGACGCTTGGCGGCGCGATACAGGTCGGGACCGATCCGGCGACGCTCGGTGGCGCCGCGGAAGCTCTTGATCGCCGGGCGTGGACGGTCCGACGGCAACTCAAGTGGCTGTACGGGTGTGGCGAAGCTCCTGTCCCAGAAGGCGTCCGTCTCTGCGACGGCGGCCGCCGGTCGTATCGACTGGTCGCCTGCATAACGGCTGAACGGAAACGGCGCCGGCAGGCCATGAGGGCGCCCCTCGCGCCGGGCCGCGTAGCACTCCGCCATTTCGCCCACGATCACGTTGATCGACCAGCCGTCACTGACGATGTGATGCGCCGTCAATACCAGCACCGAGCGCGTCGGCGCCTGCCGGAGCAGGGTCGCCCGCAGCAAGGGGCCGCGGACCAGGTCGAACGGAAGCCGGGCGTCGCGGCCGATCAGATCGCCAAGCGTCCCGTCGGCCAAAGCCAGCCTGATCGGCAAGGCGGGCTCGATCCAAAGGCTGGAGCCGGCATTGTCGAAATGCGCCCGCAAGGCATCGTGCCGGTCGACGACATCGGCCAGCGCACCTTCCAGCGCCGCGACGTCGAGTTCGCCGTCCAGGGTCAGGCTGACAGATTCGTTGAAGGCGCAGGACGCCTCGTCGCCCATCTGCGCCGACAGCCAGATCTCGGTCTGCGGCTCGGTCAGCGGCACCTGGAAGGCGGTGGCGGGACGCTCGTCGCGGTCGGCCGGGCGATGCACCGGCTTGCCCGCGCCGGGCTCCGGGGACGGCAGGATGCCGGCCTGCTGCGCCCGCAGCACGGCGCCCTTGAGGGCTTCGGCAATGCGCGACAGGTCGGCGTCGGTATGCGCCGTGGTCAGGAAGCACGGGAAACCTTCCTGGATGTGGATGCCGGCGTCGCGCAGGTCGTAATAGAGCAGGCTGGCAAGTCCGCTTTCGGCGGCGAAACTGAAATAGAACCAGCTCGCGAACGTCTCGAGGCGCGTCGCCAGACCGCGCTGCTGCAGGAAGCCGTTGATGTCGTCGATCATGCGCCGGGTGCGCTGCTCCAGCCCCTGCTGCATCCCGGGGCCGGCCTGCTTGATGTGCTGCAGCACCGCCTGCGCAGAGGCGAGCACCAGCGGATGCCTGACGAAGGTACCGGCGAAGAAGGTCACCGCGACTTCGGGCACGCTGTCGTCGCCATACTGCCAGTCGCCACCATCGAGCGCGTCCATGAACGCCGCCTTGCCGGCCAGCACGCCGATCGGTAGTCCGCCGCCGACAACCTTGCCGTACGTTGCAAGATCGGCACGGATGCCGAACACCGCCTGCATGCCGCCGGGATGCACCCGGAAGCCTGTCACCACCTCGTCGAACACGAAGCAGGTGCCGGAGGCTGCGGTGATCTCGCGCAGCGCGCGCAGGAACTCGACCGGACGCAGCGCCGGATGACGGCTCTGCACCGGCTCGACGATGACGGCCGCAAGCTCGCTCGCATTGTCCCGTATCCACTGCAGCGATTCCGGGGATGCATAGTCGAGGACTACCATGTTGCCGACGGAGCCGCTGGGGATACCTGCTGCGACCGGCGTTGCGATCGGCGTCGTCTTCGAGCGGCCGCCCTTGATGAGCACTTCGTCGAATTGGCCGTGATAGGAGCCCGCGAACATCACGACACGGCTGCGCCCGGTGACGGTGCGGGCGATGCGCATCGCCGCCATCACCGCCTCCGAGCCGGTGTTGCAGAACGTCGCGCGCTCGTTGCCGGTGAGTTCGCAGAACAGCTCTGCGACCTTGCCGGCGAGGTCGGCCTGCGGCCCGATCGCGAAACCCGCCTCCAGCTGCCTGCTGACCGCCTCGACCACGAAGTCGGGACTATGGCCGAAGGCGGTCTGGCCGAAGCCGTTGACGAGATCGATATACTCGTTGCCATCGACGTCCCAGATGCGCGAGCCCTTCGCGCGGTCGCTGACGATCGGGTAGACCATCTCCTTCCAGATATCGCGGAACCCGGCTGCCACGCGCGGATCGGCGAGCGTTGCGCGATGCGCCGCGGTGTATTCCTTCGAGCCGCGCGTCCGGCGCACATAGCGCTCGGTGAGCGACGCGATGTACTGCTGCTGGGTGGCGTCGAGATGGGTTCCCGAAATCGTCCGCGCCGGCCCGAAATTCTCGAACCGGGCGGTTGCCGCGGCATCGGCGGCTGCAGCCGGCTTGTCCGCCACAGTCGGCCCGGGCTGCGGCATCGGCGTTGCTGCGACCGGAGTTGGAGCCGGAGGGGGAGCGGAAGCAGCCGGAAGCGCCTGTCCTCGAAGCAGATCGAGCTGACGCCCCATCAGCTGCGACATTGCCGCGAGCTGGTCGCGCAGGATCGCTTCCAGGCCAGCACCGGGCGCCGGGACCGGCGGAATAGTATCATACGCTTGCGCCGGCACGGTGACGGCGATCGGGGCGTGGACGCGGGCCTGCGCATCATTCGCGGCCGGGGCCTGGACCAGCAGCGCAGCTGGTGCCGCCGCCACCGGCTCGGGCGCAACCTGACCCGCGATGAAGTGCGACAGCGCCGGGATCGTTGCAAGATCGCCGAGCAGCTGCCGGAACTTTATCTTGAGTCCGAAACGGTTCTCCAGCCGCTGCGTCACCTGGCTCAGGAACAGCGAGTCGAAGCCAAGCTCCAGGAACGTCTTGCCGGCTTCCTCGGGTGCGATCCCCTCACCCGACAGGTCCTCGATGATCGCGGTGACGGCAGCAACGACCCCGGCCAGGTGGTGCGCGCCGTCGACGGCAGTCCCGGAGCCGGGCGGCACCTGATCTGGAGACGCGAGCGCTGATGTCGGGACGATGTGCTGCATTTCGATCTCGGGCATACGAGGCAAGGAAGGAGGCACGACAGCAGCCGACGTGACCGCAGGCGCGGACGCCGGCTCGTCGATCCAGTAGCGGCTACGCTGGAAGGGATAGGTCGGCAGGGACACGCGACCGGCCGGTACATCGTCCTGCAGGGCAGCCCAGTCGGGGCTGCAACCGGCGGTCCATAGGCTGCCCAGCGAGGCCAGCATGCAGGCCAGATCCGGCGTCTCGCGGGCCTGGTCCGGCAGCGATGCCAGCACCCGGTCGCGGCGGCCTTTCGCGGCGCCCTGCAGCGCCAGCGTCTGCAACGTGTTGCCCGGTCCGACCTCGATCAGGATCGGCTGATCGCGCCCGTCGGCGGATGCAGCACCCGCCATCAAGGTCGCCAGCGCCTCGGCGAACCGCACCGGCTCGCGGCAATGCCGTGCCCAGTAATCGGCCGACCGCGCCTCGGTATCGGTAATCCAGGTCCCGCTGACGCAGGACACGTACGGTATGGCGGGCGCGGCAAGCGCTAGACCCGCCACGCGCTCCGCAAGCGGCGCCACCACCGGATCTACCATCGCGGAGTGGAAGGCGTGCGACGTGTGCAGGCGACGGCAGCCATCGCCACGCTGCTGCAGCGTCACCTCGAGGGCGGCAACCGCCGCGTAGGGTCCCGACACCACGCAGAGACGCGGACCGTTCACCGCGGCAATATCCAGCCCGGCGTCCAGCAGCGGCAGCAGATCCGCCTCGGGCAGCCGCACCGCCAGCATCGCGCCACCGGGCAGCGCCTGCATCAGCCGGCCACGCTCGGCGACCAGACCGAGCGCTTCCTCGAGACCGAACACGCCCGCGAGGCAGGCGGCGACCAGTTCGCCGACGCTGTGACCGATCATCATGGCGGGCACGATGCCCCAATGCATCCAGAGCTGGGCCAGCGCGTACTGCACGGCGAAGATTGCCGGCTGCGCCGAAGTCGTTTCCATCAGCCGGCGGTCGCTGTCGGCGTCGCGCTGCGACGGATAGAGCAGCGCGATCAGGTCGATGCCGAAACCGGATCGCAGGATCTCGGCGCACCGGTCGATGTGGCGGTGGAACTCGGGCTGCTCCCGGTAGAGGTCCAGCCCCATCAGCGGATACTGGGCGCCCTGCCCGGGAAACATGAAGGCGACCGGTGGAGGCGATGCGGCCGCGAGCGTGCCCACCGCCGTACCCGTCGCGGTCATGGCGCGCAGCCGGGCCACCGCGTCATCGGTCGCGCCACAGACCAGCGCGGCGCGGTGCTCGAACGGCCTGCGGCCGAGCTGGAGCGTATGGGCGACCGCCCCGAGCGGACGAGCAGGATGCGTCTGCAGATCGTCCGCCAGGCGGCCGCACGCCTGCTTCAGCGCAACCTCGCCGCGGGCGGACAGCACCAGCAGGGATTGCGACCGCTCGCCCGGGATCGCCGTGACCAGGGGGGCTTCCTGCAGCACGACATGGGCGTTGGTGCCGCCGACACCGAATGCACTGACGGCAGCCCGACGCGGGCCGGCTTCCTGCCGCCAGGGCTGCGTCGCCGCCTGGACGAAGAACGGGCTGCTGGCGAAGTCGATTGAAGGGTTTGGCGCCCGATAATGCAAAGTGCCGGGCAGGATACGATGATGCAGCGACAGCGTCGCCTTGATCAGGCCGGTCACACCGGCGGCCGCGTCCAGGTGGCCGACGTTCGGCTTGGCCGAACCGACGGCGCAGAACTGGCGGTCCGCCGTCTGCTGGCGGAAGGCCTTGGTCAGCGCGGCGATCTCGATCGGGTCGCCGAGCGGGGTCGCGGTGCCATGGCATTCGATGTATGAGATCGACCGCGCGTCGACCCCGGCTGCCTGCTGGGCGGCGACGATCACCGCCGCCTGACCGTCTACGCTCGGCGCGGTGAAGCCGACCTTCGAGGCGCCGTCGTTGTTGACGGCGGACCCCTTGATCAACGCATAGATGTGGTCGCCGTCGGCCAGCGCATCCGACAGGCGCTTGAGCAGCACGATGCCGGCGCCGCTGCCGAACACCGTTCCGTTCGCCTCGGCATCGAAGGTGCGGCAGGTCCCGTCCGGCGAGACCATTCCACCTTCCTGGTAGTGGTAGCCACGCTTCTGCGGCAGCGTGATCGAGACGCCGCCGGCAAGCGCCATGTCGCAGGCGTAGCAGAGCAGACTCTGGCAGGCCTGGACGATGGCCACCAGCGAGGTCGAGCAGGCGGTCTGCAGGCTCAGGCAAGGGCCACGGACGTCGAGCTTGTACGCGATCCGTGTTGCAACGAAATCCAGTCCTGCGCCTAGCAGGACCGGATAGTCGCTGACCTGGTAGGTACTGGTGAAGCGGCGCAATCCGTCCCGATTACCGGCAACGTTGTTGAGGAAATAGCTGTTCGGTGAGCTGCCGGCGAACACGCCAATGGTTCCATCGTAACGGGCTGTGTCGTAGCCGGCATCCTCGATCGCCTCCCAGGCGCATTCGAGCAGGACCCGCTGCTGCGGATCAACCAGCCTCGCCTCGCCGGCATGCATGCCGAAGAACGACGCGTCGAATTGGTCGACATCGTCGATGACGGCACGGGCGCGCACGAAGTTCGGCGCGGCACGCTCCTCCGCAGTAAAGGTGTCCTCGAGTTCATGCTCCGCAAAGTGCGTGATGGCATCGACGCCCTCGCAGAGATTGCTCCAGAACTGCCGCACCGACGGCGCACCCGGGAAACGCCCCGCCATGCCGACGATTGCGATGGCGTCTGCATCCTCGTCGGGACGGTCGCTGTTGTCGTCACGCATCTTCTGGCTTTCAGGCGCGCGTGCGTCGGAGGCGGGCGAAGGCGTCGCGTTGCCGTGCGCCGCGATCGCGTGCGGCCAGCACCTCGACCGGAGCGGACTGGTCCTGCGACGGACCGGCCTTCTTCGACAGATGAGCCGCCAGGGCGGCAATGGTCGGACGGGCGAACAGGTCGGTCATGTCGAGATCGCTCCGCAGGCGGATCCTGAGTTCGGCGTGGATCGCCATGAGCTGCAGCGAGGTGCCGCCCAGGTCGAAGAAGTTCCGGTCGCGCGGCGGATCGGAGATGCCGAGCGCGCGCCCCCAGACCTCGGCGACGACCGTCTCCAGGCTGCCGGTGGTGGTTGCCGGTGCTGGACCGGCCGTCCCCTGGCCGTTACGGGAGGCGAAGGCGGCGTTGAGCGCAACCCGGTCGATCTTGCCGTTCACGGTCAGCGGGAAGCTTGCATGCGAGAGGAAGGCGGATGGAACCATATAGGCCGGCAGCAGGCCGCGCAGCGCCGATCGGAGGGCGTCGTCCCGTTCCCGACCAGACGCTTCGGTGCTCTCCTCCGGCTGCAGCAGATGCGCCACGATGCGCCTGCCGGCCGGCTCGCCAGCCACGGTGACCACCACGTCGCGCGCCGCGGCAACCTCCCGAAGCGCCGCCTCGATTGCCGACAGCTCTACCCGCTTGCCGTCGAGCTTGACCTGTCCGTCCTGCCGTCCGTGGAATTCGAGGGCACCGTCCGGCCGCTGCCTGACCATGTCCCCGGTCCGGTACAGCCGGGCGCCCGGGTTCATCGGGTCGGCGACAAAGCGGGTCGCGGTTAGCTCGGGCAGGCCGAGATAGCCCAGGGCGACGCCTTGGCCGCCTGCATACAGCTCGCCAACCGTGCCCGGCGGCACCGCCATCAGCTCGGGATCGAGGAGGCGTATCTCGGTCCCTGCGATCGGCGTCCCGATCGGGATCGGGCCGGCTTCGTCACCGGGCCGGATCGTGTGGCAGCAGGTGAAGGTGGTGTTCTCGGTTGGGCCGTAGCCGTTGATGAGCCGGCAGCCGGGCAACGCCCGCATTGCCCTTCCGACATGCGCCGGCGACAGCACGTCGCCGCCCGCCAGCAGTTGGCGAAGCGGACGCAGCGCCTCCAGCCGTGTGTCGATCATGAGGTGGAAGAGGCCGGCGGTGAGCCAGAGCGTTGTCACGCCGGCGCCCTGGATGAGCCCGGCGATATCGTCCAGCGATGGCTGCGCCATGGTCGGCAGGACCAGCCGGCCGCCATTCAGCAGGGCGCCCCAGATCTCGAAGGTCGATGCGTCGAAGGCGAGCGGCGCCAGTTGCAGGAACACCTCGTCAGGTCCGAAGGACGCGTAGTCCGCGCCCACGACCAGGCGTACGACGCCACGATGTGGCACCACCACCGGCTTGGGACGGCCGGTGGAGCCGGAGGTGAACATGACATAAGCGGGGCTGTCCGGGCCGACGGTTGCCGGGTCAACCAAGACGGGTTCAACCAGGAAGGGGCCGACGCCGGTCGCTGACGGGTTACCGCCAGGGGGAAGCGTAATGGTTGCGGCCTCCCAGAAGCGATCACTACCGACCCCGCCGTCCGCATCAACCAGCATGGCGGCGATCTCGCTGTCAGCGGCCATGCCCGACAGGGTCGGCCGCGGATTGCCAAGATCGAAGGGCACGTAGGCGGCGCCCGCCCGCAGGATGCCGAGCATGGCGACGATCTGGGCGATCCGGTCGGCGAGCACGAAGCCCACATGCGACCCGGCGCCGATGCCCTGACGACGCAACACGCCGGCCAGCTCCGCGGAGCGCCGGTCGAGCTCGCGATACGTGAGGCGGTCCCCGCCACGCTGAACGGCGACGGCCCCGGGACAAAGATCAGCCTGACGCTGGAAGATCTTGGTGATCGTAGAAATGGTCCGCTCCGATTATGTTCAGCACGCCAAACCGGGCGGGCCATTGTCGCTATCCCGCCTTCGAGAATATCTCCGCCCGCAGCACCCGCTGGAGTCGGTGCCATGCGGATGTCGTCACCCGTTGACCGAACAGCCCCCGCCTGGCCCGCCCGCATCGCTTCCCGCACAGCCCGCGCAGGCTGCTGCCCACCATCCTGTCAGCAAGGCATTGTGGTGAATTTTGCGTAGATCCGCTAACAAAAATCTTCAGCCGCCAGCCTTTTGTCGGCTTGGTGCAGCACGCCAGTCGCAGTTGCGGACAAATCCGGAAGCGTCTTGCACCATGATTGCAGCGGCACTGTGGCGCATAATGCTTTCTGGACGATGAACGAGTTGCTCATGCGACTAACCGGGAACGGCGCGAGATATTAATCGTTGCAACAGCCTTATAACCTCTGCAGAGCGGGAACGGGCGCATAGCAGCAGCACACCAGCGTAGATGGCTGCCGCAACGCTGCCTTCCGCCAACAGCATGAGCAGTCCCGGCCAGTCGGCTGGAATGATCTGCTCGACAGCCAGGACGGCCAACCTTGCCGCGACACCTCCTGCGATCGGGACGATGAGGCTGCTCAACAACGGCGCCACGGAATGTCCCAGGACGGATCGGATCAGCGGCGCCATCAGCAGGATGGCCAGGAAGCCGCGCACCACCAGGGCGGCGGCGAGGGCGGTCAGCCCGTATGGGACGGCGAGATAGGCGACCACTCCGGTGGTCAGGGCATTGAGCGCCGAAACCCACAGCATCTGTCCTCGCCGTCCGGCCGAGACCAGCAGGGGCCGCAGGAAGGCGTTGACGACGATGTAGGGGCCGAGTGCCGACAGGACCGTGAAGACCGGCGCCGCCGGCTGCAGGCGCAGGCCGAACATGGTGTCGATCAGGGGTGTCGCCGCAGCGCCGGCGACTGCAAAACAGCCGATCACCGTGAGCGCCATCATGCCCATGATCCGCTTCGCGACCTCGTAGCGGCGCGCTGGATCGGACCGGATGGAGACGAAGAGGGGCAGGAAGATACGGCTGATCGATGTCACGACCACTTCCTGCAGCACCTCAAGCAGTCGCTGCGCCACCCGCAGGTAGCCGATCGAGACGACATCGAGCCTGAGACCGGCGATGAGCGCAAAGCCGGTCCTGGCAAGGTATTCGACCAGGTTGGTGCCGATCAGCGGCAGACTGAAGCGTAACGCCGAGCGCAGTTCGGCAAGATCGATGCGGGCACGCGGACGCCAGCGCGCCACCGCGGTGACCGCGACGACGAAGAACAGCACGCCCGCCAGACGCTGCACCACCAGCGCCAGCGCGCCGTGGCCGTGTATCGCAAGCGGCAACGCACTGATCGCGCCGGTCAGCGTAGCGCCAAGCGACATCAATCCGACGGCGCGGAAGCGGAAGTCGCGGGTCAGGGTCGCAAGCGGCACCACCACCAGCACGTTCAGCAAGATCATTGCAGAGAGCGATCGGACGACCCACACCAGCCGCGGCTCGCCATACAGTCCCGCGGCAAACGGGGCGCCGAGCCAGAGCAGCGTGGCCAGCATCAAGGCGATCAGCAGCTGCGCCCAGAAAGAACCGGCCTCGCTGCGTGTATCGCCGCGGTCGGCGGCGATCACCCGCTCGGCGGCACCGCCGATGGCAACCGTGTTGGCGAGTTCGACAAGCATGGAGCCGAGCGCCACCAGCCCAACGTCCCCGACCGGTACGAAATGCAGGATGACCGCGAAGATGACGAAACCCACCGCACGTTCGGCGCTGGTAGCACCGAACGACCAGAAGGCGCCCGCGGCGGCGCGACGCTCGATACTCATCGTCCAGATCCCCCGTAGCCGGCGCGCCTGGAGCGTCAACATCAGGCTCGTCAGCCGGAGGGTGCCATTACCTCACCTTGCTCCGGCTCTACAACCTTTACGCGAGCTGAAGGGCAAGCATCGTGCGTCGCGATCGATGTCGCGCTGACGACCATGGCCGATCCGTGGCCTGCTTGCGCTCGGATCGGGGACGCCGGAGGGAGGTTCGGGACGACCTGGACCGGGCTAGTGACTGACCCGGTGCCTGGCGCTCTTGATGACGCTCCGCAAGGGCCGGACAAACTTCACGGCGGTCGACTTCAGAACGTCTCGTGCCGGCGCTGCGCCCGGCAGGGACGGGTCCAGGCCGAGATGGCGCAGCATGTGGTTGAAGGAGCGCGCGCGACCGATCGCCCTGCTGCTCTCCGTCTCGAAGACGAACGCGTAGGAGACCGAGCGGCCGACGCCGGTCTGCACCCAGTGTGGCGCATTCTGCGGCTGATGCAGTCCGAGACCGGGACGCAGCTCGAACACGGTCTCAGCCGCCGGGTCGCGGCCGGCGAGGTCGACCTGGCCGATATTGACCATGTTGCGCCGATAGAAATTCTCGAGTTCGCGCTCGGTCAGGACCTGAGGATCGTAGACGTGGTAGGTTTTTTCACCCTCGATCTGTGCGAAGAAGTTGATTTCCGGATCGAAATGGAACGGCGTTGTTGTAGCGGCCGAGGTGATGAATATCGCGGACTCCAGACGTACGATGCGCTCGCCGGCAAGATGCGGTTGCATGGAGACAATCTGGCCGAACAGCGTATCGAGCAGCGAGCGGAAACGCTGATCGTGATTTTCCGGCCGCTTGAACAGCAAGCGCGCCGGCCGGCGGTCGAGGTAGTCCAGGGTCTCGACAGGCCCGCTCATGCTGTGGGCCACGGAGTAGAACTCGGAGCCCGGCGCCGGCGCGCTGGCGGCGACGAAGTAGTCACCAGGATGACCCTCGTAGCGGGTCGACAAGGAGCGGAGGCTCTCGGTCGTGAACAGGTCGATCTCGTGCAGATTGTGCCGCATCCCGACCGGCCGGACATCGAAGTCGGCCTTGAACCTGAGCGGGTCCGGCGTCAGGCGCGGGCGCGGGGGCCGCGCGGTGGAAAGAGCAGTCACTCGGTCGAGAACGTCGAGATCGCTCATGATGGATCGCCTTGGCGAAGTGTTAGCAAAACTGCTGATAAGAACGGAGTTCGCAACGATTAGTTAAGGCCATTGTTCGGCCCTGCGCAAATACATACGTAACCGCGAACTGTTAATTGATCGTCATTCCATTTACTTAAAGATGATAAAAATGACGTTAATGCAGTGGTTCTAGGGCGAACGGCACGCAGTCCAGCGTGGTCTCCACGGATACAGCGCCATAACACCTCGCGATGCGGCCGAGACTGGCAGTTCGCCAGACCCGGGGCGCTGCCGCGACGGCCGCCGCGACGGGCCCCAGCAGCGTCACGTGACCCGATCGGCTCACCACGTCGAAGCTGTCGAACGGCAGCGACATGCCGAGGCCGGTGGCCTTGGCGAAAGCCTCTTTCCGGGTCCAGCAGTCGAAGAAGGCGGCCGCTTGATCCAAGCCGTCCAGCAAGGCGATCGCCGCGGCCTCGGCCGGGGCCAGCATCGCCAGCAGTTCGAGCGGCACCTGAGCGGCCTGCTCGACATCGACACCGATGCGCCCATGTTCACTGATGCCGAGCAGGGCGAGACCGCCGGAGTGGCTCAGGTTGAACTGTATCCCGCCTCCTGCGAGCAAAGGTTTGCCGAACGAGGTGGTTACGAAACGCAGGCTCGCAGGTGCCGCGCCGAGATGGCGCCCGAGGGCCTGGCGCATGCCGCCTCGTGCAGCAATGGCGCGCGCCTGCAACCGCGGGGTTGCCAGCCGCTCGATGCGCGCCCGCTCATCGGCACTCAGGGTCTCGTGCAGGAACTCCAGCCGGTCCTCTGGCATGTCGAGATCCCAATGGCAGAGCCTCAGGATCTCGCCGGATGCTGCCATGGCTCAGGGCCCGGCACGGCCTGCGACGCACGCGCCGCGCCGGTCCAAACCGCCTGAGCGCGTTACGGGGTCCAGGTCGCGGCCGTGCCCGTCTCGTTCGGCACGCGCAGCAGCCGTGAAGCGGCTGCGAGCTTGAGCTTGTCGCGCCAGGCCGACACGCCCGGCGCTGTCGGCGCCGCGCCGTAGCGACGGATGCGGTTGTTGAACCGGTAGATGCGAGACACCCGGTCGATCGAGTTCAGTTCGTAGTTGATGCTGAGCGCGATCGACACGTTGTTGCCGTTCTGCACCCAGTGCGGTGCGCCGGTCGGGATATGCACGCCGTGGCCCGCACGCAGGTCGTAGGTCTGCGCATCCGACTGCCGCTCGGGCTTGTAGACGGCACCATTGTAGTCGCCGTCGTGGAAGCGCTCGAGCTCCTCGTGCGTGACCAGGCTGCGATCGGACGGGTCGAACACGTTCAGCGTCTTGTCGCCGACCAGCTGCACCAGATAGTTTGCTTCGGCATCGATATGGTAGGAGGTGATGCGGTTGGGCGACGCGATCAGCACCAGCGCCTCGCCGACCACGACATCGTCGCGCATCTGCTGGCCGGAGCGCTCGACCACCTCGGCCAGGAACTGGCGCAGGATCGGACCGAGCACCGGATCCTGCTCGGTGTGCTTCAGGATCACGATCGAGTTGTTGCTGGCGATATTACGGATGGTGTCCTGTAGCGAATGCTTCTCCGCCCGCCCGTCCTCCCAGCGCGCCGTCACGTCGATCGGGCCGTTCGACCAATAGACATATTCATCCGTCTGCGGCAGGCGGGACGCCAGCGCCGCCACTCCCTCGACGGTGAAGCCGTCCGCCGCCCCGATCGAGTGCGGGAACATGAAGCTGTTGCGGTTGTAGTGGCGGGGGAACAGGCCATCCGGATCGGTGATCAGCGTCCGCGCCGGGACCGGCGCCGGAGAGCGCTCGAGGAGCCCGTCGAGGTCAGTGTCGGTGGCCTGCATATGGATCCGTTCCCGCCTGGCTCGCACGTCCGGGCGATCCCGGACTGCCATCGCCCTAACATTCTGCGCTTGTTGCCAAATTCGGCGGACGCCGTCTAGCAAATGTTGCGCGCCAGCCCCGAGAGAACTTCAGGGCCATGTCGTAACAGGACGTTAGCCTGGTTGCCGAGCAGGCTTTATCGAACGCGGCGCCGATCGGCGCGTAGGCAGGTTACCACCAGCAGGATATTCCGATGATCCACGAATTACGCATCTACACGGCCGCCGCCGGCCGCCTGCCGGATGTGATCGCCCGCTTCCGCGACCATACGATCAGGATCTGGGAGCGTCACGGCATACGCCAGGCGGGCTTCTGGACCACCCTCGTCGGCGGCGACAGCAACGAGCTCACCTACCTGCTCGCCTGGGACAGCATGGCCGACCGGGAAACCCGTTGGGCCGCCTTCATGGCCGATCCGGAATGGATCAAGGTCAAGGGCGAGACGGAGGCGAACGGCGTCATCGTCGCCCGGGTGGCGAATTCGTTCCTGGCGCCGACCGCCTTCTCGTCGGTGCGCTGACCGGGTCAGGTCGCCTGGCCATCCTGCTTCTGGCCGCGTGCGACCACGACGAGGGCATCGTCGGCGAGCGGCCGCTGCAGGACGAGCGCCTCGGAGGCCGGCGCGGTCAGCCACAGCTCGATCTCCTCGGCCGTGGTGAGGATCACCGGCATCGCCTTCGGGTGATAGGCACCCACCAGGGCGTTCGGCCCGGTGGTCAGGAAGGCGAACAGGTCGTTGGTGGTCTCGCCCTCACGCACCTTGCGGACCGAGGTCCAGCGCGTCCAGATGCCGGCGAAGCAGGCCAGCGGACGGCTCTCGTCGAGGGCGAACCAGATCGGCGGCCGGGTGCCGTCGGCGAGCTGCTCGTTCTCCGAGAAGCTGGTGAACGGCACCACGCAACGGCTCTCGACGCCGAGCCAGCGCCGCCAGTGCGGTGAGGCGACGTTGCGCACATTGGTGACACCCGGATCGGAGTTGCGGCCCTTCAGCGCGAACGCCGGCGATGGCATGCCCCAGCGCGCCAGGGTGAGCTGTCGGCCGCCCTCGTGGTTCCGTACGACCGGCGCCGGGTAGTCCGGAAAGATGCCAGGCATCGGCGGCAGGTTGCCGGTGCTGTCGGTCATCGCCCGGGTCAGCTCGCGGATCGCCTGCTGGCCCTTGGTGACGGCGTAGAGGTTGCACATCAGCTCCACATGCTCCGCATCGCGGCGGCCACATCGACCCGATGCTGTCGCGCTGCCACTGCCGCCGGTTCGGCCGCGGCGTCCGGCCAGGTCGTCGCCTCGAACAGCGGCAGCAGGGCGGCCGGAATGAAGCGCGTCCGGGTGGCGTAAACATGGCGGTCGCCTTGCCGGTTCTGGCCATGGGTGAAGAAGCGCTGCGGCGTGACCAGGTGCAGGCTCTGCCGTGCCCGCGTCATGGCGACATAGAGCAGCCGGCGCTCCTCCTCGAGATCGGCGGTGGTGCCGGTGCCGAGGTCGGACGGCATGCAGCCATCGACCACGTTCAGCACGAACACCGTGTTCCACTCCTGGCCCTTGGCGGAATGGATCGTCGACAGCACCAGATAATCGTCGTCGAGCAACGGCACCCCGGCCTCGTCGCTGACGGCGTCGGGCGGATCCAGCGTGAGGTCGGTCAGGAACTGGCGGCGCGAGGCCGAGCCGGACGCGATCTGCTCCAGCTGCAGCAGGTCGGCATGGCGCTGGGCGGCGTCCTCGTGGATGCGCTCGAGATGTGGCGCATACCACAGCCGCGCGCAGGCGAAGTCGGCCGGCCACCCGGTGGCGCCCCAGCGCAGAAGCTGCAGCGCCTGCACCAGATCGGGCCAGGCCTCGCCCGAGCGGGGCGGCGGCGCGATGGCCGCCATCGCCGCAACCGGATCGGGCGCGCCGGTCATCTGGTCCAGCACGCGCTGCGCCGCCGCCGGCCCGACCGCGGGCAGCAATTGCAGGATGCGGAAGCCGGCCACCCGGTCGCGCGGGTTCTCGGCGAAGCGCAGCACCGCCAGCAGGTCCTTGACATGCGCGGTGTCGAGGAACTTCAGGCCGCCGAATTTCACGAACGGGATGCGTCGTTGCGTCAGCTCGATCTCCAGCGGGCCGCTGTGGTGCGAGGTGCGGAACAGCACGGCCTGCTGCCTGAGCGGAATACCGACCTCGCGCTGTTCCAGCACGCGTGTGGCGATGTAGCGCGCCTGGTCGGCCTCGTCGCGCACAGCGACCAGGGCGGGACGTTCCGCGGAAGGACGGTCGGTCCACAGCGTCTTGGCGTAGCGCTCGCTGGCAAGCTCGATCACGCCGTTGGCGGCGGCAAGGATCGGGCGGGTCGAGCGGTAGTTGCGATCGAGCGTGACGATGGCGGCCGGCGGGCTGAACTGGTGCGGGAAATCCAGGATGTTGCGCACGGTCGCGGCCCGGAACGCGTAGATCGACTGCGCGTCGTCGCCGACCACGGTCAGGCCGGCGCCGCGCGGCTTCATCGCCAGCAGGATGCTGGCCTGCAGGCGGTTGGTGTCCTGGTATTCGTCGACCAGCACATGATCGAAGCGGTTGCCGATGTCGGCGGCAAGCACCGGGTCGGCCATGACCTGCGCCCAGTACAGCAGCAGGTCGTCGTAATCGAGCACGCCCTGCGCCTGCTTGGCCTGCACGTAGGCACCGAACAGCGCCCGCAGTTCGTCATGCCAGCCGCCGCACCAGGGGAAGTGCGCGTGCAGCACCTCCTCGAGCGGCATTTCCGCATTCACCGCACGCGAGTAGATGGCGAGGCAGGTACCCTTGGTGGGAAAGCGGTTCGTGGTTCTGGAATAGCCCAGCTCGTGCCGGACCAGGTTCATCAGGTCGGCGGAATCTTCCCTGTCGTGGATGGTGAAGTCCGGCGCGAGGCCGATCTGCTCGGCATGGTCGCGCAGCAGGCGCGCGCCGATGGCGTGGAAGGTGCCGGCCCAGGCCAGCGCATCGGCGCCGAAGCTGTGCAGACCGATGCGTGCGACCCGACGGGTCATCTCGCTGGCGGCGCGGCGCGAGAAGGTCATCAGCAGGATGCGGCGCGGATCGACGCCGTGCGCGATCAGTTGCGCCACCCGGTGCGCCAGCGTGTTGGTCTTGCCCGAACCGGCGCCGGCGATGATCAGCAGCGGACCGCATCCGCCCTCGACCGCATGCCCGCCGTACAGGCCATGCTCGACCGCCAGTCGCTGTCCCGGGTTCAATGTCTCGAGCGAGTCGGTCGGCACCATGATCCGAGTTGACCACGATTCCCGTTTTGTTCGCAAATACCCACCAGGTTGCTTGTGCCACCGGAGGCATCGCGTGGCGGACCGGCCAGTACTCTGACACCGGCACCCTTATTGAAGAATCGGCAGACAAAGCCTGAAGCATTGGCGACAGCGACGATCTAATATATAGGCTGGAAGGCCTGAGGATCGCGGCACCCGGCTGATCCGGCGCTGCTGTCCGGGTCAGGTGCCGGCGGCCGATGGCTGCAGTTCTTGGAGGGTGAGCCGCCATGCCGCCGGAACGCGAAGCCGCCACCCTCGTCGTGCTCGCAGAGCGACTGCCGGACGAGCGCCGTGTCGCCATGGTGCCGCGCGAGATCGCCAGGCTGTCTGCCAAGGTCCGCGTGATGGTCGAAACCGGCGCGGGCGCGGAGGCCGGTTTCTCCGACGATGACTATCGCGCAGCCGGCGCGATGGTCGGGGGTCGCGACCAGCTGCTTGCCGCGGCCGACATCGTCGTCGCGGTGCGCGCACCCGAGCAGCTTGCAGGGCTGCGCGCCGGCGCGACGCTGGTATCGCTGGGCGCCCACGACAGGGAACTTGCCGCGATCCTGCTCGCGCAGGAGATCAACCATCTCGGGCTCGAACGACTGCCGCGCATTACCAGGGCGCAGAGCATGGACGTGCTGTCGTCACAGGCGACCGTCGCCGGATATGCCGCCGTCATCGCCGGCGCCCAGGCGCTCGACACGCTCATGCCGATGCTGACCACGGCGGCAGGCAGCATCAAGCCCGCCAGGATGATCGCGCTCGGCGCCGGTGTCGCCGGCCTGCAGGCGATCGCGACCGCGCGCCGGCTGGGCGCGGTGGCGCACGGCTTCGATGTGCGCGCCGCCGCGCGCGAGCAGGTGGAGAGCCTGGGAGCGAAGTTCGTCTTTCCCGATACCAGTGGCCCCAGCTCCGGCGTTCCAGGTTCCGGCCAGCCCCCCTCCGGCCTGACGGTCGCCGAGGCGGCGGGCGGCTATGCAAGCGACCAGACCGTGGACCAGCAGGCGGTCCTGCGCCGCGCCCTCACCCCGGCTCTGGCGGACATGCAGCTCGTGGTCACCAGCGCGCAGATCCCGGGCCGTCCGGCGCCGATCCTGATCGATGACGAGACGCTCGCCGCCATGACACCGGGCGCGGTGATCGTCGACCTGGCGGCCGAGACCGGCGGCAACACCACCCGGACCAGGGCCGACAGCGTCGTCACCGTCGGCAGGATCCGGATCCTGGGCTCGACGCATCTGCCGAGCCTGATGGCGACGGACGCCAGCCGCCTGTTCAGCAACAACCTGCGTGCCCTGCTCGAACACCTTCTGGACGAGGATGGCCGCCTTCGGCTCTCCCGCGACGACGCCATCACCGACGCCCTGCTGGGCGCCCCGCCCATCGTCAAGGCGGCGTAGGAGATCCGCCGGCCATGCCCGATGCCGGACGGGAGTGCGGCAGCGGGCAACGCGTGGCGAAGGGTTGCGAAGCGGAACGACGTGGCGACCGCATCCCCGATATCAGGGCCGCAAGCCCGGGAGGTTTGCGAAGGCCCGCTTAGGTACCGGCATGGCAGCACTTCACACGGATCCTGGGGACTTTCAGATGCCCTCCACAACCATCATCCAGATGTTCGTCTTCCTCCTTGCGGGTTTCGTCGGCTTCCAGACGATCAGCCGCATCCCGCCTCTGCTGCACACCCCGCTGATGGCGGCGACCAATGCCATCAGCGGCATCTCCCTGGTCGGGTCGCTGGTCCTGTCCGGCGCCCATGACGGCATGCTGGCGACGGTCCTGGGCACCATCGCCGTCGCCAGCGCCATGGCCAACGTGGTCGGCGGCTTCCTGATCACCGACCGCATGCTGGCGATGTTCAAGCGCACCCGTGTCGCGGCAGGGGAAGAGGGCGCCGCCGGCGCAGGCCGGTCGTGAGGGAAACATCGATCCAGCTCGCTTATCTGGTCGCCACCTTCCTGTTCGTCGTGGCGCTGCGGTCGCTGGGCCGGCCCGACACCGCGAGGCGGGGCATGCAGCTCGCCGCAATCGGCATGGCGGTGGCCATAGTCGCAACGCTCTTCAACGCCCACATCCTCTCCTACGAGTGGATCGTCGTCGGATGCGTGGTCGGCGCGGTCGCGGGCTATCCGCTCGGCATGTGGGTGCCGATGACGGCGATGCCGCAACGCATCGCGCTCAGCCACGCCTTCGGGGCGCTGGCCGCTACACTGGTCGGCGTCGGCGAATACAGCCGCGGCTTCGCAGTCGGCGACATCGGCCGCGGCCACGTCGTGGCACTCGGCCTGGAGGTGCTGTTCGGCGGCCTGACCGTCACCGGCAGCCTGATGGCGTTCGGCAAGCTCCAGGAGATCCTGCCCGGCCGGCCGATGACCTTCCGGTTCCAGCATGGCTTCAACCTCGCCCTGATGGCCTGCGCGGTCTGCGGACTGCTCTGGCTGATCATCGACCCCACCAATCTCGCCGTGGCGATCGCCATGCTGTCGATCAGCCTGGTGCTCGGGGTCCTGTTCGTGCTGCCGATCGGCGGCGCGGACATGCCGGTGGTGGTGAGCCTGCTCAACTCCTACGCGGGCCTGGCGGCGGTCGCGACCGGGTTTGCCATCGACAACAACATCCTGATCGTCGTCGGAGCCCTCGACGGCCTGTCCGGACTGATCCTGTCGGTGGCGATGAGCAAGGCCATGAACCGCTCGTTCTCCAACGTCCTGTTCGGCGCCTTCGGCTCGCCGGTGGCGTCGGCGGAGGGTGCAGCCGCCGCCGGCGGCGAGATGACCGCGATCGCCGCCGAGGACGTGGCGTTGCGGATCGCCTACAGCGACCGGGCGATCATCGTGCCGGGATACGGGCTCGCCGTGGCGCAGGCCCAGCACCAGGTCCGGGAACTGGCGGACCTGGTGGACAAGCGCGGCGGCGACGTCCGCTTCGCCATCCATCCGGTGGCAGGCCGCATGCCCGGGCACATGAACGTGCTGCTGGCCGAAGCCGGCGTGCCGTACGACAAGCTCGTCGAGATGGAGGACATCAACGAGCGCTTCGCCGAGACCGACATCGTCCTGGTGGTGGGCGCCAACGACGTCGTCAACCCGGCTGCCAGGACCAATCCGAACTCGCCCATCTTCGGCATGCCGATCCTGAAGGTCGCCGACGCCAAGAGCGTCGTGGTTTTGAAGCGGGGACGCGGCACCGGATTTTCCGGAGTGGAGAACGACCTCTTCGTCGACCCGAAGACCTCGATGCTGTTCGGTGACGCCAAGCAGTCGTTGCTGAACCTGGTTGTCGAGGTGAAGAACGTCTGACCGGGGCTTCAGCGTTCCCGAGGCAGGGAGGTGGCGGGCAGCCCGCTACCGGAAGTCACGGGTCGGCACCTTGATGCCCGATCCGAGCCGCAGATCCGGCACGTAGATATCGCGCGGCTTGCGCCCTACCGGCGACTTGTCGTCGCGGACATCCGGCGCGCCGGGATGGGTGACCGCATCGCCGCGGCCGTGCTGGATCGGAAAGCTGCCATCCTGCTGCCCGACGCTACGCAACAGGCCGGTCAGGTCTTCCAGCCGGTCGGTCACCACGTGGATCACCTCGCCCTCGCGCTGCACCTTGCCGTGGCAGGCGATCATGCCGGCCGACAGCACCAGGCGACGCTGCTTCTCGAAGCGGTCCGGCCACAGGATCAGGTTGGCGACGCCGGTCTCGTCCTCGATAGTGATGAACATCACGCCCTTGGCCGAGCCGGGCTTCTGCCGCACCAGCACGATGCCGGGCACCACCACCCGCCTGCCGTCGCGGATATGTGCGAGGTCGCCGCACGCGATCATGCCGACCTTCCGCAGCGTGGCGCGCAGGAACGAGACCGGATGCCGGCGCAGGCTTAGCCCGACGCTGCGGTAATCCTCCACCACCTCGCGCCCGTCGGTCATCGGCGCCAGCTTCATCACCGGCTCGACAAGCTCCGGCTCGGGACGGCGCCCGGCATCGGCGGCGGCGAACAGCGGCAGCACGCTGTCGGCCAGCCCCTTGACCTGCCAGAGCGCCTGCCGCCGGTCGAGCCCGAGCGCCTGATACGCATCCGCCTCGGCGAGCCGCTCGAGACCGGCCGCCGGAATGTCCGCCCGCCGCCAGATCTCCTCGACGCTGCGGTACGGGCTGTCACCCCGGTTCGCCACCAGTTGCGCGCCATGCTGGTTGGCCAGCCCCTTGGCCATGCGCAGGCCCAGCCGCACCGCCATGTATTTCCCGCGCGTGGGCTCCAGGGTGCAATCCCAGCGCGACGCATTCACGCACACCGGCCGTATCTCGACGCCATGCTCGCGCGCGTCGCGCACCACCTGCGCCGGGGCATAGAACCCCATCGGCTGGCTGTTCAGCAGCGCCGCGCAGAACGCATCCGGATGGTGGCATTTCATCCAGGACGAGGCATACGCGATCAGCGCGAACGAGGCCGCGTGGCTTTCCGGAAACCCGTACGAGCCGAACCCCTCGAGCTGGCTGAAGGTGCGCTCCGCGAACTCCCGCTCGTAGCCCTTGTGCACCATGCCGCCGATCAGCTTGTCGCGGAAATGGCTGACCCCGCCGGTGAACTTGAAGGTCGCCATCGAACGGCGCAACTGGTCCGCCTCACCCGGCGTGAAGCCGGCGCAGTGGATCGCCACCTGCATCGCCTGCTCCTGGAACAGCGGCACGCCGAGCGTCTTGCCGAGCACCCGGCGCAGTTCCTCCTTGGGATAGGTCACCGCCTCCTTGTTCTCGCGCCGGCGCAGGTACGGATGCACCATGTCGCCCTGGATCGGGCCGGGCCGCACGATCGCCACCTGCACCACGAGATCGTAGAAAGTCGTGGGCTTCAGCCGCGGCAGCATCGACATCTGCGCCCGGCTCTCGATCTGGAAGGTGCCGAGCGTGTCCGCGCGCCGGATCATCTCGTAGGTGGCCGGATCCTCGGCGGGGATGGTGGCGACGTCCAGGCTGATGCCGCGATGCTGCTCGATCAGCTCGAACGAACGCCGCATGCAGCCGAGCATGCCGAGGCCGAGCACATCGACCTTCATGAAGCGCAGCGCGTCGATATCGTCCTTGTCCCACTCGATCACCTGCCGGTCGGTCATCGCGGCAGGCTCGATCGGCACCAGGTCGGAGAGACAGTCCTGGGTCAGCACGAAGCCACCCGGATGGGTGCCGAGCTGGCGCGGAAACCCGATCAGCGTGCGGGCGATCTCCAGGGTGAGCTGCAGCCTGCGGTCGGACAGGTTGAGGTTGAGCTGGTCGGCATGCTCCTCGAGAACCGCATCTCCGGACCAGGCCGAGACCTGTCCGGCCAGCGCTCCGGTCAGATCCTCGGGCAGGCCCATCACCTTGCCGACGTCGCGTATGGCGCCGCGCGCGCGGAACCGCATGACGGTGGCGCACAACGCCGCGCGGCCGCGGCCGTAGCGGGCATACACCCACTGGATCACCTCCTCGCGCCGCTCGCTCTCGAAATCGACGTCTATATCCGGTGGCTCGCGGCGCTCGGCCGAGACGAAGCGCTCGAACAGCAGGCCGCTACGCACCGGATCGATCGATGTGATGCCGAGCACGTAGCAGACCGCCGAGTTCGCCGCCGACCCGCGGCCCTGGCACAATATGTCCTGCGAGCGCGCATAGCGGACGATGCTGTGCACGGTCAGGAAATACGGCGCGTAGTCGAGTTCCGCGATCAGCCGCAATTCGTGCTTCAGCTGTTTCTCTACATCGGCAGGCAGTCCGTCGGGATAACGCAACGGCAGGCTCGCCGTGACCTGTCGCTCCAGCGCCTGCTGCGGCGTCTCGCCCGTCACCTCGGCCTCGTCGGGATACTGGTAGCGCAGTTCCGACAGCGAGAACCGGCAGCGCTCGGCGATCTCTTGCGTGCGATCGAGGGCTTCCGGATACGCCGCGAACAGCCGCGCCATCTCGGCCGGCGCCTTCAGATGCCGGTCGGTGAACCGCTCGCGCCGGAACCCGGCCGCATCGATGGTGCAGCCCTCGCGTATGCAGGTCACCACGTCCTGCAGGATGCGGCGCTCGGGGATGTGGTGCAGCACGTCCCCGGTCACCACCGTCGGCACGCCGGCCGCCTGCCCCAGGTCGGCAAGCTGCCGCAGCCGCATCGCATCGCCCGGACGCCGGCGCAGGCCGAGCGAGAGATGGCAGCGCCCGTCGAAATCGCGGCGCATCCGGCGCAGCTCGTCCGCCAGCCGCTGGTCCGGCGCGTCCGGCAGCAGCACCAGCAGCAGCCCCTCGCCATGTGCCGCCAGATCCTTCCAGCCGATATCGCAGCCCCCCTTGCCGGTGCGACCCTTGCCCAGGGTCAGCAGCCGGCACAGGCGGCCATAGCCGGTGCGATCCAGCGGATAGGCCAGCACCGGCAGGCCATCGGACAAATCCAGCCGGCAGCCGACGATCAGCCGGATGCCGACCTCCTCGGCGCGGGCATGCGCACGGGCAATTCCAGCCAGCGTGTTGTGGTCGGTGATCGCGATCGCCTGCAGGCCGAGATCGCGGGCCTGCACGAACAGCTCCTCGACATGGCTGGCGCCGCGCAGGAACGAGTAGTTCGACGTCACCTGCAGTTCGACATAGCTCGCCATGACGCGTCAGTCCGAATGCGGATGCCGGTGCCGCGTGGTGGAGGGCGCGCTGGCATCGGGACGTTTCATCAGCACGTAGCCGGATCGTTCCAGATGCTGCACCAGCCGCTCGGCGGTGATGCGCGCCATCGCATCGTCGGCATGACGCACACGCTTGCGGCCATCGTAGCGCAACGCGAACGACAGGCTCTGCTCGATCTCCTCGTTGCTGGCAGGGCGCAGGTCGAGTTTGTCGTCTTCGCTCATGGTTCAGAACAATCCATGCAGGAACCACGCGAGTTCGCCGGTGGCGGGATCCACGCCGTCGCCCTGGCGGAACAGCCAGAAGCGCCGCCCGTGCTGGTTCTCGACGATCCAGTAGTCGCGCACCGCGGCGACCTCGTCCGGGCGATCCCACCATTCGCCGTGGATGCGCTCGGGGCCGTCGGCACGCGCGATGCGGTGACGCACCCGGCGCCAGGTGAAGGCGCGCGGCGGATGGTCGGGCATCATCGCCATCGCATCGACCGGCTCGGGCGGATCGAGCAGGCGCGCCGGCCTCGGCCAGGCGCAGACCGGCGGCCCGGGAGCCCCCTTCGCCATCAAAGCCAGGGCCGGCACCGCCTGCTGCGAGCGCTCCGGGATGTCGCTCTCGACCGGCTGCAGGCGGTAGACCTTGTCGGCGCCGAGCCGGTTCACCAGCCGGTCGATCAGCTCCGACAGGTCGGCCGCCTGCGTCGCATCGGGCGCCAGATCACCCGATCGCTGCGTGTAGGCAAGCGGTTCGACCGAAGGCAGCACCAGGCGCATCGCCTCCACGCCCAGCCCGGGATCGACCGTCTCGATGCGTTCGTCCAGCAGCCGTGCCAGGTGGCGCACGTCGCGCACAGGCCGCGCGGTGCCGATGCGCACCACCTGGATCGTCGCATCGACGCGCTCGAACACCAGGTCGAGCCGGCGCGCGCCCTCGCCACGCTGCTCGAGCTGCGCGCAGGCCTCGCCGACCAGGGTGAGGATGACGCCGGTGAAGGCCTCCGCGGTGGCGATCGGCTCGACGAAGGTCCGGCGCACCATGATCGTCTCCGGCGGCAGCACCGGCCGGATCGGCTCGCGGGCCCGTCCCGTCGCCTGGTCGAGCCGGGTCAGGGGGATGTCACCGAACCGGCGCGCCAGTGGTCCGCGCGCGGCCTCGGCCAATTGCCCGACCCGTTCCAGCCCGAGCCGGCGCAGGCCGTCCACCGTCTGCGCGTCGAGACGCAGCGCCTCTACCGGCAATGGCGCCAGCGCCTCCGCCTGCCCGCCGGGTTCGACCACGGCGATCGGCTTGCTGCCGAACCGCGCCATCGCATGGGCGGCCCCCGGCGTGTCGGCGATCGCCATCCGCCCGGCAAGCCGGTGCCGCGCCAGCTGACGTGCCAGCAGGGTCAGCATCGGGCGCTCGCCGCCATGCAGGTGGGCGCAGCCGGTGACGTCGATCCAGACGCCGTCCGGCGCGTCGGGTGCGGTCAGCGGCGACAGCCGCAGGCACCAGGCAGCAAGCCGCGCCAGCGCCTCTGCATCCTCGGCGGGTGTCGCATCCAGTACCGCGAGATCCGGCACCATCGCCTGCGCGTGCGCGAGCGGCATGCCGGCGCACAGGCCGAGAGCACGCGCAGCCTGGTCAGCGGCGGCGATCACCATGCGTCGTCCGTCATGGCCGCGTGTGACCAGCGGCGAGCCATCAGCCGGCGCGTCGCCATGCAGTTTCCGCAGCCGGTCGGTCGGCCAGAACGGGAGCCAGAGCGAGACGACCCTGCGCATCGCAGCCCTCCACGGTCCAGGTTGCAGATTCCGCACCACGGCAGCGGAGCAGTTCGAGATGCCAGACCGGCCGGCCGACGCCGGCCACCTCCGGCGCATGGGCGAGCGGCGGTGGTGACGGCAGGCCGGTGATGCGCCAGCGGCTCCAGGCGCCGGAGGGTGCCACCAGCGCCGGATCGTCGAAGCGGCGGCTGCGGCGCAGCACGATGCCAAGCACGTCGGATGCTTCGGCGGCGAGTTGCAGCCGGCGCGAGGCGACCAGGTCCAGCCTGCCCTCGACTTCGCAGACCACGCCGGCAAGATCGGGGTGACGCAGCCCCTCCTCCATCGCCGCCAGCGCGTCCCGGCGTGCCTGCACCAGCACCAGCCGGCCAGGATCGAGACCTGCCTGCAGCAGGCCCGCGGGGAACAGGTCGTGCCGGCCCAGGATCCACAGCACCGGCCCCGGATGCCGCGCCAGCAGCCCGGCTACGAACAGGGCGGCGGCGCCACCATGCTCGACCTCGGGGCCGCCGCCGGCGACCTCGTGCACCGCGCCGAGGGCCATGCCGCCGCCGGGCAGGTGCCGGTCGATGGCGTCGAGCCCGAACGGCAGCGCGGCGCGGGCCGACACACGGCCACCGCCATGCTCGAGGGCCGCGATCCGCGAGCGGAGGGCCATGATCGTATCGCTCTGCATGCCGCCCTCCCTCTCGTCCACACGGCCCGTCTGCCCTGGCCTGATTCGTCTCGATGACGAGAACGTATAGAGAACATGTGCCCGACGGGAAGCATGATTTCAGCTCGCTTGCGGCACTTTTTCGGGAAGCCGAACGAGGTCAGGGAGATAGACTGCGGCCTGCAGGCAAGGTCTCAGGAGGGCCGCTCGACAGATTGCGGTTTCGTATCGAAACCAGGCCCGGGGGTGCTAATGTCGAAACGATACCGGATCGAACGCTGCCTGTTCCCTTGGATCGAAGCCGATGCGCCTGCCCCCCCTGGTGAGGATCAGCCTTGCCTGCGCCACCCTGCTGCTTTCCAGCGCCGCGCCGGTCACGCAAGCCTTGGCGGACACCGCATGCCTGGACGCGGCGCGGGACGCCGAGCGCAGCGCCGGCCTGCCGTCGGGGCTGCTCTCGGCGATCGGCCATGTCGAGAGCGGCGGCCGCCCCTGGAGCGTCAATTCCGGCCAGCAGGGTGTGCGGTTCGGCACCCGCGACGAGGCGAGCAGCTACGTGCAGGGCCTGCTCGACCAGGGACGGCGGATCATCGATGTCGGCTGCTTCCAGGTCGATCTCTACTACCATCCGGAAGCGTTCGCGCGCTGGCAGGACGGGCTCGACCCGCAGATCAACGCGGCGGCCGCCTCGCGCATCCTGCAGGACCTGCACACCCGCACCGGCGACTGGAACCAGGCGGTGGCGCTGTACCATTCCGCCGACCCGCTACGCGGCACGCCCTACATGCAGGCGGTGCTGCGCTCCTGGACCGGGACCGGGGCCGACGCCTCGCCGCTGCCGGCCTGGTCGGACCCGTTCACCATCCTGGCCTCCGCGCAGGCCTCCGGCATCATGGTATGGACGCCCACCGGCTCCCAGTCCGGCAGCCGGACCCGGACCGGGCGGGCGTCTCACGGACTACCCAGGATCATCACGCCGTAACCGGCGACCCCACGACTTCCGGCACGGGCGCCGGCGCCTGATGCCGCACCGCATCGATGCGCCGGAGGATGACGCACACCACCGCGCACACCACCACGCTGCTGTTCCGGAACATCACCGGCGAGATGACGCACCACGGCAGCAGGAAACCCAGCACCAGGATGACGATCTCCAGGAAGCTGAAGCTGCCGCCCCGGCGCCACCGCTCGCTAGCCGTTATGATAACCGCCAGGTTGAAGACGGCGAGATCGTAGCCGAACGCGAACGGCGTCGCGAGGAAGGTGCCAGCCCCGACCAGGGCCGCGCCCAGCATGCAGACCCGCTCGCGAAAGCAGCGCCACACCAGCGTCACCATGGTCAGCGTGCTGACCGCCTGCACGATGTGGGCCTGCGTGGGCGTCGCGCCGAACATCAGCAGGTTGGCGGTGATGGTCGCCATCACCCGGCTCAACTCGACGGTCTTCCAGGCGATGGTGGTGCCGATCGTGGGCAGGTGATGCCACCAGCTCGTCCAGACGCCGACACCGAACGCTGCCGCACTGGCCGACAGGAACAACGCCGCGGTGATGCACGCCACCGCGATGGTGCGCCACTGCCGGGACGCGAGCAACGCCACCGGAACCAGCACGGCCAGCTGCGGCTTGTAGATCATCAGGCCGAACAGCACGCCGGCCAGCGCCGGCCGCCGTGGCAGCAGGAGGAAGCCGCCGAACATCAGCCCGGCCTGTACCATGCTGCTCTGGCCGTTGATCCAGATCAGCAGGGTGGACGGCCCGACCAGCACCGCGATGACGGCCAGCACGTTGCGCTCGGCGAACCAGAGCACGATCGCGCAGATCGTCATGCCGGGCAGCATCCAGAACGCGTAGCCCGGCACATAAGGCAGATGCGCCAGCGGCCACACCAGCAGCAGCATCTGCGGCTGATAGAAATACGGGAACGTCACCGTCGACGTGCCCTGGAATTTCTGCAGCAGGGGATAGTCGTAGATCATGCCGGGCGGATGCAGCTGCACGAAGCGCGCGAACGACCGGAACGCGAAGTAGTCGTTCTCGAAGCATTGCGGGAGGATGTGATACAGCGTGACCGGCGTCAGGAAGGTGAACAGGATCAGCAGCAGCCTGCAAAGCGTCCGGGCCGGGATGCCACGGGCCTGCCAGGGTTGTGTGAAGGGCGTCATGCGAATTCCATGGCGATGGGGATGGCTGGTCGGGGCTGCGTGTTCGTGGTGCAGGCCCTGACCTGGCGAACCACCAGCCAGAGCAGCGCCATCACCAGAACGCTGCTGATGCGGAAGAACGCGGTACAGAACGGCAGCAGGAACCCCGCCAGCAGGACCATGATTTCCCAGAAGGCAAAGCTGCCCGACCGCTTGTATCGATCGGTCGCCACCACGATGACGGCGCCGGTCAGCAGCGGCAGATCGTAGCCAAATGCATAAGGTGTCGTCAGGAAGGTCGCGATCGCCACCGCCGCCGCGCAGAGCATGCCGGCCCCGGAGCGGGCGCACCAGCAGACCGATGCACATGCCGCCAGCGCGACGACCAGCTGGACCATGTCGGCATCGGCCGCCGGCATTCCGAACGCCAGCAGGTTCGAAGTGACCGTCACCATCAGCGGGTACAGCACCAGCATGTTGTTCGAGACGGTCCGCGCCAGTGCCGGCAGGTCATGCAGCCAGGCTCCCCAGACCGCAACTCCATAGGCCGCGACGCTGGCAAGCATGAACAAGGCGGCGCACACGCCCATCGAGAACAGGCAGCGCCACTGCCGGCCGGCAACCAGGGCGATCGGCACCAGGAAGGCGAGCTGCGGCTTGTAGGTGAGCAGGCCGAACAGCAGACCTGCCAGCACCGGTTGCCGCGGCAGCAGCCGGAAACCACCGAACAGCAGGGCGGCGCCGAACAGCGCGGTCTGCCCGCACAGCGAGGTCCAGAGCGTCGACGGCGCGACCAGCGCCGCCACGATCGCCGCCTCGTTGCGATCCGCCAGGCCTATGGAGACGACGTATCCCAGCAGGCCGAGGCACAGGCATGCAACGAGGCCGACACCATAGGGCACCGTTGCCAGCGGCCAGATCAGCAGCATCATTGCAGGATGATAGAGGTACGGAAATACCACGCCGTGCAGGCTGTTCTGCAGATGCTCGAGCATCGGGTTGTCGTAGATCGAGGATGCCGGGTAGGCGTGGATGAACTTCGAGAACGACCAGAACGCGAAGTAGTCGTTGAGCGGCCAATGCTGCAGCACGATGTATTCAACGGCAACGAACGGCGACATTACGGAGAATAGAAGTAATACAAAATACAACGCGACTTGTGTGCGAGTGCCGCGAGCGAGCCAGCGCGGCGGTGCGGCATTCATGTCTGATCCCCGTAGCCATCACGCCGAGCGTACGTCATCAACGGTGGTGGGTTAGAGACAACCACGAAACATTTCAAGGAAGTTTTACCCCGCATCGAGCGGATCAGAAATCGCATTCGGAAACAAAAAAATAGACGTTCGCCGCGTTCTCTTTAATTGGTCCAGCGATACACTCGATGGTTTCGGTTGCGAGATACTTTTTGCTTGAGCTTAACGAAGAATTTATAGTTAGGTTGTGCCGCGGTTCAGCGCGCTCCGTTTCCGGCTTCCGGCGGACCGCCTCATGAAGGAAGACATCAAGATGATCCAGTTTGCCAAGACCTGGCTGCGCCTGAAGCAGGACGAGCGCGCGGTCACCGCTCTCGAATATGCCCTGATCGCCGGCCTCATCGCCGTCGTCATCATCGGTGCGGTGACCACGCTCGGCTCGACGCTGAGCGGCACGTTCACCAAGGTGAGCAGCAGCATCGCCTCCGCCTGACGCAAAAGCGAAAGCCGGGACCGCCGATGGAGCTGCAAGGTTCCATCGGCATGGTTCCAAGAAAGATCGTTACGACTACCTGGCCATGCATGCGATGATTTCGGATATCGCCATTGCTGTCGCGATCTTGTTGCTGATGGCCGCAGCGGCTGGCGACATCGCCACGCGGCGGGTTTCCAACCGGCTCTCGATCCTGCTGGCGATCGATGGGCTTTTGCTGCAGGCGGTGGCCGGCGTCGGCGTTGCCACCTTCATCGCGGCGATAGTGGTCTTCATGGTTGCCGCCTGCTGCTGGCGGGCCGGACTGATGGGTGGCGGCGACGTCAAGCTGCTGGCTGCAGCAGCGTTGCTGGTGCCGCCACGCATGGTGCCCGGGTTGGTGGTCTGCATTGCGTTTGCCGGGGGAATTCTGGGCCTGCTCTACCTCGGCCTGAGGGTGCTGGTCGGCACCCCATCCATCCGCCGCCCGCAACGGCTGCCCGGGCGCCTGCTGCGCATCGAGCAATACCGCATATCGCGGGGTTTCTCGCTGCCCTACGCGTCCGCCATCGCCGCCGGCGCCGCTTTCGTCCTGCTGGAGGGCTGAACCATGCTATTGCGTATCGCGCTGTTCGCCCTGATGGCGATCGGGCTGGCAGGGTTCGGCGCCGTCACCTGGCGGGCCACCCACCTGCCGCCACCACCGCCGCCGGTCATGGCCACCGCCCGCGTCGCGCCGCCACCGCCGCCGGTCACCGCCTCCGTGCTGGTCGCGGCAAGCAACCTGCAAGGCGGCAGCTTCCTCCACCCGGACGACGTCACCACCGCCACGCTGGAGAAGGCTACCCTGCCGGCTAACGTCGAACTCGACACCAAGGCCAACCGGGCGTCGCTGAACGGCGCCCTGGTGCGCCACTCGCTGACGGCGGCGCAGACCCTGACCTCGGCCGACGTCATCCTCCCCGGTGAGCACGGCTTCGTCGCCGCCATCCTCGCTCCCGGCATGCGCGCGATCATGGTGGGCTCCGAACAGATCGCGGGCGATACCGCGCTGCTGTCACCTGGCGACCGGGTCGACATCATCCTCACCGACGTGCAGGAAGAAATATCCGGCAGCAAGCTCGCGCTGGCCCGCAAGATCCTGGCGGAAACCGTGCTGACGAATGTCCGCATCCTGTCGGTCGACCAGCAGCTGGTGCAGCGCGCGACCGTCGACAAGAAAGCCTCGCAGCCTGGCCTGCCGGTGGGTCCCGGGGGGCTGACGCTGGAAGTCACCCCGCTGGAGGCCGAGCATCTCGTGCTGGCGCTCAAGATCGGCAAGATCGCCCTGGCGCTCCGGCCGGCGGAGACTTCGGCCGGCAGCGGCATCGCCCTGGCGCGTGCCGACCTCCCCGGCCGCGCACCACCGCCGCCGGTCCGGGCGGGGGATGTCATGCACAGCCTGAACGCCCCCACCGACCTGCACGGCGCGATAAGCGCGGTGCGTGTGTATGACTCCAGCGGCGAGAAGGATTTCCAGTTCTGATGGACCTTCGCAATGAAACCATCCGCCGCGGCGTTGCCGCCGCCGTCGGGCTCGTGGCGACCGGAATGCTGGCGCGTCCGGCTGCCGCCGACCCGCTTGATCTGGCGCCCGCCCGTCACGACGGATCCGGCAACATGGCGATGCCTTCCGACCAGGGCGGCCAGCCGGGACAGCACAGCATCTCCATCGAGGCCGGCACCGGGCGCGTCATGGCCATCGCCGGGATTGCCGCGAATGTCTTCGTAGCCGATCCGAAGATCTTGCAGGTACGCCCCGCGAGTGCGTCGGCCTTGTTCGTGTTCGGGCTGATCCCGGGCCGCACGACCGTCGCGGCACTCGATGCCTCCGGGCACCCGGTCGGCCAGTACGAGATCACCGTCGTGCCCGGCAGCTTTGGCGCCGCCAGCGCCCAGGCCGCCATCACGCGGGCCCTTCCCAATGCCCATCTCACCCTGACGCCGAGCCCCACCGGCGTCACCATCAGCGGCGACGTCGCCACCTCCGCCGATGCCCAGGAGGCACTGGATATCGCGCGCAGCTACGTCTCGGCCGGCCAGACCGTCAACAACCAGATGAACGTCGCCAGTTCCGTCACCGTCGGCCTGAAGGTTCGCATCACCGAGATGGACCGACAGGTCACACGTGAGCTCGGCATCGACTGGCAGGCGATGGGCCAGATCGGCAAGTACGCAATCAGTTTCGCGACCTCCAATGGCGTCGCCCCGACCCTCACGGGACTTTTCAGCGGCAGGCACCTCACCGTCGACACCGTGCTCGAGGCGCTGTCGCAGGATAACCTGGTGCGCGTGCTGGCGGAGCCGAACCTCACCGCGCGCAGCGGCGAGAGTGCGAGCTTCCTGGTCGGCGGCGAGTATCCGGTGCCGGTGGCGCAGGGCGGTTCGTCCAGCAACGCGATAACCATCACCTACCAGCAATACGGCGTCTCGCTCTCCTTCGTACCGACGGTGCTGAGCTCCGGGCGGATCAGCCTGCATGTGCGGCCCGAGGTCAGCGCCCTCGCCACAACCGCGGCAAACGGCGCCGTCACGCTCTCGCAGGGCTCCGGCAGCCTGCAGATCCCGGCCCTCACTGTGCGGCGCGCCGAGACCACGCTCGAGCTCGGCTCGGGCCAGAGCTTCGCCATCGCCGGGCTGTTGCAGGACAATACCACCCAGGCCAACAACGCGCTGCCCGGCCTCGGCGACGTGCCCGTCCTCGGCGCGCTGTTCCGCTCCGACAGCTACACGCACAACCAGACCGAGCTGGTGATCATCGTCACGCCGTACATCGTGGGCTCGGTGAACGACCCCGATGCGTTGCAGACCCCGGGCGCCCGCTACAAGCCGCCGAACGATATCGAGCGCGTCCTGCTGCTGCGCCAGCGTGGCGGCAGCTCCGATGTGACCGTTCCGGGCGATGCAGGATTTGTCGTGCAATGAGACCCTCCCGACATGCGCTTGCGCTCGCGCTCAACCTGGCACTCCTGGGGCTGCTGGCCGCCTGCGGCGACCCGTATCAGCGCCCCGGCACCTGGCAGGCCGAGGGAGTGAACGATGCCAACCTCAAGGTCGAGGCGACCAACAAGTCCGACTTCATCGCGGGCCACGGCGACGCCGGCTCCGACGGCACGCTGGACGCCGCCGCGGTCGACCGGCTGCACCAGGACAAGGCCAGGAAACTCACCATCGACCCGACCTCCAGCCTTGCCGGAGGCGGATCGTGAGCGGCGCCGGCTCCTCCGAACCAACCCGGCACGACCGTGCCGCGATGATCGCCTTCGTCACCGACGGCGATACCGAGAACGCGCTGCGCGAGGGCCTCGCGGAAGTGGTGGGCATGACGCTCGACGTCCGGCGCGGTGGCGTGAAGGGCGCAATGGCCGCGATGCGCAAGATCGCAACCCCGCGCACCCTGATCATCGACGTCTCCGGTGAAGCGCACCCGCTGACTGCGCTGGCGTCGCTTGCCGACATCATCGAGCCCGAGGTCCAGGTGCTGGTCACCGGCGACCCGCGCGACGTCGATTTCTACCGCCAGGTCACCCGCGGGCTGGGCAGCGCCGAATATCTGCCGAAGCCGCTCAGCCGCGACATGGTGTCGCGGCATTTCGCGCCGCTGCTGGCCGGCCAGACCGCCAATCACGAGATCATCCAGGGCGGCCGCATGGTCACGGTGACCGGCGTGCGCGGCGGCACCGGCGCGACCACGATCGCGGTGCATCTCGCCTGGCATTTCGCGGTCGACATGCGCCGCCATACCGCACTGCTCGATCCCGACCTGCACATGGGCAACATGGCCATGCTGCTGAACAGCAAGGCGACCGGCGGCCTGCGCACCGCGCTGGAAAATCCCGACCGGCTCGACGAGCTGTTCGTCGAGCGCGCCGCGCAGCCGATCGAGAATTCGCCGCAGGCCGAGCGCCTGCATGTGCTGGCCGGCGCCTGCCGCATGACCGATGACCTGAACTACTCGCCGAACGCCGCGACCCGCCTCACGCAGCTGCTGCAGCGGCGCTACGGCTTCGTGGTCGCGGACGTGCCGTTCCGGCCGTCGCCGCTCTATCGCGACCTGATGGCGCTGGCGCACCAGCGCATCCTGGTGATGGAGCCGAGCCTGAGCTCGATCCGCGACACGCTGCGCCTGATGTCGCTGCCGAACAGCCAGAACCAGTCGCGGCGCGCCATCGTCGTGCTGAACCGCCTGGGCCAGAATGGGGGCCTGACCCGGCGCCAGGTCGAGGACGCGCTGAAGATGGCGCCGGACGTGGTCATCAACGACCTGCCGAAGCAGATCTCCGCCGCCGCCACCATCGGCGAGCCGGCCTCCGCGATGAAGGGCGCTTTCCGGGCCGGCATCATCGAGCTGGCGCGGCAGGCGGCGTTCGAGCGCCTGCTCGACAGTTCCAAGGCCCGCGCATCGACGCAGACCGAGACCAAGCAGGGCATGCTGCCGAAGCTGCGGCTGTTCGGGCGGGCAGCATGAGCCTCGCGGCCCGCACCTTCGGACGACGCACCGGCCCGCTGCTGGAAGGACCGGCACCGGCCCCGCCTGCGGAGCAGCAGGATTACGACACGCTGGAGCGGCTGCCGCCGGAGCCGATCGACGAGCCGCTCGACACGCCGGAGCCGGCACCCTCCGGGGCCCTGCCGTCCGCACCGCCCGCCATCCCGGCCAACCCGGCGGCGGCCGAGCAGGTGCTGCCGCCCGAACCAGCGCCGACCGTGCTGACGCAGGCGCCGCTGAAGGCGCAGCCGCTGCCGTCCACGCCCGGCACCCCCTCGCCCACCGCGGCGCTGCGCGAGCTGCGTACCCTGTGCCTGGGCCGGGTCGATCCGGCCGCAGTCGCCAAGATCCCGCAGCACCGCCTCGCCACCGAGATGGAGCGGCTGGTCTCGGAGATCGCAAGCTCGCACCGGCTGCAGCTCAACGGCCGCGAGCAGCGCAAGCTCGCCGAGGAGCTGATCGACGACATGCTCGGCCTCGGCCCGCTGCAGCCGCTGCTGGCCGACGACACCATCGCCGACATCATGGTGAACGGCCCCGAAAAAGTATTCGTGGAACGCGGCGGCAAGGTGGTGCTCAGCGACGTGCGGTTCCGCGATGCGGCGCACGTCACCAACATCTGCCAGCGCATCGCGTCAGGCGTCGGAAGGCGTGTCGACGAGAGCAGCCCGACGGTGGACGCCCGCCTGAAGGACGGCAGCCGCGTCAATATCGTGCTGCAGCCGCTTGCGCTGGACGGGCCGTACATCTCGATACGTAAGTTCAGCAAGAAGCCGATCGATTTCGCCAAGCTGATCGGTTACGGGGCGCTGACCGCACCGGTCGCGCGGGTCCTGGAAATTGCCGGTCGGGCGCGGCTCAACATCGTGATCTCCGGCGGCACCGGCTCCGGCAAGACCACGATGATGAACGCGATCTCGCGCATGATCGATGTCGGCGAACGCGTGGTGACCATCGAGGACGCCGCCGAGCTGCAGTTGCAGCAGCCGCACGTGGTACGCCTCGAGACCCGCCCCGCGAGCCTGGAGGGACGCGGCGAGATCACCCAGCGCGACCTCGTTCGCAACGCGCTGCGCATGCGTCCGGACCGGGTGATCATCGGCGAGGTGCGTTCGGGCGAGGCGTTCGACATGCTGCAGGCGATGAACACCGGCCATGACGGCTCGATGTCGACGGTGCACGCCAACACCACGCGCGACGCGCTGACGCGTATCGAGAACATGGTGCAGATGGGCAATACCGGCCTGCCGTCACGCGCCATACGCCAGCAGATCGCCTCCGCCGTCGACCTCATCGTGCAGGTCGAGCGCCAGCGCGACGGCGGCCGCCGGGTGACGCAGGTCACCGAGGTCTGCGGCATGGAAGGCGAGGTCGTCATCCTCAACGACGTGTTCCAGCTCGAACTGGTCGGCGAAGACCAGAACGGCAAGCTGATCGGCCGCTACAAGACCAGCCTGACGCGGCCGAACTGCCAGCAGCGCCTTGCCTACTTCGGCCTCGACCGCGCCTGGATCGCAGCCCTGGGCGAATCAGCCGCGCTATGAACGCCTACCTGCTGCCGCTGGCGTTCCTGCTGCTCTCGGTGGTGGGCATCTGCCTGTTCCTGCTCAACCAGCAGCGCGAACGTCGGCGCCGGCTGAAGCGGCGCTTCTCGAAAGCGCTCGACCCCTATGCGAAACGCCGGCGCGACGATCCCGGCGCCGCGGTCAGCGCGCGCATTTCCACCGACGCGCCGGCGGCCACCGCGGCCGACCGCTATCCGCGCATCTTCGGCTTCAACGCGGCACGGCTCGACCTCTACCCGGCGCGTCCGCTTATCCTGATCGGCATCGCCTCCATCATCGGCTGCCTCGCCGACTGGATGCTCAGGATGATCGTCGGCTGGATCGCACTGCCGGCGCTGCCTTTCCTGTGCATCATGTTCAGCCGCCTGCTGTTCGGCCGCTTCCACCAGCGCCGGGCGGACACGCTGTTCAAGCAGTTTCCGGATGCGCTCGCCATGATCGTGCGTGCCGTGCGCGTGGGCATTCCGATCAGCGAGGCGGTCCGTGCGGTGGCGCGCGAGAACGAGGCGCCCACCGCCGTGGAGTTCGCGCGTCTCGCCGACCAGATGGCGATCGGCCTGCCGCTCGACGAGGCGTTGCGCGGCATGGCGGAGCGCAACGGCCTGCCGGAATATCGCTTCTTCGCCACCGCGCTCACGCTGCAGGGCCAGACCGGCGGCAATCTCAGCGAGACGCTCGACAACCTTGCCGACGTGATACGCAAGCGGGTTGCGGCGCGCGCGCGCGGCTACGCGCTGGCGGCGGAGGCACGCACCAGCGCCAACGTGCTCAGCGCCCTGCCGGTCCTGCTGTTCATCGCGCTGATGTTCATGAACCCGGCCTACGCTGACCAGCTGCTCGATACCCATTCCGGCCACGTGATCCTTGGCCTGACGCTGCTCCTGCTCGGCGGCGGCATGTTCGTCATGCGCCTGCTGATCCAGAAGAGCCTGTCGTGAACGAGACCCTGCTGTTCGGTATCGTCGGCATGGTGCTGTTCCTGGTGCCGCTGTGCGCCATCCCGGTGATGACGATAATGCGGCGCCACAAGCGCATCAGGCAGCGTCTGCTGGAGGCGCAGCAGATCGAGGGCGTCACCGCGGAGAGCCAGGCCAGGCGCGCCAAGGCGCCGCCGCTTGCGGAATCTGTCGCGAGCCTGGGTTTCGCAGTGGTGCGTGCCGGCCTGCTGTCCAAGGGCACCGTCACCGAACTCGAGCGTACCTTGCAGGCGGGCGGTTTCAGGGGGGCCAATGGTCTCGGGCTGTTCGTCGGTTCGAAGCTGCTGCTGATGGTGGCGATGCCGCTGGTGGCCTACCTGCTGCTCCACAACGTGCATATGAAGTCGTTGCTTCATATCGCCTGCGTTGCCGGCGCCGGCGTGGTCGGCCTGCTGTTGCCGGACTTCGTGATCCGGAACATACGCCAGAAGTACCTGAAGGCGGTGGAGCGCGGTCTCGCCGACGCGCTCGACATGATGATCATCTGCGCCGAGGCGGGCCTGGCACTCGAAGCCGCGATCCGGAGGGTGAGCATAGAGATCGTGCATGCGCATCCGAAGCTTGCGGAAGAGCTCTCCATCACCTCGGGCGAGCTGAACATGATCTCGGACAGCCGCGTGGCGCTCACCAACATGGGTGCACGCACCGGCCTGCCGGCGCTGCGCCGGCTCGGCGGAACGCTGGTGCAGACCATCCAGTACGGCACGCCGCTCAGCGTGGCGTTGCGCACGCTGGCCACCGAGCTGCGCCAGGAAACCCTCACCCGCTACGAGGAGAAGGCAGCGCGTCTGCCGGTCCTGCTGACCGTGCCGATGATCCTGTTCATCCTTCCCTGCGTGTTCCTCATCGTGGCCGGACCGATCGCGGTCCAGGTCATGGCAAAATTCAGGCATTGATGACGATGAAAACCGGCCCGACCGCCCCTCTACTGGTTTCGCTGCTTGGCCTGCTCGGCCTTGCCGCCTGCACCTCGGACCGGCACCAGCCGGCTACGATCAGCCTCGGCCTCGCCGACACCGCGCTGGCCGACGGTTCGCCCCAGCTGGCGCTGAACGTCAGCCAGGCCGTGCTGGCGCGCAACCCGGGTGACGTCAACGCACTGGAGCGGCAGGGCGACGCCTACTACGCGCTCGGTGACAATGAGCACGCCAACGCAAGCTATTCGAAGGCGCTCGCGCTGCGGCCGGCTTCGGAGGCGGCGATGCTGGGCCTGTGCCGGACGGCTCTCGCCGAGGATCCCGAGCAGGCGCTGCGCCGGCTGGATCGCGTGCTGGCGGTCGATCCGCAGAACCGCGCCGCGCGCACCGATCGCGGCGTGGCACTCGACCTGCTCGGCCAGCACGGGGCGGCGCAGGGCGAGTATCGCCAGGTGGTCGCCCTGGGCGGCGACAACATCGCGGCAAAGGTCGATCTTGGCCTGTCGCTTGCGATGAGCAACGACGCCGCGGCCGCCGTGCAGATCCTGCAGCCGATCGCGAGCGAGCCTGACGCGACGGCACGCGTGCGGCAGGATCTTGCGGTAGCGCTGGTGATGGACGGACGTACCGACGATGCGCAGCGCGTGCTGCTGACGCAGATGTCGCCGGACCAGGCACGCGCTGCGATCGTAGCCTACCAGGAGCTGCGCGACCGACCGCTGACGCCGCAGCTGCTTAACCATGCGACGTAGTCTGCGCCGGCTGCTCGGGTGTCGGCGCGCTGCTACCGCACTCGAATTCGCGATTGCTGGCCCGGTCATGCTGACCCTGATCTTTGCGATCTTGGAAGACGGGATGATGCTGTTCGCGCAGTCGGTGCTGGACAACGCGACCCGCGACGCGTCGCGGCAGGTCATGATCGGAAACATCACGACAGCTCCCGCCTTCCAGGCCCAGCTATGCAGCGAAATCACCTCGTTCTTCGACTGCGCTCAGCTGCAGTTCAATGTCCAGGCCAGCTCGGTCGGATTTCCCGCTAACGTGGTTGCCACCAGCCTGACGGCGACGGTGGGCGCGGCAACCTTCAACTCCGGCACCGGCGGACAGTTCGTGACGGTGGAGGTCGTCTATAACCGGCCGTACATGACGCCATGGATCCAGAGGATCGCCGGGACCGGCTGGCAGCTGATGTCCACGCAGGCTTTCCAGAACGAACCATTTGCATCCTCGTCATGAACAACCCACGTCAACTGCTGCCGGACCGCCGTGGCGTAGCCTCCCTGGAGCTGGCACTTACTGCACCGGTTATGCTGATCATGTTCTTCGGCGTCGTCGAGGTCACGCAGCTGATCCGGGTATCGAACAAGCTCACCTTGGCCAGCCAGGCGATCGAGAACATCGTCGCCGGCCAGGGGACGGCTACCGTCCTGAGCGTCACCAACGCCTACCAGGCTGGGCAGCTGGTGATGGCACCGTTCAACAGCGCGACCACTCCGCTCGTCGCCACGATCGCGAACGTCACGTTCGACGGCAGCGGAAATGCCTCGCAGCTTACGTGGCAGGTTGACCTGGGCGGCGCCGCGGCGATGCCGGTCGCCACTGCCTGCACGCTCGCCAGCGGACTTGGACTAGCCAACGACAGCGTGATCGTGGTTCAGGTGGGCTACAGCTACAGTGCCGTCACCCACTACATCCTGCCATCCAGCTACGCGCTGTCGCACGTTGCCTATGGCCGGCCCCGCAATTTCGCGACGATCGCCGGCGTCTCGTCGCCGCTGACCGCCCCGACAGGCAACTGCTGAAGCAGATCCGTCCCGATGATTGACCGTCTTCGTCATCTGATCCGCAGCTTTTCAAGATCGCGCGAAGGCGCGGTCGCGGTCCTGGCTGCACTGCTGCTGACGCCGCTCATTCTGGCGGCCGGGATGGCGACGGATTACTCGCGCGAGGCAATGCTCAAGGCATCGCTGCAAAGCATAGCGGATGACGCGGCGCTGGCGGGTGCGAGCACGCTGAACCTGAGTTCCAGCAACGCCAATGCCATCAGCATCGCGACCAGCTATTTTAACAAGGGGGTCGCCACGATCGCCAACAGCGCCTCGGTCGGCGCACCCACCGTCGCTGTGCCAAACAGTACAACGGTAATCGTAACGGCATCGGCAGCGCTGAATACAACGCTTTTGGGGATGTTCCAAACTTCAATGCCGGTGAACGTCACCGCCGTGGCACAAGGACCAGGCTACGCAATCAAGGTGACGTTTGGAGGGTTCAAGAGCGGCGCCGCCGACGCTAACACGATCTACTACTACCTCGTCGGCGCGAACGGCCTCCCACCGCTTAACGTTTCAGCTTATACTGAATTGTTTACCAACAATCCCGCCGATCCTATGTTCTACACTAACAGCGTTCCGAAGACAATCGTTGCGGGTCCAGATCAGAGGATCGGCTTCGCGATGCTCAACCAGACCGGTGCCGTCACTCCTGATGGCACCAATGCATATGGCGGCACGCAAAACAGCTATCACTACTTCTTTTCGAGCGCGCCAGTCGTGAGCAACTATGCAGGCCTGGGCTACGCCAATCAGGGCAACTACTACTACAACGGCGTCGGCACCAGCGCTTCCTGCTCTGGGAAGAAACAGATCACTACCACAAATATAGGAAGCGTTCCTACCACCCCGCCTTTCGTCGCGAACGAGGGCAACCTAAACCCGTGCCCGGCGCGTCCCTGCGTTACCGCCTCGGGGACGGGCGTTTACCAGAACAACCTTACGATCAACGGCGCCTGCTCTACCCAGGCGAATGCGGCACCTACGTGCCTGCAGCTCTACGATACGCCGGAGACGTACGCTTGGAACGACATGGGCGGCTTTGGCTATGACGACTACAACTACAAGGATGCCAACTTTACCGTGAATTGCGTCCCCAGCAATCTTGCCTCAAGTTCGGGACCGGCTCAGGTCATCCTCACGCAATAACGCCGGCTCCTAATCACCTGTGTGACGCCCGCGCTACCGTTAGGCTGCGACACCGAACACGTGCGCTCGCGAGAGATCGAGCGTGCAGCGCGCACCCGGGCTGAGCGGCACGTCGATCGCCGGTGCCAGCGCCTCGATCACGCGGCCGGAGATGTCGATCTCGTAGCGGGTGAAGGCGCCGATCCGTCGTGCGAACAACACCGTCCCGGCGCCCTCGCCACCGCGCAACCCGATCTCGTATGGCCGGATCGAAATCACCGCCGGCCCGTCCGGAAGCGCCACCGGGATCGCAGACGCTTCCAGCAGGTGTGGGATCGCGCGTCCGTCCCGCACCGTCGCCTCGAAGCGCACGCTCTCGCCGAGGAACTGATGCACGAACGCATTCACCGGATGCCGGTCGAGCTGTTCCGGAGTGCCGACCTGCTCCAGCGCGCCGTCGCGCAGCAACGCGATGCGGTCGGCCACCTCGATCGCCTCGCCCTGGTCGTGCGTCACCAGGATGCTGGTAAGACCGAGCCGGTCATGCAGGCCGCGCAGCCAGCTGCGGATGTCCTTGCGCACCAGCGGGTCGAGCGCGCCGAACGGCTCGTCGAGCAGCAGCAGCTCGGGCTCGATGGCCAGCGCGCGGGCCAGCGCCACACGCTGGCGCTGGCCGCCGGAGAGCTGCCCGGGCCGCCGATTGGCCAGATGCGCCACCTGCACCAGTTCGAGCAGCTCGCGCACACGCTGGGCGATGACGTGCCGCGCCGGGCGGCGTCGCCACGGTCGCACCCGCAGCCCGAACGCCACGTTCTCCTTCACGCTCATATGGCCGAACAGCGCGTAGCTCTGGAACACGAAGCCGATGTTGCGCTCGCGTGCCGGCACCCGGGTGACATCGCGCGTGCCGATCGAGAGCCTGCCGGTATAGCCGGGCTCAAGGCCTGCGATCACCCGCAGCAGGGTGGTCTTGCCGGCCCCGGACGGCCCGACCAGCGCCAGGAACTCGCCCTTCGGCACCATGAGATCGATGTCGCGGATCGCCGGCGTCTGGCCGAACAGGCAGTTGATCCCCGCCAGTTCGACGCCGCTTGCCTGCATGACGAAGTCCTTCATGCCGCATTCCCCCGCGGCGCGCCGGTAGCCCGGTGCTGCCATTCCAGCATGCCGCGCAGGCCGACCGCCAGTCCGGACGCCAGCGCCAGCAGCGCCGCCAGCGTGAACGCCGCCACCCCCTGGTAGTCGTTGTAGAGGGTCTCGATGCGCAGCGGCACCGTCTCGGTCACCCCGGGGATATGGCCGGAGACTACCGAGACGGCGCCGAATTCGCCGAGCGCCCGCGCGGCGCAGAGCAGGACGCCGGACAGCAGGGCCCAGCCGATGCCGGGCAGCGTGACACGAAGAAAGATGTCCCAGAAGCCGGCGCCGAGCATGGTCGCGGCCTCCTCGCCCTCGCGACCGCGGGCATCGAGCACCGGCATGACGGTGCGCACCACGAACGGGAAGGTCACGAACAGCGTGGCGAGCAGGATGCCCGGCAGGGCGAAGGTGATCTGGACGTGGTTGTGGGTGAGCATCGGCCCGAACCAGCCGCGGCCACCGAACAGCAGCACCCAGACCAGGCCGGCCACCACCGGCGATACCGACAGCGGCAACTCGATCAGCACCAGGATCACGCCGCGTCCGCTGAATTCGTACTTGGTCAGCAGGTAGGCGGCGAAGATGCCGCAGACGGTGTTGACCGGCACGCAGATCGCCACCACCAGCAGGCTCAGCTCGATCGCCGAGAGCGCGTCCGGGTCGTCGAGGGTGGCGAGCGCGGCGCCGAGACCGTGCCTGAGCGCCTCGCCGAACAGCGAGACCAGCGGCAGCACCAGCAGCAGAATGGCGACGATCCAGGCCGCCGAGCCGAGCAGCCAGCGGGTGGCGCGTATACGCAGGCTCATAGCGGCTGCCGGGCGCCGGCCATCGCCGGCAGCAGCGCGCGCACCAGGCTCAGCGCCACCAGGATCAGCGCGGCGCCGAGCAGCATCACCAGCCCGATCGCGGCGGCGCCGGCATAGTCGAACTGCTGCAGCCGGATCACGATCAGCAGCGGCGCGATCTCGGAGACCAGCGGCCGGTTGCCGGCGATGAAGATGACGCTGCCGTACTCGCCGACGCCGCGCGCGAAGGCCAGTCCGAAGCCGGTCACCAGCGCCGGCAGGATGGCGGGCAGCAGCACCCGCAATGCGATCTGGCCAGGCCGCGCGCCGAGCGTCTGCGCCGCCTCCTCCAGCTCATGCGGCAGGTCGTTCAGCACCGGCAGCGTGCTGCGCACCACGAACGGCAGGCCGACGAACACCAGGGCGATCATGATGCCGGCCTGGGTGTAGGCGACCTTGATGCCGGCACCGGCCAGCGGCGCGCCGACCCAGCCATGCCGGCCATACAGAGTCGCCAGCGTGATGCCGGCCACCGCGGTCGGCAGCGCGAACGGCAGGTCGATGATGGCGTCGAGCAACCGCCAGCCGGCCGGCCGTACCCGCGCGATGGTCCAGGCCAGCAGCAGGCCAGCCACGGTGCAGAGGGAAGCGGCGAGGAAAGCGGTGCCGAACGACAGCCGGAGTGCTGCCAGCGCGCGTTCCTGCGTCAGCGAATGCCAGAGCCAGCCGGCGCCGTGCTCCCACGGCCGCGCCGCCAGTGCCGCCAGCGGCAGCAGCACCAACAGCGAGACCCAGGCGATCGTGATGCCGAGCGACAGGCGGTAGCCCGGGATCACCGTCGGCCCGTGGCCCTTGCCAGGACCGGCCGGCGGTACGTGCCGCGGCCGTCCGGGCACCGGTTCGAAGCTGGTTGCGAGCGGGCCCGGCCTGGGCGGGGCTGGGCTCGCGAGGGTCACTTGCCGGCCGAGTAGATGCTGTCGAACACGCCGCCATCGGCGAAATGCTTGGCCTGCACTGCCGGCCAGCCACCGAGGGAGGCGACGTCATAGACCTTGATCGCCGGGAAGTCGGCCTTGTGCTCGGCGAACACCGCCGGATCGATCGGCCGGTAGTGGTGCTTCGCCGCCAGCTCCTGGCCCTGGTGGTTGAACAGGAACCGCAGATAGGCCTGCGCCACCGCGCCGGTGCGCTTCTTGTCGGTCACGCTGTCGACCCAGGCCACCGGCGGCTCCGCCTTGATGCTGCTCGCCGGATAGACGACGTCGAACTGGCCGTCGCCGACATCGTGCGCGGCCAGCAGCGCCTCGTCCTCCCAGGCCAGCAGCACGTCCCCCTCGCCACGCTGCACGAATGTGTTGGTGGCGCCGCGCGCGCCGGTGTCGAGCACCGGCACATGCTTGTACAGCTTGCCCAGGTAGGACTCGGCGCTGGCCTCGCTGGCGCCTGGCTGGTGCAACGCCCAGGTGTAGGCGGCGAGATAGCTCCAGCGTCCGCCGCTGCTGGTCTTCGGGTTCGGGGTGATCACCTCGACGCCGTCGCGGACAAGGTCGGTCCATCCGGCCAGGTGCTTGGGATTGCCGTGCCGGACCAGGAACACCACCGTGCTGGTGTAGGGCACCGAATGGTTCGGCAGCCTGCCCTCCCAGTCGGCGGCGAGCAGGTGGCGCTGGGTCAGCACGTCGATGTCCCAGGCAAGGCCGAGGGTCACCACGTCCGCCTGCAGCCCGTCCATCACCGCGCGCGCCTGCGCGCCGGAGCCGCCGTGCGAGGTCTTGATTTCGACGGTCTGGCCCGATTTCGCCTTCCACTGGGCGGCGAATGCCTGGTTCACGTCCTTGTACAGTTCTCGGGTCGGATCGTAGCTGACGTTGAGCAGCGAGAGGTCGGCGGCCCGCGCACCGGCGCCGCTCAGGGTTCCGATCGCCAGCACCATGGCGAGAACGCCGGACAGGCTTCGCAAGGCCATGAATGTCCTATTCTACAAACGTTTCCGTATGATTTTCACCGGATGACCGAACTTCCACGTTTTGCGATGGTTGGTCAATCAGGCGGCGGTCCAATCGAGCCCCCCTGTCGCGGCGGGATGCCCTTGTCCCGGCGGCGGCGGGCGTCTATACACCCGCCCTCGATCGCGCGTCCGGGCCTGGAATGGGCATGCCCGGCCGCGACGGCTGCCCGGCCTCACCACGGACCGGCATCGTCATGTCATCGCGGCATCACGAGGCAGCATTCCAGAAGGAGATGCAAATGCCCAAGATGAAGACCAAGTCGTCGGTCAAGAAGCGGTTCAAGATCACCGCGACCGGCAAGGTGCTCGCAGGCCCCGGCAACAAGCGCCACGGCCTGATCAACCGCCCGCAGAAGATGAAGCGGACCAACCGCGGCTCCCAGACGCTGACCGAGATGGACGGCAAGACGGTGAAGCAGTGGGCCCCCTACGGGCTGGTATGAGGAGCATCTGAGCCATGGCACGCGTCAAGCGGGGCGTTACCACCCACGCCCGTCACAAGAAGGTTCTCGACCAGTCGAAGGGCTTCGTCGGCCGGTCGTCGACGAACTACCGGATCGCGCTCGAGCGGCTCGAGAAGTCGCTGCAGTATGCCTACCGGGATCGTCGCAACAAGAAGCGCGAGTTCCGCGGCCTGTGGATCCAGCGCATCAATGCCGCCGTCCGCGAGCACGGCATGACCTACAGCGTATTCATCAACGGCCTGCACAAGGCCGGCATCGAGATCGACCGCAAGGTGCTGGCCTCGATCGCGTTCGACGACAGCGCCGCGTTCGCGGAGATCGTGAAGAAGGTGCAGGGCGCGCTCGCCTGACCCCTACCACCTGATCTTGCTAATGACGGGCCGTCCTGCGAAGGACGGCCCGTTTTCGTTGGGAGCCGCCGATGTCGGATGATTTGGACGCCCTGCGGCAGGAGACGCTCATCGCCCTCGACGCAGCAGGCGATCTGCGGGCCTGGGATGCGGTGAGGGTGGCGACGCTCGGCAAGTCCGGCCGGCTGACCGGACTGCTGAAGGAGCTGGGCCGCGCGGCGCCAGAAGAGCGGCGCATCCGGGGCGCCGCGCTGAACCGGTTGCGCGACGAGCTGACGCTGGCGATCGAGGCACGCGGCAGGTCGCTCGAGGCCGAGGCGCTGAATGCGAGGCTGGCCAGCGAGCGCGTCGACGTCACGCTGCCGGTGCCGACGGGCGGTGGCGGCTCGATCCACCCGATCAGCCGCACCATCGAGGAGATGGTGGCGATCTTCGGCGCCATGGGGTTCCAGCTCGCGGAAGGGCCGGACATCGAAACCGACTGGCATAACTTCTCGGCGCTCAACACGCCGTCGCACCATCCGGCGCGCACCGACCACGACACCTTCTATCTGCCGACGCCCGAGGGTGAGGCCACCCGCCTGCTGCGCACGCAGACCTCGCCGGTGCAGATCCGAACCATGCTGAACCAGGCGCCGCCGATCCGGGTGATCGTGCCGGGTCGCACCTACCGCGCCGATCACGATGCCACCCACTCGCCGATGTTCCACCAATGCGAGGGGCTGGTGGTGGATCGCGGCATCACGCTCGGCCATCTCAAGGGCTGCGTGATCGAGTTCCTGCGCGCCTATTTCGACCAGCCGACGTTGCCGGTGCGGTTCCGCGCCTCGTACTTCCCGTTCACCGAGCCCTCGATGGAGATCGATATCGGCTGGGACCGGCGCTCCGGCGAGATCGGCGGCGGCTCCGACTGGCTGGAGGTGCTGGGCAGCGGCATGGTGCATCCGCGCGTGCTGGCGAACTGCGGCATCGACCCGCGCGAGTTCACCGGCTTTGCATTCGGCATGGGCATCGAGCGGCTGACCATGCTGAAGAACGGCATTCCCGACCTGCGCTCCTTCTACGAGAGCGACATACGCTGGCTGCGGCACTACGGCTCCTCGCCGCTGCTGCCCGCCCTGCTGCACGAGGGCCTGTAGGCGATGAAGTTCACCCTGTCCTGGCTGCGCGACCATCTCGACACGACGGCGACCCAGGCCGAGATCCTGGCGGCGCTGAACCGAATCGGCCTCGAGGTGGAAGGCGTCACCGACCGTGGCGCGGCTTTGGCACCGTTCCGCACCGCGCGCATCGTCGCCGCCGACCAGCATCCGAATGCCGACCGGTTGCGCATCTGCCGCGTCGATATCGGGCGCGACACGGGTGAAGGCGGCATCGGGCCGGAGGGCGACGACCTGGTGCAGGTGGTGTGCGGCGCGCCGAACGCCCGCGCCGGTATCTCGGTGATCTTCGCACCTCCAGGCAGCGTCATCCCCGCCACCGGCGCCACGCTCAAGGTCGGCTCGATCCGCGGCGTCGAGAGCCACGGCATGCTGTGCTCGCTGCGTGAGCTCGGGCTCGGCGAGGAGCATGACGGCATCGCCGAGCTGCCGGACAACACCACGCCCGGCCAGAGCTACGCCAACTTCGCCGGCCTCGATGACCCGGTGATCGAGATCGCCATCACGCCGAACCGTGGCGACGCGCTGGCCATACGCGGCATCGCGCGCGATCTCGCGGCGGCCGGGCTGGGACGGCTGCGGCCGTGGCTGGCCCAGACCGTCGAGGGCCTGTTCCCGTCGCCGGTTGGCTGGCGCATCGATTATCCCGAGGCTTGTCCGTACGTCCTTGGGCGCACCGTGCGCGCCCTGCGCAACGGCCCCAGCCCGGACTGGCTGCGCGAGCGGCTGGTGGCGATCGGCCTGCGCCCGATCTCGGCGCTGGTCGACATCACCAACTTCTTCACCTTCGACCTCGGCCGGCCGCTGCACGTGTTCGACGCCGGCAAGCTCTCGGGCAGCGAGCTGGTGATCTGCCGGGGCGCCGGCGAAACCCTGCGGGCGCTCGACGGGCGCGACTACATCGCGGGTCCGGAGGATTGCGTGATCGCCGACGATGCCGGCGTGCAGTCGTTCGCCGGCATCATGGGTGGCGAGGCCACCGGTGTCTCCGAGACGACCACCAGCGTGTTCATCGAGTGCGCGTTGTTCGATCCCATCCGGGTAGCGCTGGCCGGCCGCCGGCACGCGATCAATTCCGACGCACGGCAGCGCTTCGAGCGTGGCCTCGACCCGGCACTCCCGGTGGCGGCGCTGGAGGCGGCGACGCGGATGATCCTGGAGCTGTGCGGCGGCGAGGCCAGCGAGGTGGTGGTGGCCGGCGAGCCCCCCGCCTGGCAGCGCGAGGCGCGGCTGCGGTTCGAGCGCATCGCCGGGCTGGGCGGGCTGGAGGTGGCGCCGGACGACGCGGTCGCATCGCTGGAGGCGCTGGGCTTCGCGGTGCGTGCGCGCGATGCGGCCAGCGTGCTCCTCGACGTGCCGTCCTGGCGCAACGACATCGCGATGCCTTCGGTGCTGGATGCGGCGCCGGATCTCGATCCGGCCCGCCGGCTCGGTGTCGATACGGTGTCGGTGATCGAAGCGGAGTGCGACCTGATCGAGGAGGTGCTGCGGCTGCGCGGCCTCGATGCGGTGCCGCCGGTGACGCTGCCGCCGCCTGGCCTCATCACGCGTGGTCCGGTGCCGCTGCCGTCGCTGACGCCGCGACAGGCACGCACGGCGGTGGCGCGGCGCATGCTGGCGGCGCGCGGGCTCGCCGAGTGCGTCGGCTTCTCCTTCATCTCGCGCGACGCGGCCGAGCATTTCGGCGCCATTCCGGACAGCCTGCGCCTGCTCAACCCGATCGCCGCCGATCTCGACCAGCTACGTCCGACCCCGCTGGCAAGCCTGGCGCTGGCGGCGCGTCGCAATGCCGCGCGCGGCGCGGATGCGGTCGGGCTGTGCGAGATCGGGCCGGGCTTCGGCGAAGGTGGCCAGTTGTTGATCGCCGCCGGGCTGCGCACCGGGCAGGCACCGCGTCGCCCGGGTGTGGGTCCGGAGCCGGCCAGCGTCTGGCAGGCCAAGGCTGATGCGCTTGCCGTGCTGGAAAGCCTGGGCGTGCCGATGGAGGCACTGAGCGTCACCGCCGATGCTCCGGCGCACTACCATCCGGGCCGCTCCGGCACGCTGCGGCAAGGTCCGAAGCTGGTGCTGGCACGCTTCGGCGACCTGCATCCGGGGGTACTGAAGGCGCTCGGGCTGGACGGTGCGGCCGCCGGCTTCGAGCTGTTCCTCGATGTCGTGCCGGATCCGAAGCGTCGCCGTCGAGCGGCCCCGGACCTGCCGGCGTTCCAGCCGCTGACCCGGGACTTCGCGTTCCTGGTGGCACTCGAGGTGACCGCGGACGCGGTGGTGCGGGCTGCCCGTGGCGCCGAGCGCACGCTGATAACGAAGGTCAGCCTGTTCGACGTCTACGAGGGCGAGAAGGTGCCGCAGGGGCAGAAGTCGCTGGCCATCGAGGTCGTGCTGCAGCCGCGTGAGCGCAGCCTCACCGATGCGGAGATCGAGGCAGTATGCGCGAGGATCGTGGCGGCGGTTGGCAAGGCGACCGGCGGGGTGCTGCGGGGGTAGGTTTCGTTATGGTTCTGTAAGGAGTTTGTTGCTAGCTTCGGCGTCGATGAACCACGTGTCTCCGAACGAACAGACTGCCTCCGGCGCCTGGTGGTCGGATAGCGTCGCATTGTTTCTTGCCGCGGCGCCGGCTGACCTGCTGGGACGGCTGGCGCATGCGGCGACGCGCCACCACCGCATCAACGAAGCGACGCAGTTGCGCGCCTGGCAGCGCCAGATCGCCATCCTGCGCGAGACCTTGCTGACGCTGCCGCAAAGCCGCGGCTGGCGTCTGCTGCTGGAGTTCGAAATCCCGCGCTTCCGCCGGCGCATCGATGCGGTGCTGCTGGCCCCGGCCGGCATCTTCGTCCTGGAATTCAAGGTCGGCGCTACGGCCTTCACCGACCAGGACCGGCAGCAGGTCGCCGACTACGCGCTTGACCTGCAGGACTTCCACGCCGGGTCGCGTCGCCACCCGATCCTGCCGATCCTGATTGCGACCGAAGCCGTCGCCGGTCCGCAGACCTTGCCGTTCGCCTTCGACAGCTCCGGCGATGTGCTCGATGCGGATCCCGGCAGTCTGCCTGGACTACTGCAGGACCTTGCGCGGCTGCTGCCGAACCATCGACGCGCGCTGGACATGCCCGGATGGGAGTCTGCCGCGTACCGCCCGGTGCCGAACGTGATCGATGCCGCACGCATCCTGTTCTCGCGCCAGGGTGTGGCCGAGATCCTCAGCGCCAGGTCGGATGCGACCAATCTAACCCTGACCACCGACCGCATCGCGGCCCTGATGGCCTCCGCGCGCGCGGATCGTCGCAAGGTCATCCTGTTCGTCACCGGCATTCCGGGCGCCGGCAAGACACTGTGCGGCCTCAACGCCGCCTTCACCGTCGAGACCGGCATCGGCGCCGCCTTTCTGACCGGAAACCCGACCCTGGTGCATGTGCTGCGCGAGGCGCTGGTGCGTGATGCCATCGCGCAGGGCGAGAAACGCGCGCCGGCCGCGCACCGGATCAAGGGCGTGATCCAGGCGCTGCCCGCCTTCCGCGACCTGCATGTCCGCACCGGCGAGGTGCCGGCCGAGCGCGTCGTCGTCATCGACGAGGCGCAGCGCTGCTGGGACGCGACGCAGGCGGTCGGCAAGACCCGCGACCGTCCGGTGCAGCTGAGCACGTCCGAGCCCGCGCACCTGCTCGACATCATGGCCCGGCATGACGATTTTGCCGCCATGATCTGCCTGATCGGCAACGGCCAGGAGATCCATGACGGTGAAGGCGGCCTTGCCGAATGGGGTGACGCGCTGCGGATACGACCGGAATGGCGGGTATTCGCGGCCCCCGCAACGCTTGCCGCCGCAGAGCCACGCAACCGGCTGCCGGCATTGCCCGGAATGGTCGTGGAGCCGGCGCTGCATCTGAACGTGCCGGTCCGCTCGTTGCGACACAACGCGGCGCCCGACTGGGTGGACGCTGTCCTGCGTGGAGATGCCGGGGCGGCGCGCGCGATCATCACCCGCGAAGGCGACGTGCCGTTCCGACTGACCCGCAGCCTGAGCGCGCTGCGCGACGGGCTGCGGTCCGCCTGTCGCGGGTCAGTGGAGCCGACCCACCGCGCCGGCCTGATCTGCAGCGCCGGCGCGCGGCGACTGCGTGCGGAGGGACTTGGCGCCGAGTTGCCGCACATGGAGGCGGACGCCGTCGCCCGCTGGTTCCTCGACCGGTACCCTGCCGACGTGCGGGCCTCCGACGCCCTCGAGCAGGTGGCCACGCAGTTCTCGGTGCAGGGCTTGGAACTGGATCATGTCGGCCTGTGCTGGGATGCCGACCTGATCCGCATGCCCGGCGAGATGTCGGGCGAGACCGGCTGGCGCGTACGGTCATTCTCCGGCACCGACTGGCAGGTCCGGCGCGACGCCGAGAAGATCGCCTACCGCATCAACACCTACCGCGTGCTTCTCACCCGCGCACGCTACCAGACCATCATCTGGGTGCCGGCAGGCGATGCCGCCGATCGCACTCGTGATCCGACGACCCTCGACGGGATCGCCGCCTTCCTGCGCAGCTGCGGGGTGCTCGATCTCGCGGCGCCTGCACGACCGAACCAGCGCCAGGCGGTGCCATCGCCGCAACTGCTCCTGGCCTAAGCCGCCGACCACCCTACAATCACCGCCGGTCACGGGCGGATGGCAATGACAGGACGAGGCTCACGACTGCAGGATCGCGTCTGCGTGGTGGCCGGCGCCCTCGGCACCCTGGGCGAAGCCGTCGCGCGGCGGCTTGCCGAGGAAGGCGGGATCGTCGTCGGCATCGACCGTCGCCCGCACGCCATCGGCACCCTCGCCCTGCAGGCCGACCTCGCCGACGAGGCGCAGGTGCAGGCCGCCTACGCCCGCATCCATCGGGAGCTCGGCCGCATCGACGTCATCCACAACAACGCCGGCCTGATCGACCAGGCGGACCACTCGGCGCTCACGACCAGCCTCGAGACCTGGAACGCGGTGCTGGCCGGCAACCTCACCACCACCTGGCTCAGCTGCAGGCACGGCATCCCCGTCATGCTGCGCAACCGGCCGGCGAAGGGTTCGGTGATCAACACCGCATCGTTTCTGGCCGGCATGGGCGCCGCGTCCGCACAGATGGCGTTCAACGTCGCCAAGGCCGGGGTCGAGCAGTTGTCCCGCGACCTCGGCGTCCACCTCGCGCGCAGCGGCGTGCGGGTGAACAGCCTGGCGCTGGGTCCGATCGAGACGCCGCAGCTCCGGCAGACCTTCGACCGCATCGGCCCCGAGGAGGCCGCCCGACGTTTCGTCCACATGCCGATGGGACGCTTCGGGACAGTGGAGGAGTTCGCCGCGACCATCGCCTACCTCGCCAGCGACGATTCCGGCTTCGTGACGGCGTCGAGCTTCCCGCTCAATGGCGGCATCCCGGCCGCCTTCACCGTAGCGCCGGCTGACTTTCCCCCCATAAACGACTAGAACCCGCATCATGACCGACACGCCGCTCTCGCTGATCCGCAACTTCTCGATCATCGCCCATATCGACCACGGCAAGTCCACGCTCGCGGACCGGCTGATCCAGACCTGCGGCGGCCTGACCGAACGCGAGATGACCAACCAGGTCCTCGACAACATGGACATCGAGCGCGAGCGCGGCATCACCATCAAGGCGCAGACGGTCCGGCTCAGCTACCCGGCCAAGGACGGCAAGACCTACGTCCTGAACCTGATGGACACGCCCGGCCATGTCGATTTCGCCTACGAGGTGAGCCGGTCGCTGGCCGCCTGCGAGGGCTCGCTGCTGGTGGTGGACGCCTCCCAGGGGGTCGAGGCGCAGACGCTCGCCAACGTCTACCAGGCGATCGACGCGCACCACGAGATCGTCCCTGTGCTTAACAAGATCGACCTGCCGGCCGCCGAGCCCGAGCAGGTGCGCCAGCAGATCGAGGAGGTGGTCGGCATCCCCGCCGACGACGCCATCGAGATCTCGGCCAAGACCGGGCTGAACATCATCGGCGTGCTGGAGGCGCTGGTCACCCGCCTGCCGCCGCCGGTGGGTGACGCCGATGCCCCGCTGCAGGCGCTGCTGGTCGATAGCTGGTACGATGCCTATCTCGGCGTGATCATCCTGGTGCGGGTCAAGAACGGGCGCCTGAAGCGGCACTCCAAGATCCGCATGATGTCGAACGGCGCCACCCACACGGTCGAGCAGGTCGGCGTGTTCAGCCCGGCGATGCGTCCGCTGGACGATCTGGGCCCCGGCGAGATCGGCTACATCAACGCCGCCATCAAGACGGTGGCCGACTGCAACATCGGCGACACCATCACCGACGACCGCCGGCCCGCCTCCCAGGCGTTGCCCGGGTTCAAGGCGTCGATCCCGGTGGTCTGGTGCGGGCTGTTCCCGATCGACGCCGACGATTTCGAGAAGCTGCGCGAGAGCCTGGGCAAGCTGCGGCTGAACGACGCCAGCTTCCATTTCGAGGCGGAAACCTCGGCGGCGCTCGGCTTCGGCTATCGCTGCGGCTTCCTCGGACTGCTGCACCTGGAGATCATCCAGGAGCGACTGACCCGCGAGTTCAACCTCGACCTGATCGCGACCGCCCCCTCGGTGGTCTATCGCATCCACCGCACCAACGGCACCGAGGAGGAGCTGCACAACCCGGCCGACATGCCGGACGGCAGCCTGATCGAGAGCATCGAGGAGCCCTGGATCCGCGCCACCATCATGGTGCCCGACGAGTATCTCGGCCCGGTGTTGACGCTGTGCAACGACCGTCGCGGGCGGCAGGTGGACCTCACCTATGTCGGCACCCGGGCGATGGCGGTCTACCGGCTGCCGCTGAACGAGGTCGTGTTCGACTTCTACGACCGGCTGAAGTCGGTCAGCCGCGGCTATGCCAGCTTCGACTACGCGATGGACGGCTACGAGGAGAGCGACCTGGTGCGCATCTCCATCCTGGTCAACCTGGAGCCGGTGGACGCACTGTCCTTCATCGCCCATCGCAGTGCCGCCGAGACCCGCGGACGCTCGATCTGCGGCAAGCTCAAGGACCTGATCCCGCGCCAGCTGTTCAAGATCGCCATCCAGGCGGCGATCGGCGGGCGGGTGATCGCGCGCGAGACCATCGGCGCGCTGAGCAAGGACGTGACCGCCAAGTGCTATGGCGGCGACATCAGCCGCAAGCGCAAGCTGCTCGACAAGCAGAAGGAGGGCAAGAAGCGCATGCGGCAGTTCGGCAAGGTCGAGATCCCGCAGACCGCGTTCCTCGCCGCCCTCAAGATGGACGCCTGAGCCAACCCGGCCAGGCCGCGCTCAGCTCCCGGCGCCGACCGGCTTGTCCACTGCCGGATCGAACGGGAACATCAGTCCGGCGGCCAGGAAGCCGCCATCGACGTTGAGCGTGTGGCCGGTGATGTAGGCCGCGTCGTCGGAGGCGAGGAACACCGCCGCCACCGCGATCTCCTCGGGTTCGCCGTAGCGGCGTTGCGGGATCAGCCGGTGATAGGCCTCCACCGTCTCCCTGGTATGCATCCCCTTGCCGGTCTCGGTCGCGATCGGTCCGGGCGCGATCGCGTTCACGTTGATGCCGTGATCGGCGAATTCCACCGCCATGATCTTGTTGAGCACTTCCAGCCCGGCCTTCGACGCCCCGTAGGCGGAGCGCCCGACACCGCCCTTCTGTCCCGACAGCGAGACGATATTGACGATCTTGCCGCCGCCGCCTCGCTTGATCGCAAGGCGTGCAAATTGCTGGCTGCACAGGAACGCACCGGTCAGGTTGATGCGAAGGATGCGCTCCCAGGTCTCGAGCGAGATGTCGACGACCAGCTCCGTCGAGCCGATGCCGGCATTGTTGACGAGAATATCGACGCGTCCGAGCCGGGCGACTGCGGTCTCGAAAAGCCGCTCGATCTGGGCTGCGTCCGATACGTCCGCCGCGATCGCGATTGCCCGCCCGCCGATTTCGGATGCCGTTGTCCCGGCCAGCGCAGCATCGCGGTCGCTCACCACGACGATCGCCCCTTCGCGCGCCATCGCCTCCGCGGTTGCCCGGCCGATACCACGCGCCGACCCCGTGATGACGGCAACCCTGTCCTTCAGCTTCATCGTGAGTCCTCTTCGGTCCTTGTCGTTCAGGTGGCCTTGCAGGTCAGGCCGCCATCGACCGGCAGACACACCCCGGTGATGTAGGCGGCGGCATCGGAGGCGAGAAACACCGCCGCATGGGCGATATCCCACCCGGTGCCCATCCGCCCGACCGGGCAGGCCTCATGGCGCGCCTGCACCATCGCCTCGATATCGGCATACTGGCTGCCGATCTGCTGGTAGATCAGCGGCGTATTCATCAGTCCGGGCATGATCGCGTTGGCGCGGATACCCTGCCGCGCATACTGCAGTGCAAGGCCGACGGTGAACTGGTTCACCCCGGCCTTGGCGGCGTAGTAGGCCGAGTATGGGTAACCGGTGTAGCGGATTGCCGCCATCGATGAGATGTTCACGATCGCGCCCCTGCCCTGCCGGAGCATCGCCGGCAGCACATGCTTGCAGGTCAGGAAGGCGCTCTTGAGATTGACGTCGAGCACGACGTCCCACTCCTCCTCGCTCAGCTCGACCGGGCCGCCCATGATCGTGGTGCCGACGTTGTTGTGCAGCACGTCGATACGACCATGCGCATCGAGCACGGTCTCGACGACTGCCTGGATGCTCGCCGAGTTCGTGACGTCGGCCTGCATCGCCACGCAGCGCCCACCGAGTTCAGCGATAATCACCTCGGTCTCACGCGCGGCGTCGAGCGCGCGATCGACCGCGATCACGATGGCGCCTTCCTGCGCGTAGGCAACCGCCGTTGCTTTCCCGTTGCCCCAGCCCTCGCCGACGCTGCCGCCGCCGAACAGCAGGACCACGCGCCCGGCCAGTCGATTACCCCTGGGCGGGATCTCTGCATCGGCGGCGGAAGCCGGCTTGAGCGTGCTCATCCCAAATCTCCTGAATACCAGATGGGGCCTGCAAGAAGGCAGACAGGCCCTCGCAGGCCGGACGCGATCCGGCTCGCGGGGCCGGCTTCGGGGGGCTGGATCCGGTCAGGCATCTTTCTCTCCCTCATTCCGTGCCGCCGGGATCGCGAGCCGGCCGCCCGGATCGATCGTGAATTGCCGGCCCCACAGCAGATGAGTTTGCATGCGCTGGCGGGCCTCGTCCGGATTGCCATCCCGCAAGGCGTTCACGATGGTGCGGTGCTGCGCCGCGTTGACTGCCAGTCGCTCGGGATGCGCGCCGTGCAGCCGGCGTGACAGCTGGTACATCCTGTCCCGAAGCTGATCGAGCGCTCGCACCATGGCCGCATTCCGGTGGAAGCCGACGAGTGCTGCATGGAATTCGAGATCGAGCTGATGATACCGGCCGGTATCCCGCGCGCATGCCGTCTGCTCCTGCTCGATGAGGATGGCGTCGAGCTGGTCCGACTGCTCGCTGGTCAGCCGCCCGGCGAGGGCCGCCGCGATGTGGCATTCGAGGACCAGGCGCATCTCGTAGAAATCGATGATCTCCTGTGACGTCACCTCCGGCACCCGAAGGCCGCTGTTCGGCGTCGCCACGACGAGGCCGGCGGCACGCAACCGCTCCAGGGCGGACCGCACGGAACCCAGGCCGATGCCAAGGCGCGCCGCGAGACTGCGTTCGGACAGCGGATGGGTGCAGTCGTCCCCGAGCAGGTGCTCTCGGATCGCCGCGAGGGCATCGTCCTTCAGCACCGCATGGCCCCGACGGGCTACCGCTCCCGCGCTACCGGCCGGCGGCGGGCCCACCAGGCGGTCAGCACGGGTGTCGCGAGGCTGGTCACGATCACCGAGGCCGCGACCAGGATCGTCGCCGGCCCCGCGGCGTCGCGATAGGCGGGCTGGGCCGCGGCGACCAGGGCAGGCACCGCAGCGGCATTGGCAGCGGTGGTCGCCGCCGCCAGTCCGGCGGTTCCGTTGCCACCGCAGATCCGGTCGACGACCAGCAGCGCGGCGCCCGACACGGCGACGATCGCAAGGCCAAGGGCCAGGCCGAGCAGCCCCGCTTCCCAGACCCGCCGGAGGTCCAGCGTGCAACCGATTGCGAAGGCGAAAAACGGGATCATGCTCGGCGCGGCCCGGCTCAGGAAGCTCCGCATCTCGCGGTCGAGGCTGCCGAGCACGATGCCAAGCGCCAGCGGCAGGATCGCACCGACCAGGGTCTGCCAGGGGAAGGCCGCGAGCCCGGCGGCGCCAAGGCTGACCATGGTCAGGAATGGTCCGGATTCCAGGCTCATCACGGCGTAGGCGCCGGCTTCCTGCGCAGTCCCGAACTGGCCCATCAGCGCCATGTAAAGGCCACCGTTGGTGTCGTTGAGTGCTGCGACCACCGCGAGCGCCGAGAGGCCGGCGAACCAGCCGTGCGCCACCGGCCGCTCGCCGAGGAAGTGGCCGAGCAGCAGGCCGGCCAGCAGTCCGAGCACGATCTTGGTCAGCAGCAGCGAACCGCCACGGCTTACTACCGTCGAGAGCGCCCGCAGCTCGATGGTCGCTCCCATGCACACGTAGAACACCGCGAGGATCGGCAGCGCGCCGGTAAACAGGGCGCCGGTGAAGGAGCCGAAGGTGGCTGGCGTACCGGGCGCGAAGGTGTGGAACAGGGAGCCGATCACCAGCGGCACCAGCATCATGCCGCCGGGAATAGCTTCGAGGCCGCGCTTGATCGGCAGCTGCATGTCGTTCCTCCGTGGAGCAGCAGGCCAACCTGTTGCACTTCCACTGACATGTCAGCCAGGCGACGTTTGGGCAAGAGCGGCCGCGTGACCGGCAGCTTCTCATCTTCGAGAGGCTAGCGATGCGGTATCGACGGGGTCGGGTGCAGCGGTTCGAGGCTTGAATGCGGCGCGGCTGCTGCTATGGTCCGCCGCCCCGGAGGGATGGCCGAGCGGTTTAAGGCGCACGCTTGGAAAGCGTGTGTGCGTGAAAGCGTACCGTGGGTTCGAATCCCACTCCCTCCGCCAGCACCAACATCGGAGCGGTCCATAACCTTCCAAGAATGTTGAAAAATGCGCCACTTAGCAGCAATTTAGCTTCCAGGGTCTTCCGGGGTATCCCCCTACAATCCGCGTGCAAGGTCGGGTATCAACCGGGGTAGAAATTCCGGGAGGTGGGGTATGGCGCTGACTGATGCCGAAGTCAGGAAGGCAAAGCCAGCCGACAAGCGCTTCAAGCTCTACGATGGCGGCGGACTTTACCTGATGGTCGAGACCAACGGCTCGAAGCTCTGGAGGATGCGCTACGAGCTGGCCGGACGGGAGAAGTCCCTGTCCTTCGGCCCCTATCCTGCCATCACCCTGGCAGCTGCCCGGCAGGCTCGTGAAGCGGCGCGTGCTGAATTGCGATCCGGTGGCGATCCGAGCCAGACGAAGATCGCGCGCCGGCTGATAGCGACATCCACCGACAATTATTTCGAGCCGATTGCGCGGGCTTGGCACCAGCAGCAGCTTCCGACTTGGGGCTCGCCGAAGCACGCTGCTGACGTTCTCGGAAGCTTGGAAAAGCACGTATTTCCTCGCATCGGCAAGCTGCCGATCCGCGACATCACCGCCCCGATGATCCTTGCGAGCCTGCGGGACGTGGAGCGGACAGCCGGTGAGACGGCGCACCGGATCAGGCAGCGGATCAGCGCGGTGTATGCCTACGCCATCGGCGCGGGTCTGGCCGACGCCGACCCGGCCGCACCCATTGGCAAAGCACTCAAACCGGTGACACGCGGCAAGCAGCCGGCCATCGTCAAGCTGGACGACTTGCGGGCGATGCTGCGGCACGTCGAGGCCAACCCTGCGCATGCGGTGACTAAGCTGGCCAACCGGCTGCTTGCGCTGACCGCCGTCCGATCCAACGAGGTGCGTGGCGCGACTTGGACCGAGTTTCATGGCCTGGACGGCCCGGCGCCGGAGTGGCGCATCCCGGCCGAACGGATGAAGATGTCGCGCCCGCATGTTGTGCCGCTCTCCCGGCAGGCGGTCGAGGTAATCGATGCGGTGCGAATCGCCACTGGTCGTGCGCCGTTTCTGTTCCCGAACACTCGCAACCCCCGCAGGCCGATGAGCGAGAACGCGATCGGCTATCTGCTCAATCGCTCCGGCTTCCACGGCCAGCACGTCCCACACGGATGGCGGGCCGCGTTCAGCACCATAATGAACGAGGCGCATCCGGCCGACCGGGCCATCATCGACCTGATGCTGGCGCACGAAAACAAGAACGCGGTCGAGGCGGCTTATAATCGCGCACAGCATCTGGAGCGGCGCCGGGTGCTGGCGCAGGCATGGGCCGACATGTTGCTGGCCGGCGCTACGCCTGCCGTCGATCTGCTGCATGGTCCTGCCCGGTAACGATGGCAGCGACCCACGCATCGATTTCACGCTCGACCCAACGGACAGTCCGTGGGCCAAGTGGCCTAGCTTTCGGAAACGCTCCGGTTGCCATCCGGGCATATATCGTTGACTGGCCGAGGCCGACCCGCGCCTTCACTTCATGAATGGAGATCAGGCGGTCACCGGGCAGGATGGCGTCCGGGAGCAAAGCTGTCATTGCGATATGCGTTCCTTTCGGGACCATGGCGGAGCATCACGAACGCCCCCGGCCTGATCTGGAATATCGAGCGACTATCAGAACCTGCAATGTCCTGAGTCGAGCGGCTTGATCGCCCTTTGCATCTATGCAAATCGATCGTTTCGATTCCAATAGTTGGAACTACCTACGATATTGCTTGATCAATGCGTTACGTCGTTCGGGCTGCCGAAATCAGCGGCGCAATTTGCCAGGTTAATTCGTCGTCAACGCATGACGGCTTCGTGGCTATTGGGCCGACCGTAGCCGAACGCCGGGACCGCCGCCGTTCTGCGCGATGAACCCGACGCCCGCAGCCTCCAGCGCCGACTGAATCGCCAGAACGGTGCGTGGATAGAGCGCGTCGCCGCGCTCGAAGCGGGCAATCGTGTTGGGAGATACCGACGCTAGTTGCGCGAGGTCACGCACACCGAGGTCAAGTGCGGCGCGAGCCATGCGGCACTGCGCCGCCGTGATCGTCATGCAGTAACACCGTTACTAAGTTCTTGACGGCCAACCCGGCAAGTCGGTATCAGTGTAACTAGCTTGCGCAATCCGCACAAGCTTAAGCGGCTGGCGAGGGTGCGCTAACACCTATCGCCAGCCTAACCACACCGAGGTCATTCGGATGGCTTACGCACACGATACCACACGGCGGGACGTTCTAGCCGCTCTAGGCGCCACGGGCCTTGCCGGCATCATCATTACGGGGATCGCCCGGCCGGATAATTTTGGGGCACCGACGATCGATCGTGACCAGCGGCTGCTGGACATGGCGGCTGAACTGCAGGCCACCGAGCGCGAGAGGAATGCGCTGAACCTGCCTTGGGCGCATCGGCTCGACCCAGCACCCCGGCACGTCGTCGACAAGCTGTCAGCCTTAAGTGACCATGCCGAGGCGCTGCGCGAGATGATCGCCGCCCTACCGGCCGAGGGCGCCCGAGGGAGGGCTGCCAAGGCGCGTGTCGCGCTGGAGCAAATTCATGTTTTCGCTGGTGGACTGACCCTGGACGCGAACGAAATGCTTTTGGCCTCGCTTTGCGAGGACGTGCTCTCGGCGGAGACGCGGATATGAGCAATCTCGCCCGACTAGGATTGCAGCCAGATCCAGATGCCAACGATCCCGACGCACGCCTGTTCCAACTCTTGGAACAGGCAGCGCGGTGCCAGTCTGCGTGGGAGGACTGCCGGTCGCATTCTGCGGCATCGGACTTCGTCACGACCGAGAGGGCCATCGCTCGCGCCCCAGCGGTGAGCTTGCTGGCGCTAATAGATAAGGCTGAACACGCACTCGCCGGGTGGCGTGACGACAGCGACAGCAAGCACGACAGAATCTATGCGGCGCAGGCAGCGGCACTCGCGCAGGCGGTCGACATTCTTCGATTATTCACCGAGCAGGACATCGCAGAGCGGCGGGCGCGCGAGTGAACGCCGCTGAAGCCTGCGCTGATCCGGCTATCGTGTCGGCGGCGCTCGCGTTTATGGCCGGCGCTTGCACCGCAATCGGCGCGGCACTGGTGGTCGGGCGACGGCGAGCATTACGCGCGCTGCAAAACATGCAGGCCCGGCGGTAACCTTCAACGATCCGGGGCGGCGGCGCGGGATTAGTTCTCACGCCGCCGTGACCGCTACATTGAAAACATTAGACAATCCGTCAGGCTAAGTATTCGCGATTGTGCAAACTTGCACGATACCATCTCGCACCTGCAATTTAGTTGATAAAACAAATCAATGTCGCATATATGGGAATGAGTATTTCGAGCGGCGCATCACGGCCGCTATCGCGGAGTAATCCCATGTACAATTCGGCGCCAGATCCACGCGGCGAGCGTCCGATCCTGCTTCGTTTGACCGCATCAGAACACGCTCGCATCGCGGCAGCCGCCAAGCGCCACGGCCAGCCGGTCGCGACTTTTCTTCGGAACGTCGGCACCAACATCAGGCCGGAAACGGTGCTCGACGCTGAGGTGTCAGCGACGCTCAAGGCCGCGCAGCAGCGGGCCTACGCGCGCCGCGCTGCGCTTTACGAGGACGCCTAATAAGGAAAGCCCTGCACGGCGCTTGGCGGCACCAGCAGGGCTCTGAGCTTTTGACGATTTTACCCGCGTGACGGCGGGCGACTGACCGAAACGTAAAGCGAAGACAACACCGCTTTATACCAAATGGATCCAGTCAGCCGCAAGCTCCACGCTCCCCGATTGGAGCATTCTTGCACAATTTCTCGTGCCGGCACTGTGTCCCGGCGATCCGGACTCTGACCCGCAACAGCGGGGAGAAGCGGCCTACCAACATTCTTGAGCTGCTGTCCGAGTTGGCCGCTGCCGAGGGGAACGTCGCCCTTGCCGACCAGCTTGCCTGGGAAGCGCATGACGCTCGGTCGGAGGCCGGCCGATGATGTTTCCTCCGCGCCAGCGCCTTCCCGACGCCGTGTTCGCCGCGATCAGGTCCGCAACCCCATTGCCGGCCTTGATAGGCCGTAGCGTCACGCTGAAGAAGGCTGGCAGGCCATGGATCGGCCTTTGCCCGTTCCATGATGACACCGCGCCATCGTTCGCCGTCTATGAGGCCGGATATCACTGCTTCGCATGCAGAGCCCATGGTGACGCTTTCGATTGGCTGCGCCACACACAGGGGGCCAGCTTTCCCGAGGCAGCGAACACGCTGGCGATCGAAGCAGGGCTAGAGCGACCGTTCCCGAAGCTTGGCCGCGTGGCCCTGCCGGTTGCCCCGCCGCCTCCCGTGGTCCGCGTTCTCGAGAAAACGAACGACGACGTCGACCGGTCGGCCGAGGCGTTTGCGATCTGGGACGCGAGTGTTTCGCCCGTCGGAACGCTGGCCGAACGCTATCTGGCCAGCCGTGGGCTAGAGCTGCCGGAAGGCGATGCGATCCGGTTCAACCCGCACTGCACGCGCGGGCTCAACATCCTGCCAGCCATGATTGCGCTGATGGTCGACCCGATCACCAGCGAGCCGCGTGGCATCCATCGCACGTTCCTAAGGCACGACGGCAGCGGGAAGGCAGACGGAACAGCTCGCATGATGCTGGGCAGGGCCGGTGTCATCAAGCTGCATGACGCGGATGAGCGCCTAGAGCGGAATCCGATCAGTCTGGTTCATATCCGGCTGCGGTGAAGTAATTGGCGCAATCTTGTGGCGAGAAG
>NZ_VCDI01000011.1 GCF_005844085.1 Lichenicoccus roseus
TTCTCGCCACAAGATTGCGCCAATTACTTCACCGCAGCCGGATATGAACCAGACTGATCGGATTCCGCTCTAGGCGCGTTTCATTTGTCGGCCTGCTGGCGGATAAACTTGATCGCGTCACGCACCGCGAAATACATGTTGTGCATCTCCATCGTCTCGACCAGGAACGACAGCGGCAAGCCTGGCTTAGTCGAAACGCGTCTTTCGTCGCTGCTTTTGACGTGCTTCAGATGGTGCGCGAACATATCGACGACTAGAAACTCGATACATTCGTCGCGCCATTGTTTCCGCAGGTTCTTATGGTTCGGCAGCCGATCGATGGAGTGGAAAACGGCGACGCAGGCAAGGAAGGCATGCCGGGGGTCCGGATTGCGCTGAAAATCGAGAAACGTCGGCTCGACGATCAAATCCAGATAACCCGTGAGGTCATCCATTCTATGATCGACAACGGGTTCCTGTGCGGGTATTCGGCTAACGAGGCCCTTTCAGCTGCGGTGATGTTAATCCAGATTTCTCCGCATGCGGTGAAGGTGTTTCGGACGAAGATGGATCGCTGGCCGGCGATCCATCGGCAAAGCCGCCAGTCAGGCGCACTTCCGCGCCTTCATGGACCCGGCGCATCATCGGCAAGCTGGTCGTCAGCCAGTTTAAAGCCCGCCCGGTAAAGACTTTCCAACATCAGCTTCCAATCCGCGCCCGTGCCGTCCCTCCAGTCGAACAGCTTGACCAGGGCGGCCCGGACATGCGCGGTGCCGTCCTCGGCATTGGCAGGAGGACTGGCAGGTTGACGGGATTGCGCGGTGCGGCGGCTAGACATTGTTAATTCGTATCATATTTTGCTTGTCCCGGCGCGCGGATGCTGCGCATCCCGTAACAGGTCCACCAGATCGAGGCCGAGCGCGTCTGCAAAGTGGAAGCGGCGTTCTAGCACCCAGGTGGGCACTGGTCCGGTGCCGGACCGTTGTACCCAGCATGCTGCGGATCGCCCTTGGGTAGGATCCATGGCCGTCCGTTGTGATCCGATCTGGACGATATCCCATGGTCGCTCGCGCCGTCTGGAAGAATGCCTTCGCCGCCTTCATGTCGCGGTGCTCGCTAAGGATCGCATCGACCAGGTTTCCGTCCCGGTCGATCGCCCGATAGAGGTAGGCCCAGCGACCGCGGACCTTCAGGTACGTCTCGTCGACAAACCAACTGACGCCGGGACCACGCCGTGTGCCGTGCCGGCGCTTGCGCAGCACGTCGCCCATGATCGGCAGAAGCTTCGTCTCCCAGTCGCAAACAGCCTCATAGCTCACCTCGATCCCGCGCAGCGCCATGATCTCGCTGAGGTCGCGCAGGGTCAGCCGATACCGCAGTCGGCAGAACACCACGAAGGCGATGATGTCGCTAGGCAGGCAGGTCCGGTTCAGCGCGCCTGCGCTGCGCTCGTTGAACTGCCGCCCGCAGTCGCGGCAGCGGAACCGCCGGTAGCCGCGAGCGGTGACCTCCGGCCGCTCGGTCACGGCCGCAGACCCACAGAACACGCAGTTCATCCCGGTATTCCGCCAGCCGCCCCCACCAGCACGTTACGTCAGCCTTCCGCTGGCCACCAGATCATCTCTGGCGCGAGCGCTGACAGAACCCCGCGGGCGATCGAGGCACCCACCAAGACCGTCGAGGTCGTTCGGGCGCAGGCACCCCGGAGCCGTCGGAAGGCGTCCTAACCGGACGCGTCTGCCGGATCGGACGCGCCTTCCCGAAGCGCGGCACGCGCCGCAGCCGCAAGGAAACGAGAACGGTTGGAACTGACCCGGTCGATCGCCGCGATCAGGTCGTTCGGGAGCGTGACGTGTATCCGGACGGCATTCGTCACGCTCAACGGCACGTCGATCAGGACCGCCACCGCGTTTCCGGTCTCGGGGTCCTGAGCGACAGCTTTCAGGGTCGAGGGGATCGGAACCCCGTCCGCGTCCTCGACGAGCCCCTGAATGTGCAGCGCAAGAGCCTCACTCGCCATGCGGCGGGCGTCGTCGAGGTCTGTTCCCAACGTCACGCATCCAGGGAGGTCGGGGAACTCGACTCCGTAAACGCCGCTCGAGGCATCCTTGCGGATCAGGGCGGGGTAGCTGGTCATACTCGTCTCACCTTCAGTCTCAACCCGCTTTTAGCGTTTCGACCCGGTCGGTCGTTCATAGGACGATCGACCGCGGCGGCTTAGTGCGTCACAGAGCCGACATACGCCCGTCCCGCTTGGACACTAATGTCTTCGCCCCTCGACCCGCAGAGGCATCGGAGGGGCAGTTCGCGCAAGGCGACGTCGCCGCGTCCTGAGGCGACCAGGTCGGGCAAATCGAGCGGGACGCTGCGATGGCACGCGGCGCACGTCACCCATACCCCGTGACCGGCCTCGAGGGTCATCCGGACCGTCGGGAGCGGCAGGTCCTCGCGGTCGCGACGCTGATCCACCGCTCTCCCTGGTCCGACTGAATGCGCGTCACCCTGTCGGACGACGTCCCGGATACCGCAATGCGACACTATGTTCTATGTTCTATGTTCGTTCTCATCATGGGCGCGAACCTCTCCATCTCGCAGCGGCTCCGGGTCGTCCTCCGGGACGCCCCTATCGCAATACCGCAATGGCGAATGGGTCCTGATCTGCGCCTGTCGCGACTGTGCGGCGGAGGCGGAAATTCCGGTCGCGCGGCTGCTCGAGGCGCACGGTCGACGGACGGTCGCGGAGACGATCGAGCGGCTGCGCTGCTCGCGCTGCCGACAGCCGCCCGCGGCGATCGTCCTGCAAAGCAAACCGTCGACGTGTGAGGGTCGGGTCGAGGTCGTCCGACTGCGCGGATCAGTCGCTTACGCGTAACTCGATGATCCGCAGGCTCCTCCCGCGCGTAGAGGGGGCGTGGCAACCCCGGAAACCCTGATCGTCATCGGCACCTCGAGGGGCGGGCTCGAGGCCCTGCGGACGATCGCGCGAGGTCTCCCGGCTGATTTCCCTGCCGCGCTGGTTGCCGTCCTGCACACGTCGCTCGCGAGTCCAATGGAACTGGCCCATATTCTTGGTCGGGATATGCCCCTTCGCGTGACCTATGCGGAACAGGGCGACAGAATCGAGCGCGGGCGTTTCTATATCGCGCCACCCGGCTTGCATACGACGATCACGTCTCGCGGTTACTTGGGGCTGCATGGCGGTCCCCGGGAGCATTTCACCCGTCCCGCCGCTGATCCCCTCTTCCGGTCCGCAGCCGCGGTCTATGGGGCGCAAGCGATCGGAATCATATTAACCGGGGAACTGAGCGACGGGGCCGAAGGACTAAAGGCCATCCATGCCGCGGGCGGCGTCGGGATCGTCCAGGAGCCCGACGAGGCGGTCGCTCCGAGCATGCCGCGCACGGCGATTGCGAAGGGCCATCCCGACCATCGCGTCCGGTTGAACGAGATCGCGCCGCTGCTAGTCCGGTTGGTGGTGTCGATCCGCTGGTAGGACACCGCTCTCTCACGGCGGTGACAGAGGTTGGAGTTTCGCTACGTGATCCAGCCGCTTGTCTGCATATGGTGGAAAGCGGTCCTAGCCCGTCCGGCTCTCCCCGGCTGCTTTGCGCTCATCCTGGCCGTTCAGCCGATTCTTCGGCGGCCTCCGGAGCGGACGTTGATCCGCCGATGCAAGCTGAAGTGTGCGGAGCTGAACATACGGAGGTGACTCGCGAGCAGTTCCAGGACGGATTGGCTGCCGATCGCGCCTGGCCGCCCGTTTGTTGAACACGACCACCGTTGTGGCCGAGTATTGAGGGACCGCTTGGTGGGATTGATATGGTGGTGGAACAGCTCAGCCCGATCCACCACCACGCTAAGATGCCTCAGCCTTTCAAGCCGGCCGCTGTCCTCGGCTCGTGCATCGGGCAGCCATTGTGCTTGCCCCGAAACTCCGCAGAGCTTGTGTAGGTCGTGTTCCGAGCCCGCATCACCGAACCGAGCGGGCGATGGGCCGCCAGGCCGTGCCATGGGCTGAACGCCAGCCCCTCGTCGATCGCCGCCACTGTCGCAGGGTCCCAGGAAGGCTGCGGCTCGACCTGAAGCCGCGCGACGGGGATGTAGGGGCTCGCATCCTCTGGCCAGACGACTGAGGCGTCCTCGATCGGCATCGTATCCAGGTCGGTGCAGAGCTGGACGCGGAACTCCCACTCGCCGCCCTTGGTCGCGAAGTACTCCGCCACTGCATCTCGCAGCGCGTTGGGGCGACCATTCGCGTCGATCGGTGTATCCTTCAGCAGCGAGACATCGAAGATGGGCTGGACGGAGAACTTCGCGATGTAGTCGCCGTACAGGATCGGCACCTGGGAGTAGAACGTCTCGCCCAGGATGTGCGTCTCCGGCTGACCGCCCATGGTGGTGATCGTCGGGCTCTTGCCGCCGAACGCCTCAATCACGGACTCGGTGCCGCGCGCCACGGCGGAGACCACCTTCTTGAGCCCCTCGACCTTGTCCGTGGTTGCGGCCAACATCTTCAGGTTGCCGAGGAATTTCGCAGCCGTCGGCGCGCTGAAGGCCGGGCCATTGACCATCACAAAATCCTGGGTGACGTCGCCTTCGCTGCCGGGCAAGCGGAGACCTTCGACACCGATCACCTTCACCGCGAGGCCGCGCGGGGTAGAAACGCTGTCGTCCAGGATGTCGCCTGGCAGGGTCGAGAATCGCATGGCAATGGTGTAGCAGCCGGGCTTGGCAAACAGGCCCTGCGCCAGCTCCGGCGGCAGGGCGTCCAGCACGGTCAGCTCACCGCGCACTACGCCGTGGCTCTTGGCATGCACGCTGCGGGTGGCACGGCCGGAATGTTCGAACGTCGTCTGGCTGATCTTGCCGAGCTGCTCGATCAGGCCGGTATTGGTCTCGGCCTCGTTCTCCTCCGGCGCCTCCATGGAAGGTGTGAAGCGCAGAGGGGTGGGAGGCCGATCGCCCTTATATGCTGACATTGTTCCTCCGGTCAGAGATTGGGATGAGCTTCGCCAAGACGTATTCCTGGCGTCGAACGAGGGCTAACAGGTTGCGCGGCAGACGAAAGGCTCCACGAAGGCCGTGTTCCATGAACCGGGCCGATCCTGGACGAATGGGCGGCTGATCTGGACGCCTAGGCGTCGCGGTCCGCTGTCAGAACGACGTCCGGTTCATTGCCGCGGTATTCGAGGGTCAGACCCGCCGGCCCCAGGTAACGTCCAGGCGCCGGGTCACGGTCGCCAAGGCTTCGGTAGGTGGTGGGATCGACCCCGTATGCGCCACGGAACGCCCGGGAGAATGGGGTCGCACCTGCGTAGCCCACACTCTGAGCAACGACCTTGAGCGGCAGGTCCGTGGTCGTGAGGAGACGCGCGGCCACGCGCAGGCGGGTCTTCTGCACGAAGTCCATCGGTCCCTGCTCGAACGCCCGCGAGAAGTGGTCGGCGAAGGAAGCACGGCTCATCCCGGCCCGTGCGGCCAAGTTCTCGACGCTGTGCGGCGCGGCGGGGTCCTCTATGACGGCCAGGACGGCGCGTGCGAGGCGAGGATGGTGGAGTGCGGTGAACAGCGGCGAGCTCGAACCGTCGTGCAGCAGGTGCTGGCGCAGCAAAGCGATCAGGCACTGCTTCATCAGCACTTCCGTCATCGCCTGTGTGCCCAGGCCTGGGTTGGCAACCTCTGCCAGCATGAGCTCAAAGGCGTGGCGCAACAGGCCGCTCGCGGCGAAGCTCTCGACCATCGGCTCGCGCAACAGGTCGAATAGCCCGAGGGCGTTGCCGTGAGCGGTGGGAATGGCGCCACACAGCAGCAGGATATCGCGGCTGCCGTCGCCGGCCGTGAACTTGACCAAGCCGTCAGCCAGTAGTGAACAATGATCCCCCGCGGGGAGTGTCTGCGCCGTCGCCCCGGCCTCACCCAAGACGTGCGACTGGCGAACAGGAACAACAATGACGCTCTGGGGTGCGAATGGCAGCCACGGACCATTGCCCACGCAGAAGGCCCCGGCACCCTTGAGGACGTAGTGGACCGTGATCGCCTCGAAGGAGGGATAGGCAAGACGCCATCCTTGCTGGATCTCGCAGACGGAGAAGGCGTGTAGCCGAACGGCCAGTGCCGTCAGAAGCCGGTCAAGGGTGTCCGCTGCCATTCCGACACCAAATATAAGCCAAGCCCTGCCGCAAGGTCCATGTCTGGTTTGGGTAGACAGCACCGAACCACCATAACACCCTGTGGACGTCTGCTTTTCGCCACCGTCTCCTCCGAACCGGACCGGCAGCTTTTGGCCAGAGCGCGCCGCTTGCTCTGGACGACCAATTGTTGGACGCCAAGCTGGTCCACGGTCAGCTGAACGGTCACGCATCAGCTTCTCCACGCATCGAATTAGGGCGCGGCATCATCCCGCTGGTCCACCAGAAAGCGGAACACCTGCCGCCGGCTCAACTCCGCGTGGGTGCAAGCCTCTCGACGAAAGGGCGGCAGATGGAATGCCAAGCAAGACTCCAAGCCGCTAGAACTCTAACTTGCCATCGGTTCCATCACCATGATTGAGCTCTCCTGTGCCGCAGGCAGGGGAGGGCTCGGTCTCAAGGTCAGCGTGCAGCGCCAATTTATGACGACGGAAGCACAGGTGTCCGCGCACTGCCGAATATATATAGCAGCATCGAGATTTTCGACTGAACCTCCCATCGGAAAAGCCTCGAGGCTCGACGATATGCCGGCTGTGCCAACCTAAGGCAGCGACATAAAGTAACCGCCCGAGCTCTTTTTTGGCTGGGTTGCACTCGAAGAACCACGCCGTTGGCTGTTGATTGGGGGGATTTTAGCCGAGCCTAAATTCAATACAGGTCTCGACTTCGTATTATTTCAGCAACAAAGCCGATCGCGACTTGCCTGATCCGAAGTAGTCACGATATAGGTGCATCGAAGCAGGAAAGGTTTAATTGTGCAGAATACTCGTGCCCCGCGCGGGACCGGCAATCTGAAGAAGGCATTTTTTGCCGCCGCAAATGATATACCGGAAGATAAACGCGCTGAGGTCGTTAGAGCTGCTCTCGCCTCAATCCGTGATGATCTAAAGGCCGAGCGCGAAAAGGCAGCAAAGGCTCGCCAGAAGGCCCGTTTGGCAGCTGGGAAGAAGCCAATTGGTCGGCCGCGGGTGGCTAGAGCTGCCTGATATTGAATGTCACCTAAGTCTACCAGAACTTGACCCACAACAAGAACTGGGACGTGCTTTCCACGCGGTCTTCACGGGCCACATTCGAGGATAGTCCCAGCTTTTACTCTTCTGAGAAGCCAGGCAGCTGTTTCCGGCGGGTAGACTTCTCCCGCCTAGGATTGACTTGATTGCGGCCTTGCCTGTGCCCGTGTCCGCTTGTCGGCGTGCTGGACGCGTCGCTCAGCAGACTAACCACGATGCTGTTCGGCTACCCGTGGAAGGTGAGGTGGACCAACTTGGCGAAGGAGTACCTTGGAGCGGTCGTGAATAGGAACCTGCCTGTCAACGGAATCGATCGGCGGTCAATCGCCCTGCTAGACTTGTCGTATAATTTATCTTATGCCAACTGGATACCGTCTTTGAGTTCACAGGATAAGGACGCTCTTCTTGTCGGCCAATCAGATCCACTGGCAGGACGGTGAACTCGGGCATCTTGCCGGCCGCACGACGTGATAGTCGACGGACGTATGTCCGAGCGCCACGGCGCTTAGCCCAAACCAAATTTAGCAAATTTTGAATGGCGCCCACAGAGTAGGTCGACTACTTTATGTTCATGTTTTGTTCTAGGCTGTGTAGCAGGAGGCTGTGAGGGTTCGATGGCACGGATCAGCAAGGATGATCAGTCTCGTATTCTAAACCTAGTTGATGTCGAAGGCCGCAAGGTGGCAGCCGTAGCTGCGGAATACGGTTGTAGCACTGCGAACATCTATATAATTCTGGGAAAGATGAGGCGTGCGTTCGTCGAAAAAGCCAGCTGTCCTGCCCCACCATCAGCTGCGATCGCCTTTGCAGAGCTGAGGTCAAAGCCAAGATCGCCCCAACCGCTAAGGCCCGAGCCGGAGCCAATGGCGTATCAAGTCACTGCAGCAGACACGATCTCAGAACCTGCGGTTGCAGCTGCGTACGACGGCACTGGCCCGGAGGGCATCGAGCGTGAAGAAATTCCGGCACCGGCGGCGCCTACGGCGGCCGCGTTTGACCTGTCTCACAAGCCCCATTCGCAGCTCCCCGCATCTTCCAGTGTCCGCAGGCTTGCTACTGGAGCCGCTACCGCGCACCTGAAGGCGCAGACGGCATGCCCCCTGTATCACGGGAGAACAGACCTCAACCTGGTGAAGACGCCCTCCGGCGGCAATGAAATACGCCAAGCGGGTAGTGGCAGCTCAAGTTCTAAAAGCGGCTTTGGTCTGGCTATGCGCACTGCGGATGGTGACGAGAGCATGACGCCGTTCCGGTCACTGGACGATTTACTGGCGGCCATCAAGCCGGTCCTACGGGCGGCCGCGCGGAGCTCCGATGCTGTATGGTTCTCCATCCAAGCGATCGACCTTTCGACCCTCGAAATCGATGCTGCGTAATATTCGGATCCAGGCAGGCGGAAGCTGAAGGTCTGGGATTTAGGTCCGCACAACTGATGTTATCAAAGGATCCGCCGTCCCCACGTCCGTAGGAACTAATCACGACGCAGTCGCCTCCTTTGAGAAAGGCAAGATCATCCATGTCGATATGGAGGCCGTCTTCGCGTTCGCGGGAGCGGAGCTATGATCCCAGCCTCCGCGGCAAATCGGTTGCCGTGGGTGATTTTGGTGCCGTCAGCCTCGGGCGACACGATCAGCCGCCTTGATCTCCGAGCCCTAAGGATATCGCGTGATCAGGGGTCCGGCACGACGAGGCTGACCTTCAGGTCGTTCAGAACCGTCGCAAGTCCTGTTGCAGCGATCAACTTCCCAGTCTGAACCACCCTCAGCTTCTCGACGGAACGATCGAACACCGCTAGGTTCGTGTGCCCATTGAGCCTCGACGGATAGATGATCCCGTCCGGCTCCTCCGGGTGCTCGTGGAAGGCTAACGACCAAGCTCGGGCAAGCCTCTGGTTTGAGGCCTTCGCGACGTCGGTCGGAACACCCATGACGACGCCGCCGTCATCACGAAGATCGACCGTCCAAAGCGGTGCAGCAACCTCGATTACCGCATAATGGCGAGCGTAAAGCTCAGCCTCTTCCATCGGTAGATCCCCGATGGCACCATCGCGCTGATCCCGCAGTACCGCCTCAAGGAAACAGACCTTCAGCGTTTCCCCCAGATATACTAACCCGAACCGGCTGGCGGCGACACGCCGCCTTGGATCGCTGAAGCGGCTCGGCGTCTTGCCGAAGCCGATGGGATCCGGATACCGGCCCAGGTAGATGCGACTGAAGCGCTGGCCGACGGGCACCTTATAGATTCGAAGGTCGGTCTCCGCAAAGCGGCGGGACGGGAGGACCGCCGCCATTCAGCGCAAATCTCTCCCGATGCTTTCAGCGGCCTCCAGTGCAGCCTTGGCCCTCCCACGCTCGAGAGCCTCGCGCCCGCTCAATCCGTCGAGTTGGCCATGCGGCTGCACAAGGAACCGATAAACCGCCCACGGGCCGCCCAGCAACTCGTGGAGGGTCACTAGTTCGGTATAGGGCCTGCCTTCGGTGTCGAGCTGCCAGACCGGGAAACGATAGCCGCGCTTTGCACCGTCAAGGCCAAGAACCTGGCCGTTCTGGCGCTTCGAGTTGACGGTCACACGGCTTGTACCGAGCGTCTTGGCGAACGCGTCGGCGCTCAGCATGTCGTCGTGGCTCAGGATCTCGGCGGCCCGAAGGCGCCCGCGCTGGCGTGCCGCGGCGAGAGCCGCTTCGAGCTCGGCATCGGGAGCCGCGGCCACCACCGCCGGATCACGTGCGGCAACGGCATCCTCGACGGCCGAGACGACCGTCGCCCCACGAGCGTCCACCTCAACCCGGAAGCTGACGCGTCGACCGGCGGTTCGGCTCCTGGCGATCGCTTCTCCATAGCTCTGGAGAAGCACCCCTACCTGCTTGGAGCGGCTGATGAGCATCCTGGAAGCATTTTTCGGAACAGTCAGCTTGAAGCCGTCTGCACCCGCGGACAGGGTCTGATCCGGACCGACAAGCATGGCGGTCGCGGTCGACGCCTTGCCAGCCCGCCGGTCCCGCTGATCGGCTCCGCTGGAAGCGCGCGAACTAGACTTTGGAGCTGCCATGTCCAACCTCCATCAAGAACCCTATGTAGGCAATTTCGATAAGTTGGTCAAGTTGGTAAGGAATCGCCGGTAACCCGCCCCAGAGACCTCTCCCGCCCCGGGCGACGGGAGATCCAGACAGACCTATTTTACGACTACCGTACCAACGTTGCGTCCTGCCCTGCATGGCTGGACTGGTTGCGCAGGATGTGCGGGCGCTCGCGAGTTGGCTGGATCAGCAGCAGCAGCTCGGTCGAGACGTGTTTGGCCGCGGCATGCCAGAGCCGGCGCATGCCGCGCAGGGCGATCAGGCGGCGCTGGACCGCATTGAATTCGTGTTGGCATGTATCCCCGCCTCTTCGGCGAAGATTGGTCGCGAGCGCCTCTTGAGCAGGAGGCTGTCTACCTTCCCGGTGCCATGGACCTGTTTTCAGTCAAGGAAGCCCGCGAGCGTGTGCGATGCTGCTTGGCGGAGCGGGAGCAGGAGCAGGAGCAGGAGCAGCCGGCTCATTGAGTTAGGCACCGCTTGGCCTGGGCTACCACGCTCCTGGCGCGTCTTGAGATGGCCAAGCAGGGTGAATTGCTCGTGGACGCAGACACGGCGGTTGCTTTGCCAAGCTTCCGACAGGTCGGGCTAGGCTGCATTGCCATGGATAGCCATTTCCCCATGAAAATCCGTGGTGTAACTTCGAAACCGAGGTGCTCGTAGAAGCCGGCCACCCTAGTCTTCGATTTGCGAACCAGTAGCTGGACTTTTACGACACCGCGCTGCCGCAGCCATTCTTCCGCCGCCTAAACCATCTGTCGCCCAATGCCGATCTCGCGCGAGTCGTGCGAGCAGGCGACGTAATTGAGCCAGCTCCGATGGCCGTCACGCCCAACCATGACGCTGCCCGTTATGCGCCCTCCCTCATCCTCTCGAACCAGCACCTCCGAATACGCGCCGGCCATCGCAAACCGAAAATCCGCGCTCGGGTCATTGTAGCACGCGACCAGCGACCACCTGACTTCAGCACGTGCACGATGCCGCTGATCACCCTGCGGTCATCAACACGTGGCACGCCCCGGGACTTGCGCGGCAAGAGCGGCGCCAGACGCTTCCATTGCCGCTCGCTCAGCCAGAACTCCGTCACCATCCGCGCCTCCACATCACGAGGAGCGAATCACAGACCGCGGCTGTCGGGAATCCCGCTAATGGGTCCGAACCCAGGTGGATATAAATCCACCGCCCAACGATAGCTTGTCGGAGCCGTTGCTCTAAGGCTGGCCCGATCGAGACGAGGGTGATTTGTCCAACGTCGACCCGCGTTTGTTCGCTAGGATCGAGGTCGCGAGCGCTGACGAGAACAATGTTAGCCAGGTTCAGCCCGTCACCAAAGCCAGTTTCCCATTCGCCAGCTGCACCGGTCATGACCATGCCCCTTCGCGCGATCATCAGCTCGGTCGGGTCAGCGTCGACTAAGCTCCATCAGGCCGCGTCCCCGGCGACCCTGCGGCTCGCGTTGGGTTCGGGCGCCGCTAACAGGTGGGCCAACGTCGCGTAGGCGCTGGCGCCGACGATGATGCCGATGAACCACGAGAACGCGCCGAGCATCGACAGCGCTGGGATGACGTTGCCGATCAGCGCGGCGGTGCCCCCCAGCAGGAATGCAATGATGCCGGTAAAATTCCAGCCCTCGGTCGCACGGTAGCGTCCGGAGTAGGTGTACAGCTCTGCAACGGCGAGATGCTGGCGGCGCACCAGGTAGAAGTCTGCCAGCATGATCCCGGTGACCGGTCCGAGCAAGCCGCCGATGGCGCCGAGCACCTTGAAGATGCTGTCCGCGTCCTTGAACCAGAGCCACGGCGCGAACAGCAACCCAATCCCCAGGACAAGCAGCGACGCCGACCGGAAATTCAGCCGCGCCGGCATCAGGTTCACCAGGTCGTACGCCGCCGGCATGATATTGGCGGCAACGTTTACAGAAAGGGTCGCGATGATGATCGTGGCCCCGCCCAGCAGCAGCACCCACGGCTGATGCAGCGCCAGCAGCAGCGCCACCGGATCCCAGATCGGATGGCCGAACTTCAGGATCGTCGCCGACGTGGTGATCACGCTCATGGCGGTGAATACCACCGCGGTGATCGGCAGCCCGACGAGTTGCCCGATCACCTGGTCGCGCTCGGACCGCACGAAGCGCGAGAGGTCCGGGATATTGACCGCAAAGGTGGACCAGATCCCGATCATGCCGGTGACGCCGACGGCAAAGGTCAGCCACGCATGCGCGCCATGCAGCCGCGACGGCTGGTCGAACAGCGGCCCCGGCCCGTGCGCCACATGCAGGCCCCAGGCGGTCGCCAGTATACCGACGACGATTACCAGCGGCCCCGCGACCAGCTCGAAGTTCCGGATCCGGTGCACGCCGTGCGAGACGATCCAGGCGTGCAGGACCCAGAACATCGCCACCGCCAGCCAGCCTTTCAACGGCATGCCCAGGATCGGGGTGGTGAGGTGCGCCCAGGCCGGGAACAACGTGCCCAGCACCGCATCGATCGCCATGCTGCCGGCATAGCCCTGCACCGCGAACCAGAAGATCGCGCAGAAGCCGCGCAGCACGACCGGGATCTGCGCGCCGCGTGGCCCGAACGACGACCGGATCAGCACGCAGAACGGCACCCCGTACCGCGTGCCCGGCCGCGCGTTGAACCACATCGCCAGGAACAGCAGCACGTACGCGACCGCCACCGCGGCCAGCGACTGCACCGCGTTCAACCCGAGCGCCATCAATCCGGCGGCGGCCTCGTACGCAACGACATTGTGCACCATGCCCATCCAGACCGTGGACATGTTGACCCAGCTCCAGTCGCGCCGCGATGCGGGAACCGGTGCCAGATCCTCGTTGTAGAGGCCGGGATCCGGAGCGGCTGCTCCGGTGCCGAAGTCTAGTCCATAGGCGGGGTCTGCGCTGGCGCCAGCCATGGTGATGCCCTTCCCAGGTGTGCCGGCCAAATCGGCCCAGGCACTGGTCGGACCAGCAATGCGCGTGCCAAGTCGCTGGTCATCCCCCGGCCAGCGACAGCAATGTTCGCGCCAACACGCGTGCCCCCGCCGCCAGGTCGGCCGGCGATGCGAACTCGATGACATTGTGGCTCACGCCGTCGCGGCAGGGCACGAACACCATGCCCGACGGGCAAACACCCGCCGCGAACTGTGCGTCGTGGAACGCGCCCGACGGCATCCGCACATGTGAAAGCGCTTCCGCCGCCGCCGCCCGCTCCACCGCATCGACCACATTGCCCGCGAACCGCACCGGCATGGCGCTGAACAGTTCGGTGACGCGCGCGGTCGTGCCGCTCAAGGCGCCGCGCACGGTCGCCTCGATGGCGTCGCCGATCCTGCCGAGTACGCCGGCATCGGGATGTCGCAGATCGATGGTGAAGGTGACCTGCCCCGCCACCGAGTTCAAGCTGTTCGGTGACACCGTCATGCGACCGACGGTGAAGCGCAGGATATCCTCCGGATCGCGGGTGAGTTCGTTCAGCGCGACGATCGCCCGCACCGCGTCCTGCAGCGCGTCCCGGCGCAGCCTGAGCGGCGCGGTGCCGGCATGGGCCGAAGCGCCGATGACCGTCACGCTGAACCAGCGGCTGCCCTGTATCCCGGTGACCACGCCGATCCGGCGGCCGCCCGCCTCCAGCAGCGGCCCCTGCTCGATATGCGCCTCGACATAACCGTGCGGAACACCGCCGAGCGGGCGACGCGGCAGGTCCTGCTCCAGGGCCAGGTGCTCGTCGAGCGCCGCGCCGAAACTGATGCCGGCCGCGTCGCGAACCTCGAGGAACCGCTCCAGCGGCGTGTGACCCGACCACGCCATGCTGCCCATGCAGCCCGGCGCGAACCGGCCGCCCTCCTCGTTGGTCCACGCCACCAGCTCGATCGGATGCGGCGTACGCAGATCCAGCGCCTGCAGCGCCGTCATCACCTCGAGCCCGGCGATCACCCCCCAGATGCCGTCGAAGCGTCCCCCGCGCGGCTGGCTGTCCATGTGGCTGCCGGTCAGCACCGCCGCCGCACCGGGCACCGTGCCCTCGCGCCGCAGCCACAGGTTGGCCGCGTCATCCACCGACACGGTGGCGCCTGCTGCATCGGCCCAGCCGATCAGCAACCGCCTCGCAGCCCGGTCGCGTTCGCCGAGGCACGGCCGGTCCACCCCGGTCCCCTCGACGGCTCCGATGGCAGCCATCTGCATCAGCCGGTCCCATTGCCGGTCGCCATCGACGGCGCGAGCGAGAGCGTCGGAAAGCCCGGAAGTCATGACGTGATCCTGCAGCAGGAGGGTTGGTTCAGAAGGCGGCCGGCGCGTGCGGGCGCGCATGCTCGGACAGTCCCCGCACCAGGAACTTCCCCTGCCCCGGCGCGCCACGCAGCACGCCGTCCTCGATCACCACCTGCCCACGCACGATGGTCGTCACCGGCCATCCGGTGACCTCCAGCCCCTCGTACGGCGTGTAGTCCGCACCATGATGCATCAGCGACTGGCTGATCGTCACCCGCCGCTCCGGGTCCCACAACACCAGGTCGGCGTCCGAGCCTACCGCGATCGTGCCTTTGCGCGGATACAGGCCGTACATTCGCGCGTGGTTGGTCGCGGTCAGCGCCACGAAGCGGTTGAGGCTGATGCGGCCCTTCGCCACGCCTTCCGAGAACAGGATCGGCAGCCGCGTCTCGACCCCGGGAATGCCGTTCGGCACCCAGCGGAACGAAGACCGGCCCTTCAGATTGAGCTTTCCCGCCGTGTCGCGGAAACGGAACGGACAATGATCCGACGAGAACAACTGGAACACGCCGGTCTGCAGTCCTTCCCAGCACGCCTGCTGGCTCGCCTCGTCGCGCGGCGGCGGCGAGCAGACGAACTTCGCCCCCTCCATCTCCGCACCCTCGCCATGGATGCGTCCCATGTCCGCCTCTGTGAGCACCAGATATTGCGGACACGTCTCGCCATAGATCTGCATCCCGCGCGACTGCGCCCAGCGTATCTGCTCCATGCTGTCACGGCCGGACACATGCACGATCATGATCGGGACATCGACCAGCTCCGCGAGCGAGATGGCCCGGTGCGTCGCCTCGCGCTCGACCGCGATCGGCCGCGACGGGCCATGGAAGAACGGCGCGGTCTTGCCGGCCGCTTCCAGCGTCTCGGTGAGATACCGGATGGCGTCGAAGTTCTCCGCATGCACCATCACCAGTGCACCCTGCTCGCGTGCCACTGCCATGACGCGCAGGATCTGCAGGTCGTCGAGACGCAGATCCTCGTAGGTCATGAAGACCTTGAACGAGGTGTAGCCGTCCTGCACCAGCGCCGGCAGGTCCTGCCCCAGCAACTGGTCGGTAGGATCGCTGACGATCAGGTGGAAGCCGTAATCCACATAGCACTGCCCGTCCGCCAGGGCATGGTAGTCGCGCACCGCATCGCGCAGCGCCTGCCCGCGCTGCTGCAGGGCGAATGGCAGTATCGTCGTATTGCCGCCGAACGCCGCCGACAGCGTGCCGGACTGGAAATCATCGGCCTGCACCACCTCCGGCCCACTTGGCTGCGCGATATGGACATGGCTGTCGATGCCGCCCGGCAGCACCAGCAGTCCGCTCGCGTCGATCACCCGGGCGCCGGCAGGCAGGTCGCTGCCAAGCACGACGATGCGTCCATCGCGTACGCCGACATCACAGCGTGTCGTGTCCGAGGAGGTCACGACAGTGCCGCCACGCAGCACGAGGTCCAAGCCGTCCATCCCAATTCCTCCCGGTCTTCGCCGCCGTAGCCGCTGCCGCCCCTGATGCAGGAAGCAGACCAGTGCCGTCCCGTAAACTCTGGTCTGGCCGGACAGACCGCGTTGTCGTTCCCAGTCGGCTCTTTCCTTCACGTACTTGCGTCCCAGGACAGGGCTGCCTCGTCTACTTTGTAGGCATAGCGAAGCGCAAACGCGAGCGAATGGCGCCGAAGCGAGCATTCCTCTCGTCCTGGAGCTTCACCTGCGACTGGTCTGACCGGTCGCCCTCGCTGGCACGATTCATGCTGCACCGCCTGGCATCCAATCGGCAGGGAGAATTTTCGTGCGTGACAGGCTACTGGCTGCAGCGACCGTCTCCCTCTGTCTGGGCGCGACCCTCCGCGTCGGCGCACCGGCCCTGGCGCAGAGCCCGCTCAACACACTGGTCGTGGCCGGGCCGCGTACCCCAGAATCCCTCGACCAGGAATACCCGCCCACCGAGGCGACGCACGAAGCCCGGCGCAACATCTATGAGCGCCTGCTCGCCTACGGCATGAAGCCCGGCCCGGGCGGCATCTCGGTGGAGGATTTCGGAAAGATCGAGGGCAGGCTCGCCGAAAGCTACGACCTCGCCCCCGACGACACCTCGATCACCTTCCACCTGCGCCACGGGGTCAAGAGCAGCCTCGGCAATCCGCTCACCGCAGACGACGTCATGTGGACCTTCCAGCGCGGCTGGAACCTGAAGGCCACCTTCCACTGGTACATGACGCAGGTGCTCAAGATCACCGACCCCGACCAGGCCTTCCACAAGATCGACGACTACACCGTGCGCGTGTCGCTGCCGCAGCCCTCGCCGCTGCTGGCCCGGCTCTGGGTGAACAACGATCTCGGCATCCTGGATGCGACCGAGATGAAGAAGCACGTGACCTCCGACGACCCGTGGGGATCGCGCTGGCTCGCGACCCACTCCGCCTCTTTCGCCCCATACGGCATCACCCAGTTCTCGCCGGGCCAGACTGTCATCTACCAGGCCAACCCGAACTACTACCGCGGCACGCCCCACCTCGCCCGCATCGTATTTCGCGAAATGCCGAATTCCTCCAACCGGACCGCGGCGCTCGAAGCCGGCTCCGTCGATGTCGCCGAATGGCTGCAACCGCGCGAGCTCAACCTGCTGCGGAACATGCCTGGCGTGCGCATCTGGAAGGTGTTCGGCAACTACATCGCACGCGTCGAGATGAACAATGCCAGCAAGCCGTTCACCGATGTGCGCGTCCGGCAGGCCCTGAACGACCTGGTGCCGCGCGACGAGATCCTGAAGAGCGTCTTCTTCAACACCGCCCGCATCACCAAGAGCCCGATCTCCGAGATCTACCCGGGCTACACGCCCGCCTATTTCAACTACTCCGACGACGTCGCCAAGGCGAAGGCGCTGCTTGCGGCGGCAGGCTATCCGAACGGCTTCAAGACCACCCTGGGCTACCCGACCGGCGACGAGGTCGAGGAGGAGGTCGCGGTCATCCTGAAGACCGCCTTCGCGCGCGCCGGGGTCGATGTTGAGCTCGACAAGCTGCCGGCTTCCACCTTGGTCGAGCGCTACACCAAGGGCACGATGCCGATGTATTTCTTCCGCGACATGGCGATCGTGCCGGACGCGGCCTATGTCGCCAACCTGTGGCTGAACAGCGCGTCCCTGATCGACTACTCGCACTTCCACGATCCCGAGGTCGACAGCCTGATCAACCAGGCGCTCACCTCGACCGACGAGACCAAGCGGATCGCCGAGATGACCCGGGTGCAGCAGATCGTCATGCAGCAGGCGCCCTGGGTGTTCCTGTTCAATCCCGGCTACCAGCTCGCCACCCGCAGCACGGTGCACGGATATTCCTGGTACACGCCGAACGGCAACACCTGGTACGACTTCTCCAAGAGCGCCACGCCTTGACGGCAATGACGCCGAAGCTTGCGGGTCCGGTCGTGCGGTCCTGGCGCGCCCTGCCGCGGCCGGCGCGCATCGTGCTCGCCCGTGTGGCGCTCATCCCGCCGCAACTGTTCGGCGTCCTGCTGGTGACGTTCGTGCTGGTCCGGCTGCTCCCCGGCGACCCTGCGCTGCTGCTGCTCGGCAACATGGCGACGCCCGAAGCCGTGGCCTCGTTGCGGCAGAAGCTCGGGCTCGACCAGGGCGTCGCGGTACAGTTCGTCCGCTATCTCGGCCGTATTCTGCACGGCGATCTCGGCACCTCGATCTTCACCTCGCATCCGGTCGTACAAGACCTGATCGAGCGCGCTCCCGCGACCCTGGAACTGATCACCTACGCGATGATCCTGACGATCGTGATCGGCGTCGGCCTTGCCATCCTCGCCGTCATCGGACGCGGGGGCGTGGCGGACCACCTGACGCGTCTCTACGGAATGGCAGCTGGCGCGCTGCCCGACTTCTGGGTCGGCCTGCTGATGATCTACTTCCTGTTTCACATCGCGGGCTGGGCACCGGCACCGTTCGGCCGCATCGACACCTACCTGACCCCGCCACCCACCATCACCGGCTTCTACACGCTCGACAGTCTGCTCACCGGCAACTGGTCGGATTTCACCTCCTCGGCCGGCCGCCTCGTCCTGCCGGTCGCCACCATCACCATCGTCAATGCCGGCGGGGTGATGAAGATGACGCAGACGGCCTTCGCCGGGATCTACGACAGCCCGTTCATCCGCCATGCGCGCGCCTGCGGCCTGCCGCAATGCCGGATCGTCGCCATGTCGCTCAAGAACAGCCTGCCGCCCATCATCACCACCGCCGGCTTCCTGTTCGGCTTCCTGCTTGGTGCCGCGGTTTTGGTCGAGACGATCTTCGCCTGGGGCGGCCTTGGCCAGTATGCGGTGCAGGCGGTCATCAACAGCGACTATCCGGCGCTGCAGGGCTTCGTGATGCTGGCCGCGGTCTTCGTCCTGCTGGTCTATCTAGTGGTCGACGTGCTTTACGAACTCGTCGATCCGAGAATACGAATATGACGTTCCGGTTCTGGCTCCGGCGCCCGGCCGCTACTCTCGGTGCGGCGCTGCTGCTGCTGCAGGTCATCGCCATCGTGTTCGCCGGCATGCTGGCGCCGTATTCGCCGACGATGGCCGATCCGCTGCACTCGCTGGAGCCGCCGTCCTGGCAGCATCCGCTGGGCACCGATGTCTCCGGGATGGACGTGCTGTCGCGCATCATCTTCGCGACCCGGATCAACCTCCTCGTCAGCATCACCGCAGTCGCCGCCGCCTTTCTCATCGGCGTTCCGGTCGGCTTGCTCATCGGCTTCTATCGCACCATCGCCAGCACCCTGGTGATGCGCCTGTTCGACTTCATCCAGTCGTTCCCGGTGTTCGTGCTCGGCATGGCGCTGGTGTCGGTGCTCGGCCAGGAGATCTGGAACGTGGCGCTGGTGCTGGCGATCCTGTTCGTGCCGGTGTTCGCCAGGCTGGTGCGCGCCGAGGTGCTGTCGCTGCGCGAGCGCCCGTTCATCAGCGCCGCGCGCTGCTCGGGCGCCGGCGATATCTCCGTCATGTTCCGCCATATCCTGCCCAACGCGATGACGCCGGCCCTGGTGCAGCTCTCGATCAGCATCGGGATGGCGATCCTGCTCACCGCCGGGCTGTCCTTCATCGGCGCCGGCGTGCGCATGCCGACCCCGGAATGGGGCCTGATGGTCAGCTCCGGGGCGCAGCAGCTCATACTCGGCGTGTGGTGGGTCTCGCTGTTCCCTGGCATCGCCATCGTGCTTGCGGTGCTGTGCTTCGCTCTGCTCGGCGACCAGCTCCGCATCTTCCTTGATCCGACGAAACGCGCACCGGGGAAGGCACGATGACCGCCACACTCGAAGTCGAGCGCCTCGGCGTCAGCTTCGGCCCTTCCGGTGCGCCCCGGCAAGTCCTGCACGACGTCTCGTTCCGGCTCGAGCACAACGAGATCCTGGGCATCGTCGGAGAGACCGGCGCTGGCAAGTCGGTGCTGGCGCACGCGCTCGTCGGCCTGCTGCCAGGCGACGGCCGGGTGACCGACGGCGTCGTGCGGTTCGAGGGCCGGGCACTCGCCGATATGAGCCAGCGCGAACGCCAGCGGCTGCGTGGCGGCACCATCTCCCTGATCGGCACCAACGCCAAGGCCCTGCTCGATCCGGTCGCGCGGGTCGGCACGCAGATCGCGCGCGTGCTGCGCACGCATCGGCCCTGCCCGGCCCGCCAGGCGTGGCGGCAAGCCGTGGAGCTGCTAGGCCAGGTCGGCATCGTCGATCCTGCCGCCCGCGCCCGCGCCTACCCGCATGAACTGTCCGGCGGCATGGCGCAGCGTGTCGTCATCGCCATGGCCCTGATCACCCGCCCCGGTATCATCCTGGCGGACGACGCCACCCTCGGCCTGGATGCGACCGTGCAGGTGCAGGTCCTCGACCTCCTGGTGCAGCGCAGCCGCATGCTCGGCGTGTCGGTGATCCTGATCACCCACGACCTCGGCATCGTCGCGCATTACTGCGACCGGGTGGCGATCATGCGTGCTGGCCGGATCGAGGAGCTTCGGCCGGTGCAGGGCTTCCTGGGCCGGCCCGACACGCCGTACAGCGAAAGCCTGCTTGCAGCCGCCAGGGCCCGCCCGGTCCCGGCGGAACAGCGGCACGCTGGCAAGGCCGACAAGCTGCTGGTCGTCGAGAACCTGCTAAAGCTGTTCCAGGTCGGCGGCACGCAACCGCCGGTGCGCGCGGTCGACGATGTGAGCTTCTCGCTCGAGCGTGGCGAGACCCTAGCCCTGGTCGGCGAGAGCGGGTCCGGCAAGACCACCATCGGCCAGTGCCTGCTGCGCCTGCTAGCACCCACCGGCGGCTCCGTGCGCTTCGACGGCCAGGAGATCGCGGGCCTCAGTGAGGCGCACTTCAGGCCGCTGCGGCGGCGCATGCAGATGGTGTTCCAGGAACCCTACGTGGCGCTCAATCCGCGATGGAGCGTGCTCGACCTGGTCTCCGAGCCGCTCGCCCTGCTCGGCCACCACTCGCGCTCGCAGCGGCTGCAACGGGTCGAGGAGCTGCTGGAAATGGTGCAGCTCTCACGCGATCTTGCACGCTGCTACCCGCATGAGCTGACCGCGGGCGAGCAGAAGCGGATCGGGATCGCACGCGCCTTGGCGACCGAGCCGGACTTCGTGGTGTTCGACGAACCCACCACCGCGCTCGACATCCGCGTGCGCGCGCAGATCATCGACCTGATCCGCTCGCTGCAGTCGCGCATGGGCCTGTCCGCCCTGTTCATCACGCACGACCTGAACTCGGTACGATCGCTGGCGCACAACGTCGTGGTGCTGAATCGCGGCCGCATCGTCGAGCGCGGCGAGACCGAGGCGATCTTTGCGAGCCCGCAGCAGCGATACACGCGCACGCTGCTCGCGGCCGAGCTTCCGATCGAGTGGTCGGCGTCACGCCGCGCAGGAGCCGCGACCGTGGCGAATCCGGTATCGGAGCACAGCGCATGACCCAGACCATCCTGGTGACGGGAGCCGCCGGACTGCTCGGCAGGGCGGTGTGCGACCGCCTGCGACAGGATGGCCAGCGGGTCATCGCCACCGACCTGGTCGCCTCCCCGAGTGGGTCGCGCGCAGTGCTGCTGGCAGACCTCACCGACATACACCGCCTGCACGCCATCACAGCCGACGGTCCGCTGAACGGCATCGTCCATTGCGGCGCCTTTTCCGGACCGATGGTGGGGATCGACAATCCTTACCGCCTGGTCTCGGTGAATGTCATGGGCACCGTGAACCTGCTCGAGCTGGCCAGGATCCGGAAGTGCCGCCGTATCGTCTGCTGCTCGTCCACCAGCGCCTACGGCCCGACGCCACGCGCGCCGGTTGTGCCCGGGCCGGTGCCGGAGGACGTCGCGCTGGCACCGAGCAGTGTCTACGGCGCCACCAAGGCGGCGCTGGAGCCCCTGGTCGCGGGCTATGCACGCCAGCACGGCGTGGACGGCGTCGCCCTGCGCCTGTCCTGGATCTACGGCCCCGGTCGCACCACCGACTGCGTCATCCGCACCATGCTCACCGACGCGCTGCACGGCCGCATCACACGCCTGGCCTGGGGCCAGGATTTCCATCGGCAGTTCCTGCATGTCGACGACGCCGCCAGGGCACTTGTCCTGGCGCTGCAGGCGCCGCCGCTGCCACGCCGCGTCTACACCATCACCGGCGAGCGCTACCTCACCCTGGGGGACTTGGCAGGGATCGTCCGCGACCTGCTGCCCGGCGCCGATATCGCTCTTGAAGCGGGTCCGGATCCACTGGACGACGATCAGGCACAATTCGATACCGCCGCCGCCCAGCGGGACCTCGGCTTCATGCCCGCCATTAGCCTTGAGGACGGCATCAGGGGCTACGCGGAATGGCTCGATGCACGCCGGGACGGCGCGTTCGCCTGAAGCCGGTTCTGGAATTGCCGGTTCAGTAGCTGGAGTAGGAAGCATTCGATGCAGGGTATGCTGGAAGGCCGCAAGGCCGTGGTGACGGGCGGCAGCCGAGGCATCGGCGCCGCGATCGTGGAGTTGTTCGCGCGCAACGGCGCCGAGTTGTTCTTCTGTCACCTCGGCGACGAAGAACGCGCCGACAGGCTCGTCCGCAGGATCGCCGGAAGCGGCCCGGATGCGTCGCATATGGCATGCGACGTCTCGGACGAGGCGGCAGTGGCGCGCATGCTGGACACCGCGACCGGCCGGCTCGGACAGGTGGACATCCTCGTGAATTGCGCCGGTATCGGCGGCGAGACGGCATTCACCGACATGACGGTCGCAGCCTGGGACCGCATGATCGCGGTCCACCTGCGCGGAACGTTCCTGGTCACGCACGGCGTGTTCGCGGGCATGCTGGCGCGCGGCGACGGCCGCATCATCAACATTGCCTCGCAGCTCGCCTACAAGGGATCGCCGGGCCTCGCCCACTACTGCGCCGCCAAGGCCGGCATCGTCGGCTTCACCCGCGCCCTGTCGCTCGAGGGGGCGCCGCGCGGCGTGCTGGTGAACGCCATCGCCCCGGGTCCGGTCGAGACGGAGCTGCTCGCCGGCCTCAGTGCCGAATGGCACGAAATGAAGCGCCGGGAAATGCCGCTGCGGCGCTTCGGCCGCGTCGAGGAAATCGCACCGACCGCGCTGCTGCTTGCATCCGACGCGGGATCCTTCTACGTCGGCCAAACCCTGTCCCCGAACGGCGGCGACGTCATGATCTAGGAGGCAGCCGACCGTGCTGCACAGACCGGCCGTAACGACGCGGCCCGGCGGGCGACCGAGGGAACGCGAGGCGGTTCCGCAACTGGTCGTGCGCCAGATCCGGCAGATGATCGATGACGGCCGGGTCAGGGCCGGCGAGAAGCTGCCCTCGCAACGCAGCCTGTCGAGCACGCTGAACATCAGCCGTGCATCGCTGCGGGAGGCGCTGAGCGTGCTCGAGACGACCGGCCTGATCCGCATCGAGCCCGGCCGCGGCGCCATCGTGAACGCCGAGCCGGACGTGGCTGCGCGGATCGACCTGCCGCGCCTGGACCAGTACAGCCTGGACGACGTCTTCCAGACCCGCCTGCTGCTCGAGACCTACGCGACGCGTCTCGCCGCTGCGCAGGTCACCGCCGAGCAGATGCAGCGCCTGCGCCAGATCAACGATGACATGCGCGCCGCTCTTCGTGCGGGCGAACTGGACCGGGCTGCGCAGTCGGATCTGTTGCTGCACCGCATCATCATCGAAGCGGGCTGCAACGGCGTCCTGACGCATATCCACGAGACGATGCAGAAGACCATGCTGGCCAGTCATCTGTTGCCGCTCGGCGAACCGTCACGGCGATGGGAGCCGATCATCGAACATGACAACGTGATCAAGGCGCTCGACCTGCGCGATCCCGACAGTGCCGCATACTACATGCGCCTGCACCTTATCCGCACGGCGGGCCGCTCCGGCCTGGACGAAGCCCGTTGCAGTTCCTGGTAGGCCGGTCGTCCGGCTCCTAGGGCATCACATCGCCGGAATTCGGTCCCAGCGTCTGCCCGCAATACAGGTTGCCACCCGGATCCGAGGCCAGCAGCACCGCCGTCGGCGCGATCTCGTCCGGCTCGCCGAACCGACGCAGCGGCAGTTCCGCCGCCTTGGCCTGCTTCCAGCTCTCGCTGATGCCGTCCACCATCGGCGTCCGGATCGGCCCCGGCGCGATCGCATTAACCAGCACGTTATGCTGCGAAACCTCGAGCGCCACCGACTTGGTGAAGCCGATCACGCCGGCCTTCGCAGCTGCGTAATGCGACAGTTCCGCACCGCCCTTGATACCGAGTTGCGACGCGGTGTTGATGACGCGTCCCCAGCGCTGCGCGACCATCCCCGGCAACGCGCGGCGCGTGCATAGGAACACGCTGCGCAGGTCGACCCGCAGCATGTCGTCCCACATCTCCACGGTCAGGTCGGTGCAGAGCGCCTGCGTCAGCAGGCCGGCGTTGTTGACCAGGATATCGATCCCGCCATAGCGCCGTACGCAGGTCTCGATGCAGCGATCCGCGCCCGCCACCTCGCCCAGATCGGCCTCGACACTCTCGACATCGGCGCCATGGGACGCGCATTCATCCGCCACCGCCTGGAGCCGCGCCCCGTCGCGATCCGCCAGCAGCAGTCTCGCACCTTCCCTGGCGTAGGCACGCGCGATCGCGCCGCCGATACCGCCGGCCGCTCCGGTGACCACCGCGCGGCGCCCCGCGAGAATATCCATCATCCGCGGCTCCCTATTGCGGCCAGCGGACGGTCAGCCCGCCATCCACGACGACGCTCTGCCCGGTGATATAGGCTGCATCCTCGCCAGCCAGGAACAGCACCAGCCGCGCCACGTCGTCCGGTGTGCCGACCCGTCCGAGCGGGATCATCCGCGCCGCGGCGGCGAGTCCGACCGGCCCGAGCGAGTTCACCGCATCGAGCGACTGCGGCGTCTCGATGAGGCCCGGAATGATCGCGTTGCAGCGGATGCCACGTCCGGCGAGTTCGACCGCGATCGAGCGGCACAGCCCCGGCACACCGGCCTTGGCGGCGGCATAATGGGCATGCTCCTCCCAGCCATACACACCGCCGGCGATGGAGGAGATCGCCACCATGCCGCCGCCCTGCCGCATGCGTCGAGCCGCCGCCCGGAAGGTGCGCATGACGCCGGTGAGATCGACCTCCAACATCTGCCGCCATTGCTCGTCGGTCATGTCGACCAGTGGCGATGCACGCAGGATCCCGGCATTGGCCACGACATGATCAATCCGGCCGAACCGATCGATCGCAAGCTGCGCGAACCGCTCGACAGACTCCGTGTCCGCGACATCGAGCTCCTGCATGACGCAGATGCCGCCGGCCTGCGCCGCCAGCGCGCCGGTGCGGTCCGGATCGTGCGGATCGCCCTTGAAGGTCCCGCCCACCACCGCCACACCCGCCTGCGCATACGCGACCGCCACCGCCTGTCCGATGCCGCTCGCCGCACCGGTCACCAGTGCCACCTTCCGTTCGCTCATGGCGCCTCCATTCGGGCCAGTGGCCTATTTCACCTCGGCGGGATCGACATGCCGCGCGGCCAGCATCAGCACCCCGGACATTACGCACGGCACCGCGCCGAACCAGAAGGCGGCACTCTGCCAGCCGGCTCCCGTGGCGAGGAACCGGGTTGCCCCGCTCCCCGCGAGGATCGCTCCGACCGGACCCATGCAATGGATCACGGCACCACCGGTCGCCCGTATCTCGGTCGGAAAACTCTCGCCCATGAAGAACAGCAATGCCGCATACGGACCTGTCAGAAAGAACAGGCCCAGGCTGTAGAACGCCACGACGAAGACGATATCATCCGGGCCGTACAGCATGGCGGTGAAGGCGATGCCGCCGAGCACCCACCCCAGCGCGATCACGTTGCGACGCCCGATACGATCTCCGAAATAGCCATGCGTGAGATAGCCGCAGTAGCCGGCGAGGTTCGAAAGGATCAGGATCAGCAGCGAGTTGTTGAACGAGATGTGGTGCACGCTGGTGATCACCGTGGTGCCCAGCACGCTGAAGATCTGGATCGTCGACCAGTTCAGCAGGAAGCCGCCGCCCAGCGTGAGCGTCGCCCGCAGGGCGGGACCACGGAACGCCGCGCCGAAGCCGGCCGATGCATGTCCCTCGTAATCGACGGCGTGACGCTGCGCGAGCGCGCGACCGGCGTTCTCCTGCCTGGATTTCCGCAGCCGGCCGATCTCGCGCTGCAACTCGAACTGCGGGCTCTCGCGCAGCTTGCGCGCGAGGAACGCGATCACCAGCGACGGCACGGCGGCAAACACGAAGCAGCCGCGCCAGCCGATGAGCGGCAGCAGGATGGCGGTGAGCGCCGCGGCCAGCAACGCGCCGACCGGCCAGCCACCCTGCACCAGGCTGTAGATGAAGCCGCGCCGCCGCGCGAGCCGCGGGTCGTCCGTCGCGGCATACAGCTCCGTCAGGTACGTGGCATTGACTGCCTCCTCGGCATAGCCAAGACCGCTCATAGACCGGATCAGCACCAGAACCACGCTGCCGGCCGCACCCCCCACCGCTGTCAGCGCCGAACAGATCGCGGCTCCTCCGACAGTGACCATGATGCCCTGGCGTCGGCCGACCTTATCGACGACCGGCCCGATCAAGAGCGCCACGACCGCCGTGCCGGTGGCGATCCAGGTGGCGATCGCGGCCTGGTGCGCGGCACTCCAGCCGAACTCGGCGCCGAGCTTCGGCAGCAAGGTCCCGAACAGCACGAAGTCATAGACTGCGAATACCCAGGCGAAGAACGCGATCCAGGTCCCGAAGCGGACCTCCGAGGCCAGCAAGGCACGTGGTTGCCAGCCTGCCGCTTTTACTGTGCCCGGATGTTCGCCGACTGGATGCGAGTGGCCGGACATGCCGCCTCCCTGTTTTGTGGCGGCAGGAACCGGTAAGCATCTGGTCTGACCAGATGCCACCGGATGTTACAATCCTACGGTAGCATCGACCGTCCGGATGACGTCAAGACACTATTGGTCTCGAAGTTGACGCTGCCCGCCGCCAATGTTAGCGGGCTTGACCGGCGATGGCTGGTCCGACCGCACCAGGGGACGTATCGCCGATCATGTCCGATATTGCCACCAGGGTCGTCGTGGTCAGCACCGGCGGCACGATCGCCTCCCTCCCCGACAGCAACGCCGACGCCCTGCTCAGCACGGCATCGGGCGACGACCTGCTGGCAGCGCTCGGCACGCTGCGGCCGGAGGTGCCTGTCTCGACCGAGGCATTCTGCAACATCGGCAGCTTCGCGATGGACCTGCAGATCTCGTTCCGGCTTGCGCGCCGGATCGACGCCATCCTCGCCGGGCCCGACGTGGCGGGTGTCGTGGTCACGCACGGTACCGACACGATGGAGGAGGCGGTCTTCCTCGCCGACCTCGTGCAGTCGGGCGACAAGCCCGTCATCTTCACCGGCGCTCAGCGCCACGCCGCCGAGCCGGACGCGGACGGCCCGCGCAACCTTGCAGATGCGATCCTGGTGGCGGCATCGCCGGCGATGCGCGGCACCGGCGCCGTGATCGTCTTCGAGGGCGAGATCCACGCGGCCCGCGACGTCACCAAGGTGCATGCCTCGCGTGTCGGCACCTTCGCCTCCAGCGAACACGGCAAGCTGGGCGAGATCGATGCGGGACAGGTGATCCTGCAGCGCTGCACGGCCTTGCGCCGCAGCGTGCGCACCGAGGCGATCGAGGACCGCGTCGACCTGATCCGCCTCGCGATGGGCAGCGATGAACGCTTCATGCGCTGCGCCCTGGCAAGCGGCGCCCGCGGCATCGTGCTGGAAGCATTCGGTCGCGGCAACGTGACGCCAGCCCTGCTGGCGCCGATCCGAGATGCGGTGCGGGATGGTGTCCCGGTGCTCATGACCAGCCGCTGCCCGCAGGGGCGTGTCACCCCGCTCTATGGCGGCAGCGGCGGCAAGGGGGTGGCTGCGGCCGGGGCAATATTTGCAGGCGACCTCAGCGGCATCAAGGCGCGCGTCCTGCTGGCCTTGCTGCTCGGCGCCGGCGAGACGAACATCGCGGATGCGGTGCGCGACATCGCGGGCTGACAACCATTCGGGGAGAAGACAGGCATGGCAAAGGAAATCCTCTGCTCGTTCGGCGTCGACGTGGATGCGGTGGCAGGCTGGCTGGGCTCCTACGGCGGTGAGGATTCGCCCGACGACATTTCGCGCGGCCTGTTTGCAGGCGAAGTCGGCAGCCCGCGGTTGCTGAAACTCTTCGAGCGCCTCGGCATCAAGACCACCTGGTTCATTCCCGGCCACTCGATCGAGACCTTCCCGGAACAGATGCAGGCGGTCGCCGCCGCAGGGCACGAGATCGGCATCCACGGCTACAGCCACGAGAACCCGATCGAGATGACGCCCGAGCAGGAAGAGGCCGTGCTCGACAAATGCATCGAGCTGGTGACGCAACTCTCCGGCAAGCGGCCCACCGGCTACGTGGCGCCCTGGTGGGAGTTCAGCCAGGTCAGCAACGAGCTGCTGCTCAAGAAGGGCATCAAGTACGACCACAGCCTGATGCATCGCGATTTCGAGCCGTACTACGTGCGCGTCGGCGATAGCTGGACCAAGATCGACTACGCCAGGCAACCGCACGAATGGATGCAGCCGCTGGTGCGCGGCCAGGAAACCGACCTGATCGAGATCCCGGCGAACTGGTACCTCGACGACCTGCCGCCGATGATGTTCATCAAGAAGGCGCCGAACAGCCACGGCTTCGTCAACCCGCGCGACATCGAGCAGATCTGGCGCGACCAGTTCGACTGGGTATACCGCGAATACGACTACGCCGTGTTCCCGATCACCATCCATCCGGATGTCTCGGGACGGCCGCAGGTGCTGCTGATGCTCGAGCGCCTGCATGCCTACATCAGTTCGCATGAAGGCGTGCGGTTCTGCACGATGGACGAGATCGCGGACGACTTCGCCCGCCGCCGGCCGCGAAACCGGACATAGCCATGTGTGGCCTCTGCGGCATCCTCGGCGGCGGCGGCCACTGGACCGACGGCGTCGGCACCGGCCAGGCCGCCGCGGTGCCCTGGCTGCGGCGACAGGCAAGACGCGAGCGTGTCGCCCTCGGCAATGCGGTCCTGCACCCGATCGGGCTCACGCTGTCCGACTGGCAGGGCAGCGAGTTCTTGCTGCGGGCTCGCACGGGGGCCACGACCATGGTCGGCACGCTGACCGACCTGTGGCCGAAGGCGGAGCGCCTGTCCGGGCGCATCATCGATCCGCTAGACCCGGACTTCCTGGACACGCTCGATGCCGCCGGGCGGTGACGCCAGAATCCCGGTCATCGTCCTCACCGGCTTCCTTGGAAGCGGCAAGACCACGATCCTCCGTCACGTCCTGCGCCACCCGGCGTTTTCCGATGCGGCCGTGCTCATCAACGAGTTCGGCGAGGTCGGGCTCGATCACGTCCTGGTCGGCGCGCTCGACCGGGAGCCGGTGCTGCTGGCCAGCGGCTGCATCTGCTGCACCATACGCGGCGATCTCAGCCGGGCGGTGCGCGACCTGCACGACCGCCGCCAGCGCGGCGAGATCCCGCGCTTCCGCCGACTGATCATCGAGACCACCGGACTCGCCGACCCGGCGCCGATCCTGTCGACCATCGCCGCCGACCCGGTGATCCGCCATCATTTCGTGGTCGGCGTCATCGTGGCGACGGTGGACGCCGTGCATGCCGAAGCCGGTTTCAAGCGCTATCCGCAGATGCTGCGCCAGGTCGCCGCCGCCGACCGGCTCATCGTCACCAAGTCCGACCTCGCATTGGAGGGGACCACACCGCGGCTGCTGCGCCGGCTCTCCGCACTCAACCCGCAGGCCGACATCGCCCAGGCTTCGCACGGCGCGATCGATCCGGCTCTGCTGCAGCCCGACGACACGACGACACCCCGTCGATGGATCGCGCAATCCGCCGAGGACGATCCCTCCGCAAGCCACGGCGCGATCCGCTCCTTCTGCCTGTCCAGCGCCGATCCGGTTCCATGGAGCGCCTTCGGCCTCTGGTTCAGCCTGCTGGTGCACCGGCACGGCGGCCGTCTGTTGCGCGTCAAGGGACTGCTCGACGTCGCCGGCAGCACTTCCCCGGTCGCGATCCACGCCGTCCAGCACGTGATCCACCCGCCCGAGCACCTGCCGGACTGGCCCTCGGACGACCGCCAGTCCCGCATCGTCTTCATAGTCGAGGATCTGGACCCGGATCTGGTCCGGCGCTCGTTCACGAGCTTCATGCGGCTTTCGACGCCGGCGTCGCAGGTTCAGGCCACAGGGGCATTCTGACGTGTCGGTCCCAGCGGTCATCATGATCGACGCGCTCCAGCACAACGTCCTGAGCCGTCTCAGCGGGCCTGCGGGCCCGCGGGCAGACCCTCGCAATGCCCATTTAGAGGGTTCTGTCAGCTCTAGCGCCAGGATTTCGATTAGTCTTCATGAGGACTTGGAAGATTACGCGTTCTGCATGATCCCGAGCGCAACTTGGGCGCCTCTTGCGAACCGGAACCGGAAGCGGCGGCGGGAGGCGGGGACGGGCTGGTTGTGACGAGGGCGGGAACGAAGGAGATCTCGGAGTTCGCCGTGCTCCCTGGAGAAGCGGTGGGCGGCATCGTGACGACCCCGACCAAGCGCAGGTCGAGCAGCGCATCTTCAGCCTGTTCGTCGCCGGCTCCAGCCCTGTTGCCAGCGCCAAGACTTTGAACCGCGAGGGCATCCCGGACCCAGGCGGCAAGGCGTGGCAGGACACTAGATCCGTGGCCATGCCGGTCGCGGTACTGGGGTCCTGCGCAACGAGCTCTATATCGGCCGGCTGGTCTGGAATCGCATGCGCTTCATCCGCGACCCGGTGAGCGGCAGGCGGGTGTCGCGCATGACCCCCCCAGGCGATTGGATCACGCGCGACGTGCCCGACCTGCGCATCATTGATCAGGGAGACCCGGCAGCAGGTGCAGGGCCGCCTGGGCGCCATCCGCGACGCCTCGGGCGCCAACGACCCGCACCGCCCCGACTTCTGCACCAAGCCCCGCCCGCAGCACATTCAGACCGGCAAGCTGTTCTGCGGGAGCTGCGGCGGGGTGTTCGGCAACAGCGGCCGGGACTACCTGGCCTCCAACGCCGCCAAAATGCAGGCGGTGTGTGACAACCACCGCACCATCCGCCGGCAGGTGCTCAAGGACATCGTGCTGGATGCGCTGCGCGCCCGGCTGATGGAGCCGAGCTTGGTGGCGCTGTTCATTAGCGAGTTCACTGTCGAGTGGAACCGGTTGCAAGCCGATGCTGGCCGGCCGCGCGCAGCAAAAGCGCGAGCTGGCCCAGATCGAGCGCAAGTTATCTGGCCTGATCGACGCTATCGCGGATGGGCTACGAGGGGGTGGCATCAAGGCACAGCTCGATCAGCTCGAGGCCTGTAAGACCGACTTGACTGCCTTACTAGCCGCGCCAGCACAGTCAGCCCCTCGCCTGCGTCCCAATCTAGCCAACCTGTATCGGGACCGGGTCGCGGCCCTGCACGAGGCGCTGAGGCACGGGACGGACGGTCAGGCTGCGCTAGAGGTGGTACGTGGTCTGATCGAGCGCATCACGCTGACGCCGGCTGTGGACGGTGATGGCCTGGAGGTCGACATCACCGGTGAGATCGCGGCAATGCTCGCTCTATGCATGGCGGGTGATGGGTGTCCGAACGCAAAAGAGCCGGCCCAAGTGGCCGGCGTTCCATCTCTGTTCAATCGTTCGGCGAAAGTGGTTGCGGGGACAAGATTTGAACCTGAACTCTTTTGCAGAGCATTCTCGTGCCTCTCGAATTTTACGGACCCCAACACTTTCTGACGGACTGGGTGGCGCCACCTATTGGATGCATCCGACCACCTGTGGACTCCGGCGGGTAACCTATCTGACGAGCGAAATTACCGTCCTTTTAGCTACAGGAGGAGCTGACGGATTGAGTGTCACTCCCAGCGCAGTCACTTGAAGCTTAGCAGCTGGATAAACTGCCGCCGCGAGAGCCAACTGATCGCCGAAGGTTTCTCGGAAATGGTCGAGACGCCTAATGCCGCCTCCAAACTGGGCATGCAAAGCTCGCCATGTAACGGGAGTAGGAGCCTTAAGTATATGTAAGCGATAGGCCAACCAGCAATAGATATCTAATGCCATCGAATGCCTGTTAATTGCTCTGATAGCTGCTTCTTCTATCGGTACAGGATGGCGCTTTAATTGTTCGAAGAAAACTTCTGATAGCTTTGTCCGCTCTAGGAAGTGTCCCCCGCCAGAGTCCTCATCTGTAAATAGAGCTTGATCTACAATGAGTTGCTGGACGAGGGCACTTCTCCCAGCTTGCTGCACCTCAAAGCTTAGGCGGCATCGTGTAAGACGCTCTGCCTGCTCACGGACGTCGGCTGCCGACTTACCCCCAACCGAAATGTTGAGCTTCTTGAGCCAGCTACGAAGAGACTTTCCGAGCTCGATTTCTCGGGATTGTGTCCTCAAGGCCTCTGTCTGCAGATATAGCAGGATCAGTCGTGCTCGTGACCCGTAAGGAACGCCGACCCATTTGAGGCTTCCGTCGGCGAGTGTCTTTCTCCCGGGCTCGACAAGCAAACTGGCACGATCGTGTCGCACCTGCCATGGCTGATCGTCTGGCAGCCTTTTATGTGGAAGCGCCGCTTGAGCCCATCCGGAATAAATGTAGGCAGTGGAGGCATCTTCATCACTCAGGTATCCACTGGCGGCGTCAATCACCCGCCGATCAATGTCGAGCTGGAGTACATGCTGCCGGCCACGTGCTTCTAGCAGATCATGGATCTCCGCCACTGAACCAACCCCCGAGCCACAGCTTCTTAAGCATCTGGATCTGAATATGGAATGTTTTGAAGAAGTTGTCGCTGTGGACTTTGGCGGGTCTGAGCTACTAGTGAAGGCTAATAGGTTTACTAATAGTTTGTCCCGCCAAAGTCCACGGGATAGACAGCGCAACGCCCTGAACTTAAAGAATTCTAAATTCTTCTGAACCGTCAGAGTCCACACCTAGCTCCGCCCTAGTCCACGCAGTCATGTGGACAACTCCGACTGCCTTCACGTCCGACTCCGAAGGCTCCGCCAAAGTCCACACCGTCACGACTCGTCAAGCATGGAGAGGTTCATGCTTGAAAGGCCATCAAGTCGCCCCACTCTGCCTCGACTATAGGCACGAATTCCTAAGTAAGGTAACGCTGAGATTTGGGGTAGTGAGTGGGCACAAGCGGAAAGCAGCTAAACAACCTCAGCCCCGCCGGAGTCCACACCTTTAAACTACGAGGCTAATACAGGTTCGATCAAACGTGTGTGGACCCGCCGGAGTCCACACCACCCAACCCGCTGCCTCCACGACCACGCGGCGTAACATTGGTGCGAGCTTAAAGCAGGGATAACAGAGGGCTTCGGTTTCGACACATCACCATAGGCTCAGGCTTGACCAACGTTCGTCCGTTCTTGGCGGTGGTGGCGCTGCTCCGCACGTGCCGTCGTTCACAAGCAGGATCCTGATCTGTATGATGCTGCTCGCGGTGGGTTACAAAGGCAGCTCGAGCCCGTTGAGGCTCGTGTGCAGGTGTGTGCAGTCGCAGTCTATCTTTCATGCCTCGACGATTCAACCTGCGGTAGCCAGGCCTTTAAACTAGTGCTCGTTTCAATCGAGCCATGCGTCGATCGTCCCTGAGCCGACCGTAGCCGTCGTCCTAGTCTATTTCGATGGCGACGTCTCACAACCAGTCCTCGTCCTCACCGGGCATCTCGGCGACGCGACCGATCGTATAGACCTGGTGGACCTTGTTGACCGGCGCCATTCAAGCTGCGACGGCGGCAGCGGATGTCGCGGGTTTCCAGTTCCAGGGCAACAAGTCGTCAAGACAATGGACCGGATGGCTGGTGATCCAGCCCAGGATGTCCGCCAGCCACGCCTGAGGATCAATGCCGCTCATCTTTCCCGTGAGGACAAGGCTGTACATGGCAGCATCTCGCTGACCGCCCCGGTCGGGTCCATAGAACATCCATGACTTCCGGCTGAGAGCCATGCCAGGTATGGCGCATTCGGCGGCGGCATTGTTTAATAGACAGACACGCCCATCGCTCGGGAACAGGGTGAAGGCGGCCAGACGCTTCAGGATGTAGTCGATGTCCTTTGCAAGGTCGTGAGCTAAGGAGAGTGGGGCGTTGCTTGCGCAGATAAAGTTGGAGCTCAGCGACGAGCGACCTGTTCAGGTCCTGCCGAACTGTGCGCCGCCCCTCGGCACTCTTTCCGTTGATACCTTTCTCGATATTGACTAGCGCGTCGATGCGACGTACGACCTCGATCGCGATGGGCGAGCGGATGATTGTCTTTTTGGTCGTAACCGTCGTCGGGCGTTCTCCTCAAGATTAGTTGGCGTGAATACTCCTCATACCAGTAACCCACCGTCCTGGAATACGAATGGGATCAAGACTGCTCCCGGAAAGGTCAAGCGGTTGAGGGATCGATCACCACGCGCTGGCGAAGTAGGTGTTCGATGAAGCTATAGCGGTCGGGGCGCTTGCGCTTGACCAGTGCCACCATAGGTGGCCTTGACGACGGCGATCTCGGCTGCCTGTTTATCCTCGCGGGCGCTCGCCGTCAGCTCTTCCAGCTGCAGCGTTTACTGGTCGATGAGCTGGAAGGACTGCTTATAGCGGGGGCCGTAGAGCTGGCGCGCAGCCTGACAATCCGCAGCTTCTGGTGCGCGATCATGGCGAGGCCCGCCGACGCCTTGGCCCAGGCAACGGCGAGTTCCGCGCCTCCGGCGTCACGTGCGGCAGCCAGGTCGTGTTGCCTGGCGCGCTAGGGTCTGGACTCATAACCAGAAGCTGATGGCGGCGGCGAGATAGACGCTGCTGGCGAAGTTGGTAGCGAGTTTGTCGTATCGGGTAGCAATCCTGCGGTAGTCCTTAAGCCGGCAGAACATGCGCTCGATGACGTTGCGGCGGCGATAGAGCACGCGGCTGAAGCAGCTTTTCCAGATCCGGGTGCGCCTGGGCGGGATGTTCGGGATGGCACCCTGCTATTCGATCTGCTGACGGATGGCGTTGGTATCGTAGGCGCAATCCGCCATGACCAGGGCGTTGCGCGGCAGTCCCTGCAGCATGCCTTCGGCCGCCCGGCAGTCAGCGACATGGCCTGCGGTAAGGCAGAAGGCGACCAGGCGCCCGAGGCCGTCGGTCAGGGCATGGATCTTGGTGGTGCGGCCGCCGCGGCTGATGCCGATAGCCCGGGTCTGGCGCCCCCTTTTCCTCCAGCGGCGCAGCGGTGCGCCTTGATGTGCGTGCTGTCGAGGAGAAGCTCGGCAGGAGGGCCGCCTGCTGCCACGAACGTCTCGAACAGGCGCTGCCATACCCCGGCGGCACCCAGCGGACGAACCGGTTGTAGAGGGTCTTGCGCGGCCCGTAGACCGAGGGTGCATCGACCCATCGCCCGCCTGACTTCAGCACGTGCACGATGCCGCTGATCACCCTGCGGTCATCTACACGCGGGACGTCGCGCGACTTGCGCAGCAGCAGCGGCGCCAGACGCTTCCATTGCCGCTCGCTCAGCCAGAACTCCGTCACCATCCGCGCCTCCCCCTCACGAGGAGCGATTCACAGGCCGCGGCTGTTGAGAATCCCGCTATTGGGTCGAGACCCTCGCCCGAACTGAGGACGGGGGGGGCAGGTAACAGCAGCGAGCGGGATGAACAGGAACGCCAAGAACCGCAATTTTGAACACCGCTCTGAGAGCCGGCGCAGACGTCGTCTGCAAGGCCGGCTCAGTCTTTGCACAAAGGGAACCATATTCCTGTCAAACACGGACAGAATAGTTAACCTATTACAGCTAATCAGAGTGGCTTGGATCTAGCAGCCTCTCCAACTCGGCCACCCTTCGGCGCAGGGTATCCAGTTCGGAGAGAAGTTGTTGCTCGCGCTTGTTCAAGCGCCGTCGTTCGTCCTGCAACTGCGACTTATCCAGTCGTCCGGTCGAGAAGACGGACCCTTTCGTCTCGCTCCTCAAAAGGCTGATCTCTCGTCTGGTGACGTCTGACCTGAGGAGCCCCCTGTCCCGAGCGATGGTCAATTGATCATCATCAAGTAGCGTGATTTGGTACGCCGTACCGTAGCTTCCAGGGCAGGCCTCATACGGAATTCGACCACTGTCCACGGCGCGCGCGATCTGTCTAAACTGTGTTGCGGTGGCATCAGAGAATGGAAACAGACGGTCGTTACTGGACCGAAGCCTTTGAAACTCGCTCTTGGACAACGTTGATTCTAATGAGAGTAGTGCGCGTCCAATATTCAAGAAGGCATCTCTCGCATCAGACCAATTACGCTGGATCTCCGCACGAACATCCAAGATTCGCTTAATCTTTACCTGGTCTTCTATGACTTCTGTACCAGCAAAGATCTCTCGAAGGGCCTCCAGAACAGCAGGGTCAACAACTATCTGCTGAGCAAGATCGTTCGATCTTACATCGATGAGCCCCATGTCTTCATCAGAGGCCAAGAACTGCTTCAGCGATTTCTTAGGTCGGGTTTGTTTAACAGTCATATTCTCACCTGCCGCCGGATATAAGCCCACACCTCTTCAAATGGCTCTTGTCCTCGGCTTTTCGTGTAATCTAGGAGAGTAAGGCCTTTACTACTCGGTACGTGTACATCTTCAAGCTGCGGGATCTCGACCGGACAGACGTCGGCTATCTTGACTAAGCGACCCCTCATGCGAGCGAAAGATGTCGTACGACGATTCGCTCGGTTCAAAACGATGACTAGTTTCTGCTGCCGTTTCTTCAGCGCCTCCACCCAGGGGGCGACGCTATCGATATCGTCTTGTGTACAAACGGCCGGGACGACGATGATATCGGCCGCCTCGGCGAGCTGTGAGACAGCCGCTAAATGATCTTCGACGCTGGGAGGAGTATCTATGACAGCGAACGGCGATGCCTTTGCTACGCGTAATCCTGCACGCCAGTCTTGCAAGCGGGCTTGCTCTACCGGAGCCTTCACAAAGTCTGGAAACATCTGGCGGGTGATGTCTCTACGCCTACTCCATTTATCGAAGGTGCATTGACTATCGAAATCGATTCCAATGGCCTCAATATCAGCCTGTCGAGCGCTGACAAGAAGATGTCGCGCGAGAACAGACTTGCCACTGCCGCCCTTTGGCGAAGAGACTAGAACGATCTTTCCCATAAGACACTCCCGGCTCGGCTGCTGTTTCGTGGCATGAGGCTGGATCCTATGTCTATACCGACAGTTAGAGAGCGCAAATTAGACAGTGTCTAATCTCATGTTGTTGCGCCGGTTATGCCGAATGCACCTAAGCGAGTATCTACGGGTAATGGTAGATAAGGATCTTGTCACGCTTGATACCTTGACCTTGTGCCGACGACGATTTTCTGATGGCGAGCGCCTCTAAGGCCAGGACCAAGCGTCGGAAAGATCCTTGAGTAGCCCCAGTGCGGTTTACCACGCATCTACTTCAGTTCGCTTGGCCGTGTTCGCATAAGTAAGAGCGGAAGCCGTCCAATATCGTTAGGGGTTCCCCACGCGGCCGCACTGTGTTTCACCATGCAGGCTGGGCAGCGGGTTAGCATGCATGGTGAAGCCACTGTCCACCGACCTTTGTTCTCGGCTGATTTCCGCGGCATCGGCAGGCGTGTCCCGCCGTCAGGCTGCGGAGCGTCTTGGTGTTTCTGCGGCGGGTTCCGTGCGCTGGGTGCCAGCTGTTAACACGACTGGGTGTCGCTGGGTGCGGTGATCCACCCCTGATCGCCGTAATACACTCAGCTTGCTGATCTGGCGGTCTGTTGCGATGTGCGCCGTGATCCGGCACTTGCGCAACGCAAAGACGAAGCTCAACACGTCGTGGCCCTTGTCTGCACCGAGCGTGATCTGCTGCCGGTGCGCTAGCCGATCCACCAGTACCAACGCCGCACCCCGTTCAGCCGTGCCGCTCGCCTGCGTCAGGCAGACCTGCGCTACCAGGCCGCTGCGGTTCTCCATGAGAATATGCCCGGCATGGGCCAGGATGCTGGATTGCCCGTCTGACTTGCGGCCGAGCCTGGCATCTGGATCGGTCGTGTCGCGATGCGTCTCGTTGCTCCGCTTCTGCCCGCGCCAGTCCTGCTCGGCATTACGCCCTGGCGGCGGAGCGGTGAGACCAGGGGCGTGTCGCCATGATCGTCGTCGGGCTTGGGCTGGAACGACTTGTGGCTGGCCCACGCCTGGATCAGGATGCCATTCACCGAGAAGTGCTCGTTCGACATCAGGGGCGCCATCTGCGGCTGGGCTACGACGGCGGTAAGCAGGCGTTGGGCCACGTCGCCATACAACAGACGCTCGCGGTTCTTGCTGAACGTCGTTGCATTCCAAACCGGTGCATCCATCGACAGGTCGACCAACCAGCGGAATAGCAGGTTGTAGTCGAGCTGCTTCATTAATTGCCGGTTCGACCGGATCGAGTAGAACGCCTGCACCAATAATGCCCGCTGCAGCTTCTCGGGCGCAATGCCAGGTCGGCCGATCCGGGCATAAAGGCGATCAGAGTCGCCGCAAAGTGCGTCCAGCGCCTCGTTTACCACCGCACGGATCAACCGTAGAGGATGGCCGGCCGGCACCCGAGCCTCGCAGCCTACATAGCTGAACAATGCTCCCGACTGACCATCCGATCCGCGCATCGACCCTCTCCGCTGCGCATTCACAGCAAATCACGATCAAGCGTCAGTTGCGAGGCTCTTCAGAAGCCTGCTAGACGCAGGGGTCGTCCTAAATGAGAAGTGGCTAACACAGCTTTTGGATTGTCTTTAGCTTTGACGTTCGTTCAGAAGACCCCGTTCAAGGGATGCCCCTCGAACGGATCTCCCAGCTCGAGATAGGTATCGAGCACGGCGTAGCTTCGGTGCCGCCCGAGCTGCTTGAGCCGGGTCGGATGCACGCCGCGCTCCATCCCGGTGCTCAGCGCGCCGCGCTTGAGGCTGTGGCCCGAGACCAGATCCGGATCAAAGCCCGCAGCGGCAGCGCGCAGCTTGAGGATGCGTGCGATCGACCCCGGGTCCAACGCCTCGATGCCCACGACAAGACCCGGACGGACCCCGGCCCCACCCTCGCGCCGGGTCGGCGGCAGATACAGCCTGCGGAACAGCGCTCCTTCGCTGATCCCGGCGGCGTCCTGCCAACGCCGCAGCGCTCTCACCGGGCACAGGCTGGTGGTGCCATAGGGCAGCGCCACCGGCACCGCCTTGCCGGCGCGCTCGCCTTTGGAGCGCGGCAGGGTCAGGCTGATGCCGCGCTCACGCGCCACGCAGTGCTCGACCCGGATCGCCGCCAGTTCCGATCGCCGCAGCGCCCCTGCAAAGCCCACCAGGATCAGCGCCCGGTCACGCAGCCCGGCCAGGTCATCCGGGATCAGGACCAAGATCTCGCGCAGGATCGACGCAGTAGCGGCGAGCTTCTGCACCGGCAGCTGGCCAAGGTCCGCGGCCTCGCGATGGATGCCGGCCAGGGTCTCGGTGACCTGCGCCTCCGCCGTCGGCACCGGCAGTCCAGCCACGTAGTGCAGGTAGCGGATCGCGGCCCGTCGCAGGTCGATGGTGTTGACGCTGAGGCCGCGCCCGCGCTCGGCCGCCAGGAAGGCCACCACGTCGGCGGCACGTCCCGGTAGGCAGGGCAGGGTGTGGCGGTCGCACCAGTCGCACCAGGCCCGCACCCCGGCCCGATAGGCACGCCGGGTGTTGTCGGCCTTGGCGCGACGGGCGTAGGCATCGGCGGCGCGCCGGGCGGTGGGCAGGCTGCCGTCAGCCTGGGGCACCACGGCGTCGACGATATGGTCGAACCAGGCCTGGATCAGCGCCGGCGGGTGTCCGACCGGCGCCGGTTGCGGCGGCCGCACAGGCAGCGGGGGAAGCGAGACGTCATCGAGCATCGGGAGGCGCTCCCGGCCCTATTCCTCCGGCTCGGTGGTGAACAACAATGGAAATTCCCGCTTGCGGGCCAGGTCGGTGGCTAGCGTCGCTTTCTCCTCCGCCACATCCCGGGTGAAGACCGCCACCACGCAGGCGCCGCGCTGATGCGCTGTCATCATCACCTTGCTCGCCTGTCCCTCATCCATGCGGAACACCGCCTTGAGCACTAGGACTACGAACTCGCGCGGCGTGAAGTCGTCATTGACCAGCATCACCTTATGCAGCGGCGGCCGCCTGGTCCTGGTCTCGAGCTGCACCGGCGGGAGGGTGATGGTCTCGGGCATCGGACAGGGCGCTTCCGTAGGCCGGGCATCCGGCGATTGACGAAGATTTGTGACTCCAGACTAGCTGTTTGACTGTATGCCCGACAAGCGCAGTTATCGGGCATACGTAAAGCTAAGGCCCTTTACCGCGCCTTAGACTGCCTTGCCCTAATTGCCTGGAAGCTGCAGAATCCTGCCGTTGGATAGAAGCAAGCGCGGGGGAGGGCGGATATGACGGCAGCGACGGCCGGACCGCAGAACGGGCAGCACATTTTGCGCGTCGCCGTGCTCGACGATCTGGCGCCCACGGTGCTGAAGCCGGAGACCCGGCGGCTCTATGCCACCGACTGGGCCGCATTCGCGCTCTGGTGCCGGAACGGCAACCAGACGGCACTGCCGGCCGATGCGGCCACGCTGGCGGCTTACCTGCAGGACCAGGCGGCGCGACTTGGCCTGGGGGCGCTGGCGCGACGGCTGGCGGCGATCGTCAACCAGCACCGCAGGTGCGGGTTGCAGGCTCCGGCGCGGGATCCGGTCGTGCGGGCGGTGCTGCGGGAGGCCCGTAGGGAAGCACGGCCGCGACGTCGGCCAGCGCCGAGTGCGGCGCAGCTGACCCGCATGGCCGGCGCCTGTCCCGGTGATCTCGCCGGACTGCGCGATCGTGCGTTGCTGCTGCTGGCCGCCGCCGGGCTTGGTCGCGGCGCGCTGGTCGGGCTCGATGTCGAGCACATCGAGTTCGGCCACCAGGGCGTCACCCTGCAGATCGTGGCGGTGGACGGAGCGACGCAGGCGGTGACGCTGCCGCGTGCGGCGGAACGCCGGCTGTGTCCGGCGCGGGTGCTGGAGGACTGGCTGCGCAGCTCGGAGACCCGGTTTGGGCCGGTGTTCCGCAAGATCGATCGCTGGAGCAACCTCGAGCACCAGCGCCTCGGCACCGACGCGCTGCGCCGCATCCTTGTCCGGCGCAGCCTGCGTCGGCTGCGCCCGAAGAAGCCGGCGTCGTGACCAACTCAGTTGCAGCCGATCCTGCCGCGCCGGAGATCGCAGAGCCGGCAGGAGCGCCCTGTCTGCCCGACACCGACTGGCTGCAGCATCGGCTGACGATCAGCGGGCCGGTGGAGGAGCTGAGGCGCTTCCGCACGGGGGCAGCCGGCGCCGGGATGATCCCGTGGCAGATCGACTTCGAGCAGCTGCAAGAGGACTGGTTCCACCGGCTGATGGGAGCAACGTCCCGCAATCTGAGCGCCCAGGGAGCCCGTATCCTGGCGCAACAGCTGCGTGAGGCGTCGGAACGGCGGCATGGACTGGCGGTGGCGCAGGTCGGGCGCAGCCGGGCTTGCCTGTTCGATCTGTATGCGCTGCAGCCGGTGCCCGGCAGCATTCTGGCACTTGGGCCTGACCACCCGCGGGCGCTGGCCTGGCTCTGGCAGCACTGGGGCACCACCCAGGCGCTGCGGCATGTCGTTGTGCTCGGGGAGCCGCGTGACCAGGAGGCGGCCGAGGCGACGTGGCGGCTCGGCTTCTGGTCGGCGGACTGGACGCCGTGGCGGGCGCTGTCGGTGATGGCGCACAATTGGCCGCGGCTGCGCTTCAAGACCCGGTCGCTCTACGACCAGGCGGCATGACCGACTTCGTGGAGCCACTGGCAGTGGAGGATGGTCAGCCCGACGAAGCCGAGTGGGAGCAGGCGCCGTGTGCACTCCGGCGGGAGAGCGAGGCGCCGGTGCTGTCGGTGGACGGTTTCGAGGGGCCGCTCGACTGGTTGCTCGAGCTGGTGCGGACACACCGTCTCGACTTGTCGCGGTTGTCGATCGTGGCGCTAGTCGAGGCCTTTGCCGCTGCATTGGAGCAGGCGCTGCAGCAGGGCAGTGTCCGACAGGCAGCCTCGTCGCTGTCGCGCTGGGCGGACTGGCTGGTGATGGCGGCAACGCTGACCCAGCTGCGCGCGCGGCTGATCCTGCCGACCAGCACGCCGGAGGCGCAGGCCGCCATCCGCGAGGCGGACGAGTTGCGGCGGCAGCTGCTCAGCCGGCGCCACATCCAGGCCGCCGCCGACTGGCTCGAGCGCCGGCAGCAGCTTGGTCTACAGGTCTGGGCGAGAGGCAGGTCGGAGCAGGGGGTTGCGGGTGTCCCCGGCGAGGGCGGGGATCTTGCAGAGCTGATGCGGGCCTGTCTGGTAGCCCTGGCGCTGCCGGACCAGCTGGCAGAGGCCTATCGGCTGCCGCCGCACACCCTGTGGCCGGTGCCGGTGTCGATCGCCCGCATCCGCGAGCGTCTGGCGGTCCTGCCGGATGGCAGCGCGCTGGTGGCCTTCCTGCCGGACCTGAAGGTCGAGGAGGTGGGCGGCTTTCGGGCCCGGTCCGCTGTGGCGAGTACGTTCGCTGCCAGCCTGGAACTTGCCCGTGACGGTCAGCTGACCCTGAATCAGGAGGAAGCGTTGCAGGCGATTCTGGTCAGCCGCCACGATGCAGGTGGTTGTCACGAGCGTCCGCGGACGCTACCGACGCTCTCGTAGCGCCGGGCTCCGACCCAGCCGCTCTTCATCAAAAGGGGCGACCAGGTCGGGCGGGATCCAGCTCTTATCGACGCCGAGATGATGCTTGGAATCCTCTCACGCCGCCTCCGCCTCGTCGTCAACCGGAAACGATCCCTCGACCGCACCGCTCGGAGAAACCGCGTCGCCGGAGCCATGACGGGTCGTTTTGCCTCTGGTGCCTTTGGCACGCGTGATTTTCCTTACCTTGCTTTGCTCCCGCCCTGCATTCCGCTCATGCTGCGCCACCTGCTCCTCCAGATCGGCACTCCGGGCCACGGCAAGCTTTGCCGCCTTGGTTGCCTCCCGCAGCTTCGCACGCAGTGTTGCGACGGAGGCCGTCAGCTTCTGCACCTGAGCGCGTAGCTCATCCTTGCTCACCTTCGGCACCGCATCTGCGCGCACGGCGGGTGCCGCACGACGCACCGGCTTTGCAGCCTTTGCTACGGTGGCCCTAGGCGTCCGCTGTGATGACCGTGATGATGGCTTCGACTGGGCCGCCACTTTGTTCGTCGACCCCTTCGGGCGGCCCGGCTTGCGCTTCATCGTCGTGGCCTCAGCGGCAGGCTCCCTAGAACCCGTGAAGATCTTGTTGGTCGACCCCTTGGGCCGCCCGGGCTTGCGGCGGCTTGCTACTGACGTGCTCGTTCTGGCAGAGGCAATTCTTGCCATCGCATTCTACTCCTATAGGGCGCAACAGCTTGCGCGATCAATTAGATGACACAACACCTGCTACGCTTATGGCCTAATCGACCCGAGCTGACTTTAGTTGTCGGCCGATTGGAAACCGTACACGAGATGAGATGATGGCCGTAAGATTTTGCGGCCAAACTCACGAGATCGCAGGTGCAGCGTCACTCGGACCGGGCCCTCGGATCGCTGGAGGTTTGGAAATGCCTTGCTCTATGAGTTGTACTGCCAACGGAGGTCTTCGGGACAGACCTTTGCCCGCGGTCACGCAATAGCTCCGCCTCGGAAGCTCGGCGTGAGCAGACCAGGAAAGTATAGGGCGTCGAAGGTCGAGCACGCGGCTGAAGCAGCTTTTCCAGATCCGGGTGCGCCTGGGCGGGATGTTCGGGACGGCACCCTGCTGTTCGATCTTCTGGCGGATGGCGTTGGTGTCGTAGGCGCGATCCGCCATGACCAGAGCGTTGTGCGGCAGTCCATGCAGCAGGCCCTCGGCCGCCCGGCAGTCAGCGACATGGCCTGCGGTAAGGCAGAAGGCGACCAGACGCCCGAGGCCGTGGGTCAGGGCAAGGATCTTGGTCGTGCGGCCGCCGCGGCTGACGCCGATGGCCTGGATCTGGCGCCCCCTTTTCCTCCTGCGGCGCAGCGATGCGCCTTGATGTAGGTGCTATCGAGGAGAAGCTCGGCAGGAGGACCGCCTGCTGTCGTGAGCGTCTCGAACAAGCACTGCCATATCCCGGCGGCACCCGAGCGGACGAACCGGTTGTAGAGGGTCTTGCGTAGCCCGTAGATCGCAGGTGCATCAGCCCAGCGACCACCGGACTTCAGCACGTGCACGATGCCGCTGATCACCCTGCGGTCATCCACCCGCGGCACGCCGCGCGACTCGCGCGGCAACAGAGGCGCCAGTTGCTTCCATTGCCGGTCGCTGAGCCAGAACTCAGTCACCATCCCTGGCTTTCCCCCCAACGCAGGAAGCGAACCACAGACCTCGGCAGTTGGGATCCGACTAGAGGGTCCGGACCCTAGCCTGGACGAGCTGCAGTTAGACATCTCGCATCAGCGCTGTAGCCATTTCCTTTGCGGTGTTGGAAGAGAACAAGAACCCCAACCATCCAAAACGAGGGTGGCGTAGTGCGAGGACGCTCCCATGCACTGTCGGATCGTATACCCACCAATTCGGGTGCGGAGCGATGCCAAGGCGCGGGACCGGATCGAGCAGCGATGGGATCGGATCGTTCATCTTCTCGCGTAAGGCTCCAAGCGCCGCGATGAATTGATCAACCTGATAGGCATCGACCAGATGCCCAAGAGCCTTGATTCAATCATGAAGAAGAGTCTCAATTCTGAGGCTACTTGCATCACTACTCAGCGTCATTCGAAAGACTATTCAGTCACGAACCCTCTCTGTAGTCGTGCTACACTACCGTTATTGTGGACGAGACCGACATAAATCAAAGCGCCTGTGCATTCATTGTCAAGTGGCTTCATTTGTTGCGCAGTGGCAGTCACGGCTTGTGGATCTCAGCTGGTGACAAGACAGATCTATAAATCTACTTTCGGAAGTGCCTCGAACCCCGGCTTGGCAAATAAGTATCCCTGGAAGAGGTTAACGCCGATCACACGGAGTGCTGCGAGTTCAGCCTGCGTCTCCACGCCTTCGGCGACGACTTTTGTTCCAAGAGTCCGACAGATTCCCACGATGCCGCTTACGACGGCATGCTTTCTAGCATGACTATCGAGGCCGCGTATCAGAGACATGTCAATCTTGACCACGTCTGGCTGGAAGCGGGCCAGTAGGGCAAGCCCGGAGAAGCCGCTTCCGAAGTCGTCTAGTGCCGTCCGGAAGCTGTTCGAGCGGTACACCCGGAAAATGCTCTCCAGATGCTCGTAATCGGTAATCTCTTCGTTTTCTGTGAGCTCGAAGATGAGGCGCTTGAGAGGCACGCGATGCCGTTTCGCAGCCGCCAGCGTCGCCCGGACGCAGTTCTCTGGCCGATACATGGCGCCGGGTAAGAAGTTAATGGACAACGAGGCGTCCGTCTTCATCAACCCGAGCCGGCCTGCCAGCTCGATAGCCTTCATTCGGCAGGATTGATCGAAGGCATAGCGGTTATCGGTCGTGACCTGGCTGAGGACAGAGAAGGCGGACTCCCCGTTAAGCCCCCGGACCAGCGCCTCGTAAGCGTAGATGCGCTGATGTTCGAGATCTACGACAGGTTGAAACGCCATGGTGAAGGGGAACGGCGGTTTGATCCCATCTACGCAAGCCCCACAGACGTTCGTTGGCAGGGATAGTTCGGAAAAGTGGTTCATGACAGCCAGCCCCAATACGGGATGCATCTAAGTACTTTAGGTTTGATACCGAAACGTTATAGCACGTGTCGAGTGGTTCTGGCTCACCGTCTCGCAAGCCTCCCGCTGGAAGTTATTGAACTCGTGTTAACTTAGATATTAACTTGCATTAGCGATGACGAAAAGTTGACGATCATGTCGATCTGCGGGCGGATGACGTTGGTGTCGTAAGCGCGGTCAGCCATGACCAAGGCGCTGTGCGGCAGTCCCTGCAACAGGCCCTCGGCTGCCCGGCAGTCGGCGACATAGCCTGGGGTAAGGCAGAAGGCGACCAGGCGCCCGAGGCCGTCGGTCAGGGCATAGATCTTGGTCGTGCGGCCGCCGCGGCTGACGCCGATGGCCTGGATCTGGCGCCCCCTTTTCCTCCGGCGGCGCGGCGGTGCGCCTTGATGTAGGTGCTATCGAGGAGAAGCTCGACAGGAGGACCGCCTGCTGTCGCGAGCGTCTGAAACACGCGCTGCCATATCCCGGTAATACCCAGCGGACGAACCGGTTGTAGAGGGTCTTGCGTGGCCCGTAGATCGCAGGTGCATCAGCTCAGCGACCACCGGACTTCAGCACGTGCACGACGCCGCTGATCACCCTGCGGTCATCAACACGTGGCACGCCCCGGGACTTGCGCGGCAACAGAGGCACCAGACGCTTCCATTGCCGCTCGCTCAGCCAGAACTCCGTCGCCATCCGCGCCTCCCCATCACGAGGATCACAGACCGCGGCTTTTGGGAATCTCGCTAATGGGCCAAGCCCTAGGACACCCCCGGTAAAGCCGAACGCGCTGTCGGCCGTGCGACCGCCCCAACCAGGCGCGTCTGGACTCGACCGAGCAGCATAGAACCCGAGAAAACCAGCAACAGGATGCCCATGCACAGGCGAAAGTCGTCTGCGTCCAAGTAGGCTTAAGAGCCAGGTGCCAGACCGGCACGCCGAGGAGACCAGCTAAGAGCATGGGCCAGATGCGAGCGCAGTCGATTGCATGCCAGACTGCCGGGTTAGTTTGTACTTGCCCAGCGACCGAGCATACCCCCACAAGGGTCGCCGCGGGGGCAGGCCCAATGACGTGCAGCCAAATGCCGAGCGCAACAAGGCCATTGCGGAAGCCGGCAAGTCCCGCGACGAAACTACCTGCCACGGCGCCTCCCAGCACCACCAACGACGCAGTGGTCAGCATCGCCTAAGATTTGAGCCGGGCAGTCGGCGCTGAGGGTTGCCGTCGGTGTTTTCGTTACAAGTCGCGCTCATGCTAGTGCTCCGCAGAGAACGGTAGGTGCAACGATCACCGACCGGACGTGATCTTGAGGCCGATCGCGCAGGCAATCAGCCCGGCAATCAGCAGCAAGCGGACGGCTGTTGCAGGCTCACCGAACCATATAATGCCGATCGCTACCGTACCCACGGCGCCGATGCCGGTCCAGATCGCATAGGCCGTTCCAAGCGGGATCAGGCGTTCCGCAAGTTCAAGGAAAAGCAAGCTTAGAGCCACGCAGACAACGAAGCCCGCAACAGCATACAAGTTCTTAAAATTGTGGCTTAGACGAAGAGTTGTCGTAAAGCCGACCTCGAACGCACTCGCAAGCAGAAGCCAGATCCAGCCCATTAGAAGCTGCGACTCAGGTCACGGAAGACTACCAACATCATCGGTACTTGCGCGCATGTTTGCTCGCGCTGACGCGGGTGATGAAGGCAACGGCTACGCGGTTGCGCAGGGCTAACGTGCCGAGATGAAAAGGCGACGGCAAAGCCGCCTTCCCGCCAGTGCCCGGCGTTACCGTCAAACGGACCTCCTATTGCCGCCGGCAGCCGCTATGGCTTCGATCTCGATCATTACATCGGGCAAATACAGCCCCTTGACCTCGACGATGGAGTCGGCCGGATAAGGCGGGGTAAAGAACTTGCGCCGCAGATCGACAACCTTGGAGAAGTCGCCCATGTCGGTCAGGAAGATTGTCACCTTGACGACATCGGCCAGGCTGGAGCCACCTGCTACTAGGGCGCGGCGCAGATTGGCGAAAGCCTGCTCGCCTTGCGCCGTCCCCTGGACGATCTGGCCGTCTACGTCATAACCGGCCTGACCCGAGATGAAGAGTAAGTCGCCGAGGCGGATGCCTTGAGACAGAAGAAAGGGCTCGTAAGGGTCGGGAATGGTCGTGATGCGCTGCAACATCTCTGGTTTTCTTTGCTTTGGCCAGACGTATCGCGACCACGGTCACTCGTTCGAGAAGGGAAAGACGCTCCCTTACAGGGCCGGCGATATAGTGACCGCGGCGGTCTGGGCGAAGCGACCTTCCGCTATCGTCGCCATCGTCCGCCGGTAAGCCAAAGCCTGCGCCAGCAGCAGGACCGACGTGGCAAGCAAAACGATATCCTTGATGAGGAACACACCCGTGGTGCCGGACAGAAGGGGCGGTCCGCTTGGCGCCCATACGCCCGGCGTCGTCACCATGAAGCTGAGCGTCGTCAGGAACGTCACGCATGATCCGAACGCTCCGAGCATCGCGGCAAGGCTGCCGGGCCAGCGCAAGCCGATGGCGAGCAGCACTCCGAACGTCAGTTCGGATGTCCCGATCACCATGCTGGCACCCTGCGTGCCGAGCACGTTCAGCCAGGATGTCAGCGGGCTGTTGCTGACAAGAGGTGCAATGCCCATTGCCTCGTAGGCTGTGAACTTCTGGAGCCCGAACCAGAAGAAAATCACCACCATCGCAAGCCGCAGCGGGTGGATGGCGATTCGTTCGAGCGAGGTTTGCCCGAAGTTGGCGATCGGTGTCATGCTGGTTCTCCCAAAAGCGACCTTGGCACGCTAGCTCTTCGCCTAATGTTTTCCCCAAGGGCTGGACGTATTAGGTCTGTTCGTAAACGGGGCTTGATAAACCTTAAATTGGCCCCTCGGACAGAAGCTAGGGATTAAGTTCACCGAGGATAGCGTGGCGATCCTGCCCACGGCTGACAGCCCGCTGTCCGGAACGCAGCCGAGCGTTCTCCGCCTCAGCCGCCGCAAGCCGTTCCTGCAGTCGACTTTGTGTACGCTGCCGTGCTCCGGGCAGGTAGGCTTGACTTGAGCCTGGATGTTGAACTGAGTTTCAGCGCAGCTCCGCGCTGGAATGAAGGTTGGTAAGCCAGCCAGCGATCTCCCGCCCGATCAAGTCGGGGTGATCCTCTTGAACGTAATGAATTCCCTCGCCCAATGCGACCGAGTGGCAGGCCTTCAATCGAGTTTGATAGTAGGCGGCGCGTTCGACCGGGATCAGCGCACCGGGGTCGGCCCAGAAGAACAGCTTTGGGACCTCCGTTTCGAGCAGCCAGTCATGGTAGGCCACCGCCATGGTATAAACGTCGACCGGCTCACCCGCGATCGGCAAGTCGTTCGGGAAACGCCAGATCGGCTCACGGCTTGCGGGATCGAGGAAGGGGCGCCGGTAGGCGTCGAGATCTTCGGGTGGCAGTTGCCGAACGATGTTTTCCGGGACGATCCGCTCGATGAAGGCGTTCTCGTCGATCAGCAGCTTGCGGCTGCCCGCCGGGTCGCGAAACTCCTGGAAGTGTTGGGCGACAACTGGGTTCATGTCCAGCCAAGTTGGCTGTGGGCAGATGAACTCCATCAACGCCAACCCACGAATTCGGCGCGGATGCCGCCGCGCCCAGTCCAGGCCGAGGGCCGAGCCCCAGTCATGCAGCACAAGCACCACGTCACCAAGGCCAAGTATCTCGATGAACTGGTCGAGGTAGCGCGCCTGGTCCGGCACGCGATAAGCCAAGTCAGGCTTGTCGGAGTCGCCGAAACCAATCAGGTCGGGTGCTATGCACCGGGCATGTGGCGCCACATGCGGGATCACGTTGCGCCATAGGTAGGACGACATCGGGTTACCGTGGAGGAACAGGACCGCGGGTCCGCTCCCCTCATCGACATAGGCCATCTGTGAACCGAAAACCTCGAGCTTCTTCATCGGACGCTGATGCATCATGGTTTTCCAGTAGAGGTTGAGGCAAACGCAGGCCGCGCAAGGACGGTCGCGAACACGACGCGCTTGAACCGTTCGAGTGGCTCCCCGCTGCGGTCGACCTTCATGCGCAGCATGGCGCCGTGCCAGCCGGCGAGCAGGAACTCGGCTACGTCGTCAGGGTCGAGGTCGGCGCTCAGGTCGGCGCACGCCTGCGCGGCCCGGACGGCTTCTGCGAAAGGTTGCTTCCAATCGGCGAAAATACGGACAAGCCGCTCACGGATGGCGTCGCTGTGGTTTGGCGCCTCCAGGCTCATGTTGCCGATAAGGCATCCAAGCCGCCAACCTGCCTGCTCGCAGGAGGCGGAGATGGTGTCGAAGTAGGAGCGCAGGCGCTCGATCGGCCCACGCGCCTCGTCGCGAAGCGTCTGGCCGATGATGTCGTCGAGACCCTCGAAATAGCGATCGAGGACAGCGATGCCGAACGCTTCCTTCGAACCGAAGTTGTTGATGAACGACCCCTGCGGCACGGCAGCGGCCTGGACGAAATCGCGCACGCCGGAGGTGGCGAAGCCACGCTCGTGTGCGATGGAGATGCCGGCGCTCAGGATTTTCTCGCGATAGGAAGACCGACCCACAGATTATATGTATGGCCGTATATGAATCTTTCAAGTCGGCTCGCCGGCAGCATCCGCGCAAGTTTTTACAGCTGAGCCAATCAAGCGTTTGCCGGTGCCTTACGATTGAAATTCGGGCACCACCGACAAAGGCGCCAGCGCCAGTGTCGTCACGGTCGAGCGGTCATTCCGAATATGCGCCTCCGTCAACAGAACGTGACCAATCGCCTCGCCTCCGATCTGCGCCACCATCGCGGCTGACCCAAGAACTGGAAGCTTCCGACATGATCTCCGTAAGCCAGTCGACAAATGCCTGCAGCTGCGGCGATGGGAGCCGTCGGCTGGGATGGAGAACCCATACGGATCGCGCCGACGGCCGGTAGCTGTTCAAGATCTCCGACAGGGCGCCGGTTTTGAGGTGAGGCGCCACGGTGATGCCGAGCGCCTGCATCAGCCCGACGCCTGCCAGCCCGCATGCGAGGAATGCGTCCGTGTCGTTCACGAGGACCGCATCACGCATCCGGAGCGTCCGCTCCTCCCCGGCACACCTGACCCGCCATTCCATGACGCGGCGCTCGGAGCCGTGACAGTAGCTCACCGCACGGTGGGCCTGCAGATCCTCTACAGTCGTCGGCGTTCCATGCTCTTCGAGGTAGGCCGGGGCCGCGCATGTGACCATTGCGAGGGACGCGATCCGCTTGCCGACCAGGCTTGAGTCGGACAGCTCGCCGAGCCGGACGGCGCAGTCCACGCCGGCGGCGACGAGATCGACGGTCGCGTCGCTCACGCCGAGGCTCAGCCGGATTTCGGGATAGCGGCGTATGAACTCGCCCAGCCGGGGTGCCACGAGCGCTTTGGCGAGTGCGACCGGGAGATCGACCCGTAGCCCTCCTCGCGCAGCACCGCCTCCGAAGAGGGAGCGGGCATCGTCCGCATCGGTCAAAAGTCGCCTCGACCGATCGAGAAAAAGTCCACCCTCCGCGGTCAGGCTCATGCTGCGGGTGGTGCGATGAAGCAGGCGAGCGCCGACCGTCTCTTCCAGCCTCCTGATCGCCAGCGTCACGTGAGGGCGCGTCAGCCCGAGGGCCGAGGCCGCCGAGGCGAACCCTCCGGTCTCCACGACCGTGACGAACACCCGCATCCCGTGCAAAAGGTCCAGAACGCCTCCGCGACCGCCCGTCCCGTATGCGGGATCAGAACGAGCGGTAGCGCATGCCCCCGTCGACGCCAAGGGTGATGCCGGTGATATAGCGCGCGGAGCCGGACGCAAGAAAGGCCACCGCCGCCGCGACGTCCTCCGGCTCTCCGAAGTCGCCCATCGCGATATGCTGGTCCGCATAGTTCCAACGCGCCTCGCCCGGAAAAAGCTGCCGGATCTGCTGGGTGTCGATCAGGCCCGGCTCAATGCAGTTCACGGTGATTCCGTAGCGACCCATCTCGTGCGAGAGTCCCTTGGACCACACGACCAGCGCCGCCTTGGCCGCCGCGGCCGTGTTGACCTGCTTGAGTTCCAGCGAGCCGCTCATGCTGATGACTCGGCCTGACCGACGCTCCATCATCTGCGGCAACATCAGTTGGGTAAGCTGTCGATGACGCGTAAAGTTCAGCGTGTGACCCTCGTTCCAGTCCGCCTCGGTCGCGTTCCACGCCGTCGGCCGGCTGCCCCCCGCGTTGTTGACCAGGATGTCGATCCCACCTATCGCCTTGGCCGCCTCGAACGCGATCCGGTCCGGCCCGTCAGTCGCCACGAAGTCGCAGGCGAGGCAGACGGGCTCGGGTCCGCCCGCCGCCCGTATCTCGTCCGCAAGACTATCCAGCAACGCCTGCGTCCGCGACACCGCGAACACCTTGACACCTTCGGCAGCCAGCGCCTTGGAGGTCGCACGACCCAGGCCCATACTGGCGCCAGTCACGATGGCCGTCTTGCCGTGGAGTTGTAGGTCCAAGGTTCATTCCTCAGCTATGGGTGGCAGAGCGCCAGCGTCCACTTTATAGGTGACAGGGAGCCAATGTCCGTGTCGCGACGAAGCCGTCAGGCCTTCAGGAAGTTGGGTCCTGGGATCACCGGGAAGGTGTTGGTGTAGAGCGATTGGTGCCGGCGGGACTTGATCCGCCACCCCTCGGACGTCCTCACCCAGTCGTCATGCCAGTATCCTGCATCGACCAGGTTGGCCGTGCCGTCGCGAGTCTCATGCGTATGGTGGTGGAGCGCCAGCGACGTCGCGGTGTCGCCATCGATCTTAACCGTCGCGTGCCCTTCCAGGTGCTGCCATGCCTTGAACGGCGTCTCGAGGCCACCGCCCTTCAGGTCCTTGCCCCGCATCAGCTCCGCGTAGTCATGAAGGGTGAAGACCTTCAGCCCCAGGCTCGTGACATCAATCGTCGCATCGGGCGTGAACAGCTCGTTCCACTGCTCGAGTATATTCTTGTTGTCGGCATCTGGCTGGTGCAGGTCCTGGCCGAGTCCGTAGAGCGCGATCTTGTCCTGTATTTCAAGGCGGTCCAGAAGGTAACGGACCTTATTGTCTAATTGCTGCATGATGACCTCCAATGACTGGACCACCTATCTCGGCCCGGATCGATAATCAGCAACGTCACTAGATAGAACACAGTGTTATTGCCGCAATCAATAATCCATAACTCCGGGTATCCGCATCTTCCTTGCATATCGTCTGGATTTCCTACGGCTGCCGCGACAGGATGCCAACGTCCCAAAAAATTCAGACTTCTAGCATTACTTTGGCAGAAACGTATGAGCGTCCTGGTTTTTGAAGAATCCTTTGCCGGGGTTTGGGTAAATCATAGGAGGTCGATTTCGGGAAGCCGACCATGGTCGCGTCGAGCAAGGACTGGACGAAGAGGCTGGAGCAATGGCTTGCGCCGTTCCTGGACCGTCTGGGGCACGCGAAACGCCGCCGCATGTGCCCGCTCTACATTGCGGAGCTGATCGGTCCGGGCGATCGCAAGAGCGGGCAGCCGATGGTGGAGCGGTTCACGCCGGGCGAGTAGGACCGGCTGCATCACTTCGTCGCCTCCAGCGCCTGGAACAGCGCGCCCCTGGAGGCGGAGCTACTCGTGCAGGCGGACCGCTTGGTCGGCGGTGCGGACGCCGTGCTGGTGATCGACGATACCGCCCTGCCCAAGAAGGTCTTCCACTCGGTAGGCGTGGCCCCGCAATACACCACCTCTCTACGCAAGAATGCCAACTGCCATACCCTGGTGTCGGTCACCCTCGCCCACGGCGAGGTGCCCGTGGTCGCGGCGCGGCGCGATTCACCGCGCCGAATTGCCAACGCGAACAGCTATATCACGGCCAACCTCAACGGCTCCTATGCGCTGACAAACGATACCTCGCTGCAGGCGGTCGCCTACTACCAGTGGCTGTTGCAGCGGGTGGGGAACGGCAAAGCCGCCAAAGACGCACCCTGCGACGACGGCTTTGTAACCTTCACCTCAGTTCCGACGAACTATGGGTATCGACCTTGACGGGAGCGGGCCCCTGCGTATTCCATTTGTTGATACCGACATCGCGGGCTGCGCCACTGCGCCACTGCGACGATGGGCAAGGTTCCTTGCGCGGGTCGATCCAAGACGCGCCTCGGTGCCGTCATAGGGGCGGAGGCTGCGGCGGCTCTGAGCGGGGCCTTTTTGCTGGACACCACAACCAATGTTGCGTTGGCGGCGTCCTCGGCGCCGATCTCCGCCTGCGTCGCCTATGCGCCCGCCGGCGAGGAAATGGAGCTCAAGCCATACCTGGCAGCAGGCTCCGGGCTCCTGCTCGCCGATGGTGAAGGTGTCATGCCCGACGGCGTGGAGGGTTTCGGCCGATCCCTGTTCGGTGCAGTACGCGACCTGCTGGACGCCGGCTACGTGTCCGCCTGCGTCCTGAATTCCGACGGCCCGACCCTCCCCACCGCATTTCTCATCCGTGCGGCTGCCCTGCCGGCAGAGCCTGGCGATCGCGTTGTGCTTGGGCCTGCCGAGGACGGCGGCTACTACATCCTCGGCGTCAAGCAGCCTCATGCAGCATTGTTCCGCGACATCGCCTGGAGCGCCGCGGACGCTGGTCCTTGATTATGCTAAAATGAAACGATCACCGGTCCATTCAGCTTCCCGCTGCGCCTGCGCCTGCGCATGTCCACCAAGCTCGGCTACAAAACCCGAAATGGATCACGGCAATGGAGGTGACGAATACCTACCCGGGCGGCCACTGGGAAAAGCAGGGCTTCCCATGGTTTGCCGGCATATGGGCGGTCTTCGCATCGTCCGTGCCACACAGTGTCGAAGCGGCCGCTCGAACCACCACCTCGGCCTCGACTTTTCCTGGGAAAATTCATGATCCGCTTCTACTTCCATCCCACACCGAACCCCGCCAAGGTCTCGCTCTTTCTGGAAGAGGCGGGTCTCTCGTTTGTGCCGATCCCCATCGACACCAGCAAGGGCGAGCAGCACACCGCCGCGTTCCGCGCGGTCAACCCGAATGGCAAGGTTCCAGCGATCATCGACACCGAGGGACCGGATGACGAGGAGGTTCGCATCTTCGACTCGACTGCAATCCTGATCTACCTGGCAGAGAAGACCGGGCAGTTTCTGGGCACACCGAGGGACCGACCGGAGCTGCTCTCGTGGCTCCTGTTCATCGCCTCAGGCTTGGGGCCCTTCTCCGGGCAGGCGGTGCACTTCCAATATGCGGCCCCGAACGGCCTGGACTACGCCAGGAACCGCTACCGCCGCGAGGCAGAGCGGCATTATCAGGTGCTGGAGAGCCAGCTTGCTGGGCGGACCTTCATCGCCGGCGAGCGCTACACGATTGCCGACATGTCGGCCTGGGGCTGGCTGGATCGTGCCTCCCGCGTCCGCAAAGGCGAAGCGGACCCACTCGCGGAATACCCTAACCTCAAGCGACTGTTCGAGACCGTCGACGCGCGTCCCGCCGCTGCGCGCGCCCGGCAAGTCGGACAGGAATTCGTCTTCAAGAAGGTCAACGACGAAGCGACCCGACGCGCATTGTTCCCGTCGAACTACGGGGAGGAAGGCGGTTAGCGCTCACCCGGCTGTAGAGCACACCATATTCCCGAGGCGCTGCGGCTCCGCGCGTTACGCGTCAGGTCCGGTTCTGTCTTACACAGGCGCACCGTATCGTCGGTCCTTAAGCTGCAGGCCAGAGTGACCCGCAGAACATGAACAGCATGTTGTGGCGGAGGCTTTGGTGTCGGACCTGGAGTGGAGCAGCATGATGGTGGCCGCCCAGGCGGGCGACGCGTTGCAATACCGGGCGCTCCTCGCTGAGCTCGACAAGTGGCTCCGTGCGTACTACAGGCGGCGTCTGCCGCCGTCGATGATCGACGATGCCGTGCAGGACACACTGCTTGCAGTGCACGAGAAGCGTCACACCTACGACCCGGCCAGGGCCTTCGCACCCTGGCTGGCGGCAATCGCCCGCTACAAATGGATCGATCGACTGCGCGCGATGAAGAGGAGCCGGTCCGAGCCGCTGAACGACGACATCGCCGTCGAGGATCACGGTGAACGGGTAGCAGGCGGCCGATCGCTGGAGCGGCTGCTGGATGAGCTGAAGCCGGCGCAGGCCGAAGTGATCCGGCTGGTCAAATTGCAGGGCCTGAGTATCGAGGAGGCGGCACTGCGAACCGGCCAGAGCAAACCTCTGGTAAAGGTGAACATCCACCGTGGTCTCAGCCGCTTGTCCGCTCTGGTCGGGAGCCGAGCCGATGTCGAATGAAGCGCTCATCGACCAGTTGTCGAAGAAGCTGCGTCCGGTACGGGCGCGCACGCGCGGCCTCAACGCCGCTGTTATCGGTGCAATCTGTGTGATCGAGCTTGTGCTTTTCCTGCTGCTTGGCGGCATGCGACCCGATATGCCGCACGCCATGGGCCAGCCTTCGTTCTGGTGGAAGCTTGCCGGCGCCGGGGCAATTGCCCTGGCGAGCGGTGCCGCGGCCATCATCTCGTTCGCGCCGCAGGACTCGCCCCGTCGTGGCCTCCAGCTCGTGATCGCGCTTCTGATGTTTGTGCTGGCGGCCGGATGGGTCATCGATGAACTGCGGTTCGGATGGGCTGTGCTGGCCGCCCGTTTGGACTGGCACCAGGGGATCCAGTGCGTCTACAAGATGGTCCTGCTGGCGATCCCACCCGTGCTGGGCCTCGGCGTAATCATGCGGGGTGGCGCCCCCACCGATCGCAACGGCAGCGCGTGGACCGTAGGAATTGCTTCGGCCAGCTGGGGAGCATTCGTCTTCGTATTCGCCTGTCCCTCCGACGACCCGCTCTATATCGCCATATGGTACAGCGTCGGCTGCGGTCTGGTCACCCTGGCGACGCGGCTGATATTGCCGCCGTTGACGCGATGGTAGCCTCACCATGACCTAACCACTTCGGTGGCGAAGCGAAGCAGGTTTCTTCGGCTACGCTGTAACCGCCAAGAGCGACATCTCGAACACAGGGGAGTATCCAGGATGTAGCGATATGGAATATCCTCAGAAGTCGTTGTCGGTCCGCGCGCGGACGTTTGCCGTTTCGGCTTTGGCAAGCGGGCTGCTTACCGTGCCGGCATTGGCGGCAGGGACGGTAAATACACCAGCATACGACATCGCTGGGCGCCAGACGCTCTATGTCGAGTCGAACGCCACCGGTTCGGGCAAGAACGCGGTCTTTGCCTTCGGTCTTTCGTATGATGGCAGCCTGCAGCCGCTACCCGGCTCGCCGTTCCTCACCGGAGGTACGGGCTATTTCGATCCATCCTTCAAGCTTGGCCCATTCGACAACGACCAGCAGCTCACATTGAGCGGTGATGGGCGAACGCTCTATGCCGTCAACGGCGGGTCGAACACCATATCGGCGCTTCATATCGGCTTTGGAGGGCAGCTCGCCAATCTTCTTGGCTGGCCCATTGCCTCCGGCGGCAGTACACCCGTCTCCATCGGTCAGCAGGCAAACAGCCTGGTGGTCCTGAACAGCACCGAGGATCCTGCACAGGCTACGTCCACACCCGTTCCTAATATACAGAGTTTCGACCTGCTCCCCGGCGGCTTTCCGCTCCGCCGTCCGCGGCAGGAACTCTCTCTCCCGAGGGCGTCCAATCCGACTCAAGTCCTGACCACGGATACCGGCCGTTTCATCTTTGGCACTAACTTTCCCGCCGGCGGCGACGTCTCCGCATTCGCCCGCCAGGCGGACGGCACAATCACCCAGGCCGACACGGCTCTTCCACCAACGTTCGACGGTGTACAGGCGCTTGCCCTGGGCCTGTGGGCACACCCGTCGCGGCCCTTCCTCTATGCCGGCCTGGTCAACGTGAACCGGGTCGCTATCTATCGCTGGAATACGGAGGGACATTTGCAATATATTGGGGCGGTTGCGGACTCCGGCCAAGGGCCGTGCTGGCTGCGCACTACCCGTGACGGGCATTTCCTGCTGGCGGCGAATACGGCCGATCAATCAATTTCGGTGTTCGACCTGAGCAACCCGTCGAGCCCAACTGAAGTCACCCGCGCTGTTGGCGGCGGATTGGGAGGCTACTTCGAGTTCTCGCTGTCGCCGGACCAACGGCATGTCTACGTGCTGGAGCAGGAGAACAGCGTTGCCTCGGCGGGCAAGAGCAACAAGATCCACGTGTTCGACTTCGACCCATCTTCGGGACAGATCACCAGCGATCCGGGCAAGCTGGTCACCCTGCCGGTCGATGCGTCCACCCGCCCCATCGGCATGGCGGTCCGCTGATGCTCATGCTTGTCGATGCATGCAACAGAACCGCGCGATGATCGCCGCCACGAACTCCTGGCTGTCCGGATTGGTCCCCGTCCTGGCGTTGTTCGCTCTCGCCCCCGCCGCTCGTGCTGCGGACGCCGCGCATCCGACGGTGATCGAGTTGTTCCAGAGCCAGGGCTGCTCATCCTGCCCTCCGGCAAATGCCAACGTGATGGCGTTGGCAAACCGCCCCGATCTGCTGACCCTGTCCTGGCAGGTGACATACTGGGACTCGCTGGGCTGGAAAGACACCTTTGCCCAGCCAGCTTTTACCCAGCGCCAGTATGACTACGCTCGAGTCTTCAACCGTGACAACGTGTTCACCCCTGAAGTCGTGGTGAACGGCCGCTCCGACGTGGTTGGCAATGACCGGGAGGAGCTCGCCGCCCTTGTGCGCAGCGCTGACCGTGGCACCGGTGGCCCGGCGATCTCGAGCACGGCGGGAAATCTGGAGATCTCAGGCGCCGCGCCGCCCACACCGTCCCATGTACTGCTGGTACGCTACGATCCGTCGATCCAGCAGATACCGATCCGTCGCGGCGAGAATGGCGGTCGGACACTGCCGCATCGCAACGTCGTCCGGCAGGTCGCTGATCTTGGCGCCTGGGCTGGCGGAACCGTCCACTACCGGCTGCCCACGGCGACCAACCTGCATCTGCGCTCGATCGTGCTGGTGCAGACCGCCGTCGCCGGTCCGATACTGGCTGCGGCGCGGGTCTGAGGTGGTCGGTCTGGACGCCGATAACAGGTCCGGCAGAGTGCTCGCCATCCCTGACGAACATCCTTCAACTCCGGATTGATCCGGCTCAGACAAAGTAGGATCAAGATTGACCATTTTAGTCACAGGCAATCGGCACCATCGCCTCCGCCACGTTGCGTAGAAAATCGTCGTTCTCCGGCTTTGGCCAGCAGCTCGGCCAAAGGTAGTCTCTCCTCGGTTATCGGGTTCTCCGGTCAGGTTGCGGTGTCGCAACTCCACCTTAGCCAGCAGATCCGGTGACCACCTCCAGCTACACCCTCACGGGATCCCAATTTCCACCACCACCGCGAACGCTACCGTAGCGGCGATCAGACGGTGCAGCCGCGCATTCCGGTTTGACCTGCACGCGCTGCAGCCGGTGCCCGCAGCGTCCTGGCGCCGGGATTGCGGAGCCGAGATTGCCGTGCCGATCGTTGCCCTGCTGCCCGTCTACGGCGCCGCCACAGTGCGCCAGGTGCTGGGCAAGCTGCGATACCCAGAAGCGCGGTCAACTGCGCTCAGGAGTGCCCCTACAGAGCCTGCCGAGCAACGCGCCGGGGTCGGCCGACATGATGGTGCTGGTTAGACCAGGAGCCTCTGCGTGATGCTGGAGCTGCGCAGCTTAGGAGCCGTCAGTGCTGCGAGGGCCTCACGAGCGCCGCGCGATGAGTGCTTACAGCGAGGAACTCCGCAAGCGACACAGCCGGATGGCCGGTCAGAGCCCGAACGGCATCGGTGACAGTGCCTTGCAGCCCCCGGCGTGTAGCGACGTCCATCGACACCAGGGCTGCGGCCATGGCCGGAGGAAGCCCGGCCTCAATCATGCCCTGCCCCAGTTCATCATCCGAGACGTGTACGACCTCCACGGGGTGTTCAACTGCCCGAGCCAGAGCAGCGACTAGCTCATCGATTGTGTGGGAAGACGGGCCGGTGACGTCATAGGCCCCCGGAATTCCGGAAGCCAGAACAGCCGCGGCGACACTGGCGGCATCTGCACGCGAGACATGCGACGACCGTCCGGAACCAGCCGACGAGAAGACCCGCCCGGACGCCAGGGCTCGGGCCATGAAGAACGTGTTCTCCATATAGAAATTGTTGCGCAGGAAGGTGAAGGCGACGCCACTTTCAGCGATTGCTCGCTCCGTTTCACGATGGTCCGGAGCGAAGGGCACAGGGGATTCCGGACCCGCATTCGGAAGCGACGTGTAGGCGATATGCTCGACCCCGGCCCTTACGGCCGCGTTCACAGCAGCCAGGTGCTGCCGCAGCCGGAGGTCCGGCACCATGATTGCGTCAGTCGAGACGATCAAGGCACGGTGGATGCCATTGAACGCCACGGCGAGAGAGGAAAGATCGTCGAAATCGACCTTGCGGACCTCCACACCCCTGTCGGCAAGGGAGCCGAGCTTCGACGGGTCGCGTGATCCGGCAACGATGTTCGATACGCCTGAAGTCAGAAGCCTCTCCACAGTGAGCCGACCAAGCTGACCTGCCGCACCAGTCACGAGCAGGGACGGAGCCGAAGCGTTTATCATCAGAGGTCCTATGGGTTCAGTTTGAGACTGGTGCCATTTTGAGACCTACAACATGATGTGCAAGAAGGCAGGTTTTCCTGCCCGGTTACCTGGAGGTTCCCTGCCGTGACACTTCGACCGACCATGCCGAGTGGGCCGTTCGATATCGCCCTAATTGCCAGTGGGGACCCGGCGGAATGCCCGGTTCGGGACGTTCTGGTGCATTTCGGAGGCAAGTGGAACACGTTGATCCTGCTCTGTCTGGGCTCCGCTCCCCACCGCTTCGGCGGTTTGCGCAGGAGGATTCCACATATTTCCAAGCGTATGCTGACAACGACGTTACGAGATCTGGAGCGGGACGGCTTCGTCTCGCGGCATGCCTTTCCGACAAAGCTCCCGGGCGTCGAATATCGCATCACCGGCCTGGGCCATTCCTTCCTTGACCCCCTGTATGGCGTGCTTGTCTGGGCGGATGGTCATCACGCCGACATTCGCCGAGCGCGAGCAGGTTACGATGTGAAGGCTAATGGACAAGCTCGAGAACTCAGCGAACGTCAGCCTTCTACTCATCCGACCAGATAACGGGAGCTGCCCGCCTTCCTTCATTATTTGAACTGACTCTGTATCCCGCTAGAACAGCAGGAAGCTGGTAGCGCAGCGCTCACCAGACTGGCTACGTCCGCAAGATCACGGCGCCACACGGCGCCATTGCCTCAAGGCAACGCTGAGAAGCCCGTGACGCTCATAAAGACGCCGACACCGATCACCAGAGTTGCCGAGCAATAGGGCAGCACCTCCATCCAGCGATCCGAGCGCGGCAGGTAGCGTACGGCGTGTCTCATGCCGAGAGAAGCGACAACACCCAGCATCACCAGGGTTGCTGCGAGGCCAAGGCTGAAGGCACTAACGAGGCCAATTCCGAGCGCCACATGCTTCAGCCGCAGGCACATCAGGAGCATGGTCAGGGCAGCCGGGCATGGCATCAGTCCGCTGCTCAAGCCGAACCAGGCGATCTGACCCGTCGTTACCGACCGACCGTGAAGATGCTGCCTGATCTGGGCGGCATGAGCCTGAGCATGCGCGTCATGATGGCCGTGGCGCACGTGCTCGTGGTGATGCCCATGCTCATGATGATGGTCGTGCTGATGGGCTGCCAGATGAGGGTGCGGTCCGAGGAACTGGAACGTGTGGTCGTGCCGCCGGCCGTCCTCCATAAGGGAGAAGGCAGCCGCGAAATCATGCGGTTCCGGGATCGTCTCGCTCGAAACCAAATAGCCGTCTCGGACGGTGAGGTGAAAGGCTTGCCTTGTTCCTGCTCTACAGACGGTCTGCAATGAGATCGAGCCGGCGTCCGGTGGAGCGACGGCCCCGAGTTCCAGATCATAGAAATGGATCCGAAACTCCGGTGGCGTCTGCTCCTCGTAGACACTCAGCTCCACGACGCGGTCGGTCGTCCGGAACGTCTTGCCGCCTCTGGGGCCAGTGCTTTCAGGCTGCAGATGCGCAGCCCTCCGCCCAAGTCGCCAGATCATGGTCGATCCGATAACGACGATGACTACGCCTGAGGTGAGCTGCAGCCAGGGTTCCACTTCATCTCCGATGAACTGGTTGCCAAGGTAGATCGCGAGCCCGGCCAGTATCCAGACCAACAGGGAATGAGAAACCGCAGCCGACAAGCCGAGCAGGGCCGCCTGCGGCACGCTGCCGCGCGTGGCTACGACAAATGACGCGATGAGCGTTTTGGCATGCCCCGGCTCCAGGGCATGCAACGCTCCGAGCAGCAGGCCGATGCCCATCAGCCAACCGAGCGAGGAGGTCTGGATCAGGTCGGCCGGGTTCATGTCGAGGTATTCCGTCTGAGGGGAAAGTATTGCCGGTATCGAACCAGCAGCGGGATGGCCAAGAGAGTGTTTAGCATCACGCTGATGGCGACGAACCAATCCGGAACGGTCTGGCCGGGAACCGCCACCAGGCCGCGCGTCACGTCGATGCGCGCCTGGCTGGCATGCCCGATCCTGTCCTCGACCTCGATACGCCAGCGCCCGTCTGTGGTCGCATGCAGTGGGACCTGACCGGTAGGATCAGTTTCTCCAGTGGCCACCGGAAACGGGCCGTTCCCAGGAGCGAAGACGCGATACTCCGCATCCCGCATGGCCGATCCATCCGCATAGCGGAAGACCACCTCGGCGGTTCCCGGCCCACGCAGTTCAACATTGACGCTATGCGCGTAAGCAACGGAGGGAAATACCAGCAGCAGGAGCGCGATGGCGGGTCTCTGCATCATTTGCCTCGTTCACAGGATCTGCAACGTTCGCTGCATGAACCACACGATTGCCACCAGGCCGGCCAGCCCCGACGCACCAGGGATGAATTTTGCCGAATAGCCGTGCATATTGCGCAGTGCAAATCCCAGCGGCAGAACGATCGAGGCCGCCGCGATCTGAGCTGCCTCGACACCGAGGTTAAAGGAGAGCAGCGCAACGGCAAGCGGGAGTGGCGGCAGCGCGAGGGGCCCGAGCGCTGCGGCGAACCCCATGCCGTGGATCAGGCCGAACCCAAAGGCGATCGTCCACCGGCGCCGTGGCAGGATGGGGACAATGTTGTCCAGTGCGGTTGCCACGATGGTCAGGGCGATCGCGCCTTCGATCAGGCGGGACGGAACATTCACCCAGCCGAGCACGGCGGCGGTGACGGTGATGGCATGCGCAATCGTGAAGGCGCTGAGGATCTTGGTGGTCTCAAGGAAGGCGGGGAAGAACCGTCGGACGGGCAGCCAGGCACCCGCATTGACACGCCGAAACATTGCTGGAAACAGCAGGATCGCGATGAAGAGCAGGTGGTCAGGTCCCGACAGGATGTGATCGACACCGACGCGGCCGAAATCAAAAAAGGTTCGACCGAGCCCGACATCGGCGTCCAGGGCCACCCGGGGCCGGTCTGGAGACAGTACGGCAACATGAAATGAGGGACCGGCAATGAAGTCCAGCAGAGCCCGATGCTGCGGATCGAGATCGAACATGAGCGAATAGGCAATGCCGACCTGGTGCACCTGCCCCGGGCACCTGGCGATAAAGCGCAGTACGGCATAGCCGGTCCCGCCGCGTTCGTCCGCAAGCAGAGTGACCGGGCCGGGCCGGCACCGTCCACCACCGGCGTCCAGGCGAAGTCGCGGCAGGGTGTAAGACGCGATGGCCGGAGCCCGGGCCCGAAGGTCGCCCCAGGTGATCCGGCCGGTCGGGTTCAGCCCGATAGCGTAGTCGAGGTCGCGGAGCGCGATCTCCCACTGCACCGACAGCTTATCCGTGTCCTTGACGACCGTGAGGTAGCTCGAGCTGCTGCTGTGTGCGAAGGCCGGTACGCTCAGAACGATCAGCAGACACAGCACTCCGACCTGGAGACGCAGCAGATGGTGCAATGCTCGTGCTGCGTCAGGCATCGGCGCCGAGCCGATCATATCCCTTCAGCCGATATATGATCGCTGACAGGATCCAGCTTGCGACGAAAACACCGATGATGACAACGCCGAGGCTACCGAAATGGTTGTTCAGCGAGCCGACTGCTATCCAAAGACTGCCCTGCAATCCAAGTTCATCACCGATCAGTCCCAGCGTTTCTATACCGCCAACAAGAACGGCAACCACTATCGAGACGGCGGTGATCGTCATATTGTAGTAGAGCTTGCGTATCGGCTTGAGGAACGCCCAGCCATAGGTGCCAAGCATCAGGATACCGTCGGTGGTGTCGATCAGCGACATTCCGACCGTGAACAAGGCGGGGAACACCAGGATCGACCAGATCGGCAGCCCGCTTGTCGCCTGGGCTGCTGAAATCCCGAGCAGGCCGACTTCGGTTGCGGTGTCGAAGCCAAGACCGAACAGTAATCCGAGAGGATACATGTGCCAGGACTTGCCGATAATCTGAAAGAGCGGACGGCAGATCCTCGCCGTAACGCCGCCGCCGATCGTGAAGTGTTGCGTCTCGTCTTGTAAAGCCGGATGGCCATCTCTGATCTGCCTGAAGGAGTGCCAGACGCTTTGCAGGACCGACAGGTTCATCAGCGCAATCGCGAAGAGGAAGGCCGCTGAGACGGCGGTGCCAAGGACGCCGCCGATGGCCTTGAAGGCATCGAACTGGGCCTTGAACTCGGTCGCGGTCACGGCGATGGCAACCGTGGCCAGCACCACGATAGTGGAGTGGCCCAGGGAAAAGAAAAAGCCGACGCTGACCGGGCGCTTGCCCTCCTGCATCAGCTTGCGGGTCACGTTGTCGATCGCGGCGATATGGTCGGCATCCACTGCATGGCGCAATCCGAAGCTGTAGGCCAGGACCGCAGTGCCAAGAAGCAGGGGATAGTGCCGAAAAGTGCTCAACGCCCAGAGCCACGCCGCCACATTTGCGGCCACAAGGAGAGCATAGATCAGGACGATCCTGCCTCGGGTGGTGGACCGGCCTCGCATCAGGCTCTGTATCAAGCCGAGCACGAACGAAGCCTCCCGGCCTGTTGTGGGAGATTGCGTTTGGCCGCCGGGAATGATGGGTGCTCGCAGTCCGCAGTCATGACTTTCCTCCCGAAATCGGCTTGATGTGACCGTCCGCCAGGGCGGTCAGGCGTGGCGCCTCAACAGCGTTGATGCGTAGCCAGAGCCGGACCGGGTCGGCGTCCCGCGGCGCTCCGGCCGCGAGAGCCGCCTCCAGCAGGATCCGCGCATCGGCCGGCTCACGCTGGACCGTCCAGTTCGCCTTGGCTAATTGCAGCGCCCGTTGTGGCTGCTGCTGGAGATGAAGCGCGAACCGGGCCTCCTCGCGCCGGTGCACGGTCTCGCCACGCAACCGGCTGGTCTCGAAGCGGGCCGCGAGATCGGCGATATGGGTCGCAGCCTGACCATCCCCGATCGCGCGCTCCGCCAGGGCAAGACGTAGGAGCAGAGGGTCGATCCGCGTGAGGCCGGACAGCAGGGCGATCACGTCGCGTGGACGATCATGATCGAGCAACCAGTCGCTCCAGGCAGCAAGCAGATAGGGATCGGTTGCATCAAGCCTGAGCGCAGCCTGGTAGTACCGCTCCGCTGCGGGTTCGCCGACACGGTCGGCTGTCTCCGCCTGCACGGTGATAGCCCACACTGCAACGGCCGGTTGAGCACGTGCTTCCGCCTGGTTCTGGGAGAGAGAGATCCCCATGGCCCGCAGGGCAAGCTGAGCATGGCCAGTAAGTGCCATCACCGATGCTGTGCAGATATCAGGAGCAAGCCCGAGGGTGCGGTCGGCGAACTGGCCGCAGTCATGGAGCGCTGAAGGGTACTCCGCCTGCGCCTGGTGGACCGCGGCCAAGGTGAGCCACGCCTGCGCCGATCCAGGCTTGAGGGCAACCACCCGCTGCAACGCCGTGATGCTACCGGCGAAATCGTGGTTGCTCTGCAGGATCACCGCGCGCAAGAGCAGGACGTCGGCCGGCGTAGGCGGCCCGATCGGCCACGGCGCGAGCGCTGCCTCGGCACGACCAAGGAAGCGCGGGTCGCCCAGTCTGCGGGACAGCCCGATCTCGAGCCGCGCAACCTGCAACGCGAGCGCAAGGTTTTTACGGTCGTCTGCGAGCTTCCGGTTCATGGCCCGCAGCACCCCACCGGCAGAGTCCAGAGCTTCTGGAACCTGCTCGAGAACCTGGCTGTCGGAGTTCGGCAAAAAGGGTGCCGCTTGCGCAACAGGATCAAACAGCAGCGTCCAGACCAGCATGACAGAGAGCTGGTGCAAGAACCGTCTCGCACCAGCACGGCCGGCAGTCGATCGTTGGACTGCCTGCAGAGCGGGCATCCGCAACGCCTGTACGTCTACTCGTGGACCGGTTGATGGCTGTCCGATAGCGGCGGCATCACATAGGGAAATGCCGTTAAGTAGTGGGTGTCATCGGTATAGGCACCGTCGGTGAAGTCCAACAGCCCGGCGGGAGCATCGGCCGGAGTGCCATAGAGGCCGAGTGCATAGAGCCGGCCCATTGCGACCCGCAGAGTGATATCGACGACGTCATCACCCGGCCGACGGCCGTTCGGATAGCCTGCCTTATCCCCGGCGATCACGCCCAGCCGGTTCTGCGAGCCGTATGGTGTGATCGGAGTACTGGTATTGAGCCGCATCTCCTCGGAGGCCGCATTCAGGCGGACCGGCGCATTCAGGCCTTTGATGCCGGTCAGGAAGACCGCCACCAGATCGGCACGCGGAATCTTTGTCGGCGCCTTGGCGGTGGGAAACAGCGCCTGGATGAGCGCAGGAACCGTCGGATTGGTGACATACTGACCAAATTGCGTATCGTTAGCAGGCAGAGACATATTGAACTTGTCCTTGTCCTTCAGGCCGATCACGAGCTCGTTGACCAGCGGGTTCGCCAGCCGCGAAACCTGTTGGTAAGTGGTCCTACCATAGGAGTCCTTCGAGCCAAGGTCCGAGGTCGTCCACGCGCCAACAACCGGATCGCCGACATGGGTCAAACAGGCAGACTGGATCTCCCAGACGATCGAGGTCACGTTTTTGCCGGCGAGGTCGTCCATTGCGGAGGCTTTGTACTGCTCACCGATCGGATGGACGTAATTGACCAGATCAAAGGTCTCGCCGAGGTTGACGACGAACGGATCCTTGCGTTGACCGACGAAGACACGACCGGTGCCGCATCCCGGGACAACGATATCGTGGGTGAAAGTTGCGGCATATGCCGCGTAGTTCGGGATCGACTTGTCGCCAATCCGGTCCGCCGGCTTCTGGAACAAGGTCTGCCCACTCGTATCCTTGAGAAGTTCCTCGCTTGGCGCGCCGTTGCGGTAGGTGACCAGGGAGATCGTGTAGACCTCGCCGGTATTCTGCGCAGCGTCGTTTGTTGTAGTGATCTGCCCGTCATTGATGAGCGAGATGGCGACGTTCTGACCACCAACAGAAACGGTCAGATTGCGAGTTACCGGATAGACACGAAATCTAAAAGTGTAAGTTGGCTTTCCCGACCCATCAGAGTCGACGTTTATGTCGTAGTATCCGTTATGTTCCATGTCGAAGAAGTTGGGTCCGCCGCCTGGGTCCTGAAGTGGCACATAATCTGCAATCATCGTGACATAATTCGACCGCCCAGGCTCATAGCTTCGAAACAGAAAGAAGTCACTGGCATCAAGTCTGGGCATACCAGCGATCATCGGGGCTTCCCGATGGCTGGAGGCATAGGCGTGTGCCCCTAGTGCGGCAGACGCTAATAGTGAAGTCGCTGCGAGGAAAAGGCGCTTCATCTGGAGCTCCGCGTGCACATCCCGCACATTGTTGCTGACGGTGTCCGATCGACGCCGCTACAACCAATCCACGCCGCATGCGAAATTGGATGCATGAAATCAGCACAAACTATCTTCTTTTGCATCGCATCAAAGTTAAATTTAACATTTTACTCTTAATCGTGGTAGCACTAACCTTTGTGTTATTAACCCAGGTTAGATGAGGCCGACCATTCGTGCCATCTCTCATGGTTCCCAGTCTGCTCACGATAGAATCTGCGTGGAGTTGACCACCTTACCTGCCCCATACTTCTTGACGTGGATAACGGCTCGGGTCGGATGGTTGAACAGCGAGCGCTACAAGATTTCGCCAATAGCAATTGGAGCTCGCGGCTTCGACTTCAGTTTCGCTGGCTAAACCAGGATTATCTGCCAGGTCTCGGCTTGGTCCAGCATCAATAGATTGGCTCGTGCGAGTTCAAGCCCGGCATCGAACAAGCCCGCGATTGCCGATCCCTTCCGGAAGTCGTCCGTTGCCTGCAGATCTGGCAGGGAGGACGTCAGAGCGCTGCCATCCGGCAGGACCACAAGCCGGTCGCGGATGCGGGCGATCGAATCTGGCACCGGCCAGAGGGTGCGCAACGGCAGCCGGTATGCCTCCTCCATCTGATCTGGCAGTGCAAGCGCCGCCAGACAGGCCCGCATCAGCTCAGCGAGTTCACCGCCCTCGATCGCAACGCTTCCGACCCCCGCCTCTGGCCTGCCCCGCGCCGACACATGCAGCTCGAGCTGCTGCCGACGCTCAAGCCAGTCGGCGGCGGCCTGAAGGTGCTGCCAGCTGAGCAGCCGCCGCCGCAGCCCCTCCGCCTCGCGGGCGGCTGCCTGCGCCTCTGATTCTGCTGCAGGCAGGATCTGCCGAGCGCTCACCTGAGTGAGCGTCGCCGCCATCACCAGCCAGTCCGCCCAGCGCGACAACAAAGACGCTGTCCGTCGGGTCACCATCCTGCTGCAGCGCCTGCTCCAGCGCTGTAGCGAAAGTCTCGACTAGCGCCACGATCGACAGGCGGGAGAGGTCGAGGCGGTGTGTCCGCACCAGCTCGAGCAGACAGCCTAGCGGCCCCTCGAACCCGCCGACCGACAGTACCGGCGCCTCGTTCTCCCGCCGGAGTGCGAGCGGCGCCTGCTCCCACTCACCTTCGTCGGGTGGTGCACCCTCCAGTGCCAGCGGCCCGGCGCTGGCGGTCATGCCGCCTATTCGTAGAGCGTCGAGCAGCAGCGCCAGCCGCTCGACAAAGCTCAGCGCCGCGATATCAGGCTGTCGTCGCTGGTCGTCGAGCGCCTTGGCCATGCTGCCAAGGCCGAGCGCGATCAGGCGTTCCTGGGCGAGCATCGGATCTCCTTTTTAAGTGGTAATAGCCGCGGCCGCGGATGTTTTCGTGCAGCACGGGCGCGGTGTCGGGGACTGGATCGTCCTGGAATGCCCGATCGAGACCGTTGCGCAGGATCCAGGCGACCGAGCCGTAGCTGCGCAAGCCGATGGTGAGGCCGCGCTGGCAGGCCGCCTCCAGGCAGCCGTTCCCGTAGGTCTTCGCAAGCTGTAGGATGCCGAGGCAGGCGCGGAAACCCTGCTCGGGGTGCGGCTTGGCGGCTTGGCGCTCATGATCGTCTCGACCAGGGCGGCGGTGCCCGGACCGACCTCGGCGGCAAACGACTGGATCCGCGCCGGCGTCCAGCTGGCGTAGCGGCGATGGGCGCTCGGCATATGCTCAGGTGTCGTCGTATGCCGCCGGCGCAGCGCCGACCGCGGATGCGCCGCGACTCGCTGACCGGCATGGAACACCTCGATCGTCGCGTCGGTGATGCCGGCTTCGACCATTTCCCGGATCAGTCGAGAGGGGACCGAATAGAATTGCCCGTGTAGTTCGACGTGGTAGTCCGGTGCTACCCGGTAGCGCTTCCACTCCGCGTAGGCGTAGGGCTCGCCTGGGAGCGGCATCAGCGCCGGGCGATCAATGCTGTCGAAGAACTCCCGCCGGCTCGCGCCGAGCTTGCGCATCAGCCGGGCGTTCAGGTCGCCCTGGATCGAATGGATCGCCTCGTTGAGCTCGCCGAGCGACACGAACCGCCGGTTGCGCAGCCGCGTCAGGATGAACCGCTCAACGATCAGCACTGCGGTTTCGACCTTGGCTTTGTCGCGCGGGTGTCGAACCCGCCCTAGCAACACCGCCGTGCCGTCGTGCGCCACGAGACTGACGGCTTGCTGCTTTGGAGCAAGAAGGAAAAGGGGTCTCCCGCCGGCAATGTTTTTGAAGAAAGTTCCCAAAGGTTGATTGAAGTTAGCAAAAATATTACGTGTTCTTGATACAGGTGCTTATCGCCAGTTCATATCAAAGAGGCGCTGGCGACTGAGGAGGCTTCAGCTTCTCGCTTCTGCGGCCAGGGGTCTGAGATGTCGAACTATCGGCTCTATACGCTCGACTCCAACGACAAGATCGTGTCTGCCTTCAATCACGACTGTGCCGATGACCAGACGGCCATCGCCCTAGTGCGCGCGGTATGGGCGGGCGGCCAGCGCGCCGAGATCTGGCGTGGCACTACGAGGCTCCGACCGTTCACCTCGCTGGATAGCAAGGACCTCAAGCCAACAAAAGATGTGTTGCCATCCCTTGAGACATCTCAAAGCAAGGAAGCGACCTATGGCTGACGATTTTGCTCAAGACAAGACTGGCATTGCGCCAGATGGAAGCCCAAGGATCCCGGGCTTTCTCCTACACGCAATGCTCTGGAAGCCAGGTCAGCAGGTGCTGCTGGAACACAATGATGACGGGCTACTCGTGACGCGGCCGAAGTGTCCAGAGGATGCAGGATAGCCGTCCAGGCACGAGCCCTTTTCAGACCGCCTATGCCTGGAGAGACGTCGCATGTCTTATGTTGTGAGTCCTCACGCTAAAGACGGGCCTATCCACAACGTCTTCGAAGTGAACGGGAAGGAAGCAGACAGGAAGAAGGAACTAGAGGCCACCACTCGTCGGCTTGATCAAGAGTGCCATCAGCTGGCAACGATGCTTTTCTTGACAACCTTGATGCTGACGGTTCTCGTCGCACTTCTCTTCGTGACTTTTTGGGTTGGTTAAGCAGCCTTTCGGTTCCCTTCGATTGACCTGATGAAGCTGGAGAGGATGACTCCAACGTAAACATATGTTATTGACCTACAACTATATCGTTTTAAAGATATTGTGTGTAGGCGCGACGCATGGTGAACCAGTTTATAAAAAAACTGCAGGGATTTGTTGAGCTTACCGCTGCAGACATCCGTGCGCTTGAAGAGGCCACAGGTCGCCCTCAGACGTTCCCGCCTCGTACGGATCTCATCAGGGAAGGCGATCAGCCAGGACCCGTACTCGTAGTCCTGGAGGGATGGGCGTTTCGCTACAAGGTGCTACCGAACGGGACGCGGCAGATCATCGCCTTCCTGATACCGGGTGATTGTTGCGACCTGAACATCAGCATGCTGGCGGAGATGGATCATAGCATTCAGACCGCCACCCATGCGCAAGTCTCAAAGATCGAAAGCACGGTGCTGACCGATCTGATGACCAACCACCCGCGCATTGCCCGGGCGATGTATGTGGCACAGCTCATCGACGAGAGCACGCTAAGGGCCTGGATTGTCAGCCTGGGTCGTCGCAGTAGTGCCGAGCGGGTCGCCCATCTTCTCCTCGAACTGTATATCCGCGGTGTTCGAACCGGCTTGGCCAATCGCGACGAGCTCGAACTTCCAATTTCGCAGACCGTCCTTGCCGACGCCCTTGGGATGACGCCCGTACACGTTAATCGGATGCTGCAAGACCTTCGCCGATCCGGGGCGATCGAGCTAAAGCGCGGGTTGCTGCGCATTCTGGGACCGGAAATACTCACCCGCATCTCCGGCTTTGACGATAACTATCTCCACAGACGACTGCGCGCCTATAACTGAGGTTAATCGAGAACATTAACTTCGTATATTGTTTTCTATCGTTGCTTGTGCGAGAAGACGTCATCGTCGGCACGGTCATTGAGGCGCTGATGACTGAGGGAACAACCTTCGCCTCGCGGAGGCGACAATATGCTGCAGCTTTTTATTCATGCGACCAATTCGACGTTCTTCTCACGCGATGATGGCGCACAGTATGAGCGGCCTGAAGATGCACTGGCATCCGGCGTGCGCGGCGCGGTTGCCCTGCTGGCCGATGAGGTCAATCAGGGTGAACAGACCGCCGCGGTCGAGATCAGTATTAGACTTGAGGATGGAACGCAGATGCTTCGGTCTGTCGTGTCTGTCTCTGTTGCAAGGCTGCTCCCCAATGTCATCGGGGCCGAACATTAGTAATCGATCACATTCATGAACCTGCGCTGGTTAGTAAAAGGCAATTTCTGTTGTAGGTTGATCAAGAGAAGTCCAGATGAGAATCCAGTTTCTTTTACGGACGAGGAAAGCCCCACAATCGGGGCCTAAGCAGAGCAAAAGCGCACAGCCCTCTCTGGTCATCGGCCGCCTGCTAGAAGCCGGAATTCCATCAACCACAAAGCTTTTATACCGTGCCGGTGAACGGTATTAATCCGTTGCCTGCCGGTGACGTCAAGTAGATTCGTAGCCCAGCAGTTCGCTGCCATAGCCATTAGCAAAATAGATGCAAGGGCGGCGTCTCTGGTTGGGAAAAATCGGCGAAACGCCTACTGTGTCTGTTAGCGATCAGTCGCCACGATCTTCAGAGGATTACCTACCTCGGCAGCGTCTTCGGCTTCGGCCTCCTCGCTAGCCTGACGCCAAAACTCCTCCGACCAATCATGCGGCCGGCCGGCTTCCTCCCATAGCGCCTACGCACGCTCGGAGGCACGGTCCAGTATCGACTTTCCTCAGTCCCGGACAATGAACAGCCTCCGATTATCGTAACTGCAGGGTGGACGTGTGGCATACTGTAGGGATGCATCGCCCGCCGTAATAATAGGATGCATGGGTAAATAGCTTACAACCCGCCTCAGCGGTGGCTCTCCTTGCCGAGAAGCCTGCTCAGCCTCTGGTGCCATTTTCCACTTTTGATGCCGCGTCGATAACTCGGTGGAGCCGTTGACGCCCAAAGTTCAAACACGGCACCCAGTCGACCAGCAGCAAGCTCCGGCGTGATTATAGCGAATATATAAATGGGCACGCTGATGCGCTGCATCCAGTGCCGCATGCATGTGCTGCAGACCGACGACGTCGTCGTACAAACGGAGAGGCAGCGCAGGCTCCTGCACGAGGCCGCGCAACTGTTCCGTAGGACTTTTATCAGCGTGACGCGGTTCTTCCGCAATCGTGACGCACAACGCGCTGGGAAGTAAATGTGATCCCGCTTCTGCTGAAGATACCCAAGATACCGACCTGATCCGGGTCTGGGTCGCCGGCTGTGCTACCAGATAGGGCGCACATTTTGTGATCTTAAGGATGAGCCTTGGCAACGCCGGCCTTGCGCCGCATGCGGCTGACGACAAATTCTGTGACCACGCCAAGTTGTAGCCAGTACATCCCGGCCACTTAAGTTTAATAGCGGCGCTGCCGGCTTTCGGACTCGCGTTAAATGCGTCTCAAGTTTTTGATTACGACAACATAAAGCTCGCGATGTCTTAACTAGACAATGTTGATGATGCCGTTGACTCCGGAGGGGAAGAACAGACCGCTTGCTGTCCCGCTGACGCTGCTACCGTAAAGGATAGAAAGCACCTGTGACGGAGTGCGGCGATAAGCCTGTCCGTTGAAGTCGACGTTTGTGATGTTGAAGGGATTACCGTCGGCGCTCGTACCGTTGTCGCCAACTCCAGACAATGTTGCGCGCAGGCTAGAGATTGCATTTGTTGCAACGCCTGCTCCAATATCAGAAAGGAACCCGCGGATGGCCCCTCCATGGTAGCCTTCAGCACCAAGCAGGCTCGCGGCATAAGCAATATTCGTTGGACTAGTCAACAACGCTGCTGCACCGGTGAGGCCGGTCACGCAAACATCCTCAATTGCATAGGCCCCAAGCAGGAAATTAACCTCGTCCTGAAATGGGTTGAACGTCTGCCCCGGGCTTATTAGGCCTGCCGCCAAGGCGAGAACTGTCCAGCTGTCAGCCAAATCCACGGCTGGCTGGGTGATCGCTGCGGCTCCGAGGACGTCGCGAAGGAAGAGGGCATGCGCGAGTTCATCATTCGCAAGTTGTTGGGCATAATATGCAAGGGCAGGTGTTTTAAACGGCACAGGCGAGCCCCCCACCACATTTCCCGGCGTCCCCGTACCGGCGATGCTGGCATATGCATCTAGACCCTTACCAGTAACCGCCTGCAAATAGTAGTTGGCACCAAGATATTCAAAGTTTAGGGCAAAGTTAAACAAATCCGCATCTGTAAAAGCCGCAGCGGACGCCTTCGTGCTGGATGCAAGCACCCCTGTTGCTACAATACCAGCGAAACTAAGCCCTACGTGTCGGATCATACCACGCCGTTTTGGAGTGATCGCTAGCCGGTCGTTCTGCAGCTCGTCACTCAATCGACTTCTCCTCAAGCAGTAGAGCGGCTGGCCTAGATGGGCTCCACTTAGAGCGTATTTCGGTTTCGCTTCCAGTGCGAACGTCGGACGCGCCACAAATATCGGTCAATGTCGAAATCGTGACAAGATCCATATGTAGGGATTTCCTTGACCGGACAGGTTCAGCGCACCCGCTGCACTTATGCTGTCACGGCCTATTTGGATAAAATGCTTTAATCTGGTATTTTCCTCCCGCGGAACAGATGCACTAATACAAGACCGTTGACTCACAAGTACGCACAATCCGTTCCGCTATCGCTAAACTAATGTAATTCAAGATCGTTTTGCTTGGCTAAAGTCGATCTTACTGTGACCAAGTAGACATTGATGTCAGGCAACGTGGGCAACTACTGCGCGAGGGCTGCTTTTTCGGCGTTGTGTGGTTGCGAGTAATGAGCTGGATACAGCTGGGCGACTTTCCTTTAAGTTGGCTTTTGGGGCGGCCACGCCGTGCTATCCGCCGGATCTTTGTGGTGCTGCCGCCGCAACTGATGCTGATGGCCTTGATCTGGCGCCTCTTTTCTTTCGACGATGCAGCGGATGAAGAGTGCGGGCGTTCGGCTTATTTGCCGAGACCTGGTAAAAGATGGACGGAGCACTGTAGCCTATGACTGACTTCGGCATCGCGAAGGCGTCCACTGACGTCACGAACTGCGACAAGGAGCCAATTCACATTCCCGGTGCGATTCTGCCGCACGGCGCCATGCTGGTGCTGGACGCCGACACGCTGGAGGTTATGCAAGCGGCCGGCGACACGCCCCGCCTTCTGGGTCTACCCCTCGTGGAGTTGCTGCGCCGCTCGGTGGAGCTGCTGTTTCGCCCCGACCAGATCGAAAGCCTGCGCGGGCTGGTGGCCGCGCTCGACCTCGTGAAGCCGCGTCATCTGCTCGACCCGCAGATGCGCGTGATCGCCGGCCAACCGCTCGATGCGAGCCTGCACCGCAGCGCCGGGTCGCTGGTCATGGAGTTCGAGGCCGCCGATCCCAGCGACCGGTTCGCAGCCGATCCGCTCGCAGGGGTGCAGGAGATGGTCCGGGGGTTCGACGAATCGTCCTCGCTCCAGGCCCTGTGCCACCTTGCCGCCGAGCGAGTTCGCGGCGTCGCCCGATACGATCGCGTGCTGGTCTACCGCTTCATGCACGACGAATCCGGTTGGGTCATCGCCGAGAGCCGGGAGCCGCATCTCGAACCATTTCTCGACCTCCACTACCCGGCCGCTGACATTCCCCAGCAGGCCCGGGCCCTGTACGTGAAGAATGCACTGCGGCTCATCACCCGGGTTGATTACGACCCTGCCCCACTGACGCCGGCCACTCATCCGCGTACGGGGGAGCCGCTCGACATGAGCCAGGCGATCCTGCGCGACGTGTCGCCGATCCACCTCGAATACCTACGAAACATGGGCATCGACGCCTCGATGTCGATCTCGATCATCCGTGGCGGCAAGCTCTGGGGCCTCATCGCCTGCCACCACTACAGCCCCCGCATCTTGCCGCGGCACCTGCGCGCCATATGCGAACTGTTCGGTTCCATGTTCTCGCTCCAGCTCGAGGCGCGCGAGAAGGGGGAGCGTTTTGACGAGCGGCTGGCGAGCCGCACCGTGCTCCAGAACCTCATGCTCAACCTGGCAAGCGCGGAGGACTATGCGGCCGGATTAACCAAGGAGTCGCCCAACCTGCTTGACTACATCCATGGCGGATCGTCTTCCGCCGACGGAGAAGCTCAGGGGGGTGTCGCGGTCAGCATCAAGGGCCAGTTGACCTTCCTCGGAATAACGCCCAGCCAGGGGCAGATCCATGATCTGATCGAGTGGCTGAACGTCCACGTCCCGAACAATGATGGCGTGTTCTCGACCGACAGGCTGAGCGAGGTGTGGTCGCCCGGCGCTGCTTTCGCCGATGTCGCCTCCGGCGTGCTCGTCATCTCGGTGTCGGAGCAACGATCCGACTTCATCATCTGGTTCCGGCCGGAACTCGTCGGGACATCCAGCTGGGCGGGCGAGCTGACGAAGCGGGTGGTGAGCAGCCCGGACGGCAATCGGCTCAGTCCGCGAAAATCCTTCGAGGTGTGGAAGGAAACGGTCCGTGGGCGGTGCCTGCCGTGGGCGCCGGCCGATCTCGATGCGGCGTTCGACCTGCGCGTCTCCCTGCTCCACGTGGTCCTGCGCCGGATCAACACGGCCGCGCAGGAACGCAAGCGGGTAGCCGAGCGCGATAAGCTCCTCATGGCCGAACTCGACCACCGCGTGAAGAACACTATCGCCAACATCCAGGCCCTCGTTGTGCAGACGAGCCGCAACGCGGATTCGTTGACGGGCTTTGTCAAAGGGCTGGAGGGCCGCATCCAGGCGATGGCCAAGGCCCATAGCCTGCTGTCCCAGAGCCGCTGGGAAGGCGTCTCGATTGACAAGCTGCTTCGCGAGGAGCTCAGCCCCTATGCCGATGGACATGCGGCCGTCATCCTCGACGGGCCCAACATGCTCCTGACGCCGAAGTCGGCCCTCTCGCTATCCCTCGCGATTCATGAACTGGCGACCAACGGGGCGAAGTATGGCGCGTTCAGCGCGCCTGCCGGGCGAGTGGCTGTGGGTTGGCGGCGGGCCGGCGACGGCGGCGTAGAATTGTCGTGGACCGAGATCGGAGGGCCGCTCGTCGAACAGCCCAAACGCCGCGGCTTCGGCTCGACGCTGATCGAACAGGCGCTCGCGATGGAGACGGGCGGCCGGGCGATCGTGCACTACATGCGAACCGGCGTCGTGTGCGACGTCTTCCTACCAGCGGCATCGGTCTCCTACTCCGGCGCGACCGCACAGAATGGCACGGAGGCACGGGCGGCCATCGAGCCGATGGCGACGGTGGCGGATGCGACGCCTCCCGAAGTCTTTCGGATTCTTGTGGTCGAGGATTCGTTCCTTCTGGTCATGGCAATCCAAGCCATGATCGATGATCTCGGCTGGGTAACCGTCGGACCCGCGACACGTCGGAACGAGGCGCTAACGCTGGCCCGGTCGGAGGTGTTTGACGCGGCGCTGCTCGACGTCAATCTCGATGGCGAGACGTCCTGGGACGTGGCTGCGGTGCTCAGGACGCGCGGCATCCCTTTCGTGTTCGGCACCGGATACGACGCATCCAGCGTTCTGCCCGATGACCTCGCCGGAAGCACGGTGCTCGCCAAGCCCTACCACAGCAGGGATCTCGAAAACCGGCTTCGGGAAGTCATAGCGGCCGGAGGACGCCGCTCAACCGCAACGCACCCACTATGAACCGGGATCACATCAGTTCGCGCCTGCCCCATCGAACTTCCGGTTCCGTGGCTACCGGAGCCCCGATCGGGAGCAGCCACACAGCAGCGGTTGAGCTACCCGACGAGATACCAAGCGCTGCTTCCATGCTTGCGTGCCCTGAGTTTCCGACCTTGACGGCGGCTCGCCAGACCTCAAAATCCTGACCCTGCGCGCGCAGCTTTTCCTCGAGGGCGAGGGCTGCTTGGTCGTCATCGCAGTAGTAGTCGGTCGCAGGACCGGTGATCGTCCCGAAGGGTCCGAGCGGATAGAGCCTGTAGACCGGCATGACGCACTTTATCCGGAGGGCTTGCACCTCTCTATCGCCAGCGCCCAGTTGCGAGAAGTACGTGCTGGTGATGCCCTTTCCGGCATGTTGAGACCGGTAATCTTCATCAGGGGTGTGGCGACGCGGCTTCTGCCGGGTTGGATTTCGCCCAGCGACCAAAACTGGCGGCAACGGAAGGCCAGGTTCCTCCTCGCTCCGGGAATGCGACAGTAGGCCTGACACAGCATTACGCGCTCGGTGCCTTACAGGGAGCGGCATATGGGGTGATGCGACCACGCCTGCCCTTAGTTGACGCACTGCATGGCGTGCCTTTCGGAGCAGGCCTGTTCCTGATGCAGGATACCGGCTTGAGCCGGTGTTTAGGGATTGGGCGACGTCCTTCCGCAACCGGACAGCCTTCCAGGCGCTGCCAACTAGCCCTGCACGTGATCTTCGGGCTCATGACCGACGCAATCTTGGCAATCAGCGCGAAGCCCCCCTGCTGGCACTAGCAGAGAGTAAGGAACACGTCCGTGCAGAAAGTCGTAGTCATAACTGGTGGTAGTGCAGGCATCGGTCGAGCCACAGCACGCGCCTTCGCTGCAGAGGGTTACTCGATTGGCCTCATTGCTCGTGGTGCTAAAAGGCTGGAAGAAGCTCGGAAGGAACTCGAAGCCCAGGGAGCCCGGGTTCATACGGTCCCCGCGGACGTGGCGGACCCAGACGCGTTGGAGCAGGCAGCTGCTACAATAGAAGTTGCACTCGGGACCATCACCGTCTGGGTGAATAATGCCATGGTGACGGTCTACAGCCCCATCCAGAAGATGGAGGCGGCCGAAATCCGTCGGGTGACGGAGGTAACCTATCTCGGGGCTGTCAACGGCACGCTGGCGGCGCTGAAGCACATGAACGGCGGCACGATTGTTCAGATAAGCTCGGTTCTCGCGTGGCGTGCTCTTCCGATCCAGGGGGCCTATTGTGGCGCCAAATTCGCTCTACGTGGGTTTACCGAGGCGCTGCGCTCCGAGTTGATCCACGATCGCAACCCGACCCACCTGACCATGGTGCATCTCCCGGCGATCAACACGCCGCAGTTCGACTGGGCTCGCAATAAGACGGGACTGCAGACCAAGGCGCCAAGCCCCTACCAGCCAGAAGTCGCCGCCGATGCCATCGTGTATGCGGCGACGCACAGGTGGCGTGAGGTGTTCGTCGGCTCTTCCACGCCTTCTATGATCCTGGCCGCCCGGCTTGCGCCGAGCGTGATTGACCAGCTGTTGGCGAGGAAGGGTTACTCCTCCCAGCTTAGCAGTGAGTCCTCGCCCGCTTCGGATGGCAACCTGTTCGAGCCAGCCCCTGGCGGCGGCCAAGCTGCCAGAGGCCGATTTGATGCTATTGCGAAGAGCCGGCGCGACATCTACACCAGCCGGCAGGCCGATGTGGTAGCAGCCAGCTTGCTGCTGTTCGGTGCCATCGGCCTGCAGATGCTCGTGACCTCCCCGTTTGTCGTTGGGCCTGCGATCATGGCAAAGGCTGTCTTCCGTCGGGCGATCTGAACCTCTGACCCTCGGGTAACCCAATCAAGGGTGCAGCCGACGCATCTATGAGAAGAAGGTCGCTGAACCACAAGCGCGTTCCCTCTATCGCCGACAGCATTTCCAGATCCTCCCAGGAGATGGGGCTGCCTCTCAAGGGCACCTCACCATGCACCCTTGAGCCTCATCCCAAAGCGTGAAGGAAGGAGCGAGCAGCGCCTGCCTCAGCGTCAGTGTCGTGACTGACTTCAAGTCGGGCCGGCTCTCGTGACACTCCTGCAGCCGGTAGTTCGGGATTCGGGCCGATAGGTGGTGAATGTGGTGGAAACCGATATTGCCGGTGAACCACTGCAGGACGGTCGGAAGCTTCAGATACGAGCTGCCGCGCAACGCTGCATGGATCAGGTTCCATCCTGGCTGTCGCGCCCACTGTGCCTCTTCAAACCGGTGTTGCACCGAGAAGAGCCACATTCCGATGATCGACGCGAAGACCAGAATTGGTAATTGAACCATAACTACAGCCCATACGCCGTTGAGAGAGACCAGCGCCAACACTACACAGACAACCATGAGGTCGGTGATCCACACGCTCCGCCGTTCCCGAAGCCAGTGCGCTGGAGCATCAAATGGAACACGGTAGAGAAGCAGAAACACCAGCGGCGGAAAGACAAGCTGTGTCAGGATCGGATGATGGGTGATACGAAATGTGATCTGGCCCCAGGGGGAGAGAGCTCGAAACTCCGCAAGCGTTGTGCAGGTGGAGTAGATATCAATGCCTGTGTCACGGCGATCAAGGTTGTTGAAAGACGCATGATGATTAGCGTGTTGACGGCGCCAGAATGCATACGGTGTGAAGGTAAACAGACTACAGAAGCGACCCAGCATATCATTCGCCCAGCGCACATGGAAAAAAGAGCCGTGGCCGCAATCGTGCTGGATGACGAATATCCGTAGCAAAAGTCCCGTAGCCGGCAGTGCTAAAGAAAGAGTCAGCACTCTACTTATCAGTAGGCACTTATACATAAGTGCTTCAAGTATTATCAAGCCCACAAGAGTCGAGCCTACTTGCCAAAGGCTGCGGCCAATCATCGAGGCTTGAAAGGGAGCCATTCCCTCAAGTAGGGCTTGGCGATCAGGTACAGGAATACCCTGATAGTCAGGCGGGTTAAGCTGATGCGTCATACTCATACCGATAAGCGTCCCTACTTTTCCAAATCCTGTGGATCTTTGCCGATCCCCCAAATCGCTTCGATGGAAATGTGAACCGGCCGGGGTGGGCCGTCATCGACCTAAGTCAAGTCGTCGGGGATGCGGCCCTTGTTGCTCAACCGCTGCCACACGCGGGCGTCGTTGCGGCCGAGAAGGTCAGCGTCGCGTAGAAGGAGACCCGTGCTAGCGCTTGCGAGTCTCTACCGATCCCGCACGTAATCGGCCACTGCTTATATAGGACTCGAGACAATCCGGCAGTGCCATTTGAACACATGCCAAAGCTAAAGGGATGCCGACTATCGCGAAGAAGATCCAGTCAAACCAGTGGTGATGAGCCATCACGTTGATTGAGTTATGCATTTCCATCTAAAGCCTCCAATTCTAGTGATGCATCCCATCTGATTAGTAAAAGTTTCTCTTAGTCCGCGTAATTTTCGCCTCGATATCAAGACCGTGAGAAGACGTTATCCCCCCTATCACCGCCCACCTTGCGTGGTGCAGTGTCTTCGACAAGCAGTGATGGCGATTAGCAGTGCTCTGACTCCGCGAGGTCAGGATCAGGCCGCAAATTCGCAGTCTGGTCGCCTGATGGCGGCGAGGGGAATCGTGCTCGAGGATATTGAGCTTTTGGCTCAATCACGCTGGGGTCCCGTGCCGGGGTGGTGGATACCAACGCGCGGGTCCCGAGCGGGCTGGTTAAGTTGGCCCCAGATCAAGCCTTACGGATCCAAGTAAGCTAGGGGGAGATAACGACGATTAGAAGGTATGCGCGGTGTCATCCAGCGGGCGGGCTGGCCTGCGTGCGGGGTGATCGCGATAGCTTGTATTCTCGCGGTGGTGAAGGCACCGCGATCGGACATCCTGACCACCATCGGGATTGCTGTGCCTCCGGCGACAGACTTGTCGGTGCTGACTGGCTCAGATGACTATCCTACCTGGCACCCATCGATTGCCGGCCTGAAGAGTCGATTGGAGAAGGGTTGGGTGATCGAGAACATCGAGGGCTAAGCCGCCGACTGCATTGTCATCTGGCTTAGAGTTCTGGTTGCAGACAACGACCGGGAACTACGATGGCTCTCCGGGGCGTTACGGGCCTGCTCATCGGCGAGCACCACTTCCTGCTGCAACCCATTGCGTACGGCACGGCAGTTAACCGGAGTAAGCACTTCAGTAGTCTGCTGCCGTGGCTGTTTGATCCCCAGGTTCCGGTTCCCAGGTTCGAGGCAATGAACGTCGCTCTGGCTATCAGGGCTACTGGCGCGAGCCGCTGTCCGCCGGATCGTGTGATAATCCTGAGTAGTTTCGATCCTTTCCGACGCCTCGAAAGAGCGCCATTCTCATGCTTGTCAGGGCTCCGACTGCTTTAGCCGAACCCTGGCAGGGCGCGTCCGTCACACGTCAGGCTGGGTGCTCTCAGTCTGACGTGCTGATCCATCTGGCTATTGCTTAGCAGGCCGATTGCGAGACTAAGAGCGAAGACGTGTTCCCCCCGGTTACTGCGGCTTTGGACGTGGCACGAGAACCTGTCTCGCTTAACTGGCCTTACAGGCTGCCGCCAACCGCTTACGGCACTGCAAGTCCGTGGCCAGCCATACTTGACCGATATTGAGCCGAAACGCATAAGGGCAGACCTTCAGGCCTGAACGCTTGGACAAAAAGGAGCATGATCTTAATGCCCTAACAGGCCCTTTATTGTTCTGCCGTTTCGGGTTTATCTTCTTCTATGAACAGCATGGACCAGCCGTATTTCATCGCGATCGGAGCCTCTGGCAGCGAGGGTCTCGATGACATCCAGAGGCTTCTCACGCTCCTGTCCAGAGGTACGCGAGCCGTTGTCATGATCGTGTGGCATCGACCAAGCGACAGGGTAAGTCATCTGAGAGATATCCTGGCTTCCTCCTCTCGGATGCCCGTAATCGTCGCCAGTGAGGCCTCGATCTTGGAGACAGGCAATTGCTACATCGGTGAACCTGACGGTCATCTCACGCTGATGGACCGTAATCGGGCGCACCTTGTAGTTGGCTCAAAGGGCATGCTTCAAAATCGTAGCATTGATGCCCTATTTAGTTCCTTAGCGGACTGGGTGGGTCCAAGAACCATAGGTATCGTGTTGTCGGGGCTGTTGGACGACGGGTCCCGAGGCCTCGCGGCCATTCACAGGGCAGGTGGCCTGACCGTTGTTCTCGACCCCGGACTGAAGGTCCGCGGGATGCAGCAGAATGCAATCGACTTCGACGGTCCCATAAGCTTCATCGGCACGGCTGGGCAAATCGCTGAAGTTGTAAACCAGCTCACGCGTCAGGAGGGGGATCTTCTTCCAGCGGCCTATGCTTTGATTACCACTGACGATACCGGTCAGATAGTCGGTTGGAACGCGGGCGCTAGCGCACTATTTGGCTGGCAGTCATCCGACGTTCGGGGACGGTCGTACCTCTCCCTGTTCGAGCCCTCGGAACCCGATGGAAGTTCTCTCGAAGGTGAAATTGCGAACATCCCCCGTTACCCCGTCTTCAATGGCGCACAGTGGTGCTTGCGCAACGATGGGAGCCGATTCTGGGCCGACAGTTTCCTGCTCTCGAAAGACGCCGATGGCCTGTCCGGGTTAGTCATTATCCTCCGTAACCCGGGGTTGCCACAGCCAACGACGCCATCCTCTATTTCGAGCGAGCCTCAGTTCCAGCTTCTGACCGAGACCATTCCCCAACTTGTTTGGCGGTCCTTGGATGATGGCAGGTGGGACTGGGCCAGCCCACAATGGGTTGCCTATACCGGGCAGCGAGAAGTCGAGAGCCATGACCGCGGTTGGAGGGAGATTGTCCACCCGGACGACCGGGAGGTTACGCTGCAGGCGTGGCATGTTGCGGCGTCCCGCGGCGGCATGGAGGTTGAGCACAGGCTGCGGCGTGCAGACGGCATTTACCGCTGGTTCCAGACCCGGGCGACCCCGCTGCAGGAGAGCGAAGATTCAAGCCCAAGGCAGTGGTTTGGCACGTCCACGGACATTGACAGTCTCCGGCAGGCCGAGGAGCAGGTTCACTTCCTCGCGTATCACGACGTCCTAACCGGGGTCGCGAACCGGGCTATGCTTGATCGGGTCCTGGAGCAGACAACGTCCGCTGGTGGGCAGGAGCCCGCGTGGTGCAACGTCCTCTACCTGGATCTTGACCGTTTCAAGGCCATCAATGACCAGTTCGGACATCGCGGGGGCGATGACCTGCTGAGGCAGGTTGCTGCCCGGATTGGAGCCTGCGTGCGTGAGGGAGACCTCCTCGCGCGTCCCGGCGGGGACGAGTTCGTACTTGTGCAGCGTGTTGGGCCCCCGGAAGCGGGGACAGTGCTGGGCGCCAAGATCATGAATGAGCTCTCGAGACCCTTTGCGATCCAGGGGCAGGACCTGACCGTCAAAGCCAGCATCGGCATCGCCTCCTGCATCAGGGACGGCAACACCTCGGAAGAACTGCTTTTTCGGGCGGACTTAGCCCTCTATCAAGCCAAGGCGGCCGGCGGCGGATGTATTAAGCTCTATGACCCGGAACTGGAAGCCGATCTGCGCTACCGGCAGGCTCTTGAACGGGATCTTCGCCTGGCGATCGAGAACAGCGAACTTGACCTAGACTTCCAGCCAATTGTTGACATCGCGACGAGGGAGACAGTGGGATATGAAGCACTCGCGCGCTGGACCCATCCGATCCATGGTGAGGTCGCTCCCGGTATCTTCATCCCGATTGCCGAGGAAACCGGCCTCATTGTCGGCCTCGGTGCCTTGATCCTGGAGCTTGCCTGCGCCGCAGCGATAACCTGGCGTCGCCAGCAGATCGTCTCCGTGAACCTCTCACCCGCACAGTTGCGCCGCCATGATCTGGTTGAACAGGTTGTCACTGTCCTGGCACGCACGGGGCTTGTTCCGACCCGTCTGGAGCTGGAGGTGACGGAAGGCCTGCTGATGGACGATAGCGAGCAGGTAAGGAACACCTTGCAGACGATCAGGCTGCTTGGGATTCATGTCGCACTGGATGACTTCGGTACCGGCTATGCCGGACTAGGTTATCTCTGCCAATTTCCTTTCGATAAATTGAAGATCGATCAATCTTTTACCCGCAAGATGGAGACAGACACGGGCTCTTATGCTGTCGTGAAGGCAGTCGTTGCACTGGGCCAGAGCCTTGGGCTTCAGGTGATTGCGGAAGGTGTGGAGACGGAAGCTCAGGCCGCCATGCTTCTTGCCATCGGATGCCTGCAGGGACAGGGTTACTTGTTCGGCAGACCTGTATCAGCGTTCGAAGTCCCATCTTAAGCCTGGGCGGCCGAAATTATCTCGTAAGTATCGAACTTATCGTGCCGCCCATTGGGTTGATGAGCGGATGAGGAGCGTTGCATGGCGCTGATTGAAGACGAACACATTGGCAGTGGCGTCCACGCCACGTTTCTGGACACACACAGCATCCGGCTGGAAGGGCCAGATGGCGCCGTTATCAGCCTTGACGTCAAGGCGCTGGAGAGCCTGAACAAACTGCAGGCGCGGCATAAACTGGCCGACCAGAACTCGCAAGTTGAGTAGGAGCCAGGGGTGGGTGACCTTCATTCGGCCACGGCGACAGAGGCTGCGCCGTTACGCCGATGGCTTTATTGCCCAGTAGAGGCAAGCCACCCATAGAGTAGAGAGATCAGTGGCGTTGCCATAAGCGTCCAGAGCGCCCAGTTTCCCAGGTATCGTCGCTGTTCAAGCATCCTCCGGTTCTCGGAAAGGCACTCCTCAAGTTCCAGAACCCGGGACTTGCGCAAGGCAGCGAGCGTCTCTTGCCGACGTCCTCCTTCCACAAAACGGGATGGTGGTGCACCCGAGATGTTAAAGCTCGGTGACCTCACCGAGAACAGGACGAGTGACGAGGCAAGACTGAACCCAGCCAGTCCGGCTAGGGATGCCACGAGTACCGAGGCATCATTTCTCGGCACCGCCAGAGCTATTGCAGCAACGAGGGCGGAGAGCGTCGACAGGATGACAGAGGTTGTGAGCATCATGACCGCCCGGGCGTCTTGCGCCTTGGCAAGGCTCGATTGTTCGTCGATCTGCCGCTCGGCGCGAGCGACGATCCAATCGTGAGCCTCCCCCTCTATGTTCGCAACGTCCGACGGGCTAAGGGGCATTGGTCCTGGCGGTGGATCTGTGGCGATTATCAGCTGCACGGCGATGTCGATGAAGCGGTCCGGTCGCTCGGCTCCAGGAAATCGATCTGACTAGATAGAAGTTTCCTGATTCGGCACCTCGCCGTCAGGCGTCATGCCATGGACCGCGTTCGGGAGATGCTGGCTGAGCTGAGAGAGGAAGTCCTGTGGCGCCATGCCAGCCTGACTTGCCATGCCCTGCACTTGGTTCTCACCGAAGACACTTTGGAGTTGCTGCGGAGACACAGGCTGGTTCGGGCTGTTGCCAACCCAGGACTGCGCAACATGTCCGAGCCCGGCTTGCTCGAACTGGGAGACCAAGCCGCCAATTCCACCCGCGCCTCCAAGCATCTGCCCGGTTGAGCCGCCCATTTGCCCGCCACCGCCAAGGAGGCTGGACAAAACGCCGCCCATCGGAGACGAGGCACCGGCTCCGCCGCCCATCAAGCCGCCAACGACTTGGTCAAGAAGTCCCATGATCAGCTCCAGTTGCCGAGTTGTTGCATGTTGTTGAGCAGGTCCGTCAGCGGAGGCTGCGTCGGCCAAAGATTGCGTGGTAGGCGACAAGCACGACGATAGAACCGATCACCGCCACGATCAGACTGTATATGTTCAAGCCTGTTACCGGAGCCGCTCCGACCAAGGAGAAGAGAAAGCCGCCGACGATCGCGCCTACAATGCCCAGGATCAGGTCCAGCATCAGGCCTTCACCGCTCTTGTTGACAATCTTGCTGCCAATGAAGCCCGCGATGAGGCCGAGGATAATCCACCCGATGATCGACATGTCGTTTCCTGAGGATAGAGCTTGGTTAGTCGCTTGCAGTTAAGCCGTCGGGCTCTAGCTGCGAAGACGTACATAAGCGCCGTCTTCTGGCGTCGAAGGCCTACGCCGCGCTTCCTTCTGACGGCTTCTCACCGAGCGCGGTTTTGCGGAACGCCTCATCCCCGGCCTTCAGAACGTCGGTCGCCACCTGCTTTGCGTCAGTCGCCAACGTGCCACCCAAGGCCGCGTCCACCACTTCACCTGCGCTCCGGCTGCCCGTCAGTTTCTGCTGATCGGCACTCTCCATCCCCTTGTCGACGACGGCCTGACCGATGTTCTTGCCCTCATCGACTGCCTGTTGCGCAAGACGGCTCGCGTTCTGACGAGCCGTTTCGGCGGCATCATGGAGCGCGGCGGCTTCCTGCTCAGGCTGCGGCAGGAAAGCGCCCAGAAGCGCGCCTGCCGCGAGACCAAGAGCGCCGAGCAGCAAGGGGGTCTCGGTCAGCGTCTTCATCATCTTGCCGGTCGCCTGGCTCACGGCATCGCTCCCCTGCGACATCACCCCACCGGCCTGTTGCGTGCCATGGCTGATGGCATCGGTCACGTCCTGGAGCTGGCCGCTCACGGTCGACGCCAGTCCTCCTGCACGATCGCTCAGGCCCTGTCCAAGCTCGGCGGCAGTCCCTTGCGCGGCGGCCAGGGCATCGCGAACCCGCTGACTGAAGGACGGCGCGCTTTCCTGGGCATGACGGGCGAGGCCAAGTGCCTGTCCGCGCGCGTCATCCAGGCGTGCGGTATATTCGAGGTCGGGTTCATCGATCGCACGGAGGACTCCCATCTCTGCGACATTGACCCTGGCCGCGACCGCCTTGTAGCCGCCCTCGTTGTATCCTTGCCCGGGATGATAGACGCGCACCTTGCTAGTCGCCCCCACCGCGGCAGGCGCTTGAGCCGGACCAGGACGCTTGCTGGTTGCCATCAACCAGGTGAGGCCAATCCCGGTCACTGCCGCAGGCATCGGGTTGCTGCGGACGTTATCCATCAGGTTGCGCCCGAACTCGGCGCCTTCCTGGCCGCGGAAGTAGCGCATCAGGTCGTCGATGACTTGCCCCGGGGTCATCCGGGTCCGCAGTTCGCTGAGGCTTCCGCTCAGATGTGCGCGGGTCCTGTCGAGATCACCTTCGATGGCAGCCTGCTTCGGGATGCTCGATGACATCAGATGTGCTCCTTGAGGACGCGCACGTCCTTTGCCAAGCTTGTCGCGAGGTGTCCGGGGATGAGGGTCTTCAACGACAGCATCGCCAGCCCGGAGCGCGCGAACAGTCCGCCCACAATGACGATGCCGAAGCCGACGATCAGGAGCGCGGCCCAGGTCGGCAGAACGAGGGCCAGGGCTGCGGCAAGGCCCTGAAGGGCGACAACCAGCCCCGCAAAGGCGACCAGCGCGCCACCAACCAGGAATACCGCAGCCAGGATGACGCGATGCAGCTTTTGATCGAGTTCGGCACGTGCCAGTCGCATCTCGCCGCCAAGCAACTGCCTGAGGTCGGCGGCGACGCTGCCGAGGGCAGGCGCCAAGCGGTAGGAGCCAGCAGTGTCGGTGCTGCTCATGGCTGGCCTCGGAAAGCTTCAGGGAGGTCAGCCTTTGATGCCCCGGCTACGGCGACCCGTCCGACACGTGCAAGCGCAAACCCGGCAGCGAATGAAGCGCCGGTGAACAAGGCGGGCTGCCGTCGGGCGAGATCCTGCACGTTCTCCATCAGCGCGGGCACATCATTGTGCCGAAGCGTGCTGGCGATGGTGCTGAGCTCGGCAGCGCCACGCTCCACCAGACGCGCCGCCCAATCCTGGTGGCCCTCCAGCTCGGCGCCGGATCGATGCACCGCCTGTGCGATGTCCTCGAGCTGATCCGCGAGGCTCTGCTTCTGCGTCTCGGCGGCGGCGCTGACTTGCTCGCCGACAGCGCTGGCCAACGCGGTTCCACGCGTCTGCGCATCGCTCGCGAGGTCCTTTGCCTGCTGCACGGCACTAGAACCGGCCTGTCCTGCTCGCTCACCCACCTGCTTCGCGGCATCGCCCACGGCCTGCGCCGCCACAAGCCCCGACTTGACGGGTTCGGTCCTACTTTGATCAGCCATGCGTTCCTCCGGTTCTTGCTTAGGTCACGGCTGAGCACTCGGTCGCCGTGACCAGTTGTGTGCCTGTCGTCTAGGAGACGCGTCCGCGGACGGCGCGGTCCGCGACAACCTGATCCGCCGTATAGTGCGGCGCAGTGTCATCGAACTTCTCCCATCCATCCGAGACGTAGGCAGTGCGCCGTGCCGCCGGATTGACGGCAATTGTCGAGCGCCCGGCCAGCACCGCCTCGACCGTGCTGGCCCGGCTCTCGTCAGCGCGGGCACTGACGAGGGTGCCACCGCGACGAACGCCTTCGGCATAGGTATGCGCATGTTCCTCTGGCACGCCGGCATGGACCAGCGAGCCCAGCAGGCCGCCACCGGCGGCGCCGATGCCGGCACCGGACAGCGTGGCGATCAGCCAGCCTGCCGCGACGACCGGACCGACACCCGGGATGGCCAGCAGGCCCAGACCGGTCAGCAGACCGACACCGCCGCCGACGAGCGTGCCGGTGGAAGCCCCGGTGCCGGCCCGCGTCGGGGCGCCGTCGGTTTCACCCTCGCCAGGGACCACAGCCGTTGTCAAAGAACCCGTGTGGCTGTTGTCAGCGTTGTTGCCGACAATGCTGATGTCACTGTGAGGAACACCGGCAGCCTCAAGCGCCTCAACGGTGTGCTGTGCCTCGCTATAGTTGTCGTAGAGATGAGTGAAGGTTTGCATGGCCATAAAGGCCTCCTAGCTGAGCGATGAGTAGCGGCGGACTGAGCTGCTAGCGCTGGCCGACATTGCCCTTGTAATCGAGCCATACGTGGACCGGCTGACCGTCCTTCATGCCCTTGCCCATCCAGACGCCGTGGTTGCTTTTGCGTAGGTCCGAGACGTTCTGGAAGCCGTGGCTCTCGATCCGGCGCCGGGCCTCGCCGCGGCTGAACGAGTTGGCACCGTGCGCGGGCTGCATTGCATTGCTGTCGGTGGTGGCAACAGCCTGATTGTTATCACCGCTTGCTATACTCGCGCCGTTGCGGCTTGGCATGCCCATACCTGGCGAAGAAGCCGCAGCCCCAGGTTGCATCCCTGTCTGCATGGGATTGGCCTGCGACGGGCTGGCTTGACGTCCGGTCATGCCGGTCGAGCTGTTGGTGCCGGAGTTGCCCGGCGCGATCGTCGTTTGAGCCAGTGCGGCTGTTGCTGCCAGGGTGAATGCAAAGGCAAGCGGAAGGGTTTTCATGGTCGTCGTCCTAACAAGCCGCAGCTGGGGGATACTCACGCACTGCGGCTGCGGGTTTGAATGGCTGGGGATGTTCAGAGGTTCTAGCGAGCGAAGCGCGGCGCCCCGAGGGCGCGCCGCTGAAGGGCGATCGCACCGCCGATCGCGGCTGCGATGGCATCGAGCAACAGCACGCCGAAGGCGGCGAACGAGGTCTTCGATGCCGCGGCTGCACTGGTGTCGGCCGCGTTCTTGGCGGTCTGGATCGCCTCGCTTCCGGCGTTGACGTTAACGGTTCCAGGCCCGATGCCGGCACCGAGCAGGCTGAGCAGCAGTTGCACCGCTACGACCAGGATGACGCCACCCAAGATCGCCCCCCAGGAAACCCGCCCGATGCGCGTGACCACCGCCACTCAGAACTGTCGTGGACTCAACGACACCGGGTCCACGTTTTGATGCCAGCGCGCTGGCATAGGTTTCGGTGGACATCGGCGTCTCCAGATGAGAAGGCCCGGACCGCATGCGCGGCCCGGCCGTAGGCTCGATGGATCAGATCTTCTTGGTGCTGGGCGTCACCGGTGCGGTTGTACGCGTGCTGACCGCCTCACCCGGAACCTTCTCGATCTTGACGTCCTCGCGACGCACCGTGTCCTTGACCGTCTCGACCCGCTCAGCCGCTTCCTTGTGCAGCCCGACCTCCTCGTAGACATGCGCCGTCTTGCCGACGACGGCCTCCTCGCCGGTCTCGGTCATCTCAATGGTCTTGTCGGCAAAGGCCTGCCCGGTGACAGGGCGGCCGTCGGTGACCGGGCGGCGATCGATCTTGACCGTCTCCTCGTGCAGCGTGACCTGCTGCTCGACCGGCGTCTCGACGACGAACCGGCGGATGCGGGTGCTGCCGCGATTGACTACTCGCGTGCCGACGACGAGCTGCTCCTCGCTGAGCTGCATGACGCCATCCGTTGGGGCGACTGCTACGGATCCGGCTGCCGCAACGGGCATCTGCGTCGTGGTCGTCTGCGCAATGCCGTAGCTCGAGGCGCGCTCATCGATGTCGATCGGGCTGTGCTTCTCGAGGATCTCGGTGACAGCGGTCACATGCTCGTCGGGTACCTGGACGGTGACTACGGTTGAACCGGATCCGACACTGCGGTCATACACCGAAGTGTCATGATCGGGCTCGCCGCCAAACGTCCGCGCCCAAAAACCCTTTTCCTGCGCCGGCGCTGTTGTGGTGGTCGCAGCGCCCATCGTCATTCCGGTGCTTGCGTGCCGGCTGATCGCCTCCGATGGCACATTGGCTGCAAGCAGATCATGCACGGCCATCTCGGCGTGCTCAGCGGTATCGTAGACAGCGACGATGGTCTCTGTGGTCATGTTTCTTCTCCTGTTTGATTAGGTAGATAGTTGCGAGATCTAGGACCTGACGTCTGAGCCAGTACTCGGCGGCAAGCGTGTAACCTCAGCCTCTTGCCGACGCAGGGTGACGGTCTCGCGATGATGCTCGATGGTCCGAACGCGCCGCATGTGGATCTCTTCCTTAAGGATCAGCCGTCGCTCGACGATAAGAGTCTCTTCCACAACCGGGATGATCGTCACGTCGCCCTCTACCCGAACCGGGGGAGCCGCCTCGATCGCACGCCCGATCACCACGCGCTCGACCTGTACCGTCTCCTGCGTCAGCGGCTCGTCGACGTCCTGGTCGTGCGTCGTCGTCCGGGTGCTGACGCGGACGGTTTGACCTTTGACGCGCAACCGGGTGACCTCAAGGTCCTCACGATGCAGCTGGAGCGTGGAGGTAGCACCTGAGTCCAGTTTGCTCGGCATATTCATCCTTTTGACTGCGCCGAAACTGGATAATCAGATCCTAGCCCAGGGCTGCTAATGCAATAGACTCATAGTATAGGTGAGGTTTCTTTAAAGGATGAGTCCATGGAACTCCGCTTTGCTACGAGCGATGAACGCCGCTCTCCGCAAGACTGAGTGCCCGAGTCGCTTAAGACTTGTCGTCCTTATCTTTGGACTTTCCCAGGACACTCTCTGCATGCCCAGCAGCCTTCTCGGCGGTTCCTTCCGCCTGTGTCTTCTTGTCGCCCGTTACCTTGCCAATGGCTTCCTTCAGTGAACCGGTGATCTTCTTGCCGGCGCCCTTGACGTGATCGTCATTCATGAACGGTTCCTAACCGCACGCAGAATATGCGCCGGTACAAGCAATAAACAAAGAGCCGAGCGAAAAGTTTCTAAAATACTATCCTGTTTCTCGCCAGGCGGTTAGACTCGCTCTAGTGTAATGGCCCTAAGTCTTTAGGCTAGTTGCCTTTGCAGACTTTCGGGACAAACAACGACGTTGTTGATAGCCTTCGTCATCGCATCGAGACACAAATGTCTGATCTCAAACGCAGAGTTGCTCGAAAGCCGAAAGCGTCGGACCGCGAGGCGGAAAGCCCGCCATTTGGTCGTTCGGAGCTACAGCATATCATCGCCGGATTGATGGATGGTGTCCTGTTGGTCGAACCTGACCAAAGGATCGCCTGGGCCAACAGCGCCGCCTTGGCGATGCACGGCGTCCGCCGGGTGGAGGATTTGGGTCGAACCGTGGATGAGTATCGCTCCCGGTTCGAGCTACGCTACCGTAACCGTCACAAGCTGCCGACCGGCGCCTATCCGCTCGATCGCCTTGTGGGTGGAGAGAGCTTCAGCCAGATCGTCGTTGAAGTGGGACGTCCGGGTCAGGAGGCACAATGGACCCATCAGATCCGCAGCCTCGTGCTCACAGACGCGGGAGGCACGCCGAATTGCCTGGTGCTCATAATCAATGACGTCACCGAGCAATATCTAGCAGAGTCTCGCTTCGAGGCGTCGTTCAACGCAAATCCTGCCCCGGGGCTGATCTGTCGACTAGCCGACACGCACTACATCAAGGTCAACCACGGCTTCCTGGCCCTGACAGGCTTCAAGGCTGACGACCTACTGGGCAAGTCGCTGCACGCAATCGATGTCCTAGCGCCGTTGCATGGGCGCGACGCGGCAGTCGAGCTGTTCCATGCCGGCAAGACAATCCCGCAGACCGAAGCCTGGCTGCCGGTTCGGGGCGGTGGCCATCGGCGCGTCCTGCTCGCTGGCCAACCGATTGATGTCGACGACACGGCGTGCATGCTGTTTACCTTTGCCGACCTCCAGCCTGCGCATGACGCGCAACAGGCTTTAGCTCAAAGCGAGCGGCGCTTTGCCACTGCGTTCCGGTTGGCGCCGGTACCGATGCTTGTTCTGGAGGGCCCAGATTTGCTGGTAGTCGATAGCAATGAGAGCTTCTCACGCACGACAGGGCACCCGCGATCAGCAGCCTCGGGCCGGCCCGTGCACGAGCTTGCCTTGTGGGATGACGATACGGGGCGTCTGGTTGCCCAGGCCCTCCTGCTTGGGGAGCATCTCGGTAGCGTCGAGATCGACCTTCAGTATCGGGACAGGCGAACGCGCGCACATCTTCTTGCAGCCGAACGCGTCGTTGTCGATGAGAAGGCCTGCCTCTTGGTCGTACTGCATGACATCGGAGATCGGAAGCGAACCGAGAACGATCTGGTATCCGCGATTGAAGCGGTTCTGAGAGACACGAGATGGTTCGGTCAGCGGGTCATGGAAAAGCTGGCAGAGCTGCCGGGCCACGAGACCGACCGGGCCGGGCAGGCGGCGGACCAGTCGCTGTCCGAGCGTGAGCGGGAGATCCTCGGGTCCATCGCCCAGGGGCACACCGACGCGAGGATAGCGGGCGACCGGGCCATCAGCCGCAGTACCGTGCGCAACCACGTCACAGCGATCTTCCGAAAGATAGGAGTTTGCACCCGGAGTGCCGCGGTTGTCTGGGCGCGTGAGCATGGTTATGGCGCCAAAATGACAGCGACACCTAGGAGCTCTCGGAAATCGTAGAACCCGACGACTCGTCTTCATACTTCGCCGGTGAAGCCCCGCAGCCAAATCAGGAAATTCTAAATGCACAACTCAGGTTGCGCCACAGCGCCAAGAGGATGCGCTACAACCGGGCCGTAGTCGGATAGGAGCCGGTATTTTGGACAGCAGTGAGCCACCCGCGAGGACCATCGCTTCGGCCCAGCCTCCGGAAGCCTCAAAGGTCGTAACCCTTTTCGTGATGGTCGTGGCAATCCTCTATTTTGGCAAGGAGGTGCTGGTTCCGGTGACGCTTGCGTTGCTGCTGGCATTCGTGCTGGCGCCTCTCGTCACGCTTCTGCGCCAGCTACAATTCGGCAAGGTGCCGTCAGTGCTCGTCGGTGTCATCCTCACACTTGGGCTCATCCTCGTGATTGGCGGCGTCATCGGCAGCCAGATTGCCGAGCTGACCGGCAACATCCCGCAGTACGCGGCCACTTTGGAAGCCAAGGTCACAAGCGTCCGCAACTATACGATTGGCCGTCTATCGCATTTGGCGGATAGCGTCAGCATCCATAACCCTCACCCTACCGGCAAACCGCCGCCGCCACCGGCAAACGCGTCTTCCGGCTCGCTTCCGTCTATATTGCCGCCGCTGGGCGTCTCACCGGGGCCGACCAGCAACGGCGTTTCCGCAGCAACCACGAACTCGCCGTTAAGCATTGCCGAGAAGTATCTCGGCCCGGTGCTGTCGCCGTTGGCAACCCTGGGTATCGTCTTCGTGGTTGCGGTGTTCGCGCTGCTGCAACGCGAGGACCTGCGGGACCGGCTCATTCGTCTGGTCGGTTCCGACGACCTGCACCGAACGACCGTCGCCATCGATGACGGCGCTCGCCGGCTGAGCCGCTACTTCATCACCCAGCTCTGCATCAACACGCTGTTTGGAGTTGTCGTCGGCATCGGGCTGCTACTCATCGGGGTGCCGAACCCGGTACTGTGGGGCATCCTCTCGGCGCTGCTCCGCTTCGTCCCGTACGTGGGATCGCTGCTGTCTGCGGTGCTGCCGATGGGGCTCGCCGCCGCAATCGAGCCGGGCTGGTCGATGGTGCTGTGGACGCTGGGGCTCTACGTGGTGGTCGAGGGTATTACCGGCCAGGTCATCGAACCGATGGTGTACGGCCACGCGACCGGGCTGTCGCCATTCTCGGTCGTGGTCGCGGCCATCTTCTGGTCGTGGGTGTGGGGTCCGATCGGCCTGATCCTCTCCACGCCGCTGACGCTGTGTCTCGTGGTGATAGGCCGGCATGTCGAGCGGCTGGCGTTCCTGGACGTGTTGCTTGGCGACCGTCCGGCGCTGACACCGGTAGAGAGCTTCTACCAGCGCATCCTGGCCGGCGATGCCGACGAGGCGGAGGACCATGCCGAGACGCTGCTGAAGCAGCGCTCGCTGTCGACCTACTACGACGAGGTGGCCCTCAAGGGCCTGCAGTTGGCTGCTAACGACGCGCAGCGCGGCGTGCTCGAGCACGCACAACTCGAGCGGATCAAGTCAACGGTCAAGGTGCTCGTCAACAGCCTGCGTGCCCGCGACGACGAGCAGTCGTCCCCGGCGAAGGGTGACAGGGGCGCCATAGCGCCGCTCGCCGCCGAGAACGATCTACCTGTAAACTGCGGTCCGGCAACCGTGAACCCAACGGAAGAAGGCTTGCCCGTCGCCTGGAGCGCGGAAGGCGCCGTGCTCTGCATCGCGGGGAGCGGTCCACTGGATGAGGCCGCCGCATCCATGCTGGTGCAACTTCTCGGCAAGCACGGCATCCCCAGCCGTCTGGTCGGCTACCAGGACGTGTCACGCGAGAATGTGGAGCGGCTGGACGTGCAAGGTGTCGCGATGGCCTGCGTTTCGTATCTCAACATTAGCGGCAGCCCAGCCAATCTGCGCTATCTCATGCGGCGGCTTCGGCAGAAGTTGCCACAGGGGGCGCCCATCCTAGTCGGACTATGGCCGACGCAGGACAGCATCCTGACTGACAAGCAAGTTCAGGCGAGCATCGGGGCGGACTACTTCACCAGTTCTCTGTCCGAGGCTGTCACATGTTGCGTCCGAGCAGCTGGGCAGTCGTCAAAGGAGGAGCTGCGCCAGAAAGCCTGACGCTCCCCTTGTGATTGCTGCAGCAGATCTTCATGTGCTCGCTTGAAAACGTCCTCGGCAAGCCCTCAAACGAAGCCTGCAAGCCTTCGCCATTCAGAACCACTCCTGTCACGAGCAACGTTTGAAGCAAGTTGACGCATCATCGGGCTAAAAGGCTGAGCAGCGACCTTGCAGGGCAACAGGTCTCGCAGGCAGACCTGTGCCTCATCGAGGAGCGCACATGAAGACGGACGATCTGCACCAAGTTGCCTATGTCGTACTTGCGTGGTTCCGCTCGGACGTTCTCGTCCTGGCGACACTCGTGCAGGCGGCGGGCGCGCTGCTCGCGGCAGGGGCAGTACGGCTAATGGCGCCGCGGCTGGAGAGAGCGGCCGCGGGCCCGATCAGCCGTCTGCATACCGCGTCCGTGCGGAGGGTCATGACCGCGGTTGCAGCCTCGACGCCTTGGCTGCTTCTGGTGCTGCTGATCCGGTTCGAGGAACTCGTTGCCGCACGCGAGCAGGTGCAGGACCACCTGCTGCGGCTGGTCGAAAGCCTGGCACTTGCCTGGGTCATCATCCGGCTCGGCACGGGGCTGGTGCGCAACCCGCGTCTGTCGCGCGTGATCGCCGCAGTCGCCTGGACGATCGCGGCCCTGAACCTCGCCGGGCTGATCGGGCCGACGGCCGACGTGCTGGGCGCGATGGCGGTCACCGTCGGCACGCTGCGGATCAGCATGCTGCTGCTCCTGAAAGGGGTGGCGCTGCTGGTGGCGCTGCTCTGGCTCGCCAACCTGGTCTCGAACGTGATCGAGGGCCGGTTGAACGGCTCGCGCGACCTGACACCGGCAATGCAGGTGCTGGCCGCCAAGCTGAGCCGGGCCGGCCTGCTGACGCTGGCGGTGGTCTTCGCGCTCAGTGCCGTGGGCATCGATCTGACGGCGTTCGCGGTGTTCACGGGCGCGATCGGCGTGGGCATCGGTTTCGGTCTGCAGAAGGTCATCTCCAACCTGATCAGCGGCGTGATCCTGCTGCTCGACCGATCAATCAAGCCCGGCGACGTGATCGAGATCGAGGGCACCTATGGCTGGATCACCAAGCTGAACGCCCGCTTCGTCTCGGTGGTCACGCGGGATGGAACCGAATACCTGATCCCGAACGAGGACCTGATCACCCAGCGCGTGATCAACTGGAGCTACTCCAACGACCTGGTTCGCCTCAGGGTCGCGTTCGGTATCGCTTACGATGCCGATGTCCGGAAGGCGATCGGGCTGGCGGTCGAGGCGGTGAGCCGCGTCGAGAGGGTTCTCCCAACACCGGAACCCGTCTGCCTGCTCGCGGGCTTCGGGGATAGCTCAGTCGATCTGGAGCTGCGGTTCTGGATTAAGGATCCGCGCAACGGGACCGCCAACGTCGAAAGCGACGTCCGGCTACAGGTCTGGGATGCTTACCATGCGGCCGGCATCGAGTTTCCATTCCCGCAGCGCGACGTGACGCTCAAGAACCCTGAGCTCCTTGCCAAGGTCCTTCGTCCTGGAGAAGTCAGTTTTGGAGAGGCCAAAAGATCGGAGCCGCACGACGTCGCTGCCCCGTAGTCGGCGCACCCGCACTACTGCGGTCGAAAGATGCGGCGGCTAGATGCTGCCAAAGGGCACGCAAAGCGGCTCCAATTGGCTGAAGGAGAGAGACATGCGTGGGCAGACGCTCCTGATCGTGGCACTCGCGGCACCCGCCGTGTTCGCGACCTTCGCGGCGAGAGCTCAGGACAATGCCGTGCACGGGGTGGCCCGCGTCGTCCTCGGGGCATCGCTTCCGGCAGCCGCGCCCGGTCAGGAGCTCTCCCTGCGCCGGGTGACGTTCGCCCCGAAGGCCAGCATTCCAGGCGAGGTGCATCCGGGCATGCAGGTGGTCTCCGTGGTGTCCGGGCATCTCGGTCTTCAGGTGCTCGGTGGCATCGCCCTCGTGCGCCGTGTCCAGCCGGATGGCAGCATGGGGCCGCAGCAGGAAGTCCATGCCGGGCCGAATGCGCTTCTGCTCAACCCGGGTGATACGGTGGTCGAGACGGAAACGCTCGTGCTGCACCCGTTCAACCCCGACAGTCGGCCGCTGGTGATCCTGGCCGCCTCGCTGCTTCAGGTCGGCAGGCCACAGAGCGTCGCCATCCAGCAGCCCGTGGTCATCCGCTAGAGCCGTGGATGTCGAACCGACCCTGCTGAAGCCGGAGACCCGGCGGCTCTATGCCACCGACTGGGCTGCATTCGCGCTCTGGTGCCGCAACGGCAACCAGACGGCGCTGCCGGCCGATGCGGTCACGCTGGCAGCGTATCTGCAGGACCAGACGGTGCGGCTTGGCCCGGGGGGGCTGGCGCGTCGGCTGGCGGCGATCGTCGACCAGCACCGCAGGTCCGGGCTGCAGGCGCAGGCGCGGGATCCGGCCGTGCAGGCTGTGCTGCGGGAAGCGCGTCGCACAGCGCGGCCACGACGTCGGCCAGCGCCGGGTGCGGCGCAGCTGACCCGCATGGCCGGCGCCTGTCCCGGTGATCTTGCCGGACTGCGCGATCGTGCGTTGCTGTTGCTGGCCGCCGCCGGGCTTGGTCGTGGCGCGCTGGTCGGGCTCGATGTCGAGCACATCCAGATCGGCCACCAGGGCGTCACCCTGCAGATCGTGGCGGTGGACGGAGCGACGCAGGCGGTTATGCTGCCGCGTACGGCGGAACGCCGACTGTGTCCGGTGCGGGTGCTGGAGGACTGGCTGCGCAGTTCGGAGACGCGGTTCGGGCCGGTGTTCCGCAAGATCGACCGCTGGGGCAACCTCGAGCACCAGCGCCTTGGCACCGACGCGCTGCGCCGCATCCTTGTCCGTCGCGCCCTGCGTCGGCTGCGCCCGAAGAAGGCAGCGTTGTGACCAGCGCGGCCGCAGCCGATGCTGTCGCGCAGGAGATCGCGGAGCCGGAAGAGGCGTTCTGTCTGCCCGACACTGACTGGCTGCAGCATCGGCTGACGATCAGCGGGCCGGTGCAGGATCTGACGCGCTTCCGCACGGGGGCGGCTGGCGCCGGGACGATCCCGTGGCAGATCGACTTCGAGCAGCTGCAGGAGGACTGGTTCCACCGGCTGATGGGAGGGGCGTCCCGCAGCCT
>NZ_VCDI01000012.1 GCF_005844085.1 Lichenicoccus roseus
GGGGACACCTTCATCTACAACGCCGGCTACGGTCAGCTGGAGATCAACGAGAACGGCAACGGGCTGAATGTCCTGCATCTGGGAAACGATGTGCAAGAGGGGGGCGTCGCGGTCTCTACTTCCGGCTCAAACGTTCTGCTCACTGATGGTGTCGCCGGGGATCGCGTTCAGCTTGACAGCGAGACAAATGGGCCTGGACAAGGGGTTTCGGCTATCGACTTCGCCGATGGCACAAGTTGGTCTCAAACCCAGCTCCAGTTTCTCTGCAGCCACGGCTCGACTGGTTCCGAAGTTCTGCAGGGAACTATGACTAGTGACATTCTCGATGGCCGCGGCGGCACCGACACCCTGATCGGAGGCGGGGGTAATGACACATATATCTTCAAGGCAGGCTATGGTTCGTTGACCATCGAGAATGGCACATCTACGGGATTGGCAGCTGCCGGGCAGCTCGATCTCAGCAGCGGGCTTACCGCCAGCAACCTCTGGTTCAGCCAGAGCGGTGACGATCTCCTAATGCAGGTAATCGGATCCGCCGATGTTGTGGATGTCAAAGGGTGGTTCGGGGGTAACGCGTCTGCGGCATTGACGAAGATACTCGGTGGCGACGGCAGAACCCTCGATAGCGGTATCGATCAACTTGTATCGGAGATGGCCAGCTACCAGACGTCGCATTCTCTCTTCAACGCCGCAACAGCCACAGCAATGCCCACCGATCCGACCCTCCGTTCGGCACTGGCGACTGCCTGGCACTAATCCACCAAATTGTAAGCGGCTGACCCCAAAGCTAGCTCAGCCGATACGTGTGACGTGGTCTATGAGTGCTCCCGACGCAGCCTCGCTTATAGATGGCCTAAGAGACCGTTTGAAAATGGTTGTGGCGGCTCGGGCTGGGGTGATTCAAGCTCTGGATGTGGACACCGGAGAGCCGTCTCCCTCCGGTGAGGGCCGCCCGCCTTGGTTCTGGGGTTTGAGCCAGTCTGATCGGGTCACAACGATAGTGTGTGTAAGTGTCCACGATCGAGATAATGGACACTATCAAGCGTCGGCGGCGAGCCTGGCCTGAGCCGCTCAAGCGAGAGATCGTCGCGGCGGCGTTCGCGCCAGATGCGTCGGTCTCGGCGGTGGCGCGGCAGTATGACGTCAATACCAACCTCGTCTTCTCTTGGCGTCAGCAATTTAGTGCGCCGATTGAGACCGCGCCGCAGCTTGTGCCGGTGACGATCAGGCCCGATGTGCCGCTCACCAGTGCGTCTTCGGCTGCCCACGACATGATCGAGATCGAGCTTCCGAGTAGGTGTCGCGTGCGCGTCGGCCCGGACGTCAAACCCGCGGCGCTGCGGCTGGTGTTGGACGCGCTGGAGCGGCGGCGTTGATCGCGTTCCCGGCGAGCGTGCGCGTCTGGATCGCGGTCGGGCGCACCGACATGCGGCGCGGGATGGATGGTCTCGCTTTGCAGGTCCAGCAGGCGCTCGGGCGGGATCCGCACGCCGGTGACCTTTACGTCTTCCGCGGCACGCGCGGCGACCTAGTCAAGATCCTCTGGCACGACGGGATCGGCATGTCGCTCTACGCCAAGCGGCTCGAGAGCGGCCGGTTCTGCTGGCCCACACCGACCGACGGCGCGGTCGAGATCTCGGCCGCACAGCTCGCCTACATGCTGGACGGGATCGACTGGAGAAACCCGCGCTACACGTTCCGGCCAACCGCTGCAGGATAAGGCTGGAGCTGTCGATTTCACGAGTCACGGCCCCGCTTTTATGATTCCATTGCCGTCATGGTCAGCGTCTCCGAGGCCCTGCCGGACGATGTCGACGCGCTCAAGGCCGCGCTGCTGGCCGAGCGCGCCGGCCGGCGCGATGCCACCGACCGGGCGCTCGAGCTCGAGGCCGAGATGGCCGCGGCGCGGGCCCATGCCTCCGATGACCAGGCGCTGATCGCCCACCAGCAGCTCCAGATCGCCAAGCTCAAGCACGAGCTCTACGGCCAGCGCTTGGAGCGCTCCGCCCGGCTGATCGCGCAGATGGAGCTCGGGCTCGAGGAGCTCGAGGCCGACGCCACCGCCGACGGGATCGCCGCCGAGCAGGCCGCCGCCCGCGCGACCAACGTGGCCCCGTTCACCCGCAGGCGACCCTCACGCCAGCCCTTTCCCGAGCACCTGCCGCGCCACCGGGTGGTGGCACCCGCGCCCACAAACTGCCTGTGTTGCGGCAGCGACCGGCTACGATTGCTCGGCGAGGACACCACCAAGACGCTGGAGGTGATCCCGCGGCAGTGGATCGTCCTCGAATACGTCCGCGAGAAGTTCACCTGCCGCGACTGCGACAAGATCAGCCAGGCGCCCGCACCCTTTCACGTCACCGCCCGCGGCTGGGCTGGGCCGAGCCTGCTGGCCATGATCATGTTCGAGAAGTTCGGCCAGCATCAGCCGCTGAACCGGCAGGCGGAGCGCTACGCCCGCGAGGGCGTCCCCCTCAGCCTCTCCACCCTGGCCGACCAGGTAGGCGCCTGCTGTGCCGTGCTCCAGCCACTCCTGCTGCGGCTCGAGGCCCATGTCCTCGCGGCCGAGCGGCTGCATGGTGACGACACCGTCGTGCCGGTGCTCGCTCACGGCAAGACTGACATCGCACGATGTTGGGTCTACGTGCGCGACGACCGGCCGTTCGGCGGCCACGAGCCACCTGCGGCCATGTTCCGCTACTCGCGCGATCGCAGCGCACAGCACCCGCAGGCCCATCTGGCAGACTACACCGGTCTGCTCCAGGCGGACGCCTATAGCGGCTATGGCAAGCTCTACGAGCCTGGGCGCAAGCCGGGGCCGATCCTCGAGGCGGCGTGCTGGGCGCATGCGCGACGACCGTTCTTCAAGCTGGCCGATGTCGAGCAGAGCGCCCGCCGTCGCGCTCGGGGAGAGCCAGCAGGCGCCATCTCGCCGATCGCGTTGGAGGCCGTGCGTTGCATCGACGCGCTCTTCGCGATCGAGCGCGGGATCAACGGGCAGTCTGCGGAGCACCGCCGGGTCGTCCGCCAGGAGCTGTCCGCACCTCTGGTCGCGAACCTCGAGAGCTGGATGCGCGAGCAGCGCCCGAAGCTCTCGCGCGGCACCGATCTCGCCCGCGCGATGGACTACATGCTCAAACGCTGGACGTCGTTCAGCCGGTTCCTCGACGATGGGCGCATCTGTCTCTCCAACAACGCGGCCGAGCGGGCACTCCGCGGCATCGCGCTGGGTCGGAAATCCTGGCTGTTCGCGGGCTCAGATCGCGGCGGACAAGGTGCAGCGGCAATGTATTCCCTGATCGTCACGGCCAAGCTGAACAATGTCGACCCGCAGGCGTGGCTCGCCGACGTGCTTTCCCGCATCGCCGAGCATCCCGTCCAGAGGCTCGACGAGCTTCTCCCGTGGAACTGGCAGCCTCGCCCAGTCGCCTGCAAGGCAGCCTGATCAAAACTGCCAAGACGGCAACGCGACGCCGCTCCCCACGAGCGACATAGCGCTTACTGCGGTCTTTACCGGGTGCATACTATGCGAATGCCAAAGCGTACGCCTCTGTTCTCACGGCGGCGCCAACAGTCCGGCCTAACAGGACCATTCTAGGCTTAGCCTTCTCATGAAAGCCGACGTCACGCACAACAAAAGAAAAGCTTTCCGGGGAAAGCCTTCACTGGCGAACGAGAGCTGCAATACTAGGGAGGCTCTATATAGCCTGGCATCTATTTACCCAAAACGACGTAGACTTTATCACTAAGTAGCTCACCCTTTATATAGGATTTAATCGAGCAAGGCGAACTTAGGCGTTTTGAAGACAGACCCTACTGGGCCAGCGCCATGAAAACTATAAGAGCGGTTTGCATCGTAGAAAGCGTCGCATTGAAGAGCCCGTTTTACCTCCTCACGCCGAGAGAGAACAACCTCCGGGTGATTCTCGAGATCATCGATATTTTCAGTTAGCTGTACGTAGACCTTGTCACTGCCTACGCGCTCGACTTTCGCTGCCGGAAGATTGAGGATGGTATCAAGGCCAAACATTTCAATATACGCTTGTCCAAACAGCGTTCCCCAAAATATGTCCGGCAGCCAATGACGCAACACATGTGTAGTCAAATAGAGGTCACTGAAAGGCATTGCGTAACTCGCCCTGGCGCGTTCCTTGTAAGTCCCTGTAACCGCTTCAATAATACCGAGATCCGCATCTAATTCAGCCGATGCCCTCAGCAAGTTCCCGACCCAAAACTCTGTCTTACACTCCTTGAGCTCGCCGCTAATGGTGAAGATAGAATGAGTGTCCAAGCAAGACGGCACTTTGCTAATCCATCGTCCGGCTAGCGAACACAGCAACTTGGGTGAGCTATTCCGTTGCCAACCAATTTGACTCCCAGACGGTAAATCGCCGGCCTCACTTAGTGCGCGACTAAAATCGCTATGAAAAAAGACTAACTCGTCCGGCTCTCCCCATCCCCACTTGGTGGGAAGCGTTTCAGGATTAGCAGCCATGAAAGCCTCGGCAACTTTTTGCATTGCACCCGCTTGGAGAAGAGACTTTCGGCCGAGGGCTTGCATGATGAGCGGTTGATTTAGCTTAATCATCAATTATGGTCCGATTTCCGTTACTGTTTCATAAGTAAAGACGTCAGTGTTAAGCCTTCGGCCCTAAAAGCTCAATCATTCGGTACCCATTTCGAGAAGGTGTTGGTAGCCGGGTCAAATACATCGATCTGACCCATACTCCGCGCAATGGCAGCCTGGAGTGGCTTAGAGATACTGACGTTCTTAAAAGAAATTCACGCTCGTTCAACTGACCCTGTAGATTTTGATTTTGCTATTTTGCATGCTGTGCGTGAGAGCAAGAGTCTCACGAGCAAATTTTATCTCTGGGAAATGAAGTACAACGCTAAATCTAGGACGTGGGACGATGTTCATATTAACACTCAAGTTGGAAGTTCATCATTAGTATTAACAAGAGGAACCGGGGGTTCCCATATAAGGCATGCCGTGGAAGCATGGAAGAAATCTTCATCAGGTGGAACTAGGAGGGCTATATTTTCAGCTTTCTGTGATGCCGTTCTTGGTGCAGCTGATATGAGAAGCGGAGGTGCGCCACAGTTAGTTGGATTATACAGAGACGGACCTGGCCAAAAGTTCGGGTTTGTTGTTGATGGACAACGTTACTTTCTTGGATCGCCAGTGCCATTCGGCACCGAGTTAACCATTGAATGGCGCGACAGGTTGTTTCAACGCATTGATGGGACTTCGCTCGCTTTGGTGTCAGGAGCGCCACAACAGCCACGGCCGAAGGACGTATGAACACCGTTCGAAGCTGATGGAGGTTCGTCTATATCAGTTTCCTACCCAAACCGGCGGTAGGCGTGCCGAAAACTAACGTTTGATGCACGAGCTAAAGACCGTTCGAGCATACGGCCCTATGCGCCTTTGGTTCCGCATCAATCCGTGCATCTATCTACCGCCCGCAAACCCCACTCCGCCTTGTGTTTATGCTGAATCGAACTTTCGGGTCCGTTACTACCAGACCCCCCAGGTTGCGCTCCATCTCGGCGAAGACGGCGCCACTCACTCTGCAGCATAGCCTTGCCCTTGACGGAGGCTGGGTCGATGCCGTCCTGGCACGAACGGAGGTGGATGCCTTCGGTCTCGAACTGCTCCAGCAGGTTGACGAGTTGATGGGTGATGCGGCCGAGCCGGTCGAGGCGCCAGACCACCAGGATGTCGCCGCGACGCAAATGCGACAGCGCGGTCGCAAGCCCGGGCCGGTCGGCGCGGGCGCCGGACGCGCGGTCCTCGAACACGCGGTGGCAGCCAAGATGGGCTAGAGCATCGCGCTGGAGGTCAACCTTCTGATCCTCGATCGAGACGCGGCCGTAGCCGATCAGCACGCCGGTATCCGGTTGGGGCAAGAGGGGAAAGCGGCGCGTCGTTCGTGCCTAATCTCGCTCATGCAAGATGAGCGAGAAAGTTGTCGATCGGCTCACTGGGGATGGGCGCGCCGAAGCTCCTCCCAGAGCTCACCCGGGCCGAGCAGCGTCGACAGAATGCGAGCACGGATGCCCTCCGAACCCAGAGCCTGTTTGCTCATCTCCTGATGGGCGGTCATCGCGTCCATGATCGCGTTTGTCAGCTCCCGCCCCAGGTCGGGCGAGCTGCTGAACTGCTGCTTGGAATTGGCAGCTGCCTGCTCCCGCAGCGTCTTGCTTTCCAGCATTTTGGCTTCGAGCACGCCGTGATACGCAACGGCGTCGCCCTCGGTAATGTCGCCCTCGAACAGGTCGTTGATGGCACGGATGATCTCGGCCAGACGCAGCTTGTGCTTGTCCTGCACCGCGCCTGACCCCGCCTCTGTCACTGACTGCAAGGGCTCGGCTAGATCGCCCCCCAGTAGATTGACCTGCTGTTGCCCCAGGTCGCGCATCCGGTGATGCGTCAGCCGCAGCGCTGACAGGTCCACGCCATCGCGCTCGCGCCCGAACTCCAGCAGCGGCGCCAGCATGCGCGTGAACAATTGCAGCTTCTCGTAATAGGTGTTCCCGTAATCGAACATCTGTCCCATGAACTCATACACTCGCACGTAGGTGCCCAGGTCCGCCCGGAACAGGCGCAGGGCATCCATCTCCCCCTTTGCTCCACTCTGAGCCCCGCTACCCTCCGGCGCTGCACGGAACGCTGCCTGCGCCTCCTTGTAGCGCGTCAGCAGACGGTTGCTGACCGGGCCGATTGCGGCATCCAGCTGTCCTTGCGTGCCCTTGGGGTCAACTACCACGACGGCCACCCGCTCGACTTCGAAGACGTCGTAATAGCCCGTCGCATCCAGCTTGGCCTTCAGGTCCAAGACCACGTTCGGGTTGCTGACATCGGCCAGCTCGGCCGTCGCGTGATACTGCTTGAACGCCGCCAGGACATCCTGGGGCTCGTTGACGAAATCGACGACGAAGGTCGAGTCCTTCCCGGGATGGGCACGGTTCAAGCGCGACAGCGTCTGCACCGCCTGGATGCCGCCCAGCATGCGGTCGACATACATGGCGTACAACAACGGCTGGTCGAACCCGGTCTGAAACTTATTGGCAACGATCAAGATGGAGAACTCGTCGGTCTTGAAGGCCTCGCGGATGTCGCGGCCGCTCAAGCGCGGGTTCATCGTGCGCTCGTTCAACGGCCCTTCACCGCTTTCCGGGTCGTCCACGTCACCAGAGAATGCGACCAGCAGGCCGATGGGATAGTGGCGCTGGGCGATGTAGCGCTCCATCGCCCGCGTCCAGCGCACAGCCTCCTTGCGGCTGCCCGTCACCACCATCGCCTTCGCGTGGCCGCCGAGCAGGTGGGACACAGTCTGGCGAAAGTGCTCAACGACGATCTGCACGCGGGACGCAATATTGACGGGATGCAGGCGGACCCAGCCCATGATGCCCTTGCGGGCCTCGCTGGCATCCACCTCCTCCTCGGTAATCACCTCGCCATCATGCGTCAGCTGAAACGCCATCTTGTAGGAGGTGTAGTTCCGCAGTACGTCGAGGATGAACCCTTCCTCGATGGCCTGGCGCATGGAATAGACGTGGAACGGGCGCGGCAGGTTGTCGGCGGCGGCCGGGCGCCGCGGGTCCAGCCGCGTGCCAAACAGCTCCAGCGTCTTGGCCTTCGGGGTCGCCGTGAAGGCCAGGAAGCTAATGCCCGCATCCTGGGCCACCCGGCTCGCCATCCTGGCGGCCAGCAGGTCCTCCACCCCAACCTCGCCCCCGTCCTCCAGCGCCGCGAGTTCCTCGGCGGTCAGCACCGTCTTGAGGTCCGAGGCGGCCCGGCCCGACTGCGAGGAATGCGCCTCGTCCGCAATCACCGCGAACCGCTTGCCCTCGGTCGCGGCCAGCTCGCGCACCTTGTCCAGCGCGAAGGGGAAGGTCTGGATGGTGCAGACAACGATTTTCTTCCCGGTGGCGAGGGCTTCGGCCAGCTCGGTGCTCTTGGCCGCGCCCTCTCCCTTCACCACGGCGACGACGCCCTTCGTGCGCTCCAGCGCCAGGATGGCTTCCTGCAACTGCGTGTCCAGCACCGTGCGGTCGCTGACCACGATCACGCTGCTGAACACCTTGGCCTGTGCCGCGTCATGCAGGTCCGCCAGGAAATGCGCCGTCCAGGCGATCGAGTTCGTCTTGCCCGACCCGGCCGAGTGCTGGATCAGGTAGCGGCCCCCTGGCCCCTCGTCGCGCACGGCCGCCAGGATGGCGCGGGTCGCATCGAGCTGGTGGAAGCGGGGGAACAGCCAATCTACCAAGCGCTTCTTGTCATCGCGCACCGGGGTGATGTAGCGGCCCAGTATGTCCAGCCAGCCCTCCCGCTCCCACACCTGATCCCACAGATAGGCGGTGGCGGTACCGGCAGGGTTCGGCGGGTTTCCAGCCGCGCCGCCGTTGCCCTTGTTGAACGGCAGGAACCTGCTGTCGGCCCCGGCCAGCCGGGTGCACATCCGCACCTCGCTGTTGCTGACAGCGAAGTGGACGAAGGCACCGCCGGGGAAGCCCAGCAGCGGCTCCGGCGTGTTCTTGCCAGGCATGCGGGGTGGCCGGTCGTGGCGGTACTGGTCCACCGCATCAGCGGCCGACTGCGTGTAGTCGCTCTTCAGCTCCGCCGTCACGACCGGGATGCCGTTCAGGAACAGCACGAGGTCGATGCTCTGCTCGCCATGCAAGGAGTAGCGAACCTGGCGGACGACGCGTAGGCGGTTGGCGGCATACTGCGTGGCGAGGGTGGCGTTCATCCCGAGCGCCGGCCGGAACTGCGCGACCGCAACGGCCTTCTTCAACCCAGCGATATCGACACCCCCGCGTAGCACAGCAAGCAGCCCGGCCTTGTCCAGCGTGTCCCGCACCCGGTCACCCAGCACGTCCGGGATGATGCTGCGGGCCGCCATCGCCGCCCAGGCGTCCGGCTGCGTCTGCTCGATCCAGGCCAGCAGGTCGGGCATGAACAGGGCGCGCTTGCGATCGTATAGCGCCGCGTCATTCTCGGCGTAGAGCCAGCCCTGGGCAGCGAGATGCTGGCAGACGCCGTCCTCGAAGGCTCGCTCCTTGTGGATGCTCATTCAGCGGCCAAGGCAGGCCCTGTGGCGGGGGCGGGGGCACGCACGTCCAGCTTGCCGGTTACTGCGGCAGAGATAAGCGCGGCTCGTCGTTCGTGCAGCAGGCCTCGTGCAATCTCCGCCTCACTAATCAGTTGCCCGATGCTCGGCAGCACCCCAGCTAAGTACTCAACAATCCGCTGCTGTTCGGCGCTTGAGGGTTGCGGTACCTTCAGCTTGCGCAGCATCTCAAGGGTGATCTCCTTGAAGGTGGTTCCCTTTGCGATAGACGCAAAGTGCTGCTGACACGGAACCGAGTTCAGAACATAGCAGAGGAATTTTCCCAGAATGTTTCTGCCTGGTTCAATCTTTGCCGTTCCCTGCGTAAGATTGCCGCCAGCAAGCTCAGGGGGGACGATCAACGTTTTGCCGATGCTGGCCCGGATCGCGATGACGAGGTCACCAGCTTTGATGCTTGATCGCTCATAGGCCGCCGCAATCTCAGGCGTTGTTCGCAAGTAGCCGGTGAGCGGCAACTCAGTGCCTCTCATATCGGAAGTCCGAACGTAGGGTATGCCGCCTTCGATATCAGGGCCGGCCTGAACGATCCCGTAGGTGATCGTCGAAGCCGGCGCTTTAAGCACGTTCGTCGTGGCAACAGACCAATGCGCCGGCACCTGCCCCAGCCATTCCACGCCGCTGTCCTTCATCGGCACGGTTGGGTCGAGGCCCCTGGTGACGGCGTTCGCGATGCCGGTCTGCCGCTTCTCCTCGAGTAGGACGAGAAGGCGCTCCTGCTCCGCCACAAGCGCATCGATCTTGGCCGTCTCGCGGTCAAGGAAGGCGGCGATGGCTTGAGCACGGAAAGGCTCGAAGGGCACAGGCACTTCGACTTCGGCGTAACGCTGTCCGTTGAAGTTCGATATCGTGCTCTCTACTGCCGCGCTCTTAACTTGATCGAGAAATCCATCTGACTTCGTAAACCAGAAAAGAAATCTACGTAAATACGGCTCCTTGGGTCTAAACCTAATGAGGTAGCCAGCAAACGCACATGGGCCGTGGCTGGACAAGTCATAGAGAAATGAGCGTCCTATGGTGCCGCTACGAGAAAGAAGCAGGTCGCCGTCGGCGAGCGTCTCGGAAACCGCGTCGGGTGAGACAAAGACTCCCTCCTCCAATAGCTGGCCGGACGCCCCATCAATATCCGTCGTTCGGATAAACCTCAAACCCTGCGGAACGTATGCCGACGCAGGAATATTCTCTCCATACACAGGGCCGCCAGTGCAAAGCCATTTTAGCTTCCAGTTTGTCCAATCCTTCGAGAGCAAACTCACGCCGCCAGCCCGTCCAGCATCGCCCGCATCCGGTCCGTGCTGGCCTTTAGGTCCGCGTCGATCTCCGCCAAGGGGCGCGGTGGCTCAAAGACGTAGAAATGCCGCGTGAACGGGATCTCGTAGCCGATCCGGGTCCGCGTCTCGTCCACCCAGGCATCCGGCACGTGCGGCAGCACCTCGCGCGCCACATAGGCTTCGACGTCCTCCGCCAGCGGCACATTCTCCGTATCGCGCAACGCCGGGTCCGGCACGGGCTTGCCTTTCCCTTTGCCTTTCTGCGCCAGCACCGGCGGCCCCTTGGCCTCGCGTAAGGGCCGCTCGACGGTGATGCTGCGATAGCCGAACGCCTCGGTGCGGAACAGCAGGGACAGCGGCGCCAGCCTGACCTTGCCGCCAGCGGGCGCCGCCGGCGCCGCCTCTCCCTCCATCACCACCGCCTGCGTCGTACGGCCGTCCGCATCGGTCAGCGTCACCAGCCGGGCGGGCTGGCAGGCGCTGAACAGCCGGGTTACGGTCGCGATGTGCTCGGCGCTCATCCGGCGGCGCTTGCTCCCCAGGCTACGGCGCATCTTCTCCCACAGGGCCGAGGCGTCGATCAACTGCACTAGGCCGCGCCGGGATTGCGGCTTGCGGTTGGTCAGCACCCACACATACGTGCTGATTCCCGTGTTGAAGAACATGTCCGTCGGCAGCGCCACGATGGCCTCAACCAAGTCGTTTTCCAGCAGGTAGCGCCGGATTTCGCTGGCGCCCGACCCGGCTCCGCCCGTGAACAGCGGCGAGCCGTTCAGGACGATGCCGATACGGCTGCCGCCCTCCTGCGCCGGGCGCATTTTAGCGACCAGGTTGAGCAGAAACAGCATCTGCCCGTCGGATACGCCCGGTAGGCCGGGGCCGAAACGCCCGGCGAATCCTAGCTGCTCGTGCTCCTTCGTGACCTCCGCCTGCACCTTCTTCCAGTCGGACCCGTAGGGCGGGTTGGCTAGCATGTAGTCGAAGCGGCGGCCGACGTGCCCGTCCTCGGACAGGGTGTTGCCGGGCACGATGTTCCTGACATCCTGACCCTTGATGAGCATGTCTGCCTTGCAGATGGCATAGCTCTCGTCGTTCAGCTCCTGTCCGTAGAGCACGATGGTAGCTTGCGGGTTGTAGCCGACGACGAACTCCTCGCCGGAGGAGAGCATGCCACCTGTCCCGGCCGTGCAGTCATACAGGGTGCGGACCACGCGGTTGCCGGGGGTGAGGATCTCGTCATCCTCAATGAACAGCAGGTTGACCATCAGCTCGATGGCGTCTCGGGGCGTGAAGTGCTCGCCGGCGGTCTCGTTCGACAGATCAGCGAACTTGCGGATCAGCTCCTCGAACACGAGTCCCATGTCGTGATTGGTGACACGGGCGGGGCTGAGGTCGAAGGCGGCGAAGCGCTCGGTGACCTTGTAGAGCAACTTGGCCTTCCGCAGCCGCTCGATCTGCACGTCGAAACCGAATCGCTCGAAAATGTCGCGCACCACGGGCGGGAAGGCGGCAATGTAGGCTTCCATGTTGGCGCCGATATGGTCGGGGTCGCCGAGCAGCTTGGGCAGATCGAGCAGGGAGGCGTTGTAGAAGGGCTGGTTGGCTTTCCGGAGCAGGAAAGGTTCGGGGTTCACCCCCGAGCCTTCGCGGGCCGCGTGCTCCTTCAGCACTGCGTCCTTGGTGGGGGCCAGCACGCAATCCAGGCGCCGCAACACGGTGAATGGCAGGATGACCCTGCCGTATTCCGCCGGCTTGTAGTCTCCACGTAGCAAGTCCGCGACGGACCAGATCAAAGACGACAGTGACGAACCGCTCACGCGCTTGCTCCACTTCTTGATCCGCCTACCAGGGCTGCAAGATCGTCCATGCGCCGAAGAAGCCGAATGGGTGTGCCCGGTATTCGAATGAAGCTTTCCCGTTCGTAGAAGGACGCGGCGGTCTCATCCTTGGCGTCGAGCACCAGGGCAAAAGACGCGATCTCACTGCGGACAGCCCGCGTGATCGCGTCGATCAGCAGAAAGCGACCGAGCCCGACACCACGGGCAGATAGGTCGGTCGCAAGACGCCCGAGGAGGGTTGCCGGCAGGCGCGGATAACGAGGCAGCTTCTTCGCGAGCGCTGCCGGAACCTCGGTCAATTGTATGGACGTGGCGGAGAGCGTGTAGAAGCCGAGTACCGTCACACGGTCGCTGGATGCCACGAAGGGTGCGGCCACGCGGCGGCGCGCATCCTGGCCAGCCTGTTCCCGCAGATACCGGTCGAGAGCCGGCACGCCGCACGAGAAGGCGCTTCGATCATGCTCGGAGCCAAGGGGCTCGATGCAGATAGCCGCAAGGTCCAACGCCCTCTCAGCCGCCCGTCACGGCTCGGTAGCGCCGAACGCTGTCTCGCAGGCGCGCATTGACCGGTGAGGGATTAAGTAGTGCATCGACAAACGCCCGGCTCTCCGCAGCACTCAATACCATGACGTCGTGCGCCTCAACGGTCCGCTTGGCGGCGTCTTGCACGCTGCTGACGACGTAGTCGGTCACGCTGCGACCTTCGAGCTCGGCGGCACGCTGGATCAGCGCTTTCTGATCGGCGGTGATGCGGGCCTCCAAGCGCTCGCCTCGGGTGCGATCGATCGCCTTTCGTGCGGTGTTGGCCATAATAAACCTCCAGGCCAATTGTACGGCCATCTGCCGGCTTGTTCAAGGCATATGCAGATGTAAACGAGGTCATAAGCAACTGCTCAGAACACGTGAGGGCGCCAATTAGCGACAAAGAACGTCCGATCATCCCGAGAGTCACCGGGCAGGCAGCGTGCGTCCACCCTACAGGGCCGAGCGAGGGCGCTACGCTGCCTCGTCCTGGGTTGTGGGCACCGCTACGAGAAGTTTTTGTAACCGCATTTTCATAATGATCCTACGTGCATCAAAGAAGGCCGCGAACTCGATGGCGGAGTCTGGGACGGAGCCGAGGTCGTGCTTTGAGACGAACTCCACTCCTGCAGCCTCAGTCGCGAACGCCGAGGCGAGCCATGCCTTCGGCAGCTTGGCCCGCTTCTCGTTGTTCTCCGCGCCGCCAAGCAGCTGAAGGTTAGGGAGCCTGTTTGTTCTTGCTGAGAGGTCATCGATGGCTTCCGCGGCGATGCCCGCTCTCCGAAGCTGCGCGGGGGTAAGCATCGACTTGGGGAACACGTGATCGACGTGGAAGTGGTTCTTCAGGTCCACAAATGGATAGAGGAAGGACAGTAGAAGGAAGGTGCGGTAGTCGGGGTAGGAAGTGTCCAAAAGAAAATCCACCTCCGCTTCGGAGAACTCCAGGCCCTTCCCACGCGCCTTCATTTCCGCCTCTAGCGCCCTAGCGGGAAACGCTCCGTCCTGGGAGGCCCGGATGACCCCGCGAAGGGCGGTGAGGAGGGTGTCCAATGCACTGCCCCAGATGCCAGACGGCTTCACGAGGGACCGCACCAGCCAGGACTGGATCGCCGCTCTGTCCGCCGCGCGGGAGCCATGGGTGACGAAGTTGTCAGGCGCCCTGAGGCGATGGAGGTAGTATGCAATAGGTAGAAGGGAACTTTCTGCCCACCGCCCTTGGCCGCTTAGGCCGAAGAAAGCAGCCAGCTCCACGGCTAAAATGAGCGCGCGTCGTATGTCCGACCAGCGTTTCTCCAACTCGGCCATGTTTGGCTTCGTGAAGTTCTCCACCTTAAACCCGACGCTGCTGATGTCAGCGAGCATCAGTCCCGCCTTGAGGATGAAATCGTTCGAGAACGTGAAGCCCGTTCCAATCGCGTTCAGGTCGTCGCGGAGCGAATGGATCTCCTTCCGTGCGTCGAGCTCCTGCCACTGCGCCACGGCAATGCTTAGCAGGAGATCGGAGTAGGAGAGGACCGTGCCGCCGCTGTTGAGCCGGATGAAGATCCGCAACACTCGTTCTAGGCTCTGACTATCCTCCTCGTAGTAGGAGACCTTGTTTTCGGCGTGGATTACACGATGCAGGAGGTCGAGGACCTCGTAGGCCGCCGTGGCGTCCTCCTGGGGGACCATCCCGCCGTCGGTTATCAGCGCCTTCGTGACCCACCCGAGCATCGAGGGGCCACTTTTCATAGTCAGGATGGACGGCACCCTGAACCACAAATCCTTCCCCGGAACATAGGCATGCGGCTCATCTAGGAAGCGGAACTGGTAGGCCTCCCCCTCCTCGTCGGGATCGGGCTTGTGGAGGAGATTTAGATACAGATGCTTGACGGGATAAGCATTCTTGTTCGTCTTCCACTTGTTCGGAAGCCGCCAGGCCATTGATCCGCGGAGACCGATGTTAAGCGCCGAGAGGCGCTGCTGGCCGTCAAGCACCGCGGTCAGCTCCCGTCCAGTGATCGGTCCGAGGTCGGGACAGTGTGGGTTGTCCCTCTCGTGGTAATCGCGGACGAAGCCGTAGAACTTGTAGGCCTCCGCGCTCGTCGGCTCGACGCGCCAGAAGAGGAACGTGCCAAAGGGGATGCCTTGCATGATACTATCGAATAGGCGGCAGATCTGGTCAGGCCGCCAGACGAACTCCCGCTGAATCGCGGGCAGGACGTAGCGCCCCGTCTCAATGGCCTGAACCGCGTCCCTCAGCGTGCCGCCCGGCTTGTACATCCGCATCCCCTAGCTATCGAGCCAGGGTAGCAATGCTTGTGCATGGAGCAAGCTAGTAGTAAACGCCCACGTCCAATGTCCGATGACGCAAGCACGGCTTGGGCGGCAAAGTCGCAGGTATCGAAAAGTAGCGACACGGCGGAGCTGGTGCGTCTCCCTGAGCGCTGCGCCAAGTAACCGGCTCTCGCTGTTCTCTCGGGCTGCCCTACATCCTCAGCCCTCGACGCTGCCCTTGCCGTTCGCTCTCGGCCTGACGCTGAGCCGATGCTGCACCAGCCCGCTCCCCAGCCTTCAAGGCCGAGGTTAACTCAGCCACTTGGTCCAGCTCCGGCCGCTGCTCCGGCGTGATCGATCCCGCTGTGACGGCGCCTGCCCGCCCGTCCGCCCGCAGCATGGCGCGCACGCCCTCCTCACCAAACCGCTGCTCCACGGCGGCGCTAAAGGTCCGCAGCTCGCTGGCGACACGCTCATCCGCCTGCACGGCCCACCACGTCCCTGCCCGCGCCTTCTCGTCCGGTGCCGCGGCCACGACGCCGATCGCCGCCTCGGCCGCGGTGGACAGGCGCGGGATGCCGGTCGCGTCCGCCGCACGCTGGGCGTCCACGCCTGTGCGGTAGGTCCGCTCCGCTCTGGCCTCGTCCTCGCCGATCCGCTCCAGGCTCGGCCCGATCGCGCCAGCCGCGCGCTGCGCCGCCTCGCGTTCCGCACGGGCCTTCATCCCAGCAAAGAACCCCTCCTTGCCGCGCAGCTCCCCAAGCTGGAAAGGGTCGGCCGCAGTCCGGGCGGCGGCACTTGTCCACCCTTGGCTCTTGACCAGCTCGTCCAGCGCTGCCCGGGCTGCATGCGGATCACGGTAGGCACCTTGCAGGTAGCTCCAGCGCGCCTCGCGCTCGCGCTGCACCGCCTTGTCGGCCGCCACCACGGCCGCGATCTCGCCGGCACTGGTGCCGCGCCCGAGGCTGTCCCTGCCGTCCGGGGACACGCGCGGCGGGATGAGCCATCCCTCGCCTGCACCCGGCGTGTCCTGCCCCGCCTGTGCCTGCACACGAGCAGGCGTCCCTGTCCTGGCGGCAACACCGGCTGCTGCCGTCCGGTCCCAGAACGCGCGGACCTGCTCGCGCTCGCTGAGCGGTGCGTTAGGCGCCTGATCCCGGCGCACAGGCTCCGCCGCCTTCTGCTTCTCCTCGTCGCGCGGTCGTAGCTCCGGCCTCAACTCGTCCACTGTCGCCCATGCGACGGACGCGGCCCGCACCTCGCCGCGCCCCATCTGCCGCGCGAGCTGGTGGGCATCCCGCGCCGTGTCCTCGGCCACGAACACCTGCGCGCTCTCGCGCTGCCGGGTCAGCGCCACGTAGCTCGCCGCTGCCCGCCAGTGGTGCGTGTGCAGCAGATACGTGTGGTCCAGTGTCTTGCCCTGGCCCTTGTAGATCGTCCCCGCATAGCCGTGCCGGAACCCCTCGAACTCCGCCGCCGCCCACGTGACCTCCCGGCCCGCCGCACCGGCCGCGGCGTCCAGCCGTGCCGTGACCTGCCCGGTGCGCGCGTCAATGCCGGTGATCACCCCGGCGTTGCCGTTGTAGATGTGCCGCTTCTTGTCGGTGTCGGTGAACTGCACCCGGTCCCCGACCGCGAAGTCTGCCGCGCCATGCTTCGTCTCGAGCCGCACGTCCGGGCTGCCCAGCTCGCCGCGCTCGCGCCGCACCTGGCGCAGGTCGGCGTTGATCCGCGACACGTCGGCGTTGGTGTAGGCGAACACGAACCGGCTCGCTTGCGGATCGGCCAGCGTGTCCGCCTTCCAGCGCTCGACCAGCGCCGCGCGCGCCGCCTCCCCGTTTCCGGTCCAGGTGATCGCCCCGTGCCTGTCATACGCAGCCACCGCGCTGTCGAACCGGCCCTCTGCCAGGTCGCGCGCCGCCTCGCGCTGCCAGTCCACCTTCTGCCGCGTCACCTCGGTGATCTCGGCCGCGCCGTGCTGCTTGCGCAGCTCGGTGAACAACCCGCCGCGCTCGATGCTGGCCAATTGCCGGTCGTCGCCGGACAGGATCACCTTGGCGCCGGCACGCTTGGCCTCTGCCAGCACCTCGCCGCTCACCCGGCTGTCCAGCATCGCCGCCTCGTCGACGACCACTACAGTGCGCCGGTCCCAGCTCGTGCGCCCGTTCTTGATTCCGAACAGCGCCGCGTGGACCGTGCCCGCCTCGGTGAAGCCGTCCTCTTTCAGATCCTGCGCCACCGCGTTAGTCGGAGCCAATCCCACGACACGGTAGCCGGCCGCCTCGTGCGCCCCGCGCACCGCTGCCAGCGTGTAGCTCTTGCCCGTGCCGGCCCGGCCCTCGATCAGCTTCAGCCCGCCACCCTCGACCGCGTGCTCGAACGCGGCGCGCTGATCCTCCCGTAGCGTGCGCGATCGCAGCGCCGTATCCTGGTGTCGGGCTTTCACGCCCTGGTGGTGCCGTGCCCCGGCCACGGCCGCCCCATCGGCTAGTGCCACGCGCTCCTGCTCGCGCACTGTGCGGGTGCTGAACCGCCCGGCCGCCTCGCCGGTCTCGCGGTCGTGCAGCACCAGCACATCCTTGTGCCCCAGCACCGCCACCTTGGCAGCGGCAATGTCCTGGGCCTGCCCCGCGTCAGGCGTCCCGTCCGGACCGGCGCCGAGATGCTTGGCGAGGTAGCGATCCAGCTCCCGCTCGGTGAAGGTGGCATTGTTCCGTGTCAGCGCTGCCAGCACCTGCTCTGGGTCCCGCGCGGCCGCCTCGTTCGCCGTGCGCAGCGCCTCCGCACGCTCGACCGCCGGGCTGTCCACCTTGCGCATCCGCACCGGGCCGATGTGCTCGCCCGGGTGCGCCGCCGTCGCGTCCACCCGCAGCTCGATGCCGTGCTCCGCGAAGTAGCGATCCTGATGCGCCCGCCACGTCTCACCCCACGCCTCGGCATCCGTCACTAGGGTACGAGTGCCGGCCCGGCGCACCTCAGGGTCCAGGTCGCGCGCCTTCTTAGCGGCAAGCCGGTCCCCCTCGATCCGCCGCGTGGTAATCAGCAGGTGGGCATGCCAGTTGGTATGATCCCCACCTGTACCCTCGGTCCAGACGCCCTCGCCTTCCCCGCGATCCTTATGCGGCGCGTGCACGTCGAGCTGCACCGCTAGCCCCTTCGAGACAAAATGCTCCTGGGCGAATGAGCGGGCCAGCTCGATCCGGTCCTCGGTCGAGAGCACCCGGTCAGCAGGAAGTGCCAGCACGATCTCACGGGCGACTTGAGCGTCCTTGCGACGCTCGGCGGCCTCGGCAGCGTTCCACAGCGTCGCGTTGTCAGCGAGTCGGGCATCGGTGCCCTCAGGCAGCAGCACTTCGTGGTGCTCGGGGGCATCGCGATGGCGGAAGTGGAACAGCTCGCCGGTCCGCTCAGCCGTGATTGCCTCGCGGGCGTTGTAGGCTGCCGAGCGCACGGCATTGCCGCCGGATGCGCGGGACAGGTAGCGGGCACGGGCGAAGGCGATAGCCATGGCGTGCTGGAAGGCTAGCGCAGGTTTCTGGCTGCCTTCAAGCAGCGTTGCGCAGCAACGCATATTGCGTCTGACCCACTTCATTCGCTTCCAGCTCACTCCGGGAGCAGAACCCGCTGCGCGGTGGTTAAGCTGCTCAACCACGACCACGCCCGTCCCTTGGTCAAAATTTGTCGTCACAGAAACCGGGTGCACCAGCGACGCTGCGCACCAACACGGATGAGGTCGACCCCCCAACCGTCAATCGTTCGTTGCCCACTCCCACCCCCTCGAGTCTCGCCGTTTCAAACCGCCTCTGATCGGACGATGATCCAGCCCGAACAGGTGACAAGCCTTGAGACGTGTGCTTTTCCTCCGCCCAATACCGAGCAGGAACAGTCTCATGAAGACAGCCGACCTCATCGACCATGTGGCAACCAAGACAGGCTTAAATAAGCCGCTCGCGAAGTCAGTCGTCGAAGCAGTGCTCGCTGGAATTTCTGACGCCGCTGCAAAGGGCGAAGAGGTTAGTCTCTCAGGATTCAGAAAGTTCAAAGTCAAGGAGATGCCGGCGCGTCAGGGACGAAATCCCGCTACAGGTGAGGTCATCGAAATCGCCGCATCTCGTAAGATCGGCTTTGCACCAGCAAAGCAGCTCAAAGACGCCCTCGCCGGCTAACCGGCCTCCCCAACCGTCGAGGATTAAGAATAATGGCACGCACAGCCAAAGCGACACGCGCAACTCAGATGGTCACAACCAAGCGTCCCCCAGGACGCCCTCCCGGGTCGAAGAACAAGGTCAAGGCGACGGCTCAACCCGAGACGATGTCCGCAAGAAAGACCGCGCCACCAAAGCAGAAGGTCACCGCGCCTAAGCGTAACGCAGCCGTTTCACGTCCCCCCATGGTCACAAAGGATGAGCTGCGTACCCAGGTGGACAAACTCGAGCGCGCCAACGCAACGCTCCGGACCAAGAACCGGGAAGCCGGACGTGTCGCCAAGGAAGCAGCGGCTCGGATCGAGACGTTGGAAGCACAGGTCGCAAACCTCGAGAGAGCAGCGATCCGCAAGGATGCACCGGCTCGCACACAGGCAACCCGGAATCAGGAAGTCGCGGCTGAGCCGAAGTCGAAGCGGGCGGCACGCGGTAGAAAGTCCGGCAGCTCTCGCACTCCAGAGCCGATGGAAGCGGAAGCCGAGAGTGAGCTCGAAAGCCCAGAAGCGCATTCCGGCGAGGACAAAGAGTAATCCCAACTCCGTGTCAGTTCAGTCGACCCGTATCGCGCTTGATGACCAGCAAAGCGTGTCCGGGCTTCTGCACAAGCCAGCGCAACCCATCGCCTGCTACGTGCTGGCACATGGCGCGGGCGCTGGCATGCAGCACCCGTTCATGAACTCGGTCGCCGACGGTCTCGCCGACCGTCACGTTGCCACGCTGCGTTACCAGTTCCCGTACATGGAGGCTGGCACAAAGCGGCCAGACCGTCCCGCGGTGGCCCAGGGAGCTGTCCAGGCTGCCGTAGAAGGCGCGGCAGGGCTGATGCCCGGCATTCCCTTGTTTGCCGGCGGCAAGTCGTTCGGCGGCCGCATGACCTCACAGGCGCAGGCAGCGACCCCGTTACCCGGAATCCGTGGCCTGATCTTCCTTGGGTTCCCGCTTCATCCCCAAGGAAAGCCCGCATCGACCCGCGCGGACCATTTGAGCCACGTCGCAATTCCCATGCTGTTCCTGCAGGGTGGCCGGGACAAATTGGCCAGCCCGCCGCTTCTGACCCAGGTCACGCATGGTCTGGGCAAGCGGGCGACCCTGATCGTCATCGAGCATGCCGACCATAGTTTCCATGTCCCGGCGCGATCCGGAACAACCGACATGCAGGCGATGACCGTCCTTCTGGATGCGTTGGCCGCGTGGGTTGGTCGGCTCGCGCAGTAGCGGCGCCTTCGTTTCAGTGTGCAACAGCACTGTCAATTCCACGCAAAAGCTTCCTCCGCAGCTGTCGTCTGATCTCCGGAGATGATTCAGTCGCCGCATAGCGGGCGGCTGACGACCGGTATCGCGACAGGACACCGGAGGAGATCACGCCATGGCCCGCACCCTTGCCGAGCGCCTGCGCGCGCATGAGCAGTCCCGCGCCCGGCTCGCCGAGGCCGAGGCCAGGCTGAAGCTCGACGAGCGCAAGCAGCGCACCCGCCGCCTCGTTGAGGCCGGTGCGCTGGTCGAAAAGACCGGCCTGCTCGCGCTCGATAGCAACGCCCTCTACGGCGCCCTGCTCTCCCTGCGCGATGGCGCCAGCGACAAAGCGCAGGTCGAGACCTGGGCCGCCCTCGGCGGTCGCGCCTTCGACCGCGAGGCCCGCGCCCGCGACGAGGGCAAGGAGCCGGTGCTGCTCAGCTTCACCGGGCCGCTGAGCAAGGACGCCACCACCACGCTGCGCCGCGCCGGCTTTCGCTACAGCAAGGTGATGCGGCACTGGGAGGGCCTCGCCCGCTTCGACGATGCCAGCACCCTTGCCAAGGCGCACGGCGGCAGCGCCCGCCGCGTCGGCGCCACAACCGGGCTTGCGGGCGCATCCAACGCTGCAGCCGCCGAGTGATCGACCGCGCCGGCTACGACCTGGTCCGGGTCGGGCTGCGGATCGCCCTGCAGCTCTGGCCACTCTGGCTGTTCTGGTGGGTCTGGGACATCACCGACGCCGTCTACCGCAACAGCATCCTGCTCGGCTTCGCCCATCTCGGCGGCCTGACCTCGCAGCAGATGAGCTGGAACCAGTACCTGCTCTGGCGCGCCTGGCCCGTCGCCTCGCTATGCGGCCCCGCTGTGCTGATGCTCGCCGGCATCATCGTCTACCGCACCCGGCTGCTCGGCCGCCTGATGGGGATCGGCGGCATCGCCGGCATGGCCATCGCCACGGTGCTCACCGTCCGGCCGGAGGCGCTGCGCCTGACCAGCCTGCTCGGCCAGGGCTACGCCTTCAACGACGTGCTGCGTGACACCAACGCCTCCTTTCTGGCAGCGGCCCTGTTCGGCACCGGCATGGTGGTGCTGGGCCTGCGCGGCCTGACCCGGCCGTTCCCGGTCGGCCGTCGCGGTGCACCGCTGCTGCTGCGCGCGCGCTCCGACAATTTCGGCCACGCCGCCTGGCTGTCCATGCGCGACGCGCAGCGCCTGTTCCCTGGTCCGGATCCCACCTATGGCGGCATCGTCGTCGGCGAGGCCTACCGGGTCGACGAGGACCGCGTCGCCCGTATCGCCTTCGATCCGGCCAACCGTGGCAGCTGGGGCCGCGGCGGCACCGCGCCGCTGCTGGTCGACCCGTGCCGCACCGGTCCCACCCACGCCCTCGTGCTGGCCGGCTCCGGCGGGTACAAGACCACCTCGGTCGGCATCCCCACCCTGCTGACCTGGACCAGCTCCGCCGTCGTGCTCGACCCCTCGCAGGAGATCGGTCCGATGGTGGCGGAGCACCGCCACCGGGCCATGGGGCACACCGTCGTCACCCTGGATCCGGCCACCGCCCGCACCACCGGCCTCAACGTGCTGGACTGGATCGACGTTACCTCCCCGCTGGCCGAGAGCCACGTCGCCGCCGTCGTCGGCTGGATCACCGGCGAGATCCGGCCCGGCACCTCCGGCAGCGGCGAGTTCTTCAAGGGCAGCGGCCAGGATCTGGTCGCCTGTCTGCTCGCCGACCTGCTCTGGGACCCGGACCTGCCGATGGAGCGCAAGACGCTGCGCGCCCTGCAGCGCCGCCTGGTCACGCCGGAGGACCAGATGCGCACGCTGCTGGGCAGCATCCACCAGAACTCCGCCTCCGCGATGGCGCGCGATCTTGCCGGCACCCTCAAGGGCGCCGTGCCCGAGACCTTCTCCGGCATCTACGCCAACGCCAACCGCGACGCGCGCTGGCTGTCCACCAGCGCCTATGCCGATCTGGTCTCCGGCGGCGCCGAGGGCGCGGGGCCCGCCCTGCGCACCGGCGACCTCGCGCGCGGCCGCACCACCGTCTTCCTGCAGATCCCGCTCAGCGTGCTGCAGACCACCCCGGCCGTCGGCCGCGTGCTGGTCGGTGCCCTGCTCAACGCCGCCTACCAGGCCGACGGACGCGTCCGCGGGCGGATCCTGTTCCTGCTCGATGAGGTGGCGCGGCTCGGCTACATGCAGCTGATCGAGCAGGCCCGCGATGCCGGACGCAAATACGGCATCACCCTGCTGCTGCTCTACCAGTCGCTCGGCCAGCTGGTCGCGCAATGGGGCCGCGAGGGCAAGCAGGCCTGGTATGACAGCACCTCCTGGCGGCTGTTCGCCGCCGTGCAGGATCCGGACACCGCGCGCGAGCTGTCGGCGATGTGCGGCGAGTATGGCGTCGTCGCCACCAGCACCGGCGACAACCAGGGCAGCCAGGCCCGCTCCGGCATCGCATCGAGCAGCTCCGGACGCTCGGAGAACCGCTCCGAGCTCAAGCGCGCGCTGATCAAGCCCGACGAGCTGATCCAGGATACCCGCGGCGACGAGGCCTTCGTGCTGGTGCGCGGCAGCAAGCCGCTGCGCTGCGGCCGCGCCATCTGGTTCCGCCGGACGGACTGGCTGCCCCTCGTCGGCGCCAACCGCTTCCACCGCGATGACCAGGATGCAGCCGATTGACGATGCGATGGCCGCTCTGGCGCATCCTGGGCGGGCTGCTGGGCGCCTGGTTCGTCCTGGCGCTGCTCAACCAGTATGCCGGCATCCTGTTCCTGCTCTGCACCGCCGTCGCCGGCTGGCGCCTCTGGCTGACAGCTTCTGGCAGACTGGAGCAGCAGCCGAACGCCAGCCGGCCACCGGCGCCGCGACAGCGTCAGAATCAGACCTCGCCTGATCCGGCTGGCGTTCCAGTCTCGCGCAATTCGCGCGCCCTGGATCGCGCCCTGGCGGAACTGGACGGCATGGTCGGCCTCGCCTCCGTCAAGACCGAGGTGCGCAAGCTGATCGACGTGCTCGCCGCCGAACGCGAGCGCGCCCGGCTTGGCCACAAGGGCGAGCCGCCAACGCTGCACTGCGTGTTCCTGGGCAATCCCGGCACCGGCAAGACCACCGTCGCCCGGCTGATGGGCGAGATCCTGCACGGGCTCGGCTATCTCAGGCGCGGCCACCTGGTCGAAGCCGATCGCTCGGTCCTGGTCGCAGGCTATGTCGGCCACACCGCGATCCTGATGCGCGAGACCGTGCAGGCGGCCCTCGACGGCGTGCTGTTCATCGACGAGGCCTACAGCCTGGCACGCACCGGCGGCAGCGGCCCGGACTTTGGCCGCGAGGCGATCGACACCCTGCTCAAGCTGATGGAGGACCATCGCGGCCGGCTCTGCGTCGTGGTCGCCGGCTACACCGGCGAGATGCGCCGCTTCCTGGACAGCAATCCCGGCCTGCGCTCGCGCTTTACCCGCACCATCGACTTCGCCGACTACACCGCCCCCGAACTGGCCTCGATCTATCGCCGGCTGGTCGCTGCTTCCGGGTTCCAGCTGACGCCGGGGGCGGATGATGCGCTGCTGGAGGGCTGCGACACCCTGCTGCGCGCCCGCGCCGAGACCTTCGGCAACGGGCGCGCCATGCGCACGCTGTGGGAGCGCACCCGCGAGGCGCAGGCCGGCCGGGTGATGCGGCTGCCGGACCGCACCGCCGAGGATCTGGTGACGATCACGGCAGCCGACATCGATGCCGCCGCTGCCATGGCGACGACGGCATGATCCGGCTCGCCGAGGCGCAAGCCCTGCTCACTCGTCTGGCGCAGGCTGCACCGCTGGCCTGGCGGCAGGACAGGCTGTTCCGCAGCGCCGTCATCGGCATGGGCGTCACCCTGGCGGTTTTCCTGCTGCGGCCCGGCGCCTCGCATCAGGATCGGACGCTGCCACCTCTGGACGTTTCTCCAGCAACACCGGCCCTGTTGGGTCCGGCCGGAGGAAGCGCTGCGCTTCCGGCGCAGGGCCCCAGCGATCCGGTGCCGAAGATCGCGCCCGGCCATCCGCTGGGGGACGTCACCGTTGCGCCGACGCTGGACAACGACCGCTTTGGCACCGTCACGCCGGGACACCGATGACACGCTGCGTCCTCTTCCTGTCAGCCGCCCTGCTTGCTTTGCCCCTGGCTTCCAGGGCGCAGACGATAGCGGCTACCCCGACCCCGGCCAGCCAAAGCCAGCTCGACCGGATCGAGAGCAAGCTCGACGCGATCCTGCGACGGCTTGATCAACTCCAGCGACCGCCCCCTGGGGGAGTCCAGAGCCACCCTGTGTCGTCTGGCGCCTCGAGCGCCTCACCTGTTTCTGGCGAGCCGCCTGCACCGCCCCCGGCCGCCTACAAGCCCGGCGCCCTGGTCGTCGCCCGTCCCGCGCCGAAAGATGCGAACAGCCTGGCCGAGGTGCCGGCCGATGACGTCGGCGGCTTCGTCTATGCCGGCGGCCCGATCGCTCTTACCGACATCCGCACCCGCGGCGTGCGCTACGCGGGTCCGGTTGGCGCGGAGATCCAGGGCTGGCTTCGTGCCAGGGAAGCCGGGCGCTACCAGATCGGCACCGACCTCGAGGTCCATTTCAAGACCGGGTTCTACTTCGCGCCGAGCTGCTTCCTGCAGGCCCGGCTGGAAGGCCGCAGCCTCGACCAGCGCTCCACCCTCATCAGCCATCCTGCTGGCAACGACGCCAACGCCACCCTCGTCCTGGGCGCCGAGCTGCAGCCCGGCCTCTACCGCCTGCGCGTCTGGATCGCCTGCACCGCCCCGCAAGGTGTGGCCATCACTTCCGAGCTGCTCCTCAAAGCACCGTCCGAGTTGAACCTGCGGCCTGTCACCGGCAACGACCTGCTGCATCGTGAGGAGTAGGTGTCAGCGCAACAGGCTACGGCTGGGAGGCGTGCAGTCTCTGCGTCTCCTGCTGGATGAGCTGCAGCTCGGGCTGGACATCCAGGACGTGCTGCGGCCTGAACTGATTGCAGATCTGGCGGCTCCCGATGGCTCGAAAGCCGTAAGCGTCAAGCAGCCTACGCGACGGCCTCACCCGTTTCTGTTTGATGCCGGAGTGTGATCCGCCCGTGGATGTAGTCCGCCGCAGCCTGCGCCTTGGCGGCGGCCGTGAAGATTGCCCGGCTATCGCCGCGCAGCACCTTCAGCCAGCTCTGCACGTAGGCCGCATGATCCGGCCGCGGCGTGACGGCCAGACCGAGGTCGGCACACAGGAAGGCCGCACCAAGCTCGGCCACCAGCTCCTCCGCGGCATAGCTCTCGTCACCAAACCGGCTGCCAAGATCCCGCGCACACCGGCTCGCATGCGCCGTCCAGTGCGTCACCTCATGCGCCAGCACCGCGTAGTACGACAGCGCGTCCGCGAATGCCGCGAACGGCGGCATCTGGATGCAGTCCTGCACCGGGCGGTAGAACGCCCGGTTGCCGCCATGCCGGACAACCACACCAACCCCGTCGAAGAACAGCTCGGCCCGCTCGATCCGCTGCGTTTCGGGCAGCAGCACCGGCGCTCCCGGCTCGAAGCCGTCAACCTGGTCCGCGTTGAACACGCTGTAGCCTCGCGCGACGAACCGGCGGCTGCCGGTAGCATCCTCCTGCTTCTCGGAGCCGGCCTCTGCTCCGGAACGGTCCATCGCCTTCCAGAACACCACGGGACTGGCCTGCTCGCCCTTGCGCACCTGGGCGCCGCGCTCCTGCCACTGCCGATATGTCCCCCACACCGCACTGCCATACGATCTGGCCTGCCCCGACGCCCACAGCACCACGGTGTTGACGCCTCGGTAGGTTCGTCCTGTCGCCAGGCTGACCGGTAGCCGCGGTGCCAGCCCATCGGCACCACTGTGCCACGGCATCCGCCACGCGCCGGCCCCGGCCTCGATTGATGCCACGATGCTGTCCGTGACCCGCTTGTAGATGTCGGCCCGCTCGGTGATCGTCTGGTCCATCTGTCTTCCCCTGGCTGCGAAGCAGCGCCTTCTGGCGCGCTGCTTCCCGGGGCCGCGCGAGCGGTGGAGATGGACGGGGACAAGCGGCTTCGCAGGGGCCCGGCTGCACGCAGCCAGAGCGCAGCGCCGGCGCAGGAAGCTGGGTGGAAGCCGCTTGGGGGGAGAGAAGAGGCAACGCCTCTCGGCCCCCGCACCGCCGCGTCCGCGGCGGTATGTGGAGGAAGTGCGATACAATGCAGGGTGCTTGATGAAAGCTTTCTGCCTCTGCACGCTGACCCACAGTGTCGAGAAGCAATAAACTTAAACCTGGGTCTGCTTGTCAGAGGATCCGCGATGCCGCTCACCGGAAGTCCTTATCGCTCGACTGCCTGCTCCCAGGCTTCCGGCAGGGCTGCACTACCCCGCCGAGGCGGCACTATTCCTGTGACTGTTCGCCTGGATCCGCCACGCTGCGACCGGCTGAAGCGGCTTGTCGCAGGGTCACTGTTTTCTACGTCTCGGAGAGAGGCGGCACGTAATAATCCAGTTTATCGCTCGTGCGAGGGCTATTTGTCCTCTTCGTCCTCTTCATCTTCCTCGAGCCGACATTGGTAATACTGCTTAGCCATGCTCCACTTACCGCGCTGTAGGTTTAAGCGCGGTTCAGAAATTGCAGTAGAAATCGCTTCTAAAATATTTAGCACTTGGGCCACATCAGCTTTAAGGCTGCTTGTATCAGCCGACAGAACACCTTGCTTCGTTACCCACTGCGTTCCAAACCATGAAAATCTATTCCAACGCTCTGATAAATGATCGCGATTGTGAGTTCTGAGTCGCTTGAAAAGCCGGTCGTCACCGCTCCCAGTCTGGCCAACATATACCAGCTCGTAGTTCGCATATAGGGCGTATATTCCTCGCTGGTCCCGGAAATCTATCTTCCTTGCCGCTCTGCCTTTGCTTGCCGCCCCCAAGAGCGTTCCGGCAACGCGTGGTTTTCCCCAAAACACTCTGTCGTTGTGCCAATGAAGCCCGTAAGATTTAATCAACCCCAGCACCTCCTTGGCTATCCAGCATTACTCATTATCATACTCGTCTCTGTAATAATTCTCGACGATTTTGTCCACGTCCACGTGCTCTTCCGGAACAATCCCAAAAAACTCTATTGGGTCTTCCTCTTCCTCGACCGTATACACAGCTCCTAATCCGGCCTCTTTCATCTCCTGAAACCCATTAAGAGAAAGTCTGCAATAAGGGCATTGGAACGAATTGGGAAGAACTCTCACTTCCCGTGTAATCGTTACTTCATCGGGATCAATTCGCGCGGGGCTGCGGCCTATAGCCTCGCCTGCCATTGCCGCGGTCATATCACAAGACGGACACTGCCATTTGCGACGAAGCTTGCTCGACTTCACATACAGATCGAGCTTAGCTGCGAACGCTTCGGCTTTTTCCGTTTTCCAATCGTCTGGGGCATTCAGGTAGAATTTCTTTGCCTTAGCTACTTTTTCTTGAACCTCCCGCTTAAGATTATCTCGACGGTCCTTAAGAATGTTTTCAACAAACTTAGCGTGATCTGCTGTCAAAAAATCCTTGAAATTCCGGCTGACGTGCCGAAGCAGCACCTCAACTACTTCATAAGTCGCAGGCAGCCAGCTTGAGTTATCAATATTTTCAAAGGCTGCCGCTCCGGAATGTAGCTCTGAATTCCGGCGATCTGCCATGATAAGGCAGTGAGCGGACATCTTGTCGGTGAAGTCTTTTATGAACACCGAGCAGCGTGCAAAGACGGCCTTGGCCTGAATTGACTTTGGAACACCTTTCGGAATGATGCCGAAGGCATAGTGGGTATTATCTGGCTCACGAGGATCGGCCAACAAGGCCGGGTGAACATGGGCAAGTGCCGCCCGCGCCAAAATCTCCAATGACAGGCTCATCCAAAAGCCCATCAATGCAGAATTCATTGGCTCATCGTGAGCCCTTCGGGCGTAGAGCTTTGCCTTGTTGTATAGCGCTTCGAAAGCCCAATCCATCAAATAACTCCTACGGCCCAGCGACGAAGCACGCGTGATGGCGATGCAACTGCGCCTTCCCCCCGTGCGTGCAGGCAAGTCCAATTATTGATGATAAGCAGAGCGCCTTCTTTCCAAATACACTCTACTCGATTTGTATACTCGTCCAACATAATCTCTACGTCGTGCAGTTCCCAATAGGAACTCGGCAGTAGGCGCATACTAAGTGGATCAAACCGAATGCGTAGACCGTCCTCGCCATCTTCAGCGACATAGCAATACATTGGCGAATGCCCGGCTGCTGTGCTGACCCACCTCGAATTAAAGAGTATTGGTGGCCTTTTCCTCGACAATCTTCTGATCTGTATAGGCCATAGAATGGTCGGACAGAAGCCCTCTCCCACCTTTAGGCATTGCAAGGCAATATATCTCGGAGGCCTTGGTAGAAAGGCGGCATCAGTATGCCGTGGCTGTGCATCGAGCCCCGTCTGGGCTGACATCGATAAAGTTGGAGCGTTTTTCCTTGTGTAAGGCACAAGATCATGATGATCCGTGCCGGACTGCGTCGGGAGCAACGGCCCTAGACATGCCAATATGTCCCTGGCAAATACAGCTTCATCTGGTTCAAGCCAGCACCAACCGCTCGACGCCAAATCCCGCTCAATTCGCCCTTCGTCCGCTACGGTGTTCCGACGGTAACTCACAACGCTATCCGCTCAACTTCATCGAGAGAAATGTCCTCGCCCCGTCGGTCATAGAGCGTGGTTGTACGGGCCGAGCTATGCGCAGCCATCTTCTGCGCGTGTTCGAGCAGGCCGCCATTTTCGAGGTAAGCCGTGATGCCCCTCGCCCGCCAGGAATGGCAGCCGAGGCGAGTTTCCACGCCCACCGCAACGGCGCGGCGCTGGATCATCCGGTAGGCGTCGGCCTGGGCCAGCGGCTTGTCAGTCAGCCGGCCGGTGCGACCCTCGCCGGTGCGGAACAGGAAGCCCTTACGATCTTCCGCAATGCCGGCCGCCTTTTGGTAGGTATCGAGCCATTCCTCCAGAGTGTGATGCACCGGCATCGTGTGCTCCTTGCCGCCTTTTTCGTGCAGCCGCACCCATCCGCGTTTTCCGACTTGGTAATAATCGCCGCCCCGCATGGTGGTGACGGCTCCGATGCGGGCGAAGGTGTAGAGCAGCATCCCGATTAGGGCGCGATCCCGCAGGCCGATAAGGCTGCCCGTCTCGATGGCGGCGATCAATGCCTTGGCTTCCTCGCGGCTCGGCATGTGCGTCTTGCCAGTCGCCATGCTGTGCTTCGGCCCGCGCACGGCGGCCGCAGGATTGTGCGGCACCACTTGGCCGACTACCAACCAATCGAACAGCATTCGCACGGCTGCGAGCTGCTGCTTGACGGTTGGGGCGGAGCGCCCTTCCCGGCTTAGTGTCTCGACCCAGGCCGCGACATGCACCGGCTGAATCCCAGGAAGTGCTAGGCCGAGTCCTTCGCACCAAGCGAAAAAGGACGACGCGGCGCGAGCATAGGCAGCGCGGGTGTTTGAATTGCGGATGTGGGCGGCAAAAAAGTTGAGATAGTGCCAGGCAGCTTGTTCGCCATGTGCGGCGATGATCATCGGCACGACTGCCCCTTTCGGAAGGAAGCTCGCAGCATCAGCACGACTGGGAAGGATCAGCTCGGTCATGCGAGCCCGACCCGGTTCCATTCAGGGCGGACGGCCCGGATCAGCCCGGCTTCCAGCCCATCCACCAGATCGACCGGCAGGCCGTTCCACTCACTTGCGCCGGGCGTGGCAAGCAGGACAGAAGCTGTCATGCCGTCCGCCAAGGCCGCCTGAATCAGCTGCTTCACGCGGTATCGGTTCTTGTCGCCGCGCCGGTAATTTTCGAAGCGGCGGCGAAGGTCGCCCGTCTTTCCAACGTAGACGATCCTGCCGTTCAGCAAGAAGGCGTAGATGCCAGCCTCACGCGGCGACGGCGCTCCGCGCCGCTTTCCGGATCTCTGCCATGTTCGCGATGAGAGAGCTGATGAAAAACTTCATTTGTCGTAGCGCTTCCTATCGGCGCCGGCCTCCGGGCGCATCTAGGCTTTCTTCTTACAGCGTCATACGATAGAATACAATGTAAGACAGGAGCAATGATAATGCACACCGGCGCGCCCAGAGGGGCGATCACTGTTCGGCTTGAAGCCGCCAAGCGCGCCGAGCTGGACGAGCTGGCACGGGCCACCTCCCGCGATCGCTCTTTCTTGGTGAACGAGGCCATCGACGCCTATCTCGCCGTCCATCGCTGGCAGATTGCCCGTATTGAGGAAGGGCTACGCCAGGCTGAGGCTGGCGAGTTCGCCAGCGAGGATGAGGTCAACGCCGCCTTCGCGCGCTGGCAGTGATCGTCCGCTACACGAGGCAAGCGCTGGCCGACCTGGACGACGCCCGCGAGTTTATTGCGCAGGAGCGTCCGGCATCTGCCATGGCGATGGGTCAACGCATCCAGCACGCCATCTCTGGCCTTAGTCAATTTCCAGACCGTGGAAGGCCGGGACGGGTTGCAGGCACACGCGAGCTGGTGATTACCCGAAGCCCCTTTATCGTCGCCTACCGCGCGGGTGGAGGTCATGTGGACGTGCTGGCGATCCTGCATGCCGCTCGACAATGGCCGTCTGCTTTCAGCGGCTAATCCGGGATGTCATTTGGGTTGGTTTGATACGTGACGTCAACCACGCGACCCTGCGGCCACATGCAGGGCAAAGCCCGCGCGCTTCTGCTTGTGTCCTAGCACGTTGAAGAGGTTACGCGCCTGCAAATTGCCGTGCGGGCCGAGCATGCGGATCAGGCTCTTCGGCTGCGTTCCGGTCTCGGCGCCTAGCGCCTCGAAGCCGACGGTCGCGTTGATATAGTCGCGCAGGATCGCCTTTCCGGTGTCCAAGTCGTCGGACAGCATGGTGTCGATGCTTTCACGCAGCAGCGCCTCGCCGTAGGCCGGATCGGCCGCGACCTGCCGTTGCACCAGCTCGTTGAAGTCCCATGTCAGTACCATCTCATTCGCCCCCGCGTTTGGTCGGCTTCCGCCGCCGGTATTCCGTCCACATCGCCTGCGCCGCGTCGATATCCCGCTGCTGGCGCTTCTTTGTGCCACCGGTCAGCAGGATCACCAGCGTCTCGCCGTCCCGGCCGAGATAGACGCGGTAGCCGGGGCCGAAATCGATCCGGCACTCCAGCACCCCTTCCCTACCCCCTTGAGGCTTAAGGCTTGAGGTGTTGCCATGCTCGAGTTGGGCCAGGGCGACCGTCACCTTGGCCATGGCCGTCGCATCAAGATCAACAAACCAGGCTTCGAACGGGCTTTTTCGATCGCTGGCACGAGCCTGTTTGCCGCCGACGCGGCATGGTTTGGCGCCGCCAAGCTTAGGGGCCAGCCCCTCGGCACGCTGCAAGGGCCTTCCGCCCCTCCGCCAAGCGCTCCGGCTCCGTGCAGCCGGGTTCCCCGCGAAGGCCCTTCGGGCGGAGCGCTTCAGTATTATAAAGCAGACACACCAAAGGATTATGGCCAACGAAGATCGTTGCCATTAGCCTTGCCACAACATTCACGTGATTTGGTTCCCGAAGTGCGCCGATGCTTGGTCGAAAACGGCGCTCGCGACCCGGCTTTAGTCTAAGGAATATTGTGAACCCGATCGATGTTAGATGCCTTGAGGGTGTTATGCACCCAACCAGAGGTTGAAAGGCCTGATTGGCCGATCGCGGCTAGTCAGCTTTTGGAAATCGAGGATCGCCAAGCGGACGCGTAAGCCACCTAAGTTTTGAACATTGGGCTCGGCTTGGCCTTCGATACGATCAGCAGGAGTGATGTCGTCGCGCGGCTGAGCGCAACGTAAAGCTTCGCACGGGCCGCCTTAGTGTCCCCGAAATTTGCCCGGTCGCAGGGCAATAACATCACGTTGTCGAACTCCAGGCCCTTTGCCTTGTGGATCGTGCTGATCGCCTTCGCCGGGATCTTTGGTCGCGCATGCGTCCGGCGGCGGGCGATCTCGGCAAAACCGTCATCGGGATCGTCGTATTGTCCAAGCTGGATCGCTTCGGCGAACTCGCGACCGTGATCAAACCTCACATTGGAGAAGGCCGGTTCGTTGGCGACGAGCCCGCGTAGATGGTCGAGCGCACGCGCGACCCCGCGGTGATCCGGCCTCTCGACGATATGCCGCGCCATTGCCTGCAAATGCTGCGGTTTCCCGTTACAGGGTTTGGCACATCCCTGTTCCGCCTCTGCCACGAACCGGTTGCCGAACGCGGTTGGTGAGAAGCCCGTCGCTACGCTGCCGATGAACGTAACGGTGCTCTGTGCCAGCCCGGCGGCATTTCCCTGCTGGTTACGGGTATCGGCGACCAGGCTGGTCAGACCGTCGCGAACATGCCCCTCCCATATCGGCATGCGACGGTTGAAGAAGGCCCGCAGCGCCGTGACACGATCATTGTGTCCGGTAAGGACGAGCATGGATTGGAAGTTCGCGCGTGCGTAGATCGGCTGGCTCAGACTGCCCGCCACTCTGAACCCCATATTTTGCTGGGCGACATTGTCGGCGTAGTGCACGGTCAAGCCGGCCGGCAAGGCGCCGGTCAGATCGATCTGGTTCCCGTTACGAAGTGCCGCCCGCGCCTCCAGGATCCAGGCCCCAAGCGCCGGTTGCGCATTCGCCCAACGGTGCGGGGTATCGAGCTCCTCGAAGCGATCGGCCGCGTTCTTCAGATCCGCCCAGCGTTGCTCGGCTGCAGCCGTCTCAGCCGCAGTGCCGGTGAAGATCATCTGCATAGGATCGGCGAATACCCGGAGCATCGACCCTGCACTGTGCAGACTTATCACGACCGCATGCCGGTCGGCGCAGGCATCCTGATGCTCGTCGCAGATGATGATGGGGTAGCGACGCGCCACGCACGACGCGATCATCGGATATCGAGTCAGTAGCAGCGCCGTGCGATCGGCGAGGACGGCATAGCCGTTCGGATCGCGGCGCGCCCAGGCCCCGACATCGGCGGGCAGGCCGAGCGCCTGGTGATAGGCGCTGGCGATCTCGATGATCAGCCCGTCGATCGTACGTATCTCGACCCGGCTGAGTCCGTGCGTCCGGTCGGCAAAGACGTCACACGCCGCATTGGTATGCGTGACGATGAGGAGCCGCCCCTCCCCCAAGCCAGGTGCCACGTCACGGGCGTAGCTCGCGCCCTGATAGGTCTTGCCGCATCCACCGGGCGCTTCGACCACGACCAGCGGCGCGGCCGACCGCAGGGCTTCCGCGACCGTGGCGTCACTCATCAGTCGACCGTCTGCGCCGCGGCGAGACCAACCGCAGTTCGTACGGCATTGACGAACGGGAGCAACTGCGGCGACAGGTTCGGCCAGAGCCCGAGCGCAAACACCTTTTCCCCAAGCTCAGCGCCACCGGCGGTCGATTTGAACCAGCGCTGGCCGTGCTTCTTCCATTCCTTCTTCTGGTGGTTTGGGGAGCCGGCATCGGCAGGCGGGCTGCCGCAGGCCGCTCCGACGATCAGCTGGCGGATATCGCCGGTCGCGGCGAGGATGGCCGCGAGCGATTTGTCCTGGATGCCGAGCCGATCCGCGAGCGTCCTAAGTCGCTCGCCGGCGTCTCCCTCGGCGTCGGTGATGAAGGCTTCGATCTGGTCGTCGCAGAGGTGCGGGACGATGTTGGTTTCGAGACAGCCATTGGGCCAGCGCATCAGGAAATCGCCCAGCTTCTCCTTGACCTGTTGCCATAAACCCTCCTGAGTTCCTTCATTGTCGGCAAACCCGGCCACCGCCAGCCCGCTCGCCGCTAGACCGCGCAAGACCGTCAGCGCCTCCGAATTGCTCCCGCCGTCACTCACGCGGATGCCGTACCGCCGGATATCCTCGCCGATCGACCGCGTCAGCAGGGTTGTCACGAACCCGACCTCGGTCGCGCCCTCGGCTATCACCGCAAGTCGCGCGAGGAAGGTTTCGGGGTCGCGCTTCTGCTGCGCGGCGACTGACGCGGGCAAGCTGCCGACTTTGCCGCCCGTATCGACATACCAGAGCGCGGCACCCACCGCGGCGTTGACCGCGGGTGCGCTATGGGTGGTCACGAACACCTGGGATGGGTTCGCGATCAGCTCTTCCATCAGGATGCGCTGCCGATAAGATTCGAGCCCGCGTTCGATCTCGTCGACGACGATGATCGGATGGTCGACTTGGTGAAGGGCCGCGACCTCAAACGCCGCCAGTCGGCGTGTCCCCGCGCCCCAGCTGGATAGTGGCAGTTTCGTCCCGTCTTTGGTCGCCATGAGCCCGATCAGGGCGTTCAACGAAAACCCCTGACCACCGACTAGGCCAAGACCGAGTTGGCTCGGGAGTAACCGGACGACAAACCTCCTATTGAGGGCGGCCAGCGCCGTTTTCGCTTCGTCTTTGAGCTCGCCATCGACGTCGGTCTCGCCCAACTTGTCGGCAAGACGCGATCGCAGCGTCCGATCGCTCAGCAAGCGATCGAGCGCCGATCCCTGCAGCAGGCGTAGGTCGCGATCGTTGCGATCGTCACCGCTTAACCGCACCACGCCGATATTGCGGCGGACCGACACGGGAAAATGGTCGAAACTCTCGTCAGGCTGGCAGATTTCATGCTGGAGATCGAAATTGGGCGTGCCGCAGACCCGCACGCAGAATACCGGATCGTGCGGCTGTCCGTTATTCACCTCAAGATCGGGCAGTTTGGCGCCCTCGCCACACCATTCCCACGGCCAAACCGACTTGCGCTGCTCGACGATTCCACAGGTCAGCGGCAGCGCCATGACGGCGAGGATTTCGAAGCCCTCCTCGTGGCGACGCTGCCAATAATCGGCGTCCGACAACGTCGTCGCATTGGTCGGGTTCAAGAGCAAAGCGATCGCTTCGAGGATCGTTGTCTTGCCGACATCGCCGCCGCCGAGCAGGACATTGACGCCCTTGGCGGGAAGCCAAGTCAAGTCTTCGATTCCCCTGAACCGCTTGATGCTCAGAAGCCGGATGTAGGGTGCCTCGTCGGCGGGTTGCTGTCCATCATCTGGCATGACGCTAAATTACCGCTTGACGAGACGCTGGTCTAGCAACAGATTGGTTCAAAGAGACTAGAGCCAATCATCCTCCTCGCCGACCTCCTGCGGTTGGATGAGCGGCCAGGACGCCGATCGGAAGGTCCTCAGCGCTGCCGCGCCGAATGCCGGCTCGACCTGCGTTGCCCAGGCAATCAGTCCACGAACATGATGGTAGAGGCTCGACGTCCCGGTCTTGCGGGCGAGCGCATGTTTGGCCGGGCCGTGATCCGGCGAGGTCAAATAGTGTAGATGAAGCCGGATGTTGTCCTTGAAAGCGCGCGACAGGCGCGGCGTCGGACCATTGACCAGCAAACCGAGGACAACCCGACGGGTGCCGGGTCCGCGGATGACGGTTTTCCGGTGATTTGGCCGGAAGCCCGCCTCGTTGAGGATGCGGCAGACCTCGCGCTGCAGGCCGCGCATCTCGGCAATGGTACGGGACTTGTCCGACGAAAAGGCGAGATCGTCGGCGTAACGCGAATAACGAAAACCACGGGCCTCAGCGAGCATCGAGAGAAACTCATCGGTCCGGACCATGGCAAGATTAGCCACCATCGGGCTGGTCGGGGCCCCTTGCGGCAAGAATCCTTCGAAATTGCTTTGGTAGAGAGCAATGGGGCTGGGATGCGGCGCTGGATTGCGCCCCGGCCCGCGATCAAGGCCAATCGTGCACAGCCGCGCGAATTCGAACGCCAACAACTTGGGGAACCCCAGGCTTGCGAAGATCGCCGATACGTGCCTTTCGCTGACTGAGTGGAAGAAGTCCTCGATGTCGACCTTGAGCAACCACTGCGTATCGGGATGCTGCTCGGCCGCGAGAACCGGCGACGAGTCGGGATGAAAGGCGAAGCTCGCTGGATGGGGCTCGACGTACCGCAGGACATTGTCGACCAGCCAGCGCTGGGCGGCTGCCAGACTCGGCGGCGGAATTGAGATCATCCGCATCGATGATCGGCCGGGGATACGCTTGCGCAAGTAGACGAAGCGGTATCCGATGTGCGCGCGTCGGGCGACGCTCCTGCGCAGGAAGAAATAAGGGAGGCCGGTCACTACCGAAAAATGGCGCAGCGTCAGCACCGGCGTGATCCGCGGATCGGTCTCGCGAAGTCGGGCGAAAGCGGCGAGTGCGTTATCGAGCGTGACCGTGGCGACGCCTTGCCGCCGACCCCCGGACAGATAGCGTTGAGGGCTTGGCGCTGCCATCTACTTCGGCCCACCGGGGTGGGTGGGACAGCAAGTCTCGTCCAAGACTCCGCCAGCCGAGACTTGCTGTCTCGCGCAGCGCGAAGGTCCTGCTCCGATGCGCGGGCTCAGGGAATCCCAAGCCCCAGGTCCCCAAGGGACCAGACGCCGCTTGCGCGGCGCATTTCTAAATGCCCTCACCGGGCCCTCAACTGGGTTGGATAATAATAGGGTTGCTCGGTCGAGGGAAGCATTACCGTGCGTGCGCGGCGCACTTGCAGGCGGCGCAGCTCGCGTCGTCCCAAGGCAGTGAGCGTGCGGCGCGGCGACGTCCAATGGGCGATCTCGGTGAAGACGAGGATTTGCTCGACATCGGCGATCGGGAGCCGCGTGCGGGCCGAAGCCGCGGCGGCGCTGCTTGCACCATCGAGCAACGCGGCCAGCACCAGCATGGTCTCGATCCAGCGCCGTTTGAGCGGATCCTCGAGAAACTTCTTGGCAGCGCGTAACCGCAACATGCTCCGCGCCCGTTCGGCAAGCGCGTCGGCATTATCAGCCGGAAACTTCTGGTCCGCCGCCAGCGCGCTGCGATTGACGAACAGCGGGAGCCAGCCGCCCTTGCGGCTATGTAGGATCGGCGGCGCATTGTTCGGCATGCCGTGCCCAAACGCGATCAACGCGCCGCCATGACCATACCCTAGCGGCGTTTGATGCTTCTTGGGATGGGCCCGACAGAGTGCCGTCACCTCCTTCTGTTCCTGACCCCCGAAAGAGCTCCACAAGGTCGGACAGGCGTTGAGGACGCGCACGCTCGGCTGGCTGCGGTGCGAACGGACCCGATCGAGCCCCGCTTCGGTGCCCGAATAGGCAACGACCGCCAGTCGAATGCGTCCGTATGAAGCCCAGCTGCGAACGGTCGCCACGCGCCAGAAGGCTTCGATCATCTCCCATACGCGCTGTCCCGACCCTATGAAGTCGGTGACGATGACGATATGGCTGGCCCGTGTGCTGCGCAGCGTGTCGGGCCCCGGATGGCTCGTAACCAGGTTACGGTGCAGCCGCTGATAGCCGGTGATGAAGTTGGCGATCGCGCCTTCGCTGCCGATTTCCTGATTATTAGGATCGATGACGATCGGCGGGACCCCCGCACCCGTTGCTCGCCCTTCCTCGGTCCTCGGAAAAATGGGCAGCACTTTGGTTAGCTCAAGCCCATAGTCGCCCTCGACATCGCGCGTTTCGACCTCGCGCTCGGCATAGAGTGCGACCGGACGATCGATATCACTGTCGGGACGCGTCGCCAGAATTTCGTCGAGCAACGTGCGCAAGGCACGATACAGAGCGTCGTGGCTGACCAACATTACCGCGTCAGCCAGTCGCGCTGCGGTGCCGCGCTCGCTGCCCGGAAACTGCTCCAGCCAGGTGCGGGCAAATTCAGACTGAGAGACCGTCATATTGCACAGCATACTGCAACGCGTGAGGCTGCAAACCCATTCAGGCTGTGGAATAAGTCCAGAACCACCGCGATCACCAGCGCCGGCCCGCCGAATTGCGTGCTGGCACTGTCACGACCGCAAGGCGCAGGGCGCTCTCAACGCCGCGGCTGGCGAGACGAACGAATGACTGCTTTCCGAATCGATTGCTCTCCAGTCGAATGACCGACTTGGGCGCATAGCGGTCACTCAAGCGGCGTCCGGTCAACCGTCAGAAGCCTGCTTGATCAGCTGATCCTCACGGCAGGCGCCTTACGGCGGCGCGGATCACGTCCGATTGGCGGCTTCCACTCGCCTTGCTGCTTCGCCGTCCAGGCATAGCGCGGGTCATCGTCCAGCAGGTGCAGGTGCTCGGCGAGCCGGTTGCGTTCCAGCCAGCCGATCGCCGCCTCGAGCTCGGCCATCGTCATCCGCGCCCGGCTTTTGTTGCCCGTGACCCGCTTCAGCGCCGCATTGTAGCGGTGGTAGAGCCCACGACCGGCATGGCCGTGCTTCAGCCCCGCCCGCCCCGCCCCGTCCTCAACTGCTTGCACCCCCACCATCTCCCCCAGTCGCGCCCGCAGCCGCCGCTCGATCACCGATGGCGGCTCCAGCAACTCGGTTTGCGGTTCCTCAATCTCGGGGCGGTGCAGCGCCAAATCCGGCCCGGGTCGCAGCGTGTCGTAGCGCATCGCCAACGCGTTCGACGACAGAGGCTCGATGCCCGGCCTGGGTTCGAGCTGGTCCAGCAGCCACAAGGGCAGCGCGCTCTGCGACCGAGCGGGCTTCGGCCGCTTCGCCAGTGTGCCCTGCTCCGTCTCCATCCGCCGTCGGAACTCTGCGAACAGCGGATCGTCGGGGTGGAACACTACCGCCCGCTGGTCCTCGTATCGGCCGCCCTGTGGATCCACCCGCGTGGCCCGCGCCACCATCTGCTCGAGCCAGGGCCGCGAGCGGATGTGGGTCAGCGCCGCCACCACCGCCACCTCGGGCGCGTCCAACCCTTCGTAGGCCATCGCCACCGTGACCAGGATCGAGGGCTCCGCCCGCAGGCGAAACCCGGCAAGGGTCGCGTGCGCGCCCGGCATGTCCGCGGTCGCGATCTGCGCCACCTTCCCTGCCTGCGCCGCAGGGATCCAGCTGCGGAGGATCTCAAGGTAGCGCCGCGCCGCCGCCTGGTCCGGCGCCACCACCAGCAGCTTGCCCAACCCTCGCGCCGAGGCCGCAGGTGCCAGCCCGCGCGCCGCGCGCCGCCTCGCACGGAGATCGCGGATCGCGACGAAGGCCTCCCGCAGCAGCGCCTCGGCAAAGCCCGTGCGCAGCGCCGTGAACAGCGCAGGCCGGGTGGTCTCGTCCGGATAGAGGGCGGCCAGTCGGTGCGGGCCGAGCTCCAGACCGGTCTCGTCGCGCCAGGACGCTTCGCCGTCCAGCGCCCCAAACGTCACCGGCAGCACCGCGCGCTCGGCCAGCGCCTGCTTGCGCGAGTAGCCCACAATCGCCCAGCCGGGTGCGTCGAGCTCGACTTCGCGGGTGCGGGCCTTCCGGCCCTTGCGGTAGGGCAGCCATAGGATTCCCCGTCCGTCGGCCCGCTCCAGGGTGCCGCTGAGCAGTAGCCGGACGGCCGCGCACTCGAACAGCGGCAGCAGCGCGCGCGACCAGGCACTGGCCACGTCTTCGGCACCCGCTACGACCTGGGCCGCAGCCGCGGGATCGACCTCGGCCAGCGCCGGCAGGTGATGAACCTCGTCCACCACCAGCAGGGTGCGGTGGCGCCGGAACTCGGCGAGGTGCAGGTCTGGCGCCGCCGCCACAGCCTGGTAGGTGGTGATGTAGCCCGCCAGCCCGCGGCTTGGATCGGGGGCATTGTCGGCCGCCCGCACCGCCAGTGCGTGCGGCAGGGCCGCGCGCCAGGCCGGATCGGCGAACGCCTCCTCGGCCTGCAGCCGCAGGCTGTCGCGCGGCACCACCCAGCACACCCGCTCCACCAGGCCGGCGGCGACTAGCCGGGCGGCCGCGATCACCGGCAGCAGCGATTTGCCGCCACCAGGCGTCACGGCGGCCAGGATGTCGCGCACCTCCGCTTCACCGCTAACAATGGCGGCGGTGACCCCGTCGAGGAGACGCTGGTGCGAGCGAAGCGAACGGGACAGCAGCGGACGGACCCTGGAACGTGAGCCGGAATCCTGAGTCCTCCGGAGTCCAACGTCTAGTCACCAGACGACAGGACAGGCGAGATCGTCATCAGAACCGGCTTACGATCAGGGCGCTCACCCGATCGGAACTGGCAGCGATCACTGCGATGGCTTGGGTCATTGCGTGGGGGCGGTCGCGCGACCTGTTCACGTTGGCGCCGCTTTCTGCTGAGTGCTGTTAAGCGCCTATCATGGTAAGCTGCTAGGTGCTTACCATCCGGAGCCGGTTGCTATGCCTGACGACACCACCACCCGCTGGACCGTGTCGGTGTCGCGCGACACCGACATCGCCGTGCGCAGCTTCCTCGCCCAGCGCGGCATGAAGAAGGGCGACCTGTCCAGGTTCATCGAGGACGCCGTGAAGTGGCGCGTGCTCGACCAGACCATGGCCGAGGCCCGTGCCGGCTTCGCCGATCTGCCGCCCGACGCCATCGAGGCCCTGGCCGACGAAGCGGTGACAGCGGTGCGCAGGGCCCGTACGGCGCGCTGAGGCGTGCGGCTGGTCATCGACACCAACATCCTGGTCAGTGCCCTGCTCGCCGCCGCCTCGCTGCCGGCCCAGCTCGTCGTGCTCTGGCGCGCCGGCCGGTTCGACCTGCTGACCACCGCCAACCAGCTGGACGTAGCTGATGCGCGTCACTCGCTACCCGAAGATACGCGAGCGCCTGGCGCCGGCCGTAGCAGGCCGCATGGTCAACGATCTGCGCGCGCTCGCCATCACCGTCGATGCCGTGCCTCGCGTCGCGATCTCGCCGGACCCGGACGACGACTATCTGCTGGCGCTCGCCGCGGCGGGTGCTGCCGACTTCCTGGTGACGGGCGACAAGCGTGACCTGCTCGGCCTCACGGTCTACGAAGGCACGAAGATCCTCACCGTGCGGGACTTCCTGGCTCAGCATGGATGGCAGTCATGAGTAGCTCCTGGCCTGCGCTCGGCCAGGAGGGCTTGTTGGCCGGGATCCGTTTCCTCGAGTTCTTCGCCTCCACTCTGCGCAACCCGCACACGCGGCGCGCCTATGCCCGGGCGGTGAACCGACTTCCTGGCCCGGTGCGAAGCACACACGGTGCCGTCGCTCGCGGCCGTGCAGCCGCTACACGTCGCCGCCTGGATCGAGCTCCAGACGCAGGAGCGTTCGGCGCCCACGGTCAAGCAGCAGCTCGCCGTCCGCCACCTGTTCGACTGACTGGTGATGCCCGCTTAGGGTCCTCAGCCGCCATTTCGAGCTCAATCACAACAAGCTCTAGGCCGAGGGTAATGATGAAACTGAGCACAGTTCATCTGTCCGTCTTGTTGGCGGAGGATAGACTCATAATCAACTTGACTGGGGGGCCGTAGCCTCCGGGCGTGATAGGTGGCTTAGTCCGGCAGCCATCACGTCGACGAGGTCGCGAACCTGCTGTCTCAGCTTTGCTGGCGAGACCCGACCGATCTTCTGCTGCAGGCCAAGCGTGACAACACCATGGACGGCCGAGAACAGCATACGGGAAAACTCACCCCTCTGCTGGATTGAGGCGTCTTCAACCGCGCGCGCCACGACGGCAGCCAGATCCTGGAACATTGCGTCGCGCTTCCTGGCGTACCACGTCGGAACTGGACGCTCGTCCGCCATACGGTGCGAGAACAGTGCATCCCATCGGGGTGTCTGCTCCTGGGCGTAGTCCACATAGGCAAGCGCCATGTTCCGCATAGCAACCTGAGGCCTGTCAGCAGCGGTGACGGCGTTCCTAAGACGCGCGCCGATAGCATCGAGGGTTCGAGCGTTGACCATGAGGATCAGCCCGTCCTGATCCACACCGATCTTGTAGATCATGCCCGGCGAGCATCCGACCGTCTTGGCGATGCTCCGCATACCCAGGCCAGACAGGCCTGAGGTGCCAATCTGCCGCTCCATCACGTCCAGGATGGTCTCTCGCAGGGCAGCATATCGGGCCTTAGTGGTCAGCGACATGGACGGCCTCCCTCTCAGCAGAAGAATTAGCTTGTGAACGTTGTTCACGCAAGCTACAAGGCTCTCCGTGAACAACGTTCACATCGCAGCAAGGAGAGCCTCATGACCCGCCGCGACAGCCACTCGCCCGCCTGGAACGCCTTCACCTACCTGTCCTTTGCTGCCGCGGTGACCATGGCGGTGCTTGGCATCTGCTACCTGCCGCTTGGCATCTGGGAGCGCGGCTACATGGGTATCGCCGCCCTGTTCCTGGTGCACTCGTCGATCTCGCTGACCAAGACCCTGCGGGATCGGTTCGAGGACGAGAAAACCGAGGAGACGGGTCGATGAGCCAATTGCTGCTCACTGACCGCCGCTTCCGCCCGGTCTTCCTCAGCCAGTTCTTCTCGGCCCTCGGCGACAACCTGCTGCGCAACACGCTGGCGGCGCTGGCACTGTTCGCCGTGGCGGGCTCCAGCTGGATGGTTGCAGCCGCCACCGCTGCTTTCGTGGCTCCGGCGGCTGTGCTGTCAGGTCTCGGTGGCGAGCTGGCCGACCGCATGGACAAGGCGCGGCTAATCCGCGCCCTCCGGCTAGCCGAGATGCTGGTCGCAATGGTCGCTGCGATGGGCCTCGTGACCGGACACCTGCCGGTCGTGCTTGGTGCCCTGGCTGCCGCCGGCGTAATCGCGGCGCTATTCGGCCCAGTCAAATACGGCATCCTGCCCGACCAGCTCGCGGCCTATCGGCTGCCGGGAGCCAATGCTCTTGTCGAGGGCGCCACCTTCGCCGCCATCCTCATCGGCTCGGTCGGCGGCAGCATGCTGGTGTCATTGCAAACTGGCCCCGGCCTGGCGGCCATCATGATACTGGCCGCCGCAGCACTGTCATGGCTGAGCGCTCGCGGTATCCTCTCCACCGTCCCAGCAGCCCCCGGCTTGCAGGTGCGGGTCAACCTGATTGCCTCGAGCTGGCACCTGCTACGCGACCTGCGCGCGGAACGTCGCTCCTGGCGCGCAGCACTTGCCAACGCCTGGTTCTGGATGTCGGGCGCCGCTGTGCTGACGCTGCTGCCAGGCTTCGTGCGCGACGCGCTGGGCGGCAGTGCTGCGCTGAACGGCCTGTTCCTCGGCGTGTTCGCTGTCGGCATCGCGGCCGGCTCGGGGCTGGCCGCATCTCTGGCCGGCGGGCGCGTCGTGCTGGCCACCGCCTCGATTGGCTGTGTCCTGCTGGGGGGTGCCCTGCTCGAGGTCTGGCACCTGGCGCATGTCTCAACGCAACCGGCGCCGCTTGCCGAGCTCTGCCTGTCGCTGTTCGCAGCCGCCGCCGGAGCCGGCCTGATCGCGGTGCCGACCCAGGCTGCTATCCAGAGTTGGGCCGCCCCGAGCCGCCGCGCCCGTGCTGTCGGCGCCATGAACGTGCTGTCCGCACTCGGCATGGTATTGTCCAGCGTCGCCCTGATCGTCGCTCAGGCCGAGGGTCTGGAAGCGGTCACACTGCTCGGCATCACCGGATTGCTCAGCCTGCTGCTGGCGCCCGTCATGCTGCTCGTACTGCCGGCTAATCCTGTCGGCGACATACTCTGGATGCTCTACCGGCTGCTGTTCCGCATCGAGGTGAAGGGGCTGGAACACCTGCCCCGGCCCGGCGAGGCAGCCTTGATCACACCAAACCACCTGAGCTGGCTCGATGCCGGACTGGTCATGGCGATCGCCGAGCACCGGCCACTGTTCGTGGTCGACGCGCAGGTCGCACGGCTCTGGTGGGTGCGTCCGGCACTCAGGCTAGTCTCCTGGCTGCCTGTCGACTCAGCCGGCCCGCAGTCGCTCAAGACGATGATCGCCGCGGTCTCAGCTGGCAACGCCATGGTCATCTTTCCCGAGGGTCGCCTGTCGGTCACCGGCTCGCTGATGGAGATCCTGCCCGGAACAGGGACCGTTGCGGACAAGGCGCATGCGGTCGTCGTGCCAGTCCATCACCAGGGCCTCGAGCGCACGCCCTTCTCACGCCTCGACCGCAGCCAGACCCGCCGCAGCCTGCTGCCGAAGGTGAGGGTAACAGTATTTCCGGCACGACCCCTGGAGGTGGCCGATGACCTGGTGGGGCGTGCTCGGCGTCTGGCGCTGACCGAGGCGCTTCGTGACGCCATGGAGGAGGCCGTCTATCTCGATCGGCTGAGCGACGACACCCTGTTCGAGGCGGTCGCCCGCGCCGCGCGCCGGCACGGCATGGGCCGACTGGCCACGCAGGATCCGGTGTCTGGCGCCCTCTCGTATCGCAAACTGCTCGCGGGCATCGACGTGCTCGGCGGCAAGATCAGCCTCGGCACCGAAAAGCGCGAGATCGTCGGCCTGCTGCTGCCGACATCCAACGCCGCCGCGGTCTGCCTGCTCGGCCTCAGCTCGTATGGGCGTACTGCGGCGATGATGAACGCCACTGCCGGGTTGCGTGGGCTGCGCGCCGCCATCCAGGCCGCACGGATCCGCACGGTGGTGACGTCGCGCACCTTCGTGGCCAAGGCCAGGCTAAGCCAAGTGATTGATGATCTCCATCAGGACGTGCGGGTCATCTATCTTGAGGATGTCCGTGCGACAGTCACGCGTCGGGATCGCATCAGCGGCTTGCTGCGAGCGATGTTCCATACCGCGACGCCACGCGTCGCTTGCGCGGCGGACGATCAGGCCGTCGTGGTCTTCACCTCCGGTTCCTCCGGCACCCCAAAGGGCGTGGTGCTGAGCCACCGCAACCTGCTGTCCAATGTGGCTCAGGTGGCCGGCCGCATCGGCTTCGGACGTGACGACAAGGTGCTCAACGCGCTGCCGATGTTCCACGCCTTCGGGTTGATGGGCGGCTTCCTGCTGCCAGTCATCAACGGCATCCCGGTCTTTCTGTACCCCTCGCCGCTGCACTACTCGACTGTTCCGGTGATCGCCTACAACTGGAACGCCACGGCGATCTTCGGGACCAGCGTTTTCTATAACGGCTACGCGCGTCGCGCGACGCCATCCGCCTTCCGCTCGCTGCGCCTGGTCGTTGCCGGGGCCGCTCGTGTGGCGCCTGCCGTACGCGAGCTGTGGATGGAGAAGTTCGGCCTGCGCATCCTGGAAGGCTACGGCGTCACCGAATGCTCGCCGGTAGTCGCCGTCAACACGCCGGCCTCCAACCGCTCCGGCACGGTGGGCCGCCTGCTGCCCGGCATGCAGATGCGCCTGGAACACATCCCGGGACGCGACGATGCCGGACGTCTGGTGGTGCAGGGTCCCAACGTCATGCTTGGCTACCTGAAGGCTGACCAGCCGGGCGTGCTGCAGCGGCCCCAGGATGGTTGGTATGACACCGGCGACATCGTCTCGCTGGATCAGGCTGGCCATCTGCGTATCCATGGTCGTCTGACACGCACAGCGCGCCCCGGTGGCGAGATGGTCTCGCTGGAAGCCATCGAGGACATCGCCGCCGACCTGTGGCGCGATGCGATGTCGGTTGCAGTGACCGTTCCGGACCCGCGCAAGGATGAGCGCGTCGTCCTGCTGACCGACAAGACCGGAGCGGTCCGCGATGATTTTGTCGCCCGCGCCCGCAGCCTGGGCGCTCCCGAGGTCATGCTCCCTGCGGAGGTCAGGGTGCTGGGCAAGCTGCCACTGCTGGGGGCCGGCAAACCCGACTACATGGCAGCGACCAGGCTCGTGCTCGAGGACCATCCTCTCAAGGTGGATCGGGTTTGATGCCGGTTAACAGGGTAATCGCGACGTTGCGGGGGTCGAACGCCCACGCTGATAGACTAGAGGGCCAGGATTCCACAGCCTTGCTGGATCCTCCTGCACGGCATCGCCGGTTCGGTCGCGCAGCTCGCTAAACTGGAGCGCGCACTTTCGAGTGCCGGTTACGAGACACTCAACCTGAGATATGCGGGACGTCACAAGCCGATCAAAGATCTGCTTGAGGACGTACACCGAGATGCCGCTTGGTTTCTCGATCGGGCAGCCGGACGGACCCACTTCGTGACCCACTCGATGGGGGGACTTGTGGCACGAGCGCTCATCAACCGATATCGACCCGCCGCCTTGGGCCGCGTTGTCATGCTCGCACCTCCCAATCAAGGCAGTGAGTTGGCTGACCTGCTAGCCAGAACTACGGCCTATCGGCGCTTCTTTGGTCCGGCTGGTTTGGAAATTGGCACAAAACGGGGCGAGCGACTGTGTCAACTGCTAGGCGCCGTCGATTACCCGCTGGGCGTCATTGCTGGAAGTCGCTCCCTGGACCCGTTCTGCTGGTTGATCATCCCAGGCCCGAACGACGGTCGGGTTTCTGTTGCACGCACCGCCGTCTCTGGCATGGCCGACAGTATGACCATCCCCGCGACCCACACTTTCATCATGCGAAATCGCCGGGCAATTGAACAGACCATCCACTTTCTTCGATATGGCTACTTCCGCTCGGTGAGCTGGTAGGCCCGGTCTAGACCGGGCCCGTTTTTATCTGAGTTGCCGAAGCATCACTTCGTCAGGCCTCTGATCTTGAAGCTGAACGCGGAGGTGTTCCAATAAAGACCCGGGTAGTCCCTTGCCGAACACATGCCGGAAGACGCTGAACCCGTTCGAATAGGGTCGCTTTCTTGCTTGCCGAACGGTTATGCTTGGAGGTCCAGACCCTAAGCGAACGGAATGCGGCATGTTGGTTGGCTATGCGCGGGTATCCACTGTCGAGCAGTCGGTCGACCTTCAGATCGAGGCCCTCCGGGCAGCTGGCTGCACGAAGGTCTTCTCCGAACAGCAGTCCGGCACCTCAGTCAAGGGCCGCCTCAAGCTCGACGAGGCGATTGAGTTCGTGCGCGAGGGCGACGTCTTGGTCATCACGAGGATTGACCGCCTGGCGCGCTCGATTGGGGACCTGCAGGACATCGTCCGGCAGCTCAAGCGCAAGGGCGTGAGCCTGCGAGCGACTGAGCAGCCGATCGACACCAGCACCGCCGCAGGCAAGGCCTTCTTCGACATGCTCGGCGTCTTCGCCGAGTTCGAAACGAACTTGCGCCGGGAGCGCCAGAGCGAGGGCATCGCTGCCGCCAAGGCTCGAGGGGTCTATAAAGGTCGCAAGCCAACTGTCCCGACTAGTGAAGTGGTTCAACTGCTGGCCAGCGGCATGCGGCCGTCAGACGTCGCGCGGAAGCTCGGCATCGGCCGAACGAGCGTCTATGCAGCACGAAATATGCAGCAGGTGACGTAAGCATTTGCTGCATCAAATCATTATCTCAGAGACGGCTATGAAGATCGTACCGCAACCGGCTGTAAGTGAGGCTCAAGCTCGAGCAGCCGCCTGAACTACCTCAGGAATGAGCGGGCCTATTATGCCTACGTAAGAATCAATCGCAGCGGCGACAGAAATCAGAGAACTAGCCGGAGAAGGGAAAGCATAAGTTTCGGCCGGGGGAATACCCGCATTGATCTACTGCGGGGCGTCTCGATCATCCTGGTGATGCTACAGCGCTTCAATATCGCTTACACTTTGAGAGATACCTTGCTCGCGAAGCTTTTGGGGTGGTCGGTCCTGCCCGCCGTATTCCGGAAAGGCAACCATGCCGTAACGATGTTCTTTGTCATCTCGGGTTATTTGATGACCGCTAATGCGGACATGCGCTGGGGAAGCTTAGAGTGAACGAGCTCTCGCGGTTTTTGGCGCTATGTGCTGATTATGTGCTGGTCGCAAATGGGGCAGGACCAGACATAGTGACTCGATGAAGATGGCTATGAAGCCGACCACGAAGGCCATTCGCCTTGTCTCATTTACTGAGCTCCTCCTGAATTTTACCAGCTTCATTATTGCAGTACTTTACAAAACGGAGTGTAGATCCATTGTCTAAGACTCAGCCACTCCGTAGGTTACCAGAAGCACTACTCGGTCTCAGCTGCAACACGGAGACACCGTTACGTAAAGTGAGATCTCCCTGATAGCGAAGGGGCACAAGGTGGAGATCACTCAGGATAACTAGGTATGGAGTGTAGGCAGCGGGACCGCGGTTCCGGCCAGCTCGAAGACGGGTTTTCGGGACGCTACAGGCCCCGGAAACCGTGGCTATGAGAATGGTACCGCAAACGGAGGTTTTCGGAACACCCTCCACCCAGGTCAGGCGATCATCCAAGATCGTTGGGTTACAGGAACGGGAAGTCCTAAGCTTGTGTTGAGAAGAGGGCCCTCCAAGAAGCAGCAGTCGCAAAATATATAGAAAGATTGGAGGATGAGGATGAAAACCCGTACGCTTGGCACGTTAATCGGAACGCTTGCGTCCATAATCGGGGTAGTTTTGGCAACATTAGCGCGGAAACTTCCAGCACCATACGGTGAGGAAATCCCACTGCTCTTCATAGCATTTTTACTTACTGGTATGTGGATATTTGTCAAGGTTACGAGGCATAGATGGGATAAGGGTGGAAAATAGCTGGACAGTTACATCGACAATTGAAGCCGTGCTTAAAGATATCTTCCCCTGACTTTTCCCCGTTCCGCAAACGGTGGTTTCTGGAACGGACTGTGCACTGGCCTGGCAGTCACGACTAGGGGTCTGCTTCCGACCGAGGCTGTGTAGAAACTCGTTGTGGACCCTGATGGGCGACAGAGACGACGGGCTCGGTTGGAGGCGTTCGCTTCTCTTAAGCTCGCATGGCGTGCATCAGTGCCTCGGTCCCCATGATCGCGATCACCCGCTTCATGTTGTAGGCTAGAACCTGCAGGCTCATCTCCGTGCTGACCCGTCCGAGCGTTCGGGTCAGGAAGTGTGTGGCGCCCATCCAGGCCTTGATAGTACCGAACGGGTGCTCGACAGTTCTCCGGCGCAGCCGCATCGCCTGTCCCACCTGGTCCAGCCGCTTCTGCATCGCGTCCAGCACATCCTCGTGCTCCCAGCGCTTAATACGTCGCTCCTTGCCCGTGGTGCATTTGGCTTTCACGGAGCAGGTCATGCAGGCGTCCGTCAGATAGCAGTGCAGGGTCATGTCCTTCTCAACCGTCTCGTAGCGCGAAGTCAGCAGCGCGCCAGCGGGACAGCGATAGGCGTCCTGTTTCGGGAGGTAGACGAAGTCCTGCTTGCCAAATCTGTTGTCCGCCTTGGAACCGGAGGTAAGCGGCTTGGGCACATAGGGAATCGCGCCAGCCTCCACGCAGGCCAGCACCTGCCGTCCGGAAAAGTAGCCGCGGTCGGCGAGCACAGTCAGCTCCTGTCGTCCGGTCGCCTCTTGCGCCAGCTCCGTCATCGGCGCGAGCTGCGTGCGGTCATGGCCGGCATTGATTACGGTGTGGGCGACGATCAAGTGGTGCTCAGTGTCGACAGCCGCCTGCACGTTGTAGCCGACAATGCCGCTGCCTTTGCCGCTGGTTGCCATCGAGCGCGCATCCGGATCAGTCAACGAGATCTGCTGGTCAGGTGCGGCCAGCACGGCCTGCTCCATGTCTCGGAATCGCCGCATCTGCTCGCGCAGCTCCGCGATACGTCCTGCCAGCCGCACCGACTTGGCTCGGGAGCCGGCATCATTGTACCGGTCGGCGGTTTCCATCGCTTCCAGGTATCGGCGGATACTCTCGTCCACCTGCTGCATGCGGCGTTCGAGTTTGTAGGGGGTCAGGTTGCGGTCACGGCTATTCACGGCCTTGAACTTCGAGCCGTCGATGGCAACGCCAGTATCGGCAAACAGCCCGATCCGGCGGCATAGCAGCACGAACTGGCGGCACACTGCCTGGATGGCGGGACCGTTGTTGCGGCGAAAGTCGGCGATGGTCTTGTGGTCCGGCGCCAAACGGCCGGTGAGCCAGATCAGCTCGAGGTTGCGCTGTGCCTCGCGTTCCAGGCGGCGGCTGGATGGAATGCGGTTCAGGTAGCCATAAAGATAGATCCGCAGCAGCGTCGAGGGATGGTAGGCCGGGCCGCCGGTGGCTTCAGGGACCATCCCAGCAAAGCCCAGCTCGGCTAGATCGAGACTGTCGATAAACACCTCAACGACCCGGACCTGGTTATCCTCGCCAACGTAATCGTTGAGGCTCGACGGGAGCAGAACTGTCTGACGCCGGTCCAGACCCTCGATAAAACGGCTCATGAACTACCTGCGCTTTGTGTAGGTCGGCTGGATCGTATCGAGCCGCATGCGGCAGGCAAATTTACCGCATGCGGTAAGGCTTCCGCCCGATGTTCAAGCTGTCAGATGGTAGCCAGACTGAGTTCCGATCCTGCCTTGCCGCTTCGCAGCCTGCGCTCGGCGATCATGAACGCGATCCAGGCGCTGATCCCGTAGCCCCAGAGCAGCCAGGCTGCGCCAGTACGCGCCAGATGGTCATCCACCCCATAAACGGTTGGAAACCAACGCAGCGCGGCGCCATCGATCAGCATCGCGTCTCCGAGCACCACCATGGCGCCGGCAAGAATCTGATGCGGCTCCAGTTTGGCCAGGCGGCAGACCAGCCAGACGCAGAACCAGCTCGCGAATACGCTCGTGACAAAGCTCAGATCGCCCCTCAAACCGGGAGCAACCCCACCAGGATCCAGCCTGATGCACAAAGTTGCCAGTATCCAATAAACGCCGGCGAGGGCGGCGCAGATCACGACTTGTCTCGGTCTCAGCATCATCATTCCCTCTTATGTAGCACCCACTACGTAGCAAGCTGACGTAGCGGCCGCTACAAGATTCCGATGCCTGTTGAACGAAAACCATCCCGATCCACCAGCGCGACCGCGGTGGGATCCGAGCGTGCCGCCCGGCGCTCCGAACTTGCGGACGCGCTCGCCGACATCGTTCTGGCGGAGGGTCTGGGCGATCTCGGGCTGCGTGGGGTCGCAGCCAAGCTCGGTACCAGCGATCGCATGCTCATCTACTACTTCGAAACCAAGGAGCAGCTCGTCCTGGAGATGCTCGACAAGGTGGGGACCAGGCTGACCGCGATCCTCGTGGCCAACAGCGACGCCCCTCGCGTGTCGCCGGGTCAGTTCCTTTCCGGTGTCCTGGCCCTCTCCACCGATCCGGCAATCGCGCCGTTCATGCGTCTGTGGACCGAGGTGATCGCACGGGGTGCGCGGGGAGAAACACCGTACGACCAGGTCGGCGCCAAGGTCGTGCGGTCATGGATGACCTGGATCGAAAGCCGCCTCATTGACGCAAACGATCCCGCGGAGAAGGCCAGGCCGGCAGCTCTGCTCTCCATCGTCGAGGGGATCAGCCTGTTGGAACTCGCAGCACCGGGAAGCACCAAAGACGTCCAGCCCTACCTGACCAGGATGCTCGATGCCGTTGTGCCCACGAAGCCCGCAACCCGGCGAAGACGGCCTAGCTCAACCTGAGCCTGTATTTCCGTTTCCACACAGCCTCGACCCAAACGGGACTCTAAAGTTCGGCAGAAGCGGAATCGAGACTGCATTTATTTGCCATTGTCGATGCACGTCTTACAAGGCCGACAGCATTGGCTCACCACGAGGATGATCCACCGCTAATAGTAACTCCGAAATCTATCGTTCGGCTCACCCCAGTCTGCCCACCACACTTGGCAGCTGGACTCGATAAAAATTAGCATTTCGATATCATACTCATACTTCATCTCCTCCGGCTTCGGCCAGTTCTGCTGAAGCAGAGAGACCACTTCCTCAGCTGTAGATGTGGCGCTGGCATCAGGGAACGCGGCTGGGTCTAGTTTGATATGCAGGCGGCCAGATCTAAGCAGCGTGCGCACAAGGTCCAGAAACTCCTTCTGGTGCTCGGCAGGTATGTCCGACGCACAGCGCTCTTGAACAGCTTTAAACAAGCCGATCAGGTCCCGACGCGCACCTTCTTCAGTTGCTTCGTGCCTTGCTTTCTCCGACAGGCTCAAAGCGGCTCCTTCTCTTGCGTTCCTGCATCAACCTACCTCGTCGAAATGACGAGCCAAGCCGCTAGCGGTTGAAATCTAATGCTTGATACCCGCCGGGCATAGTCGCTCTCAACTTCATTGCGGTCAGCCACATGATGCGGCTATTACGGCACCATGCTTGATGGCTCCTGATTCTCCATCAATTGGACACTGGCGTAGAGTTCTTCCACCGAGCTGATGAGAGAGCATACTTTGAGTGAATGAAGCGTATCCTGTGCGTCGCGACCATCTCAGGTGAGGGAAGGCGTGGTTTGGTGGTGAAGCTCAGTCGTAGGCCGGGACAGGACGATCTGCGGCAACTTCTTGCTCTTGGGCACCGCTACGGTTTCGACATGCGTCAACTCGCAAAGTTTGAGACAGACGCCAATCGTGATTGGTTTGGCAATCCACTCGCCTACTGGCATGATGCTGTGTTTGGGGGCGGTTCAGGCGACATCTAACCGTCTGCTTTCCACCAGAGAGCGACATTTGTACCTCGATCAGATACAGGTCCCAGATCGGGGGCTACCGGGCGTACCGCAGACGGTCGTCTGTGGAACGCCTGCCCGCCTCGTCCCCTGTCCCCGTCCACCACCTCCGGCGATAGGCAGAGACCGGTGGACTGCTGTCGGGTTCGACCCAGGGCTGACCCCTGGTTGAGGCACCGCTCGACTTGAGTAACCATCACGCTTCACGTCGCAAGCAACCGATGATGATGATCCAGACCTTCGCTGAACCGATGCTGCCAGCTGCGCTGCAAGATCAGCTGCGTCCCCTACTTGATGACGCGTTTCCCGGCTTCTTCAACGGCCGGATCTACGTCAAGCAGCAGCCGCACTTTCGGATCATCATGGATGATGAGGGTGAAGTCGTCGGGCAGGTAGCCCTGGACTATCGGGTGATCAGGGTTGGTGCCGAAGTTGTTCAGATATGCTTTGTCATAGACCTCTGCGTTAGGAAGGATCGCCGCAGACAAGGCATTGGGTCCAAACTTCTGGCCGAAGCGGAGACTCAGGCGCGCCAAGCTGGCGTGAGCTTTATAGTCCTAATGGCGGACCTCCACGACTTCTATAGCCGCCACGGCTTTCTACGTATCCAAAGCGAATTGACCCGGTGGCTTGCGATAGAGGATCGCGCTTCGCACTCGTTGATCGAGGAAGACCTCGCCGACCAGCTCATGGCAAAGCCTATGACCGAGATCGGCTGGCCGAAGGGTCCAATCGACCTGTTGGGCTACTTGCCTTGAGCCTTTCACCCAAAGACATATCTGCTATCCACCACATGCAGACAATCGGCTGGATTTCGTATTGAGACTTAGACCCTGTCACCGCCGTGAGAGGGCGGTGTCCTACCAGCGGATCGACACCACATTGTGGTCGTCTTCGTCCGAGAGCAGCGGCAGTCGACATCGTGGCCGGTACGACTATACCCGGATCCGTTCGACCTCATCGAGGCTGATCTCGTCGCGCCGTCGATCATAGAGCTGGGTGGTGCGGGTGCTGGCGTGATTGGCCATGGCGGCGGCGTTCTCCAGCGTGCCACCGTTCTTCAGGTAGGCGGTGATCCCCGTCGCCCGGAAGCTGTGGTTGCCGATCTTGGTGCCGATCGCCGCCGCCAGCGCACGCCGCCGCACCATGGCGTAGGCGTTGGCCTGGGGCAGGGGCGTGCGGGTGAGGCGCTGGGTGCCCCGGCCGATAGTGCGGAACAGCGGCCCCTTGGCGTCGCCGGCGATCCCGACGCCGTCCAGGTAGGCGTGCAGGTACTCCTCCAGCGTGTGGTGGCAGGGCATCTCATGCCGCTTGCCGCCTTTCTCACGCAGCCGCACCCACAGCCTACGGTTCTGCACGAAGACGTCCTCCACCTTCATGGCCAGCGCGGCACCGACGCGCCCAAAGCTGTAGACCATGAGCGCGATCAGCGCCCGGTCGCGCAGCCCGATCGGCGTGGTGACGTCGATGCTGTCGAGCAACGTGCGGGCTTCGGCCGGATCCAGCACCGGCGTCTTACCCTTGCGGACGCTGTGCGCCGGCCCGCGCACCGAGGCAGCCGGATTGAGCGGCACCACCTGGCCCATCACCAACCAGTCGAACAGATGGCGGATGGCGGCGAGCTGCTGTTTGACCGTGGGCGCCAAGCGCGCCTGCGTCTGGAGCTCGATCCAGGCCGCCACGTGCAGCGGCTGCACGGCCGTGATCGACGGCACCGCGTGCGCCTCGCACCAGGCCAGGAAGTCGGTCACCGCCCGGGCATAGGCGCGCCGCGTGTGCGGATTGCGCAGGGTGGAAGCGAAGAACTCGAGGAAGCGGATGCCGGCACGCTCCCCGGCCGCGGTGACCAGCACTGGCACAGCGCCCGATCCAGCAATCGCGAGCGCCGTGCTCATGCTGTTTTGGGCACCAGGCGCTTGCTCAGGAAGATTGAGCTGTGCCCGGGCGGATAGTCCGGCAGCTCGCCGAACACCTGATAGCCGAGCTTCTGGTAGAAGCCCGGCGCCTGGAAGCTGTAGGTCGACAGCCAGGCGGCATGGCAGCCGCGGCGGATGGCTTCCTGCTCGGCCTGGTGCATGAGGCTACGGCCGACACCGCTGACCCGCAGCGTCTCCGGCACGAACAGCAGGTCAACATAGAGATAGCCGCGGATCGTCCAACCCCAGAGGCCACCGACGACCTCCTCCGAGCCGGGTGGCGTCAGTGTGACGGCAAGAGGCGTCCGCCGATCGGCGTGGCCGACCCGCTCGTCGTTCAGGCGCGCCAGGGGAACGCCGATCGCCGCCGCGATCTCCGGCCCGGGCGCCTCCACCAGCTCGATCGTCGGGACCATGAGCACCCCCTTACCAAAGTAGTGGTCTACCTCAGCCTTTACATGCGATAAAGGATATTATCACATATACAGTTTTTTTTAAGGTTCAGTTGGGCTTGCCTTTGAGCGAGTAGGGAGGGCAATGATCAGGTTCGCATGAAGCACCCTCGACACACGGCTACAAGACACTTAATCTTTTGCGATCAGGAACGATCTATAAAGGATCCCAGATGAGGCTCCTGGCTATCGTCGCCATTCTGGGCCTTATCGCCGCTCCAATGAGGGCACAAGCCCAATGTAGCGAGATATTAGAGCACGGCCTTTACAACACTTATCAATCTCTTAAAACCAACGACCTGAAGTCTGCGATGGCTCAGGGTTTGTGTCAGTCAAGCGAAAACACAAGCTCTGGCGGTCAAGGTGGTGGTGGTGGATTGACGATACCAATTTACGGTGTGCCAATCGGCATAAGTGGTAACTATGAGACGTCGCAAGCAGAAAGCATCAAAAATTCCTCGTGCCAAAATGGCCAAACCAGTCTTTCTGATCAGAATTATCTTTCACTTCTCTCACTTACTGTTGATCCAGAGATTGTTAAAGCTTGGTCTGCATGCCAGCAACAAGGCGGCCTTTATATTGATGGTATATTAAACGGAAGTCAGCTTATAGTTGAGTTCCGCTTTCGCCCGATGGGCATTCTCTCGCAGTCGAGGTTCGTCGATAACCCAACAATCACTGGAGCAGACTGCTCGCAGTTCCCCAAGACTGGCGACACTATAAACAATGTCTCTCATCAGTATCTATGTTATCGTCACGGAACTGATGCTGTAACGATCCTTGCTAACGACGACTCATCTGGGGCCGCTCAATTCCTCATACCAGCTGTGATATCGGCCCCGCCCCTCGCCCCGGTAATACCGACGCAAATGACCTGTCGATATGTGCCAGTAGCGAACGCAAGCCCACTAAGTCTCCCACCACCAACCTGCACCGGTACAGGTGCCCTTGGTCAGCCCTGCACTTGTCCAGGAGTCTATGGTGGCCTTGCCTACATCACTGCCAAATAGTTCAGTCTACCAGGTGCATGCGCAGCGGCCGTACTTAAAACTGGCCGATGTCGAGCAGAGCGCCCGCCGTCGATCACGCGGCGAGCCAGCAGGCGTCATCTCGCCGATCGTGCTCGAGGCAGTGCGTCGCCTCGATGCGCTGTTCGAGATCGAGCGCGCGATCAACGGGCAATCGACGGAGCATCGTCGGGCTGTCCGCCAGGAACTGAGCGCGCCACTGGTCGCCAACCTCAAGACCTGGATGCGCGAGCAGCGCCCGAAGCTCTCGCGCGGCACCGATCCTGCCCGTGCGATGGACTGCATGCTCAAGCGCTGGCGTCGTTTAGCCGCTTCCTGGCTAATGGGCGGATTTGTTTGTTGAACAACGCGGCGGAACGGGAGGTAGTGCCCCGCACCTGGAAGGTCATCCAGCATGTGCGCGAGAAGTTCTCCTGCCGGGACTGCGAGCGCATCAGCCAGCCTCCCGCCCCGTTCCACGTAACGCCACGGGGTTGGGCGGGTCCGAGCCTGCTAGCGATGATCCTGTTCGAGAAGTTCGGTCAGCATCAGCGTAACCCTCCGGTGAGGGCCCTGTAGTAGCTCAGGCGGCCGACTGCTTGGCGATGAGCGCGTTCGCGTAGTTCCATGGCAGCAATTCGTTCAGGCGCTGTGCAGGGTGGTCGGCGATGCGGCGTAGCGTGTCGCCAAGCCAGGCACGCGGATCAACGTCATTGAGCCTCGCGGTCACGATCAGGCTGTAGATCGCGGCGGCGCGTTCGCCTCCACGGTCTGATCCCGCCAACAGCCACGCCTTGCGGCCGATGGCGATGCCACGCAGCGCGCGTTCCGCCGCGTTGTTGGTGAGACAGATCCGGCCGTCCTCGAGGAACCGCGTAAATGCGGTCCATCGCTTCAGCATGTAGTCCATCGGACCATCGGCGAGAGCGTCCCCAGCGCCCGCGTCCGACCGCCCCGCTTGCGCACACCAAGCCTCTCCTCCCGGTAGAGCCGGAACGACCGCTTGTGGTTCATCCGCACGTCCGCTCGCGCCAGCAGGATATACAGCCGCGGGTAGCCGCCGCCGATGGGCGCTAATGCCCGCAGCAGCCGCCGGATCTTCGTGTCGCCTGGCCGTCATCTCGCTTACCGAGACTTCTTGAGCTCCATGCCCACGAGCCCGCACACTCGCCGCTGCAAGCAGCCCTTCTGTTCCATCGCCCAGGTCACGGCAGCACGCCGCGAGCCGGGCATCAGAAGTTTCTGCCAGCGGATCCCTCAGTGTCGACACGTCCAGCATCGAGTCCGCCAGCAGCCTCTTGAGATTGGCGTTCTCGTCCTCGAGCGTCTTCAGCCGCTTCGCGTCGGACACCTCCATGCCACCATACTTGACCGACACATGCAGAACGTCGCGTCGCTGATGCCGTGCTTGCGGCAGGGGCCATCGCCGCCCCAGCCTGCGCTTCTAGAGCACCGCAAATACCTGCTCCTGGGCAAACCTTTACCGCTTCATCGTCCGTCTCCTGGGACGGCTTCTGGCTCAGACTGAGGGCATCCGAGGGGGCAAGGTCGAATGTTTGACGCACAAGGATTCAAAAAGGGACAGTCTATGCGCTAGAACCCGTATTTCTCGCGCCTAGCTTTGAAGGCGGCCTCGCCACCTTCCATAATTTTCTTAATAGCCTCCCTAACGACTGGCACGTCGATAGCGCCTTCACCCACAATCTTCCCACCTGACTGGTCACCTGCCTTTCGATAATCGCACCAGACCACAAGCTCAGCGTCCCCGTTGACCACTAAGTTGGCGTTGTGGCTGGCAAAGATAATCTGCCGCTTCTGCTTGGCCAACCATATCTGCTCCACAATCTCTGTAATGACCGGATTGTCCAGGTCTTCCTCGGGTTGGTCGATCACGAGTGGCGGACCGGCTTCATTTAACAACGTTTTCAGAAGCGCCGTTGCTTGTTGACCGGCGGATGCATTTCGGAACGGGATGTACTCGTTTTCTCGGGAACGATATTCGAAAACCGGTTCACTGCCAATTTCAACCAGTGAAAGCTGCAGCCAATCGGTGGAAGAAAGCTTTGCAGCGATTTTGTCGAGATCTGCCGCCGAAAGGCCTGCCCGCGTCAGGGCGACAGTCGCCGGCCTTTGTCCGGCCCCCTCTTCCTCAGGTTTAAACATCGAAAGCAATTCGAGGTCCCGCAAGACCTCCTGCCACATGACTGCCGGATCAGATGCAGCCGTAATAGCGGTTCCAACAGCCTCCAACCTCTCGCGTCGGGCACCTGATCCCGCAAGGATGTCTTTTAAGCGCTGAACGAAATCGGCCGCGTTGGCAAAGCGCTTTATCGTGGCCCGAATTGCCCCTTCTGAATTCGCCGTCAGCACTTGGCATTGTGCGTCCATGAGGTGATCGTGGTCGCTTCGCAAAGCTACCCAGGCCGTACGTTCAGAAGCATATTCATCCTCAGTCCCTCGTAGAGCCGCAATCTGCTCCTGTGTCCTGACTGTCTCATCGTGATGTTGATTGAGCCTCGCGTTAATACCCTCCAGTTCCGCCATTTTTTCTTTGTGGGCAGACGATCTCTGCACTGCGGCAGAGTAATTAGCCCTGAAACCCTCAAGGGCGGCGATCCATCTTCCAACAGACGAAGCCGGATCGTCCTGCAAGGTGAGGAACTGCTGTAGGTGGCCATCAAGCTGATTTATGGCGGAGCCGATATTCCGCATCACGCGCTGATAGTCCGACGATATCTCTGCTATCAGCTCCTGTTGAACTTGGGGCACAAAAGCTTTTGCTGCGGTATCACTAGATTGGGCTTCTTGCAAAAGCTCGGCAAATGTTGTTCGGAGGGTTGCGACATTATCGGACCACGATGTTATGGTTCGGGATGCTGCGCTGTAACTTTGCTCCTGGTCAAGAAACTGCCGATCTTCCGGCAGGAGGCCCGTAAGCGAAGCCTGAATGCTCGCCGACTGTTCCTGAAGCGACTGCGCCGCCAAATCCCGGCCTGCTAGATCCTTTTGCAACGTCCGGACCCTTTGGAGCGTCCCGTATCTCTGCCGTAGTTTAGCGGCGGTATCCTCCGCTCGCGTTTTCAGCTGGGTCAGGTCGGTGCGGATGGGTGCTGTCAGAAATCGGGTAAGCTCGTCAATTCGAACGCTAACGTCACTGAGCTGTTTCTGACTGTAAGCCTGGATCGGCAGCAGAGATCGAGCCTCGGCTTCCGTGCATTCACGCAATTCTGCTGATCCGATTTTAATCATGACAGAACCATCTTTACTGTGCCGACGCACGACATGAGGAACGTCGTGCAGGCTGAAGGTGACGTCGACGGTGGCTCCCAAGGAGGTCAGTGTGCTTTCAATAAGACGCGCGCGCCGAGACTGATAATTCGGTGAATCTTCGTCGGATGCGCCGGGTGGCTGATCACATAGCGCCCAACGCAAATATTCGAGGATTGTCGACTTGCCGGTGCCTCGTCCTCCAATAAGTGCAGTATATTGAGCATTCAATTCAAGGGCGATCGGCCCAAGGAAGGTGCTGTTGCTGACATCTACGCGGGAGATTACAACGGGCGGGAGTCTTGGTTCCTCCTGAGAAATGCGCGACTCCTGGGCAAGGCATGCCTGCCGCAAGGCTTCGGCGGTCGGAATGGCCCATTTGACCCACGTAGAGTTAACGCCAAGCTGCCTATGATCCTCGTGCCTGTTGTCAGAAGTTTGGAAACACCCAATACGTTTGAAGCCCCACTCTTTGATCTTACCATCGAGCCGCTGCCGAAATCCGGGCTTAAGCTTTTCAAGGCTTCCGTCAACGTAGCCTCCGACACAAGGCATTCCGGCGTATTTCCCGTGGAAGCCGTCCCGGAGCACGGAAACCTTTCCCTCACCACTGACATTCGGCAGAATGATGTAACGGCCCTTCAGCCAAACGTGCTCGTCAAGTTTTTCATGGATCTGGGAGAACGAAACGATATTGTCGAGCCGAATGACGTTGCCATTACGGGCTTCCGTACCTGGAACGGGATTAATTGTTAGCGCAGTCTGGAGGGCTGGAAAGAGGTTCTCAGGAAAGTCAGCATCCAAAAGAAGGATCGCCTGACAGGGGACGCCCAGCGTTAGCTCCATTCCAGGAAAAACGGTCAACCGTTGCTCCAATTGTAGCGGGCTTCCATCCTCAGCTGTCTCCTCAAGCGCGGCGCGGCGCACGTAGTCGACGAACTCCATGTCGTGATGGTCAGTGATTGCTATCGCGGAAAGCCCTTTCTCGCGGGCCGCCACAATTAGACGCGCTGCGTAGACACGCCGCTCGTCACCGGTAACAGCATTGGAGCCGCGCCAATTTTGATCTCTCGGCGTATGAACCTGAAAGTCGCATTTGAAGAAATGAGCGCCGTGATCCAAACCCTTTTTCCCCTTACGCCACAATTTTCGCACCGAGGTCGCCAGCCGCGAGGGCGCTCATCCAGGCAAGACAAATATCACGGGACTTATAGCGGCCGAGAGCGGCAACCGCCTCCCGCACACCAGTTTGGGCTCATTCGCACATCAGCCCTTCAGTAGTGATAACGGCATTGGATGACCTCGATCCGCTGATCCTCACCCTGGCGCCCCTGGACACGATAGACCAGCCGGTGCTCTGCCGTGATCCGTCGGGACCACCAGCCGGACAGGTCGCCCTTCAAGGCTTCTGGCTTGCCGATCCCCTGGAAGGGATGCCGACGCACATCCTCGATCAGCGCGTTCAGCCTGCGATGCACTGCGGGATCCGCGTCGACCCAGTACAGATAGTCCGCCCACCCGTCATCGCTGAAGTGGACCCTCACGTCTTGGGCGGCACCAGATCATGCTCCATGCCGCGATCTGCCGCGAACTGCCGCACCCCGCGTAACAGACGTTCGGCGTTTTCTGGGCTGCTGAGCAGATGCACCGTCTCCTGCCAGCCGGTGAATTCCTCCTCGGAGATCATCACTACGTTGCCCTTGCCACCCTGGCGCGTCACCACGAGCGGTGCCCGGGTGAGGGCGGCCTCGTCCAGGTAGCGCGACAGGTTCTGCCGCAGCTCAGTATAGGAAACATGCGTCATCACGGCACCTCTTGGGCTGATCCTAGCACACTGACGTACAGAAACCTGTACTGATCCGGGGACATCTCCAGAACCAGCTTAGTACCGCTGGATGACCCGGTAGTCGCTGTGCCCGTCCGCCTCGAACTGGCCGGCACTCTCGTCCACCCGGATGCACGGCCGGCGGTCCGCGCCGCACTGCTCCAGCTTCCCCAGCATACCGGCCTTCCGCCAGCCGTCCCGGGTTGCCAGCAGTTGCGCGATCTCCGCCTCGAGCTGAGCCTTCTGCACCTGTGCGCTCCCGATGGCCCCCGCGTCCCACCACAGCACGGCGCTGCTCGCAAGCCACCAGAGCACCGCCAGGGCCGCGATCCCGGCCACGCCCCAGCCGAGCAGACGCCAGCTTGCCCACAGCACCACCCGCCGCAGCGCGGCCTCCGCCTGCCCGGCACCATCCGCCACCCGATCCAGCCGCCCCAGCAGCGGCACGGCCGCTGCCTGCACCGCCTCCACACCCATGCCGGCGGCCCGGGCCATGCTGTCCTCCACCGCGCTGCGCACCGCGGCCCGTGCACCCAGCTCCAGCGCCTGCCGCGCCTGCGCCAACTGCTCGCGTTCCCGGGCCAGCGCCGCCCGCTCCGCCGCCAGCCCCTCCAGCGCCGTCTGCACGGCGGCCTGCTGCCGCTCGGCGATCTCCATCAGCCCGTACAGATGCTCGTCCGCCCGGCTCATCCCGGATCCTCACATCCCAAGCGACGGGCCACGGCTGCGCGTCGGCCGCCGTGCTTGATCGAGCTCCACCTCCCGCTGCCGCACCTGGTCCTGCTGCTGGCGCCGCGTGGTGGTCTCCGCCACCTCCAGGAAGGCGGCGATCGCCCGCTCCGGCTGCGCATGCCCCAGCACCCCGTGCAGGGTCGGCCGCTCCGCCACCCCAAACTCGGCGTCCCGCGCGCACAGCACCGCCACCAGGTCCGGTCGCTTGCGCACCTCCTGCCCGAACGCCACCAGCCGCTCGCGCGCCATAGCGAGGCCAGGATCCGACCCCAGGCCCGGAAGGGCCGCCGTGTAGTCCTTCACCAGCCCGTCCCACTGCCGGACCAACCCATGCGCCTGCTGGTCGCGCTCCGCCGCCTGCTGGCGCTGCTGCTGGTGCGCCGCGTAGCGATCCCGGAACCCGGCCCGCCCCGCCGCCACGCGCTGCGCCGGCTCAGCCGCCGCCGGCACCACGATCTCGCTTATCGGCATCGAGACGCCGCGCCGCCCGCCGTAGGCCCGCACCAGATCGTCCCGCTCCGCCTGCATCTGCGCCGGCGTCGCCCCAAGGGACCCCGGGCCACCCAGCCCGTAATCCAGGCTGGTGTCCTTCAGCCGCTCGCGGCCCAGCACCTGCGCCAGCTTGTCCCGGCTGCCGATCTCGTCCGCACTCCAGTGCAGCCGCACCGCGTCGCGATGCCGGGTCAGCCCGACATACGCCGCATGCCGGTCCATCAGCCCGGTCGCCAGCACATGCGCCTGGTCGACCGTCACCCCCTGGCTCTTGTGCACCGTCGCCGCATAGCCGTGGTCGATGTGGTCGTAGTCGCGCAGGTAGAAGGTCACATCCGTCCCGCCGCCCGCCTTGCCACCAGGCCCGTCCAGCCGCACCGTCAGCCGCTCGCCACCGGCCTCGATCGCCACCAGCGTTCCCAGCGTGCCGTTCTTCACGCCAAGCCCACGTTCGTTGCGCAGGAAATACAGCCGGTCGCCGGTGGCAAACGTGCGCTCGCCGCGCTCCGTCACCAGCACCTGGTCGGCCCCCAGCTCGCCCGCCGCCCGGCGCACCGCACGCGCCTGCTCGTTGAGGTCGCGCACGTCGTCGCGCCGATACGCCAGGATGATCTGGCTCGCGTCCGGACGCGCCTGCCGCACCGCATCCCAACCCGCCACCACCGCCGCCTTGGCGGCCTCCAGCGTGTCGTGCCCCGCCACCATCCCGGCCGCCTCGTAGCGATCCAGCGCCTGCGCCGTGCGCCCGGTCGCCAGCTCCCGCGTCGCCTGCTGCTGCCAGACATCACGCTGCCGCCGCACCTCGGTGATCTCCACCGACCCGACCCGCTCGGCGATCGCCCGAAACGCCGCACCCGCCTCGATCGCCTGCAGCTGCTCGGGATCGCCCACCAGCACCACCTTGGCCCCGGCCGACGCCGCCGCCGAAAGCAGCCGCTCCATCTGCCGCGAGCCGATCATCCCGGCCTCGTCCACCACCAGCACGTCGCGCGCCGAGAGCGTGTCGTAGCCCTTGTCCCAGGCATGCAGCAGGCTGTGCACCGTCCGACTGGCAATCCCTGCGCCGCCTTCCAGTCCTTCCGCAGCAATCCCGGACAGCGCCGCCCCGCGCACCGTGTAGCCTTCCGCCGCCCACGCCTGGCGCGCCACACCCAGCATCGTGCTCTTGCCGGTGCCGGCGTAGCCCACCACCACGCTCAGATCCCGCGCCCGCATCACATGCGCCAGCGCCAGCGCCTGCTCGCCGTCCAGACCGGCGCCGTCCGACCGCCGCGCCGGTGACACCCGGTGCGCCTGCCGCGCGCCCAGCGTAGCCGCCGCCTCCTCCATCCGCTGCTCGGTGGCCAGCATCGCCTGCGTGGTGAAGCGCTCGGCCCCGCGACCGTCCACACCGAGGCGCACCAGCTCGTCCGAAGCCTCCACCTTCGCCAGCACGTCCGCGAACTGCGCCGCATCCGCCGTGTGCCGGTGCACCAGCCGCGCCAGGTCGCGTCGGGTAAACGTCGAGTGCTGCTGCGTCAGCACATCGAGTGCGATCTCCGGCGCCGCCGCGATCCGCGCCCCGTTGCGCCGTGCGATCCCCTCGTGCTCGTCCGCACGCTCCGCCGCCTCGCCACGCTGCGCACGCCGCGCCCCGGCCGGCCCGATCTTGTGCTGCGGCTCCAGCGGGATGCCCTGCGCCGCATAGGAGCGGTGGTCGATCCGCACATCATGCCCCAACTCGGCCAGCCGCTCGTTCGCCAGCGACGCCCAGCGCTCCCGCCAGCCGAACAACAGCCCCCGGTCGTTCCAGGCCACCACCTTGCGGCCGAACCTCGCCCCCTCCTCATGCCCATCCCGGCCGGGGACAACCTCCCGCATGGTCAGCATGACGTGCGCATGCGGCTGCAGCTCGCCATCCGCCGCCCGGGTCCAGTGCACGTTCAGATCCGCCACCATCCCGCGCCCGACAAACTGCTCGCGCCCGAAGTCCCGCACCAGCCGGATCGCCTCGGATCTACCCAGCTCGCGCGGCAGTGCGATCTCGATGTCGCGGGCGAGTTGTGCGTCACGGCGCTTCTCGCCGGCCTCGACCTCGTTCCATAGCGTGGCGCGGTCCAGCCAGCGCGGGGCGGCGCCGTCCGGCAGCAGAATCTCGCGATGGATGACGCCCGCCTTGGCGGTGTAGTCATGCGCACGCCCAAGTGCCGCGTCGTGCAGGCATTCCGCCGCACGATACGCGGCTGCCGCAACGGCGCTGCGCCCGCTCGAGCGGCCGATCACCTTGGCGGAGAAATGGTAGATCGCCACGGGGTCGGGCTCCGGCACGTCGTCGACGGCGGAATCCTAGCGGCGGCAGCACAGGTCATGCAATGACCTATAAGCGCGCATTTCTTGCCCTGCCTCCGCTGCGCTTCAGCAGCACAAATGACGGGCTTTGCCAGCACCGGGGATCTTGATGACGGTCCGGAACCGCCCCTAGAATCCTGTCCCAGATCGAGTGGGAATACGACATGGCACGCAAGCCACGGGACTATGACGCCGAGCTTCAGGCGCTCATGGACAAGGCCAGGAAGGTCAAGACACAGAAGACCACCCAGCTCGGCGAACTGGTGCAGGTTACCGGGGCCGACGCCCTGCCCTTCGAGGCGCTGGTCGGGGCGCTGCTCGCCGCCCTCGAGCAATCGAAGAAGCAGCCCGAGGCGGTCGCGAGGTGGACCGAACGCGGGCAGGCCTTCTTTCAGCAGGGCAGCAGGCGCGGGGCTAAGACCGCAACCGGCGACACTGCTGGCGGAGTTGCGGGCAACAGCCGCCCGGCTGCTGCGGCTGACCGTGCTGCGCAATAGGCTCGATCGCGCCCGTAGTCGCGATGACAGCCGCCAATGGGTGCAGGACAGGCGCGCCCGCACCCGGCACCTGATCGAGCTCGGCGGACTGGTGCAGAAGGCCGGACTGGTCGAGCTGGTCGACGATGACCGGGCGACGCTGTTCGGGGCATTGCTCGAGATGGCGGCGCGTCTGCGCGAGGGAGGGCAGGAGGAAGGGGACGAGCACCAGCAGGTCAGCCCGGCTGATCTCAGGGCACGCTGGCGGCGACGGGGACTGCGTGCCTTCGAGGCCGACAGGAATGCCGATGACGTCGCTGCCTAGCCTGGGCCGACGGGAACAGGGACAGGCCGGGTCCTGGCTCAATCAGGCGGCAGGGATTGAAGGACCAAGACGGCATGACCAAGGACGTACTGAGCCTCAACCAGCGTGGCTGGGATCTGCGGGTCGAGGAAGAGGACGTCTGGACCCGCCCGGTCTCGTCCGAGCAGATCGATCGCGCTCGTCAGGGCGATTGGTCGCTCATCCTCACCCCCAACCGCGTGGTCCCGCGAGAGTGGTTCGGCGACGTCACCGGCCGGGACATCCTGTGCCTCGCGTCTGGCGGCGGCCAGCAGGCGCCGATCCTGGCCGCGGCTGGTGCACGCGTCACCGTCTTCGATGCCTCGGCACGACAGCTTGCTCAGGACGACCTTGTCGCCACCCGCGACGGACTCAGCCTCACCATCGTGCAGGGGTTCATGCACGACCTGTCGTCATTTGCCGACGAGAGCTTCGACCTGATCTTCCATCCGGCCTCCAACTGCTTTGCGCCCGAGATCGAGCCGGTCTGGCGGGAGTGCTACCGGGTCATGCGGCCAAGTGGCGCGCTCCTGGCCGGCTTCATGAACCCGGACGTCTACATCTTCGATGCCGAGGCGCAGGACCGGGGCGAGCTGATTGTCCGCCATCCCCTTCCCCATGCCGAGATCCATGACCTTCCGGCCGACGAGCTCGAGCGCCTGCTGCGCCGGGATCACGTGGTGGAGTTCAGTCATTCGCTCGAGGAGCAGATCGGCGGCCAGCTCAAGGCCGGGTTCGTCCTGACCGACATGTTCGAGGATAAGGACCACGGCTTGCCTACGACCGGGCGGTCCAGGTTCATGCCAACCCTGTTCGCCACCAGGGCAGTGAAACCTCGACCAAGTCGCGAACCGCAATCGTCGGGGGTTTGACCTGCCTGCAGGTGGCTTAGGTACCGCCCGGCGTATCCTCGGTGGCGCTGAACCGGCGCTGTGCGTCAGCACCCTCCGCCGCCGCCAGCAGTGCGGGCCAGTCGTCGGGTGGATTACCGCTGGCCAGCATGCGTCCGAACACGGCGTAGGGATCGGTCCCTGCCCCGGCCTTGCGCAGCGTGTCGCGGTCGTTGACCCAGGCGTACACGATCACTCGCGCCTGCGAGTCAGCCCGGAAGAACAGTCGGAACCGGTTGCCTGCGAACTTGGCGCGGAACCAGTGGCGATGCGCCCGCCCCAGCGTGTTGCCCTGCCGGAACTCTGCCGCCAGCGGATCACGCGGAATGCGGTCCAGGATCAGCGCGCGGATTGCTGCCAGCAACCGCGTGTCGCCCTTGCCCTGCCAGCCCTCCGGATCGGCCCGCCTGGCCCGCTCCACCGCCGCCAGCAGGCGCTCGAGCTGGTCGAGAAACAGCGGGTGCGCATGAAGCCGCCATCCATGCCGCTCGAGCACCGGCTACAGCGCCACCTCGCCCTCGATCAGTGCGTCTGGATCCACCTCGCCCAGCTCTCCCGTCACCGCCTCAAGCTGTGCCGCCAGGGTAGCAGTCAGCGGCAGCACGGCCCCCGTCGGCCGCCCGGCCATGTCAGCTTCCAGCAAGGTCAGGAAGGGTGCCAGGGCCGGATCAGTGGTCTCGTCCTCCGGTACCGCATGAATGGTGACGCTATGCCCCTCCACCCGGAAGGCGATGCGCCCGCCATAGCCAACCCCCAGCGCTTGGCGCACCGCCCTGGGCACCGTGGTCTGCCCCCTGGCGGTGATGGTGCAGAACTCCTCGACAACCGGCATGGACCTACTCCAGAACAACCTCACTGATGAGCCAAAAGGTAATGCGTATGCCTTACTTTGTCAGCCTCTTTCCGACTTTCGCCGTCGAGAGTGGGTTGGGCGTCCAAATGCTGGATAACCCTGCCCGCTTTGACGGCTCTGCCGCGCTTCCGGATCAAAGCATGCGATACGCCACCCGCTGCTTGGCCAGCATGCGTTCGGCCACCCGCTTCAATGCTTCCTGAGCCGACTGAGCTGCCCTTTCCAGCACGGCCTCCACGACATGGATCTGATCCTGAAGCTGAAAGTCGGTTCGCGCATTGAACTCGCATGAATCGGTCTCGATCAGCGGCCTGTAGCTGCTCGTCAGCTGCTTCCAGACACGGCCGCCATTGGCGCCGATTGTCAGCACGCGGTGCTTTGTTCGCTGCAGCAGCCCAAGCTGCTCCAGCGCGGCTAGGCCGGCCGCCCAAGACGTCCAGGAGTATGGCTCAGGCGCCGATAAACACCGCCCTGCGCTCGCTAGGCTGCTCGGTGGCATCGCCCCGGGCGACACTCTTGTCGTCGTGCACCTGGACCGCTTGGCGTGGTCACTTACCCACCTGATCCAGCTGCTGGACACGCTCACCGCCCTCGGTGTCGGCCTACGCTTGCTGCGCAACCCGATCGACACCGGATCACCCGCCGGGCGCTTCTCGCTGCACATCATCGGCGCCGTCGCCGAACTTGAGCAAGCGCTGAACATCGAGCGGACGAAGGCAGGGGTCGCTGCAGCCGCACGCAACGGCCGATTGCCCGGCCATTCAGGACTGAGAGCTCGAGATGCGGCTGTCACCCAAAAGCTTGCCCCGGCGCGGCAGGCAAGGGCTTTGAACCGAGCACGCCACGGGCTTGCACCATGGCTTCCTTACATCGAAGCTCAACGTCCCGCAGCCTGGGAAACCGTTGCTAGGCATATTGCAGAAGCGAGCGGTTCAGACGGGCAGCGATGCCGTAGCGGGTGAGCTCGGCGACGGCGGCCGGGGCAACCAGGACTGGTCCAGCAGTCTCGAGGCTGATCAGGGCGTGCGTCGGTCCTTCCCCAGGCCTTAGATCCAGGGTTCGCCTTATGCGCGATACTGCCAATTATCGTTCGCCTACGGGGTACCAATCGCCCGAACTTGTACGACCGTCTTGGGGATCGGTGGCTTAGACGGTAACAGGACGAAGCCGCCCTTAACTTGGTCCAGCTTTGCGTCCGGATAGACGGCCCGCACGGCCATCAAGGTCGAGAGCATCTTACGCTTGAAGTTTTTCGGGTCCGCGTACTCCTGACCAAACTGCTCCCGCAGGTTCTTCCAACTGATGCGTTCTCCAGACACTCGCTGGACGCGGTGCAGCCGGTGGGCCAGCCAGGTATAGACGTCGAGAGCCAACGCGCTATGCCGCAAGGCCGCCAGTGCCCTGGCATCCAAGGGCACCGCATATTCGGTCAGTGATGCGAAGAATTTCGGTGTCAGCTCGACCACGCAAGGTGTTAGGGGGTCCCGATCGCCCGAACCGTCCGTCCATGCTGAAAATCGTTCGATCGGCTTGGCGTCCACCGTCTCCGTACCAAATCCCAGGCTCATGCGGCAGGCCGACAACGCTTTCATCTGCTTCTTGAAGGTCGCGTATTCCCTGCCCCCGGTATCAACCTCCAGGCGCATTAGGAATTCCCGCACCGACCGGCCTACCTCAACCACAGGCGATTTCGAGCGTACAGCTTCCGAGCTTACGTGGACCAGGGCCAAGCGAGGACGGGTTCCGTAGGGGATTGGCTGCTGGATCCAATTCTTGCCGTTCCAAAGCTTGCCAGCCTCGATCAGGATCGACGCCTTGCCGTTCGTGCGTTCGAAGGTAAAGGCTTTGGTCTCGCGTCGCGGAAGACCGACTTGGCAAAGAACGCTGTGCAGGAAATCGGCACGATCTGGCGGTGTTTCAGCGATGTCGACCGCGAATCGAATGATGCGAGCTGTGTTGGCAGGAAGCGATCCACGGGGAAGCTCACCCTGGGCGGGCGTGTCATCAGCCATGCTCCTCCCTTCCACGCGATTCGTAAGAATTTCACTCTACGGGATCAAAACGGTTGGCTGAAAGGGGTGCCAATCGCCCGAATCACAATCAGCGTGAGCTTTGTCCTGCTGGTCTGGCGGACGGTGCGTGAGTTGAGGACAAAGGGGGATGGCTTGCCATCCCCCTTTGTCCACAACTAGCGCCGACAGCTAGCGGGAAGGTTTAATGGGAAGCTATTGGAGAGCCTATCGGTTTAGGGGGGTGCCAATGGCCCGAACCGAAGGGGTACCAATGGCCCGCACTTCGGAGTACCAATAGCCCGCACTTAGGGGTACCGATTGCCCGCGGATAACTTCATCTATCCACAGGTAGAACGCCCAGATGCTTGGAAGACCAAGATTTCCAACAAGCCGCATTGAAGGTCTACTCGCGGATGAGGTCCCTCCCCTGCCTACGCCTAAGAACCCACCATCTGTTCGGTCGAGTGCCTCGTTTTCCAGTTCCCCTTCCGCTGGACATGCCTACGAAAATACGGCCATACAGCGACACGCTGTTGCGACTACACGTATTAAAGTACTTACGCAGATACGTAACGCCGTATAGACGTAGTCTCAAGGAGATCCTATGCCGGTTCTGACGGTGGCCAGCAGCAAGGGAGGCCCGGGTAAGTCAACGGTTTGCGAGATCCTCGCCGGTGCCTTGGCTGGATCCTGCCACCTTGTCGCCTTGGATGCTGACCCGACTCTAGCCTTCAGCCGCTGGGCATCCGAAACCTATGAGGGGCCGGCATTTAAGACGATTGCAGAAACCGATGAGGCCCGGCTCGCCCACCTGATCGCCGAGCATGCTGGTGAGGCTGATCTGGTGCTGGTCGACACCGCTGGCTTCGGCAATCGTGCGGCGACTGTTGCCATGACGTCTGCTGACGCAGTTCTCATTCCCGCGCTTGCTGGCGAGGCTGACATCACTGAAGCCGAGAAGACGGCGAGGCTGGTCGAAGGGCTTGCTCGGGCGGCACGGCGCGAGATACCTGCCAGGGTCCTGTTCAACCGCGTTCGGCGGACCACGCTCGCCAAGCATGCCGGCAGTGAACTTGAGCGGGCGAAGCTAGTCAGGCTCAAGGCGAGCCTCTCAGACCTAGTTGCCTATGGTGAGCTGTCTTACTCCGGCCGTGTGCCATTATCAGGTACGGCCGGCACCGAGGTTGCCGCACTGGTAGCCGAGTTGCGAAAGCTCAGGTGGATACCGGCTACTACACGTAACGCCGTAAGGCCGTGACGACATGAAAGCGCCCCTTAAGCCCCGCCGCCCGTCGCCGGATGAGGCTTTGGCTATCGCTGCTAGCACCGCGCCCCAGCAGCCTCCCACGCAAGTGCGGCAAGTTGAGCTCCCGGAGCCGGCCACAATCGTAGCATCCAGCGACATCCCAACGACGCTGAACCTTCGCATGCGGCGGAGCTCGGTCATGGCGGTCGAGGCCGCCGCCAAAGCCAAGGGGATGACGATGAAGCAAGTCATTTGCCACGCGCTTAAGGCAGCGGGGGTCCCAATTGCGGAGGCCGACCTGGAGGATCGGACTCCGCGCCGTAGATGAGACTACCTTACTAGCTGGTAAATGACGTTACGTAGGAGCGTGTGGTCGTAACGTCGTATTGGCGTATCGCACCAGAAAATGCACTTGAGGAAGAGGCAGGCCACGTTCCGCTGCGTATGTCATGCGCGCCAAGTCGATGCGGATCTGGAAGACAGAGCCACACACCGTAGGTCTGTACGAGCCTTACGTAACGGCGTCGTTTTAACGCTGCGTCAGGACACAAAGGCGTAACGCCGTATAGCCATAACAACAACTACACGTAAATAAGGGAGAGGGATCAAGCCTATACGGCGTTACGTACTGACGTATTTCAGAAGCGGATCAGATCACCCCGTTCAACGGATGCCCCTCGAACGGATCCCCCAGCTCGAGATAGGTATCCAGTACGGCGTAGCTCTTATGCCGCCCGAGCTGCTTGAGCCGGGTCGGGTGCACGCCACGCTCCATACCGGTGCTCAGCGCCCCGCGCTTGAGGCTGTGGCCCGAGACCAGGTCCGGATCGAACCCGGCGGCGGCGGCACGGAGCTTGAGGATGCGTGCGATCGACCCCGGATCCAGCGCTTCGAGACCGACAACGAGGCGTGATTGGATGCCGGCACCGCCTTCGCGCCGGGTCGGTGGCAGATACAGCCTGCGGAACAGCGCCCCTTCGGTGATCCCGGCGGCTTCCTGCCAGCGCTGTAGGGCACGCACTGGGCACAGGCTGGTGGTGCCGTAGGGCAGCGCCACGGTGACCGTCTTGCCGGCGCGCTCGCCCTTGGAGCGCGGTAGGGTGAGGCTGATGCCGCGCTCGCGCGACGTACAGTGCTCGACCCGGATCGCCGCCAGCTCCGACCGTCGCAAGGCGCCGGCAAAGCCCACCAGTATCAGCGCCCGGTCGCGCAGACCGGCCAGGTCGTCCGGGACCGGTGCCAGGATATCGTGTAGGACGGACGCGGTGACGGCGAGCTTCTGCACCGGCAGCTGGCCACGGTCCGCCGCCTCGCGATGGATGCCGGCCAGCGTCTCGGTGACCTGCGCCTCTGCGGTCGGCACCGGCAAGCCGGCCACATAGTGCAGGTAGCGGATCGCCGCCCGGCGCAGGTCGATGGTGTTGACGCTGAGGCCGCGCCCGCGCTCGGCCGCCAGGAAGGCCACCACGTCGGCGGCACGTCCCGGCAGGCAGGGCAGGGTGTGAAGGTCACACCAGTCGCACCAGGCGCGCACCCCGGCCCGATAGGCGCGACGTGTGTTGTCGGCTTTGGCGCGGCGAGCATAGGCGTCGGCAGCGCGCCGAGCGGTGGGCAGGCTACCGTCAGCTTGGGGCACCACCGCGTCAACGATGTGGTCGAACCAGGCCTGGATCATCGGAGGCGGATGCCCGACCGGGACCGGCTGTGGTGGCCGCGGCAAGACCAGAAGGGGCACGTCATCCAACATCGGGCAGGCGCTTCCGTGGAGCTGGCTTTACGGCGGCTGAGCAAGATCAGCGGGATCAAACTACCCGTACAAACGTATGCATGACAAGCACACTTATCGGGCATACGTGACGATAAAAGGTTTTACCGCGCCTTAGGAGCAGTTGCCGTAATTGGTCGTAGGCTGCAGACTCCTGCCGTTGATCGAAGCAGGCGCGGGGAGGGGCGGACATGACGGCAGCGACGGCCGAACCGCAGAACGGGCAGCACATTCCGCGCGTCGCAGTGCTCGCCGATCCGGCGCCCACGTTGCTGAAGCCGGAGACGCGGCGACTGTATGCCACCGATTGGGCCGCCTTTGCGCTGTGGTGCCGCAACGGCGACCAGACGGCGCTACCGGCCGATGCGGCCACGCTGGCGGCGTATCTGCAGGACCAGGCGATGCGGCTCGGTCCTGGCGCGCTGGCGCGACGGCTGGCGGCGATCGTCGACCAGCATCGGCGGCATGGGCTGCAGGCGCCGGCAGGTGATCCCATCCTGCGTGCAGTGCTGCGGGAGGCGCGTCGCACGGCGCGGCCGCGACGCCGGCCAGCGCCGGGTGCCGCGCAGCTGACCCGCATGGCCGGCGCCTGTCCCGGTGATCTCGCCGGACTGCGCGATCGTGCGCTGCTGTTGCTGGCCGCCGCCGGACTTGGTCGCGGCGCGCTGGTCGGGCTCGACATTGAGCACATCGAGTTCGGCCACCAGGGCGTCACCCTGCAGATCGTGGCGGTGCACGGCGTGATGCAGGCGGTGACGCTGCCGCGTGCGGCCGAACGCCGACTGTGTCCGGCGCGGGTGCTGGAGGACTGGCTGCGCAGCTCCGAGACGCGGTTCGGGCCGGTGTTCCGCAAGATCGATCGCTGGGGCAACCTCGAGCACCAGCGCCTCGGCACCGATGCGCTGCGCCGCATCCTCGCCCGCCGCAGCCTGCGTCGCCTGCGCCCGAGGAAGGCGGCGGCGTGACCAGCGCGGCTGCAGCCGACTTCGTCGCGCAGGAGATCGCGGAGTCGGGAGAGGCGCTCTGTCTGCCCGATACCGACTGGCTGCAGCACCGGCTGACGATCAGCGGGCCGGTGCAGGAGCTGGCGCGCTTCCGTTCGGGGGCAGCTGGCGCTGGGGTGATCCCGTGGCAGATCGACTTCGAGCAGCTGCAGGAGGACTGGTTCCACCGGCTGATGGCAGCGCCCGCACGCATCCTGAGCGCCCAGGGAGCCCGGATCCTGGCACAGCAGCTGCGCGAGGCGTCGGAGCGGCGGCATGCGCTGGCGGTGGCGCAGGTCGGACGCAGCCGGGCTTGCCCGTTCGACCTGCATGCGCTGCGGCCGGTGCCCGGCAGCATCCTGGCGCTGGGGCCTGACCATCCGGAGGCGCTGGCCTGGCTCTGGCAGCACTTGGGCACCACCCAGGCGCTGCGCCATGTGGTTGTGCTCGGGGAGCCGCGTGAACAGGAGGCGGCCGAGGCGACGTGGCGGCTCGGCTTCTGGGCAGCGGACTGGACGCCGTGGCGGGCGCTGTCGGCGATTGCGTATGATTGGCCGCAGCTGCGCTTCAAGGCCCGGCCGCTCTACGACCAGGCGGCATGACCGATAGCGCCGAGCCGCTGACACTGGCAGGCGGTCAGATCGATGAGGCCGAATGGGACCAGCCGCCGCATGCACTCCGGCGGGAGAGCGACGCGCCGATGCTGTCGGTGGACGGTTTCGAGGGCCCGCTCGACTGGCTGCTCGAGCTGGTGCGGACACACCGTCTCGACCTGTCGCGGTTGTCGATCGTGGCACTGATCGAGGCCTTTGCCGACGCACTGGAGCAGGCGCTGCAGCAGGGTAGTGTCCGACAGGCAGCGTCGTCGCTGTCGCGCTGGGCGGACTGGCTGGTGATGGCGGCAACGCTGACCCAGCTGCGCGCGCGGCTGATCCTGCCGGCCAGCGCGCCGGAGGCGCAGGCCGCCCTCCGTGAGGCGGACGCGTTGCGGCGGCAGCTGCTCAGCCGGCGCCACATCCAGGCTGCCGCCGACTGGCTCGAGCGCCGGCAGCAGCTTGGCCTGCAGGTATGGGGGAGAGGCAGGTCGGAGCAGGGGGTTGCGGGCCTTCCGGGCGAGGGCGGGGATCTTGCCGAGCTGATGCGAGCCTGTCTGGTGGCCCTGGCGCTGCCGGACCAGCTGGCAGAGGCCTATCGGCTGCCGCCGCACACCCTGTGGCCGGTGCCGGTGTCGATCGCCCGCATCCGCGAGCGGCTGGCGGTGCTGCCGGACGGCAGCGCGATGGCGGCCTTCCTGCCAGACCTGAGGGTGGAGGAGGTGGGCGGCTTTCGGGCCCGGTCCGCACTAGCAAGTACGTTTGCTGCCAGCCTGGAACTTGCCCGCGACGGACAGCTGACGCTGCATCAGGCGGAAGCGTGGCAGGCGATCCTGATCAGCTGCCACGATTCAGACGGTTGTCACGAGCTTCTGCGGACGCAACCGCCCTCGTAGCGCCGGGCCGCGACCCAGCTGCCCTTGATAAAAGGGCAGCTGGGTCGGGCCGAATCCAGCTCGTGCCGACGGGGAGATGATGCTCGAAATCCTCTCACGCCGCCTCCCCCTCGTCTTCGACCGGGAGCGATCCCTCGACCGCACCGCTCGGAGAAACCGCGTCGCCGCAGTTATGACGGGTTGTCTTGCCGTTCTATCTGACCAAAACGGACGGGACCCGGGCGTTGTCCCTATACTATTGAAATAACCCGGCCTGTGCGCAGGGCACGCAGGCGCACCGCACCGCTTCGCATCGGCGCCGGCGGCCATCGACATGGCCGTTTGCTGCGGCGGTCCGAACGACGGGCCGGCACCGATCACCATTGCCAAAAGCTGACGCGGGCCGCGGGTGCGCGCCGTTTTGCGGCGCGGCAGCCCAAGTTGAACCTACTTCCCTACCTTTTTGGCAGCCGCCTCGATATACTTCTTGAGAGCATCTTGATCGGTATACTTATAAACAGGTAAATTATTGCTGGTTAACAGAGCTGGTGTCCTACCAGCCATATCTATCTCGCCCTCATGGTTCTTGAGGTGGTGTATTTGAACACCCACTATGCCATTATCTCGAGCAATGGACTTCTCGATCTCATAATTTATAAACTTACGCCCAGCAGTCATATTGCCGATGAACACTACTGTTACTGATGTGTTGTATAGGGCAGCATCGATCATTTTCTTGATGTTAGCGTCGCCTTTCTTCTTCGCTTCTTCCCAAAGCGAAGCGTCTTGGAAGCCGGCTGCTGCTGTCCCTATGATCTCGGTCAAGTTCCTGATCTGATTGATCCGCCAAACGTCGCGTTGGTAATGGAAGCTGAAGAACACACGTCGAGCCATACCAACTCTCCAGGGTGGGGACCTCAGGTTGCCTAAAATCTGCGGTTCCTCATAGTCCCGGCATGTCCCCACGGGCCAGCCTGCCCTCGCCAAGCATGATTGGGCCTTTGCAAGGCACGGGAACTCGGCCAGGCTCATGGCTCAACCAGAGGATCACGCTTTCAAGTGGTAGCCACCACCACCCTCTCTCTCCAAGGAACTTACCAGCTTGTCACGTTGGGCGCTGACACTGACGCCCGCTCAGCGGAGTACGCTGGTGCTTTGGAGCGCGCTGTCGCCTCAGCAATGCATCATCTTGGGGTCAACCCGACGCGGATGCTCGTACGCCTGGGGTCACGAAATGAAGCGGAATTGGACCGTAGGTGGCCATCGGTCACAGTGTTCTTTGGAACGACAGGGACGGCCTTGTCGCCTCGGGATGCAGCCCTGCTCGACGTGGTGCTGGCCGACGGCACGTTGGTCATACCTGTTGTCGAGGACATCGGGCGGTTCACAAAGCTGGTTCCAACGGCGATCTCGCACCTGAACGGCCTGGCCAGACAGGATTGCGGCGCGAATTTCGAGCGACTCGCGGCACGTATTCTTGAAGGCTTTGGGCTGCTGCGCGAGCGGCGGCGCCTCTTCATCAGCTATCGGCGAGTCGAGACGAGCGGCGTGGCAGCCCAACTCTACGAAGCCCTGGATGTAGCAGGCTTCGACGTGTTCCTGGACACCCATGGCGTACTCCGCCCGGGCGAGCCGTTCCAGGAGATCCTGTGGCACCGGCTGGCAGACACTGACGTCATCCTACTGCTGGACACCCCTGGTTTTCTTGCAAGCCGATGGACCGAGGAAGAGCTTGCGCGAGCCAACACTGCAAACTTGCAAATCTTGCAGCTCCTCTGGCCAGGTCAGGAAGAGGCGTCGGCGGCGGCCTTCAGCACCTTCCATCCGCTGTCTGTCAGCGACTTCGAGGACAAGGCCACCCTTGGCCCCGCCGCTCGTTTACATGACAATAGCACTCAGGAAATCGTTGATGCCGTTGAAGGCTTGCGGGCGCGAGCCGTCGCGGCCCGCCACGCCTTCTTGGTGCGGGAGTTCCTAATCGAGGCAAAGGGTGCCGGCCTACTAGCCTACATGACGCTGGACCGCTCCATTGTGCTGCGGAAGCATGGGGACGAGAACGGTGGGAAGGTGTTTGTGCTACCTGCCGTCGGCGTTCCAGATGCTGAACGTTATGAGGCGCTTGAACAGCTTATGCAGAGGGAGGCCGGAGCAGGCAGAAGCTACCTTAGACCACCCTGCCTGCTTTACGATGAAAGCGGCATCCGCGGTCGGTGGCTGGACCACCTGCGATGGCTCAACGGAAACATTGCCTCTGTCCGCAGTGTTGGGCTTAGGGAAGCCAAGCAGTGGCTCCACCTTGTTGCTGAAGGGGAAGGGAGCAAATGAGTTCAGGTTCTGGACCAAGGGTGTTCCTCTCCGCAAGTGTTCCACTTCCGACACGTAATCCGACTTACTTCGCAACAGTCGATGTGTTAGCCATTCGGGACGCAGTGCGCGCATTGGCTATCGCAGTTGCGGAGCAGGAAGCCGAGCTGGTCTTTGGCGGCCACCCTGCGATCACTCCGATGATACGCTTACAGGTTACGCAAACGGGTGCGCGCGTCGGCGACCATTTTGTTCTGTTTCAAAGTCGGTTTTTCACATCCACCTTTCCAAGGGACAACGCCTCTTTTGAGCGAGTGGAGCTTGTGGACGCGGTGCCAAATGACCGGAATGCCAGCTTGCTCCGATTGCGCGAAGCAATGTTTGCCAAGCCATTCGACATCGGCATCTTCATTGGTGGGATGGAGGGCGTCGAGGACGAATATGAAATGTTCTTGCAAAGGCACCCGGCAGCCCGGGTCTTTCCAGTAGCCTCGACGGGGGCCGCTGCTGCTGAACTATTCGACCGTGATCCCGACCTACAGCGCGAACACCCGGAACTGCGTGACGAGATTAGCTATCTGACCCTTATGCGCGGACTTATAGGACCAAGCCTATCTCCTACCTATACTTTATCTGGGCCGAGTATATAGAAAACCCAGAAGTGGCTTCCACCAAGTTGCCAGACAAAAACGGCCATCCTGCCTAAGCGGTCCAACTCAGGCGGGAGGAAGGAAGGGGCCAATTTACTCCGCTGCTATCGGCGCGGCGGGCTGGTATTGATTGCCGCTCTCGCCAGAGATTACGGGATATGTCACTTCCGGAACGTACAGCACTGCGGGTAGCCACCGCGTCCCGGCTAGCAACGCCGCGGCGTCCGCGGCCATGACCCCCTTCTTGGTGCCGGCGATACGAGCGGCGGCGCTGCTTCCGGCACCGTCCCGCACGACATCTAGGATCAGCGCCTAAGAGACCGTTTGAAAATGGTTGTGGCCGCTCGGGCAGGGGTGATTCAAGCTCTGGATGTGGACACCGGCGAGCCGTGGCCGAATGGCCGAGATTGCCCGCAAGATTAAGCGGTATCCAAGCGACCTGACGGACGAGGAGTGGCAGCGGATCCTGCCACCTCTGCCTGAGCCGCCGAGGCGCGGGCGCAAGGTCGGCGTTGACCTGCGCGAGATCCTGAACGCGATCCGCTACATGGCCCGTAGCGGGGGCGGTTGGCGGATGCTGCCCACCAATTTCGGTCCCTGGCAGACCGTCTACTGGTGGTTCAGGCGCTTTGTGCGCCGCATGCTGTTCCAGACCATCCACGACGTGTCGCTTATGCTGGATCGGGAGGCGTATGGACGCGAGGCCAGTCCATCCGGCGGCGTGCTCGATAGCCATCAAGGCACCGCATGCCAAACCCCGCGGCTATGACGCGAACAAGAAGACCGTTGAACGAAAGCGCCACATCGCCGTCGACACCGATGGTCGACTGCTGATGGTCAACCTCATCACGGCGGACATCTCCGACAGTGCCGGGGCACAGGCGATCCTCAATGCTGTGCGAAAGCGATGGCCGTGGCTCAAGCACCTGTTCGCCGACGTCGCCTACGATCGAACGAGGCTGCTCGACAAGGCGGCCTTCAGAGACTTCGTACTGGAAATTGTGCGCCGTTTCGACCGGGAGCCTGGCTTCGAGATTCTGCCGCGCCGGTGGGTCGTCGAGCGCACATTCGGATGGATGACAAGTTGGCGCAGGCTGGTGCGCGATTACGAGGCCCGCCTCAACGTTTCCAAGGCCATGATCCACGTCGCAATGGGAAGCCTGCTCCTCCGCCGCATCGCTCATGCTTAAGCATTCTTAGACGGACACTGAGCACCTGGCGGTCGAGCGTTGTGGACCGGCTTGAAAGTTTACTCGTTGTGTCCACCCTGACTGAGGCGGAAATGCATATGCTCGCGGGCAAGTACGTCGCCGATATGGCACCTGATGAGGCGCACGTCGCTACCGAAGACTTCGTGGATGCGATGGAGTTCACGGGGCTGAGCGGTTCAAACTTCGATCCGCGCAAGCGCGTCGGACTGCTCTGGGTGGTCCAGGCTTCACGCAGCGTGCCAAGGCGAAGGTGGACGATATGGCACGGGAGTGCGAATTCCGACAGAAGGCGGACGGCGGTTCCAACGCAAGGCAGCACTGCTGACCCGCCTACCACACCCCTACATCATGTAATGGCTGGACTCAGATGTATCGACGCGCTGCAACGTCAGCGAAGATTATAGGATGGTGTTCGTTATTACCTGGAAGTCTTGGACGTTCACAGACAGACTAGGACGCTCACCATTAATTTTCCTGACCACTGTGTTGAGCCCGGCGAAACGAGAAGAAGGTAGTTGTGACGAACATAGAAGTAAAACGAGCCGAATCCGGCAGAATAATCAGTATTTCGCGTTCGAATAGCCTAGGTCAAAACCTAACCGCTTTTTTGGTATTCAGTATTATATCCGCTGGCTTTTTCGCAGAGCTAGTCAAATCAAACCATGATAATTGGGAGGTCTTTGCAATCGTCGCGATGGTGGTCACTGGATCAGTTTGGATATCTCTAATATTTGCAAGAAGGATTATATCTCGAGAGGCGGGAGTAATAGAACTTGGAACCCCAATGGGGCTACGCTTTCTGAAATACCCTGAGCTGGGCTTTGTTAAATGGGAAGATATAGAAAGCTTTGAGCTAAAGCATGAGGCAATCTTAGGTCAAGGCGACACTCAACTAGTAGCCAACCTTCGTAATGCTCCAGCTCATTTGAGCCGACTGAAGTCATCAAATCGCGCAGCCCCCGGAAAGCCCTACGCTCCCATCTTCGCTTGTGTTGATACCTCCCGTTATTCAGACTTAAAAACTCTGCATGCGGTTCTCGATGAGGCGCGGCAACAAAGCTGCCTATAACTATTATATTTAAAACCTCGAGGAAGATATGACGGTATTACAGGACGTCTTTGACGGTGCGGCTTCCGCATTGGCTGGAGCATTGCAGAATGCGGGTCCAGAATTCGCCCCGGTCGCTATCGCTGTGACGGCGGTTGATGGCTTGGTCGACGCAGACTTTGGAATCATCGCTGCGAGTTCAGGTAATAGCGATAACTACGAAACAGGATTAGCGCTGGCAGCTGAGGCGCTTGGTTTTGCAGCTGCATTAGCGGCTGGTACTGCGGCTGCGCCACTTATTGCGCCCGCCGTGGCCGCGTGGGGATTGACTGGAGCGGCAGCGACTGTTGCGGAATATATCGCCTTATCAGCCGCCGGAGTTGGCTACGGAGGGATCGTATCGGATGCCGCTGAGGAACTAGGAAACTTTATTAGAGGAGCGCTACCCCAGATTCCGTCGTGGATCGATAGAACGACAGGTGGAGTGAATAACGCACAGAATGATCCTCTTATCTTCAATATGAGTGGAACAGGCCTGACGCTGAAGTCAACGTCAGAGACGTCTCCTTTTTTCGACTTCACTGGCTCTGGTGTTGCTGAACAGACCGCTTGGCTTGGCGCAGGTAACGGCTTACTAACTACCGCTGTTCCTGGATTAGGAAGCACTTCCGGGCTGCTTACCACTTTTGCACAATTGGTATCGTTTGATACCAACGGCGACGGTGTTATTAGTGGGCAGGAATTAGATAATATATTTTACTGGTCCGACGCCAATAGTGACGGAGCCGCTGAGCAGGGAGAGATTTCCTCTCTCTCCGACCTCGGAGTGGTCAGTATTGCTCTGGCGACGAAAGAACTTAACGAGGCGATCGTTGGGGGTGTTATTGAACAAGAAGCAGTCGCCACTATGTCAGACGGCAGCACCCGCGAGATCGCCTCTGTCCAACTCCAAGCAAACCCACTCTCAACGATTTACACAGGAGCCTACAGCCTAACTTCAGCCGTTGAGGATCTACTTAATTTTAAAGGCTATGGCGCTCTCCCAGATCTTCGGATCTCGATGAGTCAGAGTGATCAGCTATTGGACCTTGTGAAAACTCTCCAGGCAACTGACCCTAACGACAGTGCTGCTTTCGACTCTTCGCTTCAAGCAGTTTTGTATCAGTGGGCAGGTGTAGGAAATGTCGAACCTGGCAGTGGTCAACTGTTCGATGGTCAGAAGTTAGCGTTCCTGCAAGCTCTTACGAACAACTATCAATCTTTCTTTGGAACAGTCGAGCCTCATTTTATTGGGCAAGCCAATTATTTGCAAGAGTCATGGGACTCGGCATTCGCCGCTCTGAAGGCTCGGGCGCTGGTCCAGACACCATCATCCCCTTTTGGAGTAGACTTTGTATATACTATTGCCCTTGATGCGATAGTCCCAACGGTCTCTTTCACCGCTGCTATAACCGACCTTGCCAGCAATGTTCCCGCTGACAGTCAAGCGAGAGTCGCCTATTGGAGTAACGCTCTCGATATCATCAATGAAAGCGTGCTTAGTCTGTCGTCAATTATTGCTGTAGACTCTTCCGCTATAGCCGCCCAACTCCAAGCCGTCCTACCGCCCTCATTTTCGGCAAGCCAAATTTCCGCAGCAGCGTCAGGAAATCTGAGCTTTGTTGAAGGAACAGCGCTCACCAAGGTCCTGGTCGGAACAATTGGATCGGACTTGTTCCAGGCTACGGCACCGGGCACCGAGCTTGAGGGCTTCGGAGGCGGAGACCTCTTCATCGTTGAGACCGGCCTAGGCTCGACTGAAGTCAATGAAATTGACAACGTCGCCCACCCGTCGAACATCCTGCTGATCGAGGGTGTCGAACCGGCCCAGGTCACCGTATCGGGCGACGCCGCCGGTGACATCATCTTGAGCCTTGGTGATGGTTCGAGCATCAAGATCGATGAGATGCTCTTTCAGGCGTCCTACCAGTCTGAGAATGCCCAGGGCCACAACTCGATCGGAGCGAACAACCAGACTGCCTTCGGTGTGCAGGAGGTCGAGTTCGCTGACGGCACCGTCTGGACCGCCGCCAAGGTCCAGGCGGCGGAGGTCGCCGATCAGGCGGGCAACACGAGCATCTATGGCACGAGTGGCTCCGACCTTATCGATGGCAGAGGGATTGCGACCTACGAGCAGGGCAATGGCGGGGGGGACACCTTCGTCTACGACCAGGGCTATGGTCAGCTGGAGATCGACGAGGTCGACCCCAGCGCCCTGCCAGACAACGTGCTGCGCTTTGGAGCAGGCATTACCGCGGATGAGGTTACGGTGATGGGAGACAGTCTAGGCGACGTCACCCTCACCGATGGGACCACCGGTGACCGCATCCAGATCGATGGGATGCTCAACTCTGCCAAGGATGGCGTCCAGGCAATCGACTTTGCTGATGGATCTGTCTGGACAACTGCTCAAATCCTTTCTCTCGCAACAACAGGAACGACGGGGAGCGACGATCTCTACGGAACGTCCGGCGCCAATGTCTTCGATGGTAAAGGCGACAGCGACTACGAACAGGGTGACGGCGGCGGCGACACCTTCATCTTTAACCAGGGGTATGGCACCCTCGAGGTGAATGAGTATGACACGAGCCGGAGCAATACCAACATCCTGGCGCTTGGAACTGGAATCAACGCCGTCGATCTCCAGATAAGCGGCGACGCGGCTGGGGACATCGTCATCAAGACGGGGGAGGCGGTTGACGCGATAATTCTCGAGAACATGCTCGTCAGTGGCCGCTACGGCGTGCAAGGGGTCGCGTTTGCAGATGGGACAGTCTGGACGGCAGCGCAGGTCGAGGCCCTCGCGACGACAGGCACCCCAGGGAGTGACAACCTCTACGGAACCTCTGGACCCGATACATTCGACGGGAAGGGCGGCTCAGACTACGAGCAGGGCAATGGAGGCGGGGACACCTTCATCTTCAACGCCGGCAGCGGCTCGCTTGAGATCAATGAGCAGGATAGCAACCCCAACAACTACAACATCCTGACCTTCGGCAGCGGTATCCAGACCTCGGACATTGCCGTCGGCGCGGACGCGACCGGCGACGTCATCCTGACCGTCGGGAGCGGCGGGGACCGGGTCCAGATCGACAACATGCTCGACGGTCCGCAGTATGGCGTCCAGGCAGTTGCGTTCGCGGACGGGACGGTCTGGTCGGCCGCCTCGATCGTCGCCGGCCTCCCGGCTGGCACTGCCCCACGGTCGAGCGATTATGCTCAAAGCTTGGCTTTCGCGGAAGGAGACGGACCGGTTACAAGCAATCCGATTCCTGGCGAGATCGTCGCCGGCGAAGGTATCTCCGCCGCCAACCTGATCCTGCAATCGGATGCCGGCGGCGACCTCATCCTCAAGATCGAGGGAACGACTGACGGTCTCACCGTCAGGGACGACTTCACCTACCAGAGTAGTGGAGTGGTCAGTCAGATATCTGGCATCAGGCTTGCGGACGGCTCGTTGATAGAGCTCCCGACCTATACTCAGCATGAGCCGGCGGACTTTACCTGGCAGGGTAGCTCGACCGACCTGTCGCTCTCCGGAAGCAACTACGGAGACAACACCTTCGATCTTGCACCAGGTGGCGACACGGTCACCTTTGGCAACAGCTCGGACGGTGGACCCGGTACAAATTCAGTGCTGTTCGACAAAGGCGATGGCAATGCGCTTATCAACTTGGATGGAGGAACCGGGGCAATCACCCTCGCAGCCGACATCGAATCCAGCGATGTTGTCCTTCAAGCTGACAATACCGGTGACCTGACGATCGAGCTACTCGACACTGGGGAAACCCTGACGGTCATAGACGACTTGACCCCGTCATCCAGCATCGGTGCGATTGGTGTCTCGAGCAGCATCAACGAACTTCACTTTTCTGACGGCTCTAAAGTTTCCCTGAGTGCCGAGACAGGCACTAATACGCCACTTGTTTTTACATGGATTGGATCCGCCACAGACCATACCCTGGTTGGCAGTGACCTAGGATCCAACACCTTTATCCCTGGAGCCGACGGCGACAGCGTCACCTTTGGCAGCAGGTCAGTGGTCGGTGCGGCTACTAACCTCCTGAATTACTCAATCGGAAATGGTAGGGTTACGCTCGACTTGAATGGCGGTACGGGCGCCGTTGAGATGGGTATTGGTATAACCCAGGCAAACCTGACGTTTCAAGCCGATGCCGTCGGCGACTTGACAATTCTGGACGGCACAGCTGGTGACAGTGTCGTTATTGAGAACGACCTATTCAGTGATAAGTACGGCTGGAATGCCCGCTTGGGTGCCGTGAATTTCAGCGACGGCACTTCTGAAGCCTTCAACGGCGGGATGACCTTCACGTGGACAGGAACGGCGGTGAACACCGTTCTAACAGGCAGTGGCTTCGGTGCTAACGTGTTCAATCTCGCGCCCGGCGGCGACACAGTCACGCTTGGTAACGGGTCGGGCAGTGGCTCAAATAGGAACACGGTGAATTATGGCCCCGGCGACGGCGCCGCCACGATCAACATGAATGGGGACAACGGATCCGCCACGCTCGTCTTCGGTAAGGGAATCACCGCTAGCGACCTCATCTTTCAGGTCGACGACAGTACGGGAAACCTAACCATTCTGGATGGTGTAGCCGGTGATCGTGTCATCATCGAGAGCGACCTTTTTAGCGATAAATATGGCTGGAACGCTCGCTTGAGTGCCTTAAGTTTCGGTAACGGCACGGCTGAGGTCCTCAGCAGCGGAATTACCTTTACGTGGACAGGCACCGCGACGAATACCGTTCTGACAGGTAGTGGCTTTGGTGCCAACGTGTTCAATGTCGCACCTGGCGGCGACACGGTCACGCTTGGCAACGGGTCAGACAGTGGATCGACTAAGAACACAGTGAATTATGGCGCTGGGGACGGCGCCGCCACGATCGACCTGAACGGGAACAACGGCAACGCGACGCTTGCCTTTGGCGCCGGCATTACTGCTAGCGATCTTACCTTCCAGTCCGACGCGGCCGGTGACCTGATCATCCTGGATGGAACAGCCGGCGACAGTGTCGTGATCAAGGACGCCCTTTACCTTGACAACTTCGGCGGAGGTGTTCGCCTGAACAATCTCACGTTCAGCGACGGGGCGTCGAAGAGCCTTAGCATCGGGATGACCTTCACCTGGACAGCGACCGCGACAGCCACCGTTCTGACGGGTAGCGGCTTCGGTGCTAACGTGTTCAATCTCGCGCCCGGTTCCGACAGCGTCACCTTTGGTAACGGCTCACAAAGCGGTTCGAACTGGAACACGGTCAACTTTGCTGCAGGTGACGGGGCCGTCACGATCAACATGAACGGTGCCTCCGGAGCTCTCGTGCTTGGCACCGGCATTCAGATCTCGGATCTTGTCTTTGGACAAAACGCGCAGGGCAACGAGACGGTCGCTATCGACAACACGGGAGACGAGGTCACTTTCACCAACGTGAGCTCGAATCCTCTGATCGACGTCGATTTCGATGGCGCGATTTATACTGCCTTCGTCGGTGCCTCCGGCAACGACAGGCTCTATGGCTCAAACAGCGCTGATGTTTTTGACGGTCGTGGCGGCAGTGACTACGAGCAGGGCTACGGCGGCGGTGACATCTTCATCTACAACGCCGGCTACGGTCAGCTGGAGATCAACGAGAACGGCAGCGGCCTGAATGTCCTGCAGGTCGGTGGCGGGATCACCGCGGCTGGCGTGCAGGTCAGTGATGACAACAACGGCAACGTCTTCCTGACAGATGGCGTCAGCGGCGACCGGATCCAGCTCGACGGCGAGCTCTACGGCGTTGGCTCTGGTGTCGAGCAGGTGCAGTTCGCCGACGGCACCGTGTTGAGCCAGAGCCAGCTCCTGGCGATGGCTACCACCGGCAGTTCCGCTGGAGAGAGCCTCTACGGCACCGGGGGCGCCGAACTGTTCGACAGCAAGGGCCTGGCCACCTACGAGCGCGGCAATGGCGGCGGTGACATCTTCCTTTACAATGCCGGCTACGGTCAGCTGGAGATCAACGAGAACGGCAGCGGCCTGAACCTCCTGCAGGTCGGTGGCGGGATCACCGCGGCTGGCGTGCAGGTCAGTGATGACAGGAATGGCAACGTCTTCCTGACAGACGGCGTCGGCGGCGACCGGATCCAGCTCGACGGCGAGCTCTACGGCGTTGGCTCTGGTGTCGAGCAGGTGCAGTTCGCCGACGGCACCACCTGGACCCAGGCTCAACTGGTGACCATGGCCACCACCGGCACGTCCGCCGGGCAGGGCCTCTACGGCAACGGCAACGCCAACGTCTTCGACAGCAAGGGTCTGGCCACCTACGAGCAAGGCAATGGCGGTGGGGACACCTTCATCTACAACGCCGGCTACGGTCAGCTGGAGATCAACGAGAACGGCAACGGGCTGAATGTCCTGCAACTTGGGAACGGGATCACCGCGGCTGGCGTGCAGGTCAGTGATGACAGGAATGGCAACGTCTTCCTGACAGACGGCGT
>NZ_VCDI01000013.1 GCF_005844085.1 Lichenicoccus roseus
CCCAGCCTGCATGGTGAATCACATCGCGGCCGCGTCGGGAATCCCTAACGATTCAAGTTGGACGGTTTCCGCTCTAGCTGGGCTCGGCATCGCAGAGGGCATCGAGACGGCCCTCAGTGTCGGCCAGCGCGTGTTTCCGGTCGATATGTGGGCAACGGCATCCTGCGGCGCCATGGAGCGCCTGCCGGTCTATCCCTGTGTGGGCACCCTGCACATCTTTGCCGACCGCGATCCGGCCGAGCACGGCATCAAGGCCGCACGGGCCTGTGCGGCTCGGTGGGTCAAGGCCGGGACGGACGTTCGGATCGTCCAGCCCAAGGCGGCCGGGGATTGGAACGATGTCGCGAAGGAGATCGCGGCATGAGGGACGTTGTGGCCGAGTATGGCGAGGTCGAAAGCTATCACGCCGACATTCCATTTCCGGGTGAGGAGCCGGACTCTGGCAAGCGGGAGCGGCTAGGATCTGGTGCCAGGCAGGAGCCAAAGGACGATGCCGGACTTGTCTTTGATGAAGACGACTGGCTCGAAGCGGACATCCCGCAACGCCCATGGATCGCCAAGGGCTACCTGCTGCGGCGCTCGGTCACGATCCTTGCCGGTGTGCCAGGCGGCGGGAAGTCCTCGCTCGCGGTCAGCTGGGCAACATCGCTCGCGACGGGCGCTGCCTTCGGTGAGTTTGACCCGATCAAGCCGCGGCGGGTGCTGACCTACAACACCGAGGATGACAGGGACGAACAGCGTCGCCGATTTTCGGCAAGCCTACGACAATTCGGACGCATCCCGGCCGACCTGAATGGCCAGGTGGTGCGCGTCGGCATCGAGCGCATCGGAACGCTGTTTGGCGATCGCTTCACTGAGGACGGGTCAAGCCTCGGCTTCGGCCCCCTGCCAGCAATGAAATCACTCAAGAAACGCATCGAGCAGTTCAAACCCGACGTCATCATCCTCGATCCCCTAGTCGAACTGCATGACCGGGACGAAAACGACAACACCGAGCTGCGGCGGGTCGTGGCCGAGTTCCGCACCCTTGCCATCGAGCACGACGCCGCCGTGGTGCTGCTGCACCATACGAAGAAAGGATCTGGATCAGCCGTAGGCGATGCCGACAGCATCCGAGGCGCTGGAGCCATCGTGGGAGCGGGACGCATCGCGCTGACTATCACCAAGATGTCGGAGGATGACGCCAAGAACTACGGCATCTCCGAGCAAAGCCGCCGGCACTATTTGCGGCTTGACGAGGCCAAAGCGAACTACAGCGAAACCCCCGTCGACTGGTTTGAGAAGAACGTTCACCAGCTCGACAACGGGGAAGGCGTGATGGCCTTGGCACCGTGGGAGACGCCGGTCGACGCCGTGTCAGTCGAAACTCGGGCGCTGATTGAGAACGAGGTGGCGCTTGGCAGCAGCGTAGGGCCGTGGTCGCCCAAGCTGTCTGCCGACCCTCGCTCTATCAGAAACCTGTTGCTCAGACACGGTGTCACCACCGCAAAGGGGCAGAAGGGTGTGGTCAAAGGACTCCAGGACTGTGGGATCACAATCCAGAACTTCCGTCACGAGAGCCGAAGGGAAGCACAAGGCTTCCGGACTGCCGACGGGCGGCCTGCTGCCAAATGGGTGTCCGAAGCCGAGACGGAATGACCCCCATGTTCCGCGCCTTGTTCCGCGCAGACATCCGCGCGCGGATGGGTACGGGATGCCTATAGTAAAACAGGTCCGCGCAGACCTGATTTTACCCGCGCGCATCCCGCGCGACATCCGCGCACTGGAGATGGGCAAATTTGCCTCTTTATGGCCGGTGAAGGCATTGGCCGGCACGGACCGATATGGGCCTTGGCGTCGGTGGTAGGGCGCGCTTTGCGGGCTAACGAGGCTACTGGCAGCGAGCAGGGCTGCGCCGGCGGCGTTACCTTGCCCGCTCCAATCGAAGTTGATCGACCGCCGCCTCCGCTGCGGCGACCCTTCTCTGCACGGTTGCCAGTTGTCGTGCGGATTGCGAGCCAGCCCGCTCGCTGGCTGCAAGCGAGGCCCGTGCTAGGGCGAGCCGCGCCTTATCCCAGCGGCCGTTGTCCATCTTGCAACTTCTAGTATTTAGTCCAACCCATTGCCTGAAGTGCAGCAGCGACCTGGATCTGGAGAACAGCCGCCTCCTGGCTTGATCGGCTCTTCGCTTGGCTAGGCGATGCGACGCCAGCCGTATCCCTGGTCTCGCGGCCTAGCGCTGGTTCAGCTTCATAGCTTTGACGGTCCATCGGCTTTCTCCCTGCTCTACGTGGGCGTGGGAGGTGGCTGCCCGGTAGCTTCGGAATGTACCGGGACCGGTTTCGGGACGGACAGGCGGGTGAGCAGTTTTACCTAGTTGATCAAGCTGCTGGCGGGCGCTGTCAGGAATACTTCCGCGCCTGACAGCCAGCGTGATATAGAGACGTAATTGCCGAAATCCGTGAAAGTCGAAAACCCATTGCAGGGTTAGCGATTGGCGGTTTTCGGCCAATCTTGATGCTGACCAGGCCCCAAACCTCCATCGTGGCCGGCTTTCCGAGCATCAACCATCGAAAATGGATGTGACATCATGGCCGGTCGGGCTCGTGGATTGGGTCGTGTTCCCGGCTCTGGCCGGCAGAAGGGCACCCCCAACAAGAAAACGCAGGCGCAGGCGCTTGCGCTGGTGCAGGCCAGTGCCGCCGATGGCGTCAAAATCTCTGACGCCGTGCTGGCGAGGCTCGATCCTGTCAGCGTGATGTTACACTGTATGAGGGCAGCGCTGAAGGTAGGAAACACGTCGGTTGCGCTGCAAAGCGCACAAGCCGCCGCGCCCTATGTTCACGCCAAATTGGCCAACGTGTCGATAGAAACAAGGCTGCAGACATCTCTGCTAGATTTCAACGACCAGCAGCTTCACCTGATCAGCACGGGGCAAATGGCTGTGCCGCAATCGATTCTCGACGCGCTGGCCGATGGCGATGCGTCCGCCTCTAGGACGGACGACGAAGGCGGCTAGGCGGCTTTCGAGGCATCAGCGCGGGCAAGGACCCGTCGAACCGCCGTGGCCGTCCAGCGGCCTTCCTCGCCGCTCTTGCCACGCTGTTTCGTCCGGAACCCGATGGCATCCAGTTCCTTCGCCATGGCGTTCAGCGACAACCCGCGATCCTGCATCTCGCGCATCTTCGGCAGCAACCGCGTGGCGAACTCGTCTGCCTTGGCCTTCTTGGTCACGACACCCTTGGCAGCGTTGGCGGCGAGCACGTCTAGCGGCGCGTGTTTGCCCCTGTAGCCGCCGAGCTTCACGCCACGGGCCTTTGCAGCGGCCAGGGCGGCCTTGGTGCGCTGAGACGCTAGCAGCCGCTCATGCTTGGCTACAGCCATCATGACATCGGCCGTCAGCTCGTTCATATCGGGATTGTCGGCAGCTACCCACCGGATGCCTGTCCTCTTGAACCGGCCGTAGAAGAACTCGGCGTCTCGTGACAGACGGTCGAACTTCGCGACCACCAGCCGGGCGCCGGTCATTTGGCAATGCAGGATCGCTGCAGCGATGCCAGGCCGGTCCGCATTGGCACCGCTCTCAATGTCGGTGAACTCGGCAAGCGGCGGATAACCGCCGTTGCAGAGATACTGCCGCACCGTTTCGCGTTGCGCTTCGAGGCCAAGGCCGGATGCCCCCTGCTTGGCTGTCGAAACACGGTAGTAGGCAACAAAACGCTCGGTTGTCATGTCGTGTCACTTGCAGCAATGTTTGTAGCTGCTTATGACACAGCTAGGAATCAGGGTGCAACAGGGATCTGCAACGGCCTGGGATTGGACCGCCGCAGACGGTCAGCCGGCAGCGCCGCAAGTAGTCACAAGGCAAGTGCAAGTTTCTTTGCTCGGGCAGTTGACGACAACCCAAGCATAGAGTAGCATTGTTCTCGGCAAAATAGTAATTCTTGGACCTCAACTTGGTCTATGACACCCACAGTAGGTAACGGTGCCGCCCCTCGGCATCCACCCTTGCTGACCTTGCCATACTATATTTCGCGTAGCCTTTTCTTAGGTCACTAACTGCCTTCTATAAGTAAAAATGACCATCTACTTTTAGACAATGCCTCACCTATACTTAGAGCCCGCCCCAACTCCCGTGCATCCGCACCGGGAGCCGCACTCGTTCAATCGGACCATCAAGCTATGACCTATGATTTCACCGACGCCGAACTTCTTACCCTTATTGAAAGCGAAGCACCCGCCGCCCTCCCAGCCATCACGAGCAACCGCCTGGACCCGCACAGCATTCCTGGCTACTCCGCCGCCCTGGATGCCGGCTTTGCGGCCGACGAGGTGGCCATGCGCTTGCGCGCCCAGCTCGGCGAGGCGCATGCGGCGATCCGCAACCTGGAGGCTCGCCGCGCCGAGTTGGTCGAGAAGGCCAAGTCCGGCACGAAGCTGAAGGCGCACGAGGCCGGCGATGCCGTGCGTGCCATCGAGAATGCACAGGCGGATGCCACGGTGATCGAAGAGGCCTTGCGGTCGGCCGAGGTCGATTGCGAAACCTGTCGCCGGCACATGGCGAACGTCCTGACTCAGCAACTGAACCGCAACTTGGCGCAGCTGCGGGCGGATGAGTTGAAGGCTGGCGAGAAGGTGGCGCTGGCCACCCGCGACCATGGCTTCATCGTCAACCGGGCCGCCATCATCACTACGGCACTCAACATCTCCCGTTCGGAACAGCGTCAACTCACTCTCGAAGAGCTGTGCAGCCTGCTCGGCATCCAGGGGTGACATGCTCTCGGAACATCCCGGCGCTGAGACCATCGGTGCCGCTCGCCTAGCCTTTGCAGCGATGCGCGCCGACTACGACAGCCTGCTTGGCGACATCAAAGCCATCCCGGCCAGCGTTGTCCTGAATTTCGCGCTGAAGGGCGGTGTTGGCCGGGACCGGGCGCGGCAGCGCATCGATGGTCTGGTGAGCCGGGCGCCCTTCATCGAGACTGACAGGGCGCTGCTCTGGCGTTGCCTGCTGCCCCGCCGCGATCCTCTTGGCACCGAGCATCCCCGGTGGGGGGTCGAGGTCATGGGCGCAATGCTCGGCGTGTCGCGCGGCAAGCCGATTTCTGAGATTGTGCCACTCGGGCTTTGGGTGAGCCTCCACACTCTGAACCGGGCATTTCAGCGCACTCTCGGGCGAGTTGATCTCGCAACACTGGCGCTCCGGCTGCACGATGCGGTGCAGGATAGCCCCGCTGCAATCTTCGACACCACCCGCGAAGCCGGAGCCTGGTGCTTTCCTCTTGGGGATGATGCTGTGCTCTGCCGGGTGCGTGTGGTGCCGTTCGAGAACCGCAGCGACAGCCTGGTTTGCGTTTCCGCTGACACGTTCCTGAACCGGGACATGCTCGGCGCCGATCAGGAAGCACAACGACGCGCCTGCCTGCATCCGCATCCGGGTCCGAAGATGCGTGACGGCCTGCTGCTTCCGGCAGCCATGCGCCCTGCCGCACCGACTGTAGATGGCTTCGTCAGCCTACCGCACAACGCAGCACAGTTTCTAAAGTCTGCAAAGATCAAGCAAAAGACCACGCTTTAGTGTAATATAGCTTGGTCAAAACGAGACAATTCATGACCGACCCGCACTATCGCGAAGACTTCCTGCCACTTCGAGCGGCTATCGATCCCGATACTGGCTATCTGCGCGACCATCCGGTTCTAACGCGGGTTGGCGTGTTTGATTACAGGAACCCGACGACCGGCCAGATTGAGCGCGAGTTCCGGCCGGCATCGGTGGTGTTCGACCCGGCGCACCTGAAGGCCCTGCGCGGCACACCGATTGTCATCAGCCACGCGGCTGGCTTGATCTCGGCCGAGAATGCGCGCGGCGCTACGGTCGGCACCATCATTTCTGAGGGCCGGCAGGACGGTGACAACCTGGTGGCCGAGATCCTGTTGCACGACCCGAGCCCAGTGACGCGGGACGGCATGCGCGAGCTGTCGCTTGGCTACACGGTCGACACTGACGACACGCCCGGCACGCACAACGGCCAGCGCTTCGACCGCAGCATCACGCGCATCAAGCACGTCAACCACCTCGCGATTGTTAGAAAAGGACGAGCCGGTGTGGCTCGCTTGAACATGGATCACAACGACACCATCCGCACCGATGAGGTTCGGGACTTCAATTCGGCAGCTGCAGCCCGCGTGCGAATGATCCAAGGCGTTCGGGCCGATGCCGCCATGGCTGCTGCCCCTCGCATGGATGAATCTCAGCGCCGTGTTGAGCAGAATAGCCGAGGCGTCAGTCAGAGCATGTCTGCGGCCGAGGGCCGCCGCAGGATGATCATGCGTCAGGACGGGCATTGCTTTGATGGTGACGACCAGCAGCGGGCCGATGCGGCATCTGCCGGCAGCTCTGCCGCCGCCGCCCGTGCGCGCCTGAACAATCGATAAGGAGCCCTCACCATGGCCAGCAATGCTTCCTGCACCGTCACCACGACTGCCGCGCAGATCATCCCCGCAGCGATTGGTTTCCCCCGCCTCTATCTGAAGCTGACCAATGTGTCTCCGGCCGGGTCGGGCTCGATCTGGGTCAGCCATTTGACTGCGACGCCCGCGCCGAACGTGGCCGGTTCGATTGAGCTGCCGCCTGGCGTGTCGCTGGAGTTCAATGGGCCGCAGGACCAGAACGGGCGCCATTATGTGCCGCAGGAAGCCTACGCCGCCGTGGCGTCGTCCGGCACGCTCCAGCTGACGGCGGAATACGCATGAGCACATACACCCGCAACATCGGCGCTCACGTCGTCAACGTCGCACCCTTCGCATCTGGTGCGCGGCGCGAGGCGTGTGCTCGCGTCTTGGACGAGAACCTCCACATCCTGATGCACAGCCGCCTCGGCCTGCAGGACGAGCCGACCGTGCGGGCGATCAACCGCAAGGCCATGGATCGCATTGCCGATGCCCTGCTGTGCGCCGACCATTCCAGCATCCGGCTCGACGGGCAGGGCGACCCGAAGGCTCTGACCCAGCAGACAGTTGCTGACCTCCCTACCGAGGTTCTGCTGCCGCTGTTGGCCTACGCCTGGCAGGTCAACTACCTGACTGAGACGCTGTGACCAACGCCGACCTAACCCACGCGGCCGGCATTCTCGACGCCGCCCTGGACCGGATCGCGCGGCTGGTCGCGGCGGCCGAGCATTGTGAGGTGGACGATAATGCGGCGGCGGATCAGGCCGAAGCGATCGCCGTTTCGATGATTGCTCGCGCAGCGTTCCGACGGCGTGGAACGCGAGGCGTCCGGGCGCTGCACGGCCTGCTTGAGATCCAAGAGATGGCGTCCTGACCGATGTGGTTGTGGCGGATGGTGCGGGATCGATGAGCAAGGCGTTCACACCCGAAGATGACGCGCTCATGATCGATCTGCGGCAGGCGGGCATGGACTGGCCTGCAGTTAGTAAGCGGCTAGGTCGACCCGGCGTCACCCTCTCAGCCCGGTTGCGCCGGATCGCGCCGGACTTGGCGTCGCGGGATCAATCCGCTCCAGTTGCGCGGCGCGTGGCTGTAGACGGCGAGACGAACGCGGGGCCGCCAACCCGAGGCTTCGACGCCATGCCGGCCGGCTCGCCTGTTTCGTGGTTGGCGATCTGGACGCCCGCACAGTTGCTGCCGGAAGAGGAAGAAGAAGCTGCGAGGCGGCGCGCGGCGGCTATAGCTACTCGCACCTGCTCGGCATGAACTAACCGGTCTACCCGACCCGAGGCAGCAGCCCCGGCGTGAAGCTTCACAGCTTTGCGCCGGAGCTTAGTACACTAACCGCGCAGCATTACGTACTGGCGGTAGGAATGCCGGGTGCCGATGTTCGACGCGAACAGCACGGCATCGATCCAGTCGGCAGTTTTCTTGAACCGCCGCTTGAGCAGATACGCCGAGACGAGCTTCGCCATCACCATCTCGGGGATCTTGACCTCGACCTGAAAGAACTGCCGTAAGCAGTCGATCTCGCTCGGCATCAGGGGGAATTCGTCCTCATCGCCGTAACGCGGCACCCCGTAGCGGCCGACGATGTTGCGTCGAAACCAGATCAGCAAGTCGCTGGAGGCGTTGTTTTCGTAGAAGAACGCCGAGCCGCCCTTCTTCAGCGTGCGCCGCAGCACGCCGCAGAATTCATGGAACGGCTCCAGATGGTGCAAGATCAGAGACCCGAAGACGTAGTCGAATTGCCCGAGCTGGTCGATCTGCATCACGTCGCCCACGACAGCGCGGAAGCCGTGCAGGCCCTCGTGTTCGGCGGCAGATTGAAGGTTCTCGATAGCCGGGGCCGAATAGTCGATCGCGGTCACGATCGCGCCGCGGCGAGCCAGAAACAGCGAAGTGGCTCCATCTCCGCAACCAATATCAAGCACCTGCTTTCCAGGTAATGGACCAAGAAAGTCATTAGCGTAACTGACGGCGCGCCCGATATCGTCTGGTAATACAATGGGCTTCGGCGTTTTATACGTTGTATCCCAAAATGCTTTTGCAAGTTGTGACATTTTTTTCCTCCCGTACGCAACCTTATTCAGGAGTAAACACGAAGCAACAAGTTTGGAACGTATAACGAGTTATTACGTTAGGAGTTTAAGGGCGCTGCCGGCGGTGACGGAACCGGGGTTATTGTCGCTTATGATCTGCACCTGAGTTTTGGGTTTACAAACTCAGGCACCAGTCAGCAGTATTCACGTGGCCGGAATGCACTAGCTAGTCAGGAGTGCACCCTGTGAACGGTTATCAGGAATGACCCGCCTCCGCCGGATCACCCTCGTCATCGTGGGTTGCGCGCTCGGGCTGAGCCTCCTGGTTGCCATTCCTTTGGCGCTGCTAGTCCGCTGGTATGACCGCACCGAGAAGCGTAGGGGCCAGATTCTCAATCGGCGGCACGGTGTTCAGGACTCAATGCATCCGCGCGGTCAGTCGCACCGAAAGACTTGCCAGGTTCGCTCACTTCCCGGCCCTGATCGGGCCTGCAGCCCATGAGGTAGGACCGCCCGGCCATCACAGTAAGGCCGCAGACAGTGCTCCTGATTGCCGCTGCATCGAACGGTCATGCGACTAAGCGCGAGTTGGCCTTTCCCAGCAGCGATAAGGCATGCAAGTCGATCCGGCGACTGCGCTGGCATCGACTGCTACTCGGGTCGCGGGTGACGAACACAAGCGTTCGCGAGCGCAGCGAGCGTTTCTACTGATGTCTCTGTGTTGGTTGTCGCTAGTGTTTAGGGCTATCGTAGCGTAATCCTATCATCTACCGGCCGGGTAGCGATGAGGTGACTGCGATGTTCGGTTTAAAGCGCAGAGTCTATCAAGCTTACAACCTCGGGAAGTTCTTCTTTCGCCAGCGGGTCATCGGATTCTCGGTTCCGACTGAGCCGGAGTTCGATGAACCTTCTAAGCGGGTGTTTATCGACCTTTTGACGAAATCTAGCTTCTACTTAGAGTATGGTAGCGGTGGTAGCACGCTGTTGGCTGCCCGCAACAAGAAGCGCTTCATCTCTGTCGATACCGATTGGTGGTTCCTTCGCTCGGTTCGAAAGGCGATAGGCAAGCCGTCGGCGGACCAACGATTGGTCCATGCTGACATCGGGCTGACTGGCCCATGGGGAAAGCCTCTTCGTGCAACGAGGTTGTCGGCGAGCCGATTGGCTCAGTGGCGCTCCTATTCTGGAACGCCTTGGAAGAGCATCGCCGTTGGTGACGTGCCCGACCTAGTGTTAGTTGATGGTCGCTTCCGCGTCAGCACGACGCTTCTCTGCTGCCAGAAGCTTGCCAACAACCCCGACGCGCGGATTCTCGTCGACGACTACGTCGGCCGTTCTGAATACTCGGTCATCGAACGCCATGCCGATCTTATTGGCATGGCGGGACGGATGGCAATCTTCAAGCCACGGTCAACCTCCGATGCGAGCCTCCAGGAGGCGGTAATTAAGCACGCGACCGCCTGGGAATAGGTTCAGTGGCGACCTCATCATTTTCATAAACCGGCCTCACTGCGGCAGTTTAGAGAGAGGACCCCGATCGGTGATGACGATGACGACGACCTTACACCGGAGATAGAGGGAAGCCTCATTATCTACACCCTGGCGACCCTCGCAATGTTCGTTTTCTACGTCGTCTCAAGGCGGTGATTACAGCCCAAAGACGCTGTTGGTCATGGTGATCCGCCGCCTTGATGCCCAGTCGGCTCGGGCACATGGTTTCGCAGCAACCCGATTAGCGTCTTGAGATAGGCTTCAGCATTATGCGGAAACGCAAGAAAGCCAAGGTGGCCACGATACGCAGCGCCGATGCGAGACACATCAACGCCTAGAGATTTGTCTGCCGTGATGTAGGACCACAAGGTGTTAAATTCATGGATCAACGGGCTCTTGAGCGCCTTGATTTCCGCAATTAGACGTCGGGTAAGGGCTACAGCGTCGGCGTAGCGGTGATCGCCTGGATGTTCGAGAGCCATACGGCTACGGTACTCAATGATCTCCTCAAGGCCAGAAACAACGCGCGCAATGCCTTCCAATTACGAGCTCTCCTGCTGCCTGTGATACCGATAAGTGGCTTGATGTTAGGACCCTAGGCTAACCTATAGCCTGCTCCGGACAAGAGCCTCCAGGTCGAGAGGCACGATCCTCCTGCAGGCGGCGCAAAGCCCGTGACATCAAGCCCAGTGTCCCTGGATATCCGCGTCCTTAAAAGCGGCACATCCGCCGAAATCGGCTAGCAGTTTCCGGCCCGTTCCTCTTATGTTCTCCTCATGGGTCAGAACCTCACAAGGAGCCGCCGGCTGCAAATTGTGCTCGCCACACCGCTCTCGAACTACCGGGGCCAGTCGTGGGTGTTGGTCTGCGCCTGCCGAGGCTGCTTAGCTGAGGTAGACCTACCGATCGCTAAGCTGCTGCCTGCTCATAGCGCTACAACGATCCGCCAGCTGCTAGCAAAGCTGCGCTGCCAAAGGTGCGGCGAGCCGCCATTTGGGGTGCTGCTGCAAAGCCTGCCGACGAACGCGCCGGGTTCAGCAGACATGATGGTGCTGGTGGGGCCGGGTGCCTTCGCGTGAGGCAGCCGCTTACTTCTCCTTAACCCCCTCGCCCTATCTTCAGGCCACTGCAGGCGAGGCATTCCATGTCGATCCGGCGCGTGCCAACGAGACGCCGGCCACCACAGCATCTGCATGAGGTGCTGCTGTATCTGACGCGACTCCTCACGCTTGCCACGGACAGGAGCGACATGATGCCGCGACATGACAAACGGCCGGCCAGCTGCAACGTGATTCCGTTCCCGACGCCGAGCCGTTCGGTGATGTTCCCCGAGATGCCGGTCAGGCGGCAGTCGGCTGCAGGGCGAGATGCCGCACTAGTCGACCACGATGGCAGGATCTACGAGCTTGGCGCCCTGATCGAGCTACGGCCCTAGCCGATCGGATTGTCTCGGGCGTCGCCTCGCTTCGGACAACAGCTTAAGGGGCTGCTATCAGGCCGGTGACCGTGGTCACCGAGCCGAATGGTGGCATTCATGCTACCGCCCGTTGGATTGCGGATCGGCCAGATCGAGCAAGGCGAGGAGCAGGACGATGCTTGATGGTGATCAGTGGGAGGCAACCATCGGGCCGGACGGCGCCCTGTGGATCCCGGCAACGCTGCTCGAGAAAATGAGGTGGAAGGGCGGCACTGTCCTGATCGCTGAGATAACCGACGACGGCATCCTGCTGGTTGAAGCTGGCTCAGCGGGTGACATCCGAGCGTGACCGCTTGGCACACATGGACCGCCTGGATGGACGCTTGGACGGCCTGGGACCGCGCGCACCCCACCGTCACTCGCTGCGGCGCTGCGGCGGCAGTCGCCCTCTACCTGGCTACCACCGTCGCCATCTTCCGCTCGCCAGGGAGCTGGAAGGCATTAGGTATATTCTCCTTTGGCCTGCTGGCGCTGACGAGCAGTTGCACTGTGGTCTTTGGGCCGTAGCTGTGTTTGGTGGCGTCGGTCCCCAGCCCGATGCGGTCGATGCAGATCCGGCGGGCCGGCTCAACTATGGTGCATTAAGCCCGAAGTTGGCGGGCACCCACCTAAAGCCCGGCCGGCTTCTGCCGTATAAACTTGGCGGGATGGTCCGAGGCGTCCGATTAGAACCAAGCCTGGAGAGCGTGGCGCTCCCACAAGTTGAACAGGTTGACGGCGACGTTGATCGCGATGACCGCGAGCAGCAAGAAGCGGCCCTTCGGCATCCACCGGGGCACCGGCATGAACTCCGGCAGTTCCTTTTCTGGCCGGAAGGTAGCACCCGCCCGGTCAAGTGCCGCTTGGCTGGCAGCGTGCTGGTTCAGATCCGGCATGAAACGCATCGTGGAGCCGATTGTTGCCTCTGGCAAGCACAACTGAATAAGGTAAACATCAGTTCCAGCGGACCCCTGGAACTGCTCGTGATGCTACGCACCCTTATGCTGACCACCCTTCTCGCCGCCCTGGCTGGCTCGACGGCGGCGCAGGCGTTTGATCTACGATCGGCGCTGAAAACCGATAAAGTCTCGCCGGATGGCACGGTTGGCAACTGGACCGCCTTCGAGTTGCAGGACGATAATAGCACTACCATCGCGTGTGTCACCACCAACAACGCCGCAAACTTGATGATCAGCGCCAGCCGGGACGGTTTCGACATTCGGGCGACGAACCCGGCCTGGAAGTTCACCACGACCCACGACCTGTTTCCGGTGACCGTGATCGCCGGGGATGTCTCACAGGACTTCCACATGCGGCCCGAGGGTGACCACGCGCTGCTGGAACCAGATGTCGCGCACGCCAACATCGTGACCCTGCTGACCTCGATCGAGGCCGCCGAGAAGATCGACGTGAACCAGGGCAACCACACCCACCAGAGGATCGACGCGACGGGCAGCAAGGCCGTGCTCACCATGTTCGAGATGTGCGTGCTTGGAAGCGTACGCGAGCAAGGCTGGTCGATCCACTAAAGATCGCAGCTTCTACCGTGGGGTATCATCAGGGGTATCGGTAGAAGATCAACATCAGCAGTATCATCCAAAACAACAGCTTATCGACTAGATATGACGGACACTCCCTCCGCCAGCCGGTTCTCAGTCGATAGCGCGACGTTCCGCCCGACAGCACGAACATGAAGCAGAATATCCGTGACGCATCAGGCCTCGGGGCTTACCGTTTCGTAACTGCAACCAGTGCGAGACGTGCCGGGCCTTACCGTGAGCACTCCACCAGAAGGTGCCGCCCGCTTGAGAACTGCCTTGCCGTCCGGCTGCTGGTCGGCCTCGTGCAGGGTGGGCTGCTGTCGCTGCTCGTGCTGGCGACGCTGCATCACGTCGCTCCACTCGACAGAACAGCTACGGCGATGCCGCTCTCCAGGCTGATCTCGATCGTTCCGGGGGCGTTCCTGCTGCTTTGGGGCCGGATGCGCATCCCGTCGCTCACGGCGCTGCTCGGCATGATCGCAGAGGCCACCCTCGCCACCAGCCTGCACGAGGTCCACCAGGCGCCAGCGATTGCGCCCCGCCAGCTTGCGGGGATGCTGCACCGCCTGCTCTTCGATCTCCGGTTGTTCGTGCTGCTCTGCCTGGCCCTCGCCGCCGAGCGTGACCGGCGCCGGTGGCCGAGCTACCCGAGCCAGTTCGAGACCGTCTGGAACCTCGCCATCCTGCTCATCCTCTACTTCCTGTCCATCGCGTTGAGCTGTGGCGTGCTGTGGCTGATGGCCGGCCCGTTCGCCGTCGCCGGCATGCACGGCTTCACGGATCTGCTCCCGAAGCCCTGGACCTGGCCGCTGGTGAGCTGCCTTGCCTTCGCCGTCGCGCTGAGTTTCGGCATCGAGGGCGAGCGTCTGGTGGTCGGCGTCCGGCGGCTGGCGCTGGCCCTGTTCGGGCTGCTGCTGCCGGTGCTCGGCAGCCTTGCGGTTTGCATTGCAATGCGGTGATCCTCCCAGGCAGCAACGTCGTGCGGCGGCTGAAGGTCGCGCCTGTTGCCAGGAAGGCACCGTCCCCGAGGCACGAGCCGCCCGGCCGAGAATTGCCATGCGCCCGGCGCCGACATCGCCTACGTTGCGATTACCGTGATAATAATCATGTTGCGGGCGGGTGTCTGCTTGCCTAGAGACCGGGAGCGTCTCCGGATGTTCGCCCAGATGCTTTGCCGACGGTCACAGGTTCTGCGCCCGTCGCCACGTTAGACTGCGTTCGTTTTGAGACTTGACTATCGTTTTGTGTCAAACCCGCTTCCCTTGACGACCAGACCCGGAGGCTCCCCTGCTCGACTGGCTCCAGACACGTCCGAACTGGGACGAGCTGCTGCGTGACGCGACCGCCGGCGGCAGCGAAGGGTGGCAGGCGCTGGTGGCGCTGGCCAACGAACGGCTCGACCACCTGAAGACGGTGAAGCTCGACCGCAGGCTGCGCAAGCTGTTCCCGGACGAGCCGCCGAAGGGCATCCCGACCGTGCCGGTGCGGCTCGCGATCCTGTCGTCGAGCACCGTCGACCATCTACTGCCGAGCCTGCGCGTCGGCGCGCTGCGGCACGGCATCTGGCTGGGAACCCAGCTCGGCGACTACGGCCAGTATGCCCAGGAGCTGCAGGATCCCGCCGCGGCGATCCACCAGTACCGCCCGACCTGCGTGCTGTTCGCCTTCGACGCGCGGCACATGCTGCGCGGCATCGACGTCACCGCCGGGGCGGATGAGGCCGAGGCATGGCTCGAGGCCACGGTCGCCGATCTCGCGCGGCACTGGCAGCTCGGCCGGCAGCAGTTCGACTGCAAGGTCATCCAGCAGACCATCCTGCCGGTGTTCCCGACGCTGTTCGGCAACAACGAGCAGCGGCTGCCCGGCTCGGCCGCCGCCCTGCTGTCCCGGCTCAACCAGCGCCTGCGCGCCAGCGCCGACGCGCACGGCATCGAGCTGCTGGCGATCGACGAGCAGGCGACGCAGGACGGGCTGCAGACCTGGTACGACCCTGCCCTGTGGCATCGCGGCAAGCAGGAAGTGCATCCGAACGCGACGCCGGTGTATGGCGACATGCTGGGCCGGCTGCTCGCCGCCTACCAGGGCCGGTCGCGCAAGTGCCTGGTGCTCGACCTCGACAACACGCTGTGGGGTGGTGTGATCGGCGATGACGGCCTCACCGGCATCCTGATCGGCAACGGCAACAGCGTTGGCGAGGCCTTCATCGAGTTCCAGTCGTACGCCCGCGCGCTGTCCAGGCGCGGCATCATCCTCGCGGTCTGCTCCAAGAACGACGAGAAGAATGCGCTGGAGCCGTTCGAGAAGCATCCCGAGATGGTGCTAAAGCGCAACGACATCGCCTGCTTCGTCGCCAACTGGTCGGACAAGGCGTCCAATATCCGAGAGATCGCGCAGCGGCTGAATATCGGCCTCGACAGCCTGGTGTTCGTCGACGACAACCCGTTCGAGCGCGAGATCGTGCGGCGCGAGCTGCCGATGGTCGCGGTGCCGGAGATCCCCGAGGACCCGGCGCTGTACAGCCGGGTGGTCGCGGCGGCGGGGTATTTCGAGGGTGTCCACCTGACTGCCGAGGATCGCGAGCGTACTGCGCAGTATCAGGCGACCCTGCAGCGCAACAGCCTCGCCGCGACGGTGACCGACCTGCCCAGCTACCTGCGCAGCCTCGAGATGCGCATGGTGTGGACCCGCTTCGACACCATCGGGCTGCAGCGCATCGTGCAGCTCGTCAACAAGACCAACCAGTTCAACCTGACCACCCGGCGCACCACCACCGAGGAGGTCGAGCACATCATCGCCGACCCGCGGTCGCTGTCGCTGCAGATGCGGTTGATCGACCGCTTCGGCGACAACGGCATCATCTCGATCATCGCCGGCTCGCTCGCGGGCGGCGGCGGCATCGGTGCCGATCTCGGCGGCCCGCAGGCGGGGCCGGGCGACATCGTGCTGCATACCTGGCTGATGAGCTGCCGGGTGCTGGGGCGCGGCGTCGAGCAGGCCGCTCTCGATCTGGTGATCGCGGAGGGCAAGCGGCTGCAGGCGCGGCGGCTCATCGGCGTGTACAAACCGACCCCGAAGAACGACATGACCCGCCGGCTCTACGCAGAGCTCGGCTTCGCAGCGCTGGAGCCGGAAGGCGACATCGAGCGTTGGGTCCTGCAGCTGGACGGCGCCGAACCGAAGCCGACCAGCATCCAGATCATCGAGGGATGAGACCATGACCGAAGCGGACATCAAGACCAAGCTCACCGCGATCTTCCGCGACGTGTTCGACGACGACAGCATCGTACTGCGCGACGACATGACCGCGGACGATATTCCCGAGTGGGATTCGATGAGCCACGTCACGCTGGTGGTCGCCACCGAGCAGACATTCGGGATCAAGTTCCGCACCGCCGAGATCGAGGAGATGCACGATGTCGGCGACTTCGTGCGCCTGATCGGTGCCAAGGTCGAGGGAAAGGCGGCCTGAGCGCCGCCCCGCCTCCCCGATTGCCTGGCCAGACCATCTGACCGCCGGACCCGCCGATGCTGTTCAATTCGATCGTCTTCCTGATCGCCTTCCTGCCGCTCGCGCTTATTGGTTTCCATCTCGCATCGAAGATGGGCCGGCGGCCGGCCGGGGTGTGGCTGATCCTGATGTCGGTGCTGTTCTATGGCTGGGAACGGCCCGAGTTCATGCCGATCCTGATCCTGTCGATGGCCGGCAACTTCACCGTGGTCAGCCTGATCGCACGGTTCGAGGGGCGGCCGCGGCTGCAGAACGCGATCCTCACCACCGGCATCGTGCTCAATCTCGCGGCGCTGTTCCGCTTCAAGTATCTCTACGTGGTGCTGACGTCGCTCGCCGGCATCGGCGTCGTGGACGGGCCGTTCACCCGCGCCGCCCTGCCGCTCGGCATCTCGTTCTTCACCTTCACGCAGATCGGCTACCTGATCGATTTCCGACAGGGCGTGACGAAGGATCGCGGGCTGCTCAACTACCTGCTGTTCGTGAGCTTCTTCCCGCACCTGATCGCCGGCCCGATCCTGCACAACCGCGAGATCATGCCGCAATTCGCCGACCGCTCGACCTATGGGCTGCGGCGCGAGAACCTGATGATCGGGTTCACCATCTTCGTCATCGGCCTGGCCAAGAAATGCCTGCTGGCGGATCCGCTTTCCTCCACCGTGGTCGCCGGCTTCCACGATCCCGCCTCGCTCGGCGTGTTCTCGTCGTGGAACGTGGCGCTGTCGTACTCGCTGCAGCTCTATTTCGACTTCTCCGGCTATTCGGACATGGCGATCGGGCTGGCCCGGCTGTTCAACGTGCGCTTCCCGCTCAACTTCAACTCGCCGTACAAGGCGGGCTCGGTGGTCGAGTACTGGCAGCGCTGGCACATGACGCTGACGCGCTACATCACGCTCTATCTGTACAACCCGGCGGCGCTCTGGATCACCCGGCGCCGGATGGCACGCGGCCTCGGCGTCGGACGGCGCGACATGGCGACGCCGCGCGGCTTCCTCAGCATGACGGTGCTGCCGACATTCTTCACCATGGGGCTGGCCGGCGTCTGGCACGGCGCCGGCTCGCAGTTCGTGATCTTCGGCTTCCTGCACGCCTTCTACCTGAGCGTGAACCACGCCTGGCGCACCTTCCGCGCCAAGAAGGCCAAGGAGGCGAACAAGACGCACAAGGCCGAAAGCCATCCGCGTCCGGCGATCTGGGCGGTCGCCCTCACCTACCTGTCGGTGCTGGTCGGCGCGGTGTTCTTCCGCGCGCCGTCGAGCGGCTCCGCGGTGACGCTGCTGTCTGGCATGATCGGGCTGCACGGCATCGAGGCGCTGCCGGCCTCGCTGTCGTCGGTGACGGCGCAGCGCGCCTTGCTCGATATCGCCTGGCTGGCGGTGCTCTACGCCGTGGTGTGGGGGATGCCCAATACCCAGCAGATCATGCGGATGGCCGATCCGGCGCTCGGCAAGGTGCTGCCGGGCGGCAGGCCGATGATGCAGTGGCGGCCGAACTGGCAGTGGGCGGTGCTCAGCGGCGCGGTTGCGGTGCTCGCGGTGCTCGGGATGGGAGGAACCAGTGAATTCCTTTACTTCCAGTTCTAGGGTGAGCGAGCAGCCGGTGGCGATCGGCAGCGCGACGGCCAGCAAGGCGACGCCGGGCCGCTACCTGCTGGTCATGGGCCTCGTGCTGGTGCTCGGTCTGGGCGCCTCCTGGCTATGGTCGGCGAAGATGAAGCTCGCCTTCCTGGACCCGGAATATGCGGCCTGGAGCGCCAAGCAGGACCTGGTGGCACGCTGCGACATGGGCGACCTGCTGGTGCTGGGCGACAGCCGTGCCGGCGCCGGCATGATGCCGACGCTGCTGCCCGGCAACGGCATCAACATCTCCGTGGGCGGCGCCAAGCCGGTCGAGATGTATTTCTTCCTGCGCCGTGCGCTGGCCTGCCCGAACATGCCGCATCATGTGCTGCTCTCGATCGATGCCGGGCATTTCCACAGCACCGACACCTTCTGGGAGCGCAGCGCGCGGTTCGGCACCTTCAGCGTCGCCGACCTGCACCAGATCGAGGCGGTGGCGCGCGAGACCGGCGACGAGAGTCTGTTCGACGAGCGGCGCAGCGACGGCTTTCCCAACCTGCTGCGCGACTTCCTGTACGCGACCAGCTTCCCGACGCTGAACTTCGCCAGCATGACGCGTGGCGGCCTGTTCCTGCGCTACTCGCATAATCTCGAGGAACGCGACACGACCCTGCGCGCGCGCGGCCATCACCTGTTCGGCGACGCGCCGGGTGACGACGCACTGGCCGACGACGCCTCGCTGGATACCTTCCAGGTGCTGCCGCTGGAGGGCTGGTATTTCAACCGGATGCTGCAGGAGATGCAGGCGCGTGGCATCCGCGTCGACTTCGTGACGACGCCGGTGAACGAGGCCACCGCCGCCCATATCACGCCGAAACTGCGGCAGGGGTTCGCGGATTACCTCGCGGCCGCGGCACGCCGCTATCCGAACTTCCATGTGCTGGTGCCGCCGATCCCGTCGCTGCCGGACCGCTATTTCGGCGACGTTTTCTCGCATCTGAACCAGGCCGGGGCCGAGCGCTTCAGCAGGAGCCTGGCGGTGATCCTGCGCGACGAGACTCCCTGAACGAGCTTATCTCGGCAGCGCAAAGATCGCGATCGCGTCGCCCAGCGGGTACGTCATCTGGAAGTTCCCTCCTGCGGCCACCGCAACATATTCCCTACCCTGCACCTCGTAGGCGACCGGCGGCGCATTGACGCCGGCACCGAGGAAGAAATGCCAGAGCTTGCGGCCGGTCCTGGCGTCGAAGGCGTCGAACCAGCCATTGCCCTCGCCCATGAAGGCGACATTGCCCGCCGTCACCAGTGCGCCACCCATCGTCGGCTGCGGCACGGTCACGTTCCAGTCGAGCTTGCCGGTATCGACGTTGATCGCCGTGAAGGTGCCGTTCTGGATGCCGCCCGGCACGTTCTTGAAGGTGCTGCCGAGGCGGATCATTCCAGGCAGGTCGGCCGCGTTGTTCTCGGTGGTGAAGGTCATGAGCTGGTTCATGCCCATGACATAGACATCGTGGGTAAGCGGCGAGAACGCCGGCGGCGACCACTCGGCGCCGCCATTGGCGCCCGGCAGGCTCTCCACCCCGGCCTTAATCGGCTGGGCGAACATGTTCTTCTGCATGTCGTACGGTTGCGAGCGCCGGATCAGATGTCCGGTCCGACGGTCGACAATGTAGAAGAACGCGGTCTTGCCCGCCTCGCCCGCGGCCGGGACCGGCTTGCCGTTCTCCATGGCGTCGAACAGCACGACGTTGCTGACGGCGTCGTAGTCCCACACATCGTGCTTCACCTCCTGGTAGTACCAGGCAAGCGTGCCATCCTTGATGTGCAGCGCGACGATGGAATCCGAGTAGAGGTTGTCGCCGGCGCGCTTGGAGCCGTCGAGATCGGGGTTCGGATTGCCGGTCGAGAAGATCAGCAGCCCAAGTTTCGTGTCGATCGCGGGCGTGGTCCAGACGGTGGCGCCGCCGGTCTTCCAGCTGTCGCCAGCCCAGGTCTTGCCGTTGTCCGTACTGTCCCAGCGCCAGGTCTGCGTCCCCTTCGCCGCGTCATACGACGCCACGAAGCCGCGGATCGGCCACTCGCCGCCGGCGCTGCCGATGATCACCTGGTGGTTGTAGACCTGCGGTGTCATCGTCTCGGAATAGCCGGCCTGCGCGTCGGCGACCTTGGTCTTCCAGACCTCCTTGCCGGTCACCGCATCGACATCGACCAGGCTGTTGTCGATGGTGAGGAAATAGGCCTGGCCGTCGGCGATGGTGGCGCCGCGATTGACCGGACCGCAGCAGATCTGTGTCAGCCCGTCAGTGTAGGTGTACGTCCACAGGGTTTCGCCCGTGGCGGCGTTCATGGCGATCAGCGCCTGCTTGCTGTTCACCATCGGCGTGGTCACGTACATCACGCCGTTGACGACGATCGGCGTGGTCTCGAAGCTCGCGGTATATCCGGTCTGCGCGAAGGCGACCGGAACCAGCTTGCCGACGGTGTTGGCGTTGATGGCCTTCAACGGCGAGAAGCGCTGGTTGGCGTAACCCTGTCCGGTCGCCAGCCAGTTGACGCCGGTCCTGGTGACGGTCTCGACCGAGGCGTCGCTGGTTCTGACATCCGCGGTGACGGCGGGCGCGGCTCCCCCCGCCACCTTGCGGCTCTTGACCGCGCCGCCATTCTCGATCGGTTCGGCGGCAAACGGTGGCGTCGCCATGCCCAGGAGCAGCGCCGCGATGGAAACGGATGCCAGGATCCGCAGGCTCAGTCTCGGCACGTCACGTCCGGTCATGTTGCCCCCGCGCGGCAAATCGCCGCATTCATCTTTGTTTGCCTAGCTGGTAGCTCCCGGATACGGCAGCAGGCTCAGGCAGGACATTCCATCCGCACTGACCGGCTGCGTCCCCGGCCTGTATTTGTCGTAGGCCAGGATGTAGGCGAAGATATTGTTGTAGTCGGCAGCGGCCAGCGTGCCGGGCGCGTTGGCCGGCATCTGCGCACTGGTGAACGCCAGCAACTGCGTCGGCGTGATCTTGGTGAACTGCACATAGGACGCGAACTTGCCGCCGCTCAGGGCTGGCCCGGAATTGCCGAGCAGATCGGCACTGTGACACGAAGCGCAATTCGCGTTGTAGGCGGCCTGCCCTGCCTTGGCCTGCTCCGGTGTATAGAACCCGGCTCCCGGGGTGCAGGTCGCCGCAACGGCGGCCGCGTCGAACACGCCAGGCCAGAGCACGATCAGAACGAACAATCGTTGCAGTGCCAATCGCATCGTCAACGCCATCCCGTCCATGACGCGGGTCCGATGCCAGACCCCAACGACTAAGACGTTTACACTTCCGGAACCAGCGCACAAGAGGCGAGGCGCCTGCCTGTCACCGATCCGGCAGGATCGGCTGGCCGGCGTACACGCGCCCGAAACGGTTTTCCAGGAAGGCGTCGAGCGGGATGTCCTCCTGCCGGACAAACCCCGCTGTCGGCAGGCGGCCCTGCGCCAGCAGATCGAGCACGGCACAGATGCTGCCGGCCGTGGTGAGCTGGATCGCGGTACGGTGCCGGCCGCCGACGGGTCCTGCCAATACCGTGCGGGCCAGGGTCTCCTGCACGAAATGGCCGCCGCGCGTGCCGGTCACGGTGACGAAGACCACCACCAGATCCTGCGCAGTGGTCGGCAGCGCGTGCTCCAGGATGTCGCGCAGCACATCGCGGCGCTCCGCCAGGCGCAAATCCTGCAGCAGCAGCTTCATCACCGCGGCGTGGCCGGGATAGCGCATTGTGCGGTAGTTCAGCTCGCGCACCCGGCCGGCATAGGTCTCGCACAGCGAGCCGAGGCCGCCCGAGGTGTTGAAGGCCTCGTAGGCAACGCCGTCGACGATCAGCCGCTCGCACTCCTCGAGCGCCGGCACCAGGTGCCGCTCGCCCTGCACGATCGCCTCGCAGGGCTGGATATACTCGTTGATGACGCCGTCGGTGCTCCAGGTCAGGTTGTAGCCGAGCGCATTGTCGGGGTAGCGCGGCAGCGCGCCAACACGCAGCCGGATCGCGTCCAGGCTGTCGAACCGGCTGGCGATGTCATGCGCCGCGATCGAGACGAAGCCGGGCGCCAGGCCGCATTGCGGGATCAGGGCGGATTCGGCATGCATCGCCAATGCCCGCACCGTGCGAGTGCTGAGCACGTCCTCGGTGAGATCGAGATAATGCACCCCGGCGGCAACGGCGGCCGAGGCGATATGCGTGGTGAGCTGGAACGGCGCCGCCGACAGCAGGGCGAACTTGCCTTCAAGCAGTCCGGCGAGGCCGTCGCCGGCGCCGAGCCGGACCGCGAGGCGGGTCACCGGCGCGCCGTCGCTGCTGCTCGCCTCGGCTCTGTCCAGCGTGGCCTGGTCGCGATCGATCAGCGTCACCGCGTAGTCGCCGCTCAGGCTGAGCAGGTCGGCGATGGCCGAGCCGATCCGGCCGGCGCCGATGACGGCGATCTCTTTCATGCGATGTCCTGTCCTGCCGATAAGGTCCCCTGTCTCCAAGGTGGCCGGATGCTGCATGGCGGGGATGCGCGGTGACAAGCGCCGGACTGACGAGGCACTGGCCTTCGCGTCGGCAGATTGCCTAGAACCGTCGGCAGATTGCAGGTGGGAGCCACGGATCCCTGATGGACTCGACGGATCGCACCCTGCTGGCCCTGCTCGTCGCGGATGCGCGGCTGTCCACCTCGGCCCTGGCCCGCCGGGTTGGCCTCTCCCGCACCACGGTGCAGAGCCGGATCGCCCGCCTCGAGGAGGCCGGCATCATCCTTGGCTACACGACCCGCATCGGGCCCGGGAAAGGCCGCCCGGGCGAGGATGTCGACGAGGCGCCGACGCGGGCGCATGTGATGATCGCGGTGGCGCCGAAGCAGGCGGCATCGGTCGAGGCGGCGCTGCACCGGATCGATGCGGTGCGCGAGTTGAGCGCGGTGAGCGGCGGGTTCGACCTGATTGCCGTGGTCGAGACCGCCTCGATCGCGGAGATCAACCGCGTGATCGACCGGATCGGCAGCCTTGAGGGCGTCGAGCGCACCAACTCGTCGATGATCCTGTCGACGCGACTGGTGCGCTAGGACATCACGCCGGAGACAGCCCGCTGGCAGTCGGTCCGCACTGCCGTCCCGACAGCAGCGTCACCAGGAAGAAGGCGCGGCGGTGCTGCCCGATCACCTTGAAGCTCGGCGACCAGGCGAAGGCGTCGTGGATGCGGCGGGAGACGCGGGATTCGGCGTCGGCTGCGAAGAAGAAATGGTTGGCGAGCACGCACACGCCTCCGGGGCTGAGCAGTCCCGCGATCCTCGTACTCAGCGATTTCAGCATGTCGTCATGCAGCGGATCGAGATAGTAGAGGGTGTCGGCAATCACCACGAGGTCGAAACGTCCATCGAGACTGGCCGGCAGATCGAGAATATCGCCCTGCTGGAAGACCACGTTGTCGAGATCGGCGGCCAGCCTCCTGGCATGCACCAGGGCCGCATCGGCAACATCGACTCCCAGAACATGATGGGTCCGCCTGGCAAGGCGGCGCGACAGCAGGCCAAGGCCGCAGCCGAGATCGAGCGCATGTTCGAAATGCTGGTCCGGCAGCAGGCTCATGAGCTGCTCGTATTTGCGCTCCTGGTAGCGATACCGCGGAGCCGCCGAGAACCACGGGTCCGACGACCTCGTATAGGCTTCCTCGAACGCGGCACGCGCTCCCACCAGCGCCAGCGCGCGCTTGATCGCGTTATCGGTGCGTGCCCCGTGCAGGAACAGAGTGAAGTCGCGCGGCAGCAGGAAGGCCGGATGATCGGCGATACGGCGTCGCAGGCCGCTCGCCCCGGTTTTCCGTGGCGATGCGGCAGACGGGATGATCTGCGTAGTCTTTCTCCGGCAGCGCCTGCCGCCCGGTCCGGGTAGCCACGACTGCGTTTCGCGCAAAGCGAGCGGTGCCTGTGCGGTGGGCTTGAAGCGACGGGTTCAAAAGGCCGGAAGCCGCAAGCGCGCTCGTGGCGCTGCAAGATGTTCGTGTCTCAGAACCGAACTCTTGCGCAACAAGCTGGCACGCCGTACCGGATCTGGCAATTCCGCTGGACCTAAGTTTCCCGGTCGGCCCCGGGGGCCGGGATCATGCGGGACAGCACCCCATCGTGCCACAGCAGCCGGTGCAGCAGCGCGGCCGAGGCGTGCAGCCCGGCGACGGCCAGGATGATCCAGCCGATGGTAGCGTGGATATCCTGCACCTGGTCGGCGAGGCTGCGATCGGCGGCATCGTAGGCAGGAATGCGGAACAGGTCGAAGATGCTGTCGCCGCGCGTTCAGGCCAGCGCCATTCCGACGACGAGCATGGCTGCCATCAATCCGTAGAGCAGCCAGTGCGTCGCCCTGGCCACCCCGTGCAGCAGGCCGCGACCGGCCGCGGGCAGCCGTCGCCCGCGCGTCGCCCGCCAGGTCAGGCGACAGGCCAGCAGTATCGCGAGCAGCAGGCCGAGGCAGATGTGCACCGACCGCATATCGACCCGAAGCGGTCCGCGCGGAAACCAGTCGATGACCTGGGCGCCGAGCCATTGCGCCGCCACCAGGACCGCCGTCACCCAATGCAGGGCGATCGTCGTGCTGTCGTAGCGGTGTGCGCTGCGGCTTACGGGTTGCATGATCCGCCCCAGATCGCATGAGGGGCTTGCGTGCATCCATTATCAAATAGTTCAGCCCCCGCTGCATCATCAGACGGGCGGTCCATCATCGAGCCGCCGCTGCAGCGCTCGATCGCCGACCTCCGACTCCAGGTCGAGTGCCGCGATGGCGTCTCCCGGCTGGCCGGGCTGCGGCAGCGCGGCTGCCTCAAGCTGCTGTTCCCGCGCCGTCCGGCGGCCGATGCGCTGGAGGCGGTGCTCGTCAACATCTCAGGCGGCATCGCGGCCGGCGACCGGCTCGACTGCTCGATCACCTGCGGCACCGATACCCAGGTGCTGGTGACGAGCCAGGCGGCAGAGCGCTGCTATCGGGCAAGGCAGGCGGATGCGGCAGCAACGCTCACCACCGAGCTGGTGCTCGAAGCAGGTGCCCGCCTCGAATGGCTGCCGCAGGAGACCATCCTGTTCGAGGGCGCGGCGCTCGACCGGCGCCTGCTTATCCGCATGCCCGCGAGCGCGACGCTGCTGCTGGCGGAGGCCAGGGTGCTCGGCCGGCGCGGCTCCGGCGAGACCACGCGAACGCTGGCGCTCGACGACCGCATCGAGATCGTGCGCGACGGCCGGCCGATCCTGGTCGATGCGCTGCGCCTGCATGGCGATGCCGACATACGGTTGCGAAGGGCCGCCACCGGGGGCGGTGCCACCGCGATGGCGACGGTGGTGCTGGCCGGACCCGACGCCGCTGCACAACTGGAGCCCGTACGCGCGCTGCTGGATATCGCGCCGGGGGTCGAGGCGGGTGCCTCGGCGTGGGACGGCATGCTTGTCATCCGCATCCTGGCGCGGGAGGCTGCGGCGCTGCGGGCCTGCATCCTGCATGTCCTGTCGCTGCTGCGGGACGGCCGCCCGCTGCCGCAGGTGTGGCGCACCTGAAGCCTGGGCCGACGAGGGGTATCGATGAACCTGACGCCGCGTGAGAAGGACCATCTGCTGATCGCCATGGCGGCGCAGGTGGCGCGCCGACGGCTCGAGCGCGGCGTGAAGCTGAACCACCCGGAAGCGGTCGCGATGATAACCGACTTCGTGGTCGAGGGCGCCCGGGACGGCAACAGCGTCGCCGACCTGATGGAGGCCGGTGGCACCGTGCTGACACGCGGGCAGGTCATGCAGGGGGTGGCGGACATGATCCACGACGTGCAGGTCGAGGCGACCTTCCCGGATGGCACCAAGCTGGTGACGGTGCATGACCCGATCCGCTAGTCCGCCGCCGGACGTGCTCGCCGCCGGCGAGATCCCGGGCGAGATCCTGCCGCTGCCCGGGGACATCGTCCTCAACGAGGGCGCCGCCGGGGTGACGCTGGAGGTCGTGAATACCGGCGACCGCCCGATCCAGGTCGGCAGCCACTACCATTTCGCGGAGACCAACGCCGCCCTCGCCTTCGACCGCGCGGCAGCGCATGGCCGCAGGCTCGACGTGCCCTCTGGCGGTGCGATGCGCTTCGAGCCAGGCCAGAGCCGCAGCGTCACCCTGATCCCGCTCGGCGGCGCGCGCCAGGCGGTGGGGTTCCAGGGCCGCATCATGGGAGCGCTCGACTGATGGCCCGATACTCATGACAAGGCTCGGACGGCGTGCGTATGTCGACATGTACGGCCCCACCACCGGCGACCGGGTGCGGCTGGCCGACACCAACCTGCTGATCAAGGTCGAGCGCGACCTCACCACCTATGGCGAGGAGGTGAAGTTCGGCGGCGGCAAGACGATACGCGACGGCATGGGCCAGTCGCAGCGCAGCAACGCCGAGGGCGCGGTCGATACCGTCATCACCAACGCGCTGATCCTGGACCACTGGGGCATCGTGAAGGCGGATATCGGCCTCGTTCGCGGCCGCATCGCCGGCATCGGCAAGGCCGGCAACCCGGACACGCAAGACGGCGTGGACATCGTCATCGGCCCGGGCACCGAGGTGATCGCCGGCGAGGGCAAGATCGTCACCGCCGGCGGCGTCGACAGCCACATCCATTTCATCTGCCCGCAGCAGGTCGAGGAGGCGCTGGCGTCCGGCATCACCACCATGGTCGGCGGCGGCACCGGTCCGGCGGCCGGAACCGCGGCGACCACCTGCACGCCCGGGCCGTGGCATCTGGCCCGCATGCTGCAGGCCGCGGAGGCGCTGCCGGTCAACCTCGCCTTCGCCGGCAAGGGCAACGCCTCGCGACCGGCGGCACTGGAGGAGATGGTGCGCGCCGGCGCGTCCTGCCTGAAGCTGCACGAGGACTGGGGCACCACGCCGGCGGCGATCGATTGCTGCCTGTCGGTGGCCGACCGCATGGACGTGCAGGTGATGATCCACACCGACACGCTCAACGAGAGCGGCTTCGTCGAGGACACCATCGCGGCGTTCGCCGGACGCACCATCCACGCCTTCCACACCGAAGGCGCGGGCGGCGGCCATGCGCCCGACATCATCCGCGTGGCCGGCCTGCCGAACGTGCTGCCGAGCTCGACCAACCCGACCCGGCCGTTCACCGTGAACACGCTCGACGAGCATCTGGACATGCTGATGGTCTGCCATCACCTGGACGGCTCGATCCCCGAGGACATCGCGTTCGCCGAAAGCCGCATCCGTCGCGAGACCATCGCCGCCGAGGACATCTTCCACGACATGGGCGTGCTCTCGATGATCTCGTCGGACAGCCAGGCGATGGGCCGGGTTGGCGAGGTGATCATCCGCACCTGGCAGACCGCGCACAAGATGAAGGCGCAGCGCGGCACGCTGGCGGGTGATGGTGACGCAGACAACATGCGTGCCAGGCGCTACGTCGCCAAATACACCATCAACCCGGCGATCGCGCACGGGCTCGCGCACGAGGTGGGCTCCGTCGAGGTCGGCAAGCTCGCGGACCTCGTGGTCTGGTCGCCGATGTTCTTCGGGGTGAAGCCCGACCTGGTGATCAAGGGGGGCGCCATCGCCTGGGCGATGATGGGCGATCCGAACGCCTCGATCCCGACGCCGCAGCCGGTGCATGGCCGGCCGATGTTCGGGGCACTGGGCGGCGCGCTGGCCGCCACCTGCATCACCTTCGTCTCGCAGGCGGCACTGGAGGACGGCATCGGCCAGTCGCTCGGCCTGCGTCGTCACCTGTCGGCGGTGCGCGACACGCGCGGCGGCATCGGCAAGGCCAGCATGATCCACAACGACGCGATGCCGAACATCGAGGTCGACCCGGAGACCTACGAGGTTCGTGCCGACGGCGTGCTGCTGACCTGCGAGCCCGCCGAGGTGCTGCCGATGGCACAGCGATACTTCCTGTTCTGACCTATGCGCGATCTAGGGCGACGGAACGCCTGCGGTCGCCTTCAACCTTGCCTGGTAGAGCCTGTGGGCGGCTTCCGGTCCCTGCAGGATTTCGACAAGCCGGATCTGCCGCATGACGGTCAGCAGGCCGGCCCCCGCCGCCTCCGACACCGCATTCGCTGCCTGCGACAGCAGCGCGTCGTACTCCGCCGCCCCGCCGATGCGGCGCGCCACCGTCTCGATCGCCCGCAGATCACGCGCGCATGCCTCGAACCGTTCCTGCTCCACCCCTTGCACGGGAGCGGTGGCGCTGCCGATCGGCCCGACCAGTGCGTGCTCGATCTCGTCGGCGACGCGCGCCCGGCAGGCCCGGTCGAGACGGTCGCGAATGACGCGTACCCGGGGGCCGGCATCGGAAGTCCTGCCCCGCCCGCCCTCCTCCTGCAGCACGTCCAGCAGGGCGATGGTGCGACCGACATGCTCGGCGACGCCTGCAGCGCTTGCGGTGCCGATCGTCCTGCTGAAGGCGGTGCCTTGCTCCATATCGTCGAGCATGTGCCCGCTTGCGCGCTGGAGCGCCTGCTGCAGCTTGAGCCGGTCGGCCGGCGCGTCGCGACGCGCGATCAGGCGCCGCAGCATGCCGTCGGCCGCCGGTGCCGCCCCCAGGATAAGCCGCATGATCATCGTGCAGGCATCCGGCGCCTCCTGGGCGAGGTCCTGAAGCAGACTGTCGAGGGTCGCCTGGTCGGGTTCGAGAACGCCAACCGAACCGTCGCGCTGCAGCTGGCGCAACTGCGGTCCGCGCCGCAGCACCGCTGCGATGGCGTCCACCAGCGGCCTGTAGAGCGAAGGCGGCAGGCCGGTCTCCGGCCAGCACGTCGGCATCGACGCGGCGGCAAGGATTTCGGCGGCACGCGGCCATAGCTCCTCGCCTACCGAGGTGATGATCGCCGAAGCCTCGGTGCTGCAGCCGCCGATACGGCGTTCGATGCCCGGCAGGCCCAGGTCCGGGGCGTTCTTCATGATCGACAACAACGCTACCAGGACCGTGCGTGGGACGGATGCCTGGTCCGGCCGCCAGTGCCGCGCCGGCACGATGATCGGGTCGAGCGGCATGAACAGCAGCCGGTTGAAGCGCAGCGGACGCAGCGGGCGCAGGATCGCCAGCCGATCGCGCAAGGGATCAAGGATGGTCCGGTTGGTGTCGGCATCGACGACGTCCAGCATCGAGACGATGCGCCGGATCTTGTCGTCGGTCGCGCTGTGCAGCGCCGTGCGCATCGCGCGAGCAGCCTTGGCCGGCTCCTGCATGTGGCCTCAGCAGCCTGCGGCCGATTGGGCTCGCGCGCGAAACCGTTCGTTGCGGGCGATAAGCTCGTAGACCAGCGCCCCGCTACGCCAATCCTCGTTGAACGGGATCATGCGGCGGAACGCGACAGGCTGCATCGCATCGCTCTCGCACTGGGTCCATTCGATCGCCTCCCGGGGCAGGATCGGCACCAGGGTCATGATCTCGATCATGGCAGCAAGCCGGGTCGCGTAATCGGTGGCGTTCTGCCAGATCAGGCAGATCGGTTCCCAGCCATCGAGCATCCAGTCCGACCTCGCAAAGAGACCCACGATGCCGGCGGGGTCGCCAGACCAGGACCGCAGCAGCCCGACCATGTCCATCGTCATCGACCGCGCGGCGCTCAGCGTGATCCCGGCGAGGTCGAGCGTCAGGTCCGCCACGCTGCAGATCATGTTGACGCAGGCGGCCCGCTCCCCGTCGGGATGGGCATCGCGCCAGTCCGCCAGCTCGAACCGGACCCGCGACAGCATCGCAAGCAGGCGCGGGATGCGCTCCTTCGTACCGTCGCGCCCGACGCCGATGTCACTCACCACGCCGGCGAGCACCTCCAGCGCATCGGCAGTCCAGGCCGGGGACCGCGCCAGTTGAGGAGACACCCAGTCCACCGTCGCACGCGCCCGGGCGGCCGGGTCCGCGCCAAGTCCATCGACCGGCAAGGCAGTCTGCTCCACCAGCTCGAGCAGCAGGCGGTAGTTCATGATCGTGCGGTTGCGGGCCTGGACATCAACCGCGATCTGCGCGGCCGCCATGGCCTGCTCCCCCGCGAGCCCCTCGGCCGCGACCTGGCTGGCAATCTGCCGGATCACCCGCGGGGTGACGTGGTCGTATCGTGCGATCCGGTCGACGAAGACCTGATCATGGAGGGTGGGCCGACAGATCGACATGATCCCGTCCCACGGCATGATGTAGGCCCCTCGGCCGCCGGACGGGTTGGGCACGATCAGCTCCAGGCTCTGCCGTGCCGTCGGCCGGGCACGCGTTCCCACCAGCATCGGCGTGGTGAACGGCACCGCGACACCACGGTCGACGAAGGTGGTCGGGTGATACGGTCTGATGGTCGGCAATGCAGTCCGCGACATGGTCGCTACCTGGAAACCATCTGGAGTGGAGAAAGCGGCCGCGGCAGGGTGCCGGCAGACCCGGCACGACCGCACTTCAACCGGCGAGTGCCGGCTCGCCCAATTCGCAGAGCGCCGCGAAGGCCGCATTCGCGGTGGCCCGCACCGGCCTCGGCTGCCGGTCCGCCTTCGGCAGCACCGGATCGGCCAGGGTCTCGTCGCGCAGGGTGTAGCCACGCCCCCAGGCGGTGCTGATCAGGTTGCCGGCGCCGGCGGCCTGCAGTTTCTTGCGCAGCTTGCAGACGAAGACGTCGATGATCTTCATCTCCGGCTCGTCGAGGCCGCCATAGAGGTGGTTGAGGAAGGCGTCCTTGGTGAGCACCATGCCCTTGCGCAGCACCAGCAGCTCGAGGATGGCGTATTCCTTGCCGGTGAGGTGCACCGCGTTGCCGTTCACCGACACGTCGCGGCTGTCGAGGTTGAGCTGCAGGGCGCCCACACGCAGGGTCGGCTCGCTGTAGCCCTTGCTGCGCCGCAGGATCGCCTGCATGCGCGCCACCAGCTCGGACTGGTCGAA
>NZ_VCDI01000014.1 GCF_005844085.1 Lichenicoccus roseus
CGCTACGACGATCGCAAGGCGTTTGAAGCCGAAGGCAAGACGGACGCGCAGGCCGATGCGGATGTGACCGCGGACTAGGCGTCCATGGATCGTAGGACGATGGTCACCAATGCGAGGGACATGGCGGCTCTACTAATTCCCGGGCACATCCAGACCAAATTTGTGGAGTATCCGAACGAGGACCACTTCTCCGCTGTACCGACCGCTCTTGGCCGGGCGGTCCCCTTCGCACTCGGTGATGAGCTGCCGCATTGGTAGCTGCCGTGCAAAACTAAGGAGTGGAGCCACAGCCGCTGGCTCCCACCAAATTAGGGTCCGGGCTCATAACCAGAAGCTGATGGCGGCGGCGAGGTAGACGCTGCTGGCGAAGTTGGTCGCGAGCTTGTCGTAGCGGATAGCGATCCTGCGGTAGTCCTTCAGCCGACAGAACATGCGCTCGATGGCGTTACGGCGGCGATAGAGCAAGCGGCTGAAGTAGCTTTTCCAGATCCGGGTGCGCCTGGGCGGGATGTCGGAACTGCGCCCTGCTGCTCAGTCGTATGGCCTCCACTCGCGTCCGGGAGGTGCGATAAAGTCCCCTTGGACCAGATCGCATGCCTCGTCTCTTAGAAAGGCCAGCTGGTCCCTGTTCTCCACGCCGACTGCGTAGGTCACTCGACCGAGACTGTGGGCGACCCTGATCGTTGCGTATGCCGCTGCCTCCGCGCCAACGCTGACGCCTAGACCGCTCGTGATGGACCGACTCAACTTGTAGATGTCAAAGGGGTAGCCCTCGAAGTAGCTGAAGGCAGATTCACCGCCCCCGAGTCTGTCGAGGGCCACCCTCACACCGAGTGCCTTTAGCTTTTCCATTTCTTGTTTAACTCGACTGGGGTTTCGCGCAAGGACTCCCTCCGCGAGTTCTATGACCAATCGACCGGGAGCCAGCCCGGTTGTCGTAAGCGTCTTCGCGACAACCCCGGCCAAAGCAGGCCATTTCAAGCCAAACCAAGCACTCGAGATGTTCACAGAAACAAATCGACCTCCTGCGTGAAGAGCCGCCTTTGCACAGGAGTGCTTGAGAACATACCGGTCTATCTTAGTTATCGTGCCGGACCGCGCCGCGAGGGGCATGAAGCTGTCCGGAAGGCTGAAGGTTCCGTCCGAGCGGAGCCATCTCACCAGAGCTTCGTGTCCAACGGGGCTCAAACTACCTGGGTCACAAATGGGTTGCCAGAACACTTTAAGCTCGTCTCGATTGACTGCGTTATGTAAGTTGGCCGCCTGCTCGCTGTGAACCTCATTTTGTTCTTGCTGCTCGTAGACAATGCCCTCAATCTCGGCAGCAAGCTGCCGCAGGATTAATATCTCCGTATCCGTCAGCTTTCCAGGAATATGGTCGAATACGCATAACGCTCCAAAAGGCAAGCCGTCAGGCGTTTTGATCGGCATGCCCGCATAAAAACGGATCGGTACACGACGAGCAGTCACTATCGGATTATCGACGAACCGTGGATCCAGCCGCGCGTCCTCTACAATAAGGGGCTGGTCCAGATTCAGGATTGCATGGCCGCAAAAGGATGTCTCCCGCGTGAGGTCTGTAGCATCGATATTAACGGCTGCTCTCAAAAGCTGTCGGTGACCTGTTATCACCGAAACGGCCGCTGACGGTCGCTTCAGGATTTTGGTAGCCAACTCGGTGATTGGCCGAAATCGCTCATCCGAAAAGCCATCCAAAAGAGCAGTGCGAAAGAGGGATGCCAAACGGGCCTCCTCGTCTTTCGGAATCTGTGGTGGATACATCGCGACGCTCCGGAAGGTCAACTAGGTTTCAGGTTGGTCTATGCGATCAACGTTTCCTACGAGTAGATATCAAATCCCTCAACCGATCACTGGCCAATATTCGTCATTCAAGCTGGAAACACCTAGTTTCCCCTCAAAATGTTGGAGCGGATTTCGACGAGCAATAGACCTTCTTGATCAGCGGCATGTAGGGGAGGCCACCTTGACGGATTGTGATTGAAGTTCAAAATTCCTCAACTTGCAGTTGGCCTGGGGCGGCTCGAACTTAACGCTTCCCGACAGGCCTTCGACCGGAAGTCGGGCATGATTTTCACGCTTCACTATAAATACTTTCATTGGTTCTGTCCTCGACACGCCTTTAGGACAGTCATCTAGGATACTGACTTTGTTTTCGATAATCTAAGTAATTGCTTTTCAATAGGGTCTTCTGCTATCCTCATCGTCTCGACATTGTTGGTCTGTCGCCACCCAGCTTCTGACCCCTCGGCGCCAAACGTGTTAGGGCCCCGAGACCGCCCATTCTTCTGGTAGGCGGCTTCCGACCCTAGACTGTTATACCCGCTCCGTTCCGGTTACTTGATAAGGTGTCGAGAGCAAGATTGTGAGGTGGCTTCGGCAAGACCGTGCAGTCCTTCCAAGGTCCAGAGCGGCTTGTCGCCAGTCCAGGTTTTCTGGTCGCACTGCACAGCACAACGGCGCAAATCCTCAAGATCGAAAGCTTGATGAGCGTGTGTGACTAAGCCTCCGATGACCTCGGTTCAAAATCGGCAGGGGTCAGATGACCAAGTCGAAACGCTGTCCGTCAATTACTAATTGTGAGCTTCACAATAACGCGAAGCCGTTATAGAAACGGTTCGGGTATTCGGGTGTTTACCTGGAAGTTTTAGGATAGCTCGTTGGACTCCTGCTTCTAAGTATCTAACCGTTTACTCAGGCGTTGCGGAGCCTCCTGGTAAATTACGGATGACGTCGTTCCCACCAATCCGGAGCGGGTATCGTGGCTGAATACATTATTCTGGTTGGGGATGCTGCTCAGTCCGGGTCCGGTCGAGCAGCCTATGGCATTTGGCGGGTCGTCACTCCACCCTGTCACACGTTACTTATAATCTAATGGCTATCAAAACTGGACTTTCAGGCTTCACGCCCTTCAGCGAGACTCCCGAAAGCCGCGATCTCCAAATCGCTCCCTGCGTTGGGAGGGGCCGCGATGGCGGTAGAGCTCTGACGGAGGGAGCGGCAGTGGAAGCGTCTGGTGCCTCCGTTGGGACGCTGGCTGGATGCACCGGCGGCCTCCGGGCCGCGCAACACCCTCTTTAACCGGTTCGTCCGCTGAATACCGCCGGGATCTGGCACCGCCTGTTCCAAACACTTGCAGCGGCCTGACCTCCTGCCGAGCTTCTCCTCGACAGCGCCGACATCAGGGCACGCCGCTGCGCCGCTGGAGGAGAGGGGGGCGCCAGATCCAGGCTATCGGCATCAACCGCCGCTGCCGCACCGCGAAGACCCATGCCCTGACGGACGGCTGTGACCGCCTGATCGCCGTCCGCCTAACCGCAGGCCATGCCGCAGACTGCCGGGCGGCGGAAAGCCTGTTGCAGGAATTGCCACGCAACGCTCTGCCCATGGCGGATCGTGCCTCCGACATCAACGCCATTCGCCAGCCGATCGAGCAGCAGGGCGCAGCCCCGACCAACCCGCCGAAGCGCACCCGGTGCTGGGAAAGCTGCTTCAGCCGCATGCGCTGCCGCCGCTGCGACGGAACGAGGGGGTGGCGGGTCAGCTGAACGACTATCGCAGCATTGCCACCCGCTATGACAAGCCCGCTACCAATCTCACCAGCAACGTTTGCCTCGCCGCCGTCTGCTCCTGGCAATGAGTCTAGAGCGTCGTGGGTAGGTCAGCCGGTGGGATCGAAATCGTCTTGGGCGCAGGCATCGGAAATGAGCACCTGTAGCTCTGTGGTGGTCGGCCCTTTTACGCTACCGTCGTAATCAATGGGATCACCAGCATCCGCAAGCCTCCGGCCTTTACCAAGCGTTAACTGCTCGGCGCCTTCCGGCCCCGGTGCTGCGTGCGGGACATCCGAAGACATGAACTCGTGGGTTAAATAAACGACTGTTTCTCAATGGTTGTTTACTTAATGATAGGCCGGGAGACCATCTGGCCTTCCTGTCAGGATCGGTTTTAACTTGTTTTTATTGAAACAAGACCTTAAATCCGTTGTATGAGCGAATCCGTCAAATCGCCCTTCCGCGTGCTTGTCGAGGAGTACTTGGAACCCGTCCAAATGACGCTCCCGAAGCTCGCAGCCGCTCTTAATGTTGGTGAGGTCCGCCTTCGATACATGTTGGTTTACAACTCTAAATTCGATGCTGATCTAGCCCTTCGACTTGCCCGATTTTTTGGCAACGAACCGGAGTTCTGGATGCACCTTCGGGTCGCTCATAATCTTGCTATTGCTCGGGCAAGGGCACAGTCCCTAATAGAGGCCGAGGTGGAACCATACTCGAAGATAACGCCTCTGCAATTAACGACCTTAATCCCGGTCGAGCCTGGCAGATCTCCTAAGAGTTTCGCAGACCACTCAAGCCTGTCAGCGGAGTAAAGCCACGACCTATTCCCGAGTTAGTGACGGAAGCGAACGGGTAAGGTTGAAGTGGTATGGCAAATACAAGTGGGTGCGCACTGAGCGATGCAACACTCAGAATCGCAGCAACTTTGCTCCAAGGGCGACAGGTGCGCCGTCGCCTTGTGCTTGTTGACCATTTCTTGCATCGGGAGCCAGCGAGAGCCCCCGCAAACGAAGCTCGACGGCTATGGGTAGGTTCACAAGCGCGAACGTCCGATTGTATAAGCCATTTCCCCTCGAAGCTGCGAAGTCCGGCTACTGAGCCCGCGACCTGTCATCTTCAGGATCCCGCAGTGTGGCACCACGAGACAGCCCAATTGCCGTCGCTCGGTGCTAAAGTCGTCCGCTAAAGTTGGGGACGGCCCGGATGTCAATCGCAATGACAAGTTTGTTCAAGCTCAACCCCTTCACCTGCAGCTAATCACAGCGGCCCGACCGTAGCCTTCACTCCCCAAGTGTTGTCGTCCGCGATAGTGGCGGTTCACAAAGGTCTGAGTGGCTGCCAGGTACTTCTCCGAGCAGATGAGGTAACCCAACTCACTCCAGTATTACACAGCTTGCCCCAGGGCAAGACTGGGGCCGACGCTTCATAGTCACAGCTTTGATGTGACCAGAGGTATTATACCGCAAGATGTACGGGATGTATGTTAGCGACTGACAATGTTTCCACAATATAGAGCACGCCTATCGATTTACGGACGGACTAATGTAATGCCTCGGTCCAGGAGACATCCTTTCGAATCACCCGGGCCGGGTTGCCCGCGGCGACGCAGTGGGCCGGTACTTGCTTGGTAACTACCGAGCCTGTGCCTATAATTGCGCCTTCACTGATCGTCACTCCCTTCAGGACGACCGCCCTAAAGCCAATCCAAACCCGATCATGAATTGTCACGTCAGCGCCTAAATTGATTCGCTCACCGGACCGCCTGGCCACGATGGCGTGCATATCGGACGACATTACATGGGTCTCAGAACCGAAGAGACACCTCTCGCCGATAGAGATGTTCGCCTCATGGCTCGTGAGCGCTGTTCCCCCAGAGAAACCAGTCCCTTTCCCGATGACTATGCTGGCGCCCGGGCCAGCATATACGAATAGGCTGGCAAGCGTGCAGTTCCGCCCGATGACCACCCGTGAGTTCCGCTCGCAAATAATATGCGGGCGACCCCACTCGTTAGGAGTACCGATCGATACCGACGCTCGACTGCCGCGGAATTCAATCAAGCCGCTTCCCCTCAGTAAGTCAGTATTTGAAACATCCACAATATTTAGTTTCCCATGGTCCTGCACTATGAGCCCCACAACACATTTCTCCATAAGGCGCAGCACGAGGGCCTCGGATCTGAAGGCTTTCGACCGGGAGTTGGTTTAACATACGCGCTGTCAAATCCACTCTGCTCATTTGCAAACAAAGTTGTGTATTCGTCCATTTACAAATGAGTCACCCGCCGTTTACTGTCCTAGGGCTCACGGCATGAGGATGAGTAAAGTCCTCCCTGTTTTTTCGATGACTACGTGACCTATTTCCTGAATTGACGAGACATTATTTCATTGCTTTTCCAGGCTACGTTTCGCTATCGGACTAGTGCCTGCTTCGTCGACGAATGAGTCGTCTGCCGCGCGGGGCCAGCCAACGCGTCCTGGAGGCTTCTGGAATGTCTGGAACTGTAACCGTTAGCGGCGGAACAGGATTGGTCACGGTGACCGGAGGGCAGGCCTACGCAATTGCGCTGACATATCAGTCCGCGCTTGCCTCCGCGGCTGCGCAAAATGCTCTGGTCTCGGCGGACCTGACAGCAGGAGCGCCGCCTCCAATCTTAGCCCCCGGGCAAGTCGGTCAGGCATACGTCGAGAGCGGTGGAAACTATCTACTTCCGCTAGGATACCGATACTTCACTAACTACGCGACAACGGGTTCAACCATTGATGTGAGCACGTCCACCGGACCCACCTCGGTACTGGCAAGCACTGGGGGCACCTCTGTGACGGGGGGTACCGGCGGTGGCACCTTCATCGGTGGCGGCGGTAACAACCTATTTGCAGGTGACAGCGTCCGCGGGGGTGACTACACGATCGCTACGGGCTCAGGAAACGACACAGTCTACGGTGCCTCCGGCAACGACCTGATTATGCCGGGGTCTGGTGCAAACCTAATCGAGACCGGAAACGGGAACGACACGGTGCTTGCGGCTGGAACGGCCGATACCATTGTCGGCGGCTCTGGCTCTGACACCATCGCCACGACGGGCACGGCCAGCACCGTTTATGGTGGATCGGGCTCCGACCTTCTCGTCGATGGCGGTGCAGACAACACCTTTGTCGGCGGCTCTGGCCCAACCGTCCTATTTACCGGGAGTTCAGGTGCATATTATCTGACAGGGACAGCAACTGTAATCGGTGGCGCTAACGATACCATTTCGGCGGCAGGAAACTCGGCAATCTTCGGCGGCGTGAACAGCGTCGTTACTGAAACGGGATCAGGTGCTTTAGCATTTATCGCGACCGCGGGCAATGCAGCGACAGTGACCGGTGGCTCAGTTACAGCGGTTTACGGCACAGATGGCGCCAACATCACCTTCATCAACAACGATGCTGAGCCAAGTCTTGGCTATCTAGTGGCAAGCACCGGCAACGAGACACTGAACGGGGGCTTGTCGAAAGGCTTCCTCGACCTGTTTGGCGGGTCCGGGAACGATGTCCTAGTCGGCGGAACGAATCCGGACACTCTAACGGCTGGAACCGGGAACACCACGATGACCGGAGGCGCAGGGAATGGGAACCTGTTCGCCTTCAACGCTGGTCAGGAAGGTGGAGCGGCCGTCATCACCGACTTCGGTGCCGCAGCCGGAAACCTAGTGGGTCTGTTTGGCTATGGAGCCGGTGCTGCGGCAACCGCTGTAACTGGAGCCACCGCGGCCGGTGCGACTGGGTCGATTATTACGTTATCGGACCATACGACCATCACCTTCACCAACCTGACGGTCGCTCAACTTCACGGTGAGGCCTCGAGGATTGTGTCCACTTAGGGGTCTATCAACAGGATGATTGGGAAGTTCTCCAGCACGATGGGTGTCTGAGATGAGTGATGCTGCGAGCGCGGCGGCTGTGGATGCCCTCCTCAAGGGGCAAGCGGCGGTTGCGAGCGGCGATATCGACGCGGCGAGCCGCTGGTTTGGCCGCTCCCTACGCTTAGCCCCCGGTGACCCATCGGCAACATTGGGCCTAGCTGTCTGTCGGCTGCGGCAAGGCAGCCAGGCGAGCATTGAGTTCTTCCAGGATGTCGCCAAGAACCATGATGTCCGGGAGGCCTGGGTGGGCCTGGCTACGGCTTGCAGAATCCATGGGCACGCACATCGTGCGGCGCAGGCCGCGGCTCGGGCGCTCAGTCGACATGCTTTCCCGCGGGAAACGTACAACGACTTCGACGCCATTGCGCGGGAGGCCGGGCTACCGGGCTGGTGCGCACTCGATGGCAAAAGGCGGCTGCTCGCGCGCATCCTTGTTCCGGTCGAACCTAAGATGCGCCTTGTCGCCGGTCTTTCAGGTATGAAAAGGCATCTGGCGCTTCCGGGAGGCGATGACCCCGCCAGCTGCCGCTTTCCACCTGGATGGGAGGTGTCGGGCCTGCTGAGCGTTCAGCTCGATTCCCTTGACCTTATGGGAAGCCCAATTGACCTTAACGCGATTACCCAGCTTGAAGGCTTCGCTGACACCAAGGGCGGGGACCTTCACGGTTGGGCCTGGCACCCGAATGACCCGGAACGTGACCCTGTCCTAAAGGTCGTGCCAATCGGCAGCGGCGAGCCAGTAGAAGTGGTCGCCCGGGACCGAGCGACTACGATCGCGCACGGTCGACCGTTGGCGCAACCTCGAGCCTTCAGAGTACCTTCGGAGTGCCTAGCGGGTCTTAAAGGGCCGGTCCGGCTCATCGGCCAGCAAGGCTTTGACCTCATCGGTAGTCCGCTTGACCCCTTCGCTGAGCAGCAGAGCGCCCTGGCCGCCTCTACTCTCGTCGCAAATCTTTTCCCATCCGGTTCAGGCCCGACTTTTGCTCCCGCCACCTTCACGATGCCCGCGGCTCCGGCCGCGGTTGTAGGCCCGCCCCCTGTGGGCGGAAGCCAACCGCGCTCAGTGGACGTGGTGATACCTGTCTACGGGGGCTACGACCTCACCCTGGCCTGCTTGGCCTCTGTCTTGGATGGTCTTCCGGACTGGGCGAGAGTCGTCGTCGTCGATGACCGCGCGCCGGATCCGCGCCTCTCAAGCAAGCTTGTGGAGCTGGCGCAGAGCACTTCAATCAGGCTCATCCGCCAGCCTGTAAACGGAGGCTTCCCAAAGGCCGCTAACGCTGGGATGCGTCACGACCTGACTAGAGACGTCGTCCTCCTGAACAGCGACACCCTCGTGCCTCCGGGCTGGCTCCCGACCCTCCGGACTGCGGCGTACGGAGATTCAAGTATTGGATCGGCGACGCCCTTCTCGAACGATGCCACGATCATGAGTTACCCGAGTGTCGAACATGTAAATGATGTTCCGACATTGGCCGAAGTAAAGTCGCTCGACGCCATGGCCCGGCGCGCCAACCCTCGTGTGGTCATTGATCTTCCGACTGCGATCGGCTTCTGTGTCTACATCAAGCGCGACTGTCTCAACGACACCGGTCTTTTGCGTGAAGACCGTTTCGCACAGGGCTACTGCGAGGAGAACGATTTCTCCATCCGCGCCCGGCACCTCGGTTGGCGTCACGTCGGCGTTCCTAGACTTTACGTTGGCCACGTTGGCAGTCAGTCCTTCCGTGCGACCAAGTCCTACCTAATCGACCGAAATCTTCGGTTCCTGAACCAGCTCCACCCTGGCTATGATGCTATGGTTCAGGAGTTCAAACGAGCCGACCCACTTGCAGGATCGAGAAAAAGGCTCGACATCCAACGTTGGCGTTCGATGCGAAAACCCTCGAAGTCGGTTCTCCTTGTGACGCATGGGCGCGGCGGCGGTGTCCAAAAGCATGTAGCAGCTCGAGCGGCCTATCTGCGCAGGCACGGCCTGCGTCCCATCGTGCTCTGGCCAGTGGCAAGCCTCGATGGCAAGGGTCGCGACTGCGTGATTGGCGACGGCCCAAGGGGTGGTACGCCGAACCTACGTTATTCGATACCACGCGAGTTAAAAGGTTTGGCCGCCCTCTTGGGCCCGGACCAGCCGGTCCGGGCGGAAGTGCATCACCTCGTTGGGCACGATGATGCCCTACTCGACCTCTTCGCTCTACTCCAAATACCCTATGAGATTGTCGTTCACGACTACTCCTGGTTCTGCACGCGCATAAACCTGATGCGTGCTGACAAGCGCTATTGCGGCGAACCAAGCCTAGACGGCTGCGAGGCATGCTTCGCCGACGACGGGAGCAACCTTGAGGACGATATACGACCAACCGAGCTGGTAGAGCAAAGCAGCCGCCATCTAGCAGGCGCGACTCGAGTTGTCGTCCCCTCGGAGGATGTCTTTGTTCGCATGCAGCGCCACTTTTCGGGTCTAAAGCTCAAGACGATAAACTGGGAGAACGACGACGTGCTGATCGGTAGAGCGCCGATCGCCCAGTCCGATCGACGCCCCACGACGAAAAGGGGAAACGTGATCACCGTTTGCGTTGTCGGGGCAATTGGCTACGAGAAGGGCTACGACTACCTGCTCGCCTGTGTCCGGGACGCCCGCAAGAAAGTTTTACCCCTCCACTTCATCGTAGTAGGATTCACTTGCGATGACGCGCGTCTTTTAGACGCTGGTCCCATAAGCATTACCGGCCGCTACGACGAGGCGGAGGCTGTCGACCTGATTAGATCTCAGTCTGCGGATGTTGGCCTTCTGACGTCGCTATGGCCGGAGACCTGGTGCTACACGCTAACACAGATGTGGCGCGCTGGCCTGGACGTCGTTGCATTCGACTTGGGTACTCCTGCTGAACGGATAAACAAGACTGGGCGAGGCTACCTGGTTCCACTAGGGCTACCCCCGGACCGCATGAATACGCTGCTGCTCGAGGGCACTGAAGCTAGAATAGCTTTGCATCAAGGTCGCCCCCTCCCGCCGGTGCGAACCCCCGAGGGCGTGGCGGACCGGATCTCATCCCGAGGCTGAACATTCATCTATGGGGTGCCGCAATGCGGTCTTATGGCTACCTTAAAGGTGCGGGTCCGAAACCAGACCAGCTTGTCAGCGTCGTAAGAGACAGGTTAATTGAAATTCTACGTCCCATCCTGGAACGTATCATCGTCGACGATGAGTGGTATCGACGCAACTATCTTGACGTTCAAGCCGCCATCGCGGCTGGTGAATGGCGTAGCGCCCAAGAGCACTGGGTGATTGCTGGATACTTTGAGGACCGGCTCCCGTATCCAATCGAGGTTGACGAAGGCTGGTATCTGGACTCCTATCCAGACGTCGCCGACGCTGTCGACGCGGCAGCTTTCGCTGATGCTCAGCAACACTTCATGCGAAGCGGCTTCCGCGAGGGCAGGCTTCCTTATAGAGGCTGGACTTTGATGGGCCCGCGCCAGCCCTACACCAAGACCCGCGGCGGTGGTCGACCCCTTTCCGCGATCACACCGGTGATCTCGAAGTGAAGGTTGTCGCAATCACACGGATCCTGGATGAGGCAGACATCGTTGAGGCTTTCGTCCGCCACACGAGAACCCTAGTCGACCATCATATCTTCATGGACAACGGAAGTCACGACGGGACCCTTCAGATTCTGGCTGCCCTTAAAGAAGAGGGTCTTCCGATCTCGGTCTACCTGAACCGATGCGTATCCTTCAACGAAGCAAATCACCTGACTCACATGTATCGCCAGGCTATTCTGCTTCACGGCGCGACCTGGGTTCTATGCCTCGACGTTGACGAGTTTGTCGACGACCGCGCAGTGGCCGGGGGTTTACGAAAACTTCTTAGCGATATGGATAAGGCTGAAACGGGATTAGACGCTATAAAGGTCTCCATGGTTGAATATGTAGCAACTCGGGAAGACGATCCAGCCGAAGGCGTTGTTCCCCTCCGCATCAAAAGAAGGCAAGAGCCAACAAGAAACTGCAAGGTAATGGTCTGCGGGGGCTCGGCAAACATCGACATGGAGATCCTAGATGGCGGCCATGGCATCAGGCGACCGACGAGAGGCACAAGAACTCAACCGACAGAGGCGGTCTTTTTGGCCCATTATGCCGAGAGGTCGGCCTTTCAGTATCTAGCAAAGGTCATACGCGGGTGGAACAAGGCGCTGGCTGGAGGCTCGGGAGTGACCTCCAGTGGCGCAAGTAACCACTACCGAGCTCCCTACGAGGCGCTCCGAGACAGACCAGCCAACCTGCTGCGAAACCAGCAGTACATGGGGTTCAAGAACGAACAGCCCGGGCTTGCCATCGATCCGATAGACTATAAGGGTGGCCCCCTACGACATACCTCTCCTCAGGACGAGGCGATGCGCGCAGTCAGGTCCATCTTGGGGACTGTCCAGGAACTTGCGCTACGTCACGGTGCCATTCTCGACGGTTTTCCAGCCGTCCGGGCTCAGGTCGAGGAGTGGGACTCAATGTACACGAAGATCTGCTAGATGTCCCGGATCCGACCAAAGCCGCCCAATCCGAGCAAAATCGGAGACCATGAGACAGACGAGCCGCCCTCGCGCGAAAGCACTCGGCTTGTTGCTGTCTCCAGAGTATACAACGAAGAGGATGTCATTGAGGCCTTTGTGCGCCATCATGCTCCGATGGTTACCCACCACATTATTCTCGACAACGGCAGCGTCGACCGAACGATCCCCATCCTCCGCCTGCTTGCTCGAGAAGGTTATCCGCTAACAGTCCTTGAGAATCGTTCGGTGAGCTTCTCTCAGGAAGAGCACAACACTATGCTCTACCGGCTGGCTGCCGATGAGCATAATGCGGCCTGGGTGGTGTTCCTGGATGCTGACGAGTTCATTTTCCCTACGCCAGCTTCTGTAAGATTGCGACAAGAACACCAAGGCTTTCCCGGAGACCACTTCACCGCCTTTGGACAAAAGCACGGGGTTGGGGCGATGGAACGGCTATTGAGAAAGCAGCTCGAGGCACTGCCCCCTGAGGCAGTCTGCGGCCGTATTCAAATGGTAAATTTCGCAGCGACGCAGGCGGATGACCAGAGTGATGTTTTAGCACCAAGGCGGATAGTCTATCGTGATGATGAGCCCCTAAATGTATACAAATGCTTCGTTCGCGGCGGGATAGATGCCGGTTCCATCAAAATCGAGGCCGGTAATCACGCGGTCAGATATCGGGGCCGCCTCCGCGAGGGTCCCCTTCTACTCGAACTTATGCTCGCGCACTACCATACGAGGGCACCGCTTCGGCGCCTCGTAGGCGCCTTGATTGGAAGCCTGAAGGTCGTGGCGGCTGGAGGGGCCGAGTTGGAACGCGGACGCTCGGGCCATTACGCGAGCTTCCTGGAAAAGATGATGAGAAACCCCAGACTGCTCCTGGACGACGATGACTTCATGCTCAATCGGAACCTTGGTCGCGACCTAGTCAGGGAGCCAATCGAGTATTATGGATTGCCGCTTCGTTACACCACGGCGAACGATGGGATTAGTTGGGCACTCCATATCATGTGCGGCTACGTCGAGGCACTCGCCCGGAGCCATGGCGAGATCCTTGATGCTGACCCGTCGTTGCGCGCTCAGGTTGCTGCCAGGAGTCAGCTGGTTACGATGCTCATAGAGACAATGGATGCAGGGGATTAAGTGGCGATGGCCATCGAAATTTGCGATGACTATATTGCGGTATCCGAGGCGGGATCGCGGCGTGGGACCGTGGAAGACGGCCGCCCAGCGGCTATATCCACGTTGATGTTACAGCGGGTCCGCAACCACGCCCGGCTTAAGCTGCCGGTTCGCAAGCTCGAGCGTCATCGGACCTTGTATTGATATGGATCGCGACATGACCTTCCACTATATGTCGCAGACCCTACGCGAGAAGCTCACTCAGCATGGAGTAGAGTGCGCTCTCCCCGATGGATGCATCATTTCCGGGATGGCGTACTTCGAGCCGCCTTGCGGATTGAAGCGCATGGAGGTCGCTCATCGACACGTCCTTGGCGCCTTCAGCTACGGCGTAAGCGGATTCTACTCCGAGACAATAATCGGACGTTACTGCTCCTTCGGGGAGAACATTCAAGTGGGTCGCGGCGCCCACCCAGTTGCCTGGATGAGCACGAGTCCGTTCTTCTATGGAGGTAGCGTCTTTAGTGTTGGGGAAGATTTCCCGGAAAGCGCCGCATATAGAGCATACAAACCGGAGAGCCCCGGTGTCATACCAGTGCAGACTGCCCGGACGATCAACGACTTCTTAAAGGTCACCAGGATTGGCAACGACGTCTGGATCGGGCACGGGGCCTTCATCGCGCAAGGCGTTACAATCGGGGATGGCGCTGTTGTTGCGGGGCACGCGGTCGTTACCAAGGACGTGCCACCCTACGCTATCGTCGGAGGCAATCCGGCGGTGCTTTTGAGCATGCGCTTCGACCTGCGGCAGAGCGCTCAGTTGCAGACCCTGGCGTGGTGGCGGTTTGCACCATGGCAGCTCAAGGGGTGTCCGTTTGCCAACATTGAGGATACCATTATGTGGCTACAGGATCATCTGCCGGGCTTGACCCCCTATTCGCCTCCGTGGGTCACACTCTCCGAGTTAATGCAGGCCTGAGCAAGCCCTTCACGCAGGTCTTATAGAGCACCCATGCAGGCAGTAATCGACCCACCTACGGTAGAGCTTAGAGCCGGTCTCGTAGATGCTTTGACATCCGCTGCCGCCCGGCCCTCCTATCGCGGTGGCTACTGGTCCTTTTTCACAGCAGGAATGCTGTTTGATCTCGCCGGATATCGGGCGGACCTTTTCATTGATAAACGTGTCATCGACCTCGGCTGTGGGGCCACCCGTCCCCTCACAACCTCCATACTCTTCTATCTGCTCGGTGCTGAAAGCACTCTTGCCCTTGACCTGGAGCAACCGACGGACATCGGCGCTCTGGCGGTCTCGGAGTATGCTAACATCCTAGCAATCTTATCGGGTCTAGCTCCAGTCGATTGGCTACGGGCTCAGCCTGACGCCAGGGTGTGCCGTCGCAAGGCCGCTGATTTTGACCTCGCCGGATTGCTCGCTGGCGACCTCTACTCGAGCATACCATCGCCAGTCTCTCATAAGGTCGGCCGCTACCAAGACCTCTCCGAAGAGGATAGACAATTTGGCCTGATGATCTCGAACTCCGTTTTCGAACATGTGAACGACGTTGAGAGCCTCATGGCTTGCGCCCGAAAGAGCATCGCCGTGAACGGATATGTCTATACATCTGTCGATTTCCGCGACCACCGCGCCTACTCCCAGTCCCTGAGCCCATGGCAGTATCTCGTGGATGGCGGCGACCACGAGCCGGGTTACATCAACAAGCTACGGTTTTCGGCGATGCGGTCCATATTCGAACGGACGGGGTTCTCCGTCGTTGCCTGCCGGACCAAACGTGAGACTCCCCCCGAGGCTATCTCCAATGCGCTTCTACCCATCTACCGCAGCCTCACGGATACAGATCTTCGGACTATGGAAGCCGCTTTCCTCCTGCGGCCTACCTAAGGTGAAGCGTTCTCCGCTGGAGTTGCAGACATGGCGATAACCGGTCCCTCAATCATCGAAACCCCCCAATCGGCTCAAGTGCTGTCGCTGAGCTCTCGGGCCTTCAAAATGGCGTACCCGGAGGTTCTCCATCAGGAGAGCATCACTTCAGACGCACTCGGGCGCATGCAGCCGACTTGGAACACCCCCGACTTTCCCGAGCGGCAAGTCACAGTCTCCATCCTCAATGAGGTCTACGTTGCGCAGGAGGGACTCGTTTTCGACGCCCATGGCAATTTGTTCGCCTCCAGTGTCACGCAACATGAACCCGACAAGATAGCCTTGGGATTCAACAGTGTCCTGAAGGCGCTTCGATCGGGCTGTGAGATGTACTGTAAGCGAACCGCAGTTCTTTGCAAGAAACGGGGAGCCGACAATTATGGCCACTGGCTGATGGAGATGCTTCCCAAAGCTTATCTATCAAGACTGTTTCTAGATCATGGGGACCTCGACTACCTTGTATCATACAACAAGAGCAGTCTTCGGACTGTCATACAGGACTCTCTCGCCATGCTCGATATCACGCGCAGGAGGACCCTCGAGACCGGGTTCGAAGCCGTCAAGGTGCAGTCCCTGGTTCTCTTTGACGGATTGACCAACCACGGCGTGTACATGTCTCCGATAGTCATGGATTGTATCGAAAGCGTCTCGGCGCGTGTTCAGGCCAAACCATCATCGAAAGTCTTTGTCACCCGGGAGAGCCAGTCGACCCGGCGGCTGGTTGATGAGGCTCCCATTCAGGAACTCGCGCGCATGCGGGGTTACGAAATTGTCGACCCTGGATCGCTCACCTTCTCCGAGCAGATTAGCGTGTTCAAGAGCGCTAAGCACGTTGTCGGGGTCATGGGGGCCGGAATGACGAATATTGCTCTCGCTCCCAGGCACTGTCGCGTGACCGTTTTGGCCCCCGCAGGCATGCCCGACACCTTCTTTTGGTTCATGGCGGGCCTGAAAGGCCAGCGCTACGAAGAGATCCGGTGCGGCCAGGCGGAGAATGGCGGGTCACGCCCAGATGCCGACCGCGACATCTTTATTCGCCATCATGACATCGAGAACTTGTTTGATGCCGAGCTCTAGGGCGTTCCGACAAAGGCGAAGATAAGTATGAGCAGCATGAACTCGCTTCCCTCCGAGACGCCATCGACGATCCTGAGCGTGGTTGAGCACAACGCTACGCTCATGCCGGACAAGGCTTTTCTGATCATGGAGGGGTATGCGGGAGGAAGACTCACGTTCAAGGCCTTGTGGGATCGGGCGACCGACCAAGCCGTCTTCTTTCAACGCATGGGTGTGGGTGCCGGGCAGACTGTTGCTTTGATGCTCAACGACGGCCCGTCCCTCGCGACAGCCTTCGTCGCAGCGATGCGCCTCGGCGCTATTCCGTTCATTATGCCGACCATCACCCACAAGCAGGATCCGACGCTGTTCTGGAACGCGCAGCATGGGGCGCTTAAGCGGGCGGAGGTCGCTCTGATAGTTGCCTCGGAGGTGACCGTAGATCACTTGTCGGTTAACTTACCGGGGTTCAATGACCTCGTCGTGGCCGTTGAGGCCATTCCCGCCAATGAGGATGCTGTTGCAGTTGAGCTTCCACCGCGATACTTGCTTGGCCCCGATACAGTCGCGTTTCTTCAACATAGTTCGGGCACAACCGGGGCAAAAAAGGGCGTCGTCATCACCCATGGCATGATGCTTTCCTTTGCAAACTCTGCCGCTCAAGCTCTTGCCTTGCATCCAAGTGATGTCATCGCGTCCTGGTTACCGCTCTACCATGACATGGGTCTGGTGGGATGCCTTGTGCTGCCCATGCTCATTGGTGCCACAGTCGTGCAAATTGATCCGTTCGACTGGGTCGTGGAGCCGGGTTTACTGCTTGAGCTCATCGAGCGGCATAAGGCCACGGTGTGCTGGCAGCCAAACTTTGCCTTCCAGCATATGCTGCGCTCGGTGTCGTCGAGCCGGAGTTTCAACCTATCGTCCATGCGATTGATGATTGATTGTTCCGAGCCCTGTAGGCCAGAAACATTGCGGCGTTTTCGAGAGCGCTTCTCTCGTTGTGGCCTCAGACCCACGGCCATCCAGGTGAGCTACGCGCTGGCTGAGAGCGTATTTACCGTAACACAGACTGACGAGAATGCCTCACCGCGGGTCATCGAGGCCGATATGGACGCTTATGTATTGGGCCGTATCGAACCGCGACTGGGAACCGCGCCGTTCACTGATTTTGTCTCCACTGGCGTTCCAATCCCCGGCTGCAGGGTGCGCATCGTGGACGACGGAGGCGGTGAAATGCAGGACCTCATGGTCGGCGAGATCGTTGTCAGCAGCACTTTTCTATTCTCTGGTTACTTCAAGAGCAATTTGGCCGAGAAGTCACTGACTCACGGAGAACTTCACACTGGCGATTACGGGTTCCTCGAAAAGGGAGAGCTGTTCGTGTGTGGCCGTCGAGATGAGATGCTCATCATAAACGGCAAGAACCTGTTCGCGTCTGACCTGGAGTTCTCCATAAACCAATCCTGCGGGATCAAAGCTGGCCGGTGTGTTGCTATCGCCCCTTACGACGTTCGGACCGGAAGCCGGACCCTTGTCATCATAGCCGAGACCGAAGAAATGAGCCTACACGCTAAGGAGGTGCTCGGACATGACGTTCGGAAGGTGATACTTGGAGAATTTGGCGTGGCTGCCCACGAAGTGTGTCTCGTGGAACCCGGTTGGCTCCAAAAGAGCACGAGCGGGAAAGTAGCTCGGGGCGCCAACGAACAGAAGTTTAACGAGTGGAGGAGCTTAGCGAAGTCAAGTTTTCCCGCGACCGTCGGCCAATAGTGAGAGATCCCTCACCAGGCGCTCCAGGTCGCCGACTGTATGAAGGTTGACTACCTGATGGCGTCCAATCCTGATGCTATACTCCTCTTCTAGCGCCATCAGCACACCAGCCAACGAGACAGAGTCCCAGCCTGAGATGTCGTCAAGAACGGTGTTAGGGGCAACATTGGTATCTGTCCCCGTTTCGGCTTGGACGAGGGCCTGAACAGACCGTTGAATATCGATCATTCTGCAAGGGCCTCGAGAGCGACCTGCTCAACCTGTCCAAGATCATTCGCTCGGATCTGGCACCATAACTTGCCAGCCCGGTCGCAGATTGTCGGCCAAGCCTCGGACGCCGGGATTTGAGCCTTTGAGTAGTCCAGGAAGCTGTCAATGTAGCCGGTCATCACAAACCGGCCCGTTCGCTCGACATGCCCGGCCTCTACACTACCGTCTGCAAGCCTGATGTGGAGGAGAAAGTTGTCTCCCCACCTTCGAAGACTCCAAGATAAGTCATCTATCTGCTCAGCTGAGGCCGAATGATTGGCCTTGAAGACAAAGAGGCGATCGCCGGATTTGAGATCGTCAATCAATAGTTGGCGTAAGAAATATAACTTCCTGATTTCCCTCTCGATCACCCGGACAACGCTCGCTTCGTCTTCTACGACTCCAGAGTGCGAGAAGAACTTATACTTGTCGTTCTTCGTTATATACTCGCGTCTGGGAGCATCTCCGCGAAGACTAAATGTCAGGCGAGCGAGGTTACAGAGGTCGACAAAGCCATCCTCGAGCCCAGTGAGAAGGGTTTCGATGGAGAGGCGAGAGAAGCGAAATAAGTCCTGGGGCTCAACGCCACAGCGCCTCTGAAAGAGGCCAAACTCGCAATTATCTCCGAGACTTGCGAAGTCAGCGAGGCTGGCCGGGCAAAAGGGCTCCAGCACCCGAGGATCTGTCCTGGCGATGTTTGCCTGATCGCTTAGCGCGTTCCCCATGCTCCCGGTCTGGTCAACAAGATAGGCCTCATGGACTCGAAGGGAGATTTTCCGGGAGTCGGGAGGTGTCGGGCTATCCGGAAACAGGGTCGTCAGCTGCAGCCAATCGGGGTGCTTCAAAACGACCTTCACACTCTCTCCAACCCGTTTCTCGTGCCCCGGCATTGGGACGATGACGAAAGTCGTCTCGGTGATGACCGGCAAGCTATGCGGGAACCCGTCCACGAGGACGGCCAAACGCTGCGGCCACACAGTTTCACCAAGGATGAGCGGAGAAATGCGAAGGATCAGGTAGAGCGTACTTGCCTCGCCTAGGCCTGGAATTTCCAGAACACTCTCATCATCGAGCATCCAGCGAAATCCGTCTTCCGATGCACCCCACCCAGTGCCGAGCATCTCGTCCTCGAGACCGGAGATCCCGAACGGCAAATGGCTGGTCGTGGAGAGTCTAATCATTCAGAAAAGCCCCGATACAATCCGAGTGAACGGGCGTTTATTGAAGTCGGCAGACACTACGTTCTGATGGCGTTTTAACAGCGTTCCGTGTATAGGGCAACGACATATGGCCTCATTCGGTGCCGAGATGGAAACTATAGAAAGCTCAGAGCTGGACAATGCGACCTGGACGTTTCGGCATGTAGGCGGCACTATAAATTCGACGGAATTTCGCTTTCTACAAAACGGAGCGATTGGCGGCTATACGCACCCAAATGAGTCTGCATGGAGATGCCGGGACGGTCTGCTGGAACTTCTTAACGAAGACGGTTCGGTCAGCAGCCGTTTCAGCGGTATCGAACGCGCCGACGGTTTACTGACCAGGATGACTGGCTCGTTCCTGCTAGACCCAAACCTTGACGTCGCCTTCGCACTGGAACGAAACAACCCAAGACTAGAGAGAACGCTACCTACCGGGAGCAAGGCCCATCTGGCGCAGCAAATACGAGACTTTGGTTGGGAGATCGGGGAGCACAGCTACGGCTTACCCCTCGTCTATGCGGTCGATGGAAATAACAAACTAAAGATTGGTAGGTTCTGCTCCATCGGACAAGCCGTCACAATCGTCCTTGTAAATCATCGCTCGGACTTTGTATCGACCTACCCCTTCTCGACGTATCGGCACGTGTGGCCGTCAGCTCCCATACTAGAAGACTATGTTGGTAAGGGCGACGTAATCATCGGCAACGATGTCTGGATCGGCCACGGCGTCTTCATCGCTTCGGGCGTCAAGATCGGGGACGGTGCCATAATAGGAGGCCAGTCGGTGGTCACCAAGGACGTCCCTGCCTATGCGGTCGTCGCCGGAAACCCGTCAAGGATCCTTCGCTATCGGTTTCCCATGCCGATTATCGAGGAGTTGCTTGAGATCAAGTGGTGGTATTGGCCAGATGATCGGCTCGAGCGAAGCCTGCCGTTCATGATGTCCGGGGACGTCCGTGCCTTCGTCGAACATGCTCGAGGGTCATAGGGCCTGCTGGCTGGCCGAAGGTACCAGAGCAATTGAGCTGCTGCGGAGCTAGTAATGGTCACGAAAGGACAATGGACCTTCATCCCGCCAAAGTTTTCATCAGGTCTGCTCTTCTTCAGCGTCCTCATCATCGAAGTCATAACCTACCACTTCATGGGGACAGACTCGCCGGTCTGGGTCACGAACGCTATCGGCGTCTCCATCCTCCTCCGCAATGACCCCGCAGCCTGGCCCAAATTACTCCTGCTGATCGTGTTGGCCGACACATCGGCGAGCCTCTTATTCGGCACCGGGTTCACTATCGGAGCTGGCTCTGGAGTCTGCGATGCTTTCGAAGTCGGTGCTGTTTCCTACACGCTAAGACTCATTTCCCGCAAAGAGCACATCTTCTCTAGCCTCGGCTCCATCTCGAGGTTTGCAGCCGTCGTCGTGAGCGTACCAGCGTTCAGTGCTGGTGGAGGCGCTATCCTACTCCATCTAGCCATCAAGGCCCCCTACGGGGTGACCTGGCGCGCTTGGTACTTCACCGCGATGTTTGGTCTTCTCATCGTCACGCCGTTCCTCCTCCTATGGACGGAGCCGGGACGGATTGGTGCCGTCTCACGATGGGGCCGTATGGAAATTGCACTGCTCACGGTTTTCGTTGGCGTCGTGGGGTGGATAAACTTCACGGAGCCAGCTTTACCGGGCCTGTTTTTAAGCTTCCCTGTCTTACTCCTTGCCGCCTTTCGCGGCGGTCTTCTTGGAGCGACGAGCGCCGCCATCGCGTTGGTTGTCGTAGCTACCTATCTCACCATGACCGGCCATGGCGAGATCGCTAAATATCCAGGCGCAACGCTCCCTGAGCGTATTCTCCTGCTTCAGTTCTACTTCGCGGCAGTCATCCTTTCCTCACTGCCCGTCGCCGTCACCCTGGAGCAACGGAAGCTTCTCAGCCAGTTCCAGACCGTCAGTGAGCTTTTCAGGATGGCTCGGCATGACTCCCTTACCGGGCTGCCGAACAGGCTACTCTTCCGCGAACGATTGTCGTGGATACAAGCAGAGGCACGCCAACAAGGCTCGCTCACCGCGCTCCTGATGGTAGATCTTGATCGCTTCAAGCCAGTCAACGATTTACATGGGCACTCGGTCGGCGACCGTCTTCTAGTAATGGTTGCAGACCGCCTTCGAGGCGTGACCCGGGCCAACGAGATTCTTGCCCGACTTGGTGGCGACGAATTTGCTTTGGCCGGTGAGGTGATCAGTGCCGATGTCGCGTGTGACCTTGCTCGAGGCATTATAGCGGCGATCTCTGAGCCCTTCAGCTTCATGGACCTTACCATTGAGATCGGTTGCAGCGTCGGGATCGTTCTTTCCCCGGCCGATGGGAGCGAGGTCGAACTAATGATAGAGCGGGCCGACTCGGCACTCTATGAGGCCAAGAGGGAGGGTCGGAACCTCTTTCGGTTTTTTGAATTGGGGATGGATGACGCGGTCCGAAGGCGGGCGGAGATGGAAGTCGAGCTTCGGCGAGCGCTTGCCCTGGATCAAGTGCTTCCGCACTTCCAGCCGATTGTTGCGTTGTCGGATGACAAGATAGTCGGGTTCGAGATGCTTGCTCGCTGGAGACATCTGACCCTGGGAGATATTCCGCCATCTGTCTTCATACCGCTTGCGGAGGCTCTTGGGTTGATACCAGTCTTATTCGAGCGACTGACCCGCCAGGCCTGCAAGGTCGCCCTTACCTGGCCTGAGCATGTCTTTCTCTCTGTGAATGTGTCGCCACTTCAGCTGCGAGATAGTTCCCTCCCCGCTCTCGTGAGGTCTATCCTCGCCGAGACTGGCTTGTCGGCGCTCAGGTTTGAGATTGAGCTGACCGAGAGCGCGCTTATAGATGACTATCATCGCGCCCATGACATCCTGGTGAGCCTGAAGACAATGGGCATAAGGCTGGCGCTCGACGACTTTGGGACAGGGTATTCAAGCCTTCGGCACCTTCAAGGTTTGCCCTTAGACAAGATCAAGATTGATAAGGGTTTTGTCGGCACTATGATGACTGTTTCAGCCAGCCGGAAGATAGTTGCTGGCGTTGTTGGGCTTGCCCAAAGCCTCGGCCTCCCGGTCGTTGCTGAAGGTATAGAGAACCCTGAATCAGCGGCGGCCTTAAATTTGCTAGGCTGTGACCTTGGCCAGGGCTGGCTTTATGGTCGAGCTGCTTCCGCTGACGAGGTTGCCGTCATGCTCGAGCTAGTTCACCAGCACTACCCAGGAGATGCGCAAGAGGTAACCGTCGAAGGTTAGGCCGTGCGTCAAAGCCCTCAGTCTGCCTCAGCTGCTTCAAGAGCATAGTGATTTTAGGCGAACCAATACTTCTTTCGCAGTCGCCTGTCGGTGGGCGTTGCGGTCTACTCAATTCCGGTCGCTCAACTTAGGGTTCAGACTCATAACTTGAAGTTGACGGTCGCGGCGAGGTAGATGCTGCTGGCGATGTTGATAGAAAGTTAGTCGTAGCAGGTGGCGATCCTGCGGTAGTTCTTCAGGTGATAGAAGATGCGCTCGATCGCGTTGCGGCGGCGATAGAGCACGCGGCTGAGGCAGCTTTCCCAGATCCGGTCCGCCTGGGCGGGATGTTCGGGTCGGCACCCTGCTGTTCGATCTGCTGGCGAATGGCGTTGGTGTCGTAGGCGCGGTCTGCCATGACCGAGGTGTTGTGCGGAAATGTTTGAAGCAAGCTCCCCACCGCCCGGCAGTCAGCGACATGGCCTGCGGTAAGGTAGAAGCCGACGAGGCGACCGAAGCCATCGGTCTGAGCATGGATCTTGGATGTGCGGCCGTCGCGGCTGACGCCGATGGCCTAAATTTGGCGCCCCCTTTTCCTCCAGCGGCGCTGCGGTGCGCCAAGATGTGAGTGCGCTCGAGGAGAAGCTCGGTAGGAGGGCCGCCTGCTTTCTCGAGCGTCTGAAACAGGCGCTGCTATATTCCGTCAGCGCTCCAGCGGACGAACCGGTTGTAGAGGGTCTTGCTTTGCCGTAGAGCGCCGGTGCATCAACCCACCGATCACCGGACTTCGGCACGTGCACGATGCCGCTGATCACCCCGCGGTCATCGACACGTGGCACGCCTTGGGACTTGCGCGGCAACGGCGGCGCCAGACGCTGCCGCTCGCTCAGCCAGAACTCCGTCGCGATCCGCGCCTCCGGCATCAGGAAAGTGAGTAATAGACTGTGGCCGTTGAAAATCCCGCCTAAGTGTCCGGGCCCTAAGACGATTTCGGGTTCCACAATGTCGAAGCGACCCTCCTCGCCAATTTTGTCGAAGACCTCCCCCCCAACGTCATGGAACGGCGCCGCGCTCCAACTCTGCCAGAAGAGGATATCGGTAGTTGAGGCTAGAGCATGCGGTCGTTGGATATAAGCATGCGTCAGCCTTCGATCCGGAATGCTTCATGGGTCCGCCTGGCAACGGTCTGGATCGAGGCGAAAGTATTTTGAGCCGGTGACCCAGTTCGTCAGTGAGAAGCCGCTGCTCGGACCGCCTTCGTGCTGGTGTCATTATGCTACTGCCACGCGGGCCGCACCTTATCTGCATAGGACAACAAATACATGGCTTCGTCTGAGTGAGTTAGCCGACGCCTGCCTGGACGGAGGTCCGGCCCGGAGGAGGTAGAATTCAGTAGTGGCATAACGGCGCGCCTCACCGAGTAGCGGCAGAAGGCCAACGGTCACCTTCGTTTCTCGGATGGCCGCGGGAGCCTACCTCCCGTTGTGGTGATCGAGTGTCGAGGTCTGGTAGGACATCACGCCCCTTGTTTGTCAGTAGATAAGAGGTCTTAATTTAGTGAGCCATGAGCGAAGGTGTCAGCCCGGATCAGCTTGCGGTAATGTTTGGCTGACCAGATTTGCCGGAAAGGCTGCTTTATTGGCAGACACGTAAAGCCTGAAGTTGCCACTTTTAACGGGTGCAACCAGCCCCGGCATGAGGAACTGAAGTTGCCTATGGGCAGCGAGACCATATTTGTGAATACTTGTCTCGACGCCCACAAGAGCCCACCACCACAAGCAATGCCTTTTCACAACTGTACTCTTGTCACTCGCTGACAGCTACCATCGACTACCGTCTCCCATACCTCGATCACCGTCCCGGGTATTTCAAGGTATTCTGCATAGCCGAGCGCACTCGCCTCCGTAGCTATATCGAGCAGCTGTATGTGGCAAACCAGACAGTCTTCCGTGAGAAAGCGGAAGATGTAGCAGGTCACCCCCAAGCATCCTGCAATGTCGACCCATTAGTCATCGTCGAACCTCGTGTGTCATCGTGCATCATAATCCTAGCCGACGGCCTCTCGTCAAATCTACACAACGCCACAAACCGCGGAATAGAAGGCATTGTTTTTGGTCGCGCTATCATTTGGAAAAGAATTACATGTCGATTTGCCGAAAGACAGCAAATCTTTTTAAGTAAATTCAAATGTAAAATTAACTTTACTTGAGAATATAATGTGCGACCAGTACGAGATGAGACTGGCGTGATATTATGATCTCAGGGAGATGGCAACCCAATGACGTCGCCCTTAGGCTACTAGGATGTCCACCTTCGACGACACGGGTCGGGAGCCGAGTCGGAACGCCGACAAGACCCGAAATAGTCTTCTTGAGGCTGGGGCTTACTGGTTCGCGCGGAAGACCTACGACCAAGTCAGCGTTCGCGAAATCGCAGACCGGGCTTGCGTCGCACCGGCTCTAATTAATCGATACTTTGGCTCCAAAGCTCTACTATATAGCGAGTTGCTTATAGAGGCCGCCGAGGCGGGTGGTCCTATGACCGGCGATGTTGCTTCGCTTGGTCTCAGACTAGCGGCACTTATGCAGGCCTGCCCCAATGGGGCCTACGCGATGCCTGGTGGCACCCAGTTGATGATCCTTTTGCAAGCTGTCGCGAGCGTTGGCTTGCAGGGCATCGTGGTCGAGCACATTCGTCATCTGGCGACTAAGCAGCTAGTTGTTTTGCTCGAGGGCGCGGAACGCGACGCACGAGCCGGGCTGATCGTTGGTTATCTCACCGGTTGCCTCGTGATAAGCCGGATGACCCCGTTGACTGTCAGCACCGGCCAATGCTTAGCGGATGCGATACAAGCTTGCGTTGACGCACGTCCTTGATTACCGCTTAAGTGAGTGCTATTCATCGATCACACAGCCATGCTATGCTAGAGCGTTTTCTGTCTCTTGACCCTGCCCATTTTTCATAACTTAAGATTCTGCCAAGCGTTGTCAGAGACATTGTTTGCCTAGGGACTTGCTCGTCCGAACATGTCACCGCTACCGTTGATGGCGGATACCAGCGCATACAGATCCTTGGCCCACCTGCCTCGTCGGCCTGACAGACTTAGGTCTAGGAGCCAAGCAGCAGCGCACCCTGACGTCGGCCGCATCCCGGCATTCCTAGTAACTAAGCGACTATCAGCTCGCTCTTCGGCACCTAAGGCGAACGGCTTGCGTGGCCAATGAGTGGTCATCGGGCCAAGCCTTTCTGCGGGCAAACGCTCACGGAATTTCCGACCGCCGGGTCGCTCGACGGCCTTCTAGATGGCCAACAGTTCCTGGGTGCTGCTGTGACCGTGCTTCACATGGCGCCAAACGACGTAGGCCGTGGTTCTAGACCCTGCACGGATCAGGACGTCGCGTTCACTTAGAGGATCGCCTGAGTTCCTGAGCCTGGGTTGGGCACTCGCGACGCACGTCCCTAACCCAACACGCTCGGTCAGCGACCGCGGACAGCCTGCCTTCGAAGGTCGCCGCAATGCCATCATCCCAGGTCATGCGACTAGATCTGACAGACCATTGCTGCCCCCGTGGAACGTCGTGAGCGAACATATCGTTGCTAGAGGCAAGACTTGTCCTCTGGAAAGGCTCCGGATGCTTTACATACATGATGGCACCTCCCCGCCTCAGTTGCTTAGTGCTGGCCACCATGTTGCCTCAGATGCTGTCTGGATTGACTTAGTCAACCCGTCTGACGAAGAGCGGGCCGCGGCCGAGCGCATCACCGGCATGCGCGTTCCGTCCCTCGAAGAAATCACGGAAGTCGAAAGTTCCTCACGGGTATTCAGCGAGCGCGGCGCCGCTTACTTCAGCATGCCCGGCACCTTCCTGGGTGCCGATGGGCAGGCGCAGGCAACACCCATTAGCTTCGTGATCTCGCCGCAGCGGCTGATCACGCTCCGGTTCGAGAAGCTGCCAGCATTCGCTGCCTTTTCCGCCCGCTTCGAGCGCTCGGGCACCACAGGCAGCTACGAGGTCTTCGTCGGCCTACTGGAAGCCATCGTTGACCGGATAGCAGATACGCTCGAACGAATCGGAGCAGACCTCCTTCGGCAATCAAAGGGAACCTTCCGCACCGGAAGTGCTCAAGCGACGCGCAATATGCGGAGGACGGATCAAGAGCTTCGGGCCATTCTAACGGCTGTAGGAGAGACCGGTGACGCGCTCGGGACGCTCCGGGACAGCGTGGTGGGCATCGGACGCATTGCCTCATACGCTCAGCAAGTCGGAGATGCGTGGACGCCTCCTGAGCTGAAAGTCCGCATCCAGACCTTGCGGCAGGACATTGCCTCACTCAACGATTACGACCAGCAGCTCTCCAACAAGGTCAACTTCCTCCTGGACGCTGTCCTGGGGTTCATCAACATCGAGCAGAACAACGGTGTGAGGGTTCTAACCATCGCGTCCGTCGTCGGCATACCACCGACCTTTGTTGTTGGCCTCTACGGCATGAACTTCAAAAACATGCCGGAGCTGAATTGGGCCTACGGCTACGAGTTTGGCTGGGCGATGATTATCGTCAGCATCATCGTCCCACTGGTCTGGTTCCGGTCGAGGGGCTGGCTTTAGAGAGCGTACTATGGGGTAGGGTGCTAATGGGGGGTGTGGTGAGCCGGAACCAGCGGACCCTGAGGCGGTTGGCTCTCGTCATAGGAGGTTGCCATCACCCGCCCATCCCTGAAGCCAATCGCAGAGCAGGTCATCGTCATCACCGGGGGGACCTCCGGCATTGGGCTGACCACAGCTCGAATGCTAGCCGAGCACGGGGCCAAGCTGTTCCTCGTTGCTCGTAATGAAGAGGCGCTACGCGCGCTCAGCGCGGAGATCCGGGGAAAAGGAGGAACCGCGGACTATGCCGTTGCGGATGTCGCCGACTATGAGCACCTACAAGCCGCCTCTGCTAAAGCAATCGCGACCTTCGGCGGGTTCGATACTTGGATAAATGATGCTGGCGCCTTTATCTACGGCCGACTGGATGAAGTCTCGCTCGCCGACCAGCGCAGACTCTTTAATGTCACCTATTGGGGGGTAGTCCACGGCACACTCATTGCCGCCGAGCACCTTAAGGTCACCGGTGGCGCCGTGATTAATGTCGGCAGCGTCCTGGGCGAGATAGCCATCCCCTACCAAGGCCCGTACTGTGCGTCGAAGTTTGCGGTAAAGGGCTTTACCGAGGCCTTCCGGCGGGAAGCTGAAGCTAGTCATCATCCAATCTCGGTGACCTTAATCAAGCCCGCCGCCATCAATACGCCCTTCACCGACCATGCCCGCAACCGAATGGATTCAAAAGGCACGCGCAACCCACCTCCTGCCTACGACGCCCACCTGGTCGCCCGCGCCATCATGCACGCTTGCACGACACCCGTCCGGGATCTGACCATTGGCGGCGCGGGCGGCATAAGCATGGTTGTTGGCAATCGAATGGCCCCACGCGTCATGGACTGGATGTTTGCAAAGTTCGGTCACACCAGCATGACAACCGAGCTAGAGGGCGACAAGGCGCAGCGCGACAACCTATATGAGCCCCGTGAGGACCTTCACGATGAGAGCAGCCTGCATCCGTTGACCCGCAGGACGAGCCTGGCGCTTGAGGTACAGCTTAATCCAGGGCCGACCGCCGCTGTCGCAGGAGGTCTTGCAGCTATCGCCCTTGCCGTCGGCAGCACACGCCGTCGGCTAAGCAGGCGTCGCTAGATGCCGCACCTTGCACATGAGGGGAAGTCCGGACAGGCAAGAACTTCGGTCTGAAGTCTCTTCCTTGCTTACGCCGCGACGCTGCTAACTGTCGGGGGTGGTATGGCGGCACTGATGCTTGACGGGAAGGCCGCGGTTCGGGCTGAACGCCTCACCATTGGTTCTCAGGCGCTGTCCCCTGCTTCCTAGCCGGTGTCCGACGCGGCCTGAGCTTCAGGCAAGTTACACTGGCCAACAGCAAGGCAGATCAGTTCCATGTTTGCTGTGTTGATGCGCCATATCCAGAGCAGGTTTCCGATCGGAACTATGCGGCGGGCGTGGTAGTTGCTGATCGAATAGTCCCGATAGACCCTAAAGCTCTGTTGGTTGTCTAATCATTGCCCCAACGAGGAGAAGAAGCATGGCCTCAGAAAAGATTGTCGCCGTTTACGACACCTTCGCCCATGCGGAAATGGCTGCCCAAGATTTGCTGGCTGCGGGTGTGCCTCCAGAGGCCATCAGCCGTCACTCGAATACCGGCTCGTCACCTGGGACGACTAAGAGCCCAAATGCTCCGACTCGAGAGAAGGGCTTCTGGGCCCAAGTGCTCGGTGGCGAACCTGACCAAGACGCTACGGTCTACGAGCGAAGTGTTTCAGGCGGATCGACGGTCGTCACCGTAGACGCACCAGATGAACACATATCAGCGGTGACTGCCATCCTCGAAAGCCATCATCCAATCGACCTTGACGAGCGTGCATCGAGCTACGCCCTGGCCGACAAGACTTCGGCTTCTTTACCTGACGTAGCCGCAAGTCGGGTCGCGTCTGTTCCGGCCGCAGACATCATCCCGCTCGCCGAGGAGCAACTTGTCGTCGGCAAGCGACTGGTCAACCGCGGCAGCACCCGCGTGCGGCGGTTTGTCGTCGAGACGCCCGTCGAGGAGCAGGTAACCCTACGTGATGAGGTGGTCACGATCGAGCGTCGTCCCGTCACCGACGCCAGTCAGCCCGCTGACTCTTTTTCTGACAAAGTCATCGAGATGGCTGAGAGCGGTGAAGAGGCCGTCGCTGGCAAGACAGCGCACGTCTATGAGGAGGTTAGTCTGCATAAGGAAGTGATTGACCGGGTCGAGACCGTGAAGGATACGGTCCGCCGTGAGGATGTCCAGATTGATCAGGTGCCGAGTGAGGCGGCTGGAACTGGCATGACATCACCCTCAAAGTCGACTGCGAGCAACCTCCACTAGGCAAATAATGATGGCTGCCTGGGCGCGTCTTGAACGGAGCGACAACAAGTGTCAGGCAAGTCAGTCCGTATCAAACTCGATGAGCATAAGAGTCTCTCCGGGCTCCTGCTCATGCCTAAAGGCGCTATAGCTTGTTATGTGCTTGCTCATGGCGCTGGAGCGGGCATGGGCCACCCGTTTCTAGAGGCAGTCGCGGACGGGCTGGCTGCTCGCCAGATTGCGACCTTGCGCTACCAGTTCCCCTCCATGGAAGGCGGGTCAAAAAGACCGGATAAGCCTGAGGTGGCCCACAAGGCCGTACGAGCGGCCGTTCAAGCCGCTGCTGCTTTAGCACCAAGTGTCCCACTCTTCGCAGGTGGCAAGAGCTTCGGTGGGCGGATGACGTCTCAGGCGCAAGCGGAGACTCCGCTTCCTAACGTCGCCGGTCTGATCCTCATTGGTTTTCCTCTCCACCCTCAAGGTAAACCTGCGCTTGATCGCGCCGAACATCTCGAACAGGTCAATATCTCAATGCTCTTCCTACAGGGAAGCCGGGATGCTCTCGCTAGCCTGCCGCTCATCACGAAGGTCACGAACAACCTTGGTAAGCTAGCAAAGCTTAAGATTGTCGAGCATGCCGATCATAGCTTTCATGTGCCTGTAAAATCAGGAACAACCGACAGTCAGGTCATGTCAGAGATACTCGACCTAATGGCAAGGTTTGTGTCGGCACAATCCCCATAGTTTTCCCCACGAAATACCCCTCCGACTGAGTTATTTGAAACTCTGCCGACGCAGCGTCTCGAGCAGCAGGGAAAAAGCGGTAGTCGGCTGTCGGCGGCTTGGGTAATACAGGTGGTAGCCCGAAATTTGCTGACACCAGTCACTAAGCACACGAATAAGGCGTCCCTCGTCGATACTGGGCTGCACCACATCTTCGGGCAGGTAGGCGAGGCCTAGGCCAGCTAGAGCAGATTCCGATCATTCCGGCTCATATCCTGCGGCTTTAAAGTAGTTCGCGCACTCGGTGGGAGAGAATTCA
>NZ_VCDI01000015.1 GCF_005844085.1 Lichenicoccus roseus
CGCTACGACGATCGCAAGGCGTTTGAAGCCGAAGGCAAGACGGACGCGCAGGCCGATGCGGATGTGACCGCGGACTACGCGTCCATGGATCGTAGGACGATGGTCACCAATGCGCGGGACATGGCGGCTCTACTGATTGCCGGGCACATCCAGACCAAATTTGTGGAGTTTCCGAACGAGGACCACTTCTCCGCTGTACCGGCCGCTCTTGGCCGGGCGATCCCCTTCGCGCTCGGTGACGAGCTGCCGCCTTGGTAGCTGCCGTGCGAAACTAAAGAGTGGAGCCACAGCCGCTGGCTCCCACCAAATTAGCCTGTCAGACCTGGATGCCTACTGGTCGATCGAGTGGGTTACTGCTACCTTGCATACTTGGGATGGGCCTTGCACTCAAGCCTAGCCTCGGGCTCGCAGCAGCGCGAACATCATGCGGTTCGAGCCAGTCACGACAAAATCAGTGGCGTCGTGGTCGGTGAGATGACCATCACTGATGACCTTCCCCCTTCCAAGGCCCTGTACAAGAGGCCGATTGGCCGCCGTTGCATCTGCTAGTTCATAGGCGACTTGCAATGGTAGTTTCACCCGCTCCAACGACAGCTTCAAGCCTTGCGCTACAACACGGCAGGGAGGCAGGTCACTCCCGTAGGCTCCGGCCCGTTGTTCAGCACCGTTATGGGGCCCAGGTGACACCGCGCTGAAAGCGTAATGACGACCATCCCGTAGGAACGTAGGAACTGCCCGATGCCAAGGTTAGGGCGGTCTGCCGCAGCTTGGGCAGGTTAAAAGAAACCCAGCCGCGCGTTGGGCGGGGAGGGGCACCGTGGCATTACTACGCCCCCGGGAGTCGCCGCAGCTCCCGCGCAAACCGTATCGCGAAGGAGTCTGCGGCCTTCATCTTACATGTCCTTTAGCTTTTTTGGAACGTCTTGATCGGATCGCCCTGGTGGCTGAGCGCCGCCAGGTGGATCTGGTCGAGGTCGTCCACTCTCATCACGACACCCCAACCGAAATGATGGTTTTGCTCATCCGACACGTTGTCGTCCACCGCAATGGCGATCTGGTTCAAGCCTTTTCGGAGCGGAAGCCCGAAGCTTCCATTGTCTAGGCCCAGTCGCCCGTCCGGCTTCTTTTTCGCACCGGCAATGTCCCAAAGGTTGCGGTCCGAGTAAACCTTCTTACCATTGACAAAGACCCAGATCTCATCGAGCCATCCAATTCGAACGCGCTTGGTCAGGCTGCTATCCGCAGTAATGTTCGACTTTAACCAGGTCAGCGAGACTTCGGGTCCTATCGTTTGGAGACCGTAGGCCCGGCTGAGATTCAATAGGCCGGCGCGCTCGACATGGATTGTCTGCCAGGAAGACTGGGCGGATGGCATGTCGGTGTAGGTCACGTTCCTGCCAACCAAGGCGTTGAGAGCGTGATCCCTGACGGTGGGCCAGACTACCGGTTGCGAGACCTGCCATTGCCGGAGGATGTTCGGATCCTGATCCAGAGGATTGGGTGACGGCTCGTCAGGAAGCCCTTCTGTCTTACCCGGAGTCACGGTGAAGTTTGCATACACGCCTCCATCCGCCAACCGAAGCGCACCCGTAGTTGCGTCGCCTTCCAGCCGGCCTACGATGAGGTCCGGCGCGAGGCTGCGGTTCACGTAGACGTTCATCCGGGTTCGGGAGATCACGAATTTGAAGTGGTTCCAGCTGTCGAGCAAGATGGGGGCCTGATGCTGGTAGCGCCGAAACGCATCCCACATCATCAGGCCGTGGGTGATCGGTGCATATTGGAGGCAGTCGACAGCGGCCGGACAATCGTGGCTCGGGCGCGCGTAGAAGCTGTCAGCCGTACCAGCGTCGCGCACCCGGAAGTCAAAGGTCGGCCCAATAGAAGGACCCTTGGAGCTGATGAGGACATCGAACTCGATGATACCGGTACTGAATGAGAGGCCCTTCGGCGATGCGCTCCCGCCGTTGATCCTGAGGCGGCCGAGCGGGAAGGGATCATCCGGCGGTAAAAATGCGATATCGCCTTCTGTCGCCCAGCCGCCTTTTATCATGCTGACCTGCCCCGGAGTCGTGACTGCGGCGCGCGAGCTGCTCGACATATCCATGGAGGCCGTCAGGCATAGCGCGAGGAGAAGCCGTCTGGCCCATCGCAACTCGATCTGTTGCGTTCCGGGTCGTGAGGTCGGATCAATTTGCCTTGCGGCGGAAGGTATGGATCGCCGAATTGTCATGGCACTCTTGTGCCGGCTGGATCGACGAGGCGCGCTTTCGCGCCCCAGCCGTATGGGCTCGCTTCGAAGCCGCCGACTGACCTTCGCCAGCGATTACCAACGGCAAGCACAATTCGGTTTTCGCCACGCTGCAAATCTAGCTGGATTGACGCGTTGTCCGATTCAAGTCGCCCATCCGGTTGAAGCCTGCCTGCAGCCGGGTGGTAGAAATTGCTCCCGGAATACACGCGTGTCCCGTTCAGGAAGACGGTGATCTCGGGCGCCCAGCCGATGTTGAGGCGATGCCGCGCGGGCTTGTCGGTGGCGAGAGTGAACTGCAGCCAGCCGGTCGCGACTGCAGGCGCGTGCGGGGAACCAAAGGCGCGGCCCAGATCGACGAGTCCGTCAGGCGCGCTTTCAATCGGTTTCCAGGCTGCGTTAGCTGGGATATCCGCCGCAACCGGCGTCCGACCGCCGGGCAATGCAACCGGCGCCGCGCTACGCCAGGTCGTAATCGTCCCAGGGGCCGGCGTCAGGTCTCGAACTGCTGCAAGCGCATCGCCGCCGCCGGCCTTGATGACGAGGTTGGCGTAGACGGCCGGCCCCTTGAAGGCGATCCCACCGTCACCTTTGGCACCTCGCAACTTGACGACGAGGGTCGGCTCCTGGAGATGGTTTACGAAGACCTCCATCCGGCCGCCTGCGACCATGAGGCGGAGATGGTTCCAGCCGGTGGTGGTGATCGGGGCCGGACCCTGCTCGGTCGAGTAGATATTCCAGGACATGAGCCCGTGCGTCACCGGGACATACTGGATACAGTCGTTCGCTGCCGGACAGTCCGGGTCCGCGCGCAGGTAGAGGAATTCACCTGAGTCGTTTCCCTGGCGTCGGAAGATTATGCCGGTGTCGCTGTAGGCGAGTGGCTTGATGTCGAAATCGATGGAACCGTCGGCGAGGTGTGCCATCCGGGAGACCATAATTGCCTCGTCGGGGACCGTCATGACCCCGTCGGGGAAGCCTTCGTAGCTTGCAAAGGCGGTCTTCCCACCCTGACGGTCGGGGATCCAGCCGGCTGCAGGCGCGAGCGTCCATCCCTCGGACGTCATGGGAATAACCGTCGGCGGCTCGGCTGCCGCCAGTGCCGCAACGGGCGGGGCGGTGGGGGCCGCAAGAAACACTATACTAGCCGCCTGCATCGCACGGGTGCGCAGCCGACAGTCTCCTGCCATCCTCGCAGTCGGTCGCGCCGCCGATGGGGTAGGGCCGATGTGGAAACTCTCGCCCAGCTTTCTATAAACTCGACCGAAACGGTGTTGCACAGCAGAACTCCAAGCAGAGCCGGTTCGTGGAGCAGCGAAGCCAGATACGCGAAAGGGACGCGCCAACCCTTGTCAACCACTGCTGGCTCTTTCTGCAGCCTTTATGCGGTAGACCGTCCATCAAGCCGAGCGCCCTGTCACGAACCGGCTCCGCGCAGTTATGAGGCGGTTCCGAGACTGCATGAGTCTTATATATTACAGCTTCTGCTGCAGGCGCTCCTCGAGAGCCGACCGGTGCGTCCGACTCACGCGGCAACGCGCACCGCTCGTCAGCAGCGCCTCGAACTCGCCGTGCGACGTCGGCTCGAGCTGCACCACATGTTCGATGTTGATGATCGTCGATTTGTGGATGCGCAGGAAGCGCCGTGGCTCGAGAACCTTCCCCAGCTCCGTGAGCGAGGCACGGTGCAGCAGGGTCTCTGCCTGAACATGCAGGTTGACGTAAGGACCCGCCCCCTCGATGCGCTCGATCTCGTCGGTCCTGACGAACCGGATTGCACCCCGCGCGCGAACCAGCAGCCGGTCCGGACGGCGCTGGCTCGGACCAGCCGCCAACGTAAATAGGCGCGCCATGCCGCGGGCGAACGCGCCTGCATCCCGCTCCGCAAGGCGAGCCTCGGCACGTGCAAGCGTCGCCCCGAACCGCTCGTCGCTGAACGGCTTCAGGAGATAGTCCAGCGCGTTTGTTTCGAAGGCACGTATGGCGTGCTCGTCGTAGGCGGTGACGAAGACGGTGAGCGGCAGGCGGGCGGAACCTATCGCCTCCACGACAGCGAAGCCGTTCAGCTCCGGCATCTGGATGTCGAGGAAGATGAGATCAAGCGGACCCTCGGAAAGGATCAGTCGCACCGCCTCTCTCCCGTCCGCCGCCTCCTGGATGATGAAGCGCTCGCCCTCCCGCCGCAGCAGGTCACCGATGCGCTGCCGAGCCGGGAGTTCGTCGTCCACGATCAGGATACGAAGCGGATCAGGCTGCGGCGTCATGCCGGTCCCGGACCCGCAGCGGCAGTGACAATGCGACCTCGGTGCCGCCCTCGGGCCGCCGCTGGATGGTCATCCGGCCTGTGCCTTCGGTGTCGAAGCGTTCGATGCGCTCGCGCGTGACCGACAGTCCGACACCCTCGCGCGGGCCATTGGGCAAGAGTGGATATCCGACCCCGTCATCGCGTATCCGGATCTCGAGGCGGCTGGCTGTGCAGCGCGCGGTGATTTCCACTGTCCCACCGGCGATCCGGGGCGCAATGCCATGGCGGATGGCGTTCTCGACCAGGGGCTGCATCAGGAGGCTGGGAACAGCAGCCGCGGCCGCCGCTCGATCCACGACGGCGATGATCCGCAGCCGGTCACCGAACCGCAGACGCTGGATTGCCAGGTAGTGCTCCAGCAGCGCCAGCTCCTCGTCGAGGCAGACCTCGTGGCGGCTACGGTCGTCGAGCGACAGGCGGAGTAGCTCGGCAAGGTGCTCGATCATTGCGCGCGCCAGCCTGCCGTCGCGCGTCACCTGGGACGAGATCGTGTTAAGCGCGTTGAACAGGAAGTGCGGATCGAGCTGCATGCGGAGTGCGTGCAGGCGTGCCTCGCTGAAGTTCCGCTGCAGGCGCTCCATGCGAAGCTCAGTGAAGAGCACCCGCTGCCGTGCCAGGCCGGCTTCGGCGATACCCGCAATCAGTCCATAGACCAGAAGGCCCCAGACGAAGCCACCCTGCAGGGAGTGCGCGACGAGATGCGGATCCCAGATGGTGCTCCACGCACCGATGCCGATGACTGCCGAAACCAATGCCGACACATGCACATCGATCGCGGTGAACAGGGGCGCGAATAGCAAATGCACGCACAGGCGGCGACCGTTCTGCCGGCTGGAGAACGGCAGCGCGTGATTTGCGGCCGTGATCGCAGGTGCCAGCAGCCCCCAGGCCCACCACTCGGCAAGCGACTGCCAGAGCGTCTGCCGGCCTGCCGTACCTGTGCTCAGGGCCGGAAGCGCAAACAGGATGCCAACCGCGGTCCAGAACACGAGCTGCAGGGTTGCCCGCCGGATCGGCCCGTATTCGCGACCGAGGCGAGGAACTGGAGCAAGAGGTTGCGTCCCGGTCATCATCCGGCGAGAGTGATGCTGCCTGGATCGCCGACTTGCAACGTCGATCCCCACCTCGTCTGGAACTGTCACGTTGGGAAGGCCTTCTCGACCGCGTCCGATCCTAGCAATGCTACGCCAGCGGACAATATCGCGGGTGTGACTAGAGAGCCGATTGGATTTTTGAAGGTGCTTTAAACTAAAGCAGCTGCAGAAGATCAAGAGTCTGGGCAAACTAGGTCTCCACCCGCTGCAGTCGGGCTGGTAGAGGGCCACCCGGTGACGGGGAAGCGGTGCCGCCATCGCTTATGACGTAGGCGACCTTGCCGTATTCCCCCGGCGCCCGCCCCCAGGCGACACTACACGGCCCGATCAGCGCTTCGGTAAACGGATCGCCCACAATGCTTTGCGGGAAGCCGCTATTGTCGCCGGGATCCATGAAGATACGGTCGATGGTATTCTGCCGGTGCGTGGCCAGGTAGATGACGCCCGCTTCCTCGTCGAGGCAGAAGTCGTCACCCATACGACCAGCCACCACCAGCTCGGGCAATCCGGCCGCCTCCAGCGTCGCCGGGTCGACCGGCACGCGCATAAGCAGCTTCCTGGCCGTCGCGGTGTAGTAGAGGTGATGGGTCCGCGCAGCGTAGCGGACGCCATTCACGCCAGGCTGTTCTGGCTTAAGCTTGCCAGGGAAGTAGCCCATCGTCTCATGGGCAAGCCAAACCCGGGCCTGGATATCACGCCCGCCTGGCTGTACGTTCACACGCCAGATCAGCCCGGCAAAACAATCGGCGATCAGCACGACGCCGGGTGCAAGCAGGCAGCTGCCGTTCAGGCCGCGCGCGGTGTCCGGAAAGGTATACACTATCTCAGGCTGAACCGGCGTCTCCGGCTGGTAGCCCCGCAGGTCGAGGCGGTGCAGGAACGATTCATGCGTCGTGTAGAGGTTCGAGGTCGACACGAGGAACAGGTCTGGCTCGATCTCGACGAGCCCGGTGGTCGGCTGATCGAAGCGATGCAGCAGGACCGGCTCGACAGGGGCCCCATCGGGTGAGTGCGGGACGTAGAACAGCTCTCTCGCGTTCATCGAGGTGACGAGCACGGAGTTGTCGCTGCGGACCGCGAGGTTCTCCAGGAACGACTTGATCGGAAAGAACGCGATGGGGGTCAACGCACTTTGCCTCGGGCGGCTCGGTCCAGCCTGGGCTGGTGCCACGGGGGCAGGGACCTCGAAGGCGTTCAACAGCCCGCACACGATGTGGTAGCAGCCGGCGAGGTAAACGATGTCCACCAAGCCCTGCTGTCCGAAGGCGGCCTGGGCATCCCGGTAGAGCCCGGCTTCGATGCGATGGCTAGTGGATAGCCCGCGGGCGAAGCGGGCGGCAAGCCTCTCCTGCGTGGTCAAGTCGTCCGGTAACTCGCCCGATACGAGAGCCTGGATGGCGCTCGCAGGCAGCCCCACCCTGGCCGCAACCGCTGTGTGAGCATACAGCTCATACTCCGATCGCCATACTGCCCCGACCGCGAGGATGACGACCTGCCGCACCCGGTCGGACAACGAGGTCTGCGCCTGCTCGGCATCCTGCAGGTCCAGGAAGGCTGTGGTAATCCCGGGGCTGAGCAGCACCGAGTTGAACGGGCCAATCAGCTGGCCGCCATCAGTGGTGCTCTGGAAGCCCGACTGGTCAACCCATGTCACCATGGTTCGGGTAAGGCGGTCATAGAGCGCCCTCTGGTCGTCGGACAGGCCAGCAGGATCGTGCAGGGCAAGACGGCCGCCCAGATGCTTGGAGTCCATGTTGTCTATCCCTACTGTCCAAGTCCGGTGGCGTTGGCCGGGACGTCATAGGCAGCCAGCGTCAGCGACACGCCGGTGAACCAGCCGAGCAGCATGGTGACGTCGACGAGCCCGGCGTCATCGAGCAGCGCCTTCGCGCGGTGATACAGGCCCAACGGAACCACCCGCGCGCTAACCAATGTCACGGCGAGCTCGTAGACCACCTGTTGCCGAGGTTCCTCGAAATGCGTCGGCATACCTGCGATCAGGGCCTCCACCTTGTCCGCCGGCAGGCCGCCTGCATTCTCGGCGATCTTCTCGTGCTCGTAGTTGGAGTAGGCGGCCCGCCAGTGCCCGTTCACCACGTTGGTGGCGATCTCGATCTCCGCCTTGGTCAGCGTGGAGCGCGTCTGGTAGTAGGCGCCGATTGGCACGACCGTTCCCGACAGGGCAGGATTTGCCAGCCAGATCTTGTGCGGGCCCGGCACTTGGCCGCGCAGGCGCGTAGTTGTGTCGTAGGCCTCCTTCATCGTCGCCGGCATCTCGGCGACGGGCACCTCCTGATACCGGCCAAACGTCCTGAAGTCTGGATTGTGCGTCATGATGATCTCCATCCAGTGAGACGATAAGATGCTCCCTTCGCGCTGCGGATCTTCTGGAAACGGAGTGCGACTTACAGTTTTGGCGCACGACGTGGCTGCATCACGCCCGGTTCCGTCAGGCCCGGTTTAGCTGCCGCCACGCCCGCAGGCTGAGCCCGTTCACTTCACGAAAGACAGTCGCGAAATGGCCAGGCTGGCCAAATCCACACCTCAAGGCCACTTCGATTACGGGCAAGTCGGTCTGTTCCAGCAACGCGCGCGCTCTCTCGATCCGTAGACCACGCAAATATCGGTGTGGCGGTAGACCCGTCGCATCCCGGAATGCCCGCACGAACTGTGACGGGCTCAGCCCTATGCTTGCAGCAAGCCGGGATAGCGGCAGATCCTGATCCAGACTGCCGCGCATCTCCTCAACTACGCGATGAACGCGTGAGGCAGGGTAGCGGCCCGCAGGGACGGACCGTGCCTCCCCGAGATTGGAGTGAGCGCGCAGCAAGTGAAGCACGAGGGCCCGCCCAAGGCTCTCCGTCATAAGCGAGGAGCTCGGGCCTGGTGCTTCCGCTTCCGCGAGCAGCAGGCGAGCCAGTTGGTCCGCCGTGTGATCAGGCGAGGCAAAGCAACGCAGGAGCGTCACCGAGCCGGCACCCGGCCCATACGCCTCTCGCGCCACGTCGGTCAGGAGCTCGGATGCGAGATGAAGCAGCACCACATCCGGCCGCCCCTTGAGAATGCGATGCACGGGCTGCCCGGCTGGTGTCACGGAAACCTGCCCGTGCCCGGTCCAGCGACGCTCGCGACATTCGGCTCCATGTCTCTCTTCGACCATGACCGGTCCGACCAGGTGGTCTACCAGCAGCTCATCACGAAGACCGGGCAGGTCGATGGTGCTTGGCGGGTGCCGAAAGCGTTGCAGCGTCAAGCCTAGGCACCTGCCGTCAGACAGAATCAGCAGCGGCCGGCTCGGCAATTGGTCTGCAAGATCCTCAGATGAAAGACGATTATGCCCCACTCTATCCACCCCCCGTCTCGCACCGTTTGAACAAACCCGTCCGGGTGGTCTTATATCTAAGTAATCAAGAAGACCGATCCAGCATCATAAAAATTGCGTTATATACCCTTTCCTAAGATCCGGCTATCCCACATGCGGTAGAGACGACGTCTCTGAAGACTACGGTCAAATGCATCCGTATCTTTAACTTGTTACTTACTACTAGAGCCATTTGTCCGGCCTCTGTGCGGGGCATGCAGCCGAGCCCTGATCAGCGGTAGATAGGTCCTGCCGAGAGGGATGCTGCGACCGTCGACGAGTTCCGCCCGCCAGTCTCTTGGCATACGTCGTATGGCCTGCACTCGATCAAACCGGACAATGAACGAGCGGTGCACGCGCATGAACAGCTTCGGGTCTAGGCGCTCCTCCACTCGGGATAGGGTGTCGCGAACAAGGCTGGAGCGTCCACCGTGCTCGACTCTGACGTAGTCTCGCTCCGCCACCAGAAGATCGACTGCACGTAGGTCCAAGCGAACCACGCCGTGTTCCTGAGGGATCCACCAGTAGCCCGAACCAGATCCTGGCACGGCGCGCGATCGAAGCACTGCTCTAGCAATGGCACGCGCTAGCCGATCAGGGGCGACCGGCTTGAGGAGGTAGTCGACTGCCTCGACCTCGAATGCTTCGATCGCGAACCGGTCGTGGGCAGTCACGAATACTACCGCCGGCGCGCTCGAACCGCCGCTTTGCGCTGCACGCGCTACAGCAAAGCCGTCCAAACCAGGCATGGTGATGTCAAGTAGCAGCAGGTCTGGGGCGAGGCTTGCTACCAGTTGCAGTGCCTCGCCTCCCTCTGCCGCGGTCCCCACCACCTCGATTCCAGCAAGCTGGTGGCACAGCCTAACCAACCGGTCTACAGCCAGTGGCTCGTCGTCAACGACCAGAACGCGGGTCATATGGCGGCAGTTCGGAATGGCAACGCAATTTCGACCTGAAAGCCACCTCCCGGGCGTGCGCCATAGACGCACCACGCCCGGCCGCCGAAGCGGGCGGCAAGACGCCCGGCGACGTTGCGTAGACCAACGCCCGTTCCAGCGACGTCGGGGGCGGCTCCGGGACCATCGTCCTCTACGTGTAGGTGCAGCACGTCGCCTTTGCGAAAAGCCCAGAGCGACACGGTGACGGGGCGCGCTACCCGTGCAACCGCGTGGCGGACGGCGTTCTCTATTACTGGTTGGAGGATTAACGGCGGTACCAACGCTACCCGAGTAGCGCCGAGCGGACGTACATCCACCCGCAGTCGATCGCCAAATCGAACACGCTCGATCGCGAGGTAGATCTCTTGTAGCCGCAGCTCGCGTTCGAGAGCGACGTCCGCTGTGGCGTCGGTCGCAAGCGTTTCCCGCATAAACTCTGCCAACGCTGCGATCGTGCGTTCCGCTTCTGCCGGCCGCTCGGCCATAACAAGCGCAGAGATCGTATTGAGCGCGTTGAACATGAAGTGCGGTTCGAGCTGATAGCGCAGAGCGCGGAGTTCGGCCTCGCGAGCGTCACCCCTGGCATCGGCCTCGCGCATGGCGCTATCGAAAGCGTTGGTCAACGTCGCCCAGGCAGCAAACAGGAAGTAATTCTCGGTTATGGTCTGTGCCGCGATTTCCGGTAATCTAACTTCAGCGCGGAAGCTTGCCGACCACAGTGCCTCCGGATTGAAAACAAACATGACGTCGTAGTTGACCAAGGCCAGGATGCCAGCCGGTACGGCAGCGAGCAGCAGACTGGCGCCGATGCGAACCGTGATTGCACGGGATACGAACCGCTGTAAAGCAAGGTGCAGAAACCAAGTCAGGCCAGCGCCGACCGCCGCAACCACCAGGTGGCGTTCGAGCAAAAGCTTCCTGTGAGGGAACGTTATCAGCGCGATCCGGAGCGCCACCAGCGCTAGATAGACTGTCCAGACGCCGGCAATCGACGTTAGCACGAACCGCTCGCGCGACCTGCTTGCAAGTCGGACTTTGCCGAGCAACCAGGAAGCCGAGCGATAAGGGGTCAGCCGCATGATCCGAAGCTAACACAGGACTGGGGCGGTGACGCGTCCGCGAAGGCGCCACTCGTCGCGTCGTGATCACCATTCGTCGCATTCCTGCTTCTTCGGACAGCTTATCGTCACATAACAGCATAGCCTATGGAGTTATTGCTATTCCGTTCACCCCGAACCGACTTCCGACCGCTTCGACGCTGATCCTCGGCCTGCTGAGCGCTATATCGACTTCTGCCGCGGCTGCGTCGGTATTGCCGCGTTTCCCAGACGCTGGTCCTAACGGCATCGTCTTCGTGGCTCGGGACATACTCTGGACGATGCCCCCGGCCGGCGGTCTCGCAACGCGCCTTGCTGGTGGATCAGGGCGGATCATGCTGCCGCGAGTGTCACCGGACGGACGCTGGGTAGCCTACACCTTGATTCACGGCGCCACTGCAGACGTCGATCTGGTTCCAAGCAAGGGGGGGATTCCGCGGCGTTTGACTTTCACTTCCACCGAAGGACTCTCGCGTGGAGCACCCGACAACATGGTGATGGGCTGGACGCCTGACTCCGCCCAAGTGTTGTTCTTGTCGCGACGGTGGAGCTGGAACGGCTGGGTCGAACGGCCGTTTGCTGTGCAAGTGTCCGGCGGCGAGCCGCGACCGCTGCCGCTCAACCGGGCCGGGTTTCTCGACTCTTCGCCAGATGGCAAACGGATCGTAGCGGCCCGGGCTTTGCGCGACTTTGTCCCCTGGAAGCGATATGTAGGTGGCGAAGCACAAGGCCTCGAAGTCGTGGAGCTCCGAAATGGTGCGACACGACGCTTGCCGGGTTGCGCGGACGGCGACACTGCGCCGATGTGGCTTGGCAATAGGATTTATGTCCTATCAGATCGTGATCACCTGCATCGGTCCAACATCTGGTCGATCGATTTTAGCACAGGCTCAGCGCGGGAGGTGACGCACTTCACTGATGGTGACGTGTCGTTCCCCGCCCGCGGCGCGGGCGGCATCACTTTCGAGCAGGGCGGGCGGCTGTGGCGGATGTCACCCGAGTCCGGCCCACCAGTGCCGGTGCCGGTCGTGCTTCCTGACGACGGCAGCGAGCCGGGACCGCACATAGTCGACGGTTCGCACTTTATCCGCACGGTGCAGGATGGGCAGTATCCTTCTGTCGAACCGCATGCCGACTTCTCACTATCTCCAACCGGTAAGATGGTGGCGGTGTCGGCCCGCGGCCGGATTGTCACCTGGCCGCTCGGCGGCGCGAATGGTAGCGCGCAGGACCTGACCGGTACGGTTGCAGCCGACGAGGACCATCCGGAGTTCTCTCCTGACGGCACGTTTATAGCCTACACCACAGACCGCGACGGAGAGTGGCAGTTGGCGGTGCGGTCGGCATCCGGAGGCGCCGAGCAACGCCTGACCCACTTTCACAATGGATACCTGTATCAACCGATCTGGTCTCCAAACGGGCGGTTTCTGGCGGTGCCGGATGCGAACCACCACTTATGGTTAGTGCAGCGTGACAACGGGACGGTATCACAGGTAGGCAATGACCTGGACCAAGAGATTCGCGACCTCGCCTTTTCGCCGGATGGGCGCTGGCTGGTGTTCGGCAGCTTTGATGCTCAGGGACTCGGCAGTCTGCATTTGGTTGACGTCAAGCGTGGCCGTCAGGTCGCGCCGCTCACTGGGCTGGATGACGCGCGTATGCCAAATTTCGCGGCAGACGGGCGACTGGTGTTTGCGTCGCGTCGGGAAGGTGTCGAACTCCGATCAACCAGCGACGGCGACCTCGCGACCGCGGCGCCAGACGGGATCTACGCCGCCCGGCTGGGCGACCAGGGTGCAGTGCGTGACGTTGAGCGTCTACCGGCTCTAGCGGCTCAGATTGCCGAGCTAAAAGTGAGTGGTTCTGAGGTGATGTACAGCACCCTTCCGCCGCAAACCCTAGAAGGTGGAATGCCTGGAGAGCGCGCCCAACTGCATGCACTTGGGCTACAAACCGGCCGCGATCGGATATTACCGATTGCCGCGGGACCTTTTGTACTGTCGAGTGACGGCCAAGTCTTGTTGTCACGTGTTGGTAGAGACTGGAAGCGTATTGGCCTTGGCGAGACCATACCTGTCGCATCAACGGTACAATTACCCAGCGTTGCCTTGAAGGTCGACCCTCGCACGGAATGGCAGGAGATGTTTGAGGAAACTTGGCGTTTGACACGCGACCAGTTCGCCGACCCGACGCTAAACGGTGTCGACTGGCAAGCGGTGCACGATCGCTACGCTGCGCTACTGCCGAAGCTTGGCTCGCGCGATGACCTGAACGCGCTGCTAACCGGGATGCTGGGGGAGGTGGGTGCCTCACACTTCCGTGTTGTTGGGGGTGATGAGGGACCTCCACCCGCCCCGGTGCGGGAAGCGGCCGGGTTAGGTGCCGATCTGGTAGCGGATCCGCTTACCGGACGATACCGGTTCGCACGGATTTACCGCGGGGACCTGCGGCCAGACGACCGCGCTCCACTTGGACTGGAAACCGGCGTCATAGAAGGCGACACGCTTCTTGCCGTTGACGGCAAAGAACTGCACACATCGGATGGCCTTGATGAGGTTCTTGCAAAGACAACAGGACCGGCACTGGAGCTGACAGTTAGTCGCGGGTCGACGGGGCTCAGGCATGATGTCGCCGTACTACCGACTGACGACGAGGGCGGCCTGCGTCAGGCAGACTGGATCGCTACCCGTCGCGCTCTCACGCACAAGCTATCTGAAGGACTAGTCGGCTACATATACTTGACCGATATGGGCGAAGCCGGGGCTGAGCAGTTCGCACGTCAATTTCAGTCAGCACTTACCAAGTCGGGCTTGGTAATCGACGTCCGCTTCAATCGTGGCGGTTACCTCAGCCCGATGCTGATCGAGGACCTGATGCGCCACCGCTACGGCGATTTCGTTAACCGAGAAGGTGGTCGTGAAGGTCGGCCAGTGCAAGTTGTAGCTGGGCCGAAGGCAGTGTTGGTTAACGGTTACTCTGTCTCCGACGCCGAAAACTTTGCCCAGATGTTCAAGCAAACTAAGCTCGGTGCGCTGGTTGGCACCAGGACGATGGGTGGAGTACTGGGCGTCGCCGGCGCGTGGCACCTGCTTGACGGCGGTATGGTGGCAATACCGTTCAGTCAGCTGATGGACGATCGGGATCATAGGATGATCGAGGGGCGGGGGGTGATTCCTGACATAGTGGTCGATGATCTCGGACCGCGTGTGGATGCCGATCAAGACCCACAATTATCGACTGCGATTTCTAACATCCTCCACAAATTAGCGAGACGAGCGGAAGAGGGTTTGCGACGACGCAGCGCCGCTTCCACCAGGACCAGGTGAAGTGGGGGAGCCCGCCACTTTACTTGTTGGAGCGTGAAGCCGCGGACATGATAAGTTTAGCAAAGACTCGTGGTCCGGGGCCGAGTGGGAGAAACGCATCACCTCTTCACCATAAGCTGCAAGACCGCCCCCTCCTACCAAAACTCCCCGCAGCTTCGGCGCTCTTTCCGGCCTTTGATGAGTTGAAAGAATTACTTCGGGATGAAGTGGTCCTGAGAATGTCCACCAGAATCGAACTTTCAGACCGGTTCAGGGCTGGTTTTTGCCATTTTCGTGCGCGGGTAGAAGCTGCGAAGTCAGTTCCTTCCCGGATCGTGCCTGATGTAGCTCCGCCTACGATTCCGCGACGGGATAATACCATCTCCGCCTAACGTCTGCCTAGGCCGTTGACAAACTCGCCGCATTAACCGTGCTTGCACCCAATTCTCAAGGAAGTAATCATCTTAACTAGGATGACGATCATGCCTCAGTCAGTCAGAGACGCAACAGCCAAAGCTTGCATAGCTTTCCTCTTCCTGGCTGTTACTATAATGCCATCAATCCTCCACGCCGACACGCAACCACATCATCCATTCCGTACTCTGGCTTCTCACCCGCACTTAGAAGCGGCTACTGAAGACGTTGCGACCATTGATGCAATAGTTGAAGCACTCGCTAAAACCATTTCAGCCCCGGCCGGCGGTGTGATTGACAGCAAGCGACTTGCCTCACTTTTTATTCCAGGCGGCCGTATCGTGATCGGCGTTGATCCTAAACCGGGACGATCAGCCGACGTCGTACTCGTATCGCCGAATGAATATGCTGACAACTTCAATCGGGCGATGAAAGCAAGCAGCAGCAGGGAGGGCGGTTTCTTCGATCGTGTGGTTGCAAATCGGGTTGAGCATTTCGGAATCATGGCACACGTTTACTCGAGCTATGAGTCTCGCGAATCACTTAGCGGTTCCAAACCATTCCGGCGCGGCATTAAGTCGTTCGAGTTGTTGAAAAGCGGAGAGCGCTGGTATATTGTTGAACTCTATTATGATTTCGAACGCCCGGGCACACCAATCTCAGCAACCTACATGAAGCCCTCCAAGGAATAACGTTTAGTCATGAGCCACCTTCTATATGGATCCGGAGCATAATGTCTTGACCGAACAAGCGGTCATGCTCACAACGTGTAAGCAAGAGATGGTTACTGGAAAGCTACGTCTCTGAACATTTGAGCGCTCATAGAGCACGGTGTATGACTCAAGAAACGTATCGGACGTCTCCACTTTAGCTCGTTCCGGTCATCTTATTGTTTCCTGATCTGTAAGTTTACTATGATTGGATTTACTTATGCGATCGGTAAAGCTCATCGTTGGAGTTGTGGGAGCAGTCTTAACCTTCCAATCGGTAGCGCATGCATCAGGCGGTTGCGGGCCTGCTTACCACCGTGGTCCATACGGCTATTGCCGGCCGAACTTCCGTCCTGGACCTGTCGGACCTCGGATCGGTTATTACTACCCCGGGCAAGGGTGGTGGTACCGCAACCATTATTGGGGTGGCCGCTACCGGTGGCACGGTTATTGGCGCTATCGGTAAACGGCTCATGAATGCGCGGGTCCGTTTATACGCTTTGCAAGGAGGCGGGCAGGATGCCGCCACGTGTTCCGACCTGTGACCGCCGAGATCATCGCCTGGCAAGCCAGCACCGGCGGCGTCAACGGCGAGATGGTGCGCGATCTGATCGCTCGCCTGCGTCGGGCGGCGGTTCAATGCCTTGCGGGCACCCCATCCCTCACAGTAGCTCGCGAATAACGGGTCCGCTTATGCCGCTCGCGAGACCCTAGGGTTTGCTACCGCCCTTTCCCTCGTGCCCTGCCTTACCCCGGTCCGGAGCCCGGAAAGCAACGGTGTCAGCGAAGCCTTCGTTCGAAACCCTCGAGCGCAGCTACGCGCGCATACAGCCTCGGCCGGCGCTCTCGCGGTGTTGCAGCAGCCTCCGGCTTGGATCAACGACTACAACGACAATCATCCGCATAGCGGCTTGCGCATGCGCTCACCTCGTGAGTTCATCCATGCCCAATCGCAACGTGCCTCGTGTTCGGTTCGATGGGGGCAACTCCACTGGATTACGTGGCAGAAGGCCGAGCTATGGCTTCAGTGCAGGCTCGAGCCCGCTCGATGAACTTGCGTTCGAATTCTGACTTCGACGGAATGGTTGAGAGGTAGGCATCAACCGCTTTTTTGGTGCGCCTACGTAGCATTGGATCACTTAAGCTCGCATGATCGATCACCTCACGAATGGCCGTCTCAATTGCAAGCAGGCGAGGGCCGAGGCCAAAACCTATACTTTCTGAGAATTCGGTGGCTTTCATATCACGTGGTGATGACTTTGGTGTCTGGAAAACGAAGGACAGCCTGCCAATCCGGCAGTCACCTACGGCCGCTTTGTCTGTCTCAATGTCTCCTGATCGGCAGGACTGAATTGCTTCATTACTGCCTCGCCTCTCAGCTCACAAGCTTGACGCGAGTAATCCTGCGCTAGGGGGACATCACCGAGCCGTAGATACGCCTCAGCCATTGTGAGGTATGCAAGTGGTGCTCGGACAGAAGCGCAGAACAAAAGGGCAGAGCTTGCCATCTCAAGAGCGCCTCGATAGTCACCACATCTGAGAAGCGCAGCACCAAGGGAACTGCGGATCCACGGAATGATGTCGTCACCCTGCAGATGCTCTTCAGCGAAGGTCAAAGCCCCCCTCCAGGCGTCTCGTGCGACTTCGTACTCCCCGTCAGCGCCGGCGCAAATGCCAAGGCTTGCCAACTCAAGGGCGCGCGATCGATGCTCTTCGATGACTGTGTCCAAACTCACTTTGCACTCTCCGCCACATATTGATCCTCTTCATTCTGATCTTTAGCAAAATCGATGTCGGGCCGCCACTCGGCAGAGTCAGTTGCCCGTTCTCCTGCGAAACTATAGCGCTCATCGCCATACGCGGCGACCCATTCCAGGACCAAGCCTCAGACGTTGTGGAATGTGCTTTGCAGTAGTGGACGAGGCGAAGGACCCTAATGACGTCGTCCGGAGCTAGCTAATAGCCATGAGGTGACTGACGGGATGGTCGTTCGATTGCCTGATCCCACCGATGCGCGTGGCCAAACTGTGGAGGTCACCAAGACGGGCCGGATAGCTCTTGCACCATCGCAGGCGGCGCGCACGAACTGGATCGCGGCCGGGCTGCAGAAACATGCAACCGCATCCGAGCGCCAGGCGATCAGTACAGCGCTCGGCGCACTGCGCCGTCTGACCGCCGCCCCGGAATGATAAGCGGTCAGTTGATTCGCAACAGGGCCAACACGGCGGCGAGGCTGTTGATTCCCCAATGCTCGGCATAGCGGCCGTTCTCCACACGGACGATGTCGATGACGTCAATGGTGACGGACCGGCCGGTGGGCGCGATTCCCATCAACTCACCCGAATGGACTTTGGCGATCGTCTTGCGCGTCGTCACCTTGTCGCCTTCCGCGTTGTCCGGGGCGCCAGGCGGCGCGGACCGGTTCACGAACCCAGGTGCCATGAGCTGCTCGAACGACACGCGGTTCCCGTCCTGGATAACTTCGGCGTTGAACCGCTGAACGACGTGCCTGGGTGTCTGTGGATCCATGATGATGACCATCCCGCCAGTAACGGTGTATCGACCGGGACCAAGCCGGCTTTCCTACATATGCACAGGAAGGCTGTATAGTTCAGCGTGGCGCTCGGGCACCAGCGGGCGGCAGAGTTACACATACAAAGAGCGCGTGTCTCAGCGCAGGCATTTTTGGCCAGGCGCGGCACATCGGCTTCGGGGGGCTAGGAGAGGACGATAGCGGTTTTCATAATACAGGGTTCATCGCCAGCCGCCGAAAGCCCGCTAGAATTGCTGATGCTCGAGCCGCGTCATGCCGTCTGATGGTCGTCGTACTTCAGACGTGACCACGCTGTCAGGCCCGTGGCTCCCGGCGATGCTGCTTTGGCTCGGGGTCGCGAGCCTGAACGTGATGATTGGGCTGATAAGCGCCGCGCCCAGCGAGGTCCCGGGGAGCATCGGCGTGGCCGGCTGCGGCGCAGCCTTGTCCGGCCTCATGATCCTGATGGTGCGACGTTGGGTCGTGCCCGGCTAATCGCCGGCTCGAGCGCTCTTGGGCAGCAGCGTGGTGGCAGCCGGCTCGATACTCTGGCTGATTGATACGATCCGCCAGATCGGCTTCGACCACGTCGTCCAGCAAGGACTTGGACGCGGCGCGTTGTATGTGTACCGCTACAACTGGGTGTATTTCGTCCTGCTGTTCTGCCTGCAGGCAGCAGTGCTGGCGGTCTGGAAGCAGGGACAAGATCTGCAGGACAGGGAGCGCCAGATCGCGGATATCCGCATCGCAGTGCAACAGGCGCGACTCGATGCGTTGCGCCTGCAGCTCAGCCCGCACTTCCTGTTCAACACCCTGAACGCGGTCTCGGTAATGACGGCGGAAGCAGGGGCGGACGAAGCGCGGGAGATGATCGACCGGCTGGCGGCGTTCCTGCGTGCGACTCTGGAAGCCGGCGCCGACGAGATGGTGTCCTTGCCTGGCGAGCTAGGGACCGTCGAAGCCTATCTCGACATCGAGGCGGTGCGGCTTGGAGAACGGTTGCGCGTGCACTACGCGGTGGAGGACGGGCTGGATACAGTTTCCGTTCCGGCGCTGATTCTGCAGCCTCTGGTGGAAAACGCTATCAAGCACGCCGTGTCGCCGTCGCCGCAGGCGACAACCATCTGGATCCGGGCCTTCCGGGCCGGGGAGCAGCTTGTACTCGAAGTGGAAAACGAGACTGCGGATCAATCGACGACGACGGACAGAGTTCCGGAAGGCAGGTCGGCGCAGCCAGGGTCCGGGCTTGGGCTCCGCAACGTTTCGGAGCGGCTCAGGACGCGATTCGGTAGGGAGGCGAGCCTGCAGGCGTCGGTGACGACGCGCGGGTTCCGGGCACGGTTATACCTCCCCGCCCAGAACAGCCGCCTGTGACTACCCCCGTTCTCATTCGGGTCGTGATCGCCGACGACGAGCCGGTCGCGTTGCGCGGGCTGCGGTCCATGCTGGCGGCGGTGCCGGCCGTGGAGATCGTCGGTGAGGCCAGAACGGGCGACGAGGCGTTGACGATGATCACCGGGTCGGCGCCGGAGCTGGCCATTCTAGACATCCAGATGCCGGGTCTCAGTGGGTTGACAGTGGCAGCACGGCTCGGGGCGCAGCCGGCCAGCGGCGGAGCGGCCCCGGAGATCGTGTTCCTGTCTGCCTATGACCGCTATGCGGCCGACGCGTTCGCGGTGGAGGCGACCGACTACCTGCTTAAACCGGTGCGGCCGGAGCGGCTGCGCGAGGCGGTGGAGCGGGCACGCCGACGGCGCACCGAGCGCGCAGCCGCCCGCGGCCCGACGGAGAACCCGCTCACGACGGCCGACATCCTGGCGCGTCCTGCCTTACAGGTGCCTGACCGGCACGGCGACGTCGCGGTGCCGCTGGACGAACTCGTCTGGATCGAGGCCGCCAAGGACTATGCGTTGCTGCATACCCGCACGCGGACCCACATCCTGCGGATCACCATGGCGGAGCTGCCGTCGCGCCTGTCGGCGGACTTCCTGCGTGTGCACCGCTCCGCGGTAGTGTCCTGGCCCATGATGCGGCGGGTGATATTTGGCCTTAAAGGGGCGATCACCCTGCTGCTGGCCGACGGGACCGAGGTCCAGGTTGGACCGAGCTACGCGCAAACCGTTCGGGCGCGGTGGCGGAACGGCGGCAACCTGTCCTGAGCCGCCTGCGACGAAGCGGCCGCGTGTGCGACGGAAGCGGATTTCGCTTTCGAGCCGGACAGGGATGATCGGCGGTCTTTCATAGTCCCTGGTGTTCCGATGCCCATCCCTTTCGTCCGCCTCGGCCTGCTCGCCTGCGCGACACTGCTCCAGCTCGTCGCCATGGGCGGCGCGTCCGCAGCGGTCGATCCGCGAACGGCGCTGATACGGTTTCCCAATGCCGGTTCGAACGGGATCGCTTTCGCGGCACGCGGCCATCTCTGGCTGGTGGACCGGAGTGGCGGCACCGCACGTCGCCTGACCGGAGGCAACGGCTTCGAGTTTGCGCCGCATTTCTCCCCCGACGGACGCTGGATCGCCTTTACCGGCGACCGCGGCGGCCAGCAGGATGTCTATGTCATGCCGGCAACGGGCGGCGAGGCGCGCCGGCTGACCTGGCTACCGCGCACATCCGGCGGCGGCGCCTTCAACCAGGGCCGTGCCGGAGGGCTGGTGTTCGGGTGGACGCCAGACGGGCGCAACATTGTATTCGCCGCACGGAAGTTCGGCTGGAACGGTGTGACCCGGCCGTTCACCGTACCGCTGGCGGGGGGCGAGCCGGAACCGCTGCCGGTGGACGAAGGCGCGTTCCCGAGCTTTGCCCCAGACGGGCACCGCTTCGCCTTCACACCCTCCTTCTTCGATTTCCAGGCTTGGAAGCGCTACGAGGGCGGCGAGGCGCCGTTCATCGACATCCTCGACCCGCGCACCGGCACGCTCGACCGGATCACCGACTCGAAAGGTTCGAGCCGAGAGCCGATGTGGGCCAGGGACCGGGTCTATTTCGTCAGCGACCGCGATGTGCATCGGCGCGCCAACATCTGGGTGTTCGACATCCGCACCCGGCAGACCCGGCAGGTGACGCGATTCACGGACTACGACGTGGACATCCCGTCGCTGGGCGGAGGCGCCATCACCTTCGGCCAGGCGGGCCGGTTGTGGCGGCTGGATCTGCCGTCCGAGCGGCTGCAACAGGTGCCGGTGTTGGTGCCGGACGACGGCGCGCTGACCGGGGCGCGGACCGTGCCGGTGGGTGACCACATCCGCGCCGAGGACGATGACTATGACGTGGATTATCGCCTGTCGCCGGACGGCACCCGTGTGGTCTTCTCGGCCCGCGGCGACATCATGGTGGTGCCGACGGGGTCGGGAAGCGTGCACGACCTGACCGGCACGCCGGGAGTCCAAGAGGACAATCCGGTCTGGTCGCCCAACGGACGGCGGATCGCCTACACCACGGACGCCGATGGGGAGAAGCGATTAGCGGTGCGACCGGTCGACGGCGGGCCAGAAATCCAGCTCACGCGGTTCAACTCCGGCTTCCTGTTCGAGCCGGTCTGGTCTCCCGACGGCAAATGGCTTGCGGTGCATGATGGTGCCCACCGACTGTGGCTGGTGCCTGCGGACGGCAGCGGCACGGTGCGGCAGGTGGCCTACAACCGGTTCCACTACATGCACGAGACGGACGAGCACGATGCGGCGTTCTCGCCGGACGGGCGCTGGCTGGCCTTCAGCACCAGCCGCACCACCCGCCTGCGGGCACTGCACCTGTATGACGTCACGCGCGGGATCGACACCGTTGTCAGCCAGCCGGAGAATAGCGACTACCGGCCGGCCTTCTCGGCGGACGGGAACACCCTCTTCTTCGTGTCCGACCGGCACGAGATCACGGTGCGCTCCGACCGGGAAACCGACGCCGAACAGATCAAATCGGGCGGGCTTTACGCGGCAGCGTTGGCGGCCGATGCGCAGGCGCCCTTCGAGCCCGACGCCAGTGGCGAGCCAAGGCCGCGTCCGGGCGCGTTCGGCGCGACCTGGAGGTCCGGAATGCCCGACCTGCGCGTCGACCCGACAGGGTTGATGGACCGCGCGGTGCCGGTGCCGGTACCGCCGGATCACATGACCCAGCTCGACGCGACGGCGGACGCGCTCGTCTATGAAACGCAGCCGCCCGACACTCTGGCCGGCGGGCTACCTGGCGAGCAGAACGCCGTGCATTGGTTCGACCTTCGACGCGGACAGGACGAGCTCGTCGTCGCCGGGCCCGACTCCTATGCCTTGTCGTCGAACGGATCGCATTTGCTGTATCAGGAGAACGGGCACTGGATCGTGGCGGACGCCGAAGCCGGCCATCCGCATGCGGCCACGCTCGATACGGCGGCCATGACGGCGCCCAGCGATCCGCGCGCGGAATGGCGCGAGATGTTCGAGGCGGCATGGCGGCTCGAGCGCGACCAATTCGTCAATCCGAACATGAACGGCAACGACTGGCGCGCCGTGCATGACGACTATGCCAAGCTGCTGCCGCTGCTCGGCAGCCGCGAGGACCTGAACTACCTGCTGGGCCAGATGGTGGGCGAGATGGGCAGCTCGCATCTTGCGGTCGGCGGCGGCGACGATCGGCAGACGGTGGCCACTGCGCCCACTCCGCAGCTGGGGGTGGACTACGAGCTTGATCCGGCTTGCGGGCGGTACCGCCTGGCGCGGGTGACACGGGGCGACCCGACTCGCGCGGAGGCACGGGCGCCGCTGGCATGGCCGGGACTGGACGTCCGGGCCGGGACCATCCTCGTGGCGATCGACGGGCACGACCTGCGTGCACCAAACAGTCCGGACGCGATGCTGTTCGGCAAGCGTGAACCGGTCACGCTGACGCTTGCCAATACGCCGGACGGCCCCCGACGCGACGTGACCGTGATGCCTGTCGCCAACGAGGACGAGGCCCGCAAGCGTGACTGGATCGCGAGCAACCGCGCTCTTGTCGACCGGCTATCGGATGGCCGCATCGGCTACCTCTACATGCAGGACATGCAGGATGTCGGCATGCAGGACTTCGTCCGGCAGTTCTACCCCCAGCTCGACAAGCAGGCGCTGCTGGTGGACGACCGCTGGAACCACGGCGGCAACACCGACCAGATCGTGCTGGAACGGCTGCGCCGGGTGCTGTCCAGCATGCAGACATTGCGCGACCGGGTGCCGCAGACCCAGCCGGACCAGATCCTGCCTGGTCCGAAGGCGATGCTGATCAACCGCTATTCCGGGTCCGACGGCGAGGTGATCGCCTACCATTTCCGCGCCTACGGGCTCGGCAAGCTGATCGGCACCCGCGGCTGGGGCGGCGTCCGGGGATTGCGCACCGATTGGGAGCTGCTGGACGGGGGCACTGTGCGGGTGCCGGAAATCACCTTCTACGATCTGAACAGCCACTGGATCGTGGAGAATCACGGCGTCGATCCGGATGTGCTCGTGGAGGAGCGGCCGGACGAGAGCCGGTCGGGGCATGACACGCAGCTGGAAGCAGGCGTGCAGACGCTGCTGGCAGAGCTGCTGAACGGCCGCGGCGTGACATTCCCGCCGTCCCCGGCAGCTCTTCCAGCCTATCCACCGTCAGGCGAGGTGCCACCGGTCTATATGTCCGGCGCTGGAGTAGTAGCTCCCTGATATCGCCAGTGATCTCACGTAGACCGGTCAGCAACCGGTTACTCTGACGATGCAGGCAGAGCACTTTGCTGCCGAAGCGCGGTGGCGGCACCTTGTAGCTGCTGCGACCACCGGTTCAAACCCTTCCGGATCTGGCAGCTTCAGGCGGATGGTGAGGCCCGCCACGGGTTCAGAAGCGCGACGTTTGTCGGTACGAAGTCAGGCAGGTTTCGGGTCACGACGGTTATGCCGTGTACCAGAGCCGTCGCCGCGATCAGCGTAACCCTCCGGTGAGTGCCCTGTAGCGGTTTAGGCGGCCGACTGCTTGGCGTTGAGCGTGCGCGCGTAGTTCCATGGCAGCAGTTCGTTCAGGCGCTGTGCAGGGTGGTCGGCGATGCGGCGTAGCGTGTCGGCAAGCCAGCCACGCGGATCAACGTCATTGAGCCTCGCGGTCACGATCAGGCTGTAGATCGCGGCGGCTCGTTCGCCTCCACGGTCTGATCCCGCGAACAGCCACGCCTTGCGGCCGATGGCGATGCCACGCAGCGCGCGTTCCGCCGCGTTGTTGGTGAGACAGATCCGGCCGTCCTCGAGGAACCGCGTAAATGCGGTCCATCGCTTCAGCATGTAGTCCATCGCGCGCCCGACATCGTTGTGTCTCGACAGCCGCGCGCGCTCGGTGCGCATCCAGGCTTCCAGCTCGCTGACCATCGGCACGATCATCTCTTGCCGTGCTGCCAGACGCTGCTCGGCATGTTGCCCGAGGATCCCCCGCTCGGCGTCAAAGATCGCGTCGATCCGCCGCACCGCCTCGATCGCAAGCGGCGCCTTGGCCAGGTTGGCGAGGACGAACAGCTTGCGCCTGCCATGCGCCCAGCACGCCGCCTCGACGATGGGCCCAGGCGCGCGCCCCTCACGATAGAGCTCGTTGAACCCGGCATAGGCGTCCGCCTGCAGGATCCCCGTATAGCGGGAGAGATGCCGTCGCGGATGAGCCGCCGTCCGGTCGGGCGTGTAGTGGAACATCGCTGCTGGTGGGCTTGAGCTGCCGAATGGCCCGTCGTCGCGCACATAGGTCCACAATCGACCGATGCTCGTCCGGCTCCTGGCCAGCACCGGCACGGTGGTGTCGTCGCTATGCAGGCGCTCGGCTGCGAGCACATGGGCGCGGATCAGCTCGATGAGCGGCGCGAGAGCCGTGCTGCAGGCTCCAACCCAATCCGCCAGCGTGGAGACGTCGAGGTTGATCCCCTCATGGGCGAACGTCTCGCTCTGCCGGTTCAGGGGCAGATGCTGGCCGAATGTCGCCTCGAGGATGGTCGCCAGCAATTCGGGTCCGGCGAGTCCGCGCGAGATCGGATGGAACGGTGCCGCGACCTGGGTGATCGTCTCGCAGGCGCGGCAGACCAGGCGCTCGCGCACCGTCTGCACCACCTTCCAGGAGCGTGGCACCACCTCCAGCGTCTCGGTGATGTCCTCGCCAAGCGTCGTCTGTCCCCCCTGTCAGCACGGGCAGGACACCGGGCCGGGGATGACGACACGCTCGCACGGCAGATGCGCCGGGAGGGGACGTCGTACCGGACGAAGGTGCACGGGTTCCGGCCGATCGCCGTTGGATGACGTGACCGCCGTTGCGCGATCCTCGCTGGCTGCGGCCTCGAGCTCTTCGAGTTGCAGTTCGAGCTGGTCGAGCCTGGCGCCGCGCTCGGCGGAGGCGCCGAACCGCTCCTGCCGCAGCTTGGCGATCAGCAGCTTGAGATGCGCGACCATGGCATCCAGCCCGCTCGCCCGCGCCTCTGCCTCCTGGCGCGCCGCACGCTCGGCCAGGAGGGCCGCGCGCAGCGCCTCGAGCTCGTTCGGGATCGGATCCGCCGCGTCGGTCACGCTGCAAGTGGAGCACGACACGCACGCGGCGTGTACCCCTTATCCGGCCGCCGGGTGCGCTGCGGAAGTCGCCAGTCGATGCCTTCCAGCATGTAGGCGAGCTGCGAGGCCGAGATCGCGACAGTTCCCTCTGCGGGCGTTGGCCGAATGAAGCGGCCGCGCTCGAGCCGCTTGGCATAGAGCGACATGCCGAGACCGTCGTGCCAGAGGACCTTCACCAGATCGCCCCGACGACCGAGGCACCCGGAGAGGTCGCCTGCATGCGGATCGCGCTCGAGAGCCTGCTGGACCTGGAGCGCAAGGCCGTTCATGCCCCGACGCATGTCGGTGTGTCCCGCCGCCAGCCACACGCGCACGCCGGATGGGATAGGGATCACGACCGCAAGGCCGTCAGCACGCCCCGGAGCATCTTGAGATCCGCACCACGGCCGACACGCACGCAGACGCCGCCCGGCAACATGATCTCGATCGATCGGTCGACCGGGACCTGCGACGCCGCCCTGCTGTCGTCAACCACCGTCACCGGCAGGAAAGCAGAGCCCTCGGCCGATGACAGCCCCGCTTGTGATCCATGCCTGGCGCGCCGCCAGTGCCAGAGCAGGCCGCGACTGATGTCGTGGCGGCGCGCAACGATCGCGATGCTGGCGCCCGGCTCCTCTGTCTCGGCGAGAATCCGCGCCTTGTCCTATGGCCGCCAGCGACGGCGACGCTCAACTCCGGTGATGATCTCGACCACGCCCAGCTGCCTCTAACGCCACATCTAAAAGCGTGCGTAGAGTCGCCTAACTCCGGACGTCACAGCAGGCGGTGTTCACCGGACGGATACGCCGGAAAGCCCGCATCGCCGGCACGGTGGAGCATCATGTTTCCGATCCGCTGCCGTCTGTTGAGCGCCTGCTGCGCGACGGCCGCAAAGACCGGATTTCCCCAAAAACCTCATAGTTGGCGGCCGCGCTGTGTCATGGGAGCGGTGCGGCGAATTCCCCAAATATCTCATAGTTGAAAAGGGCGGGACTTATCCACAGGCATAGAAGACGGCTTCCCCAAGAACCTTATAGTATTCCCCAAATGTCTCATAGTAACTCCCCAAAAGTCTCACAATAAGGGCCGTTTTTCCCCAAAAACCTCGTAGGAGTCCCCAAATCTCTCACATTTGGCGTTCTAAACCATTGAGACGGAAAGGCGATTTGGCTCTGAATCCTTGAATCTAAGAAGAATCTTTGAACACGGCCAGCCTGTGAATAAGTCGGGGGCGCGTCCGGCAAAGCCAGACCAGACTCTAATCAGCTGCGCCTCCCCAAGCCGGCAGCGCCGTCTCGGCCGTCCGGTGACGATCCTTCGCGCGAAGAAAAAGCGGACGGCCCTGAGGGCCGACACATAGGCGCCAGCGCCTGCGGCGCTAAAAGTGGATCGGCCGTAGGCCGATACTCATAACAGAGGCCCGCCAAGGCGGGCGGAAAGGAAGGAAGCGCCCTCAGCCAGCACCAAGTGTCGCGCCGTTCAGTCGTCCGCATCAAGGACGCTGCGCGCCGCTAAAGCGGTGCCCTGCGGGCATCCTTGACCCGGCCGCCCGCCCGTCAATGTGTGAAATCGCAGGGCCGGGACGAAGAACAGGGCTTTTCAGGCCGAACAAGGAACATGGTTCAAGGAAGAAAGAGGCTGGCGGGAAAAGGGTTGGACGGTTGACGTCACGCGTCAATTCAGCTATGCTAGCTTGTGATATTGGGTTTTAAGGACAAGCGGACGACGCAGTTCGCGGCTGGCGGGCGCGTCGCGGCGTTTTCTGGGTTCGACCGGCAGGCACACAAGCGGCTGGAAATGCTGGCCGCCGCGACCAGCCTGACCGATTTGCGGGCCTTGCCGAGCAACCGGCTGGAAACCTTGCGGGGCGACCGCGCTGGGCAATACAGCATCCGGGTCAACGATCAGTGGCGGGTCTGTTTTGAGTGGCCTGAGGGTGCTGCCGGGCCGTCCAATGTCGAGATTGTCGATTACCATTGAAGAAGGAGGCCCCATGACCAGACCGGCAATCCATCCCGGCGAAATCCTCGCCGACGAGCTGGCCGAACTCGGCGTCTCGCCGACCGAGCTGGCGCGGCAGATCAAGGTTCCGGCGAACCGGGTCTCGCAGATCATCAACGGCAAGCGGGCGATCACGGGCGACACAGCTTTGCGCCTCGGCCACTGGTTTGGCATGTCCGCCGAATTCTGGCTGAACCTGCAATCGGCCTACGATTTGCGGGTGGCGGAGCAGGCATCCGGCGCGGAGATCGAGGCCCTGCCTGTTCGCCCCGAGCAGAAGGCCCAGCCGCAGCAGCCGGCGCTTTTGTGAACCGCGCAGAAGACGGAAGGGGCAATGAGCGCTGATGATTACCTGAAAGGCATACTGGCCCGCCAGGCCGTAGACACCGGGCCTTATTCCCCCGTCCGCGCCGTGCAATCGGTCATTCAGCCGATCATCCAGCAATGGGCTGCCGGCTACCTGTCAAGCATCTCGCCAAGCGGCTCCTTCGCCAAAGGCACCGCCAATCACAGCGGCACCGACATCGACCTGTTTATCTCGCTGACCCAAAACACGCCCGACAGCCTGAAAGAAATTTACAACAAGCTGCTGCGCAAAATGACGGAGGCCGGCTATCAACCCAAGGCGCAGAATGTCTCGATCAATGTTCAGGTGAACGGCTATAGCGTCGACCTTGTGCCGGCGCGCCGGCAGGACGGCTACAGCCAGGACCACAGCCTGTTTAGGCGGCGGGCCGACACCTGGACGAAAACCAATGTCGCGACCCATATCAGCCGCATATCGCAGAGCGGGCGCACCCAGGAGATCAGGGCGATCAAGCTCTGGCGTAATCAGAAGGGCCTCGATTTTCCATCCTTCTATCTGGAGCTAACCGTGCTGGACGCCCTGTTCAATGCTCGGGGTTCTCTGTCGCAGAATGTCTGGAAGGTTTTCGAGTATCTGCGCAACAGCTTTCTGGCTGCGCGGGTAATGGACCCGGCCAACACCAACAACATCATTTCCGACGATCTCACCGCGGCCGAAAAGACGACGATCCGGAACGCAGCGGTCCGCGCGCTCGCCGCCAAGGACTGGAGCGAGATCGTCGTATGAGCTGGTCCCTGCCACGGCTGCTCGGCGGCCTGCACGACAATATCGAGCTGCGCCTGAAGACGGCCCGGCAGTCCTTTGGCCATCCCGGCACCAAAGGCGACGCGAGCGAGTCAGTCTGGCTCGAACTCCTGCAAAATTACCTGCCGCAGCGCTACGAGGCAGCATCGGCGCATGTCGTCGACAGCAATGGCGCATTCAGCGACCAGATCGACGTGGTTGTGTTCGACCGGCAATATTCGCCGTTCATCTTTCACTTCGAGGGGCAGAAGATCATCCCGGCAGAGAGCGTCTATGCCGCGTTCGAGGCGAAGCAGGCCATCAACGCCGACCAGGTGGACTATGCGCAGAAGAAAGTTGCCAGTGTCAGGAAGCTGCACCGGACCAGCCTGCCGATCCCACATGCAGGCGGCACTTTTCCGCCGAAGCCGTTGCCTCACATTCTCGGCGGCCTGCTGACCTTCGAGAGCGACTGGACCCCGCCGCTTGGCGATCCGCTGGCGAAAGCTCTGGCGGCAGGCGACACGCAAGGCCGCCTCGATCTCGGCTGCGTTGCAGCCCATGGCGTGTTCAACTACGACGCAACCGGTTTCCATACGGCCGCGCCGCAGGACAAGGCCGCAACCGCGTTCCTGCTGGAGTTGATCGCGAGGCTTCAGGACAGCGCGACGGTGCCGATGATCGACGTGCGCGCCTATGCCCGATGGCTCGTGTAGGTCAGGCCGGCCTCGCGCATCCGCCGCCAACGCTCCGTTTCCGGGGCATTGAGCAGCGCGTAAGCCGGCGCTAAATCCTTGCAGGCGGGGCAATCCGCAAGCGGACAGTAGATTTCGCCAGGACCGGCCGACCGGAGTGGGCTTTCGCAGAACCAGCAGTGCATAGACTTTTCCCCCGTGGCAGGATCATGACATGGCCGCCCAAAGCTTCACCGTCGAGCTGACCGAAGATCAAGCGCGGATCGTCCCGGAGATCGCGGAGGCGCACGGCATAAAGCCTGATGCCGTGCTGATCGAGGCCATAGGCCACGGCCTGGCGATGATCGTCGCGGGAGTCAACGAGGACGAGCTGGTGGAGCCCTGGGACAGGCCGGAGCCGAACCCGCCAAAGCGGAAGCAGAGGGGCAAAATGCCGTCTCTGACGGGCGGCAAGGGCGACTCCGACATGGGCGGCGACATACCGTTTTGACGGCGTGGGACTTCATCGAGGACGGGCGCAGGCTGTGGCGCGGGACATGCCCGACGCGCCTCGCCGTCTATCACGCGACATGCGGCTTTTTCGGCCTGTTGGTCGCGTCACTGGCCCTGTTTGAAACCGTCTCCCTCGCTGTCGCCATTCCCGCGCCTGCCGGGGCCGTCGCGCTGATCCTGCCGCTATGCTGGCTCATCCCGGCCAGCACAGGCATTCATCGCAGCAGGGCATGGACGAGGGAATGGGAAAGCCAACGCGGATGGTGGAGGAAGGGGAAGGACGACGACCGGAGCGACACGCCGGACGATCCTTTGCCGCCGCCAGCTCCGCCGCGCCGACCGTCAGCGCCAGCCCCGCAAAAGGAGTTAGCCGAAGTTTCATAGCCGCAGCACGCGCTAGAGCGGAAACCGTCCAACTTGAATCGTTAGGGATTCCCGACGCGGCCGCGATGTGATTCACCATGCAGGCTGG
>NZ_VCDI01000016.1 GCF_005844085.1 Lichenicoccus roseus
CCAGCCAGCATGGTGAATCAAACTCGCGCCGCGTCGGGCAAGAGCTTTCGAGTCGGATCGGTCAGATCGTGCTCTAGCACGCTTCGCGGTCCGTCCCACAAACTGGACTAATTGGGACTCAAGCCGGCGGGCCGAGGCGAGACAGGGTCGAGTGCCAGTGCAAGATAACGTCCTTTATCATATTTAAAGTATGAGGTAGGCCACTCCCTTGGTAAGGGAGTGGTCCAGGGTCCCGACGATCGTGCTGGTGGAGGCGCCCAAGCCAGAGATCGCGGCGGCGATTGGCGTTCCCCTGGCCCGTCTGAACGATGAACGGGTCGGCCACGCCGATCGGCGGACGCCTCTTGCCGTTACACTGACGGCGCCCGGCGCGACCGAGATCGTCGGGGGCCTCTGGGGCTGGACGATCCGCGGCTATCTCTATGTCGACCTGCTGTTCGTGCCGGAAACGCTGCGGGGCAGCGGCGGCGGCCGCAGCCTCATGCACTAGGGTCCGGACCCATTAGCGGGATTTCCAACAGCCGCGGTCTGTGATTCGCTCCTCGTGATGGGGAGGCGCGGATGGCGACGGACGGAGTATAGACAATGTGACTACTTAGGTGACAGCGCTTGAAGCGGCTGGCAGCCCCATCCAGCACCGTCACGTATTCGGATGTTTATGGAGCAGAAACCCCGTGCAGGGTCAGCTACATGCGCGTAAGTAAGGCGGACGAGATCCAGGCGCTCGACCTGCAACGTGTTGGCCTGCTTGCGACTGGTATAGAGCCGGAGCGCCTCTACGACGACCACGCTGCGGGCAAGCGCGACGATCTCCCCTGCGTAGAGGCGTGCCTTAACGCTCTGCGAGAAGGCGAAACGCCCGTCACTTGGAAGCTGGACCGCCCCGACCGCGACCTAAGCCACCTGGTCAACCTCGTCCACGATCTGACTGGCCCGGGCGTGGGCCTGAAGGTCATCGCCGGCCAGGGCGCCAACCTCGACACCACGACGCCGATCGGCCGCATGGTGTTCGGCATCTTCGCGGCACTTGCCGAGTTCGAGCGCGAGCGGAACGTGGAACGCACCGATTCCAGGCTCGCGTCAGCGCGCGTCCGGGGAGCAATGGTGGACGGCCTTTCAAGATGACAACAGTCAGACTGCGCCTCTCACAGGCGGCCATGAGCCAACCCGCCGCCAAGGTCGGGGAGCTCTGCGCCGAGCTGGGCATCACGCGCCAAACGCTTTGCCGGCATGTGGACTCCAACAGCGCGCCGCGGCCAGACGGGAGGAAGTTAATCGAACACGCGAGCCGGAGTGCACGAGGCCCGGCCAACGCCATTGAGGCACCGGCGTGACGCAGCGCCCGCCGCGGCCAAGCCGCGCAGCCGAGGGTTGCGCCTCAGGAACTCCGAATGACGATACGGGATCGCGCCCAGTCACGCAAGCCGAGCATCCTATTGACTTCCTGCGGCTGTTCGAGGCCCTGCCCTTCATATACGTCGTGGTCACCGCCGACCCCAACCACGTCATGGTTGCGGTAAGCGAGGAGCGCTGCCGCGCCACCATGACTAGGCGCGAGGACGTGATTGGCAAGCGGCTCTTCGACGTCTTCCCGGACAATCCTGCTGACAGCTCCTCTAGCGGCACGGGTAACCTGCGAGCCTCCCTCGCTCGCGTCGTGGGGACGGGCGCGGTGCACCGCATGACGCTCCAGCGCTACGACATACGGCGCCCCGACGGCACGTTCGAAGAGCGCTGGTGGCAGCCGCTTAATACGCCTGTGCCTGGCCTGCACGGTGCGATCAGTTACATCCTGCACACGGTAGAGGACGTTACCGCGTCCGTACTCGAGCGACAGGACGCTGCGAACGCGCTGCACGCCGAGCGCGAACGCAGGCACGCAATCTCTGAGATCATGGACGAGCGAACCGCCGAGTTGCACAAGGCGGAGGAAGCACTGCGCCAGTCGCAGAAGATGGAGGCTGTGGGCCAGCTCACCGGCGGCATCGCGCACGACTTCAACAACATGCTGCAAGCCATCGGGAGCAGCCTAGAGATGATGCAGCGTCGGGTAGAGCAGGGCCGTGCGGAGGAGGTGGCCCGCTTCGTGGACGGCGCGCGAGCCACGGTGGCACGCGCCGCGGCCTTGACCAACCGCCTGCTCGCCTTCGCACGGCGGCAAGCGCTACAGCCCAAGCCGGTCGTGGCCAACACGCTGATACGAGGCATGGAGGAGCTGCTGCGCCAAACAGTTGGGCCAGCGGTCACGGTCGAATTGCAGATGTACGACGGTGTCTGGCCTGTGCTTTGCGATCCAAACCAGCTTGAGAGCGTCCTGCTGAACCTGGCTATCAACGCCCGCGACGCAATGCCGGACGGCGGGCGGCTGACCGTTTCGACCCGGCACGTTCGCTTGCCAGACGCGGGCATAGCCGACCAGGAAGGAGTGGCGCCGGGCGACTTCGTCGAGATCGCGGTCGCTGACACCGGCACGGGAATGGACCCGACGGCACGGGCGCGCGCCTTTGAGCCATTCTTCACCACCAAGCCTTTCGGGCGAGGGACTGGGCTGGGCCTGTCTCAACTCTACGGCTTTGTGCGCCAGTCTGGTGGGGTCGTGCAGCTCGACAGCACCCCGAACCAGGGCACCACCTTACGCGTGCTCCTGCCACGACAGGAGTGTAAGCACTCTGCGATCGACGCATCAGCACAGGTGGCGGAGCCGCCGAGAGTTACCGTGGTCGAAACGGTGTTGTTGGTCGAGGACGAAGACGAGGTGCGCGCCGTGGTGGCGGAGCACCTGCGCGATTTGGGCTATGCGGTGCTGGAGGTGGCCGACGGTCCTGCCGCCCTGCGCGTGTTGCGGTCAGGCCGGCACGTGGACCTGCTCGTGACCGACGTGGGGCTGCCCGGCGGCATGAACGGACGGCAGGTGGCGGACGCCGCGCGCGAACGTTGGCCGAGCTTGCCGGCGCTGTTTATTACGGGCTATGCCGGCAGTGTGCTGCGAGACCAGCTCGCTGAGGGCATGGACGTGATCGGCAAGCCGTTCTCTTTTGATGCTATTTCCGACAAAATAGGGGCCATGCTGGACGCAGCGCGCGCCAATCATGCAGGAGACGGCCTGAAAGGACGATGAGGCTCATTTGGATAACAGCCTGGCAAGAGCCGAGGCGGCGCGCTTAAGCACTGCGAGAGCAACCCGAGCGCAGGTGTCGGCAGGGGAAAAAACTGGGGCACGCTGATCATGTTGGTGGGTTTCGCGGTCACCGCCCCGGCTGCTTATATATTAGCAGAACGGCGATCAGCTCGGGCCGCATGCCTGGCTGTTCTGCTGTGCTGAGGCGGCAGTGCTCTACTGGCGGCAGGTGGGCGACGAAAGGCAAGGCATGAGTGTCGGGCGCCTCAACTCGACTGCGCCCTGCCCTATTACTCCGGCTTGATCCGGGTGTTGCCGTGCAATAGCTCGACACAGTGCCCCGTTGTCGTCCAGGTCTGAGCGCGATCGTCGTGGACGAGCCAACCGCCCGCACCCTCCACCGCCAAGCCGTCGAGGCTCGGCAGCTGACCCTGGCCCTTGGTGAAGAGAAGGCCGAAGGCCTTGTTTTCCGCTTCGCGCTGGAGGCGTCAGCGGCCGCTGGTGTCGAGCGCGTCGTGTTCCTGGCTTTGCGCGGGGACGAGGGGCAGGTTGAGTGTTTCTGGCCAGTGCCGCTCGTCGTACCATCTACTGGCCGAGCCGGCACGGAGCCGGTCAGCTGCGCCTACTTGGTGATGAGGTGTAAAGGCATGAGCTGTTCCGCTATTGGCCACCCTCGCCCTCCTATGAACACGGGATCTGCAACATCTTGGCCTTCTAACACCCCTGAAGGCCAGGACGACCTATCGACCGTGGCTGCTCCTGAAGGTCTCTCACATCCTGGCGGCGAGACAGCCCGCCGCCGGTCGCTGGCGTGGCACGCGAAGATGCGGCCGCTGCTGCTGGATCTGTGCGCCCAAGGCCTGAGCAACAAGCAGATCGCCGACGTGCTGAACCAGCGAGGCATCCGGACGCAGCTACGCGCGCGCTGGCGGCCGGATCACGTTCGCAAACTCATCATGTCTCCGCCGGCTTAGCCGGCCGTAGTACGGCTATATGCCGGATCCTCTCGGTCCGCTGGCAGCGGTCTGAACCGTGCGGCTCGGGAGGATCACAGGAGGTCCAGTTGACGATGGAGGCCATAGTAGCTGCCTGAACCACAGGGGAAGCTTTACGTTTGATGCCCGGGAGGCAGTCATGGCGAACATAGCAAAGAAGACCGACCCGAAGCTCTGGGACAAGGTCAAGACTGACGTCACCGAGGGCGACAAGGGTGGCAGGCCAGGACAATGGTCCGCGCGCAAGGCGCAGCTGGCGACCCAGGAATACAAGAAGGAAGGCGGTGGCTATGAGGGCGCCCAGACGCCTGACAACCACCTGGCGCAGTGGACACGCGAAGAGTGGGGAACGAAGTCGGGTGCCGAGAGCGGCAAGACCGGTGAGCGCTACCTACCAAAAAAGGCGCGCGCGCACCTGAGCGACGCCGACTACAAGCGTACTACCGAAAAGAAACGGTCGGATACGGCGAAAGGCAGACAGTTTTCGGCTCAACCGGGCGACATCGCCGCCAGGACTGCTGGGGACCGCGAGACCGGTCACGCTTCCACCCGGGCGGATCTGCTGGAGCAGGCGGCGCGCAGGGGGATCCCCGGCCGCTCGAAGATGAAGAAAGCGGAACTCAAGAGGGCGCTGCAGACCCATGGCTAAACTGGACAAAGACGAACGGCGGGACATTGCGCACGAGTTCAAGTCAGTCGTGAACATGACCTCAGCAGCGTTGAGCTCATGGCTGAAAACGGACGAGAGCCAAGCTGTTGGCATGACTGATGAGGGAGGAAAGGTGACTGGATCCGAGGAACACGAGGCGGTCGGCCACAAAATGGGCCGCCGCATCCTGTCGTTGCAGGCGACTAAGGCCACCGATCTGTCAGACGACGATTTCGCGGCGATGCGCAAGGTCATTGGCTACGTACACCGTCACATCAAGCAACGGCCTCATGGCGACGTCACTGACACCCGCTGGCGCAAGTCACTTATGAACTGGGGACATGACCCACTAAAATAAACCTAGAACAGGGCGAGCGTGGACACGAACATCGGCCCAATACGAATATGTCTTCTGGCTTCAAGGTACCGGGCGTGGGCGCCACGGAGCCCTCGCGGGGCGTCATAAGTTCGATTGATCCGAGTTGAGCCGCCCGGTCCTCTACGTTGAGAAACTTATCGAAGGGCAAGTGCGCCTCTCAGACTGCGGTCCGAAATGCGCTGCTTTGTCGTGTGCGTTGGACATGGCCCGTCGCAACGACCTGCACATTCATCGATGCAACCCAGAGACGCTCCGTTCCAATCTCGCCTGCTGGTTTGAGACCTCCGGGCGCCCAGCTCCGCGCTTCCAACGCCAGGGGCAGCAGCATAGTCGACCTGGAAAGCAGCCGCGCGATGGGTCTTACCGAGGCGAGGTTGGGCGATGTTCTGGTGATCTTGACTGCCGTCTAAGCAGTCGCTTACCTAATCCGATATCGACTTGCTAGCTAGCGACGCTGGAGATTGCTGTCGACCGTAGGTTGTGCAGGAGCGGCCGGATGCCGGATCAGACGTTCATCTATCGTGATTTGCTTTACACGGTGTCGGGCGAGATTGAGACGGAGCGTTTCTGGACTGCATCAAGGAATGAGCAGGTCATCGCGACGGGCCATGTCCGGCGCACACGACAGAGCAGCGCCTTCCGGACTGCAGTTCGAGAGGCTCAAGCCGTCATTGATAGTTTTCTCGACGCAGAGGAAATGGCGCCCCGCATCGGACCGGTCGCGTAAGGGTGGGGGGAGAGCATAAATTGTTAAAGCGGGCTTGGGCTGAGAGTTGGCTGCTACCTTCTAAGCCCCGGCTCGATCCGACTCGACTTCAACAGCAGGCCGCCGAGCCGGTGTAGCTGGTGGTGTTCTCCGGCGACAGCATCACCCGCTCGGCGGCGATCGCCGCGCTGAACGCCGCCGACCGCCAGTGGCGCATCGCCTTCAGCAGCGAGAGCCTGCTGTCTCTGGTCGTTGCCCTGCGCTCGGGCTTCGGCGTCAGCGCGCAGACCTCCATGCTGGCGGGGCCGGAACTCGAGGCCGCGCCGAGGGCAGCGGAGCTACCGCTGCTTCAGGAAACCGAGGTCGTCGTGCTGGTCCGCGGCAGGACTCGGAGGGGTCGGCTGGAGCCATCGTGGCCCATTGGCGCCGCCGGTCCGAGCGCCGGTACTCGGGCGGCGGACTAGCCTCTATAGACCAGCACAACCCCGTCCGCGTGTATCTCGGGGGCCGCCGCATCGACCCGGTCGTGGCGGCTAGGCGTCTCGGCGCACACGGGTCTGCAGCTGCGCGCCGACATGGGATTCACTTCCACCAGGAGACGCGCACCAACGACCAGTGAGGCGCAAGCACCACGGCGAGCAAGGCTTACCGCAGACGTCGGCAGGAATACCTACATTGCCATCGCCCACAACGGGACGGGCAGCGGCGTCCAGTTCGTGCAGCTGACCAACACGCCGGGGCTCAGCTTCAACGACCTGATCAGCCACCACTCAATCCAGACCTGATCTGGAGCGGCAGCTCCAGCCTTCGCCGCTTTCTGGCGACGGCAGCCGGCGGCCGGCCTGGACGCTACCGACATCGAGGCGGCCCTATGGCGTTCCGGCTTGGTCGGTTGACCTCTGACCGCGCTGCACAGCTGTCGTCACCGAGTCTTTTGTCCAGGGCTTGCCGTCCCGGCGCGGAACCTTTCGCGCGTTCAACAGCGTGACGATTTGCTGAATGGTCAAACCGCGTGCCCGCATCTCGTACGCGAGGGCGATACCACCGCGCTCGATCTAGGCACTTTCATCGGCCGGCGCATTCCCCCCAAGTCCTGCCGCGCGTCTTTGTGTTTTAGTTCGACTTAGCTCGTCCCATCGAGGCTCGAAAACCATAGGCGATTCCGTAGTCGTGGCTTTGCCGCGATATCGGTTCTTTGCCCCGAAAGTTTCATGCAGCATCGTCTGGCCGGCCATCGCGAGCCGGTTCCCGGTCGTCGGCATGGCCAACGACCGGGCGCCACAGTCGCTCTTGGGGGAGCTTCAGCTTCCGGCTTAGCCGGAGACCGGGTCGCGTTAGTAGCGCGGCCGGTGCCCGAATATTGTCACCGCTTCCCGCGCTGGGCAACTGGCTGATCAGTCCGGCGGCGCTTCGGCCGTCCGGTGGTGGGCGCGGCCAGCCAAGACAATCGGTGTGATTTCTTTGCTGCCGCACTGGTACCGGAAACGGAGCACGATCAGCGGCACCTCTCCCCTGCCGGCGGCGACCGGCGCCGAGAGGCTGGCCGGCCGGATACGGTCGCAGGCTTTGCAACAGCGCGATCAACCTGCCCGCGCCGGCATGTCCTGGTCGACCAGGTCGGTGACGCCGACATCGCGGCAGCCGGCTGGCGCAGGAGGTGCCAATCCTGGCGGCTGCGCCGGTCCGGACCGAAGTCCTGGACCGCCTGTGGCGGGCGGGCTTGGTCGACGGCTGACCGGCGAACGCCGCCCCGGCGTGTTGGTGACAGGATGCGGCTCATCGTGGCGCCAGCCACGCTGTCAAATCAGCAACTCGACGCAGTTTACCATCCGCATCTAGCTTGGCTTATGCCAGACCCATCCCAACTCGCCCTGTTCGTCGTCGCCGCCTTCCTGCTGGCCATCACGCCCGGACCCGGCATCTTCTACGTTGCTGCGCGTACACTTGCCGGTGGTCGCGCCGAGGGTATGGCGTCAACCTCCGGTACCGGGCTCGGCGGCATAGTGCACGTGCTGGCCGGCAGCCTGGGGGTGTCTGCCATCGTGCTCGCGAGCGCCAAGCTGTTTACTGCCCTGACGCTAATCGGCGCTGCCTATCTGGTGTGGATGGGTGCCCGGACGTTCCTGTCGGCCCGCCGGGAGACTGCAGCCGCCCTTGCCGGCGAGACCATGACTGCGGCGGTCGGGCCACGGCGGGCCTTTCGCGAAGGTATCCTGGTCGAGGCGACCAACCCGAAGACGGCGGCCTTCTTTCTGTAACCGACGAACGAAAGACGGCGCTTCACGATACCTTCCGCCCCTTAGTTGCCTTCAGCGTCTGAAACCGCCACCGCTAGACCGGCACCACGTAGAATGAGGTGTTGCTGTCGATAGACGGCAACAAGCGTTGCCAGGCTGGGCGGCTTAGCTTCAACATAACGCCCTCCGCGCTCTAACCGAATGATGGTGCGCCGGTTGAGACCCGAGGCGACGGCGGCTCGATCGATTGTCCAATCGAGATAGGCCCGAGCGGCTCTAAGCTGCGCAGAAGTCACCATGGTCGGCCCTGCTTGTGTAGCACCAAGTATCGTGTCACTTCAGGTGACATGGCAGGTAAGAGCTAGCCTTCTGATGACAATCTCGGACGCGCATTCACCGGACCGAATTGTGCTTCCCGCAAGCGTCTCGGACGAGTTGCGGTTGACCGAGTTGCTCGCTGCTGTTGCGGCACGAGACAGCTTTATCGCCGTTGCGGCTCATGAACTCAGAAATCCTATGACACCTATCGTAGGACAGATCGAGCTCCTGCTCAAAGGCGTTAAGGCTGGGAAGTATTCCTCCGCCCAAGTCGAAGAAAGACTGACACGGATCCATCAAAGCATGCAGAACTACTTGCGGAGGGCGGCCACTCTGCTTGATGTCTCCAGAATTACGAGCGGTAACTTCAAGCTAGCGCCAGCACCATGTAATCTCGGGGAGATCATTCGGCTAGTTGCAGAGACCTTTGGCGAAACGGCCCGTCACGCGGGAACCCTGCTTGAAGTCGACGCCCCACAGAGCATTCCCGGATCTTGGGATCGCTTGGCCTTGGAGCAGGTCATCGACAACCTCGTCTCGAATGCCATCAAATATGGAGGCAAAAGCCCAGTGCTCGTGTCGGTCGAGGACCCAGCGGGTGGTTCTAGCGTTGTCATCAGGATCAGAGACCACGGACCTGGCATCTCGCCTCAGAACAAGGAACGCATCTTTGGCCAATTTGAACGAGCCATTGGAGCGGACGAACGACAGACCGGATTTGGCGTCGGACTTTGGGTCGTCGGCCAGATTGTTGAGGCAATGGAGGGTGTCATCTCCGTCACCGATGCAGAGGGAGGAGGCACCGTCTTTGAGGTTGTTCTTCCAAAGTACTCGAAGGACAAGCCATGACTGACGTAGGTGTCGCCGTTTTAGAGAGAGTGCAAAGCGGTGTTCCAGGCCTAGACGTCATCCTCGGGGGAGGCTTCCTCAAAGGAGGCCTTTACATCATCCAAGGACCACCTGGCACGGGCAAGACCACCCTCGGTAACCAGATCTGCTTCAACCATGTCGCTCATGCAAACCGGGCGGTCTTTGTTACTTTGCTGGCTGAATACCACGCCAGGATGATGCAGCATCTGAGTGTGATGAAGTTCTTCGACGCATCGAAGATCCCAGACCAGTTGTCCTACCTAAATGGCCTAGCAGCGCTTCATGAAACGGGCTTGCGAGGCTTTGTCTCTCTTCTTCGAAAGGAGGTCACGTCTCGCCGGGCATCTGTGTTGGTCATTGATGGCCTCGTTACGGCACGACGCCTGGCACCCGACGAGCAAGCCTTTAACGAATTCATTCATGACCTACAGGCCGTGGCTATCGCGGCTGGATGCACAGTCTTCATCCTCACGAGTTCACGTAGCGACGTCATCGAGCCTGAGCACACGATGGTCGATGGTATTGTTGAGCTAGCGGATGAGCTGGCAGGCTGGGCAGCCGAAAGCTCGCTCCAAGTTGTAAAGTTCCGTGGCAGCGGTTTCTTGCGGGGCCGGCACGCCTACAAGATCACCAGCGGGGGCGTTGTTGTACATCCTCGGATCGAGGCACTCCTATCGCGGCCATCACGACCGGACCAAGGTGGCGACGGTGACGGAAGGGTTGTGAGCGGACTTGAGCAACTCGATACGATGCTGGGGGGTGGTCTGCCTGAAGCTTCGACGACCATGGTCATGGGGCCCTCCGGCACGGGAAAGACGACGCTTGGGCTCGAATTTCTTGCAGCCTGTACTGACACCACGCCCGGCCTCCTGTTCGGCTTTTACGAAACCCCGAAGAGGATCGACGCCAAAGCAGCCGGAGTTTGTCCTGCTTTGCGGAACCTCATCGACAGCGCCGTTGTAGAGGTCCTCTGGCAGCCCCCAACCGACGATTTGCTGGATGCCTACGGAGAGCGCCTGTTGCAGGCGGTGAAGCGGCGCAAGGTCAAGCGACTCTTTATCGATGGCCTTGGCGCGTTCCAGAGTGCTGCTGCGGGCAGTGGCAGCGATCGGATCGGCATGTTCCTGACTGCGCTGATGAACGAGATGCGCATTCTCGGGGTGACGACGGTTTATACACTCGAGGTTCCGGACATCATGGGACCGAGTATCAGGACATCTATCGGCGATCTATCCAGTCTGGCTGAGAACCTGATCTTGATGCGGTTCGTGGAAGCCGGATCGCAGCTTCATCGTCTCATCTCAATCTTGAAAGTCAGGGATAGCCAATTCGATCAATCGCTCCATGAGTATGAGACAAGCAGCCAGGGCCTCATTATCCGGCCCAACTCAGAAAGTGCTCAGGCTATCATGCTCGGGGTTCCCATAGTCGCGCAGCGCGAACGCAATTCCGGGCCGGCACGAACTGGACGCAGGCGCTAGCCATGGGAATTGTGCTCGTCGTCGACGATGAATACGGCGTTGCCGACCTGATCGAGGCGATCCTTACCGATGAAGGACACCGTGTGCTGAAGGCGCCAAATGGGCGGCAAGGCCTGGAGCTGCTGACCAAGGAGCAGTTTGATCTGGTGTTTCTCGACTACATGATGCCGGTAATGGACGGCAGCATGATGTTGCGGGTCATTGAAGGACATCCTGAGCTCAAGAGGATCCCAGTGGTGATGATGAGCTCTATGCCCGAGGACAATGTCGCTGAACGTTGTTCGGGCCACGTCGCGTTCATGCGCAAGCCGTTCTCCATCAACGAGGTGATCAAACTCGCGATGAGGTTCATTCCAAGCTCAACCGAGTAGCGAACAGACCGATGCTTGAAAATAAGAACTTTCACCGGCGGCTAATCGAGTAGCCCTTCACGCTCAGCGCCCGTTGCTCGACCTACAAACTTGACGGATTACCTGAAAGTTAAGAAGGCAATGTTTAGCGGAGGACCGAGTTCAAGAGCCAGTGGCACGCGGGGGCTGCCATTAAGGTGGCCAGGAACCGAACGCTCTGACGGAAGATTAAGGGAAAGTGAGATGAGGCGCGGCACCGCTACCTATAGCAGGGGGCGGAGCACGGATTGGACTGACCTCAACACTCTAAACAAGACTTTCAAGCTCGCTTTCTATCCGACCGATTGTGCAAGCGAGCTGTACCTCAAGCCCGACGCCTTGGTGTAAAATGCAGTTTACTTCGGCTGATATCTCGAATCTTGAGGAGGAAGCGCACGACTGGATCGTCGCACGCGCTGAGCGGCAGATTGACGAACAGTCCAACCTTGCCAAGGCACAAGACGCTCGGGCGGTCATGATGCTTACAACAGCTGTTGTCTTGTCGACCCTTTCTGCCCTTATAGCTGCCATTGCCATCGCAGTGCCAAGGGACACGATATCTGTATCGGTCGCGTCTCTGTCGGGGTTGGCCGGTTTCAGCCTAGCTTCAACCCTTGTGCTGTTTTCGGTCAGGTCTCCGAGCTTCAACATTTCTGGCGCGCCGCCCTCCCAGGTTGTGGAGGGATGTCCTGGACAGGAGTCGCTCAGGGACTTGCGTAAATCTCATGTGTTGAACCTCGAGCGGTGCATAACCGAGAACCGACGGCTGCTAGAGCAGAGACGCTTTTTAGGAAATTGGGCCCTATGGACACTGATGGCGACACCATTGATCTCTCTTCTCTATGGATGGCTGGCCTCCACCGGTCGTCACTAGCTGGAACGCCTCAGTGAAAGGAGAGCAGAAGGTTCTTCTTGCCAATTGAGTGTAACAACAAAATTCAGTGTGCACGAAGGAACCAGGTCACCTGCTCCCGGTTCAAACGACATAGCCCTAAGGCAGTTGGCATCGACTTAGCTAGAAAGTTCTGATGTTCGCGCGACGCTAGCTCACCCTCGTGACCTAGCGTCGCGTGGTTCTCAAGGACGAGATCCATATGCGTCGAGGGCAGTACGTTGAACACCACAAGTGGGCCGTGATGCTTCGCCGTCACCAACTGGTCACCACACGCGTCTGCCCATAGAGGCTTAATTTACACGTTACTTAAACTGCTCACAATGAGGAACCGTTCAATGGCTGAAGAGACCATCGTTGCTATCTTTGACTCTGCCGAGCATGCCGAGGCAGCAGTGCATGACCTGACTGCCGCGGGCGTCCCCGCCGGTGCCATTTCCACGCACTCGCATAGCGGCTACGTCGCCAGCACCACCGGCACCTCTGCGCCCAAGGCGCCGGGCTTTTTATCGCGACTGTTTGGTGGCGAGACTGACCACGATACAGCCGTGTATGACCGCAGCCTGGAAGCTGGATCTACGGTTGTCTCAGTTTCGGCTCCTGATGAACACGTTACGGCGGTCAGCGAGATCCTTGAGCGGCACAATCCGATCGATATCGATGAGCGCGCCTCGACCTACGGCAGCGCGGCGGTTGCTCCCACATCAACAGCCGGCGCGGCGGCCGCCACCACAGGTATAGCGAGAGGATTGGCGGACCGAGGTATAGCAACACCGGCGATTGGTGAGAGCCTTCAGCTTGCCGAGGAGCAACTGGTTGTCGGCAAGAAGCTCGTCAACCACGGCACGACCCGTGTGCGCCGCTTCGTTGTTGAGACGCCGGTTGAGGAGCAGGTCACCCTGCATGATGAGAAGGTCATCATTGACCGTCAGCCGATTGCCGATGGTCGAGCTGTTGATGGCAATGCCTTCACGGACCAGGTGATTGAGATGGCCGAGACGGGCGAAGAAGCCGTCGTCGGCAAAACCGCCCGCGTGCGCGAGGAGGTCCACCTGCGCAAGGAGGCGGTTGACCGTGTGGAGACGGTTCGTGACACTGTTCGCCGCGAAGACGTTGCAATCGAGAACGTACCGGGTGCAGTTCCGGTTGAACGCAAGATCTGATGGCTGTCTCTCCTTTACGGTCTTGAAGGAGGACTAGAACAAAGTGTGGGCTGGTTGCGCATAGGCGCTTCCAGCCTCATTGCGTCTCCGTCAGCTAACTGCATCATCCTGACTCAAGCAAGAGCCGGAGTATCCCTGGGGCCACGACCGCGCCACCGATTGGCAATCGGTATCGTTCAGGGCGAGGCTGAGGCTGAACCTCAAAAAGCCGAGGTCGTTGGTCGACCTCTGACGAAGTTGGGATAGATGCAAGTGGCGCAGTATGAAGAAGACGCTCAGGATCACACGCCGGCCGAAAGTCTGCTGCTGGCTTACGCAGCCATGCTTCCAATTGCCAGCGGCACAGCAGCTTCGCTCGCTCTAGGGCGGGAGCGCGGTGCTGCTCTGGAAGTAAGCACCATTCGGTTTGCGGGAGCGGTGCTCTGCTTCCTAGCGGGGGTGCGTCGCGGCCTGAGCTTCAGGCAGTCAGGCGGCCCGACAGTAGGCCAGTTGGGGGTCATGTTCAGCACGTTCAGCCTTGGCTCTGGGGCGCTACTGCTGCCTCCACGTAAGCCGGCGCTGCTCCTTCTGCTGTCGGGATTTGGGCTGCTCGCACTGCTCGATCCTGAGGCAGCGCGAACTCATCAGGCACCACGCTTCTTCGCGCGACTACGCCCCGTGCAGATGGTGATCCCGATTGCCAGCCTCGCCGCGTTATTCTTCCGGAGGTCTAAGACTGTGAAGTGACTTTCTTGCCAAGCAGCCGCGACAGGCTCGCCGGGCGATCGACCACCTGCAGCCCGGAACCGTCTTTCCGGCTAGCAGATCAATCGGTAGGCATCGCCCACGCTCAATCCAGCACGGCACGCTCGACCTGCAGCTCGGTCGCTCTCCCCGCAATGTCCGCCCCCCTTAGGCGAGGCTTTGCCGCCCGACCTGGATTACGTTCCACTGTTTCTTTTGATCCAGCGTTAGCTCTCCGTCGCGCGCGAGCTCTAGCCCGGCAATCAGCGTGCTGGCCAAGGCCGATGGTACCCGGATGTTGCCCACCCTCTTCTCCCCCAAATCCGGCAGAAAGGACGTCAGCGCGCTGCCATACGGCAGCACTCTCAGCCGGTCGCAGATGCGCGCGATTGATCTCTGCACTGGCCATGGCGTGCGCGGCGGCAGCTGGTAGGCGTTCGCTAGGTGGTTCGGTAGCGCCAGGGCCACCAGACAGGCGCGCATTAACTCTGTCAGACCGCCGCCCGTGATTGGGGCTTCTGCAACCCCCACCCCCGCCCTACCCCGCGCCCAAACATGCAGCCCGAGCTGCTGCCGGCGCTCTAGTCAGTCGGCGGCTGCCTGAATGTGCTGCCGGCTGAGCAGCTGCCGCCGCAGCCCCTTTGCCTTGCGAATTGCTGCCGGCGCCTCCGGTTCGCTGGTCGGCAGGATCAGCCGCGCGCGCAGCTGGGTTAGCGTCGCTGCCATCACCAGCCAGTCCGCCAGCGCGACAGCGATGACGCTGTCGGGCGCACGCCATCCTGCTACAGGGCCTGCTCAAGCGCGGAGGGCAAAGGCCTCAATTAGCGCCACGATCGACAACCGCAATAGGTCGAGACGGTGTGTAGCGCGACAGGACTGATGGCCGGTTAGCGACACGAAGATAGCCGGTCGCTGCGCATTCTGAAGATGACGTTTCTGGCTCCGCGGGACAAGGGAAGAAGTTGAGTGTCGCTGGTCGTGTCGCTCCTCGGATGTCTGCGGGTCACATCTACTACCGGAAATACGCCAGCCGCTCGTGGCAATCTCGCGTCACCTGCCGCGCTCGTCGACTACTGCGAGCGACGTTGATCGGATGCGGGCTCTGTGGCCAAATGCCATGGGTGTAGAAGTGACAGCCTGGGGGCAACTTATTAAATTACTATTTGTCTATCACGACTTCGATGTAAGCGCCGGTGGTTATGTCCATGCAGGTAATGCACTAGCCCAGACGTGGCACGCGTTCATCTCTCCGAAGGCGGCGAACGCACAGCCATTTCAGACAGCGCAGCCGGCGCCCGCTCGGGCAACGCCGTCGACACCGGCCGTGACGCAGGCGACGGGTGAGCCGAAGTCACTCACCGTGAAGGTCGACGCCGCCGTATACGCCAGCTTGCGCGCGTACTGCTACTCGCAGGAGCAGGCTACGGGGAGGCGGGTCAGTCACCAGGATGTCAAAAAGCAGGCGCTGGTGAGCTTACTGGGGGCCAGCAAGGGCTAACCGGCCTCCACGGCCCGCCGTCGGTCGATCAGGTAAATAGCTTCTCGACGACTATGTGATCGGCATGGGGCTCGTCCCGGCGGCGTATTTGCATGGGGAGACGATGCCCTCCAGATGGATAGTCACCTTACTCACCCGCCTGACGACAAGGCGGAACCCATATGCCTCAGACCTGCGGCTCCGGTATCCGACGCCGCCGCTATGGGTTCCGACCCACAACATGACGATAGGCCAGCGGCTGGCGCACGATGAGGCGTACCGTGGACATATGCAGGCTTGGATGCTGGTGCGGTTCCGGCGGGAGCGGGCGCGTGCCGCCGAATTCGGGTGCACTCGCTACGTCTGGCGGTCCTCTGGCGATGATTGCGCTCGCTGCTCGGCACTGGACGGCCGCCGGTTCGCCTTCGGTCTGCCACCGGTTGGCGGCCACCCCGGTGAATGCCTGGAGTGCGGTCGTGGCTGGTGCCGGTGTGCCATGGAGCCGATCAACGCGGGGTTCGACTAGGAGCCGCTCTGGTGTGAGGCGGTTCCAGGCCTTGCAGCGGCGTCGATGACGGCGTCCTGGTCAGCGTGCAGGCGGTGCGAGAGGAAGCGCTCGCGCAGGTAGAGCCCGGTTCGTTCGACCGGGCTCAACTCGAGCGCGTAGGACATAGCTTCACCAAACTGATGTTGTCTGGCACCTGCAGAGTGCCCGCAATGTGTCTTCCAGCACCATGAGGACCAGCCGCTTGGTCCTGGTAAGGTTCTGACCATGATGAGGACATAATGGGAACGGACCAGTGGCTGCTAGCCGATTTCGGGCCGCGGGTGTGCCGCTCCCGACAGCGCGAATGACCAGGGACAGTGGGCATGGTGTCCCGGGCCGTTGCGCTGCTTGCCGGAGGATCGTGCCTCTCGACCTGGCGGCCTTCGTCCGGAGCAGACTATAGGCTAGACCAGCGTCCAAGTACCGAGCAACTGAACGGCACCACAGTCAGCAGGAGAGCCCGAAGTTGGAAAGCATTGCGCACGTTGTTTTTGGCCTTGAGGAGGTTATTGGTAGCCGTAGCCGTATGGCGCTCGAACATCCAGGCGATCACCGCTACGCCAACGCTGTAGCACTTGCCCGACGTCTAGTCGCGGAGCTCAAGGCGCTCAAGAGCCCGTTAATCCATGAATTTGAAACCTTGTGTTCCAGCATCACGGCAGACAATTCTCTAGGCGTTGATGTGTCTCGCATCGGCGCTGCGTATCGAGGCCACCTTGGCTTTCTTGCGTTTCCGCATAATGCTGAAGCCTATCTCAAGACGCTGATCGGGTTGGCGCGAAACCATATGCCCGAGCCGACTGGGCATCAAGGCGGCGGATCACCATGACCAACAGCGTCTTTGAGCTGTACTCACCGCCTTAAGACGACGTAGAGAACAAACACCGCGAGGCCCGCCAGAGTGTAGATAATGAGGCTTCTCTCTTCCTTCGGTGTAAGGTCGTCGTCATCGTCATCACCGATCGGGGTCATGGAACGTCTCTCTGGGCTGCCGCAGTGGGGGCGGTTCAGGAGGATGGTGTGATCGCTACCGAACCTATTCCCAGGCAGTCGCGTGCTGAGTTACCGCCTCCTGAAGGCTCGCATCGGAGGTTGACCGTGGCTTGAAGATCGCCATTCGTCCCGCCATGCCGATAAGATCGGCATGCCGCTCGATGACCGAGTATCCCGAACGGCCGACATAGTCGTCAACGAGGATCCGTGCATCGGGGTTGTTGGCAAGCTTCTGGCAGCAGAGAAGCGTCGTGCTGACGCGGAAGCGACCATCAACTAACACTAGGTCGGGCATGTCACCAACGGTGATGCTCTCCCACGGCGTTCCAGAATAGGAGCGCCACTGAGCCAATCGGCTCGCCGACAACCTCGTAGCACGAAGAGGCTTCCCCCATGGGCCAGTCAGCCCAATGTCGGCATGGATCAGTCGCTGGTTCGCCGACAGCTTACCTGTCGCCTTTCGAACCGAGCGTAGGAACCACCAATCGGTGTCGACAGAGATGAATCGCTTCTTGTTGCGGGCAGCCATCAGCGTGCTGCCACCGCTACCATACTCCAAGTAGAAGCTAGATTTTGTCAGAAGGTCGATGAACACCCGTTTAGAAGGTTCATCGAACTCCGGCTCAGTCGGAACCGCAAAGCCGATGACCCGCTGGCGAAAGAAGAACTTCCCGAGGTTGTAAGCTTGATGGACTCTGCGTTTTATACCGAACATTGCAGTCACTCCATCGATAATCAGCCGGTAGGTGGGTATGGGCAAACTACAATAGCCTTAAACACTAGCAATAACTAATCCAGAGCCATCAGTCGGGAGGCTTGCTGCGCTCGCGAAGGCGTGTGTATTTCACCCGCGACCCACCCACGGGCCTCCCGCCCAACCTGCTCTACTTCGCCCCAAACCAAAGCAGTCGGTGCCCGCTGCATCGCCCGCCAAGCCGGCCGCTCGGACTCTCGCTCGTCCTGCTCGCTTTCGGAAATCGCCTACAGATATTCTAAATCTTCGAGGTTGAACTCAGGCGGCTCGGGTGCTTTGGCCTCCGGCTGCAGCCTGTGGAAAGCCGCCGCAGCAAGCCGCTTGGCTGCCGCCGCCCGCTCCCCGCTGTCATCTCGGCGGTTTCTGATGCCGAGCATCCAGGCTTCCATGCAAGAGGAGCATTGCGATGCCGACCTGTTCGAGATGTTCGGCGCGATAGAACGCAGGTTTACCTTGAGTTTGTAAAAGGCAACCAATGAAGACCAGACCGAGGACGTCCGGGCGCCGTTGCGGCGGCCTCGGTCTGGCCCCAGCAGCGGCCGGCCTTGGACCGGGTGGCTGAGCTGGTGACGGCCGTGAAGGAGGGGAGCGGTCTAGCATGCTCATTCTGGGGGCAATCGGGCTTCGACACGTGACGCTTTGGCTTCCTCTTGGGGCACCTGACTAGGACGCCCAGCCGGTAGCATCCAGAACAGCGCCAGGACGGTTACTGCTGCAACATTGCCGATCTCACCACGGCGAGCGTGAGCGACGTGGACAGCGGGGTGCAGGACAGCCTGACCATCGTGCTGAGCAGCGCGGCTAACGGCACCCTGTCCGGCACCAGCCTGACCGCCAGCAGCACGGCCGGCACCTACACCCTGGCGGCCGCAACGCCGGCCACCCTGACCGGTGAGCTGCAGGACCTGACCTTCACGCCGACGCTGCATGAGGCCGCAGCAGGCAGCACGGTGACCACGAATTTCGCGCTCACCGCCAGCCAGACTGCCGGTGGCAGCATTGTCACCTCGGCCACCAACAGCACCACCAGCGTGATCGCCACCGAGACCTCGTCCTACAATGTCATAAACGACCCTGCGAACGGCCACGCCAAGATCTACGGCACCTCCGGAAACGACCAGATCACCGCGTTCGGCACCCAGAACCAAATCTATGGCGAGGGCGGCAACGACCTGATCAATGCCGGCGCCGGCCAGGCGATCGTCTCGCTCGGCAACGGCAACTCGACGGCGACTCTGGGCGGCAGCTCCAATGCCGTCGTCGGGGGCGACGGAAACATGACGGTGACCGGCGGTCCGGGCGGCTACAACGGGGTCGCGCTGGGCAACGGTAACGATATGGTGAAGGTCGGCAGCACGCACGACATCATCGTACTGGGCACGGGGACCGACAAGGTCAGCGGCATGCTGGGCATGTCGTTCATCACCACCGGCGGTGGTAACGACACCATCGTGCTCGGGGGCGGGCAACACGGTCGACGCGGACGGTGGCAGCAACATGATCTCGAACGGCACCGGCAACGACACATTCATCCTGCCGGGTGCTAGCCTTGGCTTCGACGTGATCGCCGACTTCACCAAGACCAACGGCGATGTGGTGAACCTGCATGGTGCGCTGCAGGACACGACCTGGAACGGCAAGGCCAACACGCTGAGCAACTACGTGAAGGTCACCGACGTCGGCAGCAACACCTACATCGCCGTTGCCCATAACGGGACGGGCAGCGGCGTCCAGGTCGCCCAGCTCACCAACACGCCGGGGTTGAGCTTCAACGACCTGATCAGCCACCACTCTATCCAGGCCTGATCTGGATCGGTGGCCTTAGCATTCGGTCGCGTTCCGGAAGCGGTGTATGGCCACCGCCGTCGGGACCGGCGTGACTGTGTCGCAGCAGCAGCAAGTCCTTCCCCGTTAATCGTTCATAAGCGCGTTCATAACAACGGCAGAACCTGTAGACAGGTGTCAACTATCTTGTAACGATCGTTGTTTTCGAGACGGTCGTCGCCGATGTCTGCGCGTCACATCTACTACCGGAAATACGCCTGCCGCTCGTGGCAATCCCGCGTCATTCGCAACGCCCGACGACTAATACGAGCCACGCTGATCGGATGCGGGCTCTGCAGCCAGATGCCGTGGGTGTAGTAATGGAGGCCTTGGGGCAACTCGTTAAATTGCTATTGGCCTATCACAACCTCGGTGTGAGGGCCGGTGGCAATGTCCACGCAGGTAATGCACTGGCCCCGACGTGGCACGCGTTCATCTCTCCGGAGGCGGCAATCCGACGGTGACCATCGCAGCAGCCCGGCTGGCGGTGCGTTCGATTGATCCCCGCACCGCACGCAGGGCACGGGCGGGGGCAATTACGTGTCTCGATACCGGCGTTGCTCTTGATCACTCCAGGAGCATTGCAACGACGGTAGTGATGAGCAGCAAGGCCAGCGTTACGTTGAAGGCCCGCAACCGTCCGGGCTGCTGTAGCAGCCGGCCGCCACTGGCTCCGACCAAGCCCCAGCTGCCGACGCACGGAAAGCTGACGAGTGTGAAGACCAAGCCGAACAGCGGCCCGAAGATGAGCGGATTACCGCCCGGTGGGAGGAATGTGGCAGTGGTAGCAACCGCCATGATCCAGCCCTTGGGGTTGATCCACTGGAAGGCGCATGCGCTCCAGAAGCTCAGGACGCGTGCCGGACGCAGTTCACCTCTTACCGGGGCGGTCGCGATCTTCCAGGCGAGCCAGGTCAGCCAGATCGCGCCAGCAACCTGCATCATCCGCTGCAGCAAGCGGCTTTGTGCCAGCGGAATGCCAAGTCCGCACGCGACAAGGGCTACCATCACACCAAAGCCGATTGCGACACCGGCCAGCTGCGGCAGCGTCCGCCGCAAGCCGTGCGTGGCGGCAGCGCTAAGCATCATGATGTTGTTTGGGCCCGGCGTTGCCGAGGCGCTGAAGGCGAAGCTCAGCAGCGGCAACAAGGGAAAGCTCGGGTCTGCGGCGTGTCCTGGCACGATCGGTTCCTATCTGGAGCCGGTGGCTGGGGTGGCGCTGCTAAGAACCCCGGCCGGACCGGCGGAGTTCTAGGGACGTTTTAGGCTGCTATGCCTAGTCGCACGTCTCCTCGGCCCCACCGAAGGCGATAATCCAGACGAGACTGATGAGGGAGACGTACATGATTACCCGCTTAGCAGGTCTGTGATCGTGAACAAGGGGCTTCCTCTGGAACGCGGATGTGGCAACTACCCACCCACACCTGTCCGGAAGATCTGCAGCGTCACCGCCGGTCTGATCGGCGCGCTGAGATCAGACCGATCGGACCGCCGGGCGCTGTCCTGGACGTTTTGCGCGGCCGGCAGGGTGGCGGGCGGAGGCACTTTGCCCTGCTGCCCGTCGCTTGCCCTGGGCGATCAGGGCGCACAGCAACGCCGTCACCAGCACGGCGGCGGCAATCCACAGGGTGATGATAAGGGTCAGCATGGGGGGCTCCGGTTCCCTAGCACCCCATTGTAACGCTTTGGCTCCATCTCCATGACATGCCGATTGCGCATGCCGGGCTGCCGCCTGTCCCGTTCCGGCACTGCCGCCCCGAAAGCGGATCACCCGGCTTGCCTCGCCTCCAGAGCGCGGCTATGCCCGGGTCACGCCCAGGATGATGTAGCTGCGTGGATCTTCTGAACTACTGATCGCATCCTGTAGTGCCTCGGCCTGCAGGCCGAACACCATCATTACCTCAATCTCGCACTCGTCTAACGCGCTCCCGATCACGGCGAACAGGGCCGCGTGGACCGGCGTGGACACGCCGAAGCGATTGATGCCGGCGCACCACGAGTTGGCCGAGGCGGCGCATGCCTACATCCAGGCGGCCGGGATCGGCGAGCTGGTCGTTCCTCAGGTTGAGTAGAACTCAGGCCGTCCCCCCACCATTGGATCGGCCTGCTTCTGATTGAAAGAGCACGGCACTAAACGCTACAGGATCTTCAGAACGGCAGAGTGAACTGGACGAGACGGATCATCCAATTGCTGAAGTGAAGACGACCGGTAGTCGCCAGAATGCACATACAGCTTTCTTGCGGTTCAGCTCTGACAAGATGATCGTGTTCGCGCCGGAGCGCTGCTTCGCCATAATCTTCGTCTTCCTCTGCCACGTCGCCGACAGAATATAAGCCATCGTTATCCCGAAAGGCGCCTCTGAGCACGCAGGTTAGTTCCAACCCACGATGGCTGTGCGCTGGTAGTTTCACCCCTGCGTTGACACGGATGAAATGCAGCGTGCTGAAGTCGTCACGCCAAAGCGTGCTATGGCGAATGCCCGGTGTGAGCCACCGCAACCGGCTGGGCTGCAGGTCTTTGAGCGTCGACGGCAAAACCATTCTGTCCACTATGCGCGGCATCTCTGCTGGAGCTTCTCCCATCTGGAAGGGCGGCCTTACTGCTTCTGCAGCATTGAAGCTTGCGATACTCCGCTCAAATAAGTCAGCAGGCGGCGTAACAGGCGGCAAATTAGCAGTGAACTCGTTCCCAACGCCCTTAAGGAATGAGATTGTTTCTGCACATCCCTGGCAGTGCAGAACATGTGTTTCCACCACCAGACGATGTGCAAAACCGAGAGTGGCGGACGCATAGTCAAGCAATACTGCACTACTGGGATGCTTGCTGGGCGTTATAGAGACGGTCACTATCTTTTTGCCAACGTGAAATCAGCGGCTTCTGCCGCAGTGGTCATGCAACGCAGTGGACTTCCGTAGTTCCGAGAGCAGCCGCATTCGGCCTATCGGCCGATCTACCACGGGTCATATGTTGAGGTGATTGGTCCCTACAGAACTATGTAAACTAGAGAATACATTTGTTGTTACACATCTATTGGCCAGCTAGCTCAGTAGAGCTCTTCAGCCGTGACAGTCGACGTCAGACATCCTGTCTCAGGTCAGGCCGGGTGCGGGCAGCTCGCATCCGGCCGTGTTTGCCGACTGGCTGGCGAGCTCGGCCCGCTGCTGACTATGGGCGATCCAGATTCAAACTGAGCCCTTATGCTCGGCCGCTCCCGCTTGCCACCAAGCCCTTCTATGTGACCGCCTGATCACTTCGCAGCCGTCCCGCAACGGAGATGTCTTGGGTGCCCAGCTACTGGATCTACCGATCGAACGCCGCTGGCCGCACCGTTGAATCTGGGACGCTATACTATAGAGCGTAAGCGGACGCGGCGATCAGCTGAGGCGTCCGATACCAGGCTCTAAGATACCTGAGGTATAGAAGCTCAAGGTCCGCTTCAGCTCGTCGGGTCTAAGCCTCAACGGGGGAGCAGATTAGTCGAGGCAAGGTCGATCACCTCATCCCCACGACCGCTCATCACCGCCCGGAGCACCCAGAGGCTGAACCCTTTGATTTGCTCCGCGCCGATCGTCGGCGGCATGGATAGCTCGTTCTTCGCGGTGACGACATCGAGCAGCGCCGGTCCGTCATGGGCGAGGATGTCGGCGACCGCCCCGGGAAGCTCGCCCGGATCCTCGACGCGCCGCGCATGGATGCCCATGGCGCGCGCCATGGCGGCGAAGTCCGGGTTCTGCAGGTCGGTGCCCGTGTCGACGAAGCCCCCCGCCTTCATCTCCATCGACACGAAGCCCAAAACGCCGTTGTTGAAGACCACGACTTTCACCGGCAGCCGCGCCTGCGTGAGCGTGATCAGGTCACCCATCAGCATGGTGAAACCACCGTCACCCGACAGCGAGATGACCTGACGACCGGGCGCGGCGGCCTGGATGCCGATCGCCTGCGGCATGGCGTTCGCCATCGAGCCATGTACGAGCGAGCCGATTAGGCGCCGCTTGCCGTTCATGCGCAGGTAGCGCGCGGCCCAGATGGTGGGCGTCCCGACATCGAAGGTGAAAACCGCGTCGTCGGACGCGGCATTGCTGATTACCTTGGTTAAGTACTGCGGGTGAATCGGCAGCCGGCCGGGCGTGCCCTGCGCCAGCTCGTCGAGACCGTGCCGCGCCCTCTTGTAGTGCGCGACGTTGGCGTCAAGATGGCGGGTGTTCGTCTTGGGCGTGAGTTTTGGCAGCAGCGCGTTTAGTGTCGGCGCGACCGCGCCGACCAAGCCGAGCGTGAGCTTAGCGCGCCTGCCGAGATTCTCCGGTCGTATGTCGATCTGCGCGATCTTGATGTCGTGCGGCAGGAACTGCTTGTAGGGAAAGTCGGTGCCGAGCATCACGAGCAGGTCACACGTGTGCATGGCTGCGTAGCCAGACGAAAACCCGATGAAGCCCGTCATACCAACATCGAACGGGTTCTCGTATTCGACATGCTCCTTGCCACCATAGGCATGAACGATCGGACTCTTGAGCGTGTCGGCAAGCTGCAGCAACTGCTTGTGCGCCCCTGCGCAGCCACGGCCGCAAAACAGGGTCACGCGCTCTGCCCCATTCAGAAGCGCCGCAAGCGCGTCGAGATCCGCATCAGCCGGACAGACGATCGGCGCTGGCGGCAGCACGAACGGCATGCCCGAGTGCGCGGGCGCGGGGCGCATCGCGACGTCGCCGGGTAGCACAACGACAGCCACGCCACGCAGGCCGACGGCGGCGCGGATCGCATTGTCGAGTACAAAGGGGATCTGCGATGCATCAGACACGAGTTCGCAGTAATGGCTACATTCCCGGAAGAGGCTCTCTGGATGGGTCTCCTGGAAGTAGCCACCCCCAATTTCTGCCGACGGGATTTGCGCCGCAATCGCAAGGACAGGTGTTCGGCTCCGATGGGCGTCAAACAAACCATTAATAAGGTGCAGGTTGCCGGGCCCACAGGAACCGGCGCAGACGGCTAGCTGACCGGTGAGCTGCGCTTCACCGGAAGCGGCAAAGGCAGCAACCTCCTCATGACGGACATGCACCCAAGCGATCTCAGTCTGGCGACGCAACGCGTCTGTCATGCCGTTGAGGCTGTCCCCGACCACGCCGTAGATCCGCCTTACCCCCGCGCCCGCGAGGGTCTGCACGAGGTAGGTGGCTACGTTGTCGCTCATGGCTTTCACCGTCCAGTTTCACTAATACGATCCAAGCTAGCTTTGGATGAACTTTAACAAATCAGCGTTGATGACGGCAGCATCTGTAGTCGGCATGCCATGCGGCAGACCCTTGTAAGCTTTTAGACTGCCGTTCTTCAGGAGTTCCGCCGATAGCGGCCCGGCATTCGCGAACGGCACAATTTGATCGTCCTCGCCGTGCATCACGAACGTCGCGACGTCGATGCTCTGGAGGTCAGAGGTAAAGTCGGTCTCTGAAAACGCTTTTATACAGTCATATTGCGCTTTGATTCCTCCCATCATGCCCTGCCGCCACCAATTCCGCCGCACACCTTCAGATACGACCGCATTCGGCCGGTTGTAACCGTAGAAAGGCAACGTAATGTCGATGTAGAATTGCGATCGGTTGAAAGCGGTGCCAGCACGGATTTCATCGAACACGCTCATGGGCAAGCCGCACGGATTCTGATCGGTGCGGAGCATGATGGGCGGCACGGCGCTGATCAGCACAGCCTTCGCAACCCGATCCTTCCCATGGCGCGCTACGTAACGCGCCACCTCGCCGCCGCCGGTAGAATGGCCAATATGGACAGCGTCGCGTAGGTCGAGCGCCGCAGCGAGTTCGGCAACGTCGGACGCGTACGTGTCCATATCATTGCCCTCGGAGGTCTGGGTGGATCGTCCGTGCCCTCGCCGGTCGTGCGCGATGACGCGGTAACCGTGCTGCAGAAAGAACATCATCTGCACGTCCCAGTCGTCGGCTGACAGCGGCCAGCCGTGGTGGAATACGATAGGCTGACCCACTCCCCAATCTTTGTAAAAAAGCTTGGTTCCATCTCCTAAGGTGATCATATTGGTCATGTAGTCCTCTATACTCTCAGCCCACGTGGAAACTTGAAGCCGGAGACTCAGTGCACAAATCGGCTAAGTGCGAAAAACGCAGCCGCCGCTCACAAACCCTTGGCCGCAGCTAGGTTGGTCCTGACCATGCTGCGTAGCGTTCCCATGACGCAACCAGGTGATCACGCAGGGCGGTGCTGGCGGCAATCGCGTCGCCCGCGTTGATCGCGTCCAACAGAGTGCTATGTTCTTTGACAACCGGCCTTATGTCTTGCGGCACTCGGTCAAACAATCGGGCGTGCTGCAGGTGAGGGCGTAGAGCCCGCACGCTGTTCGTTAAGAGTCCGTTACCGCTACCTTCCAGCATGGCTTGATGAAAGGCTTCGTCACTTCGGCTGGCGGAACGAAAATCTCGGGCCTTTCGTCCAATCGTCTGGGTTGACATCCGCTTCAACGCCACAGCCATGCGTCCGATGCTCGCAGCAGGCCGTTCCCGCGCGACAACGCCAGCAGCCCAGCCCTCTGTCACAATACGGTAGTCACGCAACTGCTCGAACCAGGCCCTTGTCGGTAGCGGTGCCACTGAGAAGCCCGCAAACGAAACAGAGACCACGAGGCCGGCACCCGTCAGCCGAGTGAGTGCTTCCCGGACCGGCGAGGAGCTCACGTCAAACTCGCGCTTCAGCCCATCGATATTCAAGTGCTCGCCAGGTTCGTAGACGCGGTCAAGAATCCGCTCCTCCAGCAGGTCAGTCAACTGATCAGCCAGAACAACTCGGGGCAAAACGACCTTTGCAGGCATGCCCCAGTTATCAATCTAGATATCAGCTGATGTCAATCATCGATCGTGCACGATCGCAAATCCTTGGAAGCTGTCGCCTGTTGCGAACGTCGACCTAACGATGAGAGCTTCGCTTAAGCTGGAGGCGCGGCTATCTGAATGCGCTTCTCCAGCTTCAACCATCACTCCAACCACAGCTTTAGCACCAAAGAGGCAATGCCATCGGCGAGCAGCCGCGATCAGAGCCTTCCGGCTCAAGCCGATCTAGAACAGGAGCTGTCTGAAATGCCGGCTGGGACGCTCGGCAAGCATAAGCAAGAGCAGCCCGGGCGTTGCCACTCATTAGGGAGCGGCCTCTCGGAATTCCATGCTCGATGCCGTATACCGCCGCAATCGAGTAGGTCTGCAATACCACGAGCTCGGCCTAGGCGCAGTGCGTCCGTAAGTAGCCTCGCCTTATTGCCGGGTCATCCCTATTTCTAAGCGCGATCCGCGTCAGCGTCCGTTTGCAAACCTCCATCGGCTTGTCGGCTGACAAGAATTATCTGCCACGCCTCGGCTTGATCCAGCATCAGTCGACCATCGCGGGCGAGCTCCAAGCTGGCAGCGAACGTACTCGCCACAGCGGACCGGGCCCGAAAGCCGCCCACCTCCTCCGCCTTCAAGTCCGGCAGGAAGGACGTCAGCGCGCTGCCGTCCGGCAGCACCGCCAGCCGCTCGCGGATGCGGGCGATCGACACCGGTACCGGCCATAGCGTGCGCGGTGGCAGCCGATAGGCCTCTGCCAGCTGGTCCGAAAGCGCCAGGGCCGCCAGACAGGCCCGCATCAGCTCGGCAAGATCCTCTCCCTCGCCCGGGGCGCCCGCAACCCCCTGCTCCGACCTGCCTCTCGCCCAGACCTGTAGACCAAGCTGCTGCCGGCGCTCGAGCCAGTCGGC
>NZ_VCDI01000017.1 GCF_005844085.1 Lichenicoccus roseus
ACCAGACACAGCAGCTAAGACGCCGCCAACATATCCCTTCCTCAGCCTATTCTACTTTCAAGGAACATACCGCTCAGCGCCCTGCGCCGTTCGATGAAGCGGCTTCTACGTCGTCATCCGGCGCATGTCAACGCGATGACAGCCCGTACCTTCCGATCCCGGGCTGTCATGCGTTTGACACATGCCTAACGCGTCAGGCCGCTCGCTCGACCACCGCATCGCCTATGATCAGGCCATCCCTGATAGCGCCGACATGGATGGTCTCGCCATCATGCACCTTGCCTTCCAGGATCAGCCCGGCAAGCTGGTTCTGCAGGCTACGCTGGATGACGCGCTTCAGCGGACGTGCCCCATAGACCGGGTCGTAACCCGCCTCCGCCAGCCAATCCTGCGCCGGCTGATCGAGCACCAAGTTGATCTTGCGATCCTCCAACAGCGCCAGCAGATGCTTCAACTGGATGTCGACGATCCGCGCCATGTCCGACTTCTGCAGACGCCGGAACAGAATGATCTCGTCCAGGCGGTTCAGGAACTCCGGCCGAAAGTGCTCCCGCACCACCCGCATCACCTGCGCCTGCACCAGAACAGCAGGCTCGCCCTCCGGCTGCTGGGCCAGGATGTCGCTGCCGAGGTTGCTGGTCAGTACGATGATGGTGTTGCGGAAATCGACCGTCCGCCCCTGGCCGTCGGTAAGGCGTCCGTCATCGAGCACCTGCAGCAGCACGTTGAAGACGTCCGGGTGCGCCTTCTCGACCTCATCGAACAAGATTACCTGGTACGGCCGGCGCCGAACCGCCTCGGTCAGTACTCCACCCTCCTCATAGCCGACATAACCTGGTGGCGCACCGATCAGACGCGACACCGCATGCTTCTCCATGAACTCGCTCATGTCGACACGCAGCAATGCTCGCTCGTCGTCGAACAGGAACTGCGCCAGTGCCTTGGTCAGCTCTGTCTTGCCGACCCCGGTCGGGCCAAGGAACAGGAAGGAACCGATCGGCCGGTGCGGGTCCTGCAGCCCGGCCCGTGCCCGCCGCACAGCATGCGCCACCGCCTTCAGCGCATCCTCCTGGCCAACCACGCGCTTGCGCAGTTCGTCCTCCATGCGCACCAGCTTGGCGCGCTCGCCCTCGAGCATCCGTTCCACCGGCACGCCGGTCCAGCGCGACACGACCGAAGCAATCGACTCCTCGGTGACCGCCTCGTTGACCAGCTGCGCGTTGTCCTTGCCGGCGTCGGTCGCGGCGATCTCACTTTCCAAGGCCGGTATGACGCCGTACATCAGTTCGGAAGCTCGCCCGAGATCGCCGCGCCGCTGGGCGATCTCGACCTCGGACCGCGCCGCATCCAGCCGCTCCTTGAGCTTCTGGGTGGTGTTCACGCGCTCCTTCTCGCTGTGCCAGGTGGCGCTCATCGCGTCTGAGCGCTCCTCGAGAGAGGCGACTTCGCTCTCAAGCTTGCCGAGCCGTTCCCGCGATGCGGCGTCGTCCTCCCGCTTCAGCGCCTCGCGCTCGATCTTCAGCTGGATCAGCCTGCGGTCGAGCTCGTCGAGCGCCTCCGGCTTGCTGTCCACCTGCATGCGTAGCCGGCTGCCGGCCTCGTCCATGAGGTCGATCGCCTTGTCGGGCAGGTACCGGTCCGTGATGTAGCGATTGGACAGCGTTGCTGCCGCGACCAGCGCGCCATCGGTGATGCGCACGCCGTGATGCAGCTCGTACTTCTCCTTGATGCCGCGCAGGATGGAGATGGTGTCTGCGACCGAGGGCTCGCCGACGAACACCGGCTGGAAGCGGCGCGCCAGGGCGGCGTCCTTCTCGATGTATTTCCGGTACTCGTCGAGCGTCGTTGCGCCGATGCAGTGCAAGGTGCCGCGCGCGAGCTCCGGCTTGAGCAGGTTGGAGGCGTCCATCGCGCCATCGGCCCGGCCGGCCCCGACCAGGGTATGCATCTCGTCGATGAACAGGATCACTTCGCCATTGGCGGTCTCGATCTCCTTCAAAACCGCCTTCAGTCGCTCCTCGAACTCGCCGCGGAACTTGGCGCCGGCCACGAGCGCGCCGAGATCCAGAGCCAGCAGACGCTTGCCCTTCAGCGCCTCCGGCACATCACCATTGACGATGCGCAGCGCCAGCCCTTCGACGATGGCGGTCTTGCCGACGCCGGGCTCGCCGATCAGCACCGGATTGTTCTTCGTGCGACGTGCCAGTACCTGGATGGCGCGGCGGATCTCCTCGTCGCGTCCGATCACCGGATCAAGCTTGCCGTTACGGGCCACCTCTGTCACGTCGCGGGCGTATTTCTTCAAGGCGTCGAAACCGGCCTCGGCATTCTCGCTGGTCACCTTGCGGCCCTTGCGGATCTCCTCGACCGCACGCTCGAGCGCCTGCGCCGGAGCATTCGCCTGCCGAAGCGCGTTTGCCGCCGGTCCATCGGAAGCTGCCAGCGCGACCAGGAGACGATCCTGTGCGACAAAGCTGTCGCCCGCCTTGCCTGCACTGCTCTGCGCATTATCCAGCACCCGCACCAGATCCGGCGTCGCCTGCGGCTGACCAGCGCCGCCGCCCTGCACCTTCGGCTGGCGCGCGAGCTCGACTTCCACGGCTGTCTTGGCCGCTGCCGGATCGCCGCCCGCCGCCTTGATCAGCGCCGCTGCCGCGCCCTGCTCATCGTCGAGCAGCGCCTTGAGCAGATGCTCCGGCGTCAGTCGCTGATGAAAGTCTCGTATCGCGATCGTCTGGGCGGCCTGCAGGAAGCCGCGTGACCGCTCGGTGAATTTCTCTATGTCCATCGTGTTGCCCCTTTCGATCAGGCTGCTTCCGGTCACCCCCTCGATGGCTGGTGGCCGGCGGAATAAGCCGGGACATGGACGGCGTCCCTGTCACGGCGACGCGTCCGGGTACCCAGACTTCTACGAAATGGTGTTCGGACCACGCCCCGGCAAGGTTGCCGGAACGCCTGGAATAGACGTCAGACGCGTGGCGTTGCCTGCCGGATGATCGCCCGGTTGGCCTGCTTCAGCGTCTCGGCAGCGTCATCGTAGGCGAAGGGCAGGCAGGCATAGCGTTGGCCCCGCAGCACCGGCGTAACCGCATGCATCAGCGAACAGGAAAAGATCAGCGCGCCTCCCAACGGAGGCCGATACTGACGCGATCCGAATTCCGGGAAGCTTAGCCCGCCGCCATCGTAATCGTCGTTGAGGTTGATCGATATGGCGAAGCGTCGATGCGCAGTGGCCGCCACGGTGTTGTCCCGATGCGGCCCGAAACGACCTCGGTCGGCGGCGTCGTAGCAGGCCAGGATAAGCCGATCGAGCCGGGAGGCCTCGAACTGGAAGACCTTGCGGATCTCCGGAACCGCGCGCCGGACGATGCGCGCCTGCACCTGCGCCACCAGATGAGCGTCCCGAAGCGTGCAGTCCCGACGCCGCTTGAACCCCGGATCGGAGACCGCTTTCGACTGCCCGACTTCGCTCTCGGTGAAGACGCCGGAGTCCACGGTCTCGCTCGCGGCATAATAGGCGATCAGCCGCTGGCAGAACTCCGGCTCGAACAGGCCCGGCAACGAGAGTACCGGCGCCGGGGCATCGGCGTCTGCCGGCTGCTCGGTCAGGCGCACGACTGCTGCGATGACCTGCTCCGCCCGGCCCGGCGCCTGCTCGATATGGCCAAGCACACGCAGCATAGGATCGAGCACCACCCAGCAGGGCCGCATGCCAGCGGCTTCGTCGCCGTCCAGCCGTCGCGCGCCGTATAGGCGCCCGGCCAACCCGTCACCGTCCCAGAAGAACCGCAGGCCGGGCAGATCTTCCGAGACCCGCCGCTCCGCCTCGTCCGCGGGGTCCGCGCTGACCCCGAAGACAACCGCCTTGCGGCCGTCGAACACGCTGCGTGCCATCTTCAAGGCCGTCAGGTCGGCTTCCGTCTGCGGCTCGATGCTGGACCGGAAGAAGAACAGCACCACGTGCCGACCGGCGGCCATGTCGAATGTGTAGGTGCCATGGGCGGTCGTGCAGCGCTGGCGGAACCAGGGTGCGGGATCGCCGGGAAGAAGGGTTGCGTAAGACGTCATGACCGAGCCAGCTTCCGGCAAATCTGCCCAGCTGTCGATTGCCGGGCCGGCTCAGAGACGCGTCCCGGGCGTCGGATCCTCGTCGCCGTCGGCCGGTTGCTCAACCTCCTCGCGATCGATCAGATCCCGCGTGAGCTTCAGGGCTGCGTAGAGCTCGTCGGTCTCGGCATGCCGCTCCAGACGCCGCAGCAGCGTCAGCTTTGCCTCGGATGGCGTCGCCTCTAGCATGTCGACAATGAGACCGCGCGCCTGCGCCAATGCCGGCAGCCGCTCGCTTTCGCCGCCTACGTAGGCCGTCTGCAGAGCGCAATAGATCCGCCGTAATGCGCTGCTTGCATCGACCGTCGACATGATCTGCTTGCCGAACAGGAACCGCGCGCGGGTCAGCAACTCCAGCCGGCTTCGCGTCCTGAACCGGATCGCGGCGCCGTTGATCACCATCATCTCGCCGGGTTTGAGCTCCAGCACCAAGTTCGCCATGCCGTGTTCCGTCCTTCTGCCGGCAGCGCGCAGCCTCCTGCACATTGCGTAAAGCATGATCGCAGAAAGGCTTTAATGGGCGGTGTACACGTCAGATGTAGTCTGCAAGCGACAGCGTCTTCTCGTCCGCGATGAGGTTGTAGCTCGCTGTCAGCTGATTCTGCAGCGCGACCTGTTGCGTACGGACCGTCGCCGTATCGGCATCCATGACAGTATTGATCTGGGTGTTGAGCGCGTCGCTCATATCTGACAGGCCAGTTGACTGGTTGGTCAGCATGGTCTGCTGTCCGCCGAGGCTGCCGGACAGGTTGGCCAGACCCGCGGTGACGGCCGGCATCAGGTTTGCGGTGTCCGTCAGCAGGGTCTTGAACTGGTCGGTGGTGCTGTCGGCGCCCGCAAGCCCCTTGACGGTGGCGAGCACACGGATCAGGTCGCGTATGGACGAGCCGGTGCTGGTCGCCCCCACGCCTGTCGGCCCGGCGGCGGCCGAAATGTCGGTGCCCTGGGTGGCAACCATGCCGGCGGGCAGCGCAAGACCCGACCCGACCTGCAGCTGGGGGACCAGGCCGGCAGCGGTCGAGGGAGGCACAGAGAGCTCGGCCGAGAACGGATCGCCCGACGCCGTCGTGCCCGCTGCCGCCAGGGTGGTGGCCTCGACTGACGCAGCACCCGCATCGCCGACCGTCGCCACGGTACCTGCGATACCGGTGACCAGGCTGCTCTGGTTGAGGTCCGTCCCACTCACCGGCGCCTGGTCGGAGGCAGCGCCGGCAAAGACATAGCGGCCGGCGCTCTGGGTGTTGAGGAGTGAGGTCAGCTCGGTAAGGTCGGTCGCGGCCGTGCTCGACAGCGCGGCGACCGCCGCCGGCGAGGATACCGATTGCAGACCGGTCAGCGCCGTCTGCATGTCGGTCGCCATGTTGTTGATGCTGGTCAGGGCGTTCTGCGTCACTGCCAGCTTGGTCTGACTGACTGAGATGTTGGTTTGCCAGGCGGCGATGGCGCCGAGTTGCGGTTGCAGGCCGATGGCGGCGCTGCTGTCTACGCCAAGGCCCGCGAAGCTGTCCGACTTGATCCCGGTGCTGAGCTCCGAGGTCAGCGCATCGTTCTGTGTGCTGAGCTTGTCGATCGTGCGCATGAGCGTCGGCATCATGCCGAAACCGTTGCCGATGGCGCCAGACATGACCTGCTCTCCTTGAACTAGCCAGGCACGATGGCCGCCAGCAGCGCCGAGAACATCGACTGCACGCTGGATACCACCTTGGCGTTGGCCTCGTAGGCGTTCTGCAGGGCGACGATCTTGGACATCTCGTCATCCACCGACACGCTCGAGCTCGAGGTCAGCGCTGCCTGCAACGTTGTCTGCATGTCGGTCGCGGTGCTTTTCTGGCTGGTCGCGAGGCCTATGGTCTGCGCCTGACTGCTGGTCAGCGTGGTCGCCAGCGAACTGAGGTTGCCGGTCCCGGAATAGGGCGCTGACAAGGCCCCGGTGGCGCCGAGGCCGGCTGTGCTGGAGGCAGGCTGGCTGGTTCCGGCGAGACCGCTGGTTCCGAAGGCACTGGTCAAGATCCCGTCGATCAGGCCGCTAAACCCGGTCGGACCGGTGGCCGGATTGGCGGTGAAGCTCGCCGCCCCCGTCACGGCGCTATCCTGCCCGTCTCGCACCAGTGACGGCGTTGACTTGACCAGCGGATTTACCTGGATCCCGGCGGAAAATCCGAGTTCGCCGTTGGCCGGCAGCGGGATGGTCTGTGGAACGGTCACCAGGCTGCTGTCCCACGCAGTTGTTGCAGGTGCCTGAGTCGGATCGGCAGTCGCGTTGGGGTCGGGCGACCAGCCCCCCGCGCTGGTGAACAGGTTGAGGCCGGACGCGCTGAACCGGCTGGCCAGTGTCGTGGCGAAGGCGTCAAGCTCTCCTTGCATTGTCGGGAGCGTGCTGTCGCGCAGGACAAGATTGGCGCCCAGCGTGCCGCCGGTCAGCGAGGCCGTCACGTCCAGCCCGTTCAGGGTGATCGGCGGGATCGCGTCCGCGGCGGACGCGGCTGTCGAAGCGCCGTAGGCACTGCTTGCGGTAATCGGCGCGGCGCCTGCGCTCTGCAGCGGACCACCGGTGGGCCGGGTCGGCAGCGCAAGGCCACTGCTGGTGCTCACCAGCATGTCCCCCGTCGAGGTTGGCGTAAACACCACCCCGAGCGACGCGGACAGGGTCGTCATAGCTGCCAACCGCTGGTTCTGCAGGTCGGCAGTATCACTCCCGTTGGCTTGTAGGCCCATGATCTGCCCCGACAGGGTACCGATCGTTGTAAGGGCGCCGTTGATCTCGCCAAGCGTGGCCGGGATCGCGGCCTGCGCCGCCTGACGCTGATCCTGGTAGGTGGTGGAAAGGCTGTTGATGCCCTGAGCCAGCGTGGTTGCGCTGTCGACGACGGTCTGCTGCTGCACCGAGCTGGAGGGGTCGTTGTCGAGCGTCGTGAAGGCGTCCTGCAGCGCGCCAACCATGCTGGTCAGCGTGTTGCTGTTGGTTGCGTCGGTTGTCGAACCTTGGGCAGCGCTGACTGCGGACAATGCATTCACCGTCACGCCGAGCCCGGCGACGGCGGCATTCTCGGTGTACAGGCTGCCCTGCAGAGCGCTGTTGATGGCAATCGTCGTCGGCTGGATCACCACCCCGCTCGCAGCTCCCCCGGCATCACGCGATACGACGTTGGCGATCTCCGTCACGTAGCCAGGCGTGCTCGCATTCGATACGTTCTGTGAGGATACCGCGAGCTGATACTGCACCGCCTGGAGGCCGCTTGATGCAATCGACAGGGAAGTGCTGAGGCTCATGCGTCCGAAATCTCATCCACGGGAACCGGCCTGCCTCCCGCCATTATCCTGCACCGGCATCGGTTAAGGACGGATTAAGGCGCTACTGCTTCATGCCCAGCGCTGTCTGCAGCATGTCGTTCGCGGTGGTGACGACCTTCGCGCTGGCGGCATAGGCCTGCTGCGCGACGATCAGCTTGGTGAGGTCAGTGTCGAGGCTGCTCGTCGAGGCCTCGACAGACTTGGTCTCGAAGCTTCCGGCGCCGTTCTGCCCGGCGAGCTGCAGGTTGGCGGCACCGGACGTGGAGGTCGCGGTATAGGCCTGGCCGTCCTGCGTCTTGAGGCCGTCGGCGTTGGCGAACATGGCGAGCGGCACCTTGGCGAACACCTGCGATTGTCCATTATCGAAAGTGGCAACGACCGAGCCGTCCGTTTCCATCGAGAACGAGCTGAACTTTCCCGCCGAGGTGCCGTCCTGCGTCGGGGCACCGGAGTTGAAGGCGGTGGTCGTGGCGGTCGCCATGTTGGTGCCTGCGCCGGAATTCAAGGTGCCGAGATTGAGCGAGATCGATGTCGTATCGGAGCCGACCGGGCCGATATTGTAGCTCGACGGGCTGGCGGTGGCGCCAGGATTGGTGACATCCGGTGCAAAGGACTGGATGGTCCCGTCGGCGTTGAACACGATCTGCGCGGTCGGCAAGGTCGTGGCGGTGCCGGTGACGCTCAACGAGTAGGTGCCACCGGTGGCCGGCGTGACCGTGCTGTCCGCCGCCCCGGTTTGTTGCCACGTCATCGTCAGCGGCTTGGCGATGCCGTTGGCGTCATAGGCGGTGATCGTGGAGGTGACCGCCGCAGCCGGAAGCGTTGCGGTCGCGCTGGCGGTTGGCAAGGTTGCCGCCACAGTGACGTTCGCCGTCGCCGTCGGCGAATAGGTGATGTTGTTGATATTGATCGGCGACAACGTGCTGGCGGTGGTACTGGTCCCACCGGTCGAGCTTACGGCATAGCCATCGAGATATTCGCCCGCGCTGTTGACCAGATAGCCGTTGTTATCGGTTTTGAAGTCTCCCGAGCGAGTGTAATACTGCGTGGCGCTTAAAGCGGGCGCTGTCGTCGTGGAGGTCCCGCTGATCTCGTTGACCGCGAAGAACCCGGAGCCGTTGATCGCCAGCGCACCGTTGGCGCTGCTCGCCGTGATGGTGCCCTGGGCCTGGTTGGCGTATTGCGTCGTCGCGATTACGGAGCTCGATTGTCCAGCGGTGGCGCTGGATGCTTCGACGTAGTCCGCAAAGCTGGTATCGGTGGACTTGTAGCCGACCGTCTGGCTGTTCGAGATGTTGTTGCTGATGTTGCTGAAAGCAACTGATTGCGCGGTCAGTCCGCTGACCGCGGTGTCCATTGCACTGAAGATCGACATGACGCGTTTCCTTGCTGCGAGCGGATCGAAAGCTTGACCGGAGTCGTTGGACCAGTTGCCGATCGCTCATCCTGGGTGTCCATCAGCATGAACCGTGCCAGCCTTCTATGACGGTATACGGCCAGATGCGGCTCCCGGCGGCTGACGCGTAACTGCCGAGCGGCAAGTCCTGCCGGGCTGATCCTGCCGGGGAGCACGCCGGAAACCGCTTTGCAGGCTAGGAAAGGCCTTGGCGCACGACTTGCATGTTGTAGTATCGCAATGAATAATATCCCCTCCTCCTTTATGGTTTCCGCGGCTTTGTCCCCGGTGGGCGTTTCGAACGTATCCGCACCGCCCACCGATGCAGGCGCAGCATTCGCCACCGCACTCCACGCAAGTGATCCCGCCGCTTTACTGGTTGTTAATCAGTCGACACTAGCCTCCGCCGCAGGGCCGGCAACAGGAGCGAGCGCGTGTGCGCTTCCAACCAGTGCGATCACTCATGCACGGCGGAGCGCCGACGCAGAACCTGTGGCCAAGCCTGAGATGTCACCGGCTTCGTCGCGCGCCAGCGCTCATCCATCCGGCTTTGGCGCCGATGCCTCGGAGCTGCTGGTCGCGACCACGCCTCCCGCCGAGGCTGTGACAGCCGCTGACCGAGCCGGTATTGGGACGGTGACGAGGGTGTCGGTGATACCCCCACCCCCCGTGCCTGGTGTCGTTGCGGCGCATCAGGTCGCCACCGCGACGCCGGGCCGCAAGCCTTCGCCATCGGGACATGACAATGCGGCTAGCCCCGTCACGCCGGCCCCTCCCACTGCAACGGAGCAAGCTGTTCCGGTCACGGTCGCCCTCCCGGTCACACCCCCACCATCCCTTGGGGCACAACCGCCCACATCGGCCGCGCATTTCAATGGCGTCGGGAGCCGGGGGACGGGCACCCACGCCATCGGGCCGACATCGCACGAAGCGCCATCCCCGCAACCACAGAACGGCGCGCCGACCACCGGGGCGGACATCGTCGCTGCCGCTTCAGCCGTTGCAGCGTCGACTGACCTGCGGGCTACCGCGCCTCCGGGTCCGGGAGCCGAGGCCGATCTTGCCAGCCTGGCCTCTTCCCTGATCTCCCAGGCCGCCCCGGTCTCACAGCCCGACCCCGGCATCGTGTCGTCGGCCGGTATCGCCACGGCGCCGGGGATGGCGTCCGCAGCCCCTCCGGAGGTCCGGCAGGTGGCGCCAGCCCTGGTCGCACTGGCAATCGAAAGGAACGGCGCCAGCACCCTCACGGTCTCACTCAACCCGCGCGACCTCGGTGAGGTACAGGTGCATCTCGTCCGGGCCCAGGATGGTACCGCCAGCCTAACGGTGACCGCCGACCGCGCCGAGACTTTGCAACAGCTTGCGCTGAATGCCCATCACCTGCATGCGGCGCTGGATGCTGCCAACGTGCCGGCGACCCACCGCATCGTCTCGTTCAGCCTGTCGGGCTCGCCGCAACCGGGATCGACCACCGACGATCGGGGCGCCGCTCCGGACAGCCGCAGCGGTGGCGGCGATCCGCAGCAAAGGCAGTCACGCCAGAACACGACCGGCAGCGCCTATGCCGGGCCGCCATCCGCCACCGCCGGGAGTCTCGCGGCCGGAGCGGATACCGTCGGCAGGCGCTGGATGACGGCAGGCCTCAACATCACCGCCTGACACGATCGACCACTACCCCACCGCGAAGGACCAAGGCCATGAGTGGCAGTATCTCGAACCCGACCAGCCTGCTTTCGGCCGCATCGCAGGCCGCCAAGACCAACGCCCTGGCAGCCAGCTCGAACGCCAGCGCCGCCAGTGCATCATCCTCGTCGAGTGCACTGTCGTCGATCGCCGACAATTTTAACTCCTTCCTGACAATGCTGACGACGCAGCTGCAGAACCAGGATCCGAGCTCTCCCACGGACGCGGACCAGTTCACCAGCGAGATCGCGACGTTCGCCGGCGTGCAGCAGCAGGTCAACACCAACACCAACCTTAACCAGCTCATATCCATCACCCAGAGTGGGCAGGTGGTGAGCGGCAGCAGCCTGGTCGGACAGCAGGCCAGCGCGACCTCGGCCCAGATGCCGTTGCAGTCCGGTATCGGCAACATCAAGTTCAACACGACGAATGCCGAGCCGGTCGCCATCGCGGTTACCGACGCTTCCGGTAATCTCGTCCGCTCCGTGCAGGAAACCTCGTCCGCCGGCAGCAACAGCTGGACCTGGGACGGCAAGGACAACTCAGGCAACATGATGCCCGACGGAGCATACGGCGTCGCAGTGGAGACCCAGGATGCAGCCGGCAATCCGCTTGCGGTCCCCTTCAGCGTCAAGGGAACCATTACCTCGGTCTCGAAGGCTGCAAGCGGTGACGTGATGCTCAACATGGGCACCGAAAGCGTCGACATGAACACCGTCACCGGCATCGGCACCTCTGCTTGAAAGGCACCTGGCGCAAGATAACCCGGCGCCCGGCACAATGTGCCTATGACTTAACTATTCAGTAAGCCCGAGGCTTCATCATCGCTTTCTCGGCCTCGGCCGCATAACGGAAGCGAGGATATGGTCCAGCTCACCCCAGCCGCATCGTCCGGATCGGACCGAGCGTGAAGGCCCTGCTCGCAGGACTTGGCGCGCTGGGCCCGGCTCGGCTCGCGGCCATGGGTGCGGTGGCCCTGGCGATGCTGGCGATGCTGGCAGTGCTTGCCACGCATGGCGGTGGAACGCCGCACATGGCGCTGTTGTACGGTGACCTCGACATGCGTGAAGCGGGACAGATCGCCGACGCTCTCGACAAGGCGCACATCCAGCACGAACTCGGCGGCCAGGACGACCGCATCATGGTGCCGGCGGATCAGGTGGCCGCGGCCCGCCTGTTGCTGGCCAAGAGCGGCCTGCCGTCAGGCGGCTCGGTGGGTTACGAGATCTTCGATCGCGGCGACAGCCTGACCGCGACACAGTTCGAGCAGACCATCAACCAGACCCGTGCGCTGGAAGGCGAACTAGCCCGATCAATCCGGTTGATCACCGGCATCCGCGCGGCGCGGGTCCATCTTGTGCTGCCGCATCGCGAGCCCTTCGCCAGCGAGGAGCAGCCTGCGCAGGCGAGCGTTCTGCTATCGATGACCGGCTCGAACCGGCTCGACCCGGAGGCCGTGCAGGCGGTCGTAAACCTGGTCTCGGCGGCGGTCCCGGGGCTCAAGGTCGCCAACATCGCGATCATCGACAGCCGCGGCAACGTCCTGGCCCGGGCCGGCCAGCCGACCGGGGCGCTAGGCGTCGCACGCAACGTCGACGAGTTGCGCCAGGCGACCGAGATCCGGCTTGCACATGCCGTGGAGGAAATGCTCGAGCCGTCGCTCGGCGCCGAGCATGTGCGCGCCGAGGCAGCTGTGACGATGGATCTCGACCAGATCCACGAGACACAGGAGAGCTACAATCCCGATCAGCAGGTGCTGCGCTCTCAGCAGACCACTTCGGACAAGAGCCACAATACCGAGGCAGACGCCACCACCTCGGTGCAGAACAACCTGCCCAACGCCAATGCCGGCCAGGCGCAGACCGGCAGCGCCGAGGAGAAGCAGGACGAGACCAACAACTACGAGATCGGCAAGACGGTCCGCACGCTGGTGCAGGACCAGCCGCGCATTGCCCGTGTCAGCCTTGCGGTGATGGTCGATGGGATCAATTCGCCCGGAGCCAACGGCAAGTTCGCCTGGAAGGCACGGAGCCAGGCCGAGCTCGACCAGATCTCGACACTGGTGAAGAGCGCCATCGGCTTCGATCCCAAGCGGGGCGACAGCGTCAGCGTCGTCAGCATGCAGTTCACGCTTCCCGACACGGGGGGCTTGCCCTCTGACGCTCCCGGCTTCCTGGGCCTGCACCTCTCCCGCGACGACGTCATGCGCCTGGGCCAGAACGGTCTGCTGGGCCTGTTCGTCCTGCTTGCCCTGCTGTTCGTAGTGCGGCCGACGGTGCTGCGCCTCACCAGCGTAACCACGACACTCATGCCGGACGGGCAGAGCGCCATCCCCGGTGACGTCGCGTTTGTCGGCAGTCCTGGGGGGGCCGTTCTCGGGGCGGCGCGAGCATCAGGCGGCCAAGCCCTGCTGGCTGCCCCGGACACCGTCGATGGGGAGGACGGGTTGATCAGCATAGCCAATATCAGCGGGCGCCTGAAAGCATCTTCTATCCGGCAGATCGTCGAGCTCGTCGGCGCGCATCCGGAGGAGAGCCTCTCGATCGTGCGTAGCTGGCTTGGCCATGAGCGGGAGACCGGCTGATGGCGACGGCACGCAACGTCACATCGATGAATGGCGCCGAGAAGGCCGCCGTCTTCATGCTGGCGCTCGGTGAGGAACAGTGCGCCAAGCTGTTCGAGATGATGCACGAGGACGAGATCAAGGAGATTTCGTTCGCGATGACGCAACTGGGCAACGTGTCGGCCGAAACGGTCGAGAAACTGTGCTCGGATTTCTCATCCAGCCTCGGCAGCACCGGCATGCTGATCGGCAGCTACGACAGCACCGAACGACTGCTGATGAAGTCGCTGTCGCGCGAACGCGCCTCCCAGATCATGGAGGAGATACGCGGCCCCGCCGGCCGTACGATGTGGGACAAGCTCGGCAACGTCAACGAGGCCGTGCTCGCAAACTACCTCAAGAACGAGTATCCGCAGACCGTCGCCGTGGTCCTGAGCAAGGTCCGGTCCGACCACGCCGCCCGTGTCCTCGGACTGCTGCCGGATGGTTTCGCAATGGAAGTCATCATGCGTATGCTGCGCATGGAGAGCGTCCAGCGCGATGTCCTGGACAGCGTGGAAAAGACCCTGCGCTCCGAGTTCATGTCCAACCTGGCCCGCAGCACCCGCCGGGACAGCCACGAGCTGGTTGCCGACATCTTCAACAACCTAGATCGCCAGGTCGAGGGGCGGTTCATGTCGGCACTCGAGGAACGCAGCCGCGATACCGCGGAGCGCGTCAAGTCGCTGATGTTCACCTTCGACGACCTTGGCCGCCTGCCACCGGAGGCGATCGGCAAGCTGATGCGGGTAGTCGAGAAGAGCAAGCTGCCGACCGCCCTGAAAGGCGCCTCGGAACTCATCCGCAATCTCTTCCTGTCCACGCTTTCGGAACGTGCCGGCAAGCTGCTGCGCGACGAGATCGCATCGCTTGGCCCGATACGCCTGCGTGATGTCGATGAAGCGCAGGGAGCCATCGTCGCACTCGCCAAGGAGCTCGCGCAGAGCGGTGAAATAGAGATCTCGGATAGCAAAGACGAGCAGATGGTGCTCTAGGATGCAACGCACCCATCACGCGTCCGCTGCCGTCTCCGGTGTCCTCTATGCCGAGGATTTCGACGCACCTCCCGCCCAGGTGGCGAGGTCCACGGGGCGGACCGCCCCGGTTCCGGAGCCGGAGGTCATCATCCCGACATACAGCGTTGCGGAGCTGCACGCCGCGACGGTCCGGGCGCGAGAGGAGGGGCGCCAGCTCGAGCGCACCGAGGCGGCGGCCGCAAATGCGGCTCGAAGCGGTGCCGCGCTGACGGAGCTGGCCGGGCAGGTCGCAGAGACGCAGCAACAGGCGGCGGCGGCTGTCGACAAAGCTCTGCATGCGCTGGCCGGCACCACCCTGTCCCTGCTCGCGGCTGCGGTGCCGGATTTGTGCCGGCGGCACGCTGCAGCCGAATTGCAGGCGCTGATGCGTCGCGTGCTGCCTCCGCTGCGCCAAGTCCCGTCGCTCAGCATCCGGCTGCACCCCGCCATGCGTCCGGCCTTGCAGGAGCAGGTCGCGACCCTGCTGCTGGACGCCGGCACCGACGTGACCTGGATCGAGTCGGCCACCTTCGCGGCCGGCGACATCGCGGTGACCTGGCAGAACGGCTGCGCTCTGCGCGACACCGCGTCCATCGGCGCCGCCATACGCGATGCCGTACTGTCCTTGCTGGTTCCCGAAACGACCGAACTCGTGGAGATGAACGATGACCAATGAACTCGATCTCACTGAACTCTCCGAGCCCGGGGTCGTGCAGGATCCCACCATGGTACGCAACGCCCATGATCTCGGCGCCGTCTACGATATCCCGGTCACGGTGAGCGCCGTCCTCGGAAAGGCAACGATGCAGGTCAGCCAGCTTCTCAAGCTGGGGCGCGGCGCCGTCGTCGAGCTGGACCGCAAGATTGGCGAGGCGATCGATATCTACGTCAACAACCGCCTGGTTGCGCGTGGCGAGGTCGTGATGGTGGCGGACAACCGTCTTGGCGTGACCATGACCGAGATCGTCAAGGCCGATCGGGGTCTGTGAAGATGCGCGTCCTGATCATCGGCTCCCTGGCGGGCGAACTCGGCAAGGCGGCGAAGATCGCCGTCGCCAGGGGCGCGCGGCTCGAGCAGGCCGACGATATCAGGACCGCACTGGTCATCCTGCGCGGCAATGCCGGGGTGCAGCTGGTGCTGTGCGAGCTGCATCACGATATCGCCGCTCTCGTGCGTTCGCTCGCGCATGAGCGAATTGTCGTCTCGGTTGTCGCCTGCGGGCTGGAACGTGATTCCGAACAGGCACTGCAGGCGGTCCGGGACGGCGCGCAGGACTTTCTGCCGCTACCGCCCGACCCGGAGCTGATCGCGGCCATGCTCGCGGCGGCGGCCGGCGAGAGCCACGCCATGATCGCGCGCGATCCTGTCATGCTGGCGACGCTGCGCCGGGCCGAGCAGGTTGCCCGTGCGCAGGCGTCTGTGCTGATCAGTGGTGAATCCGGGACCGGCAAGGAGGTGATCGCGCGGCACATACACCGGCGGTCGATGCGCTCGACCGGTCCCTTCATCGCCGTGAATTGCGCCGCCATCCCGGATCATCTCCTGGAGTCCGAACTGTTCGGTCATGAGAAGGGGGCTTTCAGTGGTGCAGTGGCGCGCCGGATCGGCAAGTTCGAGGCTGCGCAGCAGGGCACCCTTCTCCTCGACGAGATCAGCGAGATGGACGTCCGGCTGCAGGCGAAGCTGCTGCGCGCGATCCAGGAACGCGAGATCGACCGGCTGGGTGGCTCCGTACCCGTCAAGCTCGATGTGCGCATCCTCGCGACCACCAACCGGGACCTCGCGGCGGAGGCGGCAGCCGGCAGGTTCCGCAGCGACCTCTATTTCAGGCTCAACGTGATCGGCCTGACGCTGCCGCCGCTACGTGATCGCCGGGAGGACATCGTGCCGTTGGCCGAGCATTACGCCCGGCACTATGCAGATGTGAATGGGCTGCCGTACCGGCAGCTCTCCGACGACGCCGGCGCCAGGCTGCTGCGTCACGACTGGCCTGGAAATGTGCGGGAACTCGAAAATCTCATGCATCGCGCCGTTCTGCTGGCGGAAGGTGCGACGATCAGTGCGGCGATCCTGGAGATGCCTTCCGAACCGACGACGCCGGCACAGGCGCCGGTTCCGGTCGCCGAGACGGCTCCGGCGATCGGCGGCGATCACGCGGTCTGCAGCCTGGTCGGGCGGCGCATGGAGGATGTGGAGCAGGCGCTCATCATCGAGACCCTGAACCATACGCTGGGCAACCGGACCCATGCCGCGACAATGCTCGGGATCTCGATCCGGGCGCTGCGCAACAAGCTGCGCGATTACGTGGAGCAGGGCCTGCCGGTGCCGCCGCCGCAAGCCGGGCACTGGGCCGCCTGAACCATGAGCGAGACACTGCTGGCGCCGCCCGCGGGATCCGGAGCAAGATCCGCCACGTCAGGCGGCCTGCTCGATCTGCTCGGCTTGGGCACGACGATCCGCAAGTACGTGCCGGGCAGCGACGTCGGCCTCGCACTTGGCGTGGTCGCGCTGCTGTCGGTGCTGGTGCTGCCGCTGCCGACCATCATTCTCGATGTCGGTCTCGCGCTGTCCGTCACGATCTCGGTGCTCGTGCTGATGGTGGCTCTGTTCCTGAAGCGGCCGCTCGATTTCACCTCGTTCCCGACATTGCTGCTGCTCACCACGCTGCTTCGACTTTCGCTCGATGTTGCCACGACACGCCTGATCCTCAGCCACGGCCACGAGGGACCGCTGGCCGCGGGTCACGTCGTGGCGGCGTTCGGCGGCTTCCTGATGGGTGGCGATGTCGTCATCGGCCTGATCCTGTTCAGCATTCTGCTGGTGGTGAACTTCATGGTCATCACCAAGGGTTCCGGACGCATCGCCGAGGTTGCGGCACGCTTCAGCCTCGACGCGATGCCCGGCAAGCAGATGGCGATCGACTCCGAACTGTCCGCCGGCGCGATCACCGAGAAGGTCGCCAGGGTTCGCCGGCGCGAACTGGAGGAAGAAAGCGGCTTCTACGGCGCCATGGATGGTGCTGCGAAGTTCGTACGGGGCGACGCCATTGCCAGCCTGCTGATAACGGTCATCAACATCATCGGCGGCCTGGCGATCGGCCTGATCCGGCACGGCATGGCGTTCTCGGATGCCGCCGCGACCTTCACCACCCTCACTGTCGGTGACGGGCTGGTGTCGCAGATCCCCGCCCTGCTGGTCTCGACCGCCTCCGGCATCGTCGTCACCAAGGGCGGCACCGAGGGAGCGGCCGACGTCGCGCTGATGCGTCAGCTTGGCGGCAATCCAAAGCCGATGGCGCTGGCCGCCGGGGCGGCATTCGTGCTCGCGGTGATGCCCGGCCTGCCGGCGCTGCCGTTCCTCGCAATCGGCGGGCTGGCGGGTGGGGCGGCCTGGATGCGCCACCGGCATCCGCTGAGGCCGCCTGACGAGGAGGCGGCGGCGTCGATCGTCACGCATGCCCCAGCCGAACCACCGATCACCGATGTGATGCGCATCGACATGATCCGCCTGGAGCTGGGCTACGGGCTGTTGCCCCTGGCCGGAGGCGACAATCCACGCCTGACCGAGCAGATCAAGGCGATCCGCCGCACCATCGCCCTCGAGATGGGTTTCGTCCTGCCACCGGTCCGCATCCAGGACAACGTGCAGCTCGGCGCCGAAAGCTATTCGATCCGGATCAAGGAGATCGAGGCCGGCCGTGGCGAGCTGCGGCCTACCCGGCTACTGGTGATGCACCCGAAGGGCGGCGTGCCGGATCTCCCTGGCGAGCGCACCACCGAGCCGGCGTTCGGATTGCCAGCCCTCTGGATCGAGATCTCGACCCGCGAGGAGGCAATGTTTCGTGGCTGCACCGTGGTCGATCCAGCCAGCGTTCTGAGCACGCACCTCACCGAGGTGCTGCGCGAGACGATGGCCGAGTTGCTGTCGTACTCGGAAACCCAGAAGCTGCTCGACGAGCTGCCACGCGAGCAGCAGAAGCTGGTCGCCGACCTGATCCCGTCGCAGATCTCCACCGGCGCGATACAGCGCGTGCTGCAGGCACTGCTCGCGGAAAAAGTGTCCATCCGCGATCTTCCGACCATCCTGGAGGGCGTGCAGGAGGCGTGCGGCGCAGGCTTGCGGGCGGTGCCGCTGATTACCGGGCACGTGCGCATGCGTCTCGGCCGGCAGATCAGCGAGGCCCATGTCGGGCCGGCCGGCTACATTCCACTGGTCACGCTGGGCCCGGAATGGGAGAGCGCCTTCCTCGACAGCCTGGTCGGCCCCCCCGAGGATCGGCAGCTGGCGATGGCGCCGAGCCGGCTGAACGACTTCATCGCCCGGCTGCGGACCGCGCTGGACGGTGCCGCCGCAACCGGCGAGCAACCGGTGATCCTGGTCAATTCATCACTGCGCGCCCCGATGCGCGCCATCATCGAGCGGTTGAGGCCGGCGACGGCGGTGCTGTCGCAGGCCGAGATCTCGCCGCGCGCCCGGATCCGTACCGTGAGCACCATCTGATGGCCGTCGCAATGTCGGCTGCCATCCTGACCGGGGCCTGAGAGCGTGCGGGTCAGGATCTTCCGTGCGGCGACGTTGGCCGCGGCCATGTCGCAGATCCGGTCCGAGCTGGGACCGGAGGCGCTGATCCTGTCGGACCGCAGCCGGGACGGCATGGTCGAGGTGACCGCAGCACTCGAGACCGACGAGGCGCCCGCCTTGCGACAGCACGCAGCGCCCTCGTCGGGCCTGCACGACCTCGAGCCGTTCGATCCCGGCCCGGTCCGAGTACCGCCGCCCCGACAACACCGTGCGGCCGCACCGCCCCCCGGCAGGGCTCTCGATCCGCGCCTTGCCGTCGCCTTCGCCTGGCATGGCCTCGCTCCCAGCCTCGCAGCCGCGATTGGCGGCGGGCCGCTGGCCGCCCAATGCGCCCGGGTGTTCCGCTTCACGACGCTGCCACTCGGTCGCCACGACTCCCCGCTTCTGCTGGCCGGTCCCGCCGGTGGCGGCAAGACACTGAGCGTGGCGCGGCTGGCGACCAGGCTCGTCCTCGCCGGTCAGCCGCCTCTCGTCATAACCGCAGACGGCCAGCGTGCAGGCGCGGTCGAGCAGCTTGCTGCCTTCACCCGCCTGCTCGGGTTGACCCTCGTCGCCGCCGCGACGCCGAAGATCCTGGCCCGTGCGCTCGAACGCCGGGAGCCGGGGCAGCCGGTCCTGATCGATGCCCCTGGCCTGGATCCCGGCGATCCGCAACAGGCGGCAGACCTGCAGGCCCTTCTGGCAGCTTCGGGCGCCAGCATGGCCCTGGTGCTGCCCTGCGGACTCGACCCCAACGAGGCCCAGGACATCGCTGCCCTGCATGCCGCCCTCGGAGCGATCGCCCTGGTCGCCACTCGCACCGATGTCTCGCGCCGCCTCGGCGGCATACTCTGCGCTTCTGCGATTGCCGGCATTCCGATGGCGGAAGCCGGGATCAGCAGTTCCGCCGCCGACGGACTGGTGCAGATGACAGCGGCCTTCCTTGCCGACCGGCTTGCCAAGGGCGCCCAACCGATCACTGGAACGGGTCCGGCGATCCAGGCGGCCAGTCCGGCCGAGCCGTCCCGTGTGCTGGTGCATGCCGCCCTGCCGCTTCACATCGCGGCCCAGCGCCGCAACACGCAGCGCAACTGAGGATGTCCAGGCGATGATCCGAGACGACGCGGCCCAGGTCGAGGCCGATGGCGGCGGACCGGCCGGCCTGGTGACTGCCATTGCTTCCGGGAAGGGCGGCGTCGGCAAGACGTGGCTGTCGATCACGTTGGCGCAATCGCTCGCCATGGCCGGACACCGGGTGCTGTTGTTCGACGGCGACTTCGGCCTCGCGAACGTTGACATCCAGCTCGGCTTCGTTCCCGAGTATGACCTCTCGGATGTCGCGTCGAAGCGGGTACCGCTGGCGCGCGCGATCGTAGCCTTCGGCGGCGGCGAGGCTGCGGCCGCATCCGGAGGCTTCGGCATCCTGCCCGGCCGGTCCGGTACTCCGGTGTTGTCCGGCCTGTCGGTGCCGGATCTCGACGGCATGCTCTCGGCGCTGCGTGGTCTGAGGGGCTACGACACCATCCTGCTCGACCTCGGCGCCGGGATCGATCGCACGACGCGACGGTTGGCCGCCTGGGCGGATACCCTGCTTGTTGTGACAACTGACGAGCCTACGGCGCTGACCGACGCCTATGCTGTCCTGAAGCTTCATGCCCGCGATCGCCAGATCATGCATGGCGCCGACCTGGTCGGGTCCGACGCCCGCATCGTCGTGAACCAGGCGGCCAGCGTCGTGAGCGGGCAGAAGACCTACACCACCCTCTCGCGTGCCTGCGCCAACTTCCTCGGGCGCACGCCACCGCTTGCCGGGATCATCCGCCGCGATCCTTCGGTGCGGGATGCGATCCGCCGGCAGACGCCGCTGCTCACCCGGTTCCCGAACAGCGCAGCCGCGTGCGACGTCCGCGGGCTTGGAGCCGTTTTGCGCTGCTAGAATAAGGTCAGGTTTCCCGCGAGCATGGAGGATGCAACCTTCCGCCCGTTCGGAACGCTTTCATCATGTCATGAATAGTTCGTCCAACTGCACCTATTTGCCGGACCGGGAGCCCTCACTGTTCGAGGACTGGTTGCAGTCGGACCTGCAGCGCCTGTATGAGAGGACGCTACGTGAGCCGGTTCCGGACGAACTCCTGCAGATGATCCTACGGGAGCCTGATCCAACGCGGTTCTGACGGATCGGAAGGCGGGTCCGGTTGTAGGTTTCGGTCCGGTCCTGGCGAGCCTCTTGTTGGAGAGTCCTGCTTGCGTATCAGCGTCATCCAGATGTCGCCGGGCAGTGACAAGCGGCGGAACATCGCCGAGGCCAGCCGGCTGATACGGGCTGCGGTCGAAGCCGATCGCCCAGATCTGGTAGTACTTCCGGAGATGTGGAGCTGCCTGGGCGGCACGGCGGCGGTGAAGCGCGAGGCGGCCGAGGATCTGCCGGACCCGCAGCGCGGCAGAGCGGCCGGCGAGGCCTACGGCGCAATGCAGGCGTTGGCCGGCGACAACCGGATCACACTGCACGCGGGGTCGATCGGCGAGCGCACCGGGGACCGCATCAGCAATACCAGCCTGGTTTTCGGCCCGGACGGCAGCGAACTCGCCCGCTACCGCAAGATCCATCTGTTCGACGTCGTGACGCCCAATGGCGAGAGCTATCGGGAGAGCGACACCTACGCCCCCGGCGAGGCGGTGGTGACGGTGCTGCTCGGCAGCATCCGAGCAGGCCTCGCCATCTGCTACGATCTGCGTTTCGGTGAGCTCTTCCTGAGTCTGCGCCGGGAGGGTGCCGAACTCATCATCCTCCCGGCCGCCTTCACCGCGGAGACCGGTGCCGCGCATTGGGAGACGTTGCTGCGGGCGCGGGCGATCGAGACCCAATGCTGGCTCGCCGCATCCGCCACCTGCGGCACTCATGTCGATGCCAATGGCGCGGTACGCTCCACCTTCGGGCATTCGATGGTGATCGACCCCTGGGGGACGGTTGTCGCCCAGGCCGCCAACGGCCCTGGCTGGGCGACCGGCACGCTGCACTCCGACCGGACCGCGCAGGTCCGCGCCGGCATCCCGGTGCTGGACCACCGGCGGCTGGCCTGATGGAGTGCTCGCCGCAGGGCGAAGACGCTCTGCTTACGGAGCTGGACCGTCGGGCGACCGCTGCCGAGGTCGGCATTGCCGAGGCGCAGGGCAATGCCTTCTGGCCGGCCGGTACGGTGCTCAAGCGCATCGCCTTCGTGGCGGCCAACAATGAAATGGCGACCGAATACCTACGGCGCTTCACCGAGCGGTATGGCAACGTTCCCGTGGCGGAAGCCGAGGTCGTGGTCTGTCTGGGTGGTGACGGCTTCATGCTGGAGACGCTGCACACGGTGCTGCTCGCCGGCACTCCGGTCTATGGCATCAATTGCGGCTCGGTCGGCTTCCTGATGAACCCGCTGGTCGAGGACGATCTGCCGGACCGTCTGGTGCGCTCGCAGGGCGCCGTGCTGCATCCGCTGCGCATGCACGCCGTCACCCAGTCGGGCCTGGTCGAAGAGGCCCTGGCCCTGAACGACGTGTTCCTGTTCCGACAGACCCGGCAGGCTGCAAAGGTCCGCATCCAGGTCGATGGACGCATACGCCTGCCGGAGCTGGTCTGCGACGGTATCCTGGTCTCGACCCCGGCCGGCTCCACCGCATACAACCTCTCCGCGCACGGTCCGATCGTCCCGCTCTCCGCCAACCTGCTGCCGCTGACGCCGATCAGCGCGTTCCGGCCGCGGCGATGGCGCGGCGCCCTGCTGCCGAGCTCGGCGGATGTGGAATTCCACATCCTCGAGAACGACAAGCGCCCGGTCGCGGCGGTGGCGGACTTCACCGAAGTTCGCGACGTCGCCTCGGTAGCAGTCAGCGAGGACCGCAGCATCAAGACGACCGTGCTGTTCGACCCTGACCAGAGCCTGTCCGAGCGGATCATCGTCGAGCAGTTCACGGTCTAGGCCGGGCCTCGCGCTCAGGCTGCCGACAGGACCTCCAGTAGCGCCACCACAGGCCTGGTTGCCGGCATTTCGCCCGCCCCGATACGCGCGTCCTCGTCGCGCAACATGTAGCCGCGCCCCCAGATCGTGCTGATCAGGTTGCCGGCGCCGGCGGCCTGCAGCTTCTTGCGCAGCTTGCAGACGAAGACGTCGATGATCTTCATCTCCGGCTCGTCGAGGCCGCCATACAGGTGGTTGAGGAAGGCGTCCTTGGTGAGCACCATGCCCTTGCGCAGCACCAGCAGCTCGAGGATGGCGTATTCCTT
>NZ_VCDI01000018.1 GCF_005844085.1 Lichenicoccus roseus
CAGCCAGCATGGTGAATCAAACTCGCGCCGCGTCGGGCAAGAGCTTTCGAGTCGGATCGGTCAGATCGTGCTCTAGATGGTCAATGCCACTCGAGACGGAACGTCTGACTGGCGCATCAGCTTCCACTGGACCGCTGATGGCACTGAGGAAGAAGAACCTGATGAAGATCTTATAGTCTTCGGCATCGCGGAGGAGGCGGTGGCTCTTGAAGAAGCCAATCTGTCCCTCGCGTTGGCGGAGCGACCATTCAGCATAAACAGCATCACTAGGACCGGTCTGCCATTCCTTATACCGCTTTGGATGACCCCCTCGGGCCACTGAACATGCCGCCATGTGACAAAAGCGCCAACAACTTGATGCGGCGGACAAGCACGATGATCAGAACGATAGACGCCCTTGTCGGGGAAGATTTGGAGCTTCCACAAATCATTTTGTCTGACCCGCTCATCGACTACGGCATGCCGCTCACTGTGGGGTCTAATCGAAAGGGCACGAGAACCGCGACAGCATGGCCTTCAGATCTATGCCGCCCATATCGACCGCTGTCGCCGACCACAGGGGGATTACGACGCTAGGCCTGCCGATGGCTTCTGGCGCTCAGGCTTCCAGCGTATGAACGGGCCAGGCAAAGACGATCATTCAACCAGTCAAGCTCTGGATTGATATCCTTGATGGTTCGCCATCGCTGCGTCGCAATGATGGCAGCCTCCCATAGGGCAATTGCCCGTACGTAATCACCCGAAATCTCTCTCTCGAAGGCAAGTTCTCGCCAATAGCTTGCTTCATCCAATCGGTCGGCCATACAGTTAGGTAGGCCGCTTCTATCCTAAAAGCAATGGTCAATCTGGATTTACTTGAATTTCTTATCCAAACAAACACAGTGCCTCTTCAATTATAAGTCCAGTAGCAGTACCCGATGATGGCCCCAGATTGCCGGGCCTCAAGATGATCTTGGAAATGCCCGCGCCGGACGGGAGTATCGCTTACTCAAGATCTGCGTCGATGTTGGAGATCCGCTCTTCAACTCGATCTTAACCGACCCGTCGAGTTATTAAGGGCCACAATCCGATGGCTGCTCGGGAGAAACGTCGTTATCTTGTGTGCCTAGACAATGGGATAGCCGACCAGCGTTTCGATCTTCATGAACAATAAGGTCTCTTCAGCAAAGTGGTACTCGCCCTGCCGCTACGCTCTCACTCCAGAAGCTCCAGGCAGTAGACCGGATTGCCGTTCAAACTGTGACTGCCAAGTGCTTGCTAAACCGGAGTGACGAGACCACCCTGTTACGACCTGTTCGCTTCGCCTCGTAAAGCCGCACGTCCGCTTCTCCAACTAGCCTTGACCAAGCAAGGCCCAGGTCATCGGCCTGCGGGTAGGCCGTCGCCACTCCTAGACTGATTGTAACGATACCGCCGCAGTTATTGTTTCCAGCGTGATGAAGACTCAAGCTGGCAACCGCATCCCGTATCGCACGTGCGACTAGCATTGCTCCCTTATGCTCGGTGACGGACAGGATCACCGCGAACTCCTCCCCTCCGTATCTTGCGGCAAGGTCACCAGGCCTCTGGACGATGGTTAGTAAAGCGGTCGCGACGGACTTCAGGCATTGGTCGCCGTATAGGTGTCCGTAGAGGTCGTTGAAGTTCTTAAAGCGGTCAATGTCGATCATGATCAGCGAGAGGGCAGTCCTCTCGCGAGCTGCTCGGCGCCACTCTTTCTCAAGGGCGTCATCGAAATTACGCCGGTTTGCCAGTCCAGTGAGAACATCGACGTTAGCGATCCGCTCCAGCCGTAGGTTCGCTTCTTGCTGCTCGGTGATGTCAACGAAGACGCCGAAGATTGCCTCCGGCTCGCCACTCTGACCATGGATGACCAGCCCTCGGCTCTTGACGTACCGATGCCTGCCATCCGCGCGGATCAGCCGAAGCGAAAATTCGAATGGAAGGTGGTCCTGTACTGCCATTCGCAGGGCATTTCTGACGGTCTCGCGGTCCTCGGGGTGGTAGAAGTCGATAGCAGTCTCGACAGTTGGCGTGTAGTCGCTCCTTGTCACGCCAAGGATCTGGTAGACACTATCGGACCAAGTGACCAAGCCGTCTGCAAGACCGACCTGCCAATGGCCCACATGACCGAGTCGCTCCGCTAGCTCGAAAGCTACCGTGCCTCTACCGCCAGCTTCCAGAAGCGTTGCGACCTCCGCCGCATGCTCGCGTAGCCATAGCGATGCCGCCGTCGTCATGCTCATCCTCACAGGACGCATATCGCTTCTGCTGAAGAAACTTATACATCAAAAGACGGAACTCAACCGATCCTTATCTGCAATCTTTATTTGTCGTCAGCGCTCCGGCTAGCACAGCACTCGTCCTCAGCGGCCTCTCGCTGGTGGAGCAAGCCCCTCCCTAAACTAACTTGTAATCAACAAGCTACCGGCGTGAGAGTGGGTCAACCACGGAAGGTCGGCTGAGCGGCAGGTCACCCTCCGCGCCGAGGAGACCCCAAGTAAACACGCGTCCCAAAGTAGGGAAAAGTGAGTTTGAGGCGGTTCTCTGCTTCCGTACGCGGAGGCGGAGGCCGCCAACTCCCGCCCGACCCATAGGACCGCGAGATGCCTAGATACGAGCTATTGCGGATCGATGACAGCGTGAAGTGCTGGAGCATGTCGTCTTCGCTAGCAAGACAGACCAGTGCGCTCTCGGTGTCGCACGGGCGACCGAGATGATCGGCGGAGCAGTGGAGGTTTGGCGCGCTGGAGCCCGTGTTCATCCAGTCGGTCCAGGGGATACTGCACATCAGGCGTTAGAACCCGCCGTCGGCGACTAACGACGCTCCTCCTCCAATCCGGAGCGGAAGCAACATGGATCGTAAGACCATCCGTATTCTGGTCGCGGAAGACGACGACTTCACCAGGCTGCTGCTGATAGAGTTCCTTGACGGTGCAGGATACGACACACTGGCGGCGAGAGACGGCTCCAAAGCGCGTCATCTCATAGACGATCCAGACGGCATCGACGTTCTGGTCACCGATGTAAATATGCCGGGCAGCCATGGTATCAGCGTTGCAAGGCACCTGCGGGAGCTACGCCCCGGCGTTCCGGTCGTCTTCGTGACGGGGCAACCGGAGCAGGTTGAAGGAAGGAAGCTATTCGCGCCGTTCGCGCAATTCCCCGAGCACTTCAACCTCAGCGACTTGGTGGAATCAGTCAGCAAGATGCTCGACACGGATACAGAGCCGGTCCCGTCATGAAGTTGGCATTGCCAGTGACGTGGTCGCTTCTTGGCGCTGATAAACATACCAACTGGCTGTCTTGCTCTCGCGGTAGTCAATCAGCGTTTGTTGACAATCAGTCGATGATTGGTCGCCATGAATGCCCTTTGATAGCAGAGCGCAAGAGAAGCCTGCACATGTTTTCGATGACGTAGTCCATTGCGTTACAATAACGGAACCTTGCAATTTCCGGGTTGTTGGGTTAAGTCGATAAGATGGTTGAGTGGCACGAGGACCCCTCTTACTGGGTGTGTCAAGCGCTTCGTTGCGAGGACGCCGGAGACTATAGCGGTGCGATCTGCTTCTGGCATGCAGCGATTACCGCGACTCGGCGACAGGCAGCATTGTCAGGCGTTCCAGCAAGCGCTGAGCAGCTCTTGAACCGCTTTCACCGGGCACGGATGCTCTACGAGTTCTCGGCTGCACGCCCTGCTTGCAGCTACGTTCTGCACTGACCCTCAGGGTTCGACGGAGAGAGGCTGTCTAAACGCCAGGGTTGTTTACCGGGATTGCTCATCAGACCGCTGCGCCACTTTCGTCTCCACACGGTGTCGATCACCTTGTTCTGTGGTTCGGCGAAGACGACCAGAACCTGAGGCGCATCGCCTTGTTCATCACCCAGTCGGTAGGATTTGGACCACGGGCCTCTAGACGTTTAGAGGTAGTCCTAGCTGCCGATCACGTAGCGTCCTCGGCGGGTAGCCCAGCCCTAGTAAGGAAATCATCATTCGGCGTGTCATCGCCGGGTGACGGTCTACAAGTAAACATTTGTATGGTTCGAATTTTACCCTTCAACCGATAGTTTAATCCTTCATTTATCTAAGTACTTCCGTCATATGCACGCGAATCAATTCTGCCTTCAAGGATGCCATGCGCCTTGGCGTGGACACCGCGCACCGCGTGCCCGTAGTCGTTTGGGGTCGTCTGCAGGATGGTGTCGAAGGTCTCGTTAAGACCCTCAGTTGTCTGCGCCTCGTCGGGCCTGACGTCCTCGACCTCATGAGAGTAACGGATCGGTGCAGTTGCGGTCATGGTCGGCTCTCCTGTCGCGCTGCTGCCGCCTGAACGCGCAGCAGATCTTGAAGAGGAAGTAGCTATTTTAGGTTGCACAGCTGTGCCTTCAACAATTTCGGCGTGCGGTCGCCTAGTCGGGTCGCAAGAAGGTGGCCAAGCGGGTACCGACCTCCCTAGGTGCCTCCCGCGTGGGGAAGTGGCCGACGCCCCGCAAGACGATGCGCTCAATTGGGCCGGTGAACTTGTCGGAAATACCCTCGCTGACCGACGGCGGATTGACCCCATCCAACGCGCCCTGAAAGTAGAGCGTGGGCAACGGAAGGGTCTTCGTCGCCTTGACCTTCTCCTCCAGCCAGATGCTGCTCTCGTCCGGGTCTACCTCATTCCACCGGGCTCGATAGCTGTGCAGGGTGACGTCCACCCAGTCCGGGTGCTCCCAGGACCTCGCCACTGCCTCGAATGTGGCGTCATCGAACCACCCGTCCGGCGCCCAGTTCTCCCACATGACGCGCGCGAAACCCTTTGGGTCGGCGCGAACGGCCTCCGCGCCGCGGGCGGTGGCCATGAACCAGTGATACCATTGGCGCTGGGCTTGCCGGAACGGTGAAGTCGGCATTCCTCCAAGGCGTGGCGGCGTGGAGAGCAGAGCAAGCCGCTGCACCCGGTCCGGCCAACCAACGACCATCGCCTCAGCTGCATTCGAACCCCAATCATGGCCAACGACCGAGCAATGCTGGATATCCAGCGCGTCGATAAGGGCTATGGAGTCCAGCGCCAGCACGGCGCTGTTCCCGGTCCGCGGGAAGCTGGCATCGCGGAAGCGGGTGTGCCCGAACCCACGCAGGCTTGGGGCGACGGTCCGAATCCCGGCGGCGTGCAGCATCGGCAGCACATCATCCCATGTGCTGACGTCATCCGGCCACCCGTGCAGGAGGAGTGCGACAGGTCCCCTCTCTAGGCCGCCAACGCGCACCGCGACATTCAGGAGCTGCGTCTCGACGATAAGGTCTTGCATCACTCGGACCATAGTAGGGGTTTATTAGGGCTGCTCTGCACCCTCGCCGTTTGCCGATCCGGAAGCAAGTTGGCGAAAGGGCGGCAGGTCGCGACACCCTATCGATGTCTCCCCACGTTTTGAGGAAGGACGCGTTCTATGCAATCGCAGTCTGGGCACATTCGCAGACGACCTGCCTATTTAATAATGATGTCTTTGAACCGGCTCTCGAAGGGACGCATCTCGAACGGCGTGGTCAAGACGTGCATACCTGATTCCGAGTACCCATACCTCAGGACCGCGTTCTCCGCGTATCCCGTGATGAAAAGTGCCTAAAACCTCCGCCGCTTGACCCCAGCCGCATCAGCGACTTGACGTCTATTCATGCCACCGGGTGGCCCAACGTCCGTCATGAACAGGTCAATGCGGATGCTCCTCTCAGTGCAATCTTCCAGCGTTAAGGTCTCCGGCGCGCTGCCACCATAAGTTGTAAAACGGAATTTCAGGAGAGGGTCGGTCGATGCGTCGCGAAGTCTCGCGTGATGGGTCTCAAGCAGTGCCTGACTTAAAACAGGAGGATGCTAGAGCAACGGCGGTCTCCGTGAGGCTGGTCCTCTGGACACCTACGGCAAGACCCATTGTCTCTCTCCCGTATGGATGGTTCGCCTCTATCGGTCGGCGACGCGCTTGATAACCGTATCTCAGCAGTGCTGAGGTGCTAGGTCGTGATCCATTCGGCATATGGTCGTCCAAAACCGATTTTGATCCGTAATGCCCGTTAGGTGCCACCGTTCCAGCAGGAGATGTCTATGCCCTACGTCCGCTACAGCCCAACGGTTGAGCAGCCGCAGCCTAACGAGCAGCAGTCAATCGACGGCATCATCCAGGGCATGACGCAGCAGACGGAGACGGTCGAAAAGCGCGAACATCATGCGGTTCGAGCCAGCCACGCCAAAAGCAGTGGCGTTGTAGTCGGTGAAATGGCAATCGCTGATGACCTTCCCCCCGAGCTGGCGCAGGGCCTGTTCGCGCAGCCTGGCAAGTATCCAGTGGCGGTGCGTTTCGCCCAGGGCCCTGGAGAGACGCTCAGTGACAGGGTCTCGACGCACAGGGGCATGGCCATCAAAGTCTTCGGAGTGGCAGGCGAGAAGCTGCCGGGCCACGATGTTGACATCCAGGACTTTGTGTTCGCGACCGGGACAACCTTTCCGTCGGGTACCGCACAGGGCTTCCTTCGCGACGCCAAGCAGATCGACGTGGCGACCCCTGGCCCAGAAGGCGTTAAGAGCGCCGTGTCGTCCACCATGCGCAACTTTAACAAGGTGCTGCACGCCTTTGGCACCGAGAGCCCGAAGGCCGACTTCTTCGGCCACCCGTTCTCCCACCCGCTGTCGGATGCCTACTTCAGCCAGTGCCCGGTCCGCTATGGCGACTATGTAGCCAAACTCGGCGCCTTCCCAGCCTCTCCAGGACAGACTGCGCTGAAGGAGTGGAAGCTGGACCCACATCAGGACGAAGACGGGTTCCGCCACGCAGTGATGTCATACTTCATGGAGCAAGACGTCCTCTATGAGGTCCGCGCTCAACTTCAAACGGATGCCGAAACGCAGCCAGTTGAGGACGCTTCGATTGACTGGTCGGTTGAAGAGAGCCCCTACCGCACCGTCGCCATCATTCGCCTGCCTCGTCAAGATGCCTATAGTGCCGAGCGTCAGCACTTCTTCGACGAGGTCATGACCTTCCGACCTGCCCACAGCCTCGCTGTGCATCGTCCGCTCGGCTCGGTCATGCGAGCCCGCCTGCAGGTGTATAAGGCACTCTCCGACTTCCGGCACCGCCAGACCGGAACGCCATCCAAAAACGTCAGCAAGGTGGAAGATATCCCTGCCTAAGTTCGCCGAAGTGACATCACCGGGTCCGGACATGTTGCCCAACATGACGATGCAGCTGTTCGCAGCGGATCAGGCCCTCTGGGACGAGGTGAGCAGGATAGCCAGGATCCGGACCCATAACCAGAAGCTGATAGCGGCGGCGAAATAGACGCTGCTGGCGAAGTTGGTCGCGAGTTTCTCGTAGCGGGTAGCGATGCTGCGGTAGTCCTTCAGCCGACAGAACATGCGTTCGATGGCGTTGCGGCGGCGATAGAGCACGCGGCTGAAGCAGCTTTTCCAGCTCCGGGTGCACCCGGGGGAGAATGTTCGGGACGGCACCCTGCAGTTCGATCTGCTGGCGGATGGCGTTGGTGTCGTAGGCGCGGTCTCCCATGACCAGGGCGTTGTGCGGCAATCCTTGCAACAGGCTCACGGCCGCCCGGCAGTCAGCGACCTGGCCTGCGGTAAGGCAAAAGGCGACTAGGCGCCCGAGGCCATCAGCTTCTGGTTATGAGTCCGGACCCTAGTTCGGGATCGGATCCGTCGCGTCGGTCGAGCTGCAATTGGAGCACGGCGCGCACGCGGCGTTTACCTCTTATATGAAACAAGATCAGCAGGTGCCCGACTTATCAGAACCTGCACTGCCTAGCCATATCTGA
>NZ_VCDI01000019.1 GCF_005844085.1 Lichenicoccus roseus
CCAGCCTGCATGGTGAATCACATCGCGGCCGCGTCGGGAATCCCTAACGATTCAAGTTGGACGGTTTCCGCTCTAGAAGACAACGCAGTTCTTCATGGGCGCCATCGACTTCGACATCAAGCCGCTCGGATATGACGATGCGGGCGTGGTCTTCTATCGCCAGGACTGGGCTGAGGGTGAGTTCGTCTACCTGCGCGCCGATCCGGACTGCCCAGCCGCGAACGAATGCATCCAGTAAGCGCCCATCACGCACACGATGATGGGGTGGAACATCTACTCAAACTACCAGGGCTCGGCACTGATCTCGCCCACCGGCTGGAACTATTCTTCCATCGAAGTGCTTGGCGTCCGGTTGTGGGTTTATTCAAACCGCGCGGCCGAGCCCTCCCTCGTGGTCCCGCGCCTCCGGGGGCGAGACACGACGGCGGCCCCGCCTTCAAGGGACCGGCGGAATACGCCAACGTCATCATTGATCCGCACGCCTCGGCAGGCCTGCCGGCCGTCTTAGTTACCTCCGTAGAGCCCGGAACGATCGTCGCATGGCGCGCCGCAGCGCCCAGCGCCTACGATCGTAACGGCATCGTCATGGCTAAGGATGCGCCGGTCGGTGAGGCCGGCACCCAGTCGAGGTCGAGCCGACTGGCATCGTCAACCTCGGCCGCGCGTTTGGCCTGGCGCGCGCTCCGTCACCATCCCTTGCCTGGCTCAAGGCTGAGATTTCCGCCGCGGCACCTATGCGCCGGACCATGCAGGTCGGCTTTGCCGAGGAGGTGTGGTTGTTCCTAGACGGCCAGCTTATCCTTTCGGGCAGGAACCAATCTTTCTCCCTGGAAAGTCGTCTTTCGCCAGACGGACGCCTCGAACCCAAGAATGCTTCGATTTCTTTGGCTCTCCGCGCCGGACGAAACGAGATCATCCTGGCGGTCGGGAACGACACGCGCTCCCACGAAGGCCCGTTCGAATCCTTGCGCTATGGACAGGCCGCTGAAGCCCGCTTCAGTCAGATCGACGGGCTGGACCTGCACTGCCCCCCCGGGGGTGACGTCGCATTTCACATGAGGCAACGTCGTGCATCCGGACGACGGGCCGCCAAAACCGGAGCGTTACAGAGGGATCAACGATCTGAGGGTGGAAACTCAGCCGCCCGTGAACCGCTGGTCCTGGTGGCGTCGGATCTACGGCGTATCGTAGCGCCGCCGACCTGGCGCGTAAGCCGGAGCATCGCATGGCCCAAGTCGTCGTCATCACGGGTGGAAGTGCCGGGATCGGGCGCGCTACTGCAAGAGCCTTCGCAGCACGAGGCTATGATATTGGATTGATTGCGCGCGGCGCGGAACGACTGGCAGAGGCAAAGGCCGAGTTGGAGGCGACTGGCGTTCGCGTCCACACTGTGGCGGCTGACGTCGCCGACGCCGATGCCGTGGATCTGGCCGCCAACGACATCGAGGCCGCCCTTGGCCCGGTGGACGTCTGGATCAATAACGCGATGGCGACCATCTACTCGCCGATCCAGGGCCTCGACGCTGCCGAGATCCGGCGCGTGACAGAGGTTACCTATCTCGGGGCCGTCAACGGTACGCTGACGGCGCTGAAGAGGATGAAGACGGGCACGATCGTGCAGGTGAGTTCGGTGCTGTCCTGGCGGGCGATCCCAATCCAGGGGCCCTACTGCGGCGCGAAGTTCGCCTTGCGCGGCTTCACGGAGTCTTTGCGGGCGGAGCTGATTCATGACCGCAGCCTGATCCACCTCACCATGGTGCACCTCCCGGCGATCAACACCCCGCAGTTCGATTGGGCTCGGAACAAGACTGGACGGCAGACGCAGGCGCCCAGCCCCTACCAGCCGGAAGTCGCTGCCGATGCGATCCTGTACGCCGCAACGCATAAGCGGCGGGACGTGTTCGTCGGGTCGTCGACGCCGCCCACCATCCTCGCCGCGCGCCTGGCGCCGGGCCTGGTGGATCGGGCGCTTGCCAAGAAGGGCTATGACCAGCTTGGGACCAAGGCGATCCCACCCAGCGACGGCAATCTGTACGAGCCGGCCCCGGGTGGCGGTCAGGCGGCACGCGGACGCTTCGACGCCGAAGCAAACAGCCGGCGCGACATCTATACCAGCCGACAGGCAGACAGTGTCGCCGCCGGGCTCCTGCTGGTGGGCGCGATTGGCCTGACGATGCTGGTGACCTCGCCGTTTGTGGCTGGTCCGGCTTTGGCAGCGAGGGCTGTCAGCCGAGCGCTGCGGCGTTGATAGCTCGCTAGAAGCCTAGGACTTTGCACCGACCGTATCAATGGGCAGTCATCCATAGTGTTGAGCGCGATCCTCGTCAGCGTCCGCTCGGCAAACTCTCATAGGCTCGTCGGCTGACAAAAATTATCTGCCACGCCTCGGCTTGATCCAGCATCAGTCGACCGTCGCGGGCGAACTCCAGCCCGGCGACGAGCCTGCTGGCCAGTGCCGACCTCTTCCGGAGTCTGTCCACCGTCTCCGACCCTAGATCCGGCAGAAAGGCCGCCAGCGCACTGCGGTCCGGAAGCGTCCTCGGCCGGTCGCAGATGCGGGCAATTGATCCGTGCACAGGCCGTAGCGTGCGCGGCGGCAACTGGTAGGTGTTCGCCAGCTGTTCCGGCAGCGCCAAAGCTACGAGGCAGGCGCGCATCAGCTCGGTCAGGTCGCCGCCTGTGGTCGGAGCGTCTGCAACACCTACCTCCGCCCTGCCCGTGCCCAGACATGCAGTCCGAATTGCTGCTGACGCTCGAGCCAATCGGCAGCGGCCTGGATGTGCTGCCGGCTGATAAGCTGCCGCCGCAGCACCACCGCCTCGCGGCCTGCGGCCTGCGCCTTCGGTACGCTGGTCAGCAGGATCAGCCGCGCGCGCAGTTGGGTCAGCGTTGCCGCCATTACCAGCCAGTCCGCCCAGCACGACAGCGACGACGTTGCCTGTCGGACACTACTCTGCTGCAGCGCCTGCTCCAGTGCGTCGGCAAATGCCTCGATCAGCGCCACGATCGACAATCGCGACAGGTCGAGACGGTGTGTCCGTACCAGCTCGAGCAACCAGTCGAGCGGACCCTCGAACCCGTTCACCGACAGCACCGGCGCCCTGCTCTCCCGCCGGAGTGCACGCGACGCCTGCTCCCATTCGGCCGCGTCGGGTTGATTGCTCTCCGCCGCTCGCTCGATGGTGTCGGTCATGTCGCCTGGGCGTAGAGCGGCCGGGTCTCGAAGCGCAGCTGCGGCCAATTGTGCGCAATCGCCGACAGCGCCCGCCACGGCGTCCAGTCCGCCGACCAGAACCCCAGCCGCCACGTCGCCTCGACCGCCTCCTGGTCACGCGGCTCCCCGAGCACAACCACATGCCGCAGTGCCTGGGTGGTGCCCCAGTGCTGCCAGAGCCAGGCCAGCGCCCGCGGGTGGTCCGGCCCCGGCGCCAGGATGCTGCCGGGCACCGGCCGCGGCGCATGCAGGTCGAACGCACAGGCCCGGCTGCGCCCGACCTGCGCCACTGCCAGCGCATGCCGCCGCTCCGACGCCTCGCGCAGCTGTTGCGCCAGGATCCGGGCTCCCTGCGTGCTCAGACTGCGGGACGCTGCTGCCATCAGCCGGTGGAACCATTCCTCCTGCAGCTACCCGAAGTCGATCTGCCGCGGGATCACCCCGGGCCCCTGCCGCCCCCGTCCGGAAGCGCATCAGTTCCTCCACCGGCCCGCTGATCGTCAGCCGATGCTGCAGCCAGTCGATGTCGGGCGGACACAGCGCCTCTGCCGGCTCCGCGATCTCCGGCGCGGCAAGATCGGCTGCGGCTGAGTTGGTCACGACGCTGCCTTCTTCGGGCGCAGGCTGCGGCGGGCGAGGATGCGGCGCAGCGCATCGGTGCTGAGGCGCTGGTGCTCGAGATTGCCCCAGCGGTCGATCTTGCGGAACACCGGCTCGACCCGGGTCTCCGAGCTGCGCAGCCAGTCCTCCAGCACCCGCGCCGGGCACAGTCGGCGTTCCGCCGCACGCGGCAGCGCCACCGCCTGCGTCGCTCCGTCCACCACCAATCTGCAGCGTGAAGCCGTGGTGGCCGAACTCGATGTGCTCGACATCGAGCCCGACCAGCGCGCCGCGACCAAGCCCGGCGGCGGCCAGCAACAGCAACGTGCGGTCGCCCAGTCCGGCGAGATCACCGGGACAGGCGCCGGCCATGCGAGTCAGCTGTGCGGCACCCGGCGCTGGCCGACGTCGCGGCCGCGCCGTGCGACGCGCCTCCCGCAGCACCGCCCGCACGGCGGGATCCCGAGCCGGCGCTTGCAGCCTATGCCGCCGGTGCTGGTTGACGATCGCCGCCAGCCGACGCGCTAACGCCCCCGGGCCAAGCCGCGCCGCTTTGTCCTGCAGGTAAGTCGCCAGCGTGGCCGCATCGGCCGGCAGCGCCGCTCAATCGCCGTTGCGGCACCATAGTGCAAAGGCTGCCCAGTCGGCGGCATAGCGCCGCCGGGTCTCCGCCTTCGGCAGGGTTAGTTCGACACCCACCGGTCTAGCGGATGACCACGGGCTGCTGGATGGCGATGCTCTGCGGCTTGCCAATCTGGAGCAGCGAGGCGGCCAGGACCACCAGCGGCTGGCTGTCGGGGTTGAACGGGTGCAGCACCAGTGTTTCCATCTCGACCACCGTGTCGCCGGGGTTGAGCAGAAGCGCTGTCGGCCCGGCGTGGACTTCCTGCTGCGGCCCCATGCTGCCATCCGGCTGCACACGGCGCACGAGGGCGACGCCGCCGAGCACCTGAAGACCGAGATGTCCGGACACCACGGAGACCACCTGCATGCCCGGATGCACCTCGCCGGGAATGCTGGCCTTCGGGGCGAACGTCACCCGGCGCAGGGAGAGCTCCTGACCAGGCGCGGCTGCCGGAAGCGCCGCCCCGAGGACGACGCGGGCCACCCCGTGCACGGCATTGTCCTGGGCTCTCGTCGTGACGGTCGCGAACAAGGCGGGCGCCGCGAGTGCTACGATCAGGAGCTTCTTCCCACCCATGTCTCTTTCCTTCAGCTAATTTGGCACCATCTTAGCGCGCCGTCGGCAGCATCGAGCCGCCGCATCTTTCGACCGCGGTAGTGCGGGTACGCGAGCCACCGGTGCAGCGACGTCGTGCACATCCCGATCGAAAGGCGGCTCGGCCATCACCTCCCTCATGGCCGTCATCCCCGCGCCAGCGTTAATCCAACGGCAAGAGTGCGCGGCTTCCAGCAAGTCTGGGCAAACGTCCCAAGGGCGCGGAAAACGCCGCCGCTACTACGTGTACCGGGAGAAAGCGCTTGTAAGACGATCTATAAATATCTCTCGGTCCGCCTTTACGAACAACAGTCATTCGCCAATATCGGCCAGCGATCCGAAAGCCGTCCATCTTGTAGCAAGTGGTGGGACGGCGGAGCTTTTTTGGCGCGCGGTTATCCAAAATCAGGAGCTTGCAAGGAGCCGCTCTCGCCCCGTCCGCCGCCCTTGCCCCAGGGGCCTTGATCGTCGAGAGACATGACGTGCCCGGAAAGACGAATTTCGTCAGCTTAATCGCTTTCGTGCTTATCATTCGGCACTTGGCCGCCTTGGAAGCTGCCAGAGAGGATTGCGACGCCAGCTGTAATCGGCAAGCCCACCGTGATTGAGCTCAGCAACGAAGCCATCCAGACAAGTCCAGCGACTGCCGCTACTCGAGCGAGCATCAGCGCCAGGCATCGAAGACCAACTACGGATCTGCAAGGAGCGGATCGGTCGGGAGGGGTGGGAACTGGTGCAGGTGTTCCAGGACCGGGCAATGAGCGGTGTGTCGGCGTTGCGGCCAGGCTATCAGGCGCTCCTCGCGGGTGCCCGGGATGATACCTTCGACCTCGTGCTCGCGGAGGCGCTGGACCAACTGTCTCGTGACCAGGAGGACGTCGCAGCGCTCTATAACAGGCTGCGATTTGCAGGTATTCAAATCGTCACGCTGTCCGAGGGCGAGATCAGCGAGCTACATGTCGGGCTCAAGGACACGATGAATGCCCTATTCCTGCGTGACCTAACAGCCAAGGCGCATCGCAGTCTCCGCGGCCGTGTCGAGGCCGGCCGAAGCGGCTTTGGGAATGCCCACGGATATTCCATCGTGCGCCAGCCAGCCCTGGTCAGACGGGGAGCGTATAGTCGGCGGTCGCCAAGTCCATTCTGATCAGCCAGAAGTGGTGCGGCGGATCTGCAGAGCTAATGCGGACGGGCGCTCGCCGAAGCGGATCGCGCTCGACCTCAACGCCGCGTCTATCGCCGGCCCGAGAGGCGGAGCCTCGAGCGCCAGCACGATCAACGGCGACAGCCGCCGCGGCACGGGCATCCCGAACAACGAGCTCTATATCGGCCGGCTGATCTGGAATCGTCTTACCTACGCCAAGGACCCTGACACCGGCCGCCGCCGTTCCCGGCTGCGCACGGGGCAAGAGCAGGTCGCCACGGCGGTGCCAGACCTGCGGATCATCGACGACACGCTATGACAGGCGGTCAAGGACCGGCAGTCTAGCCTTCGAGAGATCGTGGACCCGGTAGACACTGCATCGGCGTCCGCGGCGTCGCCTCGCCCCTACTGGTCGAAGCAGCGCCCACGCTACCTGTTCTCCGGCCTGATGCAGTGCGGGATGTGCGGCGGTGGGTTCTCCAAGATCAGCGCGCTGCACTTCGGCTGCTCGACAGCGCGCAACAAGGGTCCAATGGCCTGCGGCAACCTGCGCACCATCAGACGGGATGAGCTCGAGGACCGGGCGCTCGAGGCGCTGCGGTGCCGCTTGATGGAGCCGGCGCTCTACAAGCAGTTCGCCGAGGCCTTCGTGGCCGAGTGGAACCGCGCGCAAGGTGACGCCTCGGCCAACCGAGCAGCTAAGGAGGCTGAACTGCAGCAGATCCGCCAGCAGATCGAGCGACTTGTCGACGCCATCGTCAACGGCACTCCGGCGGCCGCGGTCAGTGCTCGTCTGCAGCAGGCCGAGGCAAGGCGGCTGCAGCTGGAGGCAGAGCTGTTCGCGGCGGCACCTGAGGCGCCACGCCTCCACCCGGCCCTGCCGGAGCTATATCGAGCTAAGGTTGGCGATCTGGTGACGGCATTAGAAGGCGATGACGCCGCCGCGGCTCGGGAGTTGGTGCGCGGGCCGGTGGAGCACATCACGCTGCATCCAGAGGCCAACGGCTACCGCGTAGAAGTCCGCGGCCAGTTGGCGGCGATCATCGCGCTGTCCGGCACCGGTATGGCGACCAGCAGCGGCGTCGGCGCGCTCTCGGGCGACACGGACGCCAAAAGCTCCGGCATGACTGCCAAGGAGTTAAGCCTGCAAATGAACTTGGTTGCGGGGACAGGATTTGAACCTGTGACCTTCAGGTTATGAGCCTGACGAGCTACCGGGCTGCTCCAC
>NZ_VCDI01000002.1 GCF_005844085.1 Lichenicoccus roseus
GCACCCCCCTGCGCGCGGGCGGGGGCGGCCCGCCCCGCGGGGCAGGGTGGGGGGCCGTGGCGCCACCGCGCCCCCCCCCCCCCCCCCCCCCCCCCCCCCCCCGCCCCCCCCCCCCCCCGGGGGGGCCGCCCGGCCCGACGGTGTCAGTTACCGCAGGATCCTGTGCCAAAGCGTCGAAGGGCAGGAGACCCAGCAACATGGTGCCTGCAGTCAGCAGGGTGACGACCCTTCTGAGGAGCCGGGACAAGGTCATCAGGCACCAGTTCTGGAACAACGCCGGCCACCTGGCCGGCGGCCTACCGTGGTGCTGACCAGCGATTGCGTTCGTTCGATGACCTGATCGGAGCTAGTGATCCTTGCCACGTCCGGTGGCGGCCTGCAGCTCGTCGATCCGCTTCGATGCCTCACCCTTGGTGAGGGACGGGTCGAACTCCTCGTTCGCCTCCGTGCAGAGCGTCTTGAGATAGGAGGCTTGCGCCCCGGTCATGGTCTCCCCGCCGGTCGCCCAGTCGCTCGGATCCTTTTCGGTGTTCGACGGCAGCGCCTGCTCGTTCACCGTGTTCTTGTTTGCTGTCATGTCGACAGGACGTTCATGTTCCTGTTTAGTTCCGGAGCCAGCATCGGCCGTCGCATCAAGAGCCGGTGATGATGCCTCGCCTGCTCAACCGCTACCGGGAAAGCGGTGCCGGTAACCAAGCGCCTCCGCGACATGGGTCCGCTCGACCTCGATACAGCCGATCAGGTCGGCGATGGTCCGCGCCACCCGGAGCAGCCTTGTGTAGCCGCGCGCCGACAGGTGCAGCTTCTCGGCCGCCTGCTCGGCGAGCATCCGCGCCAGAGCCGAGACCGCCAGGGCCTCCAGCCCCGCCTCCGCGTTGGACAGGCCACCCTGCCGCGCATGCTGGCGTGCGCGCCCGGCCTCGACCCGGCCCGCGACCACCTGCGTGGTCTCGCCGGTGGGCGCGCGCGCAATCTCGGCGATCGGCACCGGCTGCACCTGCACGCAAAGATCGATACGGTCCAGCATCGGGCCGCTGATCTTGCCAAGGTATTCCTCGCCGCAGCGCGGCGCCCGGCCGCATTCCCGACTGGCATCGCCAAGGTAGCCGCACCGGCAGGGGTTCATCGCGGCGACCAGCTGGAACCGGGCCGGATAGGTCACGTGCGCCGCCGCCCGTGCGACGGTGGTGCGGCCGGTCTCCATGGGCGCCCGCAGCGCTTCCATCGACTGGCGCGGCAGCTCCGGCATCTCGTCCAGGAACAGCACGCCGCGATGGGCCAGGCTGACCTCGCCGGGCCGCGCCCGCGGACCGCCGCCGATGATCGCCGCCTGGCTCGCCGAATGATGCGGCTCGCGGAACGGCGGCCGCTTGATCAGCTTGCCCTCGGTGAGCTGGCCGGCGACGCTGTGGATGGCGCTCACCTCGAGTGCCTCCGCCGCGGTGAGGTTCGGCAACAGCCCGGCGAGCCGCGCCGCCAGCATCGACTTCCCGGCCCCCGGTGGTCCCACCATCATCAAGCTGTGGCCGCCGGCGGCGCAGATCTCCAGCGCCCGCTTGGCGCTCTCCATGCCCTTCACCTCGCACAGGTCCGGCATGTGCGGCGTGGGCGCGCTGCCCGGCAGCGCCGGCGGACTCAGCACCTGGCTGCCACGGAAATGGTTCATCAAAGACAAGAGGTCAGGGGTCGCCAGCACCTCGACCTCGCCGCCCCACGCCGCCTCGCCGCCTTGCTGCCGGGCGCAGATCAGCCCCAGCCCGAGCGCGCTCGCGCCGAGTGCCGCCGGCAGCACGCCGGTCACCGGATTGACCCGACCGTCGAGCGACAGCTCTCCCATGGCGGCGTAGCCGGCGATCTCGTCGCGCGGCAGCACCTCCATCGCCGCCAGCACGCCGAGCGCGATGGCGAGATCGAAATGGCTGCCTTCCTTCTGCAGGTCGGCGGGGGCGAGGTTGACCAGGATGCGCTTGGGCGGCAGCGACAGCCCCATCGCGGTCAGCGCCGCGCGCACCCGCTCGCGCGCCTCGGCGACGGCCTTGTCGGCCAGGCCCACGATCAGGAAGGCCGGCAGGCCACTGGAGATCTGCACCTCGACATCCACCGGCACCGCCTCGATGCCGGAAAAGGCGAAGCTGCGTATGCGGGCGATCGGCATCGGTACGGGAACCTTGCAGCCTGGTGCCGTCAGGACGGCGTGGGCGCAGTGTGCTCCCGCGAGGTAAAGGACCGGTTGACGCGGCCCCGCGGAACCTACCGCCGCTGGTAGAGCAGCCGCGCCCGCACCGTGCCGTCCAGCGCGCGCAGCTGGTCCAGCAGCTGCACCGCATCCGCGCGATCGGTGTCGGCTTCCACCACCACATAGCCGATCTCGGCATCGGTCTCGAGATACTGCGCCGCGATGTTCACCCCGGCGCGCGAGAAGATGTCGTTGATCTTGCCGAGTATGCCTGGAACGTTGCGATGCACGTGCATGAAGCGGGTGCCGCGCGGGCGCGACGGCAGCTGCACCTCGGGGAAGTTCACCGCCCCCAGCGTGGCGCCGACATCGCTGTAGCCGATCAGCTTGCGCGCCACCTCTACGCCGATGCGGTCCTGCGCCTCCGCCGTCGACCCGCCGATGTGCGGGGTCAGGATGACGTTGTCGAGCCCCTGCAGCGGCGTCTCGAAGCGCTCGTTGTTGCTGCGGGGCTCGCTCGGAAACACGTCGACCGCCGCCCCCAGCAGGTGCCGGTCGCGCAGCGCCGCCGCCAGCGCCTCGAGATCGACGACATGGCCGCGTGCGTTGTTGAGCAGGAAGCTGCCGGGCTTCATGCGCCGGATCTGGCTCTCGCCGAACAGGCCGCGGGTTTCCGGCGTTTCCGGCGTGTGGATGCTGACCACGTCGCTCTCCGCCAGCAGCGCGTCCAGCGTCGGCGCCGCGCTGGCATTGCCGTGACCGAGCTTGTCGATCACGTCGTGATAGATCACCCGCATGCCGAAGGCTTCCGCCAGCACCGAGAGCTGGCTGCCGATGCTGCCGTAGCCCACGATGCCCAGCACCTTGCCGCGCACTTCCCAGCTGTCGGCGGCGGACTTGTCCCAGACGCCGGCGTGCGCGGCGACGGATTTCGGGAAGATCCGCCGCATCAGCATGACGATCTCGCCCATGACCAGTTCGGCGACGGAACGGGTGTTGCTGAACGGCGCGTTGAACACCGGTATCCCTCGTGCGCGGGCGGCGCCGAGCGCCACCTGGTTGGTGCCGATGCAGAAGCAGCCGACCGCGACCAGCTTGTCGGCGTGAGCGAACACCGCCTCGCTGAGCTGGGTGCGGCTGCGTATGCCGATGACATGCACGCCTTCGACGGCGTCGAGCAGCGCCTGGCCCTCGAGGGCTCCGGGCAGGGCGGTGATCGTGGTGTAGCCGCTCGACCGCAGCAGCTCGACCGCGCTCTGGTGCACACCTTCGAGCAGCAGGATCTTGATCCGGTCCTTGGACAGGGAGAGCTGGCTGGTCATGGCAGGTCCTGGTCTGGTGGCGGCCGCGCGTCGGCCGCGCCGTCACATAGAGCGATCAGGAGCGTTGGGCGAGTGCGTCCACTGCAGGGCCGAGCAGCGCCGGATCGCCGACCGCGAGCACGGTGCCGTCGCCGTCCGGCCGCAGCGGGCGGCCCTGCCAGTCTGTGATGCGTCCGCCGGCGCCCTCGACGACCGGCACCAGGGCAGCCCAGTCCCACGGCTGCATGGTGCATTCGGCGATGATGTCGATCTGGCCGAGCGCCAGCAGGCCGTAGGCGTAGCAGTCGCCGCCCCAGCTGGCGCGCTTCACCTGCCGCCGCAGGGCGGTCCAGCGTGGGAGGTCGTCGCCCTGCAGCATCTCCGGCGAGGTGCACGACAGCTCGGCGTCGGCAAGCGCCGGGCAGCGGCGGGTGCCGATGTCCGACCGTCCGCCCTGCAGCACGCCTGGGCGGTAGCTGGTCGTGCCGCCGCTCCGGGCGGTCCAGCGCTCGCCGGTGATCGGCTGGTCGAGCACGCCGAGCACCGGCACGCCGTCCTCCAGCAGGGCAACCAGGATGCCGAAGCTGGGCCGGCCGGTGATGAAGGCGCGGGTGCCGTCGATCGGGTCGAGCACCCAGCGATGCCGCGCCTGCGGGCGGTCGAGGCCGAACTCCTCGCCGAGGATGCCGTGCTCCGGCAGCCGCTCGGCCAGCACGGCGCGCATCGCCTGCTCGGCGGTGCGGTCGGCGATGGTGACCGGGCTGGCATCCGACTTCTCCTGCGTTGCCAGCTTCGCCCGGAAGAACGGCCGGACCACGCAGGCGGCCACATCGGCCGCCGCCTCCGCCGCCTGCAGCCAGCGCTCGGTTTCGGTCATCCCATGCCGGCCGTTATTTGTGGGCGCCCTGGCCCGGCTTGTCGGCGCCGCCCGCGCCGGCGCCCGAGATCGGATGCGGGTTCGGCGACAGGCTGCGCAGGTAGGCCACCACCGCGGCGCGCTGCTTCTCGCTGGGAATGCCGGCGAACCCCATCTTGTTGCCCGGTGCGTAGCCGCGCGGGTCGGTCAGCCAGGCGTTCAGGTTCGCGTAGGTCCAGGCGGCGTGCTTGGCGGTGAGCGCTGCCGAGTAGCTGTAGCCGGGTGCCGCGGCGATCGCCCTGTCCACCACGTTGTACAGGTTCGGCCCGACCAGGGCGGCGCCGCCCTGGTCGAAGCTGTGGCAGGCGCCGCAATAACGCCCCGCCGCGGCCTCGCCGAGCTTGGGGTCGGCATGGCCGACCTCCTCCGCGAAGGATGGTCCGGCCGGGGCTGCGGGTGCGCTCCCCGCGGCGGCGGTGGCGGCTGCGGCGGGCGCCTCCTTCGGCACCGGCGGCAGAGGCTGCGGGCTGTCCGACAGGGTGCGCAGGTAGTCGACGACGTCGGCGCGCTGGCGACCGTTGGCGATGCCGGCGAACGCCATCTTGGTGCCGGGGGCGTAGGCCTTCGGATCCTTGAGCCAGGCGCTCATGTCATCGAACGTCCACTTCCCGTGGTGCGCCTTCAGCCCGGCGGAGAAATCGTAGCCGTCGCCTTCCGCGATCGGCGCCATCACCACGTTGTAGAGGTTCGGCCCGACCATGGTGGCGCCGCCCTTGTTGAAGCTGTGGCAGGCGCCGCACAGCTTCGCCGCGTCGGACTGCCCTTTCGCGGGATCGGCATGCGCGAGCAGGGCGGCGATCGGCACCTCGCGCGGTGCGGCCGATACGCCCTCGGGCAGGGCGCTGACGATGGCGAACGCCGGATGCTCGGGGCGTGGCGAGTGGATCAGCTTGCCGCCGAGCACGCCGCCGAGCCCGAACACGATGCCCGCGGTGAGGAAGGCGGCCATGATCTTGTTAAGCTCGGTGCTGTCCATGCCGGACTCGGATCCCCTGCCGCCGCTCAGCTGATCGCCAACCGCCGCACGTTGCGCTGCGTGGAGGTCGTTCCTAAGGTGGGTTGAACCCTATGCGAAGCCTCGGGGGGCGGCAACCGGGCCGCCATCCCGCGCCCCGCCATGTCCGAGTGCCGGTCAGATCCTCGATGAACCCTCTCATCCTCATTCCGGCGCGCATGGCGTCCACCCGCCTGCCGGGCAAGCCGCTCGCCCTGATCGGCGGCCGGCCGATGATCCTGCATGTCCTGGAACGGGCGCATGCTGCCGCCATCGGGCCGGTCGCGGTGGCGGTGTGCGACGCCGATGTCCATGCGGTGGTGCGCGACGCCGGCGGCGTCGCGGTGATGACCGATCCCGCCCTGCCATCCGGGTCCGATCGCGTGCACGCAGCCGCCGAGGCGCTCGATCCGGGGGGGCGGCACGACATCGTCGTCAACCTGCAGGGCGATCTGCCGGGCCTGCCGCCGGAGGATCTGGGCGCCGTGCTCGGGCCGCTCGGCGCGGGGATCGACCGCTACGACATCGCCACCCTGGTGACGCCGATCACCAGCCCGGAAGAGGCGCAGGCGGCGTCCGTGGTGAAGGCGGCGTGCGCGTTCGGACCGGGCGCGGGCCATGCGGCGGCGCTGTATTTCTCGCGCGCCGCGATCCCGTGGGGCGACGGGCCGCTGTGGCACCATGTCGGCGTGTATGCCTACCGCCGCGACGCGTTGCGCCGGTTCGTGTCGCTGCCGGAAAGCCCGCTCGAGCAGCGCGAGAAACTCGAACAGCTGCGCGCGCTCGAGGCCGGCATGCGGATCGGCTGCGCGCGCGTGGCGTCACCGCCGTTCGGGGTCGATACGCCGGAGGATCTCGAGCGTGCACGCCGGGCGATCGGAGCCCGCGCATGATCACCCCGCGACGGATCGCGTTCCAGGGACAGCGTGGCGCCTATTCCGACCTCGCCTGCCGCAATGCCTATCCGGGCTGCGAGACGGTGCCGTGCGCCAGCTTCGCGATCGCGATCGACACCGTGCATGACGGCGGCGCCGACCTCGCCATGCTGGCCTGCGAGAACAGCCTGGCCGGACGGGTGCCCGACATCCACACGCTGCTGCCCGAGGCCGGGCTGCATATCGTCGGCGAGCAGTTCCAGCGCGTCGAGCACTGCCTGATCGGCGTGCCGGGTGCGACGATCGCCGACATCCGGCGGCTGCATACTCATCCGGTGGCGATGGGGCAGGTGCGCGGCCTGATACGCGAGCTTGGCGTCGAGCCGGTGATCGAGACCGACACGGCGGGATCGGTGGCGCTGATCGCCCAATGGGGACGCATCGAGGACGCCGCGATCGCCTCCTCGCTGGCGGCCGAGCTGCACGGCATGCGGATCCTGCGTCGCAACGTCGAGGATGCCGCGCACAACACCACGCGGTTCTATATCGCCGCCCGCGAGCCGCGTCCGGTCGCACCGGACGTGCCCGGCACCATGACGACGATCCTGTTCCGTGTCCGCAACGTGCCCGCCGCGCTGTATAAGGCGATGGGCGGCTTCGCCACCAACGGGGTGAACATGACGCGGCTGGAGAGCTACATGCTCGAAGGCAGCTTCACCGCGACGCAGTTCCTCGCCGATGTGGACGGTCATCCGGAAGAGACCGGCCTGCGCCATGCGCTCGACGAGCTGGCATTCTTTTCCGACGAGCTGCGCATCCTCGGCACTTATCCGCGCTCGCCGTTCCGGGATCGCGCGACCTGATCATGGCGACAGGTGCGGGAGCCGGTCGAGGTCGAGATCCGGTCCACGCCGATCTCACCATCGCCTGGGATGCCGCTTCCGGACCCGGCTCAGGCGTTCCGGCCGCATGACCAGACTGTTGCCGATCCTCCTCGCGGTCCTGCTGATCGCCCACCCGTCCCGGGCCGCCGCGCCCTGGCCTGATCCGGACAGCGTGAGCCACGTGACACCGCAGGAGGTGACGCTCGACAGCAGCGATCCCTTCATGCCGTCCGATATCGGGCGCGCTCCGGCCCGGCACGTGCGGGCGATGCTCTACCTGCCGCCGGGCGTCCCGCCGCGACACCCTGTCCCCGCGGTGGTGCTGCTGCACGGTTCGGTGGGCAACTACGAGGAACGCGGCTTTCGCTACGGCCTGCCGCTCGCCGCACGCGGCGTTGCGGTGCTGGTGGTCGAGACCTATGCGTCGCGCACCAATCTCGCCACCTCCTTCATCGGCCGCGCGTTGCACATCACCGAGACGATGTTCGACGCCGACGCCTATGCCGGCCTGCGCTTCCTGTCGCGCCGCCCGGACATCGACGCATCGCACGTGGCGCTGATGGGCTTCTCCTATGGCGGCATGGCGACGACGTATGCGCTCTACGACACCATCGCCGACCGGCTGGTGCCGCATGGCCCGCATTTCGCTGCCCACATCGCCTACTACACGCCCTGCATCGCCCGCTTCGACGACAGCCGCACCACCGGGGCGCCACTGCTGATGCTGTATGGCGGGCGCGACCAGCTGATCCATCCGGACCGCTGCGGCGAGATCGCCAACGACCTGCGCCAGGGCGGCAGCGTGGTCACCATCATCGACTATCCGCGGGCGGTGCATCAGTGGGACGGCGAGATGCAGCCGCGGCTGATCGGACGGCACCTGGCCGACTGCCGGTTCCGGGTCGATCGCTACGGCATCGTGCATGATGCCGGCACCGGGGTCGCGATGGGCGGCTGGCTGATGCGTGGCCTGGTGCTGGCGGCCTGCACCGGCAGCCGCCCCTGGCCGATCGGACGCGACGAGACGGTGGTGGCGCAGTCCGACCGGGACCTGCTGCGCTTCCTGGCCCATACCCTCGACGATCCTGGCCTCGCCCCCGGCGGGTAGCCTCGTCTTCCGGCAGCCTGCCAGAGCATGATCCGATCGATCATGCTCTGCTTGTCGTTCGGTGGAGCGGCCTTAGCCGCCACCCGGCATCGCAAGGCGATTTCCAGGGCGTCGGATGCTGCTCTAGCCGAGGAGGCCGGTCAGATACGATGCCATGTCGACGCGGATGGGCATGAAATAGACATGGCCGCCGATCTCCCGGACGCGCTGCACCGCCTGGGTTGCGAACGTGCGGCTCCATGACAGGTTCGGCGTGAAGCCGGCCGGAAAGATCACCCGGTTGGTGGTCTCCCAGTAGGCCTGCGACCGTGCTCCCAGCACCGGCGCGATGCCCCAGTAGACGGTCTGCCCGTGCAGCATCTCGGCGCACATTTCCAGAAGTCGTAGGTCGAACACCGGCTGCGTGAAGAAGCCGTCGGCGCCGGCATCGAGCTTGCGGTGGACCGCGGTCAGCTCGTCACGAAAGCCGAGCCGGTAGGGGTCGAAGGCCGCATAGACGCGCAGCCCGGGGCAACGCCGCTTGAAGCGGCGGATGATGTCCTCGCTGCTGTTCGGGTATGTGCGATGTCCCATGTCGTGCGGCGGATCGCCGCGTATGACCAGAACCTCGCCCAGTCCCGCCGCCAGGATGGCATCTTCCATCGGAAGATCATCTCCCGGGGGGATGTCGATCGCCCTGATGTGCGGGATGGAAGCCGGCAGGATGCTGCTGGTCAGCCGGCAGGCCTCCCAGCTGCGCAGCGGAAAGCGCATGAGGTCTGGAATGTTGAACGCAGCCGCCTCCGGCATGACGGATCGGGCAGTGCCGGCGTCCCGCAGCAGTTCCGTCTCGCCGCGCGGGATCAACTCGATTGATATCCTCATCGGCACCTTGTCCGACACCAGGGGCGCATACGCAATCGATGCGGGCATCAGCCCCTCCCGTCAGACGGCGGGCAGGCCACCATCGACCGGATCGCGCCCCAGCCAGTCGGCGACGGCGCGCCGCAGGAACTGCTCGTCCTCCGGCGAGCGGCTCGGACTGCCGGCGCGGTGGCCCCAGATCGTCGGGATCGGCCGCAGTTCGGCGTGGCGCAGATGCGGCAGCTCGGCCTCGTTGTCGGCCACCCGGAAATACAGGTCGGTGGTCGCCGGCATCAGCAGCACGCGAGCCTGTATGGCAGCCAGGGCGCGTTCGAGATCGCCGCCATACAGCTCGTTGGCGCTGATATCGCCGGCCTCCCAGGTGCGTGCCTGCGCGTACAGGTCTGCCGCCCGGCACGACGAGAAACCCGGCTCCCACTCGCGATCGAGGAAATCATCCAGGCTGCCGGCCGTCTGCAGGTGCAGCCCGGCGCGATACCAGTCCTGGCTCATCGCCCAGCCGGCATAGATGCGGGCGAAGGCGCGCAGCGCCGCGTGCGGCTCGGAAGCGAAGCGGCCGCCGCCGAGATGCTCCGGCGCGGCCTCTAGCGTCGCCAGCAGGGCCTGCAGGAACACCCGGTTGTGCACGGCGGTGCGGGCGCTGCCGCACACCACGATGGCGCGCTCGACCTCGCCCGGGTGCAGCGCCGCCCAGTGATAGGCCTGCTGAGCCCCCATCGAGAAGCCATACACGCAGGCCAGCCGCTCGATGCCGAACCGCTCGCGCAGCAGCCGGCGCTGGGCCGCGACATTGTCGGCGGTGGTCACCAGCGGCGGATAGACCTCGGTATTGGACGGGCTGGAAGACAGGCCGTTGCCGAACATGTCCGGCGTGAGGATGAACCAGCGCGTCGCATCGAGGATCCGGCCCGGCCCGATCAGCCATTCCTGGCCGTGATGCGTGGCGCTGTAGCTGGTCGGATACAGGATCACGTTGTCCCGCGCCGGCGACAGCGTGCCGTAGCTCTTCCACGCCAGTCTCGCATCCGGGAGCGTACCGCCGCCCTGCAGGGCAAGGACGCCGAGCTCGAATATGCCTTCCTCGGTGGGCCAGGTCGGTTCGGTCTGCATCGGGCGCTCCATGTTCCGCAGGCGGACACGCGGCAGACGGGATGGGGTTGCGGGCGCATATATTCCGAAACCGAACGAAAGCGTACCGCCGGCGTTGATGCTGGGTTCGTCCCTACACCCGCATCCGGAGCCGTTCCATGCTGACCATCCTGATTGTCGTCCTCATCATCCTCGCCCTCGGCGGCGGCGGCTACGGCTACCGCTCCGGCTGGTACGGCGGCTCGCGCGGAACCGGTTTCAACGGGCTCGGCCTGCTGCCGGTCCTGCTGATCATCATCGTGCTGTTCCTGCTCTTCAACCACACCGGCACGGTCGCCACCGCGCCCTGATAATCCGGAAGACCAGGCTGGGGTTCTATCGAGGCCGCCGCATGTCGAAGAAGGCGGCGGCCTCGACCTCGATATAGGCCGACGGCCCACCGGCACGCAGGATCGGATGGGCAGCGGCGGTATCGTAGACGCCGTCGCGCAGCAGGTTGCGGTCGATATGCACCGCGACGACCTGGCCGAGGGTGAGCCAGGTCTCGACCGCGTTCCCGTCGAGGTCGTGCAACTGGATCTGCTGCAACAGCCGGCACTCGAATGCGACCGGGCTTTCTCCGACGCGCGGCACATCGACCAGCCGGCACGGCACCGGCGTCACCCCCGCCAGCGCGAACTTGTCGGTGCTTCCCTCGATGGTTGCGGAACTGGCATTCATCGCCTCCGCGAGCCTGCGGGTGGCGAGGTTCCAGACGAACTCGCCCGTGGCCTTGATATTCGCCGCGGTGTGCTTCCAGCCGGTCGAGGCGAAGCCCACGATCGGCGGCGTGTAGTTGAAGGCGTTGAAGAAGCTGTAGGGCGCCACGTTGAGGACCCCCTGGTCGTTGCGGCTGGCGATCCAGCCGATCGGCCGCGGCCCGACGATGGCATTGAACGGATCGTGCCGCAGCCCGTGTCCGGCCGCGGGCTCGTAGCTGTGCATCGCGGCGTCGTCGAAGATCTCTCGCGTCATCTGCTCGTTCATCCTTGTGCGCCTCGGCCTGCCGGTACCGGCTGCAATCCGGCCGCATAGCGCCGTCCGTTCGCGACGTATGTCTCAGCCGACCGGTGCAGCGCCTCGATCTCCGCAACGGACAGCATGCGTGCAAGCTTGGCCGGGGCACCGATGATCAGCGCGCCCTCCGGAAACTCGCGCCCCTCGGTCACCAGCGCGTTCGCCCCCACCAGGCAATGCCGGCCGATCACTGCGCCGTTGAGGATGGTGGCGCCCATGCCGACCAGGCTGTGGTCGCCGACGCTGGCCCCATGAACGATGGCGCGATGGCCGATGGTGCAACCGGCGCCGATGCTGACCGGATATCCGATATCGTTATGCACCACCGCGCCGTCCTGGATGTTGCTGCCGTCGCCGACGTCGATCGGCTCGTTGTCGCCGCGCAGAACGGCGCCGAACCAGACCGATACGTCCAGGCCGAGGGTGACGCGGCCGATCAGGACGGCGTCGGGTGCGATCCACAGACGCGCCGGATCGGCGGCGAGCGGACCGGTGCCATCGAGCTGGTAGAGCGGCATCGCAGGCTCCTTGGTGGACATCGTGTCGGGTCGTTGCGCGCGGGAAAGTACCGCGCCGCGGCTGTCCCGGTCTAGGCAGACAGCGGATCGCCGTGTAACGCATGAACTTTAGTTCACAAAGGCGGTGGCGTTGCGTCCGGTCAAGCTCCTGAAGTCGTCCTGCCGTCGCCTGCTGAACCGGTTCAGCAGCGACTGGGTGCCGGACCGCCCGTTGCTGGTCTGGCGTTATATCGCCCGCCACCGGCGTCTGCCGAACCTGGTCCGGCCGACGCGGTTCACCGAAAAGATCCTGCGCCGCATCATGTTCGACCGCCGCCCGATCCTGGCAGTCATGGCCGACAAGTTCGCCGTGCGCGAGCATGTGCGCCAGCGCGTCGGCGAGCATCTGCTGCCGGAACTGCTGCATGTCACCACCGATCCACGCACCATCCCGTTCGACACGCTGCCGGAGAAGTTCGTCGTCAAGCCGACGCACGGCGCCAACTGGGTCCGCGTCGTCACGGACAGGTCGCTGGTCGATCGACGCGAGCTGATCGCCACCTGCCAGGGCTGGCTGCGCCAGAACTACCATGCGGTGACGCGCGAATGGGCGTACCGGAACGTCACCCCGCGCATCGTCGTCGAGGAGCTGATCGACGACGGCAACGGCATCACGCCGCACGACTACAAGCTGTTCATGTTCAACGGACGCACCGAGTTCATCCTGGTCATCATGGGTCGCTTCGAGGAGCGCTCGCACGCCGTGCTGACGCCGGACTGGCAGCCGGTCGACGTGATCTGGCCCTATACCGGCCGCCCCGGCACGGCTGCGCCACCGCCGCACCTGGCCGAGATGCTGAGAGCCGCCGAACAACTCGGCCGCGACATGGATTTCGTCCGCATCGACTTCTACGACACCCCGGAGAAGCTGTTCTTCGGCGAGCTGACCGCAACGCCCGGCTGCAGCCTGGAGCGCTGGGAGCCGGCCTCGTTCGACCGCACGCTGGGCTCGTACTGGACCGTCGGCCGGACAGGTCGTTGAAGCCCGATCCGGCTGTGGTGGAAGCGCTGGAGGCCGCCTATCGCAAGGTGGCCTGGCGACTGATCCCGTTCCTGGTCCTGTGCTTCTTCTGCGCCTATATCGACCGCATCAATGTCGGCTTCGCCAAGCTCCAGATGCTGCGCGATCTCGGCTTCAGCGATGCGGTATTCGGCGCCGGCGCCGGAATATTCTTTCTCAGCTATGCGCTGCTCGAGATTCCTAGCAACCTCATCCTGGCCCGCGTCGGCGCGCGCCGTTGGATCGCGCGCATCATGGTGAGCTGGGGCTGCATCTCCGCCCTCGGCATGTTCGTCCGTACCCCTGCGGAGTTCTACGCACTCCGACTGCTGCTCGGCATCGCCGAGGCAGGCTTCGCGCCCGGCATCCTGCTCTATGTTTCGCAATGGTTTCCGGCTCGCCATCGCGGGAGCGCGATGTCGGCTTTCTTCATGGCGATCCCGCTCTCCGGCATGATCGGCGCGCCGCTGTCGGGCTGGCTGCTCGGCGCGCTGCAGGGCATCGCAGGCCTGAGCGGCTGGCAGTGGCTGTTCCTGGTGGAGGCGGCCCCGGCGGTGCTGGTCGGGTTCGGCTGCCTGGTCGTGCTGCGCGACACACCACGCGATGCGCCCTGGCTGGACGCCGGCGAGCGGCGGCTGCTCGAGCAGGATCGTGCAGCCGATGCGGCGCTCGCGGTCGACCATGCCGGCCTCGCCGCCTTCCTGCGCGATCGGCGCATCTGGACGCTGTCGGCGTTGTATTTCTGCATCGTCATGGGCCAGTACGCGATCTCCTTCTGGCTCCCCACCATCGTCCGCGAGGCCGGCATCCACAGTCTCGGGCTGAACGGGGTGTTGACCGCGGTGCCGTTCCTCGCCGCCCTGGTGGCGATGCCGCTGCTGGGGCGAAGCGCCGACCGCGGGCGAAGACGACGCCTGCACCTGGCCGGCGCGATGGTGGTCGGCGGCGCCGGGCTGGTACTGGCACCGCTCGCCGGCCAGGCGATCGTGCCGGCGCTCGCCTGCCTGTGCGCCGCAGCCGCCGGGCTGCTGTCGGCCACCGCCCTGTTCTGGCCGCTGCCGCCGGCGCTGCTCGGAGGCCTGTCCGCCGCGGCCGGGATCGCGCTGATCAACGCCCTCGGCAATATCGCGGGCTTCGCCTCGCCGTTCCTGGTCGGGCTGCTGACGCGGGCCACCGGCACCACCGAGGCCGGCATGTTCGCGATCGCCGGCATCGTCTGGCTCGGCGCCTGCCTCGTCTTCGCGACGCCGGCCAGGCTGGTCGACCGGTAGCCACGCCGCATGGTTCCGCTAAGCTTCCCTCAATAACAGAGGGGGAGGGCGTCGCGATGGCCGGAACGGTCCAGGCGGCTGCACAGCAAGGCGGCAAACCACGCAAGCCGATGCGCACGCACATGCCGGCGGCACGCTGGACCATGGTCTGGCTGTGCTTCATGGCACTGGCGATCAACTACACCGACCGCGCCAACCTCGCGGTGGCGGCGCCCAGCATCCGGCAGGCACTCGGTGTCGACAACACCACCATGGGACTGCTGCTCGGTTCGTTCTTCTGGACCTATGCGCTGATGCAGCTGCCGGCCGGCTGGCTGGTCGACCGATACGGCGCGCGGCTGATGTTCCCGATCGCGGTCTGCTGGTGGTCGCTGTTCACCGCGCTCACCGCGGCGGCCAACTCGACAGCGTCGCTGTTCGGCTTCCGGCTGCTGCTCGGCGCCGGCGAGGCGGGCGGTTATCCGGCCTCGGCGCGGGTGGTGTCGCGCTGGTTTCCCCCGCACGAGCGCGGATTCGCCTCCTCGATCTTCGACAGCGGCTCGCGTGTCGGCAACCTGGTGGCGATCCCGCTCTGCGCCTGGCTGATCGGCACGTTCGGCTGGCGTACCTCGTTCGTGGCGACCGGCCTGCTCGGCTTTGTCTGGGCAGCCGCGTGGCTGCTGGTATACCGCAAACCAGAGCAGCATCCGGACGTGACCCCGGATGCGCTGCGCGAGATGGCCGAGAGCCGCGCCGGCAACGAGGCCGCCGCGGCAGCGGGTGCGCCGGCGATGCGCTGGATCGACCTGTTCCGCTACCGCACCATCTGGGGCATGATGATCGGGTTCTTCTGCCTGAACTTCGTGATCTACTTCTTCATCACCTGGTTCCCGACCTACCTGATGACGACACGGCACTTCTCGCTCAAGCAGTTCGGCACGCTCGGCCTGATCCCCGGCCTGATCGCGGTGCCAGGGGGCTGGCTCGGCGGTTTCACCTCCGACTGGCTGTACCGCCGCGGCTGGAGCCTGACCGCCGCGCGCAAGACCTGCCTGGTCGGCGGCATGCTGCTGTCCTCGGTGATCACGCTCGCCGCCGTGGTGCCGGCGGCCTGGATGGCGCTGGTGCTGTTCGGCGTCGCCTATGCGGCGCTCGCCTTCACCGCCGCCAGCATCTGGTCGCTGCCCGGCGACGTCGCGCCGACCCGCGCCCAGGTGGCCTCGATCGGCGGCATCCAGAACTTCGCCTCCAACCTGGCCGGCGTGGTGACGACCAGCTTCACCGGGCTGATGCTGACCGTCACGCACGGCTCCTTCGTGATCCCGCTGGCGACCGCGGGCGGACTCTGCCTGGTGGGAGCCGCGACCTATCTGTTCGTCGTCGGCCCGATCGCACCGCTGCCCATGCTGCCCGCGCGGGGCGGCGCAAAACCGGCACCCTGACCGCCTCTGGGCAGGCTCAGGTTCGCGGGGCTTTCCCCGCGCAGGCGTCATCTTTCCACAGGCCTGAGCCGCAAGACCTGAACTGCATATTCGTCACAGCAACGAGTACGCAGCTTGCGGCATGCGGGAGGCTTGGGAGATGTGCCTGTCTAAGTAATTTCCGAATCTCCCGCCGACGGCGCGGCACTGTTTACATCGGGGACTTGGGTTCGACCCCGAAACCCCCATCCGACAGGCACCGCCACTTGCTGATAGCTGACCGCCATCGTCACCCGCGCCGGGGCCGCCGCCTTGGGTCCTGACACGCCGGACTGCGCGACGGCGCCGATCTACGCGCCCGGCCATGTGCAGCCGCACGGGGTGCTGGTGGCGACCTTTCCGCAGCAGACCCGCATCAGCCATGTCAGCGACAATATCGAAACCTCGCTCGGGATCGCTGCCGACCGCCTGCTCGGCGCCGACCTCGGCCAGCTGTTCGGGACGGCCGCCACCGCCTCGTTCGAACTCCTGCTCGGCAGCGAGACCTACGCCCCCTCGAACGTCCTCTCCCTGATGCTGCCGATCCCGATCCGGCCGCGCCGCAAGATCGTGGCGCACCGCCACCAGGGGCGGCTGATGGTGGAACTCGAGGACGCGCCACTGATCGAGGATCATGCCGGGCCACTGTCGCTGGCGCCGTCGATCATCGCCAGCCTGCGACGGTCGGAGACGGTGGAACAGCTCTGCGACAGCGCGGTGCGCCAGATCCGGCAGCTGGTCGGCTTTCATCGCGTACTGGTCTACCGCTTCGACGATGACGGCCAGGGCACGATCATCGCAGAGGATCGCATCCCGGGCCTGCCAGGCAGCCTGCAGCTGCGCTACCCGGCAAGCGAGATCACCGAGCCGGCGCGCCGGCTGTACCTGTTGCAGCGTGTCCGCGGCATCCCGGACGCCGGCTACCGGCCGTCCGCGCTGCTCGCGGCGGACGGCGCCGGCCCGGTAAATGGCCTGGACATGACCTTCTGCGCCCTGCGCGGCATCCCGCAGGTCCATCTCGACCATCTCCGCCAGCAGGGCGTCAAAGCCTCGCTGACCATCTCGCTGCTGCGCGAGAACGTGCTGTGGGGCCTGATGATCTGCCAGCACCTGACCCCGCTTGCGGTCGATGCCGAGATGCGCGGGCTCTGCGACGTCATCGGACAGCTGATCTCGGTGCTGCTGCTGCGGGTCACGGAAACCGAGGAACTCGCCGAACGGCTGCGCCGTCACTACGCGATCGCGAGCCTGCGCGCCGGCATCGAGGCGAGCGCCGGCGTGGCCGAGGGATTGCGGCGCAACGCCGCCGACGTGCTGGAGCTGATGCGGGCAACCGGCGCGCTGGTTCGCTGCGGCGGCAATTCCAGCCTGATCGGCGACACCCCCGATCTCGCGGCGGCGTCGCGGATGATCGCCACGCTACGCCGCGATCATGGCGAGGAGATCGTCGGCCTCGACCAGGCCGGGCTCGCGGGTGGCCTGGCCGAGGATTGCGCGCCCACCGCCAGCGGCATCCTGTTGATGCCGATCACCAACAGCCCGGAGGACGGCATCGCCTGGTTCCGCCCCGAGCAGGTGCGGCTGGTGCAATGGGGCAGCGATCCAAGGCCTGACGACGGCAGCGGCGGCAGCAGCAAGGTTGCCCCGGTCGCACTCACGCTGGCCGGGCCGTCCACTTCGCTGGTGGTCTGGAGCGAGCAGCTGCGCGGCCGGAGCGAGCCGTGGACCGCGACCGACCTGCAGGTGGCGCGCGATCTGCGCCGCACCATCACCGGCGCGCTGCTGCGCCAGGCGGAGGCGCAGCTCGCGCAGCTCTCGGCCTACGATCCGCTCACCAGCCTCGCCAACCGGCGCACCGTGGAAGCGCATCTCGAGCGCTGGCGCCTGGAGCAGCTCCATCCGCGCGCCGCCCTGCTGTCGTTCGACCTCGACCGGTTCAAGGCGATCAACGACACGCTCGGTCATGCGAGCGGCGATGACATGCTGATCCAGATGGCTGCGCGGCTGCGCCATTTCGCGCCAGGCGGCAGCATCGCGGGGCGCCTGGGCGCCGATGAATTCGTGATCTTCTGGCCCGGCGCCGGGGCGGACGAGGCGGAGCGGCTGGCGCAGGTGCTGGTGCAGGAACTGGCGCGCCCGGTGACGCTGCAGGGACGGCCGCGCCATGCGAGCGCCAGCATCGGAATCGCCTGCGGCATTCCGGACGGGCCGGATGCGCTGCTGCGCGAGGCCGACGCCGCGATGTATGCCGCCAAGCGCCAGGGCGGCGGCCGCGCGGTACGGTTCCAGCCGCACCTCCACGCAGCCGTGCTGACCGACATGCAGACCGAGCAGGACCTGTTCCGCGCTGTCGCCGCCAACGAACTGGAGATCCACTACCAGCCGCTGGTGACGGTGCCCGACCGGACGCTGTGCGGCTTCGAGGCGCTGGTGCGCTGGCGCCATCCGGATCGCGGCTGGGTGTCGCCGGTCGAGTTCATCCCGCGCGCCGAGCAGGCCGGGCTGATATCGCGGATCGGCGAATGGGTGCTGTCCGGGGCGATACGCCAGATCGGCCTTTGGCGGCGGCTGCGCCCGGCGCTGAGGATGTCGATCAACATCTCGGCGCTGCAGCTCGGCGAGGGATCGTTCAGCACCCTGCTGGCGGCGATCCTGGCGGCAGAGCAGGTCCCTGGCGAGGCGATCTGCCTCGAGGTCACCGAAAGCGCGCTGATGCACGAGGCCTGCGTACGTGAATTGCATCTGCTGCGCGAACTGGGCGCGACCGTTGCGGTAGACGATTTCGGCACCGGCTACTCGTCGCTGGCCTACCTGCAGAGCCTGCCGGTGGATTTCGTGAAGATCGACCGCAGCTTCGTGTCGTCGCTCGGCTCCGGCCTGCGCTCGGATCGCTTCTTCTGCGCCATCGTCGCCCTGGCGCGCACGCTCGATCTGCGTGTCATTGCCGAGGGGTGCGAAACCGAGGCGCAGTGGTCGGTCATCGCGTCATCCGGCTGCGAGGCGATGCAAGGCTGGCTGGTGGCGCATGCGATGGATGCCGCCACCGCGAGCGCCCGGCTGCAGCGCCCGTTCGGCTGGTCGACCCCGTCCGTGGCGCGGTCCGCGTGACCGGCCTGTGCCGCAGCGTGCATCCCCTCCCTCAGGCCGGTCGCGCTGGTTCCAGCCGGCGCAGCCAGCGGGCGAGCCGCGGCCGTATGCGCAGGAAGCGGATGTACAGGCGTTCCAGCAGCGCCAGCACCAGAGGGTTCCGGGCGACCAGGCCAAGCGGCCGCAGCGGCGGGATCGCGCGCCACATCGCCGCGAACGCTGCCGCACCGGACAGCAGCCTGCCATCCTCCTCGGCATGGAAGCGCTCCAGCAGCGTGGCGCGATCGAGCGGACAGGCGGCCCCGGCATCGCCGCGCGAGACGTCGCGGAAGTCGATGGCGTGCGCCCGGTCGAGCCGGCGCATCAGCGCCACCTCGCGCCGGCAGAGCGGGCAGCCGCCGTCGAACCAGACGGTGAGGGAAGCGGCCTTCGAGGGAGTGGCGTCGGCGAGATCGGTCATGCCGGCAGCAGCGCGCCGGGCGCACCCCGGTTCGCCTCGCCTGGCGCGATGCCGCCCAGCACGCTGCGCAGGGCCTGGACCGGGCCGTCCAGGCTGCGGCAGCGAAACGTCGTCTCATTTCGGCAAAATATCGAGCGCATTACCAATGCATGAGAGCTTTGCGAGAGTCCTGAGCCAATCGCCGAGTAATCGGAGATCAAGAAAAGTCGTTGTTTCGTGCGCAAAGCTTGACAAGCCTGAATGGTGGGGCGCAAGACTTGAGGCTAGGCTATATTTCGAGAATATAACCGGGTGTCGTCGCGACGTCGAGACGATTGCCAGAACCGGGAGTTTTTGTGCCCGATGGCCAGCATGATGCGATCCGGGACGGCAATCCGTCCAGGTGGCGCCGGCGTGCGCGTCGGAATGCGAAGCGTGGGCTCCATCGAAGGGTGCGATCAGGCGCCGTCGGCGGAGGGCGATCTGCGCGACCTGGCACTCGACCATGTACGGTTCGGGCTGTGCGTCTTCGACAGCCGGGGCAAGCTCGTGATGTACAACCGCGCGTTCGAGAGCCTGTACAACCTCGACGATGGCGGCCTGTATGTCGGCATGAGCGTCATCGAACTGATCGAGCTGCGCTGCGCAGCCGGGACCGGTCCGAACATGGCCGCCGCCGACTATGCCCGCATGCGCGAGGAGGCCGGACTGGCAGGGCAGGCGTACGACGCCGAGGTGACGCTGCGCAACGGCCGCGTGCACGTCATCCACAACGAGCCGACACCAGGCGGCGGCTGGGTGGCGACCGTGGAGGATGTCACCGAGCGCTGCCTCGCAGAGGCGCGCGTCCGCCACATGGCGCATCATGATGCGTTGACCGGCCTCGCCAACCGCAGCCTGTTCACCGAACGGCTGGAGCATGCGCTGGTGGCGCTCCGCAGCCCCCGGAGCCACGAGCCGGACGATTGGACGCCGGAAGCCGACGGCCCGGAGGCCGCGGCCATCGAGGACCCGCTGCTGGCCGTCATGTTCCTCGATCTGGATGATTTCAAGATCGCCAACGACACCCTCGGCCATGCCGGCGGCGACGAGATCCTGCGCCAGGTGACCCGTCGCATCGCGCACTGCCTGCGTGGCCGCGACACCGTGGCACGGCTCGGTGGCGACGAGTTCGCGATCCTGCTCGAAGACCTGCACTCGCCCGAGCAGGCGTCCGACGTCGCGCGCCGGGTGATCGACGCCGTCTCGGAGCCGATCCTGCTGGACGCGCGGGTATCCCGCATCGGTGTCAGTGTCGGCATCACGATCTGTTCGCGGCTGGATGCGGATGCGGAGCCGGCGCTGCTGCTGCGCCAGGCCGATGTCGCGCTCTACCAGGCCAAGAGCGAGGGGCAGAGCACGTACCGGTTCTTCCAGGACGGCATGCACGCGGCGCTGGCGCGGCATCACGAGGCGGAACGGCAGCTGCGCAGGGCCCTAGCGAACGGTGATCTGGAGCTGCATTTCCAGCCCATCGTCACGCTCGACCGGCGGCGCATCATCGGCGCCGAGGCGCTGCTGCGCTGGCGGCATCCGGAGCACGGCATGATGCCGACCGCGGAGTTCGTGGCACTTGCCGAAACGTCGGGACTGATCGGCGAACTGGGCGCCTGGGCGCTGCGTACCGGGTGCGCGCAGGCGGCGCGCTGGCCGGATGTGCGGCTGGCGGTGAACCTGTCGCCGGTGCAGGTGCGGCAGCCGGGACTGGTCGAGCAGGTGACCGAGGTGCTGGCAGCGACCGGGCTGCCGCCGCACCGGCTGGAACTCGAGATCACCGAGGGGTTGCTGCTGCACGACAGCCTGGCGACGCTTGCCACCCTGTCCGGGCTGCGCGCGCTCGGCATCGGCGTGGTGCTCGATGATTTCGGCACCGGCTACTCGAGCATGAGCTATCTGCGGCGGTTTCCGTTCAGCAAGATCAAGGTGGACCGCAGCTTCGTCGCCAACATGTCGAGCGATGTCGGCGCGACCGCGATCGTCGAGGCGGTTGCCACCCTTGGCCAGCGCCTGGAGATGCGCGTGTGCGCCGAAGGCATCGAGACCGAGGCGCAGGCGAAGCTGCTCAGTGCCATGGGGTGCCAGGAGGGCCAGGGCTACCTGTTTGCGCGACCCTGCCCGGCCGACGCCTTCGAGGCGCTGCTGTCCTTCGACCGCGGCAGCCACACGTCGCATTGACCGGGGGTGCGGGCTGCGTGCCGGCGGTCGGGGGATTTCCGGCGTCGACCCTGGCTCACCCGGCGGCGCCTGCGTGCACGAACTTGAACAGGAACAAGGCCGCGATGACCCAGGCGACCGGCTTTACCTCCGCCGCCCGGCCGGTCAGCAGCTTGAGCGCCGCATAGGTGATGAAGCCGAACGAGATGCCGTTCGAGATCGAGTAGGTGAACGGCATCAGCAACGCGGTCACCACCGCGGGAATGATCTCGGTGACGTCGTCCCAGTCCAGCGCCGCAAGTTCGCGAAGCATCAGGCAGGCGACGTAGAACAGGGCGGGCGCGGTCGCGTAGGGCGGCACCGAGCCGGCCAGCGGCGACAGCAACAGGCAGGCCAGGAACAGCACCGCCACCGTCGCCGCGGTGAGGCCGGTGCGGCCGCCCGCCTGTACGCCGGCGGCGCTCTCCAGGTAGGCGGTGGTGCTCGAGGTGCCGAGCAGCGAGCCCAGGAAGATCGCGCTGCTGTCGGCCAGCAGCGCGCGGTTGAAGCGCTCCGCCTGCGCGCTGCCGTTCTCGATGCGCCGGCTGTCGAGCAGGCCGGCGCGGGCTGCCACGCCCATCAGCGTGCCGGTGGCGTCGAACAGCTCGACCAGGAAGAACACCAGCACGACGTTGAGCAGCCCCTTCGACAGCGCGCCGCGTATGTCGAGCGCGAACAGGGTGGGGGCGATCGAGGGCGGCAGCGAGACGAGGCCGGCGTACCGGTTGCCGGCGACCAGGAAGCTCAGCACGGTCACCGCCAGGATGCCGATCAGCAGGGCGCCGCGCACCCGGCGGGCGGACAGCACCGCCACCACCAGGAAACCCACGACGGCGAGGATCGCGCCCGGGCGGTGCATGTCGCCCAGCGTGACCGAGGTGGCCGGGCTGGACACCACGATGCCGGCGTTGCGCAGGGCGATCATCGCCAGGAACAGGCCGATGCCGACGGTGATCGCGATCCGCAGCGAGGCCGGGATGCCCTCGACGATCAGGCTCCGCCACCGCAGCAGCGTGATAAGCAGGAACAGCACGCCGGAGATGAACACCGCACCCAGCGCCTCCTGCCAGCGGTAGCCCATGCCGAGCACCACCACGTAGGCGAAGTAGGCGTTCAGTCCCATGCCTGGCGCGAGCGCGATCGGATAGTTCGCGTGCAGCGCCATCACCAGCGAGCCGATGGCGGCGACCAGGCAGGTGGCGACGAATACCGCGCCCTTCGGCATCCCGGCATCGCCCAGGATGCTCGGGTTGATGAACATGATGTAGGCCATGGTCAGGAAGGTGGTCAGGCCAGCCATCACCTCGATGCGGGGGGTGGTGCCGTGCGCCTTGAGCGAGAACAGCCGTTCGAGCATGGGGACCCCCCTCAGGTGTCGTTTCCGCAAGCTTGCATGCCGCAGCGCGGAAAGGTAAGGGGACCCGCCAAGGGACAATTGCCTGCGGCGGCTGGGGTCACATGCCTCCGGCAGGTCGGGAACGCCCCCCTGTCAGGAGAGCCCCGCGATGTCAGTGCCCTTCCACACCACCACCGGCATCCCGCAATCCCCGGGGCCGTCCCGCGAGCGCATACGCGAGGCGCTCGCCTTCGACGACGTCCTGGTCGAGCCCGGCTACTCCCAGGTCCTCCCGTCGGCCACCGACACCCGCACCCGCCTGACCCGCCGCATCGCGCTCAACATCCCGCTGGTCAGTTCGGCGATGGACACCGTCACCGAGGACGGCATGGCGATCGCGATGGCGCAGCAGGGCGGACTTGGCGTCATCCACAAGAACCTCGACATCGCCGAGCAGGCGCAGCAGGTGCGGCGCGTCAAGCGCTACGAGAGCGGCATGGTGGTGAACCCGGTCACGGTGTTCCCCGACCAGACGCTGGCCGAGGTGCACGCCATCATGAAGCGCAACCGCATCAGCGGGTTGCCGGTGATCGAGCGCTCGGACCAGAAGCTGGTCGGCATCCTGACCAACCGCGACATGCGCTTCGAGACCGACCCGGAGCGCCGCGTCTACGAGCTGATGACGCGCGACAACCTGATCACCGTGACCGACGGCGCCGAGCCCGAGGAGGCGCGGCACCTGCTGCACAAGCACCGGCTGGAGAAGCTGCTGGTGGTGGACCGGCAGGGGCGCTGCACCGGCATCATCACGGTCAAGGACATGGACAAGGCGGTGGCGTACCCGCTTGCCAACAAGGACGAGATGGGGCGCCTGCGCTGCGGCGCCGCCACCGGTGTCGGCGAGGACGGGTTCCTGCGTGCGAAGGCGCTGATCGAGGCCGGCGTCGACGTCATCGTGGTGGACACCGCGCACGGTCACTCGTCGGGCGTGCTGGCGGCGGTCGGGCGCATCAAGTCGGCGTCCAACGACGTGCAGGTGGTGGCCGGCAACGTCGCCACCCCGGAGGGCGCACTTGCGTTGATCGAGGCGGGCGCCGACAGCGTCAAGATCGGCATCGGGCCGGGATCGATCTGCACCACGCGCGTGGTGGCGGGCGTCGGCGTGCCACAGTTCAGCGCGGTGATGGAGACCGCGGCGGCCTGCCACGAGCATGAAGTGCCGGCGATCGCCGACGGCGGCATACGCACGTCCGGCGACCTGGTGAAGGCGATCGCGGCGGGTGCCGACGTGGTTATGGTGGGCAGCCTGCTGGCCGGCACCGAGGAGGCGCCGGGCGAGGTGTTCCTGTACCAGGGCCGTTCGTATAAATCCTATCGCGGCATGGGCAGCCTGGGCGCGATGGCGCGCGGGTCGGCGGACCGGTATTTCCAGCAGGAGATCAAGGACACGCTGAAGATGGTGCCCGAGGGCATCGAGGGGCGCGTCGCCTTCAAGGGCGGCATGGCGGCGGTGGTGCACCAGCTGGTCGGCGGCCTGCGTGCCGGCATGGGCTATACCGGCAGCGCGGATATCGCCGCCCTGCAGACCGGCGCGGTGTTCCGGCGCATCACCGGAGCCGGGCTGCGCGAGAGCCACGTGCATGACGTGGCGATCACCCGGGAGGCGCCAAACTATCGCCAGGACTAGCCCCGGACAGCTTCCATGACGCCCTCGGCACGCCTCGCCGCCACCATCGACCTGCTCGCCGCGATCGAGGCGGCGCCGCGTCGCCCGGCCGATGCGGTGGCCAACAGCTTCTTCCGCGATCGGCGCTATATCGGCGGCGGCGACCGGCGCGACGTGTCGGACCGGGTCTGGTTCGTGCTGCGTCACTGGCGCCGTCTGGACTGGTGGCTGCAGCGCGGCGAGGGCAGCCCGACGCCCAGGCTGCTTGCCGCCGCCGCCGCCATCCTGGAGGGCCGGCCGGTCGAGGGACTGCAGCGCGCCTATTCCGGCGGCCGCTATGCGCCCGACACCCTGGAGCCGGCCGAGCTGCGCGTGCTGCGTGCACTCGAGGGCCATACGATCGAGCATCCCGACATGCCGGACGCGGTGCGCCACGAGGTGCCGGACTGGCTGCTGCCGCTGCTGGCCGGGCGGTTCGGGCCTGAGCTGGAGGCGGAGCTGGGGGCGATGACCGGGCAGGCGCCGCTGGACATGCGCGTCAACCTGCTGAAGGGCACCCGGGATGAGGCTGCCGCGGCACTGGCCGAAGCCGGGATCGAGACCGAGCCGATGCCGCTGTCGCCCTGGGGGCTGCGGGCGCGCGGACGGCAGAACGTCACCGCCACCGCCGCCTTCCGCAACGGGCTGGTCGAGATCCAGGACGAGGGCAGCCAGCTGGTGGTGGCTGCCTTGCAGGCCGCGCCGGAGATGCGGGTGGTGGACTACTGCGCCGGCGCCGGCGGCAAGACGCTGGCGATCGCGATGAGCATGGAGAACCGCGGCCACATCGTCGCCTGCGACGTATCGGAGCCGCGCCTCGACGGCGCCGTCCGCCGCCTGCGCCGTGCGGGGGTGCACAACGTGGAGCGACATCTGCTGGTGGCGGGCGACAAATGGGCCAAGCGGCGGGCGGCGAGCTTCGACCGCGTGCTGGTCGACGCGCCCTGCACCGGCACCGGCACCTGGCGGCGCAATCCGGATGCCCGCCTGCGCCTGCGCCCGCGCGACCTCGAGGAACTCGCCCTCAAGCAGGCGGCGATCCTGCAGGATGCCTCCAGGCTGCTGCGTCCCGGCGGCCGGCTGGTCTATGCGACCTGCTCGATGCTGCCGCAGGAGAACGAGGTGCAGGCGAGCGGCTTTCTCGCCGCGAACCCGCAGTTCCGGCAGGTGGACGCGCTGGACGGCCATCCGGTCATCAGCCTGACGCCGCGGCTGCACGGCACCGACGGCTTCTTCGCGGCGGCCTTCACCACCGGCGCGTGATGCTCACAGATTCGTTATGGGGCGGGAGGTTCGTCTTCCACTCCCCCGGGGCGCTCGAGAGGGTATGGTCGCCGGACGCCCAGCCGCCAGACGATCTGCGGAACGGGGTGCCACAACGGAAGGCGCCTCGATGCCGGGCAGCCATGGTCGCGTGCATGCCGGACGTAGCGAAAGCTCTGCCAGGGTCCTGCTGGCAGGCAGGTTCGCGCAGCCGGGTTGCCTGGTTCGCAGCTTCATCGAGGCGCTGATCGGCGACGAGCATGACGTGCTGCCGGAGCCCGCGGCGTTGAGGCCGGCTGATCGCGGGCGGCTGCCGACGAACGCCGCCGACCTCGTCGTGGTGGACCTGTCCGGGACGGTGAGCGCCGTCCTCGAACTGATCGCGCACCTGCGGCTTGCGGTCGACAATCCGGGCGTGCCGCTGCTCGGGGTCATGCCGGACGACATCGATCCGCGCCACGAACTCTACCTCGCCGCCGTCGTCGACGAGACGGTCGCCCATGAGCACATGGCGGAACGGCTCCCCTGCCTGGTCCGCTCCGCCCGCCAGGATCCTGTCGGGGATGCCTCCGGGGGATCGGGCGAGCCGGGTCGCGAAACCTCCGCGTGGTCCTGGGCGGACGCCTGCCGGTGCCCGCCAACCCGGCACTGAGCCCCGGTCGCTACGCCGGAACCTCGATCGCCTGCATCCCGTTCTGCAGCAGCCACCTCAGGTCGGGCATCGCGAGTGCGACGCATCCCTCGGTGGGCGCCTCGTCCCCGCGCGCGACATGCAGGAAGATCGCCGAGCCGTTGCCGCGCTGCACCGGGTCGTCGTTGTAGGCCAGCACCGCCATCAGGTCGTAGAGCCCGTCATCTCGCCAGAGCCGCTCGTGCCGCGCCTCGTGCGGCAGGCGCACCTGCCGGTTGTAGTCGCGATGGGTGGGATCGTCGCACCAGCCATCGTCCGGGGCGATCGGCTCGCGCGGCAGCCTGATGCCGGCCGGAAGGGCGATGCGGTCGGCGCGATACAGCACCCGGCGCAGCGCATGCAGCCCGGCCGGCGTGGTGCCGTCACCCTCCTGCTTGTGCAGGCTCACGCCGCCGGCGCCGAGCACGCAGCGCAGGATGCGCGGCCCGAACTCCAATACTCCTGCGCTGCGCCCGAGCATCCGGATCCTGCCGGGATCGGTGGGGGCAACCTGCATGGGGGCATCCTCGATGGTAGGAAAGAAACCGTGTCAGTGCCGTCCAGGCTGCTTCCGAAGCCCTTGCAGCGCATGACTTCATCACGACATTGTGTGTCTGGTAGCACGAGTGCCATCGAAGTCGAACCGGTTGCGTTGTGAGCCCCAACCAGACGTCGGACCATCGGCTGCTGTCGGGAGGATCCTGGCACGGGTGGCGACCGGCATTCAGAGACGTGCCCACAGGCGGGCGATGGAAAGAGGTTTCGATGGCGGGTGAACGCCCCATCCTTATTATCGACGACGACGATGCCCTGCGGTCGACGCTGGTCGAGCAACTCCATCTCGAGGCGGAGTTCACGGTCGACCAGGCTGCCTCGCTGGCGGACGCGACCGAGAAGCTCGCCGGGACCAGTGCGCGCTTCGATGCGCTGATCCTCGACGTGACGCTGCCCGACGGTGACGGCCGGGACTTCTGCTCGGATCTGCGCAGGCAGGGGCGGCGCATGCCGATCATCATGCTGACCGGGTCGGACGACGAGAGCGACGTGGTGCGCGGCCTCGACGCCGGCGCCAACGACTATGTCGCCAAGCCGTTCAGGATCGCCGAGCTGCTGGCCCGCCTGCGGGCGCAGATGCGCATCTTCGAAAACAGCGAGGACGCGGTCTTCAGCATCGGGCCGTATACCTTTCGGCCATCGGCCAAGCTGCTGCAGGAGGCCGCACGCAACCGGCGCATCCGGCTTACCGAGAAGGAAGCCGCGATCCTCAAGTTCCTGTATCGCGCCGGAACGCGTCCGGTACCGCGCCAGGTGCTTCTCAACGAAGTCTGGGGCTACAACGCTGCAGTCACCACCCATACGCTGGAAACCCACATCTACCGGCTCAGGCAGAAGATCGAGCCGGATCCGGCCAACGCCTGCCTGCTGGTGACCGAAGGCGGCGGCTACCGGCTCGACCCGGGCGGCAACGCCTAGCCGGCGCGGGCTGCGGCGACGGCCTGACGCAGGGTGGTCAGGTCGACCGCACCCGGGATGATGCGGTCGCCGACCACGAAGCTCGGCGTGCCGGTAATGCCGAGATCCTGTGCCAGGGCGATGTTCTTCTGCAGTCCGGCGAGGATCGCCGGATCGGTCATGTCGCGCTGCAGGCGTCCGGTGTCCAGGCCGGCCTGTCGGGCGAGATCGATGACCCGCGTCTCATCCGGTGCCGCGCTGTCGTTCATCAGGGCGTGCTGCAGCGCTGACGCGAGATGCTGGCGGCCTGCCGCCGCGATCGCCTTGGCTTCGAGCACGCTGCCCGGACCAAGAATCGGGATCAGCTTCTCGACAAGCCGCAGCCGGCTATCCGACGCACCCAGCTGATCGAGATCCGGCAGCACCTTGCGGCAGTACGGGCAGCGCGGATCGTAGAACTCGGTCAGCGTCACGCTTCCCCGTCCGATCACCATGTCGCCCGCTGCCGGCGCCAGGGCAGCGCGGTCACGCTCGAGCGCCGCACGGGCGTCCACCGCCTGCGCATGATCCGCCTGGGCGCGCAGCGAGACGATCGCATCGCTCAGGATGGAGGGATCGCTCTTCAGCGCATCGCGGACGATGGCGATGATCTCCTGCCTCTGCGACGGCGTGAACTGCGCGGTGGCGGGCACGCCCTGAGCAAGCGCCGGCAGGGGCGGTGCAGCCACCAGGAAGCTGGTGAACAGGACGGCGGATCTGGCGGCTGACCTCATGCCCCGGCTCTAGCATGCGTCCCACGAGGCCCCAAACACCGTTGCCTCAAGTTGCCGTCATCCGAGAAGCCGTCTAATGCCTGCCGGGGATCGCAGCCCCGGCTGCGGACGCTTGCACTCGACGGGAGTTGATCCTTGCGGATTTCGACGCGGCACCTGTGCGGACCTGCGGTGCGGGGCACGGCATCGAGTGTCCATCCCGTGCCCGGCACGGCCCTGCGCAAGACGTTTTGCACGGCGGTGCGCAAGACCATTCCCCTGGGCCTCGGCCTGTCCCTGCTGGCTGGCTGCGCCTCGGTGGAGAAGGTGAAGTCGCTGGTGACCGGGCCATCCTCGCCTTATCTCACCGGCTATATCGGCGAGGTGGCGGCCGACGAGCCGCGTGCGGCGCTGGTGGCGCGCGACATCCTCGCCCGCGGCGGCGACGCGGCCGACGCGGCGACCGCGCTCGGCCTGGCGCTCTCCGTCACGCTGCCCTCGCGGGCCTCGCTCGGAGCCGGCGGCGCCTGCCTCGCCTACGATGCGGCGCACGGCGACCAGGACGCGATCCTGTTCACCTCCGTTCCCGGACCGGGTGGCAGCGAGGCCGACCGCCCCGCCGCCGTGCCGATGCTTGCGCGCGGCCTGTTCCTCCTGCAGGCGCGGCACGGCACGGTCGGTTTCGACGAGCTGACCCGTCCGGCCGCCGCCCTTGCGCGCAACGGCATCACCGTGTCGAGGGCGCTGGCCCTCGACCTCGCCGCGGTCAGTGGACCGCTGCTGGCCGATCCGGCGACGCGCGCGATCTTCGCCACCGGGGCCGATGGCCATGTTCCGGTGTCCGGCGATGAACTCGTGCAGTCGACCCTGTCGGAGACCCTTGCCCGCATCGCCCTGTCGGGCGTAGGCGACCTCTATACCGGCGCGCTGTCACGCGACCTGGTCGCCGGCGCCAATGCGGCCGGTGGCGGTCTGGACGAGGGATCGTTGCGCGCCGCGCTGCCGACCAGCCGCGTGCCGCTGCTGCTTCATCACGGACACGAGCAGATCGCCTTCCTGCCGCCGCCGGCGGATGGCGGCCTGGCGGCCGCGGCCGCGTTCGCTGCGCTCGACCGGGGCCAGGACGACGGCGTCGCGGTCTCGGAGGCGGCGGCCGCGGAGTGGCGCAGCCGGCATGCGCGGCAGGGCAACGGCGACCACCTGACCGAGGAGGCGCAGTCGATGCTGTCGGCGCCGCTCCCTACCGCAGCCGGTCTGAGCCGGTTGCCGGCCTCCACCAGCTTCGTCGTACTCGACCGCAACGGCAACGCCGTGACCTGCGCCGTCAGCATGAACAACCTGTTCGGCACCGGGCGCATCGCGGGCGATACCGGCATCCTGCTCGCCGCATCGCCGGCGCGCGTGCCGGCGCCGCTGCTGGCGGCGGCGATCGCCAGCAACCCCTCCGGGCCGAGCTTCCGGGCCGCGGTTGCCGCTTCCGGCCAGGACGAGGCCGCCGCCGCGGTTGCCGCCGGGATGCACAACGTCCTGGGCGGCGTGCCGCTGTCGCACCCGGTGACGCGCACCGGCCGGGTCAACATGATCTCCTGTCCGCAGGGCCTGCCAGGAGACAGCAACAGTTGCGCCGGCGTCACCGACCCGCGCGGCGCCGGACTGGCCATCGGCAGCGAGTAGGCCCGGGCATGATTGCATCGATCATGACCTGGCTGTCGTCCGGCCGGATGCTGCCCTGATGCTCAAGCGTGGCGCGGCCGCGGCGATCGCGCCCTTCCTGGTGATGGACGTGATCGCCCGCGCCAATGCGCGCCAGGCGGCGCTGCCCGCCGGGGCTCCGGGGATCATCCACATGGAGGTCGGCCAGCCCGGCACAGGGGCGCCGCGCGGCGCGGTCGAGGCCGCCTCGCGGGCGATGCTGGCCGGGGAGCCGCTCGGCTACACCGAGGCGTTCGGGCGGCGCTCGCTACGCGAGGCGATCTGCCGGCACTACGCGTCGTTCTACGACGGCGTGACGGTCGAACCCGGACGGATCGCAGTCACCACCGGGGCGTCCGGTGGCTTCCTGCTGGCCTTCCTGTCCGCCTTCGACATCGGCGACCGCATCGCGATGGTCTCGCCGTACTACCCGCCCTACCTCAACATCCTGCACGCACTCGGGATGGTGCCGGTGGTGCTGCCGGCCACCGAGGCCACCCGGTTCCAGCCGACCGTGGCCATGCTGGAGCAGCTGGCCGAGCAGGATGGCCTGCCGGACGGACTGATCGTGGCGTCGCCCTGCAATCCGGCCGGCACCATGCTGGCTGCCACCGAACTCGCGGTCCTGGCGCAGTGGTGCGACACCCATGGGGTGCGCCTGGTCAGCGACGAGATCTATCACGGCCTGACCTGGGAGATGCCGGCGGCGACCGCGGCCTCGTTCAGCGACACCGCCATCGTCATCAACAGCTTCTCGAAATACTGGAGCATGACCGGCTGGCGGGTCGGCTGGATGGTGCTGCCGCTTGACCTGGTCGGCGCCGCCGAGCGGCTCAAGCAGAACATGTTCATCAGTGCGCCGCATGTGTCCCAGGTCGCAGCCGAGGCGGCGTTCGCGTGCACCGCGGAGATCGCGGCCAACCTGTCGCGCTACCGGCGCAGCCGCGACTTCCTGCTGCAGCACCTTCCGGGAGCCGGCTTCCCGTCGCTGTCGCCGGCGCAGGGCGCGTTCTACCTGTATGCCGACATTTCCGCGCGCAGCGGCGACAGCCTGAGCTTTGCCAATCGCATCCTCGACGAGACCGGGGTGGCGGTGACCCCGGGGGTCGATTTCGATGCCGGACGCGGGCAAGGGTTCCTGCGCTTCTCCTATTGCGGGCCGGAGGACGACATGCGCAACGCGCCCTCCAGGCTGGCCCTGCTCGCGCACTGATCGCGGCGGCGCGGGGCCGCGATGAGCAGGGTTGCGGGCAGCAGCACCGCCGCGACGACGGCGCACGTTGCATGGCCGATCCCGGGAAGATGCGACAACCCGTCGCTGAGCATGGTCCCGTCGCTGCGCACGGCGACGATGCCGAGCCAGTAGGCGGTGCCATAGCCCTTGGCGGAGGCCCAGCCGATGGACAGTACGGCGCCCAGCACCAGCGTCATGCAGGCGGAGCCCGGCCATACTCCGAGGCCCAGCCCGTCGGCGATGCCGTCGCCGGAGGCGGTGCCGAGCGTGCTCGCCAGCAGGATGGCAGGCCAGTAGCCGGTACCGGATCTGGAGGACCAGCCGCGGCCGATGGCGAGCACACCGAGCAGCACCAGGGCAAGGATGCACAGGACGCCGCCGTAGCCGACGCCGGAACGGTGGGTGGCGAGATCGGCGAGGTTTGTTGCCGCACCCCGTGTCAGGACGATAGCCGTCCAATACAGCGCCGCCCGGCTGATCGTGGTCCCGCGCACCAGGGCCGCGAGCAGGCACAGCAACGTCACGAAGATGCCGAGGCCTTGCAGCAGCCCGAAGCCGGCATCATTGGCAAGCCAGTCCCCGCAGGCGGTTCCGCAGATGCTGGCGACGAGCAGGCTGAGCCAGGTGCGGACATCAGCCTTCGGCCGGTATGGGATGGTGTACGGATGATGTGGCAATTGCGGGCTCCGCATTCGCGCGCACCATCGCGGGAACACGGAGCCGGTCAAGGTGGTCGGAAGCTACGTCTTCGAAGCTTCACAAACCGTGGGGGCCGGAGTGCCGATCAGGGAAGGTGGTTGCCGCCGGTGACGCCGTAGATCTCGGCGGTGACGTAGCTGCTCTCCTGCGAGCCGAGCAGCACGTAGATCGGTGCGCACTCGGCGGGCTGGCCGGGCCGGCCGATCGGCGTCTTCGAGCCGAATTCCGGGATGGCGTCCGCCGGCTGGCCGCCACTCGGCTGCAGCGGGGTCCAGAACGGACCCGGAGCCACCGCGTTCACCCGGATTCCCTTCTCGATCACCTGCTTGGCCAGCGCCTTGGTGAAGGCGATGATGGCGGCCTTGGTGGAAGCGTAGTCCAGCAGCGTCGGAGAGGGCTGGTAGCCTTGGATCGAGGTGGTGTTGATGATGGTGGCACCCGGCTTCATCAGCGGGATGGCGGCCTTGCAGAGCCAGAACATCGCCGTGACGTTGGTGCGGAAGGTCGCCTCGAACTGCTCGGTAGTCAGGTCGGCGATCTCCTTTACCGCGGTCTGCTTGCCGGCGACGTTGACCAGGATGTCGAGCCCGCCGAGCGAGGAATGCGCCTCGCGCACCAGCCCGCTGCTGAACGCCTCGTCGCTGATGTCGCCAGGCAGCGCCACTGCCTTGACTCCAGCGGCGCGCAGCAGGGCCACGACCTCCTGCGCGTCCTTCTCCTCGGAGGGCAGGTAGCTCAACGCCACGTCAGCACCCTCGCGGCCGTAGGCGATGGCGACGGCACGCCCGATCCCGGAATCGGCACCGGTGATCAACGCCTTGCGGCCGGCGAGCCGGCCAAATCCCTTGTAGCTGTCCTCGCCGTGATCCGGCTTGGGATCCATGTCCTGCGCCAGTCCAGGCGCCGACTGCGGCTGCTTGTCGAACTTCGGCTGCGGATACTGCGTGCGCGGATCCTGCATCGCATACTGGTTGATGGTGGTCATCGCGTCGCTCCGTCGGCCTGCATGATGCGGTCGGCGGGCCAACGGCATCTCATCCGGGCAGTTCGCTCACTTTGATGCGACGGACCTAGTTCCGGGTGGCCGGCGACGCGACGATGCCGACCGTCGCGGTCATGCCGGCGACCAGGACGATGCCGCCCGGAATGGTGTCGATATGGATCCGCACCGGCACCCGCTGCGCCAGCCTGACCCAGGTGTAGACCGGATTGACCGAAGGCAGGCCCTGCGTCGATGGCGTGGCGTTGGCGTTGCTGATGCCGAGCGTGATGCTCTGCACATGGCCGATCACCGGCTGCCGGTAGCCCATCAGCAACGCCTCGGCCCGGTCGCCGATGTGGATCGCGCCCAGCTTGGTCTCCTCGAAATAGCCGTCGATCCAGAAGCTGTCGGTATCCACCACCTGCACGTTGGCGGTGCCGGTGGTGGCGTAGTCGCCGACCCGCATCAGCAGGTTGGTGACCACGCCATTCACCGTGCTGCGTACGTTGGTGCGCTCGAGATTGATCTTCGCCTGGTTGAGTTGCGCGACCGCCGCGGCATAGGCGGCGGCGGCCTGCTCGGCGGTGTTGCGGTAGGTCTGCTTCTCCTCGACCGAGGTGCTGAGCGTGGTGAGAGCCTGGCGCCGTGCCGCCTCGGCCTGCTTGTTTCGCATGTCGTCGTCACGCTCCTGCGCGGTTGCCTGCGCCTCCGCGAGCGAGACCCGGAAATCGAACGGGTCGATCACGTAGAGCACGTCGCCCCTGTGCACCACCTGGTTATCATGGACGTGCAGCTCGGTGATCTGACCCGAGATCTGCGGCGCGATGTTGGCGACCTGCACCCGTACGGTGCCGTCGCGCGTCCATGGCGCCGCGGTGTAGTAGCGCCACAGCGCACCGGCGACGACCAGCGCGACGGCGACCAGGAACAGGGTGGCGGTCACGCGCATGGCCACCCTGGCGCGTTTGAACATCGATCGTATTCCTCAGAACAGCAGCGTGACGACGCCGAAGATGCAGATCAGCAGCGCGATCTCGGCAAGCGGTGGATTCCAGGCGACACGCTGGAAGCCGATGCGTGCAAGCAGCGGGCGCAGCGCCAGCAGGATCGCGAGTGCGACGATGCCGTCGAGCACGAAGCTGGAGATCAATACACCGCCCACATCGACGAGATGCCGGCGGATGACGATGTGGTTCAGCAGCATGTCGCGCATCACGGCAGCACTCCGGTCAGGCGCAGCATCCGCGCATTGGCGTCCAGCAGGGCGGCTGCGCCGTACAGGCCGGAGGCGGCGCCCACCGCATCGTCACGCACGTCCGGGGCGTCATGGCCGCCCTCGAGCAGCGCCGTCGCTGCCGCCCGCATGCCGGCCGGATCGTGCTGCGCCAGCGCTTGCCGCGCGGCCTCGGCATGGCCGCCCAGCCGGTCGCCGGGGCCGATGGTGGCGAGATGCCGGCGCGCCCGCGCGATCGCGCCACCCAGATGTGCCAGCGCGGTCATTCGCGAGAACACCGCCCGGCGCGCCGTGGTCTGCGGTCGCTTCTGCATCCAGCTCCAGGCCTGCGCCAAGCGGTCGTAGTGGCGGCTTACCAGGGTGGCCGGATCGCCTTCGGCACCTGTTTCGAGATCGAGCGCGATGGCGTCCGCAAGCCGGAAGATGCGCCGCCGCGGCGACGCCGGCAGCAGGAACACCATCGACAGGAACACGATGAAACTCGAAAGGATGAGCAGCAGGCCGTTCTCGGTGAAGGTCCCGAGGTCGAAGCTCTGCGGATTGCTGGGCGAGATGGCGATGAACATCCACACCAGCATGATGAAGCCGATGGTGCCGGTCCGTGGGATCAGGCTCAGCACGCATCCGAGGAACACCGGCGGCAGCAGCGACATCGCCAGGATCACCATGTCCGAGCCGTGCGTCAGCGGAAAGAAGGTGACCACCGCGCCGACCCCCACGGCCAGCGGCGCCCCGATCACCACGCCCCAGGCAAAGCTGGTCGGGTTCGGGTTGGTCGAGCTCAGCGCACACATTGCCGACACGTTGATCAGCAGCAGGGTGCTGTCGGGCAGGCCTGACAGGATGCAGAAGCCTGCGGCCAGGCTGAAGGCGATCAGCACGCGGGCGGCGTTCAGCAGGGCGGCGTAGACGTCGGCATGGGTGGCGAGGCTGACCCGGCGCATCGGCGCCTTGCCGGTGGCGAGCGAGCGCATGCCATCCTCGATCAGCGCCCGCTGCGCCACCGCCATCCGCGTGCGCTCGACGAGGAACGCCTCCGCCGGGGTGCGGGCGTCGGCGGCGAGGGCTGCCAGCGCGTCGTCGTCGGTGCGTGCCGCTTCGACGCGTGCGGCATAGTCGGGCGGCAGATCCCCGGCGCGATGCGCGGCGGCGATGGCACGGCTGTCCGACAGCACCTCCAGCAGCGCCACGATCACGCTGCGCGCCCCCGCCGCCCGCAGTGCGCCGTCCTGCAGCTCGGTGCGGGCGAAGTTGGCCTGGCCGCCGAGTTGCAGGATGGCGTTCGCCAGCGCCGCGCACTGCATGTCGTCCGGGATGGGCCTGCCGGCGAGAGCGTCCTCGAACAGCTTTTGCACGGCGTCCGCCTGGTATCGCAGGCCCTCGGTGAGCCGCTGCCAGGCATCCGGCGCACGCAGCGCGTCGTTGACCAGCGTGGAGGCGGCGACGCCGACGGCAATGACCGCGATGCGGCTCATGGCGCTGATGAAGGCGTTGTTCGGATCGTCGATCACGCCGACCCCGACGATGGCGACGGTGTAGCCGGAAAGCATCGCGCCGTACGCCCGGAAGTCGCGGGTTACGGTTCCGGCAGCGGTGCAGGCGGCAACCCAGAGCCCGATGCCGCCGAGCAGCAGGAAGCGGTTCTGCGGAAACAGGGCGCACAGCACCACGGCGACGGCGGCGCCGAGGATGGTTGCGGCCATGCGGTAGACCGCCTTCGACATCGCCTGCCCGCGCAGCGGCTGCGCCAGGATGGCAACGCAGACGGCGGCGGAGTCGGCGGAGCTGAGCTCCAGCCAGAAGGCGACGGCGAGCGCCAGGACGATGGCGAGCCAGGTGCGGAAGCAGAACGACAGCCACCCTGCCGGCAGGGTCGGCACGCCGATCCCTTTTATCAGCCGGTCGAGTGCCACAGCCATGGGGTCGGTTCCGCCGGGAAAGCAGGAGGGAATTCAGGTCTGGTGGCAAACGCCATCCCGGCGGTCCGGTTCACGTTCGCTTGCGCCCGCGATCGAATGCGACCAGAAGCGGCCTCCGCATAGGGAGGCTGCCGGCGGTGCGACAGGTTGCGATCATCGGCGCCGGGCCGGCCGGGCTTGCCGCGGCGGAGGTCCTGTCGGCGCGCGGCTTGGATGTCACGATCTACGAGCGCATGCGCACGCCGGGCCGCAAGCTGCTGATCGCCGGGCGTGGCGGCCTCAACCTCACCCATTCCGAGCCGCTGCCGTTGTTCCTTGACCGCTACGGCGACCGGCGCGACTGGCTGGCCGCCGCCATCGAGGGCTTCGCGCCGGACGATCTGCGCGCCTGGGCCGAGAGCCTCGGTCAGCCGCTGTTCACCGGCAGCAGCGGGCGGGTCTTTCCGCGCGCGATGAAGGCGTCCGGGCTGCTGCGGGCCTGGCTTGGCCGCCTGGAGGCGCAGGGCGTGGTGCTGCGGACCGGCGCGCGCTGGACCGGCTGGGGCGAGCAGGGCGCCCTGAGGCTGGAGGACGGCACCGAGGTCGCGGCGGACGCCGTGCTGCTGGCGCTCGGGGGTGCGAGCTGGGCACGGCTGGGCTCGGATGGCAGCTGGGCGCCGCTGCTGGCATCGCGCGGCGTGGCCGTGGCGCGGTTCAGGCCGGCCAATTGCGGCCTGCTGGTGCAGTGGTCGGAGATCTTCGCCGCCCGCCATGCCGGCCAGCCGCTCAAGCATGTCGGCCTGCGCTGCGGTCCGGCGCAGGCCGAGGGCGACCTGATGCTGACCGCGCGCGGGATCGAAGGCGGCGCCGTCTATGCGCTGTCGGCGCCGCTGCGCGATGCGATCGAACGCGATGGCTCGGTGCGGCTGCTGGTCGACCTGCGGCCGGACCAGACGCTGGACGACCTGGCCGCACGGCTGGCGCGGGTGCGCTCGCGGGAGAGCCTGTCGAACAGCCTGCGCCGTGCGCTCAACCTGCCACCGCAGGCGATCGGACTGCTGCGCGAGGCGGCGCTGGACGGACCGATCCCGCGCGACCCGGCTGCGCTGGCGGCACTGCTGAAGGCGGTACCGCTGCGGCTGGTCGGCACCGATGCGCTCGACCGCGCCATCTCGACCGCCGGCGGCGTGCGGCGCGAGGCGATGGACGAGCACTTCATGCTGCGCGCCTTGCCCGGCTGGTTCGCCTGCGGCGAGATGCTGGACTGGGAGGCGCCGACCGGCGGCTACCTGTTGCAGGCCGGCATCGCCACCGGCCGGGCGGCGGCCGAGGGCGTGCTGCACTGGTTGCAGGCGACGTTGCGCGCGACTCCGGCGGACCTGTAACCCCCTTGGCGATGACAGTCGCCATCGAGATTGGAGAGGCCACCGGAGCGGCAGGCGGCAACGCCGCCGGGGCCGTGCTGGACCTGGAGGAGCTGCTTTCGACCCGCCTGCTGGTGCAGGGCAATTCCGGCTCCGGCAAGTCGCACCTGCTGCGCCGGCTGCTCGAGCAGAGCGCGCCCTGGGTGCAGCAGGCGGTGATCGACCCGGAGGGCGATTTCGCCTCGCTCGCCGGGCGCTACGGCCATCTGGTGATCGACGCCGCCGCGCATGACGAGGCTGCGCTCTACTCGGCTGGCGCCCGCATGCGCATGCACCGCATCCCCGTGGTGCTCGACCTGGAGGGCCTGGACGCCGAGCAGCAGATGCGCCGGGCGGCGGCGTTTCTCGACGGCATGTTCGAGGTCGCCCGCGAGTACTGGTTCCCGGTGCTGGTGGTGGTGGACGAGGCGCAGCTGTTCGCCCCCGCGGTGGCCGGCGAGGTGTCGGACGAAGCACGTCGCACCTGTCTCGCGGCGATGACCAACCTGATGTGCCGTGGCCGCAAGCGTGGGCTGGCGGGTGTGATCGCGACGCAGCGGCTCGCCAAGCTGGCCAAGAACGTGGCGGCCGAGGCCTCGAACTTCCTGATGGGGCGCACCTTCCTTGATATCGACATGGCGCGGGCGGCCGACCTGCTCGGCATGGAGCGGCGGCAGGCGGAGGCGTTCCGCGACCTGCCCAGGGGCGAGTTCATGGCGCTCGGCCCGGCGCTGTCGCGGCGTCCGCTGCGGGTGCGGATCGGCGCCGTCGAGACCGCCAGCCGTGCCGCCGGTCCCGCGCTGCTGCCGCTGCCGGCGGATGTCGCGGCCGATCCGCATGCGCTGCTGTTGAGCCCGACGCCGGCGCACGACACGCCGGTTCGGCTGGCGCGTCGTCCGGCGCCGCCACCGGTCGATATCCTGGCGCAACTCGCGGCCCACGCCGCCGCCGTTCCGGTCGATCCGCCCGGGGCCGTGTGCGACGATGCGGACGAGGCCGCGCCCGAGCGTCGTCGCCGCATGCACGGACTGCTGCTGGCGATGCTGGACGAGCCGGAGGCGCCGTTCCGGCCGGTGCCGATGCTGTACCAGGACTTCCTGGTTCGTTGTCGTATCGACGGGCTCGGTCGCGACGCCCTCGACCTGCGGCGCTTCCGGGAGGCACTGGCCACCGCGCGCTCCGGAGTGGGTCCCGAGGCGGCAGCCAGTCAGGAATGGACGCTTGCGGAAGCCGAGGCGACGCGTCTGCCGGAGGACGTACGCGGCGTGTTCCTGCTGGTGGCGCGCGCCGCGATCGAGCGGCTGCCCTGCCCGGACGACGAGGCCATCGCCCGCGCGTACGGCACCCACTCGCTGTCGCGCGCCCGTCGCCAGCTGCTGTATCTTGAGGAGCAGGAGGCGATCGTGCTGAAGCGCGATGCCGCTGGAAGACGTATCGCCGCGTTGGTGGGTTGCGGCTGGGAGACGCTGGCGGGCGCGGTCGCCGAGCTGGTTCGCTAGCCGGGAGCGTGTGCGCGGTCATCGCCTGGGATATTTCGCCCCATCGCGGGTGAGCGTCGATGGCTCGACGGGCGGCCTCAGGCGGCTATCGCGGCAGCGTCACCGGGCAACTCGAAGCCGAGCCTGCGGAAGATCCCGGCGTGCTCGGCTACCAGCCAGGCTTGCGGGCTCAGATCGGGTCGGCTGGTCCGGGGCGCATAGCTGCTGACCTTTGCCACGTAATCGCGGAAAGCGCCCTGTGCTGCGTCGTAGCCGGGGAGACCCAGGATAGCATGGATGCGCGCGAGTTCCGCGAGCGGCTGCCGGCGCAGATCGTCGTAGGCTATCTCGACAAGCTGCCCCTCCGGCAACTCCGCCGCGTCGTGCAGCAGGCGCGTCATCAGGCGTGGATAGACGTGCCGGACCAGTGCCTCGACATCGACCTCCGTTCGTCCGAGCGAAAGTTCGCGCACCAGCACCCCGAACATGCGAACCGCCGAGGCCACCACCTCGGCCGGGTGGCGGTGGATATGGATGAAGCGCGCCTCGGGCCATATTGCGCGCAGCAGCGGGATGCGGGCGCTGTTCGCCGGATTGCGGATCAGCAACGGCCGGCCGGCGTCGCGGGTCATCTTGCCGACATAGCCACGCAGGCTCACCACCCAGCGCGAAAGTTCGCGGGCCGGCACGCCGTCCAGGAATACGCCGCGGTCGAACTCCTCCCGCAGCCGGTGCGGGAAATAGATGCCATGGTTGCACGACAGGGTGGAGAGATTGGCCATCGCCAGCTCGTCCTCCTGCGGTAGGTCGGAGGCGAGCGTCACCGCATCGATCAGCCGGTTGCGCGGAAAGAACTGCTCGACGAACGGTCTGGCTACCCGTGCCAGCCCGAGCGCCTCCGCCGGCAGGCCGACCGACATCGGCGACAGGATGCCGAACGCCGGCGAGCGGCTGAGCAGGTTTGCGAGATGGGTGGTGCCTGACCGCCAGTGGCCGACGATGAAGATCGGCGCGGGCAGGTCGTCGTCATGGCCGTGCAGCGCCGAGAAGGCCGCTTCGCCGAGCGTGAAGGGCAGACGCAGGCCGGCCATGGCCACCGCGATGGCGGCCACATGCGCGCGGCCCGGGGCGACGCCGCCTTGCAGCAGCAGCCTGGCCAGGGTCGGGAGGGTGGCGCCGCAGAGCGGGTGGAAGAGGCGATGCGCACGGCCACGGCCACGCGACGACTGTTTCGGGAGCTGCATTATCTCGTCTACGCAGCGGGCATCATCCGGTTCTTCCGACCGGTCCCCGCTACCCCCGGTCTCGACAGGCTGCTCAGAAACTTCTGGTGCTGGATCTCAGGGCAGGCGCGTCGGATCACCAGTTGTAGGAGCTCTTCGGCAGCCTGCTAGAAACGCTGCCGCAGCAGACCTTGCTCGAAGCCGGTGAATGCCGCCTCGAGCTGCCACTGCACCCGCGCCTTCTCGTCGTGCGCCAGGAAGTTGCCGCAGCCGCCGGTCGCCGGCGTGCCAGGCGTGGTGCCGGCGCAGGCGCCGGTGAGGCGGCCGTCGGCGACATTCCACAGGCTGGCCCCGGGCAGGAACGAGTAGGTCAGCGAGTTGCGCGAGAGCTGCTTCAGGTCCGCGTAGTGCAGGTGGTACGTGGTGGTGGCGCGCAGGTATTCGTGGGTGAGGTCGATGCGCTCGACGCCCTCGTCGTCGGTGGACAGCGCCATTGGCACGCCGGCGGCGCGATAGACCTCGAACGGATGCTCGTCGCCGCTGACGCCGAGGATCTGCGCGTTGCTGGTGAGGTTGATCTCGACCGCGACATGGCGCTGCGCCATCTCCGCGAGCAGGCCCGGCGCGTCGTCCTCGTAGGTGACGTCGACGCCATGGCCGATGCGTTTCGCTCCCGCGATCTCGACGGCGTGGCGGATGTGGAACTGCAGGTCGGCGGTCGGCACCAGCCCCTCGGTGAGTTCGCCCGCGTGCAGGGTCAGCGGCACCTTCGGCCACACCGAGCTGAGATAGCGGAAGGCGCGCATGTGCAGGTCGTAGTCGCGCAGCGCCACCGGATCGTCCTCCGGCTCCACGATATTGACGCCGAGAAAGCGCGGATCGCCCTCCACCAACGCATAGCTGTAGGCCATCTGCGCGAACACCTCCGGCGGCGGCATCGCGCGCAGCACCTGGGTCAGATAGCGGATGCGGACCGCGCAGCCCGGCTGCGCCTGGGGCGTGCCGCAATGCAGGACGGTGCGCATGCGGGCCTCGGCTTGGCTGGTGCGTATCCGCGCCTCGCGCACCAGGGCGGGGAGTGCCGGGCGGATCTCGTCGAGGTCGTGTGCGAAATCCTCGCCGTGCCAAGGGTGCGCCAGCCCGAGGGCGGCGGACTCGCGCATCAGCGGATAGTGCATGATCTCGAGATAGATCACGTGGTCGGCGGCGGCACGGTTCGCCGCCTCGGCGAGCATCTCGCCGGCGCGACCCTTCCCGGCGGCGTCGAACTTGCCGAACGTGCTGAAGAAGTGGTCGTGACCGGAACGGTCGGCCTGCGTCGGCTCGAAGTCGCGCATCGACAGCGCGTCGATCTCGCTGTCGTTCAGCCCGGCGGTGTGTGCCAGCGCCGGGTCGGCGGGCACCATCGGCGCGCGACAAGGTGCCGGGCCGAGCGCATGCGTGGCCGGGTCCAGGCAGAGGCCGGCCTGGCGGGCCCAGCCGAGATAGCTCTCGGCATAGATCGCACCAGAGAGGTGGTTGTGCAGGTCGGCACCCTTCGGCATCTCGCGCAGCAGCATGCGCAGGCGAGCGGGCTGTGTGGCGAGGCTGTCGAACAGGCGGCCGGCATGGGTCGCCGCATCCTCCGCGGCGGTGGCGGACGGGCCGGGCAGCAGCAGCGCGATGGCAAGGCAACAGGCGGCGCGAGCGCGGTTCATCGCGCGATGGTGGAGGAGCCGCACCCGCTCCGCAACCGGCTGCCCCGCCCGTGAAGCATGACGCTCCACGGGCGGGGAGTGGTGGTCAGGCGATCAGCGCTTCCACCAGCCGGTGCGGCGCTTCGCGGGTGCCTCGGTGGCGCCGACCAGGATCGGCTGCACCACATGCGCGGGACGCTCGGGCGCCTGCTCAGGCGCCGGCTCCGGGACCGGCGTGGGTTGCGGAGCGGCTGCGACCGGCTCCGGAGCCGGCGATGCCTCCTCGACCGGAGCGGACGGCTCGGCTGCCTCAGCCTGCCTGGTCTTGCCGGTCCGGGGCTTCGCGGCGCCGGTCGACTTGGCGGCCGCCCGCTTCCGGACCGGCTTTGCCACTGCTTCCGGCATGGCTTCCGGCACGGCTTCGCCCTCCGCCGCGGCCTCGACGGGCGGCGCTGCCTTGGCGGCACGCTTGCGCTTCGGCTTCGCCGGAGGCGCCTCGGCCGCGACTTCAGGCTCGCTTGCCAGCGTCGGTTCCGGCTTGCCTGCAAGCGGGGGCTCCGGCTCCGCGGCGGCCGGGGCCTCGGGCTCGCCGGCGTGAGCAACCTCGGGCTCGACAGGCTCGAGCGGGACTTCCAACGTCGGCTGGACCTCCACCGCCCTGGCTTGCTCCGGCTCCGGCCGCTGCGGCACAGGCTCGAAATCCTGCTCGATGACGTCGAAGATGTCGAAGCTGCCACCCCCGAACGGATCGGCCGGCGTCGGGCCGCTATAGGCCGGTGCCGCGTTCGTCTCGCCGCCACCCTGTTCCAGGGGCTTGCGGTTGCGGCCGCCGCGACGGCGACCCTTGCGCACGCCATCGAGGGCACCGTTCGATCCGGCATCCCCCGATGTGCCGGAGGCGACCGCCTCGTCCGGCTGCACCGCCGATGGGAGCGGAACGAATTCCGGCATCTCGCCCGCGATCACAGGCTGCTCGCCACCCTCGGCTGCCACACGCTCCTGCACCGGCGCCTCGCCGCTGCCCTGCGCCGCATCGCCGCCGGCATCGTCGCGTCGGCCACCGCGTCGGCTGCGACGGCGGCGCTTGCGCTTGCGCTCGCCGCCCTCGCCGGAACCCTCGGACACCGGCCGTCCGCTGGGGGCGCCCGCCGCACGGTCCTCGACATCGTCGTCCTGCTCGTCGCCGGCATCGTCTGTCTCGCCGTCGAAGCTGGGCGCGGCTGACAGGTCCATGCCCTCGAAGTCGCGGCCCCGCACGGCCGGCACGGTCTCGAACTCCTCGGCGGCGCCATGCGCGATGATGCCGTTCGCCGGCAGCCTGCGCTCAGCCGCCACCTCGATCGCCGGGACCGGTGCCTGGGCCACCTGCGGACGCTTGCCCTCGATGCGCAGCGCCGGCGGGATCAGGCTGTCGTCGGCGGCGAAATTCACCACCATGCGATGCCGCTGCTCGATCTCGCTCAGCCAGACCCGCTTGTGGTTCAGGACATACAGCGCCACCGCGCTCGCCACGTTCACCACGATCTCGGCATGGCGCTGGCGGCCGCCCTCCTCCTCGATGGCTCGCAGCACATGCAGGGCGGCGCTGTCGGTGCCGCGCATGAAGCCGGAGCCGGCGCAGTGCGGGCACGGTACGAATGTGCTCTCCACCAGTGACGGACGCAGCCGCTGGCGCGACATCTCGAGCAGACCGAAATGGCTGATGGTGCCGACCTGGATGCGGGCGCGGTCGTTGCGCAGCGCGTCCTTCAGCCGGCGCTCGACCATGGCGTTGTGCTTGCGGCTCTCCATGTCGATGAAATCGACCACGATAAGCCCGGCGAGGTCGCGCAGGCGCAGCTGGCGGCCGAGCTCGTCGGCGGCCTCCAGGTTGGTGCGCAGCGCAGTCTCCTCGATGCCGCGCTCGCGCGTCGAACGGCCCGAGTTTACGTCGATGGCGACCAGCGCCTCGGTCTGGTTGATCACCAGGTAGCCGCCGGACTTCAGCTGCACGGTCGGCTGCAGCATGGCGTCGAGGTGATGCTCGACCTGGTAGTGCGAGAACAGCGGCTGGCCGTGGTCGCGCCAGAGGTTGACCTTCTGCGCGTTGGCCGGCATCAGCATGCGCATGAACTCGCGCGCGGCCCGCCAGCCCTGCTCGCCGTCGACCGCGATTTCCTCGACGTCACGGGTGTAGACATCGCGTATCGCCCGCTTGATCAGGCTGGCTTCCTCGTAGATCAGCGCCGGCGCCACCGAGCGCATGGTGGTCTCGCGGATGTCGTCCCACAGCCGCAGCAGGTACTCGCAGTCGCGCTTGATCTCCGGCCTCGGCCGCTGGGCCCCGGCGGTGCGTACGATCATCGCCATGCCGCGTGGGATCTCGAGCTCGCTGGTGATCTCCTTGAGCCGCTTGCGGTCGGCCGCCGAGGTGATCTTGCGCGACACCCCGCCGCCGCGCAGCGAGTTCGGCATCAGCACGCAGAAGCGTCCGGCGAGCGAGATATAGGTGGTGAGTGCGGCGCCCTTGTTGCCGCGCTCCTCCTTGACGACCTGGATCAGCAGGATCTGCCGGCGGCGGATGACCTCCTGGATCTTGTACTGGCGCAGGAACCGTGCTGCCTGACGGGAGGTGCGGTTGTCGTCGCTGCCTTCCTCCTCGCCACCCATGGACTCGGGAGCCGGCTCATCGGGACGCTGGGCAGCGGCCTCGCGCTGGCTCTGGTCGGCGCCGTTGCTCTCTGCGGCGTGGCCCGCCTCCGCCGCATCGTAGCCGTTGCCTTCACCGGAGACCGCCTCGTCCTGGCGCTCCAGCGGAGCGGCGTCGGTCCCGGTGTGATCCGACGCCGGGCTGTCGTGGAACGGGTCGACCGATGCCGCGGCTTCGTGCGAGGGGGCAGGCCCGTGGCCGGCCTCGTCCGGTGTGCCCTCGCGAGCCTCCTCACGGGCTTCCTCGGCGCGGGCCTCCTCTTCCTGCAAGGCCAGCAGGCGTTCGCGATCGGCGACCGGGATCTGGTAGTAGTCGGGGTGGATCTCGCTGAAGGCGAGGAAGCCGTGGCGGTTGCCGCCATACTCGACGAACGCCGCCTGCAGGCTCGGTTCGACCCGGATGACCTTGGCGAGGTAGATGTTGCCCTTGAGCTGCTTCTTCGCGGATGTCTCGACGTCGTAATCTTCGAGGCGGTTACCGTCCAGCACGACCACGCGGGTTTCTTCCGCGTGGGTCGTGTCGATCAGCATGCGTTTGGTCATTGAGAAATGGACTCCGGTGCGCCGCACCAGCGCCTCTGCCGGGACAGGGCCGGGCGAGGCCGCGCGACGCGGCAGAATGTTGGGTGGGAACGGGATGACCGGCATCGGACCAGCGAACATGCCATGCCGGCAGCGGAGCGCGACGCGGACGGATCGTCCACGCTTGCGTCTGCTGATGGGCCAGGTGGCGGTATCCGGTGGGCATGCGGGTCCTGTGCGGAAGGCGGCACGGACCGGCAGGATGCGGGCCGCAACGCCCGGTTGAGCGTCTCTTGCCGTTCTGCGCCGCTCCGGTCATCTGGGAGGTTCGCAGGACGCGGCAGCAGCCGCATCTTGCCGCCAGCCGGACCATTCCCTTCGGGAAGACGGCGGGCGCTGCGTTGGGGCCAGCATGCCAGGCAACGCGCGAGGCGTTGCCACATGTCGATACTGTGACGCAAAGCCTGGTCCGGCGCAAGCGGCGCCTGGGTGGGGTCGAACCGGCTTCGAAATGCTGTCAACCGCTTCGCCGTCAGGGCATAATGCTGCAAGGTCAGGCCAATGGAGCAGGTCGTGTCGGAAAAACCAGCCATCCGGAGCGGCGCCGTCAACATCCGCGACCGCCTGCGGCGCCGGGAGTTCGGCCTTGCGGTCGCGGGCGCGCTGGCGCTGCCGGGATCGGCTCAGGCCGATCCGGCTCATACGTATCACGCCACCCATGCCCGGCTGCGGCACCGGCTCGCCGCGCCTCCGGTTGCGCGCAACGCGCTTCCCCAGAAGCCGCTGGTGATGCTGGATCCGGGCCACGGCGGCAAGGATCCCGGGGCCATCGGGGTGTCCGGCACCTACGAGAAACATATCGCGGTGGCCGCCGCCGAGGAACTGCGCCGGCAACTGCTCGCCACCGGGCGCTACCGGGTGGCGCTGTCGCGCGACACCGACATCTTCATCCCGCTCGAGGACCGGGTGGCGATCGCGCAGGGCCGGCAGGCGGCGCTGTTCGTCTCCATGCATGCCGATGCGCTGCACGATCCCGGCGTCCGCGGCGCCAGCGTCTACACCCTGTCGGAGAACGCGTCGGACGCGCAGACCGCCGCGCTGGCCCGCACCGAGAACAGTGCCGACCGCTATGCCGGCCCGCATGTGCAGGCGGTGTCGCCGGAGGTGCAGCGCATCCTCGCCAGCCTGGTGCGCCAGGAGACCCGGGTCGGATCGGCGCGGATGGCGCGTAGCGTGGTGGCGGCATTCCGGCCGCGCATCGGGCTGCTGAGCAATCCGGACCGGCATGCCGCCTTCGTGGTGCTGAAGGCGGCCGACATCCCCAGCGTGCTCGTCGAGATGGGGTTCATGTCGAACCGCATGGACGAGACAGCGCTCCGCCAGGCGGGCCACCGGGCGATGGTGGCAGCCGCGATGGCTTCTGCCATCGACGGCTACTTCGCGCAGGCCGGCTTCACCCGCCTGAGCGGCGAGGCGGGGCTACCCGGCTGAGGTCGATCTACCAGCCGCCATGATAGCCGTATCCCCAGCCGCCGCCGTAGTAGGGCCCATAGGCATACGGCGGCGGCGGGTACGCGTATACCGGAGGTGCCGCGACCACCACAGGCGCCGGCGGCGGTGCGTATGCGACCTGCGGCGCCTCGACCTGCTCGCCGGACGCGATCATGCACTGGGCATAGACGCGGTCGTAGTTGCCCTGCAGCGCGTTTGCCGACTCGGCGGCGTTTCCGGCACCCACCGACGAGCCGACCAGCAGGCCGCCGCCGGCACCGGCCGCGGCACCGAGGCCAGGGTTGCCGGCGGCGGCGCCGAGCAGCGCGCCGATGCCGGCACCGACCACGGTGCCGACGGCAGCGCTGCCGACGCCGCTGCTGTTGGCGCCCTGCTGAGGGGTGACGCCGTTGTTGGCAGCTGCCGCATCCTGCCGGCAGCGGCCATCATCGATGCGGTAGGCATCGTAGGTCTTGCCCTTGCCGGGGGTCGTCATGACCGTGGGGCCAGGCGGGGGCGCCACCGTACAGGCGCCCAAAGCCGCCGTGACGGCGAGGGGAGGCAGCAGGCGCAGGACCGAATGCATCGAACCACTCCATCAGAACCGGGACCGAACCATCGCGTAGATATGTCACGGCCCTCCGGTTTGCACGGGCGGACGACAATGATAAAGTGTCGGAATGTCTCCGATGTTTGCGGGCCACCCTGCGGGCCTGCTGATCACCTCCAGGCCGTATCCTGCATCCTCCGATGCAGCCCTTCCGCTTGGCCGCGGACTGCTTCGACTTATCCGCCCCTGAGCGCCACCGCCGTCCTGCACGGCTGAGCCCAGGGGACATCTTCGCGGGTCCGCCGCCCGCCTCTCGAAGCACTTCACCACGCGCCGCGCGCTCGCGTTCCGCCTGATCGGCGGCGTGACCAGGGATCTCCTCCATGAGCATCGACCATCCGAGCTTCGGCCGCATCGCCGACGACCGCGTCATCCTGTTCGACACCACGCTGCGCGACGGCGAGCAGTCGCCCGGTTTCTCGATGAACCTCACCGAGAAGCTGCGCATGGCCGAGGCGCTTGCGGAGCTCGGCGTCGACGTCATCGAGGCGGGCTTTCCGGTCGCATCGCAGGGTGACTTCGACAGCGTGCAGGAGATCGCGCGCGTCGTCCGTGGGCCGGTGATCTGCGGACTGGCCCGCACCGGCGGCCGCGACGACATCGCCCGCGCCGCCGAGGCTGTCCGCACCGCCGCCCGTCCGCGCATCCACAACTTCATCTCCACCTCGCCGCTGCACATGAAATACAAGCTGCGCATGGAGCCGGAGACGGTGCTGGAACTGGTGACGCGCGGCAACGTCGCCGCCCGCAACCACACCGACGACGTCGAATGGTCGGCGGAGGATGGCAGCCGCACCGAGCCCGACTTCCTGTGCCGCTGCGTCGAGGCGGCGATCGTGGCGGGCGCCACCACCATCAACATCCCGGACACCGTGGGCTACGCGACGCCGGAGGACATGGCGGCGATCTTCACCATGCTGCGCGAGCGCGTGCCCGGCGCCGATACCGTGATCCTGTCGGCGCACAACCATAACGATCTCGGCCTCGCCGTCGCCAACACGATCGCCTCGCTGAAGGCCGGCGTGCGCCAGATCGAATGCACCATCAACGGCATCGGCGAGCGCGCCGGCAACGCGGCGCTGGAGGAGATCGTCATGGCGCTGCGCACACGCCAGGACGCACTTCCGTACTCCAACAACATCAAGACGCCGAACCTGCTGCGTGTGTCGCGCATGTTGGCGACCATCACCGGGTTCGACGTGCAGCCGAACAAGGCGATCGTCGGCCGCAACGCGTTCGCGCACGAGAGCGGCATCCACCAGGACGGCATGCTGAAGAACGCCGCCACCTACGAGATCATGACTCCCGAGAGCGTCGGCTGGACCAAGTCGTCGCTAATACTCGGCAAGCATTCCGGCCGCGCCGCCTTCCGCGACAAGCTGGCGGCACTGGGCTACGGCGAACTCGGCGACAACCAGCTCAACGACGCCTTTGCCCGCTTCAAGAGCCTCGCCGACCACAAGAAGACCGTCTACGACGAGGACATCGTGGCGCTGGTCGATGACGAGGTGCGCGACCACGCACACCTGCGCTTCGTCTCGCTGGAATTGTATTCGGGGTCGAAGCGTCCGGCTCGCGCGGAGCTGGAGCTGGAGATCGAGGGACGTCGCCAGAGCGTGAGCACCAGCGGCAACGGCCCGGTGGACGCCGCCTTCAACGCCATCCGGGAGTTGTTCCCGCACGAGGCGACCTTGATCCTGTATTCGGTCGGCGCGATCACCGAAGGCTCGGACGCGCAGGCCCGCACAACCGTACGCCTGGAAGAGCACGGCAAGATGGTAGACGGGCAGGGCGCCGATGCCGACACCGTTGTCTCGGCGACACGCGCCTACCTGCACGCCCTGAACAAGCTGCTGGTCAAGCGCGCCCGCCACGAGCCGGAGGCGATCTCGGCCTGATACGATCGACCGGGGCCGCAGGGCCCCGGTTCGGCGTCAGTAGTTATAATAGCCCGGGCTCTGGCTGTAGTAGCCGGGGCCCTGGTTGTAGTAGCCCGGCGGCGGCGGTGGCGCGCGTTGCGGCGTGGTAGCGGCGCCACCGGCCGCACCCAGGGCGCCACCGGCCAGCGCTCCGATCGCGGCACCCCGGCCACCGCCGGCGATCCCGCCCAGCAACGCACCACCGCCGGCCCCGAGCAGGCCGCCACCTACGGCGCGCTGACCCGGATCGTACGGGTCGGTGCAGCCGCCCAGCGCCAGCGCCGCGGACAGGCCGGCAACCGCCAATACCGGTCGCCAGCCCCGGCGCAGCACCAGACCGGGCGCCGGGGCGGCCATCAATAGCCCCTCCGGTCCGGCGTCGTCGCAGCGCCGCCTACCGCGCCGACGGCGCCGCCGATCAGCGCTCCGGTACCCGCATTGCCGCCGGCGATCCCGGCGACGCCCGCGCCCGCACCGGCGCCCAGCAGACCGCCACCGACCGCACGCTGGCCCGGGCTGTAAGGGTCGCAGGCCGCCAGGCCAAGGGTCAGGCCGGCCCCGGCGGCAAGCAACATCACCGTACGCAACATGGAACGAACTCCCGCACATCGCCGGCACGGACAGCACCGCGCCGGTCTTCTGCTATAGACATTTCGCGAGCCGCCCGGTTCCCGCCGCCGCGTTGCCCAACCTGTGGATGGGCTGTGCAACACGCATGACGGGCAATCGGCACCTGCCGTCCAGAGCATGCTTGCTCCATCGAGGCCTGATCGCTAAGCGGGTCGAGACACGGCTTTCGTCTCGCCGGCGGAAGGATCTTGGCTGGGTGAGCCTGCGCCCGGCTCGTGCAGCGAACCTGTCTGTTCTGGAGTGGCTCGATGTTCTCTCGCCTGCTCGGCTTCGTGTCCCGCGACATGGCAATCGACCTCGGCACCGCCAACACGCTGGTCTACGTCAAGGGTCGCGGCGTGGTGCTGAACGAGCCCTCGGTGGTGGCGATCGCCGACGTGCGCGGCAAGAAGCAGGTGCTGGCGGTCGGCGAGGAGGCCAAGCAGATGGTCGGCCGCACGCCCGGCAACATCTCGGCGATACGACCGCTGCGCGACGGCGTGATCGCCGACTTCGAGGTGGCCGAGGAGATGATCAAGCATTTCATCCGCAAGGTGCACAACCGCCGCGGCGCCAGCCCGATGATCATCGTCTGCGTGCCGTCGGGCTCCACCCCGGTCGAGCGCCGCGCCATCCAGGAGAGCGCCGAGAGCGCCGGCGCCCGCCGCGTGCTGCTGATCGAGGAGCCGATGGCCGCCGCGATCGGCGCCGGGCTGCCGGTCACCGAGCCGTCAGGCAGCATGATCGTCGATATCGGCGGCGGCACCACCGAGGTGGCGGTGATCTCGCTCGGCGGCATCGTCTATGCGCGCTCGGTGCGGGTCGGCGGCGACAAGATGGACGAGGCGATCATCTCCTACATCCGTCGCACCCAGAACCTGCTGATCGGCGAGAGTACCGCCGAGCGCATCAAGATGGAGCTGGGCTCGGCGCACCCGCCGCTCGACGGCACCGACGGCCCGCTGCGCGAGGTCAAGGGACGCAGCATGATGAACGGGGTGCCGCGCGAGGTGGTGGTCAGCCAGCGCCAGATCGCCGACGCGCTGGCCGAGCCGGTCAGCCAGATCCTCGAGGCGGTCAAGGTGGCGCTGGAGAACACCCCTCCGGAGCTAGCTGCCGATATCGTCGACAAGGGCATCGTGCTGACCGGCGGCGGCGCGCTGCTGCACGGCCTCGACGAGGTGCTGCGCTACGAGACCGGGCTGCCGGTGATGGTGGCCGAGAACCCGCTCTCCTGCGTGGTGCTCGGCACCGGGCGCGCCCTGGAAGAAATAAAGCGCCTGCGAAACGTATTGACCACCATGTACTGACCCCGACGGGCTAGGATGCGCGACCCTCACTGCGTCGGCGGGAGCCTTCGATGATCCGCCTTTCCATCCAGACCCGGCAGGCGCTGTCACGCACCACCCTGCCGGCCCTGGTCGTCATCTCCATTGCGCTGATGCTGCTGGGCCAGGCCGATCGCCGCCTCGCCGACCAGGCGCGCGCGTCGGTTTCCGATGCGCTGGCGCCGGCCTACGCGATGCTGCGCACGCCGGTCGTGGGGCTGCGTAGCGGGCTCGACGAGGGTCTCGGCCTGTTCGACCTGGCACGCGAGAACCACCGCCTGCGCGCCGACAACCAGCGCCTGCTGCAATGGCGCGCGGTGGCGCTGGCGGCGCTCGCCGAGAATGCGGCGCTGAAGGCGAACCTGCACTGGCTGCCCGATCCGGCGGCGCATGTCGTGGTGGCCCGCGCCGTCGCCGAGACCGGTGGCCTGTATGCGCGCGCCTTCCTGGTCAACGCCGGCAGCCGGCAGGGCCTGCACAAGGGCGAGGTGGTGATGGACGCGCAGGGCCTGGTCGGCCGCATCACCGAGACCGGCCCTGGCTCGGCGCGCGTGCTGCTGGTTACCGATCTGGCAAGCCGCGTCCCGGTGATGCTGGAAGCGTCGCACGCGAGCGCGATGCTGGCCGGCACCAACCGGCAGACCCCGCGGCTGCTCTACTATCCCGACGACGTCCATCCCGAGGAAGGCGAGCGGGTGCTGACCAGCAGCGAGGCCGGCGCCTTCCCCGCCGGGCTGCCGGTCGGCATCGTGCACTATCGCGGTCCGGGCGATCCGGTGGTGCTGCCGGCGGCGGACCTGGCCCGCCTCGATCTCGTGCGGATCATTGATTTTGGCCTGGCCGGCATCGTGCCGCCGGACGCCCCGGGGCACGTCGCGCCCGGCCATCTGGCGTCCCGACCGGTGCTGCCACGCGCGACAGGCATGCCGAGCAAGCCGGCGGCCGGGTTGCTGCCGGTTGGACCGGGAGCTGGGATCGGCCAGGGCGCCGCATCCGGATCCGCAGGACAGCCGGTGGCGATCGGACGTGGATGAACCGCCGCGACGATGGCGGAGCCCGACGCTGGCAGGACGGGCCGCCCAGGGCCGCAAAGGTCAGGGCCGCAAAGGTCCGGGCCGCAAAGCTTGGGGCCGCAAAGCTCCGGGCCACGAAGCTCCGGGCCGCATGGCAGGAGGGGGCGCGGCGGGACCGGACCCGGCATGGCCCGCCTGCTCGATGCCTCGGCGCGCCGTGCGGTTCCGCTGGCGGTCGCCACCCTCGCGCTGCTGCTGCTGAACACCCCGGCCGGGCTTCCCGGACAGGCCGAGATGCAGCCGGGCTTCCTGCTCGCCTGCGTGTTCTTCTGGTCGGTATTCCGCCCTGCCTCGATGCCCGCGGTGCCGGTGTTCCTGCTCGGCGTGCTGTCCGACCTGCTCGGCAGCCAGCCGGTCGGGGTCTCCGCGATCATGCTGCTGCTGGCGCTCGGCTGTGGCCGAACCTGGCGCGGACGGCTGGCCCGGCTGGGCTTCATCCCGATGTGGCTGGTGTTCGCCGCGGTCGCCGCGGCGTCGCTGGCGCTGGGATGGCTGCTGGTCTCCGCGCTCCGGCTGCAGCCGATGCCGCTGCTGGCGCCGGTGTTCGCCTGGGTGCTGGCGCTCGGCCTGTATCCGCTGCTCTCCGCCGTGCTGACCTGGCAGCACCGGACCATCGCCGATCCCGACCGCGCCTAGACGCCGGCCGGGGGCAGCCATGAAGCGGCCGGAAAGCCCGCAGCGGGCGGTCTTCACGCGCCGGGCGCTGGTGATGATGGCGGGGCAGGCGGGGGTGCTCGGGGTGCTGGCCGAGCGGCTCTACAGCCTACAGGTCAAGGAGGGGCCGAAATACGCGAAGATGGCGATGGCGAACCGCATCAGCACCCGGCAGCTGGCGCCGGCGCGCGGGCGGATCGTCGATCGCACCGGCGCCACCCTGGCCGGCAACAAGGTCAACTGGCGGGCGCTGCTGCTGCCGGAGCAGACCAGCGATCTCGGCCTCACCCTGCGGCGCTTCTCCGCCATCATGCCGCTCGATGCCCGCGACCGCGCCCGCATCGAGCGCGACATGCACCGGCAGCGCCGCTTCATCCCGGTCGTGCTGCACGACTTCCTGACCTACGACGACATGGCCCGCATCGCGGTGGCGGCCCCCGACCTGCCTGGCGTGCTGATCGATGTCGGCACCACGCGGCTGTATCCGCAGGGGGGATTGCTGGCCCATGTGGTGGGCTACGTGGCGCCCGCCGGGGAGGACGACCTCGCCGGCAATCCGCTGCTGGCGCTGCCCGGCATGCGGGTTGGCCGCGCCGGTCTGGAGGCCTGGTTCGATACCGCCCTGCAGGGCCATGCCGGGTCGGTGCGCATGGAGGTGAACTCGGTCGGCCGCGTGCTGGGCGAGACCGACCGGCAGGAGGGCGTGCCCGGCGCGGAGCTGCAGCTGGCGCTGGATCTCGACCTGCAGCAGGCGGTGCAGCGGCATCTCGATGGCCAGTCGGCCAGCGCGGTGGTGATGGATTGCCGCAACGGCGAGGTGCTGGCGATGGTCAGCAACCCCTCCTTCGACCCCTCCCTGTTCGACAGCGGCGTCAGTGCCGCGCAATGGCAGGCCTGGTCGGTCGATCCACGAACCCCGCTGCTCAACAAGGCGGCGGCGGGGCTGTATCCGCCCGGCTCGACCTTCAAGCCCGCGGTGGCGCTGTCGGCGCTGGCGGCAGGCACGCTGTCGCCGCACGACCGCATCAACTGCCCGGGCTACCTCGATGTCGGCGGCAGCCGGTTCCATTGCTGGCGCAAGGGCGGCCACGGCTCGCTCGACCTGCATGGCGGGATCAAGAACTCCTGCGACGTGTTTTTCTACGAGGTGGCGCGGCGCACCGGCATGGAGGCGATCGCCGATCACGCCCACCAGCTTGGCCTCGGCACCGCCATCGACATCGAGCTGCCGCATGCGCGCGAGGGCCTGATCCCGACCCCGGCCTGGCGGCGCAGGCACGGCCATCACTGGAACGGCGGCGACACCATCGTATCCGGCATCGGCCAGGGCTACATCCAGGTCACCCCGCTGCAGCTGGCGACGTATGCCTCGCGCCTGGCCTCGGGCCGTGCCGTGCAGCCACATCTCGCGCGCAGCCTGGGCGGCGCGGCGACGGCGGGACGGACCCCGGAGCACTGGCCGCCGCTCGGCATCCCCGACGCGCAGCTCGGCGCCATCCGGGCCGGGATGTTCGCGGTGGTGAACGATCCTGGTGGCACCGCCCCGAAGGCGCGGCTGCCGCTCGGCGGTGTCCAGATGGCCGGCAAGACCGGCTCCGCACAGGTACGCCGGGTGTCGCGGGCGGCGCGCGAGGGCGGCCATTTCGATAGCTCCAAGCTGCCCTGGGAGTACCGTCCGCACGCGCTGTTCATCGCCTTCGCGCCTTACGATGCGCCGCAATACGCGGTGTCGGTAGTGATCGAGCACGGCAATGCCGCCGCCGAGGTGGCGGCCCCGGTGGCCCGCGACATCATGATGGACACGCTGCGCCGCGATCCGGCCAACCGCGCCACGGCGCCCGGGCAGCGCGTCGCCGCGGCAGGGTAAAGGCTGCCGGGGTCAGGCCGCTCATTGAAGCCCGGCACCTGAAGCCTGGCTCCTGAAGGCTTTGTTAATCATTCCGGTCTCTAACAAGGGTTCTCGTGAAGGACCCCCCGGCCATGACCGCGCATATCCTGTTCGGCGTCACCTCGGCAGCCGGGCTGACCCTGTGGTCGACCGATGACAACGGCCCCGGCGCCGTGTCGCTCGGCGTATCGATCGCCGCCGCTTTCGATCCGGTGCGCGTCGGCACGACCACGCTGTTCATCGGCGGCATCAAGGGGGTACCGAGCCTGTTCGGCACCGACGGCACCCTGGCCGGCACCGCCCCGGTCACGCTGTCCGCCGGCGCGAAGCTCACCGTGACGGCGATCGCGGCCTTCGGAGGCCAGGCTGCGATCGCCACCACCGGTGCGGGCGGGGCCGGCTCGTTATGGCTTTCGAACGGCATCACTTCGCGATGCATCGAGACCGGGCTGCTGGTAAGTGGTCTGTTCGCGATCGGCGGCACGCTCTACTTCACCGGCCAGACGATGGCGGGCGGCGTCGCCAGCCGGCGGCTCTACAGCAGCGACGGCACCGTCTCCGGCACGCACCAGATCACGTCGGGCAGCACGCCGCTGGCGCCGGATACCATCGCCGCGCTGCCGGGCGGCCTGGTCCTGGTACGCAACGGCGTCGACGGCTCGCTCTGGGCGGTGGCGAATGGGACCGCATCCCGGATCATGCCGGCAGCCGCAGGGACCAGCGAGGGCACCGGCGGCCTGGTCAGCCTCGCCGGCGTCGCGCTGTTCAGCATCACCGACAGCACCTGGGGCACCGTCAGCCCCGGAGCGATGACGCTCTGGCGCTCCGACGGCACCGCTGCCGGTACCAGGCAGATCGTCACGACGGCCGCCGGCTTCGAGAGCATCGGCCCCCTGGTGCCAGTCGCCGTCGGCGCAGGTGTCGCCCTGTTCGCGGCGACCGACGGCAAGGGTGTGGCCGGGCTATGGAGCACCGACGGCGTCAAGGCGATCCTCATCGGCCACTATGCCGGCGTGCAGGACATCACCGCCTTCGGCAGCCAGGTGGCCTTCTCGGCGCTGGATGCGGCGGGCCATCCGCAGCTCTGGATCAGCGACGGCACTGCCGCCGGGACGCACGTCGTGCTGCCGGCGGGGGCGGCGGCCAGCGGCCTCGCTCCGCTCGGGCTGTTCGACTATTCCGGCATGATCGGCTTCACCGGGACCGACAGCTCCGGCCATGCCAGCCTGTGGCTCGGTGACGGCACCACCGCCGGCACCGCGGCAGTGGCCTCGGCGAGCGGCGCATCGTTCCAGAGCGCGACCGAAGCGGTCGCCGGCAGCGGCAGCGTCGTGCGGCTGGACAGCCTGCATTCCGCCACCTACGTCGCGCTCGATGGCGACACCGTGAGGGGTGGCGTCGATGCGGCCTCGGTGCAGGCGCCGGCCGGCAACGTGTCGGTCATCGGCGGCAGCGGCGCGCTGACCTTCACCGGCGGCAGCGGCACCTCCACGGTGATCGGCGGTAGCGGCGCCACCACCCTGAACGGCGGCAGCGGCGGCGGAATGTTCACCGCGGGTCGCGCCGGCGGCAGCGTGCTGGCTGCAAGCGGCGGCAACACGACGCTGACCGGCGGCGGCGCCCTCGACCGGTTGTTCGGCGCCGGATCCGGCAGCACCACGCTGGTGGCGGGGCAGGGACGCGAAACGCTTGTCGGCGGCGGCGGCAGCAGCGTGTTCCTGGGCGGCACTTCGGCGCCCGCGATGATCTATGCCGGCGCCGGAGCTGCCACCGTGCAGGAACAGGGCGGCGGCGACACCATCATGGGTGGCGCCGGCACCCTGCAGGTCATCGGGAGCGCTGGTCATGGCGAGGCGGTGTTCGCCGGCAGCGGCGCCACCACGATCTCCGGCAGCCTCGGTGGCGCCGACACCATAACCGGCGGCAGCGGCGCCCTGCTGGTCAACGGCAGGGGCAGCAACATGCTGGTCGTCGGCGGCAGCGGATCGACCCAGGTCGCAGCCGGCAGCGCGGCTGCGCTGGTGTATCAGGGACGCGGCGCGATGACGGTCGGCGCCGGCAGCGGCTGGCTCGAGATCGTCGCCGGCGCCGGTGCCGCGACGATCAACGCGGGCAGCGGCGGCCTGCTGATCGAGGTGACGAAGGGAAGCGCGGGCGGCAGCGACGTGGTGAGCGGCTTCAACCCGGCGATCGACCGGATCTCGCTGTTCGGCTACGGCGCTGCCGACCTGCACCTGCATGTGGCAAGCGGCAGCAGCACGCTCAGCGTCTCGGACGGCACCACCATCACCCTGCTCGGCGTCGCCAACCTGGGCTCGGCGATCGAGCGGGCCGGCTGAGCCGGCCGATCGAAAGCCTCGACAAGCCGCCGCCGGGACGGGCACGGTCGGCGTCATGGCGACTGGCCCGACCCCGCGCGCCCGGCTTCCCGGCCGGCAACGTGCGCCATCATGATCTCCGGGCGACGGCTGCTGCGTGCACCGGCGCGTGGGCCGTTGGCCCGGCTCGGCCGCATCAACTGGCTCTACGTGCTGCTGATCTGCCTGCTCGGCGGGGTCGGCTACGCGGCGCTCTATTCGGCCGGCGGCGGAGCGCCGCAGCCGTACGCGCTGCCGCAGACCATCCGCTTCGGCGTCGGCGTGCTGATGATGCTCACGCTGGCGATGCTGCCCCCGCGCCTGCTGATGCGGCTGGCGTGGCCGCTGTATGGCCTGTCCCTGGTGCTGCTGGGCCTGGTCCTGCACGTCGGCCATGTCGGCAAGGGAGCGGAGCGCTGGATCGTCATCGGCGGGGTGCAGCTGCAGCCGTCCGAATTCGCCAAGATCGCCCTGGTGCTGGTGCTTGCAGCCTATTTCCACCGCATCCGCTGGGAGCGGCTGGCCAACCCGCTGTTCCTGCTGCCGCCGGCGGCGATGGTGCTGCTGCCGGTGGCGCTGGTGCTGAAGGAGCCCAACCTCGGCACCGGCGCGATCACCGGCCTGGTCGGCCTCAGCCTGTTCGCCGCCGCCGGAATGCGGCTGTGGCAGATGGTGGCCCTCGCGCTGCCGCTGCCGGTGCTGGCCCGGCTGGCGTACGCGCATCTGCACGACTACCAGCGTGCCCGCATCACCACCTTCCTGCATCCCGAGCAGGATCATCTGGGCGCCGGCTACAACATCATCCAGTCCAAGATCGCGCTCGGCTCTGGAGGGCTGTGGGGGCAGGGCTACCTGCACGGCACCCAGGGCCAGCTCAACTTCCTGCCCGAGAAGCAGACCGACTTCATCTTCACCATGATCGCCGAGGAGTTCGGCCTGGTCGGCGGCCTGTCGGTGATCGGCCTGCTGGTGCTGCTCGTGCTGGGCGGCATGCTGATGGCGCTGCGCGCGCGCAGCCAGTTCGGGCGGCTGCTGGCGCTGGGCATCGCGATGAACTTCTTCCTCTACTGCGCGGTCAACCTGTCGATGGTGATGGGGGTGATCCCGGTCGGCGGCGTGCCGCTGCCGCTGGTGTCGTACGGCAGCTCGGCGATGCTGACCGTGATGTTCGGCTTCGGGCTGCTGCTGTCGGTGTATGTGCATCGCGACGAGCGGCTCGAGGCGCGCGACCCCGACGGGCTGTGACGGCACGTCTCTCCTAACAGATCGACAGATGGCGATTGCCCCACCGACGCACGCGATCCTGCGCTCGTACCGGCTCAGCCGCTACGAGGCCGGCCATGCGGTGCTGCATGTCGGCCGCCTTGTCTCCGGGCTCGACCCCGCGTGGCGGGAGGCCTCGCGACGGCAGGGTCTGGTTCTGCTGAGCGCGTGCAATCCCGGGGGCCGGCGGCGCCCTGATGGCTGGAACGACCGGATGATGCAGCGACTGGCACAGGTCGTGCAGGCTGCACCGCGGCCGGTCCTGCATGCAGCCGGGCACGGGGTGCTCGGGCGGTGGTCCGAGCCGCTGGTGATGGTGGCGATCGACCGGCGGCGCGGTATCGCCGTTGCGCGACGCTTCCGGCAGAACGCCGTGATCCTGGTGTCACGCGATGCTCGTGCACGACTTTCGTTGCTTGACAGCAACTAACAAAATTCGACTACAGTTTCATTGCGTCGACGCTGGCGTCGGCATCATGAAGATCATGATGATCAGGACGTGATCTTCATGATCTACATCTCGACCTAATGATGAAGATCAAGATGGTGCCGTATCGGGCTTAGAAAGTTTCTATATATAAACTGGCAACTTGATAATAACGCCTGACAACATGAAAAAAGCGGTTGCGGCATTCGGCGGCATTCGTTAGCACGACTTCGTTATCCAAGATTACAACCGCGTGCTCTGCACCCGGCGATGGTGCAATGCGGCATCATGCCAAGCGTGTTGCGGAACGACGCAACGGAGGAATACAGTTTGGTTTCGACCCAGAGTTCCAGCTCCAGCACTAGCTGGGACGTCAATTTCAACAATGCCTCGTCTCTGGACCAGTCCATCTTTGCCCTGAAATGGGGCAATTCGAACGATTTCTCCTTTGCCAACGGCGCACTGACGCTGACGTCGAGCGCTTCCGAAGGCTGGTCCAACACCGGGTTCATGCAGGCGGATTTCGGTGCCTCGTCCGGCAACGGCTACGGAAAATATTCCGTGGTCGCCAGCCTGGATTCCGGGCAGGGAGCCGGAGTCAATCTCGTTCTGTGGCCAGCGAACAATTCCTGGCCGGGCCAGGAGATCGACCTGCTCGAGACCGGCAGCAGCCGCAACACCGGCACGGCGACCGTGCACTGGGCCGGATCCGATGGCTCCGACCAGTACGACTACCATAATTTCTCGATCGACCTGACACAGAAGAACACCTTCACGGTCGACTGGGAACCCGGCAGCATCACCTACTCGGTCGATGGCAAGCAGATCTTCTCGACCACGTCGCATGTGCCGACCGATGCGGCGGATGGTGGCACCAACGAAAGCTTCGGTGCCCAGGTCGTCAACGCCCAGTACGGCGCCGTTAGCTCGTCGGTCAGCGTCAACCTCTACGACATGAGCTACACCGCGTCCGGCGACACCACCTCGACATCCACACCCTCGTCAAAGATGCAGTTCCTGACTGCAAGCAACGTGACGCAGGCGGTCACGTCGGGTGAACAGCTCAGCATCTCCGGCACCGGCGACACCATCACGCTGCCGTCGGCGGGCAGTGCCACGCTGAGCGGCAGCATCCTGTCCAATACGCTGGATCTGCGCGGCGCGTTGTCGGCGGCCGGCTGGGATCACCGGGCATCCGACCTCGCGAAGTACCTGACCTCGTCCACCACCAACGGCGGCGCCGACCTCATGCTGTCGGTGCACAAGGCTGGCGGAGCTTCCGTGCTTTCGCTGGACCTGGTCGGCCAGGGCCATACCAAGCTCGCCGTGATCGAGCACCACTCGCTGCTGGGCTGAGGCCGAACGGTACTCGATCCTGTAGTCGCCATACGGGATCGAGGACTTCCGGAACCTTGCGGTGAGTTGATACGACGCCGATCAGGGCGCGTCGGCGGTGTCGCGCGCCGGTGATCCCTGCAGCACCAGCAGCGCCCGGCGCAACCGCACGATGCCGCTGCGCACGCGGCCGCTGCCGCACAGTGCCTGACCCTGCCGCTCGAGGTCGCTTACCTCGCGCGGCAGCGGCCTGTGCCCGTCGATCGCCTTCGTCAGCGTCTGGCAATAGGCGTCGCTGTCGGTGGTGATCACCAGAGGTCCCGCCGGCTGACCGGCGCCGCGCACGCCGCCGCCGAGGCAAAGCGCCGCGGCCGCGAGAAGGGCGGCACGGGTGACGGTGCGTGCAGGAGGCAACATGTTTCGCACTATAGGGCGGCAGGGTTGGCGGGAGGGTGGTCTGCGGATGAAGCGGCCGTCACCTCCTGGTCCGCCGGCAACGGATCGCGCCGCTCCTCCGCACGCGGCATGACCGGCAGCGCCAGGATCGCGCGCAGCCCGGGGGAGGCGTCCTCCAGCAGCAGCTTGCCGCCGTGCAACTGCGCTACCGCCTGCACCAGGGACAGGCCGAGGCCGGATCCGGGCGTGCTGCGTGCCGCCTCGGCGCGGTAGAAGCGGTCCGGCGCACGGGCGCGATCGGCCAGCGCCATGCCGATGCCCTGGTCCGAGACCTCGATGCGGACCTGCTGCGCCTCGATGCCGCCACGCAACCGCACCACGCCGCCGGGCCTGGAGAACTTCACCGCGTTGTCGAGCAGGTTGGCCACCGCCTGCTGGATCAGCAGCCGGTCGCCCCACAGCATCAGCGGCGCCGGCACCGACACCGAGAGGGTCAACTGTGCCTCCTCGGCCAGCGCCGCATAGAGTTCGGCAAGGTCGCCGAGCAGCGGCGCGAGGTCGATGCTGGCGAAGGCCGAGCGCCGGGAGCCCGCCTCGATCTCGGAGATGCGCAGCAGCGCCTCGAACACCGTGGTGATGCCGTCGAGATCCACCACGGCGCGTTCGACCGCGTGGCGGAGATCCTCGGTGGTGCCGGCATGCAGCGCGGCATCCTCCAGTCGGGTGCGGGCGCGGGTGATCGGCGTGCGCAGATCGTGCGCGATCGCGTTCGACACCTGCTTCACCCCGTCCATCAGCCGGCCGATCCGATCCAGCATGGCGTTGATGGTCTCCGCCACACGGTCGAACTCGTCGCCGCTGCCAGACACCGGCACCCGCCGGCTGAGATCGCCCTGCGAGATCGCCGCCGTGGTGCGGGCGATGTCGCGCACCATGCGCCGGAACAGCCCGCGCAGCAGGAAGCCGCCGGTGGTGCCGAGCACCGCCACCATCACCAGCGCCCACAGCAGGGTGTCGGTCAGCAGCCGCTTGAGGATCACCCGGGCGCGCACGTCGCGCCCGACGAGAAGGCGGAAATTGCCCGGCAGCGCGAAGGCGTGCACCTCCGCCATCCCGCGGGTCCCGGCGCGGGCAATCGGCAGCTGGTACCAGGCATCGACGCGGGTCACGTCGCGCGGCCAGGTGCGCAGGTTGCCGGCGACGCGCAGCCCGTTGCCGTCCACCATCAGGTAGATCGCATCGTCGTCGACATTCTGCTCGAGCCGGTCCTGGATGGTCAGCGCCAGGGTCGGCAGCCCGCCCTCCTGCCAGCGCTCCGACAACGCCTGTGCGTCGGCATTGATCGCCGCCTCGACCTGGCGCTCCAGCAGCCCGATCGTCGCCCACCAGATGAAGGACAGGAACAGGGTGGCGCTGATCGCGAACAGCGCCGCATAGACGATGGCGAGCCGCAGGCTGGCAGAGCGCACGGTTCTCGCCAGCCGGAACCGCGCTACCACGGCGCTGGCCGAAGGCAATGTCGCTAGCGCCGTGTCACTCGGGCCGCACCATGTAGCCGGCGTTGCGTATGGTGTGGATCAGCGCGGTCGGGAACGGCTTGTCGATCTTGTGCCGCAGCCGCGAGACATGCACGTCGATCACGTTGGTCTGCGGGTCGAAATGATAATCCCAGACGCCTTCCAGCAGCATGGTGCGGGTGACCACCTGGCCGGCATGGCGCATCAGGTATTCCAGCAGCCGGAATTCGCGCGGCTGCAGGTCGATCTTCTGCCCGGCGCGCTTCACCGCGCGCGACAGCAGGTCCATCTCGAGGTCGGCGACCACCAGCTTGGTCTGCGGCCCGGCCTCGCCGCGGCCACGCCGGCTCAGCGCCTCGATGCGCGCCAGCAGCTCGGCGAAGGCGAACGGCTTGGTCAGGTAGTCGTCGCCGCCCGCCTTCAGGCCGGCGACGCGCTCGTCGACCTGGGCCAGCGCCGACAGCAGCAGCACCGGGGTGGCGTTGTTCTGTCCCCGCAGCGTCTCGAGGATACGCAGTCCGTCGATGCCGCCGGGCAGCATGCGGTCCAGGATGATGGTGTCGAAGGTCTCGCTGACGGCGAGGAACAGCCCGTCCTTGCCGTTGTCGGCCTGCTCGACCACATGGCCGGCCTCGCGCAGTCCCTTGGCGACGAAGCCGCGCACCGTGGGATCGTCCTCGACCAGCAGGATGCGCACCGCCTCAGCCTCCAACGTCTTGCGTCTGATCCGACATAGGGTGTCCGCGTCGCCGGTGACAGCGCAAGTGCCTGAATAATCCGCAATATTAGGGAAAACCAGGCTACCCGGCATCCTCCGCCGGCCGGCGTCCGACCATCATCGGCACTTCGAAGCTGTGCCCCGCGCGGACCACCGAGAGGCGTATCGAGCTGCCCGGCGCCGCGGCGGCGATGGCGCGGATCAGGCTGCGCGCGCTGTCGACCTTGTCGCCGTTCACGGTATCGACGGTGTCGCCGGCCTTCAGACCGGCGCGCATGGCGGGGCCCGAGCGATCGATCGCCACGATGGTGACGCCGGGGCCCTGGTCCGGTCGTTCCTCCAGCGTGACGCCAAGCCAGCCACGGTCGATGTGACCCTTCTCGCGCAGCTGCGCCACGATCGGGGCCACGATCTCGGACGGGATGCCGAAGCCGATGCCGACCGAGCCGCCGGTCGGCGAGACGATGGCGGTGTTGAGCGCCACAACCTGGCCGCTCATGTTGAAGGTCGGACCCCCCGAGTTGCCGGGGTTGATCGGCGCATCGAGCTGCAGGAAATCGTCGAACGGGCCGGCGCCGATATCGCGGCCGCGCGCCGAGACGATGCCCGCGGTCACCGACGACCCCAGTCCGAACGGGTTGCCTGCGGCCATGATCCAGTCGCCGACCTCGACGTGCCGGCTGTCGCCCCAGCTCACCCAGGCCAGCGGCTTGGCGGGCTTCACCGCGATCACCGCGATATCGGTCAGCTCGTCGGTGCCGAGCAGGCGCGCCGGCAGCTCGGTGCCGTCGGAGAACGAGACGGTGATCTTGTCGGCGTTGCCCACCACGTGGTTGTTGGTGACGATGATCCCGGCGGGATCGATCACGAAGCCCGAGCCGGCGCCCAGCATCTGCTCGCGCCGCTTGCGCATCCGGTCGCGATACTGCTTCTCGAACGGAGTGCCGCGCAGTGCCGGCGGCACCTTGATGCGGCCACTATCGTTGCCCCCCTCGTCCTCGACATCCTGGGTCACCGCGATGTTGACCACCGCAGGCACCACCCGCCGGACCAGCGGCGCGAAGCTGAGCGGCCCGGAACGCACCAGGGGCGGCACCGTCGGCAGGGTGGCCAGCATGTCGGATGCAACGGCGTCCTGCGCCCAGGCCGGCACCGCCGGAAGGGAGGCGGCCGCAAGGGCGAGCAACAGGCTGGCACCCGGTCGACCGGTCAGGCGGATCAGCATCGTCTCATTCCGAGACCATCCTAGGTTCAAAATGAACGGAACAGTAAAATAATGCGCGCGCAGTCTCACCGTTGCGACGTCCGGGGGTGCCCGGCCCCGGCCCTGGACGACAAGGCGGGATTTTCCGGCCAGTCGTGCTTCGGATAGCGGCCACGCAGGTCTTTCCGGGTTTCGATCCAGGCACCCGTCCAGAAGCTGGCGAGGTCACCGGTGATCGCCGCCGGCCGACCCGCCGGCGATAGCAGCGCGAGCCGCAGCCTGACGCGGCCCTGCGCCAGCGTCGGCGTCACGGTCAGGCCGTAGAAAGCCTGCGCGCGGGCGGAGGCGAGCGGCTCCGGGCCGGTGTAGTCGATCGCCGCACGGCTTCCGCCGAGGTCGAGATGGGTCGGCAGCGCACGATCGAGGGACGCCGCCTGCCTTGGATCGAGCTGGGCGCGCAGCAGGGCGTGCAGGTCGAGTGTGCCGAGGTCGGCGAGTTTCGTGCATCCGGCAAGGCGCGGCGCGAGCCAGTCCTGCGCCCGCTCCGCCAGCGCCGGGTCCGAAAGGTCCGGCAGCGCCGCGCCGAGCCCGAGATCGTCCAGCGGCGCGCGACGGGCCACCGCCACGCGGGCCTGCAACTGGCACGCCGCCTCGCTCCAGTCGAGCGTCGCGCGCAGGTTGCGCGCGGCGGTCGCTGCCAGGAGGGCAGCCACCTCGTCCGGGTCGGCGGCGACGGTACGGTCGCGCAACACCAGCGCGCCGAGCCGGGTCCGCCTCCGGCTCAGCACCGCGCCGCTGACCGGATCGAGCGCGCTCTCCACCTGCTCGGTGGTGCGCGCCAGCAGCGACGCCGGCAGGGCGTCGGGATCGAGTGCCGCCGCCAGCCGGATCTGGGCCGCGGTGCGCACCTGCAGTGCTGCCGCCACCAGCAGGCCGGCGCCGGCGAGGGCGTCGTCGCGCCCGAGCCTGGCGCTGCCGCCGCCGGAGAGCCGGAATGCGCCGGGCTCGCCACGGCGCTGTGCGACGCGGTCGGGGAACGCCGCCGCCAGCAGACCGGCGACGTCGCCATGCGCCGGCGCACTGGTGCCGAGCCGGCGGCGGAACTGGGTGGCGGATTGCCGGATGCGGGCGAGGGAGGCCCGATCTGCATGGGGTGCATCCGCGCCGGCCAGCAGCGCCAGGCGCAGGGCGATGTCGACCGGCGGGTCAGCCACGCCACTACCCGGGCGCGGTCGCAGCGGGTCGCGCTCCTCCAGCAGGGCTGCGAGGTCGGCGGCCAGCGCGCGCTCGGCGGCGTTGCGTGCGGCCAGCATCATCGCCGCCAGCCTCGGATGCGCGCCGAGTGTCGCCATCTTCTGGCCCACCTCGGTGATGGCGCCACTGCTGTCGAACGCGCCGAGATCCGCCAGCAGGCTGCGCGCCGCCTCGCTGGCGCCGTTCGGCGGCGGGTCGGGCAGCGGCAGGTCGGCGAGCGTGGTGCCCATCGACGCGGTCCAGGCGGCGACGTCCAGGCGCAGGCCGGAGAGCTCGGCATCGAAGATCTCGGGGCGGTCGTGCAGGGCGAGGCTGCGCTGGGTGGTCGTGGTCCAGAGCCGCACTGCCAGCCCGGGTGCCTCGCGACCGGCGCGGCCGGAGCGCTGCGCCGCCGCCGCCCGGCTGATCCGCAGCGTCTCCAGCCGCGACAGCCCGCTGCCGGCATCGAGCCGGGGCGCCCGCCGCCATCCGCCATCGACGACGATGCGCACCCCCGGCACCGTCAGCGAGGTCTCGGCGATCGAGGTCGCCAGCACGATCCTGCGTGCCCGGTCGCCGGCCGGGGCCTGCAGCACCAGGTCCTGCTGCGCCGGCGGCAGCTCGCCATGCAGCGGCAGGACATGAGCGGCGACGCCGGCAAGTGCTGCAGCCACCCGCCTGATCTCGCCGACGCCGGGGAGGAAGGCCAGGATGTCGCCCGGTGGCGTCGCCGGATCGGCGAGCAGGCCGCGCAGGGTCCGTGCCATCGCATCCGGCAGGTCGCGCAGGCCGGTCGGGTCGCGCGCCGCGTGCCGCACCTCGACCTCGAACAGCCGGCCTGCGCTTTCGATGACCGGAGCCTGCAGCCGCGCCGAGAGCGCGGCGCCGTCGACGGTGGCCGACATCGCCAGCAGGCGCAGCTCGGGCCGCAGGGTGCGCTGCAGGTCCAGGCAGAAGGCCAGCGCGAGATCGCCGTCGAGGCTGCGCTCGTGCACCTCGTCGAGGATGACGCAGCCGACGCCATCGAGCAGCGGATCGGCCAGCAGCCGCCGCACCAGCAAACCCTCGGTGACCACCTCGATACGGGTGCGCGCCGACACCGCGTGGTCGATCCGGGTGCGGTAGCCGACCAGCTCGCCGGCCTGCTGGCCGATCAGCGACGCCATGCGATGCGCCGCCGCCCTGGTCGCCAGCCGGCGCGGCTCCAGCATGACGATCTTCCGGTCGCCGAGCCACCCGGCGCCGAGCAGCGCCAGCGGCACCAGCGTGGTCTTGCCGGCACCCGGCGGCGCGATCAGCACGACGTTGGCGGCGGCCCCGGTTCCCGGCTCATCGCGCCCGAGCGCTGCCAGCAGGGCAGGCAGCGCGTCCGAGACGGGCAGCGATTCCACGAGGGCATCGGAAAGGGTGATCGCACCGGACATCACGCCTGTGTATGGCGCGCGCCGGTTCAACACCATGTCCGGACGTCGTGCCGGTGCTATTGAGGCGGTCATGCTGTGCCTGCGTCTGCTGCTCCCGATCCTGCTCCTCGCCTTCCCGATGCGTGCCGCGTGCGCCGCGGAGAGCAACGTCGTCGCCACCGACCATGACAGCGTGAGCCTGGTCACCGGCAGCGACGGCTTCTCCCCCGGCGGCACGCTCGCGGTCGGGTTGCGGCTGAAGCTGGCACCGGGCTGGCACACCTACTGGTCCAACCCCGGCGATGCCGGCGAGGCGCCGACCATCGACGTCACCGCCGGCGGGCCAGCCGCGGGCCACACCGCGCAGATCGACTGGCCGACGCCGCGGCGCCTGCCGGACGGGCCGTTGATGAGCTATGGCTACACCGGCGACGTGGTGCTGCCGATGCGCCTCGCGCTCAGTGCGCCAGGCGAGGGGAGCGGGGGCACCCCCCTGCTGCTGAAGGCCGACGCCCAGTGGCTTGCCTGCGCGAACGTCTGCGTTCCCGAACATGGCAGCTTCACCCTGCGGCTGCCCGCGGGGGGCGCGGCGACGCGTGCCTCCGCCCAGGCGCCCTTGTTCGCGCAGGCGGCGGCCGGTCAGCCGCGGCCGTCGCCCTTCAAGGCCAGCCTCACTCCGGCCGGCCTGGAGCTCTCGGGCAGCGGGCTGGACGCGCAGGCGGTGCACGACGCCTGGTTCCTGCCGTCGGCCCCGGGCCTGATCGACCAGGTTGCGGCGCAGCCTGTGCAGGTGACGCCGGGACTGGTCCGGATCGGCCTCAAGCCGCTGCCGGATCTCGCCCGCGCAAAGGGCCTCGACGGGGTGGTGGTGCTGCGCGACGTCGCCGGCAACGAGAGCATGCTGAGCGTGTCGGCCCCCCGCGCCGCCCCTCGCGCCAGATCGTCCGGCTTCGCGGTATCGGATCTTCCCCGCCTGCTGCTGCTGGCCCTGCTCGGCGGCATCGTGCTGAACCTGATGCCGTGCGTGTTCCCGGTTCTGGCGATGAAGGCGCTGGCGTTCAGCCGCATCGCCGGATCGCACCATGCCGAGCAGCGGGCGAGCGTCGCCTTCTATACCGGCGGCGTGCTGGTCGCCTTCGCGGCCCTCGGCGCCCTCATGCTCGGATTGCGGGCGGCGGGATCGGCGGCCGGCTGGGGCTTCCAGTTCCAGTCGCCGCTGTTCGTCGCCGCCACCTGCTGGCTGCTGTTCGCCGTCGGCCTGAACCTCGCCGGCCTATACGAGATCGGCGGCAGCTTTGCGGGGATGGGGCAGGGGCTGGCCTCCCGCCGCGGTCATGCCGGAGATTTTGCCACCGGCCTGCTCGCGGTGCTGGTGGCGACGCCCTGCACGGCGCCGTTCATGGGTGTTGCGATCGTCGGTGCTCTTGCCGCTCCCGCCGTGGTCGGCATGGCGGTGTTCCTGACCATGGGGCTTGGCCTTGCCCTGCCCTACGCGGTGTTTGCCCTGGTGCCCGGGCTGGCGAGGCGGCTGCCGCGACCCGGCACCTGGATGGTGGTGCTGCGGCAGGCGCTCTCGTTCCCGATCTTCGCCTCGTGCGTATGGCTTGCCTGGGTGCTGTCGATCGAGGCCGGGGATCGCGGCGTGCTGCTGCTCGGCGCGGGACTGGTGCTGCTGGCCCTGGCCGGCTGGCTGCTCGGCCTGTCGCAGCGGGCCGTCACCGCATCGGCGCCACGGCGCGGCCGCTGGTGCATGGCGGCGTCGGCGCTGAGCCTGCTGGCCACGCTGGCCCTGCTACCTGACCTGCCCGGCCTCGGCGCCCGTAGCGCTGCCGCCGGCGGTGCCGGCCTCGTCCCCGGCACCGAGCCGTTCAGCGAGGCGCGGCTGGCCGATCTGCGCCGGCAGGGGCGTCCGGTGTTCGTCGACATGACCGCCGCCTGGTGCGTGACCTGCCTCGTCAACGAGCGCCTGGCGCTGGCCCCCCAGCAGGTGCGGCAGGCCTTCTCGTCGCATCATGTCGCGACCCTGCGCGGCGACTGGACCAACCGTGACGAGCAGATCGGCAGCTTCCTGCGCGACCACGGCCGCGACGGGGTGCCGTTCTACATGTTCTATCCGCCGGGTGGCGACGGCCACGCGCTGCCGCAGATCCTCACCGCAGATCGCGTGCTGCACGAAGTCGGCGGCTGATCACCTCACTCCTCGGGTTCGGTGGTGAACAGCAGCGGATATTCCTTGCGGCGTGCCATGTCGGTGGCGTTCGCAGCCTTCGTCTCGGCGATGTCCTTGGTGAACACGGCGACCACGCAGACGCCGCGCTGGTGCGCCGTCGTCATAACCTGGTTGGCCTGCTCCTCGGCCATCTTGAACTCGGCCTTGAGGACCATCACCACGAAGCCGCGCGGCGTGAAGTCGTCGTTGACCAGCATGACCTTGTAGAGACGCGGCCGCTCGACCTTGATCTCCGGAAGGACGCGCGGGGTGGTGACGGTCTCGGGCATCTGAAAGCATCCACGGATATGGTGACGGGGGCCGCTCAGTAGCCGGGAGGGGTGGCCCCCTGGGCCGGATAGGGGGCCGGATAGGGCGTCGGAGCCGTGCTCGGAGGCGCCTGCAGGAAGCTAGGCGGCGGCGACCGCGGCATTGCGGGTGCCGGAGCCAGGCTGTTGCCTGAAGGTGCACCGTCGGGGAAGACCGGATCCGGCGCCGACATCGCGGGTGCGGTCCCATCGGGCGGGACCGTGGCGGTGGCCGGTGGCACCGGGGGCGGCAGCGCCGAGCCGGGCGGCGCCAGCACCACCGGCCCGTTGCTCTGGACCGGGACCGCGCCGATTGGGGTCGTGCCGACAGGCGCGCCGGGATAGGACGTGCCGACAGGCGCGCCGGGGTAGGACATGCCGACAGGCGCGCCGGGGTAGGACGTGCCGGCAGGCGCGCCGGGATAGGACGTGCCGGCAGGCGCGCCGGGATAGGACGTGCCGACAGGCGCGCCGGGATAGGACGTGCCAGCCGGGGCCGGATAGCCCGGGCTGCCCGGGGGAGGCAGGCTCTGCTGCTCCACGCTGCCGGCCAGCGGCGCGCCGCCGGCATCGACCAGCCAGTCGCGCAGCGACCTCCGTACCTGGAACTCCAGCTCCACATTCATATCCTGCATCATCTGCCGGTCGAGATCGTAGAGCTGCCGCCGCGTGCCACCGGCGGCGTCAGGATCGCCCGGCACCAGCTGCCGCGACACGTGCGCCTCGGCATAGCCCGCATGGCCGCCATTGGCTGTGATGATGTCGAGATGCACCGCCAGGTGGCCGTCCAGGGCGCCGGTCGATCCCTGGACGATCGAGGCGCGGTCGATGGTGAAAACGGCGCTGCCGGAGTTGCCGGCGGCTACCAGCCGGTCCTGGGCGAGCCGCTGCAGCGCCTGGTCGGGAGGCACCGGCGCGGTCTGGGCGATATCGCCGGGTTCCGGGCCGGCCTGCTGGACATGGTCCACGACGGTGAGCGTGGCGACATTCATCCGCAACTTCGGCAGGTAGCTGTAGTCGGGCGGCGGGAAGCTCGCCGGCGCCTCCTCGGAGCCGCCGCAGCCTGACAGCGCGAGGCTGCCGCAGAGCATGAGGGCCGCACCCAGCCGGATCGCCGGCGCACGCAACGGGGCAGAAATCATCGGCAACTCCAGGGTCGAGGCCAGACTGCGCATTCGGCCGCCGGTCAGCCGGCAGCGCTCCCCTTAACGCTCTCGCGCGGGAAGCGGAAATCGAAGGCGCAGAACTCGCAGGTCATCACGATGTCGCCGCCGACCTGCATGTGGTCGAGATCCTCGCTCGGGAAGCCCTCGAGGATGCCGGCCAGCCGGGCGCGCGAGCAGCGGCAGCCATAGGCCAAGGCACGCGGGCGGTCGGCGGCGACGCCTTCGCTGTGGAACAGCCGATACAACAGCTCCTCCGCCGAGAGGGCGTCATCGAGCAGTTCGCCGTCGGTCAGCGTGGCCGCCAACATCAGCGCGGTGCGCCAGCTTTCGACCGCGGTGTCGCGCGTGCTGGCGGCCGCGTCCAGGCGCTGGTTGTCCAGTTCGACCCCGTCCTGCAGGGCGAGTCCGGAGGCGGTGCCGGCGCCCTCGGCGTGGCCGCCGCCATGCGCGATACGCTCCAGCACCAGGGCGGCGGCGCGCCAGCCGGTGTCGGTGTGCTGCGCCGACAGCCTGACGCTGCAATCATGCTGCTCGGAGGTCTCGAAATAGTGCTGCGCCATCTCGGCCAGGCTGTCGCCCTCGATGGCGACGATGCCCTGGTGACGCTCCATCGCGCCGCCCTGGTCGACCGTGAAGGCGAGATAGCCGCTGCCGAGCAGGGCCGCCGCATTGGGCTCCGGGTCGGTCTGAAGCAGGGCGGCGAAACGCTCCGGATCGGTGCGGGCGTAGAAGCGCAGCGCGCCGGCTTCGGTGCAGTCGGCCAGCAGGATCGAGACCGGACCATCGCCCTTGGCCTGCAGGCTGAACGAGCCCTGGAATTTCAGCGCCGAGGCCAGCCCCGCCACCAGCGCCAGCGCCTCGCCGGCCAGCCGGTTGACCGGCTCCGGATTGTCGTGCCGCGAAATCAGCGCATCGGCGAGGACGCCGAGCCGGACCAACCGGCCGCGCACCGGACGGTCCGGCATGTAGAAGGGCACGATGCCGCGAGGCACCACGATATCGGGCACGTCGGGGCGGCTGGTATCGAGAAAGGCGGGTGTTTCGACCATCCGGCCAAGATAGGGAGGGCGCCCGAGGATCGCCAGTCGCCGAAGTCGCGGCCGCCGGAACCCCTCAGACGTTGTCGCTGATATCGGCTTCCAGCGCCTCGAGCTTCCGCTCGATCTCCGACACCGTCGCCTTTGGCAGGTGTTCATCCTCGACCAGCGCCGTCAGCAGCTTGCGGCGACAGCGATCGTGTGTCTCGTCGAGGTCGCGGGTGCGCCCGGCGCCGGCAAGGCAATCCAGGTAGGCATTGCGCAGCGTGCGCAGGTTCGGCCGCTGCGGCAGCGACGCAAGGATGTCGTCGACACCCTGCTCGACCCAGCCCGGCGTCGATGGCACGTCCTCGGTGGTGGACGGCGTCGTGATCGGGGTGGACGGCGTCGCCTTGGGGCCGGAGGCCGGTTGGTCCGGGTCGGTCATGATGCGTTCCTGATCGGCTGGCTGTATCCGGCGGCGAGCGCCTGCTCCCGCCACTGGGCACCGCCGAGCGCCCACAGCAGCAGCGCCTTCTGGGCGTGCAGCCGGTTCTCCGCCTCGTCGAACACCACCGACCAATGGCCGTCGATCACCTCGTCGGTGACTTCCTCGCCGCGATGCGCCGGCAGGCAGTGCATGAACAGCGCGTCGGGAGCGGCCTGCCGCATCAGCGCGGCGTCGACGCGGTAGGGCAGCAGGGAGGCCGACCAGTCCTCGGCCGGATCGTCGGACATCGACATCCAGGTATCGGTGACCACGCAGCGAGCCCCCGCGACCGCCTCGGAGGCGTCGTGGGTGAGGGTGACGTTGCCGCCCTGTGCGCGTGCCCAGCCCAGCACCTCGGCATCGGGCGCCAGGTCGGCGGGGGTGGCGAGGCGCAGCGCGAACCCGAACCGGACCGCCGCCTCGATCCAGGAGGTCGCGACGTTGTTGCCGTCGCCGCACCACGCCACCGACTGGCCGGCGATGGGGCCGCGATGCTCCTCGAAGGTGAGGACGTCGGCCAGGATCTGCACCGGATGCGAGCGCGAGGTCAGGCCGTTGATCACCGGGATGGTGCTGGCTGCCACCAGCTGCAGCAGCTTGCCGGGATCGTCGGTGCGCAGCACCAGGGCGTCGAGGAAGCGCGACAGCACCCGTGCGGTGTCCGGGATGCTCTCGCCGCGGCCAAGCTGGGTATCGCGGGGCGACAGCACGATGACCTCGCCACCGAGCTGGCGCATCGCCACCTCGAACGACACCCGGGTGCGGGTCGATGGCTTCTCCATCATCAGCCCGAGGGTGCGGCCCTCCAGCGGGCGGCCGGGATGCAGCGGATACCGGCGACCCTGCTGCGCCCGCTTCATCACCGTGGCGGCGTCGAGGATGGCGCGCAGGGTGGCGGTGTCGAGGTCGCGCAGTTCGAGATAGTGGCGCGGCGTGGTGCCCTGGGCATCACTCATGAAGCATGCGCCGGCTCGGCCTGCCGCACGCGGGCGGCGGCGCGGCCGAGGCGCTGTACCGCGTCGCGGCACTCTTCCTCGCTGACCACCAGCGGCGGCACCAGGCGCAGCACGTTCTCGCCGGCTGCCACCACCAGCAGCCCTTCCGCCATGCAGGCGGCCTGCAGCGCGGTGTTCGGCAGCACGCAATGGATGCCCAGCATCAGCCCGCGGCCACGCACGCCGTTGAAGGCGTCGGGCTGGGCCTCGGCCAGGGCCTCCAGCGCCTCGCGCAGCACCTCGCCGGTGCGTGCGACGCCATCGAGGAAGTCCGGCTGCAGCACCACGTCGAGCACCGCGTTGCCGGCCGCGCAGGCCAGCGGGCTGCCGCCGAAAGTGGTGCCGTGCGAGCCGGCGGTCAGGTGCTTCGCCACCGCCTCGGTGGCCAGGATGGCGCCGAGCGGAAAGCCGCCGCCGATGCCCTTGGCGGTCGATACCACGTCCGGCTTCACCCCGGCCCACTCATGCGCGAACAGCCGGCCGGTGCGTCCCATGCCGCACTGCACCTCGTCGAAGCCAAGCAGCAGGCCGAATTCGTCGCAGGTGCTGCGCAGCTCGCGCAGGAAGCGCCCATCGGCCGAACGGACGCCGCCCTCGCCCTGGATCGGCTCGATCAGGATGCCGGCGGTGTGCGGCGTGATGGCGTCGCGCACGGCGTTGAGGTTGTTCATCGGCACATGGTCGAAGCCGTCGACCGGGGTGCCGAAGCCCTGCAGGTATTTCTCGTTGCCGGTGGCGGACAGCATCGCCAGCGTGCGGCCGTGGAAGGCGCCGTTGAAGCAGATCATCCGGGTGCGCTCGGGGTGGCCGCCGGCGTACATCGCCCGGCGCATCATCTTGACCATGCCCTCGTTGGCTTCCGCCCCCGAGTTGCAGAAGAACACGCTGTCGGCGAACGAGGCATCCACCAGACGCTGCGCCAGCCGCTCCGCCTGCGGGACACGATACAGGTTGGAGACATGCATGACCCGGCCGGCCTGCTCGGCGATCGCGCCGACCAGGTGCGGGTGGCCGTGGCCGAGCGAGGATGTCGCGATGCCGGCGCCGAAATCGAGATAGCGTCGCCCGTCCGAGGTGTACAGCCAGACCCCGTCGCCCCGCTCGAAGGCGAGGTCGGCACGGTTGTAGGTCGGCATCAGGGAGGCGATCATCTGCTTGGTCCCGCCATCTTCTTGGTCCCGGACTTGGCGTCTGCTTGGGGCGTCTGCTTGGGCGGTTCGCCTGGCCGGATGATGCAGTGCACCCACGGCCGCAGTCAAACGACGGGGGCCCGGCAGGCAAATTGCCACCCAGGGGCGAGTGCCATGGGGGTGGGAATCACCCGGCAGGGAGACCATACTAACGCTTTGATGGCGATCGTACGGATCGCCGCAGTGCAGAGAGGACGGTCATGCGCGATACGGCGCCGGGCGGTCCGTCAGAAGGAGAACCGATGGCGTTCAAGGTGAACTATGCCTTCCAGAAGGCCGAGCGCGACCGGGCGAAGCAGGCCAAGAAGGAAGCCAAGCGCCGCGAGAAGGAAGGCCAGGATCAGCAGGACGGCGCCTCCGGCACCGCGCCGGCTGGCGCCGCCCATGCGTCCGACGCGGCACTGGATATCAAGACTGACGGCGAGGAAGAGGGCAGTCCTTCCTGAAGCGTGACTTCGACCGGGTGGCAGGCTGTCGATAGCCTGCCACCGTAACGCCTACGGCTTCAGGCTGCCTTCATGGTCGAGGTCAGGCGATCGAGCACCGCCATCTTGTCGACGCCCTCGACGACGGCGATCTCGGCGCCGAAACGGTCCAGCGCAAGCTCGAACAGCTTTCTCTCGCTGAAGCTGCCTTCCAGGTTGTCGACGTGGCGCTGAAGGTCGCGCACCACTTCGGCGACCTGCAACAGATCACCGGAATTGATCCTCGCCTGGATCTCCACCGCGCGACGAGCCCACAGCGCCTTGCTGATACGCGGCTTGCCCTTGATGACGGCCATCGCCTTGTCGACGATCTCGCGGCTGGCGATCTTGCGCAGGCCGGAGGCGCGGGCGCGCGCCAGCGGGATACGCAAGGTCATCTGGTTGTCGGAGAACGATACCTGGATCACCTCGAGGGAGTGGCCGGCGATCTCCTCGGTGCCGATCCGGTCGATATGGCCGACGCCGTGCGCGGCGTAGACCACGGCATCGCCCTCCTTGAACGGGTCGTTGTCCACGGTCTTCTCATGGCCCGCCGTGTTGGCGGCAGCCTTGCGTACCTGCGCCTCGGTCATCGCGGTGCGTGTGGCTGGCTTGAATACGTTCATGAGTGGCCTCCCGCCATCGTGGTCTGACGTGGAAAGCATTGCCGCATCGTCATCCCCTGGTATTGTGGGGCGCGGACCGATGATCCGTGCGCCACTAGGTCATCCTCGCAAGATCGCGGCGATACGCCCGCTTCATGCTTGGCTCATCATGCCATAAAATCGTTCACGCGGATATGGTGGTGACACCGCACCGCACCAATGGCTAGAAACCGCGGTCGTCCGGGACTAGATCCCGGCACCCGGCCGCGTGCCTTCCGGTTCGCGTCGGCCGATGTTGGGCCAACGGACAAAGGGATCCGACCATTCTCAAGCAGAACAAGTTCAGCGAGCGCCAGCAGGCGTCCGCGACCGCCAAGGCCGAGTTGCTCGCCAAGTTCAAGGCCCGTCCGGCTCCCGACGATCCGGCTGTACTGGAGCGCCAGGCCGAGCGACGCGCCATCGTCGAGGCACGCGAGGCGCGCATGGCAGAGCGCCGTGCGGAGCGCGAGGCCGAGGCTGCCCGGCTGGCCGCGGAGCAGGCGGCCACAGCCGCCGCCGAGGCCGCGCGGCTCGCCGAGGAGGAGCTGGCCGCGAAGGAAGCTGCCAAGCAGGAGGCACTGCTGAAGCTCGAGCAGAAGGCTGCCCGCGACAAGCGCTATGCCGCCCGCAAGGCGCGGCGCTAGCGGCGGTCCAGTCGCGCCGGGCCCGGTTCCCGGCGCCGGCGCCCTGCGCGAGGCGGCGCTCGCCCATCTTGCGCGGTTCTCGACCACGGAGTCCGGACTGACGCGCGTGCTGGAGCGCAGGTTGCAGCGCTGGGCGCAGCGGGCGACCCATGCCGGCGGCGATGCCGACGCCGTGCTGGCCCAGCAACAGGGCGCACGGTCGGCGATCGCCGGCATCGTGGCTGATCTTCGTGGCATCGGCGCGGTCGACGACAATGCGTTCGCGCAGTCACGCGCCCGGGCGCTGGCCCGCGGCGGCAGGTCCCGCCGCGCGATCGGCGCGCACCTCGCGCAGCATGGCGTGGCGGCCGAACAGGCCGGCGAAGCGGTGCGGCTCGCCACCGCAGATGTCTGCACGCCGGAGGAGGCCGAACTCGCAGCCGCCCTGGTGCAGGCCCGCCGCCGCCGCATTGGTCCGTTCCGCCGGCCTGCCGGCCCCAGCGAGGCGGCTGACCTGGAGGCGTCCGACGAGGATCCTGCCCCGGAGCGGGCCGGCCTGGCCCGGCGACCGCCATCCGATCGGCAGCGCGCGCTCGCATCGCTGGCCCGTGCCGGCTTTGCCCACGATGTCGCCAGCCGCGCTCTCGACACCGAGCTGGACGCCGCGGAAGAGATGATCGCCCGGCTGCGGAGTGGCTGAGACAGACACGGGGCTCGGCGCCAGCCGGTATCCCGCCCTCGCCGTCGGGTGGCTGCTGCTTCTCCTGGCGCTCTCCGGCTGCGGCGGCGGCCTGCAATGCGCGCCCTACGCCCGCCGGATCACCGGCGTCGCGTTGTCGGGCGATGCCGGCGCCTGGTGGGGCGAGGCGGCCGGCCGCTATGTCCGGGTCCGCTGGCCCGAGCCGGGTGCGATCCTGGTGTTCCGGGCTACCGGAAGGATGCCGGCGGGCCACGTGTCGGTGGTGCGCCGGGTGCTGGATAGCCGCACCATTCTGGTCGAGCACGCCAACTGGGAGCCGGGCCGGATCGATCGCGCCGCCCCTGTGCGCGACGTCTCGCGCGACAACGACTGGACGCTGGTGCGGGTCTGGTGGCGCGCCACCCGCTCCCTCGGCACCCGGCCTTATCCGACCTACGGATTCATCCTGCCCTGGTCCATGGCGCACCCCGCTCGAAACGGGGGCGAGGCCCGGTGGACCAGCCTCGGGGCAAACAGCGCTTGCATGGCAACGCCAGGGGAGCCATGTCCTGCTGACACGAAAAGAATGAATTCGCCTGCGGGCGGCAAGAGGGTGTGATGGGTGGTCTAAGCATCTGGCATTGGCTGATCGTGCTGGCGGTCGTGCTTTTGCTGTTCGGCGGCAGCAGCAAGGTCAGCACGCTGATGGGCGACTTCGCGAAGGGCATCAAATCCTTCAAGAAGAACATGAACGACGATGAGTCGATGGAGGCCCAGGGCCAGACGCATCCGGTGCAGCCGAACAGCATCGCCTCGCCCGGCATCACCCAGACCTCGCTGCATACGCCGCCGCCGGTGGGCGCCAGCCAGGAGCCGGTGCGGCATAACTGAAGACGGTTCTGCGATGCCGGAAGGTTCCGCGCCTGTCCAGGATCTGCCCTTTCCGGAAGTCTTGGGGGTCGGCGCCGAATGGGATGTGGCGGTTTGTGACATCGTCCGTGCCGGCCAGCGTCTTGACCGCCATGGCTGGGTGCCCGCGACCGCCGGCAATCTGAGCCACCGGCTGCGCGACGGACGGATCGCCATCACGCGAAGTGGCTGCCACAAAGGCTTCCTGACCGGGGACGAGGTCATCGCCGTCGATGCAGGCGGCGCCGTCGTCCAGGGCGAGGGCAGGCCGAGCGCCGAGACGCTGCTGCACACCCAGATATATGCCAAATTCCCGGAGGCGGCAGCCGTGCTGCATGGCCATTCGGTAGCGTCCACCGTACTTTCGCTGGCACTGCGCGAGGATGCATTGGTGTTTTCCGGCTTCGAGCTGCTGAAGGTGTTCGAGGGACAACACACCCACGATACGACGCTGCGGCTGCCGCTGGTCGACAACGACCAGGATATTGCCCGGCTGTGCACCGTGGTGGAGCCGCTGCTGCCTGCCATGAGCATGGGCTACGTGATACGAGGCCACGGCGTGTATGTGTGGGGCAACTCCATGGATGTCGCCCTGGCCAGGCTGGAGGGGTTGGAGTTCCTGCTGGCCTGCAAGCTGGAACAGAGGAGGATACCGGCATGAGCCGTCTGACCGTGTTCCGGGACGATACGCCCGGCACGCCGCTGTTGCGCACCGAGGAGGGCGAGGCGATCGCCCGCGAGCTGTCCGCCATCGGCGTCAGGTTCGAGCGGTGGGACAGCCCGGTCGAGCTGACGCCGGATGACAGCCCGGAAACCATCCTGGACGCCTATCGGCCGCATCTCGATCGCCTGATGGGCGACCTCGGCGCCGGCAGCGCCGACGTCATCAAGCTCACTGCGCAGACGCCGAACCTCAAGGCGCTGCGCGACAAGTTCCTGTCCGAGCATGTCCATACCGAGGACGAGGTTCGCTTCTTCGTGCACGGCGAAGGCAGCTTCATCCTGCATGTCGACGGCAAGGTGTATGACGCCCATTGCACCCAGGGCGACCTGATCGCGGTACCGCATGGCATCAGGCACTGGTTCGACGCCGGCGAGACTCCGACGGTGACGGCACTGCGGGTCTTCACCGACACCAGCGGATGGGTCGCGCACTACACCGGTGACGATGTGAGCGAGCGATTCCCTGCCGCCTGAGCACTCCGTGGCACCGCCGATCCTTGTCCTGACCGATATCGAGGGGACCACGACACCGATCGCCTTCGTGCATCGGACGTTGTTCCCGTATGCCCGCAAGGCGCTTCCGGGCCTGCTACGCGACCGCGTGCATGAACCGGACGTGGCCGTTGCGGTGGCGGAGATCGGCAGGCTGGCCCCCGGGCAGGACCCGCTGGCGCAGTGCCTCGCCTGGATGGACCAGGACGCCAAGATCACGCCGCTGAAGACGCTGCAGGGCATCGCGTGGGCGGACGGCTACGCGGATGGCAGCCTGCAGGGCGAGATCTATCCCGACGTGGTGCCCGCGATGCGCGCCTGGCATGCGACCGGGGTGCGCCTTGCGGTCTACTCGTCGGGTTCGGAAGCGGCGCAACGGCTGATCTTCGGCCATACGCCAGACGGCGACCTGCGGCCGTTGATGTCGGCCTTCCTCGACACCAGGATCGGCGGCAAGCGCGAGACCGCGAGCTACGCGACGGCCGCGGCGACGCTGCAGGCGCCGGTCGACCGCATGCTGTTCCTGTCCGATGTCGAGGCCGAGCTCGATGCCGCCGCCGGCGCCGGGCTGCTGACGTGCCAGTTGGTGCGGGCCGGGGACGGCACCGTGGCCGGGACGCGCCATCCGGTCGAGAGCGACTTCGCCGGGGTGGCGCGCCGGTTCGGCCTGCCGGTCGCATGATCACCCTGCACACCGACTGGCGCATGGTGCCGGATGCTGCACGCGGCAGCATCGTGGCACTCGGCAATTTCGACGGCGTGCATCTAGGCCATGCCCACCTGCTGCGCACGCTACATGGCGCGCGGCCCGACGGCGTGCTCAGCGTGCTGACCTTCGAGCCGCATCCCCGCCAGCTGTTCCGGCCGCAGGATCCGCCCTTCCGGCTGACCCTGTCGAGCGAGCGGGCGGCGGCGCTGCAGGCACTGGGAGTGGTCAACATCTTCGAGATCGGCTTCGACGAGGCGTTCTCGCTGATGACGGCGGAGCGCTTCGTGCGGGAGGTGCTGCACCAGGCGCTCGGGGTCCGGCATCTCGCCTGCGGACGAGACTTCGCCTACGGGCATCGCCGCGGCGGCGACGTGGCCAGCCTCGCGGTGCAGGCGGAAGCGCTCGGCATCGGGGTTACCATCGTTCCGGCCCTGTCCGATGCGGAGGGGCCGTATTCTTCCACCCGCATACGCCGCGCCCTGCAGGACGGCTATCCCGAGCGCGCCACCGAGGAGCTCGGCCGTCCCTGGGCGGTGCGCGGCCTGGTGGTGCATGGTGATGCACGCGGCCGTCTGCTTGGCTTCCCGACCGCCAACATCGCCCTCGGCCTGCACCTGGAGCCGTCGCGCGGTGTCTATGCGGTGACGGTGCGGCGGCCGGACGGCAGCGTGCATCGGGGGGTCGCCAACATCGGCCGGCGGCCGACGGTCAACGCCGGCACGGAAAGTCGCCTCGAGGTCAACCTGTTCGACTTCAAGGGCGATCTCTACGGCCAGGAATTGTCGGTGGCGCTGCACACCCTGCTGCGCGCCGAGCGCAAGTTCGACGGCCTCGATGCCCTGAAGGCGCAGATCGTGCTCGACGCAGCCCAGGCGCGGGACTATTTCGAAGTGCGGCGGTGCTGAACCGGGACATCGGACGATCGAGATCCCGCTTGCGGAAACACCCTTTCGCGAAATCATCCACACGGATGATTGTCTCGTGAAACCACTCTGCTACGCTTCGATCCCATGATGCAGCAGCGACCAGGGCTGTTAAGCTCGGGCCGTGGCACGTGTGGCTTGGCATCGGGCGCGATGCGCGCCGGCCGATGCGCCAGAATATACCGGAGGACGACATGGACGGAGACAATGTAGGCGGTTGCCCGATGCACGGGGGCCCGGGCGACAGCGGCCCGGCGAAGGGCGTCTCGCCGAACAATTCGGCCGCCTGGCCGAGGTCCAACCAGGAATGGTGGCCGAACCAGCTCAACCTGAAGATCCTGCACCAGCATTCGGTGGACGCCAATCCGCTGAAGGCGGACTTCGACTACGCCGAGGAATTCAAGACCCTCGACCTCGCCGCGGTGAAGCAGGACATCTTCGCCCTGATGAAGACGTCGCAGGATTGGTGGCCGGCCGATTACGGCCATTACGGACCGCTGTTCATCCGCATGGCCTGGCACAGCGCCGGCACCTACCGGATCGGCGACGGCCGCGGCGGCGCCGGATCGGGCACGCAGCGTTTCGCTCCGCTGAATTCGTGGCCGGACAACGCCAACCTCGACAAGGCACGGCTGCTGCTGTGGCCGATCAAGCAGAAGTACGGCCGCAAGCTCTCGTGGGCCGACCTGATGGTGCTGACCGGCAACTGCGCGCTGGAATCGATGGGCCTCAAGACCTTCGGCTTTGCCGGCGGCCGCGCCGATGTGTGGGAGCCCGAGGAGGACATCAACTGGGGTCCCGAGGACACCTGGCTCGACGACAAGCGCTATAGCGGCGACCGCGAGCTCGCCGACTATCTCGGCGCCGTGCAGATGGGCCTGATCTACGTCAATCCGGAAGGCCCGAACGGCATCCCGGACGCGCTGGCCTCGGCGCGCGACATCCGCGAGACCTTCGCGCGCATGGCGATGAACGACGAGGAGACGGTGGCGCTGGTCGCCGGCGGCCACACCTTCGGCAAGAGCCATGGCGCGGCCTCGGCGGCGGACTATGTGGGCCCCGAGCCGGAAGCCGCTCCGATGGAGGCGATGGGCCTCGGCTGGAGCAACAGCTACCGCAGCGGCCGTGGACCGGACACCATCTCGAGCGGCCTCGAAGGCGCCTGGACCGCCGAGCCGACCAAGTGGGACAACGGCTACTATGACAACCTGTTCGGCTTCGAGTGGGAGCTGGAGAAGGGCCCGGGCGGCGGCAACCAGTGGAAGCCGAAGAACAACGGCGGCGTCGGCCAGGTGCCGGACGCGCATGATCCAAACAAGCGTCATGCGCCGATGATGTTCACCTCGGACATCGCGCTGATCGCCGACCCGAAATACCTCGAGATTTCCAGGCGCTACCACCAGAACCCGGACGAGTTCGCGGACGCCTTCGCCCGCGCATGGTTCAAGCTGACCCATCGCGACATGGGACCGGTTGCCCGCTATCTCGGCCCGGAAGTGCCGAGCGAGGTGCTGATCTGGCAGGACCCGGTGCCGGCAGTCGATCATCCGCTGGTCGGCGAGGCGGAGATCGCCACGCTGAAGACGCGCCTGCTCGAGAGCGGCCTCACGGTGTCGCAGCTGGTCTCGACCGCCTGGAAGTCGGCGTCCACCTTCCGTGGCACCGACAAGCGTGGTGGCGCCAATGGGGCACGCATCCGGCTGGCGCCGCAGAAGGACTGGGCGGCGAACGAGCCGGCCGAGCTTTCGAAGGTGCTGCAGACGCTGGAGGGTATCCAGGCCGCCTTCAATGCCGAGGCCCCCGGTGGCAGGAAGATCTCGCTGGCCGACCTGATCGTGCTCGGCGGCACCGCCGCCGTGGAGAAGGCGGCGCGCGACGGCGGTCACGATGTGGAGGTCCCGTTCACCCCGGGCCGCACCGACGCGACCCAGGAACTCACCGACACGCATTCCTTCGCGGTGCTGGAGCCGAAGGTCGATGGCTTCCGCAACTATGTCGGCGACCTGAAGGGCAAGCAGGAGGAGGTTCACCTGGTGGACCGCGCCCATCTGCTGAGCCTGACTTCCCCGGAGATGACGGTGCTGCTGGGCGGCCTGCGCGTGCTCGGCGCCAACTACGGCGGCAGCGAGCTGGGCGTGTTCACCAAGCGTCCCGGCGTGCTGAGCAACGACTTCTTCGTCAACCTGCTCGACATGTCGACGACATGGAAGGCGACCAGCTCGGGTGACGAGCGTTTCGAGGGCCGTGACCGCCGCACCGGCGAGCTGAAGTGGACCGGCAGCCGCGCCGACCTGATCTTCGGGTCGAACTCGTTGCTGCGCGCGGTCTCGGAGGTGTTCGGCTGCACCGACAGCCAGCACGCCTTCGTCATCGACTTCGTGGCGGTGTGGACGAAGGTGATGAACCTGGACCGGTTCGACCTCACCTGAGCTGACCTGACCTGAGCTAGCCGGCGGGCGGGCGGCGTTCCCAGGCGGGGCGCCGCCCGCTGCCGTTTCAGGCCTGCTGTCCGGTCCTCGTCAGAAGCTCGGTGCCGATCGCGTCCCACTCCTGCTCCGGTGGCTGCGTCGGCCAGGGCTGCCGGGCGCGCCTGTACCAGTAGCGGGCATTGCCCTCGTCGCCCTCTACGCGGTGCAGGTAGGCATGCACCCAGTCGCACGCGGGGTTGCCCTCGTCCTGCTGGGCAACGCCGTGCGCGCGGTCCCAGTCCTGCCTGCCAGCCCACCACAGCGCCTGCAGTGCCAGGCTGCTGGCTGGCGGTGGCGCGTCCTCCGCCAGGCTGGCCTTGAAGCTCTCGATATCCATCCCCTGGGCTCCTCTGCTTGACCGGTCGATGGCGGGGTGAGCATAAATCCGGCCATGCTCGCACCTTCATCCGACCGGCGAATTCCGTACCCGGACGCGTCCTGAACGCGGCCGGGATGCCTGGACTTCATTTGCCCGAACCCGTCGTGGTTCAATCCTGCGAGTGTGAGCGATGACCGAGACCGACTACCGGGACACCGTCTTCCTGCCCGCGACGGCATTCCCGATGCGCGGCGACCTGCCGAAGCGCGAGCCGGCGCTGCTGGCGCGCTGGGAGGCGATGGGCCTGGACGACCGGCTGCGCGAGGCAGAGGAGGGGCGCCGGCGCTTCACGCTGCATGACGGTCCGCCGTACGCCAACGGCCACCTGCATATCGGCCACGCGCTGAACAAGATCCTCAAGGACGTCATCAACCGCGCGCATCGCATGGCGGGCTACGCGGTGCGCTACGTGCCGGGCTGGGACTGCCACGGGCTGCCGATCGAGTGGCGCATCGAGGAGCAGTACCGAAAGGCCGGCCGCGACAAGGACCAGGTGCCGGTGCTGCAGTTTCGCGCCGAGTGCCGCGCCTACGCGCAGCATTGGCTGGACATCCAGGCGCAGGAGTTCCGCCGGCTCGGCGTGCAGGGCGACTGGGCGCACCGCTACGCGACGATGGATTTTGCGTCCGAGGCGATCATCGCCGGCGAGATCGGCAAGTTCCTGCTGAACGGTTCGCTGTATCGCGGCCTGCGCCCGGTGATGTGGAGCCCGGTCGAGAAGACCGCGCTGGCCGAGGCCGAGATCGAATATCACGACCATACCAGCACCACGATCTGGGTGGCGTTCCCGGTCGTCCACGACACCACGCCGGGGCATCTGCTCGCCGAGGCGCGGGCGGTGATCTGGACCACCACGCCCTGGACCATGCCGGGCAACCGCGCCATCGCCTACGGGCCGGACATCGCCTACGCGGTGATCGAGGTGCGCGAGGGCGGCGAGGCGTGCCTGGTGGGACCGGGCAACCGGCTGCTGGTGGCGGCCGACCTCGCCGCGGTGTTCGCGAGCACCGTCGGCATCGCGTCGTACGACGTGCTGCACACGCTGCCCGGCACCGACCTTGCGGGCGTGCTGTGCGCGCATCCGCTGCGTGGCCGGGGCTACGAGCACGAGGTGCCGATGCTGGCGGGCGACTTCGTCACCACCGACCAGGGCACCGGGCTGGTGCATATGGCACCGGCGCATGGCGAGGAGGACTTCGCCATCACCACCGCGCACGGCATCGCGGTGCCGGAAACGGTACTGGACGATGGCCGCTATGCCGAGCATGTGCCGATGTTCGCCGGTGTCCATGTGTTCAAGGCGTCAGACCCGGTGGCCGAGGCGCTGACGGCGGCGGGTGGCCTGGTGCACCGGGGTACGCTGGTGCATTCGTATCCGCATTCCTGGCGCTCGCGCGCGCCGGTGATCTACCGCGCGACGCCGCAATGGTTCATCCGCATGGATGGCGAAACCGATATCCGCGGGCGTGCGCTTGCCGCCCTGGAGACGGTGGATTTCGTACCGGCGCAGGCCCGCAACCGGCTGACCTCGATGGTGGCCGGGCGCCCGGACTGGTGCATCTCGCGCCAGCGCGCCTGGGGCGTGCCGATCGCGGTGTTCGTCGAGCGTGCCACCGGAGAGGTGCTGCGCGATCCCGAGGTGATGCAGCGCGTGGTCGAGGCCTTCCGGAGCGAGGGCGCGGATGCATGGTACGCATCGCCGCCGCAGCGCTTCCTCGGTAACGATCGCGATCCCGCCGACTACGAGCAGGTCTTCGACATCGTCGATGTCTGGTTCGAAAGCGGATCGACACATAACTTCGTGCTCGGCAGCGATGATCTGCCGTTCCCGGCCGACCTGTATCTGGAAGGCTCGGACCAGCATCGCGGCTGGTTCCAGTCGAGCCTGCTGGAAGCAGTCGGCGCGCGCGGCGCGGCGCCATATCGCGCGCTGGTCACCAACGGCTTCGTGCTCGACGAGCAGGGCCGCAAGATGAGCAAGTCGCTCGGCAACGTCACAGCTCCGCAGGACGTGAACGACACCCTCGGCGCCGACATCCTGCGGCTATGGGTGATGAACTCCGACACCAACGAGGACCTTCGCATCGGAAAGGAGATCCTCAAGCAGCAGGGCGAGCTGTATCGCCGGCTGCGCAACACGCTGCGCTGGCTGCTCGGGGCGCTCGACGGGTTCCACGACGGCGAGCGGGTCGAGTTCGCCGAACTGCCGGAGCTGGAGCGCTGGGTGCTGCACCGGCTTGCCGAGTGCGGCAGCCAGGTGGCGAGGGCGGTGCAGACCCACGACTGGGTGGGTGTCTATCCCGCCCTGCACGGTTTCTGCGCCAGCGATCTGTCGGCGTTCTATTTCGACATCCGAAAGGATGCGCTGTATTGCGATGCGCCTGCCTCCGTGCGCCGCCGTGCCGCGCGTACCGTGCTCGATCATCTGCATCGTTGCCTGACCTCCTGGCTTGCGCCGGTGCTGGTGTTCACCGCCGAGGAAGCCTGGATCGCGCGCTTCGGCGAAGGCTCCAGCGTGCATCTGCAGGATTTTCCTGAAATCCCGGCGCATTGGCACGATGCGGAGCTGGCCGATCGCTGGGCCAGCCTGCGTGCGGTGCGGCGGCTGGTCACCACCGAGATCGAGACGGCGCGACGCAACGGCAGCATCGGGTCGTCGCTGCAGGCGGCGATCGAGCTTCCGTTCTCCGAGCGCGAAGCGGCCACGTTCGCCGGCATCGACTGGGAGGAACTCGCCATCGTCTCGAAAGCCGGCATCGAGGTGCAGCCGGACGCGGCCTCGATCTATCTCGACCCGCAGCCGGGCGAGGGCGCGCCAACCCATCGCGCGCCGAAGGTGACGCTGGCGCCGGGCAGCAAGTGCGCGCGCTGCTGGAAAGTGCTCGAGGAAGTCGGCTCGCACGAGGCGCATCCGGCGCTGTGCCTGCGCTGCGTCGCCGTCGTGGAGGGTATGGCCGCATGATGCGGCTCGGGCTGCTGTGCGGCGGTGTCGTGCTGGTGGCCGACCAGGCCAGCAAGTACTGGATCCTGAACGGGCTGGACCTGCCTGCGCTCGGCTCCATCGCACTGCTGCCGGTGCTGAACTTCACCATGGTGTGGAACCACGGCGTCACCTTCGGCATGTTCAACGGCCTCGGCCGTACCGGGCCGCTGCTGCTGACGCTGGTGGCGGTGGTGGTGGTCGCATTACTGCTGGCCTGGATGCGCCGTGCCCGCACCCGCCTGGTCGCCGGCGCCCTGGGCGCGATCGCGGGCGGCGCCATCGGCAACGTCATCGACCGGCTGCGCTTCGGCGCGGTGGTCGACTTCATCCACGCGCACGTGTTCGGCTGGTCCTGGTACGTGTTCAATGTCGCCGACGCGGCCATCGTCTGCGGCGTCGGCGTGCTGCTGCTGGACAGCCTGCTTGATCGCCGAGCCGCGGCCACCGACGCGCCGGTTCCGGACCGGCGCTAGAGCAGCGGATAAAGCTGCTCTATGAAACGACAAGCTGAGCCTGATCGATAGGATCAGGCTCTAGCGCGCGGGCCGGCAGGTGCTGCGGTCGATGGCCGGTTTCAATCGGGCCACGCGCCGACCGGCTGTCCGGCAAGGCGATCCCAGAAGGCGCAGCGATGCTCGGCGCGAAATTGCGCGTTGGTCAGCGTGACCGAATGTCCGGCCTCGCCGAACGACTGCACCGACTGGCCGGGGACATAGGCGGGCCATGCAGCGAGCCCCGGCGCATTCGGATCGGCCTTGCTCACGAAGGCTCCCCAGCGCCTGACCATCTCGTCGGATGTGGCGCGCTCGGCCGGTGTGAAGGCGGCGTAGGTTCGGCCACTGTCATGCTGCGGATAAAGGTAGGTGAGCTCGGCGGCATGGCCGGCGCCCCAGGCATAGCCGGGTATGGCGTACCAGCCCGGACCGTTGCGAACCGCGAACTCATAGGCGTGCGTCGGCACCGTCTGCGACAGTGTCGTCGTCAAGGCCGCGTTGCCGCAGCCACCGATGCCGCGCTCGATGTTGTCCGCGCCCAGCGCGCCGCTGTCGGTGCGTGCGGCGGCGAGCTGGTATGCGACGGCTGCCGGATCCTTGTCGTGCACAGGGTAGGGATAGACATGCAGCACGAGCGGCGTGTTGCGACCGAAGGCCACGTGCATGGCCCGTTCGTATTGCGCCCGTGACCAGCCGACCAGCTTCTGGCTGAACGAGCGCCCCTCGTCGCGCGTCGAGCCGATCATCACCGGCACGTGGCTGAACTGCCCCGACTGCACGGCCTCGCGTGGGTCACCGGGCAGAAAGGGGGTGCCACGGGTCGGCACGTACAGCTTGTCCTGTGCGTCGAGGATGTCTGCCACCGGCTTGCCGCGCAGGCATTCGGCGAGCTTCGACGGATCGGTGCAGCCCAGCCTGGTGGCAAATGACGAGCCCGCCGCCTCGGCAGTCTGCAGGCTTTTGCTGACGCATGAGCCGCTTTCGATGATCGCCCTGCCGAACAGCCCGGCCGAGCCGGGGGCGACCATCTGGCTGCAGACCGACCAGCCTCCGGCCGACTCGCCACCGATGGTGACATCGTCCGGATCGCCGCCGAATGCCGCGATGTTGGCTCTTACCCAGCGCAGCGCCGCCTGCTGGTCGAGCAGGCCGTAATCCCCGGTCTCGCCACGTGGTCCGGCGAGGGCGGGGAGGGCGAGGAAGCCGAGGGCGCCGAGCCGGTAGTTGAACGACACGCCGACGATGCCGTTGGCACGCACGATGGCGTCCTGCGCATCCCGTACGCCGCTACCGGTCACGAATCCGCCGCCGTGGATATAGACATAGACCGGCAGGCGGGCACCGGCATTGGCGCCGATCGGCCGCTGCACGTTGATGGACAGGCAGTCCTCGTCCAGGGCCGGACCGTTCGGAGCGTCCAGGCTCTTCGGCTGCGTGCAATAGGCGCCGGACCGTGCCGCCGGTCGCGTGCCGGTCCAGGCGGCGGCAGGCTGCGGCGGCGCCCAGCGAAGTGCACCGACCGGTGGCGCGGCGTACGGAATGTCGAGGAAGTTCTCGACGCCGTTGACGACCGCGCCCTGCACGGCTCCCCTGTCGGTCGCGACAACCAGGGCGGTCGGCGATCCGCCCCGCGGTCCGGACGCACAGCCCGAAAGTCCGACAGCAAGCAGGATTGGGAGAAGAACCCAGAGCCGGCTGTCTTCTGCAACCTTGCGCACGCGCAACCTCCTGACGGGGGCCGCTTGCTGGACCCGTCACGATCCTGCAACCAGAACCGTGACGGGGCCAGGGGCAATGCCGCAGGAGCGTGAACAAGCGGTCACATACGGGTGATGGAAACCCGTGTCCCGCCTCTAGTGCATCATCACCCGCTCGTAGAGCGTGCGGAACATCCACGCCGTCAGGCCGATCGACAGGATCAGCAACGGCACGTTCAGCATCAGCGTCAGGGTGTTCCATCGCTGCGTCTCGGAGAAGTCGAGATGGAACAGGAACACCAGCTTGGCGACCGTGGTCAGGAAGGCGAGCACCGAGATGGTCGCCAGCAGGTTGAATGCCGACATCGCGTGGGTCTGCACCAGCAGCAGCGAGATCCCGAGCAGCGCGACCGTCGAGACGAAGCCGATGATGTAGCTGCGCGCATTGGAGTAGGCGATTTCCGGATGGTCGGCCGGCCGCGAATTATCCACCGACATCAGATCGATCCCCGCAGATAGACGAAGGTATAGACGAAGGTCCAGATCAGGCCTTGATACAGCCAGTAGACTTTCAGGTTGGCGAGCCTGTAGGTGACCAGCTGCGTAAAGCCCTGTCTCGCGATCTGCACCAGCATGACCACCATCCAGAGCAGTCCGATCGCAAGATGGACGCCGTGCACCACCACGATCGCCCAGAAGATCGACAGGAAGCCGCTGCGCTGCGGCGGTCCCCCCGCCAGCGCCACATCGTGGAGCTCGTGATACTCCATTCCGATGAAGCCGAGTCCGATGGCGAGCGAGAGCGCGAGCCAGGCCATCGCTGGCCGAGTGCGTTCCTTCTTCAGGTTCACCATGACCATGCCGTAGGCGAGCACGCTGGTGAACAGCACGATGGTCTCGGCATAGCCATAGATCGGCGAGGCAACGTCGCGTGGCGTCGGCCCGCCGGCGAAGCTCATCGGGAAGGTCAGCACTTCGTAGGCGGTGAACAGGGCGGCGAAGATGAGCGAGTCGCTGAGCATGTAGAGCCAGAAGCCGAACAGCCGCGTGCTCATCAGGTCATGTTCGTGGTCGGCCTCGTCCCATAGCCGGGTCTGCGGGCCCGGAACCGGATCGTGCAGACCCCAGTCATAGCTGCTCATTCCGCCGCTCCTGTCCTGAAGGCCGGGACCGCGCCGGGGACCATCCCTGCGCTCGAGCGACGCGGCGCGCGCATCGCCTGGTCTTCCATGCGGCGGATATCGTCGGCCCGGATGATGGTGTGGCCGCCGCTGGTGAAAGAACGGAGAATTACGATCACGAAGATCGCGACCAGCGAGGCTATCGCCAGCCACCAGATGCGCCAGACCATGGCGAAGCCGAACGCCGCGGTACAGGCGCCGATCAGCATCGGCACCGGGGTGTTCACCGGCAGTTCGATGTCCGCATAACGCTCGGGCATGATGTGCTCGAGGTGATGCTCGCGGCGCCAGGCCCATTCGTCGCGGGCATTCACGTGAGGAATGACGGCGAAATTGTACACCGGCACCGGGGAGTGGGTGATCCATTCCAGGCTGCGCGCGGTGCCCCAGGGGTCACGGGTGGCCCGGTTGAGGTTGCGGTCGCGTATGCTGACGGTGATCTGCCAGACAAAGGCGACGAGAGCCGCGATGTCGACGAAGATGCCGATCTCCTCGATCACCAGCAGCGGCCACCAGCCGGCGTAGGGGACATAGGCCAGGCGACGCGGCATGCCGGTGAGGCCGAGCAGGAACATCGCGGTGAACACAAAGAACGAACCGCCGACCAAGAGCCAGAACACCCACTGGCCGCTGCGCTCGTGCAACGTGAAGCCGAACATCTTGGGGAACCAGAAGGTGGCGCCGCCAACTGCGGCAAATACCGTCACCATCACCACGCAATGGAAGTGCGCGATCACGAACACGCTGTTGTGGGTCATGTAGTTGATCGAGGGAACGGCCAGCATCATGCCGGTCCAGCCGCCGATGATCTGCATGAAGATGGCGGAGACCGCCCACAGCATCGGGGTGGGAAAGGTGAGGCGGCCGCGAACCATGGTCAGCGCCCAGTCGAATACCTTTACGCCGGTCGGGATCGCAACCAGCATGGTTGCAATGCTGTAGAAGGTGTTCACGATCGGCCCGGCACCCATGGTGAAGAAATGGTGCAGCCAGACCGTCCAGGAGATGCAGCCGATGCTCAGCGTCGCGGCGACCATCACCGGATAGCCGAACAGCTTCTTCTGCGAGAAGGTCGGGATGATCTCGGACATCATCCCCCAGGACGGCAGGATGATGAAGTACACCTCCGGATGACCCCAGATCCAGAACAGGTCGGTGTACAGCATGAAGTTGCCGCCGACGCCGGTGGTATAGAAATGCGTGCCGAAGTAGCGGTCCAGGCTGAGCAGGCCGATGGCGACGCCGAGCACCGGGAAGGCGGTGAGACCGATCACGTTGGTGGTGAGAGACGTCCAGGTGAACAGCGACAGCCGCATCCAGGTCATGCCCGGGGCACGCATCTTGACGATGGTGGCGATGATGTTCACCGCACCGATGGTGGTTCCTATGCTGCCTATCTGCAGTGCCCAGGTCCAGTAGTCGACGCCGACGTCGGGGCTGTAGGGTAGCTCGGTCAGGGGAGCCAGGCCGACCCAGCCGGCATGGCTGAAATCGCCTATGAAGAGCGAGATCATCACCAGCCCGGCGCCCACCGCAGTCATCCAGAAGGCGAGCGCGTTGAGATAGGGGAACGCCATGTCGCGGGCGCCGATCTGCAGCGGCACCAGGTAGTTCATGAAGCCGGCCAGGATCGGGGTCGCGGCGAAGATCAGCATGATCGTACCGTGCGAGCCGTAGATCTGGTCGTAGTGGTAGGGCGGCAGATAACCGTGCTCGGCACCGAGATAGCCGTGCGACAGAGGCCCGGCGGCCATCACCTGCTGGGTGCGCATCATGATGGCGTCGACGAAGCCGCGGAACAGCATCACCGTGCCGACAAGGCCGTACATGATGCCGATGCGCTTGTGGTCGATGGTGGTCAGCCAGTCGCGATACAGCGTGCCCCACCAGCGGTAGTACGTCAGCGCACCGACGATGGCCAATCCGACGATGGCGGCGAATATGAAGGCGGTGCCGACGACAAGGTTGTCGTACGGCACCTGCTGGATGGTAAGGCGGCCGAACAGCCAGTCCCAGTGGCCCTGCACGTCAGTCATCGGCTCTGGTCCTGCTTGATGGCGGCCGGGTCGGCGTGCGTCGGCTGCCGGCCGCCATTGATGTCGTGGGAGACTTTCTCTGTCATGTCGCTCGGTGTCTCATAGATGCGACCCATCATCACGTTGTCCATGACGCGGTCGAACATTCCGGGCTGCACGCCGGAGAATCGCCGGGTGATGTTGTCGGTGTTGATCGTCGGGGCCGCGAATTTCAGGAACGAGGCATCGTCGAGATGCTCTTCTGCGGTCTGCATGCCCTCGGACCAGCGCGCGAACGTCTCGTCCGACACGACATGGGTCTCGAAGCGCATCCAGGAAAATCCCGGTCCGTTATAGTCCGAGGCGAAGCCCTGGTAGGTGCCCATCCTGTCGGCGATGAATCCCTGGTAGGTGCGCATGCCGGGCATCACGTCGATCTGGCCGACCAGCTGCGGGATGAACATGTCGGTGGCCACGGTGGCCGAGGTCAGGCGAAACCGGATCGGCGTATGCACCGGCACCACCAGTTCGTTGGCGAGTGCCACATGTCGATCCGGATAGATGAACAGCCACTGCCAGTCGGTGGTGATGACGTCGATCTCGACCGGTTTTCGTCTCGAGTCCGGATTGGCGGGGTCGGTCATCGCAGCCGGGCCGGACGGATCGGTCTGGAACGAGCTGTGGGTCGCATAGACGCCGAGCCCGATGACGACCATCAGGGGCACGCCCCAGAAGGTTGCCTCAAGTGGCACCGAGTGCGACCAGCCCGGCACGTAGTTGCCGCGGCCGATCCGGCTGTAGCGCCAGATCGCCCACATCACCAGCAGGGTGGCCGGCCCGATCACCAGGAAGGTCGCCCCGGTATCGACGATCCAGCTTTTTATGCTCGCCTCGGCGACCGGGCCGGCGGGATGGATCAGCCAGAAGCCGGCGGTCGAGCAGCCGCCGCAAAGTATGGCCGACGCAAGGCCCAGTCCCCGCGCCAGGATGGGCAACAGGCCGGGACCGGCGCGACGCCGGCGGGAGGGCGGGGCCGGGCTCCGTTCGTCCAGGTTTTGTCTCATGACAGGGCTCTACCGGCTGGGTGGCGCGAAGCTTCATCACAGTTTGGTGGGCGCCGCGCCGGTTGGGTGATGGGAAGGTGGCCGTGCGTAGGGGTAGCTCGGATCGAAGGGCAGATGGAGCGCGGGACGGGTTGGATTGAGAACCGGCCGCACACGCCAATGCGATGGCGGAGCAGCCGGTCGGCCGAAACTTCGCGTGCCGGCAGCGGCTTTACCCACCGCGCCGCGATATCCGCCGCGCCTCTCCCACGAGGTTCCAGATGCCGCAGTTCGACGCGACCATTAAGCACATCAAGGAGGGCGTAAAAAGCTTCTCCATCGCCGCCGCCACGAAGAACATCGAGGGCTGGGAAGAGACCCTCGGCAAGCTCGACACACCGGGCGTGAAAACCATCATCCGAGATCTCGAGAGCCTGAAGAAGCACTTGCACGCCGACCCGATCGATGGAGCCGCCGTCCACAAGCTGATCGCCAAGCTGGGCCACGAAACCGTCACGTTCGCCGGCAAGGCAGAAGGCAAGAACGCCGAGAAGGCGAAGCACCTCGGCGAGGCTCTGCAGGCGGCTGCCGAACAGTCCGGTTCCGCCAAGGCCTGATGCGGGGCGCTGCGCGTCACCCTGGTTGGCGGGCGACGTAGCTGACAAAGGCGCGCAGCGCATCCGGCTATCATAACGATGGATAGCGCGGCGAAATCCCCCCAGCGGGTCCCCGTGGGTGCGGCTCGCAGCGGTCTATGCCGTCAAGCCTGCACAGGGAGATCCGGATTGTCGTAATCTTCGGGGACGGCCACCCTGCCAGCGATCACGACGGACCTCTGCGAATGCCAGGCAATCTTGCAGCCTCTACCCACTCTCTCGGCGGCCGGTCGGTTCGCCGTCTAGGCTATGGGGCCATGCAACTGGCCGGTCCCGGCGTGTTCGGACCGCCGCGCGACCCGGCGGCCGCTCGTGCCGTGCTGCGTGCGGCGATCGAGGCGGGGGTCGACCATATCGACACCAGCGACTTCTACGGGCCGCACATCACCAACCGGTTGATCGCGGAGACACTGGCGCCGTATCCGGACAATCTCGTCATCGTCACCAAGATCGGCGCCCGCCGCGATGCCGAGGGGCATTGGCTGCCTGACTTCGCCCCGGAGGCGCTGACCCGCGCCGTGCAGGATAATCTGCGCCATCTGCGGCTCGAAATCCTCGATGTCGTCAACCTGCGCCTGATGTTCGGCGTTCACGGTCCCGCCGAGGGTTCGCTGGAGGCGCCCCTCACGGCCCTCGCCGAGCTGCAGCGACAGGGTCTTGTACATCATATCGGGCTGTCCAACGTCACCCCGACGCAGATCGCCGAGGGGCGACGGATCTGCGACATCGTCTGCGTGCAGAACCAGTATAACCTGGTGCAACGCCTGGACGACGTGATGGTCGATGAACTCGCGGCCGACGGCATCGCCTATGTGCCCTTCTTCCCGCTCGGCGGCTTCACGCCGCTGCAGTCGAATATCCTGTTCGCGGTTGCCGCGCGACTCGATGCGACGCCGATGCAGGTGGCGCTTGCCTGGCTGCTGCACCGGGCGCCCAACATCCTGCTGATCCCGGGAACGTCCTCGCTCGCGCACCTGCATGAAAATATCGCCGCCGGTGCACTGGTCCTGCCGGACGACGCGTTGCGGGACCTGGACGGCATCGCGGGGCCGGGAGCTGCCACGACATAAAAGCTTCGCTGTTCATGGCGCTGTGCGCGAGGTAACCCCGGGTTGATGAGACAGTCTATCGGCTGCCTGGATACGGGTGGGACAAACGCAGCAGCTTCTGGCCCATCCTGATCCTGTCGCCCGGCTGCAGCGTCTCGATGACGGCCAGTCCAGGGCGCCCGAGCACGATGATCGTCGAACCGTGCTCGAACCAGCCAAGTTCGTCGCCTTTCTGGAAGGCGAGGTCGCACTTCACCACATCGCGCAGCGGCCGGCGCCCTTCCCGCAGCGTCATGAAGCCGAGCCGTATGCCGGATACCAGGATGGCGGCAACGGCCACCAGCGTTACCGCCCGACCGTCCGGCAGCACCGTTTCGACGACCACCCGCTCGTTGCGGCAGAACAGCCGTCGCACGCGGCGCAGGGTCGGTGGATTGACGTTCCAGCGGTCGCCGAAAATGTGCCGCACCCGGATCACCCGGCAATCGTACGGCGCGTGGAACCGGTGGTACATCGCAGACGTCAGCCGCAACGTCACGAAAGTGCCGCCCTCGAGCGCTTCGGCATCGCGTCCGTCGCCCAGCAGCTCGGCCAGCGCGTAATCCATCCCCTTTACCTGCAGCGCCCGGCCACCCTCGATGCGCCCGAAGGTGCCGACGATGGCGTCGCACGGGCTGGTCAGCACGTCCGGGTCCCGATCGAGCGGCCGCGTGCCGGGGCGCAGGCGGCGGGTGAAGCACTCGTGCATGCTGCGGAACCGCGTGGTTTCGGCGTCGAAGAGATCGAGTGCCGAGAATCGCCGCCACAACCACAACGCAACCGTACGAACCAGCGGGTTCTCGCTGCGGCTGATGTGCCCGATCCAGATGCTGGCCAGGCGACGCGGGATATGGTTGGTGAGCCGGTAGTTCAGCTCATCGCCCGCCGTGGCGGCGATGCGGTCCCGGAACGGCTTCGTTCTGATCATTGCGTGCATCGGGGGGCCTGAAGATGCGGACGAGCTTGATGGCGCTGGCGCCGGTGGTGGCGGGCGGTGCAGCGCTTGGCGACCTGTTCGTTCGCGGCCGGGCGCGACTGCAACTCTCGCGCGCCAAGCACCCGTCGCTCTCCGGCCATGCGCGCTGGTCGCGACGCATCGCCGGCCTGATCCCGTTCTACGAATACGGTGACGGGGAGTTCTTTCGAAGCGATGACGCGCCGGAGGCGGTCGTGCAACAGCGTCGCGACGGCTTCGCTCGGCTGTCGCAGCTGTACCGCGACCGTTACCCGCGCACCGTGGCGATGACGCGCCGGAGCAGCGAAATCATCTCGGATCTGCAATTCACCGCCTCCTATCGTGTGCCGTTCCAGTTCAGCAGGCGGGTGCGCGACGAGCTCGCCACCGGATCGTTCCTGCAATCGGCGCAAGGCACCACCGTTACCGACCTCGACGGCAACGTGTTCTACGACCTGACCGGCTCGTATGGCGTGAACCTCTTCGGTCACGATTTCTACAAGCAGTGCATGCAGGCCGGTATCGAGCGCACCCGCGACCTCGGCGTATCGCTCGGTGCCTATCATCCGGTGGTGGCGGAAAACGTCACCCGGCTGCGCACCATCTCGGGCCTCGACGAGGTGTCGTTCCACATGTCCGGCACCGAGGCGGTCATGCAGGCGGTCCGGCTGGCCCGCTACCACACGCGACGTCCGAAGCTGGTGCGGTTCTGCGGCGCCTATCACGGATGGTGGGGCGAGGTGCAGCCCGGCGTCGGCAATCCGACCCCGGCCGACCGGACCCTGACATTGGCCGAGATGTCGCAGCGCACGCTGGCGGTGCTGCGTCGTCGGCGAGATATCGCCTGCGTGCTGGTCAATCCGCTGCAGGCGCTGCGTCCGAACGGCTCGGCGCCGTCGGACTCCACGCTGGTCGCCGGCGGCCGCCAGGCCGCTTTCGATCGCGAGGCCTATGCCGCCTGGCTGCGGGAGTTGCGATCCGTATGCGACGCACGTGGCATCGTGCTTATCTTCGACGAGGTGTTCGTCGGTTTCCGCCTCGCCCCGCACGGCGCGCGGGAGTATTTCGGTGTGCAGCCCGACATGATCACCTACGGCAAGACGCTGGGCGGTGGCCTGCCGGTCGGCGTGCTGTGCGGCGGCCATCGGCTGATGCGCCGGTTCCGCGACGATCGGCCGGCGGACATCTGCTTCGCGCGTGGCACCTTCAACGCGCATCCGCAGGTGATGGGCGCCATGCACGAGTTCCTGCGCCGTATCGAGGAGCCGGATATCCGGGCGCTGTATGAAGGTCTCGATCAACTTTGGGACAATCGCGCGGCCAGTCTCAATGCACGCCTCGCCAGCACCGGCCTGCCGGTGCGGGTGGCGAACATGTCCTCGATCTGGACCGTGCTTTACACGTCGCCGTCGCGCTACCACTGGATGCTGCAATACTACCTGCGGGCGCAGGGCCTGGCGCTGAGCTGGGTCGGCACCGGCCGGCTGATCTTCAGCCTCGACTATACGGATGGGGATTTCGGGGCGGTGGCCGACTGTTTCGTGGCCGCCTGCGTCGCGATGCGGCAGGATGGCTGGTGGTGGGTTCCCGCCGGCGCCGGCAGCAAGGCAATGCAGCGCCGGGTGCTGAGCGAATTGCTGTCGGCCAGGCTCGGCCGGCGGGGACGCAATAGCGACTAGCGAAGCTCGATGGCGTGCTCGGCGAACTCGTCGTCGTGCTGCGCGCCGGAGCGACGCAGCAGCGCCAGCGGTGCGCCGCGATAGAGCCAGATATCGTTGAACGGATCAGTGATGATCTTGGTGGCCCAGACCAGGCCGGTCTGCACGTCACGGATCACGAACAGCTGCACAGTGCGGAACAGCAGGCCGCCGACACCGATCGCCAGCCACAGCGAGCCGACGTGGCGTGCGAAGCCGAGCAGGCTGGTTGGCGCCCGGCACAGGCCGAACGCAGTCGGCTCGATCACCAGCAGCAGCGGCGACAGCGCCCAGATCGTCATCAGGACGATCTTGCGGCGCAGGTTGTATCCTACTTTGATGGCTTCCTTGTGGTCGTGCGACGCATCGTTGACGGTGTCGTAGGTCTTCGGCTCGAACACCAGGTGGCCGATCTGGCGGCTGGTCATGGATACCGTCCACCCCAGCAGCGCCGCCATCGCCGCATCCCTGAACATCAGGATGTAGGCGCAGACGAAGCTCATCGCGCTGAGCAGGTGTAGCGACTGGTTGACCATGCTGTGGTGGTAGTAGCGGTGATCATCCCAACGCTGGATGCGCAGATGCTCGAAGAAGCCGGTCATCAAGGATCCTTTACGTCTCAGTCGGGCAGCCGGGCGATGCGCACCAGGTAGAAGTGGCCGAGCGGGGGCAGGGCGCGTTTCTCGATCAGCTGCACGGAAGGCGTGGCGTCGATCCAGCGCTGGTAGCGATCCCAGGCGAATTCCGTGCGCCAGCCGAGCCGGCTGGTCACCGGCATCAGCACGCCCTCGATCCTGCCGCGCAGCCCGTCCCCGGCGCCGATGCGCGTGGTCAGGATGATCTCGCCGCCGGGCCGCACCACCCGGACGAACTCGTCGAGTGCGCGCTCCGGATTAGGGATCGCGGTGACTACGTACTGCGCCACCACCACATCGAAACTGCGGTCGGCGAATTCGAGCCGCTCGGCGTCGCCGTTCCGGATCGCCTCGACATGCGACAGCTTCTGCCGGCGCACCTTGTCGCGCGCACGGTCCAGCATCGGCTCGGAGATATCGATGCCGACGACCCGGCTGCCGCGGCTATAGCCCGGCAAGGAGAGTCCGGTGCCGACGCCGACTTCCAGGATCCGGCCGCCGATCCGCTCCGCCGCCTGTACGGCGGCCTGGCGTCCGCGCCGGAAGACCGGACCGAACACCGCATCATACACCGGTGCCCAGCGGCCATAGGCCTGTGCGACGCTTCGCGTATCCATCTCGATCAGGGCTGCCAATTGATGTCTCGATCTCTCTGAACCAGGCGGTATGACCGGGGCGTGGCGCAGGCATGGCACTGCCTACGGGATTGCACGCATGAACATCTCGGCAGTGTCGCGGAACAACGAATGGTCATTGTCCTGTCACTCAACTATCGGGACGCGTCGCCAAGCGTGATCGCCACCACCGGGACTGCAATAGACCGTTCCGGCCGGCCGTGTGTTGCATTTGCGTGAAGACACGACTTGCGGATCGTGAAATCGTTCCGGAAAGTCACGCTTCCGGACGATTGCCCGGGTGTCGCGGGTCCGGCCCCCATAACGCCTGGTAGGTGTTTACCCCGCGCGCGGTGCGGATCAGCCAGAACGCGACGCCGGCCTGCAGCAACGCAAGCGCGACCGTTGCCTCGACCAGCGGCCGCGGCCAGCCATAGAGCTGCAGGCCGAGCAGCACGGTGAACAGGGCGAGCAGGATGCTGCCCCAGCCGACGGTCTTGTGCCACGCCTCGAAGATGCGGCGCCGCGGTGTCATGTCGTAATGGTCACCGCGCCAGGTCGCCGGCTGCGCCGGATCGGCGTGGGAGCCGGTGGGGCCACCCTTGTCGCCGCGAAACCAGGTGCTGACGATCTGCAGCGTCGCCAGCGTCAGCACCAGCAGCCCGGCCTGCACATGCAGCAATCCGGTGGCAAGCCCTCCCGTCGCCCGCCACGCCACCGCAAGGCCGAGCAGGGCGATGCCCACGCCGCTCCACTGCAGCAGTCGGTGCAGCCACCACCAGGTGAGGTTCTCGACCACCCGCGGCCAGTCCTGTCGCGGCGTCACCTTGCGCGTGCGTGCAATCAGCGCGCCGAGCGGCAGCAGCACCAGCCAGGCGATCAGCATCAGGGTGCCGTGGAGCAGGAAGGGGTCACGCATGCAGTGTATCCAGGCGAGCCCGGCCGGCCGGACGCCGGGGGTGTTGCCATCCGTATGCCCCGGGGCCGCGAAGCCTGCCCACGCTTGCCGGAAAATTGCTTTTGGCGCTAGAGAGACGCGATGTCGCCCACACCTTACCGCACTCGCCCGTCCCGGCCGGCTTCGCTGGCTTTCGTGGCCCTGGTGGCGACCGGATTCGCCCTGGTTGGTTGCTCCGGCCAGGAGGTCGAGCGCGATTTCGGGCTCGTGCGCGACGCGCCGGACGAATACACCGTGACCACGCGGGCGCCGCTCTCGATGCCGCCGGATGCGCGCATCGCACCGCCGACTCCGGGTGCCGACCGGCCGCAGGAGCAGAGCACGCGCACCCAGGCGCTCGAGACGCTGGCTCCGGACGTGGCGCTGCAGGGTGCCAATGGCGGCCCGTCTCCCGGGCAGGCAGCACTGGTGCAGGATGCCGGCGCCGCGGCGGCGGCGCCTCCGGGGACCGGTCGCGGGGAGCTCGATCATCCCGGCGCCAGCTTCGTCAACGAGCTGATGTTCTGGCGCGGCGGCGGCAAGCCCGGCACCCTGGTCGATACCGAGGCGGAGAAGCGCCGGCTGCAGCAGAACGCAGCTCTCGGCCGCTCGCCGACCGACGGTGCGACGCCGACCGTGAAAGACAACAGCAAGCCCGGCCTGTTCTAGACGCCTGCCATCGAGGCATCGCCGATCGACCCGGTCCCGACAAGCCGCGAGGGCCCGCCGCTGATCCGGCGGCTGGATGAGCGGCTGGTCAACCGGATCGCCGCCGGCGAGGTCATCGAACGGCCGGCGGCGGTGGTCAAGGAACTGGTCGAGAACGCGATCGATGCCGGGGCGCGGCGGATCGTGGTCAATCTCGACGCCGGCGGCATCGACCGCATCAGCGTCACCGACGACGGCTCCGGCATGGCGCCCGGGCAGCTTGGGCTTGCGGTCGAACGTCACTGCACCTCGAAGCTCACCGACGACACCCTGGTGCGCATCGCCACCCTGGGCTTCCGGGGTGAGGCGTTGCCCTCGATCGGTGCCGCGGCCCGGCTTTGCCTGACCTCCCGTGCCCACGGCGCCGAGGCGGCCTGGCAGATCCGCGTGGACGGCGGCGTGGTTGGCGACATACGGCCGGCCGCGGGTCCGGCCGGCACCCGCGTACTGGTGGAAGAGCTGTTCTTCGCGACGCCGGCGCGTCGCAAGTTCCTCAAGTCGGCCCGGATCGAGGCGGGGCACGCCGAGACGGTGGTGCGCCGGCTGGCGCTGGCGACTCCGCACGTGGCCTTCCGGCTGGAGAGCGACGGCCGGATGGTGCTGGACCTGCCGGAGCAGGATCGGCTGGCTCGGGTGTCGGCGTTGCTTGCGGATGCGGCGGGCGGCGGGCTGCACGGGTTGCTGACGGTGGCCGGCGAGCGCGACGGACTGGCGCTGACCGGCTACGCGTGCGGACCGGCGGTGCATCGTGCCACCGCGGCGGCGCAATACCTGGTGGTGAACGGTCGCCCGGTGGCCGATCCGGTGCTGCGCCTGGCGGTGCGTGTGGCGTACCGGCACGTCATCACCCATGGACGGCATCCGGTGCTGGCGCTTTTCCTCGACATCCCGCCCGAGCGGATCGACGTCAACGTGCATCCGGCCAAGACCGAGCTGCGGTTTGCCGACGCCGACCAGGTGCGCGCACTGGTGATCGGCAGCCTCGGTCGTGCGCTGTCCGGTGGCGCGGGGAATGGAGGGACCGGCTTGCCGGCGCTTCAGTCCCGCCCGCGCGGCCCCGGGATGATCTGGGCGCCCCCCGAGCGGCCGGTGCCTGGCTTCGCCGAGGCGACCCTCGCCTTCGACGCGCAACCCCGGGCTCGCAGATTCGGTCCGCCGGCCCTGGCCGACACTGCAGGGCACCCGGAGGAGCGGCCCGCCTATCCGCTTGGAGCGGCGGTGGCGCAGGTGCTCGACACCTATGTGATCGCGGTCGCCGGCGACGGCAGCCTGGTACTGGTCGACCAGCATGCCGCGCATGAGCGGCTGACCCAGGAGGCGCTGCAGGCGCAGCATCTCGGTGGCGTCGTTGCGGCGCAGCGCCTGCTGCTGCCCGAGGTGGTGGATCTGCCGCGCGACGCGGTCGAGGCGCTGCTCGCCGAGGCCGATGCGCTGGCCTCCCTCGGGATCGAGATCGAGCGGTTCGGCGAGGGCTGCGTGCTGGTGCGAACCCTGCCCGCGCTGCTCGGCAGCCCGGACCCGGCGGCGCTGCTGCGCGACCTCGCCGACGAGCTGGCGGAGGCGGGCGGGGTAGCGCACCCCGGCGAGAGCGCCTCGCTCGGGCGCCGGCTGGACGGGGTGATTGCCCGCATGGCCTGCCACGGCAGCATACGCGCCGGCCGTCGCCTCAGCCGCGACGAGATGGATGCCCTGCTGCGCCGCATGGAGACCACGCCGCGCGCCAACACCTGCTCGCACGGCCGCCCGACCTGGCTGAAGCTGAGCCGGCAGGAGATCGAGCGGCTGTTCGGAAGATCCTGAGAGGCATCCGGCCCCATAGAGCACCGGGCCTGAGCATCTTAGGAGGCGGCGGTGCGCTGTGCAGCAGGGCGCAAGCCGTCTAGGTTGCAGCCTGCCCATCCATGGTTGATCGAGAGCCACCTTGCATTTGCCGCTGCTGTCCCTGGTCACCTTCCTGCCCCTGCTGGGTGCCCTCGTGCTGCTGCTGGTGCGCGGCACGCCTGACGGTGCACCCAGGGCCAGTTCCGACACCGCGCGCTGGATCGCGCTGTGGACCAGCGTGGTGGTGTGGCTGCTCTCCGTGGTGCTGTGGCTGAGCTACGACCCGTCGGTTGCGGGGTTCCAGTTCCAGCAGCGGGTCGACTGGATGCCGGCGCTGGGCATCTCGTTCCATCTCGGCCTGGACGGTATCAGCCTGCTGTTCGTGCTGCTCGCCACCACGCTGACGCCGATCGCCATCCTCGCCTCCTGGCGCCTGATCGACAGCCGGGTGCGCGACTACATGCTGGCCATCCTGCTGCTCGAGACCACCCTGATCGGGGTGTTCGCCGCTCTCGATTTTGTCGTGTTCTACGTGTTCTACGAAGCGACCCTGATCCCGGCGAGCCTGCTGATCGGCGTCTGGGGCGGCCCCAAGCGGGTGTTCGCCTCGCTCAAGTTCTTCCTGTTCACCTTCGGCGGCTCGCTGTTCATGCTGATCGCGCTGATCGCGATGTGGCAGATCGCCGGCACCACCGACATCCCGACGCTGCTGGCTACGCATTTCACGCCGCACGCGCAGGGCTGGATGTTCCTCTGCCTGGTGCTTGCCTTCGGGGTGAAGCTGCCGATCTTCCCGCTGCATGGCTGGCTGTCGGACGCCTACGCGGAAGCCCCGGCGCCGGCCACCGCGCTGATCGCCGGCGTGCTGTCGAAGGCAGGCGCCTACGGCTTCCTGCGCTTCGCCATCTCGATGCTGCCGGATGCCTCGCACCGTGCAGCGCCCTGGATGATCGGCCTCGGCATCGTCGCGGTGATCTACGCCGCCGCGGTGGCGCTGGCGCAGACCGACATGAAGCGGATGATCGCCTACTCGTCGTTCTCGCACATGGGCCTGGTGCTGGTCGGGCTGTTCACCCTGAACGCGGCGGGGGTCGCCGGAGCGGTGTTCCAGATGCTCAGCCACGGCATCATCATCGCCGGCCTGTTCCTGGCGATCGCCATGCTGACCAGCCGGGTCGGCACCGGCGAGATCGCCGGCTTCGGCGGCGTCGCGCACCGGATGCCGCGGCTGGCGACGCTGGCGATGCTGTTCGCGATGGCCAATATCGGCCTGCCCGGCACCGGCGCCTTCGTCGGCGAGCTGCTGGTGATGATCGGCGCCATCCAGGTCGGCTTCTGGGTCGCGCTGCTGTCCGGCATGAGCATGATCCTGGGCGCGGTCTACATGCTGGTGTTGTATCGCCGGGTGATGTTCGGCGCCGCGAAGAGCGCGCTCGGGGTGCTGCGCGACCTGACCGGGCCGGAGCTGGCGGTGCTGGCGCCGCTTGCGCTGATCACGCTGTGGATGGGCATCTACCCATCCTCGTTCACCCGGGTGTTCGACCCCGGCGTGCGGGTGCTGGCGCAGATGGAGCATGACAGCCAGCACGCGCCGCAGCAGGCGATGCTGCCGGGCCTGTCGGAGGCGGCACGTTGAACATGGACGCGATCCGCGACGACATCCTTCCGGGTGCCCGGCTCAGGTCGGGGCGACGTTCGCAGCTCGAGGCGTTCCTGGTGCTGCGGCGCAATCCGCTGGAACTCTGGGGCCCGGACGCCTACCGCCACCTGGTGCTGCCGGGCCGGTTCCTCGGCCGCGAGCAGCTGCTGCTGAACGATCCGGCGGCGATCCGGCATGTCCTGCTTGGCAACCACGACAACTACCAGCGCAGCGCGCCGACCCGCAGGGTGCTGCGCCCGGTGCTGGGCGAGGGGCTGTTCCTGGCCGAGGGCGAGGCCTGGCGGCACCAGCGCCGGGTGATCGCACCGGCCCTGGCGCCACGCGTGATGCCGATCCTGGTGCGGCATATCCTGCGCGTCTGCGACGTGTTCGAGACCGAGCTTGCGACGCGGACCGGCCGCCCGGTCGAGATGCTGTCGGTGCTGCAGCGGCTCACGCTCGACATCGCCGGCCAGTCGATGTTCTCGCTGGAGATGGGCAGGTTCGGGCCGGACATGCGGGCGCTGATGCTGCGCTACGCGCTGAACTACGCCAAGGTCGGCGTGCTCGACCTGATGCTGCCGGGCCATGTGCGGTCGCCGCTGGATCGTGGCCGCGAGCAGTTCCGCGCCGACTGGCTGACGTTGATGGACCGCATCATCGAGTCACGGGACTCGGTTGCACGCGAGGATGACGCGCCGCGCGACCTGCTCGACCTGCTGCGTGCCGCCCGTGACCCGGAGACCGGCGAGGGCTTCAACCATGCGCAGCTCCGCGACGAGGTCAGCACCCTGATCCTGGCCGGGCACGAGACCACCGCGGTCTCCCTGTTCTGGGCCTGCTACATCGCAGCAAGGCTGCCGGAGCACCAGGAGCGCCTTGCCGCCGAGGCCGCATCCGCCGACCTGGAGGCGCCGGACGCGGTATCGCGGCTGCCGTTCACCCGCGCCTTCCTCGACGAGACGCTGCGGCTGTATCCGCCGGCCTACCTGATCGTGCGCGAAGCGCAGGCGGCGGACGAGATCGCCGGCCGCGCGGTCAAGCCCGGCACCATCGTCAGCATCTCGCCCTGGGTGCTGCACCGCCATCACGTCCACTGGCGCGACCCCGAGCGCTTCGATCCGCAGCGCTTCCTGCCCGGTGCGACGCCGCCGGACCGGATGGTCTACCTGCCGTTCGGCGCCGGTCCGCGCATCTGCGTCGGCGCGCAGTTCGCGCTCAGCGAGGGGGTGCTGGTGCTGGCCCGGCTGCTTCGCCGGTACCGCCTCGCGCTGATCGGCCAGCCCGATGTGCAGCCGCGTGGATTGATCACCACCCAGCCTGACCGTCGGGTGCCGTTCCTGCTGACGGCGCGCTGAAGCCGGGGAACCTTGATCTGGCCGCCCGGCGCAGACGAGCCGGCGGCTTGGGCTCCATGCACCACGTCGATCATCACACGTGGGCCGATCATCGCAGGTGGTCGGTCCAGGTCGTTGCGCCGCCCGCGCACGATCCCGTTGCAGAACAGCCAGTCGCCTGGGTGGAGCCGGACCCCGAAGCCCTCCGGCATGAAGACAGGCCCACCCGGCAGCTGCATCATGCGATCGACCGACGCGGCCCCATGGAGGGCGGCCGGATTTCGCCTGAACCGCGCCGGCAGCGACGCGTCCGAGCAGCTGTACACGATCCGGACGACGCACCCTCCAGCAGGCGTCCAGAAGCAATGAAGGCCCCGGGGGTCGCCCCCCGAGGCCTTCCATTGTCTGAAGGGTTGAGGCCGAACCGCTAGGTCAGGCCGCCATCTCGTTGGAAACAGCGAGGGCCCAGGTCGATCCGTGCGAAACCTTCGTCAAACAATGAGACACTGGATCACCTCCTTTCGGTTGTTGCTGGTTGAAGCGTAAGCAGACTGCCCCAAGCTTTTCAAGCGATTCGCGCGGCGACCCCGGTCATCGCCCGGATTTCCACTGCAGATGTGAACCAGATGCCCTCCTTGTTCGACCCGATCCGCCTTGGCGCCATCGAGCTGCCCAACCGCATCCTGATGGCGCCGCTGACCCGCGGCCGAGCCAGCGAGCGTCATGTGCCGACGCCGCGCATGGCCGAGTACTACGCGCAGCGCGCCAGCGCCGGGCTGATCATCAGCGAGGCGACCGGCATCTCGCAGGAGGGGCTCGGCTGGCCGTTCGCACCGGGCATCTGGTCCGGGGAGCAGGTCGAGGCCTGGCGTCCGGTCGTGCGCGCGGTGCACGAGGCCGGTGGCCGCATCGTCTGCCAGCTCTGGCACATGGGCCGGCTCGTGCATCCCGACTTCCTCGGCGGCGCACAACCGGTCTCATCGGCGGCGACCACCGCGCCGGGAGCGGCGCATACCTACAAGGGCAAGCAGCCTTATGGTGAGCCACGCGCGCTGCGGTCCGACGAGATCCCGCGCCTGCTGGAGGATTATCGTGTCGCGTCACGCAATGCGCTGGCGGCCGGCTTCGACGGCGTCGAGATCCATGCCGCCAATGGCTACCTGATCGACCAGTTCCTGCGCAGCAACCCCAACACCCGCACCGACGCCTATGGCGGCCCGGTTGCGAACCGGGTGCGGCTGCTGCGCGAGGTGACCGAGGCGGTGACCGGCGTGGTCGGCGCCGACCGCACCGGCGTGCGGCTGTCGCCGAACGAGCCGATCCAGGGCGTCGACGACAGCGATCCAGAGACGCTTTTCACCGAGGCCGCCGCCGAACTCGGTCGCTTCGGGCTGGCATTCCTGGAACTGCGCGAGCCCGGCCCGCACGGCAGCTTCGGCCGTGCCGCGCATCCGCCGGTGGCTCCCGCGATGCAGCGCGCGTTCGGTGGCCCGCTGGTGCTGAATGCCGACTACGACGGCGGGACCGGGCAGGCGGCGCTCGACGAGGGTCGCGCCGATGCGATCGCCTTCGGCCGCACCTTCCTGGCCAATCCCGACCTGCCGGCCCGCATCCGCCTGAAGGCGCCGCTCAACAAGGACGTGCAGGCGACCTGGTATAGCCAGGGCGACGAGGGCTACACCGACTACACGACGATGGACGCGCTGTAGGGTCTCGACCCGGGAGAGTCTCCGGCGGCCTGGGCGGGCGCCACCATACCGACGCGGCAGGCGCGGGGCTCTCTCGCCGCTTGTCCGGGTCTGCGCGGTGCGACACTGTACAGTCCGGGCAGGCAGGAGGGGAGTGTCGCATTATGGACGTGTCCCGTTGATGGACTGGCAGCGCCTGCTCGACGACAGCCGGCCCGCCAAGCCCGAGCGGGTTGGCGCCCGGCTGGGACGCTCGGAATTCCAGAAGGATCATGACCGGCTGATCTTCTCGGAGCCGTTCCGCATGCTCGGGCGCAAGACCCAGGTGCATCCGCTGCCGCGCAACGACAAGGTCCATAACCGCCTCACGCACAGCCTTGAGGTCTCCTGCGTCGGCCGCAGCCTGGGCGAGCTGGTCGGCCGCGAACTAGAGGCGCGTGGCGAACTGCCGCCGCGTGTGCAGACGGCCGATATCGGCGCCATCGTGCAGGCTGCCTGCCTTGCGCACGATATCGGCAATCCGCCCTTCGGCCACGCTGGCGAATATGCCATCCGCGACTGGTACAGCCGGCAGCCGGCCAGCTTCTTCGACGGCTTCAGCGCGCATTGCGTGCAGGACCTGTGCACCTTCGAGGGCAACGCGCAGGGCTTCCGCATGCTGACCAGCCTGCACGACATCGTCGGCATCCGGCTGACCAGCGCCACGCTGGCGACCTTCGTCAAATATCCCTGGTGCTCGACCGCGCCTGCCGCCGCCGCGCGGCACGGCAAGTACAGCTGCTACGAGAGCGAGTTCCGGCTGATGCGGGACATCTTCGACGCGATGGGGATCCCCGAGGTCGCGTCCGGCGTGTATGCAAGGCATCCGCTGGCCTATCTCGTCGAGGCAGCGGACGACATCTGCTACGCCATCGTCGATATCGAGGACGGCATGGAGATGGAGATCCTGCGGCCCGCCGAGGTGATCGCGGTGTTCACCGACCTGCTCGACGACGACCTGCGGGCCGAATTCCACGCCGGACGCACCGGACATGGCGAGCGCCAGCGCATACGCTGGCTGCGCGGCAAGGCGATCGACGGGTTGGTCGCCGAGTGCACCGCGATCTTCTTCGCGCAGTACGATGCGATCCTGGCCGGGGAGTTCGCCGGCACCCTGGTCGAGGCCGGCCCGGCCAGGCTGCGCGACGGCATTGCCCAGGCCAAGCAGCTCGCCCGCGACGAGATCTTCCGCCATTCCCGCAAGACCGAGGTGGAGATCGGCGCCTATTCGGCGGTCGCCACGCTGCTCGCCACCTGTTCCGAGGCAGCGCGCGAGCAGGTGGCGAGCAGCAGCCCGGCCTCGCTCTCCTATCGCTCCAACCGCATCCTGCAGTTGATGGAGGACCAGGCGCCGAGCCACGGCTTCGGCATCGAGGAGCACTACCGGCGGATCAACGACTTCGTCTCGGCGCTCACCGACAACCAGGTGACCAGGCTGGCGCAGTTCGCGCGCGGCAACCCGATCGACGGCTGAGCATCGTTCTGCGCGCCTGCTGACCGGCTGCTGATTCTTCCTGGCGATACCGTTGGCTTCGAAGGAGGGCGACAACGTCCAGCATGCTGCAGGCCGCACGCGCGGATCGGCCGCGCGGACGGTCCTTCCGGCGCCTGCCCGTCTCCCGGTGTAGATCAGGTCACCAGATTGGGTCGGGATGCGCGCGTCAGCCGGGTCGATGCCGGGGCGGGTGTCGCCTGGTGCCAGCGCGCTGCGAGCGTACGGCCGAGCGTGATGCCAGGCTGCTCGACATGGCGGTGCAGCAGGTCGGCGCCGAGCAGGGTCAGCGGCAGCCCGGCGATGGCCAGTGTCGCGACCGTCATCCAGTAGCCGAGATGCCAGGCCCCCGCCGCGCAGAGCAGCAGCTGCAGGATCGGGAAATGCAGCAGGTAGACGCAGTACGAACGCCGGCCGGCCCAGAGCGCGACCCGGCTGTCGAGGCCGGCATGCAGCAGCCGGAAGGCGATGCGGCTGAGCGGATCGATAGGGCTCTGCGTCGTCATGTACAGCACCAGCACGGCCCAGACGACGAGGTAGCCCTGGCCGGGAGCCAGGGTGTGCAGCGCTACCGCGAGCAGCAGCGGCAGCGAGAGCGGCAGGCTCCGGCGCGTGGGCACGCCGGGCAGGATCAGCCGGGTCGCGATGCCGAGCGCGAACGGCAAGGCGCTGGCCGGCAGCAGGCTCGGCATCAGGTATGGCCCCGGCACTCCCTTGCGGGCGAGCAGATAGAGGCCGAGGGCGATCGCGGTGACGAGAAGGGTGGTGTCGGGCCGGCGCAGCGCCAGCACAACCAGCGGCGCCAGCAGGTAGAACTGCCATTCCAGTGACAGGCTCCAGGCCGGCGTCAGCAGGGCGAGCTGGGCACGGAACAGCAGGTTGTCCGGAACCAGGCCGTGCAGCAGGCTCAGATGCAGCGCCAGGTGCAGCGGGAGGCCATTGCCGGCAAGGCTGGCACGGGCGCGCGCCATCGCCTGCGTGAACGGGATCGCCGCACCCCAGGGCTGCAGCGGCATGATGCGGTTCAGCAGCAGCGTGCTGACCAGTCCGAGCAACAGGCAGACGGCATAGACCGGATAGAGGCGGAGCAGGCGGCGCGCCAGGTAGAGCGGGTAGGGCTCGTGGCGCGCCAGGATCATGTGGGTGATCACGAAGCCGCTGATGACGATGAACACGCTGACCGCGCTGTCGCCGGCATGCACCAGTTGCCGGGTTGCCGGATGATGATCGGGGAGGGCGGTAAGACCCACCACATGCTCGACCAGCACCGCCAGCGCGAGCCAGGCGCGAACGCCCTCCAGACCCCGGAACCACGTCATCCGACACTGCGCCCGCATGTTAGATTTTCATTATAAATCTCAACTGCAGCGCTTGTCGCCCTGATTTATCAGGACTGCTCTGAATTTGGCGCGCCCGAGGCCGGCTAGACCGCCAGCCGGCTCGCAGGTTCCTCGTGCTGCCCGGGGAGTATCCCGATGCCGAGACGCTGCACCATGCCGGCGATCTCGCTGGCCGGGCGTGGCCGGCTGAACAAATAGCCCTGCAGCTCGTCGCAGCCTTCCCGCAGCAGCGCCTGGTGCTGCGCCGCGGTCTCGACCCCCTCGGCGTGGATGGCAATGCCGAGCGAGCGGCCCAGCCCTATCACCGCGCGGACGATCGCCAGGCAGTCGGCCTGCTCGGTCATGCCACGCACGAAGGACTGGTCGATCTTGATCTTGTCGAACGGGAAGCGGCGCAGGTAGCCCAGCGACGAGTAGCCGGTGCCGAAATCGTCCATCGCGATCCGCACGCCAAGGGCCCGTATGCGGTGCAGGATCGCCAGCACCGCGTCGTCGTCCTGCAGCAGCACGCTCTCGGTGATCTCCAGCTCGAGCCGGCTTGCCGGCAGGCCGCACGCCTGCAGCGCCTCGGCAACCTCGGCGGCCAGGCCCGGCCGGAACTGCAGCGGCGAAAGGTTGACCGCGACCTTCAGGTTCGACGGCCACGATGCCGCATCGGCGCAGGCCCGCTGCATCGCCCATCGGCCGATCGCCGAGATCAGGCCGACCTCCTCGGCGAGCGGGATGAATTCGGTCGGGCTGATCAGTCCGCGCTCCGGATGGTTCCAGCGCAGCAGCGCCTCGAAGCCGGACAGCCCGGCGCCACTCTCCATCAGCGGCTGGTAGTACAGCTCGAACTGCCCGGTCCTGACCGCAAGGCGCAGATCCTGCTCGAGCCGGCGGCGCGCCTGCATGCGGGTATCCATCTCGCGGGCGAAGAACTGGAAGTTGCCGCGTCCGTCCGCCTTGGCGCGATACAGCGCGAGGTCGGCGCCCTTGAGCAGCGTCTGCGGATCCGGCAGCCAGTTCATGCCCTGGCCGCCGTCGGACAGGCTGCTGTCGCTGGAGAGCGCGATGCCGACGCTGCAGCCGATCGCGATCTGGTGCTGCTCGACCTCGAACGGCTGCGACAGCGTCTCGATCGCCCGTTGCGCCAGCATCGTGACTTCCTGCGGCTGCTCCATGATCCTGGGCGCCAGCAGGGCCGGTCCCTTGAGCTCCTGCCCGCGCGAGACCTGGATGATCGCGAACTCGTCGCCTCCAAGCCGTACGACCAGATCCTCCTCGCGCACGCAGCCGCGCAGCCGCGCCGCGACCAGCTTGAGCAGCCCGTCGCCGATGCCGTGCCCGAGCGTGTCGTTGACCAGCTTGAAGCGGTCGAGATCGAGGCACAGCACGGCCACACCATCCATCGGGCCAAGACCCGCCAGCGCCTCGCGCAGATGCTCCTCGAACATCAGCCGGTTCGGCAGGCCGGTCAGCAGGTCATGCCGCGCCATGTGGGCCAGACGCAGCTCGGTAGCCCGCCGCTCGCTGACATCCTCGTAGGTGGCCACCCAGCCGCCACCGGCGATCGGATGCTGGGACACTGCCAGATGGCGGCCATCGGCGAGTTCGCAGGAGAATACCTCCAGCTTGCCCTCGCGCGCGTTGTCGATCAGGGCGTCCAGCCCGGCGGCGCGCAGTACCTGGTCGCACGTCCCGCCTAGCACGGGTTCGCCGAACATCTCGGCGAAGCGCGCATTCGCCACGCTCAGGGTGCCGTCGGCGGCGAACAGGCACAGGCCCTGGTTCATGTTGGCGAGCGCGGCCTGCATCTGCGCGTGCTGGGCGGCGATCTCGCCGGCATGGCTCGCCCGCTGCTGGTCCATCAGCGCCTGGATGCGCCGCATGCCGGACGCGATGCTCGCCTGCATCGCCGACAGTGCCCGCAACAGGCTGGCGGTCTCGTCCCGTCCGGTCGCCTCGATCGGATTGTCCAGCCGCCCGCCTGCGATGGCTTCCGCGATACGCACAGCGCGCCACAGCGGCGGGACGATCAGCCGGGTGATGAGGACGGTGATCGCCAGCGCCGCAGCGAGGCTCAGGGCCAACGCCGTCCAGGTCTGCCGTCGCTGCGAGGCCACCATACGGCCGGCGTTGCGGCGATAGCTGAAGCCGTCGCCGGCAAAGGTCTCGACCAGGTGGTCGAAGGCCTTCCCCACCTGCACGGCGCCGGCAGGATCCTGGGCGAGGCGCGGCAACAGGCGGTCGATGCGAAGGCGTAGCGCCCCGGCCTCCTGGCGACCGGCAGGCGACATCGCACGCGCCTGCACGACGTCGAGATCGTCCAGCACTTCCTGGGCGATCTCCGTCACCCCGCGTCCGCCGGCAGCCGTGGCCGCGGCACTCGTTCCGGCGGCGGCGTGGCCAGCCGTCAGTGCGGCGAAGTCGAGCTGCGCCTCGCGCAGGTAGCTCACCGACATGAAGGCGTTGTCGTAGATGTCGAAGGCGACGGTGCCCAGCCGACGCTCGGCACGCTCGGCGAAGATGCCGAGCAGGGCGGTCAGCAGGGTCAGCGCCAGGCAGCCCGACAGTATCTTGGCGCGGATCGGCATCTACTTGACGTCCACCTGCAGGTGCATCTTGGGATGGATGCGGCACTGCACGTCGAACTGGCCAGGGTGCGGGAACGCCACCCTCAGGGTGTGGCCGGGCGGCTGCTCCTCCGACTCGTAGGACATCGCCGGCGCGTCCACGAAGACCTGGTGGTCGAAATCGTCCTGGTTATCGAACCGGATCGTGCCGCCCGCCGGGATCTGCACAGTCCGCCGGTCGAAGGCCCGGTTCCGCTGCGTCACCACGACCTCCCCCGGCTGGACCGCCGCCGCCGGTGGTGGCGCCGGCGGTCCGGCGGCCCAGCCATGCCGGACGGTGGCTGCGAGCAGCAGCAGCGGGCCCCATTGCCGCAGCAGGCGCCTAGCGCGTGACAATGTCGCGCTCCATCGGCGCCAGCCGTGCAAGCAGGCGGTTCTGCAGGCGGAACGGCAGCCCGGCCTCGTCCATGCCGTCCTGCAGGTCCTCGACAACCGCGTTGAAGCGCGCCTGGTCGATATGCAGGCCGCGGTGCGACGCGGCCATCGATCGACCCCGGTACCGGCACGGCCCGTCCGTCACGTGGCAGATGAAGGTCTCGAAGCGCGGCTGCAGCCAGGCCTGGTTGACGTTGTCGAAATCGTCGTGCAGCCGCGGGTCGGTGAAGTAGCGCCTCAGGGTCGCGTCGACGATGCGGTGTATGCCGGCGCTGCCGCCGAGCTGCTCGTAGAGCGAGCCGTCGCAGCGGCCCGGCACAGCCCCCGCGATGCCGAGGATGGCTGCAGTCAGCAGCAGGTGACGCATGCACGTCGCCATCAGAATCCGGCCTGCAGGGAGATGTAGTAGCCCTTCTGGTCGCCCTGCCGCGCAATCGCGCCGAGATCGACGTAGGCCAGCGTCGCCGAGAGGTGCTTGTTGAGAAAGAAGGCGCCGAACAGGTCGTAGGCGTCGCCCTCGTGCGCGAAGGCCAGGTTGTCCGGCCTGGTGCGGAATTCGGCGCCGATCGCGAGCCGGCGGGTCAGCAGCAGCGCTGCGGACCCCTCGAACTCGGCGCTGTAGCCATCGTCGCGGTCGCCGCCGAAACCGAGGATGCCGAACTGGTTGGCCTTGGTGGCACGTACGGTTGCGTTCACCAGCAGGCTCTGCGCCAGGAACAGCTTGGTGGCGGCCACGTAGAAATCGACGCCGTCGGGACTGCCTGCGCCGATCGCCTTGAGCACCGCGTGGCTATCGGCGGCCTTGAACTGGGTGCCGACCGAGATCTCCGGCAGCCACGTATCCTGGTCGTAGACCGCGTTTCCGAGCAGCCGCAGCTTGGCGCCGGCGACGTCGAGGTTGAACTGGTAGCCGCGGCCCAGCCCCAGCCTGCCACCGGCGGCCGAGGTGTCGAACCAGTCATGCGCATAGGAGAGCTCGAGCCGGTCGTACAGCCCGACGCTGGCGCCAACCGAGCCCAGGCCGAAATCCGACAGTCCGACGAAGGTGCCGTGCATGTTGGCGCCGATGGCGTCGCGGGAGCCGTAGCCGGTGATCAGCGCCCAAGTGGCGAGGCCGCCACCGCCGGCGCCCTCGACCTCGCTGACGCCCGAGGTCGCCAGCAGCCTCGCGCTATCCTGGGCCCGCGCAGCACCGCCGAGCGCCAGAACCGCCAGGCTGTACGCTACGATCATGCCCGGCCGGGGCCGGGCATGGAAAACCTCCATCGACGCACCCAAAGCAACATGAGCAAGTATGAATGTTGCATTAGAAAATCGTTACACTCAAGAATTAAGTCGGTTCGTGTTCAGGTCAGACGACCGAGCCCGCACCGGGATGGGTGATGCCGGCCAGCGTGATCGACGTCCCGTCCGAGAGGCCGAGAACGGTATTGCCGCCAGCCACGGTCACCGTCGCCGGCGCGGCATAGCCATACAGTGCGATGGTGTCCGTCCCGGTCTTGAAGCCGGAGATGACGTCGTGCCCGCCGGCATCTCCGTCGACGACGTCGTAGAGGTCGACGCCGGCGCCGCCGAACACCGCGGCGGTGCCCGACTGCAGGATGGTGGTGTCGTTTCCGTTGCCGAGCTGGGCGGTCATCGTTCCGGTGCCGCTCCAGACGGTATCGTTGCCGGCACCGCCCGAGACCGTCGAGGTCCCGCTGCCGCCGATGAAGTCAGGGCTGCGTCGCCCGTCAGGGTCAGCCCCGCATCGACCGTCTGGGCCGGTCCGGTGCTGCCGACGGTCGGGGTCATCGCCGGCGTATCGATGCCGAGCGTCGGTGCGCTGTCGGCGCCACCGCTGTTGGTGAATGCAATGTCGGTGGAGGCCGAGGTTTCGTTGCCGCTGGTGCCGGTGCCGTCGTTCGTTCCGAACCCCAGCGAGCCCCCGACATAGGTGGCGGCCTCGGTGTATGTGCCTGCCTCGGACACCGCGACGATGCTGTCGACCTCGATCGGGCTGCCGGAGAGGTCGTAGGTCACGCTGTAGGTGCCGAAACCGGGCCCAAGGTGACAGTGATCGTCATTGCATTCCCAGTCTTTTAACCGGGAGCTTGATGCCTGAATAATCGTTGCAGAATCAATCAGATTCTGCGCGATGCTGATACGGAGTGGCACCTCGATCAGGCTCGTGTGTCGATCCCTGCGTTGGGGGCGCAGCCCGGCAGTCCGCTACACGTCCAGCAGCTCGACCCCGCGCGCGTGGTCCTGGATGAACTGGAAGCGCAGCTCCGGCCGCCGGCCCATCAGGCTCTCGACCATGGTGCTGGTTTCGGCGCGGTCCTCCGGGGCGGCCACTACCTTGAGCAGGGTGCGCCGCGCCGGGTCCATCGTGGTGGCCTTGAGGTCGGCGGGTGGCATCTCGCCCAGGCCCTTGAAGCGGCTGACCTCGACCTTGGCATTCGGCTTGAACGACGACTTCAGCTTGCGCTCGCGGTCGCGGTCATCCATCGCGTAGATCGTCTTCGCCCCCTGGGTGAGCCGGTACAGTGGCGGCTGCGCCAGGTACAGGTGGCCGCCACGGATCAGCTCCGGCAACTCGCGGTAGAAGAAGGTCATCAGCAGAGAGGCGATGTGCGCCCCGTCCACGTCGGCGTCGGTCATGATGATGACCCGGCCGTAGCGCAGGCGGGCCATCTCGGCGCGCTCGCCGACGCCGCAGCCGAGCGCCTCAACCAGGTCGCGCAGCTCCTGGTTCTGGCGCAGCTTCTCGGTGGAGGCGCTCGCGACATTGAGGATCTTGCCGCGCAACGGCAGCACCGCCTGGGTCTCGCGGTTGCGCGCCTGCTTGGCCGAGCCGCCGGCGCTGTCGCCCTCGACCAGGAAGATCTCGGTCTCGGCGGCGTTCTCACGGGTGCAGTCGGTGAGCTTGCCGGGCAGGCGCAGCCGCCTGGTCGCCGATTTGCGCGGCGTGTCCTTCATCTCGCGCCGGCGCAGCCGCTCCTCGGCGCGCTCGATGATGAAGGCGAGCAGGTTGTCGGCCTGCGCCGGATGGCCGGACAGCCAGTGGTCGAAGCGATCGCGCAGCGCGGTCTCGACCAGCCTCGTCGCTTCGGCGCTGGTCAGCTTCTCCTTGGTCTGGCCCTGGAAGTGCGGCTCGCGGATGAACACCGAGAGCTTGGCGGCGACCGAGCCGAGCAGGTCCTCGGCCGTCACCTGCTGCGCGCGCTTGTTGTGGCGGTGCTCGCCCCAATTGCGCAGGCCGCGCAGCAGGGCGTTGCGGAAGCCGGTCTCGTGGGTGCCGCCCTGCGGCGTCGGGATGGTGTTGCAGAACGAGGCGAGCGCCGCCTCGCCGCTCTCCAGCCAGGCGATCGCCCATTCCAGCCGGCCGGTCGACTTGCCGTCCGGTGCAGCGGGCAGGGCGGCCTCGCCGGACCACAGCTCGGCCAGCAGGCGGGCCGGCTCGCCCAGTTCGTCTCGCAGGCTGTCGGCGAGGCCGCCGGGGAAATGCAGCAGTGCCTCTTCCGGCACGTCGCTGCTGGCGCCCTTCAGCAGTGCGGCGTCGCAGCGCCATTGCAGGGTGACGCCGCGGAACAGGAACGCCTTCGAACGGCACAGCCGATACAAGGTCTTCGGATTGAACTGCAGCGGTCCGAAGATCTGCTCGTCCGGGAGGAAGCGGATCTGGGTGCCGCGCCGGTTCTGGGTGGCGCCGACCTTCTCCAGTCGCCCGAGCGGCCGGCCGCGCTCGTAGGCCTGTCGCCAGACCGCCCGGTCACGCGCCACCTCGACCTCGAGGGACGAGGACAGCGCATTGACCACCGAGGAGCCGACGCCATGCAGGCCGCCGGAGGTCTCGTACGCCTTGCCGGAGAACTTGCCGCCGGAATGCAGCGTGGTGAAGATCACCTCGAGCGCCGACAGCTCCTTGAACTTGGGGTGCCGGTCGACCGGGATGCCGCGTCCGTTGTCGCGTACCGTGACCCTTCCGTCGGCCTCCAGGGTGAACTCGATCAGGCTGGCATGTCCCGCCACCGCCTCGTCCATGGCGTTGTCGAGGATCTCGGCGGCCAGGTGGTGCAGGGCGGTCTCGTCGGTACCGCCGATGTACATGCCGGGCCGGCGCCGCACCGGCTCGAGTCCCTCCAGCACCTCGATGTCGCGTGCATCGTAGCCGCCGTTCGAGGCCGCCGGGGAAGCGCCCTTGCCCGACGCCCTGGAAGCCTTCGACGCGCCTGGGGCGGGTCGCGAGGCAGCGCCTGCGGTCTTGCGTGGAAACAGGTCGTTCATGCTGTGTTCTTGCTTTGCCAGGGGCCCGATGGTCAAGCAGTTGCTGTCCAAGGCCCCGGATCGCCCCGCCCTGTCAATGCGGGCGTGACAGGACCGTCAGCAGCGCCTCCGTATCGATTCGATACATGCCAGGACCCTGGGATCGTCCGACTGCCCGAACCATTTTGTCCGACCAGCGCTCTGTCATCGGTCCGCCGGAGATCCCTGCCTCGTGAAGCTGGTCATGTTCGCCCTGAAATACCGGGTGACCTTCTATGTGATGTCGATCCTGATCCTGCTGGCCGGTGGCGGCGCCGCCGTGCTGATGCCGAAGGACGTGCTGCCGTCCGTCAATATCCCGGTGGTCAGCATCATCTGGACCTATACCGGGCTCGACACGCCGGACATGCAGAACCAGGTCACCAGCTATTCCGAGCTGGCGCTGAGCAACAACGTCACCGGCATCCAGGACATGGAGAGCACGACCCTGCAGGGCACCACCCTGACCAAGGTCTATTTCCAGCCCGGCACCGATATCAGCCTGGCGCTCACCCAGGTCACCGCGGCGATGAACTCGATCCGTGGCCAGCTGCCGAACGGCATCCAGCCGCCGATCATCCTGCAATTCTCGGCGTCCTCCGTGCCGGTGATCCAGATCGCGGCAACCTCCGAGGTCGAGAGCCAGGCCGACGTCTACAACTACATGCGCTTCCGGCTGCGATCGACGCTGCAGACGACGCCGGGTTCGACCCTGCCGCCGCCATATGGCGGCGTGCCGCAGCAGGTGCAGATCGACATCGACCCGCACGCGCTGGCCGCCCGCGGCATGACCCCGATGGATGTGGTGACCGCGATCAACGCGCAGAGCCTGACGCTGCCGTCGGGCCTCGCCAAGTTCGGCTCCACCCAGTTCATCGTGCGGATGAACACGCTGCCGAACGTTCTCGACCGGCTGAACTCGATGCCGCTGAAGGTGGTCAACGGCACGCCGATCTTGCTGCGCGATGTCGGCTACGCCCGCGCCGGCGGTCCGCCGCAGCAGAACATGGTGCATGTGAACGGCGCGCTGGGACTACTGCTGCCGGTACTGAAGAACGGCACCAGCTCGACGCTGAACGTGGTGAACGCGGTCAAGTCGATGATGCCTAGCATCCTGGCCTCGGCGCCGAAGGACATCCACATCGTCTCGCTTTTCGACCAGTCGGTGTTCGTCTCCGATGCGATCAGCGAGGTGGTGCAGGAGGGCTGCATCGCCGCCGCCCTGACCGGGCTGATGATCTTGCTGTTCCTCGGCTCCTGGCGCGCCACCCTGGTGATACTGGTGTCGATCCCGCTCGCCATCCTGACCTCGCTCGCGGTGTGCGCGGCCATCGGCGAGACCATGAACGTGATGACCCTGGGCGGCCTCGCGCTCGCCGTCGGCATCCTGGTCGACGACGCGACGGTGGCGATCGAGAACACCTACCGGGTGCTGGAAAGCGGCAAGGGATTCCGCGAGAGCGTGGTGGAGGGCGGCGCCAGCATCGCCAAGCCGACGCTGATTTCGACGCTGTCGATCTGCTCGGCCTTCGTCTCGGTGCTGTTCCTGGTTGGCGCCCCGAAATACATCTTCACCCCGCAGGCGCTCGCGGTGGTGTTCGCCATGCTCGCCTCATACCTGCTCTCGCGCACGCTGGTGCCGATCCTGATCGACGTGCTGGTCGCACCCGAGCACGGACGCAAAGAGGAGGCGAAGCGGGACGCCGGTGACGGGAGCGATAAGGAGGGGAAGAAGCCCGGCCTGTTCGCCCGCATCCATGGCGGCTTCGAGCGGCGCTTCGACCGCTTCCACAAGGGCTATGCCGCACTGCTCGAAATCGCGCTGCGGCGCCGGCTGGCGACCGGCCTGATCGCGGGCTGCGTGCTGCTGCTCGGCGGCTGCCTGTTCCCGTTCATCGGCCAGGACTACTTCCCGCAGATCAATTCCGGCCAGATCGCGCTGCATGTGCGGGCGCGTCCTGGCCTGCGAATCGAGGATACCGCCAAGCTGTTCGCCGGCACCGAGCAGGCCATCCGGGATGTCGCCGGCAAGAACAACGTGGCCGTCGTGGTCGACAATATCGGCCTGCCGTCGCTGAACTATAATCTTGCCTTCGACGACGGCACCTTCGTCGCCTATTATGATGGCCAGATCCTGGCGACGCTGAAGAACGGCGTGTCCGCGGTAGCGGTGACGCGAACGCTGCGGCAGGAGCTGCGCCGCCGCTATCCGGACGCGCTGTTCTACTTCCAGCCGGCCGACATGATTACCCAGATCCTGGATTTCGGGGTGCCCTCCCAGATCGACGTGCAGGTGCACGGCCGGCACCAGATCGCCGACCTCGCCTCGGCAAAGCGCATCGCGCGCAAGCTCGCGACGCTGCCCGGGCTGGTCGACGTGCATATCCAGCAGATCACCGACGCACCCGAGTTCTTCGCCGACATCGACCGCCAGCGCGCCTCCGAACTCGGCCTGACCGAGCAGGATGTCGCCAATCAGGTCAACATCACCCTGTCCGGCTCGTTCCAGGTAGCTCCGAACTTCTGGACCGATCCGAAGACAGGCATCCCGTGGCAGCTCTGGGTGCAGGCGCCGGAATACCGGCAATCGACCCTTGATGCGGTCGAGGCGCTGCCGATCCAGTCCAGTTCCAGCAACAACACCCAGGTCGCGCAGCAGGTCAGCCTGATGACCAACGTCGCCACCTTCCACCGACAGACCGAGCAGTCGGTGTTGAGCCACGTGAACACGGAGCCGAGCTACGACGTCTATGCGGCGGTGCAGGACCGCGATCTCGGCAGCGCGGCAGCCGCCATCCGCCATGTGGTGGCGGACGAGCAGCACCATCTCAAGCCGCCCGACCGCATCCTGATACGCGGCCAGATCCAGAGCATGGACAGCGCCTTCTCGCACATCGAGATCGGGCTGCTTGTGGCGGTGATCGCGGTCTACCTGCTGATGGTGCTGAACTACCAGGACTGGGGCGATCCGTTCGTGGTTCTGTGCGCGCTGCCGCTGGTGTTCTGCGGCATCATCCTCAGCCTGTTCATCACCCACACCACCTTCTCGATCGCCTCCATGATGGGCGCCATCATGAGCGTCGGCGTGGCATCGGCGAACTCGATCCTGCTGGTGACGTTCGCCCGCGAGCACCGCATCGAGACCGGCTGCTCGGCCGCCGAGGCGGCGCAGATGGCCGGCGAAACCCGGTTGCGGCCGGTGCTGATGACTGCGGGCGCGATGGTGGTCGGCCTGATCCCGATGGCACTCGATCTCGGCCAGGGCGGTGAGCAGAATGCAGCCCTCGCCCGTGCGGTGATCGGCGGCATCTCCGTCGGCACCGTCTCGACATTGCTGTTCGTGCCGTTCCTCTACACGCTGCTGCGTTCCAAGCCCGTCCGCGATCCGGAGGACTACATCTGATGCGTCCCGTGCAGGCTCTCTGGGTAGCGGTGCCGCTGGCGCTGCTGATCGGCTGGGGCGGTTTCAACCACTGGCAGCAGTCGCGCGCCGCCGACGACACCCAGCACGCCGAGGTCAATTTCGTTCCCGACGTGCATGTCGCGGTGGCGAAACGCACGGTGAACAACCACCCGATCAACCTGCCCGGGCAGACCGTCGCCTATGACTCCGCCGACCTCTATGCGCGGGCGACCGGCTACATCGCCGAACGGCGGGTCGATATCGGTAGCAAGGTGCACAAGGGCGACCTGCTGCTGCGTATCGCGGCACCCGACCTCGATGCGCAGCTCGCCCAGGCGCGTGCCCAGCTTGGCCAGCTCGAGGCGGCGCTGCTCCAGGCGCAGGCCTCGCTCGACCAGGCGCAGTCCAACACCAAGCTCGCCAAGCTGAACAAGTACCGCGCCACCACGCTCGCCAGCCAGGGCTGGGACACGCGGCAGAACGCCGACACCCAGACCACCAACACCGACGTGTCGGTGAAGAGCGTCGCCAGTGCGCAGGCTGGCATCGGGGTGGCGGCCGCCAACATCCGTGCCCAGCAGGCGACCATCGACCGGCTGGTGTCGCTCACCGGCTTCGAGCGGGTGGTGGCGCCGTTCGACGGCGTGATCACCACACGACAGGTCGATATCGGCGACCTTGTGCAGAGCGACTCCAGTTCCGGAACCCCGCTGCTGCATATCGACCGCGACGATGTCCTGCGCTGCCAGGTCTATGTTCCGCAGAGCCAGTTTCCCGGCATGCATGACGGGGTGAAGGCCGAGATCAGGGTGCCGGAGCTGCCGAACCAGGTGTTCACCGGCACCATCACCCGCACCTCCATGTCGCTGGCGCAGAACTCGCGCTCGCTGCTGGTCGAGGTCGACATCCCCAACCCGGACGGGATGCTGACCGCCGGCCTCTTCGTGAACATGATGTTCCATCTCGAGCGGCCGGAAGCGGTGGTGATGATCCCGGACTCCGCGCTGATCTTCGACAGCTCCAGCCTTCGGGTCGCGGTGCTGCAGGATGATGGCACCGTCAAGCTGACGCCGATCAGCCTGACACGCGATCTCGGCGAGGAGGCCGAGGTGGTGCACGGGCTCGGGGGAGGCGAGAAGCTGGTGATCAACCCCCCATCGGAACTGGAGGACGGCCAGAAGGTGCATGTCTTGCAGAACAAGGGTGGCAAGCAGGGCGAGACGCGGACGGCGTCCGGCTGAGCACGACTACAGCCTCCTCTGTAAGAAGCGGTAACCGCGGAGCCGTGGCCGTTGCGGTGCCTGGGCTGCTTTGCGATCATCCCGGCATGGCGAAACCGGATGTGCCCGATCTGCAAGCCGCCAGGATGCGGAGCCTGCCGCCGAGCCCGATGCCCGAGCAGGCTTCGGGTGGCGGCCAGCGCTTTCTCTATGGATTGCTGGCGCTGATCGTGGTGGCGGGCGTCACGCTGCGCTTCGAGCCGCAGATCGCCGCGCTGGCGCCTGGGCTCGGGCTCGGACCGGCCGGCGCCACCTCGCAGGTGCAGGATCCGAACGGCCCCAACGCCATCCACGGACTGGTCGAGGCGCAGGCGCTGCCGGCGTCCGACATGCAGGCGGCGGTTGTCGCGCTCGGCCTGCCGGCGGTGCAGCAGGACGCGTTGATCCAGGCAGCGCAGCGCCGGCGGCTGCGGCTGGTGCGTCTGCCGCTGTTCGATATCGGCGGCGGCTCGACGGTGCAGGTGACCGCCGGTGGCCTGACCCAGACGGTGGCGCTGGGCCATGCGCCGGTGCTGGTGACGCTGCCGATCGATCGCGCCGGGATCGTCTCGTTGCAGCCGGTCGGCGCCTCGGCGCGCAGCGACGTGCACATGGGAGCGGTGACCGCCACCGGCCCGCTGGAACTGGAGCCGGTCGGGCCAGGCCAGGCGCTCAACATCGGGGTGGTGGTGCAATGAAGGGCCTGCTGCCTGCGGCAACCCGGCTGATGCCGTTGATGATGCTGGCGTTCCTGACGCTGGCGACGGTGCAGATCGCCATGCAGCTGCACCTGTCGCCGGGTGCTATGCTGGCCTGGCTGGGACGGATCGGCTGGTTCTACACCGGCATCGCGGCGTCGACGTGGACGCTGGTGCTGGCAGGGCTGGTGTATGAGTGGCGCCTCGGCGACCGGCCGCGCAGCCTCAGGGCGCAGGCGGATGCGGCGAACGGCAAGCGGCAGGGGTGGATCATGGATGTCCTGGCACGGCTGACCAATCGCGAGGCGCTCGAGCAGCTGCTGTCGAAGCAGGAGAAGGCCACCTTCATCGATGCCTCGGCACTGACCGAGACGCTGCGGGCGCAGGTGATCGGGCAGGACCAGGTCTGCGAGGACATCGCCTCCACCCTGCGCCGCCGGCTCGCCCTGCAGACGCGCGGCAAGCCGGTCGGCGTGTTCCTGCTGGCGGGTCCGCCCGGCACCGGCAAGACCTACCTCAGCAAGCGGCTGGCGCTGGCGCTGAACCGCAAGCTGCTGCATTTCGACATGACCCAGTTCAGCAGCCCGCACGCGGCGACGCAGCTGTTCGGCTCGCCGAAGGGCTATGTCGGCTCCGACAGCTACGGCAAGCTGACCGGTGGCCTGAAGGAGACGCCGGACAGCGTGGTGCTGCTCGACGAGATCGAGAAGGCGCACCCCGACGTCTTCAAGAAGTTCCTCAGCGCCTGGAACGACGGCCATGTGAGCGAGGCCTCGAACGGCGCCCAGGTCTCGACCACGCGGGCGATCTTCATGCTGACGTCCAACATCGCCACCGACGTGCTGAGCGAGATCGCGATCCGCCACGCAGGCGACGCGGAAGCCCTGCGCGGCGCCTCGGTGGTCGCACTCCGCCAGGCGGGCTTCGCACCCGAGGTGCTGAACCGCATCGACCGCATCTTCGTGTTCCGCTCGCTGGAGGGCCTCGACGTGGCGCGGGTCGCGGCCCTTGAGATGGAGGCGATGATCGCCGGCTACGGGCTGGACATCGCACCGGGCGGCATCGACGCCGAGCTGCTGTTCGAGGTGATGCAGAAGCAGGCGCGGCTCGGCGACGGCGCCAGTGCGCGCGACCTGGTGCGCTCTATCGAGGAGATGGTCAGCGACGGGCTGATCGAGGCGCGCCAGCAGGGCGCTACGCGGGTCAAGCTGGTGCAGGGCGTGGACGGGGTGCAGGCGGTCGGCGCCGACCTGCGCGCGCCGGCCGAGCGGCTGGGCTGAGCGGACCCGGGTGTCCGCATTCGGGCGGCTCTGGCGACGCGCGCCGTCCTGGCGGCTGGCCCTGTTCGCGGCGGTCGGCAGCACGGCGCTGGCGGCGATGTTCCCGCCCGCGATGCCGGCCCGGCTGAGCGCAGCCTGGTCCGGCGCGGTGGCCGGTGCGGCGTCGAAGGCGCAGACCGCCCGGCTGTTCGGCGTGCCGCTGTTGCATCCGCATGCCGGCGCTGCTGCCGGCCAGTCCGGGGCCTTGCCGCATTTCGCCCCGCCTCCCGACACGCCGGCGCCGGACTATGCGACCCTGGCCGCACCGCCGCTCGGTCCGCCCCGGCATGGCACCATCCAGTTTGCCGGGCGACAGGTGCCGTTGCCGGCGGGTGACTGGATCGAACTCATGGTGGTGCGCGACGGCGGTCCGCATCCGCTCCAATCCACCGTGCTCGGACGCACCGGCGGCGGTCAGATCACCGGCCTGCTCAGCCTGACGGCGCCGCCGCCGATCGTCGCCCCCGATGACGGGACGCGTCCGAGCGGCGCATGCTACGACCCGGCTGCACTTGCCAGCCAGCAGAGCGATCCCGGGGCTGCGTCGGCGGCGCACGAATGCTGGGTGATGCGGCCGCTGCGCACGAGCGAGATCACCGAGGGGAAAGGCCCGTTCATCATCCAGCGCCGGGCGATCGAGCGTCTCCAGGCGATGGATGTGACGGTGCCGCAATCCCTTGTCGAGCTGCGCTGGTTCCGCGCCGATGCCAGCGGCTGGATGGGCGCAACCCTGCTGGTGCGTCCACAGGCGGATGGCGGTAGCAAGGCAGAAGCGAACTGGATGCAGCGCTGGTCGCGCCTGCTGCGTCGTGGCTACGACAGCGCGACGCCCGCGGCCGTTCCGGCCGATCCCACCGCCGGCTGACCCGCACCGCCGGGGACGGCGACACAGGCCGGCTTCATGCGCCGGGTATCAGGCGCTGTGGCGGGAGCGGCCGCGGCGTATGTGGCGCTCGCGGACCGGGTGTTCGGCGACCGGCGCCGCGCAGGTGTCGTAGGTCGCCGGCTGAACGATGTCCTTGGCCTCCGCATACCCGCCGAGGTCGGCCGGGTTGTCGAGAGCCTGCACCTCGTCGAACATGCTGACCCGCTGGAGGCAGAACGAGGTTCCGGCGGCAAGGCCGCGCTCGGACTGCACGTTGGCGAGTTGGGTGATGTAGTCGTCATGCTCGCGCTGCGCCGAGCGGCCGTAGGAGGTCTCGAAGTAGCGGCGCAGCGCATCCTCCTCGTTGTTCAGGGCCGGCTTGAACTTGGCGACGAACGCGTTGTAGCGGTCCTGCTCGCCGCAGGAGAGCGCGGTCACCATCAGCTCGCTCTTCAGGCCCTGGACATCGAATGCCTCGCGTGCCGGCGACATGCCGCACTGCGTCGCGGCCAGCGCCGACCGGCTTTGGAGCACCGGCGCTGCCAGCAGCGCCCAGGCGGACAGGCCCATCACGAGGCGGGTGATCGGGCGGCGGCGGCCAATGCTTGGGGACATTCGGGTATTCCAGACCTGGGCGGGGTGTCGCGATATCACAGTATACTAGCGGCCATCCGGCGCCGCCAGCGAGCGACAGGCCCGCCACTCGTGCCGAGGGCACACGATGCAGAATTACAACTGCCCCGCTGCGGTGCCCGCCGACCGCGGCACGTTGCGCGAGCAAATCGACAGCGTCCCCTGCCGCCGGCGCGTGCAAAGGCTTCCGCCGGCGCATCGCTTGATCTACACGGACCCGTCAATCTGCCCGTCCCGAATCGCCCAGGCTCACCGCATGGGTGCCGGGCGGCCAGCCATGAGCGGAGCTGCCGAGTGCGTGTGCGTGTCGTCCTTGCGAGTCTCACGACGGCCGGGCTGCTGGCTGGCTGCGTGCAGAAGCCGCCTCCGCCGGAAGCGGTCGCGCCCAATCCGTTCGGCTACCTCAAGCGCTCGGCCGCCTGCAGCATCGGCCCGGTGACCGGCGCCGGCGGCGATCGCAGCGTCGCCATCAAGGCACGCAGCGACGACGGCCTGTGCGACGTGGCGATCGACCAGCCTGGCGGCGGTGGCTCGTATGCCTCGTTCGTGCTCGGCACCCTGCCGGCGCACGGCAAGGCCTTCATCTACAACTTCAACAACAAGACCTACGTGACCTACACGGCGGAGACCGCCTATGCCGGCCCGGACCGGTTCGTGGTGAGCCTGGTGCCGGGGGGTGGCAAGCCCCGCTCCGCCCTCGTGGTGGACGTGACGGACGACGCGACCGGCGTGGCGCTGCCGCCGCCACCGGCGCCCGCGGCACCGCCGCTGGTCGAGCATGCCAGGAGCAGGCATCGCCCGCTGCATCACCACCACGTGGTCAGGCCGAAGACCACCGATTGAGGAACCCCGGCTTCGTCCGTCCATGAACGACAAGCCGCAGCATGATCGATCGGATCATGCTGCAGGGAACGACAACCAGCGCATGATCGAACGGATCATGCTGCAGGAGGCTTCGCCATGATCCAGGTCCTCGCCATCATCACTGCCCACCCCGGCCAGCGCGACCGGCTGCTGTCTGCGTTCCGCGCCAACATGCCCGCGGTGCACGCCGAGGATGGCTGCATCGAATACAGCCCCGTGATCGATGCGGCCGATGCCGGTCCGATGCAGACCCCGATCGGCGCCGACAGCTTCATCGTGGTCGAGAAGTGGGCCAGCCTGGATGCGCTGCGGGCGCATGCGGCGTCGCCCCACATGGTGGCCTACGGCGCCCAGACGAAGGCGATCGTCGCCAGCCGGGTGATCCACGTGCTGGCTCCGGCCTGACACCGACGCCGGATGGCGCAAAAGCAACAGATCCGCTTTTGCGCCACACTCGTGGCTTCGGATGGAAACCGGCAGTTTCCCGCGACGTTTTGTATCCGTGTCGTAATCAACCGGAGCAAATTCGTATGAACTGCAAGAAATCAAGCCTGCTCGCCGCTGCTGCGCTGAGCCTGGGTCTGCTTGGGCTGACTGCCTGCAACACCATCTCCGGTGCCGGCAAGGATGTCAGCGCGGCCGGCCATGACGTGACCCACGTCACCGACCAGACCCAGGACAAGGTCACCGGCAGCACCGGCGCCGCCAAGCAGTAGCCTGCGGCGCTCGACACCCGGAGACCTTATGGGCTCCGGGTGTCGGGTACGTTTCAGCGTGCCTGCCTGGGCCGGGCGCCGCCCGTGGGCCCGGTGGCGGGATGCGGTGCCTCGTGGTGCTTGCGCAGCAGGAACCTCCGCGCAACGTCCAAATAGCCGTTGTAAAGCAGGCCACCATTGAGCCTTACAAGACGTTCGCGACGCGAGCGATAGAACGCCGGGATCCGGTACCAGGCAAGCGCGGGCCGCAGATGATGCACCACGTGCAGGTTGTTGTGCAGGAACAGCAGCCCCATCACCGGAGTGTTCTCGACGATGGCGGTGCGATGGCGATGCTCCTCCGCTGCGCGATGCTCGGCGAACGATCGCACGAGAGCCAGCGCGTAACCCGGATAGACGAAGCAGGCGATGTAGCGCAGCGGTGACATGTGGCAGGCGAGATGCAGCCACAGCAGGATGCAGGCGACTGCCGCCAGGTGCGGCAACCAGATCCGCAGGGTCAACCCGGGACGGTCACGCAGCGCCACTCCCTCGGCGGCGAGGAAGCCGACGATCCCCCGCGCCGGGCCGACCAGCACCCTGCCAGCCAGGGTATTGCAGACCGCAAGCAGGGCCCGGCCGGGGCGGCCGCGGCGCAGATAATCCCCGCTGGTGACGTAGTAGCTCTCCGGATCGTCGATCGGGTCGGTGAGGTTGGCGTCGCGGTGATGACCGAGATGATCGTCCCGATAGCGCGCATAGGGCAGCCACAGGCTCAACGGCACGAACCCGATCAGGTCGTTGAGCCAGGTCCAGCGGGTCGGATGGCCGTGCAGCACCTCGTGCTGCAGCGACATGTGCCAGGCGGTGAGCCAAGCGCCGGCCGGCAACAGCAGCCACCAGGGCAACGCCCCCTGCATCGCCGTCAGCGCCAGCCAGCCGCCATAGATCACGGCGGCAAGCGCAACCGTCGGCCATTCCACACGGCTCGGCACGGCTTTAACCCTGGAACCTCCGGGGACGATGGCACGACTGACGATGGACAGGCTCATGATGTCGGTTCGCCTCCCCCTGGCGTGCAGCAGTATCTCTCGAGTAAGTTAGCAAGAAGCTAATAACACCTAGATAAGTCGCTATTCGGATTAAGTCCACTGCTGTTGCGTGATATACGGGCCCGTCGCCTGGCCCTGCCGATGTACGATCTGCCGGAGCTCGCCTGGGCGACCGATGCGTTCGCCGACGCGCTGCTGCGCCGGCTGTCCAGCGCCGGCCTCGCGGGGTTGCCGCCTCATCGTGAGAAACCGGCGGAGCTGCTCGCATTGTGGCGTGACCCAGACCTCTTGATGGCGCAGACCTGCGGCTATCCGCTGGTCGGCACGCTGCGGGCCCGGGTCCGGCTGGTGGCGACCCCTTGCTACCGGGCGCCCGGCTGCGAGGGCGCCTGGATGCGCAGCGCCATCGTGATCGGCGCCGGTGATCCCGCCGGCAGCCTCGAGGACCTGCGCGGTCGCGTCATCGGCGCGATCAACGGCAGCGACAGCAATTCCGGCATGAACCTGCTTCGCGCCGCAGTGGCGCCGCTGGCGCGCGGCGCGCCGTTCTTTCGCGACATCATCGTCACCGGGTCGCATGTGGAGAGCCTGCGCGCGGTGCGGGGCGGGCACGCGGGTCTCGCCGCCATCGACTGCGTGACGCTTGCCCTGCTGCGCCGGATCCGGCCCGAAGCCCTCGATGGCGTGCGCCTGCTGGACTGGACGCCCGCATCGCCCGGGCTGCCGCTGGTGACCGCGACCGGTACTACGGATACGGAGCTGACCGTCCTGAGGGCGGCGCTTGCCGGCCTGCTGCGCGACCCGGCGCTGGCGGCGGTACGCGAGGCGTTGCTGATCGAGGATTTCCAAATCCTCGACGAGGCCGGGTATGCGGTCATCGCGGAATTGGAGCGCCAGGCGTCGGAAGCCGGCATGGCGGTGCTGCGGTGACCGGACCCATGCGGCGCAAGGGGGACCTGCCGAGCCGGACCTGCGTGCAGTGCGGCCGGCCGTTCGCCTGGCGCCGGAAATGGGCCCGCGTGTGGGACGAGGTCCAATACTGTTCGGAGGCCTGCCGCCGGGCGGCGAAGCAGGCCAGGGCAGACGTCAGAACGCCGACTTCACGGTGACGATGGCGGCGAAGCCCTCGCCGATATTGTAGGTCGGCGCCGACCCCGGGACCGTGGTGCCATAGACGCCAGTGGTGGTCTTCGCATTGGTGGTGAGCGAGTTGATGCCGGACAGGAATTGGTTGTTGGTGAGGTTGATCAGGTTGAGCTGGATCGTCGGCGCCTTGGCCGGCCCGATATCCGAAAAGCGCATGCCGACCGTGCCGCCCATCTCGTAGTACGCCGGCAGCACCTCGTCATTCATGAAGGTCGCGAACTGCCGCCCGATATAGCGCACGGTGTAGTTGCCGAAGAAGCGGCCGTCATCGTAGTCGAGCGCCGCCGAGAACACCCAGGCGGGGCTGCGCACCGCGGTCTTGCCGGTGGTCGGCAGGTAGTCGCCGCCGGCCTCGATGTTGTTGTCGATGGTGGCATGCAGGTACTGGCCGGAGACATACGGGCGGAAATGCCCGATCGGCCGCAGGCCGGCTTCGAGATCGACACCGTCCGAGGTCTGGCCGCCGGCATTGATGTCGGTGGTGATGGCGTTGTTGGTGCCCGGCACCACGCTCTGCAGCTGGCGGTTGGTGAAGTTGTAGTGGAAATAGGTGGCCGATGCGACCAGCAGGTCGCCGGCATAGCGGTAGCCGAGTTCCTCCGAGATGGAGTATTCGTCGCGGACGTTGTTGCCGCCGAGGAAGGTGGTGGAGCCGTCGACGTAGCTATAGGTGTTGTACAGCGTGGTGTTCACCGGCGAGCGGAAATTGGTGGTGACGCTGGCGAACACCTGGTTCCTGCTGTTGATCTGGTAGCGCGCCGAGATCGCCGGCAGCGGCTGCGCATCGTTGATGCTAGATTTGTATTGCGGACCGGGGAGGTTGTTGGTGCCATCACGGTTGACGATCGCTTCCTTGAAGCCGGCCTGGATGCTCAGCCGGTCGTTCAGCAGGCTGATGGTGTCGCCGAGGAACAGCGCGTTCACGCTGGTCTTGGTGTCGATATCCTGGCCGAGCAGGCGCAGGCCGTTCAGCGCCTTGATGTTCGAGACCTCGCCATAGACGTTGCTTGGCTCGCCGATGTAGCTGACCGGGCTGTACGGCTCGGTGTCGTGGTCGTTCGAGTAGTCGAACCACCAGCCGGCGAAGAAGTCGTTGATCCCGAAACGGTAGTCGGTCTTGGCGGTGAAACCGCCGCGATACTGGCTGTCCTCGAAGGCGAGGATGCCTTCGGCGTTGGCGAAGTTGTTCGCAGCCGACGGCGTGATCGGGTACGGTAGAACGCTCGGGCTGTTTATCAGCTGGGCGCCCTGGTAGTTTTGCGTCTGATACAGCCCGGTTCCGATGGTGGCGTTGCCGTAGCCGCGCCACAAATACGGCGTGAAGTCGGCGCTCCATCGGTCGGTGAGGGTGAAGTGCGACGGCGCGCTGAGATTGACGTTCCTGTACGGGTTGCGGTTGAGTTTCCAGTAGTTGCTGTCGCCGGGCGTGTAGGTGCCGTCGAAATTATACGAGGTGCGGTACTGTCCCCACTGCGCCAGCGTCGGGTTGGTGTAGCTGTTCTGCGTCGACCACTGGTAGGCGCCGACGACCGACACGTGGTTGCCCTGGCCCCACTCCTTCACCGCCTTGAAGTCGATATGGTTTCTCTCGTCGGTACCGGAGCCGCGCCAGGCGACGTCGTGCTGGTGCGAATACGAGATGAACGCCTTGATGCCGGTATTGCCGATCTCGCCGGAGTTCAGGCGAATGAATTCGCGGTTGTACTTGTAGGTGCCATAGCCGTAGTCGACCAGGCCGCCGAACTTGTCGGTAGGCTCGCTGTCATGGAAGGTGAACAGGCCGCCCGAGCCGTTGATGGTCGGCGTGTCGATGTTCGAGGAGCCCTGCTGCAGGCTGAGATCTTCCAGGTTCTCGTTGTCGGCGAATTCGGACGGGTAGGTGGTGTACGCTCCCACGTCGGAGATCGGCGAGCCTTCCCAGATGAACGCCATCTCGGTGTTGTCGAGGCCGCGCATCGAGATCTGGCCGCCGGACAGCCCCCAGGGATCGACTTCCGAAACCACCACGCCGGGCAGCAGCTGCACCAGCATGAACGGGCTCTGCGCCGGCGCCTGCTTGGCGATGTAGTCCTTGCTGACCGTGCTGCGCGATTTCGGCGCCACCTCCTTCTTGATCAGGCCGCCGCCGGGCTGCAGGCCGGTGACACCGTCCGCGCTATGGTGGCCCTTGCTCGCCTGCACGACGATAGACTCCTCGCCACCCCCCGCCGCTGCCCTGGTGGCGGCGGGCGTCGCCGTCGCGGCAGTCTGGGCCATCGCCTTGCGGTCGAGGCCGGACAGGGTGGTGGTCGCCAGGAGGGCTGCGATCGCAAGGCGTGGAGGCATGGGCCGGAAGCTCCTGGTTGCGGTTGGCAGTGCCGCAAAGCAAGCCCGATGCCAGGATCCCGAGTGCCCGCCGCCTCCGGGCAGACGACGCAATCTTGTTGCTCAAGAGAGACTATTTCCGGGTCGACGCCGGTCAGGGAAGGACCTCGCTCGGCAGGTGCCCCGCATGGTTCAGCCAGCCATGCTGCGCGAGGGTGTGCTGGGTCGTCACGTCGACCGGCAACTGCGTCGCGGTCAGCGGCACGCCCTGCCAGCCGGCGCCGAGAGCGGTGTACAGCGCCACCGCATCGGTCAGTTCGGCGAGATCGCCGAGTGCAGCGAGATCCTGCGACTGCAGGGTCGCCCGTTCCGCCGTCAGCACGTCGAGGAAGCCCACCAGTCCGGCGGCATACAGCCGACGTGCGCGATCGAGCGCCAGCGCGTTGTCGGCGGCGGCGCGTCGCAGGGTGACGTCGCGCAGGCGGTCGTTGCGATAGGCGACCAGCCGGTCCTCGACCTCGCGGAAGGCGGTCAGCACGGTCTGGCGGTACGCAAGTCGTCCGGCCTCCGCCTCGGCACGGGCCTGGCGCACCTGCGCGCTCAGCCTGCCACCATGATACAGCGGCTGCGCGGCGCTGAGCACGAGCTGGAAGGCCAGGCTGTCGGCTGCCAGCAGCTCGTGGATCATGCTGGACTGCAACCCCAGCGAGAGCGGCAGCGAGAAGTCTGGATAGAGCTGCGCGACCGCCACCCCGATGCGCGCGGTGGCCTCGGCGTATTGCCGCTCGGCACGCCTGATGTCCGGCCGGTTGGCGATCACCATCGACGGCAGCGTCACCGGAAGTGCCGGCACGGTCGGATACGGCGCCGGCGTCTCGAGCATTGCCTCGACACTGCCGGGCATCTCGCCCAGCAGCACGCCGATCGCGTGGGCCAGCTGGGCGACGCGCGTCTGCAGCGGCGGCAGCGAGGATTGCTCGGTTTCCAGCTCGGCCTGCGCCTGCGCCACCTGCAGGTTGGTGCCGAGGCCCTCGGTGAACACGCGGTTGGCCAGGTCCAGCGCCTGCCGCGCCGTCTTGATGTTCTGCCGCGCGATCGCGATCTGGCGCTGGGTGGCGCGCAGGGTGACGTAGTCGTCCACGAGTTCGCCGAGGATCGCCACCAGCATGCCGCGACGCGCCTCGATGTCGGCGCCGAGCTCATCGTCCTGCGCCTCGATGGAGCGGCGTATGCGCCCGAACACGTCGAGCTCCCAGCTGGCGCTGAAACCGGGCGCCCACAACCGGTTGCTCGACGAGATGCCGGGCAATGGCGGGTATTGCAGCGTGGTCGAGAAGCGCTGGATGCCGGCCTGGTCCACCGTATCGACCTGCGGCGCCAGCTGGGCGGCAACCTCGTCGCGCACGTCATGCGCCGACAGCAGTCGCTGGCCGGCGATCTGCAGGTCGAGGTTGCCGTCGATGGCGCGTTGCACGAGCTGGTCGAGGATCGGATCGTTGAACGCCGCCCACCAGGCGCGCAGCTGGTCGCGCGTGCGAGCCAGCTCTTCCGGCGTGGCCGGATGCTCGGTCCAGTTGCCGGGCACATCCGTGCGCGGCGGCCTGTAGTCGGGCCCGAGCATGCAGCCGGTCAGCAATCCGCCGGCCAGCACGACCTCGATGATGCGCCTCATCACGGCGCCGCTCAGAGATGGTCCTCGAACCAGGAGCCCAGCCGTGCATGATTGCGATCCGCCTCGCGCCCGATGCTCACCGAGCATGTCATGCCTGCGGCCAGCGTGATGCCGGCGGGAACCTGGTCGATATGGATGCGCACCGGGATGCGCTGCGCCAGCCGCACCCAGGTGAAGACCGGGCTGACATCCTGCAGGCCGAGCCGGTCCGGATTGCCGTTCTGGTCGTTGATGCCGCGCGTGATGCTCTCGACATGGCCCGAGAGCAGCGCGTCGTAACCCATCAGCTTCATGCGCGCCGGCTCGCCGACATGCACGCCCTGCAGCTTGGTCTCCTCGAAATAGCCGTAGATCCAGAAACTGTCGGAATCGAGCACCGCGAGACGCGGCTGGCCGGCATTGACGTAGTCGCCGTTGCGCAACAGCAGGTTGGTGACGTAGCCGTTGACCGGTGCATACAAAGTGGCCCGGGCAAGGTTGAGCTGCGCGAGATCCACCGAAGCCTGCGCGGAATCGACCGCCGCCTGCGCGGTGTCGGCGACACTGGTGAAGCGCTCGCGCTCCTCGGCGGAGACGATGCCGCTGAGCCCCTGCCGGCGCCTGGCGTCCGACTGCCGCAGCCGCAGATCCTCGCGCGCGGTCTCGAGCTGTGCCTGCGCCTGCGCGATGGCGATGCGGAAGCGCACCGGATCGATCACGAACAACGCATCGCCGCGATGCACGAACTGGTTGTCGTGCACCAGCAGCTCGGTGACGGTGCCGGACACCTCCGGGGCGACATCCACCACGTAGGCGCGCACGCGGCCGTCCCGGGTCCAGGGTGCCACCATGTAGGTGCGCCAGAGCGCGGCGCCGAGCCAGACGGCCAGGGCGACCATCGCCAGGGTGATCGCGACGCGTATCGCGCCGCGCAACAGGGACAGGACCAGCATCGGACGCCTAATCTCTCAGACCAGCAGGACGAGCAGCGACAGCACGCTCAGGTAGAGCGCCACCTCGAACAGGGCGAGGTGCCAGACCAGGCGCATGAAGCCGATCCGCCACATCACCGTGCGCAGCAGCAGCGTGATCGGCAGCGCCGCCAGCGCATAAAGCACGATCGGCGCGAACAGCACGCCGTCGAGGTTCGCCTCGCTGAGCATCAGGCGCGCCTCTCCCCGGCCTGCAGGGAGGGACCGAAGTAGACGAAGAAGTCCGGCACCGCCTCGATCAGCACCGACAGCTCGTGCAGGATGGCGGCGAGGCGGCGGGCGCCCGGACTGTCGTCGGGCAGCACGATCCGCGCCGCCGTTCCGGTCGCACGCGCCGCATCGTGCGGATCCCGCCGCAGCCGTCCGATGGCGTCCAGCGCGTCGCGGATCGACGCCCTGGCGGGCGCGCCGAGCTCGGTCTGCAGCAGCAGCCGGCGCAGCCGCAGGACGTCGCAGCCGATCTCGACGGCGATGAAGGCGCTGTCGACGATGTCGCGGCGCGGGGGGCCGGGCATCGCCTGCACGCGCTGCATCAGACGCAGGGTCTTCTGCATCTGCATGTTCTCCCACACCTCGTGCCCCGGTGGCCGGCGTCCGGTGCCGAGCCGGGCGACGGCGCGGGCGAGCGAGGCGACCAGGCGCTCGATGTCGCGCACCGGGTTCGGCGGCAGCAGCGCCCGGAACACCACCACCAGCGCGGCGGTGCCGATGATGAAGGCAAGCCAGCCGTTGACGAGCGCGATGTCGTCGAAGCGGATCGGGTTGCCGACGCTGATCATGGCATTGAAGAACACCACGTAGCCGAACGCCTTGAGGCCGTGGCGTGGATGAAACTGCAGCCAGATGCCGGGCAGCAATGCGATCGCAAGGCTTGCGAGCAGCAGAGGAAAGCCGGTGATCTGCGGCAGCATCAGCGTCTCGCAGACGTAGCTGGCCGGGATCGCCAGCAGCGTACCGAGGGCGAAGTCGATACTGGCGCGCGACGCGCTCGGGTTGGTCGCCAGCAGGCAGGCGGCGGGCACCAGGTAGGCGAGCAGGGTCGGCCCCGAGGGCCACCGGGTCACATACCAGAACAGGCAGCCGAGCATGGTCACGATGAAGCCGCGCAGGCCGTTGCGCAGCGCGGTCGGCCAGTCGAGAAAGGGCCGCAGCCGGACTTGTTGCCGCCTGGTGGTTGGCGAGGGGTGGTCGGACAGTCGGCTGACGGTCTCGTGCAGGCGGTCGAGCAGGTCGTGCGTGCGCTCGATGGCGCCGAGCTGTTCGAGGTCGTCGCGCCCGGGGGCTGGAATGCCGCCGCCCTCGCGTCTCGCCGCCAGCCGGTCACGCGCCGCGGCAAGGCCGGCCAGCAGTTGCGGCGCCTCGGTCTCCGTGTAGGACCCCAGGGCGGCGATGGCCTCGTCGGCGCCGGTCATCGCCTCGGCGGCGTGGCGCAGCCGGTGATGCAGCGGATGCAGCGAGGCAAGGGTCCCGAGCAGGCTGGCGACGCCCGCGCGCAGCCGTCCGGCACGGCGGGCGACCTCGGTGCTGTCGGCGGCGGCGTATTCGATGATCTCGAGCAGGCCGTTCGCCTGCGTGATCAGGGTGCCGCGATAGTCATAGAAGGATTCCGGCAACGCCCCCGGCCGGGTCGTGCCGGCGTGCGTGGCCAGCGCGGCGGCTGCATCGTCGCGCTCGGCGGCCGGAGGCGGCTGCACGCGGAAGAAGCCCTGGGCATCGGCGAGGGCCGCGGCAGTGTTCCGGATGGTCGCGCGAGTGGCGTCGGCGAGGCGGGACGGCGGGCGCACCGCCGTCAGCAGGAATACCAGCGCCGCCGAGGCGATGCCGACGGAGACCGCAGACAGCCTGGACAGCGCGCTCAGGAACACCGTCTCGGGATGCGCGAAGGCGGAGGCGCAGACGATGATGATGGTGTAGCCGGCGAGCACCGCGCCGTATGCCTTGAAGAAGCGCAGCAGGGTCGAGAACACGCAGGCGGCGCCGATCCAGAGCGACAGCGCGAGGTAGAACAGGATCGGCGATTGCGCGAAGGCCGCCATCAGCAGGATTGCCGCCGAGGCGCCGATGAAGGTGCCCAGCAGGCGCCAGAGGCTCTTGGAGACGAGTGCGCCGCTGACCGGGTTGGCCACGATCAGCACGGTGATCACCGAGGAAAGCGGCGCCTGCAGCTGCAAGGCAAACGCGACGTAGAGCGCAACCCCGATCGCGGTCAGCGTCCGCAGGCAGTACAGCATGGTCGGGCCGTGCTGCCGGAACGGGACGATGTCGTGGATGAGGTTGCGCCAGGACAGGAGGGCAGGCGCGGGGCGGGGCAGCGTCATGAACGCTGCCGATCGTCCGGCGCATCATCGGCCGGCCGCTGCAGCATGGCGCGCTCGATGCGGTCGAAGATGGAGGCGCACAGCCGCCGCTCGTCCTCGCTGACCGCCGCCAGCACGCGGGTGCCGACCGCCTCGCAGACCGCATAGACCTGCCGGTACAGATTTGCGCCGGCCGGGGTCACGCTGATCCGTTTCGAGCGCCGGTCGAGCACGTCGCCGACGCGCTCGATCAGGCCGCCCTGCTCGAGCCGGTCGAGCAGCCGCACCAGCGAGGTGCTTTCGATGTCGAGAGCGCGCGCCAGATCGGTCTGCCGCGCCGGCGCCTCCATCTGGCCCAGCATCAGGATGGGCCGCCAGGTGGCCTCGGTGAGGCCGAAATGGCGTAGTTCGAGATCGACCTCGCGACGCCAGCCGGCGCCGAGCCGCGACATGCGCCGGCCGAACTCCACCATCCCGATGCTGTCGCCGCACATGCCGAAGGCTATAGCGCGACGGATAGGAAGTCTCCACATGATATGCATGCTCGCCACTCGGCCAGGCGACCGCCACGTGCTTGATCTTTCGTCGTTCAGGCTTATCACAACATCCAACCTCTCCCGGGAGCCGTCCATGCGCAGGATCCTTGTGCCGTTACCCGGTCCGGAGGAGGCGGAGGCGCTGCTCGACATCGCGCTGCATCTCGCCGCTCCGACCGGCGCCCAGATCGAGGTCGCCTACGTGCCCGACCCGCTCGACGAGCCGGAACCGGGACCGGTGCCGGCCGATGCCGAGGGGGGATCGCTGCCGGCCCTCTACGAACGCTGGGCGCGCCGCGTATCGGCGGGCCACCGGATCGCCACCGCCTGGCAGGTGATCCCGGATGGCGTGGTGTATGCGAGCGCGGCGCTCGGCCGTGCCTGCGACCTGATGGTGACGCGCTCCGCCGGGCGTCTGGTCAGCGAGGACGGCATCCTGGCCGCGACCCGTGGCGAGCGCGGCTTCCGGGATGCGCTGCTGGCCTCCGGACGCGCCGTGCTGCTGGCGCCGATGGCACGCATCGATCCGGCATCCCTGCTTGAGACCGTGGTTGTCGCCTGGGACGGCAGCGCCGGAGCCTCGCATGCGCTGGCGCAGTCGTTGCCGCTGCTGGCGCGGGCGCGGCGGGTGCGGGTGGTGGTGATCGGCCGCAACACGGTGGGCGAGCAGGCGCGCGAGGCGATCCTGTCCTATGCGAGGCTGTGGAACGACGACGCGGCGCTGCTGGTGCAGGACAATGCACACCGCCAGACCGGCCGCGGCCTCCTGGACACGATGCGCCGGGAACGGGCGAGCCTGGTGGTGATGGGCGTCTGCGGCCGCTCGCACCCACCCGGCAGCACCGGGACGGCGCTGGGAGGGACGCTGCTCAAGGTGATCGAGGACGGCCGCATCCCGATCCTGACGGCGACCTGATCGGGCGTCCGAGGATGTGGGCACCGCAAGCCGGCGTCGCCAAGGAGCTCGAAGCCGGGGAAGTCGTGCGGTGGGCCGGTACACCACCGATGCTGCCGAAGCTCGTGCGCCAGATCTGGCAGATCTCGTTCGGGCTCTGCATGGCCGGATCGATCATCCATGGACGCGTGCAACGATCCCGGACAGCCGATGGCGTCGAACCCGGGTTCCATCGTGTTCATGGCGCTGTTCATCGGCACCGGGTTGTTCCTTGTCGTCGGCGACCTGAAAGCCCCTACCGCCTAATCAGGATCGCGGAAGCTCCGGTTTCGCTTTGTTGCCGAGCGGTGGCTCTTGGTCTCCAGCCTTCGCTGTCGCTCGCCGAAGGAGGGCCGGGTCGCTCGCCGCTTGACCGGCGGTTCCGCGGCCTCGCGGATCAGGGCCAGCAGGCGCTCGATCGCATCCTGCCGGTTGCGATCCTGCGAGCGATATTGCCGCGCGGTGATGACGATGACGCCGTCGCGCGTCACCCGCTGGCCGGCGAGCGCCTGCAGTCGCGCCTTGACCGGGTTCGGCAGCGACAGGGTGAACCGGGCATCGAAACGAAGCTGCGCGGCGGTCGCCACCTTGTTGACGTTCTGGCCGCCAGGGCCACCGGCCTGGATGAAGCTGATCTCGATCTCGCTCTCGTCGATGGAGAGGCCGTTGGCGATATCGAGGCGCATCAGGGATTGCCATAGCCGCCGCCACCCGGCGTGCGGACGCACAGCAGGTCGCCAGCCTGCAACTGCATCTGCGCGATGCCGCCGATCGGCTCGATGCTGCCATCGGCGCGCTCGATATGCTGCTCCCCGGGCAGGCCGGGCGCGCCGCCCCGCAGTCCGAAAGGGCCGCGCTCGCGCGACGAGGCGACCAGCACCGCGGTCATCGGCTGCAGGAAGCGCAACCGCCGTTCGACACCATCGCCGCCACGATGTGCGCCGATGCCGCCGGAGCCGCGCCGGATGGCGAACGCTTCCAGCCGCACCGGAAAGCGCCGTTCCAGCACTTCGGGATCGGTCATCCGCGTATTGGTCATGTGGCTCTGCACCGCGCTGGCGCCATCGAAATCCGCCCCCGCGCCGCCACCGCCGCAGATGGTCTCGTAGTATTGCCGGGTGGCGTCACCGAACAGCAGGTTGTTCATGGTGCCCTGGCTGCTGGCCAGCCGGCCGAGGGCGCCGAGGAGTGCGACGCAGGCTGCCTGCGAGACCTCGGTGTTGCCGGCCACCACTGCGGCTCCGGGCGCCGGCGACAGGAAGCTGCCGGGCGGCATCACGATGCGCAGCGGCACCAGGCAGCCGTCGTTGAGAGGGATGTCGTCGCCGGCGAGGCAGCGGAACACGTACAGCACCACCGCGCGCACCACCGCCGGCGGCGCGTTGAAGTTGCCCGGATGCTGCGCCGAGGTGCCGGTGAAGTCGATCACCGCCTCGCGCGCCGCGCGGTCGATGCGGACCGCGACCTGCAGCGCGGAGCCGCCATCCATCCGCAGCCGGAACGCGCCATCCTCGAGCCGGTCGATGGCGCGCCGCACGCTCTCCTCGGCATTGGCCATCACGTCGCGCATGGCCGTGCGCATGGAGTCGGTGCCGTGCCGGCGCATCGCAGCCTGAAGGGCGCGCGCGGCATGGGCGTTGGCGGCGACCTGGGCTGCGATATCGGCGACATTGACGTCCGGGCTGCGGGCCGGATACGGGCCGGCTGCAAGCAGGTCGCGGAACTCCCGCTCGCGCAGGACGCCGCTGGAGACGATCTGGAAATCGTCGATGACGACGCCCTCCTCGTCAAGCCGGCGCGAGAATGCGGGCGTCGAACCCGGCGTGATGCCGCCGATATCGGCGTGATGCCCGCGCGAGCCGACGAAGAACACCGGCGGCGCATCGGGATCGTCGAACACCGGCGTGATGACGGTGATGTCCGGAAGATGCGTGCCGCCGTCGAACGGATTGTTGAGCGCGATCGCATCGCCGGGCCGCAGCGTGTCGCCGCGCCGACGCAGCACGGTGCGCACGCTCTCGCCCATCGCGCCGAGATGCACCGGAACGTGCGGCGCATTGGCGACCAGGCGTCCATCCTGGTCGAACAGCGCCACCGAGAAATCCAGCCGCTCGCGGATGTTGACGCTCTGCGCGGTGTTCTGCAGCACGCTGCCGGCCTGCTGCGCGATGGTCATGAACAGGTTGCGGAACAGCTCGACGCGCAGCGCGTCGGGATCGGCCTGTTGCGCCGTGGTGCCGTCCAGATGTTGCGTCGCGTCGCGTGTCAGCACCATGTCGTTGCGCGCGGTGATGGCGGCGCGCCATCCGGGCTCTATCACGGTCAACGCGTTGGCCTCGCTGACGAGTGCGGGGCCGTCGAGGATATCACCGGCGCACAGCGTGGCGCGGTCGAACAGCATCGCCTCGTGCACGTGGCCACCACTGCGGAACCGCACCGGCGTGAGCGGCTGCAACGAGGTACCGGCCGGGCGCGGCGAGGCAGCGGCGAGTGGCGGGGACGGCGCCGGCTCGGCCGCCTCGACCGCGACCGCGTCGACGATGATGCCGCCGGAGATGATGCCGGCAGGATGCGGATCGAAACCGAACCGCGCGCGGTGCTGCTCCAGGAAGCGCACCTCGATTTGCGGCAGTGTCTCGAGCGGCACCACCAGCACCGCATCCGAGCCGCTGCGGCGCAGATGCAGCCGCCGCGTCACAGTGGCCTCGGCGACATCCTGCTCGGCGAGCGCCGCCCGCGCCTCGCACTCGAGCGCGTATGCCAAGTGCAGCAGGTCGGGCAACGCATCTTCGTCCAGCGTCCGCTCGACCGCCTGCTCGCGCAGTACCACACGGGCGGCCAGCGCCATGCCGAAGGCGGACAGCACCCCCGCCATCGGATGCACCAGCACCGTGCGCATGCCCAGCGCCTCGGCCACCAGGCAGGCATGCTGGCCGCCGGCGCCGCCGAAGCAGTGCAGGGCGTAGTCGCGGGGGTCCTCGCCGCGACGCACCGAGATCTCGCGGATCGCGTTGGCCATGTTGTCGACCGCGATGCGCAGGAAGCCTTCCGCCAGATCGTCCGGGTGCGGCCGGCTGCCGGTCGCATCGTCGATCTCGTCCGCCAACCCAGCGAAGCCGTCATGCACGGCGCGGGCGTCGAGCGGCGCGTCGCCGTTCGGGCCGAACAGGCGCGGGAAACGGTCGGGCACCAGCCGGCCGAGCGCGATGTTGGCGTCCGTGACGGTCAGCGGACCGCCGCGTCCGTAGCCGCGCGGACCGGGAGCGGCGCCGGCGCTGGCCGGTCCGACCCGCAGCCGGGAGCCGTCGAAGCGCAGGATGGAGCCGCCGCCGGCCGCCACCGTGTTGATCGCCAGCATCGGCACCCGCACCGGGATGCGCAGGCCGAGGCCGGCAATTCTGGTGTCGTAGCTGCGCTCGAATTGGCCGTCATAGAGTGCCACGTCGGTCGAGGTGCCACCCATGTCGAAGCTGATGACGCGAGGCAGCCCGGCCGCCTCGGCGGTGCGTGCGGCGCCGACGATGCCGCCGGCCGGTCCGGACAGGATCGCCTGGCAGCCGGTGAAGTGCGCGCCGTCGGCAAGGCCGCCGCTCGACTGCATGAACAGCAGCCGGACGCCGGGGAGCGCCGCCGCCAGGTGCGCGGTGTGCCGGCGCAGGATCGGCGACAGCGCGGCGTCCACCAGTGCCGTCTGCGCGCGCGGCACCAGCCGCAGCAGCGGGCTTACCGCATGGCCGGTCGAGACCTGGGTGAAGCCGGCGTCGCGAGCGAGCTTGGCGAGGCGCTGCTCCAGGCCGGGATGCTCCCAGGCATGGATCAGCGCGATGGCGCAGCTCTCGATGCCGGCCGCGCGCGCCGCCGACAGCACGCCGCAAGCATGGGCTTCGTCGAGCGGGGTCAGCAGGCTGCCATCCGCCGCGATGCGCCCGACGATCTCGGCGACCTGGCCGGGCAGCGGCTCCGGCAACCGGATGGCGAGGTCGAACAGGTCGGGCCGGCTCTGGTCGCCGATGCGCAGCAGGTCGGCATAGCCGGCATCGACCAGCAGCAGCACCGGCGCGGTGGTTCGGGAGAGCAGCGCATTGGTCGCGACCGTGGTGCCGAGCCTGACTTCCGCGACCAGGCCGGGCGGGATCGGGCCGCTCTCCGCTACCCCGAGCATGCCGGCGATGCCGGCGAGCGCGGCATCGGCGTATCGGCCGGCATCCTCGCTCAGCAGCTTGGCGGTGTGCAGCGCGCCGGCGGGGTCGCAGCCGACGATGTCGGTGAAGGTGCCGCCGCGATCGATCCAGAACCGCCACTGGCCGGACTTGCCTCCATTGTCAGGCGGTGGGCTCGTCATGGTCATGCGGCCTCCTGCCTGGGTGCGCCCTCTGCCTGGGTGCAACTGGCCTGCCGTAGGCTGGCACGCTAATCCTGTCCACCACCGTTGCCCCCGGGACTGCCGCCCGGCATGGCCCGGCCGGATGTGGAGACCTTCATGCTGATGATCGTGCTCGTGGCAGCCGGGGGCGCCCTCGGCAGCGTGCTGCGCTACCTGATCGGCGTGGTCACCACCGCGGCCTGGGGAAGCGCGTTCCCCTGGGGCACCATCCTGATCAACATCGCCGGCAGCTTCGTGATCGGGCTGTTCGCCGCCGGCACCGTGGCGGGCGGGGTGTTGCCCGCCAGCCAGGCGCTGCGCGTGTTCGTCATGGTCGGACTATGCGGCGGCTTCACCACATTCTCCTCGTTCAGCCTGCAGACGCTCGAACTGCTGCGTGGTGGCCGCGCCGGCATGGCGCTGCTCAACGTGACGCTCTCCGTCCTGCTGTGCCTCGCAGCGGTGGCAGCGGGGTTCCAGCTCGGGGCACGGCGGTAGCACCCGTCAGGTCAGGTGTCCGAGATCGACCTCGGCGAAGCTCTTCGAGAGCTGCGACAGCAGGATCGGAGTCGGCTGGTCGATCCCCCAGGGGTTGAGCAGGGTGAGCGTGGCAGCCGTTCCGGTGCCCTTCACGCCGTCGAACATGTAGGCGTGGTCGCCATACAGGCCGTTGCTCAGGCCGTTCCTGTTCAGCGTGTCCATGACGATCAGGTCGCCCGCCGATACGTCGGATTGCAGGCTCGCGAGCGTGAGGCTGGCCGGCGACATGGCGCTTGCCGCATGGCCGGTCAGCTCCTCCATCGCCACCACCGGACTGCCGCCGTTGCCGATGGCGTTGTAGCCGCCATTGAGGCTGGCATAGGCATTCTCGAGCACCTGCGGCCAGATCTCCTTCTGGTTGCCGACCACGTCCTGGGTGGCGCCGCTGTTCACGGAGTTGGTCGGAAAGTTGTTGGCCACCGTCTCGGTGACCGCGTTGAAGCCGGTTGTGTAGATCCCGTGCGAATAGGACTGGGTCGGTCTGTAGAGCGTGACCGCCTCGGTGCCACTGCCGTTGAGGTGGATCGAACCCGAAATGAAACTCGGTTTCAGCAGCGCGATCTCGCCGATCGAGGAGAGCAGGTAGCAGTCGCCGAGCTGGTCCTGGTTGATGTCGGCGACGCTGACCGGGGCGCCGGTGCCGGGCTCGGTCACGTAGAGCGTCTGCACCATGGCCGCCGCCTTCGAGGCGATCGGCGAGATCGCAGCGGCGGCGAACACATCCGGCGGCGTTATCGCAGGCGGCCCGAACAGGCCGAAGCCGGTATCGTCTTGCAGCGAATTGGAGTTCGTCACGTCGTTGGTCCTGGTGCAGTTCGGCCGCAATGCGGTCTCGAGGGGTGAACCGTTCGCTGGCGCCGCACGTCACGAACCCAGCCATTCCGGAGACGCATCCAGAATTAGCGTGCGATCCTTAACCGCCGGTGAAGACGATACGAATCTCCGACCGCCTAGGGCGACAGCCGTACGCGCTGGCCGTCACCGGACAGCGGTGGCGATGCATCCTTCAGCCCGACGCCGGTGAGTTGCAGCCGCCGGGCCGCGTTCATCAGCCACGCAATCCGGTCCGCCGCCGCCTCGATGCCGAGGCCGTCGGGTTCGTGGATGTTGGACACGCAGTTGCGCTCCGCATCGCGCCGGCCCGCGCGAGGCGCCCAGGTCAAATACACTCCCAGGCTGTCGGCGACGCTCAACCCCGGCCGCTCGCCGATCATCACCACCACCAGGGATGCGCCCAGCGCGGCGCCGACTTCGTCTGCAAGCGCGACCCGTGCCTGTGTCGCGATGACCAGCGGCGCGACCCGCCAGCCGTGCAGGCGGAGGAGGCAGGCGTGGAACAGGCGCGCGGCATGGCGTTGCACGGCGACTGCGGACAGCCCGTCGCCGGCGACGAATGCCACGTCCGGCGGGGAGGTGGTGGCGGCGAGTTGCGACAGCGCCGCGAGGCTCGCCAGGTCGGGACGGCGGCCGAGATCCGGGCGGCGCAGATAGGTCGGTCGATCGAGGGCGAGGCTGCGCACCTGGAGCGAGGGATGCGGCGCCACCGCCCGGGCGAGTGCTGCGCCGTCGAGTGCCGCATGCACGGCGTCGCGCGCTCGCGCATGGGCATGCTGGAACGCCAATACGTCGTCCAGGACCTGCGCATCACCGGTGCGGCGCAGACCGATCCGCGCCCGGGTGGCGTCGCGCAGGCTGGCCCAGGGATCGCCCGGCAGATCGGCTGCCGGTGCCACCTCAACCATGTGGCGACGCGAGCCGCGCCAGCCGGCCGTGCTGCGGATCCAGCAGGCGCATCCGCCCGTCGGTGTCGCGCATGTCCATGCGGTCGAGCCAGTCGGCGAATTCCGGCGCCGGTCCGACGCCGAACAGGCCGCGCAGCGTCAGCATGTCGTGGAAGGACAGGCTCTGGTAGCTGAGCATGACATCGTCCGCGCCTGGCACCACGATCAGGAAATTCACCCCGGCGACGGTGAGCAGGGTCATCAGCCCATCCATGTCGTCCTGGTCGGCTTCGGCATGGTTCGTGTAGCAGACGTCGCAGCCCATCGGCACGCCGAGCAGCTTGGCGCAGAAATGGTCCTCCAGTCCGGCGCGGATGATCTGCTTGCCGTCATACAGGTATTCCGGGCCGATGAAGCCGACCACGGTGTTGACCAGCAGCGGCCGGAAGGCGCGCGCCACCGCGTAGGCACGCGCCTCGACGGTCTGCTGGTCGATGCCGTGATGCGCGCCGGCGGACAGCGCAGCACCCTGGCCGGTCTCGAAATACATCACGTTGTCGCCGAGCGTGCCCCGCCGCAGGGACAGCGCCGCGTCCTGCGCCTCGCGCAGCACCGCGAGGCTTACGCCGAAGCTGCGATTGGCATCCTCGGTGCCGGCGATCGACTGGAACACCAGGTCGACGGCGCCGCCGCGTGCGATGATCTCGATGGTGTTGGTGACGTGCGTCAGCACGCAGGTCTGCGTCGGGATGCCGTATTGCGACCGCACCTGGTCGAGCATGTCGAGCAGGGCGATGCCGTTCTCGACGCTGTCGGTCGCCGGGTTGACGCCGATCACCGCGTCGCCGGTGCCGTACAGCAGGCCGTCGAGCGTGGAGACGGCGATGCCGCGCATGTCGTCGGTCGGATGGTTCGGCTGCAGCCTCGAGGCAAGTGTTCCGCGCAGGCCGATGGTGTTGCGGAACCGGGTGACCACGCGGATCTTCGACGCAACCCTGATCAGGTCCTGGTTGCGCATCAGCTTGCTGGCGGCGGCGGCCATTTCGGGCGTCACGCCGGGAGCGATGGCGGCGAGCGTGGCCTCGTCGGCCGCGTGCGACAGCAGCCAGTCACGGAACCCGCCGACGGTGAGGTGCGCGATGGGAGCGAAGGCGACGGTATCATGGCTGTCGACGATCAGCCGGGTGACGTCGTCGCTTTCGTACGGCACCATTGCGGTGTCGAGGATGTGCCGGAGCGGCAGGTCGGCCAGTGCGTAGCGGGCAGCGACGCGCTCGGCATCGCTGCGGGCGCCAAGCCCCGCGAGGCTGTCGCCCGAACGCGCCGGCGACGCCGCGGCCAGCAGCGTCCTGAGGTCGTCGAAGCGGTACCGGGTGCCGTCGAGGCTGCTGGAATACGCCACGGCTCCTCCGCGTGCAGGCCACGCTGGAGGCTGGCTGCGTTCGTCGCGCGACGCAAGTTTCCTGCGCCGGGATCAAGTGGGACAGGCTAGTCGTCATCCCGGCAGCGCAAGGAGCAGGCATGATCGGCGGCATCTCCCTCGGCTATGACAGCCTGCTTGCCTGCTGCGCGGCCGGAATGGGACGACCGACGCACGTGCGTATCGGCTGGCTCGCCACCGCCTGCGGCCTCTGCGATGCCGGCGCGACCACCCTGGGCCAGGCATTTCCGCAGCTTCCGGCACTGCCGGTGAATGTCTCCTATCTCGGCTGCGCGATCCTGCTCGGTCTGGCTACGCAGTACAGCCGCCGCCTGATCTGGGCCCTGCCGGTGCTGCTCTGCCTCGATAATCTTGCGGGCGGGGTCGGGCCGGGACACCGCTGGGCCGATGTGGCGGCGCTTGGCCTGTGGAGCGCGGCAATGGCGCTGTGCGGGTTTGCGCTGGCGTCGCTGCTTCGGCGCTGCGCCGAGATTGCATTCCAGCCGGCCCGATCCGCCGCACCGCGAAGCTGACGATGGGCGTCGCGCTGATCGCCTGGGGTCGGTTCCTCGCGGAAGGCCAGCTTGTCACAGTTCCGGCGCCGAGCACCGATCCGGGCGCCGCCTGGCTGTGGGATTTCGTGGCGATGCAGGCGGCGAGCCTGCGTGGCATCGGCTTCACCGCCATCCAGTTGCCGCCTGCGAGCAAGGCGCAGGGCGGGGCGGGACGCGGCTGCGACGGCTACGGCGTCTTCGATCCGCGTGACCTCGGCAGCAAGCCGCAGCAGGGCAGCACCACGACGCGCTACGGCAGCGTCGAGCAGCTGCGCCGTGCCGTCGCCTGCTGTCACGCGGCCGGGCTGGACGTCTATCTCGACGTGGTGCTGCACCAGCTCATCGGCGAGAACGGCGGTCCGGGCGTGTTCCGCTACCTGGGCGCCGATGCGATCACCCTGGATGGGCGCGGCGCGATGCATCCCGGCTGCTTTCGCGGCAATACCGGCAATGACGACCCGGTGCCGCCGTTCGGGCGCGAGGATGCGGTGCCGGCGCCGTCCGACGATTTCCCGTTCGGGCGCGAGAAGGTTTTCCAGAACTGCGAGCCGGTCCGCTACACGATCGAGGACGCGCTCGACTACGGCGACTGGCTGTTCCGTACCACCGGCGCCGACGGCATGCGGTTCGACGATGCCAAGGGGACCTGGGCGCCCTTCGTGTCGGAGTTCATGCGCAGCCGCGCGATGGCCGGGCGGCTTGCCTATGCGGAGTTCTTCGACGGCAATCCGGCGCTGCTGGATGCCTGGGCCACCGGCGACACCATGAACTCGCGTGCGCTGGTCGAGGACTTCACCCTGCACTGGGCCTTGCAGTCCGCCTGCGCCAGCCTGGATCCGCGCAAACTCGACGGCGCCGGCTACCTGGCCAGCAGACCGTTCCTCGCCTGCACCTTCGTCGATAATCCGGACACCGACAGTTCGCCCGGCGAGCAGATCGTCTCCAGCAAGCTGCTCGCCTATGCCTGGCTGCTGACCTCGGAAGGCTATCCGTTCGTCTACGGCAAGGACTACTTCGACGGCGAGGTCTGGCCCGGCGCCTATGGCCTCAAGCCCTGGATCGACAACCTGGTCTGGATCCACGAGACATTGGCAGCGGGCGCCACCGTCAATCGATGGCTCGATGACGGTGTGATCGTCCGCGAGCGTACCGGCGGCCCGGGACTGCTGACCGCGCTCAACTTCGACAGTTGGAACCGCCGGACCATCACCTGTGCGACCGGTTTCGGCGGCGGCGTCGCGCTGCACGACTATACCGGCCGGCATGCCGATATCCGCACCGATGCGGACGGCCGCGCCACCTTCACGATCCCGTCCAACGCCTACCTGTCGGGACAGAGCTACCTGTGCTTTTCGCGAACTGGCCAGGATCGTGCGCCCTCCGTCAACCGGAGATCGACCACGCAGGAGTTCTTCGGCGCCGACGATCTCGACATCCCCGCGCTACGCGTCGGGCGGTTGCAGGTCGGCCGCATCTATGCCGACGCGCATACCGACATCGTGTTCGGGATGCAGCCGGAAGCGGTACCGCCGGCTGGTTCCTCCATCGTCCTGGAGATCGCGGATGAAGCGGGTCGCCTGCTCGGCAGCACGATCCGCCGCCACGGCGAAGACGGTAATGCCCTGACCGCGCGGCCGGCGGGCACCGGCTGGTGCAGCCTGCACCTGACCGGCGATGGCCTGCCCGACCCGATGCGCTTCGTCGCCATCGTCACCTACTCGGCTCCGCAGCATGTCGACCGCATCACCCTGGAGAAGGGCTAGTTCCATGGCAGCCAGCGTGACCACGCGGTCGTTCGATGCCGCCCGCACCGGAGGCAATACCGGCGAGACGGTGCTGTCGCCGCGATCGGTGCGCGGCCGCGGGATCAGGCAGGCACGCATCCTGCACATCCCGGACGACCCGCGCCTCGAGGCACAACCGCTCTACCTGCCCGGTATCGCGATCCAGGGCGCACGCCGCGACGTGGTGTTCCAGGCCACCATGGGCAACCATGTGCACGCCTTCGATGCCGACACCGGCGCACTGCTGTGGACGCAATATCTCGGGCCGCCGATCCGCGGCACCGTCGCCATCGACGCCCACAACATCAACATCGCCTGGGGCATCCTCTCGACGCCGGTGATCGATACCGCCACCGGCCGGCTGTGTGTCTGCTACTGGACCAGCCCGGACGGCAGCGCCGCGGGCGGCCAGCATTTCGCCGCAGCCCTCGATGTCGCGACCGGCGACATGGTGCATCCGCCGCTTTCGCTGGAAGGCGCCGTATTCGATCCCGGCGACGGCCTGCCGGTGCAGCGTTTCCGCTCGATGGAGCGCAAGCAGCGTGCCGGCCTGGCGATCGCCGGCGGCGCCCTGCTGATCGCCTTCGGCACCATTGCCGAGACTGCGGCCAGCGCGCGCGGCTGGCTGATCGCGGTGGACCTTGCCCGCTGGAGCCTCGCCGCCACCTGGTGCTCCACCGCGCGTGGCAGCGGCGGCGGCATCTGGATGAGCGGCGCCGCGCCGGCGGTGCAATCCGACGGCGCCATCTGGGTGGTGACCGGCAACGGCGATTTCGACGGCGTCCACGATTTCGGCGAGAGCGTGGTGCGGTTGCGTTATGCGGCACCCACCCCCGGCAAGGGTGCCGCGTTGGCGGTCACCGGCTGGTGGTCGCCCTGGAGCGACGATGCGCGCACAGGCACCGCGCCGCCTTCGCCGGCAGCGGCGGCTCTGCTGCCGCGCGGGCCGGTGCCATCCAACTTCCGCCATGTCGCGCATCTTGCACGCGCCGGCATCGCTCCGGCGGACATGGGCTCCGCCTGGGGTGACCAGGATCTCGGCGCGTCCGGCATCGTGCTGGTCGAGGAACTCGGGATCGGTCTGGTCTCGTCCAAGGACGGCGTGCTCTACACGATCAGCCTGGCGGACCCGGGCAAGACGCTGCCGACCGACCTCACGCCGGCTGCAACGCCATCGAACTATGGCAGGCTGGCGGCGCCGCCGATCCTGTACACCTACTTCGATGCGGCGGTGCGGCCGGCGCCGGACAATCCGGCCGCGCTCAACATCCTTTCAGGCAACGTGACGCACCACCTGCACGGCACCATGCTGGCGTGGAAGAGCGCGCGGCATGGCTGGATGCATTTCTGCGGCGGCGAGAACGGCAACCTGCGTGCCTGGCAGCTGCGGCCGGATCGTTCCTCGACCTACCTCGCCTGCAGCGTCGCGTATGCCTCGGCGATGGCGCGCGGCGGCGGAATGCCGGGCTGGAGCCTTGCGCTTTCCGCAGATGGCGACGCCGGCGGCATCGTCTGGGCGATGATCCCGTATGGCGATGCGAACATGGAAATCACCACGTCCCGGCTGCTGGCCTACGACGCGTCCGATTTCGCGCTCTTCCCGGGCGGCGGCGGCGAGATCGTGCCGCTGTGGGATTCGCAGGACTGGAACTGGAGCCTTCTGCATCCGAAATTCAACCGTCCCGTCATTGCGGATGGCCGGGTGCTGGTGCCGACCTATGGCGGTCAGATCCTGGTGCTGGAACTTGCCTGACCTCAGCGCCGCCTCCTCGATTTGGCGATCGCCGCGTTGCTGTGACAGGTTTGGTTGATGGATCGAGTCGCGGAGCGCGGACGCGCTCAGGAGGCGGGCATGGCGTCGATGAATGCATCCACTGACGCGTTCCGGGGAAAAGCGCCCGGCAGCGGGTCCGGCGAGATGTCCAAGCGCACCGAGGCGCTACGCCCGGCGATGCTGCTGAGCCGGCAGGAGGCGAGCCAGGCGCGCCAGATGAGGCGGAGGGGCATCGACCCGGGGCAGATCGCGGACGCGATGGGCAAGCCGCTGGACGAGGTCGAGAAGGCGTTGCTGCAGATGCGCATGCCGCGGCCGGAGACCACGCGCGGCACCCTGAACGTCACCCTCGCCGCGCACCGCGTCATCCTGCAGGAGCGGCGCGGCGACGAGCCGCTCTGGCAGACCTTCGACCGCATCGTCGACGAGTTCCTGCGCCTGCGCCGCGACCAACAGGAGCGTGCCGTCCGGCCGCGTCGCGCGCATTCGGGATCGCCGGAGCCGGCACCGCGCCTGCCCGGCTTCTGAACAACCCGTCAGCGCGACGGCGTCGCCTTCGTCAGGGCGAGGGCGCGCGCCGGCCTCGGCCACTCGGGCAGGCTGGTCAGCACCGGCAGCCCGAGTTCGCGTTCCAGCCGTCCCGGATCGTTGAAGCCGCGCCGGAACCGGGCGCAGAGCAGGGCTGTCGCAAGCCCGGCCAGCAGGCTCAGCAGTCCGCCCACCGAAAGCATCAGCAGGCGCAGGCTGGACGCTGCCACCGGCATCACCGCCGGCTGGATCACCCGCACGCTGGTCGATGCCGCATCGAGGCTGCCTGGGATGCGGCTCTGGTCCAGCGCCTGCGCCGCGGCTTCCCACGCGGTGGCGGCGAGATTGCGTTGCCGTTGCAGCCGCTGGAACTCCGGCTCCTGCGCCTCGAGGTCGCGAAGTTCCTGCCCGACCTGATCCAGTCGCTGCGACGCGATGGCCTGTCGGGCCCCGGCGCCGGCGACCTCCTGCTGGGTCTGCAGCCGATCCGGTCGCGTGGTTCCCTCCGGCAGACCGGCCCTGGCCCGGGCGAGGTCGGACCGCGCCTGATCCAGATCGTGCTCCAGGCTGTCCCGGCGATGCAGCAGGATGTCGATGCCGGTGTCGAACCGGGAGCCGTGCGCCGCGGTGAAGTCCGCGTAGGCGCGCTCGGCGGCGTCCAGCTGTCCCCGCCGCGTGGCGACCTGGCCGGTCAGCAGCCGCTGCCGGCCATCGTCGTAGAGCCTGGCCCGCATCGCGAGATCGATCGCCACCGCCCGGTTCACCACCTGCGCCGCGATGGCCGGGTCCGGATGGCTGAAGCGGACCACGACGACGGTGCCGGACCCGTCGCCATTCGCGCTGAACCGGCTGGCGAAGCGCGTCGCGGCCGCCTCGGGGCCGACCCCGGGATACAGGAGCTGCGGCCCGATCGACGCGATCACGGCATCCGCCAGCGGCCGGCTGCGCAGGATGTCGAGCTCACGCAGCGCGTCCCCGTGCGGCGTGGTGGCGGCCGGCGACGGCGCCCCGGACGCGGGCAGCACCAGCAGCTCGGCATCGGCGGTGTACTGCGGTGTCACCAGGACCGCGGCGAGGTCGGTCACCAGCAGTCCGGCGACGACGGCGCCCAGGATACGCCAGCGGTCGCGATATGCCGCCTCGATGGCAGCCGCCAGCCGTCCATCCTGCCGGAGGGCCTGGCCCGTCAGGGCCGGCTTATGACGATGCTCGGCGCGCTCGACCGACTGATCCATGGGTGCGTCCGGTCCGGGCCCGCCCATGCGGCGCCACGCTCACCGGTATCGTCTGATCGGGAAGGCGGCAAGAGGCCTCCGTGCGCCGGAGAGCCATTGCCATGGCGTGCGATGGTCGCTACCGGGTGGAGTGGTTGACGCGGAAAGCATGAATGGCTGATGGCCACGGCGGCTCCTGGCCCTCCCTGGCAGCGGATGCGGGAAGCGACCCCGAGGAGGCGGCCGTCACGACTGCGGAAACCGGTGCCGCCGACGCCCCGCCCGCGCAGACAGGGGCGCAGGCCCGGTCGCTATCCACCAGCCTGCGTGCCGGGGCGCCCGACCCGCAGATCCTGCACCTGCTGCACGCGGTGCTGGCGCTCAACGAGCAGCACCGGCCGTTCGTGCTGCAGATCATCGCGTCGGTGGCGGGCGAGGGCACCAGCCAAGTCGCCGCGTCCCTGGCCGAGACCGCCGTCCGCCAGATCGGGCTGCCGGTGCTTCGGCTCGACTGCAATCCGCCTTCCGCGACGGCATCCGGCGAGAAACAGCCGCCATCGCTGATCGATGCCTTCCGAACCTCGTCGTTGTCGGAAACGGCGTTGCGCAGCCTGGCGCCGAACCTGCTGCTGGCCCGCCTGTCGAATGCCGCCGACGGCATCTACGGCATGTCGCCCGCGGACCTGCAGCTGCTGTTCGACGCCCTGCGCAAACGCTTCGCGATGGTGGTGCTGGATTGCCCGCCGGCGCTGTCCTCGCCGGGCGCCGTCGGCCTTGCCCGCTACTGCGACGGCACCGCCCTGGTGGTGCGCGCCGACACCACGCCGCGCGCCATGGTGGCACAGGCCAGGACGGCGATCGATCGGTTCGGCGGCCAGGTCATCGGCGTGATCCTCAACCGGCGCCGCTCCCACCTGCCATCCTGGGCGAGACGCTGGTTCTGATGCGATGAAACCCGGTGACATGGTCGAACTCGTCAGCGGCGGGCCGCCGATGACGATCCTGCAGCGCAACGCCGATCGTGGCTTCGAGGGGTGGCTCTGCGTCTGGCAGGTCAACGGCGCCGCCCGACGCGCCGCCTTCCCGGAACAGGCGTTGCGTCCGTGCGACCCGCAGCGCGTCGTGGCGCTGCCGCCGGCGCGGACCCGCAAGGTGGTGGATCTCGAGCCGCTGCCGGACCGGGCACATGCCGAGCTGCTCGGCCTGATCGACACGCCGCCGCATGGTGGCTTCGACTTCTCGATCGTCTGCTCGGGGGATCGCTGGACGGTGTCGGTGCGGCTGCCGGACGCAGGAACCCACAGCATCGGCGAAGGAGAGGATTTCCTGGAAGCCTGGTCGAACCGCAAGCCGGCGTGGGGCCGATGATCCGGCTGGCGCTGCTGGCGCTGGTGCCGATCGCACCGCTGCTGCACTACGCCCTTGGGCTGCCGCCGATCTGGGTGTTCGTGGCGGGCATCGCGGGCGTCGGCATCCTGGCGGACTGGATACGCAGCGCCACCGAGCAGCTTGCCGAGCACACCGGTCCCGCGATCGGCGGGCTGCTGACCATCAGCCTGGGCAGCCTGGCCGAACTGCTGCTGGCGCTGTTCGTGCTGGCGCGCGGCCAGGCCGAAGTGGTGCATGCGCAGATCACCGGCTCGATCATCGGCACCAGCCTGCTCGGCCTCGGGCTTGCCATCGTCGCCGGCGGTGTCTCGCGCGATCGCCAGACCTTCAACCGCGCCCGCGCCGGCCAGCTCTCCAGCATGCTGATCCTGATCGTGATCGCCCTGCTGCTGCCGGCGGTGTTCGACTACACCAGCCGCTCGGTCGCGCACTCCCCTGGTGTAGCCGGGCGGGACGAGGCGCTGAGCCTGGCCGTCTCGGTGCTGCTGCTGCTGATCTACGGCGGCAACCTGGTCTACACGCTGATCACCCATCGCGACGTGTTCGCACGCGGCGAGGAGGCCGAGCGCGCGGCCGGCAAGCCGTGGCCGCTCTGGCTGTGCTTCGGCGTGCTGGCGGGGGCAACGGTGGCGGCCGCCCTGGAGAGCGAGCTGATCTCCGATGCGCTGGTGGATGCGGCGGCGAGCCTGCATCTGTCGACGGTATTCCTCGGCGTCATCGTGCTGGCGCTGGTCGGCACCATTGCGGACCTGTTCTCCGCGGTGTGGTTCGCGCGCCAGGACCGCATGGGGCTGGTGATGAGCATCTGCATCGGGTCCGCGATCCAGATCGCGCTGGTGGTGGCGCCGCTGCTGGTGATCCTGTCCTGGCTGATCGGCAGCCCGATGACCCTGGTATTCCGCAGCCCGCTCGACCTGTTCGCCATCGCGTCGGCCGCCTTCATCGTCAACGTCATTGCCGGCGACGGCGAGACGACCTGGTTCGAGGGCGTGCTGCTGATCGGGGTGTATGTCGCGCTGGGGATCGCGTTCTTCTTTGCCTGAAGGCTCGTTGCCAGCGACCCATCGCACCCCCCATCCAATCGGGTAGTGTCTGCGAAGTCGGTTCCTCGATGGTGAATGGCATGAATCCCACGGTGGTGAATATCGGGCTGGTGCTCTTTCCGAACCTCACACAGCTGGATCTCACGGGTCCCGCCGAGGTGTTCGGGCGAATGCCGGGAGCCAAGGTGCAGCTGCTGTGGAAGTCGATCGGCCCCGTCACGTCTGATCGGGGGATGCGGATCCTGCCCGACGCCACATTCGACAGCTGTCGAAGCCTGGACGTGATCTGCGTTCCGGGCGGTCCCGGCCAGATTGCGTTGATGGAAGACGAGGAGACGCTGCATTTTCTCCGCCGCATCGCACCGGGCTGTCGTCTGGTCACCTCCGTCTGCACCGGCTCTCTCGTGCTGGGAGCTGCGGGTCTGCTCATCGGATATCAGGCGACATGTCACTGGTCGTCGCTCGACCAGCTTGGCCTCCTGGGCGCACATCCGGTAGCCAACAGGGTTGTCCGTGATCGAAGCCGCATAACGGGCGCAGGCGTCACATCCGGCATCGATTTCGCGCTGACGGTGGTCGGGGAATTGGCGGGCTCCGGGATCGCCCAGGGGATACAGCTGCAGATGGAATATGATCCCGAGCCCCCGTACCGGACGGGCTCGCCTAGGTCTGCTCCCGCCGAACTGCTCGCCAGCACGCGCGAGACGATCGCACCGTTCATCGCGATGCGCCGAGCTGCGACGGAACGCGCGGCCGAATGCCTGCGCAGATCAGCTCAGGACGCTTTACCACCGCAATCAGGCGGGCTGGAACAGGCCATCGACAGACGCTAGCCGATCGCAACGAGGCGCTGTGCGTGCCTGTTGTGCTCCGCAATCACGGCGTCCATTTCCAGCGTCGCTATACGGCCGTCCTGCACGACGATGCGGCCCTCGACCACCGTCGTGCGTGCGTTCTGCGGCGCGCAGAACACGATCGCGGCGACCGGATCGATCAGGCCACCCGCGTAGCCGACCGCCTGCAGGTCCAGCGTGAAGAAGTCGCAGCGCCGGCCGACTTCCAGCGCGCCGATATCCTGTCGGCCAAGTACCTCGGCGCCACCACGCGTCGCCAGTTCGAGCGCCTGCCGCGCCGACATCCAGGAGGCCGGGTCGCGCTCCGCACCGGGCTCGACATTGGTGTCCAGTCCAAGCTGCAGGCGCGCAAGCAGCATCGCCTGGCGGGTTTCGGCAAGCATGTTCGAGCCGTCGTTGGACGCGCTGCCATCGACGCCGAGGCCGGTCGGAACGCCGGCGCGCAGGTATTTCATCACCGGTGCGATACCGGACGCGAGCCGCATGTTCGAGGTCGGGCAATGGCACACGCCGGTGCGGTGCGCCGCGAGGGTCGCGATCTCGGCATCGTCGACATGGACGGCGTGAGCGTACCAGACATCCTCGTCGACCCAGCCGAGATCCTGCATGTATTCGACCGGCCGTCGACCGAACCGGTCGAGCGTGTAGCGCTGCTCGTCGATCGTCTCGCACAGGTGGGTATGCAGCCGGACGCCATGGCGGCGGGCGAGGGCGGCGGTGTCGCGCATCAGCCGATCGGTCACCGAGAACGGCGAGCACGGCGCCAGCACCATCTGCAACATCGCTCCGGGCGAGGGGTCGTGGTAGCGCGCGATCACCCGCTCGCTGTCGGCGAGGATGGCATCCTCGTCCTCGACGCATTCGTCGGGGGGAGTGCCACCCTGGCTCTGTCCCCGCGACATCGAGCCGCGCGAGGCGATGAAGCGTACGCCGATCTCGGCGGCGGCGGCGATCTGGTCGTCGATCCGGCAGCCGTTGCGGAACAGGTAGGCGTGGTCGAACACCGTGGTGCAGCCGGACAGCGCCAGTTCGGCCAGCCCCACCAGCGTCGCGGTGCGCGACATCTCCGGCGTGCGGCGCGCCCAGACCCGGTAGTGCGCGGCGAGCCAGCCGAACAGCGCGGCATCCTGTCCGGCCGGCAGGTTGCGCGTCAGCGTCTGGTCGAGATGGTGATGGCAGTTGACCAGGCCGGGCAACAGGATCTGGTGCCGCAGGTCGAGCACGATGTCGGCGGTGGCGGGCAGGCTCTCGTCCGGCCCGACCTGCTCGATGACGCCGTCACGCGCAAACAACCCGGCCTGGCGCAACTCGCGTCGCCCGGTATCCATGGTCACGACGACTTCGGCACCGCGGGCGAGCAGGGTCGGCATGCTCAGGCCGCGGCGCCGGCGTAGGTGAACTGTCGCGCGGACTCGCGATCGTACACGCGGCGGCCGGCGACATAGGTCGCGCGCACGGCGCGCTCGTCGCCCAGCGTCATCAGCACGAACAGGCGCTCCTCCAGGCTCTCGCACAGCGCCATGCGCGCCTGCAGCAGCGGTGTCGCGCCGGGGTCCAGCACGACGATGTCGGCGGCATAGCCAGGGGCGAGACGGCCGAGGCGATCGTCGAGATAGAGCGCGCGTGCAGCGCCGAGGGTGGCCAGCCAGTAGGCCTGGATGGCGCCGAGCCTGGAACCCTGCAGCGCCGCCACCTTGTAGGCCTCCCCCATCGTCCTGAGCTGGGACAGGCTGGTTCCGGCGCCGATATCGGTGCCGAGGCCGACGCGCACCGGACGGTCCGGATCCAGCGCGTCGAACAACCGGAACAGGCCGCTGCCGAGGAACAGGTTGGAGGTCGGGCAATGCGCCAGCGCGGCGCCGGTGGCGTGGCAGGTGCACAGCTCCGGCTCGTCGAGATGGATGCCGTGGCCCAGCATCGCGCGCGGTCCGACCAGTCCGGCATGCGCGTAGGTATCGAGATAGTTGGCGCGCGTCGGAAACAGGCGCGAGACCCACTCGACCTCCGCACGGCTCTCGGCGATGTGGGTCTGCATGTAGAGCCCGTCATGGTCGCGCAGCAGGGTGCCGCAGACCTCCAGCAGCGCCTCGGTACTGGACGGCGCGAAACGTGGCGTCACCGCGTAGAGCTGGCGTCCGCGGCGATGCCATCGCCCGATCAGCGCCACGCAGTCGTCGTGCGCCTGCTGCGCGGTCTGCAGCATCGCGGTCGGAGCGTTGCGGTCCATCAGCGACTGGCCGGCTATCATGCAGGCATCGTAGCGAGACGCCTCCTCGAAGAATGCCTCGACCGACTGCACATGCACGGTGCAGTAGACCGCGGCGGTGGTGGTGCCGGCGCGCAGCAGCTCGCGCATGAACAGTCGTGCCGCCGCATCGGCATGGGCGCGATCGTGGAATTTCGCTTCGGTCGGGAAGGTGTATTTCTCGAGCCATTCCAGCAGCTGCTCGCCGTGCGCCGCGATCATGCCGAGCTGTGGGTAGTGCACGTGGCAGTCGATGAAACCGGCGCTCAGGATACAGTCCGGGTAGGTCTCGACAGGCACATCCTCCGGAACCGCATGGCGCAGCTCGTTCCAGGGGCCGGTCGCCGTGATCCTGCCGTCCTCGATGATCACTAGGCCGTCCGGCTCGGAGCTGAAGCAGTCGGCGGCCGCTTGCTCGAATGGATTGCCGGTGAAGTCGAGCGTGCGGCCGCGCAACGCCCGGACCCGTCTGCCTGTCACGCCACCATCCGGGTGAAGCGGTCGAGCTGCGCCGAGGTGATCGGGTTGGCATTGGCCACCAGCTCGTCGAGCCGGTAGTTGGCGATCTTGGCGATCTCGACCAGCGCCGTCGCGCGCTCGACGGACGGTGCGTTGGCCATCCGGTACCAGCCCTGCGCCAGGATCCGCTCGTAGCGCTCGACCTCACGGGCGCAGACGATGAGTGGAAAACCGAAATGCTTGCGATACGCGCGGGCCAGCGCACGCACCTCGTCGTATTCGGCCCGCCCGAGGCCATTCATGCCGGCCTTGTCATGGTCGAGCCGGTAGGCGTCGCGCGTCTCGATGGCCGGAACGGTTTCCGGACCGGCGGTGGCGGCCTCCTCATCGCCGAGATCAGCGAAGGAGTTCAACAGCTGCATCTGCTGGGCCGGTGTCCCGGTCAGCAGCACGTCGTGGAACGCCGCCCGGAGGGATGCGGTATCGGCGAACGGCCGCATCGCACAGGTGCGCTCCAGCACCCACGGCGTGTTCTCCACCAGGCCGCCGAAGGTTGCGTCGAAGCGGCCGCGGTCCATCGCGTTGACGTCGGCCAGCGTCACCAGCCTGTGGTTCGGCCGCCCGGCGATCGCCTCCTGGGTGCCGCCGAGGTGATTGAACAGGATGTTGAGGCCGATCGCCGACAGCGCGCCAAGGGTGATGCCGCTGCCGAAGATGATGTGCGTCCAGGCCGGCAACGCCTCGGCCACGAACGGCTGCACCGTGACAAGCATGCCGAGCCCGAGGCTGGTGCTGACGATGACGATGTTGCCGTGGCTGTTGAAATCCACCCGGCCCAGCGTCTGCACGCCCACCACCGCCACCGCGGCGAACATCGCCAGCGCCGCACCGCCCAGCACCGGCAGCGGAATGCCGGCGACGATGGCGGCGGCTTTCGGCAGCGAACCGAGGACGATCATGATGACGGCGGCGGCAGCCACCACCCAGCGGCTCCTGACCTGGGTAAGGCGCACCAGCCCGACATTCTCGGCAAAACAGGTATAGGGAAACGAGTTCAGGATGCCGCCGATGAAGGTCGCGATGCCGTCGGCGCGGATGGCGCGCGCGATGTCCTCGGGCTCGATCCGGTAGCGCACGATCTCGCCGGTCGCATACACGTCGCCGGTGGTCTCCACCATGGTGATCAGCATGACGATCAGCATCGACAGGATCGCCGCCACGCTGAAATGCGGGATGCCGAAATAGAACGGCGAGGTGGTGCCGACCCAGGCGGCGCCGGCGATTTCGCCGAACCGCGCGTCACCCAGCAGCCATGCCGCCAGCGTGCCGGCGACCAGCCCCGCCAGGACGGCGATGGTTGCCATGAAGCCGCGCGACAGACGCTGGATGGCGATGATCAGGCCGAGCGTGCCGAAGCCGTAGAGCAGGTTGCGGACGGCCACCGGATGCTGGATGGCGCCCGGCCCGCTGCCGAGGACGATGTCGTTGGCGGCCACCGGCAGCAGCGCCACGCCGATGATCAGGATGACGCTGCCGGTGACCGCGGGGGGAAAGAAGCGGACCAGGCGTGCGAACTGGCCGGCGGCGGCGAAGGTGCACAGCCCGGCGACGATCACCGACCCGTAGATGGCGAGCAGGCCCTGGGTGCCACCGCCCGCGGCCAGCCCGATGGCGATCATCGGGCTGACGGCGGCGAACGTCACACCCTGCAGCAGCGGCAACCGCACGCCGATGTTGCGGAAACCGACCGATTGCAGCAGCGAGGCGATGCCGCAGGTGAACAGGTCGGCATTGATCAGGTGGATCAGCTGACTGGCATCGAGCTTGAGCGCACCGGCCAGGATGATCGGCACCAGCACGGCGCCGGCATAGAAGGCGAGCACGTGTTGCAGGCCATAGAGGGCAAGCTGGCCGACCGGGAGCATCTCGTCGACCGGATGGATCCGGGTCCGGGCGGGCGATGCTGCGATCGGTCCCGCATCCTGCACGATGGCGCTCATTCGCGATGCCCCTCCCGACGCGACCACGAAGGTGGCCCCCTGCGCGGACAGTCCGGATCGGCACGCAAGATCTACGCCATCGGGCGGGGGTCTACGGCCGGTTCAGTGCAGGAAGGCCTGGCCTGGCCGTTCGGGAGCGACTTCGGAGACCCGTCTCCAGACCTCGATCGAGCCCTGGGTCGCCTTCAGTCCGAAAGCAACCTCGCGCGCGGCGTCGTCGGTGTCGCTGTAGAAGACCAGGGTGCGTACCGTCTTGCCGGCCTCGTCCCGGACCTGGATACGATACTCGAACATCTTCAGCCCCCGGTTAGACACGCAACTCAGCCTGCACGGCCGGTCGGCGGGCCATAGCCGCCGCAGGCTGGACAGGACACGCAGTGTTCGACGATCGTCAGCCTTGCCGGGCGCCGGGTCCCCTACGGGAGCGAATTTCTAACGATATCCTAACGGCCCGCAATACCGTTCACGCAGGCTTGAAGAATAGATCCATCAGGCAGTTAGGGTTCCGCACTCGCGGTGAGGCGGCTGCCCCGACAGGCGCGGGAGCACCGCCCGGCAGGTCGATGGCATGGCGATTGCTGCCCGGCCGGGCCGGCGCCTGCTGTCGGCGTGCCATGATCCACCACCGACCTCGAGGAAGAGCGCGATGCCACTGATCCGGAACAGCTACGGCAAGGCCCGGGTAAGGGTCATGCGCGTGCACAAGGATTGTGAGCATCACGAGGTTCGCGAACTTGCCGTGCAGGCGATGCTGGAGGGTGATTTCGGCGCCTCCTACACCGCGGCGGACAATCGCCTGGTGATCGCGACCGACACCATCAAGAACCTCACCTACGTGGTGGCGCGCGAGGCGCTGGACGACGCCGCCGAGGAGTTCGCGGAGCGGCTGGCGCAGCGGTTCCTTCATCTCTATCCGCAGGTCGCGTCCGCGACGGTCACGACGCATGAGACGAAATGGCTGCGGGCGCGTTTCGGCGGCAGGGATCATCCGCACGGCTTCATCCTGGACGGCAACGGCCAGGGTTTTGCGAGGGTAGGAGCCGACCGCGGGACGGTGTCGGTGGTCTCCGGCTTCACCGGCTACAGCTTCATGAAGACCACCGGGTCCGGCTGGGAGAATTATGTGATGGACGAGTTCACCACCTTGCCGGAAACCAGTGACCGCATCGCGGCGACGTCGATGGACGCGACCTGGCGCTGGTCGCGGGTGCCCGCCGACTGCCCGGCGGTCAATGCGGCCATCCTGGAGACCATGCTGGAGGTGTTCGCGACCACCTATAGTCACAGCCTGCAGGACAGCCTGCTGCGCATGGGAGAGGCGGCGCTCGCATGCGCCCCGGAGATTGAGGAAATCAGCCTGTCCTGCCCGAACAAGCACTACCTGCCGGTCAACCTGGCGCCGTTCGGCCTGTCCTCGGACAACGCGGTATTCGTTCCCACGGACGAGCCGCACGGGCAGATCGAATGCACCGTCGGCCGCTCCTGAGGCCGGAGGCGCTGCGATGATCCCCCGCCGCATCAGCCTGGCCGAACTGTCCGACCTCGACGCGCCGGCGTTCAGCGCCCGCCTCGGCAACGTCTTCGAGCATTCCGCCTGGATCGCCGACCATGCCTGGGCGTCGCGCCCGTTCGGCAGTGTCGAGGACCTTCACGCCGCCATGGTCCGGGTCGTGCGCGATGCCGGTCCGGACGCCGTGCTGGCGCTGCTGCGGCTGCATCCCGAACTCGGTGCGGGCGGCCGGCTGTCGGCGGCATCGGCGGCCGAGCAGGGCGGCGTCGGCCTAGGCGCCCTCGACCGACTGGAAGCTGACGCGCTGGAGACCGCCAACCGCCGCTACCGCGACCGCTTCGGCTTCCCGTTCATCATCGCGGTGCGTGGCCAGCGGGATGCAAGCGCTATCCTTGCCGCCATGCACCGGCGGCTGGAGAATACCAGGGAGGCGGAGGTCGGCACGGCGTTCGCCGAGGTGGCGCGGATCGCCCGTTTCCGGCTGGAGGACATCGTCACCTCGCCGGATGGTCCGGATCACCGGCACACCGCCGGTGCGCCCGCCGCAGCGCACGATACGGCGGTGCGAGACGCTCTGACCGTGCATGTGCTGGACCTCGCCAATGGACGCCCGGTAGCGGGGCTCGGGCTGGAGTTGTCGCGCGACGGCCAGACGCTCTCCAGCCATATCACCAACGCCGACGGCCGCTGCGATCAGCCGCTGCTGTCCGGCGAGGCGTTTCGCCCCGGCAGCTACGCGATCGACTTCGATGTCGAGGCATGGCGCGCTGCCGACCCTGATCCCGGCTTCTACGACCGCATCACCATCCGCTTCCGGGTGCGCGGTACGCCCGGCCATGTCCACGTGCCGTTGCTGCTGTCGCCATTCGGCTACAGCACCTATCGCGGCAGCTGAGGGCGCGTCCGGTCAGGCCGCCGAGCGCGCTTCGGCTGCCGCAGACATCGCCGCGGGCGATGCAAGATGCGCGATCAATTCGGCGGCCATCGGTCTTCCCTTGAAGAAGCCCTGGGTGCGCGTGCAGCCGGCGCGTATCAGCATCTGCTGCTGCGCCTCGGTCTCTACGCCCTCGGCAATCACAGCCATGTCCAGCGCCTGCGCGAGGTGCACGATGGCGCAGATGATCAGGAAGGATTGCCGGTCATCCGGCAACTTGCAGACGAAGCTGCGATCGATCTTGATCTTGTCGACCGGAAACCGCTGGAGATAGCTCAGGCTCGAATACCCGGTGCCGAAATCGTCGATGGCGATGGTGAATCCCATGCCGTGCAGGCTCTGCAGCGTGGTCTGCATTTCCTGGTTGTTGGCTACCAAAACGCCCTCGGTGATTTCCAGCTCGAACCGGCTCGGGTCGACCTGCATCTCGACCACGAGATCGTGCACAGAAGCAACGAAATCAGGCATCTGCAGCTGCCTGGCCGAGACATTGATGGCGACGCGCAGGTCCGGCCAACGGCGACTGTCGTTGAACGCGTGCCGCAGGACCTGCATCCCCAGGATGCCGATCAGTCCGCAATCCTCCGCCAGCGGCGCGAAGACCGCCGGCGAGATCGGTCCAAGATCCTTGTGCGTCCAGCGCGCCAGCGCCTCCACCCCGACCATGCGGTCGCGATCGAATTGCGGCTGGTAGGCAACGCCGATCGCACCGTCCCTGAGTGCCTGGCGGAGATCCTGCTCGAGTGCGCGCCGGCGGCCGCGGGCCTGCTCCATCTCGCTGTCGAACAGCTGCTCGACGCCGCCACCCGCCGCCTTGGCCTTGCAGAGCGCGAGATCGGCCTGACACAGCAAATCGCTGGCCCCGACACTACCGGCCTTGGCCACGCTGATGCCGATGCAGGCGCTGGCCTGGATCATGTTGCCGGACAGGCTGATCGGCGTCCCGAAACAGGCCAGCACGCGCCTCGCGAATTCACCTGCCGCCTCGGGGCCGGCACAGGCTGCATCACCGCTCAGGATGAACAGGAATTCGTCGCCGCCGAACCGTCCGCAGATCTGGCCGGATTCGCACAGCTGTTGCAGGCGCGAGCTGACCAGCTGGATCAGCTCGTCGCCGACCACGTTGCCGAAGGTCACGTTGATCGACTTGAAGTGGTCGATATCGAACAGCAGGATGGCGACCTCGTCGCCCGCGCCAGCCCGCTGCGCAAGCGCCTGGTCCAGCAGGCGCGACAGGCTCCTGCGGTTCGGCAATCCGGTGATGCCGTCATGCAGCGACAGATGCCGCGCCTGTGCTTCGGCGTCCATCAGGATGCGGGTGCCCTGCACGCCCTGGCGGTAGGCCAGCAGCACGGCACCGAGCAGCGCGACGATGACGATCAGGATCGGCGGTAGTGCAGCGTCGAGCAACATCGTTCCCGGACGCGCAGGCTGCCATGAGAACACTGCCATGACCTCACCACGACCGTCCCGAAGCGGGAACGAGGCGCGCGTCCCGGCGGGAAGCGCTGCCGTGAGCTCGGCGCCGACCAGCTGCAGCCGGCGCCCCACCTGCGGCATGATCGTGGCCTGAAGATCGGAGATTAGCAGGGAGATCGGTGCGCGGCGGTGGGTCAGCGCGAGCTTGCCGCTATCCGACCCGACCAGGCTCGCGACGACGAGAAAAGGCCGTCCGGAGACCAGCACCACGGCGCTACCATCGATCCAGGACGCAGGCTTTTGTTCGGCATCCGGGGCATGACGAGCGGCTGCCGCGTCCCGCGCCGCCTCCAGCGTGCGGATCGTCGCGACGATGTCGCCGGCCGCCAGCCGCACCAGTTCGGCTCGGCCAGCCTGCATCGTCCTGCCATGTTCTCGCGCGAACAGGACGGTATTCCCGGCATCCAGCACTATGACGATCCGGCTGCCGACATCGCGGTCGTTCGTAGCGGTCAACTCGCTCTGCGCCCACGCCGCATCGAAATGGCGGTCGAGATGGATGATCGCCGGATCCCAGTTCGCGGCCGATCCGATCTGGTTGCGCAGGATATCGACCTCGCGTGCGAAGCTTGCGGCGACAAACTCGCCTTCGCGGTGGCGCGCCTGCCTGTCGATGCGCGATGCCAGCAACGGCAGCATGAAGACGATAATGACGATAGCGGTGAGTGCCGCTGCAGCCAACGTCTTGATGGCTCTGAGATCGAACGAGCGCGACATCTCGGCTGCGGTCCTTTTGAGGTCACCTGATGGCGTCCACGACCTGTCTAGTCCGTTATCGTTACGATCGACTTAACGACCGGACTTCTGCCGATGCCGCTCGTTCACGTCGCAGCGTTCGTCATGACGGTGGTTATCTCCGTCCGTGCGGAGATCTTTGGACCATGGGGGTATCCCGGCATGCGCCATGCAAGCGTATCGCCGAATGTCGGGCTCGCGCTGCTGGTGGGGGCACCGATGGCGCTCCATCTCGCCCGGGGGCGGCAAAGCGCGCTCCGCCACCAGGTGGTCTCACGACCTTCTCGGCTCGCTCTGAAGCGACGCTACAGGGAGGCGGTTGGACGGAGCAGAAAGCCTCAGGCTTTCTTGATGGGCGCGCGGCGCCGTTGGCTGGGGGACCTGGATTCGAACCAGGGCTGACCGGGTCAGAGCCGGTAGTTCTACCGCTAAACTATCCCCCAAGCGGCCCGCGCGGCATTGATCCGTGCGGCGGGCGGCATCTACCATCCGGTCCGGGTTCTGGCAACCGCTTCCCGGCCGCGGCGCCTCGGAGGGTGCGCCTTTGTCCTGGGAATGCTAGGGCTCGCGCCACCGGCCATCCGGCGCATCCCGCGCCACGGCCCGCGCTGAGGAGCTGCTTGATGAACCGCAAGGGCGGCCCAGTCGCCGGAAGAGGGGGTGCCGGAAAGGGCGGTGCCGGAAAGGGCGGTGCCGGCAAGGCGACGACCGACGGCGTCGGTGCAACCCGCAGCAAGAGCGTCTCGCTGCGCACCGCCCGCGGCCGCACTACCGCCCAGCAGAAATGGCTGCAGCGGCAGCTCAACGACCCCTATGTGGTGGCCGCCCGCAAGCAGGGGTTCCGCTCCCGCGCCGCCTTCAAGCTGATCGAGCTGGACGATCGCTTCGGGCTGATCCGTCCCGGCCAGCGGATCGTCGATCTCGGCGCGGCCCCCGGCGGCTGGGCGCAGGTGGCGGTGCAGCGCGGCGCCACCGAGGTGGTGGGGGTGGACCTGCTGCCGGTGGAGCCGGTCGCCGGCGCTACCATCATCCAGGGCGACTTCAACGATCCGGAGCTGCCCGACCGGCTGCGTGCGCTGCTTGGCGGCCCGGCGGACCTCGTGCTGTCGGACATGGCGCCCAACACCACCGGGCACGCCGCCACCGACCACCTCCGCATCATCGCACTCGCCGAGCTGGCGCTGGAGTTCGCGCTGCAGGTGCTGGCCGAGGGCGGCGGCTTCGTCGCCAAGGTGTTCCAGGGCGGCTCCGAGAAGCACATGCTGCTGCCGATGAAGCAGGCCTTCGCCCAGGTGCGGCACGCCAAGCCTCCGGCCAGCCGCAAGGAATCCAGCGAGCTCTACGTGGTCGCCACCGGCTTCCGGCCGGAACGCGCGGAGGCGTTGCGGGAACTGCTCTCCGAACGTTGATCGAAAGTTGACCGGACGCTCCATTACCCGCCTCATGCAGAGATGAGCGGATCCCGGTCCCCAGATCATCGCCCGCGCGACGCCGAGCGACGGAGGCTCGACGAGTACCGGCACGGCATGCGCAACTGGCGCCTGTGGGGCCCATATCTGAGCGACCGGCAATGGGGCACGGTCCGCGAGGACTACAGCGACAACGGCGATGCCTGGGGCTACCTGCCGCACGAGCAGGCCCGCTCGCGGGTGTATCGCTGGGGCGAGGATGGGCTCGCCGGCATCTGCGACGACACCCAGCGCCTGTGCCTGTCACTCGCCCTGTGGAATGGCCGCGACCGCATGCTGAAGGAGCGGCTGTTCGGCCTGACCGGCCCGCAGGGCACCCATGGCGAGGACGTCAAGGAGCTGTACTGGCAGCTCGATGCGCTGCCGTCGCACACGTATCTGCGCATGCTCTATAAATATCCGCAGGCGGCATTCCCATACGAGCGGCTGGTCGAGGAGAGCCGGCGGCGTTCGCGCCACGAGGACGAGTTCGAGCTGATCGAGACCGGCGTGTTCGACGAGGGCCGGTATTTCGACGTGATGATCGAATACGCCAAGGCCGACGAGGCCGACCTGCTGATGCGCGTCACCGCCACCAATCGCGGTCCGGAACCCGCACGGCTGTTCGTGTTGCCGCAGATGTTCTTCGCCAACCACTGGTCGTGGCGCGAGAACCATCCGAAGCCGACCATGCGCAGCTACGGCCGCTCCTGCATCGTTGCCGAGCACCGCATGCTGGGCCACTACACCTTCCATGTAGAACCCGGCACCGAGGTCGTTTTCTGCGAGAATGAGACCAACCCGGCGGTGATCGGACTGCCGAAAGGCGATGGCGTCTACAAGGACGGCTTCCACGAGTATATCGTGAACGGTGACGCGCGGGCGATCCGGCGCGAGGGTCCGGCGACCAAATGCGCCGCCCTGCACGAGCACGTGCTGGCGCCGGGGGAAGCCTGGACGGTGCGCGTGCGACTTGTGCGTGGCGAGCCGATCATTCCGCCGTTCGCCGGCTTCGATAGCCTGGTCGAGACGAGACGCGCCGAGGCCGACCGGTTCTATGCCTCGCTGCAGAAGGACATCCCTGATCCGGACGCGCGGCTGGTGCAGCGCCAGGCACTGTCCGGCATGATCTGGAACAAGCAGTTCTACAGCATGGACGTGTATCGGTGGCTGCGCGGCGATCCGACGCTGCCGCCGCCGCCGGACAGCCGCCGGCGTGGCCGCAACCATGACTGGCGGCACTTGAATGCCGAAGACATCATCTCGATGCCGGACAAGTGGGAATATCCCTGGTTCGCCGCCTGGGATCTTGCCTTCCATTGCCTGACGCTGGCGCTGATCGATCCGGACTTCGCCAAGGAACAGCTGCTGCTGCTGGCGTCGGAAAGCTACATGCACCCGAATGGCCAGATCCCGGCCTACGAATGGAACTTCAGCGACAGCAATCCGCCGGTGCAGGCCTGGGCCGCCTGGCGGGTGTACCAGATAGAATGCGAGGCCAATGGCGGCCAGGGCGACCGCGGTTTCCTGGAGCAGATCTTCCACAAGCTGCTGCTGAACTTCGCATGGTGGGTCAACCGCAAGGACAACCAGGGCCGCAACGTGTTCCAGGGCGGCTTTCTCGGGCTCGACAATATCGGCGTGTTCGACCGCTCGCGGCCGCTGCCGATGGGCGGCTATCTGGACCAGACCGACGGCACCGCCTGGATGGCGATGTTCGCGCTCAACATGATGCGCATCGCGCTGGAGCTGTCGCTGGAGGACAATGCGTTCGAGGATATCGCCAGCAAGTTCTTCGAGCATTTCCTCTACATCGCCCAGGCGCTGAACGATATCGGCGAGCGCGGCGTCGGGCTGTGGAGCGAAACCGACAAGTTCTTCCACGACGTGCTCAACCTGCCGGACGGTCGCATGCAGGAACTCAAGCTGCGCTCGATGGTGGGACTGACGCCCTTGTTCGCTGTCGAGACGCTGGAGCCCGACCTGCTGAAGCGCCTGCCGCGCTTCTCGCGCCGGCTGCACCTGTTCCTGAGCCGCCGTCCGGACCTGGCCGGGTTGGTGGCGCGCTGGGACGAGCCGGGCCTGGGCGAGCGCCGGCTGCTGTCGCTGCTGCGCGGCCATCGCATGAAACGCCTGCTGCTGCGCGTGCTGGATCCGGCGGAGTTCCTGTCCGACTACGGCATCCGCTCGCTGTCGCGCCACCACGCCGATAATCCCTACGTCTTCGAGAGTGACGGTGCCCGCATCCATGTCGGCTACGAGCCGGGCGAGAGCCGCACCGAGATGTTCGGCGGCAACTCGAACTGGCGCGGGCCGATCTGGTTTCCGGTCAACTTCCTGATCGTCGAGGCGCTCGACCGGTTCTACCATTATTATGGCCGTGACTTCCTGGTCGAGTGTCCGACCGCCTCCGGACGGTTCCATACGCTGCGTGAGATCGCCGACGAGATCGCCTTGCGCCTGACCCGGCTGTTCCTCAAGGACGAGGATGGCCGACGGCCGTCGCTCGGTGAGGATGCGATGATGCAGAGCGATCCGCATTTCGCCGGGCTGGTGCTGTTCCACGAATATTTCCACGGCGACAGCGGCCGCGGGCTGGGGGCGTCGCACCAGACCGGCTGGACCGGGCTGGTCGCCAACCTGCTGGCCCGGAAGCCCGCCGCGAAGCCGCCGGCGCCGCGTGCCCCACCTGCCTGACCTCCCCATCCCAGAGGTAGGGGCGGCTGGTAGCGCGCTTTCGCAGCCGCCTTCGAGCATGATACGCAGGCTTGGCCCGGGCCTGATCACCGGGGCGGCCGACGATGATCCGAGCGGCATTGCCACCTACAGCCAGGTCGGCGCGCAACTCGGCTACGGCCTCGCCTGGACCATGTTGTTCAGCCTGCCGTTCATGATCGTGATCCAGGAGATCAGCGCCCGCATCGGCTGCGTCACCGGACGTGGCATCGCCGACAACCTGCGCCGGCACTACCCGTCCTGGCTGGTGCGCGGCGTGGTGCTGCTGCTGCTGGCCGCCAACACGATCAATCTCGGCGCCGACCTGGGCGCGATGGGCGCGGCGCTCAAGCTGCTGCTCGGCGGCAGTTCCAGGCTCTACACCACCGGGTTCGGCATCCTCTGCGTAGTCGCGGAGATCTTCGTCAGCTATGCCGTCTATGCCGGCTTGCTGAAATGGCTGACGGTCTCGCTGTTCTCCTACGTGGCGGTGGTGTTCACCGTGCACGTACCCTGGGGCAGGGCGCTCGCGGCGACCCTGCTGCCGCATCTCAGCTTCGACGGCGCCACCGCGACCGCCCTGGTTGCGGTGCTCGGCACGACGATCAGCCCGTATCTTTTCTTCTGGCAGGCGGCGCTCGAGGTCGAGGATCGCGGGAGACGCAAGGTCCCGCCGCTCTGCGTCACGCCGGGCGCCGCGCCGGCGCAGTTCTCCCGCATCCGCTTCGATACCGTCATCGGCATGGGCGCCTCCAACCTTGTCGCGCTGTTCATCATCTTCGCGACCGCCGCCACGCTGCATGCCAGCGGGGTCACCAACATCCAGACGTCGTCGCAGGCGGCCGAGGCGCTGCGGCCGATCGCAGGCGTCGCCACCTTCGCGGTGTTCGCCGCCGGCATCATCGGTACCGGCCTGCTGGCGGTGCCGGTGCTGGCCGGATCGTCCGCCTATGCGCTGTCGGAGGCGCTGCACTGGCGCGAGGGCCTGGACCGCCGGCTGCTGCAGGCGAAATCGTTCTATGCCACCATCGCTGTCTCGACCGTGGCGGGCATCGGCCTCAACTTCACCACGCTCGACCCGGTGAAGGCGCTCTACTGGAGCGCGGTGGTCAACGGCGTGCTGTCGGCGCCGGTGATGGCGGTGATGATGCTGATCGCCTCGAACGGCCGCATCATGGGCCGCCTGACCCTGTCGCGGCCGATGCTGGCGTTCGGCTGGCTGGCCACCCTGGTGATGGCCGCCGCCAGCATCGGCTTCTTCGTGCTGTAGACTGCAGGCCCGCCCAGCCGGCATTCCCGGTTGCGTGTCCATGCGGCGGACAGGCATGACCGGCCGGATCGGCACCATCCGGCCAGGCCTGACCCTCTGCGCCTGATGGCGCAGCAGGTCCTGGTCGATGTCGATGCCGGCGAGTAGCGCAATCCGGACTTCCTCGCGATCAACCCGGCGGCAGGCATCGGCTTCTTCGTCCTGCAGGCGGCGCGCTGGACCGCAACCGGCCGGTCGCGGCATGATCGGCGCCAACCATCCGGGAGACGACGCGTGGCCGACCAGAGTGCAAGCAAGCCGCATCTGACCCTCTATGCCTACTGGCGCACCTCGGCGACGTACCGGGTGCGGGTGGCGCTGGCGCTCAAGGGGCTGGCCGCGGAGGAGCGGCTGGTCGACATCGATGGCGGCGAGCATCTGCGACCGGAGTTCCTGGCGATCAACCCGCAGGGCGCGATCCCGGCGCTGGTGGTAGAAGGGCATGCGCCGCTCACCCAGTCGCTGGCGATCCTGGAATTTCTCGACGAGCAGCATCCCGAGCCGGCGCTGCTGCCGGCCGATGCGTATGGCCGGGCACGGGTGCGTTCGCTGGCCGCCACGATGGCCAGCGACACCCATCCGCTGATTGTGCCGCGGGTGCGGAAATACCTGAAGGAGGCAGCCGGGTTCGACGATGCGGCATGGCGTGCCTGGCAGACCCAGTGGTTTACCCGCGGCTTCACCGACATCGAGGCTCGGCTGCGGGACGACCCGGCGACCGGCAGGTTCTGCCACGGCAACAGCCTGACGATCGCCGATATCTGCCTCGCCAGCGTCGAGGCGGTCGCCCGGGTGTTCAGGATCAAGGTGGACAACATCCCGACCGTCGACCGCATCGTCGCCGAGTGCAACAGGCACGACCCATTCAGCCGCGCCGACCCGCTGGTCCAGGTCGGCGCGCCCGGTCCCGTCTGATCGCGCCGGATTATTGGCCCAGGGCGGTCGCGACTTCCACCGGGGCAGCCGATGCCGTCGCCTGGGCCACCAGCGCCGATCCGGTGGATGCCATCTGGATCCGCTGACGGGCCACTGCCCAGGCGTCACCCATCGCACGCTGGTAGCAGTCGAACAGGCTGTCGTCGGAGACGATCGTGTTCCCTCCGGCGTCCATGCAGACCCGCCGTGCGGCCACGCTGATGCGATGATGCAGCCGTCGCTGGTCATCGGGCGCTGCCAGGTTCAGGTCGGAGACCGGGACCGCGCGCGTGACGACCGCCATGTCGCCGTCGGCAGTGACCTCCTCGCGCGAGGGCGCCGCCGCGGATGCGGGGGTGAGATCGAGGATCAGAGCGGCACCGGTGAACAGGATCGCGAGTGTGGCAAGTTTGCCGAGCGAGTCCATTATGATCTCCTGACTAAAAGGGATGCTTTTTGTTTTTCCCAGACGGAGGTCGCCGAAACCGAAGTAGTGTCCGGCATCGGATCCGTCGTGCAATCGTACGGGACCAGGAACATTTCTTCCGCCACCGGGCGACGGACGGCTCGATACGTGTGACGAAGGCGGTGGAACCACCGCGAACGTCGCCCCCGCCCGCTCAGCAGCGATTGGGACATGGCCGACACCGTCAGTGCGATCATTGCCGAGGACGAGCGCAACATGCACAGCGACCTGCAGGCGCGCCTGCGCAGGCTGTGGCCGGAACTGCGGATTGTCGCCGCCGCCGGCGATTGCCTCCAGGTCCTGTCGTTGTCCACGACATGGCAGCCGGAAGTGCTGTTCCTCGATACGGAGATGCCGCCGCTGGGTGGCCTGGAGGTGGCGCGGCGGCTCTCCGCCAACTGCCATGTCGTGTTCCTCAGCGACCGTGACCACCATGCCGTCGATGCCTTCCGGCTGGGTGCCACCGACTACGTGCTGAGGCCGTTCGACGACGAGCGGTTGGCAAGCACGCTGCAGCGACTCAGGCAGCGCCTCGGCACACCAACTTCGTCGGTGGAGGCGATGGTGCGCGGGCTGCTCCCGGCGATACGGCCGAAGGACTACATAACCTGGATCAAGGCGTCGCGCGGGAACGACATCGAGCTCATCAGGGTATCCGACATCCAGTATTTCCAGTCAGGCATGAAATACACCAGTGTCCACACCTGCTTGCGCGAAGCCCTGATCCGGCGTCCGGTGAAGGAGCTGGTCACCCAGCTGGATCCGGACCGCTTCTGGCAGATCCACCGCTCGACGATCGTCAATGTCGAAGCCATCGACAGGATCAGTCGCGATCATTCCGAGATGCGGGTGAGGCTGCGCACCACCGGCACATGTCTCGCGGTCAGCGACGCCTACCGGCACCTGTTCCGGCAGATGTAGGACTGCCGGCTCACCCGGCTTCTGGACGCCGCGCACCCAGCTCGTGCGAGATCGTCCGCGCCGCGCCGACCACCAGGGCGGCGACCGGGCCGAGGCGCTCGTCGGTCATGCGCGCCATCGGGCCGGATGCCGAGATGGCGCCGACGACGTCGCCGTTCTCGTCATGGATCGGTGCGGCCAGGCATCGCAGCCCGACGGCATGCTCCTCGTCGTCTATCGCATGGCCGACGCGACGCGAGCGCTCTAGTTCGGCGCGCAGCAGGGCCGGGCTGCCGATGGTCCTCACGGTCAGGCACTGCATGCCCTGGCGACGCAGGATGCGCGCCAGCGCCTTGTCCGACCACGACATCAGGATCGCCTTGCCGACGGCGGAACAGTGCAGCGGCACCCGCGAACCCGGCCGGGCAAAGGCGCGCATCATCTGCCGGCACTCGACCTGCGCCAGGTAGACCGCCATGCCGTCATCCTCGACGGCGAGATTGACCGTCTCGCCGGTCTCCTCCATCAGCACGCGCATGTGCGGCCGCGCCAGCCCGATCAGGCTGCGTGTCTTGGTGAAGCCGCAGCCGGCCACGAAGGCCTGCATGCCGATCGACCATAGCCGCCTGTCCTGGTCGAAGCGCACGTAGCGCTCCTGTTCGAGCGTGGTGAGCAGGCGGTGCGCCGTCGAGGAGGGCAGGCCGGCCTGCTGCGCAAGCTCGGTCAGGCTCATGCCGCCTTCAGGCGCTTCCGCGATGCGGTTCAGCAGCGACAGCGCCCGGACCAGGGACTGCACCTGGTCGCTGCCTCCGCGCACGAGCCCGGTACGCGTCGTCATGCTGTCTAAGCCGCTGATTTACCCACGGTCATGTAGCTCGTTCTCGCCATGCGGGAAAGCCTTCCACGAAGACGGTTTTCATGCTGGGATGAGAAGTACTCGGGGCGCTGGATAACGACTTCCGAGACGGGGAGAGAACTCAATGAAGATGACCTGGAAGGTGGCAGGTGCTGCCGCCGGCCTTGCGCTGGTGGCGGGCGGGGTTGCGCGCGCGCAGGATGCAACCGCTTCCGGTGCGGGCAGCTCGCCGAACGCCATGAACAAGCTCGAGGACTTCCACTCGACCGGCGCCAAGCGGATCCCGCTGATCCCGCAGGATCCCGACCATGCCGCCGAGATCGAGAAGACCCTGGCGAACATCAAGCTGCCACCCGGCTTCAAGATCAGCCTGTATGCGCAGGTCCCGGATGCACGCATGATCGCCATCGGGCCGCAGGGCGTGGTGACGTTCGTCAGCACCCGCAAGGACAAGATCTATGCACTGACCGACCGCACCCGCTCCGGCCATGCGACCGAGGTGAAGGAGTTCGCCGGCACCCTCGAGTTCAAGAACCCGAACGGGATCTGCTTCTCGCGCGACGGCATGCTGTATGCGGTGGAGCAGAACCGCGTGCTGCAGTTTCCGGCTGCGGAATTCTTCTACGAGAATGCCGACGTCGCGGTGTCGACCGTCGTCAAGCAAGGTGACCTCATCCCGGCCGACGAGGAGAGCTTCAACCACTCCGCCCGTGCCTGCCGGGTGGGACCTGACAACAAGCTGTATATCGCGGTCGGCCAGCCGTACAACGTCTATGCGCCCGCCAAGTACGACAAGTTCTACAAGGCCGGGATGGGCGCCATCATCCGCATGAACCAGAACGGCACCGACCGCGAGACCTACGCGCACGGCGTGCGGAATTCGGTCGGCCTGGATTTCGACCCGAAGGACCACACGCTCTGGTTTACCGACAACCAGGTCGACGGCATGGGCGACGATATCCCGCCAGGCGAGATCAACCATGCCAGCAAGATGGGACAGAACTTCGGCTTCCCGTGGTATGGCGGCGGGCATGTCCGTACTGTCGAGTACAAGGACCAGACGCCGCCGGCCGGACTGGTATTCCCGGTGGTCGAGGAAGTGGCGCATGCCGCGGATCTCGGCATGTCGTTCTATCACGGCAAGATGTTTCCCAAGGAATACCAGGGCGCCATCTTCTCGGCCCAGCACGGCTCCTGGAACCGCACCACCGCGGTGGGCGCGCGGGTCATGGTGACCTTCATCCGGCCGGATGGCACCTCGGCCGGCTCCAAGCCGTTCGCGGAGGGCTGGCTCAATTCGGACGGCGCCTATGACGGCCGCCCGGTCGACGTGGAGCAGATGCGCGACGGCTCGCTGCTGGTGTCGGACGATTTTGCCGGCGCGGTCTACCGCATCACCTACAGCGCGAAGTAGCCTGTCCCGGCGCGGTCCGCTGTCCTGCGATGGCGGGCCGCACGGTTCACGAAGAGAGGATTTTCCGCACGTGTTGAGAGCGACCACACTACTCGCTGCCGCCGCCATCGCGATGGTGGGCGTGCAGGCCGAAGCCGCCGATATCGCGGCCGGCAAGACCCTGGCCGTGCGCTGCTCCGCCTGTCACGGACCGGCGGGCATCGCCGTGACGCCGGATGCGCCCAATCTCGCCGGCCAGAACGAGGCCTACCTTTCCGCCCAGTTGACCGCGTTCCATACCGGCGCACGGCAGAACGAAATGATGTCGATGATGGCAAAGCCGCTCACCGATGCCCAGATAGCGGATCTCGCTGCCTACTATCACAGCCTGCCGGCAAAATAGGGCTGCGGCGCCGGCCCGGAGGACGCCTTGCTCACAATGCCAGTTCCGGACGGCGCCGTGCTCTCGCGCCGGGCCGAGATCGTCACCGCCCTCCGTCGCATCGTGCCGGGGGAGGGGGTTATCGATTCCGAGGAGGAGCGGCGGGTCTATGAAAGCGACGGCCTGACCGCCTACCGCACGCTGCCGATGGTGGTGGTGCTGCCGGAGACGGTGGACCAGGTCCGCCGGGTGATGCGCTATTGCAGCGAGCACGGCATCAAGCTGGTACCGCGCGGCGCCGGCACCTCGCTCTCCGGCGGCGCGCTGCCGCTCGCCGATGGCGTGCTGCTCGGCATGGGCAAGTTCAAGCGCATCCTGGAGATCGACATCGCCAACCGCTGCGCGGTGGTGCAGCCCGGGGTGACCAACCTCGCCATCACCCATGCGGTGCAGGACCAGGGCTTCTATTACGCGCCCGACCCATCCAGCCAGATCGCCTGCACCATCGGTGGCAATGTCGGCGAGAATTCCGGCGGCGTGCATTGCCTCAAGTATGGCCTGACCACCAACAACGTGATCGGCATCGAGATGATCACCATCGATGGCGAGGTGGTGCGGCTCGGCGGCAAGCATTTCGACGCCGCCGGCTACGACCTGCTCGGCGTCATGGTGGGCTCCGAGGGACTGCTCGGCGTGGTCACCGAAGTGACCGTGCGGCTGCTGCCGAAGCCTCCTGGCGCGCGGGCGCTGCTGATCGGTTTCCCCAGCGTGGTCGGTGCCGGCGAGTGCGTGGCCGCGATCATCGCCGCCGGCATCATCCCCGGCGGCATGGAGATGATGGACAAGCTCGCGGTGCAGGCGGCGGAAGCCTTCGTGCATGCGGGCTATCCGCTGGATGCGGAAGCGCTGCTGATCGTCGAGCTCGACGGCTGCGAGGCGGAGATCGACCATCTGGTTGCCGCCGTCGAGGACATCGCCGGACAGCATGGCGCGACGAGTTGCCGGGTCAGCCAGAACGAGGCGGAGCGGCTGAATTTCTGGGCCGGCCGCAAGGCGGCGTTCCCCGCGGTGGGGCGCCTGTCGCCCGACTACTACTGCATGGACGGCACCATTCCGCGTCGCCGCCTGGGTGACGTGCTGGCGCGCATGAAACAGATGGAAGGCCAGTACAAGCTGCGCGTCGCCAACGTGTTCCATGCCGGCGACGGCAACCTGCATCCACTGATCATGTACGACGCCAACCAGCCGGGTGAGCTCGAGCGCGCCGAGGAGTTCGGCAACGACATCCTGCGCCTGTGTGTCGAGGTCGGTGGCGTGCTGACCGGCGAGCACGGCGTCGGTGTCGAGAAGCGCGACCTGATGGGCACCATGTTCGACGACACCGATCTCGAGCAGCAGCAGCGGCTCAAATGCGCCTTCGATCCGGACAGCCTGCTCAATCCGGGCAAGGTGTTCCCGCAACTCTGCCGCTGCGCCGAGCTCGGCCGGGTGCACGTGCATGCCGGGCAGACCCGGTTCCCAGAGCTGCCACGGTTCTGACGGCGGCGGACGACATGACCAGCTTCCGGCCGACCAGCGCCGCCGAGGTCGCGGAGATCGTCACGTGGGCGGCGGCCGAACGCCAGCCGCTCGAGATCGTGGGCGGTGGCAGCAAGTGTGGCCTGGGTCGCGCCAACCGGCCGGAGCACCGGCTCGAGGTCGCGGCGCTCAGCGGCATCCTGGACTACGAACCGCCGGAACTGGTGCTCACCGCGCAGGCGGCGACGCCGATGCGGGCCATCGCCGCCGCCCTGGACGCCGAGCGCCAGATGCTGGCCTTCGAGCCGCCGGACTGGAGCGCCCTGCTCGGCACCTCCGGGAGCGAGCCGACCCTGGGTGGCGTGGTGGCGACCAACCTCGCCGGACCGAGGCGGGTGCGGGCGGGTGCGGCACGCGATCATTTCCTTGGGTTCGCGGCGGTGAACGGGCGTGGCGAGGCCTGGAAGGCTGGTGGCAAGGTGGTGAAGAACGTCACCGGCTACGATCTCTGCAAGCTGCAGGCTGGCGCCTATGGCACGCTCTCGGTGCTGACCGAGCTGTCGGTTCGCGTGCTGCCGCGGCCGGAGCAGGAGTGCAGCGTGCTGCTGGCCGGGCTGGAAGACGAGGCCGCGATCCGGGCGATGGCCGCCGCCCTCAACACGCCGCACGAGGTGTCGTCGGTGGCGCATCTGCCGGCAGCGGTGGCAGCGCGCGTCGCGGGCCCGGCCGGGGCGGGCGGCAGCCTGACGGTTCTGCGCCTCGAAGGTCCCGGCCCGTCGGTGGCCTATCGCGCGGAGGCCCTGCAGGCCGAAGCCTTGCGGCAGGGACGCGAGTGTCACCTCCTCGACCATGCGTCCAGCACCGCCGTGTGGGCCGCGATCGGCGCGGTGCAGCCGTTGCTGGCGCGCACCGACAGCGTGGTGTGGCGCGTCTGCCCGACGCCCGCGTCGGCGGCGTCGGTGCTGCATGCCATACAGGCGGCGCGCATCGGCGCGGAGGGTTTCTACGACTGGGGCGGCGGCCTGCTCTGGGTCAGCCTCGCACCCGACCAGGCCGGCGACGATTGCGGAGCGGCCATCGTGCGCGGCGCGGTCGCGGCGGCGGGGGGGCACGCCATGCTGCTGCGCGCGCCGGACCCTGCGCGCGCCTCGGTGCCGGTGTTCCAGCCCGAGCCGGCATCCCTGCGCGCGCTGGCGCAGCGGGTGAAGTCGGGTTTCGATCCCGTCGGCATCCTCAATCCGGGCCGCATGCAGGAAGGCGTCTGACGATGCAGACCAGGTTCACCGAGGCGCAGCTCGCCGATCCGGATACCGCCTCGTCGGCCGGCATCCTGCGTGCCTGCGTGCATTGCGGCTTCTGCACCGCGACCTGTCCGACCTATGTGCTGCTCGGCGACGAGCTCGATAGCCCGCGCGGCCGCATCTACCTGATCAAGGACATGCTGGAGAACGACCGGCCTGCCACCGAGAAGGTGGTGAAGCATATCGATCGTTGCCTGTCGTGCCTTGCCTGCATGACAACCTGCCCGTCGGGCGTGAACTACATGCACCTGGTCGACCACGCCCGGCAGCATATCGAGCGGACCTACCGGCGGCCCTGGCAGGATCGGGCAATGCGCCGGATGCTGGAGATGGTGCTGCCGAAGCCGGGCCGGTTCCGCGCCATGCTGCTGGCCCGCCGCCTCGGCCAGCCGTTGATACCGCTGATGCCGGCGAAGCTGCGCGCGATGGCGTCGATGGCGCCGAGCCGGTTGCCGCGCGCCTCCCGTATGGATCGCCCGCGCCGCCATCGCGCCGAGGGCACGCGGATCAGGCGCGTCGCGCTGATGATCGGCTGTGCACAACGCGTGCTGGCGCCGCAGATCAACGAGGCGACGATCCGGCTGCTGACCCGACATGGCTGCGAGGTGGTGGTGAGCCGAGGCGCCGGCTGCTGCGGCGCGCTGACGCATCATCTCGGGCGCGACGCCCACGACCTGGCACGCGCCAACATCCTGGCCTGGAGCGAGGAGCTGGAGCAGCGCGGCCTGGATGCCATCGTCATCAATGCGTCCGGCTGCGGCACCACGGTGAAGGATTACGGGCACATGTTCCGTACCGATCCGGAGCTGGCGGACAAGGCGCGCACCATCTCCGCGCTCGCCCGCGACATCACCGAGGTGATCGGCGAGATCGGGCTGCAGCGTCCGTCGATCGTGACCGGGCAGCGGGTCGCCTACCACAGCGCGTGCTCGCTGCAGCATGGCCAGCGGGTGCAGGCCGAACCGAGGAAGCTGCTGGCCGCGGCCGGTTTCGAGGTGGCGGAAGTGCCGGAAGGGCATCTTTGCTGCGGCTCGGCCGGCACCTATAACCTGCTGCAGCCGGAAATCGCCGGGCAACTGCGCGACCGCAAGGTGGCCAATATCGAGCGCACCCGGCCCGATGTGATCGCCGCCGGCAATATCGGCTGCATGACGCAGATCGCGACCGGCACCGGGATCCCGGTGCTGCACACCGTCGAATTGCTGGATTGGGCCACCGGCGGCCCGCGTCCGCCCGGCCTTGTCGCAAACGCCTTGCAGGCTGCCGTCTGACCCAACGCCAGAGGAGAAGCTGATGACCGAACCGACGATGCCGACCAGTCAGGATGGGCGCACCCGGCAGGCTGGCCTGTCGATCGCGTCCGGGCTCGCCGCCTTCGTGGCCGACGAGGCGCTGGCCGGCACCGGGATCGCTCCGGACGCCTTCTGGAGCGGCTATGCCGGCCTGCTCGCCGAGCTGTCGCCGCGCCTGCACGAACTGCTGGCGAGGCGCGATGCGCTGCAGGCGGAACTCGACCGTTATCATGCGGCACGGGCCGGCGAGGCACCCGATCCGGAGGGTGAGATTGCCCTGCTGCGCCGCATCGGCTACCTGGTCGAAGAGCCTTCGCCGTTCAGCGTCGAGACCGCCAACGTGGACGACGAGATCGCGCTGCTGGCCGGGCCGCAGCTGGTGGTTCCGGTCACCAACGCACGCTACGCGCTGAACGCCGCGAACGCGCGCTGGGGCAGCCTGTACGATGCGCTGTACGGCACCGACGCAGTCGCCGAGGACGGTCCGTGGGCGCGTGGGCGTGGCTTCAACAAGGAGCGCGCCGCCGAGGTGGTGCGTCGCGCCGGGCTGCTGCTGGACCAGATCGCGCCGCTGGCCAACGGCACCTACGGCGATGTCGCGCGCTACGCCGTGGAGGGTGGGAAACTCTCCGTGCAACTGGCCGACGGCACCGGCACCGAGCTGGCCGACCCGGCGCAGTTCGCCGGATATGACGGTTCCGCCGGCGAGCCGCGCGCGGTGCTGCTGCGTCATCACGGGCTGCATGTCGAGCTGCTGCTCGACCGCGCGCATCCGATCGGCCGCAACAGTCCGTCCGGTCTGGCGGATGTCGTTCTCGAGGCGGCGATCAGCACCATCATCGATTGCGAGGACAGCGTCGCCGCGGTCGATGCCGAGGACAAGGTGCTGGTCTATCGCAACTGGCTCGGCCTGATGCAGGGCACGCTGTCGGCGTCGTTCGAGAAGGCCGGCGAGACGCTGCAGCGCCGGCTCGCCGAGGACCGACGCTACGCCACGCCCGATGGCGGCAGCCTCACGCTGCCCGGCCGCAGCCTGATGCTGATACGCAACGTCGGCCACCACATGTTCACCGATGCGGTGCTCGGACCGGACGGCCAGCCGACGCCGGAAGGCTTTCTCGATGCCGCGGTGACCAGCCTGTGCGCGCTGCACGACCTCAGGGCCGAGGGTCGCACGCGCAACAGCCGCAAGGGCTCGGTCTATATCGTGAAGCCGAAGATGCACGGTCCCGACGAGGTGGCGCTCACCGATGCGTTGTTCGCCGGCGTCGAGCGGCTGCTGGGTCTGGCGCCGGACACGATCAAGATGGGCATCATGGACGAGGAGCGCCGCACCAGCGCCAACCTCGCCGCCTGCATCGCGCGCGCGCGCAACCGGGTGGTGTTCATCAATACCGGCTTCCTCGATCGTACCGGCGACGAGATCCATACCGCCATGCAGGCCGGTCCGGTGGTGCGCAAGGCCGCCATCAAGAGCACGCCGTGGATCGGTGCCTACGAGCAGCGCAATGTCGCCATCGGGCTGGCCTGCGGGCTGCGCGGCAAGGCTCAGATCGGCAAGGGCATGTGGGCGGCGCCGGATCGCATGGCCGAGATGCTGGCCACCAAGTCGGGACATCCGAAGGCCGGCGCCAGCACCGCCTGGGTGCCGTCGCCGACGGCGGCCACCCTGCATGCGCTGCACTATCACGAGGTCGAGGTGGCGGCGCGGCAGGATGCGCTGGCGCACGATGCGCCGGCCCCGCTGGCGACGCTGCTGACCGAGCCGCTGCTAGGCAACGACCGGCCCGATGCGGCGGCGATCGCCCAGGAGCTCGACAACAACGTGCAGTCGATCCTGGGCTACGTGGTGCGCTGGGTCGATCAGGGCGTCGGCTGCTCGAAGGTGCCGGACATGGACGATGTCGGGCTGATGGAGGACCGCGCCACCCTGCGCATCTCCAGCCAGCACATCGCCAACTGGCTGACGCACGGGCTGGTCGATGCCGGGCAGGTGCAGGCGTCGCTGCGCCGGATGGCGGGGGTGGTCGACCGCCAGAACGAGGGCGATGCGCTCTATCGACCGATGGCGCCGGCCTTCGACGGTCCGGCCTTCAAGGCGGCTTCCGACCTGGTGTTCAAGGGCGCCACGCAGGCGAACGGCTACACCGAGGAGACGCTGCACCACTGGCGCCGGGAGGCGAAGCGGCTGCAGACTGCCGCCTGACACCGCTTCAGGGAGCAGTCCATGCGGGTTCTGGTCGTCGGCGCTGGTTCCACCGGCGGATATTTCGGCGGCCGGCTCGCGCATTCGGGGCGGGACGTCACCTTCCTGGTGCGTCCCGTGCGCGCGGCGCAGCTGCAGGCTGGCGGATTGCGGATCGTCAGTCCGCATGGCGACGTGACGCTGCAGCCGAAGCTGGTGCTCGCCTCCGATCTGGACGCACCGTTCGATGTCGTGCTGCTGGCGGTGAAGAGCTTCGGCTTCGACGCGGCGGTCGCGGATCTGGCGCCGGCGGTCGGCCCGCACACCATGATCGTGCCGCTGCTGAACGGGATGCGCCATGTCGACGCCCTGGTGGCGCGGTTCGGCGAACAGCCGGTGCTTGGCGGCCTGTGCAAGATCGCCGGCGATCTCGATGGCGAAGGGCGCATCGTGCAGATGACGCCGACGCACGAGGTGGCCTATGGCGAGCGCGACGGCACCCGGTCGGACCGTATCGAGCGGCTGGATGCAACGATGCGGGGCGCCGGGTTCGATGCCCGGCTGTCGCCTGCGATCGAGCAGGAGATGTGGGACAAGTGGCTGGTGCTGGCCACGCTGGGGGGCATCTGCTGCCTGATGCGCGGCTCGGTCGGCGAGATCCTGCAGGCCGGCGGCCGCGAGGTGATCGACCGGTTCCTGGACGAGGTCGCCGCGATCGTGACCGCGCTAGGCCACGCTCCGAAGCCGGCGCTGCTGCAGGGCGCGCGCGGCATGCTCACCCGGCAAGGCGAGATCCAGACCTCGTCGATGTACCGCGATCTGCAGAAGGGCGCCGCCGTGGAGGCCGACCAGATCCTGGGTGACCTGCTGGAGCGTGGGCAGAAAGTGGGCGTGCAGGCGCCGCTGCTGCACGCCGCCGTCACGCAGCTCGCGATCTACTCGAAGGCGGCCTGAAGCGGCGCCGGCCGGCTCAGCCGGCTTGGCGGACCGCGTGTGGCGGCAGCACCAGCGATCCGCCGGCCGGACGGTCGGCGATCCCGATGCGCAGGACGCGTGTCACGGCATCGTAACGAACGTCCGGCACATCGGCGCCGTCGAGCGTGACGGGACTCTTTGGCGCATCGGCGTCGTGGATCGCCAGTTCGAGATGCGACCACCAGGGCCGGAACGAGCCTTCGTGCCGACCGAGCCGCACCGTGAAGCTGCCATCGACGGCGTGGGAGCAGCGATGCCCGGCCCGGAAATATTCGCCGTGCCGATATCCGAAGCTCACCCCGTCATCGAGATATACCGAGCCGTGGCAGTCGGGCCCTGGATAGATCGCGAGTTCCAGGGGTCCCTGCGGCGTCTCGCTCGTGCTCTGCACCAGGGGCTGGCGCGCGATGATGCTGCCCGCGCGTACGAAGACCGGCAGCAGGTCGAGCCGCGGGGTGCGGTCGATGCCGTGCGGCATCAGTTCGGGATCGTCGCCGGCCTGCGCCGTCGTGCCGCTGCCACCGGTCAGCGTCGCCGGTTCCGGATTTACGATGCGTGCGCCGGTCCAGTAGTCGTACCAGTCTCCCAGCGGCAGGATCACCTGGTAGCGGTCGACCTCCTCCGGGTAGGGCGCCGGCGCCACCAGCAGGGCGCTGCCCCACATGAACTGGTTGCCGCCTTCGAGGTCGAGCGCGTAGCCGCCGGCCGCATCCGGAAATTCCATGAACAGCGGACGCATCATCGGCAGGCCGCTGCGCGAGGCCTCCTCCGCCAGCGTGTAGATGTACGGCAGCAGCCGGTAGCGCTCGTCGATGGCGGCGCGACGGATCGTGCCATGCGGCTCGCCATCGAAATAGGGCTCGCGATGCCGGCTGCCCTTGTCGGCATGGCCGCGCGCGATCGGGTTGAACATGCCGAGCTGCAGCCAGCGCGTCAGCAGGTCGGGCGGCGACGAGCCTGCGAAACCGCCGAGATCGCAGCCCGCGAAGGCGAAGCCGCCGAGCCCGAGGCCGAGCAGCATCGGCGTGCTCATGCGCAGATGGTTCCAGGTGCCGGAATTATCCCCGGTCCACACCACGCTGGTGCGCTGCCCGCCGGCATAGGTGGCGCGCGACATCACGTAGGGGCGCCGGTCCGGGCGCAGGGCGAGCATGCCGTCATGGGTCGCGCGTGCGTTCTGCATGCCGAACACGTTGTGGATCTCGCGATGGCTGGCGTTGCGTGTCGCAAAGCCCGGCTCCTCGATGCGGTGGACGTTGTCGAGCGGCATGGTGCGCGTCGGCGTGCCGAACACCGACGGCTCGTTCATGTCGTTCCAGATGCCGGCGACATGATCCACCAGCACCTCGTGGCGCAGCAGCGTGCCCCACCAGTCGCGGGTGGCCTTGCGGGTGAAGTCCGGAAAGGCGCAGTCGCCGGGCCAGACCTTGCCGATGTAGATGCCGCCGTTCGCGTCGTGCACGAAATGATTGCCGGCGACACCGGTCTCCCACGGCGCGTAGCCTGCCAGCCGCTCGACATGCAGGTCGGTGATGACGATGGCGCGGAACCCGAGGCGGCCGAGTTCCTCGACCAGGCCGGGGAAGTCCGGATACGCCGTCTCGTTCACCACGAAGGCGCGGTGGTTCTGCAGCACGTCGATATCGAACCAGATCACGTCGCACGGCATGCGCTCGGCGCGCATGCGATGCGCCACCGCAAGCGCTTCCGCCTGCGACATGTAGCTGAACCGGCTCTGCTGGTAGCCGAACGACCACAGCGGCGGCAGCGGCGGCGGTCCGGTCAGCCAGGCATAGGCGCGCTGCACGTCCTTGGGCGTCGGGCCGGCCATGATGTAGTAGTCGATCGCACCGCCATCCGCGCCGAACGATAGCTGCTCGGGGTGGCGGACGCCGAACTCGAAGCGGGTACGGAAGGTGTTGTCCAGGAACAGGCCATATGCATGGCCCCGTTCGAACCCGATGAAGAACGGGATGTCCTTGTAGAGGGGCTCGGTGCTCTCCTGGTAGCGGTAGGCGTCGGTGTTCCACATGACGAAGCTGCGGCCGCGCCGGTCGAGCGCGCCGGCCTTCTCGCCGAGCCCGAAGATGTGCATCCCCTCCGGCAGCGCCTTGGTCAGGGTGAAGGCGCCATCGTTCTCCGAGAACGGCGCGTCGGCAGCGTCCTCGACGATGGGCCGTCCCTGCAGGTCGGTGACCCTGAGCGTGCCGGTGAAGGCATCGATCCGCACCCGCACGGCTTTCGTGGAGAAGCCGCCCGGCTCCGGCGTGACGGGCACGGAGTGCAGGCGCGCCTCCGGCAGCACCGCCCAGGACGCGTCCTCCGGCAATGCCCGGCTGCGTCCGATCCGCACCCGCAGCACATCGTCGCGGAGCGCCACGACACGCATGACGAACCGCCCGCGCCGCCATTCGGCCCCTCCGGGGACGGGGGCTACCACCGGCCCCGGATCCCGGGACGCGTCACTCACCGCGAGACACCCGGTCCAGCCACGCGGCGACCAGGCTATGCGCGATCGCGGTGGCGCCGGGCAGTTCGATATCCAGCCGCTCGGGGTGCCTGACCTCGTCCGGGGTGAGCCAATGCGCCTCGACGATCTCGTTCTCGTCCAGGGCAAGCTCGGTCCCCTCGGCCTCTGCCAGGAAGCCCAGCATCAGCGAGTTCGGGTACGGCCAGGGCTGGCTCGAATGATACTCGATGCCGCGCAGGCGAACGCCGGTCTCCTCGAACACCTCGCGCGCCACCGCCTCCTCGGCGCTCTCGCCGGGCTCGATGAAGCCGGCCAGCGCCGAGAACAGCCGCCGCCCGGGGAAACGAGCGCCGCGGGCGAGCAGGGCGCGGCCCTGGTGGTGCACCAGCATGATCACCACTGGATCGGTGCGCGGGAAATGCTGCAGGCTGCATTGCGGGCAGGCGAGGCGGTAGCCGCCCTGCTCGGGGACCGTCGCATGCCCGCAATGGCCGCAGAACAGGTGGTTGCGCCGCCAGTGCAGCAGGCCACGCGCCTGCGCCAGGATGGCCGCCTCCTCGGCGGGCAGCGACGGCGCCAGCGGTCGCAGCGGCTCGAACCGGCCCAGTTTCGCCGGCACCATGTCGCCCGGCTGCTCAAGGCCGCCGAAATCGACCGCGAATACCGCGCCGGCTTCCTGCAGGCCGAGCAGCACCCAGGGCAGCCGGTCCAGCGCCTCGATGCTCTGCCCGAGCGCCTCGCGCGTCGGCATGCCGACGCGCAGGACATCGTCCCCGCCGACCAGGTGCTGGTCACGCCAGACCGGCAGGAAGCGGCTGGCCGGATCGTGCAGCAGCGCGTTGATGTAGGGCTCGTCGTCGCGCCGCAGGGCGAGCCGGTCCAGCGGGTTGCCGGTGTAGAAGTTGGCGTGCATGCGGCCTCGCAATCTGGTCGGGATCAATTCCGGTCGGGAGCCACTTGTGACCGAACCCCCATCACATGTTAAGATGCACCCGGGAGGTCGGCGGCGGACGAGCGCCTTGCCAACCCGGTCAGGTCCGGAAGGAAGCAGCCGCAGCGAGTTTCCGCACGGGTCGTTGTTCGGCCTCCCACCTTGCCCGGACCCGGCCTGAGAAGGATCCGGGACGCGGCAGTCCAACGCACAGGATCCGGATCAGGTCGCTCTTGGTGTCAGATCCCGACCTGCACAAATCCGATACCCTGCCCGATCCGGAGCCCGCCGGTGCTGGATTGTTCGGCGACCCCGAGCCCCCGGTCGCCGTCGCACCGGCTCCGTATCGCGTGCTGGCGCGTGCCTATCGCCCGGTCAAGTTCGATGAGCTGATCGGCCAGGACGCGATGGTGCGGATCCTGCGCCGCGCGTTCGAGCTCGGGCGGGTGGCACACGGCTTCATGCTCACCGGCGTGCGCGGCACCGGCAAGACCACCACCGCCCGCATCATCGCGCGCGCCCTGAACTGCATCGGACCGGACGGCAACGGCGGTCCGACCGCCGACCCGTGCGGGGTGTGCGCCAACTGCGTCGCCATCCTCGCCGACCGGCACCCCGACGTGCTGGAGATGGATGCCGCCTCCCATACCGGCGTCGACGACATACGCGAGATCATCGAGGTGACCCGTTACCGGCCGATCCAGGCGCGGATGAAGGTGTTCATCATCGACGAGGTCCACATGCTCTCGCGCAACGCGTTCAACGCGCTGCTCAAGACGCTGGAGGAACCGCCGGCGCAGGTGACATTCATCTTCGCCACCACCGAGCTGCGCCGGGTGCCGGTGACGGTGCTGTCGCGCTGCCAGCGCTACGACCTGCGCCGGGTGTCGCAGAGCGAACTGGCGACCCACTTCGGCCGCATCGCCGGGCGCGAGGGTGCGAGCATCGACACCGACGCGCTGGCGATCATCGCACGCGCCGCCGATGGTTCGGTGCGCGACGGGCTGTCCCTGCTCGACCAGGCGATCTCGCTCGGGGAAGGCGGCGGGGGTGCCGGGGCAGGCGGGGACGGCCCGTCCATGATCGACGGCGCGATGGTCGCCGACATGCTCGGCCAGGCCGATCGCGGGCTGGTTTTCGACCTGCTCGAGGCGGTGATGGCGGGCCACACCGCAACGGCGCTGAGCCTTAGCGAGACCGCCTACCAGCGTGGCGCCGATCCGGGCCTGGTGCTGTCCGACCTGCTGGAGCTGCTGCACACGCTGTCCCGCCTGAAGGCGCTGCCGGCGCTGCGCGAGAGCCGCGAGCTGCCTGAGGTGGAGCGGGTGCGCGGCGTGGCGCTGGCCGACCGGCTCGGCATGGCGGTGCTCGGGCGCGCCTGGCAGATGCTGCTCAAAGGCGTGGCCGAGATCGAGCAGGCGCCCAATCGCCAGGACGCGGCGGACATGGTGCTGATCCGGCTGTGCCACGTGCACGACATGCCGACCCCTGGCGAACTGGTGCGTCGGCTGAACGAGGCAGGTCCAGCAGCTTCGCCCGTCGTGCCCGATCCCGTGCGTCCGCCACCGGCCGCCGAGCCGGGCGGTGGCGTGCTCAGGTTGCCGGGTGGTCCCTCGGCCGGCGCGATGTCGGCGCACGCGTTGAGCCAGCCTGTCCCCGCGCCGGCCGCGGACCTTCCACCCACCCCGGACCCGGACCCCGCACCGTCGCTCAGGAGCTGGCGCGAGGTGGTGGCCTACGTCGCCACCCGGCGCGAGCCGAGCCTGCACGGCCATCTGCGGCATTGCGTGCATCTGGTGCGCTTTGCCGCCCCGGTGATCGAGATCCGCTGCGAGCCTGAAGCGCCGCGCGACCTCACCCAGCGGCTTGGCGCTATCCTGCTGCAGGGCACCGGAACACGCTGGACCATCGCGATCTCTCGCGAGCGTGGCGAGCCGACCCTGGCGGAGCAGTCTGGCGAGGTCGAGGCGAAGGGCCGCACCGCCGCCGAGTCGCATCCGCTGGTGCAGGCGATCCTCGATGCCTTCCCGGGCGCACGCATCGGGGCGTTGCGCGACACCAGGCTGGACGAGTACGGCCTGCTGCCCGAGACGCCCGCCCTGCTGGATGATGCGCAGGCCGATTTCACCCCGCTCGGCGCGGAACCTCCCGGACCGGGCGAGTTCACCTTCGAGCCAGACGACATACCGGAGAACGACTGATGAAGAACCTTGCCGGGCTGATGAAGCAGGCCTCGCAGATGCAGGCCAAGATGGAGGAGATGCAGGGCAAGCTCGAGACCCTGGAGGTCCAGGGCAGCGCCGGCGCCGGGCTGGTGACCATCACGCTCTCCGGCAAGGGCGACCTGCGTCGCATCAGCCTCGACCCCAAGCTCGCCGATCCCGCCGAGATGGAGATGCTGCAGGACCTGATCGTCGCGGCGCATGCCGAGGCGAAGCGTCATCTCGAGGAGCGCACCGCCGACGAGATGCAGAAGGTCACCGGCGGGCTGAACCTGCCGCCCGGCATGAAGCTGCCGTTCTGAGGCGGACCGGTTCCGGCTGACGCAGGCGCCACATGGGCGGTCCGGAGATCGAGCGCCTGATCGAGCTGCTCGGCAAGCTGCCGGGGCTGGGTCCGCGTTCGGCGCGTCGCGCGGCGCTGGGGTTGCTGCGCCAGCCGCAGGCGCGCCTGCTGCCACTGGCCAATGCGATGGAGCAGGCGGCCCGCACGGTGCGCACCTGCGCCCGTTGCGGCAACCTGGACAGCCGCGATCCGTGCACGGTCTGCAGCGATCCGAACCGCGACCAGGGGCTGATCTGCGTGGTCGAGGGCGTCGGCGACCTCTGGGCGCTGGAGCGCGCCGGCGTGCATCGCGGCCTGTATCACGTGCTCGGCGGCACGCTGTCGCCGCTGGGCGGCATCGGGCCGGAGGACCTCAACCTGTCGCCGCTGCTGGCGCGGCTGGAAGCGGGTGGCGTGCGCGAGGTGATCCTCGCGCTCGGCGCCACCGTCGAGGGGGCGACCACCCAGCACTGGCTCAGCGAGCGGCTGGCGCCATCGGGCGCCACCATCAGCCGGGTCGGGCAGGGGGTGCCGATGGGCGGCGCGCTCGACGTGCTCGATGATGGCACCCTGGCGGCGGCCCTGATGGCGCGCCGCGCGTCATGATCCTGCGGATCCCGACCTCGATCCCGCGCGCCGCCCTGGTCACCGGCGGCGGCGCCCGGCTCGGGCGGGCGATCGCGCTGGCCCTGGCGGAGGCAGGCGTCGCGGTGGCGCTGCACTGCCGTTCGCACCGCGACGATGCCGAGCGCACTGCCGGCGAGATCCGCGCCCACGGGGTCGAGGCCTGCGTGCTGGCCGCCGATCTCGCGGATGAGGACGCGGTGGCGGCGTTGTGCCCGGCCGCCGCCGCCGCCCTCGGACCGCTCGGCATCCTGGTCAACAATGCCAGTACGTTCGAGCGCGACGAATGGCACGACGCCACACTTCAGAGCTGGGACGCACATCTCGGCCCCAACCTGCGCGCGCCGTTCCGGCTGATGCAGGATTTCGCCCGCGCCTTGCCGGAGGGGTGCCACGGCGTGGTGCTCAACATGCTGGACGAGCGGGTCTGGTCGCTCACCCCGCACTTCGTCTCCTATACCGCCTCCAAGGCGGCGCTGTGGGCACTGACGCAATCCATGGCCCTGGCGCTGGCGCCGCGCATCCGTGTCAACGGCATCGGCCCGGGTCCCGCCCTGCCGAGCCCGCGCCAGAGCGAGGCGCAGTTCCGGGCGCAGTGCGAGAGCGTGCCGCTCGGCCGCGGCACCGATCCGGACGAGGTTGCGCGTGCCGCCATCGCCCTGCTGTGCCTGCCGTCGGTGACCGGCCAGATGCTGGCCCTCGATGGCGGCCAGCATCTGCAATGGCACCCGGCGCCCGCCGGCCGCGCCGCGCCGGAGGAATAGGACGGTGTCGCTGCTGCCGCCCTGGCCCGACCTGCCGCCGCTGCGGCGCGTGTTCCTGCGCGACATGCTGGTCGAGGCGACGATCGGCGTGCATCCGCACGAGCATGGCGTGACCCAGCGGGTGCGCCTCAACATCGATTTCGGCATCGACGACCAGCCCGGCCTCGTTGTCGGCCGCGATGACTTGTCGCGCACGGTCTCCTACGAGCGGGTGGTGACGCTGGTGCGCCGGATCCTCGCCGAGGGGCACGTGCGGCTGGTGGAGACGTTGGCGGAACGCATCGCCGCCGGCGTGCTGGCCGACAGCCGCATCCGGGTGGTGCGGGTGCGGGTGGAGAAGCTCGACGTGTTCGACGAGATCGCCGCCGTCGGGGTGGAGATCGAGCGCCGACCCTGAAACCGCGCGAGCCGCGATCGGGGCCGAGAGCCGCGACAGGGGCAGGGCTGGGTTGAAGATACCGCTTCGGATGCAGCTTTGTGTTGCAAAGCAGCATTTGCGAGGGCACCTGCCAGTAGATGGACCCGGCAATCGAATTCGGCCTGCTCACGGCCCTGCTCTATGGCGTCAGCGACTTCGTGGCGAAGTTCTCCAGCCGCGAGGTGGGAGTCTGGCGTACGCTGTTCTGGGGTGAGCTATGCTCGGCGTCGCTTCTGACCTTGTGGATCGCTCTCGATGCGTCCGGCAACGGCGCCGCCCGCGCCGCCTTCGCGCAACCCTGGTCGGCCTGGGCGTTCGCGGTAGGCTCCAACCTGACGATCCTCGCCGCCACGGCGGTGTTCTATCGCGCCCTCACCATCGGCCGGTTCTCGGTGGTGATGCCGATCGTCGCCACCTACGGGGCGATCACCGCGCTGCTGTCGATGCTGCTCGGCGAGCCGCTCGGGCTGGTCGCCCTCGGCGGCATCGCGGTGGCAGTGCTGGGCGCCGCCCTGGCGTCGGTGCCGCCCGCTTCGGGTGCCGGCCAGGTGCAGGCGAGCCCTGCTGGGGTCCCGCGCGGGATCGGCCTGGCGAGCGTCGCCGCCGTGCTCTACGGCATCGGCTTCTGCGTGCAGGCGCACTACGCGGTGCCGCGGCTTGGCCACCTGGTCCCGGTCTGGCTCTACTACGTGCTCGGATGCGCGCTGCTCGGCAGCGTCGGCGGCCTGATGCGCCGCGACCTGTCGCCGCCGCGGCTTGGCCAGCTGCCGGTCGTGCTCGGCACCGGCCTCGCCGCCTCCGGCGCGTTCGTCGCCCTGACCCTCGCGGTGACCGGCGGCGATGTCGCGGTGCCTACCGTGCTCGCCTCGCTTGCCAGCGTGGTGACCGTGCTGCTGGCCCGGCTGCTCATCAAGGAGCAGGTCGCGCTGCACCAGTGGGCGGGGATCGCCGCAGTCCTGTTCGGGCTGCTGATGCTCCATGCCAGCTCTTCCCGTCACCTCCCGGCGACCGTCGCTGCCGCCTCGGCATCGCACGCCGCCGGATAGAAGCCGCGATTGACCGCATACGCCGGGCCGCACATCGTTGCGGCCGGCAGGCTGTACAAGCCGGGTGTGGTGCCGAAGTGGGGACGTAGAAGCGGGGCGATGTCGAAGCAGGATCATAGCGGCGCGTCGCTGAGGCGGTTCGCCAGCCAGGCCAGCCTGGCCGTGGCCATCGTGCTGGTGGCGATCAAGCTGCTGGCCTGGCTCGCCACCGGCTCGGTCGCCCTGCTCACGTCGGCGGTCGACGCTCTGGTGGACACCAGCGCCAGCCTGGTGACGTTCTTTGGTGTCCGCTACGCCGAGCGCCCGCCCGACCGCGACCACCGGTTCGGCCACGGCAAGGGCGAGGCTGTGGCAGGCTTCACCCAGGCGACCTTCCTGGCCGGAGCCGCGCTGGTGCTGGCGATCCAGTCGGTGCAGCGGCTGGTGTTCCCGGAGCGGCTGCACGATCTCGGCATCGGGCTGTGGGTGATCGCCTTCAGCTTGGCCGCCGCCACCGGCCTGGTGGCGATGCAGAGCTGGGTGATCCGGCGCACCGGCTCGACCGCGATCGCCGCCGACCGCGCGCACTACCTGACCGACGTCGCGGTGAATGCAGCGGTGCTGCTGGCGCTGGTGGTGACACGGCTGACCGGCTGGACCCGCGTCGACCCCGCCTTCGCCCTCGTCATCTCGGGCGGCATGCTGTGGAGCGCGCGCGGTATCGCCAACGAGGCGCTGCTGCAACTGCTCGATCGGGAGCTGCCGGGCGAGGAACGCCAGCGCATCCGCCAGGCGGTACTGGCCTGCAAGGGTGCCCGCAGCATTCACGACCTGCGTACCCGGTTCGCCGGCGACCGCACCTTCGTCGAATATCATCTCGAGGTGGATGGCGATCTCAGCGTCGAGCGCGGCCACGAGATCGGCGATATCACCGAGGCCGCGGTGGTGGCGATCCTGGCCGGCACCGTCGAGGTGACCGCGCACCTGGAACCGCTCGGCATCGATGACGAGCGGCTGGATACGCGCGTGGGGCGCCCGGCCTCGCCATAGCTGCGCGTGGCGCCGGGAAACTCCAGCGGCCGAACCGCGATAGCTTCCAGCGCCTGGACCGGCTACAAGACGGTTACGATACCAGATCGTTTTGTGGCCGCCCGATGTCGAGCGGCGTGACCACGCCTGGCGGGGCGGACGGTCACGAGTTGCGTCGGAAGAAGCCCATGCTGCAGCAGACACCTTTCGACACCGTTATTCACGACGGTCTCGTCTTCGACGGTACGGGCGCCCCGGGCAGATATGTCGATGTCGGCCTGCGCGACGGACGGGTGGCGCAGGTCGCCGACAACCTTCCCCGCATCGGCGCACGACTGATCGACGCCGCCGGCTGCTGGGTGACGCCCGGCTTCCTCGACATCCACACCCATTACGATGCCGAGATCATGGCGGAGCCGTCGCTCGGCGAGAGCATCCGGCACGGCGTGACGACCGTGTGTCTCGGTTCCTGCTCGATCTCCATGGTCAATGCCGACCCGGAGGATTGTGCGGACCTGTTCACCCGGGTCGAGGCATTGCCGCGCGACAGCGTGCTGCAGCTGCTGCGACGGAAAAAGACCTGGAGCGATGCCGCCGGCTATCGCGCCTGGATCGATGCGCAGCCGCTCGGCCCGAATGTCTGCGCCTTCGTAGGGCACTCGGACCTGCGCGCCGCGGTGATGGGGCTGGAGCGCGCCGCCGACCGTGCGGCACCTTCGCGGGTCGATCTCGAAGCCATGCAGCGTCTGCTCGGCGAAGCGCTCGATGCCGGGTTCCTCGGCCTGTCGGTGATGACGACCCGGCTCGAGAAGATGGACGGCGACCGGGTGTGGTCGCGCCCGCTGCCGTCCAGCCATGCCGGGTGGAGCGAATTCGCTCGGCTGTTCGGCGTGCTTCGCGAGCGGGACGCCATCATGCAGGGCGCGCCGAACGCGGTGACCAAGATCAACCTGTTCGCGTTCCTGTGGCAGGCGGCCGGGCTGGGCCGCTCGCGGCCGTTGCGCACGACGATGATCACAGCGATCGATCTCAAGGCGCATCCCACCATGCATCTCGGCACCCGGCTGGTGGGCTTCGTGGCCAACCGGCTGCTGCGTGGCGACTTCCGCTGGCAGATGCTCTCCGTCCCGTTCATGGTGTATTGCGACGGCCTGGAAATGGGCGTGTTCGAGGAGTTTTCCGCCGGCGAAACCCTGCGCGACATCCGCGACGCCGATGCGCGCTACGCCCATCCCGCCTGCCCGGAGTTCCGCCGCCGCTTCAAGCGCGAGATGCGCGGCGTACTCAGCCGTGGCTTGTGGCATCGCGATCTTTCGGATGCATTCGTGGTGTCCTGTCCCGATCCCGGCATGGTCGGCTTGAGTTTCGCCGCCATCGGCCGTGCACGCGGGCAGGACGCGGTCGATGCGTTCTTCGACCTGGTGGGCGAGCATCGGGAGGCGCTGCGCTGGCGCACCTGCCTCGGCAACCACCGGACGTGGGTCATGCACAGGCTGCTCCGCTCCCCTCAGGTGCAGATCGGCTTCACCGATTCCGGCGCACACGTGCGATCGCTCGCGGCCTATAATTTCGGACTGCGGATGTTGCGCTACGTGCGCGATGCGGCGCTCGCGGGCCGGCCGTTCATGTCGGTGGAGCAGGCGGTATGGCGCCTGACCGGTGAGCTTGCGGATTGGTACAGGCTCGATGCCGGCACCCTGCGCGAAGGCGATCGCGCCGACATCGCGGTGGTCGACCCGACCGGTCTCGATGAACAGCTCGACGCCGTGTCCGAGGCCCCGATGCAGGGGTTCGGGATAAATCGCCTGGTGAACCGCAACGACGCCGCCATGCGGGCCACGATCATCAACGGCCGGCTGGCCTGGAGCCGGACGGAGGGGTTCGCGCCCGATCTCGGGCGGGTGCAGGGGTACGGCCGTTTCCTGTCACCAGGGACGGCCGATACCCTCGGGAAAACCCTGGCTGTCGGCTGTTCTACTGTCGTCGGTCTGGAGGATGCGAACTCAATCCGATAACGCGACGGCCTTCAGGCAGAAGGCTGAAGGCAAGCATTGATCACGCACTTCCAGGGAACCGCTACCCCAGGGAGTTGCGTCGCACCTCGGCCGGCGGACCAGCAGAACGATCCTGCAGGCGTCCACGCTTGCTGCAGCGGGCTACGGGAGCGGCCGGCTTTCCAGCGCATCCGCCTACTCGCTGCCGATGACCCCGCGCACGCGCAGCAGGTCGAGCACCCGCTCGGCCAGCGAAGCCGGCTCGAACGCACCACCCTCGAGCAGCAGCTCCGGCTGTTCCGGCGCCTCGTAGGGGCTGTCGACGCCGGTGAAGTTGGTGATCTCGCCGGCCAGCGCCTTGCGATAAAGCCCCTTCGGATCGCGCGCCTTGCAGATCTCCAGCGGCGTATCGACGAACACCTCGATGAACTCGCCGGGCTCCAGCATGTCGCGCACCATGCGGCGCTCCGCCCGGAACGGCGAGATGAACGATGCCAGCACGATCAGCCCGGCATCGACGAACAGCTTGGTCACCTCGCCGACGCGGCGGATGTTCTCCACCCGGCTCGGTTGGCTGAAGCCGAGATCACGGCTCAGGCCATGCCGGATGTTGTCGCCGTCGAGCAGGTACGTGCGATGACCCTGCGCATGCAGCGCACGCTCGACCAGGTCGGAGATGCTCGACTTGCCCGAGCCCGACAGGCCGGTGAACCACAGCACGCACGGCTTCTGGCGGTTCTGCGCCGCGCGCGCCTGCTTGCTGACCGAGGTCGCCTGGCGATGGATGTTGGTGGCGCGGCGCAGCCCGAACTTGATCATGCCGGCGCCGGCGGTGCGGTTGGTCAGCCGGTCGATCAGGATGAACGCACCCATCGTGCGGCTCTGCTCGTATGGGTCGAAGGCGATCGGAGACGCGAGCGACAGGTTGCAGGTGCCGATCTCGTTGAGACGCAGTTCCTTGGCCGCAAGCCGGTCGTAGGTGTTGATGTCGACCTTGTGCTTGAGCGTGCTGACCGAGGCGGTGACGGTGCGGGTGCCAAGCTTCAGCAGATACGACCGACCCGGCAGCAGCGGCGCATCGTCCATCCACACGATGCGGGCGGCGAACTGGTCCGACACCTCCGGACGCGCATCCGGTTGCGCGAACACGTCGCCGCGCGAGATGTCGAGCTCGTCCGCCAGCGTCAGCGTCACCGCGTCGCCGGCTCCGGCCCGTGCCAGATCGCCATCCATGGTGACGATGCGCGCGACCCGGCTTTCGCGCCCGGAGCCTGCCACGACGATCGGGTCGCCGGGACGGATACAGCCGCTCGCAACCGTACCGGAATAGCCGCGGAAATCCAGATCGGGCCGGTTCACCCACTGCACCGGCATGCGGAACGGCTGCCCGCTCGCGGCACTCGCATCGACCAGGTCGACTTGCTCCAGATGCGCGAGCAGGGTCGGGCCACCGTACCAGGCAAGCTGTTCGCTGGCTTCGGTGACGTTGTCGCCGTAGCGCGCCGAGATCGGGATCGCCCGCACGCTGGCGAAACCGAATCCACTCGCCATCTCCTCGAACGAGGCGGCGACCTGGTCGAACCGCGCCTGGTCGTAGCCGACGAGGTCGATCTTGTTGACCGCCAGCACCAGGTGCCGCACGCCGAGCAGGTTGGCGATGAAGGCGTGCCGGCGGGTCTGCGTCATGATGCCGTGCCGCGCATCGACCAGCAGGATGGCGAGATCGGCGGTCGACGCCCCGGTCGCCATGTTGCGGGTATACTGCTCGTGGCCCGGCGTATCGGCGACGATGAAGGAGCGGCGGTCGGTGGCGAAATAGCGATAGGCGACATCGATGGTGATGCCCTGTTCGCGCTCCGCCTCCAGACCGTCCACCAGCAGGGCGAGATCGAGGTCGGGACCGGTGGTGCCGAAGCGCCGGCTGTCTTTTTCCAGCGCCACCATCTGGTCGGCCAGGATGCGCTTGGTGTCGTACAGCAGCCGGCCGATCAGGGTGGACTTTCCGTCATCGACGCTGCCGCAGGTCAGGAAGCGCAACAGCGCGCTGTTGCCTGGGAGTGGCTTCGGCATAGGGCCGGCCTGCGACGAGCCATCCATCAGAAGTAACCCTCGCGCTTCTTCTTCTCCATCGAGCCGGCCTCGTCATGGTCGATGGCGCGGCCCTCGCGCTCGGAGGTGCGCGACACCGTCATCTCCTCGACGATCTGCTCGATCGTGGTGGCGTTGCTGTCCACCGCACCGGTCAGCGGATAGCAGCCCAGCGTCCGGAACCGGATCATGCGCGTCTCCGGGATCTCGCCCGGGCGCAGCCGCATGCGCTCGTCATCGACCATGATCAGCATGTTGTCGCGATGCACCACCGGGCGCGGCGCCGCGAGATAGAGCGGCACGATCGGGATGTTCTCGGCCTGGATGTACTGCCAGACATCGAGCTCGGTCCAGTTGGACAGCGGAAAGGCGCGGATCGACTCTCCCGCCGCGATGCGGGTGTTGTACAGGTTCCACAACTCCGGCCGCTGGTCCTTCGGATCCCAGCCATGGGCGGCAGTACGGAAGCTCAGGATCCGTTCCTTGGCGCGGCTCTTCTCCTCGTCGCGCCGCGCACCTCCGAACGCCGCGTCGAAACCGTGCTGGCGCAGCGCCTGCTTCAGGGCCTCGGTCTTCATGATGTGGGTGTAGTACGAGGAGCCGTGGTCGAACGGGTTGATGCCCTGGGCGCGGCCATCCTCGTTTGTGTGGCTGATCAGCGTCAGGCCGAGCCTCGCCGCGGTCTGGTCGCGGAAGGCGATCATCTCCCGGAACTTCCAGGTGGTGTCGACATGCAGCAGCGGGAACGGCGGGCGGCCGGGATGGAACGCCTTCATCGCCAGGTGCAGCATCACCGCGCTGTCCTTGCCGATCGAATACAGCATCACCGGCGCGCGGAACTCGGCTGCCACCTCCCGCAGGATGAGGATGCTTTCGTTCTCCAGGCGCCTGAGATGCGAGGTCATGCGGACCAAGTGGCGCAGTGCGTCGCGTGACGCAAGCCAACGCCGGCCGGTCGCGGCGCGCGTCGGGATTGCCATGTCTGGCTTGCAACACTCGGGCGGACCGGGCGGTCCTGCCCCGTCCATGGTCCGGGGGTCAAACCACCCGTTGCGGACCAGCATCAGGCTGGCCGACCCGGCTACGCGGGTGCAGCGAGATGCCGGTCATGACGACACAGGCAACGATTGCAGCCAGGCTCATGGCGAAGCCGGCCAGTTCCTGCCACGTGTGCACCCGCACCACCGTGACGACCCCGTGCGCAACGTCCGGATCGATCAGGATCAGGCCGGTCGCGGGATCCGCATGCAGGCTTCCGCCGCTCGCCCGCCAGCCCGGAAACCAGAACTGTCGCGACAGCACCCGGCAGCGCGCCGGGCAGTCGACGTGCAGCGTGAAGCCGTTCGCCGTCCGCGTCTCGATGACGGATCCGGCGCCGTCGATGACCCTGGGGAGATCCTGCGGCCATCCGGAACGGTCTAGCATCGGAGTGCCGACCACGATGCGCGTCCGCCCCTCCCGGTCGGCTCCGGCGGGAAGATACTCCGGTGCATTCAGCAGTGGCTGCCGGAGCGCGTACTGTACGCGCTGGTCGCTCGGCAGCACGTGGAATTCGATGTCGCGGTGGGTCGTGAACGCCGCCAGGACGCCGCTGGTCAGTAATAATGTCATCGCCGCGGGCAGCAGGTTCACCACGATGCGCCGCCAGCCAGGTCCGATGCCGCCCTGCACGGCCAGCGCCGCGATCCAGAACAGCGGGATGACGGCGAACAGCCGTACTGGCAACTGCACCAGCGGGAGCAACGGCAGGTACTTCCAGGCGGGCCATGTCAGGATGGTGGTCCCGAGCAGGCAGAGCCCCAGCATGATCGCGGGCAGGGTGCGGCCAGATGCGCGCCACGGCTTCAGCATGACCAGCGTCAGCGAGAAGACGGCGAAGCAGGCGTATTTAAGGACCGTCATCGCGCGGCCGTAGTTGTGGCCACCGAACAGGAGCTCCGACGCCGCGCCGGCGCCGGCGAGCTTCCAGAACCGCGCGCTGATCTGGCCCTGCATCGTCATCGCCGGGATGAGGAGCGGAGCGGCCAGGGCACCGGCCAGCAGCATCCCGGCCAGGAAGCATCCGATCCGGGCGGGATCACGGGTCAGCAGCAGATACAGCAGCCCGACGGCCGCCGCGAGCACGGCCACGGGAAGGTGGGTCAGGATCAGCAGCGCGTAGGCGACGCCGGTGGCTACGATCCGCATCGGTGTGCGAGCCGGCGGCACGAGCAGGACCATGCCGACCAGCGGCAGCACGGCGATGGTCGCATATTCGGCGAATGCCCCGCGCGCGATCTGGTCGACGAAGGCGGGCCATGGTGTCGCGACATACAGGCCCGCCAGCAGGGGAGCCTGGCGCCCACCGCCGAGCAGGTGGACCAGCCGCCAGGCCAGGCCAAAGCCGATTGCGGCGAACAGGGCCATCCCCAGCCGGATCGCCATGTCGGCGTTCATGCCCGGCAGGAATGACAGGATCGAGGCCACCAGATAGGCCAGCGGCGGGTAGAAGAAGAAGGCCGGGCTGCCGAAGCCGAACTGGTCGTCGATCAGCCAGCGCGGCCACAGCACGCCATCCGCCAGCGCGCGGCTGAAGCCGCTGAGCCAGCGCAGCGCCACGTCCTGGTCGCGGGCCCCGCTCTCGGCGAGCGGAAAGCCGATGAGCAGGCTGGGAAGCGCCCCGATCGCCAGCAGCAGCAGGCCGCCCAGGACATGAAGCCATCGCGACGTCGTGGATTTTCGGCCGTCCCGGTCCGGTGGCAGCCCAGAGCCCATGACGGCCGGACCATCGGCATCTGCCGGCGAGCCGGCACGACGAACGATCGGTGCCGTCATGGCGATGGCCTTCCTGCTGCGTCAACCATCAGGCGTAGAGCATCCTGGACCGGCCATGAAAGCGAGCAAGCGTGAGCGCCGTGGTCCACCGACCTGTCCGGCACGACCGGGCCTGCCAGCTCAACAAGCGCGCCGGACCAGCGTCAGTCGATCCTTTTCGCGCTCGAGCGGGCGTGCGACGGCACCTGGTACATGGCGTGCCAGCCCGGCTCCCTGCAGCACCCTCCAGTAGATGCTCGGCCGCGTGGCGGTATCGACCGTCTGCCACTTCGGTCCCTGCCCGGGGCATCTCTGCCGAAGATCCGTGCCCTCCCAGTCGAAGGCATCGACGACCGCGAGGGCGCCGACCGGGATCTGATCGGGGCTGGTGAAGCGCTCGGCGCGCCGGGCGAGGTCGGGCTGGTTGGCAAACAGGATGGTGGCCGCGTCCATCACGTAGGGGCTGACGTAGACCGCACCGTCATCTGGCGGCCGGCCCGGGGCCGTATCGTGAAACGAAAGGAAGCGCTGCAAGCCGGGCATCATGTGCGCGGGGAGTGGCTCCAGGGGCACCACGAGCAGGCAAGGCGCCACCAGTAGCAGGGCGGCCACGGCGACCGAACGGGCACGCGGCAGGGAGGCGAGCAGCAATCCTGCCAGTGGTATGGCCAGGGCAACACCGACGCTGAAGTAGCGGGTGTCCGGGGCGATCACGAGGACAAAGGTGTTGAGGACGTACTGCGCCATGAAGCCGACGGCGGCGAAGATCGCGTAGATCCGGGCGAAGCCGCCCATGCGGGCCGCCAGCACGCCACCGGCCACGCAGAACCACGGGGTCAGCAGCATGATTGGCGCCACGAACACCCGAAGCAGCGGATTGATGGTCCAGTGCACCCGGATCAGCGACGGCACGTCCCACCGTGCCGCCAGCTTCCAGTTGAACAGGGGCGAACCGCCGGTGAAGGTGTTGCCGCGCATGTGCGCGCTCCAGATCAGCACGTGGCGGCTGTCGATGGCGAACCGCTCCAGCGGATGCCCCGTCATCACCATGTAGAACAGGCATTCGAGCACCACCGGAACCGCGTAGCCGGTCGCCAGCAGCAGCACGCCCAGCCCCGACCGTCGCCAGTCGAGCCTGCCCGCAGCGGCACGATCCGTGAGCAGGATCAGGACGCTCAGGGCGACCGGCACGGACAGGGCGGTCTGCCGTACCAGGATGCCGACCCCGCCGCACAGTCCGGCCGCCAGCAACCAGATGGTACGACTGCTACCCGGCCGCCGTGCGGGGGCGCCGGCCATCGCCGGATCACGCCCCGGGTCCGGCGCGAGCGCCGACAGGGTCAGGACGGTGGCGCCGGCTGCGAGCACGACCTCCATGACCTCCGGGTAGTAGGTGGTAGGCATCCGGAAGAAGAGCGGCGTGGCGGCGGCGACCAGGCCGCTGCAGAAGGCGGTCCGTTTGCGCGGCAGCATCGCTGCGATGCGCCAGAGCAGCAGCAGCATGATGCCGAACAGGATCGTGTTGGGAACCGTCAGCGCGAAGTCGGACACCCCGAAGAGACGAAGGCTGGCGGCAAGGGTCAGGACGTAGGGCAGCCGGGTTGCCCAGTGGTTGGCGGGGACGTGGACGCCCTCGGTCAGCCAGCGCTGCGCCGCCTCGAGGTAGTGAAGGTCGTCCCAGCCGGCAAAGCCGGCTGGCAGCGCAAGGCTTGCCGCGACCGCCGCGATGCACAGCAGGATGGCGGCGGCGGAAAATGTACCCCGGCTTCCGCCTCGCACGTAGACCTGTTTGTCGATGGAACGCAGCGGTGCAGAGGAACGCATGTCTTCATCCGGAGGCTAGAAAGCTTGTCAGCGGGATAACAACGTTCCGGGCGCAGGGCCCGTACCTGTGCGGCGGGCGATCGTAATACACGACGCCAGCACCCGACCAAGCGGATTTCGCCGGCCACGGGCGATGGGCACGGGAGTAGGGCTGTCGCCACGCGCCATCAGGCAACTGGAAAGACACGCCCGAAAGATAACGTGGCGCTGGCGCGACAGCCCAAATCGAGAACCGACCCGTCCTGTATAGATGCGCTACAAAGATTGTGTTATACCCTATAATGATGCTAGTGACAGTCAATTCGATGGGCACCGACTGCGGTAGGATCACTTCCATGAACGGATTGGCATGATGCGGGTCGCGGTCTTGATCCCGTGCTACAACGAGGAAGTAACGATCTCGAAGGTGGTCAGGGATTTCCGGGCCAGTCTGCCCGAGGCGACGATCTACGTGTACGACAACAACTCGCGCGACGGCACCGTTGCTGCGGCCCGCGCCGCCGGTGCGGTGGTTCGCCTTGAGCGGATGCAGGGCAAGGGCAACGTCGTGCGACGGATGTTCGCCGACATCGAGGCGGATGCCTACGTACTCGTCGATGGCGACGACACCTACGAAGCCGCAGACGCCGCCCAGATGGTGCGCATGCTGGCCGACGACCAGCTCGACATGGTCACCGGCGCCCGCGTGACCGACATCAAGGCCGCCTACCGGCCGGGTCACCGGCTCGGCAACGTCGTCCTTACCGGGATGGTGCGGCAGATCTTCGGCAACCGGGTCAGCGACATGCTGTCGGGCTATCGCGTGTTCTCGCGACGGTTCGTCAAGACATTCCCCGCACTCGCCTCGGGCTTCGAGACCGAGACCGAATTCACGGTCCATGCGCTCGAACTGGGCATGCCGGTGGACGAACTGAATACCGCCTACCGCGATCGCCCGGCCGGATCCGCCTCCAAGCTGCGCACCTACAGCGACGGCATACGCATCCTTCGCACGATCGTGACGCTGGTGAAGGAGGAGCGGCCGCTGCAGTTCTTCTCGATCATCGGTGCCGTCATGCTGGCACTGGGCCTGCTGCTCGGCACGTCGGTCATCCTCCAGTTCCTGCACACCGGGCTGGTCCCGCGGCTGCCGACCGCGGTGCTGGCGAGCGCGCTGGTGCTGCTGTCCTTCCTCAGCATGGTGTGCGGGTTGATCCTGGATTCCACCTCGCGCGGTCGCAAGGAATTCAAGCGCCTGACCTATCTCGCGGTGCCGGCGATAAGCTCCGGGGTCGCGCAGATGCGCAGGGTCAGCTAGCAGGCCGCAATCGAGCGACCGCGTCGCGCTCGCCGATCCGCCGCCGGCCCAGGAGGCCTGGACCCACCGCTCCGCAGGCACACCGCAATCACCACGCCGGGATATTGCCGCGCTGGGCGTCCGGTTCCGGCGATGCTATGGCGTCGACGCGCTGCCGGGCCTTAGGCGGCCCGCGCGAGGAGTGACTGCATGCGACGATCGACCGGCTTTGCCCTGACCCTGGCTGCCCTGCTGGCGCCGGCGGTCGCAACGAATGCCCAGGCTCCGGCTCCTGACCAGGCTCCGGCGCCAACGCTGATGCGGTTCTCCAACCTGCACGGCAGTTCCGTGGTGTTCGTCGCGTACGGCAATCTCTGGGTGGTGGACCGCAGCGGCGGCGTCGCCCGTCGGCTGACCGCCGATCCCGGTCAGGACCTGTCGCCGCGCTACTCGCCGGACGGGCAGTGGATCGCCTTCACCGCAAGCTATCAGGGCAACCAGGATGTCTATGTCATCCCGGCCGGAGGCGGCGCCGCACGCCGCCTGACGTATCACTCCGACATCGTAGCGCACGCCCCGACACGCTGGGGACCCGACAACCTGGTCATCGGCTGGACGCCGGATTCGAAGAGCATCGTGTTCCTGTCGCGCCGGATGGCCTGGCACGACTGGTTCCCGCGCGCATTCACCGTTCCGGTAAGCGGCGGCCTCGCCACCCCGATGCCGCTCGACCGCTCCGGCTACATGAGCTTCGGCCCGGACGGCCACAGCATCGCCTACACCCGCATCTTCCGCGATTTCCGCACCTGGAAGCGCTACGACGGCGGTCTTGCGCAGCAAGTCTACACCTACGACTTCGACAGCCGGGTGCTGCACCAGATCACCGACTGGCACGGCACCAATACCTCGCCGATGTGGTTCGGCCGCCGGATCTATTTCCTGTCCGACCGCGACGAGCATCGCCGCGCCAACATCTGGCGCTATGACCTGGACAGTCACGAGACCACCCAGGTCACCCACTTCACCGACTACGACATCGACAGCCCGACGATCGGCGATGCCAATGCGCCGCAGGGGAGCGCCACCCCCGGCATCAGCTTCCAGCAGGGCGGCAACCTGTATGTCATCGACCTGCCGTCCGAGACGCTGCACAAGGTCGCGGTCAGCGTGCCGGACGACGGCACCCGCACCGGGACGCGGTGGGTGAAGGCGGCGGAGCAGATCCGCGACACCGACACCGCGCAGCAGATCGACTACGCGCTGTCGCCCAACGGCAAGCGCGCGCTGTTCTCCGCCCGCGGCGACCTGTTCAGCGTGCCTGCCGAGCATGGCGCGATCCGCAACCTGACCCACAGCAGCAACGCCGACGAGGACCATCCGGCCTGGTCGCCGGACGGCAGCCAAGTCGCCTACAGCACCGACGGCAGCGGCAACCAGCAGATCGCCGTGCGTCCGGCGGCGGGCGGGCCGGAGCGGCTGCTGACGCATTTCCCGGGCGGCTTCTTCTATACTCCGGTGTGGTCGCCGGACGGCAGGTCGCTGGCCTTCCCGGATGGCGAGCACCGGCTCTGGATCGTGGGCCTCGACGGCTCGGCGCCGCGCCAGGTTGCGTCCGATCCGGTCTCGGAAATCCACGACGCCGCCTGGTCGCCGGACGGCAAGTGGCTCGCCTACAGCATCGCCCGCAACCAGGTCGAGCGCGGCATCTACCTGTACGACGTCGCCGGCGGCCATGCGACCAAGGTCAGCAGCGACTTCGAGAATGATTCCGACCCGGTGTTCTCGCCGAACGGCAAGTACCTGTTCTTCGTCTCGGCACGGCACGAGAACCCGACCTTGTCGGAGACCGAGTTCAACATCGCCACCATCAAGCAGAGCGGCATCTACGCCGCGACGCTGGCCCGCGACACGGCGTCGCCGTTCGCGCCGCGTTCCGAGGAAGGCGCCTGGAAGCAGGACAAGAAAGCCGACGATGCCGGCTGGCATCCCGGCGCCAGCCCTCCGGTCCACATCGACCTGGACGGCTTGATGGCGCGCGCGGTGCCGCTGCCGGTGCCGGCGATGGATATCGCCGCACTCGATGCGCGTGGCGACCGGGTGTTCTACCAGAGCACGCCGCCGCAGATGATCGAGGGGCCGCTGCCCGGCGAGAAGCCGGCGCTGCACGCCTACGACATGGAGAAGCGGCACGACGAGACCATCGTCGAGGGTCTGGACGGCTACGCGCTCGCCGCCGACGGCGCGCACGTGCTGGTCAAGGAAGGTCCGGGCTACAGCATCGACGAAACCAAGCCCAATGGTGGCGACAAGAAGAAACTCGAGCTCGGCGGCATGCGCATGCAGGTCGAGCCGAAGCAGGAATGGGCCGAGATGTTCGGCAACGCATGGCGGCTGGAGCGCGACCTGTTCTTCAGCACCAAAACCAACGGCGTCGACTGGCAGGCGGTCCATGACAGCTACGCGAAGCTGCTGCCGCTTGTCGGCTCGCGCGAGGATCTCAACTACCTGATCGGCCAGGTGCAGGGCGAGCTCGGCAACTCGCACACCTATGTCGGCGGCGGCGACGACGGCAATCCGACCGACTGGGTGCCGACCATGCTGCTGGGGGTGGATTTCGCGCTCGACAGTGCATCCGGCCGCTATCGTTTCGGGCATGTCTATCCGGGCGACAACACGCGAACGGAATATCGCAGCCCGCTCACCGCACCCGGCGTCGGCGTCAAGGACGGTGACTACCTGCTGGCGGTGAATGGCCAGGAGCTGAAGGCGCCGACCGATCCGTACCGTCTTTTCGTGGGTGTCGAGGCCCCGGTGACGCTGACCGTCGCGGCAGGCGCCACCGGACCGAGGCGCGATGTCGCGGTCGATCCGGTGGCGGACGAACTGCCGCTGCGCGAGCAGTCCTGGATCGAGCATAACCGCGCCCTGGTGGACAAGCTGTCGGGCGGACGGGTGGCGTACATCTACCTGAGCGACATGGAAGCCAAGGGGATGGAGCAGTTCATCCGGCAATTCTACCCGCAGACCGACAAGCAGGCGCTGATCGTCGACGACCGCTACAACGGTGGCGGCAACATCGACCAGATGCTGCTGGAACGGTTGCGCCGGGTGCTGGTCGGCATGTCGACCAATCGCGAGCACGCTGCCATGACAATTCCGCAGCAGCTGATCGACGGGCCTAAGGTCACCCTGATCAACCAGTATTCGGCATCGGACGGCGACATTTTCCCGTTCTATTTCCGCAAGTACGGTCTCGGCCCGCTGGTCGGAATGCGTACGTGGGGCGGCGTGCGCGGCATACGCGGCCTGTGGAAGATGCTCGATGGCGGCTACATCACGGTGCCGGAGGATGCGCTGTACGGCCTGGACGGCCAGTGGGTGATCGAGAATCACGGCGTCGATCCGGACGTCGTGGTCGAGGACGAGCCGGGTGAGCTGATGGCCGACCATGATCGCCAGCTCGAGACCGCGGTGAAGATGCTGACCGACAAGCTGGACCGCACCCCGACGGTGAAGCCCGCCCCGCCGCCGCTGCTGCCGGCTTATCCGCCTGCGGGAGCGTCGCAGAAGTAGGATAACCGGACACCGCAGGAAATGGCCGGCAGGGTGCCGACGACGATCCGTCCGGCTCTCGACACCGATCGGGGCGCGGCGTGGTCGACCATCGGCCCGGTCATCCGCGACGGCGAAACTTATGCGCTCGATCGGGATATGACCGAGGCGGAAGCTCCGGCGTATTGGTTCGGGGCCGACACGGAGGTGTTCGTGAAGGGCGAGGAAAGCAGGCGCTTTGCACCACCTGCCGTGATCTTCTGGGGCGAAGGCAGCGATCGGCCTACCGGGACGATGCCGACGGCCTGAAATCCAGGTCCTGGTAGTCGTAGCTGAAGTCGGCGACCGGTGAGAACGGCGTCATGCTGACACGCGCGACATGGCCGGTGGCATCGAGCGCGAAGGTGACCAGCGCCGGCTCGAGCGTCGGGTCGGTGAAATGCGTCAGGAACGTATCGTACTGCCAGTGCTCGAGGCTGCCCGACATGCGCGGCGTCGAGCGGAAGTCGATGGTCAGGCCGTCCTTCTGCTGGCCGACCACGATCTGCCCGTACCACGCATCCGCATAGCGGCCGGCATAGTGGTCGAGCGGTGCGGACGGACTGCCCGCGGGCGGTCTGGCCTGCATCGTCCGGACGCGCTGCACGGCGGCATCGAGCCTGGTGGCAGCGTCGGCCTGGAACCGCTTCGGCCAGTCGCTGAACGGCAGGCCGAGATAATGATCGAGCAGCTCGTACATCAGGCCGAACAGGATCGCCGGCTCCTCGCTGTTGATCTCGACCGCGAAGCCGACATCCTGGTCCGGCAGCAGCACGACGATGCTCTGGAACCCCAGCATGCCGCCGGCATGCCAGACCAGCCGGGCGCCGTGATAGTCACGGACTTCCCAGCCCATGGCGTAGGTGTTGAACATCGGCTGCGTGCCGCGCAGCGCCGGCGGCTCCGCATCGATCGGCTGCAGCACCTCCGGCTTCCACATCTCGTCATGCGCCGCCTCGCTGAACAGGCGGCCGCCCTGCGGCAGCCGGCCATGCGCAAGCTGGATCTGCAGCCAGCGCGCCATGTCGCGGGCGCTGATGGCAAGCCCCCCCGCGGGTGCGAGGTCGCGGCCGAGCTCGTCATGCTCGTCGAAGGCGAGGGCGGGTCCGGCGCCGCGCACCAGGCCGCTGGTCCGGGCATGCGGGAAGGCGCGATCCGGATCGCGATACCGGCCGGCATCGTCGCTGGTGGAGTGCAGCATGCCGGCCGGGACGAGGACGTGCTCGCGCACGTAGTCCTCCCAGCTCTTGCCGCTCACCGCCTCGATGAGCTCGCCTGCCGCCATGTACAGCACGTTGTCGTAGGCAAAGCCGCTGCGGAAGCTGGTCGCCGGCTTGAGGAAACGCAGCCGATGCACCGCCTCGGCCCGGGAGAGGTTGCTGCGCGGCACCGACACCAGGTCGCCTTCGCCGAGACCGAGGCCGGAGCGATGCACCAGCAGGTCGCGTATGGTCATTTCCCGGGTGACCCAGGGGTCGTACATCTGGAAGCCGGGCAGGCGATCGATCACCCGGTCGTCCCAGCCGATGCGCCCGGCATCCACCAGCGTCGCCAGGGCCGCGACGGTGAAGGCCTTGCCGGTCGATCCGGTCGGAAAGATGGTGTCGGCGTCGACCGGATCCGGCTTGCCGAGGGCGCGTACCCCGGAACCGTGCAGGAAGCTGGTGCGGCCGTGCTCGACCACCACGATGGAGAGGCCGGGCACACCGATCTGCTGGCGCAGGGCGTCGACGCGTTCTGCGAAGTTCGCGGGCGGGGATGCCAACGCCGGCGCGGCGACGGCCAATGCGAGCATGCCGATCACTGCGCGCCTCACGGCAAGACTGCCGCGACGCGGTCGGCATCGGCTTCCGCGCGACGCAGCGGCGTGTCGAGCATGAACAGCGGGATGGCCGACAGCGCCGCGAGCGCCGCCAGCATGGTGAAGAACATGGCGGGCGGCATGCGGCTCCAGAGTGTTCCGACCAGCCCGGCGCTGAGGCTGCCGCTGAAGATGGTGAAGAACCAGGCGGCGACGGTGGTTGCCCCGAGCCGCGCCGGAGCGAGCCGGGCGAACACGCCGAGACCGGTCGGCAGGATGAACAACTCGCCCAGGGTCAGCAGCGCGAAGAAGCCGACCAGCCATAGCGCGGATGCGCGTCCGCCAGCGGCCTGCCATGCGACCAGGGCGAGCAGCAGGTAGGACGCGCCGACGATCAGCGCACCGGTGCACATGCGCCGCGCCAGGCGCTGGACATGACCGGCACGGGTGCGACGCTGCCAGAACGCCAGCAGCGGCCTGGTGAACAGGATGACGAACAACGAGTTGAGCGCCTGGAACCAGGTCAGCGGCACGCTCATGCCGTGGCCGATATGCCGGTCGATGCCGACGTCGGTCCAGATCGCGACGGTGTTGCCGACCTGCTCGTAGGCGCTGCGGAATACCGTCACCGACAGGCCGAGGGCGACCAGCAGGAGGACAGCATTGCGTTCCACCGGCCGGCTCGTCGCGACCGGAAGCGATGCACGGGCAGGCTCGGCAGGGAGATGCCGGCCGCCTGCCAGGTAGATGACCAGGCCCGCCACCATGCCGACACCGGCAACCGCGAAGCCGTAGTGCCAGCCATAGATCTCGCCGACCGCGCCACAGGCCAGCGGCGCCAGGAAACCGCCGATATTCACCCCGACATAGTAGACGCTGTAGGCCCAGGGACGGCGCGGGTCGTCATGCGCATACAGATGATCGACCTGTGCCGGCAGGCTGGGCAGGAACAGTCCGTTGCCCAGCGCGATGGTGAGCAGGCCGAAATAGAACAGCGGCTCGAACGTCATCATGAAGTGCCCGGCGGCCATGATGGAACCGCCGATGATGATCGCGCGGCGGCGGCCGAGGATGCGGTCGGACAGGATGCCGCCGATGATCGGCGTGAAGTAGGCGGCCGAGGTGTAGGCGCCGTAGATGAAGGAGGACGCCGTCTGCGTCAGCATCAACTCCTTGACCATGTAGAACACCAGCAGCGCGCGCATGCCGTAATAGGAGAATTGCTCCCACATGTTGGTGAGGAACAGGATGGTGAGGCCGGGCGGATGGCCGAACCAGATGCGCTCGTGCAGGCCGGGATGCGCCGTGGCGTGCATCAATACCGCACCGTCATGGCGAGCAGCCCGAAGCTGTAGGCGACATAGAGCAGCAGCAGCGCGGATGGCACCAGCAGCAGGCTCCAGGCGCGCGCCAGCCAGCCGGAACGGTCCTGCCAGGTCAGGACGGCGTTGCAGGCGGACAGCAGCACCGCGCCCACCAGGAAGACCATGCCGCCGATCTGCAGGGCCCACAGGGCCGGGTCGGACGCGCTGCTGAACGCGGTGTCGTCGGACAGCATCTTCAGGATCAGCAACCCCCAGCCGACCGGCACCGCGACCGCCAGGAGGCTGGTGAGCTTGGTGGCGCGCGCCACGTGCAGGCGGCTGCCGGCGAGACCGGACGCCACGCCATGGTAGCGCCGGATCAGCCAGCCCGCGGGCCAGGCCAGGAAGCTGAGCAGCAGGACGACCAGGGCCGCCGCCAGCGCGGGCAGGATCCAGCCGGCGTTGCGGCTGGCTGGCACCGGCAGCATCACCTCGAACGGCGACATCAGGTCCCAGCTCCAGCGCACGACGCGTCCGTTCTCGACCTTGGCCGCCAGCCGGTCATAGCCGTCGATGTCCTGCCAGACGAACGGAGTGACCTCCTCCCAGTGGCGGGGCGCGCCGCCGGGCTGCAAAATGTCGCTCACCACCAGGTGCCCGGCGGCGTCGGTCGAGACGCCGGCCTGTCCGAGCAGGCCGACGATGGCGAGGAAGTTTCCCTCGGAGCGCCGGCTCGCCGTCCAGTGTCCGGCCATCATCGCCGCGTGCCGTGCGGCCACCTCCTTAGGCACTTCGGCGGCGGGACGCGCCGGCGCCGGGAAATAGCGGTCCGCGAAGTCGTGGAACAGCGCGGTGCGCAGCGTCTGCACCGCGCCGTCGCGGCCGACGCTGTTGAAGGACACGTAGAGGCCGACACCGTCGTTGATGAACAAATGCAGGCTGGTATGGAAATAGTCGGTGTCGCCCAGATGCCCGATCACCTCGTGGCCGTTCGCGTTGGTCTCGAAGAAGCCGAGCTCCATCCGGTTCAGCGGCGGCAGCAGCGACAGCTTGTCGATATGGTCGAGCGGGCTTGTGTGCATGGTGGAAGCGGTCTGCGGCGCCAGGATGCGGGCGCCGTCGAGAGTGCCGCCCTGGAGGTGCGCGATCATGAAGCGCGCCATGTCGGCGGCGGTGGACGACAGCGCGCCGGCCGGCGCCGGGACCACCACCTCGAAGCCATGGCCGGGCTGCGAGGCGAGGCCGTAGCCTACCGCCATCTGGCCGCGCAGGCGATCGGGCAGCGGCTGGCGAAAAGTCGATGAGTGCATGCCGAGCGGGGAGAAGATGCGTTGCTCGACATAGTCGTCGAACGGGAGATGCGAGACGCGCTGGACGATGTAGCCGGCGAGCGTCGTGGCCCAATTGGAATAGCCGGGCGTGCTGCCCGGGGGGAAGATGCGCGCCGGGATCCAGGCCTTGAGATAGGCATCGATCGGCGTGACATGCCGGGTGTCGAAACTCAGCAGGTTCTTGACCGCATCTTCGAACCCTGCGCTGTGCGTCATGATCTGGCGCAGCGTCACCGGCTGGCCGTGCCACGGCGGGATGGTGAAGTCGAGATAGTCGTTCACGTCGCGGTCTAGGTCGAGCTTGTGCTGTTCCACGAGCTGCATCACGGCGGTCCAGGTCACCAGCTTGGAAACCGAACCCGGCCGGAACAGGGTCTTTTCCGGATCCGCCGGGATGCGCTTTCTCACGTCGGCATAGCCGTAGCCGCGCAGGGTCAGCACCTGGCCGTCCTTGACAACCGACACCACGGCACCGGCAATGTCGCCGCTATGCAGGGCGTAGGGCAGGTAGCCGTCGAGCCAGGCATCGAGGTCGGTCTTTGTCAGCGCCGCCGCCGGCATCGCTGGCGTGGCGATCGTCGATGTCGTTGCGTCGGCGATGGGTGGTGGCAGGATGCTCGGCGTCGGCCCCGGTACTGGAGTCTGGCCGAGCAGGCCGAGGGAAACCAAGGCGACTGTTCCTAGACCCATTCCGCTCGCTCCGGCATGGCCGACCCGCAGCGGTCGCCTCTTGCAGACTTGTTATGGTCCTCTACGGGATAAAGCAATCCTGTTTGGAAAATTGCAGCGCGATGTGGGATGTTCTGCATCGAACCCGTGCCGCACCTAACCTCGATCGGAGCAGACAGCGATGAGCGCCTCCAACAGACCAACGCTCGGCTCGTCGATGCGGGCGCTCAGGATCCGCCATGGGCTGACGTTGAAAGAGATGAGCAGCCGCACCGGCATCCCGTTCTCGACGCTGGCCAAGGTCGAGCATGACAGGCTGACGCTCACCTACGACAAGCTGCAGACCATCAGCGAGCGGCTGAACATCCCGATGGCGGACATGTTCGCCGAGCCCGGCAACGAAGCGCGCGCCGCGCCGAACGGACGCCGCAGCGTGGCGACGCTGTCGAATGCGCTGCAGATCGTGACGCCGAACTACGACTACAACTATTTCGCGCCCGAGCTCCGCGACAAGGACATGATCCCGATCTTCGCGCACCTGAAGGCGAAGTCGCTCGCCGAGTTCGGTCCGCTGCTGCGCCATGGCGGCCAGGAATTCTTCTTCGTCATCGAGGGCTCGGTGGTGGTGCATACGGAATTCTATGATCCCACCGTGCTGAAGGCGGGCGAGGCGATCTATATCGACAGCCGCATGGGGCACGGCTACGTACTGGCGGAGGGCTGCGAGCACGCAGTCGCCCTGGTGGTGTGCTCCACCAGCCAGGAAGAGCTGCTCGACAGCGCAACGAGCCAGGTGCCGCAGGTTCCGGTATCCAGGGCGCCGGCATCCCCGGCTGCGACCCGCCGACGCCGGCCCTCGCGAAGCACCGCATGACCTTGCGCTGCACGAAGGGCTGCCTGCATCAGAAGGCGGCGCGTAGCAGCATGCCGATGGTGCGCGGCTGGATGAAGGTGGCCTGGCCGGTCTGGTCGGCGCCGCCGGTGTTGGAATAGTAGGTGAAGGCCAGCACGTTGCTGATGTTGTTGACATAGAGCTCGCCGCGATACGCTCCGCGCGACAGGCCGAGTCGGATCGACCCGGTCGCGTAGGCCGGCAGCGGCACATGCGACGAGGTGATGGCGGGGGTGGGCGAGAAGCTGGTGTAGCGCGTGCCCACGAAGCTCCAGCTGCCCGAGACGAAGGCCGCGGTCTTGTCGTCGATGTGCCAGTTGTAGTCGGCATTCAGGCTGCCGCTCATCACCGGGACGTACGGCAGCGCATCGCCGCGCGCGCCACCCAGTCCAGGCGCATCCACATCCAGGTGCGCATCGGCATAGTCGCCGACCGCCTCGAGGGTGAGGCCGCGCACCGGCACCCAGGCGATATCCCACTCGACGCCCTTGCTCGAAGCGCTGCCCGCGTTGCCGTTGACGGTGAAGTCCCCTGCAGGGGTGTTGAAGATCGAGGCGATCTGTACGTTGTGCCAGTTCACCCAATAGCCGGTGACGTCGACGCTTACATGCTTGTCGAACAGGTCCTGTCGTACGCCGACCTCGTAGCTGACGTCGCTGTCCGGCTGGTAGGTGTTCGGGATCCCCGGGACGCCGGGGACCGGGATGTTGGGGCCGCCCGGCCGATAGCCGGTGGCCAGCCGTCCGTAGAGCATGGTGTTGTCGGTCGGTCGCCAACGTGGTTCGACAGAATACAGTGCATCGTGGCTGTTGGACGAGATCTGCGGCAGGTACAAGGTCGGGCCGTACAGTACGCAGCACCCATAGCTCGCCTGCGAGCGTTGCGCATTGCCGCTCCAGCGTCCGCCGAGCGCCACGTCGAACGAGGGCAGCAGGTGATAATCCACCTGGCCGAAGAAGGCGTATTCCGATAGCGGCCCACCGACGGTGGCGCCGCCGAGGGCGGGTGACAGCACCTGCGCGAGGTTTGCGGTCGGTCTCGCATCGAAGAACTGCTGGAACGCCTCGTTCTCGCGGGTGAAGAAGAAGCCGCCCAGCCAGTCGAACTGGCGTCCGAACAGTCTCGTGCCCGGATCTGAGGCGATGCGCAGTTCCTGGTTGAACTTGTCGGTGTCGGAGTCCTGGCGCTCGTAGAAGTCGATCGGCTGGCCATACACGCTGCCGAAATAATCCGAGTAAGACGTGCCTGCCGCGATGTTCTGGTTGGAGGTGTCGGCGTGGTTGCTGAAATTGTTGAAGGCGTAGCTGGTGATCGAGGTCACCGTCGCCCAGTCCATGTCGTAGCTGACATTGGCGTAGTAGGTGCCGACCTCGCTCTGGCCCGGGCTGGTGAGCAGCGTGTTGTTGCGCAGGCCGTTCACCAGCGAGAGCTGTCCGCCGCCGGGCGCCAGCGGCGTGACCGCGGCACCCGCCACCTGGACGAAGTCGGCGTTGTTGACGATGAGCGTCTGCCGCTCGGCGGTGAGGCGTACCGACAGGCCGGGCAGCACGCTGGGCGTCCAGAGCGCCGAGGCGCGCCAGCCATACTGCTGCCCGCTGTTGCTGTTGGACTTGCCGGCGGCCGGATCGTCGACATAGCCGGGCAGCCATTCGTTCCAGGCAGTGATGCGGACCGCCAGCTGGTCCTTGATGATCGGCAGGTTGGCGAAGCCCTTCAACGAACCGCCCACGCCGCCGCCGGTCACGCCGTTGAAGCCGCCTTCCAGCGCGCCGCTGTAGAGGTTCATGACAGGCGGGTTGGTGACGTACTTGATCAGCCCGCCTTCCGCGGTGGCGCCGTACAGGCTGCTCTGCGGGCCGCGCAGCACTTCGATGCGCGACAGGTCGAAGGTCTCGAGGTTGGGCGAGTTGGTGGAAGCGTTGTTCTGCGCGCCTTCGGGATTGATCGGCACGTCGTCGAGCACGGACGCCACGGTGGTGCCGCCGCCACCGGTATTGAGGCCGCGCAGGACGATGCGTACCGCGGTCTTCTGGTCCGCCTCGACCGACAGGCCGGGCACCTCGGCCACCAGGTCCTGCACGCTGATCTGCTGGCGCCGGTCCAGCGTGCTGCCGGATATTGCGGTGACGCTGTTTGCGACCGTGCGCGCCAGTTCGCGACGCTTGTTGACGGTCACCACGATCTGCTCGACCTGGGTGCCTGGCTTGGCGACATCCGGCGACGGCGTGCTGCCCGGCCTGGTCTTGCCGCGCGTGACCGGCTGGCCAGCCGACGGCGCGTCCTGAGGTTGCGCGGCAGCAAGCGGGCTGGCGAGGGTGAGGACGACGAGGCCGAAGCCCAGGGGCCACGACTGCAGGCCGGCGGTGCGGCGCGATCGGGTGGACCGATGCCGCTGGGATCTGCTCGTCATGATGTCCGCGTCCCCGGTCTGCATGTTGCCAACCGCCTTCCGGCGTCTCTGGGCCTCGGCAGGAGAGCAACCGATCGATGGGTCATCAGGCTGCATGAAGTGTCCCAGTCAGGATAATGCAGCACATAAGCAAGCCGCAGGCCAGCGTTGGGGGCTGCCGCACAAGCTGCGGCACAGGCATCGTTCTGGCGTGCAGACGGGCAGGGATCGATGAGATTGCAGGCAGAATGCCCTGATTATCGCCAAAACCATCCCCTGTGGGACAACGTTGCTCTGTCCAGGACTTTAAGCTAGAGCGGGGCACTTGCATGGTATGGATGGTCGATGCGCCGGCACGTGATCGTACTCGGGGCCGGCATGGTCGGAACCTCGACCGCCCTGCAGCTCGCCCTGCGCGGCCAGGACGTCACCCTCGTCGACCATCAGGCCCCCGGACGCGAAAACTCCTACGGCAACGCGGGCCTCATCCAGAGCGAGGCGGTGCGCCCGTACGCCTTCCCGACCGACTTTCCCACGCTCTGGGCCGTCGCCTCCCGGCGCGGCAACGCCGTGCGCTACCGCCCGGGAGCGCTGCCTCGCCTTGCTCCACGGCTGTACCGCTACTGGCGGAACTCCCTGCAGCGCAACTACGGTCCGGTCGCCGAAGCCTATGCGGCGCTGATCCGGCACGCGACGGCGGAGCATGCGCTGCTGCTCGGCAATACCGGCGCCGACGACCTGGTCAGGCGTGTCGGCTGGCGGCAGATCTTCCGCGACCGCCGGCAGTGGGCCGCCTTCGCCACCGAGGCCCGGGCGGTCGCCGATCTGCATGGCCTCGCCATGTCTGTCACCGATGGCGACGAACTGGCGCAGGCAGAACCGGCGCTGCGACGCAGGCTCGCCGGGTCGATCCACTGGCAGGATCCCTGGTCGGTGCGCGACCCGGGCGCACTGGTCGAACGGTATGCGCAGCGTCTGCGCGATCTTGGCGGCCGGGTCCTGCTGGGGGACGCGCTCACGCTGCAACGCCAGGGTGCCGGATGGCGGATCGCCGCCGGCGGGGGCATCGTCGAGGCGGATGCGGCGGTGGTGTCACTCGGCCCGTGGTCGGACGGCTTCGTGCGCCACCTGGGCTACGGTCTGCCGCTGTTCGTCAAGCGCGGCTACCATCGGCAATTCGCCTGTGCGACGCTGCCCGCCACCGCCCTGCTCGACATGCGCAACGGCGTCATGCTGGCACCGATGCAGGACTGCCTGCGGGTGACCACCGGTGCGGAGTTCGCCCTGCTCGGCGACAAGCCGTCGCCTGTGCAGCTCGGGCGCAGCGAGACGTATGCGCGCGAACTGCTCGCCTTCGAGGCGCCGACCGCGGATCCGGTCTGGATGGGTGCGCGGCCCTGCACCGTGGACATGCTGCCGGTGATCGGCCCAGCGCCCCGGCACGCCGGTCTGTGGTTCAATTTCGGCCATGGCCACCAGGGCCACACGCTCGGTCCGGTCAGCGGACGGGTGATTGCCGAGATGATCTGCGGCGAACCGCCGCTGGTGGCAACCGAGCCGTATCGCGCGAGCCGTTTCGACCGCTGATGCTCAAGTCCGGAGCGGGCGGGGTGTCCAGAATGCGGTCTCCAGCAGGACGGTGGTCCTGAAGCAGCGCTTCAGCATGGCATAGCGGGCATCCGCTCCGTGCGAGATGGCCAGTTCGTCGAGCCGCCGTGCACCCTGGTTGGCGAGTGCCACGTAGTGCTCGCCGCCATAGACCTCGATCCAGTGCAGGTAGGGATTGCCCTCGCGACGGGTCGCAGGATCGGCAAGCAGGCGTAGGCCGATTTCCGCATAGCCGATCAGGCAGGCGGACAGCGACACCATCAGGTCGAGGATATCGCCGCTCTGGCCGTAATCCAGTATCGTGCGAGTATAGGCCAGCAACTCCAGCGACTCCGGCTCACGCGCGAGGTCGTCCTCGCTCAACCCCCACTGCGCGCAATACTCGATGTGCAACCCGAGTTCGGTATCGAGCAGACCTGCCAGCAGACGCGCGGTGCTGCGCATCGAGGCAGCCTGGCCGTCCTTGTAGATGGCGAGCGCGTAGCAGCGCGCATACTGCAGGAGATAAAGGTAGTCCTGCACCAGGTAGGTACGGAAAGCTTCGGCGGGCAGCGTGCCGTCGGCAAGACCGGTGAGGAATGGGTGCCGAACATAGGCATCCCATTCCAAGGCGCAATCCCTGCGGAGCCGTGCGAATAGCCGGCCCGGTTCAAGAACAGGCAAGGTCAGGTCACTGCGCCGGCGCGCCGCACGGGAAGCTGGCGTCGAGGAACTGCAGCACGCCGACCGTGGCCGGCTCGCTCATCGCCGACGGGTTGCTCCCGGCCCACACCACCAGCTTGTCGCGGCCCTGCTGGCGGGTCAGCGGCGGGTTGGTCGGCAGGCAGAAGCTGCGCGCGGCCGGGGCGGTCTCGCTGACATAGAGGTCGATGATGCCGGTGAAATAGCCGACGCACAGGGCGTGCTCGCTGCGTGCGCGGGTATCGTTGCTGGCGCTGACGCACATGTCGAACAGCGACTGGAAATTGGTGATGGTGGTGGGCGAGGGCCGCTTGTAGCTGTACGGACTGGCGTCCGGATCCTGCGCCTGGGCTGCGATTGGAAGCCAGGCTGCTGCCGCTACCGCGCACAATCCCACGATCCTGCTTCGCATGCCGCTACTCCCTGGCGTCGCAGCCGGAACGTGATCCACCGGCGGCAGTTGCAACAGCTACCGGCCTGCGAGGTTCAGCACGCCCCCGGTTGCAGGCGTAGCAACGCCGGTGGTGCCGGGAAAGCTGATCGGCAGCCCGCGCCGGCAACGCTGTGCGAGATAGGCGAAGCACTCCGCCTCGATGGCATCGCCGCGCCAACCCAGCATTTCCGCGTCCTGGATGTCGATGCCGGTGCGCTCCGCGAGCATGCGCATCAGCGTCGGATTGCGCCGGCCGCCACCGCACACCACCAGCCGGAGCGGCCGGACAGGGAGCAGTCCGACGGCACGTGCGACGCAGCCGGCGGTGAAGGCGGTCAGGGTGGCGGCGCCGTCCTGCAGGGTCAGGCCGTCCACCATGGAGGCGGAAAAGTCGTCGCGGTCGAGCGATTTCGGGAATGGGCGATCGAGCCAGGGATGCGCGAGCAGTTGCTGCAGCCGCGCCTCTTCGACGCGTCCGGCGGCGGCGATCAGGCCGTCGCGGTCCATCTCGCCGGCGCCGTGGCGACGGATCCAGTCGTTCAGCGGCGCATTGCCCGGCCCGGTATCGAAGGCGACGATGCCGGCTTTACCATCCCAACTGGTGATGTTGCCAACCCCGCCCAGGTTGAGGACCGCGCCGGGCTCGCCCGCTGCCTGGCCGGCCCCGGAGGCGCGCAGCAGGGCGACATGATAGATCGGCGCCAACGGCGCGCCCTGGCCGCCGGCCGCAACGTCGGCGCTGCGGAAGTCATGCACGGTGTCGATGCCGGTCAGCCGCGCCATCAAGGCACCGTCGCCGAGTTGCCGGGTTCGTCCGGGCCGGCCGTCTGCCGGGGCGCGGTGCAGGACGGTCTGGCCGTGGAAGCCGATGACCTCGATGTCGGCCGCCGGGATGCGGTTCGCCTGCAGGAACTCCGTCACCGCCGTGGACTGCGCGCGCGTCAGGGCGGCTTCCGCTTCGGCGAACATGGCAGGCTCGGCTCCCGTGAAGTTCCAGGCGCGCGCCGCCGCCAGCACCGCCGGCAGCAGGGCGCGCACCGCATCCGGATAGGGTGCCAGCGTCCAGGGCCCGAATTCCGCTATCCCCTCGCCATCGCTGCGCAGCAGGGCGATGTCGATATTGCCGTCGAGCACCGTTCCGGTCATCAGGCCGATCGCCCAGCCCGGCCTGCTCACGGTGTCCCGAAGAAGCTGTAGGTAGCGCTGTAGGGTGAGCGCGCGCGCATGCCCGCATGGGCGGCGTCGCAGCCGCCCGAAGGCGGCAGGCCACCCGCCGTCTGCGAGCGGGTCACGAACGTCACGCCGGCAAACATCCCGTTGCCGGCATGCGACGTTGCCCGCAGCACCAGCCACGGGATCGCACCGTCGGGCCTGGCCGAGGCCACCACCGCGCCGATCACGGTGCTGCCGTCGCTCGCCTGCCAGGCCGGCCCGGCGTAGTGGCGGCCGGCCGGTCTGCCGGCGGCATCGGTCAGCGTTGCCTCCGGCCCGACGAGCTTCCAGGCATGGGCTTCCGGACTGCCCTGGCAGACATAGATCTGCACGCCGCGGCCCTGCAGTGCCATCACGCCGGAGCCGTGCGCCGGGACGGCACCCGCCGCCAGCGCCATCGGGATGCCCAGGACCGCAAGTCTCGCACTCACCATCGGTGGCTCTTAGCGCCAGCCCCACCGCTCCGCCAGCGCCAGGCACTCCGCGCGGGTCTCGATGGCGTCCGTGGTGCCGATATGGCGCAGGCTGGCCGCCGCGGTGGCGTGCCCGAGCGCCAGCGCCTCGTCGAGCGGGCCGTCATCGTGCAGGACGCGCAGGAAGCCGGCCGCGAACGCATCGCCGGCGCCGTTCGCGCCCGCCACGAGTTCGGGCGGGATCGCGACCGAGCCCTGCTGCGCCAGCGCGCCGTCGCGGGACAGCGCGAAGCCGCCCATGGTGTAGTGCACCGCCAGCACCGACATCGCGCCCAGCTCCATGATGACGCGCGCCGCGTGCAGGCAGGCGGCGATGTCGGTCACGCCGCCCGCGACGGTGTCGATGCCGGCCAGCGCGCCGATCTCGTAGTCGTTCACCACCAGCGTATCGAGCAGCGACAGGCAGGGCCGCGCCAGCGACGCGAGCCGGTCCGCATCGATGGTCACCAGTTCGAGGTTGGTGCGCAGGCCGGCCGCGCGGGCGGCGCGCAGCACGCTGACCCAGCCATTCGCGTCGCCGCCGTTGCGCGCGTCCATCAGCCGATGGATGCCCGGCAGGCCGAGATGCAGGAACCGGCCGGTCGTCGCGGTGAAGTCGAAATGCGCCGGAGCCAGCAGGTCGCTGGTGCCGGCTTCGAAGAAATGCGTCCGCCGTCCGGAACGCTCCGAGCAGAACGCATCGGTGAGGTGGGTGCGCGCGGCATCGGTGGCGTGCAGCCGGCTGCGGTCGATGCGGTGGCGATCGCATTCCGCGATCAGGAAGCGGCCCTCTTCGTCGTTGCCGACCAGGCCGATGGTCTCGATCGGAATGGCCGGGTCGAGACGGCGCATGGCGATGGCGAAATTGCAGGCCGAACCGCCGCCCCGGGTGAGCACCGACTGCACCGAGACCGACTGGTCTTCCCCGGGCCAGAACGGGATGGTCTTGTTGCGGTCGAAGCACCAGCAGCCGCCGGTGACGAAACCTGCTCTAGGGGCCATCGCCGCTGCCTTCAGCCTGCCTGGAGCACCGTCTCGGTGAGCAGCAGGTCATCCTCCAGCGGCCGCAGCGGACGGCGTCCGAGCTTGCCGAGGGCGTCGTGATAGACGCGCACAGCTTCCTCCGGCGCAAGGGAGCCATCGGCCACATGGCGCATCGCCGCCACCATGTCGCGCGGACTTTCGGCGAGGTTGATCTTGCGGCCGAACAGCGCGACGCGGGCGCCGTATTTCTCCGCCTGGTGCAGCAGCTCGAAGCAGTCCCGCGCGGTGCCGGCGCCGCCGCCGAGCACGCCGACGATCAGGCTGCTGTCGCACGAGGCCAGCTCCTCGAGCGCCTTCGGGCCATTATAGGCGATCTTGAGGAATTCCGGCCGCTCGGCGCGGGTCAGGCCGGCGAGGCTGCGCAGGATGACGTCGTTGATGTAGTGCGGGACCAGTGCGGGATCGATGCGGCAGTCGACGTTCGGGTTGAACACTTCGAGGAAATAGCGCCAGCCATGCCGGCGCGCATCGCGACGGAACGTGGCGAACTCGTGCAGCGAGGCGATGTCGGCATCGAGGTCGTTGTTGAAGGTGATCGAGTAGAGCCCGAGAGATGCGCCGGTCGCGGTGCGGGCGAGATCGAGATCGGCGGTGCGGTAGCCGCGCGACGGCTGCCTTGCGTAGCTCGCGCCGCGGCAGACCCAGATGTCGGTGGCGTCGTTGGCTCGGATCGCCGGCGTCACGCCGCTGCCGCGGAAGGCGCCGGTCTCGCGCAGCCGCTCTATGTTGGACACCGAGGCCAGCATGATGTCGACGACGTCCTGCTCGATGATCAGCCGGATCTCGCCCAGGAACTCGTCGCGGGTGCGGTGCCGCGAATAGTTGCCGTCGCTGTCGCGCGCCGGGCCGGTCGAGGTCAGGCTCGGCCCCATGTCGCCATCCTTGGCGTCGGCGATGATGAAGTCGGCGCGGGTGTAGGTGCCGTTGCGTATGCTGGCGAGCTTGTCGTCGAGACGGCTCATGGCCGCGCCTCCTCGGGCTGTGACGCCCCTGCATGCGCCGGGATCGCACCGGTCATCAAGCCCACGATATCGGCCATGCTGGACTGCTTCGGCGAGGTCAGCATGACCCGGCGTCCCAGCCGCATGACATGGATGCGGTCGGCGACCTCGAACACGTTCGGCATGTTGTGGCTGATCAGCACGATGGCGAGGCCGCGGTCGCGCACGCTGCGTATCAGGTCGAGCACCTGCCCGGTCTCGCGCACGCCAAGCGCCGCCGTCGGCTCGTCCATGATCACCAGCCGTCGCGCAAAGGCCGCCGCGCGCGCCACCGCGACGCCCTGCCGCTGGCCGCCGGAGAGCGCCTCGACTGCGTTGGTGATCGCCGGTAGTCGGAAACGCAGCTCGTCCATGTGCCGTTGCGCCTCCGCACGCATGCGTGGCTTGTCGAGCATCCGGAACACGCGGCCGAGCGGCCCCGCTCGGCGCAGCTCGCGGCCGAGGAACAGGTTCGAGGCGATGTCGAGCGCCGGCGCCACCGCGAGATCCTGGTAGACCGTCTCGATGCCGCTGGCGCGCGCGTCCAGCGGGGTGGCGAACCGCACCGGCGCGCCGTCGAGCAGGATCTCGCCGGCGTCCGGCTGCACCGCGCCGCAGAGGGTCTTGATCATGGTGCTCTTGCCGGCGCCGTTGTCGCCGACGATGGCCATCACCTCGCCGGCGCGCACCTCGAAATCCACTCCGTGCAGCACCGCGACATGGCCATAGCTCTTGGTGATGCCTCTTGCTTCCAGAACCGGGAGATCGCTCATGTCCGGCGCCGCCGGGTCAGCTGGTCGAGCGCCACCGCCGCGATCACCAGGATGCCGGTGACCAGATCCTGCCAGAGCGGATCGATACCCTCCAGCGTGAGGCCGTTGCGCAGCACGCCGACGATCAGGGTGCCGATCAGGGTGCCGAACAGGCTGCCGCGTCCGCCGAACAGGCTGGTGCCGCCGATCACCACCGCGGTGATGCTATCGAGGTTGGCGGTCTGCAGCGCGTTGGGGTCGGCGTTGGGAATGCGCCCCAGCGCCAGCCAGGCGGCAACACCGTAGATCAGCGCCGCAAGACTGTAGATCGACAGCAGCCGGCGTCGCACCGGAATGCCGACCAGCCGCGCGGCTTCCGGGTTGTTGCCGAGCGCGTAGACCTGGGTGCCCCAGGCGGTCTGGGTCAGCATGTACCAGACCAGCAGGTACAACCCGGCCAGGATGATGGTGCCGTAGGTGATCGGTGCGGAACCGATGCGAAGCGAATTGCCGCTCCACGCCAGCAGGTCGTCCATCACCGGAAAGGCGCCGCCCTGCGAGATCAGCCGGGTGGCGGCGGTGACGATGCCGAGCAGCCCCAGCGTCACGATGAACGGCGGCAGGCGCAGGCGGCTGACCAGCAGCCCGGCGACGGCGCCGACCGCGGTGCACAGCGCCACCGCCGCCAGCAGGCAGGGCAGCGCCGGGTAGCCGGCATCGACCAGCTTGCCGGCGACGATGGTGCCGAGCACGCAGATCGCGCCGTTGGCCAGGTCGATGCCGGCGCTGAGAATGACCAGCGTCTCGCCGACCGCGAGTGCTCCGACGATCACGCTCTGCTGCACGATCAGCGACAGGTTGTTCGGCGTCAGGAACGTGTGCGTGGTCGCCGAGAAGATCGCGCAGAACAGCAGCAGGGTGAACAGCGACCCGGCGACGGGGTTCAGCGCCAGTTGCCGCAGCAGCCTGGTGCCAACCCCGGTACGCGGCGTCGCAACGGTGCTGGTGGCTTCTCCTACCCCCAGCACTTCGTCAGGCCCCAGGCCGTGTCGTGCTGGTCGAGGCCGGGGAAGGGGTGGTCGGTGATGGTCGCCGATCCGGTATCGTGCAGGCCGGACGGCTTCGAGCCGCCCTTTGCGAAATCGACCACCGCGTCGACGCCGGCCTTCGCCATCTTGGCCGGGAACTGCATGACGGTCGCCGCGATCGCGCCGCGCTTCACGTACTTGACGCCCAGGCAGCCGCCATCGATCGAGGTCAGCACCACGTCGTGTTCGCGCCCGGCGGCACGCAGCGCGGCGTAGGCGCCCTCGGCGGCGGGTTCGTTGATGGTGTAGACGACGTTGATGTCGGGATGCGCCGACAGCAGGTTTTCCATTCCGGTCTGTCCCTTGTCCTGGGCGCCGTTGGTGATCTGCTTGCCGGCGACGGCCGGATCGCCTTCCTTGATGCCGAAGCCTTGCAGGAAGCCGTTGTGGCGGAAGGTGTCGACGGTGCCGCCCGGCGTGCCGTCCAGCATGGCGAGGTGCGGCGCCTTGCTGCCCAGCGCGTGGCGGGCGTACCGGCCCTGCTTGACGCCGGCCTGGAAATTGTCGGTGGCGTAGGTCGCATCGACCGCGTCCGCCGGATCGGTGGCGGTGTCCAGGGCAATCACCACGATGCCGGCCTTCCGGGCCTTGGCGATGGCGCCGAGCGGACCGGTCGAGTTGTTCGGGGTGATCAGGATGCCGCGGGCCCCGGCACTGATCAGCGTCTCGATCGCCGCAACCTGGCCTTCGTTGTCGCCGTCGAACTTGCCGGCGCGCGCGATCAGCCGGACACCGCGTGCGCGCGCCTCGGCCTCGGCGGCACGGCGCAGGCTGACGAAATACGGATTCACCTCGGTCTTGGTGACCAAGCCGACGAGAATGCCGTCGGCCGATCTCGCGGGCGAGGCCAGGCCGGTGGCCAGGGACGTCGGCAAGGCTGCGATCAATGCGAGAGCCAGCCAGCCACGCCGGCTGGTCGTTTCAATGGTCCTGCTCATGTTGTCCTCCGACGCCGCATCTTTTGTGCGGCTGCCGGAACCATAATAAAGGATCGAGCGCGGATCCTGTCAAACCGCTACAATGGCGAGCCGCTTGCCGGCCCGTGCCGGTCCTGCCCGAGACGCTACCGCGTGTTGCGGACAGCCCGGCTCAGGTGTGTCGCCGCGACCAGGAGCGGCGCCAGCAGGGCGAGCCAGATCACCCGGTTCTGGTAGCGGTCGTGCGGTCCGGAGAGGATGCCGGTCACCGCGGCGTTGCCGAGCAGGCAGAGCAGCACGGCGGCGCAGAGCAGGGCCATCGGACTACGCCTGACGATCCCGACCACCAGGCACGCCATCGTGCCGACGACCCCGGCCACATAGCCGAGGACGTGCAGCAGCCGCAGCCAGTCCGGCACCGCGAGCACGCCGCGCGACTGCCGGGAGGCGAGGAACGCACGCCGCTCGCCAGCCGGGAAGTTGCGCAGGATGACCGGGCCGACTTCGCCCGGCCAGGCGTGCAGCCCGTCCCCCGACTGGAACAGCAGAAGCTGGTGGCCGAGATTGGACAGACTTGCTCGTAGCACCTGCAGCGGCTGCTCGTGCAGCGCGTGGCTGATGATCGATCCGGCCTCAAGCGAGAGCAGCTTGGCGCCGCCCAGGCTGTGGAGCGGGCCCTTGGGTTCCCAGAGGAAGTCGTCCGAGCTCGGATACAGCGTCCGGTGCGGCGGCAGCACGTCGATGTAGCGGCACATGTGCCAGTGCACGGTGCCGCAATCCCGTTCCAGCACGACTTCGGCCGGTCCGTCGTACAGGAGCCGGGCAAGCAGGAAGACGTTGCCGAACGGCGAGACCGACAGGCGGCCGAAGGCGGCGCAGTTCACCGCGCACAGCATGGCGATCGCGGCCAGCAGCGGCGAGGCCGCCAGCGCCAGCCCACGCCAGCCAAGCACGCTGCTCGCGCCCAGCCAGCGGCGGGTCGGCAACAGGATCGCCAGCAGCCCGAGCGCGATCCAGATGTGGGACAGGTGGAAGACGATCATGGCGGTGGCGAGGCCGGCGATCGCGGGCATCTCCAGGCGACCGAAACCGGCCGGCGCCAGCACCAGGATGGCGATCAGGATTGCGAGCAGGGCGGTGAACAGGTCCGGCATGATCTGGTCGACGAACCAGGGCAGCGGCGTGAGGACCGCGAGGATGGCGCAGAGCGGCAGCAGCAGGCGCGGCGATAGGCCCGGCACGAAGGCGCGTATCGCGGCGCCCAGGACGTAGAGGGTCAGCAGGGCCTGGACCACCACGATTGGCCAGGTGCTGATCTTCCAGTGCAGCAGGAACAGGAACAGGCTGTAGAAGGCAGGCCGGTCCCAGCCGAGATAGTGCTGGATCGCCTGGCCGAGATATGTGCCGCTATCGGCAAACACCAGCGGATAGCCGTTCAGCAGGGCTGGCCACAGCAGGATCGCCAGGCACGGCAGCAGCATGACGCCGGTGCGGACACGGGAGCCTGAGGTCAACTCCGGCACTACCGCCTTCGGAGATATGGTCGAGCTCGGCCCCGTGACCGGGGTGGGGATCCGAACATCCGGCCCGGGGATCGTGGCGCTCAAGGTCTGAGATCCAGTCATCGAGTGTCGAAAAGTCGACCGTGCGATACCGCCCGGGCACAGGTTCCTCCTAACAGGATGCTATAAATAAAACCACGAAATCTTTACCGGACTCGTGTCGGCTCAGGAATAGTCTGTGAATTATGAGGCTTTTAACGAGCGGCGAATCGTGCTGCGTCACGCCGCCCGGAAGCCGCCATCGACGGCGAGGCAGACCCCGTTGATCATCGAGGCGCCGTCGCCGAGCAGGTAGCAGACGGTGTTGGCGACCTCGCCAGGCTCGACGAAGCGTCCCATCGGGATGCGGCTGCGCATCGGCCCCGCCTTGACCGGGTCCGACCAGGCGACCACCGCCATCGGCGTCAGCGTCACCACCGGGTTGACGCTGTTGGTGCGTATGCCGTGCGGGGCGAGCTCGACTGCCATCACCCGGGTCATCGCGTCCAGCGCGCCCTTGGAGGCGCAGTAGGCGGTGTGCTCGGCGATGCCGACGTCGGCCGCGATGCTCGACACGTTGACGATCGCGCCGGGCCTCCCGGCCTCGATCAGCCGCTTCGCCACGAACTGGCCGATGCGCATGGGCGCCAGCACGTTGACCGCCATCACCGCCTCGAAGGCGGACTGGGCGGTCTCGGTGAAAGGCGCCAGGTGGGTGATGCCGGCATTGTTCACCAGCAGGTCGATGGCGGGCGCCTCGCGCAGCGCCGCCAGGGTGGCCTCGATGTCGGCCACGTCGGCGGCGATGGCGATGCATCCGGTCTCCGCTCGCAGGCTCTCGAGGTCGGCGGCGGAGCGGCTCAGCGCCACCACCCGGGCGCCGCGCTCCGTCAGGCGCTCCACGATGACCCGGCCGATCCCCTTGCCGGCGCCGGTCACCAGGGCGGTGCGGCCCTCGAACTCCTTCGGATCGGCGGCCATCAGGCGATCGCCCCGCGGCGGGTGCTGCCCGGGGTCAGCAGCACCTTGATGCTGTCCATCGAGCTGGCGCTGCGTATCGCCTCGTCCCAGTCGTGCAGATCATACTCGTGCGTCACGATGCCGTCCGAGGTGACCAGCCCGCGGGTCAGCAGGTCGATGGCGATCGGGTAGCAGTACGGCCCCAGGTGCGAGCCGCGCACGTCGAGCTCCTTGCGGTCGCCGATGATCGACCAGTCCGCCGAGGTCTCCTTGCCGAACACCGAGAACTCCACGAAGCGGCCGAGCTTGCGCACCAGGTCGAGCCCCTGGGTGACGCCGCCCGGCGAGCCGGTGGCCTCGATATAGACGTCGCAGCCGTAGTTGCCGGTGACCGCCATCACCTCGGCCCTGGCATCCTGCCGGGTCGGGTTGATGGTGAGGTCGGCGCCGTACTGCGTCGCCAGCGCCAGCCGCTCGTCCGACATGTCGATCACCACGATCTTCCGCGGCGTCTTGAGCTTGAGCACCTGCACCATCATCAGCCCGATCGGCCCGGCGCCGGCCAGCACCACCACGTCGGCGAGCTGGATGTCGCCGCGCTGCACGGTGTGGATGGCGCAGGACAGCGGCTCGATGATTGCGGCGTCGTTGAGCGGCATCTCGTCGGGGATGACATGCAGGCGGGCGGTGGACGGCAGGCGCATGTATTCGGCCATGCCGCCGTCGGCGACCTCGCGCTGGAAGCCGAAGATGTTGTGCACCTCGCACATCCAGTAGGAGCCGGTGCGGCAGTAGTGGCACTTGTCGCAGGGCACGATCTGCTCGGCGATGACGCGCTGGCCCGGCCGGATGCCGAAATGCTCGGCGGCGCCCTCGCCCAGCTCCTCCACCACGCCGTAGAACTCGTGCCCGGCGATTACCGGCGGCTTGACGTAGGCGGTCTGCGTGTCCGAGCCCCAGAACATCTTGGCGCCCTGCCAGCACTTGCAGTCGCTGGCGCAGATGCCGCAGGACGCGATCCGGATCACCGCCTCGCGCGGCCCCGCCGTCGGCCGCGGCACGTCGCTGACCCGGTAGTCCTCGGGACCATGGCAGACGATGGCGGTCATCCTGGTGTTCGAGCCGGGGCGGATATCCGAACCTGACATTGAAGCGCTCCTCCGTTTCCCGGCAGGATAGCGGACAGCGCTTCACGTTGACAGGCCAGGGCATCAGCCCTATAGGCCCCGACCTACTGCCGGGAACGTGGACGGATCCGGTCGGCAAGCCATGCCACAACGGCAGGCTGCCGATAACGCGGACCGCGCCCGTCGCGACCATCAGGTCGTGGCCTACCGGTGCAACACGAGCGTCGGACATACCGGTCGCACCAGACGAAAGGGTTTGCCATGAGCAAGCGCCTGGAAAGCAAGTACAAGATCAACCGCCGCCTTGGCGTCAATCTCTGGGGCCGCGCGAAGTCGCCGATCAACAAGCGCGATTATGGACCTGGCCAGCATGGCCAGCGCCGCAAGCAGAAGCCCACCGACTTCTCGATCCAGTTGATGGCCAAGCAGAAGCTCAAGGGCTACTATGGCAACATCAGCGAGAAGCAGTTCCGCAAGTATTATGACGAGGCGGTCCGTCGCAAGGGCGACACCTCGGAGAACCTGATCGACCTGCTGGAGCGCCGGCTCGATGCGGTGATCTACCGCCTCAAGTTCGCCCTCACGCCGTTCGCGGCCCGGCAGTTCGTCAACCACGGCCATGTCACGGTGAACGGCCGCAAGGTCAACATCCCGTCCTTTCTGGTGCGCGACAACGACGTGATCGAGGTGCGCGAGAAGTCCAAGCAGCTCGCCGTGGTGCTCGACGCCGCTCAGAACGGCGAGCGGGACGTGCCGGAGTATCTCGAGGTCGACCACCGCGCGATGAAGGGTCGCTTCACCCGTTCGCCGAAGCTCTCCGACGTGCCGTACCCGGTGACGATGGAGCCGAATTTGGTAGTCGAGTTCTACAGCCGCTAAAAAACATGGTCCGATAGCGCACTACGCTGGTCATCCGACGCGCCTTTCCTGCGCTCCGGTGCTCACGGCCAGGAGGCCGCTCCGCTCCGGTCCTCGGAAAGACACGCCGGACCGGCGCCTAAGGCGCCTCTGACTCAGCGTAGCCCACTCTCGGACCATGTTTCCGTGTGCTTGGAGTAAGCAAGTAGGGTCTTGGGCCGGGCGGGTTACTCCGTCCGGCCTTTGTGTTTGCGGGTCCGGGGCCGCTGGCCCTGGCGGGTCGAGGGCAGGGCCCTCGTCTTTCTTCAGGGTGAAGTTATGTCCGACAGCGTTGAGCAGATGCGCACCGAGATCGCGCGGCGGCGGACGTTCGCGATCATCTCGCATCCGGATGCCGGCAAGACCACGCTGACCGAGCGGCTGCTGCGGGCCGGTGGCGCGATCCAGCTTGCCGGCAACGTGCGGGCCAAGGGTGAGCGGCGGCGGACGCGGTCGGACTGGATGGGGATCGAGCGCGAGCGCGGGATTTCCGTCGTCACCTCGGTGATGACCTTCGAGTACGGCGGCTGCATCTTCAACCTGCTTGATACGCCGGGGCACGAGGACTTCTCCGAAGATACCTACCGGACGCTGACGGCGGTGGATTCCGCGGTCATGGTGATCGATGCGGCCAAGGGGATCGAGGAGCGCACGCGCAAGCTGTTCGAGATCTGCCGGTTGCGCGACATTCCGATCATCACCTTCATCAACAAGATGGACCGCGAGGCGCAGGACCCGTTCGCACTGCTCGACGAGGTCGGCAGCACGCTGGCGCTGGATACGGCACCCGCCACATGGCCGGTCGGGCGGGCGGCGACGTTCGTCGGCACCTACGACCTGCGCGCGCGCGAGATGCACCTGACGCAGGAGCTGGCGCAGTCCGACCCGCGTCTGCAGGCGCTGGGCGAGGAGCTGGAGCTGGTGCAGGGAGCGCTGCCGGAGTTCGACCGCGAGAGCTTCGATGCCGGTGCGCTGACGCCGGTGTTCTTCGGCAGCGCGATGCGCGAGATCGGCGTGCTGGATCTGCTCGATGCCCTGGTCTCGTTCGGGCCGCCGCCGCGCGCACAGGCGACCGAGACCCGCGAGGTGAAGGCCGACGAGGCGGCGATGACGGCGCTGGTATTCAAGATCCAGGCCAACATGGACCCCAACCACCGCGACCGCATGGCATTCGCACGCATCTGCTCGGGGCGGCTGCAGCGCGGCATGCGGCTGCGCCACGTACGCACCGGCAAGCAGTTCGCCCTGCACACGCCGCAGTTCTTCTTCGCGCGCGACCGCCAGTTGGCCGAGGAGGCGTTTGCCGGTGACGTGGTCGGCATCCCGAATCACGGCACGCTGCGCATCGGCGACACCCTGACCGAGAGCGAGGATCTGCGCTTCACGGGCGTCCCGCACTTCGCCCCCGAGATCCTGCGCCGGGTGCGGCTGGACGACGCCATGAAGGCGAAGAAGCTGCGCCAGGCGCTGACCGAGCTGGCCGAGGAGGGTGTGGTGCAGCTGTTCCGCCCGCAGGATGGCGCGCCGCCGATCGTGGGCGTGGTCGGCACCCTGCAGCTCGACGTGCTGCAGGCGCGGCTGGCGGGCGAATACGGGGTGGCGATCGGCTTCGAGAGCACGCCGTTCTCGCTGGCGCGCTGGGTCAGCGGCGACCGCGGTCGCATGGAAGCGTTCATCGCCGGCAACCGCTCGGCGCTGGCGGACGATCTCGACGGCGACCCGGTCTTCCTGGCCAGCTCCGCCTTCATGATGCGCCGCACCGCCGAAGCCAACCCGCAGCTGACCTTTGTGGACATCAAGCAGATCGGCAGCAGCCCGACTTGATCGGGAACGCCGGGCTTCCTGCATCATGACGCGCCGGCCACGCCGGAAGCTCTATGTCTGCCCAGGCTGCAAGCTGACGGCGCTGGCCGGCTATCGTGCCCTGCTGACCTGCACGGCATGCCGCTTGCCGATGCACCGCAAGGACCAGCCGCCGCCGGAGCCGCCGCCACCCGTGCCGCAGTTGGACGGTATCGACGAGGAGGCGGCGCGGCTGATGGACGCGATCGCGTGCCTCGCGGCGGCACCGGATCGTGCGGCGGTGAAGGACCTGCTCTGGGAGGCGGGGCTGGCGGACTGACCCGGTCAGGCCGGCAGCAGGCCCGCCTGGCGGTAGTTCCCGATCAGCGCATCGAACAGGGCGATATCCGACCGGCTCCGCGCCATCAGCTGGGCGCCCGCGACGGCGGCGTAGATGGCGCGGGCGCGATCGTGGCTGGCCTGTTCCGCCACCATGCCCGATGCGATCAGCAGCCGGCGCAGCCAGGCCACGTTGACGTCGGCAAAGGCCTGTACCTCCTGCCGCACCGGCAACGGCAGATCGTCGGACTCGGCCGCCATGAAGCTGCTGAGGCACATCCGGTTGTCGCTTTCCAGCGAGGCACGGAAGATCTCCGGGTAGCGGCGCAGGGCAGCGAGCGCATCCGCCGAGCCGGTCGAGATCGCCTCCAGGTCGGCCGCGATGTCCTGCCAGTAGCGCCGGGCGACCGCCGCCCCGAGATCCGCCTTGCTCGGGAAATGATGGTAGATGCTCGGCGCCTTGATGCCGACATCGCGCGCGAGGTCGCGGAAGTTCAGCCCGCCATAGCCATGCGCCATCGCCGTGCGCCGGGCCGCCGCCAGGATCTCTTCCCTCGAATTCGAACTCATCCCCGATCGTCCCGCCCATACACCTACCAAGTGATAGATAGGACTTGACGATCCCGAGTTGAAGGCCTATCGCTACTCTACCAACCACATGGTAGGGAAACGATCATGAGCACAGATATTCCGGCCCGGCTGCGCCTGTTCACCTCGCCCTCGGCCTTCCCCAATCCACAGCGGCTCCGGCTGTTCATGCACGAGAAGGGCATCGCCGACCGTTACGAGGAGCATGTCTACGACATGTCGCCGGTGGGCGAGCAGCGGCAGTGGCGGCACCTGAAGATGAACCCGTGGGGCGAGACCCCGACCCTGGAGCTGGCCGATGGCAGCTATCTGGCCGAGACCGACGCCATCGCGCGCTATCTCGACCAGGCGCATCCCGGCCGCCGCATCATGGGCGACACCCCGATGGAGCAGGGGCTCGACACCATGTGGAACAACCGCATCTGGGTGCACATCCTCTACCGGATCGTCACCGCCTTCCACGTGCTGCACCAGGGCCTGGGGCCGAAGCTGGAGCTGACCAGCAACCCGGCCTGGGGCGAGCATTGCCGCAAGGAGGCGCTGGCGCATGCCGGGCTGGTCAACCAGCATCTGTCCGACGGCCGAGACTGGATGCTCGGCGGCGACGCCCCGACCTTCTCGGACATGACGCTGGCGACCGCGATCGCCTTCTCGAAGTTCCCCGTCAACGCGACGCCGCTGGACGAGCGCTTCGAGCATCTGGACGCCTACTGGCGTCGCTGGCAGCTGCGTCCGGGCTTCAGGGCCGCCTATGCCGACCGCAGCAGCGGCGTGCCGGAGCTCGACGGTCCCGCCTAGAGCAAGGCTATAGCCGACCTGGCCTGCCGGGTTTTACTGCAGCTCGGTGCCGGCCAACGCACGGCCCTCGTAGAAACCGTAAAAGAGGTAGTGCGGCAGACCGGAGCGGTTCGTGCATGCGACGTCGGGATTGCCGGCAAGGTAGGCGTCGCCATCGAACGCGATCAGTCGCGCCGGCCGGCTGTCGTCAGGCGGCAGCCGGATCGTCGCCGGCCCGCCCGGCCTGCTCTGGTGGCGGCGCGGCAACGTGGCATCGCCGGTCAGCAGGCCCTCGCGCGATCCGAGCGCACGGATCTGGTCGGTGAACTGCTCGAAGCGCACGGTGATCCGCCGGTCGAACTGGTGCACGTATTCCAGGCGCGACATCAGCAGGTCCTTGGTCATGTGCGCCCCGGCACCGGCATAACGTGCAAGCGCCGCACGGTCGTCGACATCGACGCGTCGATGCAGTTTTCGCCGCGTATGGTCCTGCACGGTCTCGAATGGCTTGTTGTGGAAGTGCAGGTAGGTGAAGTCGGTGTCGCGCATGCCAGCCGCCAGCCGCGATCTTGGTTCGTGGTAGCCGCTGTCGAGATCAAGGATGGTGTGGCTCGGCAGGAACCCCTTGGGGAACATCTCCGGGTGGAACCAGTCGGGCTGCGAAGGGACGTTGAACAGCGACGTGCGTATGCCAAGCACCTGGTCGCACTCGATCAGCGCGTCGAGACCTGCATGGATCGCGTCGCGCGAGCATTCGAGGCCGCCACGCGTGAACAGCGCCAGGAATTCGTCGCAGTCGCAGGGCAGCGCGAAATCGTATTCGAGGGTGCGGTCCCATTCGTTGATGACGCCGTGCACGATTGCGCCCTTCTGCTCGAAGGCTGCGTTGCCGACATGTTGCCGGTGGACCCGCACGCCGGCCGCCTCGAACTGCGCAAGGATGAAGCAGGTCAGCGGATCGCGCGATCCGTTGTCCAGCACTTCCAGGCATTCGAAACCGAACAGGTAGCCGTAGTATTTCAGCCAGGAATCCAGGAGCTGGCCTTCATCCTTCTGCATCATGATGCAGCGTACGCGCGCCATGGCGGTGTCGGCCTGTCAGCTTGCGACTACCGTAGCACCATTCGACGATGCCGGATCAGCAATGCGCCGGCTTGCCGAGGACGAAGTCGTGCATGGTGGCCCGCATCGTGAAGGTGCCGAAATCCATCAGTACGCGGTCCGACACGCCGTTGCTGAAGTAGCGCATCGCCGCCTCGTAGTCCGGCGAGATGGTCCCAGGCGCACGCGAGAAGAACGCCACGTGCACCTGCGCCGACCCGAGGGCGGCCAGCGGCGGACGGTCGGATTGTGACGGCGGCGGCTGCAACCCGGTGATCAGCACGTAGGTGTCCTGTGCGCCGTCCGGCCCGGTGCCGTCGAACAACACCGGCGCGAGGGACTTCTTGCCGGCTTCCGCCGCCTGCAGGATCGCCAGCGTGTGCGCCATCGGGAACAGCGTTCCAGGCGGCAGCGCCAGCTTCGCCGGATGCGGCAGCGTGTAGGCGATGCTGCCGGCACCGTCGGATGATCCGGGTGCAGGGATCGTCGCCTCGCCGCGCACCTGCTCGGTGGTGGCGCCGTTGGCGCGCTGGCGCATGTCGAACGTCAGGTGGTGACCGTCCTTGCTCTCCAGCGTCGCGTAGTCGGAAACGAGGTTGGTCGGGCCGCCATCGCGCGTGACCGTCTGCAGGCGCAACTGCTGCTGCGTCGCCCAGCCGGTGCAGGTGTCGGTCACCTGGTAGGTCATGTGGCCGGTCGCGGCCACCACGCCGCCGCCTTCCACACGGTCCAGGCTGAGCTCGTACGTCGCGCGGTGCGCCGCCAGCGAGGCCGCGAGGGCTGCGCCATCAACGCCCGTCAGGATCAGGCCGGCCAGGATGACCGGGACCAGCGCCTGCAGCCGCGCCGTCATCGCCCGGATATCTCCGGTGGAGCCTGGGGCACCGACCGCAGCGGGCCGCCCACGGTCTTGACCGGCGGCAGGTCGAGCTGCAGTGACAATTCCTTAAGCCGCTTCGCCTCGACCGGGGCGGGCGCGCCCATCATCGGGTCCTCGCCCTGCTGGTTGAGCGGGAACAGGATGACCTCGCGTATGTTCGGCTCGTCGGCCAGCAGCATGACGATGCGGTCGACGCCTGGCGCCGAACCGCCATGCGGAGGGGCGCCGTAGCGGAACGCGTTCAGCATGCCGCCGAAGCGCGCCTCGACCTCGCTCTCGGGATAGCCCGCGATCTGGAAGGCGCGGATCATCACCTCGGGCAGGTGGTTGCGGATCGCGCCCGAGGACAGCTCGATACCGTTGCAGACGATGTCGTACTGGTAGGCCTTGATGGTCAGCGGATCGTGGTTGTTCAGCGCCTCCAGCCCGCCCTGCGGCATCGAGAACGGGTTGTGGCTGAAATCGACCTGCCCGGTCTCCTCGTTGACCTCGTACATCGGGAAGTCGGTGATCCAGCAGAACCGGAACGCTTCCTTTTCCACCAGGTCGAGCTCGGTCGCGATCCGGGTGCGCACCAGGCCTGCGAACTTCACCGCCTCGGCGGCGGCGCCGGCTGCGAAGAACACCGCGTCGCCGGCGCCCAGTCCGCAGGCCTCGCGGATCGCCAGCGCGCGATCGGGCTCGAGATTGCGTGCGATCGGACCCTGCGCCGCGCCCTGCTCGTCGAAGGTGATGTAGCCGAGACCGCCGGCGCCTTCCGAGCGGGCCCACTCGTTCAGCTTGTCGAAGAACGAGCGTGGCCGGCCGCCTGCACCCGGAGCCGGAATGGCCCGCACGGTGCCTCCGCTGGCGGCGATGCGCGCGAACAGGCCGAAGCCGGAGCCGGCGAAGCGGGCGGTGACGTCGGTGATGACGAGCGGGTTGCGCAGGTCGGGCTTGTCGGAGCCGTACAGCTTCAGCGCCTGGTCGTACGGGATGCGCGGGAACGGCGCCGGGCTCACCGCGCGGCCCTGGCCGAACTCCTCGAAGATGCCGGCCATCACCGGCTCCAGGGTGGCGAACACGTCCTCCTGCGTCACGAAGCTCATCTCGAAGTCGAGCTGGTAGAACTCACCCGGCGAGCGGTCGGCACGGGCGGCCTCGTCGCGAAAGCAGGGCGCGATCTGGAAGTACCGGTCGAAGCCCGCGATCATGGCGAGCTGCTTGAACTGCTGCGGCGCCTGCGGCAGGGCGTAGAACCGGCCCGGATGCAGCCGTGCCGGCACCAGGAAGTCGCGCGCGCCTTCCGGGCTGGAGGCGGTCAGGATCGGCGTCTGGAACTCGGTGAAGCCCTGCGCGATCATCCGCGCCCGCAGGCTCGCGATGACGCCGGCGCGCAGCATCATGTTGCGGTGCAGCTTGTCGCGGCGGAGGTCGATGTAGCGGTAGCGCAGCCGCAGCTCCTCCGGATAGCTCTCGGTGCCGGCGACCTGCAGCGGCAGCACGTCGGAGGCCGACTGCACCTCGAGCGTCTTCGCGCGCAGCTCGATCTCGCCGGTCGCGAGCTTCGGATTGACGGTGGCGCCCTCGCGCCGCACCACCTCGCCGGTCACCGTGATCACGCTCTCGACGCGCAGCTTCTCCACGCTTGCGAGCAGGTCGGAACCAGCCGGGAACACGATCTGGGTGATGCCGTGATGATCGCGCAGGTCGATGAACAGCAGCCCGCCATGGTCGCGCTTGCTGTGCACCCAGCCGGACAGGCGGGCGGTCTGCCCGGCATCGGTGCCGCGCAGGGCGGCGCAGCTATGGGTGCGATACGGATGCATGGAAATGTCCTGGCAAGTAGAGATCGGCCATCCGGGACAGCCTCTGGCGCAAGAAGCCGCCGGGGCGGTGGCCTGTCAATGTGCAGGCGAGCGGTGCGGCCCGGCTGCTTCCGTGGCCGCGCATGCGGGTGTAACAGCCTCGCCATGCCACGTCCCGCACGATCCCCCTATCCCGAGCCGGTGCTCGTCACCGACACCGCCTCGCTCGCCGCCCTGGTCGAGCGCCTGCGCCAGGAGCGCTTCGTCACCATCGACACCGAGTTCGTGCGCGAGCGCACCTACTATCCGGAGCTGTGCGTGGTGCAACTGGCCGGCGCCACCGAGGTCGCGGTGATCGACACCGTGGTGGAGACGCTGGATCTGGAACCGCTGGCGGCGCTGCTCGACGACCCGGCGGTGGTCAAGGTGTTCCACGCCGCGCGGCAGGACCTGGAGATCTTCCTGTACAGGTTCGGCCGGCTGCCCACCGCGCTGTTCGACACCCAGGTGGCCGCCATGGTGGCGGGGTTCGGCGACCAGGTCGGCTATGACAGCCTGGTGGCGTCGCTCACCGGCGGCGAGATCGACAAGGCGCACCGGTTCAGCGACTGGTCGGCCCGCCCGCTGTCACCGGCGCAGGTCGCCTACGCCGCCGCCGACGTGACGTACCTGCGCGACGTGTACGAGAAGCTGAGCGCCCGCCTGGAGCGGGAAGGGCGGCTCGAATGGGTGGCGCAGGAGATGGCGGTGCTGGCCGACCCGCAGACCTTCCGACCGGATCCGGAGACGCTGTGGGAGCGGCTGCGGCCGCGCACCGGCAACCGGCGGATGCTGGGCATCCTGCGGGCGATCACCGCGTGGCGCGACCGCGAGGCGCAGCGGGTCAACATCCCGCGCTCGCGCCTGCTGAAGGACGAGAGCCTGCTGGAGATCGCCGCCACCGCGCCGCGCGACATCGAGGCGCTGAGCCGGATGCGCGGGGTCAGCCGCGGCTTCGCCGAGGGCCGCGCCGGCCTCGGGCTGCTCGCCGCCATCGAGGCGGCGCGCATCGAGCCGGAGGCGAGCCTGCCGACGATGCCGCGCAAGGACGGCCCGCGCCCGTCGCCCGCCCTGGTGTCGCTGCTCAAGGTGCTGCTCGCGGCCAAGGCGGAACAGCACGACGTGGCGCCGCGGCTGCTGGCCTCGTCCGAGGAGATCGACCGCCTGGCGGTCGAGGAGGTGCCGGACATCCCGGCGCTGCACGGCTGGCGCCGCACCGTATTCGGCGAGGATGCGCTGGCGCTCAAGAGCGGCGCGATCTCGCTCGGCGTCGACGGCAAGCGCATCAGGCTGCTGCGGGCGGACCAGTAGGGCCTCGAATCGGACGGCGGCAGCGGAGTCATGCCCGAGTCGGGGTTGCATCCCGACTGGTTTTCAGGTGGAGGATCGGCTCGTTCTGGTGGCCTGCAGGTTGCGCTAAACACGAGATAAGATATCGTTATATTTTAGTTATCCACACGACAGGTGGGGGTTTCGCGCGATTCCGTCCACAAGATTTTGTGGTCGCTTCGTTGAGATCGGGGCCTGTTTGTCATATCGTTGGCTCTCCCATCCAGAAGGAGCCGGGCGATGGAATGGAACGAGGAGACGATCTCCCGTTTGCGCAGTCTCTGGCAGGAAGGCCACTCGACGGCCGAGATCGGCCGGCGGATGTCCATCACCAAGAATGCCGTGGTCGGCAAGGCGCATCGCCTGACGCTGCCGCCCCGGCCATCGCCGATCCGCAAGGGTTTGACCGGTGCGCCCGGAACGTCACCGGCCGGCAAGACCGCGGACGGCATCCGTCATGCGATGGCCGCCCGCAATGCGCTCCGCACCGTGGCCGCGCGTCCCGATCCGGCGCGTCCGTCCGGCGAGACCGCCACCTCGCAACGGCCGGTCCCTGCGCCGGTGCAGGCGATCAACCAGGCTCCTCGCGGCCACCACACGCCCGACGCCCAGTTGCGTCCGGTCTCCCCGTCTCCAGCCGCCGACAGCCTGGGCCACTCCAATGTCACCCCGATGCGGCGCCGCGTCGTCGATACAGCCGGCTCCGGTCGCCCGTCTGGCGGGATCGAGGAGCAGGGGCACCAGGCGGGCCTCGGCCGCAGCGAGGTCGGACGCCGTCGTCTCGCCTGCTGCTGGCCGCTGGGCGAGCCCGGCACCAAGCAGTTCCGCTTCTGCGGCGGCGATCCGATCCCGGGCAAGCCGTACTGCACCGAGCATGCACAGCTTGCCTATGTGAAGCTGCGCGATCGCCGCGATACCGCCTGAGGGCAGTAGCCCCGACCGGGTGTTGCGAACCCGGCGGGGATTTCATCAATCAGCCGAGCGAGGCGGCGCTGCCTTCCTCGGGATGCACCGCCTGCGGCAGCACCGGCGCCGGCACCACCGGTTCCGATACGCCCGCCGGCGCCACCGTCGCGGCAGCCCCGCCCTGGCCGAAGCTGGTCTCGAACTGGCCGGTGACCTGGCCACCGGGCTCCACCGTCAACGAGCCGCACTTCGCACTGCCGATCACCCGGCCGGTCGGACGAATGGTCAGCGTGCCGCTGGCGGTCAGGGTGCCGTCCACGGTGCCGGCGACCTCGGCATCCTGCACCTTGGCGGATCCGCGGAACATGCCGCCCGGCGCCACATGCAGCTCGATCGCCTCGATCATGCTGGCTTCCACGGTGCCCTCGACGACCAGCCGCTCGGCATCCTGCACGGTGCCCTGCACGCTGATGCCGCGCCCGACCACCAGGGTGCGCTTCTCGGTCGCCTCGCGCGGCCGCTGACCGCCATTCGACTGCAGCGCTGAGGGGGGCGCCAGGCCCGGACCGGTACTGGGCCCGAGCCCGCCGGGGCGCGGGGCGGGCGGGGCGGTCGGCAACGGCGGGGTGGAGAACGGAGCACGACCCAAGGGGGCCTCCTGTCGGTTAGCGGGGGGAGAAGGCAGGTCGGTGACGCCGGTCGCGCCGGATGGCGAGGGCGGGGCGCCGGGACCGGGTGGATAGGCAGGCAGGCCGAGCCCGGCGCCGGGATCGCCGCGGCCGGTCCCGGTCGGCACCACGATGGTCGCCGGGCCGGCGACCGACGGGACCTCGTCTGGTTTGCGTCGCTTGAACACGGCCCCGCCCCGATAAATCGTTGCGACCGCCATACACGCGACGGTGGCGCTGTTGCAACGACAAGCTTAAATCGAGCGGCCGGAGCGGGAGATCGGGCAGGGTGGAACCCTTGCCGCTGTGCCGCGCCGGATGATACGCGCAGCACGCCCCCCATGACGGACCATCGCCCCATGCAATTCGCCGAAGCGGCTTTCGACATCGTCGGCATCGGCAATGCCATCGTGGACGTGCTGGCGCCGGTGCCGGCGGGCTTCCCGGAGCAGCAGGGCATGGTGCCGGCCAGCATGTCGCTGATCGATGCGCGACGGGCGGCCGAGATCGTCGGCCTGGTGCAGCCGATCGCGCGCACCGGCGGCGGCTCGGCGGCCAATACCTGCGTGGTGGCGGCGTCCCTTGGCGCCCGCGTGGCCTATCTCGGCAAGGTGGCGGAAGACGAGGCCGGCCGGGTGTTCCGGCAGGATATCGAGGCCGCCGGGATCGCATTCCCGTCCGCTCCCCTCAGCGACGAGATGCGCGGCGACCGCGATACCGCCCTGTGCGTGATCCTGGTGACGCCGGACGGCCAGCGCACCATGAACACCTATCTCGGCGCCTGCACCGCCTTCGCCGAGGCCGACGTGCTGGCCGAGGCGATCGAGGGGGCGCGCGTCACCTACCTCGAAGGCTACCTGTTCGATCCGCCGGAGGCGCAGCGCGCCTTCCGCCGTGCCGCCGAGATCGCACACGATGCCGGACGTCATGTGGCGCTGACCCTGTCGGACCCGTTCTGCGTCGGCCGGCATCGCACCGCCTTCCTCGAGCTGGTGGCGGGCGGCGTCGACATCCTGTTCGCCAACGAGCACGAGATCCTGTCGCTGTACGAGACCGAGGATTTCGAGGCCGCCGCCCGGCATGCCTCGCGCGACGTGGCGCTGGCTGTGCTGACCCGCTCCGAGCATGGCAGCGTTGTCGTGCAGGGTGACGAGCGGGTGCGTGTCGCCGCGGTCCCGACCCGGGTGGTGGATACGACCGGTGCCGGCGATGCCTATGCCGCCGGCTTCCTCACCGCCCTGACGCAGGGGCGTTCGCTGGCGGAGTGCGGCCGGGTCGGGTCGGTCGCGGCGGCGGAAATCATCTCGCACTACGGCGCGCGTCCGGAGGCCGACCTGCGTCGGCTCGCGGGCCTCTAGACACCCCCCTCGTCGCGGGTGAGTCGCACGGCGCTGGACGTCATCGAAAGTTAAAGCGTGCAAAGCGTGCGCTGCACCATTATCTAGCCGCGTACCACCCACTCATTGCAGCCGCTGCCTGGCCCCCGGATATCGTGTTCCGGAGGCTCGATGTGCCGGCTGCCCGCACGCTGAAGAAAGCCGGGTCAGACCGTCATGGAAATTCGCAACATCGCCATCATCGCCCACGTCGACCATGGGAAGACCACCCTGGTGGACCAGTTGCTGCGACAGTCCGGCACCTTCCGCGACAACCAGCACGTGGCCGAGCGGGCGATGGACAGCAACGACCTCGAGCGCGAGCGCGGCATCACCATCCTCGCCAAGTGCACCAGCGTCGAGTGGAAGGGCGTTCGGATCAACATCATCGATACGCCGGGCCATGCCGATTTCGGCGGCGAGGTCGAGCGCATCCTCAACATGGTGGACGGCGCCATCGTGCTGGTCGATGCCGCCGAGGGCGCGCTGCCGCAGACCAAGTTCGTGGTCGGCAAGGCGCTGGCGCGCGGCATCCGCCCGATCGTGGTGGTGAACAAGGTCGACCGCCAGGATGCCCGCCCGGACGAGGTCCACACCGAGGTGTTCGACCTGTTCGCGGCACTCGGCGCCGACGACCACCAGCTCGACTTCCCGATGCTGTATGCGTCCGGCCGGCAGGGCTGGGCCGACACCACCCTGGAGGGGCCGCGCAAGGATCTCTCGGCGCTCTACGACCTGGTGCTGAGCCACGTGCCGGCGCCGAACCTCGATACCGAGGCGCCGTTCGCGATGGTCGCCTCCATCATGGAATACGACAACTTCCTCGGCCGCGTGCTGACCGGCCGCGTCGAGCAGGGACGTGCGCGCCTGAACATGCCGGTGCGCGTGCTGCGCGCCGACGGCACCGTGGTCGAGACCGGGCGGCTCACCAAGCTGCTGACCTTCCGCGGCCTGGAGCGGGTGTCGGTGGAGGAGGTCGGCACCGGCGACATCATCGCGGTGGCGGGACTGTCCGAGGCGACCATCCCGGAGACCATCGCGTCGCCGGAAGTCACCGCGGCGCTGCCGGCGATCCCGGTCGATCCGCCGACGCTCACCATGACCTTCCGCCTGAACGACGGCCCGTACGGCGGCCGCGACGGCAAGAAGGTGACCTCGCGGCAGATCCGCGACCGGCTGATCCGCGAGACCGAGGGCAACGTCGCCATCCGCGTCACCGACAGCCCGGAGAGCGAGGCGTTCGAGGTTGCGGGCCGTGGCGAGTTGCAGCTCGGCGTGCTGATCGAGACCATGCGGCGCGAGGGCTTCGAGCTCACCATCGGCCGGCCGCGGGTGCTGACACGCACCAACGAGGAGACCGGCGAGCGCGAGGAGCCGTTCGAGGAGGCGCTGATCGACGTCGACGAGGCCTTCAGCGGCGTCGTCGTCGAGAAGATGAGCCTGCGCCGTGGCCAGATGCAGGACATGCGGCCGTCCGGCGGCGGCAAGGTGCGGCTGACCTTCCGCATCCCGTCGCGTGGCCTGATCGGCTATCACGGCGAGTTCCTGACCGACACCCGTGGCACCGGCATCATGAACCGCTCGTTCATCGGCTACGAGCCCTGGGCCGGTCCGATCGAGGGCCGCCGCAACGGCTCGCTGATTTCCTCCGAGGACGGCTCGGCGGTGCAGTACGCGCTCTGGTACCTGCAGGAGCGTGGCACCCTGTTCGTCAGCCCGGGCGAGAAGGTCTATGTCGGCATGATCCTGGGCGAGCACTCGCGCGGGTCGGATCTCGAGATCAACCCGATCAAGGAAAAGAAGCTCACCAACATCCGCGCCGCCGGCAAGGACGACGCGATGCTGTTGACGCCGCCGCGCCGGATGAGCCTGGAGCAGGCGATCGCCTATATCGAGGACGACGAGCTGGTCGAGGTGACCCCGGCTGCGGTTCGCCTGCGCAAGCGCTACCTCGACCCGCACCAGCGCAAGCGCGCCGAGCGCAAGTCGGACAGCGACGCGGCCTGATCGGGTCGTTCCGGCTTGCGGGTCTCGCACCTCGCGGGCCGGGACGGCTACGGTGCATTCGGGGAATGATCTGATCGCCGAATGCAACGATGATTGTGTTGTAAATCAGGCAAGTCCGCCGGAAACTTGCAAGCGTGGATGAACTTTCCCGCACGACGTTGATACGGCTTCGTGCTATGCAACGATCTGCAAGCGGCATCCTCCGATGCGGCCCCTGCATCCCTTCGCATCTCCCAGTATCGGAGACTTCCATGACGCTCACCACCCGGTTCCTTGCCACCGCCTCGGCGTTCGCGCTGATGGCGACGGCCGCTCCGGCTATCGCGCAGACGACGACGACCGCTCCGAACACGATGGCGGCTCCGGCCACCAGCACCCCGGCAGCACCGTCCGCCACACCGAGCGCTCCGGCCCCGGCCATGTCCGCCCCGGCCACCACCACCCCACCGGCCGAGACCGCACCCGCCACGATGCCGCCCGCCACCACGGCACCGTCCGCGGCCGCACCCTCGACCACGGCACCCGCCGAGAACAACCCGGCGGCAGGCACCACCGGCACCACCACGCATCACCGGCACCACCACCACAGGTCGGGGACGCATCACCACCACCACCATCACCACAAGAAGCTGAACAGCACGCCGTATCCGCAGCCCGCGGGCTGACGCCGATCAGGCTGAAGCCGATCCGCCTGGGAATGCCGGGCGGGCGGGGTCACCCCGTCCGCCCTGTCGTCTTTCGTCGCTGATCGATGGCGGGTGAACCGCCGGCCACGGGGCGCCGGCCGCTCGCGTTGATGGGCCTGCTCGGCTTCGCGTCGGGCCTGCCGCTGCTGCTGACCTTCTTCACGTTGCAGCAATGGATGAGCGAGAGCGGCGTCTCGCTCCGCGCCATCGGACTGACCGCCTCGATCGGTCTCCCTTACCTGCTGAAGTTCCTCTGGGCGCCGATTCTCGATCGCGCACCACCGGGAGCACTCGCCGGCCTCGGACGCCGTCGCGGCTGGCTGCTGCCGGTGCAGGCGGCGCTGACCGGGGCGATCCTGCTCATGGCGGTCTCCGACCCGAACCGCCACCCTCTGGCGCTTGTGCTGGCCGCCCTGCTGCTCGCGTTCTGCTCGGCGACGCAGGACGTCGCCATCGACGCCTGGCGCATCGAGAGCTTCGCGCCCAGGCTGCAGGCGGCGGCGCTCGGTTGCTACGTCTGGGGCTACCGGATCGCGATGCAGGTCTCCGGTGCCGGTGCGATCTGGCTGGCCGGCAGGATCGGCTGGCACGGCGCCTACGTCGCGATGGCCTTTTGCTCGCTGCTCGGGCTGCTGGCGACCTTGCTGATCCGGGAGCCGGCCCGCCTGGTCGGCCCGCACCCCGCCGGCGGCGGGTGGGACGAGCAGCTCAGGGCCCGCGTGGTGGCGCCGCTACGCGACCTGCTGGCACGGCCCGGCTCGGGCCTGGTCGTCGCCTTCGTGCTGCTGTTCAACCTCGGCACCCAGCTCGCCGACACCATGGCGGCCCCCTTCTACCACGCGCTCGGCTTCTCACGGGACGCGGTTGCGCTCGCCAACGGGCTGCCGGCCCTGGCTGCGGCGCTGTGCGGTGCCGCCGCCAGCGCCTTCTGCGTCGCGCGCTACGGCGGCTCGCGCACGCTGATCATCGCGGCGATGGTGCAGATGGCCTCGATGGGCCTGTATCTTGCGCTGTGGCAGGCCGGTCCGGTGACCGCGATGCTGCTCGCCAAGGTTACCGTCGAGGGCTTCGCCGAGGCGCTCGCCACCACCACCTTCCTGACCTACCTGTCGCGCCTCTGCTCGACCGAATACACCGCCACGCAATATGCGCTGCTGTCCTCGATGGCTCCGATCGCCTGGCGGACGCTGGGCGGCGGTACGGGGATCGCGGCACAGGCACTCGGCTGGCCGGTCTTCTTCTCGGGCGCCATCCTGTGCGCGCTGCCCGGCATCCTGATCATGCTCACCCTGATGCGGCGCTACCCTTCGGGCCTGCCGCCACGGCCGGCGCCGCTCGCATCCCGGCCCTGACCCCGGACCGGCCCCGGCTGGACCTCGGCCGCAACCGGCGTATCGTCGGGAACGACCGGGCCCAAGCCCGGCCGGATAAGAAAGGCTGGCTCAGGATGGAAATCCCTCTCGAGATCGCATTCCACGGTCTGCAGCATTCGGACAGCGTCGAGGCCGAGATACGCAAGCATGTCGACAAGCTGGAAACCCGCTACGGGAGGCTGACCGCCTGCCGGGTGTCGATCGAGGCGTTGCACCAGCAGCACCAGAAGGGCAACCAGTTCGAGGTGCACATCATCCTGTCGGTGCCAGGGCGCGACCTCGCGGTGTCGCGCGAGCCGCACCACACCAAGGAGCGCTACGCCAATCCGGACGTCTACACCGCGCTCCGCGACGCCTTCAAAGCGGCGGAGCGGCAGCTCGAGGGCTACAAGGGCCATGTCCGCGAGAACGTCGCATCTCCCGGCGCCTCCGCCTTGTCGGGCCAGGTGACGCTGAAGGAGCCGGGCCAGGATCACGGCTTCATCCTCAACAGCACCGGCTCGCAGATCTACTTCCACCGCGACAGCGTGACCGACGGCGACTTCGATACCCTGCGCGAAGGCGACCTGGTGCATTATGTCGAGGAGGCCGGCAGCGCCGGGCCGACCGCGACCAAGGTGCGCGTCGGCGGCCGCAAGGGATGAGGCGGGCGGCGGCCGTCGCTGCGTCCCTTGCGCTGCTGGCCGCCGCCCCGGCGGGTGCTGCGACCAACTCCAACGTCGCGGCCAAGCCGCCCTCGAGCCAGGCGCTCGGCGAGTACGTGACCGGAAAGCCGGTCGGTGGCCGTATCACCTTACGCCTGTTCGCTCCCGATGCCCGGCGGGTGACCCTGTTCCTCGGCAACGTCGATCCCACCGTGACGCCGCCCGCGACGCTGATGCGCAAGGCGTCGAATGGCGTCTGGAGCACGACCGTGGGACCACTCGCACCGGACATGTACGAGTATTATTTCAGCGTCGACGGCTATCGTTCGATCGATACCGGCGCCGCCCTGCAGAAGCCGCAGCGGCAGGCCAACACGTCGCTGGTGTTGGTGCCCGGCAGCCTGCTCGATGACCGCGACGTGCCGCATGGCGTGGTCGGTTCGGTGCGCTACCACTCGGACGCGTTGCACGCCGACCGGCAGATGTACGTCTACACGCCACCCGGATACACCCCGTCGGGTGACCGGCTGCCGGTGCTCTATCTCTACCACGGCTTCATGGATACTTCCGGCTCCTGGGTGTTCGAGGGAAGGCTGCCGGAGATCCTGGACAACCTGATCGCCTCGGGGAAGGCGCGGCCGATGATCGTGGTGGCCCCTGACACCGAGACGGAGGTTCCGGTGGCAGAGGATTTCCCCGGCCCGCGTCTGGTGCCGGAGTTCTTCGCGCGCAACGCCCTGTCGGCGGATGCCGAACTGACCCACGAGATCATCCCCTACGTGCAGTCGCACTACGCGGTGCGTGACGATGCCGACGGCCGCGCCATCGCCGGGCTGTCGCAGGGCGGCTACCAGACCCTGAGCTCCGGCCTGGGCCATCCCGGACTGTTCCACTGGATCGGCGCCTTCAGCCCGGGCCCGCTCCAGGCGCCGCCGAATGCGCTGATCGAGGCCGGGCTCGCGAACCCGGCGCGGGTCAACGCGACACTGAAGGATTTCGTGCTGACGGTGGGCGATCGCGACGGGCTGGTGCTGCCCGCGACCGAGCAGTTCGAGGCGCGGCTGACCGGGCTGCACATCCGCCATCGTTACGAGCAGGCGCCGGGCCACGCGCACGAGTTCGACCTCTGGCGCGCCGATCTTGCCGACCTGCTGCAACGACTGTTCAGGCCGTAGGGTAATGCCGGAGGTTCCGGTCGGCTTCATCCCAGGCGATGCGGCCGGCCGGCGCGGCAGTGACTGCGTCGAGCAGCATGTGCGGCAGGGTCAGGGCGGCCAGCCCCTGGATGGTCAGCGCCAGCAGGCGGTCGATGAAGCTGCCACTACCGGCATCATAGAGCGGCAACAGTGATGCGCCGATCAGCAGGGTGAGCGCGGTGAGCGGCAGCGACCGGAGCATGACGTTGGATGGATCGACCCGCGGGGCACGCACCGGGTCGCGTGCGATGCCGCGCATGTGCGCCGGTGCGTGAATGGTGACGAAATACAGCGCGAAGGCCACCAGCGGCGGCAGCAGCGCGAACGTCGCGGCGAGCCCCGCCGCCTGCAGGATCCGGCGCCGGCGACCGGCTGGATCGGACTGCGTGAGCCAGCCGGCTGCTGCGAGCAGCCAGACCAGGGCGCAGCTCCGCAGGATGCCGGACAGTTCCGGGATCGGCGCCCGCGCGACGGTCTGGAACACCGCCGCCGTCGCCGCCGGATGGAACAGGGACGGCAGGGCGATCGGCAGGCCGCCGAACGCCACGATGCGCAGGACGGACGCCTTGCCCGGCTGCCCGGCGCCGAAATGCCAGACCGAGCCGGCCAGGAAGACGGCGAGGCTCGACCTGGGGGCTACATCCCAGGCCACCAGCACGAGTGCCGCAAGACCGAGATAGGGGACCGCAAAGGCGGCGAACCATCCGATCCCGAAGCGGGCGCGCATCCAGGGGCGCGCGATCTCGCCGTCCAGCGCCCCGTGCGGCACGCCGAGCAGGATGATCGCGGCGAGGGCGCAACCCTCGGCACAGGCCGGCTGCAGCCAGCTGACCAGCGCCAGCACCGGCCACGCAAGCCAGAGCATGCCTGCGCGGCTCAGGCGGCGCGCAGCGTCGGCTTGCCCTGGGTCTCGCGGAGGTCGCGTTCGGTGATCCTGGTGTCGGAGGCGACCATCAGGAAGCCGAATGCCACCTTGGAGAGCACGTCGAGGATGGAGATGGCGATCACGCTCATGGGATCGCTGATGACGTTCAGGCCGTCCGGCGCCACCAGCAGCACGACCGGGTAGAGCAGCCAGAGCACCGAGAGCATCGTGCTGCCCTGGCGGTAGCTCGCGCGCACGTCGTCGCGCTCGCTGCGGTTGTATTGCAGGTTCGACACCCACAGCACGTAGTAGACGCCGAGGAAGGCGATGCAGGAGATCAGGAACCAGGTCCACTTGATCCACGGGACCTCGGAGGCTCCGAAGAACAGGGCGGTCAGGATCATCATCAGGTCGGCCAGCACGATGCCGGCGAAGGCACCCGCGCGCTTGTGCTGGCCATGCATCGCGGTCAGGCAGACGGTGACCAGGAGCAGCGGCGTGGTCAGGGTCCAGTCGATGTAGCGCGCGAAGTAGAAGATGCGGGTGGCGCCGGGGCCGGCGGAAGCGACGGCGGGCAGGACGACCGAGCCCTGGCCGATCGCCATCGCGAAGTAGGAGCAGGCGGCGATCAGCGGCACGATGCCGTGCAGCACGGTCTGCAGTTCCTCCGACGCCGTGCGGCGCTTGCCGGTGGCGAGGATACCGAGGCCGCCTGCCAGCATGATGATGGCCGTAGCCCAGTTGAGGGTGTGGGAATTCAAGGCGGTCCGCTCCGTTGAGACGCGGGCTGCAAGACGGACCGTTACGGAAGGTTGCTCGTCGGACCGGATGGCGAGACGAAGTGATCGGGGGGCGACGGTGTAGCGGGCCGGTTCAGCCGTAGCGGGCGATCGACAGGTCGGCGTGCTCGATGTTCGGGCGACGGTCGCTGATCAGGTCGGCGATCAGCCGTCCGGAGCCGCAGGCCATGGTCCAGCCCAGCGTGCCGTGGCCGGTGTTCAGCCACAGGTTCTTCCAGCGCCCGGCGTGGCCGACGATCGGCGTGCCGTCCGGGGTGTTCGGCCGCAGCCCGGTCCAGAAGGTGGCGCGCGACAGTTCGCCGCCGCCGAACAGCGAGTTGAAGCTCAGCTCAAGCGTTTCGCGCCGCTCCGGGCGCAACCTGGTGTCGTAGCCGGTCAGCTCCGCGGTGCCGCCGACGCGTATGCGGTCGCCGAGCCGGGTCATCGCGACCTTGTAGGTCTCGTCGTTGACGGTCGAGACCGGCGCGCGATCGGGATCGGTCAGCGGGATGGTGAGCGAGTAGCCCTTCACCGGGTAGACCGGGATCCGGATGCCGAGCGGCTTCAGCAGGGCCGGGGTGTGGCTGCCGGTGGCGACCAGGTAGGCATCGCCGGTGATCGGCCCGGCGCTGGTCTCGACCGCGGCGATCCGGTCGCCCTGGGTGCGGAAGCCGGTGATGCCGGTGTCGTAGCGGAACCGCACGCCCTGCCCGGCAGCGAGCGCCGCCAGTCGCTGGGTGAACAGGTGCGCATCGCCGCTTTCATCGCCCGGCAGCCGCAGGCCGCCCTTCAGCAGGTGCCGGGTGCGGCCCAGGGCAGGCTCGGCGCCCACGATGCCGTCGACGTCGAGCAGCTCATGGTCGACGCCGCTCTCTGCCAGGATGCGCATGTCGTCGGCGGCGTGGTCAAGCTGCGCCTGGGTGCGGAACAACTGGATCAGTCCGCGCTGGCGGTCGTCGTAGGTGATGCCGGTCTCGTGGCGCAGGTCGCCGAGGCAGTCGCGGCTGTATTCGGCGATGCGCAGCATGCGGCTCTTGTTGCGGTCGTAGGCCTCGGCCGTGCAGTTGCGCCAGAGCTGGATCATCCAGCGTATCATCGCCGGATCGAGCCGCGGCCGGATCACCAGCGGGCTGTGCTTGCCGAGCATCCAGCCGATCGCCTTGCGCGGCAGGCCAGGGGCGGCCCAGGGCGTCGAATAGCCCGGCGAGACCTGCCCGGCATTGGCGAAGCTGGTCTCCATCCCGGCTGCCGGCTGGCGATCGATCAGCTCCACCTCATGGCCGAGCTTCGCCAGATACCAGGCCGAGGTCACGCCGATGACGCCGCCGCCAAGCACGATGATCTTCAAATTCGCATTCCCTGAGCCGGGCCCGGTCGATCCGGCTCGGCTTGTCGGTTGATGGAGCGGCCTATGCAACGCCCGGCGCTGCGGAGCGATCCCGTGAGCCGCTCTCGGGTGGCGTCAACCGCCACTCGACCTTCCATTCGCCGCGGCGGATGCGCTCGCCATGGCTCCGGGGGAGCGAGATGGCGACCCGGCGGTCACGCAGGGCGCCGACGTAGTCACAGCTCACGCCCTTGCCCGCCGCATCCACCAGCGACCAATGCACCGCACAGCCATCGGGGTGATCGAGCTTGATTTCCATGACGGTGCTGCCGTGGTTGGCGCCGACATGGTCGTACTGGTCAGGCACCTGCCGCGTACCCGGCGCCACCAGGCTGCCATAGGCAAAAATCGGGTCGTGCGTCAGCGAAGCGTCCCGGGCCAGCGGCCAGATGCAGCTCCTCAGGAAGTACTGGTCGGTCCAGCGGCTGACCTGGGTGCCCGTGGACAGCCAGTGCCGCATGATGTCCTCGATGCCCGCAAGAACACCGCCGCGCACGCCGAACAGTCCGGCGAGCATCAGCTCGCAGTGGCTGAAATAGTCGCGGATGATGTGGAACGGCAAACCGCTTTCCATCCACGCGCTCACCCAACCCGCATCCCGCTCGTTCAGCAGGCTGTCGGCATCGCGGCATATCACCGCGCCGGCGTCCGGGTCGTCGAGGGCCAGGAAGCGCCACATCGTTCCGGGCAGCGAATGCCGTGCGCCCTCCACCATAACCACCTGGGCGCCGGCTTCCCGCAGGCGATCCAGCACCATCGGCGGCACCGTCGCATCGGCATGGAACCGGCCGACCCATCCCGGTAGCAGACCAGGTATGACGGCAGCATTCAGGATCGCCGTCTCGCAATAGCGCGGGTCGGACCCGAACAGGCTGAAGCTGATCAGGCCGCCGGCAGCCGGGCCGCGCCGCATCGATGGCAGCGCCCGAAGGATGAAGGGAATGCCCGCATCCTTGAGCACCAGGGCGTGCCGGCCGGCCTGGCGCGCCCGTCCCACGTCGTCCAGATAGCCATAGGTCTCGGCCAGCCCATCGAAAGCGTCCGCAGCGTCAGGCATCCGCCGTGCCGCTTCGAGAAAGTAGTGCTCGGCCGACCGGAATCCCTGCAGGCGCAGATAGGCTACGCCAAGCTTCTGATAGGCCGGGCCGCAGTCGGGTTCGATGATGATCAGCGCGAGGAGCGCGTGCACCGCCTCGCCCAGTTCCCCTGCCGCCATCAACGTATCGATGCGCGCCTTGTCGATCGCGGACGACCGTGGGCCTGGCTCATCCATGCCGCCAGGCTAGCACGTAACGATGTTGGTGGTGCTACGCCTGCTGCCCGAACACCCGCCGCTGATGGCGTGACCCGAGGGCGGTCAGCATCTCGTAGCCGATGGTGCCGGCCGCTGCTGCCGCGTCGTCGAGCGGGCGATGCGGGCCGATCAGGTCGATCAGGCTGCCGGCCGCAAGCTCGCGGTCGCCGAGCGCGGTGACGTCGAGCCCCAGGCAATCCATCGAGATGCGCCCGACGACCGGCAGCGCGGTCGGATCGTCCGGCAGGGTGGCGATCCCGGCACCGCCGCCGGCGCGCAGGAAGCCGTCCGCATAACCGACCGCCAGCGTCGCGATCCGGGTGCGGCGCTGTGCCGTGAAGCGTGCCCCGTAGCCGACACTGGTGCCCGGCTCGATCCAGCGTGTCTGCACCACGCGCCCCTGCAGCCGCACCACCGGATGCATCGGGTTGGCGCCCGGCCCGGGATTGACGCCGTACAGCGCGGCACCCGGCCGCACCATGTCGAAATGCGCCTCCGGTCCCAGCATGATGCCGGAGGAGGCGGCGAGACTGGCCGGCACATCGCCGAGCGCCCCACGCAACAGCGCCCGATGCTCGCAGAAACGCTCGATCTGCTGGCGGTTCATCGGGTGTCCGGGCGTGTCTGCGCACCCGAGATGGCTCATCAGCAGGCTGGGCCGGATGCCGTCGAGCCGGTGCGGCTCGTCTGCGATCCGCCGCAGATCCGTGCCGGACAGGCCGTAGCGCGACATCCCGGTGTCGGTCTGCATCGCGGCATCCAGCCGCCGCCCGAGCATCGCCGACAGGGCCTGCCACTCGGCGATCTGCTCCAGGCTGTTCAGCACCGGCAACAGCCGGTGGCGCTCGAAGAATGCGGCACTGCCCGGGAACGGGCCGTTCAGGACAAGGATCCTGCAGTCGTCGCCGAGATGCGGCCGCAGCGCGATGCCTTCGCCGAGTTGTGCCACGAAGAAGTCCCGGCAGCCCTCCGCCTGCAGCCGTCGCGCGACGAGGGGCGCGCCCAGGCCGTAGCCGTCCGCCTTCACCACGGCGGCGCAGCGCGCGGGAACGACACGGTCGCGCAGCAGTCGGTAGTTCGCGGCCAGCGCATCGAGGTCGATGGTCAGCAGACCGCCCGACTCGAGTGCGAGGGGATCCGGGCCGGTGTCCGAGGCGTGGCTCACGCGGCGGCGGGTGCCACGCCGGACGCTGCGGTCGGCAGGCCCTTGCTGGTCGAGTATTCGAAATGCAGCGCGGTGTGCGGATGCACGATCGGATGGATCGCATGCGCCGCCATCGCCCCCTCGCTGAAGCCCTGCAGGATCAGCTTCAGCTTGCCCGGGTAGGTCGCGACGTCGCCGATCGCGAACACGCCGGGCATCGAGGTCTCGCAGGTGCTCGGCGTGACCTGGATGTGATGCAGCGCGGATTGCAGCCCCCACTGCGCCACCGGCCCGAGGTCGGTGGACAGGCCGAAGAAGGCCAGCAGGTGATCGGCCTCGATGCGCCGCACGTCGCCGTCGAGGGTCGCCACCTCGACGGCGCCCAGGATGCCATCCTCGCCATGCAGGGCGTGCAGCTGGTATGGCACCACCAGCTCGATCGGACCGCCGGGCCCGGACGCCGCCTCGAGCTGCGCCAGGCTCTCGGGTGCGGCACGGAACCTGGCGCGGCGATGGACCAGGGTGACGTGCGAGGCGATGTCGCGCAGTTCCAGCGCCCAGTCGATCGCGCTGTCGCCACCGCCGGCGATCACCAGCCGCTTGCCGCGAAAGGCCTCCTTGCGGCGGACATAATATTGCACGCTGCCGGTCCGCTCGTATGCCTCGAGCCCCGGCAACGGCGGCCGGTTCGGACCGAACGCTCCTGCGCCGGCGGCGACGATCACCGCACGGGCATGGATGACGTCGCCGCGATCGGTTCCGAGCGCGAAGGCGCCACGGCTGCCGTCCAGCCGCTCGATACGGCGGCCGAGCAGGCGCGGCACCGCGAACGGCGCGATCTGCTGCTCGAGGGATGCGATCAGCGCCCCTGCCTCGATCGCGGGATGCGCCGGGATGTCGTAGATGGGCTTCTCCGGATACAGCGCCGCGCACTGGCCGCCGGCCTCGTCGAGCGCGTCGATCAGCACGGTGGATAGCTTGAGCATCCCGCACTCGAACGCCGCGAACAGCCCGGCCGGCCCGGCGCCGATGATCGCCACATCCGTCTGCATCGTCTCGGCCATGCCCCTGTCCCCGTCCAGCGTTCGTGCGGTGCGGACTACATTGTGGAGCCGGCCGGCGCTACGGCAAGATGGCGCCATGAGCGAGGCCGACTCCGGGACGGTGGAACTGTTGCTCGCGCGGCTGGCCGACACCGAGGCGCTGGGCCGACGCGTCGCCGGGCTGCTGCGGCCGGGGGACAGCGTCCTGCTGGAAGGCCCGCTCGGCGCCGGCAAGAGCACGCTGGCACGGGCGCTGCTGCGCGCCCTCTGCCGCGATCCGGCGATGGAGGTGCCGAGCCCGACCTTCACCCTGGTGCAGGAATACGAATCGCCGCTTGGCCCGGTGTCGCATTTCGACCTGTGGCGGCTGGACGGTCCGGCCGGCCTGCCCGAACTCGGCTGGGAAGAGGCGCGCGAGGGCGTCGTGCTGGTGGAGTGGCCGGACCGGCTGCAGTCGCTGCGGCCGGACGATGCGCTGGCGATCGGCCTTGCCCCGGTGGTGGACGACGCGGATGGCCGGTTGGCGAGGATCAGCGGCTGGCCCGGCCGGCGCGACGCGCTCTTGGCACTCCCACCCGGCGCGCCTGCCGGATGATGGACCTGTTCGGGCCGCGCCCGCGCACCAGCCCGACCCATGCGATGCTGCTCGCGGCGGGCTTCGGGCGGCGCATGCGTCCACTGACCGAGCAGACTGCCAAGCCCCTGCTGGTGGTCGCCGGGCAGCCGCTGATCGACCATGCTCTCGACCGCCTCGATGCCGCCGGCGTCGAGGCGGTGGTGGTGAACGCGCACTACCGTTCCGCGGACCTCGACCGGCATCTGCTGGCACGCTCGGCGCGCCGCACCGGGCGTCCGCGCACCACCCTGCTGCATGAGCCGGAGCTGCTCGATACCGGGGGCGGCGTGCTCGCCGCGATGACCGCGGGGCTGCTTGGCGACGCCGCGTCGTTCTTCGTCGTCAATGGCGACAGCTTCTGGCTGGACGGCCCGCGGCCGGCATTGGCCAGGCTGGCCGAGGCGTTCAACCCGGCGCGCCACGACGTCATGCTGCTGGTCAGCCGGATTCCCTGGGCGGTCGGCGAGGTCGGCGCCGGTGACTTCGCGATCGACGCCGACGGCCTGGTCCGCCGTCGCGACGAGAACGAGATCGTGCCGTACGTCTATTCGGGCGTGCAGATCGTGTCGCCCAACCTCTTCAGGCGGGCGCCGATCGCCGGCATCGGAACCGGCAGCCCGCGCGCGGGGCGCTTCGGCATGAACCTGCTCTGGGACCAGGCGATCGGCGCCGGGCGGCTGCGCGCGGTGGTGCATGACGGGCCCTGGTTCCACCTGTCGCGCCCGTCCGACATTGTCGCCACGGAGCGGGCGCTGCGCGATCCGAACTTCGGGCCGCCCAATACGTGAGCGCGCCCGCCGACGTCGCCGCCATTCCCGGCCACCTGCGCTTCCTCGACGTCCTGGCGGACCGGTGGCTGCGGCAGGCGGGCAGGGATACCGACCCGGCCGGCTGGGCCGAGGCGGTCGGGCGCGGCATGATCGTGCTGCCGACGCGTCGCGCGGCGCGGGCACTCACGGAGGCATTCCTGCGCGCCGCCGACGGGCGCGTGCTGCTGCTGCCGCGCATCGTGGCGGCGGGCGGTCTCGACGAGGCCCCGCTGGCGCTGGCCGGCGTGCTCGACCTGCCGCCCGCCGTGGAGCCGATGCAGCGGCTGGCGGTGCTGGCGCGGATGATCCTCGCGGCTGGCGACAATTTCGGCACCGTGCCGACCGCCGACCAGGCCTGGCTGCTCGCACAGTCGCTTGCTGAGCTGATCGACGAGGCCGAGCGCGCCGAGACCGATCTTGCCGCCACCTTGCCGCAGCTTGCCGAGACCCATGCCGAGCACTGGCAGAAGACGTTGGATTTCCTCGCCATCGTCACCGAGGCCTGGCCGCTCTGGCTTGCCGAGCAGGGGCTGATGGACCCGGTGGAACGCCAGAACGCGCTGCTGCGTGCACAGGCGGCCGCGTGGGAGGAACCCGGCGACGCCGGCGAGCCGGTCTGGGCGGCCGGCTTCACGGTTGCGAGCCCGGCGCTCGGCACCCTGCTGGCCGCCATCGCCAGGCGTCCTGGCGGGCTGGTGGTACTGCCCGCCCTCGACCGTTCGCTGACCGATGCCGACTTCGCGTCGCTGCCGGACAGCCACGCCCAGGCCGGGCTGCGCCAGGTGCTGGCAGCACTCGGCGTCGGGCGCGAGGCAGTCGCCGACTGGGCCGATCTGCTGCCGTCACACAAGCCGGAATGCGATATCCCGGCTGCCCGGGTTGCGGCGCTGCAGACGGTGCTGCTGCCGGAGCAGGCGCTCGGCGAATGGCTCGACCCGCACCCGGCCGACCTCAGCGGGATGAGCCGGCTCGATCCGGCCGATCAGCAGGAAGAGGCCGCCTCGATCGCCCTGGTGCTGCGCGATGCGCTGCAGTCTCCCGGACGGCGGGCTGCACTGATCACTCCCGATCGTGGCCTCGCCGCCCGCGTGGTGGTCGAGCTCACCCGGTTCGGCGTGCTGATCGACGACAGCGCCGGAGAGCCGTTGCTGTCGACGCCGCCGGCGATCTTCCTGCGCCTGCTTGCGGAGGCCTGTGCCGACGGCCTGGCGCCGGTCGCGTTGCTGGCCCTGCTCAAGCACCCGCTCGCCGCCGCCGGCCGCGCGGCCGGCGAGTGCCGCCGGCTGGCGCGCCTGCTCGAACTGGCCTGCCTGCGCGGTCCGGCGCCGGCCCCCGGCTTCGACGGGCTGCATGTCGCCCTGCGCCTGGCCGAGGCCGACCCGCGCCGGCGGATGCGCGAGCCCGAGGCGCTGCATGGCTTCCTCGACGACCTGCAGAACCGTCTCGAGCCGCTGCTCCGGCTGTTCCGGGGAGGCGTCGCGGTCGCCCTGCCGGACCTGCTCGATGCGCTGGTGCAGGCGGCGGAGGCCCTGGCGCAGACCGACCAGCTGTCCGGCGGCGAGGTGTTGTGGTCGCTGGAGGAAGGCAACGCCCTGGCCGAGCGGATCTCCGCGCTGGCCGGGCATGCCGGCCTGTTGCCGCCGCAGCCGACGCGCGTGCTGGCCGGCCTGCTGGAGGCAACGCTTGCCGGGGTCGCGGTGCGCAGCCGGCGCGCGCTGCGCGGTCGCGAGGCCGGCGCCGAGCATCCGCGGCTGTTCATCTGGGGCCTGCTGGAGGCGCGCCTGCAATCGGTCGAGATTGCGGTACTCGGCGGCCTTGTCGAGGGCGTCTGGCCGCCCGCCGCCGATCCGGGGCCATGGATGAGCCGGCCGATGCGGGCGCAGGCCGGGCTGCCGTCGCCCGAGCAGCGGGTCGGCGAGACGGCGCACGACTTCCTGACCGCCTGCTGCTGTGCGCCGGAGATCGTGCTGTCGCGCCCGGGCCGCCGGGATGGCTCGCCTGCGGTGCCGGCACGCTGGCTGGTGCGGCTGGATGCCTGGCTGCAGGGCAGGGGACAGGCCCTGGCGCTGCATCCGGCGGCGTCGTGGCTGCGGCAGCTCGACCAGCCGGACGGGCCGCCGCGGCCGGTGGCGCCGCCCCGGCCATCCCCGCCGGTCGCCCTGCGCCCGCGCCGGCTGAGCGTGACCGAGATCGAGACCTGGATGCGCGACCCGTATGCGATCCATGCCCGCCACGTGCTGCGCCTGACTGCCCTGCGTCCGCTGGAGGAAGCGGCAGACGCGGCCGACTACGGCACCATCGTGCATGATGCGCTGGCCGGCTTCCTGACCGCCAACGGCGCCGCCTGGCCCACCGATGCCGGGCGGCAGTTGCGCGGGGCGTTCCTGGACGCACTCGAAGCCGCGGCGCTGCGGCCGGCGCTGGCGGCCTGGTGGCGGCCGCGTCTGCTGCGCATCGCCGACTGGGTGGCCGAGACCGAGGCGGTGCGCCGCGCGGAGCGGCCGCCGGCGCGCATCGCCACCGAATGCAGCGGCCGCGCGGTGCTACAGGCCTTGCCCGGCGGCGATTTCGAGCTGCGCGGCCGGGCCGATCGGATCGAGGTCAACCCGGACGGCGGCCTCTGCCTGCTCGACTACAAGACCGGCACCCTGCCGAGGGGCAAGGAGGTCAAGGAGGGCTGGTCGTCGCAGCTGGTGCTGGAGGCGGCGATGGCGCGGATCGGCGCGTTCGGGCCGGAGCTGGCCGGGGAGACCGCCGGCCTGGTCTACTGGCGGTTGTCCGGTGGTCATGAGCCGGGCAGCGAGATGCGGGTCGGCAAGGATGAGGCCGAGCTGCAGGAGCTGGTCGATCGCTGTTGGGAGGCGTTGCGCGGCCTGGTCGCGGAGTATGACGACCCGTCGCAGCCCTACCTGTCGCAGCCGCGCCCGGGTTCGGCGCCGCGCTACACCGACTACGCCCTGCTGGCGCGTGTCGCGGAGTGGAGCGCCGCTCGGGAGGATGGCGAGTGACCCTGACCCCGATCGCCGAGGCCAACCGGCAGCAGACGCTGGCCTCCGACCCGCAGGTCTCGGTGTTCGTCTCCGCCTCCGCCGGCAGCGGCAAGACCAAGCTGCTGATCGACCGGCTGCTTCGCCTGATGCTGCCGCGTCCGGCGATCGGTTCGGAGCCCGGCGCGCCCTTGGTGCCCGGCACCAACCCGGCACGCATCCAGTGCCTGACCTTCACCAAGGCCGCCGCCGCCGAGATGTCGATCCGGCTGCAGCGACGGCTCGGCAGCTGGGTGACGCTGGACGACGGCGAACTCGACATCGAACTGGCGGCGCTCGAGGTGCCGCCGGATGCTGCCACCCGGGCGTCGGCGCGGGCGCTGTTCGCGCGCGTGCTCGACCTGCCCGGCGGCATGCGGATCGGCACCATCCACGCCTTCTGCCAGTCGCTGCTGCGGCGGTTCCCGCTGGAGGCCGCGATCAGCCCGCACTTCCGGCTCGCCGAGGATACCGACGCGCGGGTGGCGCTGAACGAGGCGGTGGAGGCGGTGCTGGCCGCCCGCGCCGGGCTGGATGCGTCGCTCGGCATGCTCGCCGGGCAGATCTCGGCCGCGGATTTTTCGGCGCTGGTCGGCAAGCTGCAGGCGGCTTCGAGGGCGCCCGGCGACGGCGGCCTCGCCGATCTTGCTTCGCTGTCTCCCGAGGCGTTGCACGAGGCGCTGTGGCGGGCCACCCGCGTCGCGCAGCGCGACGAGAGCGAGGTCCTCGCGCAGGCGGTGGCGTGGCCCGGGGAGGCCAGGCTTCGCGCGGCGCTGGAGGTGGTGCGGGAACGTGGTGCGCCCGGTGCCCGTACGACCGCGCTGGTCTGGCTCGACTGGCTGGCCCAGGGCGCAGGTGCGCGCGCGACATCCTGGGACCAGTGGTGTGCCCTGCTGCTGACCCAGGCTGGTGAGGCGCGCAAGCCGTTCCGCGGCAACCTGCTGAAGGACCAGCCGCAGATTGCCGACGCCCTCGCCGCCGAGGCCGAGCGGGTGCTCGCGGTCGAGGACGCGCGCCGGGCCCTGCGCATGGCGCGGCTGACGGCGGCGCTGCTGGCGGTGGCACTGCCGATCCTGGCCCGGCACGCCGCACGCAAGTCCGAGAGCGGGATGCTCGACTATGACGACCTGATCGCCCGGACCCTGGCGCTGCTGGACGATCCGGGCGTGGCCTGGGTGCTGTTCAAGCTCGACGGCGGCATCGACCATCTGCTGCTCGACGAGGTGCAGGATACCTCGCCGCTGCAATGGCAGATCGCCTGGTCGCTGACCGGCGAGTTCTTCGCGGGCCACGGCGCCACCCCCTATGCCGGGCCCGGGAGCGGTGATTCGCGTACGCTGCCGCGCACCATCTTCGCTGTCGGCGACTACAAGCAGTCGATCTACTCGTTCCAGGGCGCCGATCCCGGGCAGTTCCATGGCTGGCGCGAGCGGTTCCGGGCGCGTGTCGTGGACGGTGGCGAGCAGTGGCGCGAGCCGTCGCTGACGGTGTCGTTCCGCTCCGTCGAGCCGGTGCTGCGCCTGGTGGATGCGGTGTTCGCCGACCCGGTCGCGTCGCGCGGCGTGGCGGAGCCGGGGCAGGGCGAACTGCTGCAGCATCGCGCCTCCCGCGTCGGCGAGCCCGGCCGCGTGGAATTATGGCCGCTCACGCCGGTGGAGGAGGCCGAGCCTGGTCCGGGTCCCTGGCAGGCGCCGGCGCGCAATGCCGGACAGCGCTCCGCCCCGCAGCGCCTCGCCGAGCATCTGGCGCGCTGGATCGCCGGCGAGATCGGCCGCCCGGCGCTCCCCGGTGCCGCGCCGCTGGCCGCCGGCGACGTGCTGGTGCTGGTGCCGCGGCGCAGCCCGTTCGTGCGCTCGCTGATCCGTGCCCTGAAGGCGGAGAGCGTGCCGGTCGCGACCCTGGTGCGCACCGGCCTTGTCGACCAGATCGCGGTGCAGGACCTGCTGGCGCTGTGCGACGCGCTGCTGCTGCCGCAGGACGACCTCACCGTCGCCTCTGTGCTGACCAGCCCGTTGGGTGGCCTTACCGACGATGCGATGATGGCGCTCGCCACCACGCGTGGGGGCGCCAGCCTGTGGGACAGCCTGCGCGACCGCCATGCCGGGCGGGAGGACTGGGCACGGGCCTGGAGCCTGCTGGACGGTCTGTTCCGCCGTGTCGATTTCGCCTCGCCGTATGCGCTTCTGGGCGAGGCGCTGGGCGCGCGCGGCGGCCGGGCGCGCCTGCTGGCGCGGCTTGGGCCGGAGGCTTCGGAGCCGGTGGACGAGCTGCTGGCGGCGGCACTGCGCTACGAGGCCGCGCACGCCGCCTCCCTGCAGGGTTTCCTGCACTGGATCCGCAGCTCCGAGGAGTTCATCAAGCGCGAGCCCGACAGCGCCGGCGATGCGGTGCGGGTGATGACGGTGCACGGCGCCAAGGGGCTGCAGGCGCGTCTCGTGGTGCTGCCGGACACGCTGTCCAGCCCGCCGGGCGACGAGACCCTGCTTTGGACCCGCGATCCGCTCACCGGGGTGGCGCTGCCGTTCTGGGTGCCGCGCGCCGAGCTGGCCTCGCTGCCGACCCGCGCACTCGCCGCCCTGCTGCGCGAGGCCGCCGCCGAGGAGCAGAACCGGCTGCTCTACGTGGCGCTGACCCGCGCCAGCGATAGGCTGGTGGTGTGCGGCTGGGGGGCGAAGCGGACGCTGCCGGAGAATTGCTGGTACGAGCTGTGCCGGCGCGGCTTCGAGCGCGCCGGTGCCGTCGCCGTGCCGTTCGAGGCCGCCTCCGCGACGGCGTGGCCGGGAGAGCGGCTGCTGATAGAGACCGGCACTGCCATCCCGGCCATCCAGCCGACCAGCCCCGCAGCGCCCGCCCGGACCAAGCCGGCGCCGCTGCCGGAGTGGCTGGGAAGCGCACCCCTCTGGCAGGCCGTGGCGCCGCCGCCGGAGCCCGCCATTCCCAATCCGTTGGCGCCGAGCCGGCCGGACGATGTCGCCTACGGACCGCGCCCTGCGCTGCGGTCGCCGCTCGCCCGGCAGCCATCCGCGCCGGGCGGCCGGGATGCGGCCCTGCAGCGCGGGCGGCTGATGCATCTCCTGCTGCAGCACCTGCCCGCCGTGCCGCAGGCGGAGCAGGCGGCGGCGGCATCCACCTATGCCGCGCGCCCCGCCCACGGTCTGGGGCCGGTGCAGGCCGAGGCGCTGGTACGGCAGGCGTTGGCGGTGATCGGCGATCCCCGGCTCGCCGCCCTGTTCGGTCCGGCCGGCCGAGCCGAGCAGCCGCTGACGGGACTCGTAGGCGGGGTGGTGGTGACCGGTCAGGTCGACCGGCTCTGCATCGAGTTCGGGCGGGTCACGGTCTGCGACTTCAAGAGCGGCCACGCGCCGCCCGCCGTGGCGGACCAGACGCCGGTGCTCTACCTGCGGCAGATGGCGGCCTACCGCGCCCTGCTGCGGTCGCTCTATCCACGGCGCGCGGTGCGGTGCCTGCTGGTCTGGACCGAGGCCGCCTCGGTGATGGAACTGCCCGACCGGCTGCTCGACCGCTATGCTCCCGGCGCCGGTGTCGCTGCTTGATCCAGATGCGCGATCGGCCCATTTGCCTGAACATCACAACGCCGATCCACGGCGCCGGAAAGGAACCTGGCCATGAGTGAGAACACCGTCGCCGTGACCGACGACAGCTTCGAGACCGACGTGCTGAAGGCCGAGGGCGCCGTGCTGGTGGATTTCTGGGCCGAGTGGTGCGGCCCCTGCAAGATGATCGCCCCGGCGCTCGAGGAGATCGGCGCCGAGTTCAAGGGTCGGCTGACCGTCGCCAAGGTGAACATCGACGAGAACCCGATGACCCCGAACACCTATGCGGTGCGCGGCATCCCGACCATGATCCTGTTCAAGGACGGCAAGCCGGCCGCCACCAAGGTCGGCGCGCTGCCGAAGAGCCAGCTCAAGGAGTGGGTGCGCGAGAGCCTGTAGGGCTCCCCCCACCCAGGGCCGCTCCATCGCAGGCGTTTCGGAACGGCTGACACTTCCCTAGGCTGACCGGATGACGTCGCCCCGGCACGCCCCCGAGACGCTGCTGGTCCTGGTGCTGGTCCAGCTCATCGTGATGATCGCGGCGGCCCGCACCTGCAACGGGGTCGCTCGCCGTTTGGGCCAGCCCGGGGTGATCGGCGAGATCGTCGCCGGACTGCTGCTCGGGCCTTCCCTGTTCGGGCGGCTCTGCCCGCATCTGTCGGCGACGCTGTTCCCGGCGTCGGCTGCCGGACCGGTCACCATGATCAGCCAGGTCGGGCTGATCCTGCTGATGTTCCAGATCGGCAGCGGGTTCGAATTCTCGCGGCTCCCGGCCGGGCGCGCCCGATCAGGCGTGGTGGCGACCGCACTGCTTTCGGTTTCGCTGCCGTTTGGACTGGGCGTGTGGCTGGGCTGGCTGTCCGCGCCGGCGCTTGCACCCGGCCTTCCGCTGGTGCCGTACAGCCTGTTCTGCGGCGTAGCACTCGCGATCACCGCGGTGCCGATCCTCGGCCGCATCCTCGTGGAGTTCGGCCTCGCGCGCGAGCCGGTCGGGCTGCTGGCGATCTCGGCGGCGGCGTTGAACGACGTCCTCGGCTGGCTGCTGCTCGGGGCGGTTGCCGCCTACGCTACCGGCGGCCTGTCGCCGGCAGCCTTGCTGGCGCGGGCGTTGGCAATCGCCCTGCTGGCTGCAACCTGGCGGCTCGTGCTCTGGCCACTGTCGCGCCGGCTGCTGGCGGCCTTCCCGGTCGCGCCGGACGGCCAGCTTCCGCCGAACCTGCTGGCGACAGCCTTGTGCCTGATGTTCGCGCTGGCGCTATGCACCTGGCGGATCGGCATCTTCCCGATCTTCGGCGGCTTCGCGGCCGGCCTGCTGTTCCACCGCGATGCCGGCTTCGTCGCCGCCTGGCAACTCCAGGTCGGGCGCTTCGTGCTGGTGTTCTTCCTGCCGATATTCTTCACCTATACCGGCCTGCATACTGACCTGCTCGGTCTGGATGCCGCCGACCTCGGCTGGCTGGCCCTGGTGCTGGCGACCGCCATCGGCGGCAAGCTGTGCGCCGGCTACCTGGCCGGGCGGCTGGCCGGACTGGATGCGCCGCACGCCGCCATCCTCGGCGCGCTGATGAATACGCGCGGCCTGATGGAGCTGATCGTGCTCGATGTCGGCCGCGATCTCGGGGTGCTGCCGCCGAAGATGTTCACCATGCTGGTGGTGATGGCGGTCGCAACCACGGTGCTGACCGGCCCGCTGCTGCGCGTCCTGCTCCCGCGCATCGGGCACTTGGCCACCCGGCAGGTGGAAGCCTGAAACAACACCCCCATGTCTTGACCCCATCGTGAGGATCCAAGTCATGAGCCTTCCGGACGCAAGCCTCTCCGGTTCCTTCAGCATCGGCGGCGACCTGACCGTGCACCGTCTCGGCTACGGCGCCATGCGCGTCACCGGCAGCGGCATCTGGGGCGAGCCGGAGGATCGTGCCGAAGCGCTGCGTACGCTCGGGCGGCTGCCGGAACTCGGGGTGAACTTCATCGACACCGCCGACAGCTATGGCCCTGACGTGTCCGAGTGGCTGATCGCCGAGGCCCTGCATCCCTACCCGGCCGGCCTGGTGATCGCCACCAAGGGCGGCCTGACCCGGCTCGGCCCGAATATCTGGAAGCCCGTCGGCCGTCCGGAATATCTGCGCCAGCAGGCGCTCAAGAGCCTGCGCAACCTCAAGCTCGAGCGCATCGACCTGTGGCAGCTGCACCGTATCGACAGCAAGGTGCCGCGCGACGAGCAGTTCGCCGCCATCCGGTCGCTGCTCGATGACGGGATCATCCGCCACGCCGGGTTGAGCGAGGTGACCGTCGAGGAGATCGAGGCGGCCAGCAAGGTGTTCCCGGTCGCAACCGTGCAGAACCGCTACAACCTGGTGGACCGCACCAGCGAGGCCGTCCTCGACTACTGCGCGACGAACGGCATCGGCTTCATCCCGTGGTATCCGCTCGCCGCCGGCAATCTCGCCAAGCCGGGTTCGGTGCTGGATGAGATTGCCAAGGCGCGCAGCGCGACGCCCAGCCAGGTGGCGCTCGCCTGGGTGCTGCAGCGCAGCAAGGTGATGCTGCCGATCCCCGGCACCTCCAAGGCGGCGCATCTCGAGGACAACATGGCCGGCGCCGGGATCACCTTGTCGGACGACGAGTTCGCGCGTCTCGATGCGGCAGGCAAGGCGGTGTTCGCGAAGGCCGCCTGATCCGCGGGGATCAGCCGTTCCAGCAGGTCTGCTCGACCCCGGCACGCGCCAGCGCGGCCGGCAGATCGGGCGCACAGAGGGCGGCCAGTTCCGCCTCGTGTGCGTAGTCCGGCATCAGCTGCCTCAGAAGGTCCCCGCGTCCGGCAGCGGGATGGAAGTAGATCTCGCTCAGGCCCGGCGGCAGGTGCGGGATCAGCGACGTGACGCGCTCCCTCGTCATGTGGCCGCTCCAGGCGATGCCGAAGCAGTGGTCGTTGGTGCGCAGCCCGGCCCTTCGCGCCTGCATGCGCAGGATGCGGGTCCATTGCCGTAGCAGCCTGGCGCCCACGCTGTCGACGGTTGCGTCGGCCTGGCGGATCGGTCCGGCCGGCTCGCATGGGATGCGGATGGCCGGCAGCCTGTTCCGGACACCCTCCTCGACCAGCAGCGCACCCACCGTCGGATGCAGATGCATGTGCTTGTGCGCGTTGGCGTGGTCCAGCCGCAGGCCGGTGGCGGCGTAGGCGCGGAACTGTGCGGCGATCTCGAGCGCAAGTTGACGGCGGGCTGGCAGCTGGAAGAAGTATCGTACTCCCAGGCCGAGTTGGTTGCGGCCGAAGCCGCGATCGGCGCGGACCAGGAGCGGGATCCTGTCCGGCGGCAGGCTGGCGCGGCCCTCGATCACCACCAGGTGGAGCCCGACGCGCAGGCCGGGCAGGCGCCGTGCCCGCCTGACCGCATCGGCGGCGGCGGGCCCGGCCACCATCAGGCTCGCGGTGGTGAGCACACCCTCGCGGTGGGCACGCTCGATGGCCTCGTTGACCTCCGGGCTTAAGCCGAAATCGTCGGCCGAGAAGATCACGCGACGCGAGGGCATCGGGAGAACCGCCGGTCCTGAGACGGCGCAGCCTCAGGCCGCGTGGCGCTCCTTGAGGAACTGGAAGAACTCCACCCCCTCGCGGAGGCGACGCTTCATCATCTGCGGGCTGCGCACCATCTCGCCGACGATCGAGGCGATCTTCGGCGCCCGGAAGTAGAACTTCCGGTAGAAGGTCTCGACGCTGTCGAAGATCTCGGTGTGCGACAGGTGCGGGTAGGTCAGCGGCGCGATCTGGATGCCGTGCTCGTCGATCAGCTCGGCATTCTTCTCGTCGAGCCAGCCGTTCTCGGTCGCCTGCTTGTGCAGGAAGGTGCCGGGATAGGGTGCGGCCAGGCTGACCTGCAGGGTGTGCGGGTTGATCTCGGTGGCGAACCGGATGGTCTCCTGGATGGTTTCCTTCGTCTCGCCCGGCAGGCCGAGGATGAAGGTGCCGTGGATCTTGATGCCGAGCTCGTGGCAGTTCTTGGTGAACTCCCGCGCGACGTCGATCCGCATGCCCTTCTTGATGTTGTACAGGATCTGCTGGTTGCCGCTCTCGTAGCCGACCAGCAGCAGGCGCAGGCCGTTCTCCTTCAGCACCTGCAGCGTCTTGCGCGGCACGTTCGCCTTGGCGTTGCACGACCACACGACACCCATCTTGCCGAGCTCCTTCGCGATCGCCTCGGCGCGCGGCAGGTCGTCGGTGAAGGTGTCGTCGTCGAAGAAGAACTCCCGGACCTGCGGGAAATTGCGCTTCGCCTGCCGGATCTCCTCGGCGACGTGCTCCGGCGAACGGGTGCGGTAGCGGTGTCCACCGACGGTCTGCGGCCACAGGCAGAAGGTGCAGTGCGACTTGCAGCCGCGGCCGGTGTAGATCGAGATGTACGGGTGCATCAGGTACCCGATGAAATAGTCCTCGATGCGCAGGTCGCGCTTGTACACGTCCGTCACGAACGGCAGCGTGTCCATGTTCTCGATCATGGCACGCTCGCGGTTGTGCACGATCCCGCCATTTGCGTCGCGATACGAGATACCGTCGATGTCCTTGAAGTCGCGGCCCTCGGCCACTTCCTTCAAGGTGAAGTCGAACTCGTTGCGGGCGACGAAGTCGATCGGTGCGCCCTTCAGCAGGCTCTCTTCCGGCTGCACCGCGACCTTGGCGCCGACCATGCCGATCTTGAGCGATGGCTTCGCGTCCTTGAGCGCCTGGGCGACCTTCACATCGGACGCGAACGACGGCGTCGAGGTGTGCAGTACGACCAGGTCGCGCGTCATCGCGTCGGCCAGCACCGGCTCCATGCCGAGGCGCGCCGGCGGGGCGTCGATCAGGCGGCTGCCGGGAATCAGGGCCGCCGGCTGGGCCAGCCAGGTCGGATACCAGAACGACTTGATCTCGCGCTTGGCCTGGTAGCGCGAGCCTGCGCCACCATCGAAGCCGTCGAAGGAGGGTGGCTGCAGGAACAGGGTATTCATCATGATGGGTCAGTCACCTTGCGCAAGCGTCTGGCGGACGAGGGTGTGTTGGGCGAGCGGCGGGCGCGCCGCGTAGTGGCCTGATACGGCAGTCGAGGGAAGCGCCGCCAGCGCCGGCTCGTGAAATACCGGGCCGGAAAAGCCGGGTTCAGGAAATAGCTGCTCCGAATGACCGGCCGGGCGGGCTTTCCAGCCCGTCACATGGAGGGTCTGGCCGCGCCATGCAACGCGCCGCCCGGTGAAGCTCGCCGCCATCACCACGGCAGACAGCCAGTCACGCAGCGGCAGCAGCAGGAACGGCATCACCCTGGACGCCCCGATGGTGCGGTCGATGCGTGCCGCCGCCACGCCGCGCAACAGCCAGACCACCGCGAAGACCCACCAGCCCCAGATGGCGCCGGAGCTCAGCAGCGGCGCCATCGCAGCCCAGAACAGTGGAAACTGCACGGCGGACAGGCCGTATCCGACCGGCTCGACCATGCGAACGGTGCGGCCCCAGCGCAGCTCGTGCGCAAACAGGTCGCCGATCCCGGTATCGGCAGTGGTGGTGGCTGTCATCGATGGCGCGATCTCGATGTTCAGGCCCTCGCGCCGCACCAGCCGGCCAAGCACGCTGTCGTCGGCGACGTGTGCCGACAGCACCGCGAGGCCGCCGATCGCCTCCAGCGTCGACCGGCGCAGAGCCATGGTCGAGCCCAGGCAGTCCTGCCGGCCCAGCAGGCGGGAGAGCAGCACACCCGGCATGAAGTTGTGGTTGATCTGCCCCGCCGCCAGCCGCTGCATCAGGCTCATGGTGGCCGGAACGCCGCGATAGAGGGTCGTCACCAGCCCGGTGCCCGGCCGCAGCAGCGTCGTCACCACATGACGCAGATAGTCCGGTGCGACGTGGATATCGGAATCCGAGATCACCAGCAGATCATGCGCCGCGTGCGGCAGCATGTTGATGAGGTTGCCGATCTTGCGGTTCGGCCCATGCGGAGTGGGATCGACCACCAGCGAGAGATCCTGGCCGGGATAGCGCTGGCGCAACCGCTGCACGACCGCGATCGCCGGATCGGCAGGGTCCTGCACCCCGAACACGATCTGCAGGTGCGGGTAGTCCTGCTCGATGAACTGGGTGAGGGCATGCTCGAGCATCGGCTCGTCGCCATGCAGCGGCTTGAGCACGGTCACCGCGGGCAGCACCGCTTCGGTCAGCGCGCTCGCCGAGAGGGCGGCACGGCGGGTCAAGGCGTCGAACCGGTGCACCATCCAGGCCCCCGCGGCGGCCTGCGCGCAGCCGAACGCCGCAACTGCGCTTGCGGCAGCTGCAAGCGCCACAAGCGGGTGCGACAACGCACTCATGGGCAGTTTCGACAAAGGCAGAACATGCAGGGGTAAGGCACCGGTTCAGGCTTGGGTTCAGCCCAGTCAGCTACTGGAAAAGCTCTGTGTCTTCTTTTTGAGGCTTTCGATCAGGGGCATAGCACTCCCGGACGACAGGGTCGAACCGAAATCGGAACGTTGTACAGCGACCTGGCTGATGTGGCCGTCGAGTAGCACATCCACCGCCTGCCAGCCCTGCGGGAAATGCCGCATGACATAGTCGACCTCGGTCGGCGCCCCGCCGCCGCTCGAGATCTGCGTCTGCACGATCTGGTCCGACCCATAGGGAGAAGGATGGGTACCCGGCAGCACCGTCAGGGTGTCCCCGTTGCCACTGAAGTTCGAGACGTAGCGCGCGATGGTGAAGTCCCGGAACGCCTGCAGCAGCTCCTGCTTCTGATCGGCCGGCAGCGTCCTGTAGCGCAGCCCGACCGAGCTCTGCAGGATGGTCTGCACGCTGAGTGCCTGGTCGACCACCGGAGCCAGCGCCTGCGCCCGCTGCGTGAAGGGCTCCGAGGAATGCTGCTCGGTCTGGGTCAGCGCCGCATACAGCCGGGTGATCGGGGCTACCGCGGCAGACGCATCCTGCGCCGCCGCCGGTTCAGGAGACGACAAGGAGAGCACGCCCAGGCCGAGCGCAACGAGGGCGGGGATCCGGCGCATGATCAGTACGATGTCGGGCCGGAGCGTCCTACCGACAACCCCTCCGCCGCCTCGTCGGGCACCCCAAGGGCACGAAGCGCCATCCTGACGACATGACGCGGGGAGAGGCCGGCTTCGGCGATCTGTGCCGCCGGCGTGTTGTGGTCGATCAGGGTGTCGGGCAGCGTCATCGGCCGGAACCGGACGTTGTCGAGCAGGCCGGTATGGGCAAGGTGGTGCATGACCGCGGCGCCGAAGCCGCCCGCCGCACCTTCCTCAACCGTGATCAGCACGGCGTGGTTGCGGGCCAGCTGCTCGATCAGGGCGGTGTCGAGCGGCTTCATGAAGCGGGCATCGGCCACCGTCGGCGGCAGGCCGCGGGCGGCCAGCTCGTCGGCGGCGCGCAGCACGTCGTCCAGGCGGGTGCCGAGGCTGAGCAGCGCGATGCCGCCCTTCTCGCGGCCGCTCTGCCGGCCTGCCTCGCGCAGCACCCGGCCACGCCCGATCTCGATGATCTCGCCGGCAGCCGGCAACACCAGGCCGCTGCCATTGCCGCGTGGATAGCGGAAGGCGATCGGGCCGGCGTCGTAGGCGGCGGCAGTCGCCGTCATGTGCAGCAGTTCGAGCTCGTCGGACGGCGCCATGATGGTCATGTTCGGCAGGCAGCCGAGGTAGTTGAGGTCGAACGAGCCGGCATGGGTGGCGCCGTCGGCTCCCACCAGCCCGGCGCGGTCGATGGCGAAGCGCACCGGCAGGTTCTGCAGCACCACGTCATGCACGACCTGGTCGTAGGCGCGCTGCAGGAAGGTCGAATAGATGGCGCAGAACGGCTTCATGCCCTCCGTCGCCATGCCCGCGGCAAAGGTGACCGCATGCTGCTCGGCGATGCCCACGTCGAAGAAGCGGTCGGGATATTTCTTGGCAAACTTCTCCAGCCCGGTGCCGGAGGGCATCGCGGCGGTGATCGCCACGATCCTTGGGTCGGCTTCGGCGGCGGCCAGCAGGCCCTGGGCGAACACCGAGGTGTAGGTCGGCGGTCCGGGAGGAGCCTTGGTCTGCTCTCCGGTGACGACGTTGAACTTCGATACCGCGTGGAACTTGTCGCCGGACGCCTCGGCGGGCGCATAGCCGCGGCCCTTCTGGGTGATCACGTGCAGCAGCACCGGACCCTTTTCGTCGGCCTCGCGCAGGTTGCGCAGGATCGGCAGCAGGTGGTCCATGTTGTGGCCGTCGATCGGACCCACGTAGTAGAAGCCGAGTTCCTCGAACAGCGTGCCGCCGGTCAGGATGCCGCGGGCGAATTCGTCGGCGCGCTTGGCGGTGCGCTCGATCGGCTGCGGCAGCCGCTTGGCGACGCGGCCGGCGAAGTCGCGCAGGTTCAGGAACGAACGCGACGACATCAGCCGCGACAGGTAGTTGCTCATGGCACCGACCGGCGGTGCGATCGACATCTCGTTGTCGTTCAGCACCACGATCAGGCGGGCGCCGGACGAGCCTGCGTTGTTCATCGCCTCGTAGGCCATGCCGGCGGAGATGGCGCCGTCGCCGATCACCGCGATGACGTGCCGGTCCTTCAGCGCCGGGTCCTCGTGCGCCAGCAGGTCGTGCGCGGTGGCCATGCCGAGGCCGGCCGAGATCGAGGTCGATGAGTGCGCCGCGCCGAACGGGTCGTATTCGCTCTCGGAACGGCGGGTGAAGCCGGACAGGCCGCCTGGCTGGCGCAGCGTGCGGATGCGGTGGCGGCGCTCGGTCAGGATCTTGTGCGGGTAGGTCTGGTGGCCGACGTCCCAGATAAGCCGGTCGCGCGGGGTATCGAACACCGCATGCAGGGCGACGGTCAGCTCGACGACCCCCAGCGACGCTCCGAGGTGCCCGCCGGTGGTCGACACGGTGTCCAGCGTCTCGGCGCGCAGCTCGTCGGCGACCTGGGCGAGCTGCTCGGCGGACAGGTTGCGCAGGTCGAACGGGGAGCGGATGCGGTCGAGCAGGGGGGTACGCGGGCTGCCGTCGGCGTTGCGACCCACGCCGCTTTCGACCGGACGCAGCTTGCCGTCACGCGGGGTGCGGTCCTGAGGAGCGTGGCCGGAAGCAGGGGACGCGGCGCCGGGAGAGGGTGTCGCGGGGTGCTTGTGGTCCATCGGTCAGTTCCCTCTCGTGCCCGCAGTTATCATGTCAAACACCGTATCCAGCCCGGCCATTCCGTTCGTTCGTGAAGCTGCCATTCGGTTCTGGCCAACGTTCTGGCACCGGATTCGAGCGATGTCCGATAGCGTTTCTAGACACAACCACCCTGGTTTTGCCAGACACGCCTGGAATACTGTTGCGGTATTGCCACAGACCCCTGTGTGCCATCTGGATTGCCGGTGATTGTGAGACGCCGCACCCCTAGTTTAAGAACGAGCCCGGACTTACACCGATCGACTTACCAAGACACTGTCCTACCTAGACTGGGTTAACAATGCTGTCGCGCCCGGGGCCCCGGTGCCGCCAGCAGTCCGGCCATGCGCGCCGGCACAGGAGCGGAGTTCGAATGGCCGTACCGTTGATGCAGGCAGTGAGAGTTGGCGCCTATGTCGTCAAGCAGCACCTGTCGGGACGCAAGCGCTACCCGCTGGTGCTCATGCTGGAGCCGTTGTTCCGCTGCAACCTCGCCTGCGCCGGCTGCGGCAAGATCGACTACCCGGCTCCGATCCTGAACCAGCGCCTGTCGGTCCAGGAGTGCCTGGACGCCGACACCGAGTGCGGCGCACCGGTGATCGCGGTCGCCGGTGGCGAGCCGCTGCTGCACAAGGAGATGCCGCAGATCATCAGCGGCCTGCTGGCGCGCAAGAAGTACGTGTACCTGTGCACCAACGCGCTGCTCCTCGAGAAGAAGATGGACGACTACCAGCCGCATCCATACTTCTCCTGGGACGTGCATCTCGACGGCGACCAGACCATGCACGACCAGTCGGTGTGCCAGGACGGCGTGTTCGATCGCGCGGTGTCCGCCATCAAGAAGGCGAAGGCGCGCGGCTTCCGGGTCTCGATCAACTGCACCCTGTTCGATGGCGCCGACCCCAAGCGGGTCGCCGACTTCTTCGACGAGGTGATGGCGATGGGTGTGGACGGCATCATGACCGCCCCCGGCTACGCCTACGAGCGTGCGCCCGACCAGGCCCACTTCCTGAACCGCCAGAAGACCAAGCAGCTGTTCCGCGACATCTTCCGCTACGGCAAGGGGAAGAAGTGGAAGTTCACACAGTCGCCGCTGTTCCTGAACTTCCTGGCCGGCAACGAGACCTACCACTGCACCCCGTGGGGCAAGCCGCTGCGCAACGTGTTCGGCTGGCAGCGCCCCTGCTACCTGCTCGGCGAGGGCTATGCGTCGAGCTTCAAGGAGCTGATGGACGACACCGCCTGGGAGCAGTACGGCACCGGCAACTACGAGAAGTGCGCCGACTGCATGGTGCATTCCGGTTACGAGTCCACCGCCGTGATGGACGCCGTGAAGCGTCCGCTGCACATCCTCAAGGTGGCGCTGAAGGGCCCGCAGACCGAAGGCGAGATGGCGCCCGAGATCTCGCTCGCGAACCAGCGCCCGGCGGAATACGTGTTCAGCAAGCACGTCGAGGAGGCCATGGAGGAGATCAAGGCGCGCAAGCCGGCCAAGGCTCCGGTGGTCAAGCGCGTCGCCTCCGAGACCGCCGACGCCGCCGACTGATCTGGCCGGGGCGCGGCTCCGCAGGATGAGGCGCCCCACAGGACGGGGCGCCTCGCCAACCGGTGCCCACTTGCTGGCCTGAAGCTGCCCGCACCCATAGGATGCGGACATGCTGTTCTCCGTTTTTCTCGTCCTGCTGCTGGTGCTGCTCAACGGCGTCTTCGCCATGGGGGAGCTGGCGCTGATTTCGGCCCGGCGGCCCCGGCTCGCCGTGCTGGAGCGTCGCGGGGTGCCGGGCGCCGACCGTGCCCGCAAGCTGGCCGAGGACCCGCAGCGTTTCCTGCCGACCGTCCAGGTCGGCATCACCCTGGTCTCCATCATCGAGGGCACCTTCGGCGGCGCTCGCATCGCCTCCTCGCTGACGCCCTACCTGGAGCGTGTAGCGGTGCTGCGGCCGTTCGCCAACCAGCTGGCGCTGACGCTGGTGGTCATCGTCATCACCGCCCTGATGCTGGTGCTCGGCGAGCTGGTCCCCAAGCAACTTGCGCTGCGTCGACCCGAGGTCATCGCGGCGAGGCTGGCGCTGCCTCTGGTGGTGCTGTCGCGCGTCGCCACACCGGCGGTATGGCTGCTCAGCCGATCCTCCTCGCTGGTGCTGCGGCTGGCCGGCATCAGGCGCGAGCCGCGCCAGACGGTGACCGAGGAGGAATTGCGCGCCGTGCTCGCCGAGGGCGCCCAGGCCGGGGTGTTCGAGCACGAGGAGCGCAACATGATCGAGCGGCTGCTCCGCCTCGCCGACCGGCCGGTGCGCGCCATCATGACGCCGCGCAACGAGCTGTCGTGGCTCGAGCGCCAGGCCGGCCGCGAGGAGATCGTGGCGGCCCTGAAGACCGGCATCCATACCCGTCTGGTGGTCTGTGACGGCGATGTCGACAACCCGGTCGGCGTGATCCTGGTCAAGGACGCGCTCGACCTGATGCTCGACGGCCACGAGCTTTCGGTGGACGCCCTGATGCGCGCGCCGCAGGTTGTGCCCGAGACGATCAGCGCCTTCGATGCGCTGGAGCGGTTGCGCGGGCTGCCGATCGGGCTGCTGCTGGTGCTCGACGAGTACGGCAGCTTCGAGGGCATCGTCACCAGCGCCGACGTATTCGCCGCCATCGTCGGCGACCATGCCGAGCCGGGCGCCAAGCCGGTGCCGACGCATGTGCACGACGGCGTCGTCAGCCTCGATGGCACGCTCGCCGCCGACGAGGTGAAGGACCGGCTGCTGCTGGGCGACCTGCCGGCGGAGGGCAGCTACCACACACTGGCAGGCCTGATCCTCGCCCTGCTGCGCAGGGTGCCGGCGGTCGGCGACAAGGTGGCCTTCTCGGGCTGGATGTTCGAGGTGGTGGAAATGGATGGCCGCCGCGTCCAGCGGGTGCGCGCCAGCCGGACCAAGCTGGCGGAGAACTGATCTTCGGTGACCCTCCGAAAGCTTGTCGCGATGCATGATGACGGCAGGTTCGTCCGGGTCGAGCTGCTGGCCTTCGGTCCGGACGAGGCGCCTGCGTCCGGTGCCGGCCGGTCCGGCTTGCCCGCCCCCCCTGTGTGCGGAATGGCAGCGTCCGGTCACGACCGCCTGTCCGCGACCGGCTCCGGCATGCCCGGCGTGGTGTTCGCATCGGCGAGGGCGTCCGCCTGAGCAACCGCTACGGCATGGAGATCCGCGCCGCCGGAGCGCAGGAGGCGGCCGGCCTGTCCGAGCTGCTCGCCCAGGTGGGCATCAGCCTGCCGCCGCACGAGGTCGCACAGCGCCTGGAGGCAATCCGTCAATCGACCGGAACCGCCCTGGTTGCGCTGGCCTGGGGACCGCCCAGCGGCGTCGTTGTGGTGCATTGGCATCGCACGCTGCTGTCGCCGGCGCCACAGGCCGGGATCAGCCTGCTCCTGGTCGCGCCGGACGAGCGCCGGCGCGGCATCGGCCGGTTGCTGCTGAAGGCGGCGGCGCAGGCGGCCCGCACCGCCGGCTGTGACACTCTGGACATGGCCGTGTCCGGGGATCAGCCCGATCTCGACGCCTTCTGCCTGGCGAACGGGTTCACCGGCGCCGGCCTGCGCTACCGGCGCCCGCTGCGGAAAGGCGGCTGAGCGCTCAGCTCAGCCGGTTGCCCGCCTGGCGATCGAGCGCCTCGTCGAAGGCGGCAGCGGTCCAGCCCGCCGACAGCGCGCGCAGCATCAGCGCCGCCTGGCTTTCCGGCGCCAGCCCGCCGACCGGCGGATCGCGATCGAGGTTGGTCGGGAAGGCGTAGCCGTCGGCGCAGGCCGCGACCGCATGGGCGGCCTCGCGGTCGGACAGTGCGCCGGCGGTGCGCAGGGAAAGCAGCGCCGGATACAGCGCATGGCTCATTCGGGTGCGGTCGACCGTCTCCATCGCCCGTCCATACGCGGACGAGACCTGCAGCAGGTTTGCCATGCGCCTGATACCGGCCGAGCGGTTGTGCCCGGCGGCATGGAACAGCGCCGGGTTGAAGAACACCGCATCGCCCTTGCGCAGCGGCAGCTGGACATGGTGGGCCTCGAACCAGGCACGGAACTCCGGCCTGCCGGTGGCGAGATAGCCCGCCTCGTAGCCCTGCGAGTAGGGCAGGTAGAGCGTCGGCCCGCTCTCCAGCGGCATGTCGCAATGCGCCACCGCTCCCTGCAGTGTGAGTAGCGGCGACAGCCGGTGCACATGCGCCGGATAGCGCTCGATCTCCGCCGGCGACTGGAAGCCGAGATGGTAGTCGCGATGCGGCGACTGTGCTGCGCCACCGGGATTGACGCAGTTCACCTGCGACGTGACCTGGTACGCCGGCCCGAGCCAGGCCTCGCTGATCATCGCGATGGCGTCGTTGCCGTAGTAGGCCGCGAACAGCGCCGGGTCCCGCAGGCACAGTTTCTCCAGCGCGTTCCAGACCCGGTCATTGGCGCCGGGCTTGGCGAAGTGATCGGCGGCGACGCGACCGGCCGCGCGCTCCTCCGCGATCATCTCGTCGAAGCGGACGGTGGCGGCGTCGATCACCCCGTGATCGGCGAAGGCGCTCCGCAAGGCGACGATGCCGGGACCGGCGGTCATCGCCTCCGCCCATTCGGCCTGCAGCGCCTGTCTTGCCTGCGGCTTGCCGGCGGCGCGGCGGACGAGGTCGCCGTCATACACCGGCACGTTGCCGGCGATCTCGATGGCATGCGGATAGTCGGCGGCCTCGGTGATACGCGATTGCTGGCGTGCGAACTCCTCGATGTCGCAATCTGTCTCCCGCAGCCAGCCACGGCGGCGGCGGTTCCCGGCAAGTTCGGTTTCCATGGCGTCTGCTCCTGGCGCTCGTTCGCGGTTGTCGAGCCATACGTCCGCAGGACCCCGTTCCGCCCCTCGGCAATCCCTCAGAAAACCATCAGACTGACCGCCCTGCTCGCGGAGGCGTATCCTGTCGAACCGTTACCTGGTCAAGGATATCGCCCTGCAGGCCGGGGTGAGCGAGGCCACCGTGGACCGGGTGCTGAACCACCGTCCCGGCGTGCGCGCCCATACCGCGCGCCGGGTCGAGCAGGCGCTGCGCGAACTCGACCGGCAGAGCACGCAGCTCGGCCTCGCCGGACGCAAGTTCATCATCGACATCGTGATGGAAGCGCCGCCGCGGTTCACCGAGGCGGTGCGCGCGGCGCTGGAGGCGGAGTTGCCGGGCCTGCACCCCGCCCTGTTCCGTTGCCGCTACCAGACGCACGAGACCATGCCGGCTGCCGGGATGGCATCGATGCTGCAACGCATCGCGCTCCGCGGCAGCAACGGCGTGCTGCTCAAGGCTCGCGACGACGAGGCGATCGTCGCATCCGTTGCTGCCCTGGCGCGGGCCGGTATCCCGGTGGTGACGCTGGTGACCGACCTGCCGGCGTCACCCCGCACCGCCTATGTCGGCATCGACAACCGCATTGCCGGCGAGACCGCCGCCTACCTGCTCGGCGAGTGGCTCGGCGACGCGCCGGCGGAGATCCTGGTCAGCCTGAGCAGCAACCTTTTCCACGGCGAGGAGGAGCGCGAGGCCGGCTTCCGGCACGCCATCGGCCGCCGCCGTCCGCCTCCCGGCATCGTGACGATCACCGAGGGACACGGCAACCATGGCGAGACCGGCCTGCTCGCCCGCGCGGCGCTTGCCCGGCACCCGGGGATCGAGGCGGTCTATTCAATCGGGGGCGGCAACACGGCGCTGCTGGACGCCTTCGTGGCTGCCGGCCGCTGCTGTCGCGTCTTCATCGGTCACGATCTCGATGCCGAGAATATCGCGCTGCTGCACGCCGGCAGGTTGAGCGCGGTGCTGCATCACGACCTGCGCCAGGACATGCGCGCTGCCTGCCAGCAGATCATGCGCGCCCACCGCGCCCTGCCGGCGGCAACGTCCGCGCCGCGCTCCGGGGTGCAGATCGCGACGCCGTACAATCTCCCCGAGACTGTCTGAGAGGGTTGCAACTGCGCCGCATCGGCCCGGCGCCTGAGTACTTTCCGTGGCTTCCGGATCACCCTGCCACCGACCACGTGCTGCCGACGGCGGCTCGCGATGCCCGGCTCGCTTCTGGCTGTGCGAGCGCCGCAACCTGGAGATTGGTCGTCATGGCAAGGTTCACGGACAGCATCGCCGTCGTCACCGGCGCATCGAAAGGCATCGGCGCCGGCATCGCGAAACGGCTTGCAGCGGAAGGCGCCGTCGTCGTCGTCAACTACGCCTCCAGCCGGGAAGGCGCCGACCTGGTGGTGGACCGCATCGTCTCCGCCGGCGGCAAGGCGGTCGCGATCGCGGCCAGCGTGGCGAGCGAGGACGATATGGCCCGGCTGTTCGAGACGGTCCGGGAGCGATACGGCCGCGTCGACGTCCTGGTCAACAACGCGGGCGTCTATGGTTTCGGCCCGCTCGAAACCGTCTCGGTGCCGGACTTCCGGCGCCACTACGACACCAACGTGCTCGGCGTGCTGCTGGCGACGCAGGCCGCGCTGGCGCTGTTCCCGTCGTCGGGCGGCAGCGTGGTGAATATCGGATCGGTGGTGAGCACGCTCGCCCCACCGGGCGCCTCGGTCTATGTCGGCACCAAGGGGGCGGTGGATGCGATCACCCGCTCGCTGGCAAAGGAACTCGCGCCGCGCGGGATACGGGTCAACGGCATCAACCCGGGCTTCGTGATCACCGAAGGCACGGTGTCCGGCGGTCTCGCCGGCGGTGAGTTCGAGACCACCACGGTGGCCAGCACGCCGCTTCGCCGCGCCGGGCAGCCCGAGGACATCGCCAACGCGGTGGCCTTCCTTGCCTCGCACGAGGCGAGCTGGATAACCGGGGAGTGCCTGCTGGTCGCCGGCGGCAACGGCATGTAGCAGGCCCGGCCCGCCTGTCGGCCGTGATGGCGTTCGGGCTATCCTGGCCAGCCCTGCGCCGGCAGGGTTGCTGTCGAGGTTGAACGGATGGCCATGTCCCTGGGCACCCTGTCGAAGCGCCCGGACCTGCTGGCGGCGTTGTTCTGCGCCTACGCGACGATGGCGGTGATCGTCCTCGCGCTGCTGATGCCGCCGTTCCAGGCCGCCGACGAACTCACCCAGTTCGAGCGGGCCGACCAGGTGGCACTGGGCGCCCTGGTGGCGACCGCGACACCGGACGGCTCCACCGGTGGCCGGATCGACCGGGCAATCCCGGCCGCAGGCGCGCTGTTCGACGGCATCAGGTTCCATCCGGAGCACAAGGTCAACAGGCCGATGCTGGACGCGGCCGGCGCCATCGCCTGGAAGCCGGCGGGGCGCGGCAAGGTGCCGTTCCCGAACACCGCGATCTACCCGCCGGTGCTGTATGGGCCGGCGGCGATCGCCATCGATGTGGGCCGCATCACCAGGCTCTCGGTGCCCCGCACGCTGGCGCTTGCGCGCCTGGTGGCCGGTGCGTCCAGCATCGCGATCGCCGTCCTGGCGATCGCCGGGGCCGGGGAGATGGCGCCGTTCCTGTTCACCCTGCTGTGCCTGCCGATGCCGCTCGCCCTGTTCGCGTCGGTGTCGCAGGACGGTCCGATGATCGCCCTGGCGACGCTCGCCGCCAGCCGGCTGCGGGCCGTCTTTCGCCATCAGGGACGGGGCCTGGTCGTGGCGTGCCTCGCACTCGCCCTGGTCCTGATGGCGCGACCGCCCTACCTGCCGGTCGCCTGCATCCTGCTTGCGCCGCCGGCGCTTTCGATGCGCCGCCGACTGGCCGCCTTCGCCGCCGTCATCCTGCCGACGGTGTGCTGGTCGGTGGTCGCGCGCCATTGGAGCCAGCTCCCGGCTTCGGCCGTCGCGATATCGCGCCAGCTGCATGCGCTCGGTGCAGCCCCCTGGCGGTTTCCCGAAGTGGTCGCCAACAGCATCGCGGACGATGTCCATGCGGGGCTGAACTGGGGACGCGAGTTCATCGGCGTGCTGGGCTGGCTCGATACGCCGTTGCCGCTGCCGTACTATGCGGCGGCGGGTGCGGTGCTGCTTGCAGCACTCGCCTCGAGCTGTCCGCAGGAGCTGCCGGCCCTGCCGGGACGGGTACGCCTGGCCGTGGCGTGCTGCATCGCGGCTGCCTGCCTCGCGATCCTGTTCTTCCAGTATCTGAGCTGGACCCCCACCGGCGCCCGGTTCATCGAGGGGGTGCAGGGGCGGTATTTCCTGCCGCTGGCCCTGCTGTCGCCGCTGGTGCTGCCACGCCTGCGCATGCCGGCCTCAAGGCTCCGCGCGACGATCCGGATCGTGCTGTGCATCGTCCCGGCCTTCTCCATCGCCCTCGTGGTGCGGGCGATCGTGTGGCGCTACTACCTGTAGGCCTGCAAAGGAACCTTCGCCTCATGGATCACCGGGATGCCGAAGGCGGGAAGCGGACGCGCGCATCGAGCAGCCGGCCCGACCTGGTGCTGAAGTTCGACAACAGCGGCCGGCACGACCAGATCGCCAACAGCGTCGAGGAGCACGGCTGGACGGAGTTCGAGCGTCCACTGCCGGAATTCCTGGTGGCCGCGGTCCGGCGCTGGCCCGGCCTGTTCATGGATGTCGGGTGCAACACCGGCTTCTACACGCTGCTTGCGGCGAGCGCCGAGGTGCGCAGCCGGGTGCTTGCCTTCGAGCCGGTCGAGGCGATCCGGGCGATCGCGCAGAGGAACGCCGACCTCAACGGGGTGGCCGCTCGTGTGCGCCTCTCCGGGCAGGCGATCGGTGACCGCAACGGATCGGCGAACCTCTACATCCCGCCCGACGATCACGGCCTGGTCGAGACCAGCGCGTCGCTGAACCCGCATTTCAAGTCGAGCCACATCAGGCAGGATACGGTGCCGGTCAGGCGTCTCGACCGCGCGCTGCTTCTGTCCGGCTATCGCTGGAGGAAAGTCTCGGTCATCAAGATCGATGTCGAGGGCCATGAGGCGGCGGTCCTGAAGGGAGCGCGCTGGATCGTCCGGCTCTATCGCCCGGTGATCTTCCTCGAGGTTCTGCAGGCGGCGGATTTCGTCTGGCTGAACCGCTTCGTGGCAGCCAGCCGCTATGTTCCGTACCGGCTGCAGGCCAAGGGACCTGCCGTCCGCAGCGCCGAACTCGAATTCGACATGCAGGCCTGGAACCAGGCCCTGGTTCCGGTGGAGAAGATCCAGGCCTTCGAGGCGCTGGCAGCTCTTATCTGAAGCGTGTCACGAGGCGGCGCAACGGCTCCGTCACGCGCCAGCTCGTCGAAGCGCGCAGCGCAGAGATTTCGGCCTTCAGCCGTGCGACAAGCTCCCGGTCGTGAAAGTCCTGGCGGGGCAGATCTGCGGGTTGCGGCTGATGCTGCGCGACCGCCCAGTTCCAGCTGTCGGCGATCAGGCCTGCATCGTCGGTCGCCATCAGGTGGACAAAGAAGTCGAGGCTGCCTTCGGCGGTCGCGGTGCATCGCGTGCAGGCAAAACCGATCAGCCCGTATGTGGCCAGCTGGCGCATCAGGCGAGCGAACGCCAGCGGCGTGAACACCCAGCAGTGCACGTCATGATAGGCGCCGTTCGACACCGCGTCCTCCGCGGTGGCAATCGCCCAGTCGTAGTTCTGGCGGGTCGGCAGCGGATCCGAGCCCGGCTGGCCGCGCCAGGCCTCGCCCACGTCGCGCGGCGCATACTGCAGCATGAAGTCGAGGATCTGCCTCGGTCCGGGCATCATGATGCCGTCCCGGGCGGCCAGGATCGCATCCGCCGCCGAGCTGGTTTCGCGGCGGTAATCGAAGCAGTAGTTACGGTCCGGAATGATCAGCCGCACCGTGCCGGACGGGCGCAGCACGGATTTCAACTGCCCGAGCCAGCCGACCAGGTCGGGTATGTGCTCGATCACGTGCGACGCCACGACATAGTCGAAGCGGCGTCCGTTGCAGGCGCTGTCGAGCGTGCCGCTGTTCCAGACGATGTCCACCGCCACGATGCGGCCGGGATCGACATTCGGGTCCGCGGCGTATTTCGCACGCAACGCCTGGGTGTCGACATGGTCGACATACAGGACGCTGGCCGTCGGCTTGTGCATGATCGGATTATGCAGCGCGCCGAACTCCAGCCCGCTGGTGCCGGAGATATCGAGCCCCTCCAGAAGCGCATGCATGCGACGGCTGTGGAGATCGGCGAGGGAACTGGCCGCTGCGGCTGCTGCATCCAAGTCGCGGATCTCCTTCAGACCGGCATGACGCTAGTTGATTTCGAAAGGCGACACCAACCGACCCCCATTCGCCTAGCGACTTCGGGAAACATGCAGCCCGACGAGCCGTGACAGCAGGATGGCCGGGAACAACTGCCCGACGATGGTCTGCAGGTCCGACAGGCTGGCGGCAAACGGCGATTGCGGTGTGATCCCGCTGTTGCCGATTGCGGTCATCGTCGAGAAGCTGAGATGGATCATCGACGATGGGTGCGGCCGCGCGTGATCCGCCAGTCCGGAAAACGCTCCGGGAATGGCAAGCTGCAATCCGGTATAGGCCACCGCGAACAGCAGGCCGACATTGAGATAGATGAAGATGGCGCCGGCAATCCGGTGGTGGTTGACTTCGCCGGGCCCGAACACCGCGCGCGCCATCGCCGCCGTCACCAGCACGTTGTAGGCGAACACCATGGTGAGCGTCGTCGCCTGCGGCAGCAGGCCGGGCAGCAGGCGCGCCAGCAGCGGGATCGCGAACGAAGCCGCCAGCGCCCCGCGCAGCCACGGCGACTTCGCCAGCAGGCCGATGGCGATCGCCGCCAGGATGAACTGCAGCAGGAAGACCAGGCTGCGATCCACCTCTCCGGCGGTCAGCGCCGGAACGGCGACGAACAGCATGACCACGTCGAGTGCCAGCATCACGCTGAACTGCCAGCCCGGCTCGCGCGACAGCAGGGAATGCCGCACGGCGCCTGCGTGCCGCGCAGGGGTCAGACCCGCGCTCACATCTCCACGCGGCCGTTGGTGATCAGGGCGCAGCCGGCGATCAGCCAGCGCCCGTCCGGCTCGTGCTGCATCGAGTACAGGGCCTGCGACGCGCCGCCGTCGGTCGCGAAGAACACGACCTTCTGGACCAGGATGCCGGCTTCCGCGGGATCGGGTTCGAGCGTGCCGAAGCTGTACGAACGCTGTCGGAACACCGACGGGTAGGCGGAGCGCACCATGGCGAGGAAGTGCGGCGCATCGGGGAAGTGGGCGCGGATCCCGGGGGCGGCGTAGCTGTAGGCGGCAGGTCCGTCGTTGCGCCTGAAGGCCTGGATCTGCGCGGTGATGACGCCGCGTATGGCGTCCCGGTCGGCATCGGGAACCGGGTCGGCCCATGCCGGAGCGATCAGGCCCGGAGCGACCAGTGATGGGGGGGCGGCGAGGAGCAGGAGCAGCCCCAGTGTCCAGCGCATCCGCAACCCAACCTCCCGCCAGGGCCCGCCGGCCGTTTCAAGTCCGCAACACGTGGCCGCGACCGTAGATCAAGAGCATTACGAAGATCACCATGCCATAGATGATCTGCCGGCCGGCATCCGGCATCTGCATCACCGCCAGCATGCTCTGCAGCAGCACGATCAGGATGGTGCCGGCGACGGTGCCGCTGGTCCGGCCGCGGCCGCCCATGATGCTGGTGCCGCCGAGCACCACGGCGGCGATCGCCGGCAGCAGGTAGATGTCGCCCATCCCCTGGTAGGCCTTGCCGGCATAGCCGGTCACCAGCAGCCCGGCGAGCGCGCTGGCGCAGCCGGCGAGCGTGAAGCAGCCGAGCACCACGCGGCGCACCGGCATGCCGGACATGTAGGCGGCGCGCTCGCGGTTGCCGATCGCGTAGACCGCACGTCCGAACGGGGTGGCGCGCAGCAGCACGGTGACCAGCACGCCCAGCAGCGCCCAGATCGGGATGGCGTTGGCGACGCCCGGGATCAGGTGGCCGCCGGACAGCGCGCGCGCGATCGGCGGCGCGGTCGAGGGCGGTGCCGAGCCGCCGGTATAGAGCACCATCAGGCCCTGGAGCACGGCATTCACGCCCAGGGTGAAGATCATCGACGGGATACGGAGGTAGGCAACGCCGAGGCCGTTGACGAAGCCGATCGCGGCGCCGACGGCAAGCGCGATCGGCAGGGCGAGGAGGCCGCCGCCACCGCCGCCCGCCCCGCCTTGCCCGGCGAGACCGGTGGACACCATGGCCGCGGCGGCGACCGTCCAGGGCACCGACAGGTCGATATGTCCGAGCAGGATCACCAGCATGGCGCCGAAGGCGACGATGCCGAGGAACGCGGCGCTCTGCAGTTGCTGGATCAGGTAGTGCGGCGACACCACGCTCGGGTTGAACGCGGCGCCGATGGCCAGGATCGCCAGGATGCAGAGGCTTGAAGCGAACAGCGGCAGGTCGATGCGACTGGCCAAGGCCGCCCGGGTGGCAAGGGCGCGGGAAGGGGCGCCGCTCACCGGAAGCTCTCCAGCCGGTTGCGATTGCGCAGCAGCGGGATCGCGCCGAGGCTCACCGCCGCGAGCAGGATCAGGCCCTGGAACAGCGGCTGCCAGAGCGGCGAGGCGGCCAGCACGAACAGCAGGTCGCCGATGGTGCGCAGGATGAAGGCGCCGATCACCGAGCCGACCAGCCCGCCGATGCCGCCGAACAGCGAGGTGCCGCCGATCACCACCGCGGCGATGGCGTTCAGCGTGAGGTCGCCGGCCTGGATCGCGCTGGCCTGCGCGCTCTCGGCGATCAGGGTCAGCAGCAGCCCGGCGAGGCTGGCGAGCACGCCGCTCAGCACATAGGCGCAGGCCTTGGAGCGCGCGATGCGGACGCCCGACATGTAGGCCGCCGCCTCCGCCGAGCCCACCGCATACACGCCGCGTCCGATCAGCGTGCGGCGGAACGGCAGCCAGAACAGCAGCAGCACGGCGAGCAGGATGATCAGCGTGGTCGGGATGCCGTGGATGTCGCCGGTGAGGGCGCTGGCGAAGTCGTCGTTGATGTCGCCACCGGGGTCGGGACGCAGCAGCAGCGAGATGCCGTAGAAGATCGAGCTGGTGGCAAGCGTCGCGATGATCGGCTGCAGCCGGCCCCATACCACGGCGACCGCATTGAAGCCGCCGGCCAGCGCACCCGCCGCCAGCGTCGCCGCGACACCGCCCACCAGTGAAAGGCCACTGCCGCCAAGCAGGGTGGAGGCCAGGCAGTTCGCCAGCACCGCGATGGCGCCCACCGACAGGTCGATGCCGCCGGTCAGCACCGGCAGCGTCTGCGCGCAGGCGATCAGCGCCAGCAGCACGCCCTTGTTCGAGGCCGTCACCAGAGTGCCGACGGTGACCCCGCGTGGCTGCAGGGCGAGGTAGAGCACGAACATTGCGGCAAAGACTGCGCCGGCCAGCAGCGGGATGGCGTTGTGCCGGGCGAACAGCCGGATGTCGGAGCCGTTCATGCGGCCGGCTGCGTCGTCGGATGGATATCGAGCGCGCTGGCGATGATCGCCTCCTCGGTGATGCCGTCGCCCTCGAGGGTGCGCACGACGCGCCCGCCATAGAAGATCGCCACCCGTTCGCACAGCCCGATCAGCTCGTGGTAGTCGGTCGAGTACAGCAGGATCGCGCAGCCGCCATCGGCAAGTTCGCGCAGCAGGCGGTAGATCTCCTGCTTGGTGCCGACATCGATGCCGCGCGTCGGGTCGCACAGCAGCAGGATGCGCGGCTCGTCCAGCAGCCACTTGCCGATCACCACCTTCTGCTGGTTGCCGCCCGACAGCGTCGCCACCGGCAGGGACGGCACCGCCTTGATCTGCATGCGCCGGATGATGTCGCCGACGGCACTCCTCTCGCGAGCCCGGTCGAGCAGCGGTCCACGGCGCCAGCGCGACAGCGTGGCGGCGGTCAGGTTGTCGGCGACCGACATCGCCAGCATCAGCCCCTCGGTCTTGCGGTCCTCCGGGATCAGCGCAATCCCGAGCGGCGCCGCCTTCGCGGCAAGCGGGCTGCCCGGCGTGACGGGCTTGCCGTCGACGCGGATCTCGCCGGTGCAGCCGCCCAGCCCACCGAACAGCGCCAGCAGGAACTCGCGCTGGCCCTGGCCGTCGAGCCCGCCCAGCCCGAGGATCTCGCCCGGCGCCACCGCGAGGCTGATGCCGCGCAGCCGGTCTTCCCAGCCGAGGTCGTGCGTGCTCAGCACTGGCGCGAGCGGCGTGGCGGGAGCGGCGGGACGTGGCGGGAACACCTGGCTCACCTCGCGGCCGATCATCATGCGGACGATCTCGTCCTCGCCATGCGCGCGTGTCTCGAAGCTCGCGACATGGCGGCCGTTGGTGAACACCGAACAGGTGTCGGCAAGTGCCCGGATCTCGTGCATGCGGTGCGAGATATAGAGGATGCACATGCCCTCCCGCCTGAGCCGCAGCAGCAGGTCGCTGAGGCGGCCGACATCCTCCGAGGTCAGCGCCGAGGTCGCCTCGTCCAGGATCAGCAGCTTCGGATCCCGGCCGAGCGCCTTGGCGATCTCGACCATCTGCCGGCGCGACAGCGGCAGGTCCCGCACCCGCGCGCGCGGATCGATGCCCTCGACGCCGACCCGTGCCAGCAACTGCTCGGCGCGCCGGCGCTGGGCGCGGTCGTCGATCAGTCCGAAGCGGCGTGGTGGCGAAACCAGGCCGATATTGTCGGCGACGCTCAGGTCCGGGATCAGCGAGAGTTCCTGAAACACGCAGACGATGCCGCGCGCCTGCGCATCCAGCGGGTTGCTGAACCGCACCGGCGTGCCGTCGAGCAGCATCTCGCCCTCGTCCGGCTGCACCACGCCGGAGATCACCTTGATCAGGGTGCTCTTGCCGGCGCCGTTCTCGCCGAGCACCGCATGGATCGACCCGCGCCCGCAGGCGAGGTTGCCGTCTGCGAGGGCGGTGACGGCGCCATAGCGCTTGACGACGTGCCGCAACTCGAGCAGCGGCACCGGATCGCTCATTTGCCGGAGGCGCCCAGGATATCCTTGGCGCCGAGGTTGATCGAGCAGACCGGGAAGTCGCTGGCGGCGAAGAAGGTGTCGCTGACATCCGGAAAGTAGGTCTTGCCGGCGACCAGCGTCTTGTAGTTCGCCTCCGGGATCGGCACCGCGATCTCCTGCGGCAGCGCGCGGCCATCGAGCGCGGCAAGGGCGGCCTTCAATGCCACCGCGACCAGCGCCGGCGACTGTCCGGCACTGTCGCCCAGCAGCCCGTCGTTGGCGTGCGCCACGATCAGCTTGCGGAAGCCGTTCTCGCCTTCGCCGGCAATCGGGATGAAGCCCTTGCCCGCATCCATCACCGCGTGCGTCACGCCGATGCTGCCGCCCTGGGTGTAGATGCCGTCGAAGTTGCCATGCACGGCGAGCGCGTCGGCCACTGCCTTCTGGCCGGTGCCGTCGTCCCAGTTGCCGACCACCTCGGTGATCTGCACGCCCGGATCCTTCGCCATCGCCGCCCGGAAGCCCTCGTGGCGATCGCGGTCGACGCTGTTGCCCGGCACGCCGCGCACTTCCAGCACCGACTTCTTTTCCTTCATGGTCGAGTTGAGCCAGTCACCCATCATCTGGCCCATCGCCCTCTGGTCCTGGTTGACCTGGATCAGGTTGGTCTCCTTGCCGGTGCGATCGAAGGTGTTGTCGAAGCTCACGATCAGCACTCCGGCCTTCTGGGCGCGGCGCAGCACCGGCTTGAAAGCGGTCGGGCTGTTGGCATCAATCAGGATGGCGTCGAAGCCGGCGTTGATGAAGTTGTCCATCGCCGCGATCTGCGCGGACACGTCGGTCCCGACGCTGACGATGCGCAACTCCTTGATCTGTTTGGCGACGTCCGGCTGGGCCGCATAGGCGCGCAGGGTCTGGATCATCTGCACCCGCCAGCCGTTGCCGATGAAGCCGTTGGCGAAGGCGATGCGATACGGGCCGTGCTTCGCCGGCAGCTGCACCGTGGCTCCGGCGGCGGCGGCGGCGCGGAAGCATTGCGGGTCGTAGGTCGCGGCATTCGCCGGCATCGCGCCAGACGCCAGCATGGCGCCTGCCAGCAGGCATGCGGCCAGGTTCGAGATCTTCATCCTGTCATTCCCCCGAAGACGACCGGTCTGCACACCGGCTTGATTGCGCTAACTTGCCGTAGCCCGCGGCCGGTTGTCCATCGGGCGGACCGCGACGAGGCAGGCGATGATGATCGCCCGCTGCATGGCTGTTTGCGTCCGCTCGCCCTGCATGGTGTTGTAACGGTTGAAGTCCAGCGCCCGCCTGAAGCCGGGGCTCCTCTGGAAGCACACGGAAGATGCAGACGTTCCACTCGTTGCGCGTCAGCCGGCCGTTGCATCTGCTGGCGGCGCTTGCGGTCGCGCTGGTCACCTACGTCTTGCTGTTCCTTGGCTCGCAGCGCCTGGACCTGCCGCCCGAGCGCAGCTTCGCCGCCCACCCGGGACCGCTGCGTCCGGTGCGTCTCTATCTCGAGGTGATGAGCGTCGACACGGTGCGCGACGCCATGCAGGTCCGGCTGACGGTCGAGCCGGTCGCCGGTCCGGACGGCGTGGCCAGCCCGGACCGCAACCTGGTGCTGCTCACGACCCATGACGGCCTTGGCGAACGCACCGAGGTGCATGTCCACCAGCCGCCGCCGACGACGCCGATCGAGCTCGATCTCTATGGCGGCGACATCAGCGACTATCCGCTGGACCGCTACCGGGCCACCCTGGCCCTGCGCTGCTTCCTGGTGCCGTCGGTGCCGGGCAATACGCCGGTGGCATTGCCGATCACCCTGATCGACTGGCAGCGGGTGCTCGGCTACCGGCTGCGCACCAGGATCGCCATCGAGGCCGACGGGCGCGAGCGCATCCGCTTCGATATCCGGCGCAGCGAGGCCTTCACGGCGTTCGCGCTGGCCGGCTATGCCGGCATGATCGTGCTGGCCTACAGTGCCGCCTCGATCGGCACGCTGGTCTATCTGCGCCGCCGCCGGCCGGATCCGTCGCTGATGAGCGCGGTGGCGGCGATCGTCTTCGCGCTGCCAGCGCTGCGCGGTGCGTTGCCCGGTTTCGCCCCGCTCGGGGTATTCGCCGACCTGTTCGTCTTCCTGTGGGCCGAGGTCGCCGCGGTCTGCTCCCTGGCGATCGTGGTCGCGAGCTGGGTGCATGTGGAGCCGGAGCGGAGCCGAGACGTCAGTGCGGCAGCGCCACCGGAGTGAGGCGGGGGGTATGTTGCTCCTCGTCGAAGCGCGGCCAACCGCCCTGGGCCAGGGTGTCCAGTGACGGCGAGGGCCGCTGCATGCGGGCGGCGTAGACCCAGAGCCAGGCCAGCGTTCGGTGCACGAAGTCGCGCGTCTCGGAGTTCGGCAGGCTCTCGATGAACAGCAGCGGATCGCCGCCCTCGCTGTCCATATGCCAGCTGGCCAGTGCGTTCGGCCCGGCATTGTAGCTTGCCAGCAGGCGGATGAGGTCGCTGCGCACGCCATCCTGTCCGGCCAGGTAGATGACGTAGTCCTGGCCAAGTTCCAGGTTGACCGCGGGGTTGGCGAGGTTGCCGCCGCGATGCCGGGCGGGGCTGCCCTGGTCCTGCATGAAGCGGGCGGTGACCGGCATCACCTGCATCAGGCCGTGCGCGCCGGCGCCCGACACCGCCCGGTTGTCGAAGTTGGATTCCACCCTGGCCAGCGCATAGACCAGCGCGGGATCGACCGTGAAGCCGTGGCGCGGTTGCAGGCGCGGCAGGCGGGAGTGGATCCGTTCGACGTCCGCGCCGCCGGCGCCGCCGGGCGCAGGCAGGGTGGTCTCGATCTGCGTCGCCAGGGCGGTCAGGCCGGCAGCGTATGCCACCCGCGCCACCGCACCACGGAGCGGCGCATTGCCCCGCATGGCGCGCAACGTCGCCTCGGCCCGGGCAGGCTGGCCGACCTGCAGCAGGGCGAAGGCGCTCCGGCCCGCCGGCATGGCGGCGACGGCCTCGACATCGGCCTCACCCAGCACGCGAGGCGCCGCAGCCGCCGGGTCGGCGTCCGGCGTTTCCAGCAGGTGCGACGCCAGCAGGCCGTAGAAGGTGTGGTTGTAGGCGGCAGCCTCGCGTAGCCAGCCGCGTGCTTCGGCGGCGTCTCCGGCGGCCGCATGACCGCGCGCGGCCCAGAAGGCGGCCCCGGCGGTGATGCCGGGGGCGGTGAGTTTGGCGCGGGAGGCCTGCTCGAAACGACGCGTCGCGCCGGCACGGTCGCCGGTCCGCCAGGCGGCGAGGCCGGCGACGAACCCGGCAAGGCCGATGCGTCCATCGGACCCTGCGGACGCCGCCATCGCCGTCCGCAGGGCATCGCCGGTCTCACCCTGCGCGAACTGCGTGCGGGCGATCTCGGCACGCAGCATCGCGGCATAGAGCGGATCGGGGAAGTTCGTCTGACGGACCAGCCGCAGCGCGCTGCGGGCGCCCGTGGGTCCCTGCTGGAGCCGCTCGCGGACCGTGCGGTCGAGCAGCCGGTTGCGGCGGAGGATGAACGCTGCCGGATCGGCCTCCTCCGCAAGGGGATACGGGAGGGTACTGGTCGGCGTGGGGACGACCTGACCCGGCGAGTTGTCGTTCGCCGGTCGCTGATGCAGTTGCACCACGAGGAGACGCTTCAGGCGCGGGGCGTCCGGATGGTCGGGCCAGCGTCGCAGCCATTGCGTCACGTCGGCTACCCGTGCCTGGCTGCCGGAGCGCAGCATGCGGTCGGCAAGGATGTCCGGCACGAGGACCCGGTCGTGAAGTCGAGCCGTCTCGCGGGCAGCCTGCTCCAGGTCGCCGGCGCCCTGCAGCGCGAAGATGCGGGCAATGCGGGCGGCGTCGACTGGGTCGAGCGGCCGAGGCAGCGGGATGCTCTCGACGGCGTGCCCTGCGCCGGAGAGACGCAGGCTGGCGGAAGCCACTTCCACCGGGGCGGCATCGAGGCGCCGCGGAGCGTCGTGGACCAGGGCGTCGTCCTGGCGCTGCGCCAGCACCGGCGTGCAGACCGCGCCGGCCAGGATGGCAGCGGAGGCAAGCATCGCTGCCCCGCGGGCCCGGTTCGTCATAGCTGTGTCCCTGGCATCCGGGCGACCTAGTCGCAGGATCCGAGGCAAACAATCCTATTTCAAACTGGCAGCCATGCGCCCCGGCGGTGCAACCCGGACTTTGCCAGCAACGGCAACGGCAGCGTCACGCTACTGTGATCGATCTGCATCCAGGGTGGTACGCAGCAGCAACAGGTCCTGCCAGGCCTCCCGGCGCGCCAGCGGGTTGGCGAGCAGGTGCGACGGATGGCGCATCGGCAGCACCGGCACCGGCGTGTCGAGCCCGGCGACGGCGACCTCGCGCCAACGCCCGCGCAGCCTTGCCAGAGCCTGTTCCTCACCGGCGAACACCCGCGTCGGGCGAACGCCGAGCAGCACCAGGCGCTGCGGCCGGGCCAGGGCGACCAGCCGGAACAGGAAGGGCAGGCAGGTGGCGAGCTCGAGCGCGCTGACCTTGCGGTCCCCGGGGGGGCGCCAGGGGATCAGCGGCGTACGGAGCATGTTCTCGCGCGCCAGTCCGATGCTGCCGAGCATGCGATCGAGCAGCGCGCCGGGCGCACCGGCGAAGGCATGCCCGGCGCGGTCCTCCTCGGCGTCGGGGATCTCGCCGACCAGCAGCAGCCCGCTTCCGGGATCGCCCTCGGGCAGCAGGGTGTGTCCGGCGGTATCGCGCAGTGGACAGCCGGTGAAGTCGCGGATCGCCGCCAGCAGCGCCGGCACGCTGTCGGCAGCATCGGCTGCGGCCTGCGCCTGGGCGACCTGGCCGCGCGACAGCTGTCCCCGGGCCTGGGTCGCCGGCGCCGTCGAGGCGAGTGGCGGCCGGGACAGCGGCGCCCGGGCCGGCACGTCGATCGCCGGCCGGGCGGCGAGCCGGTCGATCGCGTCATCGGCGAGCGCCTCGTCGGCGCCCCACTCGATCTGCAGACGCAACAGCGCAAGCATGTCCGGGACTGTCAGGTCGAGTGGCAAGCGGCGGCAAACTCCGTCGGCTTTCTTTCGCCGGGAGGCCAGGATAGCGGGAGCGGGGCTGCGCTGGTAGCGTGGCGCCATGCCCACCGCACGCCGTGTCCGACGCCAGCCTGCACGCCAGACCGGGCGCATCCCGCAACACGGCGCAGGTCGTGTCGTCGCCCTGGCAGCCGGCGCGCTGATCCTGGCGGTGTCGGCCCGCGCGGCTCCGGAGACCGCGCGTGCCGCGGCGGCGCAGCCGACGGCGCCGCCGTTCGGCACCTATCTGAGCGGGGTCGTGGCCGGAGCGCTCGGCGATGCCGATGCCGCCTCGGGACGGCTGCTGCAGGTGCTCGGCAGCGACCCCGGCGATCCCGGACTACGCAGCCAGGCCTTCATCTTCTCGACCCTGGCCGGCCGTCCCGATGCTGTCCGGCTGGCCCCCCTGATCACCTCCAACCCGCTCGCCCCGCTGGTAAGCGGCAATGCCCGGGCGCTTGCCGGCGACTGGGCCGGCGCACAGGCAAGCTATGGCGGGATCGAGAAGACGCCGCTGAACCAGTTGCTGCAGCCGTTGCTGCTGGCGTGGGCGGAACAGGGCGCCGGCCATACCGATCTCGCGATGACGCGGCTGGTGCCGTTGACCCAGGGCAACCCGATCGCCGGGGTCTATGCGCTGCATGCGGCGATGATCGCCGACCTCGCCGGCCGCAACGACCAGGCGGCTGCCCTGTATGCACAGGCCCTGTCGCTGTATCCGGGCTCGGACATGGTCCTGGTGGAGCAGTATGGCGGCTTCCTCGCCCGCAACGGCAAGCCGGCGATCGCGCAGGGGATGGTGCATGCGCTGGTCAAGGCGGTGCCGCTGCTGGCGATCGCCGAGTCCGGCCTGGATTCGTCCCTGACGACACCCCGGCTGGGCGGGGCCACCCGGCCGGCCTGTGCAGGGCTGGCGCTCGCCTACCTGACGATGGCGACGCTGATCCAGCAGCAGGCTCCGCGCGGCCAGGAGGCGGAAAGCTTCATGCTGCGCTTCGCCCTGGACCTGCAGCCGGACCTGACGCCGGCGCGCCTGCTGCTCGCGGACCTGCAGAGCGGCGCGCACCAGACCCAGCAGGCACTCGGCACGCTGCGGCAGATCAGGCCGGGCGATCCACTGGCGCCGGTGGCGGCGCTGCGCATCGCCGCTCTCGATGCATCTCTCGGCGGCGCCACCGATCGCGCCGACGCGCATGCGATCCTGGCCCGGCTGGCGACGACGTATCCGAAGCGGCCGGAGCCGCTGCAGTCGCTTGGCGACCTGCTGCAGGACGAGGGTCACTTCAGGGAGGCGATCGCCGCCTACGACCATGCCATCGCCCTGATGTCGCCGCTCGCGACCGACGACTGGCCGATCCTGTTCGCGCGCGCCACCGCCTATGATCGTGACCGGCAATGGCCACGTGCGCAGTCCGACCTGCAGCAGGCCCTCTCGCTCGCGCCGGAGCAGCCGTTCCTGCTGAACTATCTCGGCTACAGCTGGGTCGAGCGCAATCATGACCTGGACCAGGCGCGACGCATGATCGAGCGTGCGCTCGACGCCAAGCCGGATGACGGCTCGATCCGCGACAGCCTGGGCTGGGCGATGTATCGACAGAACGACGTCCCGGGCGCGGTGCGTACGCTGGAGCGAGCCGCCGAGCAGATTCCGGAGGATCCGACCGTCAACTACCATCTCGGGGTGGCGTACTGGTCTGCCGGCCGTCATGTCGAGGCGAGGGATCAGTGGCTCTGGGCGCTCAACCTGCATCCGGACCGCCAGCAGGAGGCGCGTCTGCGCGCGGCACTCTCGGCTGCGGCGCAGCAGGGTGGCGATCCGGTCGGTGCAGCGGACGCGCTGCCGGTCTCGGTTCCCTGACCGGATGACGGCAGCGATGGAAGGCGAGGAAATCGCCTGTGCGAAGGTCAATCTCTACCTGCACGTGACCGGCCGCCGGGCGGACGGCTACCACCTGCTCGACAGTCTCGCGGTGTTCCCGCGTGCCTTCGACCGCCTGACGGTGGCGCCTGCCGACGCAATCGGACTGTCGCTCGACGGTCCGTTCGCCGCTCAGCTGCAAGCCGGGCCGGCAGCCGACAACCTGGTGCTGCGGGCGGCGCGGGCGCTGGCGGCAGCGGCGGGGCGGTCGCTTCCGGGGGCGCACCTGGTGCTGCACAAGCATCTGCCGGTGGCGTCCGGCATCGGTGGCGGTTCGGCCGATGCGGCAGCGACGCTGCGGCTGCTGCGCCGGTTCTGGGGCCTGCACGAAATTGCCGATGGCCAGCTGCACGCGATCGCCACCGGCCTGGGCGCCGACGTGCCGGTCTGCCTCGCCCGGCATCCCGCACGGATGCAGGGGGTCGGCGAGGTGCTGACGCCAGGCCCGGCGATGCCGGAGGTCGGCATGATGCTGGTGAATTGCGGCGAGGCGGTCTCGACGCCGGCGGTGTTCCGGTCACGCGCCCCGGAGTTCAGCCCGGCGGCGGAGCTGCCGCCATCGTGGCCGAGCGCCGCGGCCCTGGCGGAGGGGCTGCGAGGGCTGACCAACGATCTCGAGACACCGGCGCGTGCCCTCTGTCCGGCGATCGACGAGGTGCTGCAGAGGCTGGCGGCGCTCCCCGGCGCCCTGCTCGCGCGCATGAGCGGATCCGGTGCAACCTGTTTCGCCCTGTTCGAAAGCCCCGATGCTGCTGTCCGGGCCGAAGCCCGGGCGGACTTTCCAGCGCGCTGGTGGCGCTGGTCAGGCGGCCTGTTTCAGTAGGGCCAGCGCACCGGGCACCGCTTCGGCATCGGCCCCGGCCCCGGCACCGCCTTGGATCCAGGCTCGGCGGTCTTGCCGACCGCGCTTCGCAGCGCCGCCAGCCCGATCAGCCCGGCTGCCAGCAGGCCGACCCCAAGCTTGTGCCGGCTGGTGAACAGCTCGTAGCTGCGCGTGCGCGCCTGGTCGTCGAAGTTGCCGTGCGCCGCGTAGGCCCCCGGAACGCTCTCGTAGAGATTGTTCGGCGCGTCCGGGTCCGCCTTCTGCTTCATCATCTGGCCGCTGTAGCCGGCGCGGGCCAGGTAGCGATCGGCGAGCCCCGCCGCGACCCGGTTGGCCAGGATCGCCCTCACCGTCGAGAAGCCGACCCAGATCTCGCGACGATGATGGAAGGCGGCGAATACGATGGCGCGGGCGGCGATTTCCGGTTCGTAGATCGGCGGCACCGGCTGCGCCCGCTGGCCGGTACGGTTCAGCGCCCAGGAGAACTGCGGGGTGTTGATCGCCGGCAGGTGCACCATGGTGAGATAGATGGCGTCGCCGTCGTGCAGGATCTCCGAGCGCAGGCTGTCGGTGAAGCCGCGGATCGCCGATTTCGCGCCGCAATAGGCTGCCTGCAGCGGCACCGACCGGTAGGCCAGGGCGGAGCCGACATTGACGATGGTGCCCGACCCGCGCCGGCGCATCCGGCGCAGCGCCGCCATGGTGCCGAAGACCGTGCCGAGATAGGTGACCTCGGTGGCGCGGCGGAACTCTGCACCGGTGATCTCGGCCACCGGCGAGAACACCGTCGCCATGGCGTTGTTGACCCAGACCGTGATCGGGCCGAGCGCCGCCTCGATGCTGTCCGCCGCCGCCTCGACCGCATCCTCGTCGGCGACGTCGGCCACCGCGATCGCCGTGCGCACCCCGAACGCCTGCAGTTCCTCGGCAGCGGCGTCCAGCCGGTCGCGATCCCGCCCGATCAGCCCGACGTCGCAGCCCTTGTTGGCGAACTCGCGCGCGGTGGCGCGGCCGACACCGGCGCCGGCTCCGGTGATCACGACGACCTGTTTCGTCATTGCGCTGCTGCTCTCCCGATCCTGAGCAGGCGGAACGCAGTCGCGACGCCGACGGTTTGCCGGGGCAACGCCGGCGGGGCGCCAGCGGGGGTGTCAGGCGGCCGGAGCGGCGTCCCGTTCGTCCCCGAAATCGGCGTCGCGTTAGAGCAGGCCGACCGGAAGTTCGCGCGGCTTGTCGATCTGGTCGATCCGGCGCGCCCGGCGGCGTCGCTCTTCCTGCGTCTCAGACGCGGCGGCGGCGGCGCAGCTTGTGCCAGAGGAAAAGGCCGATCGCCGCCAGCAGGACGACCAGCACGACGAGCTGGAACTGATGCATCACCGCGCGCAGCCGCGGGTCGCTGTCCCAGCGCCGGCCAAGCTGGTCGCCGACCTTTGCCAGCGCGTAGCACCAGACGAACGAACCGACGAAGGTGTAGAGCTGGAAAGGAAGCTGCCGCATCCTGGCCATGCCGGCCGGCAGCGCGATGAAGGTGCGCACCACCGGCAGCACGCGGCCGATCAGCACCGCCGGGGTGCCGAAGCGGGCGAAGAAACGCTCCGCCACGTCGAGATCGTGGTGGTCGAGCAGGACCCAGCCGCCGTAGCGGTCGACGAAGCGGCGACCGCCGGTGGCGCCGATCCAGTAGGCGACGGTCGAGCCGATGTTGCAGCCGATCGCACCGGCGAGCGCCACCCCAAGCAGGCTGAAGCGTCCGGTGGAGGTGAGGTAGCCGGCGAACGGCATGATGACTTCGGAGGGCAGCGGGATGCAGGCGGATTCGAGCGCCATCAGCGCCGCCACGCCGGCATAGCCGCCGGCCGAGATCACGCCGGTGATCCAGGCCGCGAGAAGTTCGATCAAGGGCCTGAGCCTTCCGTTCCGGTCGCGGCGGCCCTTGTGACACCGCCGGGGCCCGGCTGCCAGCTTTCTCGCCGTGCGCCGCCTAGGCGAGCAGCGTCACCGTGGCGCGCAGGCCGCTCGGGGCCCGGTTGCCGAGCGTGATGTCGCCGCCATGGCCGCGGATGATGTTGCGCGCGATGGCGAGGCCGAGGCCGGTGCCGCCGGTCTCGCGGTTGCGGCTCGCCTCGACGCGCACGAACGGCTCGAACACGCGTTCGAGGTCGGAGGGCGCAAGGCCCGGCCCGTCATCGTCGATCAGCACGGTCACGTATTCCTGCGACAGTTCGCCCGGCGGCTTCAGGGTCACCATGGCGCCGCCGCCATAGACGATGGCGTTGCCGATCAGGTTGGCCAGCGCCCGCTTCAGCGCCAGCGATCGCGCCTTGATGGTGACCACCGGCGGCTCGGTGGCGAAGCCGACCTGGTTGGTGATGTCGGGGCGGCCATCGACCGCCTCGTCGAGGATGGTGCTGAGCAGGGCAGTGAGGTCGAGGGCCACCAGCGGTTCGCGGTTGGCGCTGTCGCGGCCGAAGGCGAGGGTGGCCGAGACCATGGCTTCCAGTTCGTCGAGATCGGCGGTGAACTTGCGCCGCAGGTCGTCGTCCTCGATGAATTCGGAGCGCAGCTTGAGCCGGGTGATCGGCGTGCGTAGGTCGTGCCCGATGGCGGTCAGCAGCAGCGTGCGGTCGGTGACGAAGCGCCGTATGCGCGTCGCCATGGTGTTGAAGGCGATCGCCGCAGTACGTACTTCGAGCGGCCCATCCTCCGGCAGCGGCGGCGCGTTGACGTCGCGTCCGAGCGCCTCCGCCGCGGCGGCGAGCGTGCGCACCGGCGCGGTCAGCCGGCGCACCGCCCAGTTGGTCAGCACCCCGGTCGCCACGATCATCAGCGTGAAGGCGATCGGGAAGGTCGGCGACGAGAACAGGTTGGGCGGCGGCACCCGGAAGGCGATGGTGACCCAGCGGCTTTCGTCGGGCAGGTGCATCGACACCTCGAAGCGACGCTTGCCGTGGTTGGCGCCGGCCATCATCTGCGTCGGATGCAGATGCATCGGGAACGGCATCAGCTGCAGGCTGGTGCGCACCATGTGCTGCATCTGCAGGCCGGCCGGATCGAGGTCCGCGGTCTGCGGACCCGGCGTCAGGCTGACCTTGAAGCCGTTCGGCAGGTGCATGTGCGCGACCTCGTTGTCGCGCTGGCCGGGGTCGGTCTCGACGATCGAGCGGTAGATCGCCACCACCCGCATGCCGGTCTCGTGCTCGAGTTCGCCGCGGTCGAGTGCGATGCGATCGAGGGCGTGGATGGCGAGGCCGGCGGCCTGCACGGTGCCGAGGCCGGCCAGCAGCACGAGCGCGGTGCGGGCGGCCAGGCTGCGCGGCCAGAGCGGCGACAGCACGGCGCGCAGCAGCCGGACGGTGCGCAACAGCAGCAGCCAGAGCGGCCGGTTCGTCTGCCGGTTCGTCAGGGCGGGATCAGACCCGTTCGACATCGGCAGCCAGCACGTAGCCTCCACCGCGTACGGTCTTGATCACCTGGGCGTTGCGGCCGTCGTCTTCCAGCTTTCGCCGCAGCCGGCTGATGGCGACGTCGATGGCGCGATCGAACGGCCCGGCCTGGCGCCCGCGCAGCAGGTCGAGCAGCATGTCACGCGTCAGCACCTTGTTGGCGCGGTCGAGCAGGGCCACCAGCAGCTCGTATTCGCCCCCGGTCAGCGGCACCTCGACACCGTCCGGGTTGAGCAGGCGGCGGCGGGTCGGCTCCAGCACCCAGCCGGCAAAGCGCAGCACGCTGCGGTCGCCTTCCGGCTTCCTCTCGATCTGCTCGGCGGTCCGCCGCATGACGGCGCGCATGCGGGCCAGCAGCTCACGCGGGTTGAACGGCTTCGGCAGGTAGTCGTCGGCGCCGAGCTCAAGCCCGATGATGCGGTCGGTCTCGTCCGCCATCGCGGTCAGCATGATGATCGGCACGTTGCCCTGGCTGCGCAGCCAGCGCGCCACGTCGAGGCCGCTCTCGCCCGGCAGCATCAGGTCGAGCACCACGATCTGGTAGTGTCCGGCGCTCCAGGCGCGGCGCGCCTCGCGGCCGTCGCGCGCCGCGGTGACGCGGAAGCGGTTGCGTTCGAGGAAGCGGGCGAGGAGATCGCGTATCTCGCGATCGTCGTCGACGATGAGGATATGGGGCAGGGTTTCCATGATGGCTGTTACATTAGCCCGCCTCCGGCGGGGGCGGGCAGGCCGGGTAACACTCCGTATCAATTCCCAATGTAACAGCCTTGCAGCCACCTATTCGACGTAGATCATCTTGCGCGTCATGCCGCCATCGATCACGAAGTCGGCCCCGGTGACGAAGCCGCTCTCCGGCCCGAGCAGCCAGGCCGCGAGCCCGGCCACGTCGGCGACGGTGCCGACCCGCCCCACGGGATGCTGGGCGTGGTCGGCCGGGCCGAGTTCGGCGCCGCCGACATCGATCCAGCCCGGGCTGATGCTGTTCACCCTGATGTCCGGCCCCAGGCTGAGGGCCAGGGCGTGGGTGAGGGCGACGAGGCCGCCCTTGGAGGCGGCATAGCTCTCGGTGCCGGGTTCGGACATGCGCGCGCGGGTGGAGGCGATGTTGACGATGGCGCCCGCGCTGCCAGTGGCGCGCTCCGCCCTGAGCAGGCGGGCCGCTGCGCGTGCCAGCAGGAACGGTCCGGTGAGGTTGACGGCGAGCACGCGGTCCCAGTCCGCCGGATCCAGCCGCTCGAGCGGCGCGCGCGCCATGATCCCGGCATTGCAGACCAGGCCGTCCAGATGCCCGGCCTGTGCCTCGACCTGCGCCATCGCGCGCTCGATATCCTCGCGCCGTCCGGTGTCGGCCGGGATCGGCAGGAAGCCGCCGGCGGTGCCGCCATGTTCGTCCATCACCCTGGCGAGGCCGCCGGCGTCGGTGTCGAGGCCGAACACGGTCCAGCCGCCGGCGATCAGGCGTGATGCAATCCCACGCCCGATGCCGCGCGCCGCACCGGTCACGACTGCGACGGGTCCAGGGTCGGCGGGTCCGGATACGGTCATGCTAAATTCCAGTTCGGGCACGGTCTCGGGATGGCCCCGGCCGAACGCGGCGACGGCGCCCCGGATGCATCGCGGCCGGGCCCTCGCCGCAGCCGTCCCCGGCTGGAACTTGCCGCCGGCGGCCGGCGCAGGGATGATCGCCTCGCCAGAAGGATTGCGATGATCATGCTGCCTGCGCTGCGTTCATGGGTGCCGCTGGTCATGGTGCTGCCGGTCTGTGCCGCGTGGGCGGGCAGCGGCACGGCACAGACGCTCTCGGTGCCGCATCCGAAGGCGCCGGCTGCCGCCATGCCGCCGCCGGAGCCCGCGATCGTCCGGCTGGATCCGCGCGCAGACAGCGAGCCCCCGCCGGCGGCTCCCGCACCGGTGCAGCCGCCTGTCGTCGATCCGCTGCCAGTGGCCGTGGGTGCTTCGGAGGATGCCTCGCCGGCTCCGGCGTCCCCGGCTGCGCCCGATCGGACGGCGCCGGCTCCGGAGGCCAGGCCCGCGGCCGCCAGCAGTCCCACCCCGGCGACAGCGGCCCCCGCTACCCCGGCGTCGTCGACCGCCGCCGGGTCCGCATCGCCTTCCCCGGTATCCGCCGGCAGCCCATCCACCAGCCCCGCCTCGGCCGCGCCGGCATCCACCGGACCAGCGGCTGCGACGCCGGACCCGGGTCACGCCGACACCCGTGCGGCAGCGCCTCCGGCCACCGCCGCGCCCACGACCGCTCCGAAGGAACAGCAGCCGGCGCACCCCACGACCCGCCCGGTCCGTCCGGAGGAGACCCTCAGGCTGCAGAAGTTCAAGCTTGCGGCCCTGATCGACCGGGTCGTCATCGGCAAGGAGAAGGGACAGATCGGCCACGTCATCGACGTGCTGGTGGACGAGAAGGGCGAACCTGCCGCGCTGGTGGTGGATGTCGGTGGCTTCCTCGGCGTCGGCAACCGGCGTATCGCCATCGCCTGGGAGCGCTTCGCACTGGCCGGCCGCAACTTCCGCGACCCGCTGCAGCTGCCGCTGACCGAAGCCCAGGTGAAGTCCGCGCCGGCCTACGACGGCAACGAGGAGGTCACGGTGATCGAGGGGACCGTCGACGCCCCCGGCACCCCGGCTGCGAATGTCAAAGGGGCTGCGTCCACGGCGAAACTGCCAGCAGCTCAGGTGGCCGGGTCCGGGACGACTGCCATCCCGGCAGGCGCAGCGCCCACTGCCGCACCCGCGGCCCCCGGGCCAGCCGCCCCGGCTTCGTCCGTCCCTGCGCCCGCATCCCCAACGCCGGCCGCCTCGGATGTCGAGGACCCGGCGGTCAGCCGGGTCGATGTCGGCCACCAGGTCGAGATATCGGCGGGCGCCGCGCATCAGCCCGAACCGGCCGCGCCGCTGCATCCGGTGCCGGGCGCCTTCACTCCGGAGCGGCCAGCCGACGCGCCGCATGCCGGTTCGAAATCCCGGCCGGAACCATCCTCGCAACCTGCCCAGCAGCAGTCGCACTGAGCAGCAGGGTGCGGCTCCGCTCCCTCCGACTGAGCAGCCAGCAGGGTCTGGACTGGCTCAATTTCTTCGTGGCCAACCTGCAGACGGCATTCGGGCCGTTCATCGCCGTCTACCTCACCAGCGAGCGCTGGACCCAGGGCGAGATCGGCCTCGCCCTCAGCGCCGGGACCATCACCGCGATGGTCAGCCAGGTGCCCGCCGGGGCGCTGGTCGATGCGCTGCACAACAAGCACGTCGCCGCCGCCAGTGCGATCGTCACCATCATTGCCTCCTGCCTGCTGCTGGTGCTGTTCCCGCAGCGCCTGCCGGTGATGGGGGCGGAGATCCTGCACGGCTTCGCCAGCTGCATGCTGAATCCGGCGATCGCCGCAATCACCCTCAGCCTGGTCGCGGCCCGCATGACGCAGGGTGGCGAGCCCGGCGAACTCGGGCGGCGGCTCGGTCGCAATGCCAGCTTCGGCTCGATCGGCAACGCCCTGGCGGCCGGGCTCATGGGTGGCGTCGGCTACGCGGTCTCCGCGCGGGCGACCTTCTTCCTGGGCGCGGCGCTGGCGCTTCCCGGGCTGCTGGCGTTGCGGGCGATCGAGCGGCCGAAGCTCAGGATCCCGGACGCCGCCGCCGCCGCCGACCCCGACGATGCCGGAACCCAGGTGACGGCTTCGCATTCGGTGCTCAGCCTGCTGCGCGACCGCCGGCTGTTCGCCTTCGCGGTGTGCGCCGCCCTGTTCCACCTCTCCAACGCCGGCATGCTGCCGCTCGCGGCCGGGCGTGTCACCCGAGAGGCACCGCAGCAGGCGGAACTGATCATCGCCGCCTGCATCCTGCTGCCGCAGCTGGTGGTGGCGGTGCTGTCGCCGCAGGTCGGCCGGCTGGCGGAGACGCTTGGCCGGCGGCCGGTGATGCTGGTCGGCTTCGCGGCCCTGCCGATACGCGGGCTGCTGCTGGCGACCAGCAGCGACCCCTGGCTCACCGTGCTGTTCCAGATGTTCGACGGCGTCAGCGGTGCCTGCTTCGGGGTGATGCTGCCGCTGATCACAGCCGACCTGACCCGGGGCACCGGGCGCTTCAACCTGTGCATGGGCTTCTTCGGCCTGGCGGTAGGCGCCGGGGCTACCTTCAGCACCACGCTGGCCGGTTTCGCAGCCGACCGGTCGCCGCAGCTGGCGTTCCTGATCCTGGCTGCGGCCGGGGTGGCCTGCGTGCTGATGGTCTGGCTGCTGTTCGCCGAGACCACCCCGCGAGACACCGTCCGGCGCCGGATGCCGTCGGTGCGGCGCGCCCGGGGCTAGTCGTCAGGCTGCTTCGAGCCAGTCCGGCACGGGCAACCCCTTCTCGCGCAGGAAGGCCGGGTTGAACAGCTTCGACTGGTAGCGCGCGCCGCTGTCGCACAGGATGGTCACCACGGTATGGCCGGGGCCAAGCGATCGGGCGACGTGGATCGCCGCAGCGACGTTGATCCCGGCTGATCCGCCGATCGACAGGCCCTCGAACTGCAGCAGGTCGAACACCTGCCCGAGCGCCTCGGCATCACCGATGCGCACCGCGTCGTCGATGGCGACCCCCTCCAGGTTGCCGGGCACCCGTGACTGGCCGATGCCCTCGGTGATCGAGCTGCCGCTGACGCCGAGGTCGTTGGACTTCACCCAGCCATACAGCCCGGACCCATGCGGATCGGCCAGCACGATGCGCGGCGCCGGCTTGCCGTCGCGTGCTGCCAGTTCATGCAGGCCGAGGGAGACGCCGGCGAGCGTACCGCCGGTGCCGCAGGAGCAGGTGAAGGCGTCCACCGCACCGCCGGTCTGCTGCCAGATCTCGGTTGCGGTGCCGCGTCGATGGCCCTCGCGATTGGCCAGGTTGTCGAACTGGTTGGCCCAGACCGCGCCGGTCTCCTCGGCAAGCCGGCGGGAGACATGGACATAGTTGCCGGGGTCGCGGAACGGCTTGGCCGGCACCAGGCGCAGGTCGGCGCCGATCATGCGCAGGAAGTCGATCTTCTCCCGGCTCTGCGTCTCCGGCATGACGATGACACTGCGGTAGCCGCGCGCGTTGGCTACCAGGGTAAGGCCGATGCCGGTGTTGCCGGCGGTCCCCTCGACGATGGTGCCGCCGGGTTCCAGCCGCCCTTCGGCCTCGGCTGCCTCGATGATGGCGAGCGCCGCGCGATCCTTCACCGAGCCGCCCGGATTCATGAACTCCGCCTTGCCCAGTATGGTGCAGCCGGTTGCCTCCGAGGCACGCTTCAGCAGGATCAGCGGCGTGCCACCGATGGCGGCCAGCATGTCCGGAGAAGCGTCGCGCCAGCCATGCGCCGCCGGCCACGCATCGGCTGCGTTCGCATCCGGACGAGGCACCGATGATCCTGAAACGGCGGACCGATTTGTGCTTTCAGCCATCAGGAGCCACCTTCGCCACACGCCATGGAACGGCAGGATCGGCCACCGCCGGACCGCCCCACGCAGGAGTATACGAGATGGTCGAGGACGTCGCCCCGCAACAGGCCTGGGAGGCCCTTGCCGCCGATCCGGCTGCGCAGCTCGTCGATGTGCGGACCGATGCCGAGTGGACCTATGTCGGCCTGCCCGATCTCGCGCCGCTGCAGCGCCAGGTGCTGCTGATCATGTGGCAGGCATTTCCCACCGGCGCGCCGAACCCGCATTTCCTTCAGCAGCTGACCCAGGCCGGCTTGCAACCGGAGCAGGACATCTACTTCATCTGCCGCAGCGGCGCCCGCAGCCTGGCGGCAGCCGAGGCCGCGCGCAGCATCGGCTTCGAGCGCGTCTATAATGTCGCCGACGGCTTCGAGGGCCCGCCGGATGCGCGTGGCCATCGCGGTGCCGTGGCCGGCTGGAAGGCAAGCGGCCTGCCGTGGCGGCAGCGCTGAGAGCCGGATCCCGCCATCACGCCGGAACCCGGGTCGATCAATCGTCGGCGGAGTTCTCGGCGTCGGCGTCGTACATCACCTGGAGCACCGCGCACCACGAGTAGCGGGTGTCGTAGAAGTTGCCGTCGGCGGTTGCCAGCAGCCCCGCCGGTCCGACCGGCACGTGCGTCATCGAGACCGCATCGTCGACGTTGCCGCCGATGATCGAGATCTGTCCGGGCGTGCGCGCCACCACCAGGCCGCAATGCGCCGGAAACAGGTCGCGTGTCGGCAGGTTGTGGAAGCGGATGACACGGCTCGAGCCACGGCCGGCGCAGATCAGGTCTCCAAGCATCGGCGCGTAGAGCGACGGATCCTGCGCCCGCAGCGCCGGTGCGGAGCCGGCGGCCGCCGCATTGATATAGGTGGCGTGGTTCGGCGAGTACGGGAACCGGGCGCCGGCGCCGCTGACCCGCATCACATAGGAGATGAAGGCAGCCGACCAGGCGTAGCGGGCATCGTCCTGGAAGGCGAACGCGCGGCCATCGCTGTCGTGCTTCCCGGTCCAGTCGACCTCGCTCTCATACGGATCCTGGCCGATCCACCAGTATTCCCCGACGCGCTGCCAAAGCCCGGGGAGCCGTTCCGGCTTGACGCTTGCCGATACCGGGTCGGGCCGCGCCTCGGGGTCGTCGTCATCGACCGGTTCGCCGAACAGCCGCCACTCGCGCAACGCGATCGCCATGGCGTCCGCCCGCGTGAACGGTTCGAAGTTGCGCGTAACGAAATCCGGCACGTGTGCATCCGGACCGACCGGTCCCGCCGTATGCGAATACTGTGCGACCGGCGTCTGCCGGGGAGCGGCGCTGCAGCCGGCGAGGGCGGCGACGGCGAGCGCCAGATGGGTCCGCATCCCGAGGCTCGCGAGGTTGCGCCCGGTCATGCGCGTTCCGGAAACAGCGAGGCGAGACCTGCCTCGTTGGCGTCGCAGCGTCCGCGCTCGGTGATCAGGCCGGTCACCAGCCGGGCCGGCGTCACGTCGAAGGCAGGGTTCGCGGCCTCGCTGTGGTCGGGGGTGATCTGAACCGTGGTGATGCTGCCGTCGTCCGTGCGCCCGGTCATGCGGGTGACCTCGCCTGGATCGCGCTGCTCGATCTCGATCTCGCGCAGGCCGTCGCGCATGCGCCAGTCGATGGTGGTGGAGGGCAGCGCCACCCAGAACGGGACGTTGTTGTCTGCGGCGGCAAGCGCCTTCAGGTAGGTGCCGATCTTGTTGGCGACGTCGCCCGAGCGGGTGACGCGGTCGGTGCCGACGATCACCAGGTCGACCTCGCCATGCTGCATCAGATGACCGCCCGCATTGTCGGGGATCACGGTATGCGGCACGCCGTGGCGGCCTAGTTCCCACGCGGTCAGCGCCGCGCCCTGGTTGCGCGGACGGGTCTCGTCCACCCAGACATGCACGTCGAGGCCGCGATCGTGCGCCATGTAGATCGGCGCCAGCGCTGTGCCCCAGTCGACCGTCGCGATCCATCCGGCATTGCAATGCGTCAGCACGTTCACCCGGTCGGGGCGCGTCGTCCGGCTCGCGCGTGCCGTTCGTCCCGGCGTCGCACGGCCGGCGGCGGCCTGTTCGATCAATTCCAGCCCGTGACGTCCGATCGCCTCGTTCTGTGCCACATCCTCGTCGCAGATCAGGCCGGCCTCCAGATAGGCGGCCGCAACGCGCTCCGGCGGCGCGGTGTTGCGCAGCCTGGTCAGCATGCGCTCGATCGCCCAGCGCAGGTTCACGGCGGTCGGTCGCGTGCGCGCAAGGATCTCCGCATCGCGCTCCAGGGCCTCGGTGCTGCTGTCCGCGCGCAGCGCCAGCGCAAGCCCGTAGGCGGCGACGGCGCCGATCAGTGGTGCGCCGCGCACCTGCATCGTGGCGATGGCGCGCGCGACCTCGTCGCGCGTCGTGAGCCGGAGGATCTCTGTCGCCCAGGGCAGCCGCGTCTGGTCGAACACGCGTAGTGACCAGCCATCCTCGGTATCGATCCAGACGCTGCGATACGCGATGCCGTCAATCTTCATGAGCACTCCTCGGGGTGGGGCCAGGCGATGGGGTGGAGCGCGACCAGGGCTCTGCAGGACATTGCTTCAGTCGGCGCCGTCGCGGTGGGCGCCGATCAGGCCGAGCGATAGCATCACGCCGACGGTGGCGCCCTTGACCGGGCGCAACAACAGCAAAGCCACCACCAGGGTCAACGGCACGAGCATCGCGATCAACGACCAGATCGGCAAGCTGCTCGACCGTGTCGACAGCACCACCAGGGCGATGATGATGTGCGCGGTGATGAAGATGGTGAAGTAGGGCGGCGCATCGTCCGCGCGGACTGCACCGAGCGGCGCCTTGCAGGCGCTGCAGCGTGGCACCAGTCGAAGATAGCCGGCATAGAGACGGCCTGCGCCGCAGACCGGGCAGCGTGCGGACAGGCCGTGCAGCACCATCGACACGAGCGGCGGCAGCGACTGGGCTTCGAGCCAGGCGCGGGCTTCGTCATCCTCCGGCACTGTCGCGGGCGGCAAGATCGTGGCCTTGGTCGTGCCGCCTTCGTCCGTCTCGATGACCGCTCGCATGACATGCCCCGCTGCACCGGGCTGGTTGCCCTGACCAGCTGTATGTCTTCACGTTGTGGGTCCGGATCAAGCGCCGTCCGCCGATGCGGCCGGTATGCGAGGGCTTCGCGATCCGCATCCCGGCTTGCGTCCGGCGTCCCGAACGCGCACCTCCGGAGCTCAACGATCACTTCGCGAGAGCCCGTATGTACGTCGCACGAACCTTGGATGAACTCGCCGCGGGGATCGCGTCTCTGGGGCCTGGCCTGGCACTCGTCCCGACCATGGGCGCCCTGCATGCCGGCCATCTTTCCCTTCTCGAAGCCGCCCAACATGGCGGCGCACCGGTGGCGGCATCGATCTTCGTCAACCCGACGCAGTTCAACCAGAGCGACGACCTGGCGCGCTATCCGCGCGACGAGAGTGCGGATCTCGAGCTGCTGCGCCAGGCAGGCTGCGATCTCGCATGGCTGCCGTCGGTGCAGACCATGTATCCCGCGGGGGACGAGATCAGGATCGTGCCTCAGGGTGCGGCCCTGGGTTGGGAAGGCGATGTGCGCCCGGGCCATTTCAGCGGCGTGGCGACGGTGGTGACAAAGCTACTCAACCAGGTATCGCCGCAACGCGCCTATTTCGGCGAGAAGGACTGGCAACAGCTCCAGGTCATACGCAGCGTGGTCGACGCCTTGTTCATGCCGGTCGCGATCATCGGCGTGCCGACGCTGCGCGAACCCGACGGGCTCGCGATGTCGTCGCGGAACCGCTTCCTGGGCGAGCAGGAGCGTGAGCGGGCGCCGGCGCTGTATCGATGCCTGTCGCGTTTGGCGCAGGCGATCCTCGATGGCGACGAGGTGGATGTGTGCCTGGCCACGGCGCGCGAGGATCTCACGTTGCGCGGTTTCTCGGTCGAATACCTCGCGCTTGTCGATGGCGGTTCGCTCCATCCCGCCGCCGAATTGATGCCCGGGGCGCGACTGCTGGCGGCTGCCCGTCTCGGAAGCGTCCGCCTTCTCGACAATCTCGAAGTGGTCCTGCCCGGCGGCCCCAGGCGCACCGGTCTGTAAGTTTCCTGAAGCAGTCGGGAGACAGCGGTAATCCCGTTACCGCTTCCTCGTGGCCGGGCTTCGCGCCCGAACTGCAACATCAGCCGGAACTTTTCAGTAACGGTTGCTTTTGATTGACAGTTATCTGAGGTCGGGGAATAGGTTTACGTGTTGTGCGCGTCCGAGTCGCGATTCGCGGATCGTCGCAGCGCCTGTCCGGCAGGTGACCGATAGTATCACGGTCAGGAATGAGCATCACGCCGAGCGTCCCCACCGTCCGGAACCCGACCTACACAGGACTACAGAAAGGCCACACGATGAGTACCGATGACAGCTCGAAGACGCCGGGCCCGCGCGACAAGACTCCACGCGCCAAGGCCATGGCCGTGAAGGCTGGGGGACGCCGGACAGCGGGAACCGGCAGGAGCGGCTCCGCCGCGCGCACCACCCGGACTGGTAAGACATTTGCGACGGCCTCGGCCGCTGCCAAGAAGCCCGGCAGCAAGTCTGCGACAGCGCGTGGCGGTTCGAGCCGGACCGCCGCCGCCAAGACGTCGACCCGGGCTACCGTGAAGGCGCCGGCGAAACGGACAGCGAAAGCGACCGCGACCCGCGCAGCTACCAAGCGCTCGACGACGACGGCGAAGCGCGCGGCTACGACCACGAAGCGTGCGGCTACGACCACGAAGCGTGCGACTGCAACCCGGGCAGCACCTGCCCGCAAGACCGCTGCTACCAAGACGGCGCCGCGGAAGACCTCCACCACCCGGACTGCAACCGGCAGGACCGCTACGACCAGGACCGCCTCGACCAGGACTGGAACGGGTAGAAGTGCAACGGCGCGGACGGCTACGGCGCGGGCAAGCGCGACCAAGACCGGAACCAAGCGGACTGCCGCTCGCACATCGACCCGCACAACCAAGACTGCGACGACGCGGAAACCGGCACGCACAGCCAAGACGGCAACCTCGCGTACGAGCAAGCGCACGGCGAGCACTACGACGCGTGGCACCACGGCGCGTAAGCCGCGTGCTGCCGCAGCGGCCCGTACGGCAACCACGCGGGGGGCTGCTTCCCGCAAGAGTCCCGAGCGTGCCAGCACGACCCGCAAGGCCAAGGCCTCCAACGGACGTAAGGCAGCGACTACGACCGCGACACGCAAGCCTCGTGGCACGGCATCCGGCGCTTCGGGTAGCGAACCGCGTGCCTCGACGTCGCGAAGCGACGCGGCGGTCAAGATGCGGCGCTCGCCGAGTGCGACCACACGCAAGCAGGCTGCCGAGACGCTGCGAGGCGGATCCCCAGGCCGCCGCGGTCGCAAGGAGGTCTCCAGCGAGACGCCTGATACCGATACCGATCTGGTTGACGAGGTCCACGAGGGCGAGGTCTTCGCGAACGAGCATCTCGACAACGAGTGACAGGCTGAGGTGAAGCCGAGATCCGGCCGGGCATGGAAGTGTCCGGCCGGATTGCGGTGCTTGGCCGGGCCGCTCCAGTCTACGGTGGGCTCGGCCGGCTTATCACCTTAACCATCAGGCGCGTGCATTGAGCGCAAACGGTGATTCGCTCCGGGTGTAGCGTTGGCTGCCCTGTGCTCCATACCGTCCTTCCGGAGCTTGATCCCGGGCCGCTTGCGCCAGCAATGACAGGATGCGGCGTTGCACCGTCATGGCGCGCTCCAGCAATCTACGGTTCTCCGCCGCAGCGGCGCGGAGCAGGGGAGCCAGGCTCCCTAATTCTGGATCCGGCTGCGGAGGTATCGGTTGCGACGACCAGGCCCGGTCGAACAACTCGATCGCATGCTGCTTGTCGGCAAGCAGCGCAGCCGCCGCCGGCAGATCGAGCCGGCGCAGGACGCAATTCTCTGCCTCCAGAACGTCGAGCAACTGTCTGGTGGCCGGTAGCGGGCTCAACTCTTCTTCTCCTGCATCTTCAGCATCTGGGCATAAACCGGCGCTGCCAGGCCAAGACCACCGCGTTGCTCCACCGCCTTCGCCATCTCCGTCACGAGCATCGGCTTGAAGTTCTGTTCGCCCACTCCGCCACCAAACTCACCTTGCGTCGTGTCGACGGTGGAGAACATCGGCTCGAGCATCTGCCCGATCGCCATCGCCTCGAAATCCTTCGCCGCTTTCCACACCCGCGGGTCTACCGCTTCGGACTTGGGGGTGATGGCCAGGCCCGCGGTCGAGGCGCCTTCGCCAACTGCTGGTGTTCCGCTGCCAGTTGTCATCGCACCACCAGATCGGCCTGCAGAGCCCCCGCTGCCTTGATCGTCTGCAGAATGCTGATCATGTCGCGCGGGCCGACGCCGAGGGAGTTGAGACCGCTCACCAGGTCACGCAGGCTCGGTCCGTTCTCCAGGATCCCGAGCCGCTTGCCCGCACCGGTATCCACCTGGACGCTGGTCCGGGGCACAATCACCGTCTTGCCTCCGGAAAGCGATCCCGGCTGCGATACTTCCGGCGTCTCGGCAACCTGGATGGTAAGGTTGCCCTGGGCGATGGCCACCGTGCTGATATGGACGTTGTCTCCCATCACGATGGTTCCGCTCGCCTCGTCGACGACGACGACCGCCGGGCTGTCCGGCTCGACCAGCATGTCCTCGATCTGCGATAGCGTGCCGACGACATCGCGTCCGCTGAGCGCCAGCACGACCGTCCTGGGGTCCGTGGCGCGCGCGACCGCCTGTCCAAGACCCTTGTCGATCACCGCGGCGATCCGCTCCGCCGTGGTGAGGTCGGGGTTGCGAAGCGACAGGTGCATGTCGGTGCGCGCACTCAGATCGACAGCGACCTCGCGCTCTACCGTTGCGCCATTGGCCATCCGTGCGCTGGTCGGAATGTTGCGCGTCACCGATGCTCCGGCGCCCTTGGCGGAAAACGCACTTGTCACCAGTTGTCCCTGTGCGACTGCATAGACTTCGCCGTCCGCAGACATCAGCGGTGTCACCAGGAGTGTGCCTCCCGACAGATCGGTCGCGTCCCCGACCGCCGAGACGGTGACGTCGATCCGGCTGCCGCCGTGGGCAAAGGCAGGCAGATCCGTCGTCACCATGACTGCCGCGATGTTCTTGGTCTGGAGCTTGGCCTCCTGGTCGCGGATGTTCACGCCGAGCCTCTCGAGCATGCTGATAAGCGACTCACGGGTGAAGACGGAGTTGCTCAACCGGTCGCCGGTGCCGTTCAGTCCGACCACCAGGCCATACCCGATCAGCTGGTTGCTGCGGATACCCTCGAAGTCGGCGATATCCTTTATGCGTACTTGCTCGGCGCCGGCGGGCCGGGCCGCAAGCACGATCAGCAACAGGAAAAGTAGGCGCGCGAGCAGCATGCGGATCCTTGGCGATACTCTTCTTCAATGCCGAGCATGCCTGGTAAGTACGAAGAAACTCTCAACGACCGAGCCGGCTTCGAAATGATAGGATGAGGCTCTGGGCGCCGACTGTCAGGCCATGGGGAACAATCCGATGTCGATTACGGCCATTGGCGCCGTCGTGCCGCCGCCTGAAGCATCCTTGCAGACCCGCCAGGGCGCTCGGCTCGGCCCGGATTTCGCGGTGGTTGCAGAACCGCCCCTGGTACAGCGAGCGGGCAACGACGCCACCGCACGCGCGACGGTTGCGTTGGCGGGAAGCATGTTGGCACTGCAGGAAATCGGGCCCCCGCATCAGGGGGCCGGACGGGTCACCGATCGTGAGGCCCGCCGGCGGGGACGGGACGTGCTGGCCGCCCTGGCCGCCATCCAGCGCGATCTGCTCGATGCTAGTGATGCGGAGGCGGCTCTCCTGCGGCTGCGAGCGTCACTTTCCGATCTTCCGGAAGCCGAGGATCCTGGCCTGGCCGGCATCCTCGTCTCGATCCGCCTGCGCGCCGGCATCGAAAGCATCCGGCTTGGCCGGCTGACAGCAGCCCACCGCCCGCTCCTGTGACCGAACGGTGACGACCGGCTTCTTCTCTTGGCGCGGGCCTTCCGTGTGGCTATAAGCCGCGCGGATCTGCCAGATCACGGCGACGTGCGCGGGGTCATGGCCATCGGTTGAACTGCTGACGGGGCATCGGCCCCGGGCTAGCGTGTCTTTAGGGTCGGCGATGATGATCACCTTGCCTCCAGACTACAGGCCGTCCGACGACGAGGATTTCATGAATCCCGTCCAGACCGAGTATTTCCGGCTGAAGCTGCTCAAGTGGCGGGCGGAACTCCTGAAGGAGGCCGATGGCACCCTCGCCAGCCTGTCCGAGGGTGGTATCCACGAGGCTGATATAACAGACCGGGCTAGCGTCGAGACCGATCGCGCACTGGAGCTCAGGACCCGCGACCGGGCGCGCAAGCTGATCGCCAAGATCGGCCTTGCCCTGCGCCGGGTCGAGAACGGCGTCTACGGCTATTGCGAGGAGACCGGTGAACCTATCGGCCTCAAGCGTCTCGAAGCCCGGCCGATCGCGACGCTGTCGATCGAGGCCCAGGAGCGTCACGAACGCATGGAAAAGGTGCATCGCGACGACTGAAAGGTCGGGCGGCTGCGCTCCCCGGGGGCAGGACCGCAGCCGCCGGCTGCTCCGGTCAGAACGGCAGCACGATGTCCATGAGCTGCTGGCCGTAGCGTGGTGTCTGCAGGTCGGTAAGTTGCCCCTTGCCGCCGTAGGAGATCCGGGCCTCGGCCATGCGGTCGTGCGTCACGGTGTTGTCGCTGGCGATATCCTGCGGCCGTACGATGCCGCTCACCTGGAGCACTCGCAACTCGCTGTTCATGCGGACCTCCTGGCGCGCGGCTACCACCAGGTTCCCGTTCGGCAGCACCTGGGTGATCGTGCCAGCCAGGCGAAGCGTCATGGTCTCGTTCCGCTTCAGGCTGCCCGTTGCAACATTGCTGTTGTTGCTGTTGGTCGACAGCGATCCTGCGCCGGTCACCTTCGAGATGATCTTTCCCTTGATGCCGAACAGATTGGGGATCGCCATGGCTTCGCTGCCTGCCCGGGTGGCAGTGGAATTGTTCTCGAAGTCGGCGTTGTCGGTCAGCTCGACCAGGATAGTCAGCAGATCGCCGACCTGAGCCGCCCGCTGGTCCCGGAAGAAGGCCCGGCTACCGGGTCGCCACAGGCTGGCCACCTGAGTAGGTGCCTGTTCCGGCGCAGGCATCGGCATGCTGAGCGGCTTGTAGTCGCGTGCGACCGTTGGATCCGTGATGGCGGTCATCGCCGGTGGCCGCCCCAGGTCGGACAGCCGCGAGAGTGCGCCGCAGCCGGCAGCCGGCAGCAGCAGAAATAGCAGCAGCAGCCGGATCACGGGCCGGAGCTCCCCGGCTCGAATGCTACAGACTGGGCCGGTTCGCGCAACGAGGGCAGGGAGGATGACGGGGGCAGGCCGCCCTGCGCCGATGCCAGCATGACAGGCGCGGCTCCAGGATCGACGCGCGCCAGTCCTGGGCCGATCACCTGCGCCACCAGCACCGCGCGGGAGCTGCTGTTGAGGATGTGGATGCGGTCGTCGAGCGCTCCGCCATCGATCGCCTCCCCCTGCATCGTCAGCGTAAGACCGGCGCCCTCGATACGCAGCAGGACTGGCATCCCCCGTGAAACCAGAAGCGGCCTGGTCAGCGCATCGTGGGTGATCAGCGAGCCGCCGATCATCTGGTGCCGCAGCGCCATCCCGATGGCATCTGTCGACACCAGCACCAGCCGTTCGCTCACCAGGCGACGCCGGACGCGGATCGTCCGGAGATCCTGGAGCCCGATGACGCTTCCGGCCGCCAGCGGATGCGACAGCACCGGAACCTCGACCAGTTCCTCGGCGGTGCCGGCGATGCGAAGCCGGACAGGCTCGGACCCCGGGGTGTCGAACGCCAGTTGCGCAATGAACTGGCCATTGCCGTTGTCGTAGGTGAGGGATTCGATGTCCGGCAACCCGCTGAACTCCGCCGGCACCAGCGGAGCCATGAAGTTGCTTACCGAAAGTTCGCTGTCGGCTGGGGCGCCTAGGCCAACCAGGGCGGCCTGGATGACAGGAAGGATCTGTTCCCGAGGAACCTGGCGGCCCCTCCGCTCGACGATGACGCTAGGGGAGCTGTCGCCGGGCTGCCAGTCGACGCTGAACTGGCCTGCTATCGCGACGAGTTGCGCCTTTGCGATGACGATCCGCTGTCCGGCGGCCGGGGCCGGGCCGATCGTGCAATCCTGACCGGGCTCGAGACCGGAGAACAGGTCCGAAAGCCTGACCGTATCCGAGTGCAGGCTGACAACGAGGCGCGGTTGGGCAGCCCGTCCGTGATCCGCCGGCGTGATTGCCACCAACGCGACGGCAAGCATGACAGGGAGCCGGTGGACCCTCATCACTTGAGGTTGGTCAGGGTCTGCATGAGATCATCGGACGCCGTGATGACCTTGCTGTTCATCTCGTAGGCACGCTGTGCCGTGATCAGGCTGGTGATCTCGGTCACGACGTTGACGTTCGAACCCTCTACGAAGCCCTGCATGACGCTGCCGAATCCCGCGGCACTCGGATTGCCGTTGGTCGGACTTCCCGAAGCCGTCGTCTGCAGCAACAGGTTGTCGCCCTGCGCATCGAGACCCGCCTCGTTCGGAAATACCGCAAGCTGGATCTGTCCGACAGTCGATGCGGCAGTCTGCCCGGCGATCGTCACCTGAACCTGACCCGAGCCATTGATGGTGACGCTCTGCGCATTGGCTGGCACCGTAATCCCGGGGGCTACGGAATAGCCGTCGGACGTCACGATCGTGCCGTCAGCGGCCAGTGCAAACGTTCCGTCACGGGTGTAGGCGGTATCCCCGGACGGCAAGGTAACCTGGAAATAGCCGTTGCCCTGGATTGCCAGGTCGAGGCTGTTGCTGGTCTGCTGCAGCGTTCCCTGCTCGCTGATGCGATAGATCGCGGCGGTCTTGACGCCGAGGCCGATCTGCGCACCCGACGGCACAACCGATCCGCTATCGGAACTGTTCGAACCTACGCGGCGTAGGTTCTGATACATCAGATCCTGGAACTCTGCCCTGCGCCGTTTGTACCCAGTTGTTGTCATGTTCGCGATGTTGTTCGATATGACCTCCACGTTGGTCTGCTGTGCCTGCATCCCGGTGCCGGCAATATCAAGTGCGCGCATGTCCTACTCCTGCCTGCCGACCGATGCGCTGAGCCTGCTCAACTCTGCGTCTGGGTAATCTTGTCGATGCTGTTCTGCTGGCGCTCATTCTCGCTCTGCACGAACTGCGTCACGAACTGGAAGTCGCGCTCGGTCTGCATCATGGTGGTGAGCTCCGAGATCGGCTGCACGTTGCTCGACTCGATGGCACCCTGGACGATCTTTGGCTGAGCGACCGGCTGCGGCGGGACTGTGCTGCGGAACAGCTTGCCTCCCTCCGGCGTCAAGCCATTGAGGTCGGTCACGTCGACGACCCCGACCTTGCCGATCTGGCCGCTGGCGCCACTGATGGTCCCGTCGGCCGCGATCTGTATCTTGCTGTCTCCCGGCGGTAGCTGAATCGGGCTTCCGCCGCTATCGAGCAGGCTGTTGCCTGCACTGTCGACCACCGTGCCGTCTGCCTGCAGGGCAAAGCTGCCGGAGCGGGTCAACCGTACGCCTGACGGCGTCTGGACCGAGAAGAAGCCGTTGCCGCCTAGTGCTAGATCGAGTGGGTTGCCGGTCTGGGTAAGCGACCCTGCGGTGTGATCGCGATAGGTCGCCCGGTCCTGGGTGAAGGCAAGGACACGGCCGCCGGGCGCGACGTCGGTATCCTTCTGCGAGACGAGGTAGTCGCTGAACAGGACGCGCTCGGTCTTGTAGCCAGCGGTGTTGGCGTTCGCCATGTTGGACGCAATAACATCCATCGTGCGTTGCTGGGCATCCAGCCGGGACAGCGCGATGTAGGTTGGATTTTCCATGATGAGACCTTTCGCGAGGCCTCATCCTGCTCCGTAAACCCTACCAAATGGTTAGCGGGCGCCGATCCGGGTGGGGAACGACTACACACCAGTTCTTAACCTGTCGGGCGCATGCTTCGGAAACCAGCGGAACGGCCTCAGGCCTTGCTGTTCGCGATCATCCCAGGAAGGCAGTGATGAGCAAGGCCGCCACTACAGAGGAGCTTGAGGTCACCGAACCGGGGACCAAGAAATCCGGCAAGAAAAAGCTACTCCTACTTGTAGCTGTAGTCATCCTTGTTGCAGCCATAATCGCCGGTCTGTGGTTCTCTGGCCTTCTTCCTCATCTGCTCGGAGGCGGCAAGGCCAAGCACGAAGTCGCGGCGGTCAACGAGAAACCGTCATTGCTGGATGTGGCAGACGTCGTGACAAACCTCGACACCGGCACGCATCGTGCGGTCTTCGTCAAGCTGCGCGCCAAGATCGAGATCGCACATATGGCTGACGCGGCCGCGGTGACCAGCAACATGCCCCGCATCCTTGATGCTTTCCAGACCTACCTGCGCAGCACGAGGCCGGAAGAGTTGCATGGCGGCGAGGGGACGTATCGCCTGCGGGAGGCCCTGATCAACCGCATCGACAGCATCGTGGCGCCGGTCCAGATCCTGGACGTGCTGTTCGTCGAGGTCCTGATCCAATGAGCGATGACGACGACGCGCTCGCCGCCGCCTGGGGTGCCGAGACCGAGGAGGATGCGACAGCCGGCGACGCCGAGGTCGAGGCCGCCAGCGCCGGCGCTGCGCTTCCAAGCGAGCCCGCAAGGATCCTGAACCAGGCGGAAATCGACTCGCTACTCGGTTTTGGCGACGTAGCCGGGGACGATACCGGCGAGAGCGGGATCCAGCGTATCATCAGCTCGGGTCTTGTCTCGTACGAGCGCCTGCCGATGCTGGAGATCGTCTTCGACCGGCTCGTCCGGATCATGTCGACCAGCCTCAGGAACTTCACCAGCGACAACGTCGAGGTGTCGATCGACAACGTCGTATCGCTTCGCTTCGGCGACTACCTCAACTCCGTGCCGCTACCGGCCATGTTCGCCGTCTTCAAGGCAGAGGAGTGGGAAAACTACGGCCTGATGGTCATCGACTCCGCGATGATCTACTCGATCGTTGATGTGCTGCTCGGAGGCAGGCGCGGCACGGCCGCGATGCGGATCGAGGGCCGGCCGTACACCACGATCGAGCGCATGCTCGTCGAGCGGCTGATCAGGGTCGTACTCGCCGACCTGTCCGCCAGTTTCGATCCGCTCTGCTCGATCAGCTTTCGGTTCGAAAGATTGGAGGTCAACTCGCGCTTTGCAGCGATCTCCCGGCTGTCGAACGCCGCGGTCCTGGCGAAGCTGCACATCGATATGGAGGACCGGGGCGGATGCATGGAACTGCTGCTGCCCTATGCCACACTCGAGCCGGTGCGCGAGCTGCTGCTGCAGCAGTTCATGGGCGAGAAGTTCGGTCGAGACTCGATCTGGGAAACCCATCTCGCCGAGGAGCTCTGGAGCACCGAAGTCGATCTGGACGTAGTGCTCGATGAACAGCTCATGCGGCTGTCCGATGTGATTGCCCTCAAGCCGGGGGACCAGTTCACTCTCCGGCACGGCCCCGATGCGCCGGTGCAGCTCCGCTGCGGCCCTGTCACGCTGTTCGAAGGACGCGTCGGTCGGCGCAAGAACCGGATTGCGGTGCGGATCGATCAGGTGCTTGGGCGGCCGCAGAATGCCGCCGACCCAGCCAGCCTCCGCAGGGTCTGAAATGGAAGCGGGATGACCAACATGCAAACGATGCTTGACGCGCTGTTGATCGGGCTCCTGGTCATGGTGCTGTTTCACGCGGTGCGACTGGAGCGGGCGCTCGGAGTGCTGCGGCGGGACCGGGCGGAATTGGAGAAGCTCGTGCTGGGCTTCAACGAGAGTACCCGTCAGGCGGAGGGCAGCATCGAGCGGCTGCGAACGGTAGCAGACGGCGCCGGGCGGCAGATCGCCAGGCATGTCGAACAGGCGAAGATCCTGAAGAACGATCTCGGCTTCCTGACCGAGCGCGGCGAGAAGCTGGCCGATCAGCTCGATGGGCTGGTCAGGAAAGGGCGTCCGCCGACGGTGGCGGTGGCGGCCGATCCCGTCCGGACGCCGGTCCTGCAAGCGATTGCGAGTGAGCCGGTCCTGGCCGAGGAAAGCCGGGTTCGCAGCCAGGCTGAGAAAGAACTCCTCCGTGCCCTCCGTATGGCGCGGTGAAGACCATGAAACTCCGGGCTTCTCCTCCACGCCTGCTGCCTATGACGATCGTTGTGATGGCGATGTTGCTGTCTGCCAAGGTGGTGACGTTCGCCAGCGAGGCGAAGGCGGCTCTCGATGGCCCCGCAGCGTCGAGCCCGGCGGCGCCTCCTAAGGTTGCCGCGGCGAAGTCTGGCGGAGCCAATCCGGTCGCGGCCGTAGGTATCGCACCCGGCGGCAGCGGGAAGACGACGCCGGCGGTCGAGGTCGATGCCACAGAACGTGCATTGCTGCAGGAGCTACGGCAGCGCAGCGAACAGCTGGATGCGCGGGAGCGTAAAATCAACGATCGCAAGACAGTCATCGAGGCGGCGGAGGCAAAGCTCGAGACCAGGATCGATCGGCTTGCCAGCCTGCAGAGCAGTCTCGAGGAGCTGGACGGGGCACGCAAGCAGCGACAGAGCGCGAACTGGAGCGGACTGGTCAAGGTCTACGAAGCGATGAAGCCGCGTGACGCAGCGGCGATATTCGACGTGCTGGACATCCATGTCCTGCTCGAGGTGCTCGACAGAATGAACGAGCGCAAGGCGGCGGCTGTGCTTGCCGCAATGCAGCCAGAGCGGGCAAGGATGGCAACGCAGATGCTGGCGCAGATGCGCACCAGACAAGACGTGCCGGAGCCACAACAGGTCTCTTCCAACAACAAGTAGTTAATCAAGGCAGGAATAATCATGTCGATGGACAAATCAATGAACGTCTTGATCGTTGATGACTACAAGACGATGCTCAGGATCATTCGCAACCTGTTGAAGCAGATCGACTTCAACAATGTCGAAGAGGCGATGGATGGCGGCGAGGCGCTGAGCAAGCTCAGGGTGGGCAACTACGGCCTGGTGATCAGCGACTGGAACATGCAGCCGATGACGGGCCTGGAGCTCCTCACCGAGGTTCGCAAGGACACGCGCCTGAAGACGCTTCCGTTCATCATGATCACGGCCGAGAGCAAGACCGAGAACGTCGTGGCTGCCAAGCAGGCGGGTGTTTCGAACTATATCGTGAAGCCGTTCAACGCCGAGACCCTGAAGGGCAAGATCGAGAAGGTATTGGGCAATGCATGACGTGCAGAACCTTGCCGATCGACTGGTCGACCTGAAACGGCGCTATCCCGTTGGCCAGCCGGATTTGGTGACCGACGTGGTGCTGGCGGTATTGGGCAGCATGACGGGGGACATCAGTCATCGCGAAACCGCGCTTCTGCATGAGATCGGCGCCCTGGGCGAGGCGGTGGCAACGGCCCGGCTGGAGATCGCGGCCCTCAAGGTCGACGATATCACCGTCAGCTACATCCCCTGTGCTACCGATGAGCTGGATGCAATCGTGTCGCATACCGCTGCTGCGACGGAGTCTATTCTCGAGGCCTGCGAGACCCTCGACATGCTCGGCGATACCTTGGAGGGCGAGGCTGCCCGCAAGCTGCAGGATGCAACCAGCAAGATCTACGAGTCCTGCAGCTTCCAGGACATTACAGGACAGCGGATCACCAAGGTCGTGTCGACACTGAAGACGATCGAGACGACGATCGCGCGCATCGTGATGACGTTCGGCAAGGCGTCCATCACGGCGTCCACATCGTCGCCGGTCGTCGAGGGTGACGGCCTGCTGAATGGCCCGCAACTGGCGCGCAGTGCAATGGACCAATCCGATGTCGACAAGCTGCTGGCGAGCTTCGACTGAAATCTGCTTGACACGCAAGTTCATCTCGGGGGCGTTGGCAGCTATCGTCGTCCTGCTGGCAATCGGCGCAAGTGGGCGGACTTGCCTTGCCAGCACGCGGCGCGCGCAAGTCTCAGTCTCGGAACAGGATGACGGCAGCGTATTGACAGTGCGTCTGCGGTCAGTCGGAGCCTTCTCGCTAATCCAGCAGGATGGTCATGTTGTCCTGCGTGCCATGGGTGAGACCCTTGTACAGCCTGCGGTGGACAAGACGCGCAGCATGAGCCGGATCACGGTCACCGGAGGCCTGCTGCGCTTTGACATCGGCAAGTCGAACCGGGTGGTGGTGAGCCACGCCGGTGAGGAACTGCTTCTCAAGGTGGTTCCGGAGGCCGGTCCAGTGCCCTTGGCGACCGATAACACCGCGATGCTGCCTGGACTTCCGGTTCCTCTGGTGGCGATCGTGGAAGGTGAGCGCCCGGCTGGTCCGCCGCCCTCGCCGCAGCCGGGAGTTGCCTCTTCGCCGGATCAGTCCAGCCGGGTAAGCCCAACAGAGCAGTTACCAACAGCAGGATCCGCCTTCCTGCGCGCCACCCTGGTGGATGGCGCCAGCTTCGGGCTCGGTGGGGGCCCCGGTCTGTTGCTGCCGTTCGAGAAGGGAGTCGGGGCAGCCGCCTTCGCGAGCGGCTCCGACACTGTGGTCGTCTTCGATGCGGCGCGGATACTGGATCTGTCCCAGGTCTCGCGCGAGAAGCTCGCGACCGGGGCCAGCATCGGATTGCTGCCCGAGGCGACACTCCTGACGCTCCCGGACCGGGATGCGTCGCAACTCCTGCTGCAGCGGGTTCCGGCCGGCTGGTTGCTGCAGACTGCGCCTGCGGACCGCAAGACTGTCCCGATCGAACCGGTCCTCTATGACAAGAACCTGCGTCTTCCCGTCTCGAGCCCCGGTCGGGTGGTGATCGTGCCCGATCCTCATACGGGGGATAACCTGCTGGTCGGGACCGTTCGATCCGGGGCCGAGGCGTTCGAACATGCCCGCAGGGGACATGCCTACACGATAGATGCAACCACCCTCGGAGTGGTCATTTCACCGCTCTCCGACCGGATCGAGATGCGACCGACGCGATCGGCCTTCCTTGTTTCTGGACTGGACCCGCCGGCGCTTGCTTTGCCGCCTGGCGGCGAGGACGTGCAGCTTCTACCGGACGCTACCGGTGCTCGCATCCTGCTGCTGCGCCGCGGGACACGGGAGACGCTGTATCGCCGCTTGAAGCAGGCTGTCGCCGCCGCTGCCGCCGCGCCCGCCGGTAGCCGGTTCAAGCAACGTCTGGTGGCTGCCGAAGCCGCCTTGTCCCTGGGTGACGCGGCGGAGGCCTTCACCCTGGCGCAGGTGGGAGTGGCGGACGATGCGAGGCAGGCCTGCGCCCGGCTGACACGGATCGTGCGTCTGGCCGCAAGCGTGCTGGACCGCCAGCCGGAGGAGGATGATTGTCCGAGCGACCCAGGCTACACCGACAGTCCGGAAGTGGCAGTCTGGCACGGGATCAGCCTGGCGCGCGCTGATCCGGCACGTGCCGACGCAGCACGGCTGCTCGCGGCGAACATGGCGCTGCTGCAGAGCTATCCGCAGCCGCTGTTGTCAGTTCTGCTACCAGTCGTTGCGGAATCCCTGGTGGGAGGTGGCAACGATCCCGAGGCGGCGCTGGTAGAAAAGCTCCCCGACGGAGCGTCGGTCGCCTATGCGAAGGCAATTCTTGCGGTGCGTCGAGGTCACGATCGCGACGCCGCGACGGCGCTGAAGAAACTCACTTCCGATCTCGACCTGCGGATCGCCGACCTGGCGACCGAGAAGCTTGTTGCCTTGCGCCTTCACGACGGCGACATCACGGCCGCGAAGGCGGCGGACATTCTGGACAGCCACCTCCTGGACGCACGGATCGCTGGTCAAGAGCTTCCAACCCGCCTCGACCTCGCCGACCTGAGGGTGCAGGCGCAGCAGTGGGGCGAGGCGCTGGTGCTGCTGCGCGAGACCGCCGCGCTGTTTCCCGAGCAGCAGGATGCCATCAGGGTGCGTGCCGGCGAGGTGCTGAGACAGCTCGCGGCAGCGCCGGCAGGGACGGGGTCCGATAACGCTTTCAAGGAAGCTGCCATGATCGAGGCCAACATGGATCTGGTGCCGAAGGGACCGGATGGCGAGCGCCTCGCGCAATATCTGGTTGATCGGCTCGGTGAGCTGGATCTGCCGGCGCAGGCTGTTCCGCTGGTCAGGACGTTGATGAGTGCGGCCAAGCCCGGACTGGAGAAAGCTAAGCTCGGGGCCAAGCTCGCCAGCCTCGATCTTCAGCGTGACGATCTAAGCGGTCTGCGCCAGGCACTACAGGACTCCGATGGAGCGGATCTTCCCTTGGATGTCGTCGAGCAGCGCCGGATGCTGCTGGCGCGAGGGCTCGCGGCTGACGATCGCGTTGACGAGGCGCTGGCTGAAGTGAAGGATCTGACATCGGCGGCGGCGCTGGATCTGGCGGCAGAGTTGCTGATGAAGCAGGGAAAGTGGCGCGACGCCGCTGCCAAACTGTCGAAACTGTCTGATCTTTCGATATCGGCCACCGGACCGCTTTCGCACGAACAACAGGATCTTCTACTCAGGCTCGCGTCCGCCGCCTCCCGCGCAGGCGACGTTCTGCGCCAGGCGCAGGTCCGCAATGCTGTGCAGGGACGCCTGACCGATCCCGATACCGTGGCGCTCTTCCAGTTGCTGACCGCAGCCGACCAGCCACCTGACGCCGGTGAGGATCTGGCGGCGCTCCATCGCATGACGGTTGCGGTCAAAGCGCTTGGTAAATAGGCGGAAGGAACCGCCTAATCGCACATCGGTCTTAGAAAGGGCTTGCGTCAGGGGGCGGTAGGACCTATTTCCCGCCGCTCTTGGCCCAAGGGGGCGATTTCGCCCAACAGGCCGTCTACTGGTTCGGGGGTACGTGATGAACGCACTTGCTCAACTGGGGATGGTCTCGGATTCTCCGAGCAATAACCAGATTTCAACTGCTTCCTCCTGCGAGGATGCGGATTGTAAAGACTATTTCGTCGAAAAGGACGGAATGAAGTTTGCCGGCATGCATCTGCTGGTCGACCTTTGGGATGCCAAGAATCTTGGAGACCCTGCTGTCATCGATCGGACGCTCTGCGAGGCCGCGGTCACCGCCGGTGCCACGATCCTGCACAGTCATTTCCACCATTTCACACCAAATGGTGGAGTTTCCGGCGTAGTGGTGCTCGCCGAGAGCCACATCTCGATCCACACCTGGCCGGAGCGGGGCTTTGCCGCCGTCGACATATTCATGTGCGGCGCCTGTGATCCGCATCTCGCGATCCCGGTTCTGCAGCGTACGTTCCAGGCCGCGCGTATCGATCTCGATGAACAGAGGCGTGGTCGCGTCTTCTGAGACGGCCTGCCTACGCCTGACTTGAACCTGTCACGGGCCGGTTCAAGCTTTATTCTTTGAGTGGAAGCGGTTCGGACGAAGGCCGGGGTCAACCCGGCCTTTTTTCTGGCGTCGGCCGATAACCGATACGTCCGGACGCTCTCGCCCGTTGGGTGACCCGAACGAATGCAAGCAGGGACCAAGCCATGACGGAAGCTGTCTGGATCAACGAGAGCCTGTACGAAGCTTGGGGACAGCGGTTCCGTGTTCTTCACGAGCTTGCCCGGGTCAGGACCCCATACCAGGACATCGTCGTCTTCGAGAGCGAGACGCATGGCCGTGTACTGGTTCTGGACGGCGTCATACAGATCACCGAGCGCGATGAGTTCGTCTATCAGGAGATGCTGGCGCACGTTCCCCTGCTCGGGCATCCCGATCCCCGGAACGTCCTGATCATTGGCGCCGGGGATGGCGGGGTGCTGCGCAGGGTATTGCAACACCGTACCGTGACGCGTGCCGTCATGGTCGAGATCGATGGCGAAGTGATCCGGCTCTCGAAGGAGTTTCTTCCCAACATTGCCGGCGAGGCCTGGCAGGATCCCCGGGGCGATGTGATCATCGGGGACGGCATCGACTATGTCGTGCGCGCACCCGCCGCGAGCTTCGACGTGATCATCGTGGACAGTACCGACCCGGTAGGCGTCGGCGAGGTCCTGTTCACCGACGAGTTCTACGAGAATTGCGCGCGCGTGCTGACGGCCGACGGTATCATCGTCAACCAGTGCGGCGTTCCGTTCATGCAGTCCGATGAATTGCGTGAGACAAGCGAGCGTCGCGCTCGCTTCTTTCCCCACGTTTCAGCCTATGTCGCGGCGGTGCCAACCTATGTCGGTGGTTTCATGACGCTTGGTGTCGCCTCGAAGGGCCATGGTATCGAGACGGACGCAACAGTACTTCGCAAGCGGGCCACCCGGGCCGGGATCCTGGGCACCACTCGCTACTGGTCGCCCGAAGTGCAGGCGGCAGCGTTTGTGCTGCCGCCATACATCGCCAAGTGCCTGCCCGGCTGACGGAACGAGGCTGGCCTTACAGCCGGCCGCGCTCGTCCCGCTCGGCTGCCCGGTTGGCATGATCGGGTCCGGTTACGTCCTCGCCGCCCTGCTCGAGCGGGCGCAGGCGTTCGATATCCGGACCTGACTGCCTGCTATCCGTCGAACTGCCACCCTCGACGTTGCCGCTTCCGGCCCGGGTGCCGCCGAAGCGATCGGCGCCACCCGCATCCGGTGCATCCGGCTTCTTGTGGTTACCGGTGTCCTGCTGACCATCGCTGTGCTGGACGCCGTCCTCGGTATGCGGCTGCTTCATCGGGCATCTCCTGTTGCGGGAGATGAACGTGGCACCTCCCCGGCGGTTCAGGCTTCCCGGGCTACTCGATCAGCCGGTGGCGAAGCTCTGCACCAGGCTGCCGGCGATCATGTGCCAGCCATCGATCAGCACGAAGAAGATCAGCTTGAACGGCAACGATATGGCGCTTGGTGGCAGCATCATCATGCCGAGGCTCATCAGGACGCTGGAGACCACGATGTCGATCACCAGGAACGGCATGTAGAGCAGGAAGCCCATCTCGAACCCGCGCCGCAGTTCGCCGATCATGAAGGCCGGCACCAGGGCGCGCCACGGCGTATCGGCAGCCACCGGAGGTGGAGGAAGGTGGGCGATGTCGAGGAACAGGGTCAGGTCGGGCGGCCTGACATTGAGCAGCATGAAATGGCGGAAGGGCTCGGCGGCTGCCTTTGCCCCTTCGATCTCGCCGATCTGGCCCGCCAGCATGGGCGCGATCCCGGTGCTCCAGGCGCGGTCCAGCGTCGGCTGCATCACGAAGAAGGTCAGGAACAGCGTCAGGCCGATGATCACCGTGTTCGGTGGGGTGCCCTGCGCCCCCAGCGCGCCTCGCAGCAGCGACAGCACTATGACGATCCGGGTGAAGGCGGTCACCATGACCAGCAGGCTCGGGGCCAGGGATAGCAGCGTGATGACGGCGGTCAGCTGGAACAGCCGCCCGGTGGCGCCCGCCGCGCCGGCCTGGCCGAGATCGATGCTGACCGATTGCGCCTCTGACGGCACCGCCCCGATTGCCAGCGTGATCGCGACCACAAGCGCCGACATCAGCAGCCGCAGTCCGTCGCGCCACCGGATGGGTGTCAAGACGAGGGGTTCCGGGGCGGCGGCGGCGCCTCGGCTGGCAGCCAGCCGAGCATGACGTCGTTCGCGCCGCCGCTGAGCAGCAGCAGCCGGTGCCCGTCGCATTCGACCAGGCTGAGCCGGCGTCGCCCGTCTATCGCCAGCGACGCCCGCACCGCGAGCATCGTCTGCGCCTTGCCGCGCCGGGCGAGGTGCCCGGTCAGCCGGGTGCCGTGGCGGACCAGCAGGATCATGACGATGACCGCCGCAAGCCCGGAGCCGATCGTCAGCAGGTCGTGGATGGACATCCCGCCGCCTCCTGCAGGGATTGCAGCAATACGGTGACGCGTTCCACATCGGCCCGTACCGCCAGCAGGCACGGCCGGGAGAGCACCCGCTTATCTGCATGGTGAGCGGATGCCCGCTCGCGGAGCCGTCCGATTTCTATTGGCGGCCCATCGAGGCGGATGTCTTGCCCTGCCGGAAACATGGCGTGGCTGGCCGCCGAGGTCGGAACAGGCGCCTGCGCGGGCATCTCGACCTTGGATGGCGTGCCGCCGGACGTTCTTGCCGGCCGGGCAGGCTCATGGCGTTGCAACATCCAGCCAGTATGACATGCCGGCGCATCCATTGCGATATCGATCCGTGTAGAGGCATGTCACCTCCGTTAACGAATTATAAGGAGGTGTCTGCAATGTTGCGGCTGTAGGGGGGAAGGCGCTGTATCATGACATCCGGATCGGGCGACCTGTTCTCCCTTGCGGAGCGCAAGCTGGACTGGCTGGAGGACCGGCAGCGTGTGCTGGCGCGCAACGTCGCCAACGCCAATACGCCGAACTTCGAGCCGAGCGACGAGCGTCCGTTCGAGGCCGCGCTGTCGGGCTTCATGGTGGCGCCGGTGCGCACCAACGCGATGCATCTCGGAGGGACCGACAACGCGTTCGGCACGATCAAGGTGCCGGGCCACGAGCGATCGCCGGATGGCAACCGTGTCTCCGTGGAAGACGAGCTGACCAAGGTTGCCGAGACCGACAACCAGCAGCGCCTGGTGACCAATATCTACAGCAAGTACATGGCGATGTTCTCGACGGCGCTGGGCAAGGGCTGATCGGAAGATGGACATCTCCAAGGCGCTCGATATCTCCTCGGCCGGCATGGAGGCGCAGACCAGCCGCTTGCGCGTCATCGCCGAGAACCTCGCCAACCAGGATACCACCGGCTCGGCGCCGGGAGCGGATCCGTATCGGCGCAAGACGGTGACGTTCGCCGAGGTGCTCGATCCCGCAACCGGGGCGCAGACGGTGTCGGTCAAGCGGATCGGCAAGGACATGACTGACTTCACCATGAAGTACGACCCGTCGCATCCGGCGGCGAACGCCCAGGGATACGTCAAGATGCCCAACGTCAACAGCTTCGTGGAACTGATGGACATGCGCGAGGCCGAGCGCTCGTACAGCGCCAACCTGAATGTCATGCAGGTGACGCGCTCGATGCTGACGCGGACGATCGACATGCTGAAATGAGCGGCGATCCTTTCTCGCTGAGCGCATCGAGCGCGGTCAGCGCCTATGCCCGCGTGCAGGGCGGCACGTCACCCGTCGGTGTCGACGAAGGCGATGACGGCGCCTCCGCCGACGGTCTCTCGAGCTTCGGCGCAACGCTGGAGCGGGCGATGCACGGCGTCGTGGAGAGCGGCCAGCAGGCGGACCTGCAGTCTGCGAAGGGGATCGCCGGCGAGGCGAGCATCACCGATGTGGTGACCGCGGTGTCGCGTGCGCAACTCGCGCTGCAATCCACCGTGGCGATACGCGATCGCGTCGTGCAGGCCTATCAAGACGTCATGAAGATGCAAATCTAGCAGGCTGCGTTCCCGGACAGATCCCGGTGCGCAGTCAACGGAGCCCCGCGATGCAGGAAGTCGATGTCGCGGTGGTGTTGCGCGACCTGTTTGTCGTGGTGCTGAAGCTTGCGGCACCCGGCCTGCTGACGGCGATGGGCGTGGGCCTGGTGGTGTCGCTGATCCAGGCGGTCACCCAGATCAACGAAAGCACGCTCGCCTTCGTGCCGAAGGTGCTGGCGCTGGGTGCTGCGCTGATGCTCGCCGGCCCGTTCATGTACGCGACGCTGACCGACTTCACGCATGGGCTGCTCGACCGGCTGATCGCCGTGGGCGGCCAATGATGTCCCGGACGATCGCCGCGGTGGTGTATCGCTGGCATGGACGCCGGTGAACGGATCGGACGCGGCCACCCTGCTGGCGGCGCTGCCTGGGCTCGCCTTCGGCCTGATGCTCGTGCTGTGCCGCGTCAGCGCCGCGGTGATGGTGCTGCCGGGCATCGGCGAGAGCGAGATCCCGATGGTTGTGCGCGCGGCCCTGGCGGTCGGGATCGCCGTGCTGATCTACCCGGGCGTGCGGACGCTGTTGCCGGCGCCGCAGCTTCCGGTGCCGCAGCTGGTCGCGCTGATTGCCGCCGAACTGGCGTGCGGGTTGCTGATCGGCTGGCTCGCGCGGCTGCTGGCGTTGTCGCTGCCGATCGCGGGCCAGATCATCTCGACCATGATCGGCCTGTCCAGCGTGCTGCAGCCGGACCCCGATCTCGGCTCGCAGACCAGTGCGCTCAGCCGGCTGCTGGCGATCGTGGCACCGGTGCTGGTGCTGTCCTCGGGCCTTTATGCGCTGCCCCTCGGGGCGCTGGCCGGAAGCTATCGCCTGCTGCCGCCGGGCATGCCCCTGCCCACCGGTGACATCGTGCAGAGCGTCGCGGTGGCGACCGAGAACAGCTTCGCGCTGGCGCTGCGGCTGGCCTCGCCGCTGGTGCTGGTCGGACTGCTCTGGCAGCTGATGCTCGGCGTTCTGGCCCGGCTGCTGCCGACCTTGCAGGTCTACCAGCTGTCCCTGCCGGGTCAGGTGCTTGGCGGCCTGCTGCTGTTCGGCCTGCTGCTTGGACCGATCCTGCACAACTGGATGCAGGCCCTGCAGACGGGTTTCGACACCCTGCCGGGCCGCTAGGGCATGATGCGATCGATCATGCTCCGCGTGTCGTGCGTTGGAACGGCGCTATCCGGCACTCGGCATCGCGAAGCGATCCCGAGCGGTCGGTTGCCGCTCTAGGGTCCTCTCGTGGCCGACCGCGAAGACAAGACCGAAGCCCCGTCCGCCAAGCGGCTCGCCAAGGCGCGCGAGGACGGGCAGGTCGCCATCTCGCGCGAAGTGCAGGCGCTGTCGGGGATCGGGGTCGCTGTACTGGCGATGATGATGACGCTGCCGGACCGGGCCGGTCGCTTCGTCATGCAGATGCGCGGCATGATGGCGAATGTCGCATTTGTCGACCTGTCCGGTAACGGCGCCGCGACGGTCTGGCGGGAGGCGCTGATGGCGAGCGCTGCGATGGCCGGGCCGGCGGTGCTGGCCGCAGCCGCCGGCGCCCTGGTGGTGACCGTGTTGCAGACCGGCCTGCTGCTGCGCCCGACGGCGATGATGCCGCAATTCAGCCGGGTCAGCCCGATGCGTGGGCTGCAGCGGATCTTCGGCGGCGAGACCGCGGTGGAGGCCGGCAAGGCGGTCGTGAAGCTGATCGCCTTCGCGATGGCGTTGCGTCACGTGCTGGCGGGACTGCTGCCGGTGCTGTGGCGATCATCCGACTGGGATGCGGGGACGCTCGCCGCGCGCGCGCTCCGGCTCAGCCTCGATGCCACGCTGATGCTGCTCGCCGTGCAGGGCGCAATCGCGGTGCTCGATGTCATGTGGGTGCGGTACCGGCACACCAGCAAGCTGCGCATGAGCAAGCAGGAGCTGCGTGACGAGTTCCGGGAGAGCGAGGGCGACCAGCTGGTCAAGGGACGCATCAAGCAGATGCGGCGGCAGCGGGCCAGCAGGCGCATGATGGACCAGGTGCCGAAGGCGACGGTGGTGGTGACCAACCCGACGCACTACGCGGTCGCGCTGGTCTACGAGACCGGCGGCAAGTCTGCGCCGAAGCTGGTGGCGAAGGGGGCGGGCGAGATCGCGGCGCGCATTCGTGAGCTGGCGATGGACAACAAGGTGCCGCTGGTGTCGAACCCGCCGCTGGCACGTGCGCTGTATGCGCTCCCGCTCGATGCCGAGATCCCGCGCGAGCACTTCCAGGCGGTGGCGGGCATCATTGCCTACGTGTGGCGCCTGCGACGGCCACCGCCGGGACCGCCTGCAGTCCGCTAGCCCGCATGGCGGGTTCGATGAGCCGAAGAACGAGGCACGGGGTCAGCCACGGAATGAGCCACAAAATCACTTGCCTGATCATGGTTTGTTCTAGTAGAACAAACGAGAACAAAAGCCTGATGATTGGTTAATATCCACATACCGAAAACTTGTTGGCCGGACGCTACCCGGTGCCGGAAGTCCCTTTGGTGCCGAAAGCCCGCCGGGCCAGTCTGGCTGGATCGGCGGCAGGCCCGTTAACCTTCGATTATGAGTTGAGCGATAGCGTGCCGAGTCGTGGCGTTGCGGCGACGTGTCGGCCTGTGAGACCTTCCTGGACATCATTCGGCCCTACGGCATCCGGGCCCTGAGGAAACAAGCATGGACAAGTCGAAGGCGCTCGAGGGAGCGCTCAGCCAGATCGAACGGGCCTTCGGGAAGGGCTCCGTGATGCGTCTCGGGCAACGCGGAAGCGAGATCGCCGACGTCATTTCCAGCGGCTCCCTCGGTCTGGATATCGCGCTCGGCATCGGCGGCCTGCCGCGTGGACGGATCGTCGAGATCTACGGTCCGGAAAGCTCCGGCAAGACCACCATGGCGCTGCATGCGATCGCCGAGGCGCAGAAGCGTGGCGGCACCTGCGCGTTCATCGATGCCGAGCACGCCCTTGATCCCGGCTATGCTCGCAAGCTCGGGGTCGATGTCGACAATTTGCTGATCAGCCAGCCGGATGCCGGCGAGCAGGCGCTCGAGATCGCCGACACGCTGGTGCGTTCCGGCGCCATCGACGTGCTGGTGATCGACAGCGTGGCGGCGCTGGTGCCACGCGCCGAACTCGAGGGCGACATGGGTGACAGCCATGTCGGACTGCATGCCCGCCTGATGAGCCAGGCGCTGCGCAAGCTCACCGGCACGGTCTCGCGCTCCAACACGATGATGATCTTCCTTAACCAGATCCGGCTGAAGATCGGCGTCATGTTCGGCAGCCCGGAGACCACCACCGGCGGCAACGCGCTGAAGTTCTATGCCTCGATCCGGCTCGACATCCGCCGCATCGGCCAGATCAAGGAGCGTGACGAGGTCGTCGGCAACCAGACGCGCATCAAGGTGGTGAAGAACAAGATGGCGCCGCCGTTCCGGCAGGTCGAGTTCGACATCATGTATGGCGAAGGCGTCAGCAAGATGGGCGAGCTGATCGATCTTGGCGTCAAGGCCAACATCGTCGAGAAGTCGGGTGCCTGGTTCAGCTACGACAGCCAGCGGATCGGGCAGGGACGCGAGAACTCCAAGCAGTTCCTGCGCGAGCATCCCGAAATGGCCGAGGCGATCGAACGCAAGGTCCGCGAGCAGGCCGGCGTGGTCGCCAATGCCATGCTGGTGGCGCCCGACGAGCAGGACGCCGCCGACGCGGCTGACTGAACATGCGCGGCCTGATCGGAGTCTCCCGTTTCAGGCCCGGATCCCGCGCCTGAAATCAACGCCCAGGATGTCGGCGTCTAACCCGGCCGGGGCCGATCTCTGGCGCGGCGGCCGGCGCGCGAACTGCAGCCGGATCGCCAGCAGCGACGCGATCTCCCCCGGCGTCCGGTTGCCTGCCGGTGCCGGTCCAGCCTGACGCTCCGCCGACATCAGGGCGGCGACCAGGGCGGGGCCGGTGCTAAGGAAGCGTTGCATGGGCGTGATCCTTCGGCTGCGCCCCTATCAGCCTATGCGCGATTGATAATCGTTCGCAAGTGGCCAGGCTTGCCGCTCTGGGTCCGGGATGCGAAGGAGGGCGTCGAACTGATCCGGGCAGCGCTCCGGATCGCCACCCGACAGGATGCAGAGCATGGCCAAGATCAAGGTGAAGGAACCGGTCGTCGAACTCGACGGCGACGAGATGACCCGGATCATCTGGAGCTTCATCAAGCAGAAGCTGATCCTGCCGTATCTCGATATCGACCTGAAATACTATGACCTCGGCATCGAGCATCGCGATGCTACCGACGACCAGGTGACGGTCGACAGCGCCAATGCGATCAGGACCTACGGCGTCGGCGTGAAGTGCGCGACCATCACGCCGGACGAGGCGCGGGTCACCGAGTTCAAGCTCAAGAAGATGTGGCGATCGCCGAACGGCACCATCCGCAACATCCTCGACGGCACCATCTTCCGCGAGCCGATCATCTGTTCGAACGTGCCGCGCCTGGTGCCGCACTGGACGCAGCCGATCGTCATCGGCCGCCATGCGTATGGCGACATCTACCGTGCTGCCGAGACCAAGATCCCCGGTCCGGGCCGGGTCACGCTGACCTACACGCCTGCCGACGGCAGCGCGCCGCTCGAGATGGAAGTGCACGACTTCAAGGGGCCGGGCGTGGCGCTCGGCATCCACAACACCAAGCACTCTATCACCGGCTTCGCCCGCGCCAGCCTCACCTACGGCCGCGACCGCAAGCTGCCGGTGTATCTGTCGACCAAGAACACCATCCTGAAGGCCTATGACGGCATGTTCAAGGACGTGTTCCAGGAGATCTACGAGACGGAGTTCAAGGCCGATTTCGATGCGCTCGGCCTGACCTACGAGCACCGGCTGATCGACGACATGGTGGCCGCCGCGCTGAAATGGTCCGGCGGCTATGTCTGGGCCTGCAAGAACTACGACGGCGACGTGGAAAGCGACATCGTGGCACAGGGCTTCGGCAGCCTGGGCCTGATGACCTCGGTGCTGCTGGCGCCCGATGGCAACACGGTAGAGTCCGAAGCGGCGCACGGCACCGTGACCCGGCACTATCGCGAGTATCAGAAGGGAAGGCCGACCAGCACCAATCCGATCGCCTCGATCTTTGCCTGGACCCGCGGCCTTGCCTATCGCGGCCGCTTCGACAACACGCCGGACGTCACCAACTTCGCCGAGACGCTTGAGCGCGTCTGCGTGGAGACCGTCGAGCAGGGCTTCATGACCAAGGACCTCGCGCTGCTGGTCGGACCCGAGGCGAAGTGGCTCAACACCGAGGACTTCCTCGCCAAGATCGACGAGAACATGCAGGCGAGTTCGAAGCGCAGCTGACCTGCGGCGCGATCATCGGCCCGGCTAGTGATGGTCGGGCCGACTTTCCGCGGTGACGCCGTCGGCCGTCTCGCTCTTCTCGCGCTCCTCGTCCTGGATCTGGCGCAGCGCCTCGGCCCAGTATGCCTCGTTGCGCCCGTGCGGGCGGCCGTCCCGCTCCCACAGCACGTAGGCCCTGACCCTGACCCGCTCGTCGTTTCGGTTGGGTTCGTCATTCATCGCTCGTGATGTCCTGCCCCGGATGACCGTGAAACGACCCGGGCCACCTCTCGTTGCGCTAACAATCCTGTTTTCATTCAGGCGCTTCCTGGCGGTAGGGTGAGTATTCCGCCAGGGCCTCCATCTCCTGCAGCCGGGCCTCGCGCTCCTCGTCGACGAACGACGCGACGGCTCGCCGCAGGCCCGGGTGCGCGATCCAGTGCGCCGAGTAGGTCGGCTTCGGCAGGTAGCCGCGCTGGATCTTGTGCTCACCCTGGGCGCCGGCTTCAACCCGGGCGAGGCCGTGTTCGATCGCGAAGTCGATCGCCCGGTAGTAGCAGAGCTCGAAATGCAGGAACGGCCAGTCGCCGAGGCAGCCCCAGTTGCGGCCATACAGTGCGTCGCGTCCGAGCAGGTTGAGTGCGCCGGCAACCGGCTGACCCTCATGTTCTGCCAGCATCAGCACCACCCGGTCGCCGAGCCGCTCGGACAGCAAAGGGAAGAAGCGCTCGGTCAGGTAGGCGCTGCCCCACTTGCGATCCACCGTCGAGGTGTAGAAGCGGTAGAACGCCTTCCAGTGCGCCTTGGTGATCTCGCTGCCGCGCAGGGTGCGGAACACCAGCCCGCAGGAATTGGCGTCGCGCCGCTCGCGCCGCACTACCTTGCGCTTGCGCGAATTGAAGCCGGCCAGGAAGTCGTCGAAGCTGGCGTAGCCGGCATTCTCCCAGTGGAACTGGGTGCCCAGGCGTTGCAGCCAGCCTGCCTCGCCGAGGCTCTCGTATTCTTCCGGCCGGCAGAAGGTCACGTGGACGGACGAGAGCGACAGCTCGGTGCAGGCCTGGCTGAGCGCCTCCGCCATCGCCTGCATGATGGCGCCCTGTCGGTCGGCCGGCACCGTGGGGCTGATCAGCAGTCGCGGTCCCGGCACCGGGCTGAACGGCGAGGCCACCTGCAGCTTCGGGTAGTACTGGCCGCCGGCGCGCTCGAAGGCCGCCGCCCAGCCATGGTCGAAGACGTATTCGCCGTAGCTGTGCGACTTTGCGTACATCGGCGCGACGGCGAGGATCTCCGCACCCTGGCTCAGCACCGCATGTCGCGGCAGCCATCCGGTGCGCGAGCCGGCCGAGCCGCTATCCTCGACGGCGGACAGGAAGGCATGGCTGACGAACGGGTTGTCGGTCCCGGCGCATCGGTCCCACTTCTCGGGCTCGATGCTCTTGATGGCCGGATGCAGGCTGAGCGAGAGGCTTTGGTCAGGCATGGAGCCGATATGGAGCGCCTTCAGCCGATTTCGAACAGGCCTTCGACTTCCACCGGTGCGTCCAGCGGCAGCGAGGCGACGCCGATGGTCGATCTTGCATGGCGGCCGGCATCCCCGAACACCGCCACCGCCAGGTCGGAAGCGCCGTTCATCACCGCGGCGTGCTGGGTGAAGTCAGGCGTGCAGGCAATGAAGCCGCCCAGCCGTACCACGCGCACCACCCGCTCGAGCGAACCCGTCGCCGCCTGCAGCTGCGCCAGGACATTGACCATGCAGGCACGCGCGCACGCGACACCCTGCTCGAGATCGACCTCGCCGCCGAGCTTGCCGCGCAGGCTGAGCGTGCCGTCGACCAGCGGCAGCTGGCCGGAGATGACCAGCAGATTGCCGGTGATGACCGCGGCCACGTAGTTGGCGACAGGAGCGGCGGCTTGCGGCAGGACGATGCCGAGGTTCGCGAGCCGGTTCGTGACGTTGCCAGTGCTCATGCGCGCTCCTTCAACCACCGAGGCCACATTCGCTACCGGATCAACCGACCAGCCGCAATCCGTGCCGCCGGCGCGGTCCCGAGGGCCGATGGGTCTCACGCGGCAGATCGAGCGGCAGCAACGCGTCGTCCGGCTCCTCCGCCGGCACCGCGTTCTGCGGCTGGTCCGGCAGGCTGCGGCCGAGATAGGCGTGCGCCAGGGTGCGGAACACGTAGTCCAGCGTGGAGGTTGCGCTGCCCACCGCCTCGTCGCCCTCGACTGCACCGCCCGGGCCGAGGCGGGCATAGGCGAAGGTCTCGACGTACGACTCGAGTGGAACCCCGTGTTGCAGGCCAAGGCTGACCGCCTGGCTGACCGCTTCGAGCAGGCCGCGCTGCACCGGGCTGCCGCGCGCCGGGGCGATCGAGAGCTCACCGAGCCGGCCGTCCTCGTATTCCCCGGTCCGCAGGTAGATCGCGTGTCCGCCCACCGTGGCCTTCTGCGTGAATCCGCTGCGACGCGCCGGCAGTTCGCGACGACCGCCGCCGGCAGCCGCGCGCATCGGCGCCTGCACCTCCGTCGGCGCCTCCGGGGCCCGGTCCAGGAAAGGCGTGATGGCGCGATGCATCGTCTCCGTAGCCGCCGGCCCGGCGATGGCCACCACCGGGTTGCCGGCGAGGCTGGCGGCAAGGGCGGCTTCCGGGCTCATGCCGCGTGCCGCCAGTCGAGCCAGAGTGCTCGCGGCGAGCCTGCCATCCGGCCGCAGCGGCGAGAACAGCGGCGCAGCGCCGCAGGCCTCGACCCCGAGCAGCGCATCGGTCCAGCTGGCCAGCGCATGGCCCGGTGCGGTCAGGCCGGTCTCGATCGGTCCGGTCTCCGGAAGCAGCTCGTGCGTCGGGCTGCGACCGGACCGGCGGCCGCGCAGGGCAGCCTCCTGCCAGCGTGCAAGGGCGAACCTGGTCAGTCCCGGCACCGGGCTGGCCGGCGGTACGCTGCCGGCCGACGCACCGGGACGCGACGGCACGCTGTGCGGATGCATCGCGGTGGTGGCGAGCGCGCACAGGCAGGCGGCGACGGCGCGCGCCGGGTCGCTGTCATAGTCGAGGCCTAGCGCCGCGAGGCAGGCATCGAGGTTGCTCAGCAGCAGCGAGCATGGCGTCTGTCCGGACGGCTGCAGCAGGTGCATCGCCTCTGCCAGCGTCTCGCAGGCCTGCACGAAATCGTCGATCTCCAGCCCGCCTTCCGGCTGTGCGAACGCCGCCAGGTTGAGCACGAAGCCGGGCGCCGATCCGCGCAGACCGTGCCACACCGCCGGCAGCGGGGCCGCGGCGCGGCGGAGCAGCAGGTCCAGCAGGCGCGTGGCGAGGCCGTGCGACGCCTGCGGATGATCGGCCAGCGGTCCGACCCACAGCATCGATGCGTCGGCGAGCGAAGCCCGTCCGGTCCCGGGCGCCATCGCGGCAAAGGCGGCGCCGGCGTCCTGGTCCCAGTCGGCCGGCACCGTCACCATCCGCGGCGGCTCGTCCGGGTCGGGGCTGGCGGCCAGGGTTCGCATCCGCACCCCGTTCCAGAACGAGGCGGCCCGGTTCTTCGTCAGCATCTGCTTGCGACGCATCCGGGGCAGGGCTCGGCGGGTTGGCTGGCTGTTCATGCCGGGATGCTAGCGAACCCGGACGTGGCACCCAAGCTGTATGTTGGGCCTGCAATCTATACATGCCACAGGATGTTGGGGATATGGGGGATAACTCGGCCGCCGCGGCCAGGGTCCGGCAGAGGCCGCCGCCTGGCCTCGCCCGGGCGCGGATGGACCGGTCTGTACGGGGTGGCTATATTCACCAAATGACCACCATCGGCACGCGACTCTTCACGATGTTCAGGGGCCGGCTGATCGGCAAGGATGCGGACGGCCGCGCCTACTACGAGGATCGCCGCCCGCGCGTCGCGCACAAGCGGATCAAGCGCTGGGTGATCTACCGGCCCGGCGAGGACCCCTCCGCGGTGCCGGCGGAGTGGTGGAACTGGCTGCACAATGCCGATGAGAATCCGCTGCCGCCGACCGCGCGCAAGCCATGGCAGCTGCCCTTCCAGCCCAACCTGACCGGTGAACCCGGCGGCTACCGGCCACCCGGCAGCGACTACAATGGCGGCCGGCGTCCGACCTCGACCGGCGACTACGAAGCCTGGACACCGGATAGCTGAGATATGGCTGAGGTGATGACGGACGCCCCGGCGCGTCGACACGATCCGGTCGAACTGCTCGCCGGCCTCGTGGTCCTGGTGGTGCTGGTGGCCCTGATCACCGCGGCGGTGGTCGGCAACGGCCGCCGGTCGCAGACCGGCTACCAGCTGGTGGCGCAATTTGATCATGTCGACGGCCTCGATGTCGGCTCCGACGTGCGGATGGCCGGCGTCAACGTCGGACAGGTGGTGGCCGAGACTGTCGACCCGAAGACCTACCAGGCGATCGTCACCCTGACGGTGCGACCGGACATCAAGCTGCCGCCGGACAGCTCGATCGTGGTGACGTCCGACAGCCTGCTGGGCGGCAAGTATCTGGCGCTGGCGCCGGGCGGTGCCGACGGTTTCCTCGCGCCGGGCGGACGGATCACCCAGACACAGGGCTCGATCAGCCTGGAGCAGCTGCTCAGCAAGTTCATCTTCACCGTCACCGACACGATGACCAAGCAGGCGGAGGCGAACAAGGCGGCCAGGCAACCCGCTGCCGGTGGCCAGGGCGCCAGCCCGTCCGACGAACTGCCGAGCCACTGACATGAGCGAGGCGTGGCCGCAGGCGGATGGCTCGCCGGTTTCCTGCCGGGAAAAGCTGCGCGTGCTCGAGGAGAATCATGCCGAGCTGCAGGGGGTGCTGCGGGACGCTTTCGAGGATGCGGTGCTGATGGGCGTCGATCCGGAGGCCATGCGGTCGATCCTGACGCGCATGGTGGCTTCCCTCCAGCCTCCGATGCGAGCCTCGTGAGGAGGCTCCGTCTGGCCCCGGCATTCGCTGCCGGTTTCGTCCTGGCCGCGCCGGCGCATGCCGCGGAGCTGGTGACGCCGCCCACGATGTATCCGCCAGACACCTGGCAGGGCAAGGCGCAGGCGGTGGTGCGCGTCCTCGACAAGCTCGACGCGCATACCGAGACGCTGACCATCGAGGCCGGCAAGTCGGGCACCTACAAGAGCCTGACGATCACCGCGCAGAACTGCCTGGTGCACCCGCCCGGCCTGTCGCCGGACGCGGCCGCATCGATCGGCGTGCAGGACCGCCATCCGGACACGAAGCCGTTCTCGGGCTGGATGTTCGCCGCCGAGCCTTATGTCGATATCTTCGAAAGCCCGGTCTACGGGGTCCGGCTGGTCGCCTGCTCGGGCGGCGACGTCGCCCCTGCGGCGCCGCCGCTGGTGGCAGCGGCGCCTCCTGCGCCGGCGGCGGGCACCGCCGGATCGGCTACCGACGCGGGCCAGCCGGGCCTGCCGACGATCCAGGCGGAGCCTGCGCCGCCGCCCGTCGGTGCGCCGGGGGGCGTCGACCAGACGCCGGATCCGGTCTATCCCACCGGGCAGCCCGATCCGTCCGCGCCGGCGGCACCGTCGGCGCCCCAGAACTGAACAGGCAGGCGAGCCGGCCCATGCAATGCAACGTCTCGATGACGGCCGTTCCCGGATGATCGCCAACCCGGAAGCCGCGGCCAGCCGGCCAAAGCTGCCGCCAATCGAGCGCGCTGCCTTCCTGCTCGATTTCGATGGCACCCTCGTCGATATCGCGCCGGCGCCGGAACTGGTGCGCGTGCAGGACGGGCTGTCCGACACGCTGCGTCGTCTTCGGGCCCTGTGCGGGGACGCGCTGGCCGTCGTCACCGGCCGGCCGATCGCGCAGATCGACGAGTTCCTGCCCGGCGTCCCGTACGCGGTGGCCGGCGAGCACGGCATCGCCATGCGGCGCAACCCGGATGCGGAGCTGGTGCGGGTACCGGTGCCGCCGGTCCCCGCGGCATGGCTCGAGGCGGCGGAAGCCCTGGTGGCCGCGCACCCGGGCGCCCGGGTCGAGCGCAAGGCGACCGGCTTCGTGCTGCACTATCGCGCAGCACCAGAGGCCGAGGGTGCGTTGCGCGAGGCGGCGGAGCGCATGGCCGAGGGCTCGGGTGGCGCATTCCACGTGCAGACCGCGAAGATGGCCTGGGAGATCCGGCCGCACGGCACCGACAAGGGCTCGGCGGTGCACGCCCTGATGCAGCAGAAGCCGTTCCTCGGGCGGTTGCCTGTGTTCATCGGCGACGACGTGACCGATGAGGACGGCATCCGGGCCGCGATCGCGCTTGGCGGCACCGGCTATCGCATCCCGGCCGATTTCGACGAGCCGGAGAGCGTGCGGCGCTGGCTGACCGCGCTCGCCGCCGGGGAGGAGCGGGCGTGGGCCGTCTAGTCGTCGTTTCCAACCGGGTGCCGTCGCCGCGCGAGCGTGGCAATCCGGCAGGTGGGCTCGCGGTCGGGCTGAAGGATGCGATCCAGGGACAGCCGACCCTGTGGTTCGGCTGGTCCGGACAGATCAGCGCCGGCAAGAACGGCGAGACGAAGCCGAAGACCAGCACGCAGGGCGGCGTCACGTACGCGACGATCGATCTCACCCCGCAGCAGCACAAGGGCTTCTACCAGGGCTTCTCGAACCGCATCCTTTGGCCGCTGTTCCACTACCGGATGGGGCTGGTGGAGTACAGCCGCGAGGATCTCGAGACCTACCTCGCGGTGAACGAGGTCTTCGCGAAGGCGCTGGCGCCGCTGCTGAAGCCGGACGACGTGATCTGGGTGCAGGACTACCACCTGATCCCGCTCGGCGAGGCCCTGCGCGCGATCGGGGTCCGGAATCGCATCGGCTTCTTCCTGCACACGCCGTTCCCGCCGGTAGCGCTGTTCGGCGCGCTGCCCGGGGCTGCCCACCTGATCCGCTCGCTGGCCAGCTACGAGCTGATCGGCCTGCAGACCGAGGAGGACCGGCTGCATGTCGACCAGGCACTCGCTGCCGAGAATGTCACCGCCGCCACCGGCGCGTTCCCGATCGGCATCGATCCGGACGAGTTCGCGGCGCAGGCCGAGAAGGCTGTCGGCGGCCCCGATCTGGAACGCCTGAAGGAGAGCATGCACGACCGCGCGCTTATCCTCGGCGTCGACCGGCTCGACTATTCGAAAGGCCTGCCGCAGCGCTTCCAGGGCTACGAGCGGCTGCTGAAGCGTTTCCCGGAGCATCGCGGCCGCGTCACGTTCCTGCAGGTCGCGCCGGTGTCGCGCGGCGATGTCGCCGAATACAAGGCGCTGCGCCGGCGCCTCGACGAGCAGGCCGGGCGGATCAACGGCGAGTGGGCCGAGTTCGACTGGATGCCGATCCGCTACATCACGCGTGCGATCCCCCGCCCGACGCTGGCGGGGTTCCATCGCTATGCACGGGTGGCGCTGGTGACGCCGCTGCGCGACGGCATGAACCTTGTCGCCAAGGAGTATGTCGCCGCCCAGGACGCCACCGACCCCGGCGTGCTGGTGCTGTCGCGCTTTGCCGGCGCCGCCCCGGAGCTGGGCGAGGCGGTGATGGTCAATCCGTACGACCCGGACGAGATCGCCGAGGGCCTGCATCAGGCGCTGTCGATGGAGCAGCCCGAGCGCATCGAGCGCTGGCGTGCGATGGATCGCGCGGTGCATCAGGTGACCGCGGGGACCTGGGCGCAGAGCTTCCTCGCGGCACTCGGAAAACAGCAGCCGCGTGCGAGCTGAACGACGCGCCGGCGCGGTGGCCGCGGCCGGCGGCTTCGCCGCGCTGGCAGCGGCCTGGATCGCCGAGCACCTGATGTCGATGGCGCCTTGCGCGCTCTGCCTGCTGGAGCGCTGGCCGTACCGTATCCTGGTCCTGCTCGGATTGGCCGCGTTGCTGGCGCCGGCGCGGGTGGCGCGGATCCTGGCGTGGCTGCTCGCCTTGCCGCTGCTGGCTGCGATCGCGCTCGCGCTTACCCATGTCGGCGTCGAGCAGGGTTGGTGGCCGGATCCGCTGCCGGCCTGCCAGGCACCGCATTTCAGCCGGCTCGGCGCGGGCGGCAGCATGGCGGAGCGGCTTGCCTCGATGCCGCTGCGGCCGGTCAAGCCGTGCGATGCGCCGAACCGCCTGATCGATTGGCTGCCGATCTCGATGGCGACGCTGGATCTGATGTTCGCCGCCACCATGTCCGTCATCGTCGCCGTCATCACGTGGCGGCCCCGGAGGTCAGCATGAGCCAGGTCCAGTATTCCCCACCCGTGACGCAGCCCGGCGAACCCGACCAGGCCACCCGGATCACCCGCATGATCCGGGTCGACCATGCCGGCGAGTATGGTGCTGAACGCATCTATGCCGGCCAGCTCGCGGTGCTCGGCCGCGGCGCCAAGGGCGACATCCTCCGCCACATGAAGGAGCAGGAGACCCACCACAAGCAGGTGTTCGAGGCGCTGGTGGCGCGGCGGCGGGTGCGTCCGACGGCGCTGCTGCCGATTTGGCACGTGGCCGGCTTCGCCCTGGGAGCGGTGACCGCGGCGATCGGCGAGCGGGCGGCAATGGCGTGCACCGTGGCCGTCGAGGAGGCGATCGACGAGCACTATGCGGCTCAGGCTGCCGTCCTCGGGCCGGAAGAAGGCGAACTGCGCGACACCATCGAGCAGTTCCGTGCCGAGGAGCTCGAGCATCGCGATATCGGTCTGGCCAACGAGGCCGAACTGGCACCGGCCTATCGCGCCATGTCCCGGGTGATCAAGCTCGGCTGCCGCGCGGCCATCGCGGTCAGCGAGATCCTGTAGCGCACGCCGCCGTCCGCGCATCCCGGCAGGCGGCCCATGCGGTGGCTGATGCGCTGCGTGGCACTGTTGCCGCTCCTGATGTGGGCCGGCAATGCACGCGCAGCAGCGATCGGTCCGGTCATCCTGGACACCGATATCGGCGACGACATCGACGATGCCTTCGCGCTGGCACTGGTGCTGCGATCTCCCGAGATCAGGCTGCAGGCGGTCACCACCAGCTATGGCGACACCGCGCTGCGGACGCGGCTGGTGCGGCGGCTGCTGCATTCCGCCAGCCGCGACGGCGTGGCGATCGGGACCGGCCCGTCGACCGCCGATCCTACGCGCTTCACCCAGGCGCAGTGGGCGGCGGCGGGTTCCGGCGCGCCCGCACCCGACGCGGTCGCGCTTCTGCTGGACCGGCTGCGCGCGGCCCCCGCCGGCACCATCACGCTGATCGCCATCGCGCCGCTCAGCACCATCGGCGCCGCCATTGCGCGCGATCCGGTCACGTTCAGGCGGGTGCGCCAGGTCGTGATGATGGGCGGATCGGTGCGCCGCGGCTACGGACGGGTGCCGGGCACCACCAGCGCCGGGCCGGGCGCCGAATACAACATCCGCGCCGATACGCGGGACATGCGGCGGCTTCTCGCGAGCGGCGCAAGCATCGTCCTGATGCCGCTGGACGCCACCGAGGTCGCGGTGCCGCTCGCCATGCGACAGGCGGTGTTCGCCAGGCCGGATCCGCTCGACCGGGCGCTCGGCGCGCTCTACGCCCAGTGGTCGGTGAACAATCCTTGGGGCCCGGTCCCGGTGGTGTTCGACGTGGTGCCGGTCGCCTGGCTGCTCGATGCGTCGGTCTGCCGTCCGGTGCCGCTCCGACTGGCCGTGCGCGACGATGGTGCGACGGTGGAGCAGCCCGGCGGCGCCAATGTGCGGGCCTGCCTCGATGTCGACCGCTCCAGATTACTTGGCCTGTTGCGCAGCCGGCTCCAGGATCCGTCCGCCTCGCGCTAGCTGTCGCTGCCATGGAGGTCGCCCCTCCGGAGTGGTTCGAGAGGCTGTGTGCGTCAGGCCGGCGACGCTCGCCCGGTCAAGCCGTGGCTCTCAGACGTGTTCGAGCCGCCCTGATGTCACGGGCCGGCGGCAGCCCGAACATTCGTCCGTATTCGCGGGTGAACTGCGGCACGCTTTCGTAGCCGACCTCGTAGGCCGCGTTGCCGATCGTCACGCCCTCGGCGATGAGCATGCGTCGCGCCTCGATCAGGCGGAGCTGCTTCTGGAACTGCAACGGGGTGAGCAACGTGATCGCCCGGAAATGCTCGTGGAAGGCTGACGCACTCATCCCGGCTGCCTCGGCGAGCACCTCCACACGCAAAGCCCTGGTGTAGTCCGAACGAATGATGGCCACGGCGCGGGCGACACGCTGGGCATAGCTGTCAGTGACGCCGAGTGCTCGTACGGCGCCGCCATGCCGCCCCGACAACAGCCAGAAATGAAGTTCGCGAACGAGCTGGTCCCGAAGCACGGCCAGGGCCGCAGGACGATCGAGCAGACGCATCAGCCGCAGCGCCACGTCGGTCACTTCGGCATCGGTCGCATCGACGCGGACCGGCTGTCCGGACGCGAAGGGGACGGAGCCCATCTCCGTCACCAGCCCCTCGATCACGGTGGGATCCAGGTCCACCACAAGGGAGAAATAGGGAACACCCGCGCTTGCCCTCGTGATCTGGCTGACGGTAGGCACGTCCGTGGTGATCAACAGCGACTCCCCGGCCCCGAAGTCGAAGGTACTGTCGCCCATCGTCACACGCTTGCCGCCCTGGAGAACGATCGCCACCAGCGGCTTGGATACCCCGTACTGCAAGGCGGTCGGCATCGTCTCGCGCAGGACCGTGAGACCTGGAACAGGCGTGGGCGCGACGCCATTGCGGCAATGCGCCGCGGCGTGCCGACGCACGGCATCGAGCAGCATGTGGTTCACGGCGACACCGCAGGACGTTCCATCGCTACAGTGTGGGATGCTACGATCGGGCAATCAACTATTCCTGCATCAGATCGCGGTATTCCAGACAAACCATGCAGCGAAACGATCAAAACGCCTCCGCGCCTGGCAGGATCTCCTCCAGATCGGATTATCGGGCAAGAATGCCGGAGCATTGGGCAATACGGGCTGTCGTCGCGGATGCATAAGGCGGCACCGCAACACTCATCCTGACGGAGCATCCCGATGACCACCATCTCACTCGTGACCGGTGCAAGCCGCGGACTTGGCCGCAACACCGCCCTCAGCATCGCGCGCCACGGCGGTGACGTGATCCTGACCTATCGCAACGGCGCCGGGGAGGCGGACGCCGTCGTCGCCGAGATCGAGGCGCTGGGCCGCAAGGCCGTGGCACTGCAGTTCGACGTCACCAGCATCGCCGGCGCCGGGTCGTTCGCGAAAACCGTCCGCTCCGCACTTCGGGAGACCTGGAGCCGCGACCGCCTCGATCACCTGATCAACAACGCAGGCCAGGGCGAGATGGCGAGCTTCGCCGAGACTACCGAGGCGCAGTTCGACGCCCTGTTTGACACGCATGTGAAGGGCGTGTTCTTCCTCACGCAGGCCCTGCTTCCTGTCCTCGCCGACGGCGGCCGTATCGTGAATCTCTCCTCCGGCCTCACCCGCGTTTCGGTGCCCGGCTTCTCGGCCTATTCCGCGGCCAAGGGCGCAGTCGAGGTGTTGAGCGTCTACCTGGCGAAGGAACTCGGCGCGCGCGGGATCACCGTGAACGTAATCGCCCCCGGCGCAATCGAGACCGATTTCCTGGGTGGTGCGGTGCGCGACATGCCGCAGCTCAACCGCCAGTTCGCAGCCATGACGGCGCTTGGCCGCGTCGGCGTGCCGGACGATATCGGGCCGATGATTGCGAGCCTGCTCGGCGCCGACAACCGCTGGGTCACCGGCCAGCGCATCGAAGTCTCAGGCGGTCAGACCATCTAGAGCAGCATCCGATCAGGCGATCCCATTCGATCGGACTCGGCTGCCCTATCTGACGACAAGCCGAGCCTGATCGATAAGATCAGGCTCCAGGCAGGAAGCCGACCCGGCTTCGTGGCCCGGTAGCACTCTCCCCGTTTCCTCCTCTTCAAGGAGTTTCTTCCAGATGCAGGTTGGCTTTATTGGTCTCGGTGCCATGGGCAGCGCCATGGCACGCAATCTCGCGGCAGCAGGCTACCAGGTCAGAGCCTGGAATCGCTCGGGCGGCTCCATCGAAGGTGTACAGATGGTCGGCTCTGCCGCCGAGGCCTTCGATGCGGACGCCGTCATGACGATGCTGTCCGACGACGATGCCATTCGCAGCGTCGTGCTGGACCGACACCTTCTCGCCGGCGGCCGCGAAGGGATGGTGCATGTCGTAGCCTCTACGATCTCGGTGGCGTTCGCCCGCGAGCTTGTCGCCGCACATCAGGATGCAGGCCGTGGCTACGTCTCGGCGCCAGTGCTCGGCCGCCCGGACGTCGCCACCAAGGGCGAACTCAACATCCTCGCCGGCGGCGACCCGGCATCGATCGACAAGGTGCGTCCCATCCTGGATGTCATCGGCGGCCGCATCTGGGAGATGGGCTCCGATGCCCCGACCGCAAATGCCGCCAAGCTCGCCTGCAACATGATGATCACGATGGCGATCGAGGCGATGGCGGAAGCGGTCGTCCTCACGGAAGCGCATGGCCTTGATCGCAGCGGCTTTTTCGAGCTGATCCTGAACACCCTGTTCGGCAGCCGCGCCTACCAGACCTATTCTGCCAACATCGCGCAGAAGCGATATGAACCGGGCTTCAAGGCGATACTCGGCCTGAAGGATCTCCGGCTTGCGTCCGAGGCCGCCGCGGGCATCGGCCGTGACCTGCCGATGCTCGACGCGGTTCATGGGCGCATGCGCGAGACCGTCGATGCAGGGTACGGCAACGAGGACTGGTCGGCGATGGCGAAATTCACCCTCGATCCCGACAGCCGGCGAGGCGCCTGACGACACGAGGCGGCAGGGCCGCCCGATCTTGCACCACGCTTCGATCCCGGTGCCGACGCCCCGCGACAGCGCCGATCCAGCGAAGCGGCCCGCGTCTGCAAGCGGCGGATGACCCGAGCCGCAGCCTCCGGTTTTCGCCAGGGGCGCCTGGGCGGGCGGCACGGCCCCAGGCAACCCGTGCCGCCGCCGGGCGCTCCGGCTGCTGGGTCGAGGAGGTCCGTTCGATGCAGAAGGTCGCAACGCTGCACATGCTGAAGCAGCTTCGCCCGGTCCGGGTGAAGATCGGCGAAACCGCGATCCTGCTGCTGCGGGACGGGCAGGTGGTGCATGCCTTCGGGGCCGACTGCCCGCATGCCGGCGCTCCGCTCGAAGAGGGCGCGGTCTGCGACGGACGGCTGGTCTGCCCATGGCACAAGGCGAGCTTCGCGATCGCGGATGGCTCGCTGCTGGAACCGCCGGCGCTCGATCCGCTCACCCGCTATCCGGTCGAGATCGCCGATGGCGATGTCCGGGTATCGGACGAGCCCTTGCCGCCGGCGCCGGCGGTGGCGCCGGGACCGGTCGATGCCCGCACCATGCTGGTGCTCGGCGCGGGAGCCGCCGGTACCGCCGCCGTGGCCGCGCTGCGCGAGTTCGGCTTCACCGGCCGCGTCATCCTGGTCGGTGCCGAGGCCGATCCGCCGTACGACCGCACCGCGCTCAGCAAGTTCGTGCTGCAGGGTGCGATGCCGCCGGACGAGGTGGCGCCGTTGCGCGAGAACGAGTTCTGGGAGAGCCACCGCATCGAACGGATCAACGGCGAGGCAGCCGCCCTGGACCAGTCGGCGCGCAACGTCACGCTCACCGACGGCACGGTGCTCGCCTACGACGCCCTGCTGATCGCCACCGGCGGCAAGGCCCGTCCGCTCGATGTGCCGGGTGCCGGCCTGCCCGGGGTGCATCTGTTGCGCTCGCTCGACGATGCACGACGGCTGCTGCCGGCGCTTGAGGGTGGCGCGAGGGTGGTGATCGCCGGCGCCTCCTTCATCGGCCTGGAAGCGGCATCGGCCTTGCGCGAGCGTGGCGTGGCGGTCACCGTGGTGAGCGACAAGGAGACGCCGTTCGAGCGGCAGTTCGGCAGCGAGATCGGTGCCATGTTCCGGCGCCTGCACGAGACGCACGGCGTGGCTTTTGCCTCACCTCGCCGGATCGTGGCAATCGAGGGTGCGGTCCGGGTGCAGGCGGCGATCCTGGATGACGGAACCCGGTTACAGGCCGACGTCGTGCTGACAGGTCTCGGCGTGCGGCCTGCTACCGCGTTTGCGGCGTCGCTCCGACTGTCGCCCGACGGCGGCATCTCGGTCGGGACCGATATGCGAGCCACGGACGGCATCTTCGCAGCCGGCGACGTGACGAGGTTTCCATATGGCAAGCAGGAGGGCGTACGCATCGAGCATTGGCGTGTGGCGCAGCAGCAGGCGCGCATCGCCGCACGCAACATGCTGGGTGGCAACGCGCGCTTCGAGCAGCCGCCGTTCTTCTGGACCTACCATTTCGGCAAGCGGTTCGAGTATCTCGGCCATCCGGAACAATTCGACCGCGTCGAGATCGATGGTGATCTCGAAGAGGGAGTATTCCTGGCCCGCCAGTATGACGGCGCCACCGTCGTCGGCATCGTCGCCTGCCAGCGCGAGGCCGAAACCGCCCTGCTTGCGCATCGCCTCGACGGCGTGCCGGATTGATAGTCAAACGAAACGGGCCCGATCCGGAAGATCAGGCCCGTTTCCTACGGCTGTTTTTCGTCAGGCGACGCGCTTCAGAGACGGCTTCCGCGTCCGCGGCCCATCACCAGGCTGACCACGAACAGGATGAGGAAGATAAAGAACAGGATCTTCGCGATGCCGGCAAAAGTAGCGGCGAACCCGCCGAAGCCAAGCACGGCGCAGACCAGTGCTATGACAAGAAACACCAGGGTCCAGTGAAGCAGTTCCATGACAGCCTCCGTTGCCTCGGGTCGTAACTTATCAGAACTGCGAGAGTTGCTGCCTGCGCCGAATTTACCGCGGCGGCAGCACGTGCCGGTAGTAGTGGTGATGGCGACGATAATGGCGCGGCGGCGGCGGGGGGCGATGATCGCGATCGAACCCAGGGCCAGGTTGCGCCATGGCGGTCTGGCCGACGAGCGGTAGAACGCCCACGGCCAGCGTCGCCAGCAGGGGGAGCGCGAGTGCGCGTTGCATGAATTTGTGCATGAGGGGGTTCAGCTCCCGAAATGGTGCATGGTGACAACGATACGCCCACCGACGTCGCCGATGCGCAACGCGCTCGCATCGAAACCCGGCGGCCCCAATCCTAGCGAGGGATCGCGCGAAAATCCTACATCCTCTTGCGGCATCCCGAAGAAACCGCGCTTGAGGTGCCCGCTATCGTCGACATCCTGATAGACCGCGACGGCATAGGCCCCCGGGGGAATATCGTCGATGGTCGCCGTCACGGTGCCGGGATGGGCCGCAACCACGGCATGGTGGACGCACAGGTCGCCGAGGAATTCCTGCCGGGTGCAGACGCCGATGCGGACATGACCACGTGCATCACGGATATTTCCGACCACGACCTGCAGGCTCGCCGCCTGCGCCACGCCGGCCAGCAATCCGGCGATGACCAGCGCGCCAAGACCCGACTTCAGGGAAACGATCACTCTCAAGGTGGAATTCCCTACTGCATCGGATAGGCGCGGCCGCGCCACGTTGCCGTTCGCCCACGTGCCGCACGCACCAGCGCGTTCCACTGCAGGACCAGCAGCATCGTCACCCCGAACGGGCTGGCCAATACGCTGCGCACATCCTGGCGGTAGCGGAACGCGAGCAACCCGCGCAGTCCCAGGCTCAGCGCGCAGGCCGCCCAGACGACCAGACTTGCCGGGCTCTCGATCAGCAACACGAACGGCAGCACATGACCGCCGCCGAGCAGGATGGTCCAGATCGGCAGCGCCCGCCGCGTCGCCATCCCCTCAGTGGCGTTCTTGCCCAGTCCGTCCCAGACCTCCTGGAACCGCGCATACATCCGGCAACTGGCCAGTCGGGTGGCATCGAACAGGCCGGTGCCGAAGCCTGCGTTGCGGAACGCGCGCGGCAAGGTCAACCCGTCATGCATCGAGGCGCGGATGCGGGCGTGGCCACCGACCCGCTGGTAGGCCTCGCGCCGGGCGATGAACAACTGCCCGCAGCCGGCGGCGAAACCGGCGATGCGGGGATCTCGATCGAGCGCCTGCGGACGGTAGCCGAGCAGCAGCAGATGGATCAGCGGCAGCAGCAGCCACTCCGACCAGCTCCGTGTCACCTGGCGGGGGAAACCACTGGCGAGACCCAGCGCCGGATGGACCTGCATGTAGCCACCCATCCGGGAGAGCGCGTCCGGCGCCAGTCGCACGTCGGCGTCCAGGAACACCATCAGCGGGTGCCGTGCCTCCCGCGCCAGCACGGCGCACGCATGCTGCTTGCCGGACCAGCCGCTCGGCAGGCCTGGCGCATGCAGCACACGCAGCCGTGGATCGTCGATGGCAGCCAGGATTTCCGGGGTCGCATCGGTGGAATCGTCGTCCAGCACCAGCAGCTCGATCGTGCAGCCGGCGCTGGCCAGGACGCAGGCGACCGCCTCGCCGATATTGGTGGCCTCGTTGCGGGCCGGGATCAGCACCGAGATCTCCAGCGGCAGCTGTGCAAGGCCGGGGCGGCGGATGAGCCCGAGATTGCTCAGTGCCACCAGCATCGGCAGGGTCGCAAGGCCGAGCGACAGGTTGCCCAGCATCATCAGGGTGTTCAAGCCTCCTCCTCGTGCGCCGGAGAGAACGGCCTTCCGGCCAGCAGGGCACGCAGCCGGCGATACAGGTCGTATGGTAGCGATACCCCGTTCCGGCCACGCAGCACGCGCTGGAAGCGAGCGCTGTCCCGGCTCATGGCGTCGAGCGCCAGCGCATCCATTTCCGCCGAGAGTGCGCCCTGCAGCCGCAACGTCCACTCCGCAGTTCGCAGGCCGGCATCGGCGACCATCGGCGTGCCGAATCGGATCATCGCTTCCGGGCGGCTTTCGTTCCAGAACCCGTATTCGATTGCCAGTGGCACCAGCAGCGCGTCCGGCATGGAGCGGGCGAGATGCGCGATCCCCGGACGCAGGGTGATAGGCCGGCTGCGAGGGTCGGTGAAGCCACCCTCGGCGGTGATCCAGACCATCCCCCGCCCGGCCGGACCGCGGCTGCGGGTAAGCACGTCCCGGCTGACCTGCAGGAAGCGGCGGGCGCCCTGCAGCGACGATTTCTCGATGCCGAACACGCCGAGGCGCTGGAAGAAACCGTAGCGTTCGAGCGACGCCGCATCCATCGGGCCGAAGCAGGGCCGGCCGCGGAACATCTGGTCGGTAACCAGGATGAACAGCGCCGGATCCCACCAGGACGGGTGATTGCTGTACACGATGACCGGTTGCTGCGGCGGCCAAGCCGGCAAGGCGCCGGACAACCGCACGGCATGGAAGCTGCGGGAAAAGCTGAAGCGCAAATAGGAGGCGAATAGCCGGAACAGCGGCTCCGACCGCAGCGCGACCGGATCGCTCCCAGACGCCATCAGCTGCCCTGGCGCACCAGGGCAGGCTGGCTGGCCGGAGTTCCAGCCGATCGCTTGCGACCGAACCGGCTTCCGGTGGCGACCGCCGATCCCGAATTGGACCTGGCGTCGGTATCGAGCGCGTCCGCTGCGATCCAGCCCGACATCATCACCATCGGCATGCCGGGACCAGGATGCGCGGCGCCCCCGGCGAGATACAGGCCAGGCACCTCGCGCGACCGGTTGCCGGGCTTGAACGCCCCCATGAAGCGGCCGTGGCTGGCGAGCCCGTAGATGGCGCCGTCCAACACGCGATAGCGCTCGTGGATATCCGCAGGCGTCAGCACCCGCTCGGTGCGGATCCGGCTTTCGAGATCGGTCAGGCCGGCAGTACGTGCCAGCTTGTCGAAGATCACCCGGCGATAGGCCGGCAGCATCTGCGACCAGTCATGGTGCGGACGCAGGTAGGGTGCATGCACCAGGATGTAGAGCGCGTCACCGCCGGGCGGGGCGACCGCTGCCTCGGTGCGCGCGGGTGCCGCGATATAGCAGGTCGGATCGGGAGCCGGTTCGCCCTTGTGGTAGATGTAGTCGAACTCCTCCTTCGGATCGCGCGAGAAGACGAAGTCGTGGTGCGCCAGATGCTCGTACGCACGGTCGAGGCCGAGATACAGCACCACACCGGAGCAGGCTGCCTCACGCGACTTGCGCCCGGTGAAGCGGCGATCCGCCTCGCCACCGATCAATTCGCGATAGGTGCGCACGCTGTCCATGTTCGACACCACGGCGCGCAAGGACACCGTCTCGCCTGCTTCGGTGACCACGCCGGTGACCGGGGCATCACGGCCATCATGCTCGCGCACGATGCGTGCGATGCCGGTATCGGGGCGGATGTCCACGCCGAGCCGCTCGGCCAGCGCGGTCAGCGCCTCCGGCACCGCGCGGGTGCCACCGATCGGATACCAGACGCCTTCCTGTGTCTGCATGTGGCCGATGCTGCTCAGCACGGCGGGCGCCAGATACGGCGACGAACCGACATACTGCACGAAATGATCCAGCATCTGCGCGACACGGGGGTCCGGCACCCGCTTGCGTATCTCGCGCGCCACGGTCGAGCCCATGCGCAGGCTCAGCACATCCTTGAGCGTCTTGATGTCGAAGTTCTTGCGAAAATCGAGCGTGTCTCCGATGTCCTGCACCGAGCGCCAGAAGAAGAACTTCTTGCTGACCTCGTGCAGGTTCTCGCTCATCGCGAGGAAGTCGCCGTAGCCCTTCTCGGATTGCGGCGAATACTGCCGCAGCCGGGCCGCCATCTGGCGTGGATCCTGATCGAGATCGAGCACGCTGCCATCTTCGAAGAAGCAGCGCCACTGCGGATCGATGCGGCGAAGATCGAGATGATCGCTCATGCGTTCGCCGGCCTCGGCGAAGATACGCTCCAGCACCGACGGCACCGTCAGGATGGTCGGGCCCATGTCGAAGCGGTAGCCCTGGTCGCTATGCACGGCGGCCTTGCCGCCGAGCCACGGGTTCTTGTCGAACAGCACGACCTTGTGCCCACGTGCCGCCAGCGTACAGGCAGCCGAGAGACCGCCGAGGCCGGCGCCGATCACTCCGACCGGGCCGGACGACGCACGAGAGAGGCTCAAAGCGGGTTCCTTTCTGCGAGCGCCTCGACCGGGGAGGCGGCGGCGGGACGATCGGACCAGGTCATTTCGGTGTTTACCTGCCTGAGACCGATATCATCGGCAAGCAGGCGGGCACTGATGCGGGCACCTTCGAAGATCACCGGCAGGCCGCTGCCCGGATGGGTGCCACCGCCCACCAGATACACGCCGTCGAGATCCTCGAAGCGGTTATGCGGCCGGAAATTCAGCATCTGGGGCAACGAATGCGCGAGATTGAAAACCGCGCCGCGATGAACGTCGAGATCGGCTTCCCAGTCGGTAGGGGTGATGACCTTCTCGAACAGGATACGGTCCTCGATGTCCGGCAAACCGGCATCGCGCAGCCGTTTCAGCGCCAGCGCCCGGTAGCGCGCGCGCTCTGCGTCGCTCCAGTCGAGCCCACCCTCGCGGGTATGGCCGACCGGCACCAGGACATACAGGGTGGAGCAGCCGGGCGGTGCCAGCGCCGGATCGGTGACGCAGGCGTTCTGCATGTAGAAGGACGGAACCTGTGGCGCGATGCGGCCCTCGTTGATTTCCCGGAAGTTCTGCTCGTAGTCACGCGACAGGAAGATCGTGTGGTGAGCGACGTCGGGCAGGGTGCCGCGTATGCCCAGGTACAGCATGAAGGTGGAGCATGACAGCTGCTTGCGTGCGATGCGGCGGTTGGTCCAGCGCCGGCGCTTCGCATCCGGCACCAGGTTCGTCATGCTGGCAAGGAAGTCGGCGTTGAGCACCACGGCGTCGGACTTGTTGACACCGGCATCGGTGCGTAGCCCGGTGACGCGGCGGCCTTCGATCAGCAGTTCTCGCACCGGCTCGTTCATCCGGAAGCGTACCCCCATCTGGCGCGCCGCGTCCGCCATGGCGCGCATCACCGCACCGGTGCCGCCACGCGGATGGAATATGCCGAACTCGTATTCCATGAAGGCCAGGATGGTGAACAGGCTCGGGCAGCGATACGGCGACATGCCGAGGTATTTGCTCTGGAACGAGAAGCCGAGCCGGACGCGCGGGTCCGAAAAGAAGCTCTTCAGGTCGCGGTCGACCGAGCGGCCCGGGCGCAACAGCGGCAAGGCACGCAGCATGTCCGGCCTCAGCAGGTCGCGCCAGCTGCCGAACGGACGCTGCAGCACCGGCCGGAAGGCCTCCAGCTTGGCGCGGTTGTCGGCCAGGAAGGCCGGGATGGCGGCGGCGTCGTGCTCCGAGATGGTGGCGACCGATCGCTGCAACGCCTCGATGTCGCTGGTCGCGGTCATGCGCGGCCCGTTCTCGAACAGCAGGTCGTAGTGCGACCCCAGCCGGATCAGCTCGACGCTGTCCTCCAGCGAGCGGCCGCACTCGGCGAAGATGTCCGAAAGGATGCGCGGGTACAGAAAGAAGGTCGGTCCGATATCGAAATGGAACCGGCCTTGCGGCGATGCTCCTTCGACGGTGCCGGAGCGGCCGCCGACCTGCGCGTGTCGTTCGTAGACCGTGACGTCGGCGCCCGCGTTGGCCAGCAGCATCGCGCTGGCAAGGCCTCCGGGTCCGGCTCCGATGATCGATACGGCCCTGCTCATTGCCGCCTGCTCATCGGTGCGAAGGCTCCGTCATCTCTCCCGCTCTCCAGTTCATCGGGCCTGCAACAGCTTTGTGGCATCTTTCGTTCCAACGCGGCAGTGGCCATGTTTTCGTGTGGACAAGGAAGCAGCCCGGACCATGGCCGGCCCTTGCAACCGTCCGTCCGTATGTCCAAGAGAGCAGGGTGAACGCATCGTCCTCCCCAGCGGACCCCCGGGCCGGCGCTTCGCCCGACTTCCGCTCGATCTACCGGCACGGCTTCGTACGGGTTGCGGCCTGCACCCTGCCGGTCAGCCTCGCCGATCCTGCCGCCAACGCCGAGGCGACGGCGGCGCTGGCCAGGCAATGCGGCGGGCAGGGCGCCGCCGTCGCGGTGTTCCCGGAACTCGGCCTGTCCGGCTACACCATAGAGGATCTGCGCCAGCAGGACGCCGTGCTCGACGCGGTCGAGGCGGCGATCGAAAGCCTGCGGGTGCATTCGGTAGGGTTCCTGCCGCTGATCCTGGTCGGTGCACCGTTGCGCGGCGACGGCGCCCTGTTCAACTGCGCGGTCGCCATCCATCGCGGACGCGTCCTCGGCGTGGTGCCGAAATCCTACTTGCCGAACTATCGCGAGTTCTACGAGGCCCGGCAATTCGCCGCCGGTGCCGGCCTCGCCGGCGGCAGCATCCGGCTCGGGGGGGCGGACGTGCCGTTCGGCACCGACCTGCTGTTCGAGGCCGGGGACGTCGCCGGCCTGGTCGTGCACGCGGAGATCTGCGAGGACCTCTGGGTGCCGGTGCCGCCGAGCAGCCTCGCCGCACTGTCCGGCGCCACGGTGGCCTGCAACCTGTCGGCAAGCAACATCACCGTCGGCAAGGCGGAAATGCGCCGCCTGCTGTGCCAGGCGCAGTCCGCGCGCGGGTTGTGCGCCTATCTCTACGCCGCCGCCGGAGAGGGCGAGAGCACCACCGACGTCGCCTGGGACGGCCAGGTCTCGATCTTCGAAGCCGGCGCCCCGCTGGCCGAGACCGAGCGCTTCCCGGCTGGCCCGCGCACCGCGATCGCGGACATCGATCTCGACCTGCTGCGGCAGGAGCGCGCCCGCATGGGAACATTCGAGCAGAACCGCTGGGGCGAGCGGCACCGCCGGGGCGGGAGCGGGGATGCGCCCTATCGCCGCATCGGCTTCACGCTTGAGCCGCCGACCGGGGATATCGGCTTCCATCGGCCCATCGAGCGGTTCCCGTTCGTACCCTCGGACGCCGCCCGGCTGCACCAGGACTGCTTCGAGGCGTACAACATCCAGGTCTCCGGCCTGGAACAGCGGCTGCGCGCCACCGGCATGCGGCGGCTGGTGATCGGGGTGTCGGGCGGCCTGGATTCGACGCAGGCGCTGATCGTAGCGGCCCGGGCGATGGATCGGCTCGGCCTGCCGCGCACCAGCATCCTCGGCTACACGATGCCCGGCTTCGGGACCAGCGACGGCACCCGGAACAACGCCATGGCGCTGATGCAGGCGCTCGGCGTGGCGCACGCGGTGCTCGACATCCGGCCGTCCGCGCGGCTGATGCTCGAGCAGATGGACCACCCCTTCGCCCGTGGCGAGCCGGTCTACGACGTCACCTTCGAGAACGTGCAGGCCGGGCTGCGGACCGACTACCTGTTCCGCCTCGCCAACCAGCATGACGGGCTGGTGCTCGGCACCGGCGACCTGTCGGAGCTTGCGCTGGGCTGGTGCACCTACGGCGTCGGCGACCAGATGTCGCACTACAACGTCAATGCCGGCGTGCCCAAGACGCTGATCCAGCACCTGATCCGCTGGTCGATCGCCACCGGGCAGTTCGAGCCGCCGGCGCTGCACGTGCTGGGCTTGATCCTGGACACCGAGATCTCGCCCGAGCTGGTGCCGGCCGGCGAAGATGCCGTGCTGCAAAGCACCGAGCAGAAGATCGGGCCGTACGCGCTGCAGGATTTCAACCTGTTCTATACGCTGCGCTACGGCTTCCGGCCCTCCAAGGTTGCTTTCCTGGCCTGGCGGGCCTGGGGCGATGCAGCGCTCGGCCATTGGCCGGCGGGATACCCCGACGACCGCCGGCGCGACTTCACGCTCGGCGAGATCCGTCACTGGCTCGAACTCTTCCTGCGCCGGTATTTCGGGTTCAGCCAGTTCAAGCGCTCGGCGATGCCGAACGGGCCCAAGCTGTCCACCGGCGGGTCGCTGTCGCCGCGAGGTGACTGGCGGGCGCCTTCGGACGGCAATGCCCGGGTCTGGCTCGAGGAACTGGCGCGCAACGTTCCGGAGGTCCTGTCCGGCGGCGAGGGGTCCTACGAGGCAACCAGCGAGACCAGCTCGGAGTAGGGTGGCAGCATCGGGTCGGCGGTATAGAGGCGCGCCGGCTCGGTCATTGCCTGCGCCACCAGCAGGCGATCGAACGGGTCTCGATGCAGTGGTGGCAGGCTCGCGACCAGCGCCGCCGCCGCCGGCCGCACCGGCAGTCCGGTGAAGCCGGTGCGACGGGCTCCGTCGACGATGGCCTCCGGCGCCACCTTGAAGTCGAAGCGTCCAAGCGCCGTCTTGATGGCGATCTCCCAGATGCTGGCCGCGCTGAACAGCACCTCGTTGCCGGTGTCGGCGATGAGGTCGCGGGTGCCGCGGTCCAGGCGACCCGGCTCGCCGAGGGCCAAGAGCAGCAGGTGGGTGTCGAGCAGCATTCGCACGGGCGTCGGTCCTTCCGGTGCTACTCGAAGGTGGCGAGCACGTCGTTCGGCAGTGGCGCATCCAACCCTGCCGGCACCGTCAGCAACCCGGCGAGGCATCCGGGTTCGCGACGGGCTCCGGGCGGTGCCGCGTCGAAGCGCACCAGCCGCGCCACCGGCTTGCCGGCACGCGCGATGACGATCTCCTCGCCGGCGGCTGCCTGCTCGACGAGCCGGGAGAACTGCGTCTCGGCGGCATGGATGTTGAGCGTCTGCATGGTCGGCCCCGGACTAAGCTGGCCCGCGGACCAAGTCGGACCGCGGACTGAGTCGGACCAGATTCACCTGGTTCAATTTGTGCAGGCCACATATCTGCCGGGGCCACGGCGTCGGAGCAGGCCCGACGCCGCCACCTGCTTCCCCGTTTACTGCGCCGGCGGCGGGCTGCCACCCGGACCACCGTCCGGCACGTCGCCGGGACCGTCCGGCGGTGGCGGCATCGGGGTGGCGATGGTTGTCAGATGGTCGGCGGTGGGTCCGATCGCCCGCGCAGCCATCACCCGTCCGAGGCCGTTCACTAGCAAGTCGCCACGCGCGGTGATCGTCTGCCCCGGCTTCAGCTGGTCGGACAGCCGGTCGGCTTCCGGCGGCGGCAGGTGCAATTCGGTGCCGTCCTGCAGCAGGACGCCGTTGAGGTCGGCACGCGGACCGTGCAGCTGCTGCTTGACGACGCCGGTGATGGTCGATTGCGGACCCATCGCCTCCGGACCGCCGGGCGGCGGCGGACCGCCGGGGCCACGCATGCCGGGACCAGGACCAGGACCAGGGCCAGGGCCAGGACCAGGGCCACCGGGCGGACCGTTATCGGTGATGATGGCGCCGCCATGGTCGGCCTTGATCGCCATCGCCTGCACCAGCGGGAGCATGCGCGCCTTCAGGCCCTGGATCGTCACCTTGTCGCCGGGGCGGATCGCAGCGGCGACCTGGGTGCCGAGGTGGGGCGGGAAATGCACCTCGGTGCCATCGGCCAGCAGCAGACCGTCGATATCGCCGCGCGGCGTGAGGTCGTACTGCGACACCGTGCCGCGGAAGGTGGGGAGCTGGCCGTAATCATAGCCACCCTCCCGGGAGACGACCTGTGCCGCCGCGATGGTGGCAGCGCCGCAGAGCAGGGTCACCGCGAGCGGCGCCAGATGGGACTTCTTGGTCATGAAGCTGGTCCTTGTGGTTCCGGAGCACGACTGCGCCCCTCGACACTCCTGTTCCAAGCCTTGTGCCATCGGCCAAGCCATTGAAAAAGAACGCGAAGGACGCGGACAGTGTGGCTTCCGAGCGTCCGGCATCCGGTCGGGCCGTCCGGTATCCGGACGGCGTCAGCCGGCGTCTAGCCCGTAGCGGCGCAGCTTGGTGTGCAGCAGCTGCCGGTGGATCCCGAGGCGCCGTGCCGCCTCGGTCCGGTTGCCATGACTGTCCGCCAGCGCACGCCGGATCATCGCCGTCTCGAGCCGGCTGACCGCCTGGTCAAGGGTCTCCCCGGGGCCAGGCTCGGCGTCGTCACGCGCAGCTCCCTTCCCTGCGCCGAGGAAGGCGATATCCGACGCGTCGACCTCCCGCTGCCGGACCATGGCGGTGACCCGCTGCATGGCATTCTGCAGCTCGCGCACGTTGCCGGGCCAGCCGTGCGCCAGCAGGCGCCGGCTGGCCGCGTCGCCGAGCCGGCGGGGCGATGCGGGATCGGCGAGGCGCAGGAAATGCCGGGCCAGCAGCGGAATGTCGGCGCTGCGCTCGCGCAGGGCGGGCAGGTGCAGCGGCACCACGCCCAGGCGGTAGAACAGGTCCTCGCGGAAGCGGCCCCCGGCGACCCGGGAGGCCAGGTCACGATGGGTCGCCGACAGGATGCGCACGTCGACCGGCACCGGCCGCCCGCCGACCGGCAGCACGACGCGCTCCTGCAGCGCGCGCAGCAGCTTGGCCTGCATGACCAGGTCCATGTCGCCGATCTCGTCGAGGAACAGCGTGCCGCCATCGGCTTCCCGGAACGAGCCGGGCCGGTCCGACACCGCGCCGGTGAAGGCGCCCCGCACATGGCCGAACAGCTGGCTCTCCAGCAGCTCGGCCGGGATCGCGGCGCAGTTGACCGCGACGAAAGGCTTGCGGCGGCGACGGCCGTGCGCGTGGATCGAATGCGCCACCACCTCCTTGCCGGTTCCGGTCTCGCCGGTGATCAGCACGCTGGCGTCGCTGTCGGCGAGCAGCCCGATCGCCTTCTGCACCTCGCGCCATTGCGGCGAGGCGCCGACCAGCGTCTCCGGCTCGCGCGCCGCCTGCTCCGCGTCCGCCGGCGCTGTCGCGGTGGCCGATCGCAGCAATCGTCCCAGCAGGGTCGCCAGCGCATCGCGCCCGACCGGCTTGGTCAGGTGGTCGATGGCGCCAAGCCGGATCGCCTCGATGGTGTTGGCGGCGGTGGCGTGCGCGGTCAGCACCCCGACCGGCGGTGGCGACGCCAGGGCGCGAATGCGGGCCAGCACCTCCAGCCCGCCGAGGCCCGGCATGCGCAGGTCGAGCAGCACCGCATCGATGCCGCCGCCGGCGATGCGGACGAGCCCGGCCTCGCCATGCGCAGCCGTCTCCGGCTGGTGGCCGAGATCCTCGATCGTCTCCGCCAGGCTCTCGCGCAGCGCCGCATCGTCGTCGATCACCAGCACGCGGCTCATGTGCTCACGACCCTGGTCCTAAGGCCTGGCATCGGCCAGCAGCAGCAGGCTGAAGACCGCGCCCTCCGCGCCGTTCCGTCTGGTTTCTCTTGCCGAAGCCTGGACCAGACCCAGCTCGGCGCCGTCCGCTGCGGCCAGCTCACGCGCGATGGCCAGGCCGAGGCCGGTGCCATCCGGCCGCTCGCCGGCGAACGGCTCGAACAACCGGTCCGGCAGCATCGAGGCTGCCACCCCGGGACCGTCATCGCTTACGGTGAAGCGCAGTCCCGCCGGCTCCTGCAGCGCCGCCAGCCGCACGGTGCCCCCCGGCGGACTGTGCTGGACGGCATTCAGCAGCAGGTTGTCCAGGGCCCGGCCGATCAGCCCGTCATCCATCGGCCAGTCCACGCCGGGTGGCGGCGGATCGGCGGCAAGTTCCACCTGGCTGCTCTCGGCGAGGTCGCGCAGCCCGGCCAGCCGCTCCTGCATGAACGCCGCCACCGGCACCGGCCGGCGTCGCGGCTGGCGTCGCTCGGCCATGGTCAGCAGTTCGGTGACCAGCCCATCGATGCGGGCGACCTGCTGCAGCGCGGCCTGTAGTGCGCGGTCCTTCAGCGACGGGTCGCGGCGGGCGGCCTCGCCATGCAGGGCGTTCTCCGCACGCAGCCGCATCGAGGCCAGCGGATTGCGTATCTCGTGCGCGATGCCTGCAGCCATGCGCCCCAGCAGCGCCTGCCGCTCGGCCACCGCGACGCGCTCGCTGAGGGCGGCATTGCGCTGCCGGGCGGCTTCCAGGCGTCGCCCGGCATCGTTGAGGGCACTGACGATGCGGTCGAGCTCGCGCTCGCCGGTGGGCGCCAGCACCGGCAGCGCCTCGACATCGTGCCTTTGCAGCGCAACCTCGATGCCGTGTATGCGCCGGCTCCAGCCGATGGTGATCCAGACCAGCCAGCCGGCGATGCCGAGCACAAGCACCGCCAGCCCGGCAAGACCGAGTCCGAGCCGGTCGCGCCCTGTCGAGGGCGGGCGGGTGGCGGTCCAGGCGGCAAAGCCCGGGAACGGGCCGGCCAGGGGACAGGCAGCCACCAGCGTGTCATCGCCGGATCGGCCGCGGACGCTGGCAGTGCGTTCGCCGGACACCGCAAGCTCGGCGGCTCTCGCGACCTGCGCGGCATCCGGCCGATCGTTGCCGGCGATGCGGGCCGCCAGCACGCCGCGTTCGCGCAGCCAGAAGCCGCCCGAGACACCCGACTGGCCTGCCAGGGCAGCGGCCAGCACGGCATCGAGGTCGTGCCGGGTCGCGCTGGACCCGGCATCGTCGCCGCTCCATCCGGTAGCATAGAAGGCAAAGCTGTCGTGGATCAGGTCGCAGGCATGGCTGAGCTCGGCGCCGGCCCGCGCCCGCATGGCGGTTTCCGAGTTGCGTGCCAGCTGGACAAGCAGGGTGCCGACCAGCAGCGCCACCAGCGTCGCCAGCAGCCACAGCGTCCACAGCCTGGCCCGCAGGGAGTGCATGCGGGCGGGCGGCGTCAGGAGGCGGAGGCGAACTTCTTCGCGAACGCGGAGAACCGGTGGCGTCGCATCTCGCTGCGCGCCTTCGGACCCTCGGCCATGTAGTTCAGCTGGATCGCATAGCGACGGCCGACATATTGCCGGTGGCCGTGCCAGGTGTTGGCGCCGTTTGGGAACACCAGCAGGGTGCCGTTCACCGGCGGCACCTCGACGGCATAGTCCTCGAGGTCGGTGCCGCTGCGCAGCAGGCGCAGGCAGCCTTCGCGACGCGCCCAGCTCTTGCTTTCCGGGTTCAGGTACAGCAGCACGGTCACCCGCTTGGCGACGGAGTCGCGATGGATGCGGCCATCCTTCTCGCGCGTCCGGCCACGCAGCGTCAGCATCGTCGGGCTGTGGCCAAGATCGAGCCCGAACTTCGAGGCGATGCCGTCGCGCAGGCGTGGACCCTCGAGCTCATCGACCAGGGCTCGGACGATCGGCTGCAGGCGCAGCGAGGAGGGCGGGAACGAGCCGCCGCTCGACATCGCTGGCAGCTCCGAAACGATCCGGCGCAGCGTCTCGTCCGGCACGAAGCCGGGCACGACGACGTGCGCGAATGGGTCGTTCGCCACCGGTGTGGCCAGCAGCGCATCGTAGCGCAGATCGAGGAGGTCGGTCTTGAGCATGGCCTGGTGCGGATCCCTGGTGCTTGCGGGGACGTAGAGCCGTGCGGCCGCCGCTTCAAGCCGTGTCGCAGGATGGTCCCCCTCCCGCAGGCGCTCCTAGCTGTGCCAGCGCTGGCCGGGGCGCACCACCGTGCTGGTGGAGAGGAACTGCGCGCAGACGATCTGGCCGTCGCAGCAGGGCAACACACCCTGCTGGGGTGCGGCCTCGTGCAGATGGTAGGCGACCCTGGATAATGTCCTGCCGCCGCTCTCGCAGGTGAAATGCGGCCGCTCGATGGTCATGCGCAGGCCTTCCCCGGGAGTCGCGGCCATGGCGCCACCCGGGCCCGACAGCATGACGGCGGTAAAGCCGGCAAGGCAGAGGCTGAAGCGGGCGGAATGGAAAAGCGACATCTGTACGTCGGCCCTGATTGAGACAATTCCGTAATGGATGGGGTGGGCCAAGGGTTACCTGATCGCGATTCAGTGACAGCGGCGCACAGCGATCGTTGATCCCGCCACCGCCGACCGCTATTGCCGCCGGATGAGCTCCAAGCTGTCGCCGACGGAGATGCCCGAGACCCAGGCGGTGGCGGCGGGTCCGCTGGCTGCCTATCGCCAGCGCGTCGCCGACGGCCAGCTTGCAGCCGATCCGGAGCAGCAGCGTGCCGCCGCCCGGCTGGACCAGCTGTTCGAGGAGCTGCGGACCTATCCCGCCGCCCATGCCGCCCGGCGTGGCCTGCGCGGGTTGTTCGGACGGGCCAGCCGCACCGCCGCCCGTCCGCGCGGGGTCTACCTGGTCGGCGATGTGGGACGCGGCAAGTCGATGCTGATGGACCTGTTCTTCGAGGTGGCGCCGGTGCGCCGCAAGCAGCGCATCCACTTCCATCGCTTCATGCAGGACGCGCATCGCCGGCTGCATGCGATGAAGCGTGCCGACCCGTCGCTCACCGATCCGATCCCGCCGCTGGCGCAGGCGATCAGCACCGACGCCATCCTGCTCTGCTTCGACGAGTTCCAGGTCAACGACATCACCGACGCGATGATCCTTGGCCGGCTGTTCGACGCGTTGTTCGAGCGCGGGGTGGTGGTGGTGGCGACCTCGAACACCCGCCCTGAGGATCTGTTCCAGGGCCGCCCCGGCAGCGACGCCTTCAGGCCCTTCATCGCCACCATCCGGCGCGAGATGGACACCGTGCTGCTGGACAGCCCGCGCGACTACCGGCGAGGCGGCCTGCGCGGCATGGCTACCTGGCACGTGCCCGCCGATGCGCGCGCGGAGCTGCGGCTGGATGCGGCCTTCGACCAGCTGGCGGAGGATGCCGTCGCCGGACCCGAGACGCTGACGGTGATGGGGCGCCCGTTCGTGGTGCCGCTGGCCGCCGGCGGCGTCGCCCGCTTCGATTTCGAGACGCTGTGCGATCGACCGCTCGGCGCCGGTGACTACCTGGCGCTTGCCTCGCGCTACCCGGCGCTGGTGATCGACGGCGTGCCGCGGCTCGGGCCGGAGAATTTCGACGTCGCGCGCCGCTTCATCGTCCTGGTCGACGCCCTCTATGAGCAGAAGGTGAAGCTGGTGGCTTCCGCCGCCGACCGCCCCGACCGCATCTTCCAGCGCGGCGAGGGCGCCAAGGCGTTCGAGCGTACCGCCTCGCGCCTGGAGGAGATGCAGAGCCAGGCATACCTGGATCTGCCTCATCTGCCCTGAGGGGGGCCAGGCATACCCGGATCTGCCTCATCTGCCCTGAGGGGGGCCAGGCATACCCGGATCTGCCTCACCTGCCTTGAAGGGGGGGCAGGCGTACCTGGATGTGTCTCATCTGCCCTGAGGGGGACGTCCGCGGGTCTTGCCGACTTTATGAAGCGGGACTAGCAAGCAGCCGCATTGCAAGCGTGTCGGCGCTGCTCTCCCGCGCGCCTGGAACCAACCTCCTGAGGGAAGCCCAATGGCCCGCAACAAGATCGCGCTGATCGGCGCCGGCAACATCGGTGGCACGCTCGCCCACCTCATCGGCCTGAAGGAGCTGGGCGACGTCGTCCTGTTCGACGTGTTCGGCGGCGTCGCGGCCGGCAAGGCGCTGGATCTGGCCCAGTCCTCCCCGGTCGACGGCTTCGATGCCACGCTGACCGGCGGTTCGGACTATGCAGCCATCAAGGGCGCCGACGTGGTGATCGTGACCGCCGGCTTCCCGCGAATGCCGGGGATGTCGCGCGACGACCTGCTCGCCAAGAACGCCGAGGTGATCGGGCAGGTGGCGGACGGCATCAAGGCGCACGCGCCGGACGCCTTCGTGATCGTCATCACCAACCCGCTCGACGTCATGGTCGCGGTCATGCAGGAGAAGTCCGGCCTGCCGGCGCACAAGGTGGTCGGCATGGCCGGCGTACTCGACAGCTCGCGCTTCCGGCTGTTCCTGGCGCAGGAGTTCGGCGTCTCGGTCGAGGATGTCACCGCCTTCGTGCTGGGTGGCCACGGCGACACCATGGTGCCGCTGACCCGCTACTCGACGGTGGCCGGCATCCCGGTGCCCGACCTGATCCGCATGGGCTGGACCACCCAGGAGAAGATCGACGCCATCGTGACCCGCACCGCCAACGGCGGCGGCGAGATCGTCAAGCTGCTCGAGCGCGGCTCGGCGTTCTACGCGCCAGCGGCCTCGGCGGTGGCGATGGCCGAGAGCTACCTGCGCGACAAGAAGCGGGTGCTGCCCTGCGCGGTGAAGCTGTCCGGCGAGTACGGCCAGACCGACTTCTACGTCGGCGTGCCGGTGGTGATCGGCGCCGGCGGCGTCGAGCGCATCATCGAGGTGAAGCTGGAGCCGGCCGAGCAGGCGGCATTCGATGCCTCCTGCGAGGCGGTCAAGAAATTGCTGGCCGACTTCCGCAAGATCGGCGCCTGAACCAGCACGGATCCTGCCGGCTCCTGCTGGCCGGATCCTGCGTGCTTGCAGACGATGCCGTCCTGCCAACCTGAAGCTCGAACCCCGACCTGGCGGCATGCTGACGCCAGCGTCCATGCGCTGACAGCATGCCTGCCACGGGTGAATGCACGCGACGGTAGTGTGATCACGGTATTATCTCTTCCGCACGGTTCCGGACCGGCGCGACCAGCGCGCCGGGCGCGTTGCTAGGAGTTCTTCATGGCGGGCATCGATATCCTCGCTTCGGCTTTCAGCGGCGGAAATGCCGCCTACCTGGCCGATCTCTACGCAAGGTGGGTCGAGGATCCGGACAGCGTCGATCCCAGCTATGTCGACCTGTTTGCGGCCCTCGGCGAGGAAGGCCTGGCGATCGCCAAGGATGCCTCCGGAGCCTCCTGGGCACCGCGGCACTTCGAGGTCGAGCCCGCGGCGGCCCGGCCGATGCCGGCGCCGGTCAAGGACGATGCCGCGCCGAAGCCCGGGGACGCAAAGGCGGGGGGCACGCCGTCCGCCGAGGCAGTGCGCGCCGCCGCCGACGACAGCCTGCGCGCCATGCAGATGATCCGCGCCTACCGGGTGCGTGGCCATCTGGAGGCCCGACTCGATCCGCTCGGCCTGCAGATCCCCAAGCAGCATGCCGATCTCAATCCGGCGACTTACGGTTTCGGGCCGGACGATTTCGACCGGCCGATCTATCTCGGCCACGCCATGTCCAACCTGCTCGGCGGCGAGACCGCCACCATGCGCGAGGTGCTGGCGGCGATCCGGCACACCTATTGCGGCCCGGTCGGCGTCGAGTTCGCCCATGTGCAGGACCCCGCACAGCGCGACTGGATCCAGGAGCGCATCGAGGGTGGCCGCTGGCGGGACATGTATTCCGCCGAGCAGAAGAACGAGATCCTGCGCCAGCTCACCGAGGCGGAGGGCTTCGAGGCGTTCTGCCAGAAGCGCTATGTCGGCACCAAGCGGTTCGGGCTCGAGGGCGGCGAGGTCGCCATCCCGGCGCTGCAGGCGATCATCGACGAGGCGGCGCATGACGGCGTGCGCTCGATCACCATCGGCATGCCGCACCGTGGCCGGCTCAACACGCTCGCCAACATCGTGCGCAAGCCGTACACCGCGATCTTCAGCGAGTTCGGCGGCGCGTCGTTCAAGCCCGACGACGTGCAGGGCTCCGGCGACGTGAAGTACCATCTCGGCACTTCGGTCGATGTCGAGATCGCCGGCCACAAGGTGCACATCTCGCTGCAGCCGAACCCGTCGCACCTGGAAGCGGTCGATCCGGTGGTGGTCGGCAAGGTGCGCGCCTACCAGGACATGTCGGGCGACACCGCCACGCGCCGGTCGGCGATGGGCATCCTGATGCATGGGGACGCGGCATTCGCCGGCCAGGGCCTGGTCTACGAGACGATGGCGATGAGCCAGCTCATCGGCTACCGCACGGGTGGCACCATCCACCTCATCGTCAACAACCAGATCGGCTTCACCACGGTCTCCGCGCATGCCTATTCCGGCATGTACTGCACCGACATCGCGAAAGCGGTGCAGTCGCCGATCCTGCACGTGAACGGCGACGAGCCCGAGGCGGTGGTGTTCTGCGCCCGCCTGTGCACCGAATTCCGGCAGCGCTTCGCCACCGACATCGTGCTCGATATCGTGTGCTACCGCCGCTACGGCCATAACGAGAGCGACGAGCCGGCCTTCACCCAGCCGACCATGTACAAGGCGATCCGGGCGCGGCCGACCAGCCGCACGCTGTATGCCGAGCGACTGGTGCGCGAGGGGGCGATCTCCGCCGAGGATGCCGCGGCGCAGTGGGAGGCCTTCCAGGCGAAGCTCGAGGACTCCTTCAAGGCGGCCAAATCCTATCGGCCCAACAAGGCGGACTGGCTGGAGGGCAGCTGGTCCGGCATGAAGCAGCCGCTGGTGCACCAGCCAGGCGAGAACGGCCACGAGGAGCTGACCGGCGTCTCCCGCGACGTGCTCGACGAGGTCGGGCAGGCGCTGTCGCTGGTGCCGGCGGATTTCGACGCCAACCCCAAGATCGTGCGCCAGATCGAGGCCAAGGGTGCGATGTTCGCCTCCGGGCAGGGCATCGACTGGGCCACCGGCGAGGCGCTGGCATTCGGCTCGCTGATGGTCGAGGGCCACCGGGTGCGGCTGTCCGGCGAGGATTGCCAGCGCGGCACCTTCAGCCATCGCCATGCGGTGCTGATCGACCAGTCCAACCAGAACGAATACGTGCCGCTGAACAATATTGGCCCCGACCAGGCCGGCATCGAGATCTACAACTCGCTGCTGTCGGAGTTCGGCGTGCTCGGCTTCGAGTACGGCTACTCGCTGGCCGACCCGCGCACCCTGGTGCTGTGGGAGGCGCAGTTCGGTGACTTCGCCAACGGCGCGCAGGTCATCATCGACCAGTTCATCGCCTCCGGCGAGACCAAGTGGCTGCGCATGTCCGGCCTGGTGATGCTGCTGCCGCATGGCTACGAGGGCCAGGGTCCGGAGCATTCGTCTGCCCGGCTGGAGCGCTACCTGCAGCTCTGCGCCGAGGACAACATGCATGTCTGCAACGTCACCACGCCGGCGAACTACTTCCACGCCCTGCGCCGGCAGCTCAAGCGCAACTACCGCAAGCCGCTGATCATGATGACGCCGAAGTCGCTGCTGCGGCACAAGCTGGCGGTGAGCGCGGTGGCCGACATGGCCGATGGCACGCATTTCCTGCCGGTGATCGGCGAGACCGACACCATCGCGGCGCCGGAGCAGGTGACCCGCGTCGTGATCTGCTCGGGCAAGGTCTACTACGACCTGCTGGCCGAGCGCCGCGAGCAGAAGGCCGACACCGTGGCGCTGCTGCGGCTGGAGCAGATCTATCCGTTCAGCGACTACGAGCTCGGCGAGGCGCTGAAGCCGTACGCGAACGCGAAGGTGATCTGGTGCCAGGAGGAGCCCGAGAACATGGGGTCGTGGTCGTTCCTGGACCGGCGCATCGAGGCGGTGCTCGCCGCCATCGGCCACAAGTCGACGCGGCCGGTCTATGTCGGCCGCCGGGGTGCTGCCAGCCCCGCGACCGGGCTCGCGCGCACCCATGCCAGCGAGCAGGCGGCGCTGGTGCGCGAGGCGCTGGGTCTCGACGGGGCATCCGCCTGAGCGCAGATTGACCCGAACAGCACCGTGGGGCCTTCCAGTCCCCGACCAGCAGATCCTGCCCGGAAAGCCGCAGGAACGTCCGCATGACGCCCAGGCCGGGGCGCCTGCAAAGACCGAAGGAAGCGCATGTCTGCCGAGATCAAGGTTCCGACGCTGGGTGAGAGCGTCACGAGCGCAACCGTATCGCGCTGGCTGAAGCAGCCCGGCGACGCCGTCAGCACGGACGAGGCGGTGGTCGAGCTCGAGACCGACAAGGTCAGCGTCGAGGTCGCGGCGCCGGAATCCGGTGTGCTCGGCGCCCATGCGGTGGACGAGGGCGGCGAGGTCGAGGTCGGCTCGCTGCTGACCACGGTCGAGGGCAGCTCCGGCGCGAAGCCCACCGGCCAGGCGGCTCCGGCTCAGGCTCCGGCCGAACCCGCTCCGGCGCCCGCCGCGGCACAGAAGCCGGCGCGCGAGGCTGCCAACCCCTCGGGCGGGGTCAATCCGCCGCCGCGCACCAGTGGCCCGGTTTCCCGTCCGGCGACGCCACCGGCCGATGTCGCCGGCCATGCTCCGCTGCCGTCCGCCGCCAAGCTGATGACCGAGCGCAGCGTGAGGTCCGGCGATGTCGGCGAGGGTACCGGCAAGGACGGCCGCATCACCAAGGGCGACGTGCTCGCCTTCCTGGAGCGTCCGGCGGCACCGGCGGCGAAGACCGCTCCGGCGCCGGCTGCCGCGCGCGCCGACGATCCGCGCGAGGAGCGGGTCAAGATGACCCGGCTGCGCAAGACCATCGCCGGCCGGCTCAAGGATGCGCAGAACACCGCAGCAATCCTCACCACCTTCAACGAGGTGGACATGAGTGCGGCGATGGCGATGCGCGCCGAGTATCGCGAGGCGTTCGAGAAGAAGCACAACGGCGCACGGCTCGGCTTCATGTCGATCTTCGTGCGCGCCTGCATCGCGGGCCTGCGCGAGTTTCCGGCGGTCAATGCCGAGATCGCCGGCGACGACGTGATCTATCGCAATTTCGTGCACATGGGCATCGCCGTCGGTGGCGCCAACGGACTGGTGGTGCCGGTGCTGCGCGACGCCGACCAGATGGGCTTCGCTGCGATCGAGCGCGGCATTGCGAGCTTCGGCAAGCGGGCGCGCGACGGCCAGCTCAAGCTCGACGAGCTGACCGGTGGCACCTTCTCGATCACCAACGGCGGCATCTACGGCTCGCTGATGTCGACGCCGATCCTGAACCCACCGCAATCGGCGATCCTGGGCATGCACAAGATCCAGGACCGGCCGATCGCGGTGGCCGGACAGGTGGTGATCCGGCCGATGATGTACCTGGCCCTTTCGTACGATCACCGCATCGTCGACGGCAAGGAAGCGGTCAGCTTCCTCGTGCGTGTCAAGGAAGGTGTGGAGGATCCGCGCCGGCTGCTGCTGGAGATCTAGCGCCCGGCTCCCCACCTCTGCGGCATCAGAAGAGATCAGGACACACACGATACCATGGCGACCGAGATCAAGGTGCCCGTGCTGGGCGAGAGCGTGACGACCGCGACGGTGGCGCGCTGGATCAAGCAGCCGGGCGATGCGGTCGCGGCCGACGAGGCGGTGGTCGAGCTCGAGACCGACAAGGTCAGCGTCGAGGTGGCGGCGCCGGAGGCCGGCGTGCTGGGTCCGCTGGCGGTGCAGGAGGGCGAGGAGGTCGCGGTCGGCGCCGTGCTGACGACGATCGAGGCCGGCGGAGTCCAGGCGGGCGGCAAGGCTCCGGATCCCGCGGCCAAGTCGAAGCCGGCTTCGGCGGCGAAGGAGGCAACGCCCGCGACCTCGGCCAGTCCCGCCAAGGCGGCACCGCCGGCGCCTACCGCTGCTCCGGCCGCGCCTGCGAAGGAAGTCGGCGATACCGACTACGACCTGATCGTCATCGGCTCCGGTCCGGGCGGCTATGTCTGTGCGTTGCGCGCGGCCCAGCTTGGGCTCAAGACCGCCTGCGTCGAGAAGCGTGCGACGCTCGGCGGCACCTGCCTCAACATCGGCTGCATTCCGTCGAAGGCGCTGCTGCAGTCGTCGGAGAACTTCCACGAGATCGAGTCGAGCTTCGCGCAGCACGGCATCATGGTGGAGGGCATCAGGCTCGACCTCGCCAGGATGCACGCCCGCAAGGCCGGCGTGGTGGATGCCAACGTCAAGGGCGTCGAGTTCCTGTTCAAGAAGAACGGCGTGACCTGGCTGAAGGGCGCCGGCAAGATAACCGGCCCGAACCATGTCGAGGTGGACGGCAAGTCGTTCTCCGCCAAGAACATCGTGATCGCCACCGGCAGCGACAGCATCGGCCTGCCCGGCATCGAGATCGACGAGAAGCGCATCGTCACCTCGACCGGAGCGCTGGAGCTGGGGAGCGTGCCGAAGCACCTGGTGGTGATCGGCGCCGGCGTGATCGGGCTGGAGCTCGGCTCCGTCTGGCACCGGCTCGGCGCCGAGGTCACCGTGGTGGAGTATCTCGACCGCATCGTTCCCGGTCTCGACAACGAGATCGCGAAGTCGTTCCAGCGCGTGCTCGACAAGCAGGGGCTGAAGTTCAGGCTGGGGTCCAAGGTCACCAAGGCCGAGACCACCGACAAGGGTGTCACGCTGACGGTGGAGCCGGCCAAGGGTGGCGAGGCCACCACCATCGAGGCCGACGTCGTGCTGGTGGCGATCGGCCGGCGCGCGGTGAGCGAGGGCGTCGGGTTGGAGGACGTCGGCGTCGAACTGGACGATCGCAAGCGGGTGAAGACCGACGCGCACTATGCGACCAATATCCCGTCCATCCATGCCATCGGCGACGTGATCTCGGGACCGATGCTGGCGCACAAGGCCGAGGACGAGGGCGTGGCGCTGGCCGAGATCCTTGCCGGGCAGGCCGGGCACGTGAATTACGGGGTGATCCCGTCGGTGGTCTACACCTGGCCGGAAGTGGCGGCGGTCGGGCGCTCCGAGGAGGAGCTGAAGGCGGACGGCGTCGCCTACACGGTCGGCAAGTTCCCGTTCACCGCCAATGGGCGTGCGCGGGCGATGGCGGCGACCGATGGCTTCGTGAAGATCCTGGCCGACAAGAAGACCGACCGCATCCTGGGCGCGCACATCCTTGGTCCGGACGCCGGCACGCTGATCGCGGAGCTGGCGACGGCGATGGAGTTCGGGGCCAGCTCGGAGGATGTGGCGCGCATCTGCCACGCGCATCCGACGCTGAACGAGGCGGTCAAGGAAGCGGCGCTCGCCGTCGAGGGACGCGCGCTGCATATCTGACGACGCAAACGGCCGGCGGAGGGACGCGATGCTGGCGCTGACCATGGGGGACCCGGCCGGGATCGGCGGCGAGATCGCCATCGCCGCGTGGCGGATGTTGCGCTCGACCGGGCCGGCATTCCTGATCATCGCCGATCCTGCCTGGCTGCGTTCCTGTGCCGGCGGCGCCGATTGTCCTCTGGCGGTGCTGTCGGATCCGGTGGAGGCGGCCGCAATCTTCGCCGACGCACTGCCGGTGTGGCCGATCGACCTCGCGGCTACGGCAGTGCCCGGGCGGCCGGACAGCGCCAATGCCCCTGCCATCACCGGCAGCATCGCGCGCGCGGTTGCGCTGGCGCAGGCGGGCGTGGTGAGCGGGATCGTGACCAACCCGATCAGCAAGGCGGTGCTGCAGGCGGCGGGCTTTGCCTATCCCGGCCACACCGAATATCTCGGCGCGTTGATGCAGACGCCCGGCGCCGAGGTGATGATGCTGGCGGGCCCGTCGCTGCGCGTGGTGCCGGTGACGGTGCATTGCTCGCTGCGCCGCGCGGTCGAGACGCTCACCACGGCGGAGATCATCCGGGTGACGCGCACCACCCGCGACGCTCTGGTGCGGGATTTCGGCATCGCCTCGCCACGGCTGGCGATGGCAGGCCTCAACCCGCATGCCGGCGAGAGCGGCCGCATGGGAACCGAGGAGACCAGCCTGATCGAGCCCGCAATGCGCGCTCTGGCGGACGAGGGCATCGCGGTGGTCGGGCCGATGCCGCCCGACACCATGTTCACGCCGGCGGCCCGCGCGCGCTACGATGCGGCGATCTGCATGTATCACGACCAGGCGCTGATCCCGCTCAAGACGCTCGACATGGAGCGCGGGGTCAACGTGACGCTGGGCCTGGATCTGGTTCGTACCTCGCCGGATCACGGCACGGCGTTCGACATCGCGGGCCGGGGCATTGCGTCGCCGGTCAGCCTGGTCGAGGCGCTGCGTCTTGCCGACACCATCGCGCGCAACCGGAGTTCAGCTGCATGACCTGTCGCCTGGGCGTCAACATCGACCACGTGGCGACGGTGCGGAATGCCCGCGGTGGCCTGCATCCCGATCCGCTCGACGCCGCGCGGGCGGCGATCGCAGCCGGCGCCGACGGCATCACGCTGCACCTGCGCGAGGACCGCCGCCACATACGCGACGACGACCTGCGGCGCATCGCGGCGGGCATCGAGGCGCCGGTCAATCTGGAGATGGCGGCGACCTCCGAGATGGCCGACATCGCCGATGCGCTGCGTCCGCATGCCTGCTGCATCGTGCCGGAACGGCGCGCCGAGGTGACCACCGAGGGCGGGCTGGATGCCGCCGGCCAGATGGAGACGCTGGCGCCGATCGTGTCCCGCCTGTCGTCGGCGGGCATCCGGGTGTCGCTGTTCATCGATGCCGATCCTGCGCAGATCGAGGCGGCGGCGACACTGGGGGCCGCGGTGGTCGAGCTGCACACCGGCGCCTATGCGCATCATCCGGAGGCCGAGCTGGACCGCTTGCGTGTGGGCGCACGGCTCGCGACCCGTCTCGGGCTGGAAGTGCATGCCGGGCACGGCCTGACCTTCGACAACGTCGGTCCGGTGGCTGCCATTCCTGAAATACGTGAGCTCAATATCGGGCACTTCCTGATCGGGGAAGCGATCCTGCACGGCCTGCCGCACGTTGTCCGGCATATGCGCGGGCTGATCCAGGCAGCCCGCGCTTGAGACGACGGGGCTGATTGCATCGGCCCGGAGCTGGAGGAGTTTTTGCATGGATTATGTCAATCTTGGCCGCACCGGCCTCAAGGTTTCGCGGCTGTGCCTTGGCTGCATGACCTATGGCGAGCCCGACCGTGGGCCGCATGAGTGGACGCTGGGCGAGGAGCAGAGCCGGCCGTTCATCAGGCAGGCGCTGGAAGCCGGCATCAATTTCTTCGACACCGCCAACGTGTATTCGGCCGGATCGAGCGAGGAGATCGTCGGCCGCGCCCTGAAGGAATATGCAAAGCGCGACGAGATCGTGCTGGCGACCAAGGTGCATGGCGTGATGGCCAAGCATCCGAACGGCGGCGGATTGTCGCGCAAGGCGATCCTGTCCGAGATCGACCAGTCGCTGACGCGGCTCGGCACCGACTACGTGGACCTGTACCAGATCCACCGGTTCGATCCGCACACCCCGATCGAGGAGACGCTGGAGGCGCTGCACGACGTCGTGAAGGCCGGCAAGGCGCGCTACATCGGGGCGTCGTCGATGTATTCCTGGCAGTTCGCCAAGGCGCTCTATCTCGCCGACAGGCATGGCTGGACGCGATTCGTGTCCATGCAGAACCATCTCAACCTGCTGTATCGCGAGGAAGAGCGCGAGATGCTCGGCCTCTGCCGCGAGGAGGGGATCGGCGTCATTCCGTGGAGCCCGCTGGCGCGTGGCAAGCTGGCGCGTCCGCGCTCCGCCGCAGGCGAGACCAAGCGCGACCAGACGGATGCGTTCTCGCGCAAGCTGTACGAGCAGACCGCCGAAGCCGACGGCAAGATCGTGGATACGGTCGGTGCAGTGGCCGAGGCGCGCGGTGCGTCACGCGCCGCGGTGGCACTGGCCTGGATGCTGCACAAGCCGGGCATCACCGCCCCGATCATCGGCGCCTCCAAGGAGCACCATCTGAAGGACGCCCTGGAGGCCCTGACCCTCCACCTCGACCATGCCGAGATCGAGCGCCTGGAGGCCGACTACGTGCCGCACGCGGTGGCCGGCTTCTGAACCGGGCTACTTCTTCGCTGGCGTGGCGGCGGCCGGGGCGGCGGTGACCTCGGCCGCTGCGGGCTGGGCCGGCTCCGGGGGTGGATGGAAGCCGGACGCCCTCGACCAGGTGCTGGCTGGCTGCATGGTCGGCTCCGGCTGGCGCAGGCAGCCACGGACCAGCGGTTCGCAGACGCCGTCCTCGCCGACCGCCTTGTCGTTGTCGCCGGTGAAATGCAGGTCGGTGACCCTGTTGTCGACCAGCCGCAGATTGGCGCTGCAATAGGTGCCGCTGCCGCCGAGCGAGATGCCGCCCAGGTTGAGCGGCAGGTCGACGGTCAGTCCCCCGGTGGCCGACGGCTTGTAGACGTACGAAAACAGCTGCGTCGTGGGGTTGAGCTGCACCGTCTTGTCCGGCGGCCCGGCGCAGGCCTGCACGTCGTTGGCAGACATGCCGATCATCCCGATCTGCGCCTTGTGCGCGTCACGCGACGCACCGTAGCCGCAGCCGGCGAGGATAAGCGCCAGCGCGAGACAGTTTAATTCCCGTGCTACCCTGAGGGTCGACGTCAAGCCACTCTCCATCACCCGGTCACGACCGTGATTGATACGTAAACCGATGTGCCAGGGATGCTGCGGCGAGTTCAAGTGTCCTCGATGCTTTCCCTAGCACTTCCTTCACACCTTGGCGGCTAGAACTCCCTGAGGATCGCAGGGTGCGGCCGACAGGTAGGTCCAAACAGATGTTGAGAGTCGTTCCTGATCAAGAATGGGTCGCCGGGTCGTCGGTCATGCGTCTCGAGCGGATCAAGACCCTGGATGGTGCAAGGGCAAAGCTAACGATGCCCTCGGGTCAGGTGATGGATCTGACCGAGACGGAGTGGCGCGAGGTCGCCAGGGGCGTGCGGAGCCTTTTCCCCAAAACGACTTCTCGGCCTGACGGTGATATCAACCATCCCAAAACAAATACCGCCTGGAGCGCAGAGTTGGATGCCCAGTTGGCCTCCTTCTGGAAACAGGGCTTCGGCTATAAGCGTCTCGCAGAACATTTTGGTCGCACCCGAGGCAGCATCGAGACGCGTCTTTCGCAGCTCGGCATTTTGAAGCTCAAGCCGATGTCTGACATACCGTCGAGCGTGCGTAGGTCGGCAACCCATGGCCCCTCCGTGAACGTGGAGGTCAAGATCGGAGCTCCGGAGCGCTGATCAGGGACCATTCACATCGGTGAGCGATCTTCCTTCGCGCCTCTGGAAATCGATAGACACATCTCCTTCAGAAGCCGTGCAAGGGCTGTGCTCAAGAACCGCATGCATTATCCTTCTTTGCTGCTTGGCCAGACGGCCGGCACGTCCGTGGGGGACCGGCATGGCCACCGAGATCACGCACCTCAAGACCCTCGAGCAGCGCCTGCTCTGGCTTGCCTGCTGGACCATCCACAATGCCAACCACCTGCGGCCGAAGCAGGATGGCGATGTGAAGGTCGGTGGCCATCAGGCCTCCTGCGCCTCGATGGTCTCGATCATGACGGCGCTGTACTTCCACGTGCTGCGCCCCGAGGACCGGGTGGCGGTCAAGCCGCATGCCGGTCCGGTGTTCCACGCCATCCAGTACCTGATGGGCAACCAGACCCGGCAACGGCTGGAGCGGTTCCGCGGCCTCGGCGGCGTGCAGTCCTATCCCAGCCGCACCAAGGATACCGACGACGTGGACTTCTCCACCGGATCGGTCGGGCTTGGCGTCGCCGTCACCGCCTTCGCCTCGCTGGTGCAGGATTATCTTGCCTCGCGCGCCTGGACGGCCGGGCGCAAGCCGGGCCGCATGATCGCGCTGGTCGGCGATGCCGAACTCGACGAGGGCAACATCTACGAGTGCCTGCAGGAGGGCTGGAAGCACGGACTGCGGAATTGCTGGTGGATCATCGACTACAACCGCCAGAGCCTCGACGGCGTGGTGCGCGAGGGGCTTTGGCAGCGCATCGAGGCGATCTTCGGCGCCTTCGGCTGGGACGTGGTTCGGCTGAAATACGGCGCGCTGCAGCAGGCGGCGTTCGCCGAGCCGGGCGGCGACCGGCTGCGCGCCTGGATCGATGCGTGCCCCAACCAGCTCTACTCGGCGCTGACCTACCAGGGCGGTGCTGCCTGGAGACGCCGGCTGCTCGACGCGATCGGCGACCAGGGACCGGTGACGGCGCTGCTCGACCGCCGCACCGACGACGAACTCGCCGAGCTGATGAACAATCTCGGTGGCCAGTGCGTGCAGACGCTGGCGGCGGCGTTCGATGCCATCGACCACGATCGGCCGACGGTGTTCCTCGCCTACACCATCAAGGGCTGGAAGACGCCGCTCGCCGGGCACAAGGACAACCATGCCGGGCTGATGACGCTTGACCAGATGGCCGACTTCCAGTCCCGGATGGGCGTCGCGCCGGGTGACGAATGGGAGCCGCTCGCGACCGTCGACGACCCCGCCGCCTTGCATCGTTTCCTGGACAACGTGCCGTTCTTCGCCGGCGGCCCGCGCCGCTACCAGGCCGCAATGGCGGAGAGTGCCGGTCCGGTGCCGCTCGACGATGCCGAGCTCTCGACCCAGGCCGGTTTCGGAAAGATCCTCGACCGCATCGGCGCGTCCGGCAGCCCGCTCGCCGACCGCATCGTCACCACCTCGCCGGATGTCACGGTGTCGACCAATCTCGGCCCGTGGGTGAACCGGCGCGGATTGTTCGCCCGCGCGAAGCTTGCCGATACCTTCAGGGACGAACGCATCCCGTCGACGCAGAAATGGCACTTCGCCGACACCGGGCAACATCTCGAGCTCGGCATTGCCGAGATGAACCTGTTCCTGCTGCTGGCCGCCGCCGGCCTCTCGCACGAGCTGTTCGGCGAGCGCCTGCTGCCGGTCGGGACGGTGTACGACCCGTTCATCGCCCGCGGCCTCGATGCGCTGAACTATGCCTGCTATTCGGATGCGCGCTTCCTGCTGGTCGGCACGCCGTCGGGGGTGACGCTGGCGCCGGAAGGCGGCGCGCACCAGTCGATCGGCAGCCAGCTGATCGGCATCAGCCAGCCCGGGCTGGTCGCCTACGAGCCGGCCTACCTGGACGAACTGTCCGTCCTGATGGACTGGGCCTTCGTGTACATGCAGCAGGAGGATGGCGGATCGATCTATCTGCGTTTGACCACGCGGCCGCTGCCGCAGCCGTCGCGCCGGAGCGGCGCGGATTTTGCGCGCGACGTGATCGACGGCGCCAGCTGGTGGCGCGAGCCCGGCCCGAATGCGGAGATCGTGCTCGCCTACCAGGGCTGCATCGGCCACGAGGTTCTGCAGGCGGCGGGCCGGCTCGGCGACGGCTATCGCGACATCGGCGTTCTGGCGATCACCTCGGCCGACCGGCTGCTGTCGGGCTGGACCGCGGCACAGCGCGGCGAGAGCGAGGAGAGCCATGTCGGGCGCCTGTTGTCCCGGCTGCCGCGGCATTGCCTGCTGGTGACGGTGACGGACGGCCATCCGGCGACGCTCGGCTGGCTTGGTTCGGTGTGCGGCCATCGCACCGTGTCGCTCGGTGTGGAGCGGTTCGGCCAGACCGGCACCATCGCCGACCTCTATGCCCTGAACGGCATCGACGTAGACTCGATCGTGCGCGCGGTGCAGCGTCATGGCGGGCGGCGGCTGTCGGCTGCGTCGTGACCGCGGATCGGATCGAGGTGGCGGCATGAGTTTCGACAGGTTGGCGCAAGCCACGGCACGCGCCTGCGGACGACCCCTGAGCTTCATCACCGCCGCCGCGCTGGTCATCATCTGGGCGGTCACCGGGCCGCTTTTCGGCTACAGCAATACCTGGCAGCTGGTGATCAATACCGGCACCACCATCGTCACGTTCCTGATGGTGTTCCTGATCCAGAACACCCAGAATCGCGACACCGATGCGCTGCAGGTCAAGATCGACGAGTTGCTGCGCGTGACCGAAGGCGCACGGCTCGCCTTGCTCGACCTCGAGGAGATGAAAGCCGACGAGCTCGAGCGCATCAAGGGCGGCTTCGTCGAGCTTGCCCGGCGTCACAAGAGCGAGCCGGACGACCCGGGCAACCGGGAGGCGATGGGGCGGGGCTGAGTTGCCTGGCACCAGCCAACCGCGAAATGCCATGCGGCGGCGGGTGCCTCACGGGACCGGCGGACCGGACCACAACTATTTTGACGTGGCAACAAGCGGAGGTCGGGCATGCCGGTCGTGAAATACAGGTCGCAGCAGCCCGGACTGGTTCCCCGCCGCACCAGGATGGAGGTGCCCGGCTGGGCCGGCGTGTCCGAGCCGAGACGGGACGGCTCGATGGAGCATGCCTGGCATTGCCTCCCCTTCACCGAAGCGGCGCGCGCCGGCATCGAGCTATGCTATCCGCACCCGGACGAGCTGCGGGTAAGCAGGCGCGATGGAAAGCTTGAATTTGAGGGTGATTTCGGCAGCGGGGACGAGCGCCGGCCGCCATTCCGCAACTTCGGCACGGAATATTTCACCTACCAGCTTCTGCTGGACCTCAAGGTCGCGGACGGCCTCGCGCTCAAGACGGAGCCGCACCCGCGCTTCTTTACCGACACGACGGGCACCGCTCCGATCGCCGTACCGGCGATCATCCGCCACTGGTGGCCGATGATCTATTTCGCGGTCTTCAAGGCCCCCCGGGAGGGCGAGGCGCATGTGTTCCGGCCCGGCGAGCCGTTCATGCAGATCACCCTGGTCTCGGAGGAAGACGCACCCGAACTGGTGCCGATGTCGGAGGAAGAAGCGGCGGAGCGGGAATTGCAGTCGCGCCGCATCTATGAAAGCCGCTCGTCGCTTGGCGCCGACAGCCAGTGGACCTCGGCGACCAGCACGGTGTTCGACGGCACCTACCGCCGGCTGCTGGCGGCAGCCAGGGGGAGCCGGTCCGGCGGCGGATAGCCCGGCGCCGGTGCCACCTGCTCAGTAGGGGCGGTGGTGGTGGTGATGGTAGTGCCGGCGGCGGTGATAGCGGTGGTGGTGGTGATGGTGGTGAGGCAGGAGCAGCTGCACATCCTGCACCGCGGGCGCCGTGGCCTGCGGGGCCGCCTCGGCCGCGGCGGCTTCGCTATGCAGCACCTGCAGCGCGTTCGGGATCGGCTTGAGCAGATCGGCATACGAGGCAGCCGGCGTAAGGGCGTTGTCGATTGTCGCCATCTCGGCACGTGCCGGGGCGGCGCTCGCGAGGGCGCCGACGGCGCCCAGCAGAAAGAGTACGTTCTTGTCCATGTTTCCTCCCGCGCCGTGTGGGGGCGCCTGCGATCACACTCGACCACAACGCGAGAGCTATGGGGAGTTTGAGACAATAGTGTGGCCAACGACGCGAAAGGGTGGAGCCGCCAGCCGGGGCGGCCACGCTCCGGACCTCAAGATTGCCAGCCGATCGACCGGCGCAGAAACTCGAACCCCAGAGCGACAAAGCCTGCCACCTCGGCATTGTCCTTGCCGTAGCCGTGGCCGCCCGCGGCCGGTTCGTAGAAGCTCGCGTCGTAGCCCATCGACAGCAGCTTGGCCGCCATCTTGCGCGCGTGGCCCGGATGCACGCGGTCGTCGCGTCGCGCGGTGGCGAGCAGGATCGGCGGATAGGGGCGGCCCGGCTCGGCTGCATGATACGCCGACATCGGTCCCAGGAACGCCCAGTCCGCCGCCACGTCCGGGTCGCCGTATTCCGCAATCCAGCTCGCACCCGCGAGCAGCTTCGAATAGCGCCGCATGTCGATCAGCGGGATGGTGCAGAACAGCGCGCCGAACCGCCCGGGGTAGCGCGTCAGCATGTTGGCGATCAGCAACCCGCCGTTGGAGCGGCCCTCGGCGGCGATCCGCGCAGGCCTGGTGACGCCGCGTTGCACCAGGTCGGCGGCGACTGCGGCGAAATCGTCGTGCGACAGCCGCTTGCCTTCGCGTCGGCCGGCCTCGTGCCAGCGGGTGCCGAACTCGCCGCCGCCGCGCAGGTTGGCCACCACCGCGGTGCCGCCGCGCTCCAGCCAGAGCTTGCCGGTGGCGACCCCGTAGGTCGGCAGTCGCGACAGCCGGAAGCCGCCATAGCCGGACAGATGCACAGGGGCGTTGCCATCCTGCGTCGCCGGTCCGGTCTGCACGTAGGGGATGCGCTCGCCGTCCGACGACACAGCCTCGTGCCGGGTGACCACCAGACCGGTCGCATCGAAAGCGGCGGGAGCCTGCTTCAGCACCGCCGGCGCCGAGAGATCCGGCGGCACCAGCAGCAGCGTTGGCGGGGTGACCGGATCCTGCACCACGGCGAGCAGGCTGCCGTCGCTCTCCTCCGCCTCGGCATCGAACGGCCAGGCGCTTGCGGTGCCGACCTGCGGCAGGCCCTCGATGGTTCGCTCCTCCCAGCCGCCGGGTGTCAGCAGCACGAACACCGGACGCAACTCGTCGAGGATGCTCAGCAACAGCCGGCCATCGAGCCAGAACATGCCCTGCAGGGCGCGGCGCGGCTGCGGCGTGAACGCCACCCGCACCTCGCGGCTGCCCGCAAGCCAATCCGCCAGCCGGATCACCAGCACGCTGTCCGGCGCATGGGTCGCATCACCCAGCGTCCAGGCCGTGCGCGGCCGCAGCGCGAGCCAGCCACGGCTCCAGCGTGCGGAGGCGTCCGTCGGCCACTGCATGCGCTCGGCAGGTCCGTTGCGGTCTCCCAGCCACATCGTGCTGTCGAAGAAGCCGGTCTGGTCGGTGAACACCAGCCGGTCCTCCTCGCGATCGTAGCCGCCGCCGGCGCCCATGCTTTCGTGCGGCACCTCGATCAGTACCGTGGCCTTGGCCGGATCGGTGCCGCGCGACCAGAGCCGGACCGTTCTGGCATAGCCGGACGCGGTAGCGCCGCCGAAGGCGGAGGACAGCAGGAGCGTCTCGCCGTCCAGCCAGTCGACACCGCCCTTGGCTTCGGGAAGCGTGAAGCCGCCCACGATGAAACGCCGCCCGACAAGGTCGAACTCGCGCAGTACCGAGGCGTCGCTCCCGCCGCGCGACAACGAGACGATGGCGCGCCGATGATCGGGATGAAGGGTGGACGCACCCTGCCAGATCCAGTCCTCGCCCTCGTCGGTCGCCAGGGCGTCGATGTCGAGCAGGATCTCCCACTCCGGCGCAGCGCTGCGATAGGAGGCAAGCGTGGTGCGGCGCCAGAGCCCGCGCGGATGCGCACCGTCGCGCCAGAAGTTGAACAGCAGGCCGCCACGCCGCGTCGGCACCGGCAGGTTGTCGGGGCGGTCGAGCAGAAGCCGCAGCGTCTCGCGGTCGGCGTCGTATCGGGCACCGCCGAAGCGCGCGAGGGTGGCGGCGGTCTGCGCGTCCGCCCAGCCGGTGGCGCGCTCCCCTTCGACCTCCTCGAGCCAGAGCCAGGGGTCGCGGTCGGGGTCGGCGAGTGTCGGCAGGTCGGTCATGTCGTGTCCCCTCAGGTCCGGCCTTCGCGGCGCCAGGCGGCGAACAGCAGGGCCAGCAGCACCGGCAGCACCAGCCATGCCGGCAGCAACGGATCGGTGCGCGTGCCGGTCACCACATGCGCGCCGGTGCGGGCCAGGCCAATCCAGCCATCGCCATGCGCGTTAGCCCCGCGCTGCACCAGCCGCAGTTGCGGTATCACGGTCTGCGCCGGATCGTCGCCGAGCCATGCGATGCCGCCGCCGGTCCGGGCCGCCACCGGCGCCAGCCTGGTCGCGGTGGCACGCAGGTCGGCGATCTCCTCGGGATCGCCGGGCAGCGCCGCCGCATAGGCGTGCCGCGTACCGTCGGTGACCTCCCAGATGCCCGGCGCCTCCGCCTTGCCGCTGCCGCGCAACAGGCCGCCACCGGCGGAGGCCAGCTGCAGGCTGCCGCGATCGCCGTCCGGCGCCACCACCTGCACGTCGTGCGCCGCCTGGGCGTCGATCGAGCGGCGCGTCACCAGCAGGCGGCCCTGCTCGATGCGGGCCCGCAGCTGCTCCTCCTCGAGGTCAGGCTCCTTCATCAGCCAATGCGCAATCCGGCGCAGCAGCTCCGCCTGCGGGCCGCCGCCGCCCTCGCCACGCGACCACAGCCAGATCTGGTCGGACAGCAGCACCGCGACACGCCCGCGATCGACATGGTCGAGGACCAGCAGCGGCGATTGCCCGCCGGCGCCGTCCGGGCTGGTGAGCAGCACCTCGCCATGCGACTGGTCGGACCGCAGGGCGCGATACCACGGACCCCAGCCGGCTTCTCCGCTGGCATCGGCGGCAGGGATCTGCGGCAGGTCCGCGGTGACCGGATGGCGCCGTCCGAGCGTGGTGGGCGCCGGCCGGTACCTTTGCTGCACCAGGCCGCCTTCCTCGGGGACATGCACCGGCAGGATGTCGCCGAGCGGCGTATCCTGCAGGCTGCCACGGCCAATGAACTCCGGCCCTGCGGTGAGCAGCAGGCCACCGCCGCCGCGCACGAAGTCGGCGATGTTCTGCAGGTAGGCGAGCGGCAGGATGCCGCGGTTCTCGAAGCCGTCGAGGATGATCAGGTCGAAGCTGTCGATCTTCTCCTGGAACAGCTCGCGGGTCGGGAAGGCGATCAGCGCCAGCTCGTTCAGTGGCGTGGTGTCGTCCTTGTCGGGCGGCCGCAGGATGGTGAAATGCACCAGGTCGACCGCCGGGTCGGCCTTCAGCAGCCGGCGCCAGACCCTCTCGCCCTGGTTCGGCGCGCCCGACACCAGCAGCACCCGCAGCCGGTCGCGCACGCCGTTGATCTGCACCACCGTCTGGTTGTTCAGGGTGGAGACCTCGCCGGGCAGGGTGGATGCGGTGAGCTGCACCAGCATCGGCCCCGGATGGGTGACCGGCAGGGTGATGTCCTGCGCCACGCCGACCTGCACCTCATGGGTGATGGGTGTCTCGCCGTCCCGCCTGAGGGTCAGCGTGGCATGCGCGCCCGCATCCGGCTGGCCAGCCGTCGGCGGCCCGAGATCCTCGATTTGCACGCGGATCGTCGCGTCATGGCCGATGATGGCGTAGGGCGGCGCCGACAGGACCCGCAGCCGGCGGTCGGTCTGCTCGCCGGACGCCACGATCAGCGCCTGGAACGGCACCGCCGCCGCCGTGGCTCCGGAAGCCGGTGGGAGATCCTGCGCGGCCTGCGCCACGTCGTGCACCTGGCCATCGGTGACCGCGATCACCCCGGCCAGCTGGCCAGCCGGCACATCCGAGATGGCTCGCCCGATGGCCGCGAACAGCCTGGTGCCGCCGCCGGTCGCGGGGTTGCCCGGCGGCACCACGACGGTGCGCAGCGTCAGTCCGGGGATATGGCCGGCCTCTTCGCGCAGCCGGGTCGCGGCGGCCTGCGCAAGCTGGCGTCGCTGTGCGACCGACATCGAGGCGGTCTGGTCCAGCACGAGCAGCCCGGTCTCCGGCAGCGCCTGCCAGGTGGCGCGGACCAGATGCGGGCCGGCGAGCCAGCCGAGCAGCAGCGCGAAGCCGGCCAGGCGCCAGGCGGTGCCGCCGGCCCGCAGCGCGAAGCCGATGCCGAGCGCCAGGACACAGAGGATCGCGAGGGTGATCAGCAGCGGCGTCGGCAGCAGCGGCGCGAAGCCCACCGAAGCCACGTGCGACAGCACGCCGCCTGCTTGCGAGATAGCCGCCGGGGAAGCTGCGTTCATTCGCCGAGGCGCTGCAGCAGGGCGGGGACGTGCACCTGGTCGGCCTTGTAGTTGCCGGTCAGCGCATAGATCACCGCATTGACACCGAACCGGTAGGCCATGGTGCGCTGCGCCTCGCCGTCCGGGATGACCGCGTACGGGGTCCCGCCGGTCTCGTCGACCGCCCATGCGGCGGCCCAGTCGTTGGCGCCGATGATCACCGGGCTGACGTTGTCGTTGCCCTGGTCGGCGCCGGCCGCCACCCAGACCGGCGCGCCGACGGTACGGCCGGGGAAGGCGTGCAGCAGATAGAAGCTGTGCGCCAGCACGTGGCCGGTGCCGACCTGTGCCAGCGGCGGAATGTCGAGCCCGCGCGTCGCCTGCCGCAGGGCGCGCGCGCCGTCGCCTTCGTCACCCGGATTGCTTGCCAGGCCGGGCTCGGCGCCGGCCTGGGTGTCGATCATCAGGATGCCGCCATGGCTCATGTACGTGTTCAGGGCGGCGATCGCGGTGGGGTCGGGATGCGCGCCGGTGGTTACCGGCCAATACAGCAACGGGTAGAACGAGAGGTCGTCATGGCCCGGCTGCACCGGGTCCGGGTGGCCGAGCACCGCGGAGGTGCGGGCGTTGACATAGCTCGAAAGCCCTTCGAGGCCCTGGCGCGACACCAGGTCGGTGTGCGCGTCGCCGGTGACGACGAAGCCGAGACGGGTCTCCTCCGCCGCGGCCGGGACCGGATCGGCATGCGCGGGCCTTCCTGCCAGGCACAGCAGCACCAGCGCTGCCGCGGCGCCGGTGCGGGCAGGCAGACGCAGCAGGCCGCGTAGCCACAGCGTCGCGAGCAGGTCGATGGCCAGCAGCAGCAGCCCGCCTGCCAGCAGCCATGGGCCGAGCGGGCGGTCAGGGGCACGGTCGGCGAGATCGGACTGGGTGCCGATTGCGGCACTCGAAGCCAGTGCAGGTAGCGCGTCGCCGGCATTCAGCGCCCGGCGGTCGGAGCGCGGGCCATACAGTCCCGGCGGGTGGGCGGCGGAGGCGGCGACGTGGCCGATGGCGTGCGCCGGTACGCCGAGGGCCGAGGGCGGCGGCGGTCCCAGCACGCCATCGCCGTCGAATGTCGCGAACGGCGCCAGCATGACGTCGCCACCGGCGGCATCCCGGTCCTGTGCGAGTTGTCCGACCGAGCGCTCCACCAGCCGGTGCAGCATCTGCACGAACAGGCCGGAGAACGGCAGGCTGGACCAGTCGCCGGTGGCGGTGACGTGGAACAGCACCACCTGACCGGAGCCCAGCGGCACGTGGGTGACCAGGGGGGTGCCGTCGGACAGCCTGGCCCAGGTGCGACGGTCGAGGTCGGCCGCCGGCTGCGCCAGCACCTGCCGGCTGACGCTGACATCCGATGGCACGGCAAGGCCGGCGAACGGGCTATCCGGCGGGAACGGTGCCAGCGTCGCCGGATGGGTCCAGGACATCGCCCCGCCCAGGGTCCGGGAGCCGCCGAGCAACGGGCCCGGCAGCAGGTCGTCGGCTGCATTCCGGGCAACCTGCGCGCCTGCATCGTCTGCATCGGCGTCGTCCGGCGCTGCCTGGTCCGGCGCCTGCTGCTGGAGAGCGGCGAGGCGGGGGCCGGCGAAGCGGACCAGCATGCCGCCGCCACGCACCCAGGCAGATACCCGGTCGCGGCTGGCGGCATCGTCCAGGGCGCCGTCCGGCGCGATCAGCACCGAGATCTGGCGCGACAGCAGGTGCGCCACGTCGCCGGTGCGCAGCTCGGTATCCGGCGACAGCGCACGCTCGAGATAGAACAGCGGGCCGATCAGCGGCGTGTCGCTGAAGCCACCGCCGCCGATCAGCCCGACCGGGCGACGCCGGTCGCCCTCGTCCAACAGGCGGATGCCGCCGGTACCGGGTACGCCGTCGAGCGCCAGCCGGGCGATGCGGTTGCGCAGCTCGACCGGCAGCACGAGCGCCACGTCGCCAACCCCTGCACCGGACGGGATGCGTCCCTGCACCCGTGCAAGCACGCCGCCCTGCGCATCTTCCGCGCGTACCGTGAAGCCGCGCAGCATGGGTCTGGGCAACGCGCCGACCCGGACGACAAGGCGGTCCGGCTGCGGCAGCGGCGCCAGCAGCAGGCGCAGGGACGCGGTGTCGGCACGCAGTTCCGTAACCGGTGCCAGCCGCCGCAGTGCCGCGCCGAAGCCAGGGTCCGCGGCGGTGGCGACGCCGTCGGCGACGTAGATCACCTGCCCGATCCCCGAACCCGGCAGCACGACGTGGCCACGATCGGTGTTCCAGGCGGTTGGCCGCATGGCATCGAGCATGGCGCGCAGCTGGGAGGCGGGGACCAGGGCCGGAGCGGCATGCGGCATGCCCGCCCCCGCCGCCAGGGGAGCCGTGGTCAGCAGGGCCACGCCCCGGTGATCGCGTCCGGCCTGGTCGAGCACGGCGTCGACCGCCGCGATGCGCTGCGGCCACTCGCTTGCCGCCGCCCAGCCATTGTCCAGCACCACCAGCATCCCGCCGCTGCCGCTGCGCGAGGTGCCGTGCTGCACCAGCACCGGTTGCGCCAGTCCGGCGATCAGCAGCAGGGCGGCGAGCAGCCGGAGCAGCAGCAGCCAGGGCGGCGCGCGACGGGTTTCCTGCCGGCGCTGGGCCAGGCCGGCGAGCAGCAGCATGGCCGGGAAAGCCTGCCGGCGCGGTGCCGGCGGGATGGCGCGCAGCAGCCACCACAGCACCGGCAGCGCCGCCACGGCGAGCAGCAGCCAGGGGGCGAGCAGGATCATGCCAGGGTCACGACATGGATCCGACGGGGCGGACGGCTGCGGCGGGTGCTCCGGCACGCTGCGCCGACAGCGCCTGGTGCAGGTCGAGCAGCGCCGTCTGCGGCGGCGTATCGGTGCGGTGCAGCGTCAGCCCGAAGCCGGCATTGCGGCAAAGGGCGGCGAGCGCCTCCTGGTGCCGGTGCAGCGCCTCCAGGTAGGGGCCGCGCACATCCTCGGCGCGCGGTACCAGCATCGGCGCCTCGCCCTCCAGTCCCTCGAAGCGAACGCGGCCCCGATAGGGCATGTCGAGTTCGGCCGGATCCAGCACCTGCAGCACATGGCAGCCGACCGGCATCGCGGAAAGCCGGACGAACAGCGCCTCGATCCGGTCCGGCGGCGCCAGCAGGTCGCCGACCAGCACCAGCCGCGAGCGGCGCGGCAGTTCCAGCGCCGGATCGGGCAGGCCGGGGCTGGTATCGCGCTCTTCCGCCAGCGCTCCGGCATGCAGGAGCTGGTCGCCCAGCCGCGCCAGCGCATGCTGCCCGGACACCCGCCCGGTGCGTCCGGCGCCGGTCGCCAGCCGCACATGCTCGCCACCACGCAGGGCGAGCGAGGCCAGGGCCAGCAGCAGCAGCTCCGCCCGCTCCAGCTTGGTCGGCAGCTGCCGGGTGGAACGCCAGCGCATGCTGGGCGAGAGGTCGGGCCACAGGCAGACGGTCTGAGCCGCTTCCCACTCCATCTCGCGGACATAGGCACGGCTCGACCGGGCCGACTGCCGCCAGTCGATCCGCGTGGCCGGCTCGCCCGGGACCGCCGCCCGGTACTGCCAGAAGCTGTCCCCCATGCCGGCGCGCCGCCTGCCATGCACGCCCTGGGCGACCGTGCTCGCCACCTGCTCGGCAGCGACCAGCAGCGCCGGCAGCCTCGCCCCGATCGCCTGCGCCTCGGCGAGGGCCGCATGCGGGGAGCGGGGGGAGGCGGTCGCGGGAGCTGCGCCAGCCCGCCGGCTATCAGGCTCCCCGGTGGCCGGCGCCCCGACGCCACGACCGCGGCCCCGCGGCCACCGCCAGGAGGCGGTGAAGCTCATCCAAGCCTTTGCAACAGGCCGTCGATCAGGCCCGGCAGGGTGGACCCCTCCGCGCGCGCCGCGAAGGTCAGCGCCATGCGATGCCGCAGCACCGGCTGCGCCAGGGCGATGACATCCTCGATGCTTGGCGACAGCCTGCCATCCAGCAGGGCCCGCGCCCGGCAGGCCAGCATGAGCGCCTGCGCCGCGCGCGGTCCGGGCCCCCAGGCGATGTCGCGCGCCAGCCGGCGGTCGTCGCTGCTCTCCGGCCGGGCCTGGCGGACCAGGCGCAGTATCGCGTCGACCACCGTCTCGCCCACCGGCAACCCACGGATCAGGGTCTGCGCCGCCACCAGTTCGCCGGCACCGAGCACCGGTTTCGCCACCCCCGCCCGCGCGCCGGTGGTGGCGAGCAGCATGGCGCGCTCGTCGGTCTCGCTCGGATAGGTGAGGTCGATCTGCAGCATGAAGCGGTCGAGCTGCGCTTCCGGCAGCGGGTAGGTGCCCTCCTGTTCGATCGGATTCTGCGTCGCCAGCACATGGAACGGGCGCGGCAGCGGATGGTCGACGCCCGCCACCGCCACCCGGTGCTCCTGCATCGCCTGCAGCAGCGCCGACTGCGTTCGCGGGCTGGCGCGGTTGATCTCGTCGGCCATCAGCAGCTGGCAGAACACCGGGCCGGGCACGAAGCGGAAGCCGCGCCGACCGTCCTGGGTCTCATCCAGGATCTCGCTGCCGGTGATGTCGGCGGGCATCAGGTCCGGGGTGAACTGCACCCGCTTGGCGGCGAGGCCGAGGACGGTGCCCAGCGTCTCGACCAGCAGCGTCTTGCCGAGGCCGGGGGCGCCCACCAGCAAGCCGTGGCCCCCCGAGAGCAGGCAGACCAGCACCTCGCCGACCACCTGCTGCTGGCCGTAGATGACCTGGCCGATCTGCGCCCGCACCTCGCCGAGGCGCCCGGTCAGCCGGTCGGCCTGCGCGACCGCATCGGCTGCGGCATCGTCCGGACGGTCTGCGCCGGTGCCGTGGCGTTCCCCCGCCTGATCCTTGTCGATGATCGCGATCCTCCGGCCGGCGGCGCTTGCCGATGCCTCTTGGGGTGGTTGATGCCAGGATACAACAACGATCGCGGCACCGCCCGGACGACGCCGGCACCTGCTCAATCTGACAGGTCCGGGGCTTTCATCAAGCGGTCAGCGCTCCCTATATCGAGGAACTGCAAGTCAACACGATGGGAAGAGCGTGTGAGTGCTGAGGGTTCAGATCGGTTCGGAACGGTGCCGCAGAAGCACGGCCCGGCCGTCTTCGACGCGCTGCTGCCCCCTGGCCCCGCGATCCGCCAGGGCTACCGTGCGGACTGCTCCCTTGCCCCCACGCAGCCTGCCGCCGGTCGGGCGCCCAGGACCCAGGCCCAGTGCGGAGCGCTGCCGTTCCTGATCCAGCGGGATGGCACCTGGCTGTACCGGGGCTCGCCGATCCGCCGCAAGCCGCTGGTGTGCCTGTTCTCCAGCGTCCTGGTGCGCGACGGGCAGGGCACCTACTGGCTGGAGACCCCGGTCGAGCGCGGCTCGATCGAGGTGGAGGACGTACCGTTCGTCGCGGTCGAGCTGGACTGGCAGGGCGCCGGACGCAGCCAGACGCTCTCCTTCAGGACCAACATCGACGAAATCATCTGCGCCGGCCCCGATCATGCGCTCACGGTCGACTGGGAGCGCCCGCGTTGCGCCGAGGGGCACGGCCCGGCGCCATACCTGCATGTTCGCGGCGAGGGTGCCGCGGCGATCCAGGCCAGGGTGTCGCGCGCGGTCTACTACGAACTGGCCGCGATTTCCGTCCCGGGCCATTGCCGGGGGCGCGACTGCGCCGGCGTGTGGAGCCGCGGCGTGTTCTTCCCGATCGGACCACTGACGCCGGACGATCAGTGACCCTTGACGCCGGGTTCGGCGTTTCCCGGCTGGCTGGAAAGGATGCGCTCGACCAGGTCTGGAAGGTGCTTCCGGAGGCGCGCCTGGTCGGTGGCGTGGTGCGCGACCTGCTCGCCGGGCGGCCATCGATGGATATCGACCTCGCCACCCCGCTGCCGCCCGACGCGGTGATCCAGCGTCTGAGCCAGGCCGGCCTGCGCACCATTCCGACCGGACTCGCCCATGGGACGGTGACCGCCCTGGTGCTCGACCATCCGATCGAGATCACCACCCTGCGGCGCGACGAGGCGACCGACGGGAGGCACGCCGTGGTCGCCTGGACCACGGACTGGCGGGAGGATGCGGCGCGCCGCGACTTCACCATCAACGCCATGTCGCTGACCCGCGATGGCGTGCTGCACGACTATTTCGGCGGGGCCGCCGACCTTGCCGCCGGCCATGTGCGCTTCGTGGGCCTCGCCTCGAAGCGCATCGAGGAGGACGCGCTGCGGATGCTGCGCTACTTCCGGTTCCAGGCCCGCTACGGCACCGGCGCGCCGGACCGGGAGGCGGTCGACGCCATTGCCGCCGCCCTGCCGGCGCTCGACGGCCTGTCCGCCGAGCGGGTGTGGTCGGAACTGCGTCGCATCCTGCTGGCCCCCGACCCGGCGGCGACCTTGCTGCTGATGCAGTCGCTCGGCGTGCTCGACCGACTGCTGCCTGGCGGTGCGGCGGCGGACCGGCTGGTCCGGCGGCTGGCGCACCTGGCGATCCCGGAGGAAGTCGCCGGCGATCCGGTGCTGCGCCTCGCCGCCCTGGTTCGCGGCCCGGCCGGACCGGTTGCGGATGCGCTCCGGCTGTCCCGGGCGGAGGCGGAGCAGCTGGCCGCCCTGCTGGCCGACCGGCCGGCGCCGGTAGCGGGCCTCGACGATGCGGCGCTGCGACGGATGCTGGCGGACGAGCCGGCCAGCCTGTTGCTCGGCCGCGGCTGGCTTCGGCATGACGGCGGAAACCCGGGCGGCTGGTGCGCGGTGTGCGCCCGGCTGCGGGCGATGGCGCCGCCGGTGTTCCCACTGGCCGGGCGCGACCTGCTGGCTATCGGGCTGCCCGCCGGTCCCGCGCTCGGACGGTTGCTGGCGGCGACGCGCGGCTGGTGGCTGCAGGGCGGCTGCAGCGCCGATCATGCGGCTTGCCTCGCCCACTGCCTGGACCGCGCCCGGGAGGCCGGCGTGCTTGCGAAGTAGCGCCTGCTTCCAGAGCGCAGCCGGTGCTGCTAGAGGGCGGCCATGGATGCAGTGCCGCTGACAGAAGGTGAGGCCGCCAGCCGGCCAGCGCCTCGCTCAGGGTCGGGGGCTTCGGAAGTGGCGGCCGAGCAGACCTCGATGGCCCTGCTGCGCCGGCTCTGGCGCGAGGAGGTGCGGCACTATCGCGGCAGGCTGGTGACGGTGGGCGCGCTGACCGCCCTGATGGCCGGACTGACCGGCCTCTATCCGTTCGTCATCAGCCGCGCCCTCGACATGTTCGCCGCCCACGATCCGCGCATCCTGTACCAGGTGCCGGCGCTGGTGGTGCTGATCACCGCCGCCAAGGCCGCCTCGCAGTACGGCCAGACCATCGCCGTGCAGAACCTGGTGCTGATCGTCATACGCGGCCTGCAGGGCAAGATGTTCACCCACCTGATCCGCGCCGACGTGGCCCGCATCGAGCGCGAGGCGCCGGCCCAGCTTGCCGCCCGCTTCACCACCGACGCCATCACCATACGCGAGGCGATGATCCGCGCGGTGAACGCCTTCGGCGACAGCGTCACCGTGGTCAGCCTGGTGGTGGCGATGATCTACATGGACTGGGAGCTGAGCCTGATCGCGGCGCTGCTGTATCCGGTGGCGGCGGTGCCGATCCAGCGCATCGGCAAGCGGGTGCGCCGCGCCTCGGGCGGCATGCAGGAGCAGATCGGCAACACCGCGGCATTGCTGAACGAGAGCTTCGCGCAGGCCCGTACGGTGCGGGTGTATCGCCTCGAGCAGGCCGAGGAGCAGCGTGCCGACCGCTCCTTCGACCTGCTGCACGGCGCCATGCTGCGCATCACCCGTGGCCGCGCCAGGGTCGATCCGGTGCTGGAGGTGCTGGGCGGCACAGCGGTCGCCGCCGTGCTCGGCTTCGCCGGCTGGCGTGCTTCCGCCGGCGGCGCGACGCTGGGCGATTTCTCCGGTTTCGTCGCCTCGCTGCTGCTGGCCTCGCGGCCGCTGCGGGCACTCGGTTCGCTGAACGCGGCGGTGCAGGAGGGCCTCGCCGGGCTGGTGCGCATCTTCACGGTGATCGACGAGCCACCGGACGTGTCGGAGGCGCCGGATGCGGTGGCGTTGCCGGAGGGGCGCGGGCACCTGCGTTTCGAGGATGTCTGGTTCGTCTATCCGGACGGCCGCGAGGGCCTGCGCGGCCTGGATTTCGACGCCGCCCCCGGACTGACGGTGGCCCTCGTCGGGCCGTCCGGGGCGGGCAAGTCGACCGCGCTGTCGCTGATCCCGCGCCTGCACGACGCCAGCGGCGGCCGCATCCTGCTCGACGGCATCGACCTGCGCCGGCTGCGGCTGGCCGACCTGCGCGGCACCATCGCCTATGTCAGCCAGGACACGCTGCTGTTCGACACCTCTGTGGGCGCCAACATACGCATGGGCCGTCCGGAAGCGAGCGAGGCGGCGGTACGGGCGGCGGCGCGGGCGGCGGCAGCGGAGGACTTCATCGACGCGTTGCCGGAGGGTTTCGAGACCCGGGTCGGCACCGGCGGCCAGCGGCTTTCGGGCGGCCAGCGGCAGCGGGTGGCGCTTGCCCGGGCGCTGCTGCGCAATCCGCGGCTGCTGCTGCTCGACGAGGCCACCAGCGCCCTGGACACGGAGAGCGAGGCGGTGGTGCAGGACGCGCTGGCCCGGCTGCGGCACGGCCGCACCACCATCATCGTGGCGCACCGGTTGTCCACGGTGCGCTCCGCTGATCTCGTGGTGGCACTCAGCGACGGCCGTGCGGCAGAGTGCGGCACCCATGCTGAGCTGATGGAGCGGGACGGGCTGTATGCGCGGCTGGTGCGTACGCAGGGGCTGCAGCTCTGATTGCCGGGCGGGCCTGACAAGAGCTCCTTGCACTTCGCAGCCAACAAGCTATGTATATCCCTCGTGGATATGGAGGCCGTCCGATGCTTGCGCAGACAACCTTGTTCCTGTCCAACCGCTCCCAGGCGGTCCGCCTGCCGAAAGCGGTCGCCTTCGGCTCGGAGGTGCGCGAGGTGACGATCCTGCAGGATGGCCCGCGCCGGATCATCGTGCCGGTGGATGCATCCTGGGACGATTTCTTCGAGGCCGGCGGTGTCGATCTGGGTGAGCGCGGGCAGCCGGAGGCACAGGTCCGCGACAGCTTCTGATGCTGCGCTACCTACTCGACACCAACCTCTGCATACGAGTCATGCGCGACCGGCCGGCGGGATTGCGGCCACGCTTCAATGCCGAGGCGACCGCCCTCGGCACGTCGGACGTGGTCCTGTTCGAGCTGCTCCATGGCGCCGAGAAGTCGGCGCATCCGGCCGAGAACCGGCGGCTGGTCGAGAACTTCGCCAGCCGGTTGAGCGTCCTGCCGTTCGACAGCGCGGCAGCGGCGCACACCGCGGACATCCGGGCCAGCCTGGAGCGCAGTGGCAACGTCATCGGCGCCTACGACCTGATGATCGCGGGACACGCCCGCAGCCGGGGGCTGGTGGTGGTGACCGGCAACCTCGGGGAGTTCCAGCGGGTCGATGGGCTGCGCTGCGAAGACTGGCTGGCTGCGGCGGTGTAGGATGCCGAACAGGATGATGCGAGGGTGCATGGCGGCGATCCTGTCCGGACTGCTCACCACGGGATGCTCGGTGTTCGGGGTCCGCACGGTCCACGAGCCCGCCTACACGGTCGAGCGCAGGCTCGGAGCGGTGGAGATCCGGCAGTACGGTCCGCGCGTCGCCGCCGAGACGCTCGTCTCGGGGGACGAGATCCGGGCGCGCAGCGTCGGCTTCGAGCGGCTGGCGGGCTACATCTTCGGCGGCAACCGCGACCGCCGCAGCATCGCCATGACCGCCCCGGTGGCCCAGTCCCGGTCCATCGGGATGACCGCGCCGGTGAGCCAGAGCCGCGCCGGCTCCGGCGAGTGGCGGGTGCGGTTCTTCATGCCGGCCGGAAGCACGATCGCCAGCCTGCCGGTGCCGAACAACGCGGCCGTCGCCCTGGTGGAGGCGCCACCCGAGACCGTCGCGGTGCTGCGCTACTCCGGCACGCCTACACGCGCCGCGGTCGCTGATGCCGACGCCCGCCTGTTGTCAGGCCTCGCCGGCACCGGGCTGCGCATCGACGGCCTGCCATTCGCGTGGTTCTACGACCCGCCCTGGACGATCCCGGCACTGCGGCGCAACGAGGCCGTGGTGCGGCTTGCCAGCGCCGCACGGTGATCGCCTGGGCTCGCTGATCGAGCGGTCACAGATGTGCGAATGACCCCGGCTCGACCTTGCGCCAACGTCCCTGCAGATCGGCATGTGCCTTGGCGTAGCGTTCAAGCGAGACGGCATGGTGGAACGGGAACTGGTAGAACGAATATCTGTCGTCGCCCAACGGCAGCAGATCGACATCCGGATATTGCTCCGGATTGAAGAGGCCGAAAACGGGGAGCACGATCTGGCGGGCATTCGAAAGCCAGGCGGCCAGCCAGGAGAATGTACTCAATGGCAGAACCAGGTTGCTGGCGCAGCGGATGGTTTCGAAATCGGCCAGCGGCCCGAGTGGTGGCAGGAACACCCCGCGGGGAAATTCAGCCCGCAGTTCCCTCATGTAGGCGTTGTCCTCCGTCTGCCCCATGAAGACCGGATGCAGGCCGGTCATCTGGATTACCTCCTGGTAGAATCCGACCGGCAGCAGGCTGTAACCAGGATGCCTTGCATCCAATACCTCGCCGCCTCGAACAGGGCAGACGACGAACTGGCCGCCGAAGGACAATTGTCCTGCGTCCAGAGCAGGAAAAAGCATGTTGCACTCTTCCCTGGGTAGAAGATTCTCCATCCGCTGAAGATGGCCACGAAGATTGACGCGTTCTATCGAGCCGGTCCGGGCCAAATAGACAACCCGCTCGTGGTCGATCCTATGATCGTCGCCGGGTTCGACCATCCGCGGTTCTTGCTGCGAGACTTCGGGGTTATCGATCTGCCAGGGTCGTATGATGTAGTTCGAGAGAATGCTGCCCGGTACTGCGCGTTGAAGCTTCTTGGCGTAGATATACTTGATCAGGAGATTGGCAAAGTTGCTGTTCAAGACGTTGTGGATGACAACCGGAGGCTTTGACACCGCGCCTTACCCCTAGCGTTCTAGCCCTGATCGCAAGACCCGACTTTCAAGGATTGCTTGAACGGCAGTTGCGGTGGGAATTTCCTCTCTGCTTGTTTTACATCTTGACGCTTACGGATAGCTATCACAACGGATGGCGCGGCGGACCCGCCATTATGTAGGCGGCCGGCAATCGCGGCTGATCGGCAAATGGCGGAAAACGTTGCACTTCCGGCGCCGGAGCATCATCCGGTGGTTTCGATCGTCGATCGGATGATGCTGCTGGAACCGAAATACTTGGCGTATCAGGCTGCCCGGTAGCGCTCGAGCCAGTGCGCGTACGGGGGTGGCAGGGTCCAGGCGGCGCGGTCGATGCCGAGTTCGAGGGCGGCGGCATATGGCCAGTGCGGGTCGGCCAGCAGCGGGCGTCCGAGCATGACGAGATCGAGCTGCTCCTCCCGGATCATGCTATCCGCCTGAAGCGGCTCGCTGATCAGCCAGGAGGTCGCTACCGGGATGTCGGCTTCGCGCCGGATGCGGGCGGCGACCGGCGCCATGAAGCCCGGGCCCCAGGGGATCTTCGCCTCCGGGGTGGAGAAGCCGACGCTGACATCGAGGAAGTCCAGACCGGTCGCCTTGGCCTGGCGGATCAACTGGATTGATTCCGACAGGGTCTGCTCGTCGCGCCCGTCGAACTCGATCACCCCGAACCGCATCGTCAGCGGGCGGTCCTCCGGCCACACCGCGCGCACCGCCGCCAGCGTCTCCAGCAGGAAGCGGCTGCGGTTCTCCAGGCTGCCGCCATAGGCATCGTCGCGCCGGTTGGAGTGCGTCGAGAAGAAGCTCTGGCCCAGGTAGCCATGCGCGAAATGCAGCACCAGCCACTCGAAGCCGACATCACGGGCACGGATCGTCGCCTGCACGAAATCGTCGCGCACCCGGGCGATGTCCTCCAGGCTCATGGCCGCCGGGACCTTGGGCAGGCCGCCGCCGAAGGCCACCGCGGAGGGCGCGATGGTCGGCCAGGCGCGCGGATCGCCGTCCGGAATGTGGTCGTCACCTTCCCAAGGCCGGTTGGCGCTCGCCTTGCGGCCGGCATGGCCGATCTGGATGCCGGGAATTGATCCCGCCTTGCGGATTGCTTGCACCAGCGGCCGGAATGCCTCCGCGTGGGCGTCGCTCCACAACCCGGTGCACCCCGGGGTGATGCGGCCTTCCGGCGCCACTGCGGTCGCCTCCACCACCACCAGCCCGGCACCGCCGCGCGCCAGGCCGGCCAGATGCACCTGGTGCCAGTCGTTCGGCATGCCGTCATCGGCCATGTACTGGCACATGGGCGAGACCGCGATACGGTTGCGCAGCGTCACGCCCTTGAGCGTGTAGGGGTCGAACAGTCCAGCCATGGTCTTGCTCCCGTCGGTCCTTTCGATAGTTCTATACTGATCGAACGATGGCAAGATAGGCGCCTGCGTGGTAGCGTCACGTTGATGCGGGCGTTCAGCCATCCCGGACCCGAAACCTTCCTGCTTGAGCGTGTGCTCCATGCGCTGAGTGATCCCGTGCGCCTCGGCATCGTCAGGCAGCTTGCCCGCGAGGGTGAGGCGAGCTGCGGCGCGCTCGATGGCGGGCGTCCGAAATCCAGCGTCTCGCACCACTTCCGGGTGCTGCGCGAGGCGGGCCTGGTCTGGACCCGCAGCGACGGGGTGACCCACATGAACGCCTTGCGACGGGCAGAACTCGACCGGCGGTTCCCAGGCCTGCTGGCCGCAATCGTCGACACGGAAGCGCTTTCGTCCGGACCATGTTAAGCCTGGGTCAATAAACCGGACCAGCCAGACCAGAACCTCACGCGCGACCAAGGAAGCCTGCGATGTCCGACCAGCCCAGCTACAAGACCTACATGCATCCGGCCGGCGGCTGGGGTGCGCTGGGCGCCACCGCGAAGATCCTGCGCGAGCAGAGCGTCATCGCCCGCGGCACCACCACCCTGCTGGCGATGAACAAGCCGGACGGATTCAAATGTTCGAGCTGCGCCTGGCCGACGCCGGACCGGGTCAAGACCTTCGAGTTCTGCGAGAACGGCGCCAAGGCGCTGGCGGTGGAGACCACCCGCAAGCGGGTGACCCGCGAGTTCTTCGCCAGCACCACGGTCAGCGAGATGGCGCTGCAGAGCGACTACTGGCTGGAGGAGCAGGGTCGGCTGACCGAGCCGATGCGCTACGACGCCGCAACCGACCACTACGTGCCGTGCAGCTGGGATGCGGCATTTGCCGATATCGGCGCCGAGTTGCGGGCGCTGGACAATCCGGACCAGGCGGAATTCTACACCTCGGGGCGCACCTCCAACGAGGCCGCCTTCCTGTATTCGGTGTTCATCCGCGAGTTCGGCACCAACAACTTCCCGGACTGCTCGAACATGTGCCACGAGCCGACCAGCCGCGGGCTGCCGCACTCGATCGGCATCGGCAAGGGCACCGTGGTGATCAGCGACTTCGCCCGCGCCGAGGCGATCTTCATCATCGGCCAGAACCCGGGCACCAACTCGCCGCGCATGATGACCGAGCTGGTTGCCGCACGGCATCGCAACGTGCCGATCGTGGCGATCAACCCGATGCCCGAGCAGGCGCTGATCAAGTTCACCGAGCCGCAGAACGCGGTGCAGATGGCGACCTTCGGCTCCACTGCGATCGCCAGCGAGTTCTGCCATGTCCGCATCGGCGGCGACATGGCGGTACTCAAGGGCATCATGAAGGTGCTGCTCGAAACGCCGGACGCGCTCGACCAGGGGTTCATCGAGCAGCATACCCAGGGCTTCGAGGCGCTGGCCGCCGATATCGAGGCAACCGGCTGGAGCGAGATCGAGGCGGTCTCTGGCCTCGGGCAGGCGCAGATACGCCGGGTGGCCGCGATCTACGCGCGCTCGAAGGCGACCATCATCTGCTTCGGCATGGGCATCACCCAGCACCAGCAGGGCAGCCGCGCGGTGCAGCAGATCGCGAACCTGCTGCTGTTGAAAGGCAACTTCGGCAAGCCGGGGGCGGGGATCTGCCCGGTGCGCGGCCATTCCAACGTGCAGGGCGACCGCACCGTCGGCATCGACGAGAAGCCGACCGCCGAATATCTCGACAACCTGAAGGCGAAATACGGTTTCGAGCCGCCACGCGATCATGGCCATCATGTCGTGGATACCGTGCGCGCGATGATCGCCGGCACCGCGAAGGTGTTCATCGGCATGGGAGGTAACTTCATCCACGCCATCCCGGACACGCCGATCGCCTACGAGGCGATGTCGCGCCTCCGGATGACGGTCGCGGTCACCACCAAGCTCAATCGCGGCCACGTCATCCACGGGCGCAAGGCCTATATCCTGCCCTGCATCGCGCGCTCCGAATACGACGTGCAGAAGACCGGGCGGCAGTCGATCAGCATCGAGGACGCGATGTCCAACGTGATGGCGTCGAAGGGCATCCTGGAGCCGGCGGGCCCCGACCTGCTGTCCGAGATCGACATCGTCTGCCGCATGGCGCGTGCCACCATCCCGCGCAGCGTGGTGCCCTGGGAGCAGTATGTCGCCGACTATTCGCTGATCCGCGACGCCATCGCCGAGGTCTACCCGAAGCTGTTCGCGAACTACAACGAGCGCCTGAAGCAGCCGCACGGCTTCCATCTCTACAACGGCGCGCGCGAGCGGGTCTGGCGCACGCCAAGCGGGCGCGCCAATTTTCTGGTGTTCGAGGGCGTGGCGATGAACAACCCGATCACCGAGCCTGGCATGATGCGGCTCGCCACGGTGCGCTCGCACGACCAGTTCAACACCACGATCTACAGCTACAACGACCGTTACCGTGGTGTCCGCAACGACCGCATGGTGGTGTTCATGAGCGAGGGCGACATGCGCGAGCGCGGGCTGTCGCCGATGTCGAAGGTCCGGGTCGAGACCATCACCGGGGATGGGATCGTGCGAAGTGTCGGCAACCTGACGCTGCTGACCTATCCGCTGCCGAGCGGTTCGATCGCCGCCTATTATCCCGAACTGAATCCGTTGCTGCCGCTCGAGCATTTCGACCAACTGTCCGGAACCCCGGCGGCGAAGTCGATCCCGGTGCGCGTGGTGGCCGATACCGGTCCGGACCGGGCAGGCTTCGAGCGGACCGGCACCCAGACCGGCGCCGCCCAGGTTGCTTAGCAACGTGAGAGAAGGCGGGATCCACGTTATCGTTGCTAGGTCGCCATCAGGTTGAAGACTGCTCCGCCCTCCTGTGACGCACAAGTTGGCGGACAGATCAGCAATGCCCTTGGGCGCTGATCTCGCACCTTCAGCTTGTCTCGTCAGGAAAGGCACGAGACTGGATGCGAGCCGGCGGTGTCGTTGGCGTACAAGCGGGCGCAACGGCCATCGCCTTGCTGGACGCCTGCGTCGGTAGAAGCGGACATCCCGGTCGACGGACACTACTTCCGCAACGATGTCCGATCGTCGAGGTTCGCGTCTCGGTTCGACGCGTCCAGTCGGTTCCACTCGGCGAACCGGCCCATCCTTGTAAGGCTGTCGGCTACCGGGGAGGGCCTGGAGTCGGGTTCCTCTGCGACAGGGTCCTGCCTGGGCAGATGCAGCACGACGGTTAGATCGCTCAACAACGCATTGGCTGCCTTAAAGGTCCACTCACCAAAGCCATGTAGAACATAAAGGGTACAAAACAAGAACATGACTGGAACAGACAGATGCTCAAGCTTCATTCAGCGACCATCGTATCCACGTTCCTACTCGTATCGACACTAACGGCCTGCCAGGCTCCCGGAGAAGATGCGAGAGCGGACGTCTATACATCCGACCAGGTCAACTCGCGGCAGGCCGCCAAGGTTGTGACGGTGCTCGCCGTCATGCCGGCTCGTGTCAAGGTGGACAACTCCGCAAACCGACAGACTGCGCAGCTTGCGGTCGGGCTTCTCGGAGCCGTGGGCGGCGCATTTCTTGGCGGTGGACTTGCGCAACACGATGTTCTTGCAGTCGGAGCGCTCGGCGCCGTCGGCGGCGGTGCGCTCGGGGTGGCCGATGGTTCCATCGTTCCTGACAGTGTGCTGGTGGCCGGCGTCTCCATCACGTACGTCGAGGACGGGCAGACCTTCAACTCGGCGCAGGTTGGTAAGATCTGCGAGTATGTTCCAGGCCGGGCGATTATGATCGAGACTTCGCCTACGGTGACACGCATCCAGCCGAATGCGAGCTGCCCCGTCATCACCAAGACCTAGGCAGTGCGACGATGATCTTCAGACCCTGGTGTCTAGGACTGGTCCTTCTCGCGCCGCTGCCTGCGTTGGCGCAGGTGCCATCAAGCGAGATCGATGCGGTCTTCTCCGCGCAGCAACAACAGGAGGAGCAGTATCGGTCCGCGCAGGCGGACCAGCGGGAGCGAGAACAGCGTGATCGCCAGGTCCAGGCCAGGCACTCGCAGGCGCAGGCCGATGCCCGGCTTGCGCGCGAGAACGAGCGCGTGGCATCGGCCAGGGCAAGCCAGCAGCGGGACCAGTCCTACCAGGACCAGTTGAGGGCGCTGGCAATCCAGCGCCAGGTGCTTGATCTGCAGGCGGTGAAGACCCGCGTGGCACGGGAGAACGACTATATCGACCGAGACCTGGCCAAGAAGGGGGCCGAGACGGATGTGACGGAAAGCGAGGCAATCGCCACACGGAACCTCTCGATGGGTGCGAGAACACTGCTGGAAAGGACTGGCGAGGCAGAGGTTGATGCCGCAGCCCTGGGGAAGACCAGGGACACCGCGATCGATGGGGTCGGGTCTGCACACGCGAGGTAGGGCGCCTAAGCGTTTCGCAATCCATCTCGCGCATGCCTGGCAATGCCTGTGCCAGGTTCTGCGAGATAGCCGATCCCCGAAGAACGCTCTCGCTGCGCACCTTGCGGTGATTTCGCATCAGCGTCACGTGCCAGCTGACGCAGGACGCTGATGCGGATCCTACTGCTTTCACAGCCGCCCGGACATGATCCGGCAGTCGGGAATGCCTGGTTCGTTCACCAGCTGGTATAGCCGCCGTCGGCCAGCACGATGCTGCCGGTCAGCAGGCTGGACGCATCGGACGCCAGGAACAGCACGGTGGAGGCGATCTCGTCCGGCTCGCCGAGGCGGCCCATCGGGGTCATGTCCAGCCAGGTCTGGAACATTTCCTTGTTCTCCTTGCCGAACAGGGTCAGCGGGGTGGCGATGTAGGTCGGCGCCACCGCATTGACCCGCACGCCGCGCGCGGCCCACTCGGCGGCCAGCGACTTGGTCAGGTGATGCACCGCCGCCTTGGAGGCGTTGTAGAAGCTCTGCGGCTGCGGCTTGTTGACGATCTCGCCCGACATCGAGCCCATGTTGACGATCGCGCCGCGCCCCTCGGCCAGCATCAGGCGGCCGAACTCGCGGCAGCACCAGAACACGCCATCGAGATTGACGTCCATGTGCAGGCGCCAGTGCGCGTCCGAGGTATCCTCGGCGCGGACGTCGCTCTTGGCGATGCCGGCGTTGTTGACCAGGATGTGCGGGGTGCCGTGTGCCGCCTTCACCCGCTCGGCGAGTGCCGCGACCTGCTCGGATTTCGTCACGTCGACCGTCTCGCCGAACGCCTTGATGCCGAGCGCCTGCAGGGATTGCGCCGCCTGCTCCGACCGAGCGGGATCGATCTCGCCGAGGATCACGGTGGCGCCGGCCTCGCCGAGCGCCTGGGCGCAGGCGTAGCCGATCCCCTGGCCGCCGCCGGTGATGACCGCGATGCGGCCGTCTAGCTTGTACTTTTCCAGATACATGATGTTCCTCCGTTTGGCCGGCACGATGCGTAGCGCCTCGTCGGGGCGTCAAGTCCACCGGGTCGGCACGTTGCCCTCGGCGCGGTCCGGCGTCATCTTCGCACCCCTCAGGGAGGACAGGATGAGCGCAGCGAAAGGCGAACTCGCCTTCATCGGCGTCGACGTGGGCAGCACCAGCGCCAGGGCAGGGGTATTCACGGCCCGCGGCAAGGCTCTCGGCCAGCATGTCGAGCCGATCCGCACCTGGCGGCCGCGCCCTGACCATGTCGAGCAGTCGGGCGACGATATCTGGCGCGCGGTCTGCGCCTGCGTCCGGCAGGCGGTGGCGGCCAGCGGGGAAGGGGTGAGGATCGGCGGCATCGGCTTCGACGCGACCTGCTCGCTGGTGGCGGTGGATGCCTCGGGCGGACCGGTCGCGGTGAATGCGGACGGCGAGGATGCGCGCAACGTCATCGTCTGGATGGATCACCGGGCGGAGGCGCAGGCTGACCGCATCAACCAGGGCGGCCATGACGTGCTGCGCTATGTCGGCGGCCGGGTGTCGCTCGAGATGCAGACCCCGAAGCTGCTCTGGCTGGCCGAGACGCTGCCGGACGCGTTCCGCCGGACTGCCCTGTTCTTCGACCTGCCGGACTACCTGACCTGGCGCGCATCCGGTTCCGAGGCGCGCTCGCTTTGCTCGACGGTCTGCAAATGGACCTATCTGGGCCACGAGCAGCGCTGGGACGATGATTTCTTCCGGGCGATCGGCCTCGGCATGCTGGCCGACGAAGGGTTCGCGCGGATCGGCCGCGACGTGCTGCCCATCGGCACCCGTCAGGGCGACGGGCTAGGCCATGAGGCCGCCGAGGCGCTCGGACTGCCGGCCGGCACCCCGATCGGCACCTCTGCGATCGATGCCCATGCCGGCGGGATCGGCACCATCGGCGTGACACTTCCGGATGGTCCCGGCTTCGACCAGCGCCTTGCGCTCGTCGGCGGCACCTCGAGCTGCCACATGACGGTGTCCGACGCGCCACGCTTCGTCCCGGGCATCTGGGGGCCGTACTTCTCCGCCATGGTGCCGGGGATGTGGCTCAACGAGGCCGGACAGTCCGCGGTCGGCAGCCTGGTCGACCATGTGGTGCAGACCCATGCCGCCTATGCCGGGCTGAAGCCGGAGCAGGGCAGCATCTACCCGGTGCTGAACGAGCGGCTGGCGGCGATGGCGCAGGCCGAGGGCGTCGCGCATCCGGCCATGCTCGCGGCCGGGCTGCATGTCGATCCGGACTTCCACGGCAACCGCTCGCCACGCGCGGATAGCAGCCTGCGCGGCATGGTCTCCGGCCTGAGCCTGTCGGCCGGTCCGGACGACCTGGCCCGCCTCTATCTGGCGACCCTGCAGGCGCTGGCGTATGGCACCCGGCACATCGTCGAGACGCTGAACGCGACCGGCTACCGCATAGACACCATCCTGGCCTCCGGTGGTCACAACAAGAACCCGACTTTCCTGCGCGAGCACGCCGATGCCACCGGCTGCCGCATCGTGCTGCCGGAGGAGCCGGAGGCGGTGCTGCTGGGCGCCGCGGTGCTCGGCGCGGTGGCCGGCGGCGCCTATGCCTCCGTGCAGGATGGCATGGCGGCGATGACCCGCGCCGGCCGCATCATCGAGCCGGATCCGGCGGTGCGGGATTTCCACGACCGCAAGTACCGGGTGTTCCTGCGCATGACCGAGGACCAGCTGGCCTATCGCGCCCTCATGTCTTCAGCCTGACCGGCGCGGTTGCCGGCCCCGCCGGTTCATGTCTAAAACTGACCGAACGGGTCGGTCAGCGCCCGATCGGATCGGGTGCTGCATCCCCTTGGGCGAACTTTGAGGCATGAATGGCTGAGAACGACTCTTCCGGGGATGACAAGGATCAGGACAAGTCCGCCGAGCAGGGCAAGTCCTCCGGGCAGGGCAAGCCTGACGACTCTGCCAAGAATCCCGACGACAAGAAGGCCAGCGAGCAGGAGCAGAAGCGCGAGCAGTCGCGCCAGAAGGCCAAGCCCTGGGTGCGGCTCGGACTCATCCTGTTCATCATCATCGTCGTGGTCGGCGGGTTCTTCTACTGGTGGACCACCCGGTTCGAGGAGAGCACCGACGACGCCTTCACCGCCGGCCGCACCATCACGATCGCGCCGCATGTCGCCGGCTACGTGGTCGAGCTCGACGTCAACGACAACGAGTTCGTGCATCAGGGCCAGGTGCTGGCGCGCATCGACCCGCGCAACTACCAGGCCACCCACGACCAGGCGGCGGCAACGCTGGAGCAGGCGAAGGGTCAGCTGGAAGGCGCCAGGTACCAGGTCGAGGTGGCGAAGCAGAACTTCCCGGGCCAGCTCAAGCAGGCGCAGGGCCAGCTGCTGATCGCCGAGGCCAACGAGTTCAACGCCGAGACCGAATACAAGCGCCAGCACAACATCGCCCGCGCCGCCACCACGCAGCAGGCGGTCGACAACTCGACCGCCGGACTGAAGCAGGCGCAGGGCCAGGTGCTGCAGGCGCAGGGCACCGTGCAGCAGAACACGCCGATCCAGAGCAACATCGGCAATGCCACCACCCGCATCACCCAGCAGGCGGGATCGCTCGCGCAGGCACAGGCGCAGCTCGACCTCGCCAACCTCAACCTGGAATGGACGGTGATCCGCGCCCCGCACGACGGCTGGATCTCGCAGCGCAACGTCGAGCGCGGCAACTATGTGCAGGCGGCGCAGTCGCTGTTCTCGATCGTCGAGCCGGAAGTCTGGATCACCGCCAACTTCAAGGAAACCCAGATCAACGACATCCGCCCCGGCCAGCCGGTGAAGATCTCGGTGGACGCCTACCCGTCCCTCAAGCTGGAAGGCCACGTCGACAGCATCCAGAACGGCTCCGGCGCCGCGTTCAGCGCCTTCCCGCCGGAGAACGCCACCGGCAACTACGTCAAGATCGTGCAGCGCGTGCCGGTCAAGATCATCATCGATGACGGGCTGAACCCGAACATCCCGCTGCCGCTCGGCATCTCGGTCGAGCCGACCGTCGACACCAAGTCGGCCTCGGGCAGATGAGAGCGGGCGAATGAGGATGGCCCGGTGAGCGGCTCGCAGCAGCCTTGGAAGCCGAAGGCCAACCCGTGGCTGATCGCCATCGTGGTCACGGTGGCGGCGTTCATGGAGGTGCTCGACACCACCATCGTGAACGTGGCGCTGCCGCACATCGCGGGCAACCTCTCGACCTCCTATGACGACGCCACCTGGGCGCTGACCGCCTATCTCGCCGCAAACGGCATCGTGCTCACGGTGTCCGGCTGGCTCGGCCGGGTGCTCGGCCGCAAGCGCTATTTCATGATCTGCATCGCCATGTTCACGGTGTGCTCGTTCCTGTGCGGGATGTCGCAGAACCTGCCGGAACTGATCATATTCCGCATGCTGCAGGGGCTGTTCGGCGGTGGCCTGCAGCCGAACCAGCAATCCATCATCCTCGACACCTTCCCGCCGGAGAAGCGTTCCGGCGCGTTCGCGATCACCGCACTCGCGACCATCGTCGCCCCGGTGCTCGGTCCGACGCTCGGCGGCTACATCACCGACAATGCGTCCTGGCGCTGGGTGTTCTTCATCAACGTGCCGATCGGCATCGCCGGCGTGCTGGCGGTGGCCGCCCTGGTCGAGGATCCGCCCTGGGCGCAGAAGCGCAAATCCTCGATCGACGTGGTCGGGTTGTCGCTGATCATCCTCGGACTTGGCTGCCTGCAGGTGATGATGGATCGCGGCGAGGACGACGACTGGTTCGGCTCGCCGTTCATACGCATCCTGGCCTTCCTGTCCGTCACCGGCATCCTCGGCGCCATCGGCTGGCTGCTGACGGTGAAGAAGCCGGTGGTCGACCTGCGCGTGTTCGGCGACCGCAATTTCGCCGTGGGCGCGCTGCTGATCGGTGCCGTCGGCTTCGTGCTGTATTCGTCGGCTGTTCTGGTGCCGCAATTCTCGCAGCAGGTGATCGGCTACACCGCCACCCTGGCCGGACTGGTGCTGTCACCGGGCGCGCTCGGCATCATCGTGCTGATCCCGTTCATCGGACAGGTGCTGAAGCGGGTGCAGGCGCGCTTCGTCATCGCCTTCGGCTTCTTCATCATGGGCGCGGCCCTGATGTATTCCGCGCACCTGGTGCTGTCGATCGACTTCCGCACCCTGGTGTTCTACCGCATGGCGCAGGCGAGTTGCCTCGCCTTCCTGTTCGTGCCGATCAGCGTGGTCACCTACCAGACGCTGCCGAAGGAGCTGAACGGTGACGCTGCGGCGCTGTTCAGCATGATGCGCAACGTCATGGGTTCGATCGGCATCTCGTGCGCGACCTCGCTGATTACCGAGCGCACGCAGATACGCGAGGCGCACATGGTGCACTGGATGACGCCGTTCCATCAGCCGTACAACGACTACAACTTCCACACCCGGCAATACCTGACGCAGCTCGGGCGGTCGCAGGCGTCGCTGGATGGCGGCGTCACCCACCAGATCTACCAGGAATTCATCCAGCAGGCCTCGGCGCTGGCCTACAACGACGCCTTCCATACCTTTGCCGTGGCCTGCTTCGCCATCGTGCCGCTGTGCTGGCTGCTGTCGCCGAACAAGCCGGGTGGCGGTGGCAAGGCACCGGCCGCGCATTAGGGCAGCACGACATTGGAACCGATCTTCGAGCGCGTGCTGCTGACCAACGACGACGGCATCGCCGCCCCCGGGCTGGCGGTGCTGGAGCAGGTGGCCGCCACCCTCGCCCGCGAGGTCTGGGTGGTGGCGCCGGCGCATGACCAGAGCGGCACCTCGCACTCGCTCAGCCTGCACGCGCCGCTGCGCATCGAGACGCTGGGCGAGCGGCGCTTCTCGGTGCAGGGCACGCCGGCGGATTGCGTGGTGCTCGGCGTGCGGCATCTGCTGCGCGATGCGGCGCCCGACATGATCCTGTCCGGCGTCAACCGTGGCGCCAATCTCGGCGTCGAGACGGTGTTTTCCGGCACGGTGGGGGCGGCGATGACCGGGCTGCTGCTCGGCGTGCCGTCGATCGCGCTCAGCCAGGCCTTCGAGGATCGCGCCGCGGTGCCGTGGCCGACCGCCGCTGCACTCGCCGGGCCGGTGATCCGCCGGCTTTCGGAAAGTGCGAAGGGCGGGGCCGGCTGGAGCGGCAGCGCCTGCCTCAACGTGAACTTTCCGGCCTGCGCGCCGGACCAGGCCGGCCCGTTGACGGTGACGCGCCAGGGCGAGGGGCTGCTCGACGGCATCGAGATCCTGTCGCGCGCCGATCCGCGCACGCTCGACTACCACTGGCTGCAGATCAGCCGTCGGTCGCGCCAGGATGCCGCCGACAGCGAGGCGGCGGCGCTCGACCGCCGCGCGATCTCGGTGACGCCGCTGCGCTTCGAGCGTACCGACGATGCGGTGCTGGACCGCCTGCGCGACGCCGTCGGAGCGGCCTGACCTTCTCCTGATGCGACCTCTTCTCGGTATCGATTTCGGCACCACCAACAGCGTGGTGGCCGAGCTTGCGGCGGATGGCAGCATCGTCACCCGGATGCACGCATTCGGGCAGGCGCAGCTGCATGCCTTCCGCACCGTGCTCTGCTTCTGGAGCGAGGATGCACGGGGACGCAGCCTGCTGCACCATGCAGCCGGGCCGGCGGCGGTGCAGGCCTATCTCGACGATCCGCTCGACAGCCGGCTGATCATGTCGATGAAAAGCTATCTTGCCCAGAAGAGCTTCGTGCAGACCAATATCTTCGGACGCATGCACGGCCTCGAGCAGATGGTCGCACTGTTCCTGCGCGACCTGCTCGGCGAAGCGACGACAGACGCCATGCTGGTGGTCGGGCGTCCGGTGCAGTTCGCCGGCGAGTTCGCCGATGACGCTTTCGGGGAGGCCCGCCTGCGCGCCAGCTTCGCGCAGGCCGGACACCGGGGGATCGAGGTGGCGCTGGAGCCGGAGGCAGCCGGGTTCCGCTTCGCCCAGGAGCTGGATGCGGCTGCGACGGTGCTCATCGGCGATTTCGGCGGCGGCACCAGCGACTTCTCGGTGCTGCGCTTCGAGCCGGGCCAACCGGCGCCGGTCATCACGGCGCTCGGCCGTGCCGGCGTCGGGATCGCCGGCGACAGCTTCGACGCCCGCATCATCGACCAGGCGATCTCGCCGCTGCTCGGCCGCGGCGACAGCTATTCCATCATGGGCAACGCGCTGCCGGTGCCGCCGGAATATTTCTCCGGCTTCGCGCGCTGGCACCGCCTGTCGCTGATGCGCACCCCGCGCATGCTGCGCGAGATCGCCGAGGTGGCGGCGGCCAGCGAGCATCCGGAACGCCTGCGCACGCTGATACGCCTGATCGAGGATGAGATGGGCTATCCGTTGTATCAGGCGGTGAGTGCCGCCAAGGCGGAGCTCTCACACGCGGACTTCGCAGTGCTGCGCTTCGAGCATGGCGATTTCGCTGTCGAGCGCCGTATCGCGCGGCACGAGTTCGAAGGCTGGATTGCCGCCGACCTCGCCCGCATGGCGGCGGCAGTCGGGCGGGCGCTCGACCGGGCCGGCATGCGCGCCGACGAGATCGACCGGGTGTTCCTCACCGGAGGCACCTCGTTCGTGCCCGCGGTGCGCGGCATGTTCGAGCAGCGCTTCGGCGCAGGGCGCGTGTCCGGCGGCGGCGAGTTCGTTTCGGTTGCGGAGGGATTGGCGCTGATCGGGCGGGCCAGGCTGCGATCACAATGAAGCTGTCACATTCCAGGATGGGAAATCCGGCCCCTTGCAGTCGTTGCACGCGCAGTACAGTCGATTACGAGGAAAGGCCTCTCCCAATGCACGCCAAGCTTATCCGTCGGATCCTGATCGGCACCCTGCTGATCGGTCTCGGCGCCTGCACGTCCGGCAACACCAACTCCGGCCCGACCGGCACCTTCAACAACAACGGCGTGTCGAAGGGCCACCCGGGCGAAAGCTCCTGACCGGTTGACTGCGCGGGCGGCGGCAGGCTTCAGCTCGAAGCCAGCATCCGCCCGAGCGGCTTGCCACCGAACAGGTGAACGTGGAAATGCGGCACCTCCTGTCCGGCATGGTCTCCGATATTGCTCAGCAGGCGATAGCCCGAGGCATCCAGACCGAGTTGGGTGGCAACCGTACTGACCGCCCGGAAAAAGCCTGAAATTTCCGCATCACCCGCGCGAGCGGCGAAGTCGGCGAACGAGACGTAGGCGCCGCGCGGGATCACCAGGATATGCGTCGGCGCCTGCGGCGAGATGTCGTTGAACGCCACCGCATGTTCGTTCTCGAACACAAGGGTCGCCTGGATCTCGTGGCGAAGGATTCGCGCGAAGATGTTTCCGTTGTCGTAGGGGCCCAGGCCGGAAACCGTCATCTCATTCTCCCGTATTGCGTCCGGCCGGCACCCAGCGGGACCGCGACGCTTTTTCGGCGATGCCGCTGACCCCCTCGCGCCGGCGCAATTCGTTCCACACCGCATCCGGCCGCAGCCCGGCATCCACCCACAGCACGATGAGATGGTACAGCACGTCGGCGCTCTCGCCGATCAGCTTGTCGCCGTTGCCGGCGACCGCCTCGATCAGGCACTCGACCGCCTCCTCGCCGAACTTCTGCGCCACCTTGTGCGTGCCGCGCGACAGCAGGCGGGCGGAATGGCTGACGTTCGGATCGGCGTCGCGACGGGCCACCACTGTCTCGAACAGCCGGTCGAGGACGGAAGCCGTCGAGCCGGTCTCGAGCGACGCGGACTTCGATGGCTTCGCCGCGAGGCCTTGCGTCTTGGCGCTGGTCAGCCGCTGCACCTTCTTGCGTAGTGCGGACTTGGCAGGCGGCTTGGACGCGGTCTTGCCCGCCGCCCGGCCGGTAGCCTTCGCCCCCTTGCCACCGCCCTTGGCGTCCTTGCTCATGCAGTCTGTTCCTGTGTCTGCAGACGGACCGGCAGGCTCGCCGCGGCCAGCGCGGCCTTCACCTCGCCGACCGTGAACTGGCCGAAATGAAACACGCTGGCGGCCAGCAGCCCGGAGGCTCCGGCCCGTGCGCCGTCGATGAAATGCGCCGGCTCGCCGACCCCACCGGACGCCACCACCGGCACCCGCACCGCCTTGCAGACCGCGCCCAGCAGGTCGAGATCGAAGCCGGAGCGGGTGCCGTCGCGGTCCATCGAGGTCAGCAGGATCTCGCCGGCGCCAGCCTCCTCGACCTGCCGGCACCAGGACACCGCATCCAGCCCGGTCGGCGTGCGGCCGCCATGGGTGAACACCTCCCAGCCGCCATGGCCGTCGGCGCGCGCATCGACCGCCACCACCACGCACTGGCTGCCGAACTTGCGCGCCGCCTCCGCGACCAGGGCCGGGCGCGCCACCGCCGCCGAGTTCATCGCGCACTTGTCGGCGCCGGCAAGCAGCAGGCGGCGCATGTCCTCGGGAGAGCGCACCCCGCCGCCGACGGTGAATGGCAGGAAGATGCGCGCGGCGGTGCGGCTCACCACGTCCAGGATGGTGTCGCGCTGCTCGTGGCTGGCGGTGATGTCGAGGAAGGTGAGCTCGTCGGCGCCGGCGGCGTCGTAGATCGCGGCCTGCTCCACCGGATCGCCGGCATCGCGCAGCGAGACGAAGTTCACGCCCTTGACGACGCGGCCATCCTTGACGTCGAGGCAGGGGATCACGCGCAGCTTCAGCATGCGGCGCCACCCAGCGCCGCGAGCGCCGCTGCCGGGTCGATGCGGCCGTCATAGAGCGCACGCCCGACGATCACCCCCTCGATCCCGGAATGCTCCGGCAGCCGGTCGCGGGCCACATCGCAAAGCGCCACCAGGTGGTCGAGCGTGCCGACGCCGCCGCTGGCGATCACCGGGATGCGCACCGCCCCGGCCAGGGCGGCGGTCTGCTCCAGGTCGAGGCCTGACAGCATGCCGTCGCGCTCGATCTCGGTGAAGATGATCGCCGCCGCACCCTCCTGCTCGACCCGCCGCGCCAGCTCGATGGCCCTCAGCTCCGAGGTCTCCGCCCAGCCCTCGGTCGCCACCTTGCCGGAGCGGGCATCGATGCCGATGACGATGCGGCCGGGATGCAGGCGGCACGCCTCACGCACCAGCGCCGGGTCCTTCACCGCGGCGCTGCCGAGGATGACCCGGGCGATGCCGGCCTCGAGCCAGGTCTCGATCGCGGCGAGGTCGCGCAGGCCGCCGCCGAGCTGCACCGGCACCCGGGCGGCGGCGAGGATCGCGCGTACCGCCGCCTCGTTGACCGAGCGACCGGCAAAGGCGCCGTTCAGGTCGACCACGTGCAACCACCCGAAGCCGGCTTCGCCCCAGGCACGGGCCTGCGCACCGGGATCGTCGGAGTAGACGGTGGCGCCGGCCATCTCGCCACGACGTAGCCGCACGCAGGTGCCGTCCTTGAGGTCGATGGCGGGATACAGCGTCAGCCGCCGGTTGCCACCCGACACCACGGAAGTCTCAGGCATCGAGGATCCCGCCCGATTGCAGGCGCTTGGTGAAGAACAGGCCGCGCACCACCCGGCCGCCGACCCGCGCATAGTGCGGGTGGGTACCCCAGTGGGTGAAGTCCAGGCTGCGATAGAGTGCGATCGCCGCGACCTGGGTCTCGCGCACGTCGAGATTGAGCACCTGGTAGCCCATCGCGCGCGCGCAGCTCTCGACCTCGCGGGTCAGCATGCGGGCGAGCCCGTGGCCGCGCGCATAGGGCGCCACGTAGCTGTGCATCAGGGTGGCGCTCATCGCCTGCGCCTCGTTGTTGCGCGGCGGCCGCACCAGCTGCGCCGCACTGACGATGATGCCGTCGAGGCGGCCGACGAACAGCGTGCGTTCCGGAACCATCAGCAGGCCGCGGAAATAGCGCTCCAGCACCTGGCGGCCCGGCGACTTCACCCAGCCGAAGCCGCCGCCGTCGAGGATTGCCGCGGAGGTCGCCTCGCACAGCCCCTGCATGTCGTCGTCGTCCAGGCCGGTGACCCGTTCGACCGCCAGCCGGCTCGGTACGGAAGCGTTGGATCCATCGGCCTGCATCAGGCATCCCCCGCCGGCGACCAGAGCAGGAAGTTGGCGAGGATGCGCAGCCCGACCGCCTGGCTCTTCTCGACATGGAACTGGGTGCCGGCACGATTCCCCCGTGCGACCAGCGCCGGCACCGGGCCGCCATAGTCCGTGGTGGCGATGACATCGTCCGCCGCGTGCGCGCGCAGCGCATACGAATGCACGAAGTAGGCGTGGTCGCCCGGCTGCAGGCCGGCGGTGAGCGGATGCGCGCCCGGCGTGAACAGCAGCTCGTTCCAGCCCATCTGCGGCAGCCGCAGGCCGGGCACCCGCATCGGCGCGATCTCGCCGGCGATCCAGCCGAGACCCCGGGTCTCGCCATGCTCCAGGCCGCGATCGGCCATCAGCTGCATGCCGACGCAGATGCCGAGGAAGGGGGTGCCGCCGTCGGTCGCGTCGACCAGCGCATCGCGCAGGCCGGGCACCGCGCCCAGGCCGGTCGCGCAGTCGAGGAAGGCGCCCTGCCCGGGCAGGACGATGCGCCCGGCGGCGCGCAGTTCGGCAGGGTCGTCGGTGATCGAGATACTGGCGTCGATGCCGCCCAGGCGGGCCGCCTCCTCGAGCGCCCGTGCCGCCGACGCCAGGTTGCCGCCCGCGTAGTCGACCACCGCGACCCGCATCATCCGCGTTCCGGCCCAGCGCGGGTCAAGCACCGCCTCCGAGCAGCTCCGGCCGGTGATCGAGCAGGCGCAGCAGAGCCTCGCCGGCATCGCGCCCGGCCACCAGCGGACCGACGGTGAAGCCGCGCAGCCGCAGGTCCCAGCGCCGCAGGTCGTTGGCGAAGAACGCCACCAGTATGTTGATACCGGCCAGCATGACCCAGTGCCCGGGCAGGTGGCGCGTCAGTGCGAGGACCGGCAGGCTGACGGCGCCGACCAGCAGCGCCGGCATCCAGGCGGCGAACAGCAGCCCGAGCCAGCCGAGGACGATGCAGCGCCAGGCGATGCCCTCCCGGACCAGCACCGGCGGCGCACCGGCACGCGGCGAGTCCGGCGGGTGGAAGTGCGAGCTGTACAGCTTCACAGCACACCCTTGGTCGAGGGGATGGCGTCCGACGCGCGCGGATCGGGTTCGCTCGCCATGCGCAGGGCGCGTGCCACCGCCTTGAAGCAGCCCTCGGCGATATGGTGGTTGTTGCTGCCCGCCTTCTGCGTGACGTGCAGGGCGAGGCCGGCATTGGAGGCGAAGCCGCGGAAGAACTCCTCGAACAGCTCGGTATCCATCTCGCCGATCTTGTCACGCGGGAACCGCACGTCCCAGACCAGGAACGAGCGGCCGGAAATGTCGATGGCCGCTTCCACCAGCGCCTCGTCCATCGGCACCACCGCGTGCCCGTAGCGCCGGATGCCGCGCTTGTCGCCGATGGCGCGCGCGAAGGCCTGGCCGAGCGCGATGCCGGTATCCTCGGTGGTGTGGTGGAAATCGACATGCAGGTCGCCCCGCGCCTCGATCGCGAGGTCGAACAGGGCGTGCCTGCCGAGTGCGGTCAGCATGTGGTCGAGGAAGCCGATGCCGGTGGCGATACGGGTCTGGCCGCTGCCGTCGAGCCCGAGGGTGAGCGCGATACTGGTCTCGCCGGTCACGCGCCGCACCTCGGCCGTGCGGCGGGTCGCGATGGGAGCCGAGGTGGGGGCGGGGTCTGCATCCATGACGGCAAACTCCTACAGGATGGCCGCGTCCGATGCCACCGGGCCGCACCGGGACGGCGCCCGGCCCCTTGTCTGGGTCGCGGCGGCACGTCAGGTTGCGGGTTGGACGGCCGACAGCCCAGGAGAAGTCCCATGACAGCGATCCGCGACATCCCGGTCAAGCGCATCGACGGCAGCGATGCCACCCTCGGGGACTATGCCGGCGACGTCCTGCTGGTGGTCAACGTCGCCTCCAAGTGCGGACTGACGAAGCAGTACGACGCGCTGGAAACGCTCTATACCAACCACCGGGAGCGCGGCCTCACCGTGCTGGGCTTCCCGTGCAACCAATTCCGCGGCCAGGAGCCCGGCAGCGACGTCGAGATCGCCGAGTTCTGCAGCAGCACCTATGGCGTCGACTTCCCGATGTTCTCCAAGATCGAAGTCAACGGGCCGGACCGGCATCCGCTCTATGCGGCGCTGCTGCAGGCGGCCCCGCAGGCGCAGCAGAATCCGGACGGCGCCTTCCGCGAGCGGCTGGCCTCCTTCGGCCACGCGCCGCCGCCGGAGGACGTGTTCTGGAACTTCGAGAAGTTCCTGATCGGACGCGACGGCAGCGTCGTTGCCCGCTTCTCCCCGGACGTGCCGCCGGACCACGCCCTGGTCACCGACGCCGTCAAGACCGAGCTCGCGAAGCAGCCTCAGACCGCCGGCCACGCCGGATGACGGATTTCGCCGGTCTCGACATGCTGTTGTCGCGGGTGTCGGTGTCCAGGCTGGTCGAGCCGGCGCCGGAGGGCGACGTGCTGGAGCGCATTCTCGCGGCCGGGCTGCGCGCCCCGGACCACGGCCACCTGACGCCCTGGCGCTACGTGCTGATACGCGGCGAGGCCCGCACCCGCATGGCGGACCTCGTCGAGGCCGCGCTGCGGGCACGCGACCCGGAGGCGCCGGCCGCGCTGATCGACAAGCAGCGCGGCAAGTTCCTGCGCCCGCCGCTGACCATCGCGCTGGGTGCCCGCCTTCGCGTCGACCACAAGGTGCCGCAATCCGAGCAGATGCTGGCGGTCGGCGCCGGCGCGATGAACCTGCTGAACGCGATCCATGCCACCGGCTTCGGCGCGATCTGGGTAACCGGCGCCAATGCCTACGATCCGCTGGTGCAGGCCGGACTTGGTTTCGAGGCGCCGGATACGCTCGCCGGCTTCCTGTTCGTCGGCACGCCGGCGGAGCCGCCGCAAGCCGCGCCGCGCCCGTCGCTGGCCGGGCATGTCGTCGTCTGGCCGGCGCACGCCGAAGCGTGAGCCAGGCGAGCGTCAGAACTGCTTGATGACGCCCTTGGCGAGAATGATGTTGCCGTAGAGGCGGGTCTCGCCGGTCTGCACGATCGCGAAGGCGCTCTTGGCAAGCTCGTAGAACGCAAAGCGCTCGACGCTGGCGGGCCTCGGTCCGTCATGCGCGGCCAGGATGGTGGCGAAGTCCCGCACCGCTTCCGGGACGATGTCGGCGTCGCCCACCACCTGCATCGTCACCGCCGGGTCGGGGATGAAATCATCCAGCGGCAGCAGCGACAGCACCGCGCGCAGTACGGCACCGGCATCGATGCCGGGCAACTCGTGCAGCAGCCGCGCATTCGAGGCCCCCGGGAAGTTGGCGTCGACGATGGCGATGCGGTCGCCGTGGCCCATCGCGGCCAGGGTATGCAGCAGGCCGGGGGTGAGCAGGGGGTCAATTCCACGCAGCATGGTACGAACGCTCTCCCAGCCCGATTTCATGACGAGCCGATTTCGACTGTGTCTATTTTGAGCAGTCTGCTTAGCCTCTGAACCGGAATGTTTCCAGTGCCTGCGAGCGCATCGTGGTCGAGTAGCCGGGCGCGGTGGGGGCCTGGTAGGCGGCGTCGCGTATGATGCAGGGGTTGAGGAAGTGCTCGTGCAGGTGATCGACATACTCGATCACCCGGTCCTGCATGGTGCCCGAGATCGCGACATAGTCGATCATCGAGAGGTGCTGGACGTGTTCGCACAGCCCGACGCCGCCGGCATGCGGCCACACCGGCAGGTTGTATTTGTCCGCCATCAGCAGCACCGACAGCACCTCGTTGACCCCGCCCAGCCGGCAGCTGTCGATCTGCACGATGTCGATCGCGGACCGCATCATGAACTGCTTGAACAGGATGCGGTTCTGGCACATCTCGCCGGTGGCGACGCGCACCGGCGCCACCGCCTCGCGTATGGCGCGATGGCCCTCGACATCGTCCGGGCTGGTCGGTTCCTCGATGAAGTACGGGTTGCAGAACGAGAGCTGCCGCACCCAGTCGATCGCCTGGCCGACATCCCACACCTGGTTGGCGTCGATCATCAGCCGGCGGTCGGGCCCGATCACCTCGCGCGCGATGCGCAGGCGCCGGATATCGTCCGCTAGGTCGTGGCCGACCTTCATCTTGATATGGGTGAAGCCCTGCGCCACCGCCTGCTCGCAGAGCCGCGTCAGCTTGGCGTCGTCATAGCCGAGCCAGCCGGCCGAGGTGGTGTAGCAGGGGTAGCCGTGCTTCAGCAGCGTCGCGATCCGCTCGGACTTGCCGGCCTGCCTGTCCTGCAGCCGCTCGATCGCCTCGTCCGGCGTGATGCAGTCGGTGATGTAGCGGAAATCAACGCAGCGCACGAGTTCGGCAGGGCTCATCTCGCCGACCAGCCGCCAGAGCGGTTTGCGATCCGCCTTCGCCCAGAGGTCCCACGCCGCATTCACCACCGCGGCGGTGGCGAGATGCATCACGCCCTTGTCGGGACCGATCCAGCGCAGCTGGCTGTCGGACGTCACGTGCCGCCAGAACCGCGCCGGGTTCTCGCGTATCCAGTCGAGGTCCAGCCCGATCACGCGGCTCGCCAGGGCGTCGATGGCGCGGCAGCAGATCTCGTTGCCGCGACCGATGGTGAAGGTGAGGCCGTGGCCTTCCAGCGACGCATCGTCGGTCAGCAGGATCGCGTAGGCGGCGGAATAGTCGGGGTCCGGGTTCATCGCATCCGAGCCGTCCAGGCCAAGCGAGGTCGGGAACCGGATGTCGAGGCTGCGCAGTCCGGTGATCCGGGTCATGGTGATGTCTCCAGGGTCTGGCTTGCACGGACGGAAGGCTCGTCGACGAACACGATGGAGGCGAGCAGCGTTTGTCGTGCGGAGCGAAGATGCGTGCGGCAGGCACGGTCCACCGCTACGCGGTCGCGGCTGCGCAGGGCGGCGATATAGGCAAGGTGCTCGTCGATCGCGACCCGGTTGCGACGGGCCGCATCCGACTTGTTCCAGCGATAGTGGTAGTGGAACACCAGGGCGATGACGTCGTAGAAATCCGTCACGAAGCGGTTGTCCGACGCGGCATGGATAAGCCGGTGGAAGCGTTCGTCGAGGATGGCGAAGTCGGCCTCGTCGATCGGGTCGTGCCGCCGCGCGGAATCATGCAGCGCCTCGATCTGCGCGAGGTCCCGCCAGGCCGGATGCTCCGGCGGCAGGCCGATGAAGTGTTTCGCCGAGCGCTGCTCGAACATCTCGCGCACCTCGGTCAACTCCAGCGCGAAGGCGCGGGTGAAGCCCTTCAGGATCCAGGTGCTGTTGCGTCGCTTCTCGATCAGCCCATACCGGCTGAAGCGGATCAGGAACTCGCGCACCGACGACGTGCTGACGCCGACCTCGCGCGCCAGCTCCAGTTCATTGATGCTGCCGCCCGGCAGGCTCCCCTCGGCGAGGATCTTCTGCATGAAGCGGCGTTCGATCACTACCGCGATCGGATCGACCTCGTCCTTCGGAAAATAATCCTGTTCCGCCGGCAGCCGCAGGATGCGCCTGGCGTGCGGCACGGGGGCCAGCAGGCCCTGTTCGGCGAGGCGGTGCAGGATGGCGCGTATGGTGGTCCGGCTGACCTGAAGCGCGGCGCTCAGCTCCGGCTCCGACGGCAGCGCCGCCTGGTCCGCGATCAGGTCGAGGCTGCGATTATATGCCTGCTTGAACAGGGTGTTCGGCTTCGACATTCTTCCCAGTCGCCAGGCTGTCCTCTTGCGGGATGCCCGTATCGTTGTGCCTGTTGACAGCGTGGCCTGTTCCTTATCCTATAAGAAACACAGGTGGGCAATACCCGCCCGGGTGACCGGCCGAGAGAGCCGAACAGGGAGAACGACATGAGCATTATATCGTCGACCGGGCGTCGTCGCGCACTCGGCGCGCTGGCGGGTGCCGCGCTTATCGCAGGCGCGCCGGTCGCGGGCGCGGTGCGGGCTGCCGAAACGATTCCGGTGATCGTCAAGGACACCACCGCGGAATACTGGCAGATCGTGCAGGCCGGAGCGCGCAAGGCCGGCAAGGATCTCGGCGTCAACGTGCCGCTGCTCGGCGCGCAGAGCGAAGCAGACATCCCCGGCCAGATCACCGCTCTCGAGAATGCGGTTTCCGAGCATCCGGCCGCCATCGTGATCTCGCCGACGCAGTTCGCCGCCCTCGGTGCGCCGATCACCGACGCCGCCAAGTCGGTCAAGATCATCGGCATCGATAGCGCCGCCGACACCGATGCGTTCACCTCGTTCCTCACCACCGACAACGTCGAGGGTGGCCGCAAGGCGGCGGATGCGCTGGGCGCCGCGATCGCCGCCAAGAACGGCAGCGCCAAGGGCGACGTCGCGGTGATCGTCTCGCTGCCGGGCGTGGGCTCCCTCGACCAGCGCACGCAGGGCTTCAAGGAAGAACTCGGAAAGAAATTCCCTGACCTGAAGATCATCGCGGTGCGTATCGGCGACGGCCAGGTCACCACCGGGCTCAATATCGCCAACGACCTGCTGACCGCGCATCCGAACCTGGTCGGCATCTTCGCGTCCAACCTCACCATGAGCGAGGGTGCGGGTCAGGCGATCGCCGAGATCCATCCGCCGAAGCTGAGCACGGTGGCGTTCGACAGCGACCAGAAGCTCGTCGGTTTCCTGAAGGACGGCACCATCGCGGCGATGATCGTGCAGGACCCGTATCGCATGGGCTATGACGGGGTGAAGACCGCGCTTGCGGCGTCGCGCGGGCAGCCGGTGCCGAAGAATGTCGATACCGGCGTCAACGTCATCACCAAGGCGAACCTCGACACGCCGCGCTCGCAGGAGCTGCTCAACCCGAAGCTGAACTGAGCAACTGCCGTGACCACGATCATGGAGCTGCGTGGTGTCGACAAGCGGTTCACCGGCACCTACGCGCTGAAAGCGGTCAGCCTCGCCTTCGAGGAGGGTGAGATCCACGCCCTCGTCGGCGAGAACGGCGCCGGCAAGTCGACCATGATCAAGATCCTCACCGGTGCATATGAGCGCACCGGCGGGGAAATCCGCTGGCGCGGCGACGAGGTTGCGCTGGCCACCCCGCACGACGCGATTGCGCTCGGCATCAATGCGGTGCACCAGGAAGTCGTGCTGTGCCGGCATCTCGATGTCGCGGCCAACATGTTCCTGGGCGACGAGCGCAGCGGCGGCGGCTTCCTGCAGAAGCGCAGGATGCGTCGGGAGGCGCAGCGCGTGCTGGACGATCTCGGCTTCCACATCGACGCCGGCGCCATGCTCGGGGAGCTTACCATCGGCCAGCAGCAGCTGGTCGCCACCGCGCGGGCGGCGATGCGCGGCACCCGCTTCCTGATCCTCGACGAGCCGACCGGCTACCTGACCCGCCAGGAAACCGACCAGCTGTTCCGGCTGGTGCGCCGGTTGAACGCGGATGGCGTCACCATCGTCTATATCAGCCACCGCATGGAGGAGATCTTCGAGCTCTCCCACCGGGTCAGCGTGCTGCGCGACGGCGTGCTGATCGCGACCCATGTCACCGCCGAGACCGATGAGCGTGCGCTGATCCGTGACATGGTGGCGCGCTCGATCGAGGAAGTGCACTACAAGGAGGAGGTGTCGCAGGGCGAGACGCTGCTGCGCGTCACCGATTTCAGCGGGCCGGGTTTCAACGATATCAGCCTCGATGTGCGCAAGGGCGAGGTGGTCGGGCTGTATGGCCTGGTCGGCGCCGGCCGCAGCGAGTTCGTGCAGTGCCTGTTCGGCCGCACCCGCGCGACTGGCGGCACCGTCGAGTTCAAGGGCAAGAGCGTCGACATCAGGCGCGAGCGGCAGGCGATCGATCTCGGCATCGCGCTGGTGCCGGAAAGCCGGCGCGACCAGGGTCTGTGCCTCAATCTCGGTGTCGGGTTCAACCTCAACGCACCGATCTTCGACCGCCTGAGCCGCGGGCCCATGATGGATGCGGGCGCCGAGCGTCGCGCTGCCGGCGGGCAGATACGCGACATGCGCATCGTCACCGCCTCGCAGGGTGCGCTGGCCGCGACGCTGTCCGGGGGCAACCAGCAGAAGATCGTGATCGGCAAATGGCTGAGCCATGGCGCCGACCTGTTTATTTTCGACGAGCCCACCGTCGGCGTCGACGTCGGCACCAAGGTCGAGATCTACAAGCTGATCGCCAAGCTGCTGCATAACGGCGCCGGCGTGATCCTGATCTCGTCCTACCTGCCGGAAGTGCGCGACCTCGCCGACCGGCTGCACGTGTTCCGCGCCGGCAGGCTGGTGGCGAGCTACCGGCCACGCGAGGTGGAGCAGGAAACCATCCTCAGGGAGGCGATCGGTGTCTGAAGTCGCGCGCGAGGTGCCGGGTCTGCCGGTGCCGAAATCCGGCGCCCGCAAGCGCTTCGCCTTCCTGCTCAGCCTGACGCTGCTCGGGCTGCTGCTGCTGCTCTGGGTGATCCTGGCGATCTCGACGGACAGTTTTGCCACCACCGGCAATTTCGTGAACCTGATGCGGCAGGCGTCGCTCTGGACCATCATCGCGATCGGCCAGACCTTCGTCATCATCACCGCCGGCATCGACCTGTCCGTGGGTGCCGTGGTCGGCCTAGCCAGCACGGTGGTGGCGATGCTGCTGGTGGCGCACGTGCCGATCGCGCTGGCGTGCCTGATCACCCTGGCGATGGGTGTCGCCATCGGCATGTTCCACGGCTTCGCCATCGTGCAGATGCGCCTGCCGCCGTTCATCACCACGCTGGCGACCCTGACCGCGCTCCGTGGCATCGGGCTGCTGATGACCGGCGGCCAGACCATCGCGGGGTTTCCGCGCAGCTTCGGCGCGTTCTCGCGCGGCGCCGTGCTGGGCATTCCGAACCTGTTCTGGATGGTGATCCTGGTGGCGATCCCGGCCGGGCTGCTGCTGCACCAGACGCGCTGGGGCCGGCATATCTATGCGGCCGGCAGCAATCCGGAGGCGGCGCGCCTGTCCGGCATCAATGTCGGGCGCACGATCTATCTCGCCTACATCATCTCGGCGACGCTGGCGGCGTTCGCCGGCATCCTGACCGCGTCGCGTATCGGCATCGGCGTCGCCACCACCGGCGATGGCTGGGAATTGCAGTCGATCGCCTCCTCGGTGATCGGCGGCACCTCGCTGTTCGGCGCGGTCGGCACGGTGATCGGGCCGGTGCTGGGCGCGATCCTGCTGACCACGATCAACAACGGCGCCAACCTGCTCAACGTGAACCCGTTCTGGCAGCGGGTGATCACCGGGGGATTGATCATCGTCATCGTGTATTTCGACCAGCGCCGCCGGAGGCGTTCGTGAAGGCTCTGCTGTGCGAGGCGCCGGGTCGCCTCCTGGTGGTGCAGCGGCCGGATCCGGTTCCCGCTGACGGCGAGGCGATCCTGCGTATCCGGCGCGTCGGCGTGTGCGGCACCGATTTGCACATCTTCGAGGGCTCGCATCCGTTCCTGCAATATCCGCGCGTGATGGGGCATGAGCTTGCCGGCGAGGTGGTGCATGCCCCGTCCGGCAGTGCGCTGCGGCCGGGGCAGGCGGCCTACGTGGTGCCATACCTGTCGTGCGGGGAATGCCGTGCCTGCCGGCGCGGGCTGACCAACTGCTGCCGCAACATCTCCGTCCTCGGCGTGCACCAGGATGGCGGCATGGCGGAACTGCTTGCGGTGCCGGCGGGGAACGTGGTGCCGCTCGACGGTATCGGCCTCGACGAGGCGGCGATGGTGGAATTCCTCGCCATCGGCGCGCACGGCATCGCACGTGGGATGGTCACCGCGCAGGACCGAGTGCTGGTGGTAGGAGCTGGGCCGATCGGCATCGCGGCGATCCTGTTCGCCAAGGCCCGCGGGGCGAAGGTCAGCGTCATCGACCGCCGGCAGGACCGGCTCGACGTGGCGCTCGCCGCGCTCGGCGCCGATGCGGTGCTGCTCGCCGACGCCGACGCCGAGGCAAAGCTCGCCGAGGCGACACGAGGAGAATTCTTCGACGTGGTGGTGGATGCCACCGGCAACGTCGGCTCGATACGCAACGGGCTGCGCTATGTCGGCCATGGCGGCCGCTACGTGCTGCTCAGCGTGGTGCGCGAGGAGATCGGGTTCTCCGATCCGGAGTTTCACAAGCGCGAGACCACGCTGCTGGCCAGCCGCAACGCGCTGCCGGCTGACTTCGCCGAGGTGGTGACGCGCATGCGCGAGGGCAGCATCCCGGTCGCGGCACTGCGCACCCATCATGCAACCCTCGACGAGGCGGTGGCGCAGTTTCCGGGCTGGCTACGGCCGGAGGCGGGCGTGATCAAGGCCACCATCGAGGTATAGCGTGACCGTCACCCCCATCGTGCAGTTCGGCACCAGCCGCTTCCTGCAGGCGCATGTCGACCTGTTCGTCTCCGAGGCGCTGGCCTCCGGCGACGCGCCCGGACCGATCACCGTGGTGCAGACCACCGACAGCGCGGACAGCGCGCGTCGCGTGGCCGCCTTCAATGCCGGGCCGTTCCCGGTGCAGATACGCGGCCTCGAGAACGGCGCCGTGGTGGACCGGCGCGTCGAGGTGTCGAGCGTGACCCGCGCGCTGCAGGCCGCACGGGACTGGGACGCGATCGAGGATATCGTGGTGCACGAGGCCCGGGTGCTGGTCTCAAACACCGCCGAGCGTGGCTACGACCTGCACCCCGACGATGCGCAGGGGCCCCTGCACGCTCGTTCGTTTCCGGCGCGGCTGGCGCGGCTGCTGCTGGCACGCTACCGGCATCGCGCCGAGCCGCTGGAGATGTATCCGTGCGAGCTGCAGGTCGGCAACGGCGGCATGCTGCGCGACATCGTGCTCGCCGCGAGCCGCGAATGGGATGCGCCGGACGGGTTCCGCGAGTGGCTGCAGGTGCGCTGCCGCTGGGTCAACACGCTGGTCGACCGCATCGTGCCGACGCCGCTGCAGCCGATCGGCGCGGTGGCCGAACCGTATGCGCTCTGGGCGATCGAGGCACAGCCCGGCCTGGTGCCGTTCTGCCGGCATCCCTGCATCGAGGTGGCGGCGTCGCTGGAGCGCTACGAGCAGCGCAAGCTGTTCATCCTCAATCTCGGCCACAGCGTGCTGGTGTCGCGCTGGCAGCAGGACGGCCTGCCGCCGGAGATGACGGTACGCGAGATCCTGGAGATCCCGGAGCAGCGCGATTTTCTCGATGCGGTGCACGAGCAGGAAGTTCTGCCGGTATTCGCGGCCGTCGGCGACGACGGTGCGCCCGCCTATCGCGCCACCACCATGGACCGCTTCCGCAACCCGTTCCTCGACCACCGTCTCGCCGACATCGCGCGCAACCACGAGAGCAAGGTTCGCATCCGCATCGGCGGCGTGCTGGACCTGGCGCGGCGGGTGGCGCCGGAGCAGCGCATGGACCGGCTGCGAGCGGTCCTGCAGGCGGCCGCGTGACCATGACAAGCAACACGAGCAACAAGGAACCAGGTTCGATGACGAGCAGGATTGCAGGTCTTGGCTTCGCCGCGATGCTGCTGCTGTCGGCGGCGCATGCGGATGCAGCCACCGCGGGCAAGCGGATCGCGCTGTCCAACAACTATGCCGGCAACAGCTGGCGGCAGACCATGCTGACAAGCTGGACGGACGCCACCGGCCAGGCGGTGAAGATGGGCATCGTCAAGGAGGCGCCCGCCTTCACCACCGCCGAGAACCAGGTCACCGAGCAGGCCGCGCAGATCCAGAACATGATCCTGCAGGGCTACGACGCCATCGTCATCGACGCCGCCTCGCCGAATGCCTTGAATGGCGCGATCAAGTCGGCCTGCGATGCCGGCATCACCGTGATCTCGTTCGACGGCGTCGTCACCGCGCCGTGCGCGTGGCGGCTGACGGTGGACTTCAAGGGCATGGGCGCCGAGCAGGTCGAGTATCTCGCGCAGCGGCTGCCGCAGGGTGGCAACCTGATCCAGATACGCGGCCTCGCCGGCACCTCGATCGACGACGCCTTCAACCAGGGCATGCTGGACGAGCTGAAGCGGCATCCGAACTTCCATCTGGTCAGCACGGTCTACGGCAACTGGACGCAGACGGTGGCGCAGAAGGCGGTCGCCGGCGTGCTGCCCGGGCTGCCCGATATTGCCGGCGTGCTGACCGAGGGCGGCGACGGCTATGGCGCGGCGCAGGCGTTCTCGTCAGCCGGCCGGAAGGAGCCGATCATCATCATGGGCAACCGCCAGGACGAACTCGCCTGGTGGAAGCAGCAGCACGACAAGGACGGCTACACCACGATGTCGTCCAGCATCGCGCCGGGCGTGGTGACGCTGGCGTTCTGGGTGGCGCAGCAGGTGCTCGACGGCCACCCGCCGCCGAAGGATCTGCAGGTTCCGTACCTGAAGATCAGCCAGGACACGCTGGCCGACACGTTGGCCAAGACCCCGAGCGGCGGCCTCGCCAACAAGCTCTACACCCAGCAGGATGCCGAGCAGCTGCGTGCCGTTGGCCACTGAGTCAAGCCATGCGGACCGGGCGCACAGCCTGGTCCGTTTCACCGAAATCGCCAAGAGCTTCGGCCCGGTCCGCGCCCTGGACGGCGTCGATCTCACCATCGAGGCGGGCGAGTGCCTGGGACTGGTCGGCCATAACGGCGCCGGCAAATCGACGCTGATCAACCTGCTGACCGGGGCGCTCGCCCCGACATCGGGCAGCATGGAGGTCGCGGGCGCGCCCGGTTCTGTGCACGATCCGCGCGCGGCGCGGGCGCTCGGCATACGCTGCGTGTTCCAGGAATTGTCGCTCTGCCCGAACCTGACGGTGGCGGAGAACACGCGTCTGGTGCATCCCGGCCTGCGTGGCTGGAACTGGTCGCGCCGGGCGGCATCCCTGATCGAGGCAGCACTCGACACGGTGTTTCCCGGCCACCGCATACGCGCCGGCGCCACGGTGGCGTCGCTGTCGCTGACCGAGCGTCAGATGGTGGAGATCGCGCGCGCCTTCACCACCACCGACATCGCACCCAGGCTGGTCATTCTCGACGAGCCGACCTCGTCGCTCGACGCCTCCACCGCGTCGCAACTGCTCGCGCATATCGGGCGCGTGACCCAGCGGGGCTGCAGCGTGCTGCTGGTGACGCACATGCTGCACGAGGTGCTGGAGAGTGCCGACCGCATCGCGGTGATGAGCGACGGCCGCGTGGTCGGCTGCGATCCCGCCGGCGTACATGATCGCGACAGCCTGGTTGCGCTGATGAGCGGCGGCACGCACCGGGCCTCGGTAGCGCGCCTGGCGGCGGATCGTCGCACCGGCAGCAGCCAGGTGCTGCGGGCGACCCCAAAGGGTGGCGAGCCGCTGGTCGCCAACCAGGGCGAGGTGATCGGCCTCGGAGGCCTCGCGGGGCACGGGCAGACCGAGTTCCTGGTCGACCTGTTCTCGGCGCGCACGATGGCGATGGTCGCCGGCGACCGCAAGCGCGACGGCGTTTTTCCCCTGTGGTCGATCGGCGAGAACATATCCGTGGGCGCCTATCGCAAGCATCTGCGGCACGGCTTGCTGAACCTCGCGAGCGAAGAGGCGTCGGCGGAGGAGTGGCGCGGCCGGATGAAGATCCGTGCGCCCGACATGGGCAACCCGATCCTGTCGCTCTCGGGCGGCAACCAGCAGAAGGCGCTGTTCGCGCGCGCGCTCGACAGCGACGCGGGCATCATCCTGATGGACGACCCGATGCGCGGCGTCGATGTGCAGACCAAGCAGGATGTCTATGCGATGATCCGCGCGCAGGCGGCGGCCGGACGCACCTTCCTCTGGTACACCACCGAGATGGACGAGCTGTACGAGTGTGACCGCGTCTACGTGTTCCGCGAGGGCCGCATCATGGCGGCACTGGGTCCCGACGAGATCACCGAGGAACGCGTGCTGCAGGCGTCGTTCTGATGGGCCGTGCAGTCCTGCCCGTGCGTGTCGATGCGCGCCTGCTGCTGCCGGTGGCGACGTTCGTGATCCTGCTCGGCGCCATCTTCTGGCTGCAGCCGCGCACGATGAGCTATTTCGGCCTCAACCTGATGCTCAACCTGGCGGTGCCGCTGGCACTCGCCACCATCGCGCAGATGATGTTCCTGACCATCAACGACCTCGACCTGTCGATCGGCAGCTTCGTCGGGCTGGTCGCCTGCATCACCGCGACCTGGCTGCATGACCGGCCCTGGCTTGGCGTGCTGGCGCTGCTCGGCTGCATCGCGGGCTATGCCGCGGTCGGCGCGCTGGTGCAGTGGCGGCAGCTTCCGTCGATCGTCGTCACGCTGGGGCTTTCGTTCGTCTGGCTCGGGCTCGCGATCCTGCTGCTGCCGTCGCCGGGCGGCAACGCGCCGGATTGGCTCGCGAGCTTCGTGGGCTTCCACATGCCGCTGGTGCCGCTGCCGATCGTGGCCTGCGTGGTGATCGGCCTGTTCACCCACGTGTTGATGATGCGCACCTCGTTTGGCGTGGTGCTGCGCGGCATGGGCGGTTTCTCGCGTGCGGTGGAACGCGCCGGCTGGTCGGCATTGCGTGCGCGCATGACGCTGTACGCGCTGGCCGGCTGCTTCGGCGTGCTGTCCGGGCTGGCACTTGTCGGACTGACCACGTCGGCCGACGCCAACATCGCGCAGCGCTACACGCTGCTGTCGGTGGCGGGCTCGATCCTGGGCGGCTGCAGCTTCTTCGGCGGCCGCATCGCGCCGATCGGCACGGTGATCGGCGCGCTCACTCTTGCCCTGGCCAGCTCCGCGCTCACCTTCCTGCATCTCGGTGCCGACTGGCAGGTTGGCGCACAGGGCGCGATCCTGATCGCCGTGCTGGCGTTGCGAGCGCTTACCGGCCGGGAGCGCGAGGCGTGAGTGCGATGTCCGCGCGGCTGCGCTGGCTGGTCCGGCAGCCCTGGTCATGGTCGTTCGCTGCCGCCATCGTGGTCTGGCTGGTGGCGGCGGTCGCGGCCGGGCAGGGCGCCGGCGGGGCGCTTACCGCGGCCCTCGCGTTCGGCACCTTCTACGTGATCGTCGGCCTCGGCCAGATGGTGGTGGTGACGCTCGGCCCCGGCAACGTGGACCTGTCGATTCCGTCCACCATCGCGCTCGCCGGCGTCATCGGCATGAAGGTGATGGACGGCAGCAACGGTGGCATCGTGCCGGGCATCCTGGCGGCACTGGCGGCGGGTGCAGCGGTCGGGCTCGCCAATGCCGGGCTGGTGTTCCTGCTGCGCATCCCGCCGATCGTGGCCACCCTGTCGGCGAGCTTCATCGTGCAGTCCATCGCCATCGAGATCGGCGGCGGGCTGCTGGTGAAGCCGCCGCCGGCGCTGGCCTGGTTCGCCACCGCAGCACCGCTCGGGTTGCCGCTGGCGGCATTGGTGGCGCTGGCGTTGAGCCTGCTGGTGTCCCTGGTGCTGGCGCGGACAATCTTCGGACGCACGGTGTCGGCGATCGGACAGAACCGGCGGGCGGCAAGGCTGGCGGGGCTGCAGGTCAACCTGGTGGCGGTGGCGACCTATGCGCTGTCTGGCGTGCTCAGCGCCGTGTGCGGCGTGCTGCTGGCGAGCTTCTCCGGCGGAGCGTCACTCGATATGGGGGTGGAGTATCTACTGTCCTCGATCGCGGTGGTTGTGATCGGCGGGACCTCGGTGAATGGCGGCCGGGCTAGCCCGGCGGGGGTGTGGGGGGCGGCGCTATTCCTGTTCCTGCTGGTGTCGATGCTGAACACGCTGGGGTTCGGGGCCGGGACCCGGATGGTGTTGACGGGGCTGGTGATTATCGGAGTGATTACTGCGGCGGGGGGAGAGCGGGCGGCGTGACTGCGCGGTAGATCGCGATGAGATGCCCGCGAATTAGTCCCGGTTATTCAACTGGCCCGACGCTCAACGCCATGTCGGCACACTCAACGCCCGCGAGGGGAAGCGCGGCCCGACTTGTCCGCTGGGCGCCGCGCACGGCGTGGCACCCGGGCGGCGGAGCTCGCGCGACCGGAACGAGGCGGAGGCGGCGTCGCTCGTCGTCACCGCGTAGCCCTAAGTTCTGATCGTCGGCACCGCAAGCACGCATCCGGCCCGACCAAGCCGTCCATCCGCCTGATGTAGCAGGCGGCGTCACTACGCAGACTTTACGTACATCTTGTCAAACGCACATCGCCGCTTTACGTCCGCATCGGCCAGGATACTGCACATGATGCTCCGCTGGTTCGAGTCTCCCGTTGAAGCATCCGTCCTACGCGTAGTCCGCGCCCTACTGGCCAAGACTCGCCGGGCGCTCCCGCGATGAGCCGAGCAAAATCCCCCTCCACCATCGCGCGCTTCGTCCTCCCTGCCACGGTGGTCGGCATACACGACCCCGACCAGCTCGCCCATCTCGCCCGCCTGCTCGAGCAGAACGATCCGGCGCGGCAGGATGTCGTCCTGGTCGCGGTCCACGCCGGCGCACCGGGCGAGGGCGAGGGCGAGGATGCGGAGCAGATCGTCGGCGACTGGGAGACGCGGGTGTTCACCACCGCGGTTGCCGCCGCCGAGGATGCCGGCAAGCCGGTGGCGCTGGTCGGCACCTCCGGCAAGCGGCCGTATCGCGTAGTGCTGGAGGCGGCCAGCTGCCTGCAGTTGCAGCGCGTGGTGTTCGGCGCGTCGGAACTCGGCATCGGCAGGCAGGCCCGGCAGATACGCGCAGACTGGCACGACATCGGCGAGAACCGTCCCGTGCGCTTGGAGATCCTGCCGGACGACGGGCCGGCCACACGAATCGAACTGGAGCCGGCCGTCGCCGCGCATGGCTGAGCGCGCCGCTGCCGGCTCCAGGCTGGTGATCTACGCGGCGCTGGCCGGCAACCTTGCCGTGGCCGCCGTCAAGCTTGCCGCCGGCCTGTTCACCGGCAGCTCGGCTATGCTCAGCGAGGCGGCGCATTCGCTGGTCGATACCGGCAACCAGGGCCTGCTGCTGATCGGCCTGCGCCAGGCGGCGCAGCGTCCGACTGCGAGCCATCCCTTCGGGCACGGGCTGCGGCTGTATTTCTGGAGCTTCGTGGTCGCGATCCTGATCTTCGGCCTTGGCGCCGGGGTGTCGATCTATGGCGGTGTGCTGAAGATCGTCTCGCCGCGACCGGTGACCGACATCTGGGTGAACTACTGGGTGCTGGGCGCCGCGTTCCTGATCGAGGGCACCACCCTGGTGATCGGGCTGCGCGAGTTCAGGCGCAGCAAGGACAGGCGCGGCTGGTTCGAGGCGCTGCGGCACAGCAAGGACCCGACGGTGTTCACCGTGCTGATGGAAGATTCCGCAGCGCTGCTCGGCATCTGCGTGGCGGCAAGCGGCCTGCTGCTGTCGCAGCTGCTGCACGCGCCGGTGTTCGACGGCATCGCCTCCGTGCTGGTGGGGATCCTGCTGGCCTGCACCGCGTGGTTCCTCGCCAGCGAGTGCCACGGCCTGCTGGCCGGCGAGGCGGCGGCGCCGGAGATCTGCGACAACGTGCGCCGGCTGGCGCAGCAGCCCGGCGTGCGCAGGGTCAACGATGTCATGTCGATGCATTTCGGCCCGAGCGACGTCCTGCTCGCACTCAGCCTGGATTTCGAGGACGAGATGTCCGCCGGCGCGGTGCAGGATGCGGTGACCCGGATCGAGCAGGGCATCCAGCGCGCCCATCCGGAAATGACCCGCATCTTCGTCGAGGCGCAACGGACCCAGGCGCACCGGTCGGGATTGCGCAGCGCCGCGGTCTGACCGCACCGCCATTGCCCTCGGCCCGGTTTCGGGTGGATGCTTCCCTCAACGAACAATACGGGAGGCAGTGCATGCGTCGGGACACAGCCCGGCATGTCCAGGCGCCGCACGGTGCCGCCCGGAGGCCAGCCAGCCATTCCGAGGAGGTCCGCCATGTCGACAACCCTTGAGCCCGCCACCGTCCTCGATGCGCCCAGCCGCGCCGCCGCCGACTGGCTACGGCAGTTCGACCACGCCCTCCGCACCAACGACGGTGCCCAGGCCGCCCGGCTGTTCGAGCCCGCCGGCTTCTGGCGCGACCTGATCGCCTTCACCTGGAACATCAAGACCCTGGAGGGGCGGGACGAGATCACCGCCATGCTCGACACCACCCTCCCGCACATCAAGCCCCACGACTGGCGAATGAGCGAGCCGGCGACCGAGGCGGATGGCGTGGTCACCGCCTGGTTCGACTTCGAGACCGCGGTCGCCCGCGGCAAGGGCCTGTTGCGGCTGCGCGACGGCCTGTGCTGGACGCTGCTCACCACCGCCGACGAGCTCAAGGGCCACGAGGAGAAGCGCGGCGCGACGCGTCCGCTCGGCGCCGCGCACGGCGTGGCACCCGGGCGGCAGAGCTGGCGCGACCGGCGCGAGGCCGAGGCGGCGTCGCTCGGCGTCACCACGCAGCCCTACGTGCTGATCGTCGGCGGCGGCCAGGGCGGGCTCGCCCTCGGCGCCCGGCTGCGCAACCTCGACGTGCCGACGCTGATCGTGGACGCGCATCCCAATGCCGGCGACCAGTGGCGCCGCCGCTACAAGTCGCTCTGCCTGCATGACCCGGTCTGGTACGACCACATGCCGTACCTGCCGTTCCCGGAGCACTGGCCGGTGTTCGCGCCGAAGGACAAGATCGCCGACTGGCTCGAGGCCTACGAGAAGACGATGGAGCTGGCCTGCTGGCATTCCACCGTTTGCACCAAGGCGCATTACGACGATGACGCCCAGGAGTGGGAGGTGACCGTCGAGCGCGGGGGAAGCGAGATCACCCTGCGTCCGAAGCATCTCGTGCTGGCGACCGGCATGTCCGGGCTGCCGAACGTGCCGGCCTATCCGGGTGCGGAGAGCTTCACCGGCGAGCAGCACCATTCCAGCAAACATCCGGGCGGGGAGGCCTGGCGCGGCAGGAAGGCGGTGGTGATCGGGTCGAACAACTCGGCGCACGATATCTGCGCCGACCTGTGGGAGAACGGCGCCGACGTCACCATGGTGCAGCGTACGTCGACGCTGGTGGCGCGGTCGGACAGCCTGATGGAGCTGGCCACCGGCGTGCTCTATTCGGAGCAGGCTGTCGCCAGCGGCATCACCACGGAGCGTGCGGACCTGATCTTTGCCTCGCAACCGTACCGGGTCATGCCGGATCTGCAGACGCCGGTGTTCCGGGCCATTCGCGACCGCGACGCCGAATTCTACGCGCGCCTCGAGCAGTCCGGATTCATGCTGGATTTCGGTGACGACGAGAGCGGGCTGTACATGAAATACGTCCGCCGCGGTTCGGGCTACTACATCGACGTCGGTGCGTCCGAGCTGATCGCCAACGGCAGCATCAAGCTGAAAAGCCGTGTCGGGGTCGAGGCGATCCGCGAGCGCTCGGTGCTGCTGACCGACGGCACCGAACTGCCCGCCGACCTCATCGTCTATGCCACCGGATACGGGTCTATGAATGGCTGGGCCGCGCGGCTGATCAGCCAGGAGGTTGCCGACCGGGTGGGAAAATGCTGGGGGCTCGGCTCAGGCACCCTGAAGGATCCGGGGCCGTGGGAGGGCGAGCTGCGCAACATGTGGAAGCCGACCCGTCAGGACGGCCTGTGGTTCCACGGCGGCAACCTGCACCAGTCGCGCCATTATTCGCTCTACCTGGCGCTGCAGCTCAAGGCGCGGCTGGAAGGTATCTCGACGCCGGTGTACGGCCTCGGCGAGGTGCACCACCTGTCGTAAGGGGGAGCACCTCGCCGATCATCCTGGTCCGATCTAGAGACGCAGCCCGCCGCCGACCTGCAGCGTCTCGCCGGTGATCCAGCGACCATCCTCGGACACCACGAACGCGACCGCGTCGGCGATGTCGGCCGGCGTCCCGATGCGTCCGAGCGGCGTGCGCGCGACGAACGGCGCGGCACCTTCCTCGCCCATCTCGCTGGTGCCTTCGGTGGCGGTCAGGCCGGGAGCCACGCCCACCACACGGATGCCGCGCTGCCCGAGTTCGAGTGCGAGCGAGCGGGTCAGGTTGTCGACCGCGCCCTTGGTTGCGCTGTACGCCTGCGCCTGCGCGATCGGCGTGACACCGGCGCCGGACGAGATATTGACCACCACGCCGCCGGTGGCCGGAAACGCCGCCGCCGCCGCCTGCGTCGCCAGGATCAGGCCCCTGACATTCAATCCGAATTGGCGGTCGATCGATTCCGCGGTGATGCTTGCGAGATCTCCGAACTCGTAGATCCCGGCATTGTTGACAAGAATATCGACATGACCGAATGCGGCCCTCGACTTCTCGAACAATGTCTTGATCTGCTCGGGCTGCGAGATGTCGGCCTGCACCGCCGTCGCCTGTCCGCCGGCCTCCCTGATCGCCGAGACGACGCGTTCCGCACCGTCCACGCTGCGTGCGTAGTTGACGACGACGCTTGCACCGTCCGCCGCCAGTCTCAGCGCGATGCCGGCGCCGATGCCCTTTGAAGCGCCGGTGACGATCGCGACCTTGCCATTCAACCTAGCCATAATTGTCCTCCATTAACATACTGACCGGTAGGATAATGGGATGCCCGGCGGCGAGCGCAAGCGGGTGTCCGCCGCCACTTGCATCCATCCCGCCCAACGGCTTCTATGCCTGCAACAATCACGCTCCCGGGAGGAGCGAGCCGGTGGACAATACGACCGTGGACCAGGGCAATTACGACCCCGCCAATCCGGCGCCGGGCGTGCCGGCGATCGAGATGCGCGGCATCTCGAAGACCTTCACCGGGGTGAAGGCGTTGCGCGACGTCCGTCTCAAGGCCTGGGGCGGCGAGATCATGGCTCTGATGGGCGAGAACGGCGCCGGCAAGTCCACCCTGATGAAAATCCTGTCCGGGGCGCATCGCGCTGATGCCGGCGGCGAGATCCTGATCGACGGCAATCCGATCGTGATCGACGGGCCGCAATCCGCCCGGCGCGCCGGCATCGCGATCATCTACCAGGAGCTGGCCCTCGCGCCGAACCTCACAGTCGCCGAGAACATCTATCTCGGCGACGAGATCAGCCATGCCGGCGGGCGCATCGACCGCCGCGCGATGGAGACGAGTTGCGCGCCGGTATTGGAACGCCTCGGGGCGCCCTTCGGTCCGCGCGCGCTGGTCGGCACGCTGTCCATCGCCGAGCAGCAGATGGTCGAGATCGCACGCGCGCTGCACGGCAAGTCGCGCATCCTGGTGCTCGACGAGCCGACCACCGCACTCAGCTCGCGCGAGACGGACCGGCTGTTCCGGCTGGTCAAGCAGCTCCGCACCGAGGGCATCGCGATCATCTATATCAGCCACCGCATGGCCGAGGTCTACGAGCTCGCCGACCGCGTCACCGTGCTGCGCGACGGCAGCTACGCGGGCGATCTCGGCAAGCGCGACATCAACGCCGAGGCCATCGTGCGCATGATGGTCGGGCGCGACCTGTCGAGCTTCTACACCAAGGAGCACGACCCCGACGTCGTGCACCCGCACCTGGTGCTGGAAGTGGACGGCCTGACCGATGGCGGGCGCCGGGTGAAGCCATGCTCGTTCTCGATCAACCGCGGCGAGGTGCTCGGGCTGGCCGGGCTGGTCGGCGCCGGGCGCACCGAGCTGGCGCGCCTGATCTTCGGCGCCGATCGCGCCACCGGCGGCACCATCAGGCTCGACGGCGTACCGGTCACCGTCAGCGGCCCGGCCGAGGCACTGGAGCGGGGGATCGCGTATCTCACTGAGGATCGCAAGGCGCTCGGGCTGTTCCTCGACATGTCGTGTGGCGCCAACATCAATCTCGGCGTCATCGCGCGCGACGCGAAAGGCGGCATGGCGCTCGACCTGAAGCGGGCGGCGCAACGTGCGACCGATGCGTTCCGCAGCCTGCGTGTGCGCGCGGCCAGTCCGCTGGTTACCGTCGGCAGCCTTTCCGGTGGCAACCAGCAGAAGATATTGCTCGCCCGCCTGCTGGAGACCGGTCCGAAGGTGCTGATCCTGGACGAGCCGACGCGCGGCGTCGATGTCGGCGCGAAGTCGGAGATCTACCGCATCATCGACGAGCTTGCGCGCAAGGGGATCGCGATCCTGGTGATCTCGTCCGAGCTGCCCGAGATCGTCGGCATCTGCGACCGCGTGCTGGTGATGCGCGAGGGCGCCATCGTCGGCAGCGTCGGGGGTGCGGGCGGCGAGGCAATCACCCAGCAGAACATCATGGCACACGCCGCCGGCATGGAAGCGGCCTAGGAAAACGCCGATGCAACCGATCGACAGCGACGTTCCCACCAAGGCCGTGCCGACGGCCGCTTCCGGCGTATCGACTTCCAGCGCGGCCACGGCAGAGGCGCCGTTCGGCGGTGCCGGATTGTCGGCGCGACAGGTCCGGCTGCGCTCCACCCTGCAGGCCGCCGGCATGCTGCCGGTGCTGATCCTGCTCGCCATCGGCTTCCATCTGTTCGGCGGTCACCGCTTCCTGACCGGGCAGAACCTGTCCATCGTGGCGCAGCAGGCCTCGATCAACTGCGTGCTCGCGGCCGGAATGACCTTCGTGATCCTGACCGGCGGCATCGACCTGTCGGTGGGCTCCATCCTGGCGGCCTCCGCGATGGGCGCGCTGATCGCCTCGCTGTGGTCGATCGGCGGCGGCTTCGCGGTCCCGGTGTGCCTGCTGATCGGCCTGGTGATCGGCGGCCTCAACGGCGGGCTGATCGCCTACGGAAAACTTCCGCCCTTCATCGTGACACTCGGTTCGCTCACCGCGGTGCGCGGCCTTGCGCGCCTGATGGGTGCCGACAACACCATCTTCAATCCGAACCTGTCCTATGCCTGGATCGGCAACGACGGGCTGACGATATTCCCCGGCGTTGCGATCCCGTGGCTTGCGATCATCGCCGTCGCGGTGATCCTGGTGTCCTGGTACGTGCTCAAGCGCACCGTGCTCGGCGTGCGCATCTACGCGGTCGGCGGCAACCCGGCGGCGGCGAGGCTGTCGGGCATCAACGTGCCGCTCATCCTGATGTTCGTCTATTCGCTGTCCGGCCTGCTTGCCGGCCTCGGCGGCGTGATGTCGTCGGCGCGGCTGTATGCGGCGAACGGATTGCAGCTCGGCCAGTCCTACGAACTCGACGCCATCGCCGCGGTCATTCTCGGCGGCACCTCGTTCGTCGGCGGCATCGGCTCGATCTGGGGCACGCTGATCGGCGCGCTGATCATCGCTGTGCTATCGAACGGATTGATCCTGCTCGGCGTCTCCGACATCTGGCAGTTCATCGTCAAGGGGCTGGTGATCATCGGCGCCGTGGCCCTGGACCGGTTCCGCCAGCAGGGTGGCGCGCGCACCTGAACCCGCCGGGACCGACTTGCGACCTTCACTCCACGAAAAATCTCCAAGGAACACAGACATGTCCCGGACCCTTCTGCTCGCGGCGGCTGCCACTCTCGGCCTGGCAGCCGCGCAGCCTGCCATGGCGGCCAAGCTCGAGAGCGTCGGCGTTACGCTCGGCTCGCTCGGCAATCCTTATTTCGTCGCCATGACCAAGGGCATCACCGCGGAGGCCAAGTCGCTCAACCCGGACGCGCGCGTGGTCGCGGTCTCGGCCGACTACGACCTCAACAAGCAGTTCACCCAGATCGACAACTTCATCGCCTCGGGCGTGCAGGTGATCGTGTTGAACGCGGTCGATCCGAACGCCATCCTGCCGGCGATCAAGCGCGCGCAGAAGGCCGGCATCGTGGTGGTCGCCGCCGACGTGGCCGCCACCGGCGCCGATGCCACGGTAATGACCGACAACGTCGCCGCCGGCCGTCTGTCCTGCGAGGAGCTGCTGAAGGACATCGGCGGCAAGGGCAACGTCATCATCCAGAACGGTCCGCAGGTCTCCTCGGTCACCGACCGGGTGAAAGGCTGCAAGGAGGCGCTGGCGAAGGCGCCCGACGTGAAGCTGCTGTCGGCTGACCAGGACGGCAAGGGCTCGCGCGAGGGCGGCATGGCGGTGATGCAGGGCTACCTGATCCGCTACCCGGACATCGCCGGTGAGTTCGCAATCAACGACCCGCAGGCGATCGGCTCCAGCCTGGCGGCGAAGCAGACCCATCGCGACAGCATCGTCATCACGTCGGTTGATGGGGCGCCGGATATCGTCCAGGCAATCCAGGCCGGTGGACTGGTGAAGGCATCCGCCTCGCAGGATCCGTATACGATGGGAAGCCTTGCGCTGAAGACGGCGGTGGGGATCATGGACGGCCATCCGCCGGCCGAGAAGGTGACGCTGATGGCGCCCAAGCTGGTCAACGCGCAGACGGTGGCAAGCTACACCGGCTGGACCCAGCACTAAAACTGCGAAACCGGCGCCTCGTGTTGACGAGGCGCCGGAGTTGGAGTTGGGACCTACCGCGATCCGAGCATCGCGACGGCGACGGTCGGGACGATCAGCAGGAACATGCACAGGACGATCAGCATGGAAGTCACCTCGCTCGCAGGGTTGCCACCACAGGCGGCTCGTGGTGGGGAGACCAGAAGCTAACTTCCGACACCCGGTGACGGTTGCATTTGCCGAACAAGTCCGTCTCTCGTGTGCTTGCCGGGCTGCTGCGTCTGGCGGCCTCGGATATCGATGATGCGCGCCTGCTGCTGCAGCGGGGCCGCATGCGCAATGCCGGCACCCTGAGCGGCGCGGCGGCAAGCCGGTTGCTGCAGGCGGTGCAGACGGCCGGATCAGGTCGTTGGGACCCGACCGCATTGCCCTCGGCGAAGGCCCTGGACACCAGCAATCCATACCGCGCGCGACTGCTCGCGATGGCGGACGCAGCTCCTCCGACGGCGCCGCAACGGGATGGCGGCCCGGCGCCGACGCCCGGACGGTCCGCGGTGCAGGCCCGCATCGACGAGATCGGCAGCCTGCTGGACGATCTGGTGAGTTTGTTCGCGGTGGATCTGCGCGGCGACGAGCCCGCCGGACGCATCTCCCTGCTGCTGCCGCCGCCGCCGCCTGCAGAGGCCCACGCGCCCGCCACGATAGCGCCCAGTCGCTGGACACCCGATCCGGCACCGGAGCCCGAGCCCATCCCCGCGACACCCATCACACGTCCCACCATCAGCGTGGCGCAGCAAGCCAGCAGCGGATCCTCGGCGTCCTTCTGGGCGCTGATGGACAAGTGGCAGGTCGCAGATCTCGACGCCCTCGACCTGCTCGGCCACGCCGGCGGCCTGACGAAAAAGGGCACCCGTCCACGCTTCCGGCTCAGCCCGCCCGAGGCCGCCCGGCTGGCCGGCCTGCACGAACTGGATGACCGCCTGGGCATGCTCCAGATCAGCGCAAGGGAGTGGTTGCGCAAGCCGCTCGAAGCGGCGCCGTTCGATGGCAGCACCCCGTTTGCCCTGATGCAGCAGGAGCGCGCCACCGGCCTCGATACGCTTCGCCGCACCGTCGTCCGGCTCGGCATGCAGGCCTCGCTCGGCAGCCGCTAGCCGCGAACCGGCATCGGCTCAGGCCGCATCCACCAGCACGATCTCGGCATCCTCGACGCCCTGGATCTCGATCCGCTCGCTGCCGGTGATCGCCACGCCGTCACGGGTCGCGATCGTGGTGCCTTCGATCGTGACGGAGCCACGCGCCGCCACCAGATAGACATGCCGGGCCGGATCGATGTCGAGCGTGACGGTCTCGCCGGCCTTCACCGTCGCACCCATGACGCGGGCGCTGGCACGGATCGGCAGCGCGTCGGCGTCGTCCGCGAAGCCGCTCGCCAGCGTCACGAAGCGGCCGGAGCGGTCGGTCTTCGGGAACGGCCTGGCACCCCAGGACGGCGCGCCGCCGCGTCCATCAGGCAGGATCCAGATCTGGAAGATGCGGGTGGTCGCATCCTCCATGTTGTATTCGGCATGGCGCACGCCGGACCCGGCCGACATCACCTGCACGTCGCCGGCCTCGGTGCGTCCCTTGTTGCCCAGGTTGTCCTGGTGGGTGATGGCGCCGTCGCGGACGTAGGTGATGATTTCCATGTCGGAATGCGGATGCGGCGGGAATCCCGATTGCGGCGCGATCTCGTCGTCGTTCCACACCCGTATGGCGCCCCAGCCCATCCGCTTGGGGTCGTTGTAGCTCGCGAACGAGAAATGATGCTTCGCCTTGAGCCAGCCATGGTCGGCGCCGCCCAGGCTGGTGAACGGCCGGTGTTCGAGCATTGGAAAATCCTCCTCGTTGGATGCAGGGCGAACATGGGGCTCGACCGGCATGAAGAATATGGAAACAATGGCAACGCATCGTTTCCATTCGTGAGGTTTGCCGGTGCTGCCTGATTTCGAGGCCTGGGCGATCTTCGCCCGGATTGCCGCTACCGGCTCGTTTGCCGCCACCGCCCGCGAGTTGCAGCTCTCCACCGCCACGGTGTCGAAGGCGTTGCAGCGGCTGGAGACGCGGCTCGGCGAGCGGCTGGTGCACCGGACCTCGCGGCAGGTGACGCTGACCGAGGCCGGCCATGCACTGGTTGCACGCGCCGCCCGCATCCTGGCCGAGGGCGAGGCGGCGGAGACGCAGGCCCATGCCGGGGCTTCCGCCCCGCGCGGCCGGGTGCGGCTGGGGGCGCCGATGTCGTTCGGCCTGCGTCACGTGGCGCCGGCGCTGCCGGACTTCCTGTCGCGCTATTCCGAGATGTCGATCGACCTGCAGCTCGACGACCGGGTGGTGGATCTCGTCGCCGGCGGTGTCGATATCGCGCTGCGCATCGGCAGGCTGCCGGACTCCAGCCTGCTGGCGCGACGCCTGTGCCCGGTGCGGCGCTGGGTGGTGGGAGCACCCGCCTATCTCGCCCGTCACGGCACGCCGCTGCATCCGGATGACCTGCGCCGGCATGCCTGCCTCGGCTACAGCTACCTCGCCAGCGGGGAGACCTGGCATTTTACCGGCCGCGATGGCGAGCAGGTGGCGGTGCAGGTCGGCGGACCGCTCACCGCGACCAACGCGGACGCGCTCGCCCATGCCGCCGAGGCCGGCCACGGCCTGGCGCTGCAGCCGGATTTCCTGGCGTGGGAGGCGGTGCGGGACGGCAGGCTGGTCATCGTGCTGCCCGACTGGTCGGCGCCCGAGGCATCGCTCAATCTCGTGACGCTGCCGGGTGGCCCGCGCCCGCCGCGCATCGTCGTGCTGCTCGATTTCCTGGCGCAGCGTTTCGCGCCGGGTGCGGTGGTCTGGTCGCGCACCCTGTCGTGATCCCGGTTCGGCCCGACCCGACATTGCGTGCCGGCCGGGCAGGGCGGACAACCTGCTTCCCCACACGAGGAGATCGCCATGCCGCGTATCGTACGCTTCCATGAGACCGGTGGACCCGAGGTCCTGCGCATCGAGGAGCAGCCCCGCCGCGAGCCCCGCGAAGGCGAGGTCCGCATCAAGGTCCGCGCCATCGGATTGAACCGGGCGGAGGCGATGTTCCGCCTCGGCCAGTATCTGGAGACCCCGTCCCTGCCGTCGACGCTGGGCTACGAGGCGTCCGGCATCGTGGATGCGGTCGGCCCCGGTGTCGACGGCTTCAGGCCGGGGCAGGCGGTGAGCACCATCCCGGCCTTCTCGATGATGCAGTACGGCATGTATGGCGACGAGGTGATCGCTCCGGTGCATGCCGTGGTGGCGAACCCGGACCATCTGGGCTTCAACGAGGCCGCAGCGTCCTGGATGCAGTACCTGACCGCCTGGGGCGCCCTGGTGGATCTCGCCCACGTGCACACCGGCGACTTCGTGCTGATCCCGGCCGCGACCAGCAGCGTCGGCCTCGCCGCGATCCAGATCAGCCTCGCCGCCGGCGCCAGGCCGATCGCCCTGACCCGCAGCGGCGCCAAGCAGGCGGCCCTCGAGCGCGCGGCGCCCGGGGTGCCGGTGATACGCACCGGCGAGCAGGACCTCGTCGCCGAGGTGCAGCGGCTGACCGACGGGAAGGGTGCGCGTATCGGTTTCGACCCGGTCGGCGGCCCGACCGTCGAGAAGCTGGCGAACGCGCTGTCGGAAGGCGGCATCCTGTTCGAGTATGGCGCACTCAGCCCGGAGCCGACGCCGTTCCCGCTGTTCGCGGCACTCGGCAAGGGCCTGACGATACGCGGCTACACCCTGTTCGAGATCAGCCGTGATCCAGCGCGGCTGCAAGCCGGCAAGAGCTACGTGCTGGAGGGGCTCGCCTCCGGCCGGCTGAAGCCGGTGATCGCGCGGACGTTCCCGCTCGAGCAGATCGTGGAGGCGCACCGCTTCCTCGAATCCAACGAACAGGTCGGCAAGATCGTGGTGACGGTCGGCGATTAAGGAGGCAATCCCCCTCCTGTCACATTGAGGACCGGACTAGCGCACGGCCATCACGCCTGAAAATAGTATTGCGAGCGGAACAAGTTGGATCGATAACTCGAAGCCAGTCCGGATCTCGCATGCTTGAATTCGTCGTCGGTGTAGTCCTGTTCGCCACACTGGTCGTGCTTTGGTTGCACGCCGGTGTATTCGGCGCCGTCCTTGCCTCTGGAGCGGCCTTGTTCGCCGCTCTGGTGGTGGCCGCCGTCACCGTTCGGGGTGGCGAGGGACTAGTTCACGCTAGAGGTTTCGCTGTCACCCTGACGGTCGGTCTGGCGTTGGCCTGGGTACCGTATATTCGTGGGCGAGGGTGGCCTCGGACCAAGACCACGGTGACGGGACAGGCCGAGGAGCAGCTACGGGATCCCTGACGTCCGGGGCGGAATATACACGCCGCTGCCGATAGGGCCTGCCCGGACCGACATGCTTCGATCATGGTCGAGACCTCACCCCTCCGGCACCCAATACAGCAGCCGGCGCAGCAGCCGGTCGACCAGGGTCCAGAGCAGCACCGTCATCAGCGCCAGCACGAACAGGGCGGCGAACATCACGTCGGTCTCGATGCGTGCGTTGGCGTTCAGCATCACGTAGCCGAGCCCCGCCGAGGCGCCGACCCATTCGCCGATCACCGCGCCGATCGGGGCGATCGCGGTGGCGATGCGCAATCCGGCACCGAACGCGGGCATCGCCGCCGGCAGCCGGACATGGCGCAGGATGGCCAGCGGCGAGGCGCCCATGGTGCGGGCGAGGTCGAGCCAGCCGGGCGCGGTGCGCCGCAACCCGTCGGCGAAGGCGGCGGTGACCGGGAAGAAGATCACCAGCACCGCCATCACCACCTTGGACGCGATGCCGAAGCCGAACCACAGCACCAGCAGCGGGGCGAGGGCGAACACCGGCACCGCCTGGCTGAGCAGCAGCAGCGGCATCAGCCAGCGCTCCAGGCGTGGCGAGAACACCATCGCCAGCGCACCCGTCGCGCCGAGCCCGGTGCCGATCAGCAGGCCGAGCACGGTCTCGGTCAGGGTGGTCAGCGTGCTCCACGCCAGCAGGTCGCGCTGGTGCCAGAGCGCCGTCGCCACCGAGCCGGGGTCGGGCAGCAGGAAAGCCGGGATGCCGCTGCTCCGGCTGACCCCCCACCACACCGCCAGCAGGCCGGCGAGGGTGAGCAGCGGGCGGACCGCGACGGCGAGCTTCGGCATCACGCTGCGGCGCCAAGGGTGCGCAGCAGGCTCGCCATGGTCCGCAGCACCTCGGCATCGTCGGCCGGGCGGGGGATCGCGCCGGGCAGGACGACGGGTTCGCCAGGCGTTGCCGGCGCTCCCGACAGCACCACCAGCCGCTCGCCGAGCCGGCAGGCCTCCAGCGGGTCGTGCGTGATCATCAGCACGGTGCGACCGGCGAGCAGGGTGGCCGCCAGGTCCTGCACGCGGCCACGGGTGATGCTGTCGAGCGCCGAGAACGGCTCGTCCATCAGTACGATCGGACGATCCTCGTAGAGCGTGCGGGCGATCGCGGCGCGCTGCCGCATGCCGCCCGACAGCTCGGCCGGCAGCGACCCGGCACGGTCCGCCAGCCCGACCCGCCCGAGCAGGTCCAGGGCACGCGCGCGGTCCGGCCGCTCATGGCGCAGCCGGGCGCCGAGGGTGACGTTGTCGATCGCCGAGAGCCAGGGATACAGCAGGTCGCGCTGCCCCATCCAGGCAATGCGGCCGGCGACCGGCAGACCGTCCGTGGCCACGATGCGCCCTGCATCGGGGGCGGCAAGACCGGCGGCGACGCGCAGCAGGCTGCTCTTGCCGACGCCGCTGGCCCCCAGCATGACGGTATATTGCCCGGCCGGCACCGTCAGGGCGAGGTTGTCGAACAGGGTCTGCGAGCCGTAGCGCAGGGTGAGACCGCTGATTTCGAGACCGGGCGGACGATCGTCCGATCTCACGTGTCGAGAAACGGCATCAATCGCGCAAGCACCGCGTCGGGCTGCTCCTCCTGCAGCAGATGGCCGCAGGGCAGCGCGGTGCCGGTGACCAGGCTGGGCGAGGCAGCCTTGTCGCGCCAGGTCTGCAGCACGTCGTACAGCGCGCCGACGGTACCCTTGCTTCCCCAAAGCGCCAGCAGCGGCGCGGCGATGCGGTGTCCGGCGGCGTCGTCGGCGCGGTCATGCTCGAGATCGATGCCGGCGGCGGCACGATAATCCTCGCACATCGCGTGGATCGCGCCGGGTGCCGTGTAGCAACGCAGATATTCCGCCGCCACCGCCGCCACCGGCACGCCCTCGGTCCTGCTCTGCCGCCGCAACTGGCAGTCCAGGAAGAAAGCCGCCTGCGCCTCGATCAGGCGTTCCGGCAAAGGTGCTGGCTGGGTCAGGAAGAACCAGTGGAAGTACGCCTGGGCGAAGGCGAAGTCGGTACGGTCGTACATGGTCAGCGTCGGCGCGATATCGAGCACGGCGAGGCGCGCGACCGCACCCGGATGGTCGAGCGCCATGCGATGCGCCACACGGCCGCCGCGATCGTGTCCGACGACGGCGAAGCGTTCGTGCCCGAGGGCGCGCATCACCGCCACCATGTCGGCCGCCATCGCACGCTTCGAATAGGGGGCATGATCCGGCGTGCTGTCCGGCTTGCCGCTGTCGCCGTAGCCGCGCAGGTCGGCCACCACCACCCGGCGCGCTGCAGCAAGGCGAGGGGCGACGGCATTCCAGGTGGCGCCGCTCTGCGGATAGCCATGCAGCAGCAGCACCGGAGCACCACCCCCTGCGCTGCGGGCATGGATCGTAACGCCGGTCGCGGTCTCGATGCGATGGGTGGCGAAGCCCGGGAAGAACTCCGGCATCGACCTGGCGGGCTTCGTGTCCGGTGGGTTCTTCATGCGAACACCTCGTAGGGCACCCAGTCGCGGGTGCCGTGCTCGAACCAGGCGGTCATCCGGCTGCCGTCCCAGCGATAGCGGAACTGCCGTGACTGCAGCACCGGCAGCGTCACGCAGTTCGGCCAGAACATTCCGGCCGCAAAACCCGTCTGGCTGCGCACGCTCGGATATACCACACCGTCGAGATCCTGGTCACGCAGCCTGCGGCCGAGCTTCTGTCCCGCGCTCCAGTCGTCCGGCGCAAGGGTGTGTTCCGGATCCGACTTGCGCAGATCGTGTACATTGCCGGAGATGGCGCAGGTGAGCTCGCGGAAATCGGCGTCCGCGGCGGGCTCGCCGGTTGCGCGCATGAATTCCTCGAAATGGTAGGCGGTCTCGGCCAGCGCCACCTCGAAACGGTCGCCGCAATACCAGACGCCGAAGCTGCCGTCCGAGAAGCGGCTCGGACGCAGCGTCGAGGCATGGGTGAAGGCTCCCATCACCAAAGTCGCGGTAGCGCCGCCGACCCGGCGATGCACCGGCACCAGGGCAAGGTTGCCGATCTCGTCGCGCAGCCGCGGATTGCTGCGGGCCTCGGCTCGCGCGATCCTGTCCCAGTCGGCGGGGTCGGCGATGTCCTCGAACAGATGCACCGTCGGATAGACGGTGCGTATGATGCGATGCGATTTCTTCCAGCGCAGGCGCAAGGTTCCGGCGTCCGGCTACCAGCCGGCCCGTTCCGCATCGAGATAGCCGCGTATGGCGGCGACATCGGTCGGCGCGCCCTGCAGCATGCGGTCGAGGGCGGAACGGCCCCCGAAGGCAGGGCTCGGCTTGCGTATCCAGTCGTAGCCGCGCTGCGGATCGGTGAACAGGTAGCGCAACGCCTTGTGGATACCCATCAGGTCGCCGAGACGGCAGACGGTGTCGTGCGGGATGCTGGCGATGTCGCCGGCCTTCCAGCGCTGGAACGTTCGCTCGCTGGGCGAACCAAGCAATCGGCGGCTCTGCTGTGCATCGAGTTGCCAGCGCGTGAACAGGTTGAAGGAAGCGCGCAGCATGGCCGCGGCCTCTTCCTGGCTGACCGGATCGGCGTAGTGGGCCGAGCCCGGGGCCGTGGAACCCATGGAAGCAGGGTCGGTCTGCCGTACGATTGCGGGCGGTTGCATGGCGACGTTGATCCTGAGAGTCGAGTACTATAGGGATGCCGTCAATTGACTTCAAGACGATCCGCCGCCGCCGATTGGCGCGATGGATGGCCACCCGGCTACAGCTTGGGGCGATACGATACGAGAGGCTGCAGTCGCGCCGATGTCCGTTGCCGTCCTGCTGGCCTCGCTGGCGCTCCTGGTTGCGGTTGCGACCCTCGTCGTTGGCTTCCTGGTGCTGCGCGCGCTGCACGATCCCGCCCCGCGCGAGGAGGCCGACATGCTGCACCGGCTCGGCGTGCTGGCGGAACGCGAGCAGGCGGCGCGCGTGGCGGATGCCGAGCGCACCGCGATCCGCCTTGGCGAGATCGAGCGCATCCTGGTCGGCCGCATCGAGCAGAACCGCAACGACGTCAGCGAGCGGCTCGGCACGCTGACCACGATGATGGCGCGCGAGCAGGGCGAGGCGCGGGTGGCGATGGCGAACGGCCTGCGCGAGATGTCCGAGCAGTCGGCGCGACGGCTTGCCGCCATCCAGTCCTCGGTCAACGAACAGCTGCATGCCGCCGTCGAGAAGCAGATGCAGACCAGTTTCCAGCGCGTGCTGGAGCAGTTCGGCGCGGTGCAGAAGGCGATGGGCGAGGTGGCGGCGATGACCGCCCAGATCGGCGACCTCAAGCGGCTGTTCTCCAACGTCAAGACTCGCGGCGGCTGGGGCGAGGCGCAGCTGCGCGCCATCCTCGACGACGTGCTGCCGACCGGCGCCTACGAGAGCAACTGCAAGCTCAGCGCGGGCAGCTCCGAGGTGGTGGAGTTCGCGGTGCGCATGCCGATGCGTGGCGGTGGCCCCGGTGCGGTCCGGCCGCTGCTGGCCATCGACAGCAAGTTCCCGACCGAGGCCTACGAGCGGCTGCTGCAGGCGGTCGAGCAGGTCGATGCCGATGGCGAACGCACCGCGCGGCGTGCGCTGGAGCAGATGGTGCGCCTCGAGGCGCGCAAGATCGCCTCGAAATACATCGTGCCGCCGATCACCGTGGAGTTCGCGGTGCTGTACCTGCCGACCGACGGGCTGTATGCCGAGATTGCCCGCGTGCCCGGCCTGATCGACGAGATCGGCCGCACCCAGCGCGTGATGATCATGGGCCCGAGCCTGATCCCGGCGCTGCTGCGCACCATCCACCTGGGCTACGTGACGCTGGCGCTGGAGGAGAAGACCGAGATCATCAGCCAGCTGCTCGGCGCCACGCGGCAGGAGATGGTCAAGATGGATGGTGTACTCGAGAAGCTCGGGCGCAACGCGTCGGCGATGTCGAGCTCGATCGAGGAGGCGCGCCGGCGCACCCGCGTGGTAGCGCGCAAGCTGCGCGGCATCGAGGCGCCGGATGCGGCGGAGGCGGCGTCGCTGCTCGATCTCCCGTTCGATGCGCTGGAGGCCGACGCGGTTGCCGGGGCAGGGTCGGAGCCCTGACACCGGGGTGCGGGCCGGCGGGGATCCTCAGGGGGCCGCACCGATCCAGTTGCCGTGGAAGCCGGACGGAACCCGCTGCGGCAGGCGGACGCTGGCGACCGGCCCGCGCCCGACCTCGCGCGCGTCCAGCACGACCAGGTCGCTGGCGGCCTCGCGAGCCCGCCAGGCCACCGCCAGCACCCAGCCGTCGCCTTCCTCCTGGCCGCGCGCCACGAACACCGGTTCCGAGACCGCGTCGCCATCCGGAACGCTCCAGAGCCGGCGTGCCCCGCTGACGTCGTCGCGATGCGCCACCGCGTCGAGCGCATGCCCATCCGTGCTCGCCGCCATCCAGCCGTGCCGCGTGCGCCGTCCGGCGAAGCGGTCGTCGATGCGCGGGAACTCGGCGCCGATCTCGTCGAGGACCTCGACACGCAGTTGATCGGAGGCGGGATCGATGGTCCAGCGCGACAGTCGCCCGCCCTGGCCGGCCGGCGGGGCATGGCCGTCCGCCCTCGGAAACAGCGGTGGCGCCGCGTGCTCGATCAGGTCGGCGACGACGTTCTGCCCCTCCTCCCAGGCGTTCATGACGTGGAACACGAAGCCGGTCTCGGCACGCACCCAGCGCAGGCTGTCGACGCCCGCATCGCGGCGCATGATCCCGGCATGCGTGCCGTACTCCGGCTCCCACAGGTACGGCGGCGCACCGGCCTGTTGCCGCGCCAGGCTCGCGGTGAGCGGCATGATCGGGAACACGATGCTCGAGGGCGTCACGATGAAGTCGTGCACCATGCTGGCAAAGGGTGCGGCGAAGCGTTCGAGCCGGGCCAGTCGTCCCGACCGGTCGACCACGCCCCATAGCAGACCAGCGCCGCGCGGCGCGTCCGCGTGGTAGCCGAAGAAGATCATCTCGCCGGTGGCCGGATCGATCTTCGGATGCGCCGTGAATGGTCCGTCCAGCGCACCGCCGAAGCTGCAGCTTGCGACGGTGGCAAGCGTGCCGGGATCGATCTGGATCGGGAGATGCTGTTCCTCGAGGGCAAGCAGCCTGCCGGCATGGAGGACGACATGGGTGTTGGCGGCGCCGGCCGCGAAGGTCCGCCCGGATCCGTCTGCGCCGGCCCAGCCGCCGTCCAGGGCACGGCCGGCGGCGCGCTCGGCCAGGAACCTGGGCGTGCGGATCCAGCGATTGCTGTACGACGCGGCGCCTGCATGCAGGCGGATGGCGTGCAGCATGCCGTCGCCGGTGAACCAGTGCGCGCCCGGGTGATCGGTCGGGAACTGCGGGTTGGGACCGTTGCGCAGCAAGGCGCCGCACAGATCGCGCGGCAGTTCGCCTTCGACGTGCAGCGCCGCCACGTCCCGTTCGATGGAGACCGGCGCGAGATTGCCGTCATGAAGATCGACCATTGTTCGAACTCCAATCCAGACAGTGTCAGGATGCGGAGCCGGACGGGGCTCGTCAAGCTTGAACTTTCCAGTGTAAGGATGCGGATGCCCAGGCCTTATCACCATGGTTCGTTGCATGGCGCCTTGCTGGAGGCGGCCGAGCGCATCCTGCGGCGCGACGGCATCGGCGCGTTGACGCTGCGGTCGGTGGCGCGCGAGGCTGGCGTCTCGCATGCGTCGCCGGCGCACCATTTCCGGGACTTCGCGGAGCTGCTCAGCGCGTTGGCCGCCGTCGGTTTCACACGGCTGCGCGACCGCATGGCAGCGGAGGCCGCGACCGTCCGGCGGGGTGGCGGCGCGCGGCGGCGCGGCCTGGGGCGCGGCTACGTTGCCTTCGCCCGCGAGAACCCGAACCTGTTTCTGCTGATGTTCCGCTCCGACCAGCTCGACCGCATGCATGCAGGACTGGTGGCGGCGCGTGAGGCGGCGTTCGCTCTGCTGGCCGGCGAGAACCCCGACACCACCCGGCTTCTCGCCGCGACCGCGCGGTGGTCGCTGGTGCACGGCTTGTCGCTGCTGGCCATCGACGGGCGCCTGCAGTCGATCGCATCGCGCACGGCCCTGAGCGACGAGCAGATCCTGGATGCGGTGCTGTCGGCCGATGCCGGGCGACGTCCGGCCCCGGCCCCCGCACCGACCTGGTGATGCGCGCCCGAACGACACCGGAAACCTCCAGCCGGCCATCGCAGGTCATGCGATAGTCGAGGCTGTTGTTGCGGAGCGTCCCGATGCCCGACCAGGTCCAGCCTTCCGTCATCGCCCCATCCTTCATCGTGTTCGACGTCAACGAAACCCTGCTGGACCTGTCGGGGCTGGAACCGCTGTTCGTGCGGCTGTTCGGCGAGGCGCGCGCGCTGCAGGACTGGTTCAACCAGCTGCTGCTCTACGCGCAGTCGGTGACGCTCGCCGGTCTCTACGTGGCGTTCCCGCAGCTTGGCGCCGGCACGCTGCGCATGCTGGGCGAGACGCGCGGGATCGCCATCGAGACATCCGACCTCAACGAGCTGCGCGCGCGGATGCGCGACCTGGCGCCGCACGACGACGTGGTGCCGGCGCTGCAACGGCTGCGCGGGGCCGGCCTGCGGCTGGTGACGCTCAGCAACTCGGCCCCCGATCCGCAGGGCGGCCCGCTGGAGCGCAGCGGCCTGGACGTCCATTTCGAGCGCATGTTCAGCGTCGATGCGGTGCATCGCTACAAGCCGGCGCCGGAGACGTATCGCCATGTCGCCGCGGCGCTCGATGTCGCTCCGGGCGAGCTATGCCTGGTGGCGGCGCATGGCTGGGACACCATCGGCGCCCAGGCTGCCGGCTGGATGGCCGCGCTGGTGCAGCGTCCGGGTCATGCGGCGCTCAGGCTGCCGGGCGTGCCGCAGCCGGAGATCGTGTCGAACGGCCTGTCAGGAGTGGCGGACCAGATCATCCGGCGCCGACTTTGAGGGATGTTCCTCGCGGGCGTGCTGCCGCGCCCTGAACACGGCGATCTTGCCGTCCTGGTCGCGCACCAGCCAGTAGACCACGCCGAGCGACAGGACGGCGGCGGCGATCGCGAACAGCTCCAGCGCATTGACGGTGCCGAGATCGAGCACGATGAATTTCCGCACCGTCGCCAGCATGCCGATCAGGATGATCGAGCGTGCCCGCACCACGCTTTCCGGGCCGCCCGCGGTCACCAGCGAGTGCTTGAATTCGAGGCCGATGACCACCGTGAAGAACATGCCGAAGACGCGCTGGAAGGTCCCCGGGTCGGCCGGGTTGAGCCGGTCGTCGATCACCAGCAGGATCACCGCGGCAATCAGGTGATAGGTCGAGAGCGCAACCAGGACGACGACCGCCGCCGTCAGCACAAGCACGATGGCGTGCTCGAAGCGATCGTAGAGCGAGTTTTCCATCCCTGAACCGGCCACGGCAGAGTGTCCCACCTCTAGTCTTGTCGCACTGGTAGACGCGATGCCACACGCTGTCACGTCGGCGCAACGACGGATCAGCGCTGGAGGATCATGACGCCCGGATCGCCGCGGGTCTCCCAGCCGGTCCGCTCGAGCTCCGGCACGTCGTCCTCGGCGGCGGGGTAGCCCATGCAGAGATAGGCGACGAAGCGCCACGACGCCGGCACGTCCAGTGCCGCGGTCATCGCCCCGGCATCGAGGATCGACACCCAGCCGAGGCCGACACCCTCCGCGCGCGCCGCCAGCCAGAGCGTGTGGATCGCCATCACCGCCGAGTAGGCGAGCGTCTCCGGCATGCTCTGCCGTCCCAGACCACCGCCCTGCACCGGATCGGCCTCGCAGAACACCGCAAGCTGCCACGGCGCGCGGTCGAGCCCGGCCAGCTTGAGACTGGCATAGAGGGCCGAGCGGCCGGCCTGCACCGACTGCAGGGCCTGCCGGTTGCTGGCAACGAAATTGTCCCGCACCGCGGCGCGCCGCGACGGGTCGTCCACCATCACCAGCCGCCACGGCTCGCTCAGCCCCACCGAGGGCGCCAGCGCGCAGCTCTCGATCAGCCGGGAGCGCAGGCCGGCGGGCGGGGGGTCGGTGCGGAAGTGCCTGACGTCGCGTCGCCAGCGGAACAGCGTGTGCAGGTGCCCGCGGAATGCGTCGTCGAACTCCGGGGATACGAGCGGGGTCAGCGGCATGGGTGGAACCAAGGCGGCTTTGCAGGCCCGGTCAAGCAGCCGCAAGCAGGGCGAGCGGCATCGCGGTCACGAGCAGCTGCAGCGCGCAGGCGCGGCGGTAGAGCACCAGGGCGCGCCGCAGGTCGGCCAGGCTCGCCGGCCGGTCGCCGTCGCCGATCCAGGGATCGTCCACCCGCCCGCTGGCATAGTCGCGCGGGCCGGCGAGCCGGAGGCCGAGGCTGGCGGCCATCGCGGCTTCCGGCCAGCCGGCGTTCGGCGAACGATGCAGCCGGGCGTCGCGCCGGACGATGCGCCAGCAGCGGGCCAGCCGCCGTGGCGACGCCAGCGCGATCCAGGCGGCGGCCAGCCGGGAGGCCGGCAGGTTCACCCAGTCGTCCAGCCGTGCCGAAGCCCAGCCAAAGGCGCGATGCCGTTCGCTCAGATGACCGATCATGCTGTCGGCGGTGTTGATCGCCTTGTAGGCGGCGATGCCGGGCAGGCCGAGCAGGGCGCACCACAGCAGCGGGGCGGTCACCCCGTCGGAGAAGTTCTCGGCCAGGCTCTCGATGGCGGCGCGGATCACCGCCGGCTCGTCGAGGCTGGCCGGGTCGCGTCCGACGATGTGCGAAACCGCCGCGCGCCCGCCTTGCAGCCCCTCCGCCTGCAACGCGTCGGCGACCGCGCACACATGGCTGTACAGGCTGCGCTGCGCCAGCAGGCTGCTGGTGACGAGGCCGCACAGCAGGATGCCGGCCGTGCGGGGCAGCAGGTCCAGCGCGAGTGCCTGCAGCAGGCCGCCGGCCAGGGCCGTGGCGCCCGCGACCAGCAGCAGGGCAAGCACGCCGTTGAGCCGTCGCCGGGCTTGCGGCAAGTTCTCCCGGTTCAGGCTGCGATCCAGCCAGCCGATCAGGGCGCCGATCCACACCACCGGATGGCGCCACAGCCGGAACAGCGGCGGCGGATAGCCAAGGATGCCTTCGATCACCAGTCCGGCCAGCGCAATTCCCAACCCGGTCGTCACCATGCCTGCACCCGCCATCGCCGCGGGCATCGCACATGGCGGCCGGTTGATCGAGGCACGCCGGCGCTTCCCTTCCGCGCCACAGCCGTTCCTCGATCTCTCGACCGGGATCAACCCGCACCCCTATCCGCTCGCTCCGATCGATCCCGCACGGCTGGCCCGGCTGCCGGAGCCCGAGGAGCTGTCGCGGCTGCAGGCGGTGGCGGCCCGGGCCTATGGGGTCGCGGACCCGGACATGGTGGTGGCGACGCCCGGCACGCAGATCGCCATCAGCCTGCTACCGCATCTGCTCGGCTGCAGCCGCGCGGTCATCCTCTCGCCGACCTATGCCGAGCACGCGGCCGCCTGGCGCCATGCCGGCCGGCCGGTCGAGGCGGCGGCCGGACTGGAAGCGTTCGAGCGCGGCGCGATGCTGCCCGGCACCGCGGCGGTGCTGTGCAATCCGAACAATCCGGATGGCGCCCGGTCCGATCGGGTGCGGCTGCTCGCCCTGGCCGCCGGGCTGGCCCGGCAGGGCGGCGTGCTGATCTGCGACGAGGCATTCCTCGACCTGGAACCCGACATGGCGAGCCTCGGCACAGCGCTGCCGCATCCCGGGCTGCTGGTGCTGCGCTCGTTCGGCAAGACCTACGGGCTGGCCGGGATCAGGCTCGGCTTCGTGCTGGCCTCGCCCGGCCTCGCGGGGCGGCTGCGCAGCGCCTTCGGCCCCTGGGCGATCGGCGGCCTCGCCATCGAGGCCGGTTGCGCCGCGCTGGCGGACGAAGCATGGCGCGCCGGCATGGCCGAGCGACTGCTTGGGGACGGCGCGGAACTCGACCGGCTGCTGCTTCGATACGGATGGCGTTCCCGCGGCGGCACGGCATTGTTTCGCCTCTACCAGGTGCGGCAGGCAACGCGGCTGTATGCGCATTTGGGCGAGGCAGGAGTGCTGGTACGCAGGTTCGAACACCAACCGGACCTGCTGCGGTTGGGACTGCCTGGCGATTCCGGAGGGTGGGCTCGTCTCGAGGGGGCTTTGGCCACCGCTGCGCTGTCTTAATCAGGCCTAACGTGCGACGGTCGAAACGCGCTACCGGGCCGGATCGACCCGCCGACTCCACACCACGTTCGAACGGACCAGCCCGATGCCAGAGAGCAGCACCACTCATCTCAGCCAGGCCGACCTGATGGCCATACGCGATGCCGTGCCGGGCCTGGACCTGCTGGGCATCCGGTCGCTGAACCGTGCCGGCTACCGCATCGTGCGCAACGAGGGTGCCCGATCAGGCGAGATCGCGTCGAGCCAGGGTCGCGACGGCTTTGCCACCGACGAGACAAGGGCACGCTGAAGGATCGGCTGCGGCCGGACGATCTACCGCGACGTCGCGCGGCGGTAGAAGCCGGCGGCCCAGCCGCTCTCGCAGTAGCGCGGATCCGTCGAGGCCGCCGGATCGCGTCCCGGCGGTGAGCAGGACCGCGCCTGGTCGGACAGGTCGGCAGCCCAGGGCTGCGGCCAGACCGCAAGGGCGTGGCGATGGTCGAGTTGCCAGGCCCGTACCTCTGCCGGCCACGACGGGCCCTGGGCAAACGCCGGAAACGGCTTCGTGTAGTGCAGGGCGCCGGTGCACAGCATCAGCAGGCAGAGCGCGGCATGGACCGGCCGACCCGGCGATCGCTCGCGCATCGCGAGTGCGATCAACCCGAGGCCAAGCAGCACCAGCGGCAGGAAATCGTAGCGCTCGGCAGCGAGGTCGAACGGCGCGAAGCTGTTGAGCATGATCATGCCGAAGCCGAACGAGGCGGACGCGATCGACGGGCAGGCCAGCACCAGCCAGACCGCGCCGTCGTTCCGCCGCGCCGCCTGCACGGCGAGCAGGCCGAACAGGGCCACGGCAGACGCCGCCGGGATCCACCAGCCATGGCCGCCTGAGATTTCCGACTGCCAGAGCAGGTAGCCGATCACCCGCGCGACCGGCATGCCGAGGGCTGGCAGCGCGAGCAGCCGGACGAACAGCGTCGCCGCCAGCGTGCCGGGATCGAGAAGATGGCCGCGCAGCGGGCTCGGGCCATAGAACAGCAGCATCTGGATGGCAGCGCCGACGGCGAGCGCCGCCAGCTGCCCCAGCCGCCGCCTGTCGCGATCGAGCAGCGCGCGCAGGGCGAACAGCGGCAGCAGGACGATGGAAACCGGCCCGCACAGCGGCGCCAGCAGCAGCAACGCGCCATACGCGCCCTGCACGATCCGCCGGCGCGGCGCATCCAGGGCCAGGATCAGCGCCGCGCAGAGTGCCAGGTGGAACTGGATGTGCAGGACGTTGAGGAACACCTCCTCGGTGGAGGGTGCGATCGCGATCATCAGCAGCGATCCGATCACCGCGAGGCGGGAACGCAGCCAGCTTGCCGTGCCGGTAAGGATCAGCACCGCCGGCATCATCTGCACCGCGAGCGCCATCGTCATGGTGAGATAGGGCGCACGCTCCAGCGGGACCGCGCCCGCCTTCACCAGCGACGCCACCAGCAGCGTGGTGGCGTTGGCGGCGAGGTTCCAGTAGCCGGCGAAGGGACGCAGCAGCGCGTCCAGCCACGGCCGATGCCAGGCGTAGGCGAGGAAGACCGTGGCCTCCTCGTCCTGGAACCGACCGTGCGCCCAGGTGTGCGGCAGACGCAGCGCGACCAGCAACGCGAAGCCGGCCAGCAGCAGCCAGCGCTGCCACCTGCTGAACATCGCCTGGTGGCGGGGCGGCTAGTTGCGGGTCTTGTCGACCAGGCGGTTCTTGCCGATCCAGGGCATCATCGCGCGCAGCTTCTCGCCGACCTCCTCGATCTGGTGCTGGTTGACGCGGGCGCGGGTCGCCTTGAAGCCAACCTGTCCGACCTTGTTCTCGAGCAGCCAGTTGCGGGTGAAGGTGCCGCTCTGGATGTCGTGCAGCACCCGCTTCATCTCCGCCTTGGTCTCGGCGGTGACGATGCGCGGGCCGGTGACATACTCGCCGTATTCGGCGGTGTTGCTGATCGAGTAGTTCATGTTGGCGATGCCGCCCTCGTAGATCAGGTCGACGATCAGCTTCACCTCGTGCAGGCACTCGAAATACGCCATCTCCGGCGCGTAGCCGGCTTCCACCAGCACCTCGAAGCCGGCGCGGATCAGCTCGACCAGGCCGCCGCACAGCACCGTCTGCTCGCCGAACAGGTCGGTCTCGCATTCCTCGCGGAAGCTGGTCTCGATGATGCCGGCCCGGCCGCCGCCGATCGCGCTCGCGTACGACAGCGCGATCTCCAGCGCGTTGCCGGACGGATCCTGCGCCACCGCCACCAGGCAGGGCACGCCGCCGCCGCGCTCGTACTCGGAGCGTACGGTGTGGCCGGGGCCCTTCGGCGCGATCATGAACACGTCGAGATCCGGACGCGGCTCGATGACGCGGAAATGCACCGCGAGGCCATGCGCGAAGGCGATCGCGGCACCCTGCTTGAGGTTCGGCGCCAGGTGCTCGGCATAGAGATCGCCCTGCAGCTCGTCCGGCGTGAGCACCATCACCACGTCGGCCCAGGCGGCGGCCTCGGACGGGCTCATCACCTTGAGGCCGGCGGCCTCGGCCTTGGCGATGCCGGCGGAACCCGGACGCAGGGCGACCACGAGCTGGGTGACGCCGCTATCCTTGAGGTTGTTGGCGTGCGCGTGGCCCTGGCTGCCATAGCCGACGATCGCGACCTTCCTGGACTTGATCAGGTTCACGTCGGCGTCGCTGTCGTAGTACACGCGCATGGGCGCAGTTCCTCTTGCTGTTGGGGAAGTCGGAAGCCTGGAAATCAGATGGTATGCGGACCGCGCGCGATGGCGGCAATGCCGGTGCGCGAGATCTCCACCAGTCCGAGCGGGCGCATCAGCTCGATGAAGGCATCGAGCTTGTCGGTGGCGCCGGTCAGCTCGAACACGAAGCTGCCTGTGGTGGTGTCGACCGGACGCGCCCGGAACGCATCCGCGATGCGCAGCGCCTCGGAACGCAGCTCGCCGGTGGAGACCACCTTGATCAGCGCCATCTCGCGGGCGACGTGCGGACCATCCTTGGTGAGATCGGCGACGCGATGCACCGGCACCAGCCGATCCAGCAGGGCCTTGATCTGCTCTATGATCATCGGGGTGCCGGAGGTCACGATATTGATGCGGCTGCGGTTGCGGCCATCCTCGACCGGCGCCACCGTCAGGCTCTCGATGTTGTAGCCGCGGCCGGAAAACAGCCCGATCACCCGCGCCAGCGCACCGGCCTCGTTCTCGACCAGCACCGAGATGACGGCGGTGATCTCGGTCTCGTCCGTGCTTGCCATCGGCCTATACCAGCATCATCCCTTCGACCGTGATTCTGGCGGCCTGCTCGTTCTGGTCCGGTCCCAGGATCATCTCGTTATGCGCCGCCCCCGACGGGATCATCGGGAAGCAGTTCTCCGCCTCGTCGACGCAGATGTCGGCGATCACCGGGCCGTCATGCGCGAGCATCGCACGGATGGTGTCGTCCAGCTCGCCGAGGCAGGTGGCGCGCATCCCGGTGCCGTGGAAGCTCTCGGCCAGCTTGACGAAGTCCGGCAGCGCCTCGCTGTAGCTTTCGGAATAGCGTGACCCGTGCAGCAGCTCCTGCCACTGCCGCACCATGCCCATGTAGCGGTTGTTCAGGATGAACAGCTTCACCGGCAGCCGGTACTGGCAGATGGTGCCAAGCTCCTGGATGTTCATCAGCGTGCTGGCCTCGCCGGCGATGTCGATCACCAGCGCCTCCGGATGCCCCACCTGCACGCCGACCGCCGCCGGCAGGCCGTAGCCCATGGTGCCGAGGCCGCCCGACGTCATCCAGCGGTTCGGCTTCTCGAAGGCGTAGTACTGCGCCGCCCACATCTGGTGCTGGCCCACCTCGGTGGTGACGAAGCTGTCGCGGCCGGTCTCGCGCGCGAGCTCGTACAGCCGCTTCACGGCATGCTGCGGCTTGATGATGGCGGACGGCGACGGGTCCTGGCTGTAGCGCAGGCTGTCGATGCCGCGCCACGCCTCGATCTGCCGCCACCAGGTGGCCAGCGCCTCGCGGTCCGGCTCGGCGCGGTCCTCGTGCCAGGCCTCGATCATCATCTCGATGGCGCGTCCGGCGTCGCCCACAACGGCGACATCCACCGGCACGATCTTGTTGATCGAGGACGGGTCGATATCGACATGGATCTTGGCGGAACCCGGCGAGAACGCATCCAGCCGTCCGGTCACGCGGTCATCGAAGCGGGCGCCGAGATTGATCAGCACGTCGCAGCCGTGCGTCGCGAGATTGGCCTCGAAGGTGCCGTGCATGCCGAGCATGCCGAGGAATTGCGGGTCGGTGGTGGGGTAGGCGCCAAGCCCCATCAGGGTCGAGGTGCAGGGATAGCCGGTCAGCCGCACCAGCCGCCCGAGCGCCTCGGAGGCGGCGGGTCCGGCATTGATCACGCCGCCGCCGGTGTAGAACAGCGGCCGCTTCGCGCGCTTGATCAGCGCCACCGCCTGCCGGATGGCCTCGATGCGCGGCTCGGTGATCGGACGATACGAACGGTGTGGCGCGGTCGAGGCCACCGTGTAGCTGGCCGGACCGACCATGATGTCCTTCGGCAGGTCCACCACCACCGGACCGGGCCGGCCGCTGCGCGCCACGTAGAACGCCTCGTGCACGGTACGGGCGAGGTCGCCGGCGCGCTTCACCAGGTAGTTGTGCTTGGTGGCCGGCCGGGTGATGCCGGTGGTGTCGGCTTCCTGGAAGGCATCGTTGCCGATCATGTGTGTCGGCACCTGGCCGGTCAGGCACACCAGCGGGATGCTGTCCATCAGCGCGTCGACCAGCCCGGTCACCGCATTGGTCGCACCCGGCCCGCTGGTCACCAGCACCACGCCGGTCTTGCCGGTGGAGCGCGCGTAGCCTTCCGCGGCATGCACCGCGGCCTGCTCGTGCCGCACCAGGATGTGGCGGATCGAGTTCTGCTTGAACAGCGCGTCATAGATCGGCAGCACCGCGCCGCCCGGATAGCCGAACACCACCTCGACCTCCTGCTCCTGCAGGACACGGAGCAGCACCTCGGCACCGTTCAGCGACGGGGTCGAGACCGCCGTGCCGTCCTGGCCGGCATGCTGGCGGCGGTCCCCGAGGTCGGTGGTTGCGTTCATGTCCTGCTCCCGGAGCAGGATCGGAAGATCGTGCTCCGCTGGTCGGTTGACGAAGCGGCAAGGCCGCTACGGCAGCACGGGTTGTGCGCGGTGCCGGGGTTATGGGCGAGGTTGGCGCGGCGCGTCAACGCTGCTTCGAACAAATGACAAGATTTCTTGCCACTGCCTTTCCGAAAATTGCGTCATATCAGGTATGCGCTGATCGATTATGTGTGTGCGGGTTTTCGGGGCGAGATCGTGATGCGCGAACCAGGTCGCCTGCCGCTTGGTGTACTGGCCTTGCGAGAGGATCGCGCGTCGGCTCGCCTCCTCCAGTCGATCGCCACGACGCAGCACGCCGGCAAGCTCCGGGACGCCGTGCGCCCGCATCGCTGGCAATTCCTCCGGCAGTCCGAGTTCCAGCAGCGCCGCCACCTCCTCGAGCGCCCCGTTTGCCAGCATGGAGGTGAAGCGCGCAGCGATGGCGGCACGCAGATCCGCCCGCGCCGGGTTCAGCCGCAGGGCGGTGAACCGGGCCGGCGCCGGCGGCAGGCCCGGATTGTCGCGCCACGCCGACAGGCCGCGCCCGGTGCCGGCAAGCACTTCCCAGGCGCGCGCCAGCCGCTGGCCGTCGGACGGGCGAAGCAGCGAGGCGGTGTCCGGGTCGCGCGCCGACAGGCGGGCGTGCAAGGCGGCGGGCCCAATCTCGTCCAGCAGGGCACGGGCCTCGGTGCGGGCCGCCTCGCCAGGATCGGGCACCGCGCTCAGCCCGTCGGTGAGGGCGCGGAAATACAGTCCGGTGCCGCCGCACAGGATCGGCAGCTTTCCCAGTGACCAGGCCTCGTGCAGGCACGCCAGCGCCTCGTGGCGCCACCAGGCGACGCTGCCCGGCTCGGCGGCGGGGCGCACGCCGTACAGCCGGTGCGGACAGGCCGCCTCCTCGGCTGCGGTCGGCCGCGCCGTCAGCACGCGCAGCTCGCGATAGACCTGCATCGAGTCTGCATTGATCACGATGCCGTCGAGTTCCCGCGCCAGGGCGAGCGCCAGCGCCGACTTGCCGCTGCAGGTGGGGCCGGCGACGACAAGAGCGTCCCCCGCGTGCGCTTGATTCACCGACCCATCCCTGCCACACGCCCGACCATGGCGTTCCCCCGTATCCTCACCCTGGTCGCAGACCGCAAGGCTGCCACGCTGACCCCGGCGATGATCCGGGTGGCGCGCGAGATGGTGGGCGGCGGCGAGCCGTTCATCCTGTCGCCGGGCGAGGCGGTGGATATCCCCTGTCCGGCGCACTCCTTCAGCCAGCCCAGTCCGGCGGTGCTGCGCGCCGCCTTCACCGGGCAGTCGGTCGACGTGCTGATCACCCGCGCCCGCGGTCGCCGGAAGGGGCTGCTGGTCGCCGACATGGACAGCACCATCGTCACCTCCGAGACGCTCGACGACCTTGCCGCCCATGCCGGGGTCGGCGAGCAGGTCGCCGCCATCACCCGGCGCAGCATGAACGGCGAGATCGACTTTGCCGAGGCACTGCGTGCGCGCGTCGCGCTGCTGCGCGGCCTGGAGACGGCGGCGATGGAGAGGGTGCTGGCAGCGACCGCGCTTACCCCCGGCGCCCGCACGCTGGTCGCCACCATGCGGGCGCACAACGCCCGCTGCGCGCTGGTGTCGGGCGGCTTCACCTGGTTCACGTCGCGCATCGCGGCGCTCTGCGGCTTCGACGAGCATCACGCCAACACGCTGCTGGAAGCGGACGGGGCGTTGACCGGCGAGGTCGGCGAGCCGATCCTTGGCCGCAGTGCCAAGCGCGCCCGGCTGATCGAGCTCGCTGCCGCGCGCGGCCTGCGGCTCTCGGCGACGCTCGCGGTCGGCGACGGCGCCAACGATCTCGACATGCTGGCGGAAGCCGGGCTCGGCGTCGCATTCCATGCGAAGCCGGTGGTGGCGGCCGCGATCGAGACCCGCATCGACCACGCCGACCTGCGCGCCCTGCTGTTCGCGCAGGGCTACCCGGTCTCCGCCTTCCGCGAGGATTGAACGGCGTCGTTCGGGTTGCGGCTCAGAACTCCAGCCAGGCCCTGGCCTCCACCAGGCCTTTCTCCTGCAGCATCGCCTTCAGCTGGTCCAGGACCAGGGCCTCGCCGTGACGGCCGAACATGAAACACCGGGAGGCGCCGTCGAGGCTTTCTTCCCGGTCGTCGAGAGGCGGCAGATAGACCAGCTGCAGGATGCCGCCTGTCACGGTCGCATCCAGGTTGCGTCGCAGGAAGGCGATGATGTCCTGCTGGCTGCTGGCAGACAGGTCGAGCAGCATCTTCCCCGGGGTTTCGACCTCGCCGCGCGTGCTGGCATGCAGCACGGCACGGGACGACCAGGATACCGGAACCCGGAACATCTTGCGTTGATCGTGGTGCGGCATGACCGGGATGTCCATGGTCGCTCTCCAGCTCGGCTCAGGCGATGCCTGCCGAATGCGACGGGATCATGCGCGCATCGGGATTACGCGCGATAGCGCGTCGCCGAGACGGACCATGCCGCCGGCGAGGATCCGGGCGGTGACGCCGCCATGGCCGCGCACCGCATTGTAGCCGCCGGGGCCGAACTCGGCCTCCATGCGCGAGCAGGGGTGGCAGTCCCCGGTAACTTCCAGCACCGCGTCGCCGACCCGAAGCGCGTGGCCCTTCAGGCCGTGCAGGTTGAAGCCGGCGACGACCAGGTTGCGGCGCAGGCGCCCGGGCTCGATGCGATCCAGGCCGAGGTAGGAAGCGATCGCGACCAGCTGCTCGGCGGCGATCAGCGTGACCTGGCGGTTGCGGCTGCCACGGCCGGCATAATGGTCGCCGTCCAGGCCAAGCTGCGGATCGAGCGCCACCTCCGGCACTGCCACCAGCGGCAGCCGACGTTGCGGGCGTACGCCGATCCAGCGCACCACGCCGGGCCTCGCCGGCGCGTCGAGCAAGGCCGCCAGTGGCGAGGACGGGTTCAGCAGCGGATCAGGTCCAGTACAGCAGCGCGGCCTCGGGCAGCCGGCGTTGCAGCGCCGCGGTCATGAAGCCGCGCATCTCGCTCATCTCGGCCTTCGGCAGCACCCACTTGCCGGTGCCGAACTTGGTCAGCTTGCGGGTGCGGGCGGCCTCGTCCATCGGCAGCGGACTGCCCGGATACCAGCCGGTCAGCACCGCCTTCGACTTGTCGGTGAAGCGGTGGGTGATCAGCTCGGCGGTGAGGGCAGGGTCGGGCACGCCGTCCAGCGCCTCCGCCACCAGAGCAAGCAGCCGGTCGTATTCCTGCCGCCAGCCCGGCAGCGGCAGGATCGGCGCGATCGTCAGCCCGACCGGATAGCCCGCCTGCGCCACCGCGCGCAGCGCCGCCAGCCGCCGGTCCATGCGTGGCGCGCCACCTTCCAGCCGCTCCGCCGACGCGGCGTTGAGCGAGAACCGGATCCGCGTGCGCCCGCCATGCGCGAGGCCAAGGATCGGCGCCACGGCATCGAACTTGGTGGTGAAGCGCAGCTGTACCGGCGCGTCCCATGCGCCGAACCGGGTGATGCAGGCGGAAAGGCTGCCGGTCAGGTGCTCGATGCCGAGCGGATCGGTGTAGCAGGAGCACTCGAATGTGGTGCCCTCGGCGGCGCGCGCGGTCGAGCGCGAGGTGACTGTGCCCTGGCCCAGCAACGGCGGCAGCTCGGCCAGGATCTCCGGCAGGTTGGCGTAGGCGCGTATGATCGGCGGCCCGGCCAGCGAGCCCGCCAGGTAGCAGTACTGGCAATGCGCCGGGCAGCCCTCGGCGAGGTCGAACCGCCAGTCGGCGCTCGGCGGGATCGGCTGCGGACGGCGGCGGCTCGGCGAGGCCACCACCACCGCCATCGTGCTCTTCGCGTCGCGGTAGCTGTCCGGCAGCCCGCTCAGGCGGTCCGAGGCGAGGCGCACGATCTCGGACCCGGCCTGCGCCGCCCGCTCCACCATCGCGCTGCCGTGCTCGAAACGCAGCGCGGCCGGTGTGACCAGCACACGTCTTGGGATCCATGGTCGAAAATCGGGCATGGCGTCCCATGTCGTATGGCAACGACAGGCCGCCAAGGGGTCGCCTGAACCGGACGGGGGATGCGGCCGTTCCGCACCGTCAGCCGATAGGCATTACGTCATGAAGTCGAAGTTTCTCCGCACCTGCTCGATCCTGGCCCTCGTCGGCGCGGTCGCGGGTTGCGAACCCACCGGGCCGGTGTTCGGAAGCTGGCAGGGCCGGCAGCCGACCGGCTTCGGGATCAGCCCGTCCTTCGTCGACCTGGTGCTGCACGGCAACCCGGGCGACACCCAGGGCGAATACGACATCCAGGCGATCCAGGCGCAGACCACGTTCGACAATCTCGGCGACCGCAACCTGATCTGGGGCGATCGCTGGACGATCACCCGCGATCAGGGTCCCGCCGGTCCCGCAATCCTTCATCTGCACAACCTGCCGAACAGCCAGATATCGACGTACGCAATGTTGCCGAACCGGGTGCTGGTGCCGCTCGGTCCGAACGGCCGTGTCGATCTCTCGCAGGACAACCTGCGCTACTCGCTGGTGCCGCTGTCGCCGTCCAGCCGCGCCTACGGGCGGCTCTGAGCGATCTCGAGCAGCCTGTCGATGTCGACATGCGACTCGAGATGCGCCGCCAGCGCGTCCAGCGCCGCCTCGACCCCGGCCTCGTGACGGCGCGGCGCGGCCGGTAGCCCGAGCTGGCCGAGCCAGGCCCGCCTCGCGTCGTCGGCGGCGAACAGGCCGTGCAGGTAGGTGCCGGATACCAGTCCATCCGGGGAGATGGCGCCGTCCTGCCGTCCGTCCGGCATCAGCAGCACGGGGCGCCGGGTATCGCGTCCCCGGGTCAAGCCGAGATGCATCTCGTAGCCCTGCACGCTCTCGCCGTCCGCCAGGGTCGCCGAGACCATCGACAGCCGCTTGTGCGGCGTCAGCACGGTCTCGATGTCCAGCAGGCCCAGCCCCTCCGCCTCCGCCGCCGGCCCCTCGATCCCGTCCGGATCGGCGATGCGTCGCCCGAGCATCTGGTAGCCGCCGCATAGTCCGAGGATCCGGCCGCCTTGGCGATGGTGCGCGCGCAGGTCGATGTCCCAGCCCTGCGCCCGCAGCACGGCAAGGTCGGACAGCGTCGCCTTCGAGCCGGGCAGGATCACCACCGCGCAACCCGTCGGCAGCGGCTTACCGGGCGGCACCATGACCAGCGTCACGCCGGGCTCGGCGCGCAAAGGGTCGAGATCGTCGAAGTTGGCGATCCCCGGCAGCATCGGCACCGCGATAAGCAGGCTGCCATGTTGCGGATGGGCGGCGGTGCCGTGCAGGTCGGCGGCATCCTCCGCCGGCAGCGCCCGCACCGCATCCAGGAACGGCACCAGGCCGAGGGCTGCCCAGCCGGTATGGCGCGCGATGGTGCGCATGCCCTCGTCGAACAGCGACGCATCGCCGCGCATCCGGTTGACGATGAAGCCCCTGATGCAGGCGGCGTCGTCGGCATCGAGCACCGCCTGGGTGCCGACCAGGCTGGCGATCACGCCGCCACGGTCGATGTCGCCGAGCAGCACCACCGGCGTATCGCTCGCGCGGGCAAAACCCATGTTGGCGATGTCGCCGGCGCGCAGGTTGGTCTCCGAAGCGCTGCCGGCGCCCTCCACCAGCACGATGTCGGCGGCCCCGCGCAGGCGCTCGAAGCTGTCCAGCACCACCGGCAGCAGCGACGGCTTGTGCGCCTGGTACTCGCGTGCCCTGAAGTTGCCCTGCACGCGGCCGAGCACGACAAGCTGTGCACCCACCTCGCTCTGCGGCTTCAGCAGCACCGGGTTCATGTCCACCGTCGGCGCCACGCCGCAGGCCCGCGCCTGCAGCGCCTGAGCACGGCCGATCTCGCCGCCATCCGAGGTCACCGCCGCGTTGTTCGACATGTTCTGCGGCTTGAACGGCAGCACGCGCAGGCCGCGTTTCGTAAGCGCCCGCGCAAGTCCGGCCACCAGCGTGGACTTGCCGACCGACGAGCCGGTGCCCTGGATCATCAGGGCCAGGCTCAAAACTCGATGCCTTCCTGCGCCTTCACGCCCGCTGCGAAATGATGCTTCACCTGGGTCATCTCGGTGACCAGGTCGGCGGCCTCCAGCAGGGCCGGCTTCGCGTTGCGGCCGGTGACCACGACATGCAGCATCGGCGGCCGCGCCGCGAGGGCATCCAGCACGGTGTCGAGTTCGAGATAGCCGTAGCGCAGCGCGATGTTGAGTTCGTCGAGCACCAGCAGGGAGAGGTCGTCGCGGGCGAGCAGCGTGCAGGCGGTGTCCCACGCGCGGGCACAGGCGGCGACGTCGCGGTCGCGGTCCTGCGTTTCCCAGGTGAAGCCCTCTCCCATCGTGTGCCACTCGACCAGCTCGCCGAAGCCCTCCAGCACGCGGCGCTCGCCGGTATCCCACGCCCCCTTGATGAACTGCACCATGGCGGTGCGCCGCCCGCGCCCGATCATGCGCAGCATCAACCCAAGGGCGGCAGTGGATTTGCCCTTGCCCGGGCCGGTATGGACGATCAGCAGGCCGCGCGAGGCGATCGTCTTGCCGGCCACCTCGCGGTCCTGCACCGCCTTGCGATGTTCCATCTTGACCCGGTGGCGGGCTGCCTCGTCCGCATCATCCGTCATCCAGCGGTCTCCTGCTTGAGTACCAGCGGCAACCCGGCGGCTACCAGCACGACATGGTCCGCGAGGCGCGCGAGGCGCTGGTGCAGCAGCCCGGCCTCGTCGCGGAACCGCCGCGCCAGGGCATTCTCCGGCACGATGCCGAGCCCGACCTCGCTCGCCACCAGCACGGTGGGCGCGGTCCGGGCGGCGAGCGCCTGCTCGAGCCGGTCGACCGCTTCCGGCACGTCATGCTCGCCGAGCAGCAGGTTGGTGAGCCAGAGCGTCAGGCAGTCCACCAGCGCCGGCATCGCCGCCGCATCCGCCAGGGCCTCGGCCAGCGCCAGCGGCGCCTCCACCGTCCGCCAGCCCCTGGCGCGACGGGACCGATGGATCTCGATGCGGGCGCGCATCTCGTCGTCCCAGGCCTCGCCGGTGGCGACATACAGCCAGGGTTCGGGGATTGCCGTCAGCATGGCCTCGGCGTGGCGGCTCTTGCCGGAGCGCGCGCCGCCGAGAACGAGGGAAAGGTGGGGAGGGTGCGTGGGAGGCTGTGACAAGGGTGGGGGCTTTGACCGGTCTGGGAGCACAAGCCTAGTCTGTGTTCCCCGCACCAACCAATCCAGGCACGAAGGAGAGCAGACGATGAACGTGGCGATCCTGCATGTCTGCACCACCTGCCGGGCCGGCCACGAGGTGCGCGAAGGCGACCAGGCACCCGGCGCACGTCTGCATGCCCATCTGCGGGCGCTGGCGCAGGCGCGCGAGGATGGCGCCGTCGTGGTGCTCGAGGCGAAGTGCCTGTCGAACTGCGCCGGCGGCTGTTCGGCGTCGATCGCCATGCCGGGCAAGTGGAGCTACCTGCTCGGCGGCCTCGAGATCGAGAATGCCTCCGACTTGCTCGACTACGCGGCTATCTATGCGGCGTCGGCGACCGGGGTGGTGATGCCGTCCCGTCGCCCGGCCTCGCTCGCGACCATGGTGCACGGGCGCATCCCGGCACTTCCAGACCTCTCGGGGAACACTGCATGAGCCTGGTTTCGGCCACCATCATCACCGGCTTCCTCGGCGCCGGGAAAACCACCCTGCTGCGCCATGTGCTGGAGCATGCGGGTGGCCGGCGCATCGCGGTGATCGTCAACGAGTTCGGAGCGCTCGGCATCGATGGCGACACGCTGCGGAGTTGCGGGATCGAGGGCTGCACCGACGACGACGTGATCGAGCTGGCCAATGGCTGCCTGTGCTGCACCGTCGCCGACGATTTCCTGCCGACGATGGAGAAGCTGCTCGACCGCGCCGATCCACCCGGGCACGTGGTGATCGAGACCTCCGGGCTGGCGTTGCCGAAGCCGCTGCTGCGCGCGTTCAACTGGCCGAGCATCCGCACCCGCATGACGGTCGACGGCGTCATCACCGTGGTGGACGCGCCGGCGGTGGCAGCCGGTCGCTTTGCCGACGATCCGGAGGCGGTGGCCCGGCAGCGCGCCGAGGACCCGTCGCTCGACCACGACAACCCGCTCGCCGAGGTCTACGAGGACCAGCTGCTGTCGGCGGATCTCGTGGTGCTGAACAAGACCGATCTGCTGGACGATGCCGCCTGCGCCGTGCTGGAGCGTGACATCGCCGCCGCCATCCCGCGCGCGGTGAAGATCCTGCGCGCCCGCGAGGGTCGGCTCGATCCCGCCATCCTGCTCGGCCTGGGGGCATCGGCACAGGACGATCTCGACGGCCGGCCATCGCACCACGATCTCGACGCCGACCACGAGCACGACGATTTCGAAAGCTTGGTGGTGACGCTGGGCGAAGTCGAGACACCGGAGCATCTGGTCGCGGTGCTGGCCGAGGTAGCGGCCGAGCACGACATCCTGCGCATGAAAGGTTTCGCCGCGGTGCGCGGCAAGCCGCGGCGGCTGGCGGTGCAGGGGGTCGGCACCCGGTTCCGCCAGCAGTACGACCGCGGCTTCGCGCCGGGCGAACCGCGCGACGGACATATCGTGGTGATCGGCCTCCGTGGCCTGGACCGCGCCGCCATCGAACGCACCGTCGCGGCGGCGGCGCTGCAGCCGGCCTGAGGCCGGGCTCCGGATGCACCTGCTGGTACGCGAGAGCCGGTCGCTCGACGAGGCAGAGGCAGCGTACGATCCGGGACCATCGGACGCGCCGTTGCTGTTCCTGTCGTTCTCCGACAGCGATCTCGGCACCTGGCGGCAGGCGGCAGGACACCTTCCGGGCATCGCGACCAGGTTCGAGAGCCTGTCGCGGCTGCGTCATCCGATGTCGGTCGACCTGCTGATCGAGCAGGTGGTGGCGCCGGCGCGGTGCGTGGTGATCCGGCTTCTTGGTGGCCTTGACTACTGGCGCTACGGCGTCGAGGAAGTGGCGGCGCATTGCCGGACGCATGGGATCGCGCTGCTGCTGCTGCCGGGCTGCGAGCGGCGCGACCCGCGGCTCGCCGAATGGAGCACGGTATCGCCCGCGCACTGGGAACGCATGGACGGCTTCCTGCGCCAGGGCGGTACCCGCAACGCCCGTCACGCGCTGGCGCTCGCCGCCCATCTCGGAGGCCTGGACGCGGATGACGGCGCCATGCCGGAGGAACTGCCGGAGGCCGGGGAATTCGAGCTGCCCGGACCACGACCGGCCGGCGCTCCCCTGGCCGTCATCCTGTTCTACCGCTCGCATCTAGCCGCCGGCGACGTCACCGCGGTGCTGGCACTGGCCGGGGCGCTGCGGGCGCGCGGGCTTGCGGTGCGCGCGCTGTTCGCCAGCAGCCTCAAGCAATCCGAGGCGGCGGCCTTCGTGGTCTCGCGCCTGCTCGCCTGGCGTCCGGCGGTGATCCTCAGCGCCACCGCATTCTCGGCGAAGGACCCCGTGACCTCGGTATCGCCGCTCGACTGCGTCGGCGTGCCGGTGCTGCAGGTCGTGCTCGCGGTGGCGGCGCGCGAGGCCTGGCAGGCGAGCAGCCGCGGCCTGTCGCAGACCGACCTCGCCATGCAGGTGGTGCTGCCGGAACTCGATGGCCGGCTGCTCACCGCGGCGATCTCGTTCAAGGCGGCCGAGGACGGGGGCGGCGAGGCGGCCGGCCTCGCGCGGACCATCAACCGGCCGGATGCGGACGGCGTCGCGCTGGCCGCCGACCGCGCCGCCGGCTGGGCCAGGCTCGGCGGCACGCCGGCGCCGCAGCGCCGCATCGCCATCGTGCTGTCCGACTATCCCGGCATCGGCGGCCAGCAGGCGCACGCGGTCGGGCTGGACAGCTTCGCCAGCCTGCGCGCCATCCTGCATCGCCTGCACTGCACCGACTATCGCGTCGAGCCACCGGGCGACGAGACCAGCCTGGCAGACGCGCTGTGCCATGCCGAACCGGCGCCGTTCCTGTCGCTCGACGAGTATGCCCGGCTGCGCCTTACCCTGCCCGACACCCTGAACGACGCGCTCGACAGCACCTGGGGCGCGCCCGGCCGGGACCCTGCCTGCTCGGGGGGCAGCTTCCGCCTGCGCCATCTGCGGTTCGGCAACGTCACGCTGGCGGTGCAGCCCGATCGCGGCAGCAGCGGCGACCGCCGCACCGGCTACCATGACGCCGACACCCCACCGCGACACGCCTACGTCGCCTTCATGCTTTGGCTGCGCCTCGGGCTGGACATCCACGCGATGGTGCATCTTGGCACCCACGGCACCCTGGAATGGCTGCCCGGCAAGGCGGCGGCGCTGTCGTCGGAGTGCTGGCCGGTGGCCCTCACGCGCGGACTGCCGGTGATCTATCCGTTCATCGTCAACAACCCGGGCGAGGCCGCGGTGGCGCGCCGGCGGCTGGGCGCGGTCTGCATCGGCCACCTGACCCCGCCGATGGTGCAGGCGCAGGCGGGCGAGGGCGCGCGCGCGCTGGAGCGGTTGATCGACGACTATGCCGCCGCCGACGGCCTCGATCGCCGCCGTGGCGCCATGCTGCGCCAGGAGATCCTGACCCGTGCCGGCGATCTCGGCCTGCTTGCCGAGAGCGGCGCCGACCGCGAGCTCGACGACGAGCAGGCGCTGGCCCGGCTCGATGCCTGGCTGTGCGACGTGAAGGACCTGCAGATACGCGACGGGCTGCACGTGTTCGGCGAGACGCCGCCGGCCCTCGGTGCCCTGCGCGACAGCCTGCTCGCCGGCACCCCGGCGGCCGACCCCGCGCAGGTCGATGCCGCCCTGGAGGCATCCGTGCGGGGCGAGGGCGAGGCGCTGCTGGCAGCCCTCGACGCCCGCTTCGTGCCAGCCGGACCGGCCGGCGCACCCGGCCGCGGCCGGCTCGACGTGCTGCCGACCGGGCGCAACCTCTATGCGATCGATCCACGCGCGGTGCCGACCCGCGGCGCGATGGTGCTGGGCGAGCGGATGGCGTCGCTGCTGCTGGAGCGCCATCGCCAGCAGAGCGGCGAGGAGCTTGCCTCGCTGGTGATCGACCTGTGGGGCAGCACCACGCTGCGCACCGGCGGCGAGGACCTGGCGCTGGCGCTGGTGCTGATCGGGGCGAGGCCGGTCTGGGACGAGGGATCCGGCCGCGTCACCGGGATCGAGATCGTGCCGCTGGCACTCCTCGACCGCCCGCGCGTCGATGTGACGCTGCGCGTGTCCGGGTTGTTCCGCGACAGCTTCGAGGCGCAGATGCTCCTGTTCGACGAGGCGGTGCGCGCGGTGGCCTCGCGTGGCGAGAGCCCCGAGTTCAATCCGCTTGCGGCACTCGGCGAGGCGGCGCCGGCGCGCATCTTCGGCCCGGCGGCGGGGGCCTACGGCGCCGGCGCCCTGGTCGTGCTGGGCAACGCCGGACGCGACGCCATCGGGCAGGCCTACCTGGACGCCTCCGCGACCGCCTATGCCGGCGCGGACGTCGCCGCCGGGCGTCCTGCGGGAAATGCCTTCGCCGAACGTGTCGCCGCCAGCCAGGCACTGCTGCACCAGCAGGACCATGCCGGCACCGACGTGCTCGACAGTCCGGACTACGCGGCCCACGAAGGTGGCTATGCCGCCGCCGCCGCCCTGCTCGGCGCCGCGCCTGCCCTCTATCATGCCGACAGCAGCCGGCCGGATGCCCTGCGGCTTCGTGGCGTCGCCGAGGAGGTGGCGCGCGTCGCCCGTGGTCGGCTGGCCAATCCGGACTGGCTCGCCGGCATGATGCGGCACGGCTATCGCGGCGCCGCCGAGATCGCCCGCGGCGTCGCCGGGTTGCACGCATTCGGGCGGACCCTGCCGGACCGGCTCGACCGCCAGTACGAGCTGGTGTACGCGGCCACCCTGGGCGATCCGGCGGTCGACGACTTCCTGCGGCGGAGCAACCCGGACGCCCGGGCCGACATGCACGCCCGCTTCTGCGACGCCATCGCCCGCGGCCTGTGGCAACCGCGGGCGAACTCGGTCGTGATGGCGCTGCACGCCCGGGCCGGAGCGGACCCCGTCGTCCCTGATAGTCCTGGCGCGGGACCGGAACGATGCTAGTCTTGCGTGGCCCTGGAGCCGGTTCCAGTCGTGACGGAGTGCGTGATGGGTGTTTCCCTGACGGCTCGGCGTGAGCGGGCTCCTGCGGTCGTCATCCGGCGTATCTCCCCCGCCGACCTGTTCGCGGCGCTGCGCGCCGGCTTCGATGATTTCCGCCAGGTGCCGACGCAGCTCGCCTTCATCTGCGTGATCTATCCTGTGGTCGCCGTGCTGGCTGCAAAATTGACCGCTGGCTACCGGGTCCTGCCGCTGTTCTACCCGATGGCCACCGGCTTCGCGTTGATCGGCCCGGTGGCGGCGCTTGGCATGTACGAGATCAGCCGGCGACGCGAGCGCCGCCTGCCGGTGTCCTGGCGGGATGCCTTCGCCGTGCTGCAGTCCAAGGCGCTGCCGCACATCATCCAGATGGCGCTGGTACTGCTGGTAGTATTCATGCTGTGGATGGTGGTGGCGCGCTCGACCTATACCGCGCTGTTCGACCCCGACAGCATGGGATCGCTGTCCGAGATGACATACCAGATGGTCAGTGCCTCGGGACTGATACTGATTGTTCTCGGGAACTTCATGGGACTGCTGTTCGCGATCCTGACCCTGTCGATCAGCGTGGTGTCGTTCCCGATGATACTGGATCGCAACGTCGACGTGCCGACGGCGATTCGCACCTCGCTCGCGGTGATGGCGCGCAATCCCCTGACGATGCTGCTCTGGGGCCTGATCGTGGCGGTGTCGCTGCTGATCGGCGGACTGCTGCTGCTGGTCGGCCTGGCGGTGGCGATCCCGGTGCTCGGCCATGCCACCTGGCATCTGTACCGCCGGCTGGTCGAGGCCCCGGCCCTGGAGCGTCGCTAGCGGTCCCGACAGCGCCGCCGGGACTCGCGCCGCGTGTTGTTGTCGGCGCCTTGGAATGCTGCTATCCAGCAAGTATTCGTCCACATCGTGAACGAGACAACGATCGGGCTGTAGCCGGAAGGCCGGCGGGATCGATGTCGTCGTAACGCTGATCGAGATGAATTCTATGTTTTTATCCAAGTTCGATAGGATCCAGCTTGCCTGAGAAGCTAGTCTTGCGCGGGACGACCGACGCGGACGATCAATCCGAGACCTCGCTGTCCGAAGAGGGCGTCCGCCAGGCGCTCGCCCGTCTGGGACGCGGAATGGGTGGCGCCTCGCCCGGGCACGACGCCCAGCAGCATGATGCCGGACGCAACGGCGATCCGTTCCGCCAAGGCGGCCAGACCCAGTCCGGCGGCGGGTCGGCGGGACTGCAGCGCCGCGCTGCGTCGCCGATGCACAAGCTCAAGCGCCCGGCTTTCGTCCAGGATGGCGATGTCGTGGTCGAGTATGCCGGGCGGGATCGCCAGGCGCACGGCCCCGGACAGGCGCATGGCCCGGGCCATCAGGGCAGCCACCACGAGGCCGGCGATCAGGGCCGCACCGTGCTCGATGCCGCCCGCGACGAGCTGGCGCGCGAGCGGCGTGCCCGCGAGGATGCCGAACGTGCCCTGTCCGAGGCACGGCTCGCCCTTCAGAACGCGCAGACCCGTCTTGCGCATCTCGAGATCGACCTGAACGAGACGCGCGCATCGCTGCGCGTGTCGCAGGAGGAAGCGGCCGCCCTGCTCGCACAGAAGGCCGAGCCGCCTGCCGCCCCGCTGGCCGCCATGCCTGCCGCTGCCCAGGCCCCCGCTCAGGCGATCGAAGCCGCGGCGCCGCTCGGGGTGCAGCCGGGTCCTGCCGAGGCGGCCGCAATACCACCCAGGGTCCGCCGCCAGCAGGCCAAGCCGCGGGTCAGCACCCGCGAGCCGCAGCCGGTCAAGTGGTGGATCAAGAGCAAGGGCTAGACGCGGTCCCGGCGGCTGCCAGCCGGCGATTGTTGAAGACTGAAGGCCTATGGTAGGGGAAACGACCTCCGGTCCACGTGGTGAATGATGCCTGAAGACTTGCCCAGCGGCTTGCCGCAGGCCTCGCGTGCCCCCACCGGGATCCAGGGATTGGACGACATCCTCGGCGGCGGGCTGACCAAGGACCGCGTCTACCTGGTCGAAGGCACGCCCGGCACCGGCAAGACCACCCTCTCGCTGCAGTTCCTGCTGGAGGGCGCACGACGCGGCGAGCCGGGCCTCTACATCACGCTGTCCGAGACGGCCGACGAACTGCGCGCCGTCGCTGCCAGCCATGGCTGGTCGCTCGAGGACCTGACCCTGTTCGAGATGGTCGGAGAGGTCGGCCTGGATCCCGAGCGCGAGCAATCCATCCTGCATCCATCCGAGGTGGAGCTGGGCGAGACCACGCGGGAAGTGATGCAGCGCGTCGAGGAGCTGCGTCCGTCGCGCGTGGTGTTCGACAGCCTGTCCGAGATGCGGCTTCTGGCACAGAATCCGTTGCGCTACCGTCGTCAGATCCTCGCCTTCAAGCACTTCTTCGCCAGCCGGCAATGCACCGTGCTGCTGCTCGACGACCGAACCTCGGAGCCCACCGACCTGCAGCTGCACAGCATCGCGCACGGGGTCATCTCGCTGGAGCAGGCGCCGCGCGAGTTCGGCGCCGAGCGCCGGAGGCTGCGGGTGGTCAAGATGCGCGGCATCAAGTTCCGCGGTGGCTACCACGACTTCATCCTGGACACCGGTGGCCTGCACCTGTTTCCGCGCCTGGTCGCCAACCAGCACCACCGCGACTTCGAGGCGGTGCCGAACTCCACCGGCAACGCGGGGCTCGATGCCCTGCTCGGTGGCGGTCTGGTCGCCGGCACCAACACGCTGCTCACCGGGCCCTCCGGGGTCGGCAAGACCACCACCGCGGTGAACTGCATGCTGGCGGCGTTGCGTCGCGGCGAGCGCGCGACGTACTACCTCTTCGACGAGGGCATCAACACCCTGATCGCGCGCAGCGCCGCCCTGGGGATGGACCTGCAGCCCTATGTCGACGACGGCCGGCTGACCATCCAGCAGATCGATCCGGCCGAGCTGTCGCCCGGCGAGTTCGCCTGGCGTGTCCGCGAGGCGGTGGAGGGGCGCCATGCGACCTTCGTCGTGGTGGACAGTCTCAACGCCTACCTGCAGGCGATGCCGGGCGAGCACTACCTGCTGCTGCAGATGCACGAGCTGCTGAACTACCTGAACCAGCAGGGCACCAACACGGTGATGATCCTCGGCCAGCACGGCCTGATCGGCGAGGTGCGGTCGGATGTCGACCTCAGCTATCTCAGCGACAGCATCCTGCTGTTCCGCTTCTTCGAGGCCCGGGGCGAGGTGCGGACCGCGATCTCGACGGTGAAGAGCCGCACCCGGGCGCACGAGCGCACCATCCGCGAATTCAAGCTCGGGCCGCACGGGCTGCAGGTCGGCGAGGCGCTGCACGACTTCGAGGGCGTGCTGAGCGGCCTGCCATCCTACAAGGGCGATCTCGACCTGCTGGCGCCGGCAGCCGGACGGCCTGCGGGGGCGTCGGACTAGGCGTCTTGCCCGAGCACTTTTCCATCCTCGCGCCGCGGGGGCGCGACGCCGCCATTATCGGGCAGGTGCTGCAGCGCACCGGGATCGTCTGCACGGTATGTGCCGGCCTCGCCGGCCTGCGCGAGAGCCTGGATGGCAACATCGGCGGCGCGGTGGTCACCGAGGAGAGCCTGTCCGGTGCGGATCTCGAGCCGGTGCTCGACTGGATCGCAGGCCAGCCGTCGTGGTCGGACCTGCCGCTTATCGTGCTCGCCACACGGCAGACCGGTTCGAGGCCGCCGCGCGCCGCAGCCCTGCTCGATCGACTGGGCAACGTCGTGCTGCTCGAGCGACCGATCAACGCCGAGACCCTGACCAGTGCCGCGACCTCGGCGCTGCGGGCGCGGCGGCGGCAATACCAGACGCGCGACCTGCTGGCCGGTCGCGAGCAGAGCGAGAATGCGCTGCGGCAGCTCAACGACACGCTGGAGCTGCGCGTCGCCGAGCGCACCGGCGAACTCGAGGCGGCGCGCGAGACACTGGCCTTCGCCCTCGACAGCGCCGGCATGGGATCGTGGGACCTGGACCTCCGCCACGACACTGCGCGCCGCTCTCGCCGGCACGACCGGATCTTCGGCCTGCCGGTCGAGGGCCAGCAGCCGAAGTGGGGACGCGCGATCTTCCTGCGGCATGTCGTCGAGGAGGATCGCGACGCGGTCGGGCGTGCGTTCGACCGTGCGATCTTGAATGGCGGGCTCGAGATCGAGTGCCGCATCAGGCGCGGCGATGGCGCGGTGCGCTGGATCGACGTCCGTGGCCGTGTCGAATACGCTGAGGATGGCGAGCCGGTGCGTATGGCCGGCGTGGTGATGGACACCACCGACCGACGGCGCACCGAGGATGCTCTGCACCAGGCGCAGAAGATGGAGGCGATCGGCCAGCTCACCGGCGGCGTCGCGCATGACTTCAACAACCTGCTGACGGTCATCGTCGGTGGCCTGGACATGATGATCCGCCGCCCCGATCGCACCGACCGCATCGTGCGGCTGGCGGAGGCGGCGATGACGGCGGCGCGTCGCGGCGAGCAGCTCACCCAGCAGCTGCTGGCCTTCTCGCGCCGGCAGATGTCGCGCCCCGAGACCCTCAATCCGAACCGGCTGCTGCTGGAGTTCCGGGCGCTGGCGCAGCGCGCCGTGGGCGAGGCGATCGACCTGCAGGTGGAGCTCGATCCGGCGGTCCATCCGGTACGGGTCGATCCGGCGCAATTCGAGTCCGCGGTGCTGAACCTGGTGGTGAACGCGCGCGACGCGATGCCGGACGGTGGCACCATCCGCCTGGAATGCCGCAACGTCCATCTGCCGACCGAGGCTGTCGCCGAGCGCGGCATCGCGCCCGGCGCCTACGTGATGGTCTGCGTGACCGATAGCGGCGCCGGCATCGACAACGAGACCCTCAAGCGGGCGTTCGAGCCATTCTTCACCACCAAGGAGGTCGGCAAGGGGTCCGGCCTCGGCCTGAGCCAGGTCTACGGCTTCATGCGAAGCGCCGGCGGCGACGTCGTCATCGACAGCACGCCCGGCGTCGGCACCAGTGTCCGGCTTCATTTCCCGCGTTCCAACGATGAAATGGTCGAGGAGCGGCAGGATGCGGCGGGCATGGTGCCGTTGCGCCGGGCGTCCATCGGCGACACCGTGCTGCTGGTCGAGGATGACGAGCAGGTCCTCGGCATGGCCGTCGAGAGCCTGGAGGAGCTGCGCTACAAGGTCGTGGTGTCGCGCAACGCCCGCGAGGCGCTGGAGCATCTGCGCGGGCCGGAGCGGATCGACATCCTGTTCTCCGACGTGGTGATGCCGGGGGGCATGAACGGCGCGCAGCTGGCGGTCGAGGCGCAACGGCTGCGGCCCGGGCTGAAGGTGCTGCTCACCTCCGGCTATGTCGGCGATGGCGCTGCCGGGCAGGCGATCGGCCAGGACCTGCCGGTGCTGAACAAGCCGTATCGCCGCGACGAGCTGGCGCAGAAGCTGCGCGTGGTGCTTGGCGGGTTGTGACCGGTTATCGGGATCCCTTCACCGGGCATTAACGGGCAACAGGCATAGTCGGCGTCCTCACCCCTTCGGGACCGACGCCTATGCCCATGGCCGCGACCCCACGAGATGAAGCCGACCGCCTAGCCGAGCTGCTGTCCTACGAGATCCTCGACACTCCGGTGGACCCACGGTTCCAGGTTTTCGTGGAACTCGCGGCTGCGTTCTTCGAGGTGCCGATCGCGCTGGTCTCCCTGATCGATGCGGAGCGCCAGTGGTTCAAGGCAGAGATCGGTCTCGGTGCGGTCTGCGAGACGTCGCGCGAGATGTCGTTCTGCGCCCACGCCATCCTGGCCCCGCACGAGGTCATGGTGGTCGAGGATGCCCGGCTGGATGCGCGGTTCGCCGACAATGATCTGGTCACCGGCAGTCCGCACATCCGGTTCTATGCCGGAGCCGCCATCGTCGGGGCGAGAGGGCATGCGCTCGGCACGCTGTGCATCATCGATGTGCGGCCGCGCCTGATGGATGCCGCCGGCCGCCGGCAGCTTGCCGCCCTGGCCACCGGAGTGGGATCGGTCCTGGAATTGCACCACAGCCTGCAGCAGATGCAACGCGCGGCGCTGCACGACCCCCTGACCGGCCTGGCCAACCGCTCCTGGTTCGAACCGGAACTGCAGCGTGCCGTGCAGGCCGCGGGCGCCGGCACCGGGTGCGCGGTGCTCTGCCTGGATCTCGACCGCTTCAAGATCATCAACGATACATACGGGCACGCGCAGGGAGACGCGGTGCTCCGCGACGTCGCCTGCCGCCTGCGCAGCGTCATCCGGCCGACCGACCTGACCGGGCGGCTCGGCGGCGACGAGTTCGCCATCCTGATGCGTGGCCCGTTCCCGCCGAGCGCGCCGCAACGGCTGGGGATGCGCATCCTTTCGGCCCTTGCATCACCTGTCGTGCTGGAAGGCGCGGAGTTCACCATCGGCGGCTCGATCGGATACGCCTGCGCACCGCCGCACCGCGACGCCGGGAAAATGCTGCTGGCGGCAGACAAGGCGCTCTACGCCGCCAAGCAGGCGGGCCGCGGCAGGGTCGTGGCCGCCCCCGAGCCACCCGCGGCGGCGGCAGTCTCCTCTGCCTGCGGCGCCGGGCACGTAAACCCCGGACACGCCCGGTTCGCACCAGTCGCGGGCGTATCGTGCTCGCGGCCCTGATCAGCGTGCACCGGCGGGGTCTGCCCGGGCTGGCAGCGCGGGGATGGCCTGCATCTTCGGCTCGCAATGGTGCCGACACTCGGAATTGAACCGAGGACCTACTGATTACGAATCAGTTGCTCTACCCCTGAGCTATGTCGGCAGACTGCATGCGCCCTATACAAACTCCCCGGTGCTGCTGCAACCTGCGGTCTTTCATGGCCTGTTGATGTTTCTGTGCCAGATTGCTTGTCGACCGCGCTGCCCCGCACCATTTGCCCGGGCGCCTGACACGGAGACCGCCCGGTGCCCGACCTGATTTCCGCCGCCCGGGCGACCGTGCTGTGAGCACCCGTTCGGCCCGTCTCGGCGCCATGCTGCGGCCGCCCTCTTCCTCCCTGCGCGCGATGCCGCAATTCTGCGAGTGCCCGGTCTGCGGCCTGGTGCAGCGGTCGACCGACCTGCAACCTGGGCAGATCATGCATTGCAGCCGCTGCGAGACCATGCTCGGCCGACGCCGCACCAATCCGCCGATCGCCACCCCGCTCGCGTTCTGCCTGACCTCGCTGGTGCTCTACCTGCTCAGCATCACCCAGCCACTCATGACCATCAGCATCTATGGCCGCAGCCGCACCATCACCCTGTTCACCGGGCCGATCGAGCTGCTTCGCGATGGCTGGGGACTGGCCGGCGGACTGATCGCGCTGGTCACCATCGTGTTCCCCGCGATCGTCATCATGCTCATGCTGGGCATCCTGTTCGGCGCCCTGCATCACCGGCTGCCGCTGCGGGTGACGTCGATGATGCGCTGGTACGACCGGCTACGGCCCTGGTCGATGATCGAGGTCTACATGCTTGGCGTGCTGGTCGCCTACACCAAGCTGATCGACCTTGCGGACATCCAGGTCGGCACCGCGGTGTATGCGCTTGGCGGCCTGATGCTGACACTCGGCGTAACGGACTCGACGCTGGACACCGACGTGATCTGGTCACGCCGCAAGGTCCGGCTGGCGCACCGGCACCCGGTGCAGCGCCCGTTCGGTCCGGAGATCGACCTCGAGGAGGTGCCGCCGCCGCCGGAGCACATGGTCTCCTGCCTGTCCTGCGGCCTGGTGTCGGTCTCGCAGGCGAGGTTGTCCTGCGAGGATTGCGTCGGCGGCTGCCCACGCTGCGGCGCCAGGCTGTACCGGCGCAAGCCGGACAGCGTAAGGCGGACCATGGCGTTGATCTTCAGCGCCGTGGTGCTCTACCTGCCGGCGAACGCCTTCCCGGTGATGACCATCATCAAGCTCGGCCGCGGCGGCGATCACACCATCCTGCAGGGTGTGGGCGAACTCTACGACTCCGGCATGCTGCCGCTTGCCCTGCTGGTGTTCTTCGCCAGCGTCACGGTTCCCGTGCTCAAGGTGCTCGGGCTCTGCATAATGTGCTTCGCCACCTGGCGCGGGTCCGCCAGCCGGCTGGTGCTGAGGTCCAAGATCTTCAGGATCATCGATTTTGTCGGCCGCTGGTCGATGATCGACGTGTTCATGATCTCGATCCTGGTGGCCGTGGTGCACTTCAATGCCTTGGCGAACGTCAATGCCGACGCGGGAATGATGTCTTTCGCGTCAGTTGTGATACTGACGATTTTTGCGGCCGACTGCTTTGATCCGAGGGTCATGTGGGACGCAGCCGGCCTGAACGGGCCGGCCTTCGGAGAAACGCGGCGGCCACAGGGCCCCGCAACGGCGGAGCCAGCACAGGCGTGAGCGGCAATACAGGCGGCACCCCGGGCCAGCAGGGGGCGGGCCAGGGTGCAGGTGGCCAAGCGGGTGGCCAGGCTACTGGCGGCCAGGGCGGATCATCGGGCGGCGGATCGCCCCCAGGCCAGGGCGGCGTGCCGGAGGCCGGAGCACGCCCGACGCGGTTCTCGCTGATCTGGTTGATCCCGATCATCGTTGTCGCGATCGGTGCCTATCTCGGCTGGCAGACCATCTCGCGGCGCGGTCCCGAGATCACCATCCAGTTCAACGACGCGGACGGCCTCACCGCCGGCCAGACCCAGGTCAAGCACAAGTCGGTCGGCCTCGGTACCGTCGAGGGCATCGAGCTGAGCCGCGACCTTCAGCATGTCGACGTGCGCGTGCAGATGCGTGCGCAGTCAGCGCCGATGCTGACCAAGAACGCCAAGTTCTGGGTCGTTCGGCCGCGCCTCGACGGCGCCAGCATCAGCGGCCTCGAGACCCTGGTCTCCGGGGCGTTCATCGCCATCGATCCGGGCAAGGGCGGCGGCGAGCCGGGCCAGACCAATTTCGTCGGGCTGGATTCACCGCCGGGGGTCCGTTCGGACGAGCCCGGCCAGACCTTCACCCTGATGACCGGGTCGCTCGGCTCGATCGGCCAGGGGTCGCCGGTGTTTTTCCGCGACGTGCAGGCTGGCGAGGTGCTGGGCTACAAGCTGCCGCCGGACGGGCGTGGCCCGATCCCGGTGCAGGTCTTCGTCAAGCATCCATTCGATGGCTACCTGCGCCGCGACACCCGCTTCTGGGACGTGTCCGGGCTGCGGGTCGACTTCGGCGGCAGCAGCGGGCTGCACCTCCAGGTCGAGAGCCTGCAGGCGCTGATATCGGGCGGCGTCGCCTTCGGGCTGCCCAGCGAACGCCGCGGCCTGCACGCCGAGCAGGCACCAAGCGGCACCGTGTTCAAGCTCTACGAGAGCAAGCAGGCTGCCGACACTGCCGGCTACCACGAGCGAGTCCAGGTCGTGACCTACCTGCGCTCCTCGGTGAAGGGTCTCGATACCGGCAGTCCGGTCGAGATGTTCGGCATCCAGGTCGGCGAGGTCACCGAGGTCAAGCTGGAGATCGACCAGAACACCGGTGATGCCCAGGTGCGGGTGGCGATGGAGGTGCAGCCCGAGCGGGTGCTGTCCGAGCAGGAGATGCAGGGCAACTCGATCTTCACCATCACCCAGGCCATGGTGAATCGCGGCCTGCGCGCCGAGACCGATACCTCCAACCTGCTGACCGGCAGCGCCATGATCTCGCTGGCCTTCGTGCCCAAGGCGCAGCCCGAGAAGATCTCGCTCGAGGGCGATGCCATCGTGCTGCCGAGCCAGCCGGGAGGCATGGCCGGGATCATGGACAGCCTGTCGACGGTGTCCGCGAAGTTGGCGGCGCTGCCGCTGTCGCAGATCGGCGACAGCCTGAGCAGCCTGCTCGCCCATGCCGACGCCACCGTGGCCAGCCCGCAGCTGAAGCAGGCACTGGTGGAACTCGACCAGACGCTGGCCAGCACCAATCACCTGGTGAAGAACGCCGACCAGGGCCTGACGCCATTCATGCGGAAGCTGCCGGCGATCTCGGATCAGTTGCAGAAAGCGATCGACAACGCCAATGGCGCGCTCGCGTCCTACGGCGGCAACTCGGACTTCCACAACAGCCTGCAGCGAACCCTCGACCAGCTGGGCTCGACGGCACGCTCCATCCGAGCGCTTACCGACTACCTGAACCGCCATCCCTCGTCGCTGATCTTCGGCCGGAGCACCCCATGACCACACTGCCGGCCGTATCGTCGCTCCACCGTCGCGCCCTGCTGGGCAACCTGATCGCGTGCGCGATGCTGGGCGGGGCGGGGCTGCCGCTGGCTGCGTGCGGTGGTTCGGACCCGACCTACTACACGCTGGCCTTCATACCCGGGACGGCGGCGCCGGGCGGGCCGTTGAACCTCGAGGTGCGGACACCGACCATCACGCCGAGCCTGCAGCGTGACCACATCGTGCGCAACAACGCGGACTACCGGTTGGTCACCATCAAGGACGCCGCCTGGGCGGATTCGTTGGACGAGTTGATCGGCCGCACGCTGGCGCTCGACCTCAACCAGCGACTGCCCGGCACAGCCGTGTTCACCCAGGGCAGCGCGATCTCGAACTCGCCAGCGCTTCTGGTGGAGCTGGATGTGGAGCATTTTGCCGCCGATACCGAGGGCCGTGCCGAGTTGCAGGCGACCATCTCGGTGCACAAGCCGGATAGCGGTCCAGGGATCACCCGGTCCCTGCATCTGCATCTCGAGCCGACCGGTCCGGGCACTTCGGAGCTGGTGGGCGCGCTCAGCGCTCTGGTCGGACAGGTCGCCGACCAGATCGCCACGATGGCACGGACGGTTCCCCCGGCCGCGCTGCCCCCCGCCTGACAGCCGGGGCAGCCGCCCCGAGAGCTACCGCCCCGCTTCCGGCCAACTATCGGCCGGCAGTGGACGCAGGCCTCAGACCTTCTCGACCTGGCCGTATTCGAGATCGACCGGGGTGGAGCGGCCGAAGATCGAGACGCTGACCTTGAGGCGACCCTTCTCCTCGTCGACATCCTCGACGGTGCCGTTGAAGCTGGTGAACGGGCCGTCAGCGACACGCACCTGCTCGCCGATCTCGAACAGCACGGACGGACGCGGACGCTCCACACCCTCCTGGGTCTGCTTCATGATCCGCTCGGCCTCGGCCTCGCTGATCGGCGACGGACGCATCCGGGTGCCCAGGAAGCCGGTAACCTTGGGTGTGTCCTTGACCAGGTGCCAGGCGTCGTCGGTCAGCTCCATCTTGACCAGCACGTAGCCGGGAAAGAACTTCCGCTCGGCACTGACCTTCTGGCCGCGCCGCACCTCGAGCACCTCCTCGGAGGGCACCAGCACCTCGTCGAAATGATCGGCCAGGCCCTTCTGGGCGGCCTGCTCCTTGATCTGCTGGGCGATCTTCTTCTCGAAGCCAGAATAGACGTGAACGACATACCAACGCTTCGTCATGACCCGCTCCTCAGCCTCCCAGGCCGAACAGGGCGCGCACGCCCAGGCCGATGATCTGGTCGACCGCAAAGAAGAAGACTGCCGTTATGGCCGCCATCGCCAGCACGAGGCCGGTCGTTACCAGCGTCTCACGCCGCGTCGGCCAGGTGACTTTCGTCACCTCCGACCGCACCTCGCGCACGAATTTCGCAGGACTGACCGTCACGCCGCACCTTCCAGAACTCGACCAAACCGAACCGGATGAACCCGGCAACCCGAACCTGTTGAACCGGGTCCGCCGGGCCGGGCGGGCAAGTGGCAGGGGCGGAGGGTCTCGAACCCGCAACCTCCGGTTTTGGAGACCGGCGCTCTAGCCAATTGAGCTACACCCCTGCATCGCCGCCTTCACCGCCATCCTGCCGCACCCGCGAAGGTGGGCCGGACCGCTGCCTGAACCCGGCGCAGGGGGCGTAAAGAAGCTGAGCGCGGTGCAAAGTCAAGACCCTGTCGCGTCGGCGCCGCTTGCGCTGCCCGCGCCGGGAAGCGAGGCTTGCAGCCCGGCAGGTCGCGGCGCTAGAAGCGCAGCACGTCTCCTGCGCGGGCGTAGCATAGTGGTAATGCAGTAGCCTTCCAAGCTACCGAGGAGGGTTCGATTCCCTCCGCCCGCTCCACGTGCCGGCCCCCGAACCTCATGCTGGACCCGGTGGTGGCTCCCAGCCGGACGGCGCAAGCTCGAATCCGGCGAAGCGGAATGCCGGCGCCACGACGCAACTGGCCAGTGTCCAGGCACCCAGGCTGCGCGCCTCCTGCCAGGCGCCCGATGGCACCAGTCCCTGCGGCGCCTCGCCGCTCCGGAGGTCCGGACCGAGCCGGATCGTCCGCCGGCCGGCGACCGGCCCGGCTATCCCGAGCAGCAGGGGAGCGCCGCCCTGCCAGAACCAGATCTCGGTCGCATCGACGCGGTGCCAGTGCGAGCGTTCTCCCGCGGCGAGCAGGAACAGGATGGAACTGACGACGCCACGGCCGCCATCCGCATCGGCCGGGTTCCAGACCTCGCGGTAATGGCCGCCTTCGGGATGCGGCTGCAGGCCGAGTGCGGCCATGACGACGGTGGCGGGTATCGCCGGGTCACGCAGGTCTGGAAGATCGGGCATGGCCGGCATGCTGTCGCGATGGCGTGGCGGGGACAAGCCTGCGCGAACAAGCTTGCCTGAGCGAGGCCTTGGTGGGTTGCAACGGCCTGCCGCTGCAGTAGGAACCGTCCCACGGTATGGCACAGGAGAAGATGATGAGAAGCGCACGAGTGATGTCGACGATGGGGCGCGCGATCGTGGTCGTGAGCATGACCGGCCTGCTGGCTGGCTGCTTCTCGTCGAGCGGCGGCTCGGCCCCGGCTCGCCCGGTCTACGTGATCATGCCGTCCGGGGCCAAGGTCCCGGCCTGCACGGATGGTACCGCGCCGCCCTGCCCGAACTGACGCCCGACATCACCGCGCTGCCGCCTTCCCGCCAGGCGGCAGCGGACATACGCTGCCCCGCGTGTCACGCACCCGGTACATGACCTGGCTTGCCAGCACGACGCTGCCGGCGGTTGCCAGGGCGCCGCCACGCTGCAGCATCTCCATGGTCCAGGCGTTGCAGGTGTGGTCCAGCCCGTAACTGGCGGTGGTGGCGTAGAACAGCGTCCCGTGCCATGGCCGGGCAGCGATACTGACCGGCATGCCGTCGGCCTCGTGCCTGAGGCTGTCCCAGATCGCCTCGGCGATGCGGTGCGCGCCATCTGCGGGGAGCGGGAGCGTCACGGTGGTGACCGGCGGCAGGTAGGCGACCGAGGCGGGCGCCGACAGTCCCTCCACCTGGATGGCGCCAGGCCCGGGAAACGGGCCGAGCAGCCATTCTCCGGGCTCCTCGACCGGCGCAATCATGAAGGTCCGCTTGCCGAAGCCGAACACGAAGTAGGCGGCCCCGGGGAAGATGCGGCGATACACCGCGAGTCCGCCGCTCAGCTCTCGTGCGGGCAGGGCGATCGACGTGTGCCAGCCCTGATCGATGACGGTGACCTGGTCCTGATCCGGGGGCAGCGCTCCCGGCACGCACCGGACTGGTCCGATCGCGCATCCGGCAAGCGATCCGGCCAACGCCGCGCAGATGCGGATCCGCCAGTCGGCTATGGCGTGGCCCGGGGCGGCAGTGGCAGCAGCCTGCGCATCATCTCGACCAGCTGGTGCGGCAGGTATGGCTTGCGGAGCAGACCGTAGCCGTGCTGGCTCTGCCAGTGGGGGCGGAACACCTCCGGACGGCCGGATGCGATCACCACCGGCGCGGTGGGCCAGCATCGCCTCATGCACTCGGCGACGCCGGCGCCATCGATGGTGCCCGGCATATGGAAATCGGTCACCAGGGCAGAGAAGACCAGCGGGGGATGACGGATCAGATCCGCCGCCCGCTCGCCATCCTCGGCCTGCATGACCTCGAAGCCTGCATCCTGCAGGCTTTCGGCCATGATCTCCCGGATCATCGCCTCGTCTTCGACGAGCAGAATGCACACGCTCTGTTGAGTCCCACCGGTTGGCTCTGCCTAGAGCACATACAACTCCCGGTAGGTAGCGAAGTTCGCCTCAGGATGTTGCGGATTTCTTACGCTTCGCGGCCTGATCGGATCGTGCCTGCCAGAGCACCATGTCGGCTTCCTTGGCGAACATGACGCGAACGCCGCGACCGCCCTGGCTGACCCGGATCTTGCCGCCGTTGGTCGCCTTGTGCCCGGCTACCCACTCCAGGAATTCCGGATCCTCGCTGGTCCGCCCCTCGAATTCCAGGACGCCGGCTATCTCTTCCTCTTTGCGACGCTTGACCATCTTCGAATGCCTCCTGCACGTGCTGCGCGAACTGGGCGCGCGAAATTGGACCCCCTGCCTGACAGAGGACCCTGACCTTCCCGGTCATGAATGACTTGCGACACCGGGACCGGACGCGGCATCAGCCCGCTCCCTCGATCGGGATCGCACGCCGTGATATGCCCCGGCTCGAGCGGGAATGGAATGCCCGACGGCAACCCGTCGCTACGTTGACGCAATTGTGCCGGGTAGCCCCTGCACCGCTGCCAGAACCAGGTGTTTCCCATATCGGGCGTGCCGGTGCAGCCGCAAGGCACAAGCATCTGTGACATCCGGCTGGAAAAGCCGCCGCGGCAGATCCGGGTTATCGCCTCGACATGCAGCAGGACCGCAGGCGATGACCGACGCAGAAGGCCCGAAAGAAACCGATTACGAGACCAAGCCAGGTCAGGAAGACAACAAGCGCCGCCGCACCGACTCTCATGGCGGCTTTCCGGACAATCCCCCCGATCTCGCGCCGGAACACCCCGGCACCAGCGAGATCGACGCCGCGAAGGCTAGGCTGAAGCGGGACGAGCGCTGACGGCTTCCGTCAGCAGACGGGCGATTTCCAGCGCCGGCGCCCGCTCCGGCGCGCGGTTGAGCAGCACGTAGTCGATCCGGGGCAGAGGCGGCAGGCTGCCCGGCGCCAGCAGCGGCAGTTCCTCCGAGACGGCATAGCCGGTAGTCCGGCAGCTGATCCCGATGCCCGCGCGCAACGCCGCCCGCAATCCGGGCAAGGTCGAGGTTTCCAGCACGATCCGCCACGGACGTCCGGCGCGGTCCAGGCTTTCCAGCAGGGCGGTGCGGAAGGCGCAGGGCGGCTCCAGCAGGACCAGCGGCAACTCCTCGGCATCCACCAGCGCAGGATTGCCGATCCAGCGCATCGGCACGTCCGCCACCACCTCGCTGGTGCCGTGGCGCAACTCCCCGTGGCGCCCGACGCACATCACCACATCGAGCCGCGACGCCTCGAAGCGGTCGAGCAGCTCCGCCGACCCGGCGACCCGGACCTGCAGGCGGCACCGCGGATGGCTCGCCCCGAACGAGGCCAGGACGCCGGGGAGCACGGTATCGGCGAAGTCCTGCACCAGCCCGAGCTGCAGCGGCTCCGGCTCCGGCTCGCTGCCCAGCGAGGCGACGATACGGTCGTTCAGCGCCAGCAGCCGGCGACCGAGGCTGACCAGTTCCTCGCCGGCCGCCGTCAACAGCAGCGAGCGCCCGCTGCGCTGGAACAACCTCTGCTGCAGCAGATCCTCCAGCCGCTTCATCTGCAGGCTCAGGGCCGACTGGGTCAGCAGGATCACGCCGGTGGCGCGCGCCATCGATCCGGCATCCACGATGGCGATGAACGAGCGCAGCAGATCGGTCGGCACGTTGGTCGCCATGTGCTTCGGCCGGATGGCCGGGCCGGCCACTGCCCGCAGCGGCATCACGTTGTGTCGCGTTGTCGATTGCACTCCGACCTCCTGTGCGACTTCCATGAGCATCGTGAAATCGTCGCTTTGACAATAGTGGTTTGGAGCGCGCTATATCAACGTGGTTTAAGCGGCCCATCCAGAATCCACGATCGTTTCCGGTCTTTTATGTCCCGGTTCCACATGCCCCGGTCCACGATGTCCGGGTGGAGGTCAGCATGGCTGTCGAGTTCATCGGCTATATCGGCAACACCAACCAGTCCGAGACGATCAAGGCGCCGCCGGAGGCGATCGACCTCGTGCATGTCGAGACCGCGGCCAAGCTGCACGAGAATGCGGGTTTCGACCGCACCCTGTTCGCGTTCCACTCGACCTCGCCGGAGAGCATCCTGGTGGCGCAGCATGCCGCCAGCGTGACCACCCGCCTCGGGGTGATGATCGCCCACCGGCCCGGCTTCAACGCCCCCACCATCCTGGCCCGCCAGCTGGCGACCTTGGACCACATCACCCGTGGCCGGGTCGCGGTGCATGTCATCACCGGCGGCAGCGACACCGAGCTGCAGGCGGATGGCGACTACACCACCAAGGCCGAGCGCTACGCCCGCACCAGCGAGTATCTCGACGTGGTGCGGGCGGAATGGGCCGCGACCAGGCCGTTCGACTACGCAGGCCGCTACTATCGCACCAGCAACGCCTTCTCGGCGATCAAGCCGTACCGGCCGGAGGGCATCCCGATCTATTTCGGCGGGTCCTCCGACGAGGCGATCGCGGTCGCCGGCAAGCACGCCGACATCTACGCGCTGTGGGGCGAGACCTACGAGCAGGTGCGCGAGAGCCTGTCCCGGGTGCGCGCGGCCGCCGCCACCCATGGCCGCACGCCGCGCTTCTCGCTGTCGCTGCGGCCGATCGTCGCCGACACCGAGGAGGCCGCCTGGGCTCGCGCCGACCGCATCCTCGAGGAGGCGCGCGACCTGCAGCGTGCGTCGGGCAAGGTGGTGGAGGCGCCGCAGAACGAGGGCTCCCGCCGGCTGCTGGCGGCGGCGGCGCAGGGCACGCGGCTGGACAAGCGGCTGTGGACCGGGATCGCCGCCCTCGTAGGTGCGAAGGGCAACTCGACCTCGCTGGTCGGCACCCCGGACCAGGTGGCCGACGCCATGCTCGACTACTACCGGCTCGGCATCACCACCTTCCTGATACGCGGCTTCGATCCGCTGCTCGACGCCTTCCTCTATGGCCGCGACCTGCTGCCGCGCGTCCGGGCGCTGGTCGCCCGCGAGACTGGCCAGGCCGCCGCCGCGTGAGGCCGAACCAGGCCGCCGCCGCGTGAGGCCGAACCATACCGCCGCCGCCTGATCCCCCGATCCAGACAGGAGTTTGCGATGAACGCCATCACCGGTACCCGGCAGCCAGGCAGCGCGCCGCGCCAGTTCCAACTCCGCGAGCGCCCGCCCGCGGCGACGTTCGAGGAGGAGCGGCTGCATCGCAAGCAGCAGCTCGCCGCCACCTTCCGGCTGTTCTCGCGCTACGGCTTCGACCAGGGCCTGGCCGGCCATGTCACCGCGCGTGATCCGGAGTTCCCCGAGCAGTTCTGGATCAATCCGCTGGCCAGGCATTTCGGCCAGATCCGGGTGTCCGACCTGCAGTTGGTCGACCACGAGGGCCGCATCCTGATCGGCGACCAGCCGATCAACACCGCCGGCTTCACCATCCATTCCGCGATCCATGCGGCGCGTCCGGACGTGATAGCAGCGGCCCACACCCACAGCACGTACGGCAAGGCGTTCTCCACCCTCGGCCGGCTGCTCGATCCGCTGACCCAGGATGCCTGCGCGTTCTACCAGGACCATGCGCTGTTCGATCCGTTCACCGGCGTGGTGCTGGACGAGAGCGAGGGCGTGCGGCTTGCCAGGACGCTCGGCGACAAGAAAGCGCTGATCCTGCAGAACCACGGCCTGCTCACCGTCGGCCCCACGGTCGAGGCCGCCGCCTGGTGGTTCATCGCGATGGACAACGCCGCCCATGCACAGCTGCTCGCCGATGCCGCCGGCAAGCCCAGGCCGATCGCGCACGACATCGCCCTGCATACCGCGAGCCAGACCGGCACCCATCGCGGCGGCGCGTTCTCGTTCCAGCCGCTCTACGAGCTGATCACCGCCGCCGAACCCGACCTGCTGGACTGAACACGAATTCCCTGCCGACCGGTCGCCGCCGGGCAACCCGGCTACGGCGGCGACCGGATCTTCAGGCGTTCAGCAGCGGGCTCAGGATATCCGTGAAGTAGGGCGTAACCCGCACGCCGGGCGGCAGCAGCCCGGCGCGCGCGAAGACGTCCGACACGTCCTGGGCACTGGCGATGTCGGTGGCCCGGATGGCGCGCAGGCGGTACGGCCGCTCCTGCTCCCGCAGGGTGGCAAGCACGTACGGCTCGGGCACGTCCACCACCGGTGCCACCAGCTTCGCCCAGCGCACCTTGTCGGCGTCGAGGATCGTGTAGGCCCGGCCCAGCCGCTCGATGTAGTCGGCCGTGGCGGCGCGGAAGGCCGGATCGCCCAGCCGGCGCGGATTGGCGCCGATCAGGTAGTTGCCCGACAGGATGCCGACCGCGTTCTGCAGCACGCGCGCACCGGTCTGCTGGATGATCTCCGGGATCGCGTAGCCGTAGGTCGCCCAGGCATCCAGCGCGCCGGACTTCATCGCGGTCAGGCCGGCGCTCATGCCCAGCGCCACCGGCTGGATGTCGCTGAAGCCGAGCCCGTGCTGTGCCAGCATGCGGATCAGGAAATAATGCGCCGTGGTGGCGCGTATGTAGCCGACGCGCCTACCCTTGAGGTCGGCGATCGAGCGCGCCGCCGAGCCTTTCGGAACCAGTACCGCCTGGCCGGTGGTCGGTCCTTCCATGACGGCGACCACCCGCACGTCGGAATGCGCGGCGGCGGCGAACACCAGCGGGATCTCGCTCCAGGCGCCGACATCGATGGCGTCGGCGTTGATCGCCTGGGTGATCAGGTTGCCGGCATTGAACTCGCTGAACACCACCCGGTACGGGAAACGATCCTGGCCGGTGCCGGGCAGCAGGGTCTGGTCCTGGCCGCGGAAGGTGGCGACGCGCAGCGTGGTCGCCGCGGCGGCGCGCGCCGGCGACAGCAGCGACATCGAGGCGGCGGCGGCCCCGGCGAGCAGTTCCCGGCGGGTCGGAATCGTGCCCGGACTCATGGTGCGGCCGCCAGCGACAGGCGTCCGGAGAGCCCGAGCGAGACATCCGCCTGCGGCGTGTGCACGCGCGCGCACAGCACGTCGCGATAATGCCGCTCCAGCGGGTTGTCCCGGCTCAGCCCGGGATTGCCGGTTGCCGCCAGTGCCTTCTCCACCGCCCGGATCGCGTTCTCGGTCACCAGGTGTTTCACCAGGCCGCCCTGTGCCGAATTCGTTGTCCCGCCCGCCGCCTCTTCCGCGATCGCAGCCGCCAGGATCAGCCGGTTGGCCAGCAGCAGGGCGTCGATCTCGCCGACGATCTCCTGGAAGCGGGGCAGGGTGGCGAGCGGAGCACCCAGGTTGGTCGGCGCCCGGTCGCGCAGGAACCCGAGCAGCCAGCGACGGGCGGCGCGCGCCACGCCGTCATACAGCGAGGCGATCACGATGCTGCCCCAGACCGACTGCACCGGATCGGGCGCGCCCCAGGCGGCGGGCGGGCGTATGTCGGCGGCATGGTCGGGCGGCAGCCGCACATCGTCGAGATGCACCGTGTGGCTTTCGGTGGCGCGCATGCCGAGCTGGTTCCAGCTGCGCTCGATGCTGACGCCCGGTGCGTCCATCGGCACCAGGAAGCCGCCGACGCGCGGCGCGTCCTCGTCGGTGCGTGCCCACACCACGCCCCAGCGCAGCACCGTCGAGCCTGTCGAGTAGATCTTGCTGCCGGTTACCGCCCAGCCGTCGCCGGTGCGACGGGCCACGGTCGCCGGCAGGCCGCCGCGCGCCGGGGTGCCGAGATCCGGCTCGACCCGCAAGGCGTTCAGCAGCGCGCCATCCTCGACGGCTGCACGGGCCACGACGGCGCGCAGCCGCTCCGGCCACTGGGTGGAGCGCGCGACCGCGGCGTGCTGCAGGTATTGCATCGACAGGATCAACGCGGTGGATGGATCGCCTTCGGCGACGCGCCCGACCACGTTTGCCGCCGCTGCCAGCCCACCGCCGCCGCCGCCCGCCTCATGCGGCACCGTCAGCGCCAGCAGGCCGGCCGCCTGCAGGTCGGCGAGGTTCTCGCGCGAAGTCGTCGCGGTCTCGTCATGTCGCGCCGCGCGGGAGGCGAAACGCGCAACGAGGTGCTGCAGGTCGGTGCGGTCCGTCGCTTCGATCAGGGCAATGCCGTCCAACGGCTCGGTCTCCGGGCTTGTCGGGCCGAGCATAGTGCGAAACCACTCGTCTCCACATGTGATAAATGGTGATGTGATACATTGAACGATTAATTAAAGTGGTTTATTGAAAAGCACGCGGTTGAATGACGTGATACCGGCCCGACCATCACCAGCCGGATCACCATGTCCCGTCGCCGCACCCTGCTTCTCATCTCCTCGATCGCCTGCGTCGCATCCGGCCCTGCCGACGCCGCCCCCGCAGACCCCCCAGCCGCATCCCGCCATCAGGTGCGGCAGAGGAAGGCGCCGGTCGCGGAGCATGTCGAGGTGGTCGGGCGTGGCCGCTCCGCGCTGCGGCATGACCGCCTGCAGCATGTGGCGGCGTCCACTTCGCTGCTGAGCGCCGGCAAGCTGCAGCAGCTCGCGATCGGCACCACCCGCCAGATCACCAACCTCACGCCGAACCTGTACCAGCCGCGCGCCACCGTCGGCTATTCCAACTCGAACTACTTCATCCGCGGCATCGGCGAACTCGACGCACAGGGCGAACCGTCGGTCGGCACCTATATCGACGGCGTGTACCTGCCGCGGACCATCGGCACCATGCAGGAACTGCTCGACATCGACGCAATCCAGATCGATCGCGGTCCGGTCGGCTTCACCACCGGCCACCAGGCCGAGGGCGGGGCGGTGCGCATCGGCACGGTGGTGCCGGACGATACCACACGCTTCACCGCGCAGACCGGCTACGGCACCTACGACGAGTGGGTGGCGGGTTTCGCCGCCAGCGGCGCGCTGGTGCCGGACCGTGTCTATGCGAGCCTCGCGGTCGAGCATCATGCGCGCGACGGCGTAGACCACAACTACACGCTCGACCAGGACGAGAACGATATCGACTACACCCAGGCGCACGGCAAGCTGCGCTTCACGCCGACGGACGCGCTCGACATCACGCTCGGCTTCGACGGCACCAGCGACGGCAGCACCAACCGCGGCTACGGCAACCTGCTGAACCCGTATCGATACGGCCTGTATTCCTCGATCTACCCGAAGAACAACTACAGCGAGGCCGGCTTCACCGGGACCGTCGGCTACCAGCTCGATCCGCATCTGCGGCTGTCGTCGGTGACCGGGATACGCGGCTACGACGATACCGGCTACTACGACAACACCGGCGATCCCTACGCCCGCACTTCGCAGCTGCTGTACTATCGCGACCGCAGCTACCAGGAGGACACCAAGCTCACCGGCGACTATGGCCGCTTCAGCTTCACCGCCGGCGCCTACTTCTTCTACGAGGACTGGTACACGGCACGCCGCGCCAACAACACCTTCGGCACGCAGACCAATGTCGCATCGAACATCCGCTTCCAGCCGGTGCAGGCGCTGATCGACCAGATCACCCGCAACTACGCGGCCTATGGCCTTGCACAGTACAAGGTGCTGCCGACCCTGACCGCCTCGGTCGGTCTGCGCTACAACTACGAGCAGCATTCGAACTCCGAGGTGCTGAACTCGCTCGGCTCCACCCCGGGCTATGTGGCCAACGTCGCCGGCGATCTCGGCGCTCTGTTCAACGCACCGCCCGGAGGGCAGGACTGGACCGCGAGCGCGCAGCAGTCCTGGTCGCGGCTGCTGCCGAAGGGCTCGCTCGACTGGCAGCTGGCGCCGCATGTGGCGCCGTACGTGACGATCTCCCAGGGTGGCAAGTCGGCGGGCTACGACTACCGCGCGCAGACGCCGACTGCGCTGGGGCGCAACCAGGCGCTGCTGCCGTATGGCCCGGAGACGGTGACCACCTACGAGGTGGGCGTGAAGAGCGATCCGCTGCCCGGCCGGCTGATGCTGAACGGCGCACTGTTCTACAACGATTTCCAGAACATCCAGATCACCACGCTGGATCCGTCGACCGGCCTCAGCCGGCGCTACAATGCGGGCAACGGCCATTCGCTCGGCGCCGAGATCGAGACCGCGTGGCATGTGCTGCCGATCTGGGAGATCGACGCAACCGCCTCCTACCTGTTCGCGGAGCTCGACCGTTTCAACGGGAGCTATTCGAGCAGCCTCTACGCCACCGGGCTGGCCATCAACAACACCCCGCACAGCGGCGAGCGGCTGCCGGAGAGCCCGCGGTTCCAGTTCGATATCGCCAGCAACCTTATCCTGCCGCTGCCCAGGCAGATCCCCGGCAAGGTCCGGCTCGCCGGCGACATCAGTTTCCAGACCGCGGTGTTCACCGATGCACTGGAGAATTCGCAGACCGAGTTGCCCGAGCAGACCTACCTGAATGCGCTGATCAGCTGGACCAGTCCGCACCAGAACTGGACCGCGACGCTGGCCGCCAGGAACATCCTGGACCGCCGCTATCCGCAAAGCCTGAGCTTCGTGCAAGGCAACGGCATCCCGGTCATCTGGGCCGCGAGCTACGCCGACCCGAGGACCGTCATGTTCACGCTGCGCTACACACTGTGAGTCTGGCCGCCGGCGTCAGGCCCTCAGGCGCTGGATGGTGTCGGCCAGTTCCCGCATCCGGTATGGCTTGCGCAGGATGGTGATGCCGCCGGCGATGGCGTCGGCGAAGGCGCTGGTCTCTGCGTAGCCGGTGACCAGCAGGCACGGCAGGCCCGGATGCGACCGGTGCGCGTGCCGGATGAACTCGACGCCGTTCATCTCCGGCATCGAGAAGTCGGTCACCACCAGGTCGAGCCGCACGCCGCTCTGCAGGATGTCCAGGCCCAGCTTCGCGCTTTCCGCGGACACCACGTCGAAGCCGAGCGCGCGCAGCGTCTCGACGGTGACCTCGCGGACTTCCGGATCGTCGTCGATCACCAGCAGCCTGGCATCCCCGGGGGGCGAGCAGGCGGGCGGTGCCGGGGGAAGCGGTTCGGCCACTGCGCTGGCGGCGGGGGCGTGCTGGGCGCGCGGCAGCAGCAGGCTGACGCTGGTACCCCCGTCGATCCGGCTGGTGAGCCTGGTACTGCCACCGAGCTGCTTGCACAGGCCATACACCTGGCTCAGCCCGAGGCCGGTGCTCTTGCCCCCCGCGCTGGTGGTGTAGAACGGCTCGAAGGCGCGGGCGGCGACCTCGGGATGCATGCCGGCGCCGTCGTCGCGTACGGTGACGCAGGTATAGTCGCCGACCTCGAGGTCGGCCGGCAGCTCCTCGTCGCCGGCTGCGATGTTGCGGGTGGCGATCTCGAGCACCCCTCCCTGCGGCATCGCCCGGCCGGCATTCACCGCAAGGTTGAGAAGCGCCATCTCGAACTGCGTCGCATCCAGCATCACCGGCCAGAGCGGCTCGGTCAGCGCCAGCCTGACCTCGATGCCGGCGCCGACGGTGCGCCGGACCAGCTCGGCGAAGTCGGTGGTGAGGCGGTTGAGGTCGCACGGCTCGCGCCGCAACGGCTGCTGCGCGCGAAGGCCAGCAGGTGGTCGGTCAGCTTGGCGCCGCGCTCGGCCGCCTGCTGCGCGTTGGCGATGAACCGCTTCATGACCGGGTCGCTGGTCCGCGCCTGCGTCAGCTCCAGGTTGCCGAGCACCACGGCCAGCATGTTGTTGAAGTCGTGCGCGACACCGCCGGTGATCTGTCCGATCGCCTCCATCTTCTGCGCCTGCTGCAGGATCGCATCGGCGCGCTGGCGCGCCTGCGTCTCCGCCTCCAGGATCTGCGTGCGCTGCAGCACACGCTGCTCGAGGCTGTCGCTGAGCTTGCGGTAATGCTCGAGCCAGGCCTGCTCCGAATTCGTGCGGTGTTCGGTCTCGCTGCCGATCGCCGCCTGCAGGTCGTGTGCCAGCGTCTCGTCGATCGCGCTCCACGGGTCGCACTAGCCGGCGATGGACTGGATCCAGGCAGCGAAGCTCGTACGCGGGGTGATCCTGCCGGTCTCGCGGTCGAGAGAGCCATGCGCGTCGGGGTTGCCACCCCAGGTCGTGGTGCGGCTGCGTTCCGGGCGCAGCCACAGGATGACGTCCTCGGCGGCGGCATCGAGGGTGAGCAGCAGCGCACCGCTGGCGATGGCGGCGAACGACGCGAACTTCGGATCCAGCCGGCTCAGCCCGTCGACCGCGATCAGGTCGTTGCCGGTGCGCGGCACCGCCTGCAGGACGGTGACGATGTCCGCCGCGACGACCGGGCCGGGGGTCTGGCCATAGCACCGGCAGACCCCGCCGATGCGGACTGCCACGCCGGTTGCCCCGACGAGCCGCAACAACGCCGTGTGAGCGTGCCCCAGGGCCTCGGCGAGCGCCTCGGGCCGGGACAGCCGTTCGGTGATGTCATGCAGCGTGGTCTGGCTGGCATTGCGGGCGGCGAAGCTCTCAGCCTCGTTCAGGCTGCCGAGCAGCAGCGACACCACCTGGCCGATCAGGTCGGCCGCGGCGCGCAGGTCCGGCCCGGCAACGCGCGGCGCAGCATGATGGCAGATCAGCAGCCCCCAGAGGTCGGGGCCGTGCGACAGCCCGACGGTCAGGCTGGCGGCGGTGCCCATGTTGCACATGAATTCGCGATGCACCGGGGAGACGCTGCGCAGCGCGCTGTAGGTGAGGTCGAGCGGCGTCGCATCCTCGAGCCGGCGACCGGTCAGCAGCGGCACCGGCTCGTAGCGGCTGTCCGCCACCGCGCCGACCCGCTGCAGCATGTACTGGCGCCGCGCCTGCGCCGGGATATCGCTGGCCGGGTAGCGCCGGCCGAGCCAGGACTCCAGATGCGGCGCGTGCGCCTCGGCCACGACGCTGCCGGGTCCCGTCCGGTCGAAGCGGTAGGCCATCACCCGGTCGTATCCGGAGATCGTCTGCAGGCCGGCGACGGCGAGCGCGCAGAGGCTGTCCTGGCTGGTGGCGGACTTGAAGCTGTCCAGCACCGATCGCAGCAGGTCTTCCGGCGGCTGCTGGCCGGCGTCCAGGCGGACCGGTTCGAAATCGATGCACACCCGGTCGCCGGAATGGAAGGCGCTCAGCTGCAGCGTACGGCGTGGAACGGCGCTACCCGGCACGGCATCCGCCGCCAACCTCCCGAGCGACATCTTGGCGTAGGGTCGCAGGTCGCGCAGGCTGCCCTGGGCTGCGGGGCCGACGATGCTCGCAAGATGGGTCCCGAGGACGGAATGCGGCGTCCGCCCGAGGATCTCGGCGAGGTTGGCGCTGCAGTGGGTGATGCGCCAGCCCGACGGGCGGGTGGCCAGGAGCGCCCCGTGCGGCTGGATCGCACCCGGGATATGGATGGCCTCGCGCTCGCAGAGGTCCGGGTCGAAGACGACAGGCAGCTTGCCCGCGGGCGGCTCCGGTTGCAGTTTCGGGTCGCCAGGAGCGTCGCGGCGAGGCGATCCATCGGCGCTCGTCTCGGGATGGACATCCATAGAAGAACCGCCTCATCCGGGTGAAGAATGCAGCACCGTAGGTTAATTACCCGTTAACCACTAAGTATATTGTTGAGTATCACGAGTATATTCCCCCTCTTGAAGTTCTCGATCCGACTTCCCATTGAAGTTCAAGTAGTCCCAGGATGCACAGAGATGATCAGCTATGCCTGACGCAAGTGATACCGTATTGCGGGATGTCGTTTCTCATCCAGAAGCGATATTTGCCTTCGATAATTCCTACGCCCGGATGCCGTCGCGCTTTTTCGCCCGTGTCGATCCCACGCCGGTCTCGGCGCCGCGCCTGATCTGCCTCAACCGGGGACTGGCGATCGAACTGGGCGTCGATCCGGATCGCCTCGGCAACGCGGATGCGGTGCAGGTGCTGGCGGGAGCCACGGTGCCGGAAGGCGCCGAGCCGCTGGCGATGGCCTATGCCGGCCACCAGTTCGGCAATTTCGTGCCACAGCTCGGCGACGGCAGGGCGCTGCTGCTGGGCGAGGTGATCGGCCGCGATGGGGTGCGACGCGACATCCAGCTGAAGGGCTCCGGACCGACCCCGTTCTCGCGTCGTGGCGATGGCCGTGCCGCCCTCGGCCCGGCGCTGCGCGAGTTCATCGTCAGCGAGGCGATGGCGGCGCTCGGCATTCCCACCACGCGGTCGCTGGCGGTGGTGGCAACCGGCGAGACCGTCCGGCGCGAGCGTCCGTTGCAGGGCGCGGTGCTGACGAGGGTGGCCAGGAGCCACGTCCGGGTCGGCACGTTCCAGTTCTTCCGGGCCCGCGAGGATGTCGACGGCCTGCGCCTGCTGGCCGACCATGTCATCGCGCGACACTATCCGGAGGTCGCATCGTCGGATCCTGCGCCGCTTGGCACGCAGTATCGCGCCATGCTGGAGCAGGTGGTCGCCCGGACCGCAGCGCTGATCGCGCTCTGGCAGTCGGTCGGCTTCATCCACGGCGTCATGAACACCGACAACATGCAGGTCGCCGGCGAGACCATCGACTACGGGCCCTGCGCCTTCATGGACAGCTTCCATCCGGGCACGGTCTACAGCTCGATCGACGCCGGCGGTCGCTATGCCTATGGCAACCAGCCGCAGATCGGACACTGGAACATGGCGCGCCTGGCGGAAGCCATGCTGCCGCTGCTGGGCAGCGACCCGCAGGAAGCGGTCGATGCCGCCAACGCGGCCCTTGCGACCTTCCCAGACCGGTTCCAGGCGGCCTGGGACGCGGCATTCCGGCGCAAGCTCGGGCTGATGACCGGACAGGACACGGACCGGACGCTGGCGCATGACCTGCTGACCATCATGGCCGGGCAGGGTGCCGACTTCACCCTGACGTTCCGGCGCCTGTCCGACCTCGCGGCGCCCGGTGCCGGCGAGGAGGCGATGGCGGCGTTCCGCTCGCTGTTCGCGCAACCGATGGCCGTGGACGACTGGCTCGCCACCTGGCGACAGCGGACCGCGCAGGAAGCGGGTGAACCGATGGAGCGGCTGCGTGCGATGCGCAATGTCAACCCCGCCTTCATCCCGCGCAACCACCAGGTCGAGCACGCCCTGGTGGCTGCCGAGACCGGGACGACCGGGCCGCTCGAGGATCTTGTCGAGGTTCTCCGGCGACCGTTCGACAATCAGCCGGGCCGTGCGGCGTATGCACTGCCGCCGCGCCCGGAACAGGTCGTCGCGGCGACCTTCTGCGGGACCTGAGGAAGATACCTCAGGTCGCGATCAGGCCATCGCCATCAGCGGCCGTGGCCGCCGCCGAACCCACCATGGCCGCCGCCGCCGAACCCGCCTCCGTGAAACCCGCCATAGCCGCCACCGTAGCCACCGCGGTAGCCGCCATAACCACCACGGTAACCGCCATAGCCGCCACGGTAGCCGCCGTAGCCGAAACCGCGTCCGTAGAAGCCGCCATAGTAACCCAGGCCGTAGCCGAAATACGGAGCGCCCCATGTCCAGCCGCCGTAGTAGGCCGGATAACCATAGCCATAGTACGGATAGCCGTAACCGCCGCCGTAACCACCGTAGTAGTAGCCGGGGTAGCCATATCCATAGCCGTAGCCGTACGGCGTCACGGTGCACCCGGCAACGCCGAGGAGCGCTGCGGCGCCGAAGAGGCGTGACAGGCGTGCCGCCCGGCTGGCGACGCGGACCGGCGACAGGACGGAAGATGATGGTGACAACTGCTTCATTTCAATTCCGGCCAAGCTGATCGACAACGATGATCGCCTGACGGAATATGGTCCGGCAACGTAACGCGAACATTGCACCGGGTCTCACATCCCGGTGAACCGCTCCCGTGTCAACGGGTCGGGCTCCTGCAGACGCGAGGCAAGGGACGTCAGTTGCCGTGCAGGTAGCGGACGGTATCGACCAGACCGGCGATCGAGATCGGCGTCACCAGCATGCAGATCGCGAGGAGCACGATCAGCACGGTGACCAGGTTGTCGCTCGGACCGGCGCGCTCGCGCTTCTCACGCTTCGGCTCGAAATCGATCCCGTCGAAGGGCATGGCGGTGGAGGTCTCCCTGCGGCTCGATTGCCTTTCCTTCATCATATAGCGAATGCACGACAAAAGCTGCCTCTTCGCGCAGTCACGCCTTGAGGAAGTGTTAACCGCGCACCCCTAGCGTCGCAGCACGCGGCAGGGCCGGGGCGGGGAGCCATGATGCACGGCGAGGCGGACGCGGCGGCGACCCGGCGCGATCTGGCGCAGGCCCGCCATCTCGCCGCGAGCGGAGCGGACGATGCCGCCAGGGCCGCCTATCTCGACCTGCTGCGGACGCAGCCGACGCTGTGTCCGGCGCTGGTCGAACTCGGAGCGCTCGCCCTTGCCGGCGGCTACCGGTCCGCCGCCCGCACCGCCTGGCAACAGGCAGCGCTTCATCATCCGCACAATGCTGTGGCGCAGGCGGCCCTCGCCATCCTGCTGCTCGAGGATGGGGAGGTGGCGGCGGCCCGGGTGCATCTCGACCGCGCGCTGGCGGCGGACCCGGCATGCCGGCCGGCCCACGAGGCGATGGCGCAGCTGCTGGAGGCGGAAGGCGATCCGGCGGCGGCGGCACTGGCCCGTCATCGCGGCTTCGCAGGCCATGCGACGAGCCGGCGCCGCTATCGCGGGCCGGGCGACGGCATCGGCCTGCTGCTGCTGGTATGTGCGCGCGGCGGCAATGTCCCGGTGCGGCGCTGGATCGACGATCGTCGCTATGCGGTGACGACGCTCTGCCCCGAATATCATCCGGAGGGCAGCCCGCTGCCGCCGCATGCCCTGGTGGTGAACGCGATCGGCGACGCCGACCTGGGCGGGGTAGCCCTTGCCTGCGCCGAGCGGCTGCTGGCCGACGACCGGACGCCGGTGATCAACCAGCCGGCGCACGTGTGCCGCACCACGAGGCTGCACAACGCCGGCAGGCTGGCCGCGGTGCCGGGCGTGGTCACGCCGCGCATGCTCTGCCTGCCGCGCGCCCGGATCGCGGCGGCGGGGGTGCTCGGCTTTCCGCTGCTGCTCCGCGTGCCGGGGCTGCATACGGGGCGGCATTTCATCGAGGTCACGTCCGGGGCGGGCCTGGCGAAGGCGGCGGCGTCGCTGCCGGGCGACGAACTCCTCGCCATGGAGAGGCTCGATGCGCGCCGCCCCGACGGGCTCTGGCACAAGTATCGCGTCATGCTGATCGGCGGCGAACTGTACCCGCTGCACCTCGCCCTCAGCAGGCACTGGAAGGTGCACTACTTCACCGCGGCGATGGCGGAGGATGCGTGCTACCGCGAGGAGGAGCGCCGCTTCCTTGCCGACATGCAGGGTTGCCTCGGGGTGCGCGCGATGACGGCGCTGCGCGGCATCGCGGCGCAACTCGGCCTCGACTACGCCGGCATCGACTTTGCGATCGACGCCGGCGGATCGGTGCTGCTGTTCGAGGCCAATGCGACGATGGCGATCCATCCGCCGGATCCGGATCCGCGCTGGCACTATCGCCGTCCGGCGGTGGCCGAAGCCGTTGCCGCGGCCACGCGCATGCTGCGGACGTTCGAGGGCACCGACTAGAAGCGTTGCGTGATCCCGGCGAGGATGCTGCGGCGCAGTCCATATTGCGGCGCACCGACACCGACACCACTGCCGTCGCGAATGATGTAGCGGCGGTCGAGCAGGTTCAGCACGTCGAGCCGCAGGCTGGTGCCGCGCGTTGCCAGGCTCCCGAAGCTCTGCACGAAGGCGAGGTTGATGGTGTAGTAGCCCGGCAGCGCACGCCCGTTCGGAACCTCGCCGTCGGCGCGCAGGCCGGAGCCGACCACCAGGTCGGCGGAAGCGCGCAGCGGATGATCGGTTCGGTGGAACAGCGAACAGGCGGCGCCGCCCGATCCGGTCCAGCGCTGGTCATGATCGAGATGGATCCAGCGGTTGCTGATATAGGCCAGTTCGCCGGCGGTGAAGTCGAATTGCGATGAGACGATGTCCTTCCCGATGGCGCGCGACCAGGCGACGTTCGCATACAGCGACAGCGGTCCGCGATCGTAGGTCGTGCTGGCTTCGTAGCCGTGCACCTCGCCATGCGCGTAGTTGAACGCGGACAGGATGATCGGTGCGCCGAACTGGCCCTCGTCGATCAGGTTGGCGGCCTGCTTGTAGTAGGCATCGAGGCCGAGATGCAGGCCTTGCAGCACGATCTGGTCGACGCCGCCATCGAAGTAGTTGTCGCGCTCCGGCTGCACCCTGTCGTTCCGCAGCACCGACGCCGCGGCGCTGGTGTCGACGAAGCTGCCGATGCTGTTGCTGGTGACCTGCTCGAACGGCGGCGGCGTGAAGGTGCGCGAATAGCCGGCATGCACGGTGGTGGTCCAGGTCGGCCGCCATACCACGTTGACGCGCGGGCTGAGCTGGGTCGCGCTGACATATTCGCTGACGCCGTCGAAGCGGACGCCATAGTTGATGGTGAGCCGGGGCAGGATGCGCCATTCGTCCTGGATGTAGAGGCCGTAGACCATGCCGGTCTTGCCGGAGCCGTCGTCGATCGAGAGCGGCGTGCTGCCGAATACCGGATTGCCGGCGTCATCGGTACCGGTCTGCGGCGAGACGACGGAGTGCGTGCTCGAAACGTTGCGCTCCACGAAAACCTGTTCGCCGGCACGCAGCGTGTGGCTGTCGTCGATCCGCCAGCCTGCATCGGTCTGCGAGCCGGTCGACATCACGGAACGTGCCGCGGTCTGGCTGATGCCGTCGAACAGCAGGTCGCCGACCGCATCCGGCGAGTAGTACAGGCTGCTGTAGCGGGTGAAGACCGAACTCTGCAGGGTCAGGCTGCCGATCACCTTCTGCAGCGACAGGATGCCGAAATCGGTGATCTCCTTCTGGTGCTCGGCAAGGTTGCGGCTGTCGAAGCCGGTGATGCCGTCATAGGACAGGCCGAGCCCGGGGACCTGGCCGGGATTGTCGGGGATCTGGTACTCCGCATCGGACACGCCGGCCACCAGGCTGAGGCGCGTATCCGCATCGGCGGTAAAGGTCAGCTTCGCCAGGCCGTGGTACTGGTTGCTGAGGTCGTGGATGGGCTCGAAGGTGCTGGTCGGGTTCTCGATGCCGACGCGGGTGTGCAGGAAGTCCCCGGTGACGAACAGGTCCCAGCGCCCGGATGCGACGCCGTACGCCAATGAGGGCTGGAGATAGTCCCGTGCCCCGCCGTAGAGCGATACCTCGCCTCCGGGCGAGTTGCTGCCGCTCTTGACGTCGATATCGATGACGGCGGCATCAAGGAAACCATACTGGGCAGGAAGCGCCCCGGTGACCAGCGACAGGTCGTGTGCGAAGCGGGTCTCCAGGCTCTGGCCGAACACCGCCAGACCTTCCGGCAGCTGCACGCCGTCGAGACGGAACTGCACCTCGTTGTGGTCGCCGCGTACGTGGATCTGGCCGAAGCTGTCCTGCGCGACGCCGGGCGCCTGCAGCAGGACCTGGTTGAGCGGCGTGTTGTCGCCCTGCGGGATGGTGCGTAGCGCGGACGGGCCGAAGCGATAGACCTCGGCGCCGGTGTCGGACTGCAGCCCCGCCCGCGCCAAGTCGAGCCTGACGGTGATCTGCTCCGGCCGGTCCGGCAAGGTCGAGGCCACCACCGTATCCTGCGGCGTGGCACCCGGCGCCGTCTGTGCCCGTGCTCCGGGGCAGGCGACACCCGCGCAGGCGAACGGGATCAGCAGGAGAAGGGGTCGGACAGGAACACGCATCGGGCCGGGCAGTGCAACGTTATACTATAACGTTGTAGGTTCAATTCATCGAGGCTGTCCAGGACTCCCATGAGGGATGATCAGGCTCTTTCCTCGTCCGCGTCGGTTCCCATCGTCTGCATGAGCAGGGCCATGCGTGTCAGGCTCACATCGTAGAGCCTTGCGAGTTTCTTCCAGTGGCGAACCTCGACCGGCGCCGCACCTGCCTCGACTGCAGCGATCACGCTCGGCATGGAGAAGCCCAAGGCTACGGCTACCGCCTTCTGGGTAAGGCCGGCCCGCTGCCGCAGTCGCCTGAGGGTCTCGCCCAGCTGCACCGAGTTGCGGCCCACGGCATGGGGAACGGCCTTCGATCCGTCCGTTGCGCCGGCCTCCGGAAGTCTCACCTGGATCGTTTCGCCGACCTTGATCGCGGTGGTGAAGGAAAAGTCCCGTCCGAACACCAACGTCCAGCCGCACATCCAGGTGTCCGGCGCCGTCTCGAGCCAGAACTGGATCTCGTCATCCAGCTTCGGCTTGAGCGCGTTGCAGGTGTAGTAGTGGCCGTCCATCGGATACAGGCCCAGCTTCAGGTTCTTGCGACGGACCTGAAGGATATGTTTCGTCACGGCCCGATCCTCGTTTCCTCGAGCGCTCGATCGTTGCTGCGGTCGATCCGGTCGCGGCCGACGGGTTCATGCCGGAGGCCAGGCGATGGCATGCGGCCATCCACCGCAATCGAACCTGCCTTCGCTCGTCGCGCTGCATGCCGGGCGGCCGTCCGTGTGTCGTGCCCTTGACGTTTCTCCGGGAGGGCGTTGCCCATTGTGTAGCTCCGGGCTGCGCCTTCGGACCGCGCAGCAATCGCAGGTTCGTCAACCATCCGGTGGCTGACCAGGATGAGGGTATTGGCTACCGTGCTGGTTACGGCATTCTACCGTGAACCATATTAGACAGAATTACTTACTAAGCTGTCAAGCTTCAGTTCGGGAGCACGTCGAAGAACCATGCCGGTCGGAACCTCGAGACCGCTCGGGCTGCTGTTGCGGCGCGTCTATGACGTGTTCGTCGCAGGGACCTACGATGCGCTGGCGCTTGGAAGATACTGGGACATCCGGCCATCGCATGGCGCGGTGTTCCGTCATCTCGAGGACGGCGGCAGCCGTGTCAGCGTGATTGCGGCACGCGCCGGCATGACCAAGCAGAGCATGACCTACCTGGTCGAGGATCTCGCAGCCCTCGGCTATGTCGAACTGGCACCGGATCCGACCGACGGGCGGGCCCGCCTGATCCACCTGACGGCCAAGGGTCAGGCACTGTGGACCGAGATGATCCGGCTGAACGGGGAAGTCGAACAGCGGCTGCAGGGAAACCTGACGGCTACCGAAGTGGCGATGCTGCGTGACCTGCTGACCAGGCTGGTGAACGGCCTGGACAAGAAAGCGACCGCCGACCGCCCGATGCAGCCTTGACGCGACGGTGCTGTCGGTGATGCGCCAGCGTCCCGGGAAGCTAGCAACTCCCACGGTTACGCGAGGTTGAGCAGGGCCGCCTCCGGACCAGCCTGACGCCATGAGCCACCACACCCTGCTGCATCGATCCCTCGATCCATTGGTGGTGCGCCTGGCGTCTACCCCGATCACACCAGACCACGTGACGTCTGTGCGCCTCGCGACAGCGCTGGCGGCTGCGGTTGCCGTCGCCTATGGCGGACCCTGGCTGGATGTCGGCGCCGCCCTGCTTCTGGTGTCCTGCATCCTCGATCGCCTTGATGGAGCCCTGGCTCGCCACACGCGCCGCTTCAGCGTGATGGGATCGCGCTACGACCTCGTGTCCGACTGCTTCTCGACGATGGCGACGTTCATCGGCCTCGGCATCGGGACACGCGCGGCCCTCGTGCCTTCGCTGTCGCCGCTTCTCGGCCTGAGCGGAGCGCTTGGCGTGATCACCCTGTTCTGGCGCCTCAACGTCTCGCGTCCCGATCCGGATCCGGGACGGCGCCGGCCGTTCGATCCCGATGATGCCATGCTGCTTCTCCCGCTGGCGATCTGGTGCGGCTGGAGCGACATCGTGCTGTTGCTGGTCGGGACCTGCACGCCACTTGCCGCCGCCGTCGTCTGCTTCGCCGTTCGCCCGTCCGCGACCTTGGCAGGCAGCGAGGGGAATTAGCCACGAGGCTGGAAGGTAGCGACCGATGGCCTCGAAACGACCGGGTCCTGCTTGAGCGCGAGACCGACATTGTCGGTCACTGGCGACCGCTGGTGGAGGGGGTTGGATTCGAACCAACGTAGGCGTACGCCAGCGGATTTACAGTCCGCCCCCTTTAGCCACTCGGGCACCCCTCCGGTGGGAGGCGGACTAAGGCTGATCGCCTGGCGTGTCAATGTCGGTTTCGGGCCCGCCGAGCCCGGCCGGTGCTCCAGGCGCCGTGACGTCCCCGACGGTGCCCTCTATGCTCCCGCCGCATGCGATCCAGACCCCCTGCAGGACAGACCACCCGCCCGGCCAGCCCGCCCGCCGCCAAGGCAAGGCCGCCCGGTCCCCGATCGTCGCAAACCCAGCCCGACCGCGCCCATGCCGGTACGCATGGGGCCGCCCGGTCCGGTGCGGCACCGAGAGGCAGTGGCGGCGGTCTCTGGCTCTATGGCCTGCATCCGGTCGAGGCGGCGCTGCGCAATCCGCAGCGAAGGCTGCGCCGCCTGCTCCTGACCGAGGAGGCCGAGGCGACGCTGACGCAGCGCCTCGGCACCCGCAACGGTACGCCCTGGCCGCTGGCGGTGGAGCGCACCGATCGGGCGCGGCTCGACGCCCTGGTCGGGCGCGACGCGGTGCACCAGGGGGCCGCCCTGCAGGCCGATCCGCTGGCGTCTCCCACCCTGGAGGCGGCGCTGCAGCGTCCCGGTCCGGTGCTGGTGCTCGACCAGGTCAGCGATCCGCGCAACGTCGGCGCCATCCTGCGCTCGGCGTCGGCGTTCGGGGCGGCGGCGGTCGTGGTGCAGGATCGCAATGCGCCGGAGGAAACCGGGGCGCTCGCCAAGGCGGCATCCGGCGCGCTCGAGACCATGCCGCTGCTGCGCGCCGTCAATTTGTCGCGCACGCTGGTCGCCCTGAAGGCGGCCGGGCTCTGGGTAGTCGGCCTCGACGCCGGCGGTGGCGTGCTGGTGGGCGACGCCTTCCGCGAACGTCGCGTCGCCCTGGTGCTGGGCGCCGAGGGCGAGGGCCTGCGCCGGCTGACGCGCGAGACCTGCGACGAGATCGCCGGCCTGCACATGCCGGGCGGAATGGAAAGCCTGAACGTCTCCAACGCTGCCGCCGTAGCCCTCTACGAACTGATACGCCAGAGCCAGTCTGCCTGAACGGCACGAAAAAACCGCGCCGGGCTGGGCCAGGTCATGTCAGAGGCGCCCTTTGGGCGCCGCCCGGCGTGGCTGTATAGAACCGGAGCGGATCGGCCTCCTGGCCGTGAGTACCGGAAGCGCGGAAAGCCGCGTCGGATGACCGACATGGCCCAGCCCGGTGCGGTCTTTCAGATGATGTAGTCCAGGGGGGGTAGCGTCTGGTCCATGGTGAAGGCCGGCATCGACGAGTGCTTGGTGCCGACCCGACGGGCCGGGTTGCCGACCACCGTGGTGTAGGCCGGCACCGCCTCAAGCACGATGCTGCCGGCGCCTACCTTGGCGCCCTCGCCGATCTCGATGTTGCCGAGGATCTTGCAGCCGGCGCCGAGCAGCACCCCGCGGCGGATCTTGGGATGGCGGTCGCCCTCGTTCTTGCCGGTGCCGCCCAGGGTCACGCCCTGCAGCAGCGAGACGTCGTCCTCCAGCACCGAGGTCTCGCCGATCACGATGCCGGTGCCGTGGTCGATCAGGATGCGCCGGCCGAGCTTTGCCGCCGGATGGATGTCCAGGCCGAACGCCTCGGACACGCGGCTCTGCAGGTGCCGCGCGAGATGCCGGCGGTCGTTCGCCCACAGCCAGTGCGCCACCCGGTACGCCTGCAGCGACTGGAAGCCCTTGAAGAAGAGAAACGGCGTGGTGAGGTCGGGGCAGGCGGGATCGCGCTCCTTGATCGCCACCAGGTCGACGGCGGCGGCCTCCACGATCAGCGGGTCGGCGAGATGCGCCTCGGTGACCAGCTCCATCAGGGCGCGCGACGGCACGGCGCTGTCCGCCAGCTTGCGGCCGAGCAGGGCGGCGAGCGCCGACGAGAAGCTGCGATGCACACGCAGGTTCAGCTCGATCAGGCTGGCCATGATCGGGTCGTGGCAGGCCCCGGCCTCGTTGCGCAGGCGGTCCCAAAGCTGGTCGACGGCCACCGTGTCGGTGGTGGTGACGCTCATGTCCATGATGTGCTGTGGTCCGGCGCCTGCTGCGGTTCAAGAGAGAGTAGTGCGTGCACGGGCGTGTTGCGAATCGCGTGATCGTTGGCGCCCGGGCCAGGTCCTTGCTTTCCCCGTAGCGTCCTGTTTCAAGCCATAGCCTGGGCGACGAAGGCGCGCTTGAGCCGTGGCAGGCGGTGCACCGCGCCGATGCCGAGCCCGCGCGCCAGCCGCAGCGCCGGGTTGTCGGTGCTGAACAGTCGGTCGAGCACATCGGTGGCGGCCAGCATGGCGAGGTTGGCCGGTCGCCGCTGCGCCTGGTAGCGCGCCAGCAGGGCAGCCTCGCCGGGGTCGCGTCCGGCGGCGACAGCCTCGATCACCAACGCCGAAAGTGCAACGACATCGCGGAAGCCGAGGTTGAGGCCCTGCCCCGCGATCGGGTGGATGCCGTGCGCGGCATCGCCGATCAGGGCCAGCCGTCCGGCGACGTAGCGATGGGCGTGCAGCGCGCCAAGCCGGTAGGTCCAGCGCCGGCCTACCGGACGCACCGCACCGAGATGGTGGCCGAGGCGGCGCTGCAGTTCGCGGCCGAAGGCGGCGTCGTCGAGGCTGGCGAGCCGCGTCGCCGGTGCCTCGCGCTCGGTCCAGACGATCGCCGAGAGATGCTCCCCGGCCTCGCCACCCGACATCGGGAGCTGGGCAAAGGGCCCGCCGGGCAGGAAATGCTCCAGTGCGATGTTGCCGTGCGGCCGCTCGTGCGCCACCGCGCTGACGATGCCGGTCTGGCGATAGGCGAAGCGCGTAACCGGGATGCCGGCCTCGGCGCGCAGCCTGCTCTCGCGCCCCTCCGCCGCCACCACCAGCCGCGCCCGCAAGGTTGTGCCCGAGCTGGTGACGATGGTCGCGTGGGCCGGCCCGCGAACCACCCGCGCCTCGTCCGGCGCCTGCAGGCGCACCAGTGCGGAGGCATGCAGCGTGTCGTTCAACGCCACCCGCAGGCTGCGCGCCTCGGTCATCCAGCCGAACGGCTCGCCCGGCGCCGGCTGGTCGAAGTGCAGGAACAGCGGCGAGGCGGGCTGCCCGGGCCTGCCGTCCGACACCCGTATGCCCTCGATCGGACAGGACGGGCGCGGCAGCCGTTCCCAGACCCCGGCGGCTTCCAGCAGGCGGCGGGAACCGGCGGCGATGGCGTAGGCGCGGCCGTCGAAGTCCGGGTGCTCCATCGGCGGCAGCGCCGCGCGATCGATCACCGCGACCCGGACCCCGCCGGCCGCCAGCCGGCAGGCCAGCGTTGCCCCAACCGGTCCGGCGCCGACGATGCAGACGTCGACCTCTGCGTCCCGGACGTCGGTGGCCCCGGGTGGGCGATCGTGATCAGAAGCCATAGTGGGGCATGCCTAAAAATTGGGCGGTCGGAACGAACAGTGTGGCCGGTAAACAGGCCGGCCGGAACCCCGCGTGCCGCCCTGGGCATGGCGGGCGAGGCGGGCCGGCAGCCTGCGGGTTCCGGCCCTGCCGGGACCTCTGCTCTGGCACGATTTTTGGAACGGGCCCGTGTCAAACCGGCTCGTGTCCGGAAGGGCGGCAGCTCGGTCCGGTGGGGGCTGGGCGGGAACAGCCGAGGCATTGAGACCAAGGCAGAGTGAGGTGGGATGAAGCTCGTTACAGCAGTCATCAAGCCCTTCAAGCTCGACGACGTACGGGAAGCGCTGACGCCGTTGGGCGTGCAGGGGCTGACCGTGTCGGAGGTGAAGGGATTTGGTCGCCAGAAGGGACAGACCGAGATCTACCGGGGCGCGGAGTATCACGTCAGTTTCCTCCCCAAGGTGAAGATCGAGGTCGCGGTCACCGACGACATGGTGGACCAGGTCGTCGATGCAATCCTGCAATCGGCGCATACGGGCAAGATCGGCGACGGCAAGATCTTTGTCTCCGAGATCATCCGTGCCGTTCGCATCCGCACCCGTGAGACCGGAGACGACGCGCTGTGAGCATCATCCGCAACCGCCACGGCCTGTCCGTGGCCACCGCAGGCATCACCACGGCCGCCCTGGCCGCGCTGCTCTGCATGGCTGCCCCGGCGCTGGCCGCCGCCCCGGCCCCGCCGCCGCCGCCGCCCAAGATCGACACCGGCGACACCGCCTGGATGCTGACCAGCACCGCTCTGGTGCTGATGATGACGGTGCCGGGCCTGGCACTGTTCTACGCCGGCATGGTGCGCAAGAAGAACGTGCTCGCCACCCTGATGCAGGCCTTCACGATCTGCTGCCTGGTGACCATCACCTGGACCGTCATCGGCTACAGCCTGACCTTCACCACCGGCTCGCCCTACATCGGCGACCTGTCGCGCTTCATGCTGAACGGCATCGGCTCGAACATCACCAAGGGCTCGGACATCGGCTTCACGCTCGGGGCGGGCAGCTCGAACGCCACCGTGATGACGATCCCCGAGAGCGTCTACATGATGTTCCAGATGACGTTCGCGATCATCACCCCCGCTTTGATCGCCGGCGCCTTCGCCGACCGCATGAAGTTCAGCGCGATGTGCATCTTCATGGTGCTGTGGTCGCTCGTGGTCTACGCGCCGATCGCGCACTGGGTCTGGAGCCCGATCGGCTGGGTCGGCGCGTTCGGCGCCATCGACTTCGCCGGCGGCACCGTCGTGCATATCAACGCGGGCATCGCCGGCCTGATGTGCGCCCTGGTGCTCGGCAAGCGCCGTGGCTACGGCCATGACGACATGTCGCCGTACAACCTGACCTACGCGGTGATCGGCGCCTCGCTGCTCTGGGTCGGCTGGTTCGGCTTCAACGCCGGATCCGCGGTCGGCTCGAACGGCCGGGCAGGCATGGCGATGGCGGTCACCCAGATCGCGACCGCCGCGGCCGCGCTCGGCTGGATGGTCGCGGAGTGGATCGCCAAGGGCAAGCCGACCGTGCTGGGCGTGATCTCCGGCGCGGTGGCGGGTCTCGTCGCCATCACCCCGGCCTCGGGCTTCGTGCTGCCGGGCGCCTCGATCATCATCGGCGTCGCCGCCGGCGTGATCTGCTTCTGGACCTCCTCGACCCTCAAGCACATGCTCGGCTACGACGACAGCCTGGACTGCTTCGGCGTGCATGGCGTCGGCGGCATCGTCGGCGCGCTGCTCACCGGCGTGTTCGCCTACGGGCCGCTGTCTGCGACCGACGCGTCGCCGGCGGGAACCGTCGGCGGCATCGCGCAGCTGATCATCCAGGCGAAGGCGGTCTGCATCACCCTGATCTGGAGCGGCCTGCTGTCCTTCGTGCTGCTCAAGATCATCGACCTGACCATCGGCCTGCGCGTCACCGACGAGCAGGAACTCGAGGGCCTGGACATGACCCTGCACGGCGAGAGCATCCAGTAACCCGACCACACTCGAACCATCCGACGGCACGGGCGCTCCGCGAGGAGCGCCCGTTTCCGTTCACGGCCGCGGGCGCACCGTCACCGCATCACGAACATCCGGTCGGTCGAGTACGAGATCCACACCCGCTGCCCGGCCAGCCAGTCGGTGCCGAGCAGCATCTCGAACGGGCCGGGCAGCGGCGCCACGGTGAGCACCGGTCGCAGCTGGGTCTGGCCTGCGATGGCGAGCGAGGCGAAGCGGTGCCAGTGGTAGGTCTGCTCGCGCATGTCGATGCCGCTGGTGAGGCCTCCGGGATCCGCCGCCAGGCGCTCGGCACCCACCCCCACCGCCAGCGCCGTGCGCCCGTCCACGATGCGCGAGCGTGCGCCGGTATCGAGCAGGGCGGTGATGGAGTGGCCATCCAGGCTCGCCGGCAGCGACAGCAGCACGCCGTGGCGCTGCAGGGCGACGCTGCGGTATTGCCCGGACCAGGCCGGCGGCGGCGCGCAGGCGAGGGACAGCAGCGCGACCCGGTAGAGAGTGAGCGTCCCGTGCGGGATGTCGAAGTCGAGGTCGAAACGGCCCAGCACGTCGCCGCCGAGGAAGCCGATCACCGGCGGCGTCAGGTTCGGCGCGCCCGGCAGGTCGCCGACCGGCACCGCGACGTCGCCGAGCGGGAGCGGACCCAAGGCGAGGCGCGGCAATACGACCAGCGCGGCGGACAGGCTGCCGCCGGTGCCGTGCAGCCGGACCTGGCCGATGCCGGCCGCAGCCAGCCCGAACGCCGGCACCGCCTCCGGGCGCACCAGCCCGGCATCCGATCCGGTATCCAGCATCAATCGAACCGGCCGGCCGGCGATGGTGGCGGCGACCGACAGGAAGCCGCCATCGTCGCGCAGCTCCAGGCTCGCCACCGGATCACGCACGCAGATCGCGGCGCAGGCTGGGGCGGCAGGCGCCACCAGCGGGAGCAGGGCCGCCAGGGCGAGTGCGGCGTTCAGCCGCGTGCCGCGAACCGGTCGGTGGCGGCGATCAGCGCCGACAGGATGCCCGGTTCCGTCGTCGCATGACCGGCATCGTCGATCATGTGGAAGCGGGCGGCGGGCCAGGCGCGGTGCAGTTCCCAGGCGGTGCGTGCCGGGGTCGCCACGTCGTAGCGGCCCTGCACGATCTCGCACGGCAGGTGGGCGATGCGCGGCACGTCGCGCAGCAGCTGGCCCTCCTCGAGCCAGCCGCCATGCACGAAGTAGTGGTTCTCGATGCGGGCGAAGGCGAGGGCGTAGGTGTCGTCGGCGTGCTGCACGGCGAGGTCCGGGCTGGGGCGCAGGGTCAGCGTCTGGCCCTCCCACAGGCTCCAGGCACGCGCCGCCGCCAGCCGTGCCTCGGCGTCCGGGCCGGTCAGGCGGCGCCGGTAGGCCGCCATCATGTCGTGCCGCTCGGCCTCGGGGATCGGCGCCAGGAAGTGCTCCCACAGGTCGGGGAACAACCAGGAGGCGCCGTCCTGGTAGTACCAGAGCAGCTCGGCGCGTCGCAGTGTGAAGATGCCCCGCAGGATGAGGCCGGTGACGCGGTCGGGGTGCGCCTGCGCATAGGCCAGCGACAGCGCGCTACCCCACGAGCCGCCGAACACCAGCCAGCGCTCGATGCGCAGCATCTCGCGCAGGCGTTCGATGTCGGCGACAAGATGCCAGGTGGTGTTGTTGTCGAGCGAGGCATGCGGGGTCGACCGGCCGCAGCCGCGCTGGTCGAACAGCAGGATCCGGTAGCGCCCGGGGTCGAACAGTCGCCGCTGCATCGGCGAGCAGCCGGCGCCGGGACCGCCATGCACGAACACCACCGGGATGCCGTCCGGGTTGCCGCACAGCTCCCAGTAGATCGAATGACCCTCGCCGGTGTCGAGGTGGCCGCGCGCGTACGGCTCGACCGGCGGGTAGAAGCCGCGTGGCGGGGCGTCAGCCGGCATCGGGAACGTCCTTTATCGGTGGAACGGCCGCTCGCCTGCTGGCCCGTGGATGCGTCGTCTCCCACACCTTCATCAGGCGGGTCTCGTCGGCCAGGGTGTAGAGCTGGGTGGTGGACAGGCTGGCATGGCCGAGCAGCTCCTGGATGGCGCGCAGGTCGGCGCCGCCCGACATCAGGTGGGTGGCGAAGGAGTGCCGCAACGCGTGCGGCGTCGCATGTTCCGGCAGGCCTGCCAGCCGGCGATACGTCCGCAGGGTGCGCTGCGCCACCCCCGGGTCCAGCCGCGCGCCACGCACGCCGCAGAACAGCGGGCCCCCGGCGCCGGCTGCGGGATGCAGGGCCAGCAGGCGATGCAGCACCGCCAGCACCGCAGGCAGCAGCGGCACCAGGCGGGTACGGCCGCCCTTGCCGCGCACCCGCAACGGCGTGTCGGTGGTCGCCGGCACCATGCCGCAATCCAGCGCCAGCGCCTCGCCGATGCGCAGGCCGGCGCCGTACAGCAGGGTGAACAGCGCCTCGTCGCGCAGCGCCGCGAACCGGTTCGTGGCCTCGCCGGCGATCCCCGCCGGCAGCTCGAGCGCCTGCGCCACGGTCAGCGGCCTGGGCAGGCGCGGCTTCGGGCGCGGAGCGGCGAGCAGGCCGGGGGCGGCATTCTCGACCCCATGCCGGCGCGCCAGGTAGCGGAAGAAGGCGCGCAACGCCGAGGCCTCGCGCGCCCGGCTGCGGTTGTTGCCGTCCGGGCTGGAGCGCGGCCGGCGTCGCGCGGCGGCGGCGAGGCGGGTGGCTTCGGAGGCAAGCCAGGCGCGCAGGTCGGTGTGCGTGACGCTCGCCAGCGCCGCGAGGTCGGGCTCGGCGCCGAGATGCCGGGTCAGGAAGCCGAGGAAGCCCGCCAGGTCGTGGCGGTACGCCACCAGGGTGTTGGACGACGCACGCCTTTCGTCGCGCATCCAGGCGAGGAACCCATCGAGAGCCTCGGCGCCGCTCATCCCGGACGGCGTGCTCAGGAGACCGCGTCCCACAGCGCCTCGATGCGCGCGGCGAGCACGCGTCCGAGGAAGCCGAGTGCGGCAAACCCGGCGCCGTCGCGCTGGGCGTCGTTCAGGATGGTATCGTCACGCGCCGCCAGCGCCAGCAGCATCGGCGGCATGCCGGCCGCCGACACCCGCAGCAGCGCGTCGTGCTGCGCCAGCAGCCCGGCCTCGCCATGCAAGGCGAACCGGTCGTCGGGCCCGGCGCGCAGCACCACGTCGCGCCGGCCGAGCAGTTCGGCCACCGCACCCGGCGGCAGGCCGCGCGCCTGCAGGGAGGCGGGCGTGCCTCCCTCGCTGCACAGCAGGGCGGCGTCGATGCCGAGCAGCGCCGGCATGTCGTTCAGGATGCAGGCGGCAAGGTCATCGGTGCGCGCGAGGGCCAGGATGCATTCCTGCACCTGTCCGGCCAGGCCGGCGCCGGCCCGCAGCGCCCGCAGCATGCCGGCCGCCTGGGCATCGGCGCTTGCGGCCTGGCGGCGTGCCTCGTCCAGCATCGCCGCCATGTGGTCGGCCAGGATCTCGCCATGCACGCGTCGCGGCGGCGCCATCCGCTGGTACAGGTCGGACTGGCCGGCCAGCCATTCCGGGTTGTCGCGCAGGAAGCGTGCGACGGCGTCGGCGTCCGGCAGGTCGCGGTTCACGCAGGGTTCCGATTGCCGGGCGAACCGCCGGGCCGCAGGATGCGGGCCCGATCGTTCCCGCGTGACGCAATGCGGCCACGCCCGCCTGAAGAAGAGTTCCTGGTCATCACGAGCCCTAGGTTAGCCGCAGCGCCGCCGCACGAGAACAAAAAGCCGGAGCGGGTGGCAGGTTTGCTGGGCCAGGAGGAAGCCGGCGAGGCGCAGGTCACGGATGCTGCCAGGGTCAAGGTGCTGCTGCCCTACCCGTTCGCCGGCGCCTTCGACTATCTGGCCCCTCCGGAGCTGGCGCTGCAGCCCGGCGACGTCGTCATGGTGCCGCTCAACCGGCGCGCCGAGGTCGGCGTGGTGTGGGACGAGGATCCCGCGCTGCCGCCGGAGTTCCGTACCCCGCCGAGCCCGCCGGTGCCGGCGCATCGGCTGAAGCCGGTCAGCGCCGTGCTCGACGTGCCGCCCCTGCCGGTAGCCTCGCGCCGTTTCGTCGACTGGGTCGCCGGCTACACCCTGACGCCGCCCGGCCTGGTGATGGCGATGGCGCTCAGGCTCAACGCCTACGATCCGGTCCGCGCGGTCGTCGGCTGGCAGCGCGCGCCGTCGCCGCCGGAGGACGCCCGCATCACGCCGTCCCGGGCGAGGGTGCTGGCGGCGATGCCGGAGGGTGCCGCACCACGCGAGACCGCCGAGCTGGCCCGCGCCGCCGGCACCGGCGCCGGCGTGCTGCGCGGCATGGCGGAGGCCGGGCTGCTGGTGCAGGTGCCGATGCGGCGGGAGGCTGCGTTCCATCGCCCGGACCCGGCGCACCCGGACGCTGCGGTCCTGTCCGACGACCAGCAGGCCAATGCCGGAATGCTGCGCCGGGCCGTGCATGAGCGGCGCTTCTCGGTGACGCTGCTCGAGGGGGTGACCGGATCGGGCAAGACCGAGGTCTACCTGGAGGCGGTCGCGGCCTGCATCGCGGAGGGCCGGCAGGCGCTGGTGCTGCTGCCGGAGATCGCGCTGTCGTCGCAGTGGCTGGATCGCTTCACGCGCCGGTTCGGCACCCCGCCGGCGGTCTGGCATTCCGATCTCGGCTCGAAGCAGCGTCGCGCCGCCTGGCGTGCGGTGGCCGGCGGCGAGGCGTGGGTGGTGGTCGGCGCACGCTCGGCGTTGTTCCTGCCGTTCACCGACCTCGGGCTGATCGTGGTCGACGAGGAGCACGAGACCGCCTTCAAGCAGGAGGACGGCGTCACATACAATGCCCGCGACATGGCGGTGGTGCGGGCGCGGCTGTCGCAGGCGGCGATCCTGCTGGTCTCCGCCACCCCGAGCCTTGAGACGCTGACCAATGCCGAGGCCGGCCGCTACCGGCGCGTGACCCTTGCGGCGCGGCATGGCGGCGCCAGCATGCCATCGGTGGCGCCGATCGACATGCGCGATGCCCCGCCGGGGCGCGGGCTGTTCCTGTCGCCGGTGCTGAAGACGGCGATCGACGCCACCTTCGCCCGTGGCGAGCAGGCGATGCTGTTCCTGAACCGGCGCGGCTATGCCCCCCTGACGCTCTGCCGTGCCTGCGGCCACCGCGTGCAGTGCCCGAACTGCACCGCCTGGCTGGTCGAGCATCGCGCCCGGCGCATCCTGACCTGCCACCATTGCGGCCATACCGAGCCGGTTCCTCCGAAATGCCCCGCCTGCGGGGCAGAGGGCAGCCTGACCGCGATCGGCCCGGGGGTGGAGCGCATCACCGAGGAGGCGACGGCTGCGTTCCCCGAGGCGCGCATCCTGGTGATGGCGAGCGATACGCTGCCCGGGCCGCACGCGGCGGCGGAGGCGGTACGGCGGATCGCGGCACGCGAGGTGGACCTCATCATCGGCACCCAGATCGTCGCCAAGGGCTGGCACTTTCCGCATCTCACGCTGGTGGGGGTGGTGGATGCCGATCTCGGCCTCGCCGGCGGCGACCTGCGCGCGTCGGAGCGCACGGTGCAGCTGCTGCACCAGGTCGGTGGCCGGGCCGGGCGGGCGGAGGCGCCGGGGCAGGTGCTGCTGCAGACCTACACGCCGGAGCATCCAGTGATGCAGGCGCTGATCGCCAACGATTTCGCTTCCTTCATGCGGCGCGAGGCGGAGGCGCGCCGTCCGGGGCACTGGCCGCCGTTCGGCCGGCTGGCGGCGCTGATCGTGAGCGCCGACAGCGCCGAGGCCGCCGACGAGACCGCGCGCGCGCTGGGTCGGGCGGCGCCGCGTGGCGAGGCGGTGACGGTGCTGGGACCGGCGCCTGCTCCGCTGGCGATCCTGCGCGGGCGGCACCGGCGCCGTCTGTTGCTGCGCACCCGGCGCGAGGTGGCGGTGCAACCAATTCTGCGCGAGTGGCTGGCGCAGGTGCAGCCGGGACGCGGCGTGCGGGTCGACATCGATGTCGATCCGGTATCATTTCTGTAGGGATCGAAACGGAAGGATATCCGTCATGGCCGATCGCAGGAACGTCTCCGCCGGAACCGGGCCGGGAGGCGGGCACGAGAACGCCCTGCTCGCCCGCATCGGCCTGCCGACCGCCCTGTTCTGGGGCTTCGTCGGCACCCTGGTGTTCATGATCGGCGACGGCGTGGAGAGTGCCTACCTGTCGCCATTCCTGGTCCGGCGCGGCCTGGTCGAACACGACGTTGCAGTGCTGGTCACGGTCTATGGCGTGGCGGCGGCGATTTCCTCCTGGCTGTCCGGGGCTCTCGCCGACGTGATCGGGCCACGCCGGGTGATGATGGCGGGGCTCGCGATCTGGGTGGTGTTCCAGGTGCTGTTCCTGGCCATTGCGATCCCGTCGCACAGCTACGGCCTGATGCTGCTGTTCTACGGCTTGCGCGGCTTCGGCTACCCGCTGTTCGCGTTCGGCTTCCTGGTCTGGATCGTCATCACGGTGCATCCGAACCGGCTCGGCTCCGCGGTGGGCTGGTTCTGGTTCGCCTTCACCGGTGGACTGCCGACCCTGGGTTCGATCCTGGCGCGGGTGTCGATCCCGCTGATCGGCTCCTACAGCACGCTCTGGCTGGCCCTCGGCGTGGTGATCGCCGGCGGCCTGGTCGCGTTGCTCGGGGTGCGCGATCCGAGCGGCTCGGAGCGCCGCGCAGATGCCGGCGAGCATCCGGTCCGGGCGCTGTTCTCGAGCCTCGCCATCGTGCGCGCCCATCCCAAGGTCGGCATCGGCTGCATCGTGCGCGCGGTGAACACTGCCGCCGAGTTCGGCTTGCTGGTGATGCTGCCGATCTATTTCACCAAGGTGCTGCATTTCACCCTGAGCCAGTGGCTCGAAGTGACGGCATGCATCTTCACCAGCAACATCATCGGCAACCTGCTGTCCGGCATCGTCAGCGACTGGCTGACCTGGCGCCGGACCGTGATGCTGATCGGCGGATTGGGCTGCACGGTCAGCACCCTGCTGCTGTACTGGGTGCCGACGCATTACGGCCCCGACGGCATGCTGCTCACGTTGGCGGCGGGCGCGTTCTACGGGCTGACGCTGGCAGGATACGTGCCGCTGTCGGCGCTGATGCCGTATCTTGCGCCGGAGGACAAACCGGCGGCGATGTCGATGCTCAACCTCGGCGCCGGCGCCAGTGTCTGGATCGGCCCTGCAGTCGTTGCCCTGTTCCAGTCCAGGGTCGGCGTGTTCGGAGTGATGGCGATCTATGCCGGAATGTATCTGGGGAGCGCGGTCCTGGCCTGGTTCCTCACGCTTCCGGACGATGTGCAAAGGCAACTCGACGCCGACCGCGCGGCGGGGGCGGTGGTCGGGGGACACTGACCCGGGATCGGCCTGGCAGCAAGTCGCCATACTGAGCGTCGTGCGGCGATGCAGTCCGGCAATCCATACAATGCCCGAGCCGGCTCCGCTCGTTCATCCTGAGAATTTACATCGTATGCGGTGCGCGCGAAACCGTCCGTGCGCCGAGCGGCATGCCGAGGTTTCCCCGGGGTTGCGGGACACCATAATGTGCATCTACCCGTCATAGAACGTTAACAAAACTGTTGCAGCGCAACTCGGGTATCAACGACGATCGGCCGATGCCGGGCAAGTTCTCCTCGTTCACCGATCCACCCGTGTTCCTCCAGACCGGCTTCCGCACGAGCGGCACCTGGCTATGGAGCCGCTTCCGGATCGATCCGGCCGTGATGGCCTTCTACGAGCCGCTGAACGAGGTTCTGGCGACGCTCTCCATCGACCAACTCGAACGGATGCGGCCGCGTGACGCCGGATTGCACCATCCCGCACTCGACGAGCCGTATTTCGCGGAGTTCAGGCCGCTCCTGCAGGGAAACCCAGGCGGCGTCCGGCTATTCGACAAGGCTTTCGCCCTGCAGGGGTATTTCGATCCCCCCGCCGTCCCGAACCGGAAACTGCAGAGGTATCTGCAGGGTCTGATCGATCTGGCGAACGAGAAGGAGCGGCAACCGGTCCTCAAGTTCACCCGCGCGCTCGGACGTGCTGCGTGGCTGCGGCGGTATTTTCCCGCGGCCATACAGATCATGCTTCGCCGGTGTCCGATGGAACAGTTCCACTCCGGCTGGCGCCTGCACCAGGAAACCGGAAACCCCACTTTCCTCATGATACCGCTCTACGCGCTGAGCCGCGCCGAGCGCGGTCCGTTGCGGAGGCTGTGCGGCCTCCTGGACATCCCCCACATCCCGAGTGACATCGGCCTGGGGGAGTGCGTAGGCCACTACAATGACCTCGCCCGCAAGCTGGAGATACAGACGCTGATCGCAGCCTTCCTGGCGATGCAACTGGTGGCGGAGAGTTTGTGCGAACCTCATGTCGATCTCGTCATAGAGGCTTCATGCCTCGAGACCGCACCCATGCGAAGGCTTCTCGAACGCTCGATCCAGGACATCACCGGCTTTGATATCGACCTCTCGGGCTTCGTTCCTGTCCGGTCGAACGCTCCGGTCCGGCTTCCGGCCGGGACCGAGGATATATGCCGGCAGATCTGCATGATCCTGAAGGCCGAACACCCTGCCGCCGCACGTCGCCTGCGCGACATGATCGACGTACCCCACCGGATGCAGGATCGCCCGCCGTCGCAGGCCCGGGCTGAACTCTCGACCGGCGCGGTGACCGGCGCCTCCTTCTAGTCGTCGTCGGCCTTCATGATGTCCGGGAAATCCTCCCAGACCGCGGACGATGCTCCGGCCCTTGGGTGGGATGCCATCGACTGCTGCAGCATGGAATCGACGACGGCAACGAAATCCTCGGCCCTGCGGTCCCAGTCGTAGACCGTGGCGACCCGGTGCTCCAGTGACGACGCTGCGCGCCGGTCGATCTCACCGGCAAGCCAGGCGCTGGCGACCAGCACGCTATTGGTGGTCGCAATGCCGAATTCGCGGTGCGCCGGGATGTCGGAGCCGAGCGTCGGCAATCCCATCGCCAGCGCCTGGGATATGCCGAGATTGTAGCCCTCCCATCGGGAGAATCCCATGTAGGCGTCGGCCGCCTTGTAGAGATCGGCGAGGTCCGCGTCCGGAAGATTGGGAAACACCGTGAAGCCGAGCCGCTCCGCCTGCTCGACGTCGGTCGGCGTGCCGGCGCCGGCAAGCGCCCAGACCAGCCGCTTCGAGTGGTCCGGATAGAGATAGGGAAACTCGCGCAGGATCATGGAGATCTTGTCGAGGCCCTTGTAGACCCGCTCGTTTTCGTGGAAGCGGCAGACGGTGAGGATCACGAAGCAATCCTCCCAGCCCCGGCCCGCACGGATGCGCGCGCGGTCCGGCCGCAGCTCTTCCGTCCATGATGGCAGATGCGAGTTGCCGAGGCCGACCACGATCGCATCCTTGTTCAGCGTCTCGTCCTTCACCGCCTGCGAGATGGTGGCGATCGTGGTGGTGAGCGCCGCCGCCGCCCGCTTCTGGTAGCCGACATTGATGAGGTAGGAACGGGTCGGCTCCGGGAAGAACTCCGCCGCCGGTTCGCCGTAGTCGTAGGCAAGCACCGGGATGTGGCCGCCGATCAGTACCGGCACCTCGAAGAAGGGCGGCGTGTGCGCCACGACAAGCGACACGTCGCTCCTGAAGGCGTAGACGGCGGCATCAAGCGCCGAGCCGAGGATCGCGCGCTCGCATCCCGGGAAGCTCATCTCGTTGTCGGCGGCCGGACCCCCGATGATGACCTCGTAGCCGGCCTGCACCAGCTTGCGCGCATGCTGCTGGATCACCACCGGCACGCCGAAACCGACTTTCCAGACCACGCTGAGCAGCAGGATGCGCGGCCGCGGTCCGGCCGGGCGGGACCAGGGGCGTCGCACCCGCGGCGGCTCCGCCAGATCGACCGCCTTGTCGACCGAGAGGTTCGGACTGTACGCCGGATCGTCATGGAAGAACCGGCGCGCATTCCGCCGTGTGTAGTGCCCTTCGCTGAAGTAGCGGACGTAGTGCGCCGCGGTGTTGTCCAGTTCCCGGGTCTTGGACTCGTCGTGGATCAGCAGCGGATCGGCGATATAGATGTTGCGAAGCCCGGCGGCGAGGCATTCCAGGCAGGTCTTCACGTCGTTCCAGGTGATGCGCAGGATCGGATCGAAGCCGCCGACCTGGTGGAACGCCTGGCTGCGGATCGCGATGCACGCGCCGGTCACCAGCGAGATCTCCCGCGTATGGTCGATCCGCCCGACATCCTCCGGCCGCAGGAAGCTCAGCAGATGCTGCACCGTGCCCATGCTGGCGCCGGCGACGCAGCCACCATGCTGGATGGTGCCGTCCGGGAACAGCAGCTTCGCGCCGACCACGCCGACGCCCGGCTGCCGCGCATGGCCCACGAGCTTGCTGAGCCAGGCCGGATCATGGACCAGCGTGTCGTTGTTCAGGAAGACCAGTATGTCTCCCGTCGCGGCCGCCGCGCCGACGTTGTTGATCTCGGCGAAGTTGAAGGGGTGGGGATAGCGGACGACGGAGATACGCGGACGCCGGGCAATCTCCTCGAGGTAGGCGAAGGTTTCCGGCCTGGTCGAGTTGTTGTCTATGACGATGATCTCGACGAGTTCGAGGTCGTAGGCCGTCCTGTCCAGGATGCTGTCGATGCAGGGCTTGAGATGGTCGAGCCCGTCGCGCGTCGGGATGATGATCGAGACCGACGGCCCGGTGTCGGCGAACGACGGCAGGTCATGCTCGGCTCTGGCCGGCCTGCCGGCAACGTGGAACAGCAGGAACGGCAGATGCTCGATGCGGCGGTCGGCTTCCGGGATGTCGAGAACCAGGCGTGCGACCAGCCTGTCGAAGTCGGCGAGCGTCAGCGTCGGTAGCGCTGCCGCCTCGGCGGACGTGATCGGCACCGCGCGCGAGATAAGCAGGCAATTGCCGACATAGTTGTAGCGCGCCAGGTATTCCGGCGAGAACTGCGGCTTGAACTGCGGCTCGCAGCGGCTGCCATCGTCACGGACGTGATCGTTATCCGAATAGACGATGGACGCCCCGGTCCGGGCCGCTGCCTCCAGGAACATGTAGGCGGAGAGGCTGTTCAGCAGGCACGGCTCGAAGCAGAGCAGAGTGTATCCGACCTGCGCGCGCGCCGCCTCGATCTCTTCCGCGCTCGATACGACCGAGACCCTTGCATCTTCGGCGACGGCGGAGCGCAGGAGCTCCGCATCGGCCGGGTCCAGGTCGGGCGGGATCACGATCGCGGCGCGCCATCCCGCATGGATCTGCGCCTGCCAGGACGCGACCATGGCGGTTATCGACGCCACGCCGGAGGCGGGGATCACCGCCAGGATCAGCAGCTCCGGCAGGTCGAGCGACGCCAGGTGCCGCCGGGCCGCCGCAACCTCGTGATCCTGCAGCAGGCTGTAGCGCTCGAGCCACGCCGCATACTCCTCGTCGGAAATCACCTTGAGCTGATCGGCGGCGGGCGGCGCCTCCGGCTCCGGGGCGGGATCGGCGGCGACCTCGATCGCCTCCGGCGCGGGAACGCTGGCCGGCTCCGGAGGCGGAAGCGACTCGATGAGCCATTGCCGCAGGCCGACCAGGCCCCGGCGGGTGGTGACGAACCAGATCTTGCCGGCGACCCGCCGCGGGCTGGGTTCCTGCCGGTAGATCGCAGGCAGCGTGGACAGGCCCATGCGAAGCAGATGGATCCGTCGCCTGGTCTTCTCCAAGGTCATCGAATACCTCCGCTGGCCGTCGTCGCAGCCGTCCTGTCGCTCAACCGCAAACCCGTGCCAGGACAGGCTGCAGCCTGTGCTCCAGTGTATCCCGATGCCTGAACAGAGAAGCGTCCGGGCTCTAGAGCCCGATCACCCGCCAGTCAATCTTCGACGCCGCGCGGGCGAGGGGCTTGAACCGGCTGCGCCGCCGTGGCGACCGGGACTTCACGACCTCGCGGCACCTTGTCATATGGATGACGCTGTTTTTGATCGTTACAGTGACCTGGACTCGGAGATCGGATGGCTCATCGCTCAGCAGCGCCCGCGACAGCCTCGCCGGCGATCGACCGCATCGTGGTGCCGGGAGCGGAGATCGGGACGGATGGCCTGCATGCGGATCGCACGAGGCTGGCCGGATTCATCCGATGGGCATTGGCCGAGGAGGCGGAAGCGGCCGTGCAACAGGCGCGGATCGCCCGCATGGAAGCCGAAGCAGTCGAGCAGCGTGTCGAGATCGATCGCCTGCACGGCATCATCGCGGCAACCCATGCCTGGGCCCTCGGCCTGCAGGCTGAGGTGAATGCGCTGCGGGACCAGCCGGCGCCTCGGCGCGTTCCGACCCTCGTCCGCCTCGCCAGCCGCCTGAAGCGCAGGCTCGCCGCGATGCTGCCGATGCGGGACCGGGCGCTATTGCCCGCACCGGCTGCAGGTGATCCGGCGGCGCCGCCGGCTGCCGGCTCGACGACGTCCGAAGCGGAAACGTCGCACCGTCCGGATACCGGCGCAGTGCTCCGGCCTGTCCTCCCGTCCGGGCCTGCCACCGGCGAGGCGGCGGGACTGGTGACGCTTGAGGGGCTGTACCAGCTCTCCCGGTCGCTCTGAACGATGGCGCGGATTTTCGTCAGCGACACCATCCTCGAGGAGCGGCTGGTCATCCAGGCGGAGCGCCGGGACGAGGGTACGGGCCGGCCGCGGCATCCTGAGTGGAAGGCGCTCTCCGCGCTCTATCGGGATAGTCTTGCGGCCTGTGGCTACGACGTCGCGCCGGTGGCAAGGCCGGAGATCTACCAGACCGCAATTGCCCGGCAGATCCTCGGCGCGCGGCAGGGCGACCGGCATCTTGCGGTCAAGCCGATCGAGCACCTGAGGCCGTTTCACGGACTTCCCAATCTCTACGTGTGCGACTGGGCTTTTCCGGAACTCTCGAACACGCCGTATGGCGGTGATCCGTTCGCCGACCAGGTGCGGGTGTTGCGGATGGCGGATGCCGTGCTGTGCTGCACCGACTTCACCCGCGATGCGCTGCGCGCGGCCGGCGTCGACCGGGCGATGACGATGCCACCGCATGTCCCGTCACCGACCGGAGCGGCGCCGCCCCGGGCCAGCAGGCACGGCGGCCGTTTCCTCGGCCTCGTCGCACCGGGTCGCGCGCGTCGCCAGATGCAACCCATGCTGGCGGGCTTCATCGAGGCAGCAAGGCAGCGGGCGGGGCTCAGCCTCGTGATCCACGTGCAGGACGACGAGCCGCGCCTTCACGACGAGGTGGTCGCCTGTGTGGCGGGGATGACCCGCGGTGTGCTCGCCGACGGGGTCGTCGATGTCCGCGCCGGGCCGATCCGTGCGAGGCAGATCGAGGGCCTGTTCGACGACGCCGATTTCTTCCTGCAGCTGGATGTCGCCTCCGGCCTGTGCCTGCCACTGGTGCAGGCGATGCTGGAAGGCGTGCCGCTGGTGACCAGCCGGCATTCCGGCACCGCGAGCTTCCTGCCACCGGAGGCCGCGGTGACGATCGAGACCGGCGAGGCACGCTATGACGGGGAGGACGAGCCGATCGCGCGGGACCTGAAGCTGACCTGCCATCCTCCCTTGCCCGGAGCGGTACGCGACGCCGTCCTGGCCGCCGCCGCCCTCGACGGCGCCGCTCGCACGCAGAAGGCGATGCTGGCTCGCTCGCTGGCCGGGCAAAGGTTCGGCATCGACGCGTTCGCGGCCAACCTCGAACAGCTCACGATCCGCCTTGCCCGGAATACGCCATGATCAATCGCGCAGCGGGCGGCTCGGCGGAACGGCGGCCCCTGGTCATCGACATCGGGCCATTGCGGGAGCGATACTATACCGGCATTCCCAACGTCATCGCCGAGCTCTGCAAGCGTTTCCTGCGGGAAGACTGGCTCGACCTGTATTTCGAGCTGGACGGAAGCTGGATCGACCATGACAGCGTGCGCCGATGTCTCGACGAGCATAGCGGCAGCAGCCTGAACGGGCGGCCGGAGCGTTTCGAACCCGCCCGCGCGATACGCGACAGCCTGCGCGAGAGCCGCATGCTGCACCGGACCGTCGGCCTGTATACGGATCTGCGTCCGGCCCGGAAGCTGTACCCGTATGAGGGAAAGATCGTCTACGATCTCTCGATGATCCTGACGCCAGAATGCCATCCGCCCGAGGCGGCCGGCATGTATGTGGCGGATCTTGCCGAGCAGATCGCGTGCACCGAGATCCTGTTCTGCATCTCGGAAGCGACCGCCCGTGACCTCGCCTGGATCTATGGCGTCGGCCCGGAACGGCTCCGGGTCGCGCTGCTCGGCAACGCGATCGAGCCTGGCCTGGTCGACCGGATGCGCGGGCTGCTCGGCGGGCGGCCGGTCGAGCCGTACCTGCTGGTGCTCGGGTCCATCGAGCCGCGCAAGAACGCTGCCCTGGTACTGCAATGGGCCGCCGAGCATCCCGCAATCCTCGACGAGGTCCGCATCGTCTTTGCCGGGCGCCAGGCCTGGGGCCAGAGCTTCACGTCACAGGCGGCGGAACGCGGGCTGCAGGGGGCGTTGGCGGCGGGCCGCATCGTGTTCACGAGCTTCGTGGACGAGGCGTTCCGCACCGCCCTGCTGGTCGGGGCGGCAGGGCTGATCTACCCGTCCGTCTTCGAGGGTTTCGGCCTGCCGCTGCTGGAGGCGATGGCCACCGGCACGCCCGTGCTCAGCTCGGTCTCCAGCTCGATGCCGGAGGTCGTGGGCGATTGCGGCTACTACTTCGACCCGTACAGCGTGGCGTCGCTGCATGAGGCCTACGCGTCGCTCAGGCGGGACCGGGCGTCCGGCGCGATCGACAACCTCATCGCCCGTGCCCGCGTGCGGGCCGGCGGCTTCAACTACGACAGGACCTACGAGGCCATCATCCAGGGCCTGTTCGCAGATGGCCGCGACTAGAGCCCCGGCGTTATCCCGATCTGCCTGATCAGTGCGGCGATCTTTTGAGCCCGGTCCGGATCGCCATGGAAGGCCCTGATGATCGGCTCGCGAGCTTCCATATGTTCAGCCAGGCAGTTGAAGCGGTTCGGCAGGACGGTCAGCAGGTCGCGATACGGGCGAGTGGCCATCAGGTCGATGAAGGCGGACTGGTCCTCCCACCTTCCTCCGGTCGGCATCTCGTTCCAGGCTTTGAGGAACTCGATCGTCGCGTCCGAGCGTCCGGCAAGAAGAACACCGGTGTTGAGGTGTCGTTCGATCGTGGGGCTGTCGAAACTCTCGCACACGGCGATCCCGAAGCCGCTCGCCGCGAAGATATCGACTGACGGATCGACTATGACGCAGTCGGTATCCACCCAGGCGACCTGATCGTACCCCTGCGCCATCGCCTCGATGAGCAATTCGACCTTGCGCCAGTGCGGTGAGCGGCCTTTGGTATCGGGGGTGTTGTCGATCCAATACTCGATGCCGTGCTGCCGGCAGTATCGGGAATGAACTTCGAACGTCAGCGCCAACAGGTTCTCGTGCTCCGGTCCGGAGGCGTATTGTATCAGGGTACGGTTCTGCCGGCCGCCGGATTGCGGGCCCTGGATTTCCTCGGCCTGGCCCGACCGGCCATGCCCGGCGAGCGCCTCGATCCTCTGTGCCAGGAGACCATACCGGACATAGCTCTCGGCGAGTTGCGCCGACAGGCCGTTGACCGCGTCACGCAGCGAGGCGATCTCGTTGTTCTTCTCGAGCTGCAGGGCCTGCGTGAAGGCGCGTGCAGCCTGCACCTCCGACAGCACCTTTACATCCAGGCCTTCGGAGAAAACGCGCAGTGCCTGCAGCTTTGCCTGGCTGTTCCCGGCTTCGCTTTCCAGCCCCGAAAGCCGGTGGGCGAGCGCTACCATGTCCTTGCGCGCGCCGGTCATGCGGGCGTTCACCAGGACTTCCAGCCGTTCCGCGACAAGCGCCTTCAGCCGCTCGACCGCCAGCGCGCCGACGCGGTCGCCGATCGACAACTCGAGCTTGCGGGACAGCTCCGGCTGCAGGCTTTCGAACAGTTTCGGGGCGATCCGGGTCTCGAGCTGCGGCAGGACGGCTTCCTCCAGCCGGTCGAGCAGGTCGTCCTGCCAGTCCGAGAGCTTTGTCGCGAGGTTGCGCTTCTGGTCGACATCGACCTCGCTGGCGATCCCCTCGTAGTAAGGGATCGCAAGCTTCCAGAAAACCGAGCGGACCGGGTTCGTGAGCCACCCCAGCAGGGATTTCGATCGTCCCCGCTGCTTTATCCGGCCAAGGTCCATCCAGCGAACTCCTCTAGACTATCCGAATCTCAAGGCCAGCGAGAGATTGTGTTTCAGGAAGGCGAGCAGCGGTAGCTTGGGATCGTCCGCGAGCGCCGTCTGCCAGTCGCGTGCGTGGCCGCGCAGCACGGCCTCTACGCGGTCGAGGGAATGCGAGAACGACAGGTCGGACGTGCCGAGGCGATGTCCGGCTTGGCCCATCGCCTCCAGGTCGACATGCCGGTCGGTGATCATCGTCATCGCCTCGATGAGGTCTTCGACGTTGCGTTCGATCTTCAGGCAGTGCACGCCGTCGACCAGCCGCTCGGATGCGCCGCAGTTGCGCGTCATGATCGGAATGGCGCCCCTGGCCGCGGCCTCGACCGGGGTGAAGCCGAACGGTTCGCGCTCCCAGGTCGGGAACAGGAAGCAATCGTATTCGGCATAGAGCTTGAGGAGTTCGGGCTGCCGGCGCGAGCCCTTGAAGCTGACGCGGTCGTCGACCTGCAGCGTCCGCGCCATATCCACGTAGCGCTGGATTTCGCCATCTCCGTAAATGTCGACCTTGAACTCGCGTCCCGACATCTTGAGCGCCGAACTCGCCTGCAGGATCAGGTCGATCCCCTTGTGCGGCCGCACGGTGCCCGCGGTCACGAAACGCGCCTCGCCATCCCTGAGGTAAGGCTCATGGGGCAGGGCGTCGGTCTCGTCCGCCCAGCCCGGTATCAGATCCACGCCTTGCGGGAAGCCGATATGTCCGACCTGCTCGATCTCGTCGACCAGATGCTGGCTCATGGAGATGATGCGGGCCGTGGCATAGAGCTCAGCGCCCTGGGCGTTGAACAGGCCCAGGATCGTGGGCGGCACGTGGGCCTTCAGTTCGGCGGGAATGCGGTCCATCAGGTGGATCGCCCACGGCACCTTGACCTGGTTCAGCAGATCCAGGAGCGCCACGCCACCGATCCCCGCGACGTTCCAGACGTAGACGATGTCAGGGCGGAACTCGCGAACCACCTGCAGCAGGCGAAGCGTGTTGGGATAGATCGTGCAGAATGAGGCGTGGATCGCCCGCTCCTGGACCTTCGGCTCCGGGCTGAGATGCGGGATGAACCATTGCAGGTCCAGGCTGCGATCCACCCAGGCGGGCTGATCCGCCAGCAGCGGCAGGTGCGACCAGGTGGTCAGCAGGCGGATATCGTGACCCCGGCCTGCCAGGGCGCGCGCGACGTTCGCGCAGGCGATCTCGTAGCCGCCGATCACCAGCGGCGGGAACAGGTTGTTGAGAAACAGGATGCGCATTCAGGAGGTCGCTGTCTTTTCCGGCACCAGGCTCGCGTAGAACGCGGCCAGGCGCGAGCCGATGGCCGCCATGCCGTGGTTCGCCACCACATGCCGGCAGGCGAGGGCGCTGGCGCCCGGGGCAGGCCAGATGCCATAGGAATAGTCGGTCAGCAGGCCGACAAGCTCCTCGTGGCTCGAGAATATGCGGCCGAAGCGCGGATCGGGCACCAGTTCCGGCAGCGAGCCGGTATCGGCCACCGCCGCGGGCAGGCCGCACGCCATCGCCTCGAGGCTGGTCAGTCCCATCAGTTCGGGCTTGCCGATCACACGCCCGTAGATGTCGAGCGCGGTGGAGGCCTGGATGAACAGGCCGGCGGTCCGGTAGAGCCGCAGCAGCCGGTCATCGTCGGCGTCGTGCTCGAAGCTGACGTCCTTGCCGGCAGCCATTTCCTTGAGCAACCCGTAATAGTGCTGGTCATAGACGCGCCCGGCGATGATCAGCCGCAGGCCGTCCGGAAGGGCCTTGATGACCCGGTCGATCCCCTTGTGCGGGAGAATCCGGCTGACGCACAGGACGGTCTTGCGATCGCGCGGAATGGTCTCGTCCGGACAGAAGCGATCGGTATCGACGGGCCCGACGAGGATCTCGTGCGGGCCGCTGAAGTAGCCGTCGACCAGGCTGTGGGCATAGCGCGAGATCGACAGGATGCCGCCGAACAGCTCGAGACCGCGGCCCTGCAGCATCAGCGCGTTCTCGCCGCCGCCGAGGTCGGTGCCGACCATCGGGATCCCGAGGGAGCGGACGATCGGGGTCGAGTAGGTGCCGAACAGCGACAGCGACTGGTGCACGTGCACCAGGTCGAAGCCCTTGAGCTGGGTCCAGAGCGCGGACGAGAAGCCCTCCATCGGCTCGGGCGAGGGCGACTCGTTGCGCAGCACCTTCACCGGGATACCCTCCTGGTTGAAGCTCCTCGCCGTGGCGCCGATGGAGAACACCGTCTGGTCGATTTCCGTCGCCTGCCTGAGCGCATGCGCCAGGTAGTACACGTAGCGCTCGCCACCACCGACGACGGAGAGATCCGAGAAGTAGGCCGGAGTGAGATGCGCAACCCGCAGCATCTCAGGAGGCCACCCCGGTGACGGGAGCAGGCCAGGCGCTGCAGGCGGGTCCTGCGAACACGCCTCTCATGCAACCGGACTTGCAGGGCGCCGCACCGCCATCAGCGCCTCGACCAGCCTGGTGGCCGGAAGCGCACTGATGCCGGCGACGCCCCAGAACAGCGGCTTCGCACCACCGCCCTGACCGACGCCGTCCAGGCCGGCCTTGCGCATCACCTCGCAGAGGCGCTCCGCCTCCTCGGTTGCCATCGGGGTTTCGCTCGCGCACAGCACCAGTCCGCCGGGGAGCAGCAGCCGCACCATCTGCGGCGCATCATGCGGATCGCAACCGATCAGGCGAAAACCGGTGCCGTAGCCTGCGGGGCTGGCACCGACATGCAGGTCGCCGCCGCCGCGGTCGGTCTGGATCGACATGATCAACTGCTTCAGCTCTGCCGCGGGGGTCCCGAAGATCCCGTAGTCACCCTTCTGCGCGACCGCCAGGTAGCCCAGGTCGTAGCCGATATCGAAGGTCGGATCGGTCCAGTACCTGGTATGCCTGTAGGGCGACGCGACGGGCGTGGCATGGACGGCATCGAATGACCACGGCCGGTGGATGCCGCGCAGGTCGAGCAGGCCGCGCAACTCGTCGAGCAGCGCCCATTGGCCGCCCCTGACCTGATAAACACCGATGCCGTCGACGGTGCCGATCCGGGCAAGCGTCGACATCTGCTTCATGATCTCGTCGAGGACCCGCATCTCGTGGATGTTGTCGATGTCGTCGAACAGCAGGATCCCGCCGTCCCTGATCTTGGGGGCCCAGCATTCGAGGTCGCGCATCGCCCCCTCGAAGCTGTGGTCGCCGTCGATCAGCAGGATATCGATCGGTTCGGCGGGCCACGCCGCACCGACCGAGTAGCTGTCGCCAACCTTCAGGTCGATCCTGTGCTCCAGCCCGAGGCTTCCGAGGTTGCGGCGCAGCACGTCGAGGGTGAACATCCCCGCGGGCAGGCAGAGCCAGGGCGGTGCCCCGAGCAGCGGGTCGACGCAGACCACCCGGCCCGACCCGGCACGACTGTCGAGCCCCTTGGCGAAGAACGAGGCCGAGCCGCCGCAATACGATCCGAGCTCGACGATCACGCCGTCGGAGGCGCGGGAAGCGGCGAGGCCGTACAGCAGCGCCTTTTCCCGCTCCGTGCTCCATGTCTTCACGTCCTTCTGCAGGAAGAGCGTGAGGAACTCCTGGAAGGCCCGGTCCTGCAACGTCGACTGGATGACGGCGTCGGGATCAAGTGCCTGACCCGCGGACGCTATGCTCGATTGATCCATGACTGGGCTTCCATGGCTGGAATTCGGGATGTCGGCGGGTGCCGCAGTGTGGCAGCGGTGATGACGCCGTCACCGCGTGCGCACGATCCGCCGCGACGAAGCAGAGGATTATGCGGTCACCCGGTCAGGGAGTTCGACGCTATGCCTGCTTCTCGAAGACGCCGGCGATTGTCAGGGTCACCGTGTCGCCGATCAACGGCACATAGGTCTTAACTCCGAAATCGCTCCGCTGCAGCGTCCCGCTCAGGTCGAATCCGACCGTGTATTTCTTGTCGAGCGGGTTCACCCCGGCGCCGACCAGCCTGGCATGCAGCGTCACCGGATGCGTCTGCCCGTGCAGCGTGAGGTCGCCTGCGACATCCGCCTCGCCGTTGCCGGTCGGCGTCACCCTGGTCGACCTGAACGTGATGTCCGGGTCGGCCTTGGCATTCAGCCAGGCATCGCTCTTGAGCTCGCCGGTGAGCTTGGCGTTGCTGGTCAGCACGGAGCGCGTCGGCACGTGGATCTCGAAGCGGCTGTCGGCCGGCGACTTCGCATCCAGGCTGAGCGACCCCGACGACTGGGTGAACTGGCCGTGGAAGGTCGAGAACCCCATGTGCGAGACGCTGAACAGCACCTGGGTGTGGTTCGGCTCGATGGCGTAGCTGCCGCCCTGCACGCTGGCCGGATCGCTGCTCGCCGGAGACGGCGCCTGGGCCGCGGCCAGAGCCGGCGCCAGGGCGCACACGGCGAGTGCGGCCATTCCGATCGCGGGAGCGGTCATCGTCATCCGGGCGTTCCAATCGCAATGAGATGCGCAACTTGCCCCACCGCGACCGGCTGCTCAACCCGGCTTGATGCCTAGCCCTGAGGCCCCGGCCGGATGCAAGGCCTTGTCATTCCATGCGCGGCTGCAGCTCGAACCGCTCCAGCGCTTCCCAGGGGCCACCCAGGTAGCGCCATAGCCGCACGCAGGCGCCCTCGGTCCACCAGGGCACGAAGCCGTCGGACAGCCGGGCCAGGGTGTCTGCCGCCTGCTCCCGGCCGACCTTGTTCTGCACCGTGACGTGCGGCCGGTAGCCCTGCCGGTCCTGGCGCGTCAGCCATGGCGCCCAGGCGGCAGCCAGCCGCGCACGCAGGGCCTGCAGTTCCGGCGATGCTAGCGGGAAGGCGACTCCGGCGCCGAGCGGGTGCGGCGCCTGCACCAGGATCGCCGGGCGCGCCACCTCGAGGCCCGAGAGGGTGCGCACGATCGCGCCGCGTTCGGCGCCGGGCAGGGTATGGAACAGCGAGACGTGCGCCGGCACCAGGTTGCGGTCGGCCGGGAAGTGCCGGTTGCGAAGCGCCTGGAAGGTCGACTGCGCCGGCTCGGCAAGGGTCAGGGTGAGCAGCAGCGAGGCCGGCTGGAGCGCGTCCGGAGGGCTGCCGATTGGTTGCGTGGTCATGCCCCCCATGCTAGACGCCCCGCAGCAGGGACGGCAGTCCACCGCCGGAAAACAACGCAGTAGATGGGAACGCCGCAAGTGCCAGAGGGCGCAACGACAGGTGCCGCACACGCGGGTGGAATGCCCGGACGCTACGCGACCGCCCTCTACGACTATGCCGAAGAGCAGGGCCGCCTCGACGAGGTGGTCGACCAGGCCGCCTCGCTGGTCCGGCTGATCGACCAGAGCGCGCCGCTGCGCAGCCTGCTCGCCAGCCCGACCCTGGATGTCGTGCAGTCGCGGGACGCGACGCTGGCGATCCTGGACCGCCAGGGCTTCGGAGAGACCATCCGTCATTTTGCCGGCGTGATCGCCAACAACCGCCGGCTGCCGGCGCTGCGGGCGATCCTGGCCGCGTTCGCCACCCAGGTCGCCAGCCGGCGCGGCATCACCGTGGCGCAGGTGGCGAGCGCGCATGCCCTGACCGACCTGCAGCGCACCCAGTTGCGCGCCCGGCTTGCCGAAGCCGGCTACGGCCGCGTCGATATCCATGAGAGCGTGGACGAGGCTCTGCTGGGCGGCCTCGTCGTGCGCATCGGCGCGCGTCTGTACGATGCCAGCCTGAAGTCGCGCCTCGCCCGCCTGCACTACGCCATGAAGGGAGCCGCGTGATGGAAATCCGTCCCGCCGAGATTTCGGACATCCTCAAGCAGCAGATCGCCTCCTTCGACAGCGAGGCCGATATCGCCGAGACCGGCACCGTGCTCAGCGTCGGCGACGGCATCGTGCGCGCCTACGGCCTGCAGAACGTGATGTCGGGCGAGATGGTGAGCTTTCCCGGCTCCGGCCTGCGTGGCATGGCGCTGAACCTCGAGAGCGACAATGTCGGCATCGTGGTGTTCGGCGAGGACCGCACCATTCGCGAGGGCGACACGGTGGCGCGTACCGGCACCATCGTCGACGTGCCGGTCGGGCGCGGCCTGCTCGGGCGCGTGGTGGACGGGCTCGGCAACCCGATCGACGGCAAGGGACCGCTCACCAACGTCGAGCGCCGCCGCGCCGAGGTGAAGGCGCCCGGTATCATGCCGCGGCAGTCGGTGTCGGAGCCGATGCAGACCGGCATCAAGGCGATCGACAGCCTGGTGCCGATCGGACGTGGCCAGCGCGAGCTGATCATCGGCGACCGCCAGACCGGCAAGACCACCATCGTCACCGACACCATCATCGGCCAGAAGAAGGTCAACGACCTCGGCGACGACAAGAAGTCGCTCTATTGCATCTATGTCGCGATCGGCCAGAAGCGTTCGACCGTGGCGCAGATCGTGCGCACGCTCGAGGAGAACGGCGCGATGGAATATTCCATCGTGGTCGCCGCCACCGCGTCCGATCCGGCGCCGATGCAGTATCTCGCCCCCTATACCGGGTGCGCGATGGGCGAGTTCTTCCGCGACAACGGCATGCACGCGCTGATCGCGTATGACGACCTGTCCAAGCAGGCGGTCGCATACCGGCAGATGTCGCTGCTGCTGCGTCGTCCGCCGGCGCGCGAGGCGTATCCCGGCGACGTGTTCTACCTGCATTCGCGCCTGCTCGAGCGCGCCGCCAAGATGTCCGACGCGTTCGGCGGCGGCTCGCTGACGGCGCTGCCGGTGATCGAGACCCAGGCCGGCGACGTTTCGGCCTACATCCCGACCAACGTGATCTCGATCACCGATGGCCAGATCTTCCTCGAGACCGAACTGTTCTTCCGCGGCATCCGGCCGGCGGTCAATGTCGGCGGTTCGGTGTCGCGCGTGGGCTCGGCAGCGCAGATCAAGGCGATGAAGCAGGTCGCCGGCAAGATCAAGCTGGAGCTGGCGCAGTATCGCGAGATGGCGGCGTTCTCGCAGTTCGCCTCCGATCTCGATGCCGCGACCCAGCAGCAGCTTGCCCGTGGCTCGCGCCTGACCGAGCTGCTCAAGCAGCCGCAGAATACGCCGTATCCGGTCGAGGAGCAGGTCGCCGTACTGTTCGCCGGCACCCGCGGCTTCACCGACAAGGTGCCGGTCGAGCGCGTGGTGAAGTTCGAGCGCGACTTCCTGACCGAGCTGCGCGCCGATGGCGGCGGCATCCTGGAAGCCATCCGCGACCAGCGCGAGATCAAGAAGGATACCGAGGAGAAGCTCACCCAGTTCCTTACCGGCTTTGCCAAGCGCTTCACGCAGGACTGACGCATGGCCTCCCTGAAGGAGCTGCGCGGGCGGATCACCAGCGTCAAGTCGACGCGCAAGATCACCTCGGCGATGAAGATGGTGGCGGCCTCCAAGCTGCGCCGGGCGCAGGCCCGGGCAGAGGCCGCGCGCCCGTATGCCGAGGCGATGCAGCGCATGCTGGCTGCACTCGCGCGCAGCGTCATCGGTCGCGATGGTGCGCCGCCGCTGCTGGCCGGCACCGGAAAGGACCAGGTGCATCTGCTGGTGCCGGTGACCTCGGATCGCGGGCTCGCCGGCGGCTTCAACTCGAATCTCGGCCGCGCCACCCGCAACCTGGCGCGCCGGCTCGAGGGGCAGGGCAAGACCGTCAAGATCCTGCCGGTGGGGCGCAAGGGGGCCGACTATCTCGCGCGCGAGTTCGGCCAGAAGGTGATCGACCGGGTGCCCGGCTCTGCCGGGAAGGACGTGGCGTTCGGCGCCGCCAACGAACTCGGCGAGCGCATCGTGCGTATGTTCGAGGCCGGCGAGTTCGATGTCTGCACGCTGCTGTTCAACCGCTTCAACAACGTCATGTCGCAGACGCCGACCGAGCTGCAGCTGATCCCGCTATCCTTACCGTCGAACGACAACGAGCGTGGCGAGGACCAGGGCGCAACCTACGAGTTCGAGCCGGACGAGGAGACCATCCTGGCCCGTCTGCTGCCGCGCAACCTGCAGATCCAGATCTACCGCGCCATGCTGGAGAGCGCCGCCGGCGAGCAGGGGGCCCGCATGACCGCGATGGATTCCGCCACCCGCAATGCTGGCAAGGCGATCGACCGCCTCACGCTCACCTACAACCGCACCCGCCAGGCCAACATCACCCGGGAACTCATCGAGATCATCTCCGGCGCGGATGCCGTCTGAGACCCGATCTCGCCGAAGGAACTGATCCATGTCCTACACCACCGAGGCTCCCACCCAGACCCAGGCCAAGCCGTCCGGAGGCAACGTCGTCGGCCGCGTCACCCAGGTGCGCGGACCGGTGGTGGACGTGCAGTTCACCGGCGACCTGCCCTACATCCTGAATGCGCTGACCTGCCGGGTGGGCGACCAGACCCTGGTGCTGGAAGTGGCGCAGGAGACCGGTGATCGCGAGGTGCGCTGCATCGCGATGGAGAGCACCGACGGGCTGGTGCGCGGCACCGAGGTGACCGACACCGGGGCGCCGATCATGATGCCGGTGGGGCCCGGCACGCTCGGCCGCATCCTCAACGTCATCGGCGAGCCGATCGACGAGCGCGGCCCGGTGACGGCGGTGGCGCACTACCCGATCCATCGCGACGCCCCCTCCTTCGAGGAGCAGGCGGCGTCGGCCGAGATCCTGGTGACCGGCATCAAGGTGGTCGATCTGCTATGCCCCTACCTGAAGGGCGGCAAGATCGGCCTGTTCGGCGGCGCCGGCGTCGGCAAGACGGTGCTGATCCAGGAGCTGATCAACAACATCGCCAAGGCGCATGGCGGCGTGTCGGTGTTCGCAGGCGTCGGCGAGCGCACCCGCGAGGGCAACGATCTCTACCACGAGATGAAGGATGCCGGCGTCATCAAGCTCAACGAGCATGACACCGAGGGCTCCAAGGTGGCGCTGGTGTACGGCCAGATGAACGAGCCGCCGGGTGCGCGTGCGCGCGTGGCATTGTCCGGCCTGACCGTCGCCGAGTATTTCCGCGACGAGGAAGGCCAGGACGTCCTGTTCTTCGTCGACAACATCTTCCGCTTCACCCAGGCGGGTTCGGAAGTCTCCGCGCTGCTCGGCCGCATTCCGTCGGCGGTGGGCTACCAGCCGACGCTGGCGACCGACATGGGCGCGCTGCAGGAGCGCATCACGTCGACCAAGAAGGGGTCGATCACCTCTGTGCAGGCGATCTACGTGCCCGCCGACGACCTCACCGACCCGGCGCCGGCGACATCGTTCGCGCATCTGGATGCGACCACGGTGCTGAACCGCTCGATCGCCGAGCTCGGCATCTATCCGGCGGTCGATCCGCTGGACAGCACCTCGCGCTCGCTCGACCCGAAGATCGTCGGCGACGAGCACTACCAGGTCGCGCGCGACGTGCAGCGCATCCTGCAGACCTACAAGTCGCTGCAGGACATCATCGCGATCCTGGGCATGGACGAGCTGTCCGAGGAGGACAAGCAGACGGTGGCCCGCGCGCGCCGCATCCAGCGCTTCCTGAGCCAGCCGTTCCACGTCGCCGAGGTATTCACCGGCGCACCCGGCAAGCTGGTCTCGATCGAGGACACCGTGCGCTCGTTCAAGGAGATCGTCGCCGGCAAGTACGACCACCTGCCGGAGAGCGCCTTCTACATGGTGGGCTCGATCGACGAGGCGGTGGCCAAGCACGAAGCCTCCAAGAAGAAGGACTGATCCGGTGCCGATCGAGGTCGAGATCGTCAGCCCGGAGAAGCGCCTGCTGTCGCGCAGCGTCGAGATGGTGGTGATGCCGGGATCCGAGGGCGACCTCGCGGCGATGGAAGAGCATGCGCCGATGATCGTGCTGCTGCGCGGCGGGCTGGTCTCGCTTTATGACGCAGGCCGTGGGCTGGCCACTCCGAGCGAGCAGTTCTTCGTCGCCGGCGGCTTTGCCGAGATCACCGGCGATCGCTGCACGATCCTGGCCGACGAGGCGACGCCCCTGCGCGAGCTGTCGCGCTCCGAAGGCGAGGCGAGGCTGGCCGAGGCGGAGCGCGCCTACGACAACGCCGACAAGTCCGACATCACCACGCTCGACCCGTATCTCGACCGTCTGCAGTCGGCACGGGCGCATGTCGAGGCGGCGGAGCGGTAGGGCGTCGAACAGAGAGGTTGCCGGAAGCGGACCAGGCGGCCTGCCGTCCGCACAGCGGCGGATGGGCCAGGAGTGTCCGAGCGTGTCGAGCCGAACCGAAACCCTGCTGGGTGCATACCCCAGGGACAGCCGCATCATCGAGATCGGGCCGAGCTTCAATCCGATCGCACCCAAGGCGGACGGCTGGAACAGCCAGACGATCGATCACCTGAGCCGCGAAGGCCTCGTCGAGAAATACGCCGGCCTTCCTGGCATCGATCCCGGCCGGATCGAGACGGTGGACTTCGTCTGGAAGGGTGGGTCGCTGAGCGATGCGGTGCCCGAGGCGCAGCATGGCAGCTTCGACATCTTTCTTGCGAGCCACGTGATCGAGCACACGCCCGACCTGGTGGCATTCCTGCAGGCCGCGCAGACCTTGCTCAAGCCTGATGGCGCCGTGGTGCTGGCGGTGCCCGACAAGCGATACTGCTTCGACTACTTCCAGCCTTTGACGACGACCGGGCAGGTCCTGGAGGCACACGCCGAGCGACGCACCCGTCATACCGGGGAGCGCGCGTTCGACCACTACGCCTACGCGGTAACGGACGGTGGGGTAGAATCCTGGGGCCAGCACCCGATCCGCGGGATCCGGCTTTTGCATAGCCTGAACAAGGCAGCGGACCATTACGCCTTCTACGAAAGCTCGGAAAACTACCACGACCTGCACGCCTGGCATTTCGTGCCGAAGAGTTTCGAGCTGCTGATCCTGGAACTCAGCAGGCTCGGCAAGATCGACCTGCATGTGGAGCGTTCGGCTGCTCCAGGAGCGCATGAGTTCTTTGTCTGGCTGCGACGGGGTGCCGCGCAACGGACGGCCGCCATGACCGCGGAGGTCCTGGAGGCAAGGCGGGTCGAGCTGCTGAAGAATGCCCTGCTGGAGCAGCAGTCCCAGATAGATTGGCTGCTCGCAGCCGAGCCCGACCTCACACGCGAGGATGGCGGATTATCGACCTGGGCGACGCCGGTTCGCTACGAGAGGACCCATGCGGCGCTGATGCGCAGCGAAGCGGAGCGGGCCAGGAGCGAGGCGGAAGCCGCAGGCCTGCGCGATCGCCTGGAGGTCGCGCTGCAGCAGGTCGCCGCCCTCGAAGGCTCGACGTCATGGCGCGTCACGGCGCCGCTGCGGTCCCTGGTGCAGCGCTTGCAGCAGGTGCGTGTTCGGCGATGAAGCCGTCGCTGACTGCCCGAAACGGAGGTCGCTGCCCGTGAGTCCCGATCTGGCCCACTCTGAACCAGACCACACCAGCCAGCTTACGCTGTGGCAAACGCTGGCTGCTTCCGGTCACCTGCGCTGTCCGGCCTGCGCTGCCGTCCTTGCTGCTTCGGAAGCCTGTTTCACCTGCACCGGATGTGCCGCCATCTACCCGGTTGAAAGTGGCGTGCCGTTGTTGATGCGGCCGGAAGAGGTGGTGTCGATTCCGGACCGGGTGATGGAGGCGTTCCGCATCGGCGAACCGCATCGCCGGGAAGTCGAGGCTGCACTCGTCAGCCTGGTGAAGTACCGTACGCCGTCGCATCCCGAGTTCGCCAACTTCTTCGCCCGGTTCGAGGCGCAGCCCGAAGCCAGGCAGGTCGTGTCGCTCACCGCGGAGCAGATCGAGGACGCGCTGAAGCACGTGACCTGCCTGACATCGCATCAGCCCGGCACCCTGCGCAGCGACGAGGGCGAGTATCGTTCGATCCGGCTACGGAATGGCTCCCGACTGCCGCTGTTCACCAACGAGACGACCAGGCTGTTTCTCAGCTACCGGCTATTCACGCCGCTCGGCGAGCCGATGGATTTCGAGGCGAGCCGGTCGGCCCTGCCTGTCCCGCTCCACCCCGGCGCCGAGCTGACCATCCCGGCATTGGTGCGGCTGCCGCCGGGCGCCACCGGCGAGCATCTCGTGCGGTTCCATTTCCTGCTGGTGACGCAAGGCGTGGCGTCGCCGCCGGCGCCGTCCGGATGGAAGCCGCCATGGCAGCGGCGTCCGGCCCCGGCGGCTGTCGCGATTGACACCGTCCGGTGGTTCGACGCGTCGCCGGTGCTGGAGATGCGGGTCACCGCCACGCCGCCGGATCTCCCCGGCTTTCCGGCCCTGCGCCGTGACCGACGCGAGCAGTTCGATGTCCAGGCGGATGTCGAGCGCGGCGACGACTTCCTGCGTGAGGTCGTGGCTGGGCTTCGCGATGCCGGGGTGGCGCGCCCGCGCATCCTCGAGGTCGGTGCCGGCATCCATCCGATGTCGATGCGGATCGCCGATCCCGACACCGAGGTGGTGGTCTCGGACATCTCCCACGTCATGCAGGCCCTTGCCCTTGTCATGCATGGCCGCTTCCCGGCAGTACTCGAGGGAAGGGCAGCGTTCGGTGCCTTCGACATGATGTATCCTCCCTTCAGCGAGGGGACCTTCGATATCATCTGCATCTGTGCGGCCCTGCACCACATCCCGCTGCCCGGTGAGTTCCTGAAGCGTCTCACTCCGCTGCTGTCACCGAACGGTCGCTTCGTGGCGGTCCGCGAGCCTTGTGTCGTCAACCCGCTCGAGCCGGCCTATATCGCGGAGCTGTCGAACGGCTTCAACGAGCAGATGTTCGAGCTGCCGGAATGGCAGGACTTCGTCGAGAGGAGCGGGCTTGCGATCGACCGCGCAATAATCGATTTCGAATGCTCGTTGAAATTCTCCGCAGGTTCCGCTTCGGCCGCCTTGTCCTGACGAGCCGGAACCTTACGATGCCGAACCGGCGCTGGTCTTCGTCATCCCGAACATCTGGTAGCGTTCGATTGCCTTGTGGGTCGGAAACTGCTGCGTCTCGTCGCCGTGCTGGTTGAAATACTCGGTCACCACGATGCCCAGGCTGGGATCGAGATGCAGGTCCGGATTTAGCACACGTGGAGCCGTAGCGATGGCCGGCGCCGCTTCAGCCACGGCTGGGGCGGCGGGCGATGACGCTGCCCGGACCGGCGGAGATGCTATGGAGGCGATCTGCATGACAGGGGTTCCGCTTCAATAACGAGACGCTAGCGGATTTTTGTTTCGATTGCAAACATAAATGGCCTGCCACCCCCCGGTCTCGCCATCACGGTGCGGACGATCTATGACCGGCCCGAACGACGGACGAAGAACGAGCATGAGCACCGCAACGACGCCCCCCGACCGGCTCTCGGTCGACCCCACGAGCCCATATCATGACGCCGACATCCTCGCCCGCGGCATCGGCATCCGCTTCAAGGGCGTCGAGAAGGACAATGTCGAGGAGTACTGCGTCAGCGAGGGCTGGGTCCGGCTGACTGTCGGCAAGACCGTAACCCGCACCGGCGCGCCGATGACGATGAAGCTGCAGGGCACCGTCGAGCCCTACTTCAAGGACGCTCCGGCCTGAACCGTAGCCGGCGAGGGCGCATCCGGACGTAGCAGCCGCTCGGCCCGCAGGTCGTCCCAGAGCGCCACCGGGATCCGCGTTGCGACCAGCTCCGCGTTGCGGCGCGCCTCGGCGGCGGATCTCGCGCCGGGGATCACGCTGGCGACCGCAGGATGCGCCAGCACGAACTGTAGCGCCGCCGCCGCAAGCGGCACGTCGTGCGCACCGCAGACTGCCTCGATGCGCGCGACCCGCTCCAGGATCGTGGTATCGGCCGGCTGGTAGTTGTAGCGCGCACCGGGAATGGCGCCGGTCGCCAGGATGCCGGAATTGAACGGCGCCCCGAGGATGATCGACACGCCTTGCGCCATGCAGCGCGGCAGCAGGCCGTCGAGCGCATCCTGCTCCAGCAGCGTGTAGCGGCCGGCGAGCAGGAAGCAGTCGAACTCGCCAAGATCCATCAGCCGCTCGCAGGCGGTGGCCTGGTTGACGCCGGCGCCGAACGCCGAGATCGCCCCCTCGTCGCGCAGCCGCCGCAAGGCACGCAACGCGCCAGTCTCCACCTCCCGCAGCCGGTCGCCGATGGCGTCGCCATGCGTCCATTCGTCGGCGTCGTGGATCAGCAGGATGTCGATGCGTGCCAGCCCAAGCCGCTGCAGGCTGTCCTCGAAGGAGCGCATGGTGGCGTCGTACGAGAAGTCGAATTCCGGGCGGAACGGCAGCTCGCCCTCGAAGATGCCGCCCTCCGCCACCGACAGCCGGTGTGGCGTGGTGCGTCCGTGCGGCCGCAGCAGCCGCCCCACCTTGCTCGACAGCACATAGTCGTCGCGCGGCCGGACACGCAGCCGGTCGCCGAGCCGGCGCTCCGACAGGCCGTGGCCGTAGAGCGGCGCGGTATCGTAGTAGCGCACCCCGCTGTCCCAGGCGGCGTCCACCGCATCCCGTGCATCGTTCTCGTCGAGTGCGACGTAGAGGTTGCCGATCGCATTGGCGCCGAAGCCGAGCCGGCTGACCGCAAGCCCGGAGCGACCGAGGGATCGTGTCGGGATCAAGGCTGCAGCAGGGCCTGCAGCGCCGCACGGGTGCCCTGTGCACGGATCGCCGAGCGCTGCCGGCCGACTTCGGCGATGAAGTCGGGATAGCGCTCCAGGCTCCAGCCGGCGAACGGGCTCATGCGCAGGAAGTCCGTGAGGTCGTGGCGCGCGGCGAGTGCCAGGTCCGGCACCGTGAGGGCAGGCTCGGCGACCGGGAAGCTGCGGCCGAAATCATCCTGGCCGCGCAGATACTCCACGAAGGCAGCCGCGATGAAGGCAATCCGGCGATGATCGCCACCGGATGCCAGCACCGCCTCGGCGGTCGGACGCAGGAACACCGGCAGCTTGGCCGAACTCTGCCCGGCAATCCGGCTGACCTGGTCGCGTATGTTGGGATTGCGGAACCGTCGCAGCAGCAGCGCCGCATAGTCGGCGGTGGCCATGCCGGGCGGCGCGGTCAGGTGCGGTGCTGCGTCCTCCGACAGGTAGCGCTCGACCAGCCGGCTCACCAGCTCGTCCTGCATCGCCTCGTGCACCAGCTGGTGGCCGAGCAGGATCGACGGCAGCGCCATCACCGTGTGGCCGGCATTCAGCATCCGCAGCTTGACCAGCTCGTACGGGTCCACCTTGTCGGTGAACTGCGCGCCGACCTGCTCCAGCGGCGGACGGCCGGCGCAGAACCGGTCCTCCAGCACCCATTGGGTGAAGTCCTCGCGGAACACCGGCGCCCGGTCGGCGGCGCCGCTGCGGTCGTTCAGGCGGGCCGCATCGTCGGCGGACACGAACGGCGCGATACCGTCCACCATGCTGTTGGGGAAGCTGACCTCGGTCTCGATCCAGTCGGCGAGTCCGGGATCGCGGGCGCGTGCGAAGCCCACGAAGGCAGCGCGTGCGGCCTGGCCGTTATGCATCAGGTTGTCGCAGCTCAGCACCGTGAACGGGCCGGTGTCGCTGGTCCGGCGCCGATGCAGCGCCTCGACGACAAGGCCGAACACCGTTCGCGGCGCGGTCCCGGTTCCTGCCGCGGCAAGATCGGCGGCGACATCGGGCTGCTCGAGCCGGAAGCCGCCATGCTCGTCGAGATTGTAGCCGCCCTCGGTGATGGTCAGGCTGACGATGCGGATCGCGGGCTCGGCCAGCCGGCGCAGCACAGCCTCGGGGTCGTTCGGCAGGTGCATATACTCGACCAGGGCGCCGATCAGCACGGTCTCGGCGGCGGCATCCGGCGGACAGATGGTGAGGGTGTAGAGGCCGTCCTGGGCTTGCAGCGCGAGCGCCTTGTCGCGCTCCGGGTGGGTGTCCTGGATGCCGATGCCGAGGATGCCCCAGCCGTTTTGCGATGCGTCGGCCAGCAGCCGGTCCAGATAGAACGCCTGGTGGCTGCGGTGGAAGTTGCCGACGCCGAGATGCGCGATGCCGGCGCGGACGCGGCTGCGATCGTACGCCGGGCGGGCGATGCCGGCGGGCAGGGTGGCGAGCAGGTTGCTGTCGGCCATGGCTCAGGCGCCCCTGGCTGCGGTGGCTTCGAAGGTTGCCGCAGCGTTGGCGGTGTTCTCGTCGGAGAACATCCCCTCGGCCACCTTGGTGCCGAAGGTGAAGGTATCGAGCCCGGCGGCGGCGAGGCGCGCCAGGTCGTCGGCGCTGCGTATGCTGGCCACCAGCAGCCGGGTGGCGCGGCCGGAGGCTGCCAGGATATCGCGCATCGCCACGATCGCGGCGAGTGCGTCGTGGCCGAGATCGCCCATGCGACCGAAATACGGCGCCACGTAGTCGGCGCCGGCGGCGGCGGCGGTCAGTGCCTGGTGCGGCGCATAGACCGCGGTGAGGGTGGTGCGGACGCCCTCGCGGTGCAGCGCCGCCACCGCCCGAACGCCCTCGAAGGTGACCGGCACCTTGACCACGATGCGCGGCGACAGCGCGGCGAGGGCAAGGCCGTTGCGCACCAGCGGCAAGGTGTCGGTGCCCCAGGTCTGCACCTGAAGCTCCTCGATGCCGAGCGCGAAGGCGTCGCGCGCGAGGTCGGCGATCACCGGCAGGCGGCAGGCGAGGCCGGCGGCATCCAGGATGGTCGGGTTGGTGGTGATCCCGAAGAACATCCCGCTCGGCAGCCAGCGCTCCCAGGCGCCGCGATCGGCGCTGTCGAGGAAGAGCCGCACGCCCGGCTGCGTGGAGGGATCCGACGTTAAGACCATGGCTGCCTGCGTTTTCGTTGCCTGACGACAGCCGGAAAACTAGCCCGGCCCCGGGCGGTCGCCTATGGCCGAAGTTCGCACCCGCCTGAGCGTCGGTACCGGCACCTTAAGCACTTCTTGAGCACTCGCTGCCTAGTATCGGTCATGACATGCAGCATCGCGCAGGCCGGGATGAACGAGGATCGGCAGATCGTCGTGCATGAGGCGGTATCACCCGGCGATGAAGCGTGCCCGCGGCCGCATCCGAGGCGGCTGGGCTGGCTCGGGACCACGGCGCTGGCCATTGGCGGCAGCAACCAGAGCCTGTTCCTCATCGCGGCACTGTTCGTCGGGCAGGGCCACATTCCCGGGCAGGGCAGCGCCGCGATCCTTCTCCTGATCCTGGGCCTGCTGCTCGGCTATGCCGCGGCCCCGGGCTGGACCGAGCTGGTGCTGATGTCGCCCAACCGGGTCGGTGGCATCGCGGCGGCCTGCACCGAGGCCTTCCGTCCCTACAGCCCGATCCTGTCGGCGCTGACCGGCGTCTGCTACTGGTGGGGCTGGGTGCCGACATGCGGGATCACCGCGATCCTGTCGGCGACCGCCATCGGCCAGTGGTGCCTCCCCGGCGTCCCGGTCTGGTCGATCGCCTGCGTGCTCGTGCTGGCCTGCACCGCCCTCAATCTCTGCGGCATCGTATGGTCCGCCCGGCTCGCCATACCGGTGGCCGTCGCCGCCGCCACGCTCGCCTTCATCTCGATGCTGGCACCCTTGTTGTCGGGCCGGATGCACTGGACGCAGGCGGTGGATTTCCACCTGACCTCGCCGTTTCCTGGCTGGTTCGGGTCCATCACGTCGGTGATGGCCGGGCTGTACCTGGTCGGGTTCGGGGCTCCGGCGTTCGAGACCGCGACGTGCCATGTCGGCGAGACCATCGATGCGAAGCGCAACGTGCCGCGCGCGATGCTCGCCAGCGCCCTGATGGCGGCGGTCTACTTCGTGCTCCTGCCGCTCGTCTGGCTCGGCACGCTTGGACCGGACGCCCTTGGCCGCGATCTCGGGCAGGTTCTCGGCCCGACATTCGCACCGGTTTTCGGCAGCTTCGCGAAGTCGGCGGCGATCGGCTTCATGATGTTCAACATGCTGCCCGCCGCCATGCAGGCGGTCAGCGGCGCTTCGCGGGCACTGGCGCAGCTCTCCGAGGACGGGCTGTTGCCGACCATCCTGGGCTGGCGTTCACGCACCGATGCGCCATGGGTGGCGATCCTGCTGACCGCGGCTTTCGCCATCCTGTTCCTGCTGATCGGCGACCCGATCTGGCTGATCGCCGCGGCGAATTTCACCTACCTGATCGGCATCGGCCTGCCCAGCGTCGCGGTATGGCTGCTGCGGCGCGACGCTCCCGGGGCGGCGCGGCCCTATCGGGCGCCACGCGGCACCATCGGGCTTGGTGTCTGCGCCGCGATCGTCTGGTGTTGCAGCGCGCTGCTCGGGTTCGAGCAGTTCGGCTTGCCCACCGTGGTGTTCGGGCTCCTGATGGCCCTGGCCGGTGCCGGGTTGTACGCCATGCGGATGCTGGAGGACCGGTCCCGCAAGGGGCTGGGGTTGCAGCTGGGCCGCAGCCTGCATGTCAAGCTGACCGGGGCCATGCTGCTGGTGCTGGCGATCGACTCCGTGGGCTACATCCTCGCCGTCGCCTCGATCCCGAACCTGCACGGCAGCCTCGTCGTGGTACTCGAGGACATCTTCGTGGCGGTCGCGATGCTGACCGTGACCGTCGGCATCGTGCTGCCCGGCATGGTTGCCCACTCCGCGAACGAGGTCAGCGCGGCGGCGATGCGCCTTGCATCCGGAACCATCCGGGATCTGGCGACGGCGATGAACGCGCTTGGCGAAGGCAACCTGCAGGCGGCGCATGCCTCGATCGACATCGTCCCGGTCGTCGTCGCCTCGCGTGACGAGCTCGGCGCCATGGCGGAGAGCTTCAACCTGCTGCAGCACGGCGTGAAGCAAGTTGCCATCGGACTGAACCGCGCCTGCGAGGGGCTGCGCAAGGCACGCAACGACCTGTTCGAATCCAAGGAAGTGGCGGTTCATGAAGCCCTGCATGACGCCCTGACCGGACTGCCGAACCGCGCATTCATCATCCAGCGCCTGGAACGGTCTCTTGCCCGGCAACGCGATCAGGGGGGAAGTGCCTGCGGCCTGCTTTTCATCGATCTCGATGGCTTCAAGATCGTCAACGACAGCCTGGGCCACGCGGCCGGCGACGATCTCCTGATGCAGGTTGCCAGCCGCTTCCGTAGCCTGCTCCTGCGCAAGGCCGACCGCGGTGCGCCGGACGAGGATGCCAGGAACGTGCTGGCCCGGCTGGGCGGCGACGAGTTCATCGTGCTGATGGGCGGCATCCAGTCGGCCGCGGATGCAGTCAAGGTGGCGGATCGCATCCAGCTTGCCCTCGGCACGCCTTTCATGATCGCCGGTGACTGTGTCCACATGTCGGCCAGCATCGGCGTCGCCACCAGCTGCGGCGGATCCGGCTCGGCGTCCGACATCCTCCGCGACGCCGACCTTGCGATGTATCGCGCCAAGAGCCTCGGCAAGAGCCGGGTGGAAGTCTACAACGAGTTCCTGCTCGCGTCGGTGACGACGCGCATGCATCTCGAGAACGACCTGCGTCGCGCCCTCCAAGGCCAGGAATTCCTGTTGCACTACCAGCCGATCGTCGCCCTGCCGACCGCGGAGATCGTCGGCTTCGAGGCCCTCGTGCGCTGGCAGGTCCCTGGCGGTCCCCTCATCTTTCCGGGCGACTTCATCACCGTCGCCGAGGAGACCGGCCTCATCGTGCCGCTCGGACTGTGGGTCATGCGCGAAGCCTGCCTGACCAGCCTGATATGGAACCAGCGGTTCGGCCAGGAGCGCAAGTTGGGCATGAGCGTGAACATCTCGCCGCGGCAGTTCGCGCAACACGACCTGGTGCCAGAGATCCAGCGGATCCTGATCGAGACCGGCGTCGATCCTGCCACGATCAAGCTGGAGATCACCGAAAGCGGCACGATGGGTGATCCGGCCCGGGCGGTGCACATCCTCTCGCAGCTCAAGCTGTTCGGCGTGCAGCTCAGCGTCGACGATTTCGGGACCGGCTATTCCTCGCTCAGCTACCTGCACAGGTTTCCGATCGACATCCTTAAGATCGACCGCTCCTTCGTGTCCGGCATGGTGGAGGACACCGATAGCCGGCAGGTCGTGAAGACGGTCATGGCGCTGGCCACCGGCATGGGGATGCAGGTCGTCGCCGAGGGGATCGAATGCCAGGAACAGGCGCTGCAGCTTACGCAGATGGGCTGCGACTTCGGCCAGGGCTACCTCTTCTCGAAGCCGCTGCCGGAGGCGGAGGTCGTCGCGATGCTGTCGTCGCGGACAGCCACCACCATGGATTGCCTGGAGGGCCAGGCCGCCTGAGCACCGGCCCGATGCGGGCGCCTATGCCGGCTCCTGCGTCGGCGCCTGTTCGAAAGAATGTTCGGCGACGGTCGCGGCGATTCGTTCGGCAAGGTACGCGGCGTCGCGCGCGATGCCGGAGAAGCGGCCGGAGCCCCATGTGTGCAGCCAGGGCAGGCCGAGGAAGTAGCAGCCCGGTTGCGGGGTGACGCCGCGATGATGGGTCGGCCGTCCGGCGCCGTCGAACACCGGCACCTCGATCCAGCGGTAGTTCGGCCTGAAGCCGATGCACCAGACGATGCTGCCGATGCCGGCCGCCGCGAGGTCGAGCGGCGCCGCACCCAGTGGCGGCTGCCAGGGCGGCACGTAGGGAGCTTCGGTGGGCGCCTCGATCCCCTGCTTCTCCACCCAGGCATCGATGCTGCGCTTGATGCCCTCGCTGGTGCGGTCGGCCTCGTCGAGATTGCCGGCGAGGTCGTCGAGGAACGACGCACGGCCTGCCTGCACGCCGGACAGCGTGCCGTGCAGCGTCATGCCCTCGAGCGCGAAGCGACGCAGGTCGATATCCCGGCCGCCGTCGCGACCGGTGACGTAGTGGTTGGTCCTGTCGCGCACGCCCTCGCGCAGGGGATGCTTCTCGACCGGGATGTCGTAGTAGCCCATCAGGTGCAGCCACTCGACCACGTCGCGGCCGCGGTAGAAGCGGGCGACGCGCGGCGCCCCGCCGACGCAGAGATGCACGGCCCGCCCTGCGAGATGCAGATCCTCGGCGATCTGCGCGCCGGATTGTCCGGTGCCGACGACCAGGACGGCGCCGCGCGGCAGCGACGCGGGATTGCGGTAGTCCGACGAATGCAGCTGCCTGATCGCGGAATCGATCGCGCTCGCGTACGGCGGGATGATCGCATCGTGGTAGCCGCCGGTGGCGATCACCACCTGGCCGGCCTCGATCGGCCCGGCGCTGGTCTCGAGCCGGTAGCCGCCGGTGCCGGCACCGGCGAGGCGCTCGACCGAAACGCCGGCCCGGACCGGCGGATCGAAGCTGCGCACGAAGCCGTCGAGATAGGCGACGATCTCGCCCTTGACCATGAAGCCGTTGGGATCGTCGCCCTGGTAGGGATATCCCGGCAGGGTGCACTGCCAGTTCGGCGTCACCAGGCAGAAACTGTCCCAGCGCTCGTGTCTCCAGGCATGGCCCGGCGTCGCGCGCTCCAGCACGACATGGGCGATGCCGGCGTGTTTGAGGTGCCAGCTCAGCGACAGGCCGGCCTGGCCGCCACCGACGATGGCGACCGGGATGCGGGCCGGGACGGATAAGGCAGCAACGGCGTCCATCGTCAGCCACCCCCGTCATGGAACGACAGCACCGTCACCCTGCTGTCGGGACGGGTTGCGAAATCGCGTGCGCGATGCTCGATGCGATCGATCTGCGACAGCGCCCGCGAGCACGCCATGCCGTAGCGTGCCCTGACGCGCTCGCTGGCGATGCCGAGCGCGATGCGGCTGCGTTCGACGAACTCCGCCACCGGATAATCGCGGCCCGGGTCGAGATGATCGCGTATCACCAGCGACGGCGAATAGCACAGCGCCTCGGTGCCATCCGGCCAGCGTATCCTGAACCGCATCTCAGGCATCGATCGTCTCCCTGGCGTAGAAATCCCGGTGCCGGGCCGCGACAGTGTTCCAGTCGAAGCGTGCGGCCGTCACCGGGCCCTGCCTGCGCAGGCGAAGCGCGATGTCCGGCCGCAGCGCCCGCACGATGCCGTCCCGTATGCTGCCGGCATCGTGCGGATCGACCCACACCGCCTCGTCGGCTTCGAGATGCTCGGTGAAGGGCGCGATCCGCGACACCAGCGCCGGGCATCCGCAGGCCATCGCCTCGATCGGGCACAGGCCGAAGCCTTCCTCCAGGGACGGGCAGGCCAGCAGGTCGGCGATGCGGTACAGCGCCGGCATGTCGGCATCGTCGATGATCCCGGCCTGCACGATGGCATCCGCGTGCCCCGATGCCGACAGCAGGGCCGCAAACGCGGCGCGCTGCGCGGAATGGTCGAGCAGGCTGGCGCCACCGGCCACCACCATCCGCAGCGACGGGTCGCGAGCGGCGAGCGACAGCACCGCCTGCAACGTGCCGAGCGTGTTCTTGCGCGCCTCGATCCCGCCCATGGCGAGCACCACCCGGTCGCCGGCGCGCAGGCCGAGACGCGACCGCAGCGCCGCCTCGCGTCCGTCCGGCGCCGGCGAGAAGCGTGCGCGGTCGACGCCGTTGCCGAGCAGCGTAGCCTCGATGCCGTGGCTCTCCAGCAGGCGGGTTTGCCACAGGCGGCTGACCACGCCGACCGCGCGGGCGCCGCGCAGGCCACGCTCCTGCCAGGATGCGAGGCGCGCATCCTCGAAGCGGTCGAGGTGATGCACGGTGCGGAAGTAGCCCTCGATCACGCCGCGTTCCGCAAGATCGGCCAGCGCGTTCGAGGAGATCGAATCCTGGGCCTGGAACAGGGTGAAGCGGCGCGTCGCGGGTGCCTGCAGGAAGTCGGCGATTTCCCGGATCCGGCGCGCCACCATCGAGACGGTGTCCGGCTCCGGGCGCGCGGGGATGGCGAGGGCAGGGCAGCGCGTGCGCCGGAAGAAGCCGCGCCCCGAGGCGTCCGGCGCGATCAGGGTGGCATCGTGGCCGGCGTCGCACAGCGCCTCGGCGAGCTGCATCGCGTGCACCACGCCGCCGCGCGGGTTGGTGGAGTGGGCGAGGATGGCGATGCTCATGGCGGCGCGCAGCCGAGCAGCCTGTGTTCGGCGTGATCCCAGCAGGTGGCGCGGACGCCCTCATGCAGCAGGTCGAGCCGGCTGCCGGGCTCGCAGGTGCCGATGACCGCGGCGGCAATGTCGCGGCTCGCGAACGCCTGCAGCACCGCGGGCACATGGTCCGGCGTCACCGCGAGCAGGAAGCCGTAGCTCGGGAAGGCGCCAAGCCAGCGCTCGATACCCGCGCCGGGCGGACGCGGGATGCGCTCCAGGTCGAGGGTGATGCCGATGCCGGAACATTCGGCCAGCATCAGCGCGGTCCCGGCCAGGCCGGCATTGCTGATATCCTTGGCGGCGCGGCACAGCCCGGCTTCCGCAAGGCGCGGCAGGATGTCGAGGTCGGCGCGCAGCCGCTCCGGCGGCGCGCCACGGCTGGCGGCGTCCCAGAACGGATACGGCTCGTGCCACGCGCCGCGCAGGTCGACCGCCGCCACCAGCAGGTCGCCGGGACTGGCGTCGAAGCTGGTCAGCAGGCGCTGCGCCCGGCCGAGCACCGCCACCGCGAGATTGGCGGCGGCACCCGCCCCGGTATGGCCGCCGACCACCGGAACGCCATAGGCGCGAGACGCGTCGGCAAGGCCGCGCAGGATCGGCTCCCGGTGCGCCTGGTCCGGCGCCCAGAGCGCGTCGACGACGGCGATCGGCCGCCCGCCCATCGCTGCGATGTCGGACAGGTTGACCATGATCCCGCACCAGCCGGCGAACCACGGCATCGCCTCCACCAGGCTGCCGAGGAAGCCCTCGATGGCCAGCAGCAGGGTGCCGTCGCCGTCGGGGATCGCCGCGCAGTCGTCGCCGATCGCGATCGCCCGTCCGGCCTCGGGGTCGAATTCGCCGAGTGCGAGGCTCCGCAGTACCGGCGCGATGTCGCGCTTGGCGGCGAAAGCCGGTCCGTCCCGCAGCGCCAGGGCGAGGCGTTCCAGGTCCATCAGGCGGCCTGCCTCGCCGCCGGGTCCAGCGGGCGGATCAGCCGGGTGCGGTCGAGCCCGTGCGGCAGATACCGCGCAAGGTCGGCCTGCATGACGTGGTGCGGCAGCCCGCACAGCGTGATCTCCTCCAGCGACATCCAGTGCAGGCGCCGGAACAGCGGCACGTTCTGCACCTGCACCTGCGCCAGGAACCGGGTCGCGCCACGCGCATGCGCGGTGCACACGGCAAGCCGGATGAGCTCGGTGCCGAGCCTGCCGATCCGGCGATGATCGGCATGCACCGCAAGCCGCGACCCGCGCCAGAGGCCGGGTTGTTCCTGGTGGATGCGGACCGCGCCGACGACGCTGTGCGGACTGCCGAGGATGGTGGTCGTCGCCACGATCGGCGTGGCGTCGTCGTCGATGGCGTCCCGGTCGCTGCCCTCGAACAACTGCTGCTCGAGGCAGAACACCTGACGGCGCAGCGCGAAATGCCCGGCCCGCTCCCACGGATGGCGCGCGATCAGGATGGCGTACTCGCCCGGCAGGAACGGCGCGTCCGTCTCGTCGCAGATCGGCATGGCGCGGCCCCTGTTCAGTGCTCGTAGGCGGACAGCGACGAGCAGGCGCCGCATCGCGCGCAGCCGGCCTTGACGTCGCTCGACGACATCGCGGCGTCGCGCAGCATGGCGCCGAGCGGACCCAGCACCGCGCGCATGAACGCGGGCGCCGGCGCCGGGTGGTCCTGCAGCGGCGTGCCGGAAATCGGCACGAACGGCACCACGAACGGATACACGCCGAGTGCCACCAGTCGCGCCGACAGCGCCAGGATCTCGTTCGGGGTGTCGCCGAGCCCGGCCAGGATGTAGGTGCTGACCTGGCCGCGCCCGAACACCGGCACGGCGTGGGCGAACGCCTCCATGTAGCGCTCGACCGAGACGGTCGCCTTGCCGGGCATGATCCGTTCGCGCACCGCCTGGGTGGCGCCTTCGAGATGCATCCCGAGGCTGTCGGCGCCGGCGGCGTGCAGCCGCGCATACCAGGCCGGATCGCGCGGCGGCTCGCACTGCACCTGGATCGGCAGGTCGATCGCCGCCTTCACCGCGAAGGCGCTGTCGCACAGCACGGCGGCGCCGCGGTCGTCGATATTGGGCGTGCCGGTGGTCATCACCATGTGCCGCACGCCGTCGAGCAGCACCGCCGCGCGTGCGACTTCCGCCAGCATGTCCGGCGTCTTGTGCGCAACCGTCCTGCCGGCATCGAGCGATTGGCCGATGGCGCAGAACTGGCACGCCGTGCGGCGATCGCGGTAGCGGATGCAGGTCTGCAGCACGGTGGTCGCCAGCGTATCCCGGCCGTGCAGCAGGGCGATCTTCCAATACGGCACGCCGTCGAAGGTCTGCATGCGGTAGAAGCGCGGCTGGCGCGGGAACGCGATCTCGGCCACCGCGCGGCCGTCCTGCAGCAGGGTGGTCACACCCTCCGGTCCGGGCGGCCTCGCCGAGAACGGGGAGAGGCCCGCGGCATGAGTATGGATCGGCACCATGATTGTCTGGCCGCCGATGCTGATCGCCTTGTGGTCGGACGGCCCCGCACCACCGCGGCGGCTGTGCAGGCCGACACCGTCGGCATCCGCATCAGCCAGGCGCAGGCCGAGCGATTGCAGGTCGGTGATCAGGGTGCGGCTCGTCGTATCCAGCAAGGGTTGCATCGCCATCGTGTCGGCTCCCCGTTGTCGCGCGCACCACGTGCGCTTCGCGTTTGTCGTGCAGCAGGCGGAGCAGTTCCGGTCTTGCGTAGTGTCCCACGCTGTCCATCATCCGCTTGCGCTTGACGATCAGCGCCATGTCCAGGTCGGCCACCACCATGCCCTCGCCCTCGGTCAGCTTCGGCGCCAGATGCACGCCCTCGGGCGAAATGATCGCCGAGCACGAGCCGCCGCGCAGCGCCTTCTGCAGGGTCTCGTCCGGACTGATGGACGTGATCTGCTCCGGCGTCAGCCAGCCGGTGGCGTTGATGACGAAGCAGCCTGCTTCCAGCGCATGGTGGCGGATCGTCACTTCCATCTGGTCGGCGAAGATCTGGCCGACCATGGAACCCGGGAACTGCGCGCAGTGGATTTCCTCGTGCTGGACCATCAGGGCGTAGCGCGCCAGCGGATTGTAGTGCTCCCAGCACGCGAGCGCGCCGATGCGGCCGACCGCGCTCTCCACCACGCGCAGGCCGGCGCCGTCGCCCTGACCCCAGACCATGCGCTCGTGGAACGTGGGCGTGATCTTGCGCCGCTTCAGCAGCAGGGTGCCGTCGCGGTCGAACACCAGCTGCGTGTTGTACAGCGAGCCGTGGTCACGCTCGGTGACGCCAAGCACCACCACCATGCCGCATGCGCGGGCCGCTTGACCGACCGCGTTCACCACCGGACCCGGCACGCTCACCGCCTGCTCGTAGAGCCGCATGTGCTCGGCGCCCATCTGTGCCGGCGGACGCACGAAGGAGAAGTATGGATAGGCCGGCACCAGGGTTTCCGGAAACACCGCGATCTCGACGCCGCGCGCCGCCGCCTCCGCGATCGCCGACAGCACCTTTTCCACCGTGCCGTCGCCGTTTTCCAGCACCGGGCAGAGCTGGATCGCGGCGGCCCGGACTATCTTCTGCCTGGTGGTCGCGGCCATCGCCGGCGCCTGCTCAGAGGGTCCAGGTGTCGAGGATGAAGGCGTTGTCGCGGCGATGCAGCAGCACCAGGTCGAGCACGTCCTGCGGCGCGATCGGGATGATGCCGGGGATCAGCGAGCCTTCGCCATGGCCGTACAGCGCCTGCAGCGCGAACCGGCAGCAATAGACCTTGCCGCCCTCCTCGATGAACTTGGTGATCTGCTTGTTGAAGTTCTGGTGGCCGGGGAACGCTTCGTCACCGAGACGTGGAAATCCGCGCTGCACTCCGAGGGTCACGCCGGGGCCGTACAGCAGGATGGTGGTCTCGAAACCCTTGCGCTTCAGGCGGGTCGCCTGCAGCAGGTTCACGAAACCGATCGAGCCCTCGAAGGCGACCGTATGGAAGGTGACGAGCGCCTTTTCGCCGGCTTTCGCCTGGACGTCCTCGAACACCTTCTCCTCGTAGTCGACCAGATAGTCGCCGGTGACGTTCGGGGCTTTCTCGACTTTCGGCATGGCGGTGACCCTCGACAGGGTTGGCGGGCGGTCCGCCCGATGCGGATCCCGCGGCCTCTGTCCCGCAGCCTGCAGCGCAAGCGCCGTGCCAGTGTCCCGATCGTCTCCGGGATCCATACAATCAGGGCAAGCGACGGTCGTGCTGCCATACAATGCAAGACAACCGGGCGAGCAATAGGCAGGATTGGATCAGGCGGCTTCTGGCTGCCTTCATCGAAGGCACAAGCTGCACGCGGTTCGCATCCCGTGCCCAGGTTCTGCTCAGACCACGTTGTGGTAGCCTTGGGCGCGCTTGTGGCCGAGCGCTGCGGCGACGGCGGTGAGAGCCTCCGTCAGCGCGCCCTGATCCGCGGCGGTTCCGAGTGCTATGCGGGCGCGGCCGGGTGCATCGCCCGCCACGGTGAAGACATCGCTCGGCACCAGTGCCAGGCCCTGGCGTCGCACGTAGGTCACGAAGTCGGTGCTGCTCCAGTGCGGCGGCAGGCGAAGCCAGACATGCGGGCCGGCCGGATGCGCGCAGCACGAGTTCTCGCCGAGGATGCTGCGCGCGATCTCCTGTCGCGCCACCAGCTCGCTGCGGATTGCCGACAGCAGCGCGCCGGCCTGCCCGCTGCGTATCCAGTCCGCGGTCAGTCCGGTCAGCAGGCCGGCGCCCATCAGCGATGTCGCGCGCAGCGCCGCCGTCAGGCGCTGCGCCTGGTCGGGGCCGGGCGCCACCAGGAAGGCGGTGCGCAGGCCGGGCGACAGCGTCTTCGACACGGTGGCGACATGGAATACCCGCGGCGGGGCCAGCCTTGCCAGCGCGGGCAGCGGATCGTGCGGCAGCAGGCCGTACGGATCGTCCTCGAGGATCATCGCCTTGTGCCGGGCGGCGACCTCGATGATGTCGTGCCGGCGCTGCAGCGACATGGTCGCGGTCGTCGGGTTCTGGATGTTCGGCGTGCAGTAGACCAGGCGGGCCCCGCTCTCGCGCAGCACGCGGTCCAGCATGTCCGGCCGCATGCCCTCGGCATCCATGCCGACCCCGGACAGCACCAGCCCGAGCTGGGCGGCGAGCGCACGGATGCCGGGATAGGTGAACTGCTCGGCGACCAGCGCATCGCCGGCCTGCAGCATGGAGCTCACCACCGCCACCATGGCGCTCTGCGCACCCGGGGTGACCAGCATCTCGTCCACCGGCCGGTGCCCCAGCAGTGGGCGCAGCCATTGCACGCCGGCCTGGCGCTCCTCGAGCGCGCCGACGGTGAGGCGATACGACATCAGCACGCTGACATCCTGCCGACGCAGCAGCCGGGCCACCCCATCCTGCAGCATGCGCTGCAGGGACGGCTGCACCGGCACCGGCGGCAGGTTCATCGTGAGGTCGATCACCGCCTGGCGGTCGTCGCGCCAGCGCGATGCTCCGGTGCCGGAACGCACGAAACTGCCGCGCCCCACCGAGGCATCGAGCAGGCCGCGCCGCTTGGCCTCGGTAAAGGCGCGGGTGATGGTGGTCAGGTCGACGGCGAGGCCGCGCGCCAGTGCCCGTTGCGGCGGCAGGCGCGCACCCTCGCGCAGCTCACCCGTGCGGATCGATTGCTCCAGGACCTCTACGATCGCGAGGTACAGCGGCCCGCCGCGTTCTGCCAGCCGCTGGCCCCAGACGACCATGAGGGCTTCGTCCTGGGGCGCCTGCATCGCGATCTGCTCCGATCTCCCGACCGCCTGTCGGCATGTCGGGGACCGGACGATCACTGCAAGCGGTGCGCCAGAGGAGCCTTGCGGCTGCGGGCGAGCTTCCTCAGCCCCGCCCGCGATAGCCCGGCACGTCCTGCGCCGGGATCCAGACATCGGCGGGGGGAGCCCCGGTCTGCCAGAACACGTCGATCGGAATGCCGCCGCGCGGATACCAGTAGGCGCCGATGCGCAGCCAGACCGGGTCCAGCCGCTCCACCAGCGTGGTCGCGATCTGCACGCTGCACGCCTCGTGGAAGGCGCCGTGGTTGCGGAAGCTGGTGAGGTACAGCTTCAGCGACTTGCTCTCGACGATGAAGTCGCGTGGCACGTAGTCGATCACCAGATGCGCGAAATCCGGCTGGCCGGTGATCGGGCAGAGCGAGGTGAATTCCGGCGCGGTGAAACGGACCAGATACTGCCTGCCGGGATGCGGTGCCGACACCCGTTCCAGCACCGCCTGCTCCGGGCTCGCGGGCTGAACGGTCGGCTGGCCGAGCTGGGTCAGGCCTGCGATGGATGGATCGTTCATGCGGCAAGTGTCCTGACCGGATCTGCGAAGCTCATGTCGGCGCGGCGCCACCAGCATTGCACGGCCGGGCGTGTGGCGGGCAGCATGGCGAGCGGATCGCCGTCGAAAACCACGCTGTTGGTGGGCGTCTCCTCGAGACGGATCTCGACGCAGCGCAGCAGGTCGCCATCCGCCTGCAGGAACGACGCGAGCTTGGACATCATCAGGCACGCCATGAGCTCGGTGGTGGGATCGCCGGGCGTCAGCACGATGCGGCTGGCGCGCGCGGGCTCGTTGGCGAGGAACCAGCCGAGCAGCGGATCGTCCTCGCCGAGTTGCAGGGCGTGATCGAGATGATCGTCGATCCACCGATGCCAGGTGGTTTTCGCGCGGGCGAACGGCAGCACCATGTTGGAGGCGCCGTCGAGCCGCTGCGGCGAGGTCGCCTGCAGCCGCACGGTGACGGTCTCGTTATGGCCGTGCGGCAACGCGCAGGACTCCGAACCGCTCCGGATCAGGCGATGGCCCATCGAGAAGCGCCGGCTGAACATCAGCTGCGGCGAGGTCATGCGGCGGCGGCCTCGTAGCATTCCCAGCCCTGGCGCCGGAGGTCGCAGGCCGGGCAATGACCGCAGCCATATCCCCAGGCATGCAGCAGGCTGCGATCGCCGAGATAGCAGCTATGGGTTTCCCGGCGCAGCAGCTCCACCAGCGGCGCACCGCCGAGGCTGTCGGCGAGTTGCCAGGTCTGCGCCTTGTCGCGCCACATCAGCGGCGTGTGCAGCACGAAGCGCTGGTCCATGCCGAGATTGAGCGCCACCTGCAGCGCCTTGATGGTGTCGTCGCGGCAGTCGGGATAGCCGGAATAGTCGGTCTCGCACATGCCGCCGACCAGGTGCCTCGCACCGCGTCGCACCGCGAGGGCCGCCGCGAAGGTCAGGAACAGCAGGTTGCGGCCGGGCACGAAGGTGTTCGGCAGGCCGTTTTCGCCCAGCATGATCTCGGCATCGCGGGTCAGCGCGGTCTCGGAGAGTTGGCCGAGGGCGTCGATCGACAGCGTGTGGTCGTCGCCGAGCCGTGCGCGCCATTCCGGGTGCAGCCGTATCAGCCCATCCCGCACCGCGGCGCGGCAACTCAGCTCGACCAGATGACGCTGGCCGTAGTCGAAGCCCAGCGTCTCGACATGCGCGAAGCGGTCCAGCGCCCAGGCCAGGCAGGTGCCGGAATCCTGGCCGCCGGAGAACAGCACCAGCGCCGTCTGGTCGGTGATGAAGGTGCCTGGCACTCAGGCGATCCCGATCATCTTGTGTGTCTGCACGCTGAGCCGCCATTTCGGGTGCGCGAGGCAGTAGGCGACGGCATCGCGGGTATTGGCGGCCTGGTCGGGCCCGTCCATCGGTTGCAGGAAGAAATGCCGGAACTCCAGCGCCTCGAACTGCTGCGGCGGCAGGCCGGGCTGCGGATACACCAGCTTCAGCTCGTGCCCGGCACGCTGCCGGAACTCGGCGCCCTGTTTCGGACTGACGCAGATCCAGTCGAGCGTGTCCGGCGCTTCCAGTGTACCGTTGGTCTCCACCGCGATGGTGAAGCCGCGCGCATGCACCGACGCGATCAGTGCCGCATCGAGCTGCAGCAGCGGCTCGCCGCCGGTGAACACGACATAGCGCTCCTCGGCGCCCCCGACCCAGCAGGTGGCGATCGCATCGGCCAGCGCAGCCGCGTCGGCGAATCTCCCGCCACCCTCGCCATCGATGCCCACGAAGTCGGTGTCGCAGAACCGGCAGGTCGCCGTCGCCCGGTCCTGCTCACGCCCGGACCACAGGTTGCAGCCGGCAAAGCGGCAGAACACCGACGCCCGCCCGGCCTGCGCGCCTTCGCCCTGCAACGTCGCGAACAGCTCCTTGACCGCGTAGCTCATGATGCCGGCGCCGTACCACCGATCTGCATCGGGACCATCCCGAGGCGGTCGAGCAGCCGCATGTCCTGCCTCTCAACCGCATTCGGGGTGGTCAGCAGCTTGGGTCCGTAGAAGATCGAGTTGGCGCCTGCGAGGAAGCAGAGCGCCTGCGCCTCGTCGCTCATGCTCTCGCGTCCCGCCGACAGCCGCACCATGCTCGCCGGCATGGTGATGCGGGCGGCGGCGATGATGCGCACGAAGCTGATCGGGTCGACCGGTACGGCGTCCTCGAGCCTGGTACCGGCGACGCGCACCAGCAGGTTGATCGGCACGCTCTCGGGGTGCTGCGGCAGGCAGGCGAGGGTGGCGATCAGCGAGGCCTGGTCATCCTCGCTTTCGCCAAGACCGATGATGCCGCCGCAGCAGACGTTGATGCCGGCGTCGCGCACATGGCTCAGCGTGTCCAGCCGGTCCTGGTAGGTGCGCGTGGTGATCACGCTGCCATAGTATTCGGGCGAGGTGTCGAGGTTGTGGTTGTAGTAGTCGAGCCCGGCCTCGCGCAGCCGTCCGGCCTGCGGCCCGCTCAGCATGCCGAGCGTCACGCAGGTCTCCAGTCCGAGCCCTTTCACACCCTCGATCATGGCGCAGACCGCCTCCAGATCGTGGTCCTTCGGCGAGCGCCAGGCGGCACCCATGCAGAACCGGCTGGCGCCACCGGCCTTTGCCGCCCGCGCCTCGGCGAGCACCGCCTCGACCTGCATCAGCTTGCTGGCCTTCAGCCCGCTCTCGTGATGCACGCTCTGCGAGCAGTAGCCACAATCCTCCGGGCAGCCACCGGTCTTGATCGAGAGCAGGGTGGAGATCTGCACCTCGGTGGGGTCGAAACGTGCGCGATGCACCGTCTGCGCCCGGAACAGCAGCTCCGGGAACGGCAACGCGATCAGCGCCGCCACCTCGTCGCGGGTCCAGTCGTGACGCGTCGCCGACACCGGCCCGGGTCGGCCTGATCCACCATCCGGCATGATCCACGATCCTCTATGGCTATCTTCTAGCCGGCTTCTGCCACAGCTGCCGCCCAGGTTGAAGCGCAACGCTCGCGCTCGAGGTGCCGCCGTCACCCGCCAACCGGGCCGGGACTATCGCCTTCTTGACCGCCGCGGCTCGCTCCGTATGATCGGGTTAAGCGTTTAATCGGGGAGGGCGGCATTGCCGACCTTGATCGACATTGCCCGCCGGACCGGCGTCTCCGGAGCGACCGTCTCCAACGTGCTGCGCGGCCGTGGATCGGTCAGCGTGAAGACCGCCGAACGCGTGCGCTCGGCGGCCAACGAACTCGGCTACCGCCCCAACCTGTTTGCCCGCGCGCTCGCCGAGGGGCGCGCGCCGACCATCGCGCTGTTCTTCACCAACATCACGAACCCGTTCTATGCGCAGTTCACCCTCGAGGCGGAGCACGCAGCCAGGCGGCGCGACCATTTCCTGCTGGTCTGCAACGCGGCTAGGCCTGACGGGACGCTGGATACGGCCTATCTGGATGCCGTTGCCGGCCCACTCTCGGAGGGCCTGATCGTGCTCGGCAGCGATCTTGGCCGCAAGAACCTGCTGTCCATGCTTCCCGCCGGCGTCCCCGCCGTGCTCTCCATCTGGGAAGCGCCGGACGCCTACCCGTCGAAGCCATGCGTCACCGTCGATTTCCGCGCCGCCGGTCGCCTTGCCGCCGAGCATCTCCTGGAGCTTCGGCACGGCAGCATCGCGATCCTGACCGGCGGCACGAGCGGGGTCCCGATCCACAACATGCGTCTCGCCGGCGCCGTTGCCGCGCTGCGCCAGGCGGGCATCGATTTGCCGAAGGCGCGGATCGTGGTCGACGAGGACAGCATCGGCGGCGGCTACCGCGCCGCATGCCGGCTGCTCGAGAGCGATCCACACATCACGGCGCTGCTCGCCACCAACGACCTGCTGGCGATCGGCGCCCTGCAGGCCGCCGCAGAACGCGGCTGCCCGGTCCCGCGCGCGCTCTCGATCGTCGGCATCACCGACATCTGGATGGCGGCCGAGATGCGTCCCGCGCTCACCACGGTCGATATCGCGACCGCGTCGCTCGCGGAGGGCTCGGTCAACCTGCTGCTCGACCTGATCGCCGATCCGGACGGGGTACCATCGGACGCGTTGCGCGTGGTCGGCGCGCCGCGGCTGATCCGACGCGCCAGCACGGCGCCACCTTCGACCTGAACGAAAACCAGCCAGGGAGGAACAAAAATGAAGAAAATCCATCGACGTTCGCTGCTCGCAGCCTCGGCCTTTGCCGCCCTCGCGCCGCGGGCCCGCGCCGCCGAGCCGGTGACGCTGACGGTCTGGAGCTGGCTTCCGAACCTGCAGGTCGAGCTCGACATGTGCACGGCGGCCAATCCGGGGCTGAAGTTCCAGCTCACCAACGCCGGGCAGGCCGGGCCGGAATACGCGAAGCTTCGCACCGCGCTGAAGGCGGGCACCGGCGCTCCCGACATCGTGCAGCTCGAGCTCGACATGGTGCGCTCCTTCGCCCAGGTGCGCGGCCTGGCCGACCTCGCGCAACTCGGCATGGCCGACATGTCCGCGCAGTACGTGCCGTACACGTGGCAGGAGGTGACCGAGGGCAGGCGGATCAACGCGCTGCCCTGGGATAGCGGGCCGATGGGCCAGATCTACCGCGAGGACATCGCCAAGGCGCACGGCTTCGAGCCACCCAGGACCTGGGACGAATTCGCCGATGCCGCCAAGGCGCTGCGCAAGACCTCCCCCGACACCTACCTGACCAATGCGACCTTCTCCGACGGCGGCTGGGTCACCGGTCTGCTCTGGCAGGCCGGCTGGCGTCCGTTCCAGGTCGATGGCGACCACCTCACGATACGCATCAAGAGCGACGCCACGCAGCGCTTCGCCGCCTACTGGCAGAAGCTGATCGACGCCAGGGCAGTCGACACCTCGGCCGGCTTCACCACCGACTGGTACCAGTCGCTCGCCCGCGGCCGCTATGCGATCTGGCTCACCGCTGCGTGGGGCCCGGTCTTCCTGTCGCAATTCGCGCAGTCCAGTGCGGGCAAGTGGCGCGCGGCGCTGCTGCCGCAATGGAACGCAGCTGCACCGTCCAACGGCAACTATGGCGGCTCGGCGCTAGCGATCACCGCCACCAGCCAGCACAAGCAGGAAGCCGCGACCGCCATCCGGTGGCTGCTCGGCCAATCGGCGCCGGCCCGCGCGTTCGCCAGCAAGCAGTTCCTTTTCCCGGTGCTCGACAGCCTGCTCAAGGACCAGTCCTTCCTCGACACGCCGTACCCGTTCTTTGGCGGCCAGGCGGCCAACCAGGTGTTCGCGAAAGCCTCGTCGCAGGTCGGTACCGATTTCCAGTGGAGCCCGTTCAACGACTACTTCGTGGCGCAGATCGGCAACGAGTGCGGCGCGGTGGCGAGCAGCGGCGGTTCGCTCGAGGGCGCGTTCGATACGCTGCAGGCGCGAGTGGTGCGGTTCGCGCGCCAGCAGGGATTCACGGTCGCCACCTGATGGACACGACCGCGACGATCCCGCACCCGCCGCGAAGCCGGGCGATGCAGTGGCCCGGACCGCGGTCCGCACCCATCCTGCTGCTGGCGCCGTTCCTGGTGTTGTTCGCCTGCTTCCTGATCGTGCCGCTCGCCTATGCGTTGGTGCTCAGCCTGTTCCGCGACACCCTCGCCGGCGGCACCAGCTTCAGCGGCCTGCAGAACTACATCGACGTTCTCGGCGACACCAATTTCTGGTCCGGCATCGCGCACATGGCGCTGTTCGGGCTGTTCCAGGTGCCGGTCATGCTGGCGCTGGCGCTAGCCATCGCGATCATGCTGGACCGCGGCACGATCTGGTTCCGCAACGCCTTCCGCCTCGCCTTCTTCGTGCCCTATGCGGTGCCGAGCGTGGTTGCGACCCTGATCTGGGGCTATCTCTACGGCCCGAGTTTCGGTCCCTTCACCCAGGCCGCGCACGCGCTCGGCATTCCGGCGCCGGATTTCCTGTCCTCGCACTGGATGCTGGCCTCGCTCGCCAACGTCGTGACCTGGGAATATGTCGGCTACAACATGATCATCCTGTATTCGGCGCTGCAGGCGGTTCCCGCCGAGCTCTCCGAGGCGGCGGTGATGGACGGCGCGTCACCCTGGCAGATCGCGCTGCGCGTCAAGGTGCCGTCCATTCGCGGCGCGATCGTCCTGACCCTCATCTTCTCGGTGATCGGCACCCTGCAGCTGTTCAACGAGCCGCAACTCCTGCACGCGATCTCGCCGTCCGTGATCGGCGACCATTACACGCCGAACGTCTATGCCTACGCGCTCGCCTTCACCGATCAGCAATACAATTATTCTGCCGCGGTCTCCTTCGTGCTCGGCGCGGTGATCGCCGTCATTTCATACCTGTTCATGCTCGGCACGCGCGAAGGCGGAACCTCATGACGTATGTCGGCCTGCGACCCGGTTCGGCCGCCTATGGGCGGTCGCGCCGCCTCGGCACCCTGCTGCTCGTCGTTCCGCTCGCCTACACGATGCTGCCGCTGGTCTACCTGCTGATCGCATCGACCAAGACCCAGTCCGACCTGTTCGAGACCTTCGGCTTCGCGTTCGGCCACAGCAACGCGCTCTGGCAGAACATCAGGACGGTCTTCACCTTCCAGGATGGCATCTTCGGCCGGTGGCTGCTGAACACCGCGCTGTATTCGGGGGTCTCCGCGGTCGGCGCGACGGCCCTGTGCAGCGCCGCCGGCTACGCCTTCTCGCGCTACCGGTTCCGCGGACGCGGCGTGCTGTTCGCGATCGTGCTGGGGGCGGTGATGATCCCGCAGACGGCGCTCACCATCCCGATCTTCCTGCTCCTGAGCAAGGTCGGGATGGTCGACACGCCGCTCGCCGTCATCCTGCCGTCCCTGGTCTTCCCGCTCGGCGTCTACCTGATGCGAGTTTATGTCGACCAGGCCGTGCCTGCGGATCTGCTCGACGCCGCCCGGCTGGACGGGGCCGGCGAGTTCCGCGTGTTCGCGACGATCGCATTCCCGCTGATCACGCCCGCCGCGGTCACCGTGCTGCTGCTTTCCTTCGTCGCCACCTGGAACAACTATTTCCTGCCGCTGGTCATGCTCAGCACGCCGAGCCTGTATCCCGCGACCGTGGGGCTGGCGTCCTGGTACTCGACCGCAAGTGCCGGCGGCGGCTCGCAGGCGCTGTTCCCGCTGGTCATGACCGGCTCGCTGGTCGCGATCCTTCCCGTGCTGCTGGCCTTTCTCGGCCTCCAGCGCTTCTGGCGAGGCGGTCTCGCCTCTGGCGGCGTGAAATAGCCGCTGCCCCCCTGACCGGAGTTTTTCATGAAGACCGATCGGAAGTTGTCCGCGTGGCGGACCCTCAGCCTCGACCGCTTCCTGCTTGGCGTGCCGCATTATCCCGAGCATGTCGATCCGGCCTTTCTCGAGCGCGACGCCAGGCGCATCGCCGCCGCCGGATTCAACGTCGTGCGCATGGGAGAATTCGCCTGGAACCTGTTCGAGCCGCGCCCCGGACAATACGACTTCGCCCTGTTCGACCGCGCGGTCGAGGTCTTCGCGTCGCACGGCGTCAGCACGATGATGTGCACCCCGACGGCGACGCCGCCGCGCTGGCTGACCCATGCGGAGCCCGACCTGCTGCGTGTCACCGCGACGGGCGCCCCGCACCGGCACGGCTCGCGCCAGCATGCCGACAACACCAGCCCGCGCTACCGCGAGCACAGCCGCCGCATCACGCGCATCATGGCCGAGCACTACCGCGACATGCCGGGTGTCATCGGCTGGCAGACCGACAACGAGCTCAACACCTCGTATTCGGAATCATACTCGGCCGCCGCAGCCTCGGGCTTCCGCGATTTCCTGCGCGAGCGCCATGGCAGCGTCGAGCGCCTCAACGAGGCCTGGGGCGGTCGCTTCTGGGCGCAGGACTATCTAGATTTCGATCACGTCGATCCGCCGTACCCGATGGCGCCGGTCGCCGCGAACCCGTCCCACGTGCTCGACTATCACCGCTACCTGGCGCATGCGACCGCGATGTTCCAGCGTGACCAGGTCGAGATCCTGCGCGCCGTCAATCCGGACTGGTTCATAACCCACAATATCGGCGTGATACGCGACATCGACATGCGCGGCGCGCTTGCGAACGACCTCGATTTTCTCAGCTACGACGTCTACCCGCTGCTGAAGGACGAGTTCCAGCGCGCCGGCCATGCCTGGCTGCAGGCGGTCCAGCTCGATCTCGTGCGCGGTGCCGCCGGCAACCTGGTCGTGCCCGAGCAGCAGAGCGGCTTCGGCAGCCAGCCCGGCTTTGCGACCGTCGTTCCGGAACCGGGCGAGATGCGCCGCATGGCCTATTCGTCCATTGCCCGCGGTGTCGACGGCCTGATGTTCTTCCGCTGGCGTCCGGCGCATTACGGCGCCGAGATCTACTGGATGGGGGTGATCGACCACGACGACGTGCCGCGCCGTCGCTACGACGAGGCGGCCCGCTTCGCCGGCGAGGTCGGCCGGATGGCGGCGACCATCCTCGGCACCACCGTGCACATGGATGTCGGCATCGCCGGCCCCGACTTCGACAACGAGGAGGGGCTGAAGGCCTATCCGCTCGGATTGCCGGGCCCGGAGGAGGCGTCGGGACCGTTGCACCGCCATTGCTACGAGCGTGGCATCGCATGCGGCTTCGTGCATCCCGAGGACGAGATCGGACGCCTGAAGCTCTATTTCGTCCCGCACTGGGCGCTCTGGGAGCCGCGCTGGACCGCCCCGCTTGCCGCCTTCGTGGAGGCCGGCGGCGTGCTCGTCATCGGCGCCCGGACGGGAGCGCACACGCCGGACAACCACATGATCGCCTCGACCCCGCCGGGCGCGCTGCGCGAGCTTGCCGGTGTCGCCGTCACCGAGTTCGGACCGTTGCCGCCGCCCGGCGCCAATGCGCTGCCGGCCAGTCATCGCACGCCACCGCATCTGGCGGCGCTGCCGGCGGAATCCTCCCGCCGCCGGCACGCGATCGCCACCGCGGGCGGGACGGTCGATGCCGGCTGGTGGTACGAGTGCCTGGCACCCGACCAGGGCACCGAGACGATTGCCACCTGGAGCACCAGGTTCCTCGCCGGCGTCCCCGCCGTCACCGCGCGGGCCGTCGGACGCGGCCTCGTCGTCTATGTCGGCAGCTTCCTCACCCCGGAGCTTGTCGAGATGATCTTCCCGCCGCTCTTCGCACGCGCCGGGATCGAGCCCCTGCTGCGGAACCTGCCGGCTGGCGTCGAGGTGACCCGTCGCGAGGCGGCGGATCGCCAGCTGCTCTTCGTGCAGAATACCCGGTCCGACCCGGTCGCCCTTGCCGGGATCCCGCGGGCGACCGAGCTTGTCACCGGCGCGCGGATCGAGGGCGGGACCCTCGATCTCGAACCCTATGGCTGCGGCGTGCTGCGACCGGACCGCACGGTGTGAGGGGGGAGGCGGCCTGCCCCCGCTCCCTCATGCGTCCGTAGGGTCTGCCCTAGCCGCGGATCGCCTCCAGCAGCGTCGGGCCGAGCACCGCCGGCGACGGCGCCACGCGTACGCCCGCACTCTCCAGCGCCTCTATCTTGGCCGCCGCGGTGTCGTTGCCGCCGGTGATCACCGCGCCGGCATGGCCCATGCGACGTCCCGGCGGGGCGGTGGCACCGGCGATGAAGCCGATGGTCGGCTTCTTGACCTTGTTGTCGCGCAGGAACGCTGCCGCGTCGATCTCGGAAGCACCGCCGATCTCGCCGATCATGACGATGGACTCCGTCTCGGGGTCGGCCAGGAACATCTCCAGCACCTCGATGAAGTCGAGCCCCTTCACCGGGTCGCCGCCGATGCCGACGCAGGTGGACTGGCCGAGCCCGACCGCCGTGGTCTGCGCCACCGCCTCGTAGGTCAGCGTGCCGGAGCGCGACACGATGCCGACCTTGCCGCGACGGTGGATGTGACCCGGCATGATGCCGATCTTGCAGGCGTCGGGGGTGATCACGCCCGGGCAGTTCGGCCCGACCAGCAGGCTCCTGGAGCGCAGCAGCGCGCCGCGCACCCGGATCATGTCGAGCACCGGGATGCCCTCGGTGATGCAGACGATCAGCGGGATCTCGGCGTCGATCGCCTCCAGGATAGCGTCGGCGGCGAACGGCGGCGGCACGTAGATCACCGAGGCGGTGGCCCCGGTCTTCTCGCGCGCCTCGATCACGGTGTCGAACACCGGCAGGCCGAGATGCGTCTGGCCGCCTTTGCCAGGCGTGGTGCCGCCGACCATCTTGGTGCCGTAGGCGATCGCCTGCTCGGCGTGGAAGGTGCCCTGGGCTCCGGTGAAGCCCTGGGTGATGACGCGCGTGTCGGCGTCGATGAGGATCGCCATTACGCGCGCGCTCCCTTCTTGGCGGTTTCGGATTTGACGGCGGCGACGATCTTGCGCGCGGCGTCCGACAGGTCGTCGGCGTTGATGATCGGCAGCCCGCTCTCGTCGATCAGCTTCTGGCCGAGTTCGACGTTGGTGCCTTCCAGACGCACCACCAGCGGCACGTGCAGCTTCACCTCGCGCGAGGCCTCGATCACCGCCTGCGCGATGATGTCGCAGCGCATGATGCCGCCGAAGATGTTGACCAGCAGCCCCTCGACGTTCGGGTCCGACAGCAGGATCTTGAAGGCCGCGACCACGCGCTCCTTGGTGGCGCCGCCGCCGACATCGAGGAAGTTGGCGGGCTCGGCGCCCTCCAGCTTGATGATGTCCATGGTCGCCATGGCAAGGCCGGCGCCGTTCACCATGCAGCCGATGTTGCCGTCGAGCGCGATGTAGCTCAGCCCGTGACGGGCGGCCTCCAGCTCCTTCGGGTCCTCCTCGGCCTCGTCGCGCAACTCCTCGAGCTCCGGATGCCGGAACAGCGCGTTGTCGTCGAAGCTGACCTTGGCATCCAGCGCCACCAGGGTGCCGGCGCCGGTCACCACCAGCGGGTTGATCTCGATGATGGCGCAGTCGAGCTTCACGAAGGCGTCGTAGGCGGATTGCACCACGCGGGTGAAGGCGGCGGCGGTCTTGCCGGCGAGGCCGAGCTGCCGGGCCACCTTGCGGCCGACATAGCCGGAGAACCCGGTGGCCGGATCGATGCTCTGGCTGATGATCTTCTCGGGGCTGTGCGACGCCACCTCCTCGATCTCCATGCCGCCCTCCTCGGAGGCGACGATGGTGACCCGGCCGGTGGAGCGGTCGACCAGCAACGAGAGGTACAGCTCGCGCGCAATGTCGCAGCCGTCCTCTATGTAGAGCCGGTGCACCACGCGGCCGGCGGGGCCGGTCTGCTTGGTGACCAGCGTGCTGTTCAGCATCGCGCGCGCGGCTTCCTCGGCCTCGTCCGGCGACTTCACCAGGCGGACGCCGCCCTTGCCGTTCGGGTCCTCCTTGAAGCGCCCGGCGCCACGCCCGCCGGCATGGATCTGCGACTTCACCACGATCACCGGCCCGGCGAGGGTGCGGGCGGCGATCAGCGCCTCCTCGGGAGAGCGCGCCACGCGCCCTTCCAGCACTGGCATGCCGAAACCCTTCAGCAGGGTCTTGGCCTGGTATTCATGGATATTCATCGCAGCAGGGGTTCCTTCCGGGTGCCCGGGACGATCGGGCCGAGGTCAGTGAAGCGCTGCCCCGCAAGGCGGTCGCGGGACAGCGACCGGCCGCCGGTTGCCCGGATGCCGGAGTGCGCAGCCCGGATCATCGCACTCCGACGGGAACAAGTCACCTGGGGCTCCGGCCGTTCGATCTGTGGCCCGGGCGCCACAAGGTTGCCGTCCGCCCTTTGCCTGGATGCGAACCCGTGGCATCTCACGCTGTTCGGATGGCGCGGCGCCAGGTAGGGCGGCCTTGCATGAGCTAGAGGCGTGGATATGAAGCATTGGCGTGTCGACGACCTGGCCTGGGACCGCTTCGACCCCAGCCTGGTCGATCCGGATGTGCTGCTGCTGGTCAAGGCGGCCTCGGTGGTCGAGCGCAACGGCACCGACTACGCGGTCTATCTCAACAACGTCTTCACCGACGACGTCGCCTTCCAGGCCGCCTCCGACAACTGGGCGATCGAGGAGGTGCAGCACGGCGACGCGCTCGGGCGCTGGGCGATGCTGGCCGATCCGTCATGGGACTATCCGGCGGCGTTCGCGCGCTACCGCGCGAGCTACCACATCCCGCTCGATGTCGACGCCTCGGTGCGTGGCTCGCGCACCGGCGAACTGATCGCGCGCTGCATGGTCGAGACCGGCACCTCGTCGTTCTACACCGCACTCGCCGACGCCACCGCCGAGCCGGTGCTGAAGGCAATCTGCAAGCAGATCGCCGCCGACGAGTACCGGCACTTCAAGCTGTTCTACGACCACATGCACCGTTACCTGAAGCGCGAGCGGATCGGCGTCTGGCAGCGCACCCGCATCGCCCTCGGCCGGGTCACCGAGACGGAGGATGACGAGCTTGCCTTCGCCTACCACACCACCAACGAGCCGGTGGGCATGGCGTACGATCACGAGCGCTGCATCGCCGCCTACATGGCCCGCGCAATGGGCTTCTACAGGCAGGGTCATCTCGACCGCGCGGTGGCGATGATCTTCAAGACCATCGGCTTCAGGCCGCACGGCCGCGTCTGCCGGGGTGCGGCGCGCGTGGCGTTCGGTCTGATGCAGCGCCGCCGCCGCAAGTTCGAGACGGTGATCCGGCCGGGTCGGCCGCCGCGGCGGTATGGCAGCGCCCGTCGTGGCGCTCCGCAGCGCCAGGTTGCCGCCGAATAGCTAGATCACCGAGCCGGGTGCGAGCTGGCTGACGCCGAGCAGCGTCACCATGGTGCCGTCGGCGAGGCCGAGCGTCGTGTTGCCGCCGGCCACGGTGACCGTGGGCGCCGCCGCGTAGCCGAACAGCGAGATGCTGTCGATGCCGGTCTTGAAGCCCGCGATCACGTCCCGTCCGCCGGCCTCGCCGGCGATGATGTCGTAGCGGTCGGCATCGCCGCCGCCGTCGACTGTGGTCGTGCCGGATCCGAGCACCACGGTGTCGGCACCGCCGCCCAGTGATGCCGTCAGCGTTCCGGCGCCGCCCCAGATCGTGTCGCTGCCGGTCCCCCCGATGACCGTCGAGGCACCGCCGCCCGCGATGAACTCGGTGCTGCCGGCGCCCCCCACGAGCACCGAGCGGCCGGTGCCGCCGACCAGCGTATCGCCACCCCCGCCTGCATGCAGCGTGTCGTAGCCGGTGCCGGCGAACAGCGCGTTGTCCGTGCCGCGGCCGAAGATCTCGCCGTTGCCGGCGCCGATCACGGTATCGTCGCCACCGGTCCCGCCGGTGACGGTGGACTGCCCGCTGCCGGTGAAGACCAGGTCCGCGGTGCCGGCGAAGATGGTGCCGACGCCCGAACCGCCGATGATGGTGTCGTGGCCGCCGCTGCTGCCGAACAGGGCGCTGCCGCCGGCGCCGCCGAACAGCAGGTCGTGACTGCCGCCGCCGGCGAGCGTGGTGTTGCCTCGCCCCGCCGCCAGCACGTTCGAGCCTCCGTCCCCGCCGGTGAAGCTGCCGCCGCCATCACCTCCGTCGATGGTGGCGGTTCCGGCGCCGCCGGCCACGGTGCTCGACCCGATCCCGCCGTAGAAGGTGAGCAGGCCGGAACCGCCGGTCACCGACACCGCCCACGCCCCGGCGCTGATGGTGTCGTTGCCGCTGGCGGCGATCACGGTGTCGTTGCCTGACAGCGCCAGCGTCTGGTTCTGCGACGTCAGGTCGATCACGTTGGCGACGGCATCGGTGGTGGTGGTGGCGCCATTCGCGACCGGTGCGGTCAGGAACCCGGGCGCCGCAATGCCGTCTGCCGCCCCGGCCTCCGCCACGGTGCCGATCAGGGTGCCCGCGCTGTCGTAGATGTTGCGCGTGGTGGCCTCCGCCGACACGCTCTGGGCGAGCAGGTTGGCCGGGTTGGTGATGGTGGTCAGCACCAGCGCATCGGCCGGCGAGAAGCTCTGCGTGACGACCGAGTTGTTCAGCTGGGTGGTGGCCTGGCTCTGCAGCACGTCGGTGTCGCTGTACCGGCTGACGACCGGCGCGCCGGCATCGGTGTCGATGGCGAAGCTGCGGTCGGGTTCCACGACGATTGCGAGCGGGGTGCTCGGCTGCGACACATTGCCGGCGGCGTCGGTAACCGTCGCGGTCAGGCTGTAGCTGCCGGCAGCGAGGATCGAGGGCAGGAAGGCGACGTCGCCGTTGTCGTCGGCCCCGAGTCTCGCGATCGTCCGGTCGCCCTGGAAGATGGTGACGACGTCCTGCGGCCCGACCGATGCAAGCAGTCCGTCCGAGAAGGTCTGGCTGACGGCCAGCGCCGGCGGCGGCACGGTGTCGATGGTGAGCGCCAGCGGTCCGGAGGCGGTCGAGCGAATGCCCTGGCCATCCGCCTGCGCGGCCAGCACGGTATAGGCGCCATCCGCAAGCGGACTGCTCACGATCGACCAGTTGCCCTCGGAATCGACTGTCCCGGAGCCCAGGATGGCCGCACCCGGCCCGGCATTTCCCTGCTCGACATACAGCGTGACGGTGTCGCCTGCGATGCCGGTGCCGTCGATCGTAGGTGTGCTGTCGTTGGTCAGCCCGTCACCCTGGGCGCCGCTGTCGCTGCCGGCGGCGAGGACCGGCGTGGACGGCGCCGGGGGTCCGACCGACACCGTCACGCTGCCGGTGGCGGTGTTCGCCGCCGGGTCGATCACGCTGTAGGTGAAGCTCGAAGTCTGCCCGGACACGCCTGTGGTGGGCGTGAAATCCAGCGCGGCCAGGTCCGCCACGGTCAGCGACTGGTTCGCCGTGAGCGCCACGCCGTCCAGGGTCACGCTGCCGTTGTCGGGCAGGGTATCCACGGCAACGGTCAGCAGGTCGGAGGCGAAATCCGGATCGTTCGGCGTCAGCAGGCCGAGCGGCGTCGCATCGGCATTCTCGGCGACGGCGACCGGGGTGGCGTCCGCCGGGACCGGCAGTCCGACCGCGGGACCGATGGCGAGGAAGGCTTCGCCGAGCGAGCTGTTGCCGGCGAGATCGGTCACCGCATAGAGCAGGGCCGAGGCCGGGACGTTGAACTGGTTCGGGGTCGGGGTGAAGTCGAGCGACCCCAGTTGCGCGGCGGTCATCGTGGCGCCGATGCCGATCGCCACGCCCGCCAGGGTCACCGTGCCATCGCGGGGCAGCTCCTCGATGGTGACGCTCAGGGCGGCGCCGGGGCCGGCGGTTTCGGTCGGCACCGGGATGTCGATGGCCAGTGCGCCGCTATTCACACCGCGCGTCACGATGTCGCCGAACGTCGAAACGGGCCGGGCGGTGTCGAGCACGAAGCCGAGCGAGGCGGACCCGGTGCCGGTTCCGGATGCGGTCGCCACGATCGTGTGCCTGCCATCCGCCAGGGTCGGCGCGAAGCTCCACGCGCCGAGATCGCTCGCCGTCGTGCTGCCGAGGATGGCGTTGCCCTCGGTAAGGGTGACGGTGGCGCCCGCGGTCGCGGTGCCGTGCAGCGTGTCCGTGTTGGTGATGCCGTCGGTCGACGACGCGCCGGTATCCGACACCAGCGTTGCGGTCACCGGCATCGGCGGTGGTGCGAGCGAGATGTCGGTGCCGCCATTGCCGTCGGCGACGGCATAGAACGGGGTGCTGCCGAGCGGCGCGGACGGGTCCATCTGCAGGGTGACGCTGTGGTCGTCGCTGCCGGTGACGGTGAGGATGTTGCCGTCGCCCACGAACAGCACCGGGGCCGCGCCGGCCAGATCGGTCACGTCGATGACATCGCCGGTGGAGAAGCCGACCAGGGTGTTGAGGGTGGGCGCATTGGCGGTCGAGAAGGCGAGGGTGGCCGGATCGCCGCCGCTCCTGAAGGTGATGCCGCCGGGAATGACGGCCGGCGCGCCGACCTCGCTGCCGACGTTCACGGCGACCGGCTCCGGGCCATAGCCTCCGGCGGCATCCGGCGCGCCCAGCGCCAGCGTGCCCTGCTCCAGCAGTGTGCCGCCGGTATAGCTGTCGTTCAGGCCATCGAGTGCCACCGTGCCGGCGCCATCGATCACCAGCGCGCCCGCGGTGCCGGTGGCCTGGCCCGCATCGGAGCCGTATTCGTCGGTCACGGTGCCGGCGATTGTGAGGGTCTGTCCGGTGGCCGGCGCCAGGGTGACCGGGCCACCCTGCAGGAACAGCCCGCTGCCATAGCCCGCGCCAGCCGCCCCGGCGCTGCCGCCGTCCGCACCGCCGCCGACGGTGGCGATGCCGAGCGAACCGGCGCCAATGGTCAGCGCTCCGCCGGCCTGCACGAAGACGTCGCCGCCCGCGCCCAGGCCGCCGCCGCCCCCGGTTTCCGGGGAAGCTAGCGAATTGCCCTTGCCTGCGCCGAAGCCGCCGCTCCCGCTGGGGGCGCCGGAGAAGAAGTCGGAGCCGCCGCCGCCGCCGCCAAAGCCTCCGCTACCACCGCCGGTCGGGCCATTGCCATCCCCGCCGCCGCCACCGCCGCCGCCAAAGGCTCCCGTTCCACCGGGTCCATCCCCGCCGCCAATGCCGCCAACGCCCGCTCCGCCGGCAAGAACACCCACTCCCGGCACGCCGCCAGACCCGCCGATGTTGATTAACCCTGCTCCACCTGCGCCTGCCAGCCCGCCGCCGCCGCCGCCGGCACCGCCGGCAAAGATCGGGATGGCACCCCCGCCGCCCCCTGCGCCGCCGATTGCTGCATCCGCTGTGAAGCTCACCGCGTCCAAGACTACGGAGGCTCCGGCGCCGACGAAGACACCTCCACCAAGCCCGGCGCCACCACCGCCGCCACCGCCACCGCCAACGGTGTCGGTGCCGCCGGCGCCGCCCTGGGCCACGGCGTCGTTGATAGTCAGGTTCTGCACCGCGACGGTGCCCGCCTCGACGAACAGGCCGCGATACAGGCCGCCGCCGTCGATTGTATGGCCGTCACCGATGATCGTCAGGCTGGCGAGCGCCTGGAGGTCGATCGCGGTCAGGTTGCCGGTCTCGGCGATGTTGGCGGACAGGGTGATCGTCTGTTTGCCGGGTTCCGCGTTCACCGCGACGATGTCGGCTTCCAACTGGGTCCAGTTGGACGCGGTGAAGCCGTCGCCGACCATCGGTGGGGAGGGCGCGAAGCCGAGCAGCCTGGCCGGATCGAACTGCAGCCGGCGTTGCGGCGCGCCGGCGGAAGGCCGGTCGTCGGTCATTGCAATCATCGGACTGGACCTATCAATAAAGGCGCGGGTCTCTGCGTGACGGCGACACAGTCGATGTTTCCGAGCGGCAAAAACCCGCCGCTGTTAGAAACTATTACGTAATGATTTCGCAAATGGTTTATGCTCGATTACATCAGCGGGCATCTTTTGAATGCTTGCGCTGATCAGGCGAGCGCCGAGCGGGGCCGGAACATGTTCCACAGGAATCACGACGACCGCGACACGACAGGTTTCGGTTTCCTTCCGGATGCGCATCGCGTGCGCCGGATCGACCGCGCGGTCGCCGCGCTGCTCGCCGGCAGCCTGATCGAACTCGGCCGCTGCTGCCTCGGGGTGATCGCGATCGACCAGGGAGCGCTCCGCCGCCAGGCCGGCCTTCTCGCGAATACGGCAGCGATCGCGCCGTCGGTGTTCGTGCTCCACGAGGCCTGCCTCGAGGCCGCACGCAGCGACGATCCCGACGCGCTGGCACGGAGGCTGGCAGAGATAGCGACGGTTGATCTCGCCTGGATCCCGGGCAGCGTGCGGGGCTTCGGCGATGCCTCGCTGCCCGACGTCGACTGGCAGCGCATGCGGCGCGTGCTGCTCGCACAGCCGGGCTCGTCGCTGGCGCTGGCGCCGGCGCCGGCCGACATCGTCCACGATGCCCGCGGCCGGCTTGCCGAGGCGCGCTCTGCGCTTGCCACCGCCGATCCGGCGCTCGCCGCAGAGACCGACGTGCTGGTCACCGAAACCGTCTTTGCCGCCGCCGCGCATCGCCCGGACGGCTTCGGGGGCGCCACCTGCTTTGCGGTGCGCGGCACGGCGTTCCTGAACCCCTGGCGACATCCAACCATCGTCTCGATGGCCGCAGGCCTGGTGCACGAAGCGGCGCACGCGCTGTTGTTCGGGTTGTCGAAGGGAGCGCCGATGGTCCGCAACGATCCGGCCGTGCTCTACGCCTCCCCGCTGCGCAGCGATCCGCGGCCGATGGACGGCATCCTGCATGCCAGCTTCGTCTCGGCCCGCATGGCCTTCGCGTTGCAGCGCCTGCTGGCCGGGGACGTGCTCGACACCGCTGAGCGTCTCGAGGCCGCCCACGCGCACGACGCCGCCTGCCGTGCCTTCGGCGCCGGCGCCGCGGTGGTGCGCGCGCATGGCCTGCCGACCGCAACCGGCGGCCGCGTGATGGACGAGGCGACCGCCTTCATGCAGGCAGCCTCGGCAACCGGCTAGTTCATCCGGCTGTCGCGGCAGCCGTCTGCTGCCGGCGCTGCTCGACCGCGCGCGAGGCGGCTCCGGCGGACCGGCTCTTGCGAAGCGGGGCCGCACCTGCTGGAACCGCCGATCGAGAGGCAGGGAAGCAGATGGACACGATCAGGCTGGGCTATGCGGACACGCTCGTGCACGAGGCCAGCGCGGCCGCGGTGGCGCGCGTGCTCGAGGCGCACGATCTCGAGGTCGAGTACGTGCCCTGCGAGCCGGCGGCGCTGCCGGGGCTGATCGAGGAGGGCGCCATCGACCTGCTCGCCACCGCCTGGCTGCCGGCAACCGACCTCAGGCTGCTGGCTTCCGGCCGCATGCAGCCGCTCGGCCTGCTGTACCGGCCGAGCTTCGTCTGGTGCGTCGCCGGCGGCGAGGTGGCGACGATCGAAGGGCTCGCCACGGCATCCGGCTTCGACCGGCGCATCCTGGTCGAGGCCGGCACCCCGCTCGCCGCACTGTCGGAGCGGGCACTCGACGCCTGCGGGCTGCGACGGCAGGGCTACGCGGTCGAGGCGGTGACGGCGGCAGCCGCGCTGGCCTGGGCGGAGGAGGCCGTTCCTGCGCGCATCGTGCCGCTGTCGCAGCCGCACGCCCTGATGCACGCCCAGCTGCTGCGGCCGTTGCTCGATCCGGGCGGTGTGCTTGGGGGTGAGCAGGAGGCGCGGCTGCTGCTGCGCGCCGACCTGCGCGGAACGCTCGACGCAGACCTGATCGACGAACTCGACGAACTGACGCTTGGCAACAAGGTGGTGAGCGCGCTGGCGCACGCCATGCGCTCGGGTGGGATGAGCGCCGAGGAGGCCGCCGAGGCCTGGCAGCGCGGCCGGCTGTCACCGCGTGCCTGAGAAGCATGGAGCTGAGACGCCGGCGGCGGGGGAGGAGCGGGCCCCCGGGGCAGGCATGACCGGGGATGCCGCCGATCGTGCGCTTGCCGAACAGTACGAGGCCTACCCCTACCCGGCGCGCGATGCCCGCGAAGAACGGACCCGCCTGATCGTCGGCAGCCCGGGACATCTGCGCGAGATCGACCACTGGGTATTCGGCGCCGCCCGGTCCCGGTCGCAACCGCTGCGCGTGCTGGTGGCCGGCTGCGGCACCGGCGACGGCGCCATCATGTTGGCGCAGCAACTCGCCCAGGCCGGGCGTCCGGGCCACGTGCTGTGCCTCGATCGCTCGCGCGCAGCGCTCGGCATCGCGAAGGCGCGGGCGGAGGTGCGCGGGCTTGCCAACATCGCCTTCCGCGAGGCCGACCTGACGGAGACCGGCATGCTCGGCATCGGTCCGTTCGACTACATCGATTGCTGCGGCGTGCTGCATCACCTGCCGGAGCCGGAACGCACCCTGCGGGACCTCGCGGCGCTGCTGGCGCCGGGCGGCGGCATCGGCCTGATGGTGTATGCGCCGCATGGCCGCACCGGCGTCTACATGCTGCAGGACGCGCTCGCGTTGCTGGCGCCGGCCGCCGAGCCGGCGGCACGGCGCCTCGACGTCGCCCGGCGGGTGATGCGCAACCTGCCGCGCTCGGCATGGCTGCATGCCAACGGCAATTTCGGCGACCATCTCAGCGGTGGCGATGCCGGACTGTACGACCTGCTGCTCAACCCGCGCGACCGTGCCTACGATGTGCCGGCGTTGCGGCACCTGGTGGAAGCGTCCGGCCTGGCCATCGCCTGCCTGTTGGAACCAGCCCGCTACGACCCGGCCCTGCTGCTGCCGGATGCGAGGCTGCGCACCCGGCTGGAGACAATGCCGCCGTTCGACCGCGCCGCCGTGGCCGAGGCGCTCGCCGGCAACATGAACACCCACATCGCCTATGTGACGCGTCCGGGCGAGGCGCCGCCGCCGCCCGACCCGACGGCGCCGCACGCGGTGCCGGTCGCGCGCGAGATGCCGGCGGCCGAGCTCGCGCGGCAGATCGGCCCGGACGGCAGCCTGCCGCACGCCTTCGGACGCCTGGCGGTGCGGATACCGCTGCCCGCGCAGGCCCGCGCCCTGCTCGGCCTGATCGACGGCGAGCGCACGGTGGGGGGCATCGCGGAGGCGATGCGCCAGCGCGGCGTGGCGCCGGCGCAGTTCGAGCCGGCCTGGCGGGACACCGCCGCAACGCTCATCCGGCTCAATCGCGTGCTGCTTGCCGCCCCGGGCTGATCCGGCGGCTCCGGCTGCCATCGTCATCTTCGGCGCCGGACTGCGCCCGGACGGCTCGCCCAGCCCGACGCTGGCCGGCCGGGTGCGAGCTGCGCTGGCTCTCGGCAGGCGCCTGCAGGGCCCGCTCTACATTCCGACCGGCGGCATCGGCCGCCATGGCCCATCGGAAGCGGCGGCGATGGCGGCGATGCTGCGCGAGCACGGAGTTGCGGACCACCGCATCGTGCGCGAGGACACCGCGCGCGACACCCTCGCCTCGGTGCTGGCCTGCGCCGCGATCCTGCGCGCGCGCGACCACCGCGGCCCGGTCTATGCAGCCAGCAGCGCCTATCATCTGCCTCGCTGCGTGCTGCTGCTGCGGCTTGCCGGGGTTGCGGCCCGTCCGGCACCGCCACCGCCGATGCCGGCCTCCTCGCGATGGCGCAAGCGCTGGTACTGGCGGCTGCGCGAAGTGCCGGCGCTGCCGTGGGACGCGATGCTGATGCTGCTTGCGATCGCAAGGCGCCGGAGCCTCCGACGCCTCTTGTCATGACATGGTGGCCCACGAGGTCTCACGGATTCGTGGAAATACTGTATTTTACAGTATTGTTTTCAATCCGGGTCTTGATCGAACAAATCCTGCTCCCGGCTGATCACGAAATCGGTATTTTTTCGTCATCCAATGAGCGGGTTTCGATTGCGGTTCAGGAATAACCCCGCTACCTAGTGGCCGAACGCTGCTATCGAAGATGTGACTATCAAAAACGCGAGACATTATAACGAGACTTTGCAAACCAGCCGGAAGCGAGTGACTGCGTAATTCGACATCCGGTCGGGATTTTATTCATTTACAGATGTTTAGCTCGCGTCGTGGTTCAGCATCAAAGGCTTGCCGGTCGATTTTGACAGCAGGCCGCCGGACCACCCGCGGTCCCGAATTTCCCGAATACTTGAATTAACCCCCCGATCGATTGTCCCGAAGGAATTCCAGCCATGACCAATCCCAGCCATGTTCATTACGATACCGCACACAACTCGGCGGTCCGGGCCGATGGCAGCGTTCACCGTAATGCTCCCGCACAGGGAGCCGTGTGATGAGCAACGGTTCCTTCGACGTCAACTTCACCACCACTACCAGCCTGTACAACACCCCGTTCACCACCATCTGGGGAAACTCCGACGAACACTCGCTGTCGTCCGCGGGACTTTGGCTCGGCTCGTCGGGATCCGACTACACCCCGATGGGGATCATGCAGAGCCCGTCAGGAGCAAGTGCAGGCGAGGGCTACGGACTGTACAGCTATACGGCGCGCTACGAGTATTCCGGGCAGGGCGCCGGTGACTACCTGCTGCTGTGGCGCGCCGACGACCAGTGGCTCGACGGTGCCGCTCCCGGGCTGATCACCGAAATGGACATGCTGGAGACGTTCGACAACTCGAAGACCGCCATGTCCACGCTGCACTACTACCAGTCCTCTGCTGGCAGCGACAACGGCTACAGCTCGCACGGCACCACCGGCCTCGACCTCACCAAGCTGCATGTCTATTCGATGGATTGGGAGGCGGGATCGCTAACCTTCTATATCGACGGCAAGGAGATCTACCAGGTCACCGGCTCGACCGTGCCGACCGACTACGCGCACGGCGGCTCCAACCAGGTGATGGGAATGGGCGCCGAGAACGAGAACAGTTCGGTCGGCATGTATGTCACCGAGGCGCAGTATACATCCTCCGCCGATCTCGCCTCCGATGGCGGCGCCGGTAGCGTGATGGCCGCTCAGATCAGCCGCGCCGGCATCGCAACCTCCACCATCACCACGACGACCACGACCGCCACCCCATCCGGCCCGATCGCCGACACCGCCGCGATCAATGTCTCGGCACCCGGCACGGTGCAGGAAGCGAGCGTCGGCGCCGGCGTCACGGTCAAGGAGATCATAACCGGCACGCCCGGCGCCACGGTCTACGAGGCGGTCTTCACCAAGACCTACGGCGCCGAGAGCAGCTGGACCGCGGTGACGCTGAACAGCGCCGGCACGGCCACCATCAGCGTTCCCTTCCAGCACACCGGCGACTTCCTCGTGGTTGCGAGCGACACCTCGGGCGCGGCCGCGGTGAACGGCTACTCCAGCGCCATCACCATCACCGATGCGGCGGCGACCGCGCCCACCGCGCCGACCGCTCCCACCGCGCCGACGATCCCGGTGACCCTCGCGGTCTCGGCACCCGGCACCGTCCAGGAGGCCGGCGCCGGCGCCGGCGTCACCGTTACCGAGACGATCAGCGCGACCGGTGTCTCCACCGTCTATGCCGAGGTGCTGACCTCGTCGGGCGCCGTCGAGAGCGGCTACCAGGCGGTCGCCATCGGCGCCGCCGGCACCGGCACGGTGTCCCTGCATCTCGCGCAGTCGGGCGACATCGTCCAGGTCGCCAACAGCACGTCCTCGCCGTCGGTCACCGCGAAGTCGGCAGCTGTCAAGATCACCGATCCGGTCGCGACCGCGCCGGTCGCCCCGACGACGCCCGTCGTAGCGTCCGCCCCGACCTTCACGATCACCTCCATCACCGACGTGAACAACACGCTGGTCGTCACCGGCACCCGCGCCATCGGCTCGACCAGCACGGTGCGCGACTACATCGACGGCTCCTACAAGGGTGTGGTCCAGGACAATGCAGCGGACGGCAGCTTCACCTACGATCTCGCGGCGCCGACCACCGCCGGCAACCACACGCTGGAGCTGACGCTGGACCAGTCCGGCCTCACCGCCAGCAAGAGCTTCACCGTGCCGGGCGCCACGACCACAACGCCGGCGCCGAAGCCCACCATCAGTGTCTCCGCGCCCGGTTCCGTGCAGGAAGCCAAGGTCGGCGCCGGCGTCACCGTCACCGAAACCATAACCACGACCAACCTCGCCGCGTCGGGCAATTCCGGCACGGTCTATGCCGAAGTGCTGACCAGGTCCGGCGCGGTCGAGAGCGGCTACCAGGCGGTGAGCATCGTCAACGGCACCGGCACCGTGGCGCTGCACCTCGCCAACACCGGCGACACCGTGCAGGTGGCCAGCAGCCTGGCCAGCCCGGTGACAACCGCGGCATCCTCGGCGATCACCATCACCGACCCCACGGTCGCCAAATCGTTCACCATCTCCAGCATCACCGAGACCAATGGCCAGCTCGTCGTCATCGGCAACCGAGCGATCGGCTCGGCCTCCACGGTGCGCGACGTCGTCGACGGCAGCTACAAGGGTGTGATCCAGGACAATGCGGCGGACGGCTCGTTCCGCTACGTCCTCGCGGCGCCGACCACGGCCGGCACCCACACCCTGCAGCTGACACTCGACCAGTCGAACCTCACCGCCAGCATGAGCTTCATCACGTCGGCGAGCGGCACGGGCGGTACGGGCGGTACGGCGGGCACCGGCGTGACCGTCGCCCCGACCGGCACGCAGCCGGCCGGCGGCTCGTCCAGCAGCACCGCCACGCCGAGCGGCCTCACCATCTCCAGCCTCACCGAGGACAAGGGCCTGCTGCTGATGACCGGCGACAAGGAGATCGGCAGCGCCGCCACCATGCGCGAGACCATGGACGGCCACTATCTCGGCACCCTGCGCGACGGACTGAAGGACGGCGCCTTCAGCATGCACATCCAGGACGTCACCGCCGGCGCCCATGTGCTGCAGCTGACGCTCGACGGCTCCAGCACGACCGCCACCTACGACTTCACCAAGACCGCGACCGGCAGCATCACCGCGCTGATGCCCGCCGGCACCGCCAGCGCCAGCACGCTGATCGTCGCCAACCACAACTCCGCCAGCGCGACCGCGGCCTGAACCGACCGATCCGGCCTGCAAGCCGGGTCCTGGTCACACACTCCGGAATGCATCCGCCGTGGCACGCCGGAGCTTTACAGCTCCAGGCAGGCCACGGCGGAGTTTCTTCATGGCGACCAGTTCCCGCATCCTCGACTTCCTGAGCGGCGCCGGAACCGACGGCAGCGGACGCCGGATCGAGGAGATCCAGGCCTGGGACGACCGCCGGCTCGAAGCGGTGCACGACTACATCCAGTGGCTGTTCCCGCTTCCGGAAGCCAGCGGCTTCAACCCGGACGCGCCGATCCTGACCGGCACCGACATCGCCACCCTGAAGCACGACCCCGGGCTGCAGGAGGCGCTGAGGCGATCCTGGCGGCGGATGCTGGCGTTCTACCGGCTGGAGGCCATCGCCGCCCCGGGCGCCCCGGTGGCGGCGCTGGATGCGGCCAGTGTCGTGCGCGCGCACTGGATGCGGCCCGGCGACCACAACATGCTGCGCATCAGCCGCATCCTGCGCTGCCTGGCGCTGGCCGGGCTGGGCCACGAGGCGACCCTGACGCTGGCGGCGCTGGAGCGGGTGTACGCGGCGCCCGGCGGCGCGCAGGCGATCGGCGCCCGCAGCCTCGGCTTCTGGCGGCAGGCAGCGGGGCCCGATCACCCGGGAATTCCTTGACTTTGGTGCAGCGCAACGCGATCTAGGATGGGCTGACGCGGGAGAGACCGGTGACACCCGGCGCCGAAGGAGCAACCGCCCCGGAAACTCTCAGGCAAAAGGACCGCCCAGCTCTAGCTTCTGGAAAGTGGCGTCTCGCGCGCCCGCCGACGGGATAACGATCTCAGGCCAACCGACAGAAGGGGCACCAACGGACCGGCACTACGCCGGCCAGCGAGGTGTGTCCCATGGCCCTGTCCGACGTCGCCGTCGCCCGCACCCCGCTCCACGCCCTGCATGTCTCGCTCGGCGCCCGCATGGTGCCGTTCGCCGGCTACGAGATGCCGCTGCAATATCCCGCCGGCATCCTCACCGAACATCTGCACACCCGCGCCAGGGCCGGGCTGTTCGACGTCTCGCACATGGGGCAGATCCGGCTGCGGCCGCGCTCGGGCCTGGTGGCTGATGCGGCGCTGGCGCTGGAACGGCTGGTGCCGGCGGACATCGTCTCGATCGCACCCGGCCGGCAGCGCTACACGCTGTTCACCGATCCGCAGGGGGGCATCCTCGACGACCTGATGGTGGCCAATCTCGGCGACCACCTGCTCCTGGTGGTGAATGCCGCCTGCAAGCAGACCGATCTGCTGCACCTGCGCGCCCACCTGTCGGACGCCTGCACCGTCGAGCCGCTGTTCGAGCGCGGGCTGGTGGCGCTGCAGGGCCCCGGCGCGGAAGCGGCGCTGGCGGCGCTCGCCCCGGAGGCCGCCGCGATGAGTTTCATGGACGTCCGCCCGCTCGACGTGGCGGGCGTGTCCTGCATGGTCTCGCGCTCCGGCTATACCGGCGAGGATGGCTACGAGCTCGGCATCCCGCAGACCGATGTGGTGCGGGTCGCCGAGGCGCTGCTGGCGCAACCGGGTGTGCTGCCGATCGGCCTCGGCGCCCGCGACAGCCTGCGACTCGAGGCCGGCCTGTGCCTGTACGGCACCGATCTCGATGCCGGCACCAGCCCGGCCGAGGCGGCGCTCGAATGGTCGATCCAGAAGAGCCGTCGTATCGGCGGCGTCCGCGCCGGCGGCTTCCCCGGCGCCGACCGCGTGCTGGCCGAACTGGGCTCCGGGGCAGGGCGGCGGCGGGTCGGGCTGCTGCCGGAAGGCCGCGCGCCGTTGCGAGGCGGCACCAGGCTGTTCGCCAGCGAGGATTTCAACGCGCCTTCGATCGGCACCGTCCGGTCCGGGGCATTCGGGCCCACCCTGAACGCGCCGATGGCGATGGCGATGGTCGAAACCGGTCACTCGGCCGACGGCACCCGGCTGGTCGCCGAGCTGCGTGGCCGCCCGGTGCCGGTCCGCGTCGCACCGCTTCCATTCGTCACCCCCGGCTACAAGCGAAACGCCAAGAGGACCGCAGCATGACCATCACCGAAGCTGCCATCTGGGAGGGCACCGGCCCCGACGCGCAGGCCTTCATGGGCCGGCATATCGGACCGGATGCCGGCGAGGTCGCCGCCATGCTGCGTGTGGTCGAGGCGCCGGACCTGCACAGCCTGATCGCCGAGACGGTGCCCGCCTCCATCCTGGAGCCGCTGGCCGATGGCGTGGCGCCGGGCCTGACCGAGACCGAGGTGCTGGACCGTCTGCGCGGCATCGCCGGCGAGAACCGGGTGCTGACCTCGCTGATCGGCCAGGGCTACCACGGCACCGTGCTGCCGCCGGTGATCCAGCGCAACATCCTGGAAAGCCCGGCCTGGTACACCGCCTACACGCCATACCAGCCGGAAATCAGCCAGGGCCGGCTGGAGGCGCTGCTGAACTTCCAGACCCTGGTCTGCGAACTCACCGGTCTCGATGTCGCCAATGCGTCGCTGCTCGACGAGGCCACCGCGGCGGCGGAGGCGATGGCTCTGGCGCGTCGCAGCTCCAAGGTCCGCGCCAACGACTTCTTCGTTGATGCCGACACCCATCCGCAGACGCTGGCGGTGCTGCGCACCCGCGCCGAGCCGCTCGGCTGGACGCTGGTGGTCGGCGATCCGGCAACCGATCTCGAAGCCGGCAGCGTGTTCGGCGCGCTGCTGCAGTATCCGGGCAGCTCCGGCGCGGTGCGCGACCATCGCGCGACTATCGCGTCGCTGCATGCGGCCGGTGCGGTGGTGGCGATGGCGGCCGATCCGCTGGCGCTGTGCCTGCTGACCCCGCCCGGCGCACTCGGCGCCGATATCGCGATCGGCTCGATGCAGCGCTATGGCGTGCCGATGGGGTATGGCGGGCCGCATGCCGCCTACATGGCCGTCCGCGACGGGTTCAAGCGCTCGCTGCCGGGGCGGCTGGTCGGCGTCTCGATCGACAGCCACGGCAGGCCGGCCTACCGGCTCGCGCTGCAGACCCGCGAGCAGCATATCCGCCGCGAGAAGGCGACCTCCAACATCTGCACCGCGCAGGTGCTGCTGGCGGTGATCGCCTCGATGTATGCGGTCTATCACGGCCCCGAGGGCCTGACCGCGATCGCGCGCCGGGTGCACCGGCTGACGCAGATCATGGCGGCGGGACTTCGGAAGCTCGGCGTCGATGTCCGCAACGACGCTTTCTTCGACACCCTGACCATCGATGCCGGCAAGGATGCCGACGCGGTGCATGCGCGCGCGGTGGCGGCCGGGTTCAACCTGCGCCGGCATGTCGGCGAGAAGAGCGGCCTGATCGGCATCAGCCTCGACGAGACCAGCACGCAGGAGACGGTGCGCGCGGTGTGGCAGGCGGTGGCCGGCGATTCGCGGCCGCAACTCGACGCCATGCCGGAGGGCATCCCGGAGGCGCTGCGCCGGCAGGGTCGCCTGCTCGACCATGCGGTGTTCCACGCGCATCGCTCGGAGACCGACCTGCTGCGCTACCTGCGCCGGCTGGCCAACAAGGACCTGGCGCTCGACCGTACCATGATCCCGCTCGGCTCCTGCACGATGAAGCTGAACGCCACCGTCGAGATGATGCCGATCACCTGGCCCGGCTTCTGCGACATGCATCCGTTCGCGCCGACCGACCAGGCGCAGGGCTATGCGCGGCTGTTCGCCGAGTTGCAGGCCTCGCTCTGCGAGATCAGCGGCTACGACGCCGTCTCGCTGCAGCCGAACTCGGGCGCGCAGGGCGAGTATGCCGGCCTGCTGGCGATACGCGGCTACCATCGAAGCCGCGGCGAGGCGCATCGCGACATCTGCCTGATCCCGGCCTCCGCGCACGGCACCAATCCCGCCAGCGCTCAGATGGTTGGCATGCAGGTGGTCGTGGTGGGTTGCGACAGCAGCGGCAACGTCGACGTCGCCGACCTGCGCGCGAAGATCGAGAAGTACGCCGACCGGCTGGCGGCGATCATGATTACCTATCCCTCGACGCACGGCGTGTTCGAGGAGAGCGTGCGCGAGATCTGCTCGGCCGTGCACGATGCGGGCGGCCAGGTCTATCTCGACGGCGCCAACCTCAACGCCCAGGTCGGTCTGTGCCGCCCCGGCCATTACGGCGCCGACGTCAGCCACTTCAACCTGCACAAGACCTTCTGCATCCCGCATGGCGGCGGCGGTCCCGGCATGGGTCCGATCGGCGTCGGCGCGCATCTCGCACCGTTCCTGCCGCAGCACAGCGAGGCGTTCGACAGCCATGCGGTGTCGGCGGCGCCATACGGCTCGGCGTCGATCCTGCCGATCTCGTATGCCTACATCATGCTGATGGGCAGCGCCGGTCTGCGTCGCGCCAGCGAGATCGCGATCCTGAACTCGAACTACATCGCGAGCCGGCTGGCGTCGCATTATCCGGTGCTGTATCGCGGCGATCATGGCCGGGTCGCGCACGAATGCATCATCGATCTGCGCCCGATCAAGGATGCCACCGGCATCACGGTCGACGACATCGCCAAGCGCTTGGTCGATCACGGCTTCCATGCGCCGACGGTGAGTTTTCCGGTCGCCGGCACCTTCATGATCGAGCCGACCGAGAGCGAGAACAAGGCTGAGCTGGATCGCTTCTGCGATGCGCTGATCTCGATCCGCGCCGAGATCCGCGCCGTCGAGCAGGGCCGCATCACGGCGGCGGAGAGCGCCCTGCGCCATGCTCCGCACACCGTTGCCGATCTTCTTGCGACCGACTGGCAGCGTGCGTACTCCCGCGAGGAGGGCTGTTTCCCGGCCGGCGCGCGACGCACCGACAAGTATTTCCCCCCCGTAGGCCGCCTGGACAACAGCTACGGCGACCGCAACCTCATCTGCTCGTGCCCGCCGGTGGAGGAATTGTCGGAGGCGGCGGATTGATCCGGTCGAAGCCGGACGGCCGGAAGACCTCGAACCCTGCGGCCTGTCGATACGCGGACCATGATCTGAACGGCAGGCTGAAGCCGGGAGACTGCCCGCGACAGCCGAACTCTTCCGGGTAGACGGGCTGCAGCGCCTGTCGCCTCGATCGACCTCGCGCAGAGAGTGATGGATGCAGCGGTGGCGGCTTCTCCACCCGACCGGGTGGACTGATGCCGACAGGCCCTTCGTGCCTCGATCCGTGGACGATGCGGACGGCTGGCAGAACCCGGCTCATGGTGAAGCATGGACATCCGGCCTGAAACGACTCAGGCTCGACGACGGTACGGAGATACCGGGAGGAAACACATGTCGAAACTCTCGCTCTGGCGCGGCGTGGCGGCCGGCCTGATGCTGGCGATCGCAGGTGCCACGGTGGCACGGGCGGCGGACCCGGCGCCGTCGCAGCGCCTGCTGGTCCGGACCACCGGCGGCCCGGTGCTCGGCGAGCAGGCCAGCGGCATCGAGAACTTCCTCGGTATCCCCTACGCCGAACCGCCGGTCGGCGACCTGCGCTGGCGGGCGCCGCACCCGGTCGCGCCCTGGGCCGGCGTACGCTCCGCCGCCGCCTATGGCAGCTATTGCCCGCAGCCGCGCGGCCTGCGCTCGCCGACCATCGTCGTCGACGAGGACTGCCTGTTCGTCAACGTGCAGCGCCCGGCGGGGACCGTGCCCGGGGCCCGGCTACCGGTGTTCGTCTACATCCATGGCGGCGGCTTCACCTCCGGCTCGAGCGCGCGCGACGGGCAGGACCTGCTGGTGCGCCGCGACGGCATCATCGGCGTGACGCTGAACTACCGGCTCGGCGCGCTCGGCTTCCTCGCCCTGCCGGGGATGCAGGGCGAGGATCGCGCGGCGGGGGATGCCGGACTGCTCGACCAGCAACTGGCGCTGCGCTGGGTACGCGACAACATCGCCGCCTTCGGGGGCGATCCGGGCCATGTCACCATCGGTGGCGAATCGGCGGGCGGCTACTCGGTGTGCGCCCATCTGGTGGCGCCCGGCTCGCGCGGCCTGTTCCAGCAGGCGATCATCGAGAGCGGGTCCTGCTTCAGCCGCAGCCTCGCGCGCTCCACGACGGACGGCGAGGCCTACGCGCGCAGCCTCGGCTGCGACGAGCGGGGTGCCATGCTCGCCTGCCTGCGCCGCAAGCCGGTGGTGGAGCTGCTCGACCACCAGGCCGCCGGCTACGTCCCGACGCGCGACAACGACGTGCTGCCGAGGGATCCGCGTGTCGCCGTCGTGCAGGGCGATTTCGCGCATGTCCCGGTGCTGATCGGCTCCACCCTCGACGAGCAGCGCTCCTTCACGATGAACGACATCGGCTGGACCCGGGCGAAATACCTGGCCGCCATCCGGCTTCGCTTCGGCCGCGACGCCGCGGCGGTGCTCGCTGCCTATCCCCCGCCCGCCGATCCGTCCCCCCAGGCCCCGGCCTACCGGTTCGCCGCCGCGACAACGGATGCGGGCATTCTCGGCGCGGATAATGTCGAGTGGGGCATCGGCGGCTGCGGCGCGGCCTGGCTGCGCGACACGCTGGCGCGTCAGGTTCCGGTGCACGCCTACGAGTTCGCCTACCGGAATGGCCCCGGCTGGTATCCGATCCCGCACTACGTGTGGGGTGCGGGCCATGCGACCGAGCTGGTCTACCTGTATCCCGGCCACGATGGCGGCATCGACTATGCCCGTTTCACCCCGGCAGAGCACAGGCTGTCCGACCAGCTGGTCCGCTACTGGGGCGCCTTCGTGGCGAACGGCCGTCCGGACGTCGGCGGCCAGGTGGCCTGGCCGACGTTCAACCAAAGCCACGAGCTGCTGTCGCTGACGATCGGACAGCCGGTATCCGAACCCGCCGCCGCGTTCAGGGCCGCCCATCGCTGCGACCTGTGGGACCGGATGCAGGGTGATCGGGTGCATCCCGGAGGCTGATTACCTGCACGGCGCGGAACTCCGTACCGATCGCCGCCAGCAGAGCGGTGGCGGCGACCGGGAGCGGGCGTCCGGACCGCGTCACCACCCCGATGGAGCGGCGCATCACCGGTGCGGCCAGCGGCCGCGCCACGAGGCCGAGCGCCTGCCCCAATGCCTGCACGGTGCGGCTGAGCGTCGACTGCCCCACCCCGGCCGCAACAGCGCCGCGGCTGAAGCTGCCGGCCGCGGCCACCTGAAGGAACGCCTCGCGCCGGGCGATGGTCGGCGTCAGGCGCATTCCGCATCAATATATCCATCACCCGTCATTGTCCGCATGGGTTGGTCGCGGCAGAGTTCGCGGCATCGGCGCCAGACCGGATGAAGGGGAGACACGATGCTCGCGACCCTCGGTGCGCTGACCATCCTCGTCCTGCTGGCGGTGATCATCCTCGACCTGGCTTCGCCGCTGGTGGCATTGATCGGGGTGCCGGTGGTGGCATCGCTGCTCGGCGGCTTCGGTCTCAAGACCGCGGGCTTCATGGTCGCCGGCATCTCCGCCATCGCACCGGTCGCCGGCCTGTTCGTGTTCGCCATCCTGTATTTCGGCATCCTGGCCGATGCCGGGCTGCTGGAGCCGATCATCGGCTTCATCCTGCGCGTGGCAGGCTCGGACCCGACCCGCATCGTCGTCGGCTCCGCGGCTCTCGCCCTGCTGGTGCATCTCGACGGCTCCGGCGCGGTCTGCTTCCTGGTCACCATCCCGGCGATGCTGCCGCTCTACGAGAGACTGGGGCTGGACCGGCGGGTGCTCGCCTGCGTCACCTCGATGGCCGCCGGCGTCAATTTCCTGCCCTGGACCGGGCCGACCCTGCGCGCCGCCGCCGCGCTGCATGTCTCGCCGCTGGAGCTGTTCCGGCCGCTGATCGGGGTGCAGATCACCGGCCAGCTCTTCGTCTTCGCGACCGCCATCGTGCTCGGCCGGCGCGAGGCACGGCGGATCGGCGCGATCGCCGCCACCGGCGCAACACCGGCGACAACGGCGCCGGCCGCCGCGATGAGCGATCCGGCGCTGCGCCGGCCGCGCCTGTTCGTCGTCAATCTCCTGCTGACCGTGGCCGTCTTCGCGGTGATGATCTCGGACATCGTTGCCCCGGTGGTGGCGTTCATGGTCGGCACCGTCATCGCGCTGATGCTCAACTACCCGCGCCCGGCGGATCAGCGCGCGCGCATCGACGCGCATGCGAGGCCGGCGCTGCTGATGGCGGCGATCCTGCTCGCCGCCGGAGCCTTCACCGGCATCATGGGCCATACCGGCATGCTGCACGCGATGGCGCAGGCGGCGGTGTCCGCGGTGCCGGTCGGCGCCGGACGGCAGATCCCGTTCGTCCTCGGCCTGCTCTCGATGCCGTTGAGCCTGGTGTTCGATCCGGACAGCTTCTATTTCGGCGTGCTGCCGGTAATCGCCGACGTTGCCCACCGTCTCGGCGGCCATCCGCTGGCGGTGGGGCAGGCGGCCCTGCTCGGCCAGATGACCACCGGCTTTCCGATCAGTCCGCTGACGCCGGCGACCTTCCTGGTGGTCGGGCTGTGCGGCATCGACCTGTCCGCGCACCAGCGGTTCACCATCCCGTTCCTGCTCGCCGCCTCGGTGCTGATGACCTTCGCCGCGGTGCTGTTCGGGGTGTTCCCGCTATGAGGACCGTCCGCATCGGCGCCGGCGCCGGCTATTCCGGCGATCGCATCGAGCCCGCGCTGGAGCTTGCCGGGCATGGCGCGCTGGATTTCCTGGTCTTCGAATGCCTCGCCGAGCGCACCGTGGCGCTGGCCCAGCTCGCCCGGCAGCGCAACGCGGAGGCCGGCTTCGACCCGTACCTCGCCGAGCGGCTGCAGACCGTGCTGCCCGCCTGCATCGCCCACGGCACCAGGATCGTGACCAACATGGGCGCCGCCAATCCGCTTGCCGCCGCCCGCGAGGCCGCACGCATCGCCCGGTCTCTGGGTCTGAAGCTGCGCATTGCCGCGATTACCGGCGACGACGTCACCGATCTCGTGCGCGCGCGCCCGGAGAGCCCGCTGGTCGAGACGCAGGGCGTGGTCGGCGATGTCGCGGATCGCATGATCTCGGCGAACGCCTACCTCGGCGCCTGGCCGGTCGCCGATGCGCTGGCCGGCGGCGCCGACCTCGTCATCACCGGCCGCATCGGCGATCCGGCGATGTTCCTGGCGCCGATCGCGCACAGTTTCGGCTGGCCGCGCGACGACTGGCGCCGGCTCGGCTGCGGCACCGCGGTCGGCCACATGCTCGAGTGCGCCGGCCAGGTCACCGGCGGATACTACGCAGATCCCGGCCTCAAGGACGTCGAAGGGCTGGCCCGGCTCGGCTTTCCGCTGGCCGAGGTTGCCGAGGACGGCACGGCGGTCATCACCAAGGTCGCCGGCAGCGGCGGCCGGGTGGACGCCGCCATCTGCGCCGAACAGCTGCTCTACGAGGTGCACGATCCGGCCCGCTACATGCAGCCCGACCTGGTCGCCGATTTCAGCCGGGTCACCCTGGCCTATGCCGGCGCCGACCGGGTGACGCTCGCCGGCGCCACCGGCACCGCGCCGACCGATACGCTGAAGGTATCGATCGGCTACCGCGACTCGTTCGTCGGCGAGGGCGAGATCTCGTATCGCGGCGAGGGGGCCGGGGCGCGCGCCGCACTCGCCATCGCCATCGTGCGCGAGCGCCTCGAGCTGACCGCCGCGCCGATCACCGAGCTGCATGTCGACATCGTCGGACGCGAGCCCGGCGAGGTCCGGATCAGGGTCGCCGGCCGGGCCGCCACCAGCCGCGACGCCGCCCGCATCGGGCGCGAGGTCGAGGCGCTCTACACCAATGGCCCGGCAGCCGGCGGCGGCGCGCGCAGCGTGGTGCGCGAGGTGATCGCGGTGGTCTCCACGCTGATCGATCGCGCGCTGGTCGAGACGAGCACTACATGGATCGGCACATGAAGCTGCGGGAGATCGCGCATGCACGCGCCGGGGACAAGGGCGACGTTTCCAGCATCTCGGTGATCGCATATCGGCCGCAGGACTACCCGTTGCTGCTGCGCGCCGTCACCGTCGAGCGCGTCGCCGCGCATTTCTCGTCGCTGGCGCGCGGGCCGGTGCGCCGGTACGAGATGCCGGCGCTGCACGCCCTCAACTTCGTCCTCGAGGGCGCGCTCGGCGGCGGCGTCACCCGCTCGCTGGCCCGCGATGCGCACGGCAAGACGCTGAGCGCGGTGATGCTCGAGATCGAGATGCCGGAGACAGGTGGATGAGGTCGCTGTACTGGCTGGCGCTTATCGGCCTTCTCCCGGCAGCAATGCCGTCCCGCGACCGGAGCGTGTCGATCCCGACCACGATGTGATTGCGGCGCTCGAGCGCCGGGCCGGGGATCGCGCCGGGGCCGTTCGTCGCCACCAGATACAAGGACGACCGCTGTTCGCCGACGCGGCGCCCACGCAGGTCGCCTGCACGCACCCGCTCTGCCCCTATCCGGCACCCGGATACCTGCGGCAGCTCCGGGAGAGTGGCTCAGGAACCGGCTTCCGGGGCTGCCGTCTCGAACAGGGCGAAGCTGCGCACGGCGCTGTCCACCATCACCGCCCGCTCGGCCTCGTCCAGCCGCGCGTTCTTCAGGGTGTCGTTGTAGCTGAGCCAGAGGTTCTCGCCGTTGCCGTGGTTCAGGAACCGGCTGGCCAGCCGGATCACCGGATCCTCGGCCGCCATGACCTGCTTGCGCAGCATGGCGCCACCGAGCCGGGAGCCTTCCAGCACGTAGGTGGCGCCGATCATCGCGGCCGGGCTCTCGATCCAGTCGACCGGTTGCTCCTGCGGCCCTGGCATCGGCGCCTCCTCGCCGTCCATCTGCCTGATGTCGGCAAGCAGTGCGGCGCGGCGCGTGCGCCAGGTCCAGTCCGGCAGCAGATAGACCACGCCAGCCTGTTCGAGTGCGATCTCGAGCGGCACCAGCGCCGCCGCCTGGACGTGCAGGAAGCGGCTATAGGACGGCCGCCGGTCCAGCGGCAGCGTGCTCATCCTGGCGTCCAGGCGTTGATGCGCCGCCTGGGTACCCTGGCGCAGCACGGCCCTGAGTTCGTTCATGCGGACGGACATCCCCGGTGTTCAGGCAGGCGGAGGTTCGGCCGGCGCGCGTGCCTGCTGCGACAATTCTGCCTCACCCGGCACAACATTGACATCTTCATGGCCTGTCCGTCATGTCCCAGCTTCCGCACGGGGGGCGCGCACCGCCGCCTCGAACTCAAGCAGCGCGTGACGCTCCATGCGCCAGGCCGGATCGGATCCCGCACCTATGCCTGTTTACGCCTTCATCTTTCCCGGACAGGGCAGCCAGTTCGCGGGCATGGGACGCGATCTCGCGGCTGCCTTCGCACCTGCCCGGGAGGTCTTCGAGGAGGTCGACGACGCGCTCGGCGAGCGGCTGTCCAAGCTGATGTTCTCCGGTCCGATCGAGGAGCTTACCCTCACGCAGAACACCCAGCCGGCGCTGATGGCGGTGTCGCTCGCGGTGCTGCGTGTGCTGCAGCGCGAGGCGGGGCTGCAGGTGGCGGACCGCGCCGCGGTGGTGGCGGGCCACTCGCTCGGCGAATACTCGGCACTCGCCGCCGCCGGCAGCTTCGACGTCGCAGGCGCCGCCCGTCTGCTGCGCCGCCGCGGACTGGCGATGCAGCAGGCGGTGCCGGCGGGCGAGGGCGGCATGGCGGCGCTGCTCGGCACCGAGATCGAGCAGGCGCGCGAGATCTGCGCCGCCGCCGCGGTGCTGCGCACCGAAGGCGCGCCCGACCGTCACGAAGTCATCGAGGTGGCGAACGACAATGGCGGCGGCCAGGTGGTGATCTCCGGCGCCACCGGCGCGATCGCCAGGGCCATCGAGATCGCCAAGGAGCGCGGCATCCGTCGCGCCCTGCCGCTGCCGGTCTCGGCGCCGTTCCACTGCTCGCTGATGGCGCCGGCGGCGGAGGCCATGCGCGAGGCTCTCGGCGAGGCCAGCATCGCGGCACCCGGGCTGCCGCTGATCGCCAACGTCACCGCCGCCAAGGCGACCGGCGTCGACGAGATACGCGACCTGCTGGTGCGCCAGGTCACCGGCACGGTGCGCTGGCGCGAGAGCGTGCAGGCGATGACCGCGCTGGGGGTCGACAGCTTCATAGAGCTCGGCGCCGGCAAGGTGCTGTCCGGCCTGTGCAAGCGCATCGCGCCGGACGCCGCCACGCGCAGCGTCGGCACCCCGGAAGAGATCGAAGAGCTGCTGAAGCTGCTCTGACCGGCACGCGGCAATCGAGGAGGCCCATCGATGTTCAGGCTTGATGGCAAGACCGCCCTGGTGACCGGAGCGTCCGGCGGCATCGGCGCCGCGATCGCACGCGCTCTGCACGGCCAGGGAGCGGCGGTGGTGCTGTCCGGCACCAGGCGCGAGGCGCTCGAAAGCCTGTCCGAGGCTCTGGCGGCGGCGTCAGGGGCGCCGGTGCATGTCTGCCCGGCGGACCTCTCGGATCCGGCGGCACCCGACGCGCTGGTGGCGGCCGCCGAGCAGGCGACCGGAACCGGCCTCGACATCCTGGTGAACAATGCCGGCCTGACCCGCGACGGCCTCGCCCTGCGCATGAAGGACGAGGACTGGGGCAGGGTGCTGGAGGTCGACCTCGCCGCCCCGTTCCGGCTCTGCCGCGCGGCGCTGAAGGGCATGGTGCGGCGGCGCGCCGGCCGCATCGTCTCGATCGCCAGCATCGTCGGCGTCACCGGCAATGCCGGCCAGTCGAACTACGCCGCCGCCAAGGCCGGCATGATCGGCATGAGCAAGTCGTTGGCGCAGGAGGTCGGCTCGCGCGGCATCACCGTCAACGTGGTGGCGCCCGGCTTCGTCGAGACCGCGATGACCGATGCGCTGGCGGAGCCGCAGCGGGCGAAGCTGACCGCCGCCATCCCGCTTGGCCGGATGGGGCAGCCGGCGGATATCGCCGCCGCCGTTGCCTACCTCGCCTCCGACGAGGCCGCCTGGGTCACCGGCGCCACGCTGCACGTCAATGGCGGCATGGCGATGTCCTGAGGCTTCGGAAAATTCATCGGCCTGCAACACTTGCGCCATCGACGGCGGAGGCGCATCGATCCGGTGCCTTGGCGGGGGATGAAAATCCATGCTAATCGCCCGCTGCTTCGTCCGGAGCCGGGCGGCATGGTCGGGTGCCACGACACGGCGCCGGGCGGCATCAACAGGACGAACGGGTTCGTACCGCGGGTTATTCCGGGTCAGAGAGGAAGCAGGATCAGATGAGCGAGATCGCCGACAAGGTTAAGAAGATCGTCGTGGAGCACCTGGGCGTCGAGGAGAGCAAGGTGACCCCCGAGGCTTCCTTTATCGACGACCTCGGCGCCGACAGCCTCGACACCGTCGAGCTGGTGATGGCCTTCGAGGAGGCGTTCGGCGTGGAGATCCCCGAGGACGCGGCCGAGAAGATCTCGACCGTGAAGGACGCGATCGACTACATCGAGAAGCAGAAGGCCGCCTGACGTAACGGCTGCAGGGCTTCCAGCATGATCCCCACGCTGAACGGGGCCGGGGCACGGCGGGTCGTCGTGACCGGCATGGGCATATCCGGACCGCTCGGCGTGGGCGTCAGGCAGTTCTGGTCGCGGCTGGTGGAAGGCGAGAGCGGCATCCGCGCGATCCGCTCGTTCGACGCCTCCGGCCTGCCGGCGCAGGTTGCCGGCGAGGTTCCGGCAGGCTCGCGCGCGAGCGGCGGTCTCGATCTCGACGAATGGATCCCGCACAAGGACCAGAAGAAGATGGATCGCTTCATCCATCTCGGCATGGTCGCCGCCATCGAGGCGGTCGAGGATTCCGGCTGGCTGCCGACCAGCGAGGAAGACCAGTGCGCCACCGGCGTGATGATCGGGTCCGGCATCGGCGGGCTGCAGAGCATCTACGAGGCATCTGTGCAGGTCCACGAGGGCCGCGCGCGCCGGCTGTCGCCGTTCTTCATCCCCTCGGCGCTGATCAACCTGGTCTCGGGTCACGTCTCGATCCGCTACGGCTTCAAGGGCCCCAACCATTCCGCCGTCACCGCCTGCGCCACCGGCGTGCACGCGATCGGCGACGCGGCGCGGCTGATCATGCTGGGCGATGCCGACGTCATGATCGCCGGTGGCGCCGAGGGTGCGGTGTGCGCGCTGGGCATCGCCGGCTTCTGCGCGTCGCGGGCGCTGTCCACCGACTTCAACGACACCCCCGAGCGCGCCTCGCGCCCGTGGGACCGCGACCGCGACGGCTTCGTGATGGGCGAGGGCGCCGGCATCGTGGTGCTCGAGGAATACGAGCACGCGCGCAAGCGCGGGGCCAGGATCTACGGCGAGGTGCTCGGCTACGGCCTCTCCGGCGACGCGCATCACATCACCGCGCCGCCTGAAGGCCATGTCGGCGCCTACCGGGCGATGGTGGCCGCGCTCAAGAGCGCCCGCTTGTCACCGGCCGACATCGGCTACGTCAACGCGCACGGCACCTCCACCATGGCCGACGATCTCGAGCTCGACGCCGTCGAGCGGCTGTTCGGCGATGCGGCGCGTGGCCTGGCGATGTCGTCCACCAAGTCGGCTACCGGCCACCTGCTTGGGGCGGCGGGCGCCATCGAGGCGATCTTCTCGCTGCTGGCGATCCGCGACGGGGTGGCGCCGCCGACGCTCAACCTGGACAACCCGAGCCGCGAGAGCGTGATCGACCGGGTGGCCCGCGAGGCGCAACGGCGGCCGATCCGGCACGCGCTGTCGAACAGCTTCGGGTTCGGCGGCACCAACGCCAGCATCGTGCTCGGCGCCGCCTGAGCGCGCCCGCCTTCGCCGGGCCGCCGGCCTGATGCGCCGCACGCTTGGCCTGATCGCGGCCTTCCTGTTCGCAGGCGTCCTGCTCGGCGCCGGCATGGCAGCCGGCGCGCTCTGGTGGTACTGGAGGCCGGGACCGCTGCCGCAAGCCACGGCCATCGTCATCCCGCATGGCGGGCTCGCCGGCGCCGGCGCCGTCCTGCAGCGCGAGGACGCACTGCCCGATGGCCCGGCCGCCCTGTTCGGCTTTCGCGTCGCCGGGCGGCTTACCCGCAGCGACGGTCCGGTGCATGCCGCCGAGTTCGAGTTCCCGGCGCACGCCTCGGTGCGCGAACTGCTGCTGGTGCTGCGGACGGCTCGCCCGGTGCAGCACCAGCTGACGATACCGGAAGGCCTGACCGTGGCGCAGATCGCGCTGCTGCTGGCGTCCGCCGATGCGCTGGCGGGTGCGACCCCGGTGGTGGCGGAAGGCAGCATCCTGCCCGAGACCTACGCGTATGAGCGCGGCACCACGCGCGCGGCGATCGTGACGCGCATGCAGGCGGCCATGGAGCGACGGCTGCAGTCGGCCTGGACCAGCCGCCAGCCGCAGCCGGAGCTGCCGACGCCTCGCGACCTGCTCGTCCTCGCCAGCCTGGTCGAGCGCGAGACCGCCAGGCCGGCGGAGCGCCCGCTGGTGGCCCGCGTGTTCCTCAACCGGCTGCACCTCGGCATGCGGCTGCAATCCGACCCGACCGTCATCTACGGGGCATCAGGCGGGCTCGGAACTCTCGCACGTCCGCTCAGCCGGGCCGATCTGGCGCAGCCCAATCCGTACAACAGCTACCTGGTCACCGGCCTGCCACCCGGGCCGATCTGTTCTCCCGGCCCGGCCGCGCTGGATGCGGCGGCGCACCCGGCCGCCGGCGACATGCTGTATTTCGTCGCCGACGGCAGCGGCGGCCATGCCTTTGCCACCGACCTGCCCACCCACCTGCAGAACGTCGCGCGGCTGCGAGCACTGGAAGGTGCGCACGCATCCAAGGAGCCGTCCCGATGAACGAGCCTCATGCCGGCGCGGCGGTGATCACCGGGGCGACCGGCGGGATCGGGCGCTGGATCGCACTCGGCCTTGCCGCCTCCGGCTATCGGCTGTTCATCGTCGGCCGCGACCCCGCCCGCCTCGGGCGCGCACGTGACTGGATCGCGGGCCGGGTTCCGGAGAGCCGCGACCGGCTGATCACGGTGCAGGCGGACCTGTCGCTGCTGGCCGAGACGGCAGCGGCTGCCGCCGCCATACGCGCCCAGGCACCGTCGGTCGGGCTGCTGGTGAACAACGCCGGCACCTTGCAGTCGCGCCGGGTGCTGACTGCGGAAGGCCACGAGCGTACCCTCGCGGTCAATCACCTGTCGCCGCTGGTGCTGACCCACGCCCTGCTGCCGGCCCTGCTGGCCCAGGGTGGCGGCGCCCGGGTCGTCAGCGTCGGATCCTCGACGTCCGACGGCGCCGGGATCGACCCTGCCGACCTCGAACTGGCTGCGGGCTGGCGGATGACGCGCGCCTACGCCCGCTCCAAGCTCGCCCTGCTGATGACCCAGATGACGCTGGCCGAACGGCTGGATCCGGCCCAGGTCGCGGTGAACGTGGTGCATCCGGGCATGGTGGCGACCGGTCTGGTGCGCGAGCCCGGCATGGTCGGCCTGGCCTGGCGGCTGATGGCGCCGTTCATCCTGAGCGAGCGCGAGGGCGCCGACACTCCGCTCCATGCCGCACTGTCGCCGGAGTGCGCCGGGCTCAGCGGAGCCTACCTGAAACGGCGTCGGCCGGTGCCGCCGAACAGGCGGGCGGTCGATCCGTCGCTGCGGGCGCAGGTATGGACGGCGAGCCGGGCGCTGGCGGCGCCGTATCTGCAGCCGCAGGATTGACGCCAACCCTGCCGGCGATGCGCTGCAGGAACGCGAGCAGCTTGACCTGCGCGCTCCAGCCACGGGCGCGCCGGTTGAACGGTCCGCGCACGCCGAGCACGCGCGAGGGCGGGTGGAACAGGCTCGGCTCCTCGGCGGCGAGCGCCTCGGGATCACGCGACAGCTGGGCATCGAAGCGCAGCCGCCCCATCAGCCAGGCCGCCAGCGCCGGCGACAGCCGCGCGACATAGGAGAAGGCGGTGACCACCGACGTCACCGTCATCTCCCGGCAGCGCCCGGTGGCTGCGACATAGAGCGCCTCGGCGACGATCTCCGGCTGGTACACCGGTGGCACCGGCCGGGCCGGGAAGCCCATGTGCGAGGGCGCGTGGCTGAAGAACGGGGTGTTGACCGCCGGCGGGAAGATCGTCGCCAGGCGCACCCGGCTGCCCGCCATCTTGAGCTCGACCTGTATCGACTGGCCGAAGCCGCGTACCGCCGCCTTGGCGCCGACATAGGACGACATCAGCGGCAGGCCGTGGAACACGATGCCGGAGCAGACATTGACGATGGCGCCGGCATCACGCGGCAGCATGATGCGCAGCGCCGCCCGCACGCCGTTCACCGTGCCCATGTAGGTGACGTCGGTGACGCGGCGGAACTCGGCATCCGTCACGTCGAGCAGGCGGCCGTAGACGCCGTTGCCGGCGGCGTTGATCCAGGCATCGGCCGGCCCGAGCTGCGCGGTCAGCGCGCGCGCCGCCTGGTCGAGCGCCTCGGCATCGGCGACGTCGGCGACTGCGACGGCCCCCGTGGCTCCGGTGGCCTGCACGTCGGCAAGGGCGGCCTGTAGTCCGGCGGCTCCCCGCGCGATCAGCCCTACCGACCAGCCGCGCCGGGCGAACAGGCCGGCGGCGGCGCGGCCTATTCCGGACGAGCCGCCGGTGATGATCACGATGCGCGGTGCGGCCCGGGGTGCGGGCGGCGGTCGGGAGCGTTCAGCCATCCGGGTAGATGCCACACAAGCCTGTGCATCTGTAAATCCCGTTCTGCCGCGCCGTGTTGGCTGCAGGGCTGCCCGTCAGCCAGCACGACATGGAGCCCGCCGATGACCGAGCTGACCCGCCGCACCCTGTTCGGCAGCACTGCCCTGCTGGCCGCCACCGCCGTGGCCGCGGCGGCGCCCGGCGCGGGCCAGCAGGAACCGGGCGCGCTGCGCGGCTCGGTGTCGGACGGCCATGTCGGCCTGCCGCCTTTGCATGCTCCGAGCGAGGCCAATGGCGAGGTGCCGAACCCGATTCCGCCGGGCAAGCGCCTGGGCATCGCGGTGGTCGGGCTCGGCACACTGGCGCTCGAGGAGATCCTGCCCGGCTTCGGCCAGGCGGCACATGTGCGCATCGCGGCACTGGTCAGCGGACGGCCGGAGAAGGCCCGCACGATCGCGGCGCAATACGGGGTGCCGGAGAAGAACCTGTACAGCTACGCCAACTTCGACGGCATACGCGACAATCCGGACATCGATGCCGTGTACATCGTGCTGCCGAACGCGATGCATGCCGAGTTCACCCTGCGTGCAGCCGCCGCCGGCAAGCACGTGCTGTGCGAGAAACCGATGGCGGCGACCGTCGCCGAGGCCGAGCAGATGGTCGAGGCGTGCCGCCAGGCCAGGCGCACGCTGATGATCGCCTACCGGCTGCAGCACGATCCGGCGCATCGCACCCTGATCGGGCTGGCGCGCAGCGGCCAGTACGGAGCGATCCGCATGATCGAGGCGGTGAATGGCCAGAATGACCTGCCGAACGGCCAGTGGCGGCAGATCCTGGCGATGGCCGGCGGCGGCTCGCTGCCCGACGTCGGCCTCTATTGCACCAACGCCTTCCGCTACATCACCGGCGAGGAGCCGGTCGAGGTGACCGGCCGGGTGACGCGCCCGCCGCACGATCCGCGCTTCCGCGAGGTCGAGGACGTGGCGCTGTTCACCATGCGCTTCCCGTCGGGCGTGATCGCCACCGGCAGTTCCGGCTACAGCTTCCACGAGAGCCGTCAGCTGCGGGTGCATAACGAGCGTGGCTGGCTCGGGCTCGATCCCGCGTTCGGCTATGACAACCTCGCCCTGCAGATCGACCGCAAGGCGGGGCGCGCGAGTGCGCTGGAAACACGGCGCTTCACGCCAAGGAACCAGTTCGCGGTGGAGATGGATGCGTTCGCGCTCAGCCTGCACAACAAGGCGGTGCCGCTGACGCCGGGCGAGGAGGGCCTGCAGGACATGCGCATCCTTGCCGCGATCTACCAGTCCGCGGCCGGTGGCTCGGCGGTGACGCTGCCGTCGGCGGTGACGCAGGCGAAGCCTCGCGGCGAGTGGCCGAGCCAGTTGGGTCCGTATCTGCTGACCTGACTGCACGGATCAGGCGGAGCGTATGCGCGAGGCCATCGAGATGTGGCTGGAAGGCTTCCGGAGCGCGTCCACCCCGCGCGACACAGTCGTGTCGCCGGACATCTTCTCGATGATGGCTTCGTTCTTGCCGAAGATCACCTGATCGGGCACGCCCCGAAGCACGATGCCGCGCCGAGTTGGCGCCGCCGCTTCCGGACCCCTGGGCAGGATCTTCGTCTGTCGCGCTGTTGGAAGTGCCTGTCATCCACTCTGCGGTTTCAGGTGGCATGAAGTCTGCGATCGCTGCATCGAAAAGCTGTTGTCGCCACCGGCCGCTCGGGGTCGGGGCGTCAGCTAATCTCGAAGAATGTCAAATCTCGTCGATGCGCGGCAGTATCTTCTGCTCCTGCAGCCGGCGGATCGCGCCGACCAGCGCCACACCGTTGTCGATCGTCTCGTTGAAGCCGGCGCGGCGTATCTTGCCCATGTCCGATATCATGTCGAACGGCGTATTGAAGATGAAGTCGCCGAACGCCCAGCCGACCAGTTTCTCGTAAGCCACGGGTTGCAGCCCGTGCGCCTGCGTCAGCCGGTTCCAGAGCGGCGCCTTGTCGGCCATCTGCTGCGCGAGGCTCATGCGCAGTGGCGGCGCCACCTCCAGGCCGAAGGCGTCGGCGACCTGCCGCCAGACCCGCTGCCAGCGGAACGGCTCGTGCACGTAGTTGAAGGCCTCGCCGGCCGCGGCGTCGGCGGTTGCACTCCACAGGCTGGCCTGGCCGAGCAGGCGCGCATCGGTGAACTGCGCCAGCACGCCGTCATGGACCTGCGCCGTGCCGGGAAACCGGAACGACGTGCCGGTGGCCTTGCACAGGGTGGCGAACACGCCGATCACCATGGCGATGTTCATCGGATTGCCGACGGCATCGCCCACGACGACATCCGGCCGCAGGATCGAGAACGCGAACTCGCCCGCCGCCGCGCGACGGCGCAGCGTATCCTCCTGGGTGTAGTAGAAGTTGGGCGGGATGTGCCGCGGGCTGTCCTCGTAGAAAGGCGCCTGCACCTCGCCGAGATGCACGCCATACACCTTGGCGCCCTGGTAGAGCACTACGCGCTGCAGTGGCGCGCCGACCTGACGCAAGCCGTCCAGCAGATTCTCCAGCATCGGCCCGTTGACCGCGACCTCGGCGACGAAGTCGGGCTGCGCCCGGTAGGCCGCATAGAACAGGTGGGTGGTGCCCGACGCGGCCTGCAGCGCCTGCGCGGTCGCCTCGCGGTCGAGCAGGTCGGCGGCGATCGCGCGCCCATCCGGCAGGCCGTGCGTCGACAACCGCGTCGCCTCCCAGCCCGGCGCCGATCGCAGGGCCTCGATCACGCCACGTCCGATGATGCCGCTGGCGCCGGCGACGAGCGCCTGCCGTACAACGCCCGGTGATGTCATGCCCCGGGCATCCTAGCGTGGCGGCGGCAGCGACTGGCTCTGCACCGGATCGCTCGGCGCCAGCTGGGTCGGGCCGGTGTCGGGATTGGCCGGATAGGACTGGCCGCCCTGGTAGGCCGGCGATCCCTGGTAGGCGTTCGGAGCACCGTATGCGGTACCGCGCCGGTAGGCGGGCGGGTAGTTGTCCGGGTTGCTCGCCTCTCCGGCGTCCGGCCCGATGGCGGGCGGAGGCGTGGCCGGGCCGGCGCCGCCGTAGCGCATCAGCACCGCCCGCAGTGGATCGGCCCCGGGATTGTTCACCCGCATCGCCACCGCGATGTCCTGCGGTCCGACCGGCTGGCCGTAGTAGGCGCGGTTGCCGATGCTGTCGAAGGACAGGATGCTGCCCTGCAACGAGATGCCGGCGAACAGGCCCTTGCTCTTCTCGATCACCACGATGTCGGCGTTGAACGCGGCGGAGGTGTCGCCCTCCATGCCGGCGCCGAGGGTGGCCAGCGTGATGCCGGCGTTGGCGCCGAACTTGAACTGGCTGTCCATGATTGCGGTGAGGCCGCGCCTGCTCATGATGAACAGCATCAGCTCGGCATCCTGGATGCCGGCCTGCAGGCCGAAGGAGCCCGAACCCATCGAGTAGAAGGCCGGCGCCGACCAGGAGCCGGAGCCGTCGCGGGCCAGCAGCGTGCAGCCGCCGCCGGAGCCGCCGAAGATGAAGGACATGCGGAAGATGCTCGGGCAGATCAGCACGCCGCGCGAACGGGCGAGGAAACGGCGGGCCTGGTCGCCGTTGGCGCGCCAGTCGAGGATGTCCTGCGCAGTCAGCGTCGCGCGATCGACCAGTCGCTGCTGCTGCTCCTGCGCCTCGGTAGGAGGCTGGCCCTGGGCGTGGGCGGCGGTCGGCAGGGCCTGCAGGACCACCATCGACGGCAGCACGATCGAAGCGACTGCTGCAAGGCCGCGGCGCGTTCGCATGGCGTATCCTCTATCCTCGTCCAACGCCCGCCAGGGGGCGAATCCGCCTGGAAGCCCAGGTTGTCTTGCCTAGCAAGAATCCGGCGTCCGGGAGAGCCCCCGAAGCCGTCCGATGCCGTCCGATGCCGTCAGTCGAAGCCGATGCCGCTGGCGGCGGAGACGGCAGCCGCGATGCCGGGGGTGGCGGCCAGGATCGGCCAGGCGCCGGTCATGCCGCCGTCGCGCAGGAATGGCGACACCCTGACCCGCGCTTCGGCCAGCACCGGCAGCGCGCCTGCCACGTCCCAGACGTTGATGAACGGCTCGATGTAGGCGTCGAGCCGTCCGCAGGCGATCTCGACCAGGGCGATGGCGCCGCAGCCGCCGGTGCGCGGCGCGGCACCCAGGGCGACGATGCGACCGGTCAGCGCCGCATGCGCCTCCGCCGTGACCTTCGGGCTCCAGCCGACCTCGACCATGGCACGCCGCATGTCCGCGGTATCGGCCGGCCGGATCGGTGCGCCGTTGAGCGTGGCGCCACCACCCTCGCGGGCCATGAAGGTCTCGCGGAGCACCGGTGCGGCCACCAGGCCCAGGACCGGCCGATCGCCGTCCATCAGGCCCAGCGAGACCGCCCAGCGATCCCGTCCGCGGGCATAGTTCGAGGTGCCGTCGATCGGATCGACCACCCAGCGCAACGCTGCGCCGGCGCCTTCCGCGCTTTCGCCGGTCTCCTCGCCCTTGAAGCCGTCGTCCGGGAACAGGGTCCGCAGGCGGCCGGCGATGAGCGCCTCCACGGCGCCGTCCGCCTCGGTGACCCAGTCCTGCGCGCCCTTGAGGTTGCCGGTGAAGCTGCCTGCCGCCGGCCGCATCCGCATCGCAAGCGTCGCCGCCTCGGCCACGATCTCGCTGGCTGCTTCGAGCCGCTGGTTCAGGGCGCTGGATTGCATGGATGCCTCGGAGATGTCGGGGGCAGGCACCCTGGGCTGGCGCATGCCCGGGTGCAAGCAGCCGCCACCCTACTCGACCCGTAGCGCCGCGCGCAGCGACGCGGTGATCGCCGGGTCCTCGATCATGGCGAGGCGCTGGGCGGCGATGGTCGCGAAACGCTGCATCAGCGCGCGACGTCGGGCAGGCGCCAGCAGGTGCGCCGGCGCCTCGCGCAGGATCTCGGCATCCTGCGCGATCATCGAGCCGGGCGCGCAGTGCGGCCCGACGCAGGCCACCACGAGGCCGGTATCGTGCGGCAGCAGCGTCTGCGGAAACTGCTCGTCGACCGCGAAGTAGAGCGCGTCGGAGTAGGCGCGGTAGTCCTGCCACTTGCCGTCCGTCAGGAAGTCGCGTGGCCCGGACTTCACTTCGATGCAGGCGAAGCCACCGTCCGGCCGCAGCGCCAGGATGTCGGCACGCCTGCCGTTCGGCAGCGGCACTTCATGCAGCGGCACCCAGCCGAGCTGGCCGCAGAGCCGGGCGGCGGCGCGCCGGATGGCGAGCGAGTTCTCTGGCAGGCTGATCTGCATGCAGGCCCGGTGATGCCGAAAGCGCCCGGCGAACGCAATGCCCGGGCGCAGGCTTTTCCGCTTCGCCTTTCCCGATTTCATGATGCGACGGTAACGCAACCATTCCCGCGAGATAGCTGTTTCAGCCTGTGATGATCGCAACCCGTTTCTCAGTCGCCACCCACATCATGCTGCTGATGACGCTGGAACCGGCCAGCCGTCTCACCAGCCCGCGTCTCGCCGGCAGCGTCAACACCAACCCCGTGGTGGTGCGGCGGATCATGCGGCTGTTGTCGCATGCCGGCCTGGTGCGGGTGCGCCGTGGTCAGGGTGGTGCAGCACTCGGGCGGCCGCCGAGCCGGATCTCGCTGGACGATGTCTGGCTCGCGGTTAATCCGGTGCGGCTGCCGTTGCTGCCGCTGCATGCCAACCCGGATCCGGAATGCCCGGTCGGACGGCATGTGCCAAGCATCTTCGGGGAACGCTTCGGGGCCGCCGAGATCGCGATGCGCGATGCGCTGGCCGCCATCACCCTCGAGGCGATCGCGATGCAGATCAGCAAGGCGACCAAGGCGATCGCCGGCTGATCGAGGCCGTCAGGCCGGCCGCACCAGCAGGTGCTGCTTGCGGCCGACCGAGAGCTTGATCGCGCCGTCCCGCAGGTCGGCCTCCGACACCATGCGATCCTCGCTGGACACCGGCGTGTCGTTCACACGGAGCCCGCCGCCCCTGATCAGCCGGCGCGCCTCGCCGTTGCTCGAAACCAGGCCCATCTCGGCGAACAGGCGGTAGGCCGGCAGGCCGGCGGACAGGATCGCGGCGTCGAGCGGGCGACTCGGCAACGCGTCCCGCGAAGCGGCGCCCCCGGCGGACTCGAAGAGCCCGGTTGCTGCCTGAAGCGCCTGGTCGGCGGCATCGCGGCCATGGCAGATGGCGGTGGCCTCGGTGGCGAGCCGCTTCTTGGCCTCGTTGATGGACGCCCCCGGGAGTGCGCCTAGCCGGTCGCATTCCTCCACCGGCAGGTCGGTGAACAGCTTGAGGAACCGGCCGACATCGGCGTCCTCGGTGTTGCGCCAGAATTGCCAGTAGTCGAACGGGGCAAGGCGTGCCGCCGAGAGCCAGACTGCGCCGGCTGCGGTCTTGCCCATCTTGGCGCCCGACGCGGTGGTCAGCAGCGGGGTGGTCAGGCCGAACACCTGCTTCTGGTCGGTGCGGCGCACCAGGTCCACGCCCGAGACGATATTGCCCCACTGGTCGGAGCCGCCCATCTGCAGGGTCACGCCATGGCGCCGCCAGAGTTCGCGGAAATCGTAGCTCTGCAGGATCGAATAGTTGAACTCGAGGAAAGTCAGGCCCTGCTCTCGCTCCAGCCGCTGGCGTACGCTGTCGAAGCCGAGCATGCGACTGACGCTGAAATGCACGCCGACCTCGCGCAGCAGGTCGATGTAGCCGAGCCGGTCGAGCCACTCGGCGTTGTCCGGCATGATCGCGTCGGACGGGCCGTCACCGAAGCGCAGCATCGCTGCGAGGTTGGCGCGGATGCCGGCGCGGTTGCGCTCGATGCCCGCCGCGTCGAGCAACTGCCGCGCCTCGTCGCGAAACGACGGATCGCCGATCCGGGTGGTGCCGCCGCCGAGCAGCGCCACCGGCCGATGGCCGTGCCGCTGCAGCAGGCGAAGCATCATGATCTGGATCATGGAGCCGACATGCAGGCTGTCGGCGGTGGCATCGAAACCGATATAGCCGCCGACGATGCCGGACTCGAAGGCCGCGTCCAGACCGGCCAGGTCCGTGCCCTGGAAGATATAGCCGCGTGCCTCGGCATCCTGGAGGAATGGGCTGCGGAACGGGCTTGAGGTCATGCGGGCGGCCTGGATGCTCTGGCTGGGTCGACCGGCCTGTAGCATGCGATCCGGCGGTCGGGCTTGCCTAGTTGTGCCGTCATGCGCTATCTGCAAGGCAGATGGTACAAATGCACATAGGCTGATGGTCGTGTCATACGCCGCGCGCAAAGAAAATGCGGCGCCGGAGACCGGCGCCGCATGGATGTCGGGCAGGAGGCCGGGATGGGCCTCAGTCGGCGGCGAGCGCCATCGTCTTGCGGGCCACCACGCGGCCGACATAGTCGTCGATGGCCTCGGAGACGTGGTCGGCATGGTTGGCGAACACGTGGTCGGCGCCGGCGAACACCCGATAGTCGACCTGCACACCCTTCTGGGTGTTGAGCTTGTCGACCAGCTTGCGCACCGCGGGCTCCGGCACCAGCTCGTCCTGGTCGCCATGCAGCATGAGGCCGCCACAGGGGCAGGGAGCCAGGAAGCCGAAATCATAATGGTTCGCGGGGGGCGCCACACTGACCCAGCCGGACACTTCCGGGCGCCGCATGAGCAGCTGCATCCCGACGAAGGCGCCGAAGGAGTAGCCCGAGATCCACAGGCCGCTCGAGTTCGGATTGACCATCTGCATCCAGTCGAGCGCGCCGGCGGCATCGCTGATCTCGCCGATGCCGCCGTCGTAACGACCCTGCGAGCGCCCGACGCCGCGGAAGTTGAAGCGCATGACGGAGAAGCCGAGCTTCTCGAACGAGCGATACATCGCGTACGTGATGCGGTTGTTCATGGTCCCGCCGTGCAGCGGGTGCGGATGCATGATGAGAGCGAGCGGAGCGTTCGGCTCACTTGAATGATGGTAGCGCCCCTCAAGCCGGCCATCAGGACCAGCGAACATGACCTCAGGCATCTTGTCCCGCTCTTGTTTCTCGCCGCACCTCGAGGCATGGGCACGAGCATTGTTGTAACGCGCTACGAACGCCCGGCGATGCTCCGCCACGCGTCCAGCTCTCACTCGTTTGGACTGATACCGGCCGACTAGCGCCGAATGGTGCTGCGCAGCCTCGTGGTGGCTACCTGCACCGGAGCGGCGGTATATGGGGCAAGGGTCGGCGGTATCAAATTGTCCTGTCGTCGATACCGGTCTGCTCCGAGGCCGACAGAGGCAGCCCGGTTGTCGCGGTGGAGAGAATCATTGACCGAGTCCTTTTAGTGCGACTCCACGCTGCAAAATTGGGCCGCGGGCAATGCGTTTGCGACTGTATAGCGACGTGCGCCGGAGATTTACACTGAAATCAATGGCCCCGTGGCCTGCGTCAGCGGAAACACAGACACGCGATTGTGACAGCGTGACAACAAGCCAGTTTCTTCCAGTGTTCGATCAGTTTCGTCACCCGAATGAGAAATGTGTCTAACGATTTATTTATGCTATTCGACGCCAACGCGTCCGAGACGCCGCGTCTTGCTGCCCTTGCGGCAGCCGACGCCGCGCAACGCCTCGCCGGCAACCCGGCCTCGCCGCATCGCGCCGGCCGGGCCGCCCGCGCCGTACTCGAGTCGGCGCGTGAGCAGCTGGCGGACCTGTTCGGCGGCGAACCCGACGATCTGGTCTTCACCTCGGGTGGCACCGAGGCCAACGCGCTGGCGCTGCATGGTGTCGGCCGGCCAATACTGTTTGGCGCCACCGAGCATGATGCGGTCCGCCAGGCATTGCCGCCCGGCGCCCGCCCGCTCCAGGTGCCGGCCGATGGGCGGATCTTGCTCGAGACGATCGACCGGGCGTTGGCCGAAGCTCCCGGCCCGGCGCTGGTCTGCCTGATGCTGGCCAACAACGAGACCGGCGTGCTGCATCCGGTCGCCGGAGCCGCGCGGCTATGCCGCAGGTACGGCGCCTGGCTGCATGTCGATGCGGTGCAGGCAGCCGGTCGCCTGCCGCTCGATGTGGCGTCCCTCGGGGCCGACAGCGTGGCGCTGTCCGGACACAAGCTCGGCGGACCCAAGGGCGCCGGCGCGCTGCTGCTCGCAGGCGCCCGTCGCGGCCGGCTGCCGCCGATGATCGCGGGTGGCGGCCAGGAGCAGGGCCGACGCGGCGGCACCCCGGCGCTCGGGGCGATCGCCGGTTTCGCGGCGGCGGCGGCGGCGGCAGTCGCGGCTCAGGCGACGACCGGCGCACGGCAGGCGACGCTGCGCGACCGCATCGAGCACGCCGCGATATCCTTCGGCGCCGTCCCGTGCGGCGCCGCGGCGCCCAGGCTGCCGAACACCACCTGCCTCGCCTTGCCCGGGCGTCCGGCGGCCAGCCAGCTGATCGCGCTCGACCTCGCCGGCTACGGGGTGTCCGCCGGCAGCGCCTGCTCCTCCGGCAAGGTGGCGCGCTCGCACGTGCTGGCCGCGATGGGCCTCGGCTCACTGGCGGGGGAGGCGATCCGGGTGTCGCTACCCTGGGATGTGCAGGAGGCGGCTGTCGACGGCTTCATCGCCGCTTACATCCGCATGGCGACCCAAGCAGGATCCCGCCCGGCATGACTTCGCCCGCACCCACGATCTACCTGGACAACCAGGCCACGACGGCATGCGATCCGCGCGTGGTCGAGGCGATGCTGCCGTTCTTCGGGGTGCGCTTCGGCAACGCGCACAGCGCGGAGCATGCCATGGGACTGGATGCCGACACTGCCTGCGAGGAGGCCCGTGCGGCCATCGCACGTCTGGTCGGTGCGGATCCGCGCGCCCTGGTGCTGACCTCGGGCGCCACCGAGAGCAACAACCTGGCGATCAAGGGCGCGGTGCGTCACCGGCGCGCGTTCGGCGACACGCGCCGCCGGGTGATCACGCTGGCCACCGAGCATCCCTGCGTGCTGCAGAGCGTGCGGGATCTCGGCCACGAGGGGTTCGAGCCGGTGGTGCTGCCGGTCGGCTACGACGGCCTGCTCGATCCCGCATGCCTGCGCGATGCGCTGCGCACACCGACGCTGCTGGTCAGCATCATGGCGGTGAACAACGAGACCGGGGTGATCCAGGACCTCGCCGGCCTGGCGCCGCTGGTGCGCGAAGCCGGCGCGCTGCTGCATTCCGATCTCGCCCAGGCGGCCGGCAAGATCGACATCGACGTTGCGGCGCTCGATCTCGATCTCGCCTCGCTGAGCGCGCACAAGCTGTACGGTCCCAAGGGTATCGGTGCGCTCTATGTCCGGCGCCGCCCGCGCGTGCGCCTGCAGCCGCTGTTCTCGGGGGGCGGCCAGGAACGCGGGGTCCGGTCCGGCACGCTGGCGGTGCCGCTGGTGGTGGGCTTCGGCGTCGCGGCGGCGGTGGCGATGGACGGGATGGCGGCAGAGGCGATCCGGCTGCGCACGATGCGGGACCGCCTGCTGCAGCATCTGCAGGCGGGCATCCCTGAGCTTGCCGTCAATGGCAGCCTGCGCCACCGCGTTGCCGGCAATCTCAACCTGCGCTTCCCCGGCGTCCGGGCGCAGGCGATCATCGAGCATGCGCCGGAGTTGTGCCTCTCCACCGGTTCGGCCTGTTCGTCGGCCGCCGTGGAGCCGTCCGCGGTGCTGCAGGCGATGGGACTGACCCGGGGCGAGGCGGCGGAAAGCTTGCGCCTGGCCATCGGACGCTTTACCTCACCGGCCGATCTGGAGCAGGCGTCCGCGATCCTGCTGCGCGCCCACGACCAGGCCCACGACCTAGCCCGCGCGATGCCCCACTGCTTGAGATGAGACCATGCCGAAGATGACCTTTGTCGAGCGCGACGGCGGACAGCGCGAAGTGGACGCGCCACTCGGCCTGTCCGTTCTGGAGATCGCGCATCGCCACGGCGTCGATCTCGAGGGCGCCTGCGAGGGCTCGCTGGCCTGCGCCACCTGCCATGTCGTGGTCGACCCGGCCTGGACCGGCAAGCTCGCCGACGCCACCGAGGACGAGGAGGACATGCTCGATCTCGCCTTCGGGCTGGAGAAGACCTCGCGCCTCGGCTGCCAGATCGTCATGACCGAGACGCTCGACGGCCTGGTCGTGCGCCTCCCGCGCACCGGCTGACGCGCGCCCGCGATGCGCATCCTGGTCGCCATGTCGGGGGGCGTCGACAGCTCCGTGGTGGCGGCCACCCTGGCGGCGCAGGGCCACGAGGTGATCGGCGCGACACTGCAGCTGTATGACGTGCGCGAGGCGGAGGCCAAGGCCGGTGCCTGCTGCGCCGGGCGCGACATACGCGATGCGAAGCGCGTCGCCGACCGGCTCGGGTTCGCGCACTACGTGATCGATGCCGAGCAGCGCTTCCGCGACAGCGTGATCGGCAACTTCGCCGACAGCTATGCCGCCGGCGAGACACCGGTGCCGTGCGTTGCGTGCAACATGGGGGTCAAGTTCACCGACCTGCTGGGGCTTGCGCGCGAACTCGGCGCGGAAGCGATGGCGACCGGGCACTATGTCCGCCGCGTCGAGACCGGGCACGGCATCGAGCTGCATCGTCCGGTCGACGCCTCCCGCGACCAGAGCTGGTTCCTGTTCGCCACCACCCCGGCGCAGCTTGCATACCTGCGGTTTCCACTTGGCGACATGCCGGACAAGTCCGCGGTGCGCGCCGAGGCGCAGCGGCTCGGGCTGGCGGTGGCGGCCAAGCCGGACAGCCAGGACCTCTGCTTCGTGCCGGCCGGCGGGCACTATGCCGATATCGTTGAGAGCCTGCGCCCCGGCATCGCCGGCGAGGGCGAGATCGTCGATGCATCGGGCCGGGTGCTCGGCAGCCACCAGGGCATCGCGCGCTACACCATCGGTCAGGGCAAGCGCCTCGGTGCCGCCGCGCTGCAGGACGGCGTCCGCCAGCAGGTGGTGGGCGTCGAGCCGGGCAGCCGGCGGGTCGTGGTGGGACCGCGCAGCGATGCGCCCGGACGAACCAGCCTTCGACTGCGCGACATGAACTGGCTGATCGAGCCGCCCGATGCGCCGCTGCGCTGCACGGTACAGTTGCGCGCCCGGGAGGGCGTGCGTCCGGCGACGGTGCTGCGTACGGCGGACGGCGCCGGGGTCACCCTCGACACCGCGGCGCTGGCCGCACCCGGGCAGGCCTGCGTGCTGTACGAGGGCAGCCGGGTGCTGGGCGGCGGCTTCATCCGGCGAGACGATCATTGACGGGAGACGGCGGCATGCCGGACGGCCGGCTGGTCATCGGCACCAAGCGCTACTCCTCCTGGTCGCTGCGCGGGTGGCTAGCGGTGCATCTGGCAGCACTCGATGTTGAGGAGCAGGTCATCCCGATCGCCGGTGGCCGCACCGAGGCGATCGCCCGGGCGACGCCGAACGGCCTGGTGCCGTATCTCGAGCATCGCGGCGCACGGATCTGGGAGAGCCTGGCGATCGGCGAGTACTGCGCCGAGCACAGGCCCGGCCTGTGGCCGTCGGATCCGGTCGCACGGGCAGCGGCGCGCAGCGTCGCCAGCGAGATGCATGGCGGCTTCCGCGCCCTGCGCATCGCGATGCCGATGAACTGCGGACGGCAGGCGCGCAGGCTGGCGGGCGGGATCCCGGACGAGGCGGCGGCCGACATCGCCCGCATCGAGGCGATCTGGAGCGAGGCAGCGTCACCCTACCTGTATGGCGAGGCGTTCGGCATCGCCGACGCGATGTTCGCACCGGTGGTGTCGCGCCTGCTGTCCTACGACGTGCCGCTTGGCGAGCCAGCGAGCACCTATCGCGACCGCATCCGCGCGCATCCGCTGATGCAGCGCTGGTACGACGAGGCCGCACGCGAACCCGCGGCATGGCTGCTCGACAGATACGAATCAGTCGCCTGAGCGACTTCGGCCCCGTTGCGGTGGTGCTGCCGCCGCGCGAGGGCTTCTCGGCGCAGGCGGTGGGAGCGATCGGGCTGCTGGTGGATCGGGTGAGCCCGCCATCGGACTGCATCATCGGCGCTCCGCTGGCCGCGCCACCCTTCGCCGGGCGCCGCTTCCTGCCGGCCCCCCCGGTCCTCTGGCCGCCCTTCGGCCCGTTGCGCTATGCCGCCGCCGTGGCCGCGGTCCTGCATCGCGTCCGGCCCGCCCTGATCGAGGTTCATAACCGCCCGGAGATCGCCCGCGAGCTGGCACGCCGGTTCCCCGGCACGTCGCTCACCCTCATCCTGCACAACGACCCACGATCGATGCGCCGCGCGGGCACCGTGTCGGAGCGTGCCGCGCTGTTGCGTCGGATGCGGGTCGCCTGCGTCTCGGAGTGGCTGCGCACGCGGTTCCTCGACGGGTTGCCACAGGGTGCCGAGGTGCGGGTGCTGCCGAACTGCATCGATCTCGCCGCCCTGCCACCGCAGCGGGAGCGTGAGAACCTGATCCTGTTCGCGGGACGCGTGGTCGCCGACAAGGGTGCCGATGCCTTCGTGGCGTCGTGCGCCCAGGTGCTGCCGCAGCGGCCAGGCTGGCGGGCGGAGATCATCGGCGCCGACCGGTTCTCGCCCAGCGCCGCCGACACGCCGTTCCTGGCGGCGCTGCGTCCGGTTGCCGCGGCGGCGGGGATCGCCATGCATGGCCACCAGCCGCACCGGGCGGTGCTCGAGGCGATGACACGGGCCGCCATCGTGGTGGTGCCGAGCCGCTGGCAGGAGCCGTTCGGCATGACCGCCCTGGAGGCGATGGGATGCGGCGCCGCGCTGATCGTCTCGCCGCGTCCGGGCCTGGTCGAGGTGGTGGGCGATGCCGCGCTGCGCGCCGAGCCGGACCAGCTGGCGCACGCCCTGCTGCGCCTGACCGGCGATCCGGCGCTGCGGGCCAGCCTCTCCCGGCAGGCGCTCGAGCGGGCGCCGCAGTTCGACATCGAGCCGGCGCGGCGGCGGCTCCAGGCGATGCGTGCCGAAGCCCTTGCGCGCAGCCTCGCTCCGGGCCAATGCGCACCCGCATGACCCGTCTGCTCGACCGTCTCGCCCTGGGTGCGACAGTGCTGTGCCCGCTGTTCCTGGTGCATGGGCGTGGCCTCGCCGAGGCCTGCATCGACGTGGTCGCGGTGCTGTTTCTGCTGCGCTCTGCCGTGCGACGCGACTGGCGCTGGACCCGGCAGGCCTGGGTCGGCATCGCAGCACTCTGGTGGCTCTGGCTGGTGCTCTGTTCGATACCGCCGGACCTGATCCCAACCTCGTCGCTCGGGCAGGGCGGCGAGAAGTCGTTCGTCCAGGCGCTGCTGACGGTGCGCTTCCTGCTGTTCGCGGCGGGCCTGCAGGGCTGGGTGCTGCGCGACGTGCGGCACCAGCGCTGGCTCGCCTGGCTGCTCTGGGCAAGCTTCGCCTACATCGCGCTGCAGCTGCTGCTGCAGGCGGTGATCGGCCACAACCTGTTCGGCATGCCGCGCTTCCATGACGGCACCCTGACCGGGCCATACGACCATCCCCGCGCCGCCGCACCCCTGTCCCGCCTGCTGTTCCCGACGCTGCTGCCGGCCTGCGCCTGGCTGATTATGCGCGGCCGGCGTCCCGGTGGCGGTCGCGGGCGGCAGGTGGCGGTGGTGGCCGCCGCCATCGCGGTGCTGCTCGCCGGCCTCGCGCTGATGGTGCTGGCCGGCCAGCGCGTGCCGCTGCTGCTGGCCGGCCTCGGCCTGCTGGTCGCCGGGCTCATCCTGCCGAGGCTGCGGCTGCCGCTGCTCGCCTGCCTGGCGCTGGTGCCGGTGCTGGTGGGCATCTCGGCGGTGGTCTCGCCGCGCAGCTTCGGTCACCTCGTGCTGCTGTTCCGCCAGCAGATGGAGCATTTCGGCGGCAGCCCGTACGGCCTGATCCTGGGCCGTGCGCTGGAGATCGCCCGCGCCAACCCGTTGACCGGGCGCGGCTTCGACGGCTTCCGCACCGGCTGCCCGCTGCCGGCGTATTTCCATGGCGTGCCGCCACTGTCGCCCGCCGCCTCGGATGGCGGCGGTGCCGCGTTCTGCGTGCAGCATCCGCACAACCACTATCTGCAGGCGCTGACCGATGCCGGTCTGCCCGGCCTGCTGCTGTTCTGCATGCTCGTGCTGGCCTGGCTGCTGGCGCTGCGACCGGGTCGCATGGAAGGTCGCAGGGTCGTCGCCCAGAGCGCCATGCAGCACGCCTGGCGCACCGGGCTGTTCGTCGCGGTGCTGCTGCAGGAATGGCCGGTCGCTTCGGCCAGCGCCTTCACCAACATGCCGCTCGGTGGCTGGTTCTTCCTGATCCTGGGGTTGGGACTGGCGGCGGCGACGCCCTATATGCAGCGGCCTGCATCCCCGATTCCTGTTCCACCACGAGGCTGAGTTCATGTCAGAGACCCGGACCGCACCCCCACCCGGCGCTGCCACAGCCCCCGCCCCGGGGCCCGGCCTCATCCCGGTCACCGTGCTCACCGGCTTCCTCGGCGCCGGCAAGACGACGCTGCTGAACCACATCCTCACCGCCGAGCACGGCCGCAAGTATGCCGTCGTGATCAACGAGTTCGGCGAGCTCGGGGTGGACAACGACCTTGTCGTCGATGCCGACGAGGAAGTGTTCGAGATGAACAACGGCTGCATCTGCTGCACCGTGCGCGGCGACCTGATACGCATCCTGGGCAGCCTGATGAAGCGCCGCGGCCGCTTCGACGGCATCATCGTCGAGACCACCGGCCTCGCCGACCCGGCGCCGGTGGCCCAGACCTTCTTCGTCGACGAGGAGGTCAAGGCCCGCACCCGGCTCGATGCGGTGGTGACCGTGGTCGACGCCCTCAACCTGCCGGCCCGCCTTGCCGACAGCCGCGAGGCGCAGAACCAGATCGCGTTCGCCGACGTCATCGTGCTGAACAAGACCGACCTGGTGGACGAGGCCGGCCTCGCGGCAGTCGAGGCGCGCATACGCGGCATCAACCGGTACGCCCGCATCCATCGTGCCCAGCGCGGCAACGTCGATGTCGCGGCCATCCTCGACCAGGGCGGCTTCGACCTGAAGCGGGCACTCGAGGTCGCACCGGACTTCCTGGAGAGCGACAGCCACAGCCATGACGACGAGGTGCAGAGCCTGTCGTTCGAGCTGGAGGCGCCGGTCGATGCGGCGAAGTTCCAGGCCTGGATCGGCAGCGTGCTGCAGGAGCAGGGCCAGGACATCCTGCGCTCGAAGGGCATCCTGTCCTACAAGGGCGAGAACCGCCGCTTCGCCTTCCAGGCGGTGCACATGATGGCGGACGGCGACTTCGTGGCACCCTGGTCCCCCGACGAGACGCGCACCTCGCGCCTGGTGTTCATCGGCCGCAACCTCAACCGCCCGCGCCTGCGCCGCGGCTTCGAGAGCTGTGTCGCCGCATGAGCACCACCTTCGCCAATCGTTCGGCGCCGGTCCCGGTCGACGAGCTGCTGAATTCGCGCGGCGCCGTGCAGCAGGCCGAGGGCTTCGTCGTCGCCTGCGCGATCTCCCGCGACTCCAGCCGGATGGCGTTCGCGACCGGCGACGGCATCGTCCACGTGACGCCGCGCCGTGGCCAGGCGGAGCACTGGCGCCGGCTCGAGGTGCATGACGGTGGTGCGCTCGCACTCGCCCAGGACGTGACGCCGCAGGGCTTCCTCACCGGCGGCGACGACAGCCGGCTGTGCCGCATCGACGCCGACGACGCGGTGCACGAACTGTCGCGCGGCCGGCGCTGGGTCGAGCATGTCGCCACCGTGGTCGATGGCCGCACTGCCCTGATCGCCACCGCCGTCGGCAAGCAGGTCGAGCTGCGCGACGCGGACGGCACCCTGGCCCGCACGCTCGACCACGACAGCACGGTGTCCGGCGTGGTGTTCGACGCACGCGGCAAGCGCATCGCCACCTCGCACTACGGCGGCGCCACGCTGCGCTTCGTGAACACGAAGTCCGATGCGCCGCGCGTGCTCGCCTGGAAGGGCAGCCATATCGGCATCGCCATGCATCCCAACGGCGACGCGCTGGTCACCGCGATGCAGGAGAACGAGCTGCATGGCTGGCGGCTGCCGGACGGCCACAACATGCGCATGAGCGGCTATCCGCAGAAGACGCAGTCGTTCGCGTTCTCGCGCAGCGGCCGCTGGCTGGCGACCTCGGGGGCGGACGTCATCGTGCTGTGGCCGTTCTTCGGCGGCGGCCCGATGGGCAAGCCGCCGCTGGAGCTCGCCGGCATCCAGGGCGTGGTCTGCACCCGCGTCGCCTTCCATCCGCAGCACGACATCGTGGCGGCGGGCTTCGTCGACGGCACCGTGCTGATGGCGGACGTGGCCACCAAGAAGGTGCTGCCGGTATGTGGGCCGCATGGCGGCGAGGGCCATGCCGCGGTGACCGCGCTGGCCTACTCGCCGGACGGCGGCTGCCTTGCCTTCGGCACCGAGGGCGGGCGGATGGCGGTGGTGGATCTGACGCCGAAGTAGGCGCCCAGGTCCTCTGGTGGGCTGCTAGAGGGGCTCCACCGGCATCGGACCGGCGAGCACCTGCTCCCGCCGCAGGATGTCCTCGAGCTCGCCGCGCGGCAGCGGCTCGCTGAAATAGTAGCCCTGGATCTCGTCGCAGCCGTCGTTCATCAGCAGGCTGAGCTGGCCGACGGTCTCGACCCCTTCGGCCACGATGCTCAGGCCCAGGCTGTGGCCGAGGGCGATGATGGCATGCACGATGGCGGCGTCCTGGCCCTCGGTCTCCAGGTCGCGCACGAAGGACTGGTCGATCTTGAGCCGGTCGACCGGGAAGCTCTTCACGTAGTTCAGCGACGAATAGCCCATGCCGAAATCGTCGATGGCGATGGCGACCCCGAGCTGGCGCAACGATCCGAGCATCTCCCCGGCGGCTTCGAAATCCTCGACCAGGTCGCCCTCGGTCAACTCCAGTTCCAGCAGCGTCGGCTCCAGGCCGGTGATCGCCAGTGTCTCGGTGACGAGATCCAGTGCCTGGCCGCTGCCGAGGATGCGTGGCGACAGGTTGATGCCGAGCCGCACCCGCGGCAGCCCCATCGCGTGCCAGTCGGCGGCATCCTGGCAGGCCTGCTGCAGCACCCAGCGGTCGATCGCATCGGTCAGCCCGGCTTCGTTGGCGCCCTGCAGGAAGTCGCCTGGACGCAGCAGCCCCACACCGGGGCGGTTCCAGCGCAGCAGCGCCTCGACGCCGGCGATGTGGCCGGTGGAGAGCGCCACCTGCGGCTGGTAGTGCACCACGAACTCGCCACGCTCCAGCGCCTCGCGCAGGTCGGTGCGCAGCCGGGCCGCGAGATCGGCCTGCTCGCTCAGGTTCGGCACGCAGAGCCGCCAGCAGGCGCGGCCGTCGGACTTGGCGCCGTGCATGGCGAGCTCCGCGCTGCGCAGCAGCTCCCCGGCGGTGGCGCCATCCTGCGGATGCAGCGCGATGCCGATGCTGCAGGTGATGTGCACCGCTTCGCCGCCGCACTGGAACGGCGCTTCGAGCAGGTGCAGCACGCGCTGCGCCAGCACCGTGCTCGGCGTGCTCTCGGTGGCATCGGGCTGTGCGGCTGCTGCAGCGGGGGTGGCGGAGTCGGGGGTGGCAAAGTCGGGGGGGACGGTGACCGGGGCGGCATCCACCGGACGCTGGGGGATGCTCTGCAGGATGGCGAACTCGTCGGCGCCGAGGCGCGCAACCAGGTCGCCCGGGCCGACCGCCTTTTCCAGCCGTCGCGCCACCTCGCAGAGCAGCGCGTCGCCCTGCTCGTGGCCGATCTGGTCATTGGCCAGCTTGAAGAAATCGAGATCGAGGAAAAGCACCGCGCAGGTGGTGCGGCTGCGCGGCTGCTCCAGCCGGCGTTCCAGCCGGGAGCGCAGCAGCAGTCGGTTGGCGAGCCCGGTCAGGGAGTCGTGGGTGGCGAGCTGGGTAAGCCGCGCCTCGGCACGCCGCCGCTCGGTGATGTCGAGCGAGGTGGTCAGGATGCAGAGCGGCTGGCTTCCGCCTCCGCCGGGGACGGGAGGGCGGAACGGCGTCTTGGTGGTGAGCAGGATGCGCACGGTGTTGGTGCGGTCGCTGATCTCCTCCTCGAAGCTGGGCAGCGCGTTGCCGGTGCGCAGCACCAGCCGGTCCAGCGGCAGGTGGCGGCTCTCATACGCCTCGCCGAAGGCATCGGAAGGGCGCAGGCCGGCCAGTGCGGCCGGATGCGTGCCGGCAAGGCGTGCATGCAGCGCATTGACGAACACGTAGCGTCCGTCGGCGTCGCAGACGCTGACCAGGGCAGGGACCGCATCGATCACCTGGAACATCGCGTCATCGTCGCGGCTCATCGGACGCGGTCCCCCCGATGTGCCGCGGTCTCCCGCACATGCCGGCGCAGGGCGGGATCTTCCGGAAGCGCGGAAGCTGGCATGGCTCTCATCATGGCGTGTGCGGAGCGGCCGGAGGCCGCGTTGGGGGAAGCTGGGACCCGGCGGGCCTGGCATCATGCCGCGGCGGCTCTCCGGATCCTAAGGTCGGCGCATCGCCCGGGTTGCGTGCGAGGGCGAGCGATCGCAGGAAGTGCCGGGCGAGGGCGCCGTAGAGCGGACGGCGACAGATCAGGCGGGAGATCCCGAAGGCCAGGAAGGAGGTGGCCAGGAGGGCGACGGTGACCTGCTGGTTGTCGGTCATCTCCATCACGATGACGGTCGCGGTCAGCGGCGCCTGCACTACGGCGGAGAAATACGCGGCCATGCCGAGCAGCACCACCATGCCGGGGGCAGCGTGCGGCAGCAGATGCGCGACCCAGCCGCCGATGCCGGCGCCGATGGCGAGCGACGGGGCGAAGATGCCGCCCGGGATGCCCGAACAGTACGAGATCAGCGAGGCGGCAAACTTCAGCGCGAAGAATCCCGCCGGCAGGTGCGCGTCGCCGTCGACGATGTGCCGCGCCTGTGCGTAGCCGGTGCCGTAGGTCAGGCCGCCGGAGGCCAGCCCGAGGGCGGCGATCAGCAGTCCGCAGGATGCGGCGAACAGCACCGGATGGGCCGCCGCCAGCCGTCCCGCCCGGCCCGGGATCCCGCCCGACATGCGCACCAGCAGGGCGCTGAAGCTGCCGCCGGCGATGCCGCCCGCCACCGCGCAGAGCGGCGCAGCGATCCAGGCGGTGCCGACCGGCAGGGTGGCGCCGGCATGGCCGAAGTAGGTGTAGTTGCCGAGGATGGCGAGGCTGGTGAGGCCGGACAGGATCACCGCCGTCAGCATGGTGCCGCTGGTGCGGCTCTGGAACGAGTGGCTGAGCTCCTCGATCGCGAATACGATGCCGGCCAATGGCGTGTTGAAGGCGGCGGAGATCCCTGCGGCGCCGCCGGCCAGGATCAGGGCGCGCCGGGCGGCGCCGTCGACGACGCCGAGCCGGCGGCCGAGCAGGTGCATCAGGGTGGCGCCGACCTGCACCGTCGGCCCCTCGCGCCCGATCGAGGCGCCGCAGAACAGGCCGAGCAGTGTAAGGCCGACCTTGCCGACCGCGTTCCGCCATGACAGCACATCGTCGATCTGGCCCGGCTCCGTCATGTGCAGCGTGGCGATCACCTGCGGGATGCCGCTGCCCCGGGCTCCCGGGGCGTAGCGGCGGGTCAGCCAGATCGACAGCGCCAGGCCGGACGGCGCGAGCAGCAGCATGATCCAGCCCCCGGCGGCGGCAATCAGGTGGCGGCGCTGCAGGTCGACGAAGTCGGCGACGCCGGCGAAGCCGACCGCGATCAGTCCGACCAGGATTCCGCCAAGCCAGTAGGTCACGCGCCGGCCGGCGTGCTGGCGTGAAAACACGCGCGTGTGCCGGGCGCGGCGCTGCATCCGGCGCAGGGTCTTGAGGGGACTGGCCTGCATCGTCGTGCGCTGTATCCCGCGCGGCGCATTTGGGCGAGATGCTTCCGCCGCCCGCATGCCCCGCACGGCGAGGAATCAGCAACAGGCAAATCAAGTTCATGTTTCGTTCTTGCCATGGGGGCGGCTTCGGTCCATGTTCCGGATTGTCCGACGCCCATTGCAGGGGACCCGCCGATGCAGCGAAACCTCGATGCCGAACCTGAAGCCGGGCCGCAATCCGACGCCGTGCCGGCGTTGCGTCGTGGCCGCGGCGTCTCGGACAACGTCGGCAACCGGTTCGACCGCTACGGGTCGGCCCCGTTCGACGATGGCTGGGAGAGCATCGCCGCCGAGAGCCTTGCGCCGCCTTCCATCCCCACCTCGTTGACGCGCGATGCCAGCCGCAGCGCGATCTCCTGGAACGAGAGCCCGGATCTCGGCTTCGATCGCGCGGTCAACGTCTATCGCGGCTGCGAACATGGCTGCGTCTATTGCTATGCCCGTCCCAGCCACGCCTATCTCGGGCTCTCCCCGGGGCTGGATTTCGAAAGCCGGCTGACCTTCAAGCCAGACATCGCGCGGCTGCTGGAACGCGAGCTGCGCAGGCCGGGCTATGTCGCCAACACCATGCAGCTCGGCTCCAACACCGACCCGTACCAGCCGGTCGAGCGCACCCTGGCGCTGACCCGTGCGGTGCTTGAGGTGCTGGAGCGGTTCGGCCATCCGGTCACCATCGTCACCAAGTCCGCCGGCGTGCTTCGCGACACCGATATCCTGGCGCGGATGGCCGGACGCGGGCTGGTGCGCGTCTGGCTGTCTGTCACCACCCTCGATCCCGAGCTGGCGCGTCGCATGGAGCCGCGCGCGGCCACGCCGCAGCGTCGCCTGGCGGCGATCGCCGGGCTGCATGCGGCGGGCGTTCCGGCCGGCGTGCTGGCGGCGCCGATGATCCCCGGCCTCAACGACGCCGAGCTGGAACGTATCCTGGAGGCCGCCGCCGCCGCGGGCGCCACCGATGCGAGCTACGTGCTGCTGCGGCTGCCCCTCGAGCTGCGCCAGATGTTCGAGACCTGGCTGCACCAGCATTATCCGCAGCGGGCGCGGCACGTTCTCAACCTGGTGCGCGAGACCCGCGCCGGCGCGCTCAACGACAGCCGATTCGGCCACCGCTTCCGCGGCCAGGGGGTCTATGCCGACATGCTGGCGCAACGCTTCCGGCGCATCGCCGGCAAGCTCGGCCTGACCGGGCGGCAGCCGCTGGACAGCTCGCAGTTCCTGGTGCCGATTGATCCTGCGGCCGCGTCCAGGGTGCGTGCCGCGGTGCCGGCGCAGATGGCGCTGTTCTGACGGGCGTTCCGCCGCCGGACCGGTTGCAACGAGGCTGACTTCCAATTGTCGCCGGGCGCGTCATGATGACGGCAATCGCTCCGAGTGCCGTGCATGCCGCCATTCACGACCCTGCCCCTGATCGCCACCGTCACGATGAACCCGACCATCGACATCGCCTCGCAGGCGCAGAGCGTGCGGCCGACGCACAAGCTCCGCACCTTCGCCGAGCGGCAGGATCCGGGCGGCGGCGGCGTCAATGTGGCGGGCGTGATGCATGCACTCGGCGGGCAGTCGCTGGCGCTGGTGATGGCCGGCGGGTCCAGCGGCCGGCTGCTCGAGGAGCTGCTGCAGGAGCGCGGCATGCCGCACCGCATCGTGCAGATCCCTGGCCGCACGCGCACCAGCCACACCGTCACCGATGCCTCGACCGGGCACGAGTACCGCTTCATCGCGCCGGGCCCGACGCTGGTCGAGGCGGACTGGACCGCGATGCTCGACGCCGCCGGCCACGTCGAGGCCGGCTGGCTGATCGCCAGCGGCAGCCTGCCGCCCGGCACGCCGGAGAATTTCTATGCGCAACTCGGCCAGGTGGCCCGGCGCCGGGCGATGCGCTTCGTGCTCGACACCTCGGGGCCGGCGTTGCGCGCGGGGCTGGCCGAGGGTGGCGTCGAGCTGGTGAAGTCGAGCCTGACCGAGCTCGAGAGCGTGGTCGGCCGCCGTCTGCCTGACGCTGCCGCGCAGGAGGCCGCCGCGATGGAGATCGTGCGGAGCGGCCGCGCCCGCCTGGTCGCGCTGACGCTTGGCGAGAACGGCGCGGTGCTGGCCTCGGAGCACGGCACCCTTCGACTTCCGGCGCTGGATGTGGTGGTCAACGGTACCGTCGGCGCCGGCGACAGCTTCCTTGCCGGCATGGTGATGGCACTCGCCGATGGACGTGCGCCGGAGGACGCCTTCGCCTGGGGGATCGCCGCCGGCGCCGCCGCCGTCACGGTGCCCGGCACCGCGAAGCCGGAGCGCGTCACCGTCGAGCGGCTGCGCGGCCTGATCCTGGTTGCGTCCCCCGGGGAGTAGTGGGTCGCCCTAGACGCTGCCGGCCACCGCCAGGGTGCAGCGTCCGTCGGTGTCCTGCTCGACCTGGAAGGTGGCGTGGCCGATGCCGAAGCGGCGGCGCAGGTCGGCGGCGGCCTGGCGCAGCATGGCGTCGTCGAGGGCGGCACCCGGGCGCACCAGATGCGCGGTCAGCGCGGTCTCGGTGGTGGACATGCCCCAGATGTGCAGGTCGTGCAGATCCACCACGCCGGGCAGTTGCCGGAGGTAGATCTCGACCTCGATCCGGTCGATCCCCGGCGGCACCGCGTCGAGCGCGAGATCCAGCGAGTGGCGCAGCACCGACCATGTGCCGGCGACGATCACGCCGCTGAGCAGCAGGCTGACCAGGGGATCGAGCCAGAGCCACCCGGTGAACCAGATCACGGCACCCGCCACCACTACGCCGGCGGCCAGCAACGCGTCGGCCGCCATGTGCTGGAACGCCGCCCTGATGTTGAGGTCGCCCTTGCGGCCGGCGGCGAACATCAGCGCGGTGAGGCCGTTCACCACGATGCCGACGGCCGCCACCACCATTACCGTCTCGCCGGCAACCGTGGACGGCGCCAGCAGCAGGCGGCGCACTGCCTCCCAGGCGATCGCACCGGTCACCACCAGCAGCACCACGGCATTGCCGAGCGCCGACAGGATCGATGAACGGCGCAGGCCGTAGGTGAAGCGGCCGGTCGGCTTCCGGCGACCGAGCCCCTGGGCCAGCCAGGCGGCGGCCAGGCCGAGCACGTCCCCGAGATTGTGACCGGCGTCGGCCAGCAGGGCGAGGGAGTGCGAGAGCAGGCCGAACACGGCCTCGCCGCCGACATAGGCGGTGTTCAGCGCGATGCCGATCGCGAACGCCCGTCCGAAACTCGCCGGCGCATGGCTGTGGCCGCCCGGTCCGTGCGAATGCCCTGCGTGGGAGTGCCCCCCGTGCGCATGCCCGTCATCGTGCGCGTGACCGTCGTCATGATGATCGTCATCATGATCGTGGTCGTGGTGCAGGTGCGTGTCGGAGTGCAGGTGGGCCATGGCCTCGCCATCTGGAGATGCGCGATCCTAGCAACTCGGCCCCTGGCGCTCCAGCGCCGCGCTACCGGCATCCCCTGGCGAACCGGGGCGCCGCTGCGTATGTCACCGGCATGTTGAGACTGACCGAGATCAAGCTGCCGCTCGACCATGCGCCGGACGCCGTCGAGCAGGCCGTGCAGCAGCGCCTGCAGCTGCCGCCCGGCGCGTTGCGCAGCCACAGCATCGCCCGGCGCGGCTATGACGCCCGCAAGCGCGGCGCCATCAGCCTGGTCTACAGCGTGGATCTCGACCTCGACGACGAGGAGGCCGTACTGGCGGCGCATGCCGGCGACAGCCGCCTCGGCCGCACGCCGGACGTCGCCTACCGGTTCGTACCGCGTCCCGCCGCCGACGCGTCCCGGCCGGTGGTGATCGGCACCGGGCCATGCGGGCTGATGGCGGCGCTGGTACTGGCGCAGATTGGGTTGCGGCCGCTCATCCTCGAGCGAGGCCGGCTGGTCCGGAACCGCACCGTCGACACCTTCGCGTTCTGGCGGCGCGGCACGCTGTCGCCGGAGAGCAACGTGCAGTTCGGCGAGGGCGGCGCCGGCACCTTCTCCGACGGCAAGCTGTACAGCCAGATAAGCGACCCCAAGCACTACGGCCGCAAGGTGCTGGAGGAGTTCGTCCGTGCCGGTGCGCCGGAGGAGATCCTGGTGGTGTCCAAGCCGCATATCGGCACCTTCCGGCTGGTCAGCATGGTCGAGCACATGCGCGCCACCATCGAGGCGCTGGGCGGCGAGTATCGCTTCGAGACCCACGTCACCGGCTTCTCGGTCGGCGCCGACCGCCATGGGGCGCGCTGTATCGAGGGGCTGCACCTGGCGGACGGCGGTTACGTTGAGGCGCGGCAGGTGGTGCTGGCGACCGGGCACAGCGCCCGCGACACCATGCTCGCGCTGCATGACGCGGGCGTCGCACTCCAGGCCAAGCCGCTTTCGATCGGCGTACGCATCGAGCATCCGCAGTCGCTGATCGACGCCGCCCGCTTCGGCCAGCAGGCCGGCCATCCGATGCTGGGTGCGGCGGACTACAAGCTGGTGCACCACGCCGCCAACGGCCGCGGCGTCTACAGCTTCTGCATGTGTCCCGGCGGCACCGTGGTGGCCGCCGCCTCCGAGCCGGGGCGGGTGGTGACCAACGGCATGAGCCAGTATTCGCGCGCCGAGCGCAACGCCAACGCCGGCATCGTGGTCGGCCTGGTGCCGGATGATTTCCGCAGTGCGGGCGAGACGGCCGATGGCATCGATCCCGAGGGGCCGCTCGCCGGCATCGCCTTCCAGCGGCACTGGGAGGAGCGCGCCTTCGCCGCGGGCGGTGGCACCTACCACGCGCCGGCGCAGACGGTGGGCGACTTCCTGGCCGGCCGGGCGTCGCAATCCCTTGGCGCGGTGGTGCCTTCCTACAAGCCGGGTGTCACCCCCACCGACCTTGCCTCCTGCCTGCCCGGCTATGCGGTGGCAGCAATCCGCGAGGCGCTGCCGCAGTTCGAGCGTCGCCTGCGTGGCTTCGCACTCGCCGACGCGGTGATGACCGGCGTCGAGACGCGCACCTCCTCGCCGGTGCGGGTGCCGCGTGGCGCCGACGGCCAGAGCCTGAACGTCGCCGGACTGTTCCCGGCTGGCGAGGGCGCCGGCTATGCGGGCGGTATCCTGTCGGCCGGGGTCGACGGGATCAGGGCGGCGGAGGCGGTGGCGGCCAGCCTCGCCGCCCAGGACCAGCCTGTCCGGCTCGCGCTCCGGAAGCTTGCAGGTTCGTGATCCCGTTTTGCCTGCGAACCTATTGAGATCATGCCCCGCCTGGGCGAGGGTCGCGCCGGGACAGGTGGGATAAAATAATGGAAATGCGGGATCTCGGACGGGTCGCGGCACTGGCCGGCGCGACCTGCCTGGCGATGGCTGCGACCGCGGCCGGTGGCCGGGCGGCGACGGTACGGATGTCGACCGCGGTGGATGCGGCGCAATCCGTGGGCTTCGACATCATCCTGCCGCTGCGCGATGCGGCCGGGCTGGAGGCCCTGCTGAAAGCGCAGCACGATCCGGCCTCGACGCAGTTCCACCACTGGATCACGCCGCAGCAGTTCGCCGCCGCCTACGGGCCAGGCGCCGAGACGGTGGCCAGGGTGACCACCAGCCTGCAGGCGCGCGGCCTCGCGGTGGAGGCGCATTCGCGCAGCCTGCACGTCACCGGCAGTGCCGCCGCCGTCAACCGGGCGCTGTCGATCAGCCTGATGCACGGCACCCTGCCGAACGGACGGCCGCACCTGGTGGCGTCGCGCTCGCCGTCCCTGCCGGCGGAGGTCACCGCGGCAGGGGGCTTCGTGGTCGATTTCGGCCACACCGTGCATCTCGCGCATCCCTTCGCCAGGGAAGTCGCCGGGACCCGGACCGCGATCGGAGCCCAGGGCGTCGCGCCGCAGAACCGCACCAGCAGCACCGGCGGCTATTGGTACGACGACCTCAAGCAGGCCTACCAGTATCCGTCGTACCAGACCAAGGTGACGGTGAACGGCAAGAGCCAGCGCCTTGACGGGACCGGCGCCACCATCGGCATCCTGATGTCGAGCGACGTGTTCGACAGCGACATCAAGGCGGTGTTCGACCACGAGAACTTCAGCACCAATGCGGGTGTGGCCGACCCGGCCCTCTACAGGCGGGTGCTTGTGAACGGCGGCGCCACCACCGCCGAGGGGATCGCCAGCGGCTCGATCGACGAGGCCTCGCTTGATGTCGAGGAGAGCATCACCGGCGCACCCGGTGCGCATGTCGTGCTGTACGACATCCCCGACCTCTCGGACCAGAACGTCATCGCCGGCTACGTGGCCATCGACGAGGCCAACGAGGCCGACGTGGTGAGCTCGTCGTTCGGTGGCTGCGAACTGACCTACACCGCCGCCTACAACAGCGGCGTCGACTACACCTCGATCCTGCAGACCGAACACGAGCTGTTCGAGCAGGGCAACGCGCAGGGGATCAGCTTCCTGGCCAGTTCCGGCGACGAGGCCGGCCTGGAATGCCCGAGCGCCAACTACGCGGTCGATGGCACCGCCGGCAACTTCGTCCCCGGCGTCTCGGTGCCCGCCGCCGACACCAGCGTGACCGCCGTCGGCGGCACCAACGTGGTGACCCGCAGCACCGCCGGCTCGCTCGACTCCACCTATGTGGGCGAGAATGCGTGGTCCGATCCCGAGATCCCGTACGACATCTACGGCGAGGGGGCGAACGTGTCGGGCGGCTACTGGGGCGCCGGCGGCGGCGTCAGCACGCTCTTTGCCAAGCCGCTGTTCCAGTTCGCCTCCAACACCGGCTCGTCGACCAAGCGGGCGGTGCCGGATATCGGCATGCAGGTCGGCGGCTGCCCCGGCGGCATCGCGGTGCTGCCCTGCAACGGCGGCGACCAGGCCATCGACGGCAACGGCAACACCGACCGCTCCTATGTCTGGGTCGCATCGGACGGCGCCTTCATCGGGCTGATCGGCACCAGCGTGTCGTCGCCGGAGCTCGCCGGTGCGACCGCGCTGCTGGTCGAGCAGTTCGGGCGGATGGGCAACCTGAACAACTACATCTACGCCGCGTCGCAGGCGCAGGCGATCGCCGGCGGGGTGCCGAGCCAGCCGACCACCGTCTTCCACCGCGGGATCCCCGGTTATGACGGCGTGGTCGCCAACGGCAGCCTGGGCCGCCTCTACAACTACACCACCGGCGTCGGCACCCCGGCGGTATACCGCTTCGTGGGTGCGCCGGGCGCCACGCCGGCGGGCGTGCCGCAGAGCCCCGGCAATCCCTAGCATTCGCTCCATGCCTTAAGTCACAGGCGCCCGCCCGATCCATCCGGGCGGGCGTCCTCGCTTCGGGACATCGCTTGACACGCCCGCCCAGAGATGAGAATGACTCTCATCATCATTCGCAGTTGCGGATGGAAGCGGTTGGGGGAGCGGCAGATTGGGCATCATCCGCAAGCGATTGCAGCGGAGCAGGCGAGCGTTCGTCGTCGCCATTGCCCTGCTGGCCTGCACGCAATCCCTGGTGGCGCATGCGCTCGAAGCAGACTCCGTGCTCGGTCACCTGCATCATCATCACCTGCTGACCACCACGGTGCCGCGCAACGGCGACCAGAACCCGTACGGCATCGCGGTGGCGCCGGTGAGCGCCGGCAGCATCCACAGGAACGACGTCCTGATCAGCAACTTCAACAACTCGAAGAACCTGCAGGGCCTGGGCACCACCATCGTCGCCTACCATCCGGACAGCGGCTCGCTGTCGACCTTCGCGACGCTGCCTCGCCACCTGCCCGCGGGCGGCCCGCAATGCCCGGGCGGCGTCGGCCTGACCACGGCGTTGACCATGCTCTCCAGCGGCTATGTGATCGTGGGGTCGCTGCCGAGCGAGGACGGCACCACCACGACCAAGAGCCAGGGCTGCCTGCTGGTGCTCGACAGTGCCGGCAAGCTGGTGTCGAGCATCACCGGTGCACAGATCGACGGGCCGTGGGGCAACATGGCGCTGCACGAGCATCCCGGCGGCGCCACGCTATTCGTCAGCAACACCGGCTTCGGCGTCGGCGCGGCGGACGGCACCCCGCCAGTGGTGCAGCGCGCCACCATCCTGCGGATCGAGCTCGCCTTCGGGCCGGGGCAGCCGCCGCGCGTGACCGGCCAGACGGTGGTGGCGGACGGGCTCGGCGAGCAGGCCGACAAGAGCGTCTTCATCATCGGCCCGACCGGCCTCGCGCTCGATGCCGACGGTACGCTGTATGCCTCGGACGCTCTCGGCAACCGCATCGTCGCCATCGACGACGCGCTGACCCGCACCGCCAGCGCCGGGCAGGGGCGCGAGATCAGCCGCGACGGGCTGCTGAACCGGCCGCTCGCCCTGGTGCAGGCGCCGGGAGGCCATCTGCTGACCACCAACGGGCTGAACGGCCAGGTGGTCGAGATCGACCCCAAGGGTCACCGGCAGATCGGCGCGCAATGGTTCGACAGCGACAAGGCGCAGTCGCCCCCCGGCAGCGGCGACCTGTTCGGCATCGCCGCCACACCGTCCGGCGACGGCTTTTATTACGTCGAGGACGACGTAAATACGCTGCAGCTCGCGAACTGACCGGCCGGACCATAGCAATGAGTGGATGTCCCTTCTCGACCTCGCGTCGCGGCCTGCTCGGCGCCGCCGGCGGCCTGCTGGCCGGTGGCGCTGCGCTGGGCACGGGTCTCGCCTCGCCGCTCGGCCGCGCGCCTGCGGGCTCGGTCAATCCGGCCGCCTCCGCCGTCGCCGGCTCCAGCACGGCGGACGGCACGGTGCCGTTCTTCGGCGCCCACCAGGCCGGCATCGAGACGCCGCAGCAGATCCACACGGTGTTCGCCAGCTTCGACCTCACCGCCCGCTCGGCGGCCGACCTGGTGAGCCTGCTGCAGGACTGGACGCGCGCCGCCGCCCGGCTAACCGCGGGCCAGCCGGTCGAGCCGCTCAGCGGCACCGCCGGCCGTGCCCCGGAGGATAGCGGCGAAACCGTCGGGCTCGGGGCGCGCCGCCTGACGCTGACGTTCGGCTTCGGGCCCGGGCTGTTCGAGCTGGACGGGCGCGACCGGTACGGCCTGGCGCGGCAGCGTCCGCCCGAACTTGCCGACCTGCCGGTGTTCGCCGGCGACCAGCTCGATCCCGCCCGCAGCGGCGGCGACCTTTGCATCCAGGCCTGCGCCGACGACAGCTTCGTGGCGTTCCATGCCATCCGCCAGCTCGCCCGCATGGCGTCCGCCGACGATGCCGCGATGGGCTATGGCGGCAAGCGGGCAGGTGCCACCGTCGCCACCGGCGCGCATGCCGGCACCGCGCGGCTGCGCTGGATCCAGACCGGCTTCCTGCCCGACAGCCCAGCCGGCGAGACGCCGCGCAACCTGCTCGGCTTCAAGGACGGTACACAGAACCCAGGCTCCCGCCACATGGCCGAGAAGTCGGGCGGCAAGCTGAGCGGCAACGGCACCTTCGACGACGTGGTCTGGGTGGACCAGGGCCCGGACTGGATGCGCGGCGGCAGCTACATGGTGGCGCGCCGCATCCGCCTGTCGCTGGAGCACTGGGATCGCACCGAACTCGATTTCCAGGAGCAGGTGATCGGCAGGCGCAAGGCGTCCGGCGCGCCGCTGACCGGCCAGCACGAATACGATCCGATCGATCTCGACGCCACCGACGCCGACGGCAATCCGCTGATCGCAGAGAACGCGCATGTCCGCCTCGGCGCCGCGTCGCAGAGCGACGGCGCGCGCATCATGCGCCGCACCTACTCCTACAACGACGGCCTCAGCATGGTCGCCGAGCGCTGGCCGCCCTGGCGCCAGGGCCTCGAATACGATGCCGGCCTGCTGTTCGTCGCCTACCAGAAGGACCCGCGCGCCGGCTTCACGCGCATGTTCGACCGGATGTCCAGGCTCGACCTGCTCAACCAGTACGCGACCCATGTCGCCAGCGGGCTGTTCGCCTGCCCCGGCGGCGTCGCGCCCGGCGAGTTCATCGGCCAGAAACTGTTCGCCAGCGTCTGACCTGCGATCGAGGGCGCGGCCCCAGGGCCGCGCCGTAGCGGAGTTCCCGAATGCATCACGATCTTCCGCGCCGGCCCGCCGCCGGCCGCCGCACCTTCCTGCTCGGCGCGATGCTGGCGGCGCTGGCGCTGCCGGCCGCGTCCCACGCCGCCGAGACCCTGACGCTGTACAGCGGCCAGCACGAGCAGACCGTCGACCAGCTTGTCGAGGGCTTCCGCACGCAGACCGGCATCGTCGTGAAGGTGCACAGCGGCGAGGGGCCGGAATTGGCCAACCAGCTGCTGACCGAAGGCAAGGCGTCGTCAGCCGACATCTACTTCACCGAGAACTCCCCGGAACTGCAGCTGCTGTCCGAGCACGGGCTGCTGGCTCCGGTGGACCGGGCGACGCTGGCGCAGGTGCCGGCGCGCTACAGCTCCGACCAGGGTGCCTGGCTCGGCGTGCTCGCCCGCCAGAACGTGCTCGCCTACAACGCCTCCAAGGTCGCCGCCGACGCGCTGCCCGCCTCGGTGCTCGATCTCGCGCAGCCGGCCTGGAAGGGGCGCGTCGGCATCGCGCCGTCCGATGGCGACTTCCTGCCGCTGGTCAGCGCGGTGATCGCGATGAAGGGCGAGGATGGCGCGCTGCAATGGCTGCGCGGCCTGCAGCGCAACGCGCAGAATTTCGACGACGACGAGGCCGTGGTGGCGGCGGTGGATCGCGGTTCGGTCGCCACCGGCATCGTCAACAACTACTACTGGGAGCGGCTGCGCGAGGAGCACGGCGCCAAGGGCATGCGCAGCGCGATCCACGAATTCGCCCCCGGCGACGTCGGCGCGCTGGTCAACGTGTCCGGCGCCGCGGTGCTCAGGACCAGCAAGCACCAGGCCGCCGCGCAGCGCTTCCTGGCCTACCTGGTGAGCGCTCCGGTGCAGGCCGGGCTGGGCCGCTCGAACGTCACCTTCGAATATCCGCTGCGCCCCGGCATCGCCGCCAACCCGGCGCTGACGCCGCTCGACAGGCTGTCGCCGCCGCGAATCGGCTGGACGAAGCTCGGCGACGACAGCCAGGCGGTGGCGCTGCTGCGCAAGGCCGGCCTGCTCTGATCCCGGCGGCGGCCCGCGCGAGGCTGCTGCCGCCGTCGCACGGGCTCCTGCTGGCCGCCGCCTGCATCGGGCCGCTGCTCGTGCTGGTGCCGATCCTGACCATCCTGGGCCAGGCGGCATGGATCGCCCCGGGGGAAGCGGCCGGGCTGCTGTTCCGGCCGCTGGTCGGCCGGCTGCTGGAAAACACGGTGTCGCTGGTGGCGGCGAGCACGGTGGCAGCGGCCCTGGTCGGCACCGCCGTCGCCTGGTGCGTCGAGCGGACGCGGTTGCCCGGGCGACGGATCTGGGCCGTGCTGGTGGCGGTGCCGCTGGCGATCCCGCCGTTCGTCACCTCCTATGCCTGGGTGTCCCTGAGCGACGGGCTGCAGGATTTCGCGGGTGCCCTGCTGGTGGTCACCAGCGCCTACTATCCGCTGATCTACCTGCCGGTGGCGGCCGCGCTGCGCGGCATGGACCCGGCACTGGAGGAGACCGCGCGCGCCCTCGGCTGCAGCCCGTCGGCCTGCTTTTGGCGCGTGGTGCTGCCGCAGCTTCGCCCGGCCCTGTTCGGCGGCATGCTGCTGGTGGCACTTAACGTCATGGTGGAGTTCGGCGCGTTCTCGCTGCTGCGCTACCGGACCTTCACCACCGAGATCTATGCCGAATACCGCACCGGCTTTGCCGGATCCGGCGCCGCGCTGCTCGCCGCCGTGCTGGTGCTGGGCTGCCTGCTTCTGCTGGCCGGCGAGGCCTTCCTGCGTGGCCGCAGCCGCTATGCCCGCGTCGCCCGTTTCACCCGCCGCCCGGCGACCCTGCTGGGACTGGGCTGGACCGTGCTGCCGGTGCTGGCCGGGCTCGCCCTGCTGGTGGCGCTGACCATCGGCGTGCCGGTCGGCATGGTGCTGTACTGGCTGACCCAGCCCGGTTCGGCGGCGTCCAGCCCGGTGCTCGCGACCTTGTCCGGCCTGGTGTCGGCGACGCTCGCCTCGGTCGGCTTCGGGGCGGCGGCGGCCGGCCTTACGGTCGCACTGGCAATCCCGCTCGGCTACCTCGCGGTGCGGCATCCGGGACGCGCCGCGACGACGCTCGAGCGTGCCAGCTTCCTGGCCCAGGGCGTGCCGGGGATCGTGGTGGCGCTGGCGCTGGTCGGCATCGCCGTGCAGCTGCTGCGTCCGCTGTACCAGAGCGCCGGCCTGCTGGTGGTGGCCTACTCGATCCTGTTCCTGCCGCTGGCGCTGGTCGGCGTGCGGACCGCCTTCGCGCAGGTGCCGCGCGGTCTCGACGAGGCGGCGCGGTCGCTCGGCCTCGCCTGGCCGGAACTTTTCCGGCGCGTGCTGCTGCCGGTGGCCGGACCCGGGCTGGGTGCGGCGGCGGCGCTGGTGTTCGTCTCCACCGTGACCGAGCTCACCACCACGCTGCTGCTGTCGCCGATCGGCACCCGCACGCTGGCGACCCAGGTCTGGGTGGACACCTCGACGCTGGCCTTCGCCGCCGCGGCGCCCTACGCGGCGCTGATGGTGACGCTGTCGCTGCTGTCGACCTGGCTGCTGGTGCGCCGGTACGGCGCCGGTGTCGCGGGGATGTCGTGAGCCTCCGCCAGGCCGAGACCGCCGAGCTCGTCGTCGAAGGCCTCGGCAAGTCGTTCGCGGGCCGCGCGGTGCTGTCCGGCATCGACCTGCAGGTGCCGTCCGGCAGCCTGCTCGCCGTGCTGGGCGCGTCGGGTGGCGGCAAGACCACGCTGCTGCGCCTGCTGTGCGGCTTCGAGCGCGCCGATGCCGGCAGCATCCGTGTCGGCGGCCGGCTGCTGGCGGGGGACGGCCTGCATGTGCCGGCGCATCGGCGGCGGATCGGCTACGTGGCGCAGGATGGCGCGCTGTTCCCGCATCTCACGGTCGCGGGGAACGTGCTGTTCGGCCTGCCGCGCGCCTTGCGTCGCGACCTCGGGCGGGCGGCGGCGCTGCTGGAGGCGGTCGGGCTGCCGGCCCGGTTCGCCACCCGCCAGCCGCACGAGCTGTCCGGCGGTGAGCAGCAGCGCGTGGCGCTGGCGCGCGCGCTCGCACCGTCGCCGGCGCTGGTGCTGCTCGACGAGCCGTTCTCCGCGCTCGATGCCGCCTTGCGCGAGGAGACCCGCAGCAGCGTGGCCGCCGCGCTCGCCGCCGTCGGCGCCACCGCGGTGCTGGTGACGCACGACCAGGCCGAGGCGCTGTCGCTCGGGCACCAGGTAGCGGTGCTGCGCAGCGGCCGGATGGTGCAGGTGGCGACGCCGGACGTGCTGTACCGGCAGCCGGCGGATGCCGCGCTGGCCGGCTTCATCGGCGAGGCGGTGCTGTTACCGGGCGAGGCAGACGGCGCCCGGGTGCATTGTGCGCTGGGATCGCTCCATCTGCTGCGGCCGGCGCATGGTCGCATCGAGGTCATGATACGCCCGGAGCAGATCCGGCTGATCGAGACCACTGCCTCGGACGACGGCCCGCGCGGCGTGGTGGAGCGCGCGGGTTTCGGCGGTCACGACTCGCTGGTCGAGATCAGGCTGCAGCATTCGGGGGAGCTGGTTTCGGCGCGGGTGCCGGGCTACGCGATGCCCGAACCCGGCCGGATCGTTGCCCTGCGGGTCGAGGGGGCGGTGCTGGGCTACCCGGCCTGAGGCATGGCGTGCCGGCCCGCCCCGGCGAGGCGCCCCGCCGCCGAGGCCCGTCGGCTTCCGGGCCGGTTCCAGCCTGCCGATCCGGCCGAGACCGCGCGGCGGAATGTTCACGTAGAGGGATCCGTGGGCTCCGGCGGGTATGACGGAGGTCTCATGCCAGATTCTGAGATCGCCACCGGTGCCGACGCGACGCCGGGAGGCTCGCCAGGCTGGTAGCTGCGCGCGGTCGGCGGCGCCGGCGAACGCCTGCAGATGCGCGGCGCTGCGCCAGTATCGCACCGGGCGCGACCGGCGCCGGCGCCAGCCTGCTGGCCGAAGTGGTGATGCGCCGGTTCGCGGGGGCCGGGTTCCGGTCATCAACAGGTGGCGAGCCGTCAACCGGACAGCGTGCCGGAGGCTTGGTCCCGCCATGAAGATGCCGCTCGCGATCCTTGCCTGCCTTGCCCTGACCATCGGGCTGTGCGCTTGCGGCCCGCTGCCGCCGGGATCCGAGCCGGCGCCGATGATCATCCACGATAGCGGACCGGCGACGCCCGACTATCTCGGCAATGGCGGGATGGGGCCGGGCGGCGCCAATGGCGGCATGGGCATGGAAGGCGGCATCCAGGCGGGTGGCGGACCGGCGCTACCTTGAAGTTCGCGGCTCAAGCCGCCGCCGACGCCGGCCCGAACCACTCCACCGCGTCCGCCCCTGCAGGCAGCTTCATCGGACACGCCGGATCGGTGGCTGCGCGCCACACCGCCTCGGAAACGTCGGCCGCGTGGGTCACCGCACCGGTCGTCTCATGCAACCGGGCGAACACAAGCGCCGCCAGGTCGGTGTAGGCAGGCGGGATGTCCAGCCCCATGCGGGCACGGACGTTGGCACCGAAAGCGGTATCCGGTGCACGGCCCGGCAGCACCAGCCGGACCCGGACGCCGAACTGCTCGAGCTCGAGCGCCATCGACTCCGTGAATGCGTTCACCGCGGCCTTGCTGGCGGTGTAGACCGAGAGCAGCGGCAGCGAGCGCAGGGTGACGCTGGACGTCACGTTGACGACGACGCCGGCCCGGCGCTGGCGGAACTGCGGCAGCACCGCGCTGGTCATCGCGATGGTGCCGAACGTGTTGGTTTCGAAGACCTCGCGCGCCTTGGCCATCGACAGCTCCTCCACGGTGTTGAGCATCCCGACGCCGGCGTTGTTCACCAGCACGTCGATCGGGCCGGCGGTCTCCACCGCCTGCGCGATGCTGCCGGCGTCGGTCACGTCGAGCGGCAGGATGCGTAGCCGGTCGGAAGCCGGCAGCAGGTCGTGGCGCGGCGTGCGCATGGTCGCGATCACGCTCCATTCGCGGTCGAGGAACAGCCCGGCGATGTCGAGGCCGAAGCCGGACGAGCATCCGGTGATGAGGATAGTTGCCATGTGGGGCTCCTGTCGAAGGGGGAAGTCGGCAGGGTAGGGCCGCAGCCACGGACGTGATACGATCCGCAGTCCACCAGGCATTGGCCAAAGTCCAGAAATGTCCGATCCGCTTACCCAGGTCGTCGGCCTGCTGCAGCCCAATGCCTCGTTCTCGAAACGCGTCAGCGCCTCCGGCGCCTGGTCGGTGCGCCGATCCGAGGAGGGGCGCCCGTTCTACTGCGTGCTGCTCGACGGCGCCTGCCGCCTGCTGTTGCCGGGCGAGGCGCCGCTTACCCTGCAAGCCGGCGACTTCGTGCTGGTGCCGGCGGCTCACGACTTCACCATGCGCAGCATCGAGGCGCCCCCGGCCGGCGTCGAGTTCGTTCCGGTCGAGACCGGCCCCGGCACTTTCCGGCTCGGCGACGCCGATGCGCCGCCGGACATACGGGTTCTGCTGGGACATTTTGCCTTCGGCTCGGATGATGCCGATCTGCTGGTATCGCTGCTGCCGCACCTCCTGCACGTTCGTGGGCAGCAGCGCCTCACCACGCTCGTCACCGTCCTGAACGAGGAGTCGCGCGCCGACCGACCCGGGCGCGACATGGTGCTGGCGCGGCTGCTCGAGATCGTGCTCATCGAGGCGCTGCGCTGTACCGCGGGTCCTGCGGCTTCGCCCGGCCTGCTGCGCGGTCTCGCCGACCACCGGCTGGCGGTGGCGCTGCGGCAGATGCATGACCGCCCGCGCCAGGCCTGGACGGTGGGCGAGCTGGCGCGCAGGGCGGCGCTGTCGCGATCAGGCTTCTTCGAGCGCTTCCGCAGCGAGGTCGGCGTGGCGCCGATGGAGTATCTGCTGGGCTGGCGCATGACGCTGGCCAAGGACCTGCTGCGCCGGGAGCGCACCGGCGTGGCGGTGGTCGCGGAGCAGGTCGGCTACGCCTCGGCCAGCACCTTCAGCACCGCCTTCACCCGCCATGTCGGCGTGCCGCCGGTTCTCTACGCGCGCGTGGGGCGGTCGGGGTGAGTGGACGTGGTGGCCGGCGTCACCAGATCGGCATGCCGCGCGGATCCTGGCAGGCACAGCGCCACGACGGCATCCGCCACCGCCTCCGGACGGGGAAGCCCCGAGGCATCCTCGCCCGGCATCGCCTGCGCGCGCAGCCGGGTCGCCACCGCGCCGGGATCGAACAGGTTGACGCGCAGCCGGCGGTGCGACGCGACCTCGTCGGCCCAGCTCAGCACCAGGTTCTCCATCGCCGCCTTGCCGGCGCCGAGCAGGCCCCAGTAGGCGACCGGGGAGCGTGCATGGGCGTCCGTGAGGAAGACGGCGCGACCGGCGGGTGAGGCCAGCAGCAGCGGCGACGTGGTGCGTATCAGCCGCCATGACGCCGTGGCGTTGACCGCCAGGCTACGCGCGAAATCGCGGTCGGTGGCGTGCGGCACCGGGGTGAGGGCGCCGAGGGTGGCCGCGGCGTGCACCAGTATGTCGAGCCGCCCGAACCGGCTGGCCAGGCTCGGTCCGATGCCGTCGAGGGCGGCGCCGTCCTCGAGATCGAGCGGCAGCAGGGTGCAGCCCGCCCCGCCCGCCGTCCGGACCAGATCGTCGGTCTCCTCGAGGCCGCCCGGGCTGCGCGCCGTCAGCACGCAGTGCGCGCCGAGGGCCGCCAGCGCGCAGGCGACGGCCCGGCCGATGCCGCGGCTGGCGCCGGTGACCAGCGCCACGCTGTCCTGCAGCGGTGGCGGCACGTTCAGCGGGAGGTGACGAGTTCCGTCTGCCGCGCCTGGCTATCCACATCCACGTCGGCGAGGCTGATCGGATACTGGCCGGTGAAGCAGGCGTCGCAATAGAACGGCTGCTCGGGATCGCGCCCCGGCCGGCCGAGCGCGCGATACAGCCCGTCGAGCGAGATGAAGGCGAGGCTGTCGGCGCCGATGAGATGCGCCATCTCCTCGACGGTGTGCTGCGCCGCCAGCAGCTTGCTGCGCTCCGGCGTGTCGATGCCGTAGAAGCAGGAATGCGTCGTCGGTGGCGACGAGATGCGCATGTGCACCTCGGTGGCGCCGGCGGCGCGTACCATCTCGACGATCTTGCGGCTGGTGGTGCCGCGCACGATGGAATCGTCCACCAGGATGACGCGGCGTCCCTCGATGGTGGCGCGGTTGGCGGAATGCTTGAGCTTGACGCCAAGGTTGCGGATCTGGTCGGTCGGCTCGATGAAGGTGCGGCCGACATAGTGGTTGCGTATGATGCCGAGCTCGAACGGGATGCCGCTCTCCACCGAATAGCCCATCGCCGACGGCACGCCGGAATCCGGTACCGGAACGATGACATCGGCCTCGACGGCGCTCTCGCGTGCAAGCTCGGCGCCGATGCGCTTGCGCGCGTCGTATACCGCATGGCCATCCAGCACCGAGTCCGGCCGTGCGAAATAGATGTATTCGAACACGCAGAAGTGGCCACGCTTCGGCGCGAACGGCTTGATCGATCGCACACCGGAATGGTCTATCACCACGATCTCGCCGGGTTCGACGTCGCGCACGAACTCGGCGCCAACGATGTCGAGCGCGCAGCTCTCGCTGGCCAGCACCCAGGCCGGACCTGCAGCCTTGTCTGCACCGGCCTCGTTGGCGATGCGGCCCAGGATCAATGGCCGCACGCCGAGTGGATCGCGCACGCCGATCAGGGCCTGCTGGGTCAGCACGGTGAGCGAGTAGGCGCCGACCACCTGCTTGAGCGCATCGATCAGCCGGTCGTTGACCGTCGAATACAGGCTGATCGCGATCAGGTGGATGAACACCTCGCTGTCGGTGGTGGACTGGAAGATGCAGCCGCGGCGGACCAGTGCGCGACGCAGCGACAGCGCGTTGGTGAGGTTGCCGTTGTGCGCCACCGCCAGGCCGCCGAATTCGAACTCGGCGAACAGCGGCTGCACGTTGCGCAGGATGGTGGCACCCGTGGTGGCGTAGCGGTTGTGGCCGATCGCCGAGTGACCCGGCAGGCCGGCGATGATGCGCGCGTCGCTGAACACGTCGCCGACCAGCCCCATGCCCTTGTGGGTATGGAAGCCGGTGACGCCGGGCCGGGTCTCGTCGTTGTAGCTGACGATGCCGGTGGCCTCCTGGCCGCGATGCTGCAGGGCATGCAGCCCGAGTGCGGTCATCGCGCCAGCGTCGTGCGCGTTCCAGATGCCGAACACGCCGCATTCCTCGTGCGGCTTGTCGTCGTCGTGTCCGTCCAGGCTGTAGGTCAGCGGCGGGAACTCGACCATGTCAGAAACTCTCCTTGGTCCGACCGGTCGCAAGCCCGGTATCGACTGTGCCGCCATCGGGCGCGTTCTGCGGACCGATCTCCGGCAGCATGCTGCGCCAGCGGACCGGCGCGCGGGCAATGGCATAATGCGCGCCCTGGTCCAGATATGGGAGCGCCGCCGCCTGGCGCACCGGCGACGGCCAATCCGGCGGCGGAAGCACGACGGCAAACAGGATGTAGGCCAGCACCAGCAGGGCGCCACCCCTCGCCAGCCCGAAGGCGGCGCCGAGCGCGCGGTCGATGCCGCCCAGCAGCGACAGCCGGACCAGCCGGCTCAGCAGCGTGGCGGCGATCGACAGGCCGATCAGGATGGCGACGAACACGACGGTGAAGGCCAGCACGTCGGCGATCAGGCCATCATCGACCAGCCGGCCGGCGAGCGGCAGCGCCACGCCGTAGTAATGGGTGGCGAGCAGCGCCGCGACGATCCAGGCCGCCAACCCGAGCATCTCGCGCGCGAGGCCGCGCAGCAGCCCGACCAGTACCGAGAGCGCAACGAACGCCAGCATCACCGCATCGACCCAGTTCATGCCGCCCCGTCCAAGCTTGGGCCATCCCCGGCCCGGCGCGCCGGGTATATCGCCCCGCACCGTGCATTGCACCAGTCCCGCATCGGCTTGGCCGCTATGCCTCCTGGCCCAGCCGCTCCCGGCGCGGCACCAGCAGGGCGACCAGCAGCACGGCCGCGCTCAGCGCCACGGCAAGGTAGAAGTCGGCGTGCAGCGCGTGAGCCAGCGCACCGACCAGGCGATGCAGATGCGGCGCAGGAAGGGAGGACCGCTGCCCGGCATCGACGAGGACGCCGACGATCGTGTGGTCATCGGGAGCACGGACTGACAGGCCGTGGTTCAGCAGGCCGCCGAACGCGGTGGCGCCGAGCGCCTGGCCGATCAGGCGGCTGAAATAGAACAGCGCCATCGCCCGGCCGCGGTCGGCGCGGGCGACACCGGACTGCACCGCGATGGTGAAGACCAGGCTGTTGATGGAAAGCCCGACGCCGAGCGCGCAGCAGCACAGGTCGAGCCACAGCAGGCTGTGCCCGGCGCCGATGCCCAGCAATCCGAGGCTGCCCGCGAGCAGCGCGACCGAGCCCGCGATGGCGACGGGGCGGACCCGCAGCCGGGCCAGTCTCCGGCTCAGCAGCATGGTGGTCGAGGTCCAGCAGACGCACAGCACCCCTAGGACGATCCCGGCCGACAAGGCATTGCCGCCGGCGACACCCTGCACCCAGGTCGGCAGCGAGGCGGTGATGCCCAGCATCACGCCGCCGCAGAGAGCGGCCGAAAGGGTGGCGGCGAGGATGGTGCGCCGGCGCAGCAGATGCGCCGGCAGCAGCGGGTCGTCCAGCCGGCGCTCGCGCCAGGCGAACGCCAGCAGGGCCAGCACACCGGCGCCGAGCAGGCCCGCGATCCTGGCGGCAGCGAGCGTCTGCGCCTGCACCAGCACCAGCATGACGAGACCGATCCCGATGATCAGCAGCCCGGCGCCGGGGATGTCGATCGGCCGGTGGCGGCCGGTGCGCGGCGGCTCATGCAGGTAGCGCACGACCATCGCCATCGCAGCGAGGCCGATCGGCAGGTTGATCCAGAACACGAACGGCCAGCCGAAGACCCCGCCCGGCGAGTTCACGAAGAAGGCGCCGAGCAGCGGGCCGACGATGGCGGAGATGCCCCAGATGCCGGAGACGTAGCCCATCATGCGCGGCCGGTCGGCCGGTTCCGAGACGTCGCCGATGATGGTGGTGGCGAGCGGGACCAGGCCGCCGCCGCCGATCCCCTGCATGGCGCGGAACAGGATCAGCGAGGGCATGCTCCACGCGCAGCCGCACAACAGCGAGCCGGCCAGGAACAGGGCGGCGCTCGCGAGATAGACCGGCTTGCGGCCGAAGCTGTCGGCGCACCGGCCGTAGATCGGCGTCACCACCGCCTGGGTCAGCAGGTAGGCGCCGAACGCCCAGGAGAACAGGCTGAAGCCACCGAGGCGGGCCACGATGGTGGGCATGGCGGTGCTGATCACGGTGACCTCGATCGCCGCCATGAAGCTCGAGATCAGCATCGCGGCGATCACCAGCTCGCGCCGGAGCTTGCCGCCGGGGACGGCCGGGCTGGCCGCTCTGGTGCTCATCGGCCGGATCGTTCGCTCAGGGCAGCTTGGTGCTGTCGACCCGCCAGGGCCGGGTCAGCCGCCGTTTCGGGCGGCCCGGCTTGTAGGCCATCTCGTGCAGCAGGGTGCCGATCCGCTCGCGCTTGTGCAGCTCGGTCCAGATCTCCTCCGGCTCCACCCCGGCAGTGGCCCACAGCAGGGTCAGCATGCCGACCAGTTCCGCCGAATGCCCGATCAGCGCCGCCCGGTCATGGGTGACCGCGGCGCCGACGCAGGCCATCGCCTCGATGCCGGCCTCCCGGGCGACGCGGGCGATCAGGATCGGCGCCGAGAGATCCTGCCGGGTCGCCTCGTGCAGCGCGGCGTTCCAGAGCATGGTGAAGGCCCGCTCGGAGGCTTCCACGCCGGCGGTGGCGGGCGCCGTGGCCGGGGTCAAACCGTGAAGTACTTCGCGTGCGGGTTCAGGATCACCAGCGCGCTGGTCGATTGCTCGGGGTGCAGCTGGTAGCCGTCCGACAGCGTGACGCCGACCCGTTCCGCCTCCAGCAGGCCGAGCAGCGGCACCTGGTCCTCCAGCTTCGGGCAGGCCGGATAGCCGAACGAGTAGCGCGAGCCGCGGTAGCCCTGCTGCAGCAGCTTGTCCATGTCGCGGTCGTCCTCGGACGAGTAGCCCAGCTCGGCGCGCATCCGCTTGTGGGCATACTCCGCCATCGCTTCCGCCATCTCGACCGACAGGCCGTGCAGGTAGAGGTAGTCCTGGTAGCGGTTGCCCTCGAACCAGTCTCGCGCGATGTCGGACGCCTTCTGGCCGACGGTCACCACCTGCAGGCCGATCACGTCGCGCACGTTGTCGTCGATGTCACGCACGAAATCGGCGATGCAGGCGCCGTCCTCGCGTGGCTGGCGGGGCAGCGTGAAGCGCGCCACCTCGGTGCTGCCGTCCGGCTCGAACAGGATCAGGTCGTTGCCCTGTCCGGCCGCCTTCCAGTAGCCGTACACCGCCTGCGGCCGCAGGATCTGCTCGGCATTGGCCAGTGCCAGCATACGCCGCAGCACCGGGCGAAGCTCCTGCTTGGCCCAGCCGAGGAACTCCTCCAGGGAGCGGCCCTGCTTCCGGAAGCCCCACTGGAACTGGTACAGGCTGCGCTCATTGAGGAACGGCAGCACCGCCTCGGGCGTCGCCTCGATGGTGCGCGGTCCCCAGAACGGCGGCTCCACCGGATCGAGGCCGGCATTGAGGCCGCGCCGGCGTGCCTGCACGGCGGCCACGTCGACCGGCGCGAAGCCGCGGTTCTCCTGCTGCTCCGGCTCCCGCTTGTTCGCCCGCGCCTTGTTGCCGCGCCGCGATTTCAGCGCCGCCAGGTAGTCATCGAAGCCGCCGGTGCTGACCTTGTCCATCAGCCCGAGACCATCGAAGGCGTCGCGCGCATAGGCGACGCGCCCCGACGTGCCATACGCGGCGACGCAATCCTCCTCGACATAGTTGCGGGTCAGCGCGGCCCCGCCCAGCAGCACCGGGATATCGAGCCCCTGGCGCGCCATCTCCTCGAGGTTCTCGCGCATCACCACGGTGGATTTCACCAGCAGCCCGGACATGCCGATGGCGTGCGCGCGCTCCTTCTTCACGGCCGCCACCATGTCGGCGAGCGGCACCTTGATGCCGAGGTTGACCACCCGGTAGCCGTTGTTGGTCAGGATGATGTCGACCAGGTTCTTGCCGATGTCGTGCACGTCGCCCTTCACCGTGGCCAGCACGATGGTGCCGCGCTCCTGGCCCTCGACGCGCTCCATGTGCGGCTCGAGATGCGCCACCGCGGCCTTCATGGTCTCGGCGGACTGCAGCACGAACGGCAGCTGCATCTTGCCCGAGCCGAACAGCTCGCCCACCGTCTTCATGCCGTCGAGCAGGATGGTGTTGATGATGTCCAAGGGCTTGTTGGTCAGCATCGCGAGGTCGAGCTCGGCCTCCAGCCCCTTGCGATCGCCATCGACGATGCGGTCGCGCAGCCGCTCCTCGACGGTCTCGGCACGGCCCTTCTTGGCGACGTCGGCCAGCTTGCGGTCGGCGAACAGCTCGAGCAGCCGCTGCAGCGGATCGTAGTCTTCGCGCCTGCGGTCGTAGATCAGGTCCTCGGCGACCTGAACCTCCTCGGCGGCGAGCAGGTGCAGCGGGCGGATCTTGCTGACATGCACGATCGCGCCGGACATGCCGGCCCGCACCGCATGGTCGAGGAACACCGAGTTCAGCACCGCGCGCGCGGCGGCATTCAGTCCGAACGAGATGTTGGACAGGCCGAGGATGATCTGGATGTCGGGGTATTTCTTCCGGATCAGCCTGATGCCCTCGATGGTCCACTCGCCGAGCTTGCGGTCGTCCTCGGACCCGGTCGCCACCGTGAAGGTGAGGGGGTCGATCAGCAGGTCCGATTGCGGCAGGCCGTGCTTGTCGCAGGCGAACTCGACCAGGCGCGTCGCCACCGCGAGCTTGCGCTCCGGGGTCTTGGCCATGCCCTCCTCGTCGATGGTCAGCGCGATCACCGCGGCGCCGAACTTCTTGGCCAGGATCAGCCGGTCGGCGGCGGCCTGCTCGCCATCCTCGAAATTGATCGAGTTGATGATCGGCTTGCCGCCATGCAGCTTGAGCGCCGCCTCGATGACGTTGGTCTCGGTGCTGTCGATCACCAGCGGCGCATTCACGCTGCTGGTGAAACGTGTGATCACCTCGTTCATCTCGGCGACCTCGTCGCGGCCGACGAAGGCGGTGCAGATGTCGAGGCTGTTGGAGCCCTCGGCGACCTGCTCGCGCCCGACCGACACGCAGCCGTCCCAGTCGCCGGTCTCCTGCAGTTCGCGCCACTTGCGCGAGCCGTTGGCGTTGCAACGCTCGCCGATCGAGAAGTAGCTGTTCTCCTGGCGCAACGGCACCTGGCTGTACAGGCTGGCCACCGACGGCACCCAGACCGGCGATCGCTTCACGGGGACCGGCCGGGAGCCGCTGCCGGCGCGCTTGCGCAGCATGGCGTCCATCGCCTGGATATGCGGGGTCGAGGTGCCGCAGCAGCCGCCGATCAGGTTGAGCCCGTCCTCGGCGATGAAGCGCTCCACCCAGGACGCCATCTCGGCGGCTCCCAGGGGATAATGCGTCTGCCCGTTCACCAGCTCCGGCAGGCCGGCATTGGGCTGCACCGACAGCAGGCCGGGCCAGTTGGTGGCCAGCCAGCGGACGTGCTCGGCCATCTCCTGCGGCCCGGTGGCGCAGTTCAGTCCGAGCAGCGGCACGTCGAGGGCGTGGATGGTGGTGGCCGCCGCCGCGATGTCGGGGCCAACCAGCAGGGTGCCGGTGGTCTCGACGGTGACCTGCACGAAGATCGGGGTGTCGGTGCCGGCTTCCAGGCGGGCCAGCTTGGCGCCGTTGACGGCCGCCTTGATCTGCAGCGTGTCCTGGCAGGTCTCGATCAGCAGCGCATCGACGCCGCCGGCGATCAGGCCGCGGCATTGCGCGGCGAGGGCCGCCTCCAGCGGATCGTAGGCGATGTTGCCCAGGCTCGGCAGCTTGGTGCCCGGGCCGATCGAGCCGATCACCCAGCGGTGGCGGCCGTCCGAGAAGCTGTCGGCCGCCTCGCGGGCCAGCTCGCCGGCGATGCGGTTGATCTCGTGGGTGCGATCCTCGAGGTCGAACTCGGCCAGCGTGATCGGCGAGCCGCCGAAGCTGTTGGTCTCGACCATGTCGGCGCCGGCCTCGAAGTAGCCGCGATGGATCTCGCGCACCAGCTCCGGCCGCGACAGGTTCAGCACCTCGGTGCAGTTCTCGCGGTTCCAGTAGTCCGCCTCGACGTCGAGCGTCAGGCTTTGAACCCGCGAGCCCATGCCGCCGTCGCACAGCAGCACCTGGTCGCGCAGGGCATCGAGTAGGTGGGGTCTTGTCATGACGGCACGGCCTCGGGCAGATCAAGCGTCAAGCATATGGGCACAGGTCGGGATTGCTTGCGGCGGAGCAAGTGGGGCGGACCTTGTGGTCCGCGCGCCGCCCGCTGTCCAGTATCGGGAGCACGACCCTGTTCATAGACGCCCGCATCGCCGTCGATTTCCTGCCACGCTGCCCGGACCTGCCGCGCTCCGGGCAGGCCCTGCTGCTGTCCGCCGGGCTCCCGGCGGGGGCGGTGCCCGGCTGGACGGCCATGGTGCGCCTGCCCGCGGGGCTGGCCGGACCGGCGCCCGGCCCGCATGGCCCCGCCTGCGCCTGCTGCTCTCGCCCGGAACTCGCGCGCATCCTGACCAGCCTGTTCCAGGCGCGTGCGAAGGGCGAGATCGGCTTCTTCCGTGGCGTGACCGCCGTGCTGCTGCCTGACGAGGCGGCATCGTTGCGCATGCTGCTGGAAACCGATCCGTTCCTCTCGGGATGCTATGTCGCGACAGACGCAACGATCGATAAGTAATGTCGAAACGATCGCGCCAATATATTTTTTTAGACAAAGCAGATCCTGTCATTGCGGCGCAGTAGCGAAATTTTATCGGAAAAAACCGGGCCTTCATGCTAAGGCTCGCCGCCGGATTGCTCGTTCCGGTTGATCCCGGCAGCGCTGCGGACCGGTCTGGTCATGCTGGCGGCCGCGTTCATCGCGCCACGTCGTTTCAGCCGCGATGATGAGTTGTACAGAGGGAAGCCCGTGGCACATACCAGCGATAATTCGTCCGCGACTGGTGGCGCGACACATGGTGAGCCAGGCGGCGCGGGCGCGCAGGTAGACGGTCGTCTGGTGCGCCTGCGCGCGATCATGGCGGCGGCGCGCTACCACGGCGCCGAACTGGTGGCCGCCGACTATCGCGGCCCGATCACCGAAGTAACCCCGTCGCCGGCGAGCCTGGTGCAGTGGCTGAGCGAGCAGGGCATGGTCGCCAAGGCGATGTCGCTCAAGTTCCGCTACCTGGTCCGCATGACGAACACGCCGCCCTTCGTGCTGATTTTCAAGGATGGCGGCGCCGGCCTTTTCGTGGGCGCCGATCCCGCGCGCGGCGTGGTGTGGCTGCGCGATCCGATGGGCACCGAGGGCGATATTCCGGTCGCCGTCGACGAGTTGCGGCTCTCGCAGGTCTGGACCGGCGACGTCGTGCTGGTGCAGCGCAGCCGAAACCAGTCGGAGAACGAGGCGCCGATCAACCTCGCCTGGCTGACGCGGATGGTGCTGCGCGAGCGCCGCTCGCTGCGCGACATCTCGATCGCCTCCGTCGTGCTTTCCCTGCTCACGATCTTTCCCGCGCTGATCGTCATGCAGGTGATCGACAAGGTGGTGAACCATCATTCGATGGCCACCCTGATCGCCATCTCGATGATCATCCTCACGCTGACCTCGTACGAGACGCTGCTCAGCTACGGACGGCGCGAGATCGTCCTGGTGCTCTCCACACGGCTCGACAGCCGCATCGCGCTGGTGATCTTCTCGCGGCTGCTGTCGCTGCCGCTGGAATATTTCGAGCGCCAGCAGGCCGGCACCGTGATCGGCCGCGTGGCGCAGATCTACAAGGTGCGCGACTTCATCACCGGCAAGCTGATGAGCACCTTCCTCGACATGTTCACCCTGATGGTAATCCTGCCGTTCCTGTTCTTCATGTCCTCCACGCTGGCCTGGATGACGATGGCCGCCGCCGGGCTGATCGGCCTGCTGGTGGTGATCTTCATCGGCCCGGTCGGCCGCCTGATCGGCCGCGTGATCGCCGCCGAGATGCGCCGCGCCAACATCATGTACGAAAGCGTCGCCGGCATACGCACGCTGAAGACCCTGGCGCTGGAGCCGTCGCGCCGCGTCGAGTGGGACGTCGCCACCGCCGACGTGGTGCGCGCCAAGCTCGATGCCGGGCGGATGGCGAACTGGCCGTCGACGCTGTCGATGCCACTCGAGATGTTCATCAGCCGCGGCGTGATCCTGGTCGGCGCCTACCTGCTGCTGACCGGCAGCAGCACGCTCGGCGCCGGCGGGCTGGTCGCCTTCATGATGCTGGGCGGCCGCGTCGCCTCGCCACTCGTCTCGCTGGCCAAGCTGCTTGAGGAATTCACCGAGGTGCGCTCGGCGCTCGGCGAGGCGGGTGCGGTGCTGAACCAGCCGACCGAGACCAAGGCGCTGACCAACGGCATGCGTCCGCGCATCGAGGGTGCGCTGTCGTTCGAGGACGTCAACTTCACCTACCCGGCCGGCAGCACCAAGGCGCTGGACGAGGTCAACTTCGAGATCCCCGCCGGCACCTCGCTCGGCATCGTCGGGCGGTCCGGCTCCGGCAAGTCGACCCTCACCCGCCTGCTGCAGGGCGTCAGCCGCAACTACACCGGCTTCCTCAAGCTCGACGGCGTCGACCTGCGCGAGATCAACCTGACGCATCTGCGCAAGTCGTTCGGCGTGGTGCTGCAGGACAACTTCCTCTTCCGCGGCACCATCCGTGACAACATCACCGCCAATCGCCCGGGCCTGACGCTGGAGGATGCGGTGCGCGCCGCCCGCCTCGCCGGCGCCGAGGAGTTCATCGAGCGCATGCCCGGCGGCTACGAGACCTGGATCGAGGAGGGCTCGACCAACATCTCCGGCGGTCAGCGGCAGCGCCTCGCCATCGCGCGCGCGGTGATCACCGATCCCAAGCTGATGATCCTGGACGAGGCGACCTCGGCGCTCGATCCGGAAAGCGAGGCGCTGGTGAACGCCAACCTCAAGCGCATCAGCAAGGGCCGCACGATGATCATCGTGTCGCACCGGTTGTCGTCGCTGGTCGATTGCGACCTGATCCTGGTGATGGAGCGCGGCAAGGTCGCCGACCTCGCGCCGCACGAGGTGCTGGTCGAGCGCTGCGCCATCTACCGCCAGCTCTGGCTGCAGCAGAACCGCCATCTCGATCCGCAGGGCAACAAGCGGGTGACACCCGCCCCGCTGCTGGCAGAGGGAGACTGAGCCATGGCCAGCAAGGATCTCGTCACCGCCGGCGGCCCCGTTCCCGGCCGCCCCGATAGCCCGAAGCGTCCGCCGCGCCGCCGCATGCGCGAGGAGGAGCTGCCGCAGGCGCTTCTCGAATTCCACTCGCCGAGCGCCGCCCTGGTGGCGATGCCGCCGTTGCCGGTGGCGCGTTGGATCATCTGGATCGTGGGCGCGCTGGCGATCACCATGCTGACGGTGATGGGCACCTTCCCGCTGGACCGCGTGGTCACCACGCCCGGCGAGCTGGTCTCCACGGCGCGCACCATGCTGGTGCAGCCGCTGGAGACCGCGATCGTGAAGTCGATCGACGTCAAGGAAGGCGAGGTGGTGCACAAGGGCCAGGTGCTCGCGCATCTCGACCCGACCATCGCCGGCGCCGACGAGAACAACCTGCGCGCCCAGACCTATGCCTACGAGGCGCAGGTGAACCGGCTGCAGGCGGAGGCGGCGGGGACACTGTTCCGGGCCGACCTCGCCAACCCGGCCTCCACCGCTGAAGCCGCCGCGTACATGCGCCGCCAGGCCGAGTTCCGCGCCAAGCTCAACAACTACACCCAGCAGATCAGCGCGCTGCGGTCGGATGTCACCGGCTACCAGGCGTCGGCGGCGATGTATGCCGGCCGCGTCAAGCTGGCCAAGGACGTGCGCAACATGCGCGTCCAGCTGCAGCGCGACCAGGTCGGCAGCCGGCTGTCGTCGCTGTCGGCGCAGGACGACCTGATGGAGATGCAGCGCTCGCAGGTGACCGCGCAGGAGAACGCCGCCGGCGCGCGCGGCAAGCTGTCGGCGATGGTCGCCGAGCAGGAAGGCTTCGTGCAGAACTGGAAGGCGCAGATCTACCAGGACCTCTCCGAGGCCCAGCACAAGTACTACGAGGCGCGCGGCGACCTGGAGAAGGCGGTGCTGCGGCAGAGCCTGGTGGTGATGCGCGCCCAGGCCGACGCCGTGGTGCTGACCATCGCCAAGGTGTCGATCGGCTCGGTGCTGAGCCCGGCGACCCAGTTCATCACGCTGGTGCCGCTCGACGCGCCGCTGGAGGTGGAGGCCAGGCTGAAGGGCTCCGACTCCGGCTACGTGAAGCTAGGCGATCAGGCGCTGATCAAGTTCGCGACCTTCCCGTACACCCAGTACGGCGGCGCCACCGCGACCGTCCGCAACGTCAGCGCCGACAGCTTCACCAAGGATCAGCAGCAGGCCAGCCAGTCGCAGGGCGGCGACAGCCAGGGCAGCGCGATGCCCGGCGGCTCGCCGGACACCTACTACCGGATCCGCCTGCGCGTCGACGGCTACACCCTGCACGGCGTGCCGAACTACTTCCACCCGACGCCCGGCATGCCGGTGACCGCCGACATCAAGGTCGGCAAGCGCACCATCCTGCGCTACCTGCTCAGCTCCGTGCTGCCGGTGGCGACCGAAGGCATGCGCGAACCCTGAGCATCCTAGCCGTCCGGGGGCAGCGCCGGCCGCGACCTTGTTCCATCGATCACTCGACGCATTACCAGGCCCAGCGAGGCGACGTTTCGGATGGCCAGTCTATTTCGACACTACCTGGCGTCGCTGTTCTCGCCGGCCGGCAAACTCGCGTACGGCCTTGAGCTGATCGAGGCCGGCGACACCAGGCGCGCCTTCGCTGCACTGACCGCAGCCGCCGCCGCCGGAATCCCGGAGGCGCAGTTCCGGGTCGGCCGCGCCTATCTGGACGGCGCCGGGGTGCCGGTCAGCCGCGAGGAGGGTGCACGCTGGATGCAGCGCGCCGCCGAGGCCGGCTGGGTCGAGGCACAGTTCGTGCTGGCGACGCTGCACCTGTTCGGCCTGGGCTCGGCCGGCGGCGGCACGATGGCGCTGTTCTCGCAGGCGCCGCAGCAGGAGACCGCCCGCGCCGATTTCATCCAGGCAGCCTACTGGGCGGAGCGGGCGGCGAAGGCGGGGTCTCCCGACGGGCAGGCGCTGTACGGCTACATCCTGACCTCCGGCCCGGAAGAGCTGCGCGATCTCGAGAAGGCCGGCCACTGGTATCGCCAGTCGGCCGCCGCCGGCTCGGCGCAGGGCGCGCTCGGCCTCGGGCTTGCGTTGCTCGCCCGTGCGGAAGACCCGGAGATCCAGCAGCAGGCCGCCATCGAGCTGACCAAGGCGGCCGCCGGCGGGCTTGCCACCGCGATCTACCTGCTCGGCGTGATGACCGAGCGCGGCGCCGGCGTGCAGCAGGACCTCGCCGCCGCCACCAACCTGTACCGGCAGGCGGCCGAGAAGGGCGTGCGCTCCGGGCAGGCGCGCTACGGGCTGGCGTTGATGCAGGGGCGCGGCGTCCAGCGCGACGTGGTCGGCGGCGAAACCTGGCTGCGCAAGGCGGCGCTGGCCGGCGACGGCGAGGCGGCCGCGCTGATCGGCGACCTGTATGCCAAGGGCGGCGACCTGCCGCCGAACTATGCCGAGGCTGCCGGCTGGTATGGCCGCGCCGCGGAGGCCGGACACGCCGCGGCGTCCCGCGCGCTCGGCCTGCTCTACCTGACCGGGGCGGGCGTGCAGCGCGATCCGGACGAGGCGGCGCGCTGGTTCCGCCGCTCCGCCGAGGCCGGCGACCATGCGGCGCAGGTCGATCTGGCCAACCTGGTGATGGGCCATGACGGCGTTGACGCAGAGGCCGACCGCGTCGCCACCCGCGAACGCTTCGAGAAGGCGGCGGCCGGTGGCGACCTGGTGGCGGCGTTCAACTTCGGGGTCTGCCTGGCCGAAGGCGTCGGCGTCGAGCGCGACGAGCGCAAGGCGGCGCTGTGGCTGCGCCGTGCCGCCGACGGCGTTGTCAACGCGCAGTACTGGTATGGACGCATGCTCGCCGAGGGACGCGGCGTCGAGGTCGACCTGAAGGAGGGCCGGCACTGGATCGCACGCGCCGCCGAGTCCGGCATGGTGGATGCGCAGCTGGCCTATGCGGAGCTGCTGCTGGCCGGGCGCGGCGGCGACCGCGACCATGCGGCGGCGCTGGAGATGTTCGAGCGTGCAGCGGCGACCGGCAACGTCAATGCGCTGTTCTCGGTCGGCGCGATGCATGGCGGCGGCCATGAGATTCCGGAGAACCGGGTGGTGGCGCAGGGCTTCTTCCGGCAGGCGGCGGAGCGCGGGCACGCCAAGGCGCAGCTGATGCTGGGCCGCTACCTCGCCCGCGGCGTCGCCGGCGAGACCGACATCCCGCAGGCACGCACCTGGCTGCAGCGCGCCAGGTCGCAGGGCAACGCGCAGGCCGAGGCGGAGCTGGCGCGGCTGGGCGAGCCGGCGGCGGCCCCGGCGGAGGGCGAGCGCCCGGCGGCCCAGGTGGTCCGCTCCGCCTCGGGACACTGAGGCTGGCCCGGCAGGGCGCATCGGTCGATCCCCGATGCGCCTGCGGGTAGCGCGGGTCACCGCGGCGCACCGGGCGAAGTGGCGGAGCTGGACCCAGGAGCAGGCGCAGGCGGCGTTCCTGCACGGCCAGGCCGCCATCGCATCCGGCGATGACGACGGCGCCCGGCGCTGGTTCGAGCGGTCGCGGCGGATCAGTGGCGGCGCTCCGCAGGTGGAGTTCGCTCTGGCCATGTCGCGGCTGCTGACCGGCGATGCGGCCGGCGCCGCGGACCTGCTGAACCGGCTGTTGCGCCGCTACGACTTCCGCGAGGGTGGGACGGCGCTGGCGACCGCCCTGCACCGGGTGGGCGCGCAACGGGACGCCGCCCGGGCGTTGTCCCGGGCGCTGTCCCGCCATGCCCCCGCCGGGTGGCTGCTGGCGGGGATGGACGCCATTGCACGCGACGCCGGATGGCCCGGCTGGTGCGGGCTCGACGGCAGCGGCCGGCTGCTGGCCGACGGCGCCGACGCCTTCGCGCAGGGCCCGGTGGTCGAGGTCCTGGTGGATGGCGCGCCCGTCGCGCGCCTGCCGCCGGACTGGCGCAGCGCGCGCCGCATCGAGGTGAGGCGACGGGGTGTGGCGCTGCTCGGCAGCCCGCTCGACATCGGCTCGATCCTGCGCTGCGAGGGCTTCGTCGAATGCCTCGATGGCGGCAGGCTGCTGCAAGGCTGGCTATGGCATCCGGGCGAGGCGGAGCGCGCGCCGCTGCTGACCATCGAGGCCGCGGACGGCACGCTGATCCGGCATCGGCTGGAGGCGGTCGCCGAAGCGATCGAGTCTGAGGCGCCGCTCACCCGTCCGCGTGCGCTCTCCATCCCGTTCTCGGCTCTGCCGGAGGGAACCGTGCGGCTGTTCGGGGATGATGGCAGGGAACTGACCGGCAGCCCGATCACCCCGGCGCTGCGCCGGTCGTGGCGCCCCGGCCTCGTGCGGCAGACCCGGATCCCCGTGCGGCAGATCGAAGGCCCGGCGCGGCAACCGGCATCCCGGCCGCCGGCGCCCGGCCCGGACGTGGTGATCCCGGTGCATGGCGGCCTGGATTGCACACTGGCCTGCATCGCCAGCGTGCGCGCCTCGCGGCGGTCCGATGCCGGGCGCATCGTCGTGGTGGACGATGCCGGGCCGGAACCCGCTCTTGCGCGGGCGCTGGACGTGCTCGCCGCCGAGGGCGCGATCGTGCTGATCCGGCTGCCCCGCACCCTCGGATATCCCGGCGCCGCCAATGCCGGCATCGCCGCCTGCGCTCGCCGTGACGTGATGCTGCTCAACAGCGACACGCTGGTGCCGCCGGGCGCCATCGAGGCGCTGCGTACGGCGGCCTACAGCGCGCCCGACATCGGCAGCGTCACCCCGCTCTCCAACGACGCCAGCATCTTCAGCTATCCCGACCGCGGCGGTGGCAACCCGTTGCCGGACCAGGCCGGCGTCGCCGCCCTGATGGCCCTGGCGGCTGCAGCCAATGGCGGCGAGGTCATCGATGTGCCGACCGGGCACGGCTACTGCCTCTATCTCCGGCGCGACTGCCTGCAGGACAGCGCACGGGGCGGCGGCGTCTTTCGCACCGACCTGTTCGCGCAGGGCTACGCCGAGGAGAACGAGTTCTGCCTGCGTTCGGCGGCGCGCGGCTGGCGGCATGTCGCCGCCACCGGCATCTATGTCGGCCATGTCGGCCAGGCCTCGTTCGAAGTGGCGGTCGGCGCCGCGCGCACCGCGCTCATGCGGCGCAACCTGGCAACGCTGAACCGGCTGCATCCCGGCTACGACGCCCTCGTCGAGGCGCATATCGCCGCCGATCCGCTTGCCCGGTCGCGGCGCCGGATCGACCGGCGGCGCTTCGTTGCCGGCCGCGGCTCGCCGCCCGCCGGCGTGCTGCTCATCACCCACGACGAGACCGGCGGGGTATCGCGCATCGTGGCCGAACGGGCGGCGTCGATCGCCAGGCGGGGACTGCGGCCGGTCGTGTTGCGTCCGGTGGGTGGCGGCTGCCTGGTCGATGTGCCGCAGGCGGATGCGCCCGACCGCCACGCGACGCCGAACCTGGTGTTCCGGCTGCCGCAGGAGATCGACCTGCTGGTGGAGCTGCTGGCCGGGGAGGGGCTGGTGCATGCGGAATGGCACCATTTCCTCGGCCATCATCCGGTGCTGCGCACGCTGTGCGACCGGCTCGGCCTGCCGTTCGACATGGTGATCCACGACTATGCCTCCTTCTGCGCGCGTATCGCCCTGGTCGGGCCGACCGGGCGCTATTGCGGCGAACCCGACCTTGCCGGCTGCGATGCCTGCATCGCGCTGCAGGGCAGCCTGCTCGGCGAGGCGATTGCCCCCGCCGACCTGTATGAACGCTCGCTTGCGGAATTCGTGCGGGCGCGCCGGGTGGTGGCGCCTTCGATCGATGCGTGCGTGCGGATCGCGCGCCACTTCACGGCGGTGCGGCCGGAGCTGCTGGCCTGGGAAGCGGACCGTCCGGCGGTGTCGCTGCAGGATTTCGCGGACCGTGCCCCGCCGCGGCTCCGCCTGCATCGGGGAGCCGTGCCGCGCGCGAGGATCTGCCTCATCGGCGGCATCGGCCGGGAGAAGGGCTACGACGTGCTGCTGGCCTGCCTTGGCGACCGCAACCGCCGCGACCTGGAGCTGGACTTCATCCTGGTCGGATCGACCCGTGACGACGCCGCGCTGCTGGAAGCGGGCTGCTCCGAGGTGACCGGCGCCTACCGCGAGGCGGAAGCGGTCGCCCTGGTCCGCGAGCAGCGATGCGACCTCGCCTGGCTGCCGTCGATCTGGCCGGAGACCTGGTGCTTCACGCTGACCCTGGCCTGGCGGGCCGGCCTGAACGCCGTCTGCTTCGATATCGGCGCGCAGGCGGAGCGCGTGCGCGCCACCGGACGCGGCACCGTGCTGCCGCTGGCGCTGCCGGCACCGGCCATCAACGACGCCCTGCTGCGGCTCTGCGCGTCGCCGGCCATGATCGACCTGCAGGAAGCGGGGTGGCGTGGCTAGGGCCGGCCCGCCCGGGTTTCGCACCGCGCCAAGAAGACCCGGGGCATTCGGTCGCAAAAAGATGTTATGACGGCGCAATATCGCGCCGTGCCGTGATGGCGCCCGACATGGCCGCCGGCGCAATAGTCCGGGAAGCGACCAGATGACCACAGCCCCAAGCCAGACGCTCGTCGCGGAACTCAAGGTCTCCGGCCACCTGATGACCCTGGAGCCGGGCCTGTACTGCGTGTTCCACGCCCCGGGCAGCGTCGCCGCCGATGCACAGACCGGGCTGCCCGGGGTGCGCATCTCGCATCCGCCGGTGCAGGAAGCCGGACTGCGGGAGCCCGGCCCGCGGGAGACCGGACCGCGCGAGAGGGGGCAGCTCGCCCTCCGTACCTTCAGCGAGGATGGCTGGATCGGGGCCTCCGGCGGCGCCGCACTGGTGCGCGTGCAGGGTGCCCCGGCGCAGCTTCTGGTGACCATCTACCAGAGCGCCGTCGTGCAGCACGAGGCGCCGAAGCTGCAGGTCATGCGGCTCGGCGATGTCGCGGCGCCGGCCGCACCGGCGCCCGAGGCGGTGGCCGGGGACGGCGGGCCGCCGGGCGGCGGCGCCTTCGGGGCGTCCGACATCCAGCCGGCGATGCCATCCGTGCATGGGTTTGCCGAGGCCGCGGCGGCCAGTCCGACCGCCGGCGTGCCGGCGGCCGAGGAGGTCTGGGAGGTTGCCGCTCATATCCAGCGGCGCGGTGACCGGCTTGGACGGCTCGGCGAGTGGATGGGCCAGCGCGGCAGCCAGAACTGGATCGAGGGTTTCGCGCTCGCGCCCACCCGCCAGATCGGCCTCTCCGACATCGAATACCAGGCCGTGCTCGGCAAGGGCTGGCTGTCGCCCTGGTCGGATGGCGGCCAGTATTGCGGCAGCCGCGGCATGGCGCTGCCGATCCTGGGCCTGCGCGTGCGGCTGAAGGGCGAGGCCGCGCAGACCCACACGCTGCGGATCAGCGCCACCTTCACCGACGGCAGCGCGATCGGACCGGCGCCCGACACCCAGACCCTGGAGGCGGAGAGCCTGGCGCCGCTGGAAGCCTTCCTGGTCGAGATCGTGGCGAACGCCGCAGCGACGGCCAAGCCCATTCCGCCGGTCCCCGCCGCCGCGGTCGCCGTGGCGAAGGTCGTCCGGGCGGTGCCGGCTGCGGTCGACAAACCGGCGCCCCGCGGCAAGCGGCGCTAGACGGAAGGCGAGGCCACGGCACTTGCGCTACCTGTTCGTCCACCAGAACTTCCCGGGCCAGTTCCTGCATCTCGTGCGGCACCTGCTTCGGCAGAACGAGGGCGGCGCCGAGAACGAGATCGTCTTCATCAGCGAGCCGAACCAGAATGCGATGCCCGGTGTACGCAGGGTGTCGTACTGCATGCCCAGGGAGGCGGCGGCGGAGACGTTCGCGGTCGCGCAGGAATTCGAGCTTGCGACCCTGCGGGCCGATCAGGTGGCGCAGACCGCGCGCGCGCTGCGCCAGCTCAACTACCAGCCGGATATCATCATCGGCCATCACGGCTGGGGCGAGCTGCTCAACCTGCACGACGTGTTTCCCGACACGCCGATGCTGGGCTATCTGGAATTCTACTACCACACCGACAGCTTCGATGTCGGTTTCGACCCGGAGTTTCCCTCCGACGCCTCGATGTTTCCCCGCGTGCGCGCCAAGAACGCGGTGAACCTGCTGGCGCTCACCAACAATCCGTTGCGCAGCCGCGGCCAGACGCCGACCTGGTTCCAGCGCTCGACCTATCCCGCCTGGGCCCACGAGCAGATCACCGTGCTGCCGGAAGGCGTGGACTTGGATATCTGCCGGCCGGACCCGCTGGCGGCCGCCCGCGAGCTGGTGCTGCCGGTGGCCGGCGGCACCCCGGTGGTCGTGCATCCCGGCGAGAAGCTGGTGACCTATGTCGCCCGCGACCTGGAGCCGTATCGCGGTTTCCACGTCGTCATGCGGGCGCTGCCCCGTATCCTGCAGGCAAGGCCCGATGCCCGCATCGTGCTGGTCGGCGGCGACGGCGTCAGCTACGGCGCGCGGCTCTCGGAGGGCAGCTGGCGCGAGTACATGCTGCGCGAGGTCGGTGCCAGCCTCGACCCGTCGCGGGTCCATTTCGTCGGCAAGCAGTCCTATGCGTCCTACGTCGCGCTGCTGCAGCGCTCGGACGCACACATGTACCTGACCTACCCGTTCGTCGCCTCGTGGTCGCTGCGCGAGGCGATGGCTGTCGGCTGCCCGATCGTGGCGAGCGACACCGCGCCGGTGCAGGAATTCATCCGCGACCGGGAGACCGGGCTGCTGACGCCATTCCACCAGCCCCGCGTACTCGGCGACCGCGTGCTCGAGCTTCTGGAGGACACCACGCTGTCTGCCCGCCTACGGCACGCGGTGCGCGCCGAGGCCGAGCGGACGCTGTCGATGCGCTCCTATATCGCCAACTACGAGGCGCTGATCCGGCGCACCATGCAGGCAGGCTGAACTACTTCGACGCCGCTGCCAGGGACGCGCGGATCACCTCGGCCGCCTCCTCCTTGGAGGCCCAGCCGGTGACCTTCACCCACTTGCCCTTCTCGAGATCCTTGTAGCGGGTGAAGAAGTGCTCGATCGTCTGTCGGGTGATCTCGGGCAGGTCGTCCACGCTGTGCACCGAGGTGTAAAGCGGGTGGATCTTGTCGTGCGGGACGCAGATGATCTTCTCGTCCTGCCCGCTCTCGTCCTCCATCTTCAACATGCCGATCGGGCGCGCGCGGATGACGGCGCCCGGCACCACCGGCGCCGGCGTCAGCACCAGGGCGTCGGCCGGATCGCCATCGTCGGCCAGGGTGCCCGGGATGAAGCCGTAGGCGGCGGGGTAGGCCATCGGCGTGAACAGGAAGCGGTCGACCACCAGGGCGCCGCTTTCCTTGTCGACCTCATACTTGACCGCCGAGCCTTCCGGGATCTCGATGACCACGTTGATGTCCCAGGGCACATCCTTGCCGGGACTGATCTTCGAGACGTCCATGGTAACGATCCTGTTGGCTGCTGCTGGCGCGCGACCCTATCGGGCGGCCAAGCCGTTGCCAAGCCGACCCGACGCCGTGGTCAGGGCTGCTGGCCGGCGGCGATGCGCTTCTTGGAGCGGTGCTTGACATAGGCGCCGACCGCGCAGCCGCCGACCGCGCCGAGGACTGCGTGGTGATGCGCGAAATGGCCGCCGACGGCGCCGGCCGCCCCGTATTTCAGGCAGCCGCCACTTGGCTTCGTCCTGGCGCCGTTGGCCATCGGCTGGTCCGCCGGGCGCGTATCCGGCGGCGCCTGCATGGATCCCGGCTGGTCGGGACCGGGCGCGGTCTGGGCAATCGCGCCACCTGCCGGCAGCAGCAGGGCGCCTGCGAGGAACAGGCTGGCGAGGGGATGGCGGCTCGAGGTCATGGGCGGTCGCTCCGGACGATACGATGTGACAGAACTGGCATCCGATTGCGGCGGATAGAAGGCTGCAATGCCACCCGACGATGGGTCGGGAACTTGCCATTCCACCCCTGATGCGCGATCTGAGGCGTGACTTGTGCGCCTGTAGCTCAATGGTTAGAGCGGGCCGCTCATAACGGCTTGGTTGCGGGTTCGAGTCCTGCCGGGCGCAGGTCAACCGCTCGCCGACACCCTGGACCAGGAGCCTCCCATGGCTGCGTATCAATACGTCTATGTGATGAAGGACCTGACCAAGGCCTATCCGGGTGGCCGCGAGGTATTCAAGGGCATCACGCTGTCGTTCCTGCCCGGCGTCAAGATCGGCGTGCTCGGCGTCAACGGCGCCGGCAAGTCCACCCTGCTGAAGATCATGGCCGGCATCGAGACCGAGTACGGCGGCGAGGCCTGGGCGGCCGAGGGCGTCACCATCGGCTACCTGGAGCAGGAGCCGAAGCTCGATGCGACGCTGACGGTCGGCGAGAATGTCGGCCTCGCCTTCGGTCCGCTGAAGGCGGCGGTGGAGCGCTTCAACGCCATCTCGCTGCTGTTCGGCGAGCCGATGGACGACGAGAAGATGGACAAGCTGCTGGCCGAGCAGGCGACGCTGCAGGAGGAGATCGAGGCCGGCGAGGGCTGGGACCTGGACCGCCGCATCGAGATCGCCCTCGACGCGCTCGGCTGCCCGCCCGCCGAGGCCGGGGTCGAGAAGCTGTCCGGCGGCGAGCGCCGCCGGGTCGCGCTGTGCCGGCTGCTGCTGGAGAAGCCGGATATCCTGCTGCTCGACGAGCCGACCAACCATCTGGATGCCGAGAGCGTGGCCTGGCTCGAGCGGACGCTGCGGGACTATGCCGGCACCGTCATGGTGATCACCCATGACCGCTACTTCCTCGACAACGTTACCAACTGGATCCTCGAGATCGAGCGCGGCCGCGGCTATCCGTTCGAGGGCAACTACTCCTCGTGGCTGGCGCAGAAGCGCAAGCGGCTGCAGCAGGAGGAGAAGGAGGAGAGTTCGCGCCAGCGTGCGCTCGCCGCCGAAGAGGAGTGGATCGGCTCCAGCCCGCGCGCGCGCCAGGCCAAGAACAAGGCCCGCATCGCCAACTACGAGAAGATGCTGGCGGCCAATGCCGAGCGCGCCGGTGGCACGGCGGACATCGTCATCACGCCGGGCCCGCGCCTGGGCGGGACGGTGATCGAGGCGCAGCAGCTCCGCAAGGGCTACAGCAACCGGCTGCTGATCGAGGATCTCGACTTCAAGCTGCCGCCCGGCGGCATCGTCGGCGTGATCGGGGCGAACGGCGCCGGCAAGTCCACCCTGTTCAAGATGATCATCGGCCAGGACACGCCCGACAGCGGCGAGCTCAAGATTGGCGAGACGGTGCGGCTCGGCTATGTCGACCAGTCGCGCGACACGCTCGACGCCGACAAGAACGTCTGGGAGGAGATCTCCGGCGGCACCGACGTGATCTATCTCGGCAAGCGCGCGGTACCGTCGCGCGCCTATGTGGGTGCCTTCAACTTCAAGGGTGCGGACCAGCAGAAGAAGGTCGGCATCCTGTCGGGCGGCGAGCGCAACCGGGTGCATCTCGCCAAGATGCTGCGCAAGGAGAGCAACGTCATCCTGCTCGACGAGCCGACCAACGACCTCGACGTCGACACGCTGCGCGCCCTCGAGGATGCGCTCGGCGAGTTCGCAGGCTGCGCCGTGATCATCTCGCACGACCGCTGGTTCCTCGACCGTCTGGCGACGCACATTTTGGCCTTCGAGGGCAACAGCCACGTCGAGTGGTTCGAGGGTAATTTCCAGGCCTACGAAGAGGACAAGCGACGCCGTCTCGGCGCCGAGGCCACCGAGCCGCACCGCATCAAGTATCGTCCGATCGCCCGCTAGTCCCACCATGGCGCCGCACCGCCCGGTGCGGCCGCCGGGGCCACGGCCATGACCGCATCCTCCCTCGGGCGCACGGTGCGGACGGCGCGGCTGATCCTGTCGCCGGTCGGATGGCCGGATCTCGACCGCATGGTGCGGCTGAAGGGCGATGCCGGCGCATTCGGGCTGATGCTGGGCGGCGTGCGCAGCCGCAAGCAGGCTACCGAGGAGATGGCGGACGATATCGCGTTCTGGGCGCGCCGCCGCGTCGGCATCTTCACCATCAACGAGAACGGCATCTTCCAGGGCATGACCGGCCTGCACGAGCGGCCGGACGGGCTGGGGCTGGGATTGCGGTTCGCGATCTGGCCGCATGCGCGCGGACGCGGCATCGCGCGAGAAGCTGCGGCGGCGGCGCTGCGGTTCGCGCACGACCAGGGCGAGAAGCGGGTGGTCGGGGTGGCGCGCGAGGAGAACTTCGCCTCCCGCACGATCCTGGGCGGCATCGGCATGCAGGTACGCGGCAGCTTCCTGCGTGCGGGACATACGATGCTGGTCTACGAGAGCGACCGCACCGGGATGGACCAGGGCTGACGCGGGACGGAGTGGCGAACTTGCCGGGCTTCGGGAGCAACCGGGCCGTGCCCGATCCCGGGCGGGTCTGGCCGCCGCCGCTCAACCCTCGATCGCGCCAAAATCCGCCACCCGCGCCATGCCGCCGCGCAGGGCGGCCAGCAGGCGGAGCCGGTTGCGCCGGGTCGGCAGGTCGTCGGCGTTCACCGTGACCTTGTCGAAGAAATCGTCGAGCGGGCGGCGCAGGGTGGCGAGCGTGGTCATCGCCTGCTCGTAGCGCTCCGCGGCGATCGCGTCGGCCACCTGAGGCAGGCTGGCATCGAGCGCGGTCGCCAGCATGCGCTCCTCGTCCTGGGCATACAGGGCGGGATCGGGGGCGCCGTCGTGCGGGCCGTCGCGCTTCTCCTCGATGCGCAGGATGTTGGCGGAGCGTTTCGCCGCCGCCAGCAGGTTGCGCCCGTCATCGGTGGCGATCAGCGTGCTGACTGCCTGCGCGCGGGCCAGCGTGCGCACCAGGTCGCCATCCAGGCCGGCCGCATTCACCGCTGCCAGCACATCGTGGCGGGCGCCCTCGGTGCGGAGCTGCACGCGCAGGCGCTCGGCGATGAAGCCGGGAAGCAGGTCGAGGTCGGGCGCCGTGCGCAACGGCTCCGGCAGCGCCTCGGCCGCCGCGCGGCACAGCGCGAACAGGTCGAGACGCAGCGCGTTGTCGCGCACGATCCGAATCACGCCCAGGGCGGCGCGTCGCAGGGCGTAGGGATCACCGGAACCGCCCGGCCGCTCTCCGGCTGCAAACAGCGCGGAAAGAGAGTCGATGCGGTCGGCCAGAGCCACCGCGACCGATACCGGCGCGCGCGGCGTACCGTCGCCCGCGCCGCGCGGCAGGTAGTGCTCGCGGATCGCGGCCGCCACCTCCGGCGCCTCGCCGTCATGGCGGGCATAGTAGCTGCCCATCACGCCCTGCAGCTCGGGGAACTCGCCAACCATGCCGGTCGTCAGGTCGGCCTTGGCGAGACGGGCCGCCCGTGCAGCCAGCGTCGGATCGGCATCGACCATCGGCGCGATCAGGCCGGCGAGCCGCTCGATGCGGGCGGTGCGCGCACCCTGGCTACCGAGGGCGGCATGGAAGGTGACCGCATCGAGTGCAGCGACCCGGCTTGCGAGCGGGGTCGCGCGGTCAAGGTCCCAGAAATACCGGGCGTCGGAGAAGCGAGCGCGCAGCACGCGTTCGTTGCCGGCGATGGTCAGCGCACCACCATCCCGCGCGATGCTGTTGGCGACGAAAGCAAAGGCCGGCGCGGCCGAGCCATCCGGACGGCGCAGCGCGAAGTAGCGCTGGTTCACCCGCATGCTGACCTGCATCACCTCGGGCGGCAGGTCCATGAAGTCGTCGTCGATACGGCCGAGCAGCGGCACCGGCCACTCGACCAGGCCGGAGACTTCTTCGACCAAGCCGTCATCCGTCACCACGACATGGCCGGCGGCATCCGCAAGCCTTGCCACGCCATCGCGGATCAGCGCCGCGCGCTCGCTGGCGTCGACCAGCACATGGTGCGCGCGCAGCCCGTCTTGCCAGTCCTGCACTCCGGTCACTTCGAATGCGATGGGAGACAGGAAGCGATGGCCCTCGGTGACATTCGCAGCCGACAGGCCGTGACCATCATCTTTAACGTCGGCGCCTACATCGAACGGAACGATCACGCCATCGAGCAGGCAGAGCATCCGGCGCAGCGGACGGATCCAGGTGAACCCGCTGCCGTCGCCCCAGCGCATCGATTTCGGCCAGGGAAAGCGGCGCAGCAGGCTGGGCAGCGCATTCAGGATCAGCGACTGCGCCTCCACCGCATCGTGCCGGCGCTCCAGCACCCAGAAGCCGTTCTCCTTGCGCAGATCCTCGCGCGTCGCGCCATGCTTGCGCAGGAACCCGGCCAGCGCCTGCTCCGGCGCATTCTCGCGCGGGCCGCGCTCGGAACTTGTGCTGCCCGGCACCGAGGCGTCCATCGTCGCGGACAATGCGATCCGGCGGGGTCCCCAGTATGGGCGCGCATCGCGAAGTTTGAGCGACGCCAGCGCTTCCGACACCAGACGGACAAGGGTCTCGGCGCCGTCGCGCTGCGCACGCGCCGGTATCTCCTCGGAAAAAAGCTCGACCAGCAATTCCGGCATATCAGCTCTCTCCCGCCAGCCAGGCCTCGCAGGCGCGACGGGCCAGCGTGCGCACGCGACCGATATAGGCGGCGCGCTCGGTGACGCTGATCACGCCGCGCGCATCGAGCAGGTTGAACAGGTGGCTCGCCTTCAGGCACTGGTCGTATGCCGGCTGCGCGACGCCCGCTTCCACCAGCGCCAGGCTCTCGTGCTCGGCATCGTCGAAATGGCGGAGCAGCATGGCGGTGTCGGCAAGCTCGAAATTGTGCCGCGAATAATCGCGCTCGGCGCGCAGGAAGACGTCGCCGTAGGTCAGGCCGTGGCCGTCGTAGTCGAGGTCGTAGACGCGCTCGACGCCTTGAACATACATCGCCAGCCGCTCCAGCCCATACGTGAGCTCGGTGGAGGGCAGCGCCACCGGGATGCCGCCGACCTGCTGGAAATAGGTGAATTGCGTCACCTCCATGCCGTCGCACCAGACCTCCCAGCCAAGTCCCCAGGCGCCGATGGTCGGGTTCTCCCAGTCGTCCTCGACGAAGCGTATGTCGTGCAGCGCGGGATCGATGCCGATGGCGCGGTAGCTGTCGAGCAGCAGCGCCTGGCTGTCCGCGGGCGTCGGCTTCAGGAGCACCTGGTACTGGTAGTAGTGCTGCAGCCGGTTCGGGTTCTCGCCGTAGCGGCCGTCCGACGGACGACGGCAGGGCTGCACGTAGGCTGTCTTCCACGGCCTCGAACCGAGCGCACGCAGACTGGTATGCGGCGACAGCGTGCCGGCGCCGACCTCTATGTCGTACGGCTGCAGGATGGCGCAGCCACGGCTCGACCAGAACTCGTGCAGCCTGAGGATCAGCGACTGGAAGCTCAGGGTGTTCGGGGCAGCCGCCAGGGGCACGCGCGATCTCCGGGGATGTGGGTGGGGGTGGTCGGGGCGGGGGCGGCACCATAAGTTCAGGGGTCAGCGCCAGCAAGCAAGGGGCCATCGTGGCAGCGGACCAGCATGCGTCGATCGAGCAGATCCGGTCCGACACCAGGCGCATCGCCCTTGTCGGAGCGTCCGCCAACCCGGCGCGTCCGTCGCACGGCGTCATGCGGTTCCTGCTCGACCGCGGCTATGAGGTGGTGCCGGTCAATCCGGGCCTCGCCGGGCAGAGCCTCCTGGGCCAGACGGTGGTGGCGACCCTCGCCGAAGCTGGACCGGTCGACATGGTGGATGTGTTCCGTGCCTCCGGGCATGTCGCCGGCATCGCCGACGAGGCGATCCGGCTCGGGGCGCGCACGCTGTGGCTGCAGCTCGGGGTGGTCGACGAGGTGGCGGCCGCACGGGCGCGTGCGGCGGGATTGCGGGTGGTGATGGATCGCTGCCCGAAGATCGAGTGGTAGGCCCGGTCCTCTAGCCTGGTGCCAGCCCCGGCGTGGCGGTGGGTCGCCGCGAACGATCCAGCGCGACGATCCCGACGATCAGCAGCAGCGCCAGCCCCACGAACGAGAACAGGTGCTGCGGACCGGCGCGCATGACCTGGCCGGCGATCATCGGGCCGGCGATGGTGCCGAGGCCGAACAGCAGCAGCACCTCGGTGGCGATCTGCGGCGACGGCCGGTCCGGCTGGTCGGCATTGGCGATGCCGACGCACAGGCCGTACAGCGGATACTGCACGAAACCGAAGGCGCCGAGCACGACGATGATCTGCGGCGTCCCGAGCCGCGGCGCGCCGAGCACTATGGCGAGGCAGAGCACGATCCCGACGCCGGCCACCAGGGCCAGCAGCAGCCTGCGGTCCAGCCGGGACGCCAGCAGCGTCACCGGCAGGTAAGCCAGCGCGCCGCCGATCGAGTTTGCGGCCAGCATCAGCGTGTCGCCCTGCATGTCGAGACCGGACATCATGCCGAACACCGGGCCGAGGCCGCCGATGCCGCCGGTGATCAGGCCGGTGAGGACGCAGCCGGTGGCGCCCACCGGCGAGGCGCGGAACAGGGTGCCGAGCATCGGCCGGAACGCCGGCTCGCGCGGCGGCTGCGGCAGCCGGCCCAGGACGATCGGCAGCGAGGAGGCGGCGACCGTCACCGCCCCGAGCGCAAGCGCGGTCCAGCGCGTCGGGTCGATGACGTCGAGGCTGAGGGTGCCCCCCAGCGAGGCGAGCAGGTTGGCGATCATGTAGCTGGCGAAGGCGAAGCCGCTGCCGGCCTGCTGGATCAGCCAGCCCTCGACGATGGCGGCGAGACCCCCGTAGCAGAAGCCGATCACCAGCCGGAGCAGGATCCAGGCGACATCGTCCGGCGCCAGCGCCAGCAGCAGGCCGCAACTCGCGGAGATCATCGCCAACAGGGTGAAGGCGCGGACATGGCCGTAGAGGTTGAGCAGCCAGCCGACCGACACGCAGGCGACGACGAAACCCGTCGACCAGGCGGCGGAGAACAGGCCGATCGCGATCATGCTGGAGCCGCGCTCGTGGCCGAGGATCGGAACCAGCACACCCTGCAGATTGGTGCCGAACACGAGAAAGGTGACGCCCGCGAGCAGCGGGACGATGGCAGCCCGACCTTTCGCATTCGTCTGCATTGGCGGGAACGCTAGGCCCGGCCTCGGGGACCGGCAAGTGCTTCCGACCCGCGCCGGGGATCCTCCGGACGCTCTGTCGGGATCCCCTTCTGTTGTCACATGAGGGGCCGCTTGACGCTGGATCGACGCGCGGCCACATCCATCTCCTGCAATCTGGATGGATCATGCTGCCATGACCAACGAGGAACGCGACCTCATCTCCCGGTTCATCGCCCGGGTCTCCGGCCAGCCCCAGGGAGGCGCCGGTGGCGGCGGCTTCACCTCGAGCGTTCCCGCGACGCAGCCAAGCCTGCCGCCGGTCGATCCCGAGGCGGACCGCTTCATCGCGGACAATTTCAACCAGTATCCCGAGGCGCGCTACCGGATCACCCAGACGGCGGTGGTTCAGGAAGCCGCCCTCGCCGAGGCGCAGAACCGCATCAAGCGGCTCGAGTGGGAACTGCAGCAGACCCAGGCGCAGGCGCAGCAGGCCATCCAGGCAGCGCAGCAGCAGGGGGGCGGCCAGCGTTCGGGCGGGCTGTTCGGCGGCCTGTTCGGCGGCGGTGGCCAGCAGCGCCAGGCGCCTAACCAGGGCTTCGGCCAGGGCCAGGGCTATGGACAGGGCGCGCCGGGCGGTGCACCGAACTATGCCGGGATGCCGCCGCCGCCGCAGCCGACCTACCCACCGGGCTACCAGCCGGGCATGTTCCAGCAGCGGGGCGGCTCGGGCTTCCTCGGCTCGGCGCTGACGACGGCGGCCGGTGTTGCCGGCGGCATGGTTGTCGGCAACGCCCTGATGGACATGTTCAGTGGCCATGAAGGCGGCATGGGCGGTGGCGGCTTCGGCGGCATGGGCGGCGGCGAGACCATCGTGAACAACAACTACGGCGATGCGGCCACCGGCGCCGGCGGCGATCCGTTCGGCGGCCAGGGCACCGATGTCGATCCGAACTTCGGCAACGACGGCTTCGACGGCGGCGGCTTCGACAGCGGCGGCGGCGGCGGCGGCGGTGGCTGGGACGACGACAGCAGCAGCTTCTGAGCGAACCGGCGTCGGGCCCTAGCGGTCCGGCGCCAGCCTGACACTTACGGCACAGTGGTCGGAGAGGCGTTCCTTCATGTCCGGGTTGGTCTCCCGATAGACCATCACCCGCAACGTCTCCGGCGCCAGCCACGCCTGGGCGGCACCGCCTGCGAAGATGTGGTCGATGAAGTCCTCGCCGCCCCAGCACGGGCTGATATGGCCGGCGGTCGCGAGTACCATCGGCGCGGATGCCTCGAGCGCATCGAGGAACACGTCGTGCACCGGCATGTTCCGGTTGAAGTCACCCATCAGCACGAACGGGATGTGCTCGGCCTGGCGTGCCTCCAGCCAACTCTTCAGCACGTCGAGTTGAAGGTGCAGAAGGCGGCACTGGAAGGGCGCGCTGCTGCCGAAGCCCATCCGCCAGCAGCCGGTCTTCAGATGCACGACGAGGATCCGGAGCCGCATCCCGTCGCGGGCGATCGAGACGTCGAGGCCGCTGCGCAGGTGATGTGCGGCACCGGGCGAGGTGACGTCGAGCCCCTGCAGGTCCGGGTAGCGAGTGACGACGAAACCGCGCCGCACCGCAAGGCCTACGCGCTGCACGACATGATCGTCGGTCATGAAAATCTGGTAGCGGTCCGGTGGAAAGATACGCGCCGCGATCTCCGGCCCGTCCACCTCCTGGATGCCGACAGCATCCGCGTCGAGATGCGCCGCATAGCCGGCAAGCGTCGCGATGTCCTCCGGTCGCTTGGTGGTGGCGTCGTCCGGCAACGAGGCGTCGCCGGTCGGACGCGTGGTGAGCCACTCCAGGTTCCAGGTCGCCAGCTTGATCCCGGGCGGCGGTTCGGCGTGCCCCGCCGCCGTCGCCAGCAGCAGCCCCGCCGCCGCAAGCAGCGCACGAAGCGGCGAGAAATGTTTCACCCCGTTGGCCGCAGCCTCGCCCGGGCCTCCTCGAGGCTGATCGCCGTCCGGGTCTGCTCGTCCAGGATGCGGACCGTCCCGGTGGCGATGTCGTAGAGCCAGCCCTGGATCTGCAGCCTGCCCTCGGCGAGCCGGACCGCGACGGCCGGATGCGTGCGCAGGTGTGACAGCTGCAGCAGCACGTTCTGCTCGGCCATGGTGGTGACGGCATGGGCACCGTCATGCCCGGCTGCATCCTCATGGGACAGCAGCGCCTCGGTTACCGCCCGCGCCGCCTCGGCGTTGCGCAGCCAGGACGAGACCGTCGGCATGCGCTCCAGCCCATGGCGGTGCGGCTCGATCATCGCCTTCATGGCGCCGCAGTCCGAGTGCCCGCAGACGATGATGTGGGCAACGCCGAGCGCCACCACGGCATACTCGATGGCAGCCGAGACGCCGCCCAGCATCTCGCCGTAGGCCGGAACGATATTGCCGATGTTTCGTAGATTAAACAGGTTACCCGGAGCGCTCTGGGTTATCATGCCAGGGCTGACACGGCTGTCTGCGCAGGTGATGAACAGGGTATGCGGCGCCTGGCCCTGGGCGAGTTCGGAGAACAGGTCACGGTTCGAGGGAAACACCTCGGCGGCGAACCGCGCCACTCCGTCCAGCAGCGTAGACAGCGAAGGATCGGTGTCCGGCACGGCCATCTCCTTAGTGGTTGTGGATCGGGAAGGGGGCATCGGGAGCGCGTGCAGGCGGCACTGGCTCTCGCGATATGAACGCCTGTGGCTTAGAGTGTAGCCGCCGAGGTTGCGAGAAAGGAATGCCTTGCCGGATCTGCCGATCACCGCCTGCGACGTCGAGCCGATCCACATCCCGGGCTTGATCCAGCCGCACGGCGTCCTGCTGGCGCTGCGCAGAGCTGGGGGCGAGATCGCCGTCGTCGCGGCGAGCGCCAATGCCGGATGCGATAATGCGACCGACCCGGCAGCCTATCTCGACGCCGGCTCGCGGGCCCGGCTGGAGCGGGCGCTGACCACCGCGACGGGTGCAGCCGACCTGCCGCTCGGCACGCTGCACGACCGCGCCGGCCAGCCGTGGGACGCGACGCTCCGCCTGCAGGCGACCGGTTCGCCGGGGACCCTCTGTCCGGACGATCGCGATCTCGCGTTGCTGGAGCTCGAGCCGGCGGGGCCGACCGCCGCCGCGCCGCGCCTGCTGCTCGAGCGCCTCAACCAGGGCCTCGTCGAGATCCAGCTTCAGACCGACATCGTCGCTGCCTGCCGGGCGGCGGTGGCGTCGCTCGCCGCGGTCAGCGGCTTCGACCGGGTGATGGCATACCGTTTCCAGCAGGACCTCAGCGGCGATGTCGTTGCCGAGTCGCGGCGGGTCGATGGGCCGCCGCCAGATCCGGCGCAGCCGAATTCCTACCTTGGCCTGCGCTTTCCGGCGAGCGACATCCCGGCGCAGGCGCGGGCGCTCTACCACAGCGCCGCGGTCAGGCTGATCCCCGATGCCCGCGTCGAGCCGGCACCGCTGCTGCGGCTGGACGGCAGCGACCGGGCGATCGACCTGTCGCGTGCGGTGCTGCGCGGCGTTGCCCCGGTACATCTCACCTATCTCGCCAACATGGGCGTGCGCGCCTCGATGTCGATCGCGATACGCGGCAACGCCGGCCTGTGGGGCCTGTTCGCCTGCCACCACCTGCGCGGCACGCTCCAGGTCGGGCCGGAGGCGCGGCTGGCCGCCGAGATCCTGGCGCGCGCGCTGTCCTGGCGCATCGCCGAGCTCCAGGCGGCGATGGTCGCCGGACGCCTGCACAGCCTCGCGATCGCGAGCGTGCCGATGCTCGAGGACTTCTCGCTGGCACGCCGGGAGCGTCCTCCGATGGACCGCTGGCCGATCCCGGAACCGGACCTTGCTCCGCGCAGGCTGCCTGCCTCGGAAGGGCTGCACGAGCTGCTGTCGGCGTGCGACGCCGATGGCCTGGTCGTGTGGCCCCGCGTCGCCGGGGTGGAGCCACTGCAGGCCGGTACGGCGCCGGGGGCGGGGTGCATCGAGCGTCTCTGCTCGTGGCTTGATGACGAGGCGAAGGCTGCCTCCGAGACACGGCCGGGGGCGCCCGAATGGCTGCTCTCGACGCATGCGTTGCCGGAGCTGCTGCCACCCGATCTCGCCGGGATGCTGTATGCCGGCAAGCGATCGGAGGATCCCCGGCACGACGCCTCGTTTGGCCTGCTGGCGGTCCGGCTGCCGGGCGATGGCTGGCTGCTGCTGCTGCGCCGCGAACTGCGGCGCTCGGTGCAATGGGCTGGCAATCCGGAGAAACAGGCTGCACGACTGGATGTCGCTGCGTCAGGCGACAACGCGACGAACTGCGTCGACGGACGCGCCGCTTCGGGTGGCCTGCTGCAGCTGTCGCCGCGAGCCTCGTTCGAGGCCTGGACACAGGAGGTCGCCGGCCAGTCGGCGCACTGGTCGGATGCCGATCGCAGGGTGGCGCTGGCGTTGCGCGATGCGATCGGCGCCGTGCTGCTGGCCCGCAGCACCGAGATCGCGCGTGGCAACGAGGAGCTGCGCCGCCGAAGCGACGAGACCCGCTTCTTCGCGGACGCGGCCGCACACGACCTGCGCGAGCCGCTCTGGCAGATCCAGGTGCTGAGCGAACTGGTCGGCGAGGGCCTGGAGGACATGGCGTTGGACCAGCCGCCGGCCACGGCGATCATGGCGGAGCTGCGCCAGATGACGCAGTCGGTGGTGGCCTCGGCGAAACGCATGCATGGCATGATCGAGGAGCTGTCGAGGCTGGCTATCGCCGGCCACCAGGCCGACCGCACGGAAATGGTTTCGCTGCGCGAGGTTGCGATGGAGGCACTGGAGGACATCCGCCAGGGCCAGGCGCTGCCCCAGCCATTGCCGCTTCCTCAAGTCCAATCGTCCGACAGGGAGAACACGCCTTCGATGCCCGCCGATAGCAGCATCAGCCTGGCGGGCCTGGGCGGGGTCAGCCTGTGCGCCGATCGCGGGCAGGTGCGGCGGGTGTTCCAGAACCTGTTCTCCAACGCAGTAAAGTATCGCGATCCGGAGCGCCCGCTGTGCGTCGTCGCCGAAGCGCTGCCGGCCGTCCACGGGATGGTCCGGGTGCAGGTGACGGACAACGGCTTGGGCTTCGATCCGGCACACGCGACGCACCTGTTCGAGCCGTTCCGTCGTTTTCCCAACCGGGCCGCGGCGGCCACCCCGGGGCTCGGCCTCGGGCTTGCGATCTGCCAGCGGATCGTGGTCGCGCACGGCGGCAGCATCGAGGCCAGGTCGCCGGAGGGTGGCGGGGCCAGCTTCTGCTTCACCCTGGCCGAGCCGGATCCCGCGACGCCGGCGGGGACAGCGTCTTGAACGCGATCCCTGGCGCCGAATCGCCGCGCTCCCCGGCCTTGCGGCTGCTGCTGATCGACGACAGCGCCGACGTGTTCGTGACCCTGCGCGCCATGCTGTCGCCGTCGCGCCGGCCGGGCCGCCTGCGCGACTACAAGGTCGAGCATGTCACCCGGGTGGCCGAGGGGCTGGCGGTGATGCGCGAGGGGCGGCACGACTGCTATCTGGTCGACCATCATGTCGGCGCCGAAAGCGGGCTGGAGCTGGTGCGTTCGGTGCGCGAGGAAGGCATCATGGCGCCGATCGTCATGCTGACCGGCTCGCACATGATCGACACCCGCGCCGCCGAGGCGGGCGCCAACGACTTCCTGATCAAGGGTGGCTTCGACGTCGCCACCTTCGAGCGCACCGTCCGCTACGCGATCGGCAATGCCGACAGCGTGCGCCGGCTGGCCGACATGAACGCCACCCTGGAGGCGCAGGTCGAAGAGCGCACCAGGCAATACGTCGAGACCAACCGGCGCCTGCTGGAGCAGATCGCGGCGCGCGAGCAGGCGGAAAGCGCTTTGTTGCGCAACGAGCGGCTCGGCGCGCTCGGCCGCATGACCGGCAGCGTGGCGCACGATTTCAACAACATCCTGACCGCCCTGTTCGGCAGCCTGGAGATGCTGCGGACGCGGCTGCATGCGCAGTGGGGCGACAACCCGGAGCCGCGCCTGTCGCGGCCGTTGGAGAACGCCATCGAGGCATCGCGGCTTGGCGAGCGCATGGTCGAGGGACTGCTGGCCTTCGCGCGACAGCAGCCGGTGGCGCCGACGGTGCTGGATGTCGACACGGTGATCCGCGACACCGAGCAGCTGCTGCGGCTGACGCTCGGCTCCTGCGTCAGCCTCAGGCTGGCGCTGGCGGGCGATCCCGCGCCGATCAGGGTTGATCGCGACCAGCTCGAACGCGCCCTGCTGAACCTTGGCTCGAATGCGCGCGATGCGATGGAGGGGCGTCCCGGCGCGGAGGTCACCGTCACCACTGCCGCGGCGCGACGGCCGGCGGGCGGCAGCCGCACGCATTCCGGCTGGGTGCGCATCACGGTCGCCGACAACGGCCCGGGCATGAGCCGGGAGGCGCTCGACCATGCCTTCGAGCCGTTCTTCTCCACCAAGGCGCCCGGCCATGGCACCGGGCTTGGCCTGGCGCAGGTCTACGGCTTCGCGCAGCAGAGCGGCGGTGTGGCCAGCATCGACAGCGTCAGCGGCGAGGGCGCCACCGGGGTGAGCGTCGTATTGACCCTCCCGCTGGCCTCTGGACCGGATCCGGCGTCCGATCCCAGTGCAAGCCCGGGGGCAGGATCGCCGCCCGGCGAGCCGACCGCCTGAAGATGGCGCCGGATCAGGCCGGCGATCCGCAGGCTTCGCTGCATGCCGAACTCATCGCCGTGCTGGTGGCGGTGCATGACGGCGCCCCCATGGTGCTGACGCTCGGCGAGGGTGCCGCGCTGCCGTCCGGGCCCCTGGAGCCGGCGCATCGTTCGCTGCAGTCCGGCCTGCGCGCCTGGGTGGAGCACCAGACCCATCATCCGCTCGGCTATGTCGAACAGCTCTACACCTTCGGCGACCGCGACCGGGCGGAAGGGCCGATGCGTGCGATCTCGATCAGCTACCTGGCGCTGACGCGGATCGAGATCGGCTATCCGGGCTGGGGCGATGCCGGCTGGCGCGGCTGGTACGGCTACTTCCCCTGGGAGGACCAGCGCAGCGAGGCCGGCGCCCAGGCTGCCCGGCTGCTGGGCACGCGCGTGCTGGACTGGGCGGAAGCCTCGGGCCCCGACCTGCGCGAGACGCGCCGGCAGCGTGCGGCGATCGGGTTCGGGCTGCAGGGCCGCGCCTGGGACGAGGAACTGGTGCTGCAGCGCTACGAGCTGCTGTACGAGGCCGGACTGGTCGAGGAGGCGACGGCGTCGCGCAACGGGCCGCCGCCGCCGCCGCAGCAGACGGGACGCCCGATGCTGCGCGACCACCGGCGCATCCTGGCCACCGCGATCGCCAGGCTGCGCGCGCGCATCAAGTATCGCCCGGTGGTGTTCGAGCTGATGCCGCCGACCTTCACCTTGCTGCAACTGCAGCTCGCGTTCGAGGCGCTGGCCGGACGGCGCCTGCACAAGCAGAACTTCCGGCGGCTGATCGAGCAGCAGAACCTGGTCGAGGAGACCGGAGCGCTGTGCGACCGCTCGGTCGGGCGTCCCGCGAAGCTGTTCCGCTTCCGCCGCGAGGTGCTGCAGGCGCGCCACGTGGCGGGCAGCAAGCTGCCGGTGACGCGCCCGAGCTGATGCCTATGTCTTGGCGTGCTGCAGCGGCGGCTCGGTCACGGCAAGATCGTCCTGCAGCGATCGTGTCGGGGTGATCCCGGCTTCCTGTAGCGCGCCATGGTAGGCGCGTACTGCCTCGGCGGGTGCCACCTCCTGGTCGACCACGCGGCGCATCAGGGCGATCAGCGCCAACGGGTCGTCGGCGAGGTTGATCTTGCGGCCGAACAGCGCCAGGCGTGCGCCGAAGCGTTCCGCCTGGTGCACCAGCTCGAAGGTATCTCGCGTGGTGCCGCCACCACCGCCCAGCACGCCGACAACGATCGAAGGATCGAAGGTCGCGAGCTCCTCCAGCGCCGCCGCACCGTTGAACGGCATCTTCAGGAACAGCGGGCGGTCGGCCTTCATCACGCCGGCCAGGCAACGCACGATGTGGTCGTTGAGCAGGCAGCCGATGGCGTCGCGATCGAGCCCGGTATCGGTGTTCGGGTTGAACACCTCGAGGAAGTGGCGGAAACCGATCTGGCTCGCCTCGGCACGGAACGCCTTGTAGGCCTCCAGCGAGGCGAGGTCGGCGGCAAGATCGTTGTTGATCGTCATCGAATACAGGCCGAGGTCGGTGCCTGTGACCGGGGCCTCGGGGGTCGCGATCGCCGTGCCGTGCATGATGCGCGGCAGCACTGCGGAACTGTGCGGGATCGACTTGTGGGTGACATAGTTGCCGTGGCGCAGGCCACCCCAGACGTCGGTGGTCTCGTTCGCGCGTATCGCGGTCTGCACGTCGCTGCTCGCGAAGGTGCCTTCCTCCATCAGCAGCTCGAGGTTCGACGCCGACACCAGCATGATGTCGACGATGTCCTGCGCGACGACGGCCTTGATGCTGTCGAGAAATTCGCGCCGGGTACGCCAGCCGTCGTGGCTGCCATCCGACCGGCGGCGCGGGCCGCCCATGCGTATGCCGGTGCCCATGTCGGCATCCTTGGCATCGGCGATCATGAAGTCGGCACGGGTGTACTGTCCCGCCCGGATACGGCGCAGCTTCTGGTCCATGCGTGTCATTGCGGTCTTCCTGTTGCTGTGGAGGGGTGTCACCAGACGCAGTAGCCGGCGTCGGCCACGATGACGGAGCCGGTCAGCAGGCTGGATGCGTCCGAGGCGAGGAACAAAGCCACCGAGGCGATCTCCTCGGCGGTGCCGGCGCGGCGCATCGGGGTCGCCTCGAGCCAGACCGGGCCGAGGCCCTCGGTGCGCAGGCCGCCGCCGGACATCGTGGTGTCGATGTAGCCGGGAGCGATGGAGTTGACGCGCACGCCGCGCGCGGCCCATTCGCCGGCGAGCGACCTGCTGAGATGATGCACGCCGGCCTTGGCGGCGTTGTAGTGCGCCTGCCGCTGCGGACGGTTCGAGATCAGGCCCGACATCGAGCCGGTGGTGATGATGCTGCCGCGTCCGCGCGCCAGCATGTACGCGCCGAACGAGCGGCAGCACCAGAACACGCCGTTCAGGTTCACATCGATCATGCGGCGCCAGACCTCGTCGGTCATGTCCTCGCCGCCGGTGTCCGGCCAGGCGATGCCGGCATTGGCGAACAGGATGTCGATGCCGCCGAACCCGGTGTCGGCCTCGTCGGCGGCGCGCTTCACGTCGTCCGCGCGGGTGACGTCGAGCACCACGGCGTGCGCGTCGCGGCCGGCCGCGCGCAGGGTGGCAAGCCCCTCGGCAAGCAGCGTCTCGGAATGGTCGGAAATCACCACGCGCGCGCCGGCCTCGCTGAAGGCATGCGCGGCGGCGAGCCCGATGCCGCGGCCGGCGCCGGTGATGAAGGCGGTGCGGCCGTGCAGACGGTATTTATCGAGATACATGCATGTCTCCTGCTGCGATCATTTGACGGCGCCGAAGGTGAGGCCACGCACCAGCTGCCGCTGCGTCATCCAGCCGAGCGCCAGGATCGGTGCGATCGCCAGCAGCGAGGCTGCCGACAGCCTGGCCCAGAACAGGCCCTCCGGACTGGAGAACGAGGCGATGAAGGCGGTGAGCGGTGCGGCGTCCGACGAGGTGAGGTTGATCGACCAGAAGGTCTCGTTCCAGCTCAGGATGATGGTGAGCAGGGCGGTCGCGGCGATACCGGGGGCGGCGAGCGGCAGCAGCAGCCAGAGCATCTGCTGCAGGAAACCGGCGCCATCCATGCGCGCCGCCTCCAGGATCTCGTGCGGAACGTCGCGGAAGAACGAGTACAGCATCCACACCGCGATCGGCAGGTTCGCGAGCGTGTAGATCCCGACCAGGCCGATGCGGGTGTCCAGCAGCCCGGCATCGCGGAAGATCAGGTACACCGGGACCAGCACGCCGACCGAGGGCATCATCTTGGTCGACAGCATCCAGAGCAGCAGGTCCTTGGTGCGGTGCGTCGGGTAGTAGGCCATCGCGTACGCCGCCGGGATGCCGAGCAGCAACGCGGCCGCGGTCGAGCCGAAGCTCACGATCACGCTGTTGGTGGCGAAGTGCAGGTAGTCGCCGCCATCGATCATGTTCGCGAGGTTCTCGAAGGTCGGCCGGAAGAACAGCAGCGGCGTCGAGGAGATCGCCTGCGCCTCGGTCTTCACCGAGGTGATCGCCATCCAGAAGATCGGAAAGAAGGTGATGCCGCCGACGATCCAGCCGAGGACCGACAGCGAGAGGCGGGTGGCGGCGGGGGCGCGTCTCATTTCAGGCCCCGGGGGCCCATGCTGGTCGCGACGCTTCGCACCAGGAAGAAGGCGACGATGTTGGCGAGCACCACGGCCACGATGCCGCCGGCCGAGGCGCCGCCGACGTCGTATCGCAGCAGCGCGGTCTTGTAGACCAGGTATGGCAGGTTGGTGGTGGCGCTGCCGGGACCGCCGCTGGTGGTGACCAGGATCTCGGCGAACACCGACAGCAGGAAGATGGTCTCGATCATCACCACGATGCTGATCGGACGCGCGAGGTGCGGCAGCGTGATGTAGCGGAAGCGGGCGACCGGGCCGGCGCCGTCCATGTGCGCCGCTTCCATCTGGTCCTGGTCGAGCGACTGCAGGGCGGTGAGCAGGATCAGGGTGGCGAACGGGATCCACTGCCAGGCCACGATGATGCCGATGGCGAGCAGCGGCACGTTCGAGAACCAGTCGACCGGGGTGAGATGGACCAGGTGCGCGAGCCAGGCGAACAGGCCGGTCACCGGGTTCAGCAGCAGGTTCTTCCAGATCAGCGCGCTGACCGTCGGCATGACGAAGAACGGCGCGATGCAGAGCAGGCGCAATATGCCGCGGCCGAACAGCGGCTGGTCGAGCAGCACGGCGGTCAGCGTGCCGAGCGCGATGCTGGCCGCCAGCACGCCGCCGACCAGCAGGACGGTGTTCCAGATCGACCGCCACAGGTCGTGGCCGCCCAGCAGGTAGCTGTAGTTGTCGAAGCCGGCGAAGCCGCCCGCCGGACGCAGCAGGTTGTAGCGCTGGAACGAGAACCACAGGGTGAGCGCCAGCGGCACGACCATCCAGACCAGCAGCACCGACACCGCCGGCGTGAGCAGCAGCCGCGCCTGCCGCGCCGTGCGTGCCTGCGCCTGCCGGCGCGTGCCCCGGCCGGCGCCCGGAGCGTGCGCCATCGTCACGGCGTTCATCGGGGTGTCACCGCAGGTAGCCGCCCTGTGTCATCGCCCGGGTGGTGTCGTCCTGCGCCTGCTTGAGCGCGTCGTCGACGCTCATCTGCCCGGAGACGGCGGCTGCGACCTGCTGTCCGATATCGGTGCCGATATCCTGCCATTCCGGGATGCCGACATAGCTGATGCCGGTGTAGGGCACCGGCTGCGTGACCGGATGGTTGGGGTCGGCGGACTGCATCGCGGCGAGCACGGCCGGTGCGTACGGCGCGGCCTTCAGGTAGTCCGGGTTGCGGTACGTGGAGCTGCGCGTTCCGGGTGGCACCGCACCCCAGCCATTGGTCCTGGCAACCAGCTCGATATACGCGGGCGACGTTGCCCACAACGCAAACCGCTTGGCGGCCTCCGCCTTGCGCGAGGTCTTGGGCACTGCCAGCGTCCAGGCCCACAGGTAGTGCGAGCCGACCTTGCTGGTCGCATACGGGGCCGCGGCATAGCCGACCTTGCCGGCGACCTTGCTGGTTGCGGGATTATTGAGGAAGCTCGCCGACACCGTGGCATCGACCCACATGCCGCACTTGCCGCTCGCGAACAGCGCCAGCGTCTCGTTGTAGCCGTTCGACACCACGCCGGGCGGTCCGGAATCCTTCAGCAGCTTGACGTAGAAACCGACCGCCTGCTTCCACGGCGCCGAAGTCAGGAGCGGGTGCCAGTCCATGTCGAAATAGCGGCCGCCGAAGCTGTTGGCGATGTCGGCGATGGTGCCCATGTTCTCGCCCCAGCCCGGCTTGCCGCGCAGGCAGATGCCGTAGACGCCGTGCGCAGGGTCGCTGATCTTGCCGGCAAGGTCCGCGATCTGGCTCCAGGTCGGGTTCTCCGGCATGGTCAGGTGCTTCGCCTGCAGCAGGTCGGTGCGGTAGATCGTGAACGAGCTCTCGCCATAGAACGGCACCGCATCGAGCTTGCCGTCGACGGTCAGCGCGTTGCGGATCGACGGCAGCAGGTCATCGACCTTGTAGCTCGCCGGAATGGCGGTGAACGGCGACAGCCAGCCGAGCTTGCCCCAGATCGGAACCTCGTAGATGCCGACGGTGATGAGGTCGAGCTGACCGGAGTGGGTCGCGATATCCGTGGTGACGCGCTGGCGCAGCACGTTCTCCTCGAGCGTCACCCAGTGCAGCCTGATGTCCGGGTTCTGCGCCTCGAACTGCGACGACAGCTTCTCCATCACGATCATGTCGGAATTGTTCACCGTCGCGATGGTGATCGTCGTTGCGGCGTGACCCGCGGTGCCGGTGACGGCGAGGCCGAGCAGGCCGGCGAATATCGATTTTGCTTTCATCTGGACGGTCCCGTTGGTTTGCGTGTTGTTTTTCGTTCTGGCTGCTGTCTTCAGACAGCTTGCCCGAGCACCAGCAGGCACCCGGCCATGAAGGTGTCGCCGAGGCCCAGCGTGGTGGCCGGGCTTGGCAGGAACGGCGCCGACACCGCGATGAAATGCCAGGGTGCCGGCAGCGCCCGCGCTGCGGGAGGCGCCTCGAAGATCGCTTCCGCATGCGCGCCCTGCGGCGTCGCGACGGTTCCGGTTGCTGCCCGGTTGCCGGCCAGCAGGCAGCCGGTCAGCAGGGCGCGACGCTCGCGCTCCGGATCGCCGGTGGTGACCGCGGCGGCCCAGTTGTCGGCATGCACGCAGACGCGCTGCAGACGCAGGCGCAGCGCCAGCGCCGCCATGCCTTCGGCGAGCGGCGCCGGTGCGGGCATCAGGGCTTCGTATTCGGACAGGCTCAGTCCGAGCGAGGTGATCTGTCCGGCAAGGCCATCCAGCACCGCGTCGCGATAGGCGTCGCGGTCGTAGCCGGCCAGCTCGAGATGGATCAGCAGCGGCTCGGGGCGTTGCCAGCCGGCGATCAGGTTTCGCGTCAGCGTCAATGCCGCCTGCATGTCGCCGCCGCCCACGCCGTTGTAGCCGGACAGCACGGCGGCACCCGCCTCGCCGGCGAGCCGTCCGCTGGTGCCTGCGAACTCGGCGTCATCCTCCAGGCCGGGATCGTTGAAGCGCACGATGATGCGCGACGAGCGGCCGAGCACCTGCCCGCCGAGCGGCCGGCCGGCGGTGAATTCGAAGATGTAGATCTTGGGGACATCCGGACTGGTCGGGACAAGCCTGGCGACCTCGACCGGGGTGCCGTCGACCGCGAGGCGGATGCGCGGATCGAGCACCGCCAGCTGTTCCGGACTTCGTGTCGCCAGGGCCAGCAGGGCGGGAGCACCCAGGTGCGTCAGCACGCGCGCGGCATGCGGGCCGGTGCCGCCCAGGGCGTGGCGGAAACGCAGACGCTGGTCGAGCCAGTCCGGACCTCCGGGCCAGTCGACGCGCATCTCGCCGCCACGCCCGGCGACGGCGCGGTCGCGCAGCAGGTCGCCGAACAGGTGTGCCTGCGGATTGCCGCCGCCATGCAGCACCGGCATCGCGTCGTGCAGCGAGATGGTCGCATCGACACAGGCGGACAGGCCGCAGAAGGTCAGCCGGGCGCGGGCCGCCAGGGCGTCGAGATCGAGTGCTGCCTGCCGATACTCATGGCGCCAGTCGAGCATGCATCCTCCCCGGGATCCGCGTGACGTTCTGCGTCATCTTGCTGGATTTTATGCGTATGAATGCGTGTATCTGCGCAATCCTGCATGCTGTCAAGCTGGCGAACCGGACGGGATGATGCTATCCGGACACCGGCCGGACGGTGCGGGAGACAGATCGGGTGGACGACGTGCTGCTCATCGAGGCGGCCCAGGATGAGAGCGGCGCGAACCTGCCGGCGGCCCGACAATCCAAGCTTGTCGAGCTGGTCACCAGAAGGGGCCAGGTCTCGGCCGGGGAGTTGGTCAGCCTGTTCGGGGTTTCGCGCGACACCATCCGGCGCGACCTGACGCTGCTTGAGGAGCGTGGCCTGCTGGTGCGCACGCACGGTGGCGCGGTGCCGCGCGAGCGGCTGGTGACCTCGTCGATCACCACCCTCGACAGCCGCATGAACAAGCATCAGGCCGCAAAGCAGCGCATCGCGCGAGCGGCGACCCGCCTGCTGCGCCCGCGCGAGACGCTGATGCTCAATGGTGGCTCGACCATCGCCTGCTTCGCCGCCGCCCTCGGCGACCTGCGCGACCTCACCATCGTGACCAACAGCGTGCATGTCCCGACCCTGCTGCCGGAGACCGCGGTGCGTGCGGTCTACGTGCTCGGCGGCACCTACATCGCCTCCTCGCAGGTGATGGTGGGGTTCGCCGGCTTCGCCGCGATGCCGCAGATCTCGGTGGATACCGCGGTGATCGGCGTATCCGGCCTGTCCGCCCGGGGCTGCTCGATCAGCAAGCTGGAGGAGGCGACCGCCACCAAGGAGATGATGGCCGCCTGCGAGCGCACCATCCTGCTGGCGGACAGCAGCAAGTTCGACCTCCAGGCGTTCGCGCTGGTGGCGGATTTCGAGCGTGTCGAATATCTGGTGACCGATGCGGGGCCGGAGGGCGAGCTGGCGGCCGCGCTCGAGGAGGCCGGCGTCAAGATCGTAGTGGCCCAGTGATGGAGCAGCGCGTCATGCAGCATCCGATCGCGCCGGACGGCGACCGTATCGCCGGCCACTGGACGGCGGCGGCGACTCCCCTGCAGGCGAGCGGCGCGGTCGACCAGCATCGCCTCGCGGCCCACGCAGCCGGGTTGCTGGAGGTGGGATGCGATGGCGTGCTGCTGTTCGGCACCACCGGGGAGGGCACCTCGTTTTCAGCTGCCGAACGGCTGTCCGCCGTCGAGGCGTTGCTGCACGCCGGGATTCCGGCATCGTCGATAGCCCTCGGCATCGGCATGCCGGCGCTGCCGGACGCGGTCGGGCTGGCCCGTTCGGCCCTGCGGCTCGGCCTCGCCCACATGCTGGCGCTGCCACCCTACTTCTACCGGGACGTGACCGATGCGGGCCTCACCGAGGCGTTCGCGCTGTTGATCGACGGGATCGACGATGCGCGCCTGCGCCTTGCGCTCTACAACATCCCGCAGGTCAGCGGCGTCGCGTTGCCCCCGGCGACGGCGGCCGCGCTGCGGGCGCGCTACGGCGTGCTGGTTGCCGGCGTGAAGGACAGCAGTGGCCGGTTCGACAGCGTGCTGGCCTACCGGGAGGCTGCTCCGGCGCTGGCGATCCTGGTCGGGCACGAGCCGGACATCGCGCGCGCCTTGCGGGCCGGCGCCGCCGGCACGATCTGCGGCCTGTCCAACATCGCGCCCGGTGCGGTGCGCGCGATGTTCGCATCGGGCGGCAATGCAGCGCACCATGCGGAAGCCGACATGACCGCGATCGCCGGCCTGATACGCGGACCGTTCGTACCGGCGCTGAAGGCGATCATGGCGGCGCAGCGTGGCGATGCGGCATGGCGTCGGGTGCGGGCGCCGCTTGTCGCCGCTTCGGAGGCGTACGGCGCCGAAGCATTGCAAAGCCTGCGCCGCCTGGCGCCGGACCAGAGGATCACATGATGCCGGACCATTTCGACCACACCGTTGCCGGAGCCGGGCGAGACGTACTTGCGGCCCTGCAGGCGGCGCTCGGCGACGCGGTGCTCGCGGGCGAGGCGATCCCGACCCGCAACCTGCGTGACTGGAGCTCGATGGATGCGGTCCGGCCACTGGCGGTGGTGCGGCCGGACAGCACCGAGGGCGTGGCGACCGCCATGCGGGTGTGCGCGCGGCATGGCGTGGCGGTGGTGCCGCAGGGCGGCCTGACCGGACTGTGCGGCGGGGCGCTGCCGATCGCGGGCGCCGTCGCGCTTTCGCTGGAACGGCTGACCGGCATCGAGGAGATCGATCCGGCGGCGTCGACCATCACCGTGCGCGCCGGCACCCCGCTGGAGGCGGTGCAGCAGGCGGCGTCCGACGCCGGCTTCCTGATGCCGCTCGACCTCGGTGCGCGTGGCTCGTGCGCGATCGGCGGCAACATCTCGACCAATGCCGGCGGCAACCGGGTGCTGCGCTACGGCATGGCCCGCGAGATGGTGCTCGGCCTGGAGGTGGTGCTGCCGGACGGCACCATCATGACCAGCCTCAACAAGATGCTGAAGAACAATGCCGGCTACGACCTGCGCCAGCTGTTCATCGGCAGCGAGGGCACGCTGGGCATCGTAACCCGCGCGGTGCTGCGGCTGTTTCCGCAACCCGCCAGCGTCTCGGCTGCGCTTTGCGGTGTGGCGAGCTACGCTGGGGTGCTGGCCCTGCTGGATGCCGCGCGGCGCGAACTCGGCGCCCAGCTTTCCGCCTTCGAGGTGATGTGGCCGGACTACTGGCGCGTGGTCACCGGCATGAACGGCGTGCGCAATCCGCTTGCCGGCGAGCATGCGTTCACTGTTCTGGTGGAGACCCATGGCAGCGATGCCGCGATCGATCCCGGCCGGTTCCAGGACTGGCTGGAGCGCCAGGCCGAGGCCGGTACGGTGGTGGACGCGGCGGTGGCGCAGTCGATCGCCGACGTGCAGGCGTTCTGGCGCACGCGCGACGCCGCCGGCGAGTTCGTGCAGGTCCTCGGCGTGCACGAGAGCTTCGATATCGGGCTGCCGGTCGGCGCCATCGACGACTTCACCGCCGCCTGCCGCGACGCTCTGCAGGCGCGGCTGCCCGGTGTGATCGCCTTGTTCTACGGCCATGTCGCCGACGGCAACCTGCACATCGTGAGCAACCTGCCGGGTGCCGCGACGCAGCCGAAGCAGGCGATCCAGGAGACGGTCTACGGGACGGTGCAGCAGTTCGGCGGCACGGTTTCGGCCGAGCACGGCATCGGTCTGAGCAAGAAGCGCTGGCTGCCGTATACCCGCAACCCCGTCGAACTCGACCTGATGCGCACCATCAAGCGAGCGCTGGATCCGGCCGGCCTGTTGAATCCCGGCAAGGTTTTCTGAGGAGGCCACGAAGACTCGAAGACGCACTGGGCAAGTCCGCGCAAGCCATACTAAGCTGAAAGGGAGCGCTACCAAGAGCGCCAGGTTCGACCTGAACTTATGAAGAACAAACGTGCTCCCGGAGGAAACATGCATAGACTGATCCAGGCCACCCTAGTCGGAGCGGTCAGCCTCGCCTTATTTGGCGCGCCGGCGGTTGCCCAGCAGAAGAAGTCGCTGGCCCTGGTCACCAACGTTTCCGCCGACTTCTGGACCGTCGCCCGCGCCGGCGTCATGAAAGCCCAGGGCGAGCATCCCGATTTCGCCATGCAGGTGATCGTCACCGGCCAGGCCACCGCCGCCGAGCAGCGTCGCGAGCTCGACGACCTGCTTGCCTCCGGCGTCGCCGGCATCTCGATCTCGGCCATCGACCCGAAGAACTCGACGGAGGAGTTCAACAAGGTCGCGAGCCACGCGGCCCTGTTCACCACCGACAGCGACGCGCCGAATTCAAATCGCCTGGTCTATATCGGTACCGACAACAAGGCGGCCGGGTTGCAGGCCGCCGGCGAGATCCGCAAGGCGCTGCCGAACGGCGGCAAGCTGATGGCCTTCGTCGGCACCATGGACGCCGACAACGCCCGCGAGCGTGTCGAGGGCATCCGGGAGGGGCTGAAGGGCAGCAACGTCACGATCGTCGACATCCGCACCGATGGCGGCGACTTCGCCAAGGCCAAGGCGAACGTGCAGGATGCGCTGGCCAAGGGCGGTCTTGACCTGCTCGTCGGCCTCTACAACTACAACACGCCGCAGATCTATTCCGCCGTAAAGGACGCCGGCATGTCCGGCAAGATCAAGGTGGTGGGTTTCGACGAGGATGCCCAGACGCTGCGCGGCGTGGCCGACGGCACCATCCAGTCGACCATCGTGCAGCAGCCGTTCCAGTTCGGCTACCAGTCGATGACCGACCTGGTGAAATACATCAACGGCGACAAGTCGTTCATTCCGGCCAACCACCTGATCATCATTCCGACGCGCGTCATCCAGAAGGACAACGTGCACGAGTTCCAGCAGAGCATGCGTCGCATGCTGGCCGCCAAATAGACCAGGCGGGGATCCCCGGCCGGTGGCCGCCGACACGCTGCTGTCCCTGGCCGGGATCAGCAAGTCCTACGCCGGCGTGCGAGCGCTGGTCGATGTCAGCCTCGGCGTCGAGGCCGGCACCGTGCTCGGCCTGATCGGCGAGAACGGCGCCGGCAAGTCGACGCTGATGAAGATCCTCGGCGGCGTGGTGCAGCCGGATGCCGGCAGCATCGTGATCGACGGTGTCCCGCACGGTGCCATGACGGTGGCGAGCGCCGCGCGCGCCGGGATCGCGTTCGTGCACCAGGAACTCACCGTGCTCGACAACCTCGATGTCGCGGCCAACATCTTCCTCGGTCGCGAGGCGGTGGCGGGCGGGCCGCTGCGTCTGGTCCGCAACCGCGCCATGCATGACCTCGCGCGCCCGCTGCTGCAGCGGCTGGGCGCCGATTTCGGCCCCGAGACCAGTGTCTCGAAGCTGCTCATCGCCCAGCGCCAGCTCGTCGAGATCGCCCGTGCGCTTTCGGTGGACGCGCGCGTCATCATCATGGACGAGCCCACCTCCAGCCTCACCCTGCAGGAGACCGAACGCCTGCTGCAGGTGATCGCCGACCTGCGCGCGTCGGGCGTCGCGGTGATCTACATCAGCCACCGGCTGCACGAGGTGAAGGCCTGCGCCGACCGCGTCGTCTGCCTGCGCGACGGCCGCGTCGCGGGGGGCCTGAAACGCGACGAGATCGAGCACAACGCCATGATCCGGCTGATGATCGGCCGCGACCTGCGTTCGCTCTACACGCCGCCGCTTGCATCGCCCGGCGGCGAGATCTGCGTCGTCGACCGGGTTGTGACCAGTGCCTTTCCCGACCGCCACCTCTCGTTCACGCTGCGACGCGGCGAGATCCTGGGGATGGCGGGCCTCGTCGGGTCCGGCCGCACCTCCCTGGCCCGCGCCCTGTTCGGGGTGGATCCGATCCTGTCGGGCGAGGTGCGGCTGGCCGGGCAGGCCGTCACCATGCGCTCGCCGAGGCAGGCGATCGAGCAGGGCATCTACCTGGTGCCGGAGGACCGCAAGGGCGAGGGCCTCGTCCTCGACATGAAGCTGTCGGAGAACATCTCGCTTGCCAGCATGCAGCGGCATGCGCGTCTCAACCTGATCGATCGCGCCTCGGAGACCGCCACCGCGCGCGAGCAGCAGGCGTCGCTCAGGATCAAGACCCCGGGCGTCGCGGTCCATGCCGCCACCCTGTCCGGCGGCAACCAGCAGAAGGTGGTGCTCGCCAAGTGGCTGTCGATGGCGCCGCGCCTGATCATCTTCGACGAGCCGACGCGCGGCATCGATGTCGGCGCCAAGGGCGAGATCTACACGCTGATGCGCGCGCTTGCCGATGACGGGGTCGGGGTCATCATGATCTCGAGCGACATGGAGGAGGTCATCGGGGTCTCGGACCGTGTCGCGGTGATGCACGAGGGGCGGATCAGCGGCGTGCTGGACCGGCCCGATTTCTCCGAACTCAACGTGCTGCGCCTGGCCATCGGCCAACCCGCCGAGCATCTGGAGACCGTCTCATGAGCAGCAAGGACCGGGGCTGATGGCGCGTAAGGACTGGGGGCTGCTGCTGCTGCTGCTCGTCGTCGGCGGCGTCACCGCCATACTCAATCCGCGTTTCCTGTCGGCGGTCAACCTGCTCGACATGGCCAACCTGATCGGCCTGTTCGGGATCTTCTCGATCGGCGTCGGCATGGTGATCATCACCGGCGGCATCGACCTGTCGGTGGGTTCGATCTTCGCGTTGCTCGGGGTGGTGTTCATCGACCTGCTGGTCAATCGCGGCGTGCCGTGGCCGCTGGCGATCCTGGCCGTCGTCGCCGGCGGCGTCGTGCTCGGCGGGCTGCAGGGCCTGCTGGTGACCAAGGCGAAGCTGCAGCCGTTCGTCGTCACCTTGTGCGGCCTGCTGATCTACCGGGGTGCGGCGCGCTACTACACCACCGACGCGACCATGGGCTTCGGCTATTCCGACGATTTCGACTGGCTCGGATGGCTCGCCTCGGGCCGCAGCTGGGGCATCCCGCACCCGTTCATCCTGCTCATCATCGTCGCCGTCGTCATGGGCGTGCTGCTGCACCGCTCGGTGTTCGGGCGCTACCTGTTCGCCATCGGGCGCAACGAGGAGGCTGCGCGCTTCTCCGGCATACGCACCGACGCGGTGGTCATCGGCGCCTACGTCATCAGCGGGGGGCTGGCGGGTGTCGCCACGATCTGCCTGGTCTTCTACACCAATTCCGTGTCGCCCTCCTCGTTCGGCAACTTCTACGAGCTGTATGCCATCGCCGCCGCCGTACTGGGCGGCTGCAGCCTGCGTGGCGGCGAGGGCTCGGTCATCGGCATCGTGCTCGGCACCGCCCTGCTGCAGGTCCTGCAGAACCTGGTGAACATCCTCGGCATCCCGAGCTCGCTGAACTTCGCCGTGATGGGCACCGTCATCCTGCTCGGCGTGCTGGCCGACCAGCCCATCGTGCGACGCGCGATCCCATCGTTCCGCACCCTGCGGCCGGGCCGCGGCACCGCGAAGCCGGTTCCGGGGTCGGTGGCGCCAGACCGATCCTGAGGGTCCAGCCAGGAAACCGTCCGCCGTCACCGCGTTCACCACTCGGTGAGCCGGTTTGCCAGACCCGGCCAGGTACGGAACAGGAGCAGCACGCATGGAAAAGATCGCCGAGGTCTCGTCACCCGCGCAGGCGGACCACAAGATCCCGCCTGCCGCCGCCAAGCCGGCGCCGCCCTGCACCCTGATCATCTTCGGGGCCCATGGCGACCTGACCAAGCGGCTGCTGATGCCGGCGCTCTACAACCTGACCTCCGCGCACCTGCTGGACGACCAATTCACCGTCATCGGCGTGGACCGCGTCGACAGCAACGACGACGAGTGGCGCAAGTCGCTGGCCGATACCATGCAGGAGTTCACCAAGGATCCGGATGCCGAATTCTACACGCCCGAGATCAACCAGGACTGGTGGGGCTGGCTGAACCAGAGGCTGCACTACCACAAGGCCGACTTCACCGACGTAAGCCAGCTGCAGGGTCTCGCCGAGCACGTCAACAAGACCGGCAATGCGGTGTTCTATCTCGCGGTGGCGTCGCGCTTCTTTGCGACCGTCGTCGAGAATATCGGCAAGGCCGGCCTGACCAAGCAGGAGAACGACCATTTCCGCCGGGTGGTGATCGAGAAGCCGTTCGGCTCCGATCTCGACAGCAGCAAGGCGCTGAACGCCTCGATCCTCAAGGTGCTGGACGAGAGCCAGATCTACCGGATCGACCATTTCCTCGGCAAGGAGACGGTGCAGAACATTCTTGCCATGCGCTTCGGCAACAGCGTGTTCGAACCGCTCTGGCGCCGTGAGCATATCGACCACGTGCAGATCACCGCTGCCGAGACGGTCGGCGTGGAGGGTCGCGGGGCGTTCTACGAACCGACCGGTGCGCTGCGCGACATGATCCCGAACCACCTGTTCCAGCTGTTCGCGATGATCGCGATGGAGCCGCCGAACTCGTTCAGCGCCGAGACGGTGCGAACCGCAAAGGAGCAGCTGTTCGAGGCGGTGCGTCCGGTCACGCCCGAGGATTCGGTGCGTGGCCAGTACGGCGGCGGCACGGTGCAGGGCAAGCAGGTCACCGCCTACCGCGAGAGCGCCGGTGTCGCGCACGACAGCAACACCGAGACCTATGTCGCGCTGAAGCTGCATGTCGACAACTGGCGCTGGGCGGACGTGCCGTTCTACATGCGCACCGGCAAGTGCCTGACCGGTCGTCGCACCGAGATCGTGGTGCATTTCAGGCATGCGCCGTTCGGCATGTTCCACGATACCCCGATGGACAAGCTGCCGCAGAACACGCTCACCCTGAACATCCAGCCGGCGCAGGGCGTGACCTGGAACATCGCCGCCAAGATCCCGGGGCCGAAGATGGAGCTGTCCGGCGTCGAGATGAAGTTCCGCTACGAGGACGCCTTCAAGCTGACGCCGAATGTCGGCTACGAGACGCTTCTGTATGATTGCCTGACTGGCGACGCGACCCTGTTCCAGCGCGCCGACAACATCGACGCCGCCTGGAAGGTGGTGGATCCGGCGCTGAAGGCCTGGGCCGCCGACAAGAGCGGCCCGGAGATCTATCAGGCGGGCAGCGCCGGACCGAAGGGCGCCGAGGCGCTGCTTGGCCGGGATGGCCGGCAGTGGGCGCCACTGAACCAGCCGGAGTAGGCTTAAACTACACTTCAGGATCGGGTTTCTCCTGGGTCGTCCGGTCATTTGTACGGCTGGGCGTCGTGCTGTCCTTGACATCCAGCCGGGAGTGATGATCTCTGGCGGGCAATCGACGCGGCATGCCGTCGTCGGCAAGCCTTGCCACGCACCAGATGCGTGGAACATCACTGCCAGACGAATGCCACGGGAACCTCGGCATGCTCGACACCACCCTCCAGCCGGTTGCCGACCAGAGCGCGTCCCAGCGGCGTCCGGTGCGGCCAGCACGCTCGACCACCGGGCAGGCGGCTCGCCGTCCGGGGCCGTGGCGCCGCCTGGCGTCGCCGGTCGTGGTGCTGGCGCTCTGGCAGGCTGCATGCTCGGCCGGGCTGATCTCGCCGCAGACCCTGGCCTCGCCCTGGCAGATCCTGCAGACCGCGATCAGCCTCACCCGCGACGGCACCCTGCCGCACAACCTGCTGGTCTCGCTCGGCCGTGCGCTCAGCGGCCTGGCCATCGGCACCGTCGCGGGTGTCGCGCTGGCACTGGTCGCCGGCCTGTCCCGGCTCGGCGAGGATGCGGTCGACGCGCTGATGCAGATGGGCCGCACCCTGCCGGTGCTGGCGATGGTGCCGCTGTTCATCCTGTGGTTCGGCATCGGCGAGACACCGAAGATCGCGCTGGTCTCGCTCGGGGTGCTGTTCCCGATCTACCTCAACCTGTTCAAGGGCGTGCGCAACGTCGACCCCAAGCTGCTCGAGATGGCGCGCACGCTTGGCCTGTCGCGGGCGCAGACCATCCTGCAGGTGATCCTGCCGGGCGCGTTGCCCGACCTGCTGCTCGGCCTGCGTTTCGCGGTCGGCATCTCCTGGCTGATGCTGGTGGTCGCCGAGCAGATCAACGCCAACAGCGGCATCGGCCACATGATGATGGATGCGGAGGACTTCCTGCGCACCGACATCATCCTGGTCGGGCTGTTCGTCTACGCCGCCCTTGGGCTTATTTCCGACCAGATCGTGCGCAGCATCGAGGCCCGCGTGCTGGCCTGGCGTCCTTCCAATGTGCGCTGAGCCCACCCTGTCGCGAGGAAACACGCCATGAACATGATGCATCGCCCGGAGCCGGTGATCCGACCCGAGCCGGTCATACGCATCGAGGGACTGACGCGTCGCTTCGGCGGTCCCGCTGTGCTCGATGCGCTGGATCTCAGCGTCGGGCGTGGCGAGTTCGTGGCCCTGCTCGGACGCAGCGGCTCGGGCAAGACCACGCTGCTGCGCACCCTGGCCGGCCTTGACGACGTGACCGAGGGCCGCGTGCAGGTTCCGGGCGATGTCGCCGTGGTGTTCCAGGAGAGCCGGCTGCTGCCCTGGAAGCGGGTCTGGCAGAATGTCGGGCTCGGTCTCGGCGCGCGTGACGCCAAGGACCGCGCGATCGCGGCCCTCGGCGAGGTCGGGCTCGATCATCGTGTCGATGCCTGGCCGCTGACGCTCTCCGGCGGCGAGGCGCAGCGGGCCGGCATCGCGCGCGCCCTGGTGCGCGAGCCGCAGTTCCTGATGCTGGACGAGCCGTTCGCCTCGCTCGATGCGCTGACCCGCCTGAAGATGCAGGCCATGGTCGGCGAGCTCTGGCAGCGTCATCGCTGCGCGGTGCTCCTGGTCACCCACGATGTGGACGAGGCGCTGCTGCTGGCCGACCGGGCCGTGGTACTCGAGCACGGACGCATCCGCACCGAGGTCGATATCGACCTGCCGCGCCCGCGACGGCACGCCGACGCCGAGTTCAACCGCCTGCGCGGCGTGCTGCTCGATGCCCTGGGGGTCGAGCAGGCGTCGCACTGACGGGGCCATCCGCACGGCCCCTTCGCGCAACGCCGCGGCGCGTCCTATAAGGCGCGCATGATCGCGTTCACCAAGATGCAGGGCGCCGGGAACGACTTCGTCGTCATCGATGAGCGGGGTGTGCCGAGCGGGTTGCAACCGGCGCAGCTGGCGTGGATCGCCAACCGGCGGCTCGGCGTCGGCTGCGACCAGGTCATCCTGCTGCAGCACGACGGCGAGACCGATGCCTTCGTGCGCTTCCTCAACGGCGACGGCACGGAATCCGGCGCTTGCGGCAACGGTTCGCGCTGCATCGCTTCGCTGCTGGCGGACGAGACCGGTCGCGATGCGGTCTCGATGCGCACACAGGCGGGAATACTGGCGGCGCAGCGGCTCGGGCCGGGTAGGGCACGGGTCGATCTCGGCGCACCCCGGCTGGATTGGCAATCGGTGCCGCTGGCTGAAGCGCAGGACACCTTGCATGTCGCGCTGGACGGCATGGACGCGGCGTGCTGCTCGATGGGCAATCCGCATGCGACCCTGTTCATCGACGATGCCGACGCCATCGATATCGCCACGGTGGGTCCGCTTCTGGAGTGGCACGGGATGTTCCCGCACGGTGCCAACATCGGGTTCGCGCAGGTCCTGTCCGCGTCGGCGCTGCGGCTGCGAGTCTGGGAGCGTGGCGCCGGGCTGACGCTCGCCTGCGGGTCAGGCGCCTGCGCCGCGCTGGTGAACGCCCACCGGCGCGGGCTGGTGGGCCGCCGGGCGACGATCGAGATGCCGGGCGGCGTGCTCGAGGTCGAGTGGGACGCGGCAGGGTCCGTCCAGCTTTGCGGTCCGACCGCCACCGTGTTCACCGGGACCATCCCCCGCGCGGCTCTCCCCCACGCATCTCTCTCATGAGCGAGCCCGAGATCCTCACCTTCGGCTGCCGGCTGAACCGCTACGAGAGCGAGGTGATGCGCGGCCATGTCGCGGCCTCGGACGACCGCCGCGGGCTGGTGATCGTCAACACCTGCGCGGTAACCGGCGAGGCGGAGCGGCAGGCGCGCCAGGCGATCCGGCGCGCGCATCGCGAGAAGCCCGACGCGCGCATCGTGGTCACCGGATGCGCCGCGCAGATCGATCCCGGCCGCTGGGCGGCGCTCCCGGGCGTCTCGCGGGTTGTCGGCAACGACGACAAGCTGCGCGCCGAGACCTGGTCGATGGCGTCGGCATCGTCCGGCCATGCGGTCTCCGACATCATGCAGGCCCGCGAGACGGCGCCGCACCTGGTCACCGATTTCGCCGACCGGGCGCGTGCTTTCCTGGAAGTGCAGCAGGGCTGCGATCACCGCTGCACCTTCTGCATCATCCCGTTCGGCCGCGGGCCGAGCCGCTCGGTGCCGATGGGCGCCGTTGCCCGCCAGGCGCGGGCGCTGGTGCGGAGTGGCTACGCCGAGATCGTGCTCACCGGCGTCGACATCACCTCGTACGGGGCCGACCTGCCCGGCCGGCCGGGGCTCGGCCAGCTCGCCCGCCGGCTGCTTGCCCTGGTGCCGGAACTGCCACGGCTGCGGCTGTCCTCGCTCGACCCGACCGAAATCGACGACGACCTCTGGCGGCTGATCGAGAGCGAGCCGCGGCTGATGCCGCACCTGCATCTCTCGCTGCAGGCCGGGTCGGACATCGTGCTGAAGCGCATGAAGCGACGGCATTCGGTGGCCGACGCCGCCGCGGTGATCCGGCGCGCCCGCACGCTGCGGCCCGGCATCGGCATCGGCGCCGACCTGATCGCCGGTTTCCCGACCGAGGACGAGGCGCTGTTCGGGCAGACGCTGGCCTTCGTGCGCGAGCATGCGGTGCCGTACCTGCATGTCTTCCCGTACAGCGAGCGTCCCGGCACCCCGGCGGCGCGCATGCCCGCGGTGCCGGTACCGGTGCGGCGCGAGCGGGCGCGCCGGCTGCGCGAGGCCGGGCAGGAGGTCGCGCAGGCGTTCCATGCCGACCTGCTCGGTCGGACGGTCTCGGTCCTGATGGAAACCCCCACGCGCGGGCATTCCGGGCAGTTCGCGCCGGTGCGCCTGGACGCTCCGTGCGACGATGCCCCGGGCACGGTGATCGCGGCGCGCGCCGTCGCCCTGGACGATGCCGGGCTGCTGGCGGAGAGGATCGAGGCTTAGATGGCGCTGGGTTTCTTCAGCCGGCTCAAGGAAGGCCTGTCGCGCAGCACGCAGAAGCTGGGCGGCAACATCGCGGCGGTGTTCACCAGGCGCCGGCTCGACGATGCGGCGCTCGAGGAACTCGAGGAGCTGCTGATCGCGGCCGACCTGGGCCCCGCGGTGGCGGGACGGGTGATCGACGAGTTCCGCCGCACCCGCTTCGGCAACGAGGTCACCGACGAGGAGGTGCGGGTGGCGCTCTCCGCCGAGGTGGCGCGCGTGCTCGAGCCGGTGGCGATCCCGTTCGTGCCGGACCCGGCGCTGAAGCCGCACGTTGTGCTGGTGGTCGGCGTCAACGGCACCGGCAAGACCACCACCATCGGCAAGATGGCGCTGCAGTACGGGCGCGCGGGGGTGAGGACCATCCTGGTCGCCGGCGACACCTTCCGCGCCGCCGCCGTCGAGCAGCTGCAGATCTGGGGCGAGCGGGTCGGCGCGCCGGTGATCGCGGGCGCCCCCAACGCGGATGCCGCCGGGCTTGCCTACCAGGCCTTCGAGCGCGCCCGTGCGGAGGGCGCCGACCTGCTGCTGATCGACACCGCCGGGCGCCTGCACAACAAGGGCGCGCTGATGGAGGAGCTGGCCAAGATCATCCGCGTGCTGCGCAAGTTCGACGAGACCGCGCCGCATTCGGTGCTGCTGGTGCTCGATGCGACCACCGGGCAGAACGCCATCGAGCAGGTGCGGGTGTTCAAGGAGATGGTGAACATCAGCGGCCTGATCGTGACCAAGCTCGATGGCAGCGCGCGCGGCGGCATCGTGGTGGCGCTGGCCGAGGCGTTCGGCTTGCCGGTGCATGCGGTCGGCGTCGGCGAGAAGGCGGAGGATCTGCGCCCCTTCCGGGCGGCGGATTTCGCCCGCGGCCTGGTCGGCGATAGCGTGCGCCTGACAGCTTCCCAGCCATCCGCAGACCCGGAGACCTGAACCATGCGTGCCATCGGCTACCAGCAGCCCGGACCGATCTCGGACCCGGCCTCGCTGTGCGACATCGACCTGCCACGCCCGAGCCCGACCGGCCGCGACCTGCTGGTGCGGGTGCGCGCGGTCTCGGTGAACCCGGTCGACACCAAGATCAGGTCGTCGGCGGCGCCCGAAGCCGGCGGATGGAAGGTGCTGGGCTGGGACGCCGCCGGCACGGTGGTGGAGGCCGGCCTGCAGACCACCCGGTTCAAGACCGGCGACGAGGTCTACTATGCGGGTGCGATCGGCCGGCCCGGCACCAATGCCGAATACCATCTGGTCGACGAGCGGATCGTCGGGCGCAAGCCGGCCTCGCTCGATTTCAGCGAGGCGGCGGCGCTGCCGCTGACCGCGATCACCGCCTGGGAGGCGCTGTTCGACCGTCTCGAGGTGCGCCGACCGGTGGCGGGTGCGGCGCCGGTGCTGCTGGTCATCGGCGGCGCCGGTGGCGTGGGCTCGATGGCGATCCAGCTGGCCCGGGTGCTCACCGGCCTCACCGTGATCGCCACCGCGTCGCGGCCGGAGACCGTGCAGTGGGTGGAGGCGCTCGGAGCCCACCATGTCATCAACCATCGCGAGCCGCTGGCCCCGCAGGTCGAGGCGCTCGGCCTCGGCGCTCCGTCCGTCGTGTTCTCCACCACCAACACCAACGACCATGTCGGCGACATCGCGGAGCTGATCGCACCGCAGGGCCGCTTCGCTCTGATCGACGATCCGAAATCGCTCGACATCGTGCCGTTCAAGCGCAAGAGCGTGTCGATCCACTGGGAGCTGATGTTCACCCGGTCGATCTACGACACGCAGGATATCGAGCAGCAGGGCATCCTGCTCGGCGAGGTGGCGCGGCTGGTCGACCAGGCACGGCTGCGTTCCACCATGACGCAGCAGTTCGGGACCATCAACGCCGCCAACCTGAAGCGCGCCCATGCCCTGCTGGAGTCCGGCCGCTCGATCGGCAAGATCGTGCTGAGCGGCTTCGAGTAGAGCGGCAATCACCCACGGCAAGGACCTCCCATGTTCAAGGGCTGGCTGATCGAGAAGACCGCAAGCGGCACCGTGTCGGCGCTGAAGGACCTCGACGAGGCCGACCTGCCGGAAGGTGACGTCACGGTCGAGGTCGCGTTCTCCTCGATGAACTACAAGGATGCGCTGGCGCTTGCCGGCGCCGGGCCGGTGGTGCGGAAGTTCCCGATGGTGCCGGGGGTCGACCTCGCCGGCACGGTTCTGGAGAGCAGCCGCGACGGGATCGTCGCGGGAGACCGGGTGATCCTCAACGGGGCCGGCCTGGGCGAGACGCGCTGGGGCGGGCTGGCGCAGAAGGCGCGCGTGCAAGGCGAGTGGCTGGTGCCGCTGCCGGAGGCGTTCACGCCGGAGCAGGCGATGGCGATCGGCACCGCCGGGTTCACCGCCATGCTGTGCGTGCTTGCGCTCGAGCGGCACGGCGTGCTGCCGGGGGATGGCGAGGTGCTTGTCACCGGGGCCGCCGGCGGCGTCGGCAGCGTGGCGCTCGCGGTGCTCGGCAGGCTCGGCTACCGGACCGTGGCCTCCACCGGGCGTGCCGGGGAGGCGCCGTACCTGCATCGCCTCGGCGCCGGCTCGGTGATCGATCGCGCCACGCTGTCCGCCCCGGGCAAGCCGCTGCAGTCGGAACGCTGGGCGGCGGCGATCGACACCGTCGGCAGCCATACGCTTGCCAATGTCTGTGCCGGACTGCGGCGCGGCGGAATCGTCGCCGCCTGCGGCATGGCGCAGGGGCTGGATTTCCCCGCCTCGGTGGCGCCGTTCATCCTGCGCAGCGTCACGCTGGCCGGCATCGACAGCGTGCAGCGTTCGGTCGCCGACCGGATGGAGGCCTGGAACCGCCTGGCCCGCGACCTGGATCCGGCCCTGCTGGACGAGCTGACCACCCGCCATAGCCTGGCGGAGGCCCGTCCGGTCGCGGATGCCCTGCTAGAGGGTCAGGTACGCGGCCGGGTGGTGATCGACGTCAATCGCTGAGCCGGCAGATCAGGTGATCCGCTCGCCGGCGCCCGGCTTCATGATGCCGAGGCCGGTATCGGCGCCCTCGTCGGTGAGGGTGCGGCTCAGCATCCACTCGTCGGCTTCGCGCTGGGTGTCGAACACCGCCAGGACATCGTCCAGGGAGCGGCCGCCGATGTCGCGAACCGCGTATCGCCCATCGGGCTGTTGAACCACTTCGAGCATTGCCTGTTGTCCCCTGTGCCGACGACCCGGCGACCCAGATAGCGGACAAGCGCATGCCGGACAACAAGACGGACTTTGCCACCTTCGATACCAGGGCGCTGGCGGCGGCGTTTCCGGACAGCGCACAGACGCTGCTGCTCGATCGCTACATGGTGGACCGGCCCGCGGCCAGCGCGCGGCTGTTCCGGGTCTATCGTGGCACGCCGCCGCACTATCACGTGCATAGCGACGAGTTTCTCTACGTGCTGACCGGGCGCGGAACCTTCTGGATGGGACAGGAAGCCGACAAGGCAGAGTTCGGCCCCGGCACGCTGCTGTTCTTCGAACGCGGCACCGTTCATGCGCTGCCGGATATCCTCGAGCCGCCGGTGGTGTTCCTGTCCTTCGATGCGCCGCGCCGCGACCCCAAGGACATCGTCTTCGTCGATCCGGCGGACGGCACGCCGGACAGCTTCATCCGCCAGCAGCCGGCCTGAAGCTGCTGCATCGGGCCCGCCTACTGCATCGGTATCGACAGGCTCATGCCGCCGCCGGTCGAGTGGCGGTTGTTGTGGTCGGTGTCGATCGAGGAACCGGCCGCATAGCCATCGCCGGCGATATGCGCCCGCGGGTTGAACAGGTCGGGGGAAACGCTTGGCGAAGCCTGCGCCTCGAGGGATTCGCGGCTTGGTCCCGGAGCGGAGACGTCCGGGTCCGGCAGCGGCGCCGGCCTGAGCACCTGTGCATGCGCCTGCAGTACATAGCCGGTGGGAAGCGCCACGTTGTCCAGCGGAATGGCATTCACCGTGTGTGTGAAGGCATCCGTACTGCCGGCGGCGTGGGCGAGCGGCGACCGCAGCAGCGTCGCGCCGGTCAGCAGCAAGGCCGGGGTTGCCAGCTTCAGGGCCAGTCGCAGTCCATAGCGTCGCATCATTGCGGGCGCGCCTCTTCCTGTCGTGTCATGGTCGGGTTGTCGGAATGCAGGCCGGGCGGCGGCACGTCGCCGCGCGGATCAGCCTCGGGGTTGCCGTAGGGCGCACGCAGAGGATCGCCGCCGGCGTCGGCCCAGGCGTCCAGTGCCCAGCGGACGCTCGGGAAGGCGAGTTCCGTCCAGGGAATGTCGGACCAGTCGAACAGCCCGACCTCGAGACTCTCCTCGCCTGCCGAGTAGACCGGCTGCCCGGCCCCCGCGAAGCGCGCGCGATAGATGATCTGGATCTGGCCGATGCGGCTGATGCTGAACAGCGCCAGGATGCCATCGGTCACGATCTCCGCCCCTGCCTCCTCCTGCACCTCGCGGCGCGCGCCCTCCTCGGCGGTCTCGCCAAGCTCCATGTATCCGGCAGGCAGGGTCCAGTAGCCGCGGCGCGGTTCGATGGCGCGCCGGCACAGCAGCACACGCCCCTCGTGCGAAACCACCGCACCCACCACCGGCTTGGGATTCTCGTAGAACACGTGACCGCAATCAAGGCACGAGACCCGCTCGCGATGGTCACCGTCCGGCACGAGGCGAGAGAAGCGCGACATCGAGAGATCGTGAACGGATCAGCCGGTCATTTCAATGGGTTTTGTCGCAACGACATAAACCGTTACCGGAGTTGAAGACTGGGCGAGCGGGCCAACTATGCCATGCGGTCGAGCAGGCTGCCGCGGCGTGCCGTCGGATCGGGCTGCGCCGGACGCTGGCCCGATCCGGTGGCGACCGGCGGCTGCACGGCCGAGATGGCGCTGGCGACCTGGCTTCCGCGCGACGCGGCGAGCGCCGGCGGGGCAGCTTGGGTGGCCGGCCTGGTGACCGAGAAGGCCGAGAGGCTGCTGGGACTGATCATGCCGGAATGATGCCCCGGCAGCTCTTAAGAAGCGGTTAAGCCCGGGCGGATGCTGGATATCAGCGCGGCAGCACGATGCCGGCCAGGGCGTCCAGCGCCTGGATGCCCGGCAACATCTTGCCTTCCAGCCACTCCAGGAAGGCGCCGCCCGCGGTCGAGACGTAGGACATCTTGCCCATCACCCCGGCATGGCGTAGCGCCGATACGGTGTCGCCGCCGCCCGCCACCGATCGGAGCGTCCCGGCCTCGGTGAGCGAGGCGACCATCCGTGCCAGTGCGTTGGTCCCGGCGTCGAACGGCGGCGTCTCGAAGGCGCCCATCGGCCCGTTCCAGACCAGGGTCCGCAGCGAGCCGATCCGGCTGCCGAGCAGCGCCACCGTTTCCGGGCCGCAATCCAGGATCATCGAATCCACAGGCACCTCGGCGATCGGCACGGTGCGGGTCGCGGCATTTGCCTTGAACTCTGTGGCGGTGACCGCGTCCACCGGCAGCAGGATCTCGCAGCCGCGCGCCTTCGCCTGCTCCAGGATCGAGCGCGCTGTGTCGTGCATGCCCGGCTCCTGCAGCGAGCGGCCGACCTCGACGCCCTGTGCGGCCAGGAAGGTGTTGGCCATCGCGCCGCCGATGATCAGCACGTCGACGCGGCCGAGGATGTTGCCGATCAGGTCGAGCTTGGTGGAGACCTTGGCACCGCCGACGATGGCGCCGACCGGTCGCTCCGGATGCTCCAGGGCGAGGGTGAGCGCCGTCAGTTCGGCCTGCATCAGCCGTCCGGCATGCGCGGGCAGGTGGCGCGCCACCCCCTCGGTGCTGGCATGTGCCCGGTGCGCCGCCGAGAACGCGTCGTTGACGTAGATGTCGGCGAGCGACGCCAGTGCGCGCGCCATCTCCGGGTCGTTGGCCTCTTCGCCCGGGTGGTAGCGGGTGTTCTCCAGCACCAGCACCTCGCCGTCCTTCAGCGCCGACACCGCCGCCTCGGCCTCGGGACCGATGCAGTCCGCGGCAAAATGCACCGGATGGCCGAGCACCCCGGCAAGCGCCTCGCCGACCGGGGCCAGCGACATCGACGGCACCCGGACCCCCTTGGGGCGGTCGAAATGGCTGACCACGATGACCCGCGCGCCCTTGTCGGCGAGCTCGCGTATGGTCGGCGTCAGCCGGTCGAGGCGGGTGAGGTCGGTGATCCGGCCGTCCTTGACCGGCACGTTGAGGTCTGCGCGCAGCAGCACGCGCTTCCCTCGGCACTCGAGCTGGTCGATGGTCCGGAAGGCAGCCTTCTTTTCTTCCGGAACAGCCTGGGTCACAGCCGGATCACCACTCATCAGAGCGCGCCGAACGCCGCGGCGGTGTCCGCCATGCGGTTCGAGAAGCCCCACTCGTTGTCGTACCAGCCGCACACCCGGACCAGCTTGCCGCCATCGATCAGCGCGGTCTGGGTGGCGTCGAACGAGCAGGACGCGACCACGTGGTTGAAGTCGGTGCTGACGCAGGGATCGGTGCTGTAGACCACGATCCCCTTCAGCGCACCCTCGGCGGCATCGCGGAACAGGTTGTTCACCTCGGCGACGCTGCCCGGCACGGTGCGCGGCACGAAATCGAGCGACACCAGGCTGACGTTCGGCGTCGGTACCCGGATCGCTGTGCCGTCCAGCTTGCCCTTCAGCTGCGGCAGCACCAGGCCGACGGCACGGGCCGCTCCGGTGCTGGTCGGGATCATGTTCAGCGCGGCTGCACGGGCGCGGTGCGGGTCCTTGTGCAGCGTGTCCACCGTGCGCTGGTCACCGGTATAGCTGTGGATGGTCACCATGTAGCCGCGCTCGATGCCGTAGGCGTCGTCCAGCACCTTGGCCATCGGCGCCAGGCAGTTGGTGGTGCAGGAGGCGTTCGAGATGACGGTCATCTCGCTGGTGATGGTCTTGTCGTTCACGCCGAACACGATGGTGGCGTCGACGCCGTCGGCGGGGGCGGAGACCAGCACCTTGCGTGCGCCGGCGGTGATCAGCTGGGCGGCCGCCTCCTTCTTGGTGAACAGGCCGGTGCATTCCATCGCCACGTCGACGCCCTGGTACGGCACCTTCGACGGGTCGCGCTCGGCCGAGACCTTGATCGGGCCGTAGGTGCGGCCGTTCGCCTCGATGGTGATGGTGTCGCCCTCGGAGCTGACCTTGCCCGGGAACCGGCCATGCACGCTGTCGTAGCGCAGCAGGTGGGCGTTGTCGGCGACGGAGCCGAGATCGTTGATCGCGATCACCTCCACATCGGTGCGGCCGCTCTCGACGATGCCGCGCAGAACCAGGCGGCCGATGCGGCCGAAACCGTTGATGGCAAGCTTCACAGCCATTGCTTTAGATCCTTTCGATGCTGGACGGTCCAGCGCGCTGGCCGCCGATACCCGGAGCATGGTTCCAGCCGGAGCATGATCCGGTCGATCATGCTCCGCTTGTCGTTTGACGGAGCAGCTTTATCCGACACCTGGCCTCGCGATGCGATCCCCGGGTGACCGGATGCTGCTCCAGGTTATGCGTCACCCGCCGTCGCGTTGCGAGCCCCGGGCCCTGGATTCCACCGGGCTGCCTTCGTCGAGCCGTCCGGTCGATCGCGGGTGGGTGCGCAGCCGGCGGTGCACGTTCTCGGCTACCGCCTCCGGCGTGATGCCGAACTGCCTGTACAGCTCGCTTGCCGACGCCGGCACGCCGAACTCGTCCATGCCGATGAACACCCCGTCGGCTCCCAGCCAGCGTTCCCAGCCGAAGCCGGACGCCGCCTCGATGCCGACGCGCGGCGCGGTCCCCAGGACGGCCTCCCGGTAGGCGGCCCCCTGGCGCGAGAACAACTCCCAGCAAGGCAGCGAGACAACCGCCGCGGCGACATGCCGGCGGGCCAGGCGATCCCTGGCGGCCAGCGCCACCGCCAGCTCGGGACCCGTCGCAATCAGGGTCACGTCACGATGCGCCGATGCTCCCGTCGCCACGCCGACCCCCACTGCGACGCCGGCCTCGGCCACGACGTAGCCGCCCCGTCCGCAGGCATTCGAACCGCGACGATGCGCCGCCTGGATGGGTTGCGCAGGATGGACGGGCTGCGCCGGCCCGTCTGGCTGCGCTGGCTCGTCTGGCTGCGCCGGCCCGTCTGGCTGCGCCGGCTGGGGCAAAAGTCCGGGCGGCACCGCGATCACGCTGGGACCATCGGTGCGATGAAGCGCAAGGTCCCAGCATTCCATCAGCTCGATCCTGTCGGCCGGGCGGAACACCGCGACGTTCGGCATCGCGCGCAGGCTGGCGAGCTGCTCCACCGGCTGCCAGGCGGCGCCGTCCTCGCCTATCGACAATCCGTCATCGGTGAGCAGGTGGATGACCTGGCGCCGCATCAGCGCCCCGAGACGCAACGCCGGCCGCATGCGGTCCACCGAGATGAAGGAGGCACTGCCGCAGGCGATCAGGCCGCCGTGCAGGGCGACGCCGTTGAGCAGCGCCGCCATCGCATGCTCCTGCGTGCCGAAGCAAAGTCGTCGGGCGATCTGCAGGCTGGGCCCGGTGCGCTGGCCGCCCGGCGCCGACGAGATGCCGACGAACTCCGGCAGCAGGTCTAGAAGGGTGTCGATCGCGCCGGCCGGTGACCACGAGGACGTCCCGGCGGGCTGCTCCTCGAGGCACCGGAAGGCCTCGCGCCAGTCGCGCCGCCAGTGCGACGGCAACTGTCCGGCCATCACCCGGTCGAACTCCCCGCGCAGCCGGTGCCGCACCAGGCGCTTGAGCCAGCTGCGCCGGGCGGAGGCGCCGCGGCTGCCGCAGTCGCGCCAGGCCCCGCCAGCAGCCGCTTCGATCCCGGGCGCCGGGACGTCGTCGTTGCGGATCCGGCAGGCGATCAGGTTCGGACGACGCCCGCGCGCTGCACCGGCCAGCGCCTGCGCCAGCGCCTCCGGATCGTGCGCATCGACGCTGCGCACCGACCAGCCGCAGGCGGCGAAGCGGGCCATCGGGCCGCCGGTGTCGCTCCCTGCGCCCGCATCCATCTCGAACAGCACGCACAGCCGGTCCAGCCGCAGCTGCCCTGCCAGCGAGGCAGCCTCGAGCGCGATGCCCGCCGCCAGATCGGTCTCGCAGGCGAGCACCCAGGTGCGGTGATCGACCAGGGAATGGCCGAAGCGGGCGGCGAGCAGCCGCTCCGCCAGCGCCATGCCGGTTCCGGTAGCGATCCCCTGGCCAGCCGGTCCAATCGCCATCTCGACCCCCGGATGCTGGCCGAAACCGGCGGTGCCGATCTCGTGCGCGCCCTCCGCCGCATCACCTGGATCCGGTGCGGCAAGCGCCAGCAAGGCACGCAGCAGTGGTGCGAAGCGTGCATTGGAGACCACGAAGCGGTCGCGGTCGGGCCAGTGCGGATCGGCGGCGTCGAACTTGAGGATCCGGCTCCAGAGCACGCTGGCGGCGTCGACCATGCCCAGCGCGGAGCCCGCCGCGACGTTCGGCTGGCTCTCGACGGCGAGACGAAGGCTCGCCGCCAGAGCCTGCGGTGGTGCCGGCGCGGCCCGGCCGGTGCGATCCAGAGCTGCATCCCGGCTCTCGCCCGGAACGGCGGAACGGTGCTCCAGGAGCAGGTCTGCATCCATGCCGGTGGTATAGGTGGCTGCTGCCGCGCCGGGCAAGCCGGGCCGGTCGCCGTGGCCGGACTTCGAAGCGCCCCGGACTTCGAAGCAGACGAGACCTCGGAGTGCCCGGGGCTCGGAAGCGCAGGCTCTTGTGACACGGTGCGGCTTCCTGCAACGTCTGCCGCGACATGCCGCCGATCTCTCCGCCCTCCGAACATCCGCACCTTCGCTCCGGCGCGGCGCTCGCCCTCGGTCTCCTGCTGGCCAGCGGAAGCCTTCTCGGCGGCTGCAAGCTCATCGACCAGCGCACCTTCGACAGCCAGGCTGGCCGCAAGCCGGTGGCGCATGCGCCGAAGGTCGTATCCGTCGCGCCCCCGCCAATCCCGCCGCTGCTGGTGATCCAGACGCGGGAGGCACCCGAGGACTGGCAGAAGCGTCTGGCGGCTTCCGTTCATGAAGCGCTGGCTCGCAAGCCGAACGTGCTGTTCACCGTACAGAGCGTCACCCGTCCGGCGGCGGGGCAGGATCCCGACGCACAGGCCGCGGCGTTGCGCGCAGTGATCGACAGCGAGGGCAGGGCGGTCGCACAGGCTATCGCCGCCGATGGCGCCTCCGCGCTGCAGGTCGAGATGAGCGGCCTGGCCGACCCGGCCGCTTCCGGGGCCGAAGTCCGGGTGCTCGTGCGCTAGGCAGAAGTCCGGGGCCTGGAGGCCCCGGGCTCAATCACTACTGGCGCAGCGGGGACGGGCCCAGCTCGTCCATCAGCTGGCCCATGCGGGCGTAGGCCTTGTTGCGGTAGGCGATCAGGCCGGCGAGCTGCTCGGGGGTGAACTTGCCGGTGAGGCCCTCGCCGGTCTTGGTGCCGAACTTGCCTTCCGAGACGAGCTTCTTGAGAATCGCCGGGGTCGCCAGGCGGTCGCCGTAGGCGTCCTCGAAGGTCTTGAAGCAGTTGGCATAGACATCGAGACCGGCCATGTCGGCGATGGCGAACGGGCCGAAGAACGCCAGCCGGAAGCCGAACGTGGTGGACACGATGGTGTCGACATCCTCGGGCGACGCGATGCCCTCCTCGACGATCGACATCGCCTCCTTCAGCAGCACGTACTGCAGCCGGTTCAGCACGAAGCCGGGGGTGTCGGCGACCTCGGCGCCGCGGCGCTTGGCCCGCACCAGCATGTCCTTCACCACCGGAACGATGGCCGGATCGGTCGCCTTGCCGGACACCAGCTCCACGCCCGGAATGAACGGCGCCGGGTTGCTGAAATGCACCGTCAGGAAGCGCTCGGGATGGGTCACCGCCGGCGCCAGCGTATGCACCGGCAGGGTGGAGGTGTTGGTGCCGATGATGGCGTCCGCACGGGCGGCGGCGCAGATCCGCTTCAGCACGTCGTGCTTGATGGCGGGTATTTCCGGCACCGCCTCCTCGATGAAGTCGACGCCGGCCACCGCTTCCTCGATCGACTCCGCGGCCTTCAGGTTGGCGCGGATCGTCTCGGTGGCGCCCTTCGGGAACAGGCCCTGCTCCTCGAACTGCGCGCTCTCCTTGAGCAGGCGCTCCAGGGCGGCATGGGTCGCCGGCGCGGAGACGTCGGCCAGCGTGACCTGCATGCCGGCGAGCGCCAGGGATTGCGCGATGCCGCCGCCCATGTAGCCGGCTCCGACCACGGCGACGGTGTTGATCTTCTCAATCATTGTCGTTTCCTGTCACTCACAGTTGTTGGCGGCCAGGCCGGCTTCCATCAGCACGTCGTGCAGGGCGCCGATATCGTGGGCGAAACGGCCCAGGAACAGCCCGTCGACGGTGCCTTCCAGCTTGCCCAACAATCCTGGTCCGGCGCTGCCGCCATAGATCAGGCTGGCATTCGGGAAGGATGCCAGGTGCTGGCGCAGGCCCCTCGCGACATCACGGATGAAGGGAGGCGATGCGGGTTGCTGCGCGCCGATCGCCCACACGGGCTCGTATGCGATCACCAGGTCGCTGTCGGACGGAATGCCGTCCAGCGCCGCATCGAGCTGCAGGGCGCAGGCATCGACCGCCGCCCCGGGGTCGCCCTCCACCACTTCGCCGACGCACAGCACCGGAACCAGCCCGGCCCGCACGCTGGCCTTGACCTTCAGCGCCACGTCGGCGTCGGTCTCGCCGAACAACGCGCGTCGCTCGGCATGGCCGATCTCGACATAGCTGCAGCCGGCCTCGGCCAGCATCGGCGCCGACACCTCTCCGGTGTAGGCGCCGCTATCCTCCCAGAACACGTCCTGCGCGCCGACACCGACACCGGTGTTGTCCAGGATGCGCACCGCGTCGCCGATCGACAGGAAGCTTGGTATGACGAACAGCTCGTACGGTATCAGCGGCAGCGTACCGACCATCGCCGCCAGCTCCGTCATCCAGCCGCGCGTGCGCTCCAGCCCCATGTACATCTTGAGGCTGACCCCGATCAGCGGCGATCCCGTGCCACTCATCGGTCAGCCCGGGCCGTCTGGCAGCCGGTCGAGCACCGCGCGCGCGGCCATCGCCAGCGAGATCGCGCCGGCATCCGGATGACCCTTGGAGCGCTCCGCCAGTGGCCTTGCCCGCCCGAGCCGTGGTACCAGGTCGGCGGTCTGCTTGGCGGCCCCGGTGGCGGCGTCGGAGGCTGCCTGCCAGGCCGCCCGCAGCGCGCTGCCCTTGGACACCTCTGCCTCGAGCGTACGGGCGAACGGCTCGAGCGCGTCGACCAGCGTCTTGTCGCCAGGCTTGGCACCGCCGAGCCGGGTTACCCCGGACAGCGCCGCGAGCGCGCCGGCGGCAAGCCGCCCTGCATCGATGGGCGCGTCGTCGCCGAGTGACTGGCTCCAGGAGCGAAGCCCGACGCCCCAGATCGCACCCGACGTGCCACCGGCACGATCCGCCCACGCATCGGCGGCGGCGGCCAGTACGCTGGACGCTCCGGCGCCTGCTTCGGCCGCCTCCTTCGCCGCGGCGGCGGCGGCGGCAGACCCGCGCGCCATGCCCTGGCCATGGTCGCCGTCACCGGCCTGCGCGTCGATCCGGCCAAGCTCCTGCTCGGCGTCGCGCAGGATGTCGGCGAGGTGTGCCATTACTCCGGCAATGCAACGCCCGCCGGCCCGGCCCTCCGCCGAAGCCTCCGGATAATGCTTCGCCGCAACCTCGGCCTCGTCCCGGATCGCAGCCGGCTCGGCGGCGATGGTGGCGCCGCGACGCAGCACGGCGCTGTCGCAGGGCGCCAGCCAGCAGGTTTCCAGCTCGTCGTCGAGCCAGGTGAGGGTGAGCGAGCAGCCTTCCATGTCCAGGCTGGTGACGAACTCGCCGACCTCGGGCGCCACCACCGCCAGGCCGGCCTTGGCCAGCCGCGACGCCACCGCGGACCACAGCACGAACAGCTCCTCGTACTTGGTGCTGCCGAGGCCGTTCAGGATCGCCGCCACCCGTTTGCCGCCATGCGCCGGCGCTTCCGACAGCAGGCGGTCGACCAGGATCGCGGCCAGTTCGGCGGCGGACGGGATCGGCACCTCGTCGATGCCGGGCTCGCCATGGATGCCGAGCCCGATCGCCATGCGGCCTTCCGGCACCGAGAACAACGGCTGCTTCGCCCCCGGCAGCGTGCAGCCGCCGAACGCCACCCCGAACGAGCGCGTCCGCGCATTGGCGAGGCGGGCGATGCGCTCCACCTCGTCGAGCGGCCTGCCGGCTTCCGCGGCAGCGCCTGCGATCTTGAACACCGCGAGATCGCCGGCGACGCCGCGGCGACGCTCATGCTCCTCGGCGGACGCGCTGGCGACGTCGTCGCTGACCGCCAGCACGCGGACGTCGATGCCCTCGCCGCGAAGCCGTTCCGCCGCCAGGCCGAAATTCAGCACGTCGCCGGCATAGTTGCCGAAGCCGAGCAGGATGCCGCCGCCGCGGTGGGCGCGTGCGCAGATGTCGCGCACCGCCCGCGTCGAGGGCGATGCAAACACGTCGCCGGCAACCGCGGCGTCGGCGAGGCCGGGACCGACGTAGCCGGCGAAGGCCGGGTAGTGGCCGCTGCCCCCGCCGATCACCAGCGCGACCTTGCCGTCCGGCGTCGCCGTCGAGCGCACCACGCCGTCGGGCACCGCGCGCACGAATTGCCGGAACACGTCGCAGTAGCCGGCAAGCGCGGTCGCCGCGAAAGCGGTGGGATCGTCATGCAGATGCGTCATGGCGAAGTGGATCCCGTCAGGGGTTGGCGATCAGGCGGGGCCAACCGACTTCGGCAGGATGCGGCGCAGATACTCGCGGTTGGTCGCCGCCACGCTGAGGCCGTCGCCGCCGTAATGCTCGACGCAGAACGCACCGCGGAAGCCGTGCGCGATCGCCTGCTTGACCGCAACCCGGTAGCTGATGATGCCGAGTTCGAGCGGCGCCGGCGAGGTGGCGACGAAGCCTTCCGCCTCGACCTCGTCGCGGAAATAGTTCTTGGCATGCCAGTACTTCACGTACGGCATGGTCTTCTCGACCATCGACTGCCAGCGCTCCACCGGGCGGTGCAGCCGCACCAGGTTGCCGATGTCGGGATTGATGCCGACCGCCGGATGGTCGATGTCGCGCACCATCTTCACCGCGCCGTCGGCGGTGCCGATATAGGTGTCCTCGTACATCTCGAGCCCGATATCCAGCCCGACGCTCTCGGCGTGCTTGCCGAGCTCACGGTAGCCCTCGACGGCACGCTTGTAGGTCGCGGGATCGTCCGGGTTCTTGACCCCGTCGACGGTCCAGAACCAGTTCACCTTCTTCTGCGCCTCGGTCAGCGGGCCGAACAATCCGAAGCTCACGTGTTTGGCGCCGACCTCGGCGGCAACATCGAGCAGCCGGTGGCTGTATTCCAGGAATTCCGCGCCGCGCTCCGGGTCGATGATGCTGCGTCGCGCGGTCGAGATTGCCGGGATGGTCAGGCCGTGAGCCTTGAGGACGGCGAGGAATTCGCGGCGGCGCTCAGGAGTGAGATCGGCAAGCCGGATCCAGCTGTCGTACGGATCGATCTCGGTGAAGCCGGCGCCGCTGACGTCCGCGACCGTCTCGGCCCAACGCTCGGCGGAATGGTCCTGCACCGAACTGCCGTCCGGCAGGAGGTTCGGATACTGGATCATCGCGGCCGCGATCGGCCAGTTCAGGTTGGTGAGCGTGTGCGAGGTGTCTGCTGTCGAGGCTGCGGACATCGAGCTGGTCCTCCCGGTTCGGGTTGCGGCTGCATCTCGTTGGCGTGGATGCACCGGCGACGAAGCGGCTGGTCTAGACAGCGCAACCATAACCGTCCAATCACGATTGCGGCCTCACCCATGCCGATTTGGACATGGGTTCGTCTGTTTCGATACGGCTTTGGCTACTATCCGAGCGAGCCCAGTCCGGCGCTCACACCCTCCAGGCGATAGACGGTGCCGGTGTGCGCGGAGCTGAGGATCGTGCTGCCACCGCTCTGCACCTCGGTCCAGCCACCGCCGGACAGGTTGACATGGTCGGTCCCGACCCGGAAGCCATGCACGTCCTGCGTGCCGCCCGACGCATTGAGCGTCAGCGCGCCGCCGTTCGTCGCCTCGTAGATCGCAGAGGTGCCCGCACCGGTGATCGACATCGCCCCGGTCGAGGTGTTGATGATCGCGTTCGCGCTGCCGAGCTGCACCAGATCCTGTCCGGTGCCGCCGAATATAGCCTGCGTGCCGGCGGCATTGCCGCCGGTGAGGGTCTCGTTGCCGGCGCCGGCCAGGAAGTAATCGCCGCCCTGCGTCCCGCCGATCAGGTGATCCCCGGCACCGCCGGCCTGCAGCACCGTGCCCTGGCCGGAATTGCTGCCGACGATCAGGTTCATGCCCTGCGAACCGCCGGCGAACCAGCCGTTCTGCGCCGCCGAGATGGTGTCGTGCCCGGAGGCTCCGCCGATCACGTCGCCCGTTCCGCCGGCGCCCTGGTAGGCGATGGTGCCGGTGCCGCCGAACACGGTGTCGGAGCCGGCGATGGTGGCGCTGCCGGAACCCAGCACCAGGGTGCCGGGGGGCGCCGAGTAGTCGAGCGAGCCGGAGCCGTTGAACAGCCTCGTGCCGGAGCCGGCACCGACGACGTGCGTCGCGCCACCGTTCAACACCAGCAGGGCTCCGGAGCCCTCGACCTCGACGAGCCCGCCGCTTACCGTCGAGACCAGGGTATTGCCGGCGCCGTCGAGGGTGATCGCGGCGGCCTGGCTGTCGCTGACGAAGTTGTCGTTGCCGTTCACCGAGAAGGCGGTCCCGGTCGCGGTGAGCTGGGCGTTGGATCCAGTCGCCACGACGACCGTGCTCTCGGCCGGGACCGTCGTCGAGTAGGCGGTGGTATAGTTGAACTCGACGCCGTTCGCGGCGGTCGTGATCACTGTCCCGATCAGCGCGTTGCCAGAAGCATCCGTGGTGGCGGTTGCGTTAGTCACGTGAGCCAAGTCGATAGCCAGGGAGTTCGAGGATCCTCCGGGCTGACCGGCGGCGGCCTGGACCTGCTGGAGATCCGCCCGCCCCTCGGCGAAGTTGAACGTGTAGGTCCCGAATAGGTCTTCCGCCGCCTGAACCGATCCAGTTGCGGCCGCCTGCTGTAGAACTGTAGAAGCTTCGTTGACCGTGCCGCCGTTGTCGAACCCGATATACGGCGTTGCCATGCCTGTAGGTTTCGGAGCAGCCTGAGCCTGCTCCTTCACGATCATCTGGCTGTAATCCTGCTTGCTCTGGTCGAGCAGGAGGTAGCCAAGCATCCGCTCGTCTGAGATGTTAGCGTAGTTGCCAGCGTCAATCTGCGTCAGGTTTGTGTCGGTGACCTTGGCAAACTGGGCTGCAATCTCTCCGGCAAACAAACCGCTTTCCACTACGGCGTCATTGCCGGTCGAAAGGCTGCCACCGTAGCCAACAATCGTGGTGTCGTGTGTAGCGAGGTTCGGCAAGCTGAAAGGGTTCGTCCCGGCCTGTCCCGAGGGCACCAAGTCGGCTGCGTAACCCTCGTCTCCGAGCGTGGTGACTTCCTGGCTCAAGAGCGCCGAGTTCTGGACCAGGTCGTAGAGGTCGCTCGCGATATCCCCCGAATTCTGAAAATCCAACTGAAGGCCCACGCCGTGCAGGAAGGGGTAGTAGGTGTCGCTGGCAGTACTGGTCATGCAATCGGCCCCGGCGGAACGAGCGCAGCACGATCGAGCGCCCGATGCGTCCCTATGGCCTGCCCCGGCCGGCGTCCAGTACCCGGCGGGGGGTGGAACGAACTTGTTCCGGTTTATGCCTGAAATGTCACAGATGAACCGGAGGGTTCAGGTTTTATCGTTATGTTATCGATATAGTTTCGATCCCTGTTGACTGCCGGCTGGCGGCGTGGGTCAGCGTGCCCAGCGCAGGACCAGCGGGTCCAGCCGGCGGGCGATCTCGATCAGGCCGGCGCGGGTGGCCGGATGCAGCGGCAGCAGCGGCAGGCGCGGCGCGTCGCAGGCGATCACGCCGCCCTCGCGCATCAGCGCCTTCGCCGCCAGCAGGCCGCACTGGCGGTTCTCGTAGTTGATCAGCGGCAGCCAGCGCTCGTAGCCCGCCACCGCAGCGTCCCGGCGCCCTGCAAGATAATCGCGGACGATCCCGCCGATCGCGTCCGGAAACCCGCCGCCGGTCATGCTGCCGGTGGCGCCGGCATCGAGATCGGCGAGCAAGGTGATCGCCTCCTCGCCGTCCCAGGGACCCTCGATGGCGTCGCCGCCGAGTGCGATCAGGTCGCGCAGCTTGGATGCCGCCTGCGCGATCTCGATCTTGAAATAGGCGACATGCTCGATCTCGCGCGCCATGCGGGCCAGCAGCGAGGCGGACAGCGGAACTCCGCTGACCGGCGCATCCTGGATCATGATCGGGATATCGATTGCGTCCGACAGCGCGCGGAAGAACGCCTCGATGCCGGCCTCCGGGACCCGGATGGTGGCGCCGTGATAGGGCGGCATCACCATCACCATCGACGCCCCGAGCGCCTGCGCCTCGCGCGAGCGTTCGGCGCAGATGCGCGACGAGAAATGCGTGGTGGTGACGATCACCGGCACGCGGCCACGGACATGCTCGAGGATGCTGCGCGTAAGCAGCACGCGTTCGTCATCCGACAGCACGAACTGCTCGGAGAAGTTCGCAAGGATGCAGAGCCCGTCCGAGCCGGCATCGATCATGAAGTCGGCGCAGCGGCGCTGTCCGTCGAGATCCAGCGCGCCGTCGGCATCGAAGATCGTCGGCATCACCGGGAAGACGCCGCGGTAGGCGGCCATGCCGTCCATCGTCACATCACCGCCCCGAGCTGCCAGGGCACGAACTCGTTGCTGCCATAGCCTAGATCCTCGCTCAGCGTGTGGGTGCCTGACGCGACCGCCAGGATGGTGCGGAAGATGCGCTCGCCGGCCTGCGCGATGGTGTCGCTGCCATCGATGATGCCGCCGGTATTGACGTCCATGTCCTCGGCCATGCGCTCAAACATCGGCGTGTTGGTGGCGATCTTGATGCACGGCGCCGGCCGGAAACCCGATGTCGAGCCACGCCCGGTGGTGAAGCAGATCACCGTGCAGCCGCCGGCGACCTGACCGGTGACGGCGACCGGGTCGTAGCCCGGCGTGTCCATGAACACGAAGCCATGCGCGTCGATGCGCTCGGCGAATTCGTACACCGCTTCCAGTCGCGCGGTGCCGCTCTTGGCGACGGCGCCGAGCGACTTCTCCAGGATGGTCGTAAGCCCGCCTGCCTTGTTGCCGTGCGACGGATTGTTGTTGAGTTCGGCCTGGTGGCGCCGCGCATAGTCGCGCCACCATTCGATGCGCCCAAGAAGCTTGCGGGCGACATCCGGGCGCGCCGCGCGACGCGTCAGCAGGTGCTCGGCGCCGTAGATTTCCGGTGTCTCGGCCAGCACCGTGGTGCCGCCGTGCCGCACCAGCAGGTCCGATGCGTAGCCCAGCGCCGGGTTGGCCGAGATGCCGGAATAGCCGTCGGAGCCGCCGCATTCGAGCGCCAGCACCAGCGCGCTGGCCGGCTGCGCGGTGCGTCGCGCGGCTCCCACCGCCGGCAGCATGGCGCGCACGGCGGCGACTGCCGCCTCGATGGTGCGCCGGGTGCCGCCGGTCTCCTGGATGGTCATGGTGCGCAGGGTCTCGCCCTCGACCAGCCCATGCGCCTGCATCAGCGCCGGGATCTGGTTGGTCTCGCAGCCGAGGCCGATCATCAGCACCCCGCCGACGTTGGGGTTGGTTGCGTATCCGGCGATGGTGCGCGTCAGGTACTGGTAGCCCTCGGTCTGCAGGTTGAGCGCGCAGCCGCCGCCATGGGTGAGCGCGATGACGCCGTCCACGGTGTCGAACCCGGCCAGTGCATCCGGCCGGTTGAAGTGCTCGGCGACCGCCTGGCAGACCGTCGCCGAGCAGTTCACCGACGCGATCACCGCGATGTAGTTGCGGGTGCCGACGCGGCCGTCGGGGCGCAGGTAGCCCTGGAAGGTGGCACGCTCGGCCTCCGGCAGCAGCGCGGGTGCAACGGCGTCGACGCAGAACTCGTGCGTCAGGGCGAGGTCGCTCATCGCCATGTTGGCGGTGTGGACGTGATCGCCGGGTTCGATCGGCGCGGTTGCGAAGCCGATCACCTGTCCGTACTTGCGCACCGGCTGCCCGGCGGGGATCGCCGCCAGCGCCACCTTGTGTCCGCGCGGCACCGGCATGCGTACGGCGAGGCCGCCCGGCGCCAGCCGCTCACCCTCGGCCAGCGGGCGCCGCGCCACCGCGACGTTGTCGCGCTCGTGCAGCAGGGTGACGGCGGGGACGGCAACGTCCATGGCAGGCCTCGGGTCCGGATCAGGGAACGCGAAGGTAGGCCCGCCGCGGAAGTGGTGCAATTTCGATGCGGCCGGGCAGATCGTGCCGGGACCGATGCCCGGGGCGATCCCGGCGGCGGCCGCGGACGAAGGCGCCGAAGGGCGATCGCCGTGCAGGTGCGGGGAGTGAAATGCGGCGGGGGCCCTTGCGTCCGGTCCGGCGCCATCCCGTCCGGAAAATGAGGCGGAAGAGAATGGCAATCCGTGCAACCGCGCCGCATCGTGACGACGAGGCGAGCTTGTGCCAGGGCGCCCAGCCGATTGCCGCCCCCGATGACCGGCGCTGCCGGTCTCTCACCGTCTCAGGCCGTCCGTACCGGTTAGAGCACCGCCCGTGGCAGATCATCCCGCTGCCTAGCTTGCATGACAGTCCGGTAACCACCGCAAAGAAGTATCCGAAGTCTGGTGTTGGCCGGTCGGGCTCAGCGGCTCCCGCCGGACCGCCGCGCCGCCATGCGGGCATTCGCACGCGCGGCCATCGCCGCCGCCTCGTCGTCGGCCTCCTTCACCATTCGCTGGTAGCGGCGGTACAGGTAGACAAAGGGCGTGCAGACAAGCACGACGGACATCATCAACAAGGCAAAGAGGGAGATGGCGTCGTCTGGACGAAACACCAGCAGGCCGATGCAGAACAGTCCTAAAACCGCAAAGCCCGCCGCCTTGACGACAAGCTCGACTCCGATGAGCCACCAGGGAACGATTACGACAGGTTGGATACGCACTTGAGGCTCCTCGACACCGGACGATACCGGCGTCGGTTGATTGGAAATCCGCTTGATCTTGCGCTGCTTCTGCGTGAGCCCGATGTGTCGCCTGCGATGCTCTTTCGCCTCCGGGTCCGGATGCTCTGAGGCAGGCGAGCATGCGATGCCCGCTCCTGGTGCACGAAGACGAGTGGGTATCGCTGGTATTCTCGAAGTATCCTCAGGCAATTGCTGCTTAGCGGCGATGCGTGGAAGGATGCGAACTCCGTAAGCGATGGTGAAGCCGAAATCGTCCCACTCGAACTCTCGGTTGAGGATCTTTCGAATTCGCAGTGCCCGCCAACTGTCCGACGTGCACGGACAACCTATCGAGGAGGCACTAAGGAACCGTTAGAGGGAATCACTCAGGTTGTGCGGGATCGATCGGCCGGACGCCTTCTCTGCTCCTGCCGATTGCCCGCCGGGCCGGACGCTGCTGCCCGCCCGGACCTCATTGCGCACCATCGGCCCGCTTGTTGCTTGTCCCTCTCTGACCTGCATCACTGCGGACCGGCAATTGCCGGTCCGCCAGGCCCCGGAGGATGTGCCCGATGTCGCCCGACAGCCGCAGCGTGCCGACGCTGGTCCTAACCGGCGCGCATCCGCGCCTGATCAACCAGGATCTTGCACCGACCGCCCCCGAGGGACGGCGCTGGGGCGCGTTCAGCCTGCTGGCGATGTGGATGTCGGATGTGCATTCCGTCGGCGGCTACACCTTCGCCGCCAGCCTGTTCTTCCTGGGCCTGACCGGCTGGCAGGTGCTGATCGCCATGCTGGCCGGCATCATGGCGGTGTATGGGCTGATGAACCTGATCGGGCGGCCCTCGCAGCGCTACGGCATCCCGTATCCGGTGGTGGCCCGCATCGCCTTCGGCGTCATGGGCGCCAACCTTGCGGCCGTCGTGCGCGGCGTCGTCGGCATCGTCTGGTACGGCGTGCAGACCTACTTCGCCTCCAGGGCGGTCGAGGTGCTGGTGGTCACGCTGCTGCCCTCCGCTGCATCGCTCGACCATGACAGCATCGTCGGACTCTCGACGCTGGGATGGCTAAGCTTCCTGTTCATGTGGCTGTTCCAGCTGGTGATCTTCCTCGCCGGCATGGACCGCATCAGGCGCTTCATCGATTTCTGCGGCCCGGTGGTCTACCTGGTCATGCTGGCGCTTGCAGGCTGGATCCTCTGGCATACCGGATTGTCCAGCCTCTCGATGCAGCTCAGTCCGCCGCCCGCAACCGCCTGGGCGACGATCGGCACGATGGCCAATGCCGCCATGCTGATCGTCGCGTATTTCGCGGCCCTGCTGCTGAACTTCGGCGACTTCGCCCGCTTCGCCACTGACGGGAGAGCGATGCGGCGCGGCAATCTCCTCGGCCTGCCGGTCAATTTCCTGGTCTTCTCGCTCATCACCGTCATCGTCACCGCCGGCACGCGGCAGGTGTTCGGCAGCGCCATCATGGATCCGGTGCAGATCGTGGCCAGGATCGGCAACCCGGTGGTGGCGGTGATCGGCTCGCTCACCTTCATCGTCGCCACCATGGGCATCAACATCGTGGCGAACTTCGTATCGCCCGCCTACGACATCGCCAACCTGTATCCCGAGCGCATCGATTTCCGCCGCGGCGGGGTGATCACCTCGATCCTGTCGGTGCTGGCCTGTCCGTGGCTGTTCGTCGCCAGCCCGCAGGCGATCACCCTGTTCGTCAGCATCTTCGGCGCCGTGCTGGGACCGATGTTCGGCATCATCATCGCAGACTACTACCTGGTGCGCCGCCAGCAGGTGCCGGTCGCCGACCTCTACACCCTCGATCCCTCGGGCGCCTTCCACTATGACGGTGGCTGGAACCGCCGCGCGGTCGTGGCGCTGGCCCTGTCCGGCCTGCTGTCGATCGGACTTTCGCTGCTCGGCGCCTGGCGGCTGGTGCCGGATTGCGGCGCCTGGGGCTGGCTGATCGGCGCCACCGCCGGGGCCGCGCTCTACCGTGGGCTGGCAGCCGGCGCGGTCATGCCCGGAACCGTGCGGACCGGAACCGCCACCTCAGGATCACCCGGCAGGGCGTAGCAGCGAGCGCTGCGCCGCGGATTCCGGCAAAGTCGGCAGGTAGTGCGGCTGCTGGCGTATCCCGGCGGCCGCCTCGTAGGCGGCGCCGAACTCGAGCAGGCGCTGCTCGGACCAGCGCGGCCCGATGAAGGAGAGCCCGACCGGCAGCCCGTCCACGTCGCCCATCGGCACCGTCAGATGCGGCGCGCCGGCGACGGCGGGCAACGTCGAGGCGCTGCCGCCATCATGGTCGCCGTTGACCAGGTCCACCACCCAGGCCGGGCCGCCGGTGGGGGCGACCATGGCGTCCAGGTTGTTCTGCACCTGTATGCGGTCGAGCCCGTCCACGCCGGCCATGCGGCGCGACCGTGTCAGCGCATCGCGGTAGCCGCCATCGTCCGGGCCTGTGGTGGCCTGCGCCCGGACCATCAGGTCCTGGTTGAACAGGCCGAGTTCGCGGTCGTGGTGCGCCTCGTTGAAGGCGATCACGTCGGCCATGGTGCGCGTCTTCACCGTGTCCGGCGTGGTCGCGAGGTAGCTGTCCAGCCCGGACTTGAGTTCGCTCAGCAGCACGGTCATCTCGGCGGCGCTGATGGCGTCGAGATCCGGGCCGTCCTTGATCTCGACCAGGGTGGCGCCGGCCGCGCCCAGCCGGTCGAGCGCCTTGCCGAACACCGCATCGGTTGCGGCATGGTGCCCGGCGAGGAAGCGCAGCACGCCGATCCGCACGCCCTTCAGGGCGCCCGCGCCGTCGGCACCGAGCGGCGCCGGGCGATGCCGGTCGGCATCCGCCGTCGCCGGATCCTCGGGGTCGCGCCCGGCGAGCACCGAGGCGAGCAGGGCCGCGTCCGCGACCGTGCGTGTGATCGGCCCGGCGGTGTCCTGGCTGGCCGAGATCGGCACCACGTGGGTGCGCGAGATCAGGCCCACCGTCGGCTTCAGCCCGACCAGCCCGGTCAGCGAGGCCGGGCAGGTGACCGAGCCGTCGGTCTCGGTGCCGATCGCCGCCGGCGCCAGCGAGGCTGCCACCGCCACCGCACTGCCTGACGACGAGCCGCAGGCCGAGCGGTCGAGCGCATACGGGTTGCGGGTCAGGCCGCCGACGCCGCTCCAGCCGCTGATGGAGGCCGACGAGCGCATGTTGGCCCACTCGGAGAGGTTGGTCTTGCCCAGGATGATGGCGCCGGCGTCGCGCAGCCTCGCCACCAGCGGCGCGTCGCGGTGGGTGACGTTGTTTGCCAGCGCCAGCGAGCCGGCGGTGGTCGGCATCGCATCCGCGGTCTCGATATTGTCCTTCACCAGGATCGGCACGCCCTCGAGCGGACGCGGCGCCGCCCCGGAATGGCGCCGCCTGTCGCTGGCCGCCGCCTCGGCCTCGGCCTGCGGGTTGACCACGATCACCGAGTGCAGGGAGGGCCCGGCATGATCGATTGCCGAGATACGTGCGAGATAGGCCCGCACCAGGGCGGCAGACGACACATGCCCCGCCTGCATGTCGGCAGCCACGTCGGCAATCCCCTTGTGCTGCACATCGTAGTTGGCGGGCGACATGGCGGCGGCTCCGGTCAGGGCGATCGCGCCGAGCAGCAGAAGCGCGCGCGGCAACAGGGTTCTGGACGTTGTTTGCATCGGGACTCGGACGTCGGAGGAAAGATCAGGGCAGCAGCTTGCCGGGATTGAACAGATCCAGCGGATCGAAAGCCTGCTTGATGCGGCGCATGGCGTCGAGCTCGGCACCGCCGCGCCAGTCCGGCATCATGTACGGCTTGAGCATTCCCACGCCATGCTCGGCGGAGAACGACCCGTCGAGTGTTCGCACCACCGCGCAGACGGTGTCCATGATCTCGTGGTCACGCGCCAGGAACGCCTCGCGCGTCATGTCGGCAGGCTGGATCAGGTTGAAATGGATGTTGCCGTCGCCAAGATGGCCGAACGGCGCGATCCGCACGCCGGGCACCAGCGCCTCGCACGCCGCGGTGGCGCGCGCGATCAGTTCGGGAACCTTCGAGACCGGCACCGAGACGTCGTTCTTCACGCTGGCGCCGGCACGTTTCTGCGCCTCCGAATGCTCCTCGCGCAACCGCCAGATCGCCGCCCGCTGCGCGCCGCTCTCGGCCACCACCGCGTCCGCCACCGAGCCGTCCTCGAGCGCCTGTCCGATGACTTCCTCGATCAGCTCGCGCAGGCCGGCGGTCTCGCGCCCCGACGCCAGTTCGACCAGAACGTAGTGCGGCGCGGTTTCCGCCAGCGGCAGCGTGGCGCCGTCGATCAGCGACGTGACCAGCGCCATGCCGGTGCCCGACATGAACTCGAAAGCCTGGATCGCGGATGGATCGCGGCGGCGGAATTCGCTGAACAGGGCGAGCGCCGCCTCGGGGGATGCGACGCCGCACAGTGCCACCTCGACGCTGCGCGGTTGCGGCGCCAGCTGCAGCACGGCGGCGGTGATGATGCCGAGGGTGCCTTCCGATCCGACCAGCAGGTGGCGCACCGCGTAGCCGGTATTGTCCTTGCGCAGCCGGCGCATGCCGTTGAACACCTGGCCATCGGGCAGCACCGCCTCGACGCCGAGCACCAGCTCGCGCGCATTGCCGTAGCGCACGGTGTTGTTGCCGCCGGCGTTGGTGGCCAGCACACCGCCGATCTGCGCCGAGCCCTCCGACGAGATCGACAGCGGCAGCAGGCAGCCGGCCTCGCGCGCCGCGGCCTGCGCCGCCTGCAGCGTGACGCCGGCCTCGACCGACAGCGTCATGTCGACCGGATCGACGCCACGAACCCGGTTGAGGCGCGACAGGCTGAGCACGATCTCGCTGCCGTCGGCGTGCGGCGACGCGCCGCCGACCATGCTTGTGTTGCCGCCCTGCGGCACGATCGCGACCCGGTGCTGCACGCACAGCCGCACCGCAGCCGCCACCGCGTCGGTATCGGCCGGCCGGACCACCGCCATCGTGCGGCCGCGATACAGCCCGCGCCAGTCCTCGACATAGCCATCGGTGTCGCGGCCGGTCAGCACCCCGGCCTCGCCGAGTTGTTCGCGCAGTGCGGCCAGCAGGGCGGTGTCGGCCGGTCTGGAAGAGGAGGCGGGATGGGGCAATGGCATGGCGATCAAGGTAGTGTGGCCACGGGCCTATGGCGACAGCGGCGAGATGTCGGTGGTGGTGCGCGCAGGCATCATGTCCCGCACCACCGCGCTGCCGGCGATGCCGACCAGCACGCCGCAGAGCAGCGACAGCACCAGCAGCATGGCGCGCGGGCGGCTCTCGGCCTGCGCCTGGATCGCCGCCTGCTGCGCCTCGGCGCGCGCCCGCCGGGTCAGGTTCAGTTCCGAGCGCATCGACTCGTTGCGCGACATCGCCTCGCGCAATTCGAGATCGAGCCGGTTGAGGTCGGCGGTGAGCTGCGAGATGCGGGTGCGCGCGGCCTGCATCTCGGCGGGCGACCCGGTGGTGGCCTTGGGCGTGCGGGTGCGGGTCGTGCGCGGCGCCGGTGCGGCCTGGGCCGGCGGGTTGGGAGCGATCGCCACGAACAGGTTCTTGAGCGCGCCGCCGGTCACCGCATTCTTGCGGGCGCGGGCGCGGATCGCCTCCAGCGCGCTCGCCGACTGCCCGGGCTGGTCCTCCAGCACCAGGGCGAGGATGTCGGAGAGGGTCTTCAGCTCCTTCGGATCGATCGCCGGGCTCATCCGCCAGCCGGTCCCGCACCGGTCGGCTGGCCAGGGCGCGGCGCCGCCGCGCGGGCGAGCCGGTCGCGTATCGCCGGACCGAGCCCGGCGCCCGGCACCCTCATCGCCGCGATGCCGCGCAGGCCGAGCTGTATGCCCTTCTCGTCGAGCATGCGCAGCCCGGCGAACAGGCGGCTGGCAGCCTCGCCGGTGTCGCCGCCGGCGCTCAGGTTCCAGGTCAGCGCGGCGCCCGGCAGCGCGGTGCCGAATGCCAGCAGCGCCTCGTCGCCGGCGACCGCATCCGCTTCGAGACGCAGCGGCAGGCGGGGAGCGTAGTGCGACGCCAGCATGCCGGGCGAGGCGGGCCCGGCTGCGGAGGCACGAGGGGCGTGGTCGAGTTCCGGCAGCCCGGCCGCGGCGAGGACCGACGCGATCGCCTCTGCAGCGATGCCACCGGCCCGCAGCAGGCGTGGACGCTCGCCGGAGAGGTCGATCACCGTGCTTTCCAGCCCGACCGGGCACGGGCCGCAGTCGAGCACCGCGTCGATGCGTCCGGCCAGTCCATCCAGCACGTGCGCCGCGGTGGTCGGCGAGATGCGTCCGGAGGGGTTCGCGGAGGGCGCCGCGACCGGCCGCGCCACCGTCCGCAGCAACGCCTGCGCGATCGGTCCCGAGGGCACCCGGATGGCGAGGGTCGGCAGCCCGGCGGTGGCCTCGGCGCAGACGATGCAGTCCGGCCGCTTCGGCAGCACCATGGTCAGCGGACCGGGCCAGAACGAGGCAGCGAGGGCGCGGGCGGCCGGCGTGCGCACCACCAGGGCGAACGCCGCGTCGGCGTCCGCGACATGCGCGATCAGCGGATTGTGGACGGGCCGGCCCTTCGCCTCGAACACGGCGCGCACCGCGACCGGATCGGTGGCATCAGCGCCCAGGCCATAGACCGTCTCGGTGCCGAATGCGACCAGGCGGCCGGCCTGCAGCAATGCCGCAGCCCGTGCCGCTCCCTCCGGTCCCGCGCCCAGGCTCTCGGTTACCAGCATGCGTCCCGCCCGCATCCCTTCTCGCTCAGGCCGCCCCGAATCGGCACGATCGTCGCCGACCATAGCAGCTTGCCCGTCGCCTCAGGTCGCGCCGCGGCAGATGAAATGCGGGTTTTCCCAGCCGGGCTTGGCGTAGCGCAGCGGGCTGCCATCGAACAGGCACACGCTGCCGCCGGCCGCCTCCACCACCGCCTGAGGCGCCGCCGTGTCCCATTCCATGGTGCGGCCGAGCCGCGGATACAGATCGGCGCGGCCCTCGGCGACGCGCACGAATTTCGCCGCCGAGCCGATATTGCCGACGCTGGCGACGCGCTGGGCGCCAAGCCAGGCGCGCAGCCGCTCGTCGTTGGCGTAGTGGCGCGACGCCAGCACCGCGAGGCCCTCGGCGGGCGCCGTCCGGACCTGGATCCGGTGCTCGCCGCTGGCGTCCCGGCGGATCGCGCGCCCGGCGCCGACGTCGCCGAGATAGAGCTCGCCATAGGCCGGCAGCGCCACCGCGCCCAGCACCACGGCACCATCGCGCACCAGGCCGATGTTGACGGTGAAGTCCTCGCGCCCGGCGGCGAACTCCCGGGTGCCGTCGAGCGGGTCGACCAGCCAGAAGCTGCCCGCGTGGCCGACCGCATGACCGGCGGCGACCTCCTCCTCGGCGATCACCGGGATGTCGGTGGCGGAGCGCAGCCCATGCAGGATCAGGATCTCGGCGGCGTGGTCGGCCTCGGTCACCGGGCTGTCGTCCGACTTGGTGAGGGTCGAGAAGCCGCGTGCGCGGATCGCCATGATGGTGTCGGCGGCCGCCCGCGCGAGGCCGGCGGCGAGGTCGAGCAGCTCGGGATCGTTCATCGTCGATCACCTAGCGGTCCGGGCCGGCGGACGCAAAGGCGGCCGCCCCCTGGCGATCTGCGTGATTGTCACATACCTACGGGGTCATTGCCGAGACCACGCCAGCCGGAGACAGCGCCATGCTCGAGATCAACTTCGCCGAGGGGCGGCTGGACACGCTGCCGGATGCGGCCGCCCTGGCCCTGCTGGTGGCCGAGGATGGCGACCGGCCGGCCCTGTTCAACGCCATCGACGCTGCCACCGGCGGCGCCGTTACGCGGAGCCTGCAGTCCGCCGAGTTCACTTTCGGCCGCAACAAGACCTGCATCCTGCACGGCCCCGGCGCCGGCCTCTCGCGCGTCGTCCTGGTCGGGCTCGGCAGGCGTGCCGATCTCGAGACGCGGGCGCTGGAGGCGGCCGGCAGCACCGCGGCGGGCGCGCTGCGCAGCGCCGCCGCCGGATACCTGTCGGTGGACGGCCTGAGCGGCGAGCAGGCGGCCCATGCGGCGCTCGGAGCGCGCCTCGGCGCCTACCGCTTCGACCGCTACCGCACCCGCGAGACCGCCGAGGACAAGCCCCGCCTCGCCAGCCTCACGGTGCTCGCGGGGGATTTCGGCACCGTCGAGGCGGCGCGTGCGGCCTGGCCGGCGCTTGAGGCGGTGGCGCACGGCGTCGCGCTGACCCGCGACCTCGTCAGCGAGCCCGCCAACGTGCTGAGCCCGCCGGTGTTCGCCGAGCGGATCGAGGCGCTCGCCAGCCTCGGCCTCGAGATCGAGACGCTCGGGCCGGCCGAGATGGAGCGGCTCGGCTTCGGGGCGCTGCTCGGCGTCGCCATGGGCAGCGACAAGGAGCCGCGCACCGTCATCATGCGCTGGAACGGCGGCGCGGCAGGCACCGCCCCGGTGGCGTTCATCGGCAAGGGCGTGACGTTCGACAGCGGCGGCATCTCGATCAAGCCGGCCGGCGGCATGGAGGACATGAAGTGGGACATGGCCGGGGCCGGCACCGTGGTCGGGCTGATGGCCGCGCTGGCCGGACGGCGCGCGCGGGTGAACGCGATCGGCGTGGTGGGCCTTGTCGAGAACATGCTGGGGGGGAGCGCGCAGCGGCCGGGCGACGTGGTGAAGAGCCATTCCGGCCAGACCATCGAGGTGCTCAACACCGATGCCGAGGGGCGGCTGGTGCTGGCCGACGTGCTTTCCTACACGATCGAGCGGTTCAATCCGCGCTTCATGGTCGACCTCGCGACGCTGACCGGGGCGATCATCGTCGGCCTCGGCCACGAGCATGCCGGGCTGTTCTGCAACACCGACAGCCTGGCGCAGCAGCTGACCGAGGCAGGGCTTGCGACCGGCGAGGCGGTCTGGCGGATGCCGCTGGGCGACAGCTACGACAAGCTGATCCGCTCCGACATCGCCGACATGAAGAATATCGGCGGCCGGCCCGGCGGCGCGATCACCGCGGCGCAGTTCCTCAAGCGTTTCGTCGGCACCACCCCGTGGGCGCATCTCGACATCGCCGGCATGGCGTGGAGCAGCAAGGACGCGCCCGGAATTCCGAAGGGCGCCACCGCGTTCGGCGTCCGCCTGCTCGACCGGCTGGTGACGGCGCACTACGAGGACGGGGTGTAGCCCCGCTGGCGGAGATCGGCTTCTACCACCTGACCCGGAGCAGCGCCGAGCAGGCGCTGCCGCGGCTGCTCGGGCTGACGCTGGAGGCCGGCCACCGCGCCCTGGTGCTGTGCCGCGACCAGGCGCGGGTGCAGCAGATCGACGAGGCCTTGTGGCAGGCCCCGGAGCCTTCCTGGCTGCCGCACGGCACGGCGAAGATCGGCCATGCCGCGCTGCAGCCGATATGGATCGCGCCGGCGCCGGGTGCGGATGGCGTGGTCGAGGCACCGAACAAGGCAAGCTACCTGTTCCTGCTCGATGGCGTCGCGGCGGGTCTCGACGGCTTCGAGCGGGCGTTCGATCTGTTCGATGGCGCGGACGAGCAATCCGTGGCGGCGGCCCGGCAACGCTGGTCGGCGTTGAAGGCGGCAGGCCACCGGTTGGCCTATTGGCGCCAGGACAGCAAAGGCTGGAGCCGGGCCGGCTGATCGCCCGCCAATGCCGTTGCTGCACTCCCGGTCCACCGGCGTGGCCTGCTCAGCCCGCTGCTGGCCACCGGACTGCCGGACGCTTGCAGATCCCGGTCATCCCGCAGCCGCGAGACCTGGCTGCAAGCCTCGCCGCCAAAGCGGGTGCCCCACGGCGCTGATCGGTTTGGCGCCGGCACGACGCGCAACCTGCCCGACGCCGGCTGGTTGAGGACATCGGAGGATCCCATGAGTGACAAAGCGTCCCAGCCTGCCGGCCCCGACACCGAGCATCCGCACAATCCGGAGGAGCCGGGCGGACACTCGGAGACCAACCGCCCCGGCATGACCAATGGCGTGCCCGACGACATTGACCAGGGCAGTGCGTCGGCGCACCCGACCAGCGACCGCGAGCAGAGCGAGACCGCGGCCGGCCAGCCGGGCGCGCAGGAGGACCCCGGAGAACAGGTTCCCGGAGCGTGAGCATCCGCAGGGTGCGCATGGCCGGTGGCGTCGAGGTTCCGGTGCTCGGCCAGGGCGCCTGGAATATCGGCGACAGCCGCGCCGCGCACGAGGCCGAGATCCAGGCCCTGCGCCTCGGCCTCGACCTCGGCATGACCCTGATCGACACCGCCGAGATGTATGGCAACGGTGCATCCGAGCGCCTGGTCGGCGAGGCGATCGCCGGGCGGCGCGACGAGGTGTTCCTGGTCAGCAAGGTGCTGCCATCGAATGCCAGCCGGCCCGGAGTCGCCCGCTCCTGCAGGGAAAGCCTTAAGCGGCTCGGCACCGACCGGCTTGATCTCTACCTGCTGCACTGGCGTGGCGGGGTGGCGCTCGCGGAGACCATCGACGCCTTCGAGATCCTGCGTCGCGAGGGGCTCATCCTGCAGTGGGGCGTCTCGAACTTCGACGTCGACGACATGCAGGAGTTCGTGGGCAAGGCCCGGCCGGGCGGCTGCCTGGTCAACCAGGTGCTGTACAATCTCGAGCATCGTGGCATCGAGCACGACCTGATCCAGTATGGCGTCGAGCAGGGCGTCACCCTGATGGCGTATTCGCCGGTCGGGCAGGGCGGCGAACTGCTGCGCCATCCGGCGTTGCGAACGGTCGCCGGGCGGCATGGGGTGAGCCCGGCGCAGGTCGCGCTGGCCTGGACCATCCGGCAGCGTGGCATCATCAGCATTCCCAAGGCCGCCACCGAGGCGCATGTCCGCGAGAACGCCGCCGCCGCCGATCTGGCGCTGCAGCCGGATGATCTTGCAGAACTGGACCGGGCGTTTCCGCCGCCGGAAAGCAAGCAGCCGCTGGCGATGCTGTAGTCGCCTCGTGAGGTAACCTCGGCACCCCCGCCCACGCATGACGAAGGCAGCGGGGAAGCATTCGGATGGTACGATCTACGGGACTGGCAATCGTCGCCGGCGTGATTGCAGGCTTGGCCGGATGGGATGGGGCAACGGCGGCGGATCGCGTGCACCCGACCGTCGTCGAACTGTTCCAGAGCCAGGGCTGTTCGTCCTGCCCGCCTGCCAACGCCAACCTGCTGGCCCTGGCCGACCGGCCGGATCTGCTCGCGCTTTCCTGGCAGGTGACTTACTGGGACCAGCTCGGGTGGACCGACACCTTCGGCAAGGCTGCATTCACCGATCGCCAGCGCGACTACGCCCGGGCGTTCGGCCGCGACCAGGTCTTCACGCCGGAGATCGTGGTCAACGGCCGCGCGGACGTCGTCGGCAACCGACGGGATGAGCTGGAGGCGCTGATCTCGCGGGCCGATCGCGGCGAGGGTGGACCGGCGATCATGTTGTCGGGAACCGGGGTCACGGTCTCCGCGGCTCCTTCGGGCGCGATCGTGCTGCTGGTGCGCTACGACCCGCACGTCATCCAGGTGCCGATTGCCCGGGGCGAGAACGGCGGCCGCACGCTGCCGCATCGCAACGTCGTCCGTGACGTGGCGCTGCTCGGCACGTCGGATGGCCGCACGCGGTCCTACGCCCTGCCTGCCGCCAGCCGGAACGGCCTCAGGACCGCGGTGCTGGTTCAGGACGGCTCCGGCGGCGCGATACTCGGGGCTGCCGGCGACTGAGCGGCGACGCAGCGCCAGTCAGGCGCTGGCGACATCCTCCTCGGGGACTTCCTCCTGCAGTGCCTCGGCATCGGCACGCAGGCGGTGGAAGCTGCGCCGGCTGAACGGCAGCATGACCAGGTAGATCAGCCCGGCGCCCGCCAGCGCTGCCCATGGATCGGCCACCAGAACGGCGGCGAAGCCGCAGGTGCCGAGCAGCAGCGGCAGCACGAACTCCGCCGGCACCTTGAAGTTCTTGAACGACCAGACCGGCAGCGTGGAGACCAGCAGGAACGCGACGCCGGTCAGCATCACCGCCACGAAGGCCGGGTGGTTGACGGTGGTGTAGAGCCACAGCCAGTCGGTCTTGCGCGCCTCGAGGCCGGCGAACAGCGGGAACAGGGCTAGGCCGGCGCCCGCCGGGGCGGGCACGCCGGTGAAGAAGTTGTAGGCGTAGGTCGGTGTCTCCGACGGGCCGACGATGGCGGCGTTGAAACGCGCCAGGCGCAGCGCCATGCACACCGAGAACAGGATGCACGGCAGGAAGCCGTAGCGCCCACCGTTGTGCAGCGACCACATGTAGAGGATGAACGGCGGCGCCACGCCGAAGCACAGGAAGTCCGACAGGCTGTCGAATTCGGCGCCGAACTGGCTGGTGGCGCGGAGCAGGCGGGCGATGCGGCCGTCGAGCCCATCGATGCCGGCGGCCAGCAGCAGCGCCACCGCGGCGTGGCCGAAATGCCCGTCCAGCCCGAAGCGCATGGCGGTGAGCCCGGCGCACAGGCCGATCATCGTCAGCAGGTTCGGAATCAGCCGGTTGAAGGACTGGCCGCGAAAGCGCGGCCTGCCGCGGCGGCCGAGCCGTCGCAGCCGCTTCAGGCGGCGCCGGCGTACCGGCACCGGGCCACCGTAAAGCCGGCCATCAGAATCTGGGCCATCAGAAGTGGGGCCATCAGAACCGGGGCCGCCCGGCGGAGGGCGGCCCGGCGCGGGGTCAGAGATGGGCAATGACGGTCTCGCCGCCGATCATGGTCTGGCCATCGGCGACCAGCGGGGTGACTTCCGGCGGAAGATAGAGGTCGGTGCGGCTGCCGAAGCGGATGATGCCGAAGCGCTCGCCGGTGGCGAGGGTGTCGCCCTCGCGGATGCTGCAGACGATGCGCCGCGCGATCAGGCCTGCGATCTGCACCACTGCCATGGTGCGGCCATCGACGAGTCGCAGTCCGATCGCGTTGCGCTCGTTCTCGTCGCTGGCCTTGTCGAGGCTGGCATTGAGGAAGCTGCCCTCGTGATAGGCGATCCGGGTCACCGTGGCGGTGACCGGCATGCGGTTCACGTGGACGTCGAGCACCGAGAGGAAGATGCCGACGCGCCAGCGCGGCTCGCTGCCGAGACCGAGCTCGGCGGGTGGCGGCACCAGGGCGATCGAGACCACGCGACCGTCTGCCGGGGCCACCACCGTGCCTTCGCCGGCGGGCGTCACGCGCGCGGGATCGCGGAAGAAATACAGGCAGAAGCCGCTGAACAGCAGCCCGGCGCGGCTGGCCAGGCGGAAGCCGCGCCAGCCGGTGAGGCGCCGAAGCAGCCAGCCGGCGAGCACGGCGCCGGCACCGGCGGCGAGGAAGGGACGCCCGGCCGGATGCGGCGGGGCGAGGACGAGCCTGAGGGACTTTATGATCGAGGACATGCGGGCCCGTTCATGGGGGGTTCACCATTTGCGGTCAAGCTGCAGGCCGGCGGGGTCGGCTTGATCGAGCGGATCGTTGGCCAGGAGGTTTCGGCAGGCCATGAGTATGACGCAGACAAGCAGTCCGGCCGCCAGCAGTGCGGACGCCGGTAGTCCGGCCGCCGCCCTGATGGGCGATCTCGGCTTCTTCGGCTTCGATACGACGGGGCGGCTGCGGCCGAACCCGCCGGATGCGATGCCGATGATGGAGTGCCGCTGGAGGGGCCGGCGGATCTCGACGAAGTTGCAGGATCTGTCGGACGGCGTCGGCATGATCGCCCTGCGGGCGCAGGTCGGGCGGGTGCCGAGCAGCCTGCATTCCGCCGCGGTCCGGCCGGACGCGCTCTCGCTCGCCTCGAACCTGCCGCCGCTGCTACCTCCCGGCTGGACCCTGACCCTGGCCTGCGACCACAGCCTCTACCTGTACACCGAGCAGGAGGTGCCGATGCCGGCCCTGATCAGCGACCTGCTGGTGCCGATGGTGCAGTTCTGCCTGACCGCCGCGCCGTTCCTGGACCTGCTCGACGAGAATGGCCTGGGGCTGGACCGGTAGCGCGTGAACGAACCCCGCCGGCCTACTTCCCCCCGGTGGCATCGAGGAACGTGCCGGTCACGAAGGACGCCTCCGCGCTCGCCAGCCACAGGATCGCGCGGGCAACCTCCTCGGGCTGGCCGCCGCGTCCCATCGGGATCGAGTGCTTGACGCGGTCGACCCGGTCGGGCTCCCCGCCGCTTGCATGCATGCCGGTGTAGATGTGCCCCGGCCGGACGCAATTCACGCGTATGCCCTCTCGCGCAACTTCCCTCGCGAAGCCGATCGTGAAGGTCTCGAGGGCGCCCTTCGAGGCGGCGTAGTCGACATACTCGCCCGGGCTTCCGAGCCTGGCAGAGGCGGACGATACGTTGACGACGGCGCCGCCACGGCCGTTGTGACGATACGCCATGCGCCTTGCCGCCTGTTGCGCGCAGAGCATCGGGCCGATCGCATTCACCGCGAAGATCCGCTGCATCCGCGTAAAGCCGAGATCCTCCAGCCGGGATTGCGGTGCGAGGATCGCGGCGTTGTTCACCAGCACGTCGATGCGGCCGAACACTCGGTCGATCTCGTCGAACAGCCGGGCGACCTGCACGGGATCGGCGCTGTCGGCGCGCACCGCGAGGGCGCGGCGTCCGCTCGCTTGCACATCGGCCGTCACCGCCGCCGCCGCGCCCTCATCGGCGACGAAGCTGATCGCGACATCGTAGCCGCGTGCGGCGGCAAGCCGGGCGGTCGCGGCGCCGACGCCACGACCACCCCCGGTGACCAGGATGAGCGGTGCCTGGATGGCGTTTCCCATCGTGTGGCCTTTCAGGCTTTGGAGCGGAGATGTGGCCGCAGCGCCAGCACCAGCGGCACGACCAGGACCGCGGTCGCCGCGGAGGCCAGGACGCCGATCGTCTGGCTGCTGTGATCCGCGACCGCGCCGTACAAAATCGGCGCGACCCCGCCCGAGCCGATCACGCTGGTGTAGAAGACGGCAAAGGCGCGGCCGGTATCGCCACCGGACAGTTCGGGCACGGTCCCGTACAGCACCGAGGACGTGCCGTTGAGCACGATGCCGAGCAGCGGCAGCAGCACGAGTGTCCAGGTCAGCGGCGTGGCCAGCGTGGCTGCGATCAGCAGGGCCGTCGCGGTCTCGGTCAGCATGACGCTGCCGACCACGCCCAGCCGCTCTCCAAGCCAGCCGCACGTCGCCTTGCCGAGCGCGCCACCGATGAACAGCAGGGCCAGCGCGATCCCGACCGTCGGCGAGCCGCCGTGCCGCGCATGGATGAGGAAGGGCAGGAACAGCAGGTAGCCCATGCGGGTCGCGGTATCGAGGCCGCCGATGATGGTGAGGAGGCCGAACCCGCCGCGGCCAGCGCCGGCCACCACGGCGCCGGCCGGTTTCGTGATGCGGGTCGCCGGGGCCAGCGATGCCAGGATGATCGCGACCGCGACCCCGAACGCCGCCATCAGGCCCAGCACCGGTCGCCAGGCCAGGATCGGCAGCAGCAGCGCGACACCGGCCGGCAGTATCGCCTTGCCGAGATCGCCGGAAAAATTATACACGCCGAGCGGACGTCGCGCCGATGCACCGAAACTGTCGGTGACCAGCATGGAGCCGCGCGGGTGCTGGATGCTCGATCCGATGCCGGCGACGACGAGCCCGATGCAGAGGCCGGCAAACCCCAGTGGAAGCGCCATCGTCAGCAGGCCGGTCGCCGCGACGACCGTCGAAAGGATCAGGGCAGCGCGTGGCGACAGGCCGCGCAGGGCGCGATCGGCCGGCAGCTGCAGGCCGCCCATGGTGCCGTAGTAGAGGGCGCGCATGACCGCCAGGCCTGCATAGGACAGGCCGAACTGCGCCTGCCAGACCGGAAGGAAGGCGTAGAGGCCGTCGGTGTAGCCATCATGCAGCGCGTGGGCGAGGCAGGCGGCGAGCAGGCTGCGTGAACGGCTTGCTTCCGACGAGGTCCCGTCGTCGCCGAGGATGCGAAGTTGGGCAGCGATGGTCATGCGTCCAACGGTAGGCAGGCGCCAGCGGTGCAACCAGCCGGTGATTGCTCACGATACGGGGCAGCTTTAATCACGGGTCGATGCGCCGGCTGCCCCCTCTCAATGCCTTGCGGGTCTTCGAAGTCGCTGCACGCACGGGCAGCTACGCCGAGGCGGCGGCGCAACTCGGCGTCACCCACGGCGCGGTGAGCCGGCAGATCGCGGCTCTCGAGGGCTGGCTCGGACAGCGCCTCTTCACCAGGGAAGGCCGCCGCATGGTCGCGACGCCGATGGCGATCGCGTTCGCGACCGAGGTCGGCCAGGCGTTCGATCGGCTGGCCGTGGCCGCGGCGGCCTGCGGCCGTCCCGCAACGCGCCGGATCCTGCGCGTCAGCGCGCCGACCAGTTTCGCGATCCGCTGGCTGATCCCCCGCCTCGATCGCTTCCAGGCCGACCATCCGAACGTCGAGATCGCGGTCACCACGGTCACGACCATCATCGAGCAGGTGCGTGGCGACGTCGACGTGGCGATCCGCCGTGGTGTCGCGGGGCCGGCCTGGCCCGGCCGTCGGGTCGTTCCGGTGCTGGATGATATCGATACGCTGATCATGAGCCCGGGCCTGTTCGCACGCCGGCCGATCCTGCAGCCTGCCGACATCGATGCCCATGTGTGGCTTGCGAGCGAGACCCGCGCCGGCGACTGGCCCGACTGGCTGGAGGCGGCCGGCTTGCGCAGCCTGGCCGGGCACTCCCGCCAGATCTACGATCACTTCTTCGTAACGCGACAGGCGGTGGAGGACGGGCTCGGCATCGGTATCGGGCCGCTCCCGTTGCTGGGGGCCGATATGGATTCTGGCCGGCTGATGACGCCGTTGCCGCACATCCGGGTTCCACGACAGGGCTACGTCGCGATCATCCCGGAACATTTCGATGCCGCCGGTGTCGCGGCGGGGTTCGTCGACTGGCTGGCTGGAGAAGGCCTCAGACCGCCTGCACCAGCACCCGCCGCCGCGCACGCTTCGCCGTCGGCAGCGCGGCGTAGACGTCCTTGACCGCCTCGACCAGCAGCACGCCCGGCAGTTGCGGCGCCATCCTCGCCCCGGTGCGCTCGGCCAGACGGCCAAGGCGCAGGACCGGCCGGAGATCGACGGGCGGCATCCAGAGAGCCCCCGCGTTGCGCTCGACCCGGAACAGCGACTGCGCCAGCAGCCGGTCGATCTGTCCGCGCGACCAGGGCGCCCCCTGACCGAACGGCGTGCTCTCCCGGTGCGCCCACAGGCCACGCCGGTTCGGCACCATCAGGATCACGCGGCCGTCGTCCTTCAGCACCTGCCAGACCATGCGCAGCAGGCGAGGGGCGCTGACGGCGGTCTCGAGGGCATGGCAGAGCAGGATGCGGTCGAAGCTCAGGTCGGGAAACGGCAGGCCCTGCTCGTCGACGATGCACGTGGCCGAGGCGAGCGCCTGGGTGTCGGCCAGCGCCCGTGTCTCGGCGGCGATGCAGATCCTGGCATCGTCCTGCCAGAGCGACAGGAACGGTTGTGCGTGGCCAAGCCCGAGGACGTTGAGCCGGGCGAGGTCGGGCCAGAGTTCGCCAAGCTGGCGCCGGAGCAGCCGGGCCGCCACGCGTCCGCCGCGGCTGGCGTAGAATTCCGTCATCGCGCGGAAATCGTCACTCATGCCGGGGATCCAGATGAAGGCCGGAGCATGACCCGATTGATCATGCTCTGCTTGTCGTTTGCCAGGTCGGCTTGATGAAGACCGGTGCCGGACAAAAGCTGGCGCTGATCCGGCCGCTGCACAAGGCGTCGGGATCAGGCCGGTGGTGGCATGCCCGGCCGCTTCGCTGTATCTGCCTGCCAGACGGAACAGGAGGAAGAGCGTGGCGCTGAACATCCGGGCGATCCCGATCCTTTCGGACAACTACGCCTGGTTGCTGCGCGATGCCGCGAGCGACGAGTTCGCCATCGTCGATCCCGCCGAACTCGATCCGGTGATGAAGGCCATCGAGGCAGAGCGCGAGGCAGGCGGCAGGCCGGCGATGATCCTGCTCACCCACCATCACTCCGACCATATCGACGCGGCGGAAGCGGTCCGCGAGCGCACCGGAATGGCGATCGTCGGCGCCACCGCCGACCGCCGTCGTCTGCCCCGGCTCGACCGTGAGGTTGCCGAAGGCGACACGCTGGCTTTGGGGGAGAGTGTCGCGCAGATCATCGAGACACCCGGCCATACGCGCGGCCACATCTCGTATTTCTTTGCCGCGACGCCGGCGTTGTTCTGTGGCGACACGCTGTTCAGTCTCGGCTGCGGGCGGCTGCTCGAGGGCAGCCCGGCCGAGATGTTCGACAGCCTCCGCCGTCTGGCGACCCTGCCGCCGCAGACGCTGGTCTGCTGCGGTCACGAGTACACCGAGGCGAATGCCCGCTTCGCACTCGCCGCCCTGCCGGACGACCGGGTGGTTGCGGAACGGGCGGCCGAGGTTTTCGCCCTGCGCCGGAACCATGCCGCGACATTGCCGGTGCAGCTGGGACTGGAACTGTCGACCAACCCGTTCCTGCGCTCGCCGGATCTTGCGGACTTCACCCGGCTGCGGCGCTGGAAGGACAGCTTCCGGTAGAGGCTGCCGCCGCGGCTGGCCGCGGCGGTAGGACCGATCAGGCGGCCAGCGTCGCCATGTCGATCACGAAGCGGTACTTCACGTCGCTGCGCAGCATCCGCTCGTAGGCCTCGTCGATCTGGTCCATCCGGATCATCTCGATGTCCGAGGTGATGCCGTGCTCGCCGCAGAAATCCAGCATCTCCTGGGTCTCGGCGATGCCGCCGATCAGCGATCCGGCGAAATTGCGGCGCGGCACGATCAGGCTGAAGACCTGCAGGGCGAGCGGCTTCTCCGGGGCGCCGACCTGCACCAGCGTGCCGTCGCGCCGGAGCAGGGCCAGGTAGCTGTTGATGTCGTGGTCGGCTGCCACCGCATCGATGATCAGGTCGAGGCTGCCGGCGACCGCCTTCATTGCCTCCTTGTCCTTCGACACCACGACATGCTGCGCGCCCAGGCGCCTGCCGTCCTCGACCTTGTTCTGCGAGGTGGTGAACAGCGTGACGTCGGCGCCCATGGCGACGGCGAGCTTGACGGCCATGTGGCCGAGGCCGCCCAGGCCGACGACGCCCACCTTGGTCCCCGGGCCGGCCCGCCAGTGGCGCAGCGGCGAATAGGTGGTGATGCCGGCGCAGAGCAGCGGCGCCACCGCTGCCAGCTCGAGGTTCTCGGGGATACGCAGAACGAAGGACTGGTCCACGGTCACCGCGCGGCTGTAGCCGCCATAGGTGCGCAGGCCAGCGGTCTTGCGATCGGGGTCGTTGTAGGTGCCGGTGAAGCCTTTCTCGCAATACTGCTCGAGGCCTTCCCGGCAGCTCGCGCAGTTGCGGCAGCTATCGACCATGCAGCCGACGCCGGCGAGGTCACCAGCGCTGAAGCGGGTCACGTTGGCGCCCACCCTGGTCACCCTGCCGACGATCTCGTGCCCCGGCACCACCGGGAAGACGCTGTTGGACCACTCGTTGCGAGCCATGTGCAGGTCGGAATGGCAGACGCCGCAGTACAGGATCTCGATCTGGACGTCGTCGGCATCGGGGTCGCGGCGCTCGAAGCGGAACGGCGACAGGGGCTTGTCGGCGGCGTGGCTTGCATAGCCGGTGCAATCGAACATGAACTCTCCAGTTTAGGGGCGACACCCTAGATGCGACGGCCCTCCGCCCTGGACAAGGCGTGACGATGCATCCCGCCGGCATCGACGGGGCTTGGGCCGCCGCCCGATTGGGTGATATGCAACCGCGCACTGGGACGATCGGCTGCCTCCCGTGCTAGCTACGGGGTTTCGGGTCGCAGCAGACCGAAGTGGATCCCGGATGGGAGGACGTCTTGTCGGAAGAGGATCGCCCGCTGCAGCCGGTCGTAGTGAAGAAATACGCCAACCGGCGACTCTACGACACCGAGAGCTCGATCTACATCACGCTCGATACCCTGGCCGACATGGTCAGGCGCGGACGGGATTTCGTCGTCTATGACGCCAAGACCGGCGACGACATCACACGCGCGGTGCTGACGCAGATCATCATGGAAGAGGAGACCAAGGGTCGCAACATGTTGCCGACCTCGTTCCTCCGCCAGTTGATCGGCTTATACGGCGACAGTCTGCAGGGCCTGGTGCCGGCCTATCTCGAGCGCATGATGCAGCAGTTCTCGGCCGAACAGCAGGCAGCGTCGGAGGCTGTCGTGCAGCCCCTGGCGCAGCCCGCCCGCCCGGCCTTGCCAAGCCGGGACGAGGCCGTCCAGCCAGGGATTGCCGTACTCGAACGGACGACGAACCTCTACAAGCCCTTCCACCGGCCCGGACCTGATACGGCCGCCGTATCGCAGACGGCAACGGCGGAGACGGCGGCCGCCGTCGAGCTCGATCCGGCCGAGGCACTCGCGGAGAACCTGTTGCTGCGACAGGAGGTGGCACGACTCCGGCGGGAGCTGGCGGAGGCCTCCGCTGCTCTGCCGGAGCAGCCGATCCGTAGCCTGGTCCGGGGCGGCGCCCGGCACTGACGCGATGCCTGGATCCCCTGGTGTCGCTGCCCGGCCGTCGCTCGCAACCTTACGAAGTGTGACAGCCACTTCACAATCCGCCACCACGGCGCGGTGCATGCTTGATCCGGCGGCGCCTTTCGCTCACGTCTGACGCCGCTGCCACGGCAGGCTCGACCGGGATACCCGCCGGCCGGCTGCCGAAGCGGCGCCGGGAGAGTGGCGGCATGGCGACCCAGGACGGGGTGAATACAGACTGGCTCCCGCAGCCGTCGCGGCGTGGAGTCCTGCAGGGGGGCGCCGCCACCCTGGCAGCCGGCGCTGTCCTCGGGGTTGGCGGGCCTGCCGGGGCGGATGCTCCGGCTTCGACCCGGGGACCGGCGGCTGCGCCCGGGATGGCCATTCCGGTGGAACTGATCGTCAACGGCACCCGGCACGCGCTTCAGCTCGATCCACGGGTCACCTTGCTGGATGCCCTGCGCGAGCATCTGCTGCTGACCGGGAGCAAGAAGGGTTGCGACCACGGCCAGTGCGGCGCCTGCACCGTGCTGCTGAACGGCCATCGGATCAATTCCTGCCTCTCCCTCGCCGTGATGCACGACGGCGAGCACATCACCACCATCGAGGGCCTCGGTGAGCCCGACGCGTTGCATCCGATGCAGGCCGCCTTCGTGAAGCACGACGGTTTCCAGTGCGGCTACTGCACGCCGGGCCAGATCTGCTCGGCGGTGGCGATGCTGACCGAACTGCATGCGGGCATGCCGAGCCATGTCAGCGCCGATCTGCAGGAGACGCGCCAGGGCCTGACCGATGCCGAGCTGCGCGAACGCATGAGCGGCAACATCTGCCGGTGCTCCGCCTACCCGAACATCGTGGCCGCGATCCGCGACGCCAGTGGACAGGTCGCATGAGGGCGTTCAGCTACGAGCGGCCGACGCAGGTCGCCCAGGCCGCCCATGCCGCGACCACGCATCCGGACGCTTCCTATATCGGCGGCGGAACCAACCTGCTCGACCTGATGAAGCTCGATGTCGCGCAGCCGGCGCATCTGGTCGATGTCAACCGCTTGCCGATGGAGCGGATCGAACTGCTCAACGACGGATCGCTGCGCATCGGCGCGCTGGTGCGCAACTCGACGCTGGCCGCCGATCCGCATGTCCGCCGGCATCATGCGGTGCTCTCCCGGGCGCTGCTGTCAGGCGCCACCGCCCAGCTGCGCAACAAGGCGACCACCGCGGGCAACCTGCTGCAGCGCACGCGCTGCTACTACTTCACCGATGTCTCGAAGGCCTGCAACAAGCGGGTTCCAGGCTCGGGCTGCGAGGCGATCGGCGGCTACAACCGCATCCACGCCATCCTGGGCGCGAGTGCGTCCTGCATCGCGACGCACCCGTCGGACATGGCGGTGGCGATGCTGGCGCTTGATGCGGTGGTCGAGACCGACCGTCGCCATATCCCGATCGCCGAGCTGCACCGGCTGCCCGGCGACACCCCGCAGATCGACAACACGCTGCAGCCGGGCGAGCTGATCGTGGCCGTCCGGCTGCCGCCGCCGGTGCCGTCGGTGCAGCTGTACCGGAAGGTGCGCGACCGTGCCTCCTACGCCTTCGCGGCGGTCTCGGTGGCGGCGCTGATCCAGGCCCGCCACGGCCGGATCGAACTGGCGCGGCTGGCCTTCGGTGGCGTTGCGCACAGGCCCTGGCGCAACCATGCGGCGGAACAGCTGCTGGTCGGCCACGCGCCATCGCATGCGCTGTTCGAGCGCGTTGCCGACAGCGTGGTGACCGGTGCGGCCGGGCAGGGCAGCAACGACTACAAGATCCCGCTGCTGCGACGCACCCTGGTGGCGACGCTTCGGCAGGCGACGGAAGGCTGAGCAGCATGCAGTCGCAGACACCGATCCGGCCCAGCCTGTTCGACAGCCCGGCCGGCCCCAACCCGCTCGACCAGGAGCATCTGCTCGGCCGCGGCATCGCCCGCGTCGACGGCCCGCTGAAGGTCAGTGGCCGCGCGCCGTATGCCTACGAGGTGCACGACCCCTCGAACACCGCGCTGGTCGGCGTGCTGGTGCTGTCCACGGTGGCGCAGGGCAGCATCAGGACGCTCGACGCCGTGGCCGCCGAGCATGCGCCGGGCGTGCGCCTGGTGCTGACCCATCGCAACATGCAGCGCCAGGGCGGTCCCGCCTCGGAGCATTGCAAGCCGCAGATGGCGGACGCGACCGTCAGGCAGAACGGCCAGGTGGTGGCGCTGGTGGTGGCCGACAGTTTCGAGCAGGCGAACGCCGCCGCGGCGATGGTCGCGGTCGCCTACGACGTGAAGCCGGCGCTCACCGATCTCGCCGCCGGCGTGCCGCAGGCGACGGTGCCGCCGCCGCGCAGCCCGTCGCAGCCGGTCGACACGAATGTCGGCGACTTCGCGCAGGGCTTCGCGGCTGCCGCGGTGAAGATCGACGCCACCTACACGACGCCGCACCAGGCGCACGCGATGATGGAGCCGCATGCGTCGATGGCGGTGTGGGACGGCGACCATCTCACCCTGCACACCTCCCACCAGATGCTGTCGACCTGCGCGCAGACGCTGGCCTCGACGCTGTTGCTGCGGCCGGACCAGGTGCGGGTGCTGTCGCCCTATATCGGCGGCGGCTTCGGATCGAAGCTGGTCACCTATGCCGATGCCATCCTGTCGGCGACGGCCGCCCGGCAGCTCGGGCGCCCGGTCAAGATCGCGCTGACCCGGCCGCAGGTGTTCGGCCAGACCACCCATCGCACCGCGACCATCCAGCGGGTGAGGCTCGGCGCCGACGCCGACGGCACCCTGCGCGCCATCGGCCACGAGAGCTGGTCGGGCAACCAGCAGGGACAGACCTTCTACGAGACCGCCGCCAACCAGACCCGTTTGCTGTATGCGGCGCACGACCGGATGACGGCGCACCGGCAGGTGCGGCTGGACCTGCCGCTGGCCTCCTCGATGCGTGCGCCGGGCGAGGCGGTCGGGCTGCTGGCGCTGGAATGTGCCATGGACGAGCTGGCCGAGCGCCTGCGCATGGATCCGGTGGCGCTGCGGGTCAGGAACGACACCCAGTACGATCCGGAGAAGGGGCCGTCGCGGCCGTTCTCGAGCCGCCGGCTGACCGAATGCCTGCACGAGGGCGCCGCGCGCTTCGGCTGGGAGAAGCGCTCGCCGGTGCCCGGGCAGCGTCGCGAGGGCCAATGGCTGGTCGGCATGGGCATGGCGTCCGCCATACGCAACGTGGCGCTCAAGCCGTCGAATGCGGAGGCGACACTGGACGGCCGGGGGATCCTCACGGTCGGCACCGCGATGACCGATATCGGCACCGGCACCTACACCATCCTGACGCAGATCGCCGGCGAGATGCTGGGACTGCCGCCGGAGCGCGTGGTGATGCAGCTCGGCGATACCGACCTGCCGGAGGCCTCCGGATCGGGCGGCTCGTTCGGCGCCGCGAGCTCGGGCTCGGCGGTCTACTATGCCTGCGCCCAGCTGCGCATCGCGCTGGCCCGCCGCGCCGGGTTCGACCCGGCCAGGTCGCGCTTCGAGAACGGCCAGATCATCCAGGACGGCCGTGCGGTGTCCCTGGCGTCGCTGGCCGGCGCGCAGGGGATCGCGGCAACCGGCGGGATCAAGCCGGGCGACCTGCTGAAGAAGTACGCGCAGGCCTCGTTCGGCGCGCATTTCGCGGAAGTCGGCGTGGACGCGGATACCGGCGAGGTGCGCGTGCGCCGCATGCTGGGCGTGTTCGGGATCGGCCGGGTGCTGAACGCCTCGACGGCGCGCAGCCAGGCGATCGGCGGCATGATCTTCGGCATCGGTGCCGCGCTGATGGAGGACGTGGTGCCGGACCGGCGGCACGGCGACTTCGTCAACCACGACCTCGCCGAATACCACGTGCCGGTGCATGCCGACGTGCCGGCGGTGGAGGCGTATTTCGTCGAGGAGGTCGATCCGATCGCCAATCCGCTGAAGGCGAAGGGCGTCGGCGAGCTGGGGATCTGCGGCGCCGGAGCCGCGGTCGCGAATGCCATCTACAATGCGAGCGGCGTCCGCATCCGCGACTACCCGATGACGCTGGACAAGGTTCTGGCGGGCCTGCCCGACCAGGCTTGATCAGGCAGCACCGTGCCGCCGGATCGCCTCGGGGGCATCGTGAGAGGTTGCACCGGGGTGACCGGCATGTTCTGAAACCGTCATGGCCGCCGCCGAAAACAGACCGTTGACCTCGTTGCGCGCGTTCGCCGCCATCTGGGTGATCTTCTCGCATATCACGCCGAACTTCACGGCGCAGTGGACCGGGGCATCCGCGCGGATGCTGCGGGACGGCTACATGGGCGTCGATGTCTTCTTCGTCCTCAGCGGCTTCATCCTGAGCGTTGTCTACCAGCCGCTACGGCTTGCGGGCACGCCGCGCTTCTTCCTCAAGCGCATCCTGCGCCTGTATCCCTTGAACATCGCGATCCTGCTGGTGCTTGGTGTGCTGTCGGCGACGATCATGCCGCTGGGGTCCTGGACCGACCCGCACCAGCTGCCGCTGTTCATCCTCATGCTGGAGGGTTTCAAGCCGTGGCCGGTTCCGGCCTGGAATCCGGTCACCTGGTCGGTCGGGGTCGAGCTGGCGTGCTACGCCTGCTTCCCCTTCGTGGTCATCGGCCTGCGTCGCCTTCCCACCGGTATCGTCGCGGCCCTGGCCGCATTGCTCCTCGCGCTTTCATGGTGGATCCAGGGGTTCTGTCTTGGTTGGCCGTGCGGCTGGCACGGCGTGGCCCGCGGCATGAGCAGCTTCTGGCCCGGCGTGGTACTCGGTACACTCGCCCTGCGCGTCCCGAGATGCCCGCCACGTTGGGCGGGCATCGGTGAAGTCGCCTGTGTCGCCGGCCTGCTCGTGGTCGTGGCGGCCGACAGGCTTCGCCTTGTGCCGGTCATCACCGGCGGCCTCGTGTTCCTGCTCTTCTCGGACGCCGGGGTGGTTTCGCGCGTCTTCCGCCAGCACTGGATCTTCTGGCTGGGCGAGATCTCGTTCTCGATCTACATGCTGTTCGGGCTCCTGCTGCCGCGGATGATGTCGATAGAGACGCACCTGTCGCATCACTTTCCACCGGCCGCGGCGATCCCGATGTTCATCGCGCTCTACCTCGCTGCGACGATCGGCCTCGCGCACTTCACCTATGTCGGTATCGAGCGACCATTCCGCCGTCTTGCGAGGCCAGTTCCGGCCTGAGGCCCGTGGTGTTGATGGCGCGGCCACGCCGGCCGCTTCAGGTTGAACAGCCTGCTTTGAAGGCGGCATGGTCCGGCGATGGGCATGGGCACGCGCGCTGATCGACGGGAGGTGCGCAGCCTGACCGGGTTGCGTGGCATCGCCGCACTGCTCGTCGTCCTGCTTCATACGGCGCCGGCGGGCGGGGTAGCAGGTTTCGGTGCCGTCTTCATCCGGCACGGCTACCTCTGGGTGGACATGTTCCTGCTGCTGAGCGGCTTCATCCTGCTGCGGACATACGAACGGCTGTTCCAGGAGAGGCCGTTCCCGATCGCCTACGCCGACTTCCTGCTGCGCAGGCTTGCACGCCTGTGGCCGCTGTTCGCCCTGGCGACGGTGGCCACGTTCGTCGCCCGACAGACAGGACGTACCTGGTATGCCGACACGATCCACCCCTGGGGATGGGTCTTGGTCGCGAATCTCACGATGACGCAGGCATGGGTCGGTCAGGATAGCATCGACGTGCCCGGCTGGTCGGTCAGCGGAGAATGGGCGTGCTGCCTGATGTTCCCGCTGTTCCTGCGGTTGCTCGACAATCGTCGCGGAGGCTCGGCGGCCGGTCTCTATCTCGCCGCCTTCGCGGTGCTCACGGTGCTTGCGTGGCTGCCGGTACCGGCTCGCGCCGGAGGGCTCGATCTGGCACTTCCCGCAACACCCTTCCCGGTGTTGCGGTGCATGGCGTCGTTTGCGATGGGCATGGCGCTCTGGCGTGGATGCGGACATCGGCGCCTGGAGCCGCTCGTGTCCTCGCCGCTCGCGGATGTCGTGGCCACTGGGCTGATCCTGGCGATGATGGGCAAGCCGCACACGGACCTGGCCATCGTGGCGTTGTTCAGCCTGCTGATCCTCTGCCTGTCCAGGCAGCGCGGAGTGGTCGACCGGATGCTGCGTACGGGACCAGCCTACTGGGCCGGGCAGGTTTCGTACTCCGTCTACCTGCTGCAGGTTCCGCTGATCGTTCTCAAGGGGCAAACCCGGTTGACCCACGACGCGCAACAAGTGCTTGTCGCTTACGGCCTGAGCGCGACCAAAGGAAGCTGGTTGTGCCTGTTCTACGTCCTGCTTCTCATCTGTTCGGCAATTACGTGGTGGATGGTCGAGCGACCATCCCGAACGATGCTGCGTGCCGTCGCCTATCGCCTGTCCGGCCTGGCGGCGTAGTCAATCGTTGCCTCAGCCCAGGATGATGCGCTTCAGCCCTTCCGCCACCACGCCGACCACCACGACGCTCGCGGCCCAGATGCCGATGAACCAGAGCATGCGCATCGTGAACGAACGCGGTTGAGGCATCGCTGCCGGCTCCATCAGTGATAATGCGTTTCGACGCCGATCTTCCCGCGGAACACCCAGTACGAATAGATGGTGTAGGCGAGGATGGTCGGGATCAGCACGGCGGCTCCCACCAGCAGGAAATACTGGCTGCTCGGCGGCGACGAGGCATCCCAGATGGTGATGCCGGGCGGTACGATATACGGCCAGACGCTGATGCCCAGCCCGGTGAAGCACAGGAAGAACCAGCCGAGCGCGCACAGCAGCGGGGTGATGTGGACGTCCTCGCGCGAAAGTCCGCGCCAGAACACCACCGCGAGCCCCGCCACCAGGACCGGTACCGGGCTCACGAACAGGATGCGCGGCCATGCATACCAGTGCCGCAGGTAGTGCCCCTGCAGCGTCGGCGTCCACAGGCTGACCGCCACGATCAGGGCCAGCGTGCACAGACCGAGGGTGCGGGCGTGATGCCGGCAGCGCGCCTGCAGCGGGCCGTCCGTGCGCCACACCAGCCAGGCGGCGCCGAGCAGCGCATAGCCGATCACGACGCCCACGCCGCACAGCAGCGAGAACGGCGTGAGCCAGTCCCACCAGCCGCCGGCATAGGCGTCGTCGGTGACCTTGATGCCCTGGATCAGGCCGCCCAGCGTCAGGCCCTGCGCAAAGGCCGCCAGCAGCGAGCCGCCGAAGAAGGCCACGTCCCACCAGAACCGGCCACGCTTCGAGTCTGCCCGGAAGCGGAATTCGAAGGCGACGCCGCGGAAGATCAGCGCCAGCACCATGGCGATGATGGTCGGGTACAGTGCCGGCAGCACGGTCGCGTAGGCCACCGGGAACACGCCGTAGAGCGAGGCGCCGCCCAGGATCAGCCAGGTCTCGTTGCCGTCCCAGACCGGGGCCACCGTGTTGACCATGACGTTGCGGTCGTCGGGACGGTATTCGACGGCGAACAGCAGGCCGATGCCGAGGTCGAAGCCGTCCAGCACGATGTAGGCAAGGATGGTGAAGGCCGCGATGCCGCTCCACAGCACCGGCAGCCAGTAGGCCTGGCCGGTGAGCAGATGGCCGTGCGAGAGCGCCATCATTCCGCGGCGTGCGGCGCGAAGCCGCCCGGACGCTGGTCGAGCACACGCTCGCCCGGACCCTGCGCCGGGCCGGGAGTGATGCCCGCGGTGCGGGTCGGCTCGTGCGGATCGAGGCCGGTCTCACCGGGCACCGGCTCGTGCGCCATCATGCGCAGGATGAACACCAGGCCGGCGCCGAACACCACGAAATACACCACCACGAAAGCGGCGAACGAGGTCGCGATGCCCGGTAGCGCGATCGGCGAGACGCTCTCCGTGGTGCGCAGCAGGCCATACACGGTGTACGGCTGGCGGCCGACCTCGGTGGTGATCCAGCCGCACAGCAGGGCGATGAAGCCGGACGGCGCCATGGCGAGCGCGAACCGGTGAAGCCACGGATTGCTGTAGAAGCTGCCGCGCCAGCGCAGGAACAGCGACACCACGCCGAGCAGCGCCATCAGCATGCCGAGCCCGACCATGATGCGGAAGGTGAAGAAGATCAGCGGCGAGTAGGGCCGGTCCTGCGGCTTGAACTGCTTCAGGCCGGGCACCTTGCCGCTCAGGCTGTGCGTCAGGATCAGCGATCCCGCCCATGGCACCTCGATGGCGTAGTCGGTGCGCTCCTTCTGCATGTTCGGGATGCCGAACAGGATCTCCGGCGCATGGTCGCGGGTCTGCCAGTCGCCCTCCAGCGCCGCGATCTTGGCCGGCTGGTATTGCAGGGTGTTCAGGCCCTGGGTGTCGCCGGCCAGGATCTGCACCGGCGCCACGATGGCGGCCATCCACATCGCCATCGAGAACATCGTCCGCACCGCCTCGGTCGGCTTCCGGCCCAGCCTGCGATCGCGCAGCAGGTGATAGGCGCCGACCGCGCCGACCACGAAGGCCACGCACAGGAAGGCGGCGAGGCCCATGTGCACCAGCCGGTACGGGAAGGACGGATTGAAGATGATCGCCCACCAGTCCTTCGGCAGAAACTGCCCGGTCACCTTGTCGATGGTGTAGCCCTGCGGCGTCTGCATCCAGCTGTTCGAGGCCAGGATCCAGCTCATCGAGATAAGCGTGCCGATCGAGACCAGGCAGGTGGCGAGGAAATGCAGGCCGCGCCCGACCCGTTCCATGCCGAACAGCATGACGCCGAGGAAACCGGCCTCGAGGAAGAAGGCGGTCAGCACCTCGTAGGCCAGCATTGGACCCAGCACCGGGCCGGCCTTGCGTGCGAACACCGACCAGTTGGTGCCGAACTCGTACGACATCACCACGCCGGAGACGACGCCCATCGCGAAGCCGACGGAGAAGATCTTCACCCAGTATTTCCACAGGTCCAGGTAGACCTGACGCCCGGTTTTCAACCACAGCCCTTCGAGCACCGCGAGGTAGGCGGCAAGGCCGATCGAGAAGGCCGGGAAGACGATGTGGAAGCCTACCGTGAAGGCGAACTGCCCACGGGCGAGATAGAGGGCGTCGATGCCGAACATGCGTTTTTGCCTCAGGCGGAAGTCAGCGAGTTCGCGTGCTGCGTCGCAGCATAAACATGGTGATGCAGTCCAGGCGGGCAATCCTCCCGGTGCCGGAGAAAGCCATCACGGCATCGGGTGTGGCAGCCCGCCAGCTGCCGGGATCTGCATGAGCGGCAGGCGCCCGAGGGACAGCAGGCCGCCATGCAGGGTGAGCGGAAGGTCCAGGATATCGCGTTGCGCGGCGCCGCGTGCGTCCTGCAGCAGGCCGATCACGGCGCGGACCGGAACTGCCTGCGCGGCGCTGAGCAGGCCGGCTTGCGTGAGATGATCGAGCAGGCGGTCCGGCGCCACGACATGGAGGCTGAAACCGCCGTCGGCGAGCAACTTTCCGTCCAGCGTCGCGGTGCCGGCGAGGTCGGCCCGCGCATCGGGCCACCGCAGTCCGGCATTGGCGAGCATCAGCCGGCTGCCCTGGCCACCCCCGCCAACTGCCGAGCCGCCTGTCAGCGACATCTCCAGGCTGCCGGCCGGGATCGACAGGCCTGGTACCGCGAGGGGGGTCGACAGGACGATGCCGCGCGCTGTCAGGGTGATGGCGTGCGCCGCGTCGGTCCAGCGCATGCGGCCATCGAGGTCCGACACGTCCGCAAGCACGCCGGGCGATGGCAGGATACCCGCCGGGGAGGCGACGCGCAGACGGGATGCCTTGAATTCCAGCTCGCCGGTATGGGGCGTGCCGGCGTGGCCCCGCATCGGCAGGACCACCTCGAGGTCGGTGCCCCGGAAACGCAGTGCGTGGCGCAGATCGGTGCCGGCCGGCGCGATCACCTGTCCCCCGATCAGGCGGATGCCGAGGACCGTGGGTCGCAGCACGGAGATCCCGACGGTGACGGCGTCCCCGGTCCAGACCGGACCGGGTTGACCGGACCCTGGCCGCAGGACCGGCTTCGTGAAGGTCCGGGTCACCGCCAGCGGCCAGCCACCACGAGAGGGCGTCCCGCGGTCGAGCTTCCAGCCATTGGCGGCCGCCTCGGCATCCAGCCGGGAGATCTGCCGGTCCAGCAGGAACTGCCCGCCGATCCAGCCCAGCGTGTCGACCGCGATCAGGGCGATGGCGACCGCCAGCACAATGCGCAAAGGCTGGTTGCGTCGCATCACGTAACGATCCGGACGATTACCGCCCGACTTTCACAGATCACCTCGGGGTACCCCTCGAAGTCGTTGAATGGGCTGGTTTTCAACCGCTTCCACGCAGAGCCGGGAAATCATCCACAAGATGCAGCCGACGCGTTGTGACGACGCGAAACCGGGTAACGGACGTGTGTCCATAGCCCTTAACAGACGTTGTGCGGCCCCGCCGGTCACAGAGTTCAAGCCTGTATACAAGGGATTTCCAATCCGGCTGCACGCGCGGTGAATTGCGACGGTGACGCCTGACCCGTGGAAACGGCCGATGGCGGCCTTTGCGTTGCAAGCCGGGCCCGCGGGATCAGGACAGCACAGGCGGACCGCCCACAGAGTTATCCACATGCTTGCAGCGCGCGATCGGCGGCTCGGTCGTTTCGTATCCCATGTGATCCTGCTCGACCTGCCACGCCTGGCGGATGGCGTCGAGCAGGGCCTGGCGTCGCAATCCGGGCGGCAGCGGCGGCGAGATGGCGATCCGTATGGTGCCCGGCCGCTTGATGAAGGCGTTCCTCGGCCAGCAGCGACCGGAATCGGTCGCCACCGGAACCACCGGCAGGCCGGAATGCGCCGCCAGTGCCGCGACGCCCGGCTGCAGGGCGGCGGTGTCGCCGGCAGCGACCCGGGTGCCCTCCGGGAAGATCACGATCTGCCGGCCATCCTCGACCGCCCGCGTGGTCTCGCGCAGCAGGTTGCGCAACGCGCGGGCGCCGGCGTCGCGGTCGACCGGGATCATGCCGGCGAGCAGCAGCATCGGCCCGACCAGCGGCAGCCGGGTCAGCTCGCGCTTCATCACGTAGGCCGGGCGTGGCAACAGGGTCAGCCAGACCAGGGTGTCGAAGGCGCTCTGGTGCTGGGAGGCGATCAGGACCGGGCCTTCCGGCAGATGCTCGAGGCCGGTCAGCTCGATGCGTATGCCGCAGATGCGCCGAAGTCCGGCGATCGACAGGCTGCACCACAGCGTCGCGTAGCGCAGCGCGTGCCGGCGCCCGAACAGCCTGACCCAGAAGGCAGCCATGCCCATCACCAGCGTCAGCAGCACGAAATACAGGTTGAACAGGGCAGCGCGGGCCAGGGTCATGCGAGCGTCCGCAGGGCACCGACGGCCTGGCCGATCTCGACCGCAAGCCACTTCAGGTATTCGACCAGCAGCAGGCGCAGCGTGCCCGGCGAGAACGGTCGCAGCAGCGCCGGCGGCTGCACCGAGCACGGCATCAGGCGCACCCCGGGCAGGGCGGCGCCGATCTCCGCCAGCGCGCGGCGCATGTGATAGCCGGCGGTGACCACGATCAGGCTGTGCAGGTCGTTGGCGCGCGCCCATGACGCCGTCTCGGCGGCATTGCCGCTGGTGGTGGTGGCGTCGTGGCCGATGGCGATGGCGGCGGGCGCGGTGCCCTCCGGGATGTGCAGGCGGGACGCACGGGCGAGGCGGTTGAGGTCAAGGCTCGGGCGTACCCCTGAGATCAGCAGCCTGTGGGCGTGGCCGCCCTCCAGCAGCGACAGGGCGAGTTCGATACGCCCGCTGCCGCCGGTCAGGGCAACGATGCCGTCGGCCTGCCCGGGCAGTCCGGAAGGCTGCAGCGCGTCGTGCGCGAACCAGGCGAAACCGGCGCCGAGGGCGAGGCCGGTCAGCAGCACGAGGCCGGCGGCGAGGCGAAGCGGTCTGCTCACGGCAGCCTGCGCAACCAGGCGCGCACCGTGGCCTGCGCGGTCAGCCAGCCGATCAGCCCGGTCGCCAGCGGCAGCGACGGCAGCGCGACCAGCAACGGCAGCGGCAGCGCATCGAGCATCAGGCCCGGCAACAGGCCGCCCCCACCCCCGCCCCCGACCTGGACCAGCACTCCGGGGAGCGTTCCCGCCAGCGGCGTGGCGCCGGCCGCACCGCCCGCAGCAGCGCCTGTGGAGAACGGCGCCGCCAGCCGCGAGAGCTGGGCCAGCACCGGCAGCGCCACCAGGGCGCCGATGATGCCGCCGACCAGTGCCAGGAAGCCGGTGCGACGGGCGAAACGCTGGGCCACGTAGCTGTCGGTGGCGCCGAGGCTGTGCACCAGCTCGATGGCGCCGCGACGGCGGACGATGCCGGCACGGGTTGCCAGCGCGACCACCCACCCGGCGACCGCCGCTACCGTCAGCAGCGCCAGTCCGGCGCAGGCCTGCAGGCTGTAGGTCAGGGCCAGCAGGCGGTCGCTCCAGGCTGCGCTGTCCTCGACCAGGGTGCCGGGCGCCTGCCGGTCCAGCGCGTCCGGCAGCGCCGGCGGCAGGCTCGCGCCGGATTGCAGCCGGAGCTGCACCACGGCGGGCAGCGGCAGGGCGAGCAGATCGGCGTGCGCTCCGCCGTGGCCGCCGAGCCAGGGCTGCAGCAGCTGGTCGAGCTCTCGCGCGTCCAGCAGGTGCCGGCTGGCGATGCCGGGCATGCCGGCGAGGGTCGCCTGCACGGCGTCGATGCGGGTCCCGGCAGCGGCGCCCCCGGCGGCGCCGGGGGTAGCTGCGGCCAGCGGTTCCGGCACCTGCACGATGACGATGGCGCCGGCGCCGCCGCTCCAGCGTGTGGCCAGCGCGTGGGCACCTACCGCGCCGGCCAGCGCAAGCGCCGCCAGGAATGCCATCGCGGCGACCACGCTCGGCAGCATGCGGTCGGGAATGGCGCGCCGCAGCCCCAGCCCGTCGGCAGGGCGTGAGGGTGCCCTGGGCAGGCGCGGCGCTTCGCTCATGGCACCAGTACGGCGCGGGCGCCGTCCTCGACCAGGCGCCCACGATCCAGCCGAAGCGACGGCGCCTGGAAATGCCGCACCAGGTGGTCGTTGTGGGTGGCCACGATCACCGTGGAGCCAAGCTGGTTCAGCTCCATCAGCAGCTCCATCAGGCGCAGCGCCTGCGGCGCATCGAGCGAGCCGGTCGGTTCGTCGGCCAGCAGCAGCGGCGGCCGCAGCACCACCGCACGGGCGATCGCGGCGCGCTGCTGTTCGCCGCCGGACAGCTCGCCGGGCCGCGCCAGCAGACGGCGGCCGAGGCCGATCCAGTTCAGCATCTCGCTGACCTCGGCCTGCACGCGGGGCTCGGCGATCTGCGCCAGCCGCATCGGCAGCGCCACGTTGTCGAACACCGAGAGCTCGGGCAGCAGCCGCAGATCCTGGAACACCACGCCCATGCGCCGGCGCAGACGCACCAGCTGCCGGCGTGGCGCACGCTGCACGCTGGTGCCGAACAGCTCGAACTCCCCCGTCGTCGGCATCGCGCCGAGCTGCAGCACGCGCAGCAGGCTCGACTTGCCGGCCCCCGACGCGCCGAGCAGCCAGCGGAAGGCGCCGGCGGGCACCGTGAAGCTGACCCCCTGCAGCACCTCGCGGCGCTGGGCGGCGCGACCGAGGAACCGAGTTCGCCCTGGCCAATTCGGTCCGTTTCCGATACGAAGTGAAACGTCGGACAGGCGGATCATCGGTGCCCCGGCTCATTGGGGACAACCGGAGCATGCCGTCGATCAGGATCACCTGCCCGGGCTGCGCTGCCACCTACGCGGTGCCCGAGGCGCAGGCACGGCCGGACCGCCTGGTCCGCTGTGCTGGCTGCACGATGGAATGGCTGCCGTTCGAGCTGCCGCCGCCCGCACCGGACGCCGAGGCGCCGCCGGTCGACGTGACGCCGCCCGAACCCAGCCGCAGCATCGCAGCCAGCCTGCAGCTTCATGCAGCCGCGACCGACGAGGTCGTGGAGGCGCCGGCCGGGCAGGCCGGGCCGGAGCTGGTCGATCCGGAAGAGCCCGACTGGAGCGACGCCGAACTCCCGCAGTTCGACCTGCCTGCCCCCATCACCCATGCCACCGGGCCGGCCGCTCCGTCCCCGCCACCGGTGCCACCCTCCCGGGAGACACGCTGGCGGGCGGCCTGGGCGGCGAGCGTGCTGCTGCTGGCGATGGCGGGCGCCGGCAGCGTGCACTGGCGCGAGCCGATCATGCTGCGCTGGCCGCCCTCGACCAGGCTCTATGCCGCATTCGGCAACGCTCACATGCCGCGTGCCGCTACCGCCGAAATGGTCGCGCCGAGGGCGGCGAGCGCCATCAGCAGCAAGCCGTCGAAGATCAGCCCGGTCGGCGTCAGCGAATGACCGGCCAGGACCAGGGTGTGCGGGATGGTGCCCGAGATGCTGTTCAGGATATCCCGCGCCTGCTGGTCGGCGGTGGCCTCGTGGGTGGTGATCGCGTCCACCAGCCGCGGCAGCGCCCACCAGCCGAGCCCCAGCACCAGCAGCAGCGGCGCCAGCAGTTCGGCCACCTGCTGCATGAAGTAGAACACGAAATGCACGATGCTCCACAGCATCAGCCGGATTGCGCGCAGGACCGTACCGGGTTGCGGCCCTCCGCGTTGCAAGTCCACAGCCATCTGTTCAGGTCTCCATCGCGCGGTCCGGTCCGGGAGGCGGCCCCGGTTCCGGTGCATCCGAGGCGGAACTAACGCGCGCGGCGTGCCCCGGCAAGGCGCACTCTCCAAAGCGGCGTGGGCCGAGGCCGCGTCGGACGGAGCCGCGCCGTTCGAAGCCGCACGGCGCTCAGGCGCGGCCGGCTTCCGCGGCTGCGGTCGCCGTCCCGGCATCCGGCACCGACACCCGTCGCAACCCGATGGCGGCGGCCAGACAGGCGAGCGCCGCCAGCATGAACGGCGCACCCGGTACATGCACCGGTCCGTGCGGCCTTGTCGCGGCGGCGAACAGGGTGCCCATCACCAGCGGACCCAGAACCATCGCCAGGCCCTGCAGCGAAGCAAGCCCGCCCTGGACCTCGCCCTGCTTCTGCGGCCCGGCGGCGGCGGACAGCAGCGACTGCACCGGCGGACCGGACATCGCGCCGAGGGCGAGGATCGGGATGCCGCTCACCATCAGCCACGGCGTCACCGCGAAGCTGTAGACAAGGTAGCCGGCAGCGGCGAACAGGGTGCCGCAGATCGCCGTCTCGCGGGCGCCGATCCGCCCGATGACCCGCCGCACCAGCACTCCCTGCACCACCGCCTGTGCGGCGCCGCCGAGGGCCAGCGCCAGCCCGTTGTCGAGCGTGTTCCAGCCGAAGCGCATCTGGTTGGACAGGATGAAGCTGGTCTGCTGCGCGCCGATCGCGAACCAGGTGGCGAACCAGGCGAAGCCGAGCCGCAGGCTGGTCGCGTCCCGGCCCAGCCGCAGCAGCGAGGCGAGCGGGTTGGCACGCCGCCACTCGAACGGTCGCCGGCGTTCGCGCGGCAGGCTCTCGGGCAGCACGAAGGTGCCGTACAGCACGTTGCAGCCGATCAGGCCGGCGCTGACCAGGAAGGGCAGCCGGATCCAGTAGGTGCCGAGGATGCCGCCGATCACCGGCCCGAGGATGAAGCCGAGGCCGAACATCGCGCCGATCAGGCCGAAATAGCGCGCGCGCTGCTCCGGCGGGGTGACGTCGGCGATGTAGGCCGATGCGGTCGGCACGTTGGCCGCGAACAGGCCGGCGAACACCCGCATCGCGAACAGCAGGGCCAGGTTGTCCACCCACACCCAGAGCAGCGAGTTGATGCCCAGCGCGCTCAGCGACGTCAGCAGCACCGGGCGGCGGCCGTACCGGTCGGACAGGCCGCCGAGGATCGGGGCGCAGACGAACTGGGTCAGCGAGAACACCGCGAACAGCGCGCCGACATAGAACGAGGCCTGCGACGGCGGCTGGTGCGAGACCTCGCGCACCAGGTCCGGCAGCACCGGGATCACGATGCCGAAGCAGATTGCGTCGAGGGCGACGGTGAACAGGACGAAAGCGGCCGATGCGCGCCTGTCGCCCGCCTTGCGGGATATCATCGGGCCTGGACGCCACTTCAGTGAGGTGGCGTCAAGCGTCGATCGGCCGCCTGGTTGCAGCCGGTGCGGCAGCGGCGCCGGAGAACGGCGCGGCATTGCCGATCGGGGCGAGGGCGGCAAGGAACATTTCCGCGCAGGCACGCCAGCTGAAGCGCTCGGCATGCGCCCTGGCATCGGCTCGCGAGCATTCCACCGCCGCCAGGCAGGCCGCCCGCAGGTCGTCCGCGACCGCGCCCGGACGCCCGGCGGCGCCGCGCAGGATGTCGCGTGGTCCCATCACGTCGTAGGCCGCGACCGGCACCCCGCAGGCGAGCGCCTCCAGCACCACCAGCCCGAACGTGTCGGTGCGGCTCGGGAACACGAACACGTCGGCGCCGGCGTAGGACTGCGCCAGCGCCCGCTCGGAACGCGGCCCGGTGAACACCACGTCCGGATAGGCCGCCTTCAGGCTGGCCAGCATCGGGCCGCCGCCGACCACCACCTTCGAGCCCGGCAGGTCGAGATCGAGGAAGGCGCCGATGTTCTTCTCGACCGCGATGCGCCCGACATAGAGGAACACCGGCGGGCGCGCCTTCCAGTCGCCCTCCCAGTCCTCGCGCGGCTCCGGCCGGAAGCGCTGCAGGTCGACGCCGCGGGTCCAGGCCCGCAGCCTGGTGAAGCCGCGCGACGCCAGGTCCTGAGAGAGCGTCTCGGTGGCGACCAGGGTCGCCGCGGCGCCGTTGTGGAACCAGCGCAGCACGGCGTAGGCGAGGCCGGGCGGCAGGCCGGTGCGGGCCTGGATGTACTCCGGGAAGCGGGTGTGGAACGAGGTGGTGAACGGGACGCCCCGGCGCCTTGCCCAGCGGCGGGCGGCCATGCCGAGCGGGCCCTCGGTCGCGATATGCACCGCATCGGGCCGGAACGCGGCGATCAGGCGCGCCAGCCGGCGGCCGGGCAGCAGCGACAGCCTGATGTCCGGGTAGGTCGGGCAGGGGATGGTGACGAAGCGGTCGGGGCCGACCACCTCCACGGCGTGGCCCATCTGGCGGAGCTCGGCGGCGACGGTGGACAGGGTGCGCACCACCCCGTTCACCTGCGGCATCCAGGCGTCCGACACGATCAGGATGCGCGCGACCGGAATGTGCGCGACAGGAGCGGTCGCGACAGCATCGGGCGCGATCGAGGCGTCGCGCACCGGACTGCCATCCATGGCCTGGGGTCCGTTCAGGCCGGTTGCGCCAGGCGGCGCTGCATGAAGGACACGCGGTTGCGCTCGGCCCAGTCGATCAGTTCGAGCCGGCCATCCTCGTGCTCCACGAGCGCGGTGCAGCTCTCCACCCAGTCGCCGTCGTTGATGTACAGTATTCCCCCGATGTCGCGCATCTCGGCGTGGTGGATGTGGCCGCACACCACGCCGTCCAGGCCACGGCGGCGGGCTTCGGCGGCCAGCGCGATCTCGAACCGGTCGATCGCCTTCACCGCGCCCTTGACCTGGCGCTTCAGCCACGCCGACAGCGAGCGGTAGGGCAGGCCGAGGCGCCGGCGGACGATGTTGAAATAGCGGTTGACCACCAGTGCGCCGTCATAGGCGCGGTCGCCGAGGAGGGCCAGAAACTTGGCGTAGCGCACGACGCTGTCGAATTCGTCGCCATGCATGACCAGCAGGCGGCGCCCGTCGGCAGTGGTGTGCACCGCGTCCTGGCACAGCCGGATGCCGGCGATCTCGAGGGACATCGGCAGCCAGGAGCGGAACATCTCGTCGTGGTTGCCGGGGATGTAGACGACATCGGTGCCGCCGCGGGCCATGCCGACGATCACCCGCAGCAGTTCGTCGTGCGTCGCATCCCAATGCCAGGATTTCTTCAGGCGCCAGCCATCGACGATGTCGCCGACAAGATAGAGTGTGTCGCAGGTGCAGCTGCGCAAAAAATCGGTGAGGAAATCACAGCGCGAACCGCGTGTGCCGAGATGCACGTCGGAGACGAAGACTGTCCGATATCGTACCCGTGGCGTTCTCGAAGAAGATCCCATCGCTCGTCGCCCCCAGGGTCGGTTCCAACTCGGTTCCAGTCTTCGCGCGGAGGTATAACTGTCCCACCTGGAGTCTTCCCGTGACGGTTAGATGATGAATCGCAGGACATGTTCGCTTCGAAGGTGTCACGACGACGGATCGAGAATATGGCTTGTCGGCACTGCAGGCGTGCCGGAAGCGGAGCTGTCATATGCTTGTCATCTATAACCCGACCGCGGGCCGTCGACGCATCTGGCTGCTGTGGAGCGTGCTCGACATCCTGATGGCGCACGGCGTGCGGCTCGATGTCGCGGAGACCACGCATCCCGGCCATGCGACCGCGCTGGCCCGCGAGGCGGTGCTGCGCGGCGCGACGCTGGTGGTGGCCGCCGGTGGCGACGGCACCATCGCCGAGGTCGCCGAGGGACTGAGCGTGCAGCACGACCCGGCTGCCAGCCCGCAGGGAACCCTTCGCGGCGGCCGCATGGCGCCGGCCGCGACGCGGCGTCCGGTTGCCTGCCACCTTGGCATCATCCCGCTCGGAACCGCCAACGTGCTGGCGCACGAACTCGGACTTCCGCATGCGGCCGCTGAAGTTGCCGCGGTGCTGGCGGCAGGGCGCCCGGTGCCGCTCTGGCCGGGTATCGCGCACGGACCCACCGGCCGCCGGCTGTTCGTGCAGATGCTCGGCATCGGCTTCGACGCCCACGTCGTGCACAACGTGTCGCGGCCGGTGAAGCGCGCGCTCGGCCGTGGCGCCTACGTGGTGCAGACCTTGCGCGAATTGCCGCGCTACGGCTTCGCGCGGATGCAGGCGACCATCGACGGGGTGGCGCACGAGACCGGCGGCATCATCGTCAGCAAGGGCAGCCTGTATGGCGGTCCCTATATGCTGGCGCCCGAGGCGGTGCCGGGCGAGCGGGGCTTCTCGATCATCCTGTTCGGGCGCGCCGGCGTGGCATCCGCCCTGCTGGCGGGGGCAGCGCTGCCGTTGAACATGCTGCAGCGGCTGCCGGGAACCCGAAGGCTGCGCGGCTACGAGATCACGATCACCACACCGGTCGCCTTGCCCGCACAATCGGACGGCGATCCGGCCGGCAGCACGCCGCTGCGTATTGTCGATGCTCCGGCGCCTATCCATGTGCTGGCGGGCGTCCGCGGCGCAGGATCGGCGCGGGCGACCGGGCGACCGGCCGGCGCGGCAACGGGTCCAGGGACGGCTGACGGGGCCGTGGCCGCCGAGCGACTGGCTGGCTGAGACGATCATCAGCGCGACCGGAAGCCCGGACGCAATGCGACAGAAACCAACGCGAGAGGAACGGATATGTCCGAGATCACCCTGTGGGGCTTCAATGGCTCGACCTACGTGCGCACCGTGCGCATGCTGCTGGACCAGAAGGGCGTCACCGACTACCGGCAGGTGCCGCTCAACGTCCTGAAGGGCGAGCCGAAGCAGCCCGACCATCTGCAGCGTCATCCGTTCGGCAAGGTGCCGGTGCTCGACCATGACGGCCTGCGCATCCTCGAGACCTCGGCGATCGTGCGCTACCTGAACGATGTGCTGCCGGGACCGTCGCTGGTGCCGTCGACGCCGCAGGACCGGGCGCGCATGGACATGGTCATCGGCCTGATCGACAGCTACGGCTATGGCAGCCTGCTCGGAGGGGTTGCGGCATATCATCTGTTTCCCGACTTCGTCGGCGGCAAGGATGACAAGGCGCGGCAGCGGGGGATCGAGACCGGGCGCAAGGTCATCGAGTTCGCCATGCAGACGCGCGCATCGTCGCCGTTCATCGCCGGCGAACTCAGCCTGGCGGACCTCTACCTGGCGCCGGTTGCCTTCTATGTCTCGCTGACACCCGACCAGGACAGCGTGTTCGACGTCCCCGGCTTCGCCGACTGGTGGACCCGCATCCAGGCGCTGCCGTCGTACGAGAAGACCAAGCCCGACCTCGGATGACGGAGGGGTCCCCGGCCGGTGCGGGTGCCGGGGCCGCCGCTGGCCGTTGCAGAGCCGTCCGCTGCCGGGAATAGCGGCGCCGGATGCCGACGGTGACTTTGTCGACGGCGGTCATGCGACCAAGTTCCTTCGCCACTGTGGAGGCAGTGCCATTTGGTTGGAGGCATTCGAGAAACCCGGCGAGCTTTTCTCCGAACAGCGACCCGCGGCAGTCGCGAATAACTCCGCGTGCATCCAACCTGCGACTTCGTCGGTAACTCATCCAGCAACCCGCCTCCTGCGGGTTCGGGAAGGAAACTATCCGATGAAACTCAGCATCGTGCCTGGAATACTGGCGGCCGTCCTGCTCGCCGGCTGCGCCGACCAGATGGCACAGCCGACAGCCGGCCCGCAGCCCGGCCTGACCGCCACCGCCGATCCCATGGTCGGCGGCGCCGCGATGTATCCGAACAAGACGATCGTGGAAAATGCGGTGAACTCGCCGGATCACACGACACTGGTCGCAGCGGTGAAGGCGGCCGGTCTGGTCGACACCCTGAACAGTCCCGGTCCGTTCACTGTCTTCGCGCCGACCAACGAGGCGTTCGCGCTCCTGCCGGCCAACACGGTGCCGACGTTGCTGAAGCCGGAAAACAAGGCAGCGCTGACCAAGGTGCTGACCTACCACGTCGTCTCCGGCAGCATGGACAGCAAGAAGCTGATGGCCGCGATCGCGAATGGCGGCGGCAAGGCCACCTTGACGACGGTCGCCGGCGAGCCGCTGGTGGCGATGATGGGCGCCCCTGGCACCATCACGCTGACCGACGTCAAGGGCGATGTCGCCACCGTCACCATCGCCGACGTGTACCAGTCGAACGGCGTGATCCACGTCATCGACCACGTCCTGCTGCCGAACTGACTTCGGACCGGCGCGGCTCCGATCCGGACGCCGCGCCGGCAGCCGTTTCAGGGCTCGTGGATCGGGCAGCCATTGAAGCGCTGGCGGAACTCGGCAGAATGTCGATACGTGTCCCGTCGCGCCCGGTTGATGTTTCCCAGCGGCTGATGCGCCGCAAGGCCGGTCCAGACGCTGAACTGCATCTCCTCGTTCACCGTCTGCACCAGTGCCGCGTCCCAGCTGTCCTGGCGCGGCACGGTGATCCGGGCGACCGTGTGGAACGGCGCCTCGGTCTCGTCCCATCGCACGGTCGGATCCTCGACCGGCTGGCGCTCCAGATCGCGACATAACTGGACACGGAACTCCCAGACACCATCCACATCCCGCATCCCGGCCTGCACGGTCTCGCGTATCGCGTCCGGCCGATCGTGGGCGTCGATCACGTTGTCCTTCAGGGCAAGCAGGCCGGGCGATACCGGCGAGAGACTGAACTTGGCGACATGATCGCCATACCGGAACGGCGTGACGCTGTAGTACGTCTCGCCGAGCGGGTTGGCATTCGGTGCACCGCCGAGGGAGGCGATCTTCGGGCTCTCGATCCCGACTGCCTCGAGCGCGGTATTCACGCCACGCAGCACGGACGACATCGCCTTCTTCACGCCCTGCATCCGGTCGGTGGTGCCGGCGAGCAGCTTGAGGTTGCCGAGGAACTTGTCGGCGGTCCTGGCCTGGAACACCGGGCCGTTCACCATGATGAAATCCTGCGTCGTCCCGGCGGCACCCGGCAGGCGCTCGCCCTTCACGTCGAGCACCTTGACCGCCAGGCCGCGCGGCAGCGATATCGCGTCCGGCAGGATGTCGCCAGCATTGGTCGACAGGCGAAGCAGGACCTTGTGCTCGCCCGGCATGGCAAAAAGTCCCTGCGCGAGTTCCTGCGGCAGGTCACCAAGGATCTCCAGCCTGCCCTCGAGGATGCCGTGCGCCTTGGCATGCACCGAGCGGACCGCATGGCCGTAATCCTGTGCAGTGGTCTCTAGGATGGTGTCGAAGGTCTGGTTGAGGCCCGCGATCGTTTCGGCCTCGTCGGGCCGGATTTCCTCGACGGCGGGGTAGTAGCGCAGGGCCTGGGCATCGTTCATCGTCGTAATCCAGTCGAGGCTGATCCACTTGACGTTGCGTCAATGTCGCAACCCCGGCGCTGGTTCCCGGTTCGGCGGTTCGTTGCGAAGGGGCGATCGTGCGGAAACCCGGATATCAGCGGGTCAGGTAGTCCGTGAGCGTCATCACGAACATGATGGCGACCCACAGGAAGCCGGCGACGCCGAAGAAGCGGATGACCGGCGGCTCCCTGATAAGCTCCATCGAGAAGAACAGCAGCAGCAACACCATGACACCCGACAGTGCTGCCTCGAAGTATCCCGCACCCGGGAAGGCGAACTGCCCGAGCAGCAGGTTGCCGCCGAGCAGGCCGAGCAGCGCCGCGCAGACCAGCACCGGCACACGCATGGAGCGGACGAAATCCGGCGTCATCCGCGGTTCACCAAGTAGAGCGTCGGGAACACGATGATCCAGACCAGGTCGATGAAGTGCCAATAGAGGCCGAAGATCTCGATCCGGTTCTGGTGCAGCGACAGGTAGCCGGCGCGGCTCGCCTGCCGGGTCAGCACCAGCAGGATTGCGATGCCGGTGATCAGATGCACCCCGTGCAAGCCGGTGGCTGCGAAATAGTCGTTGATGAACAGCCGGCTGGCATGGTCGTGCGGCAGGGCATAGGGACGCCAATCCAGGAACGGCACCATGTGCTCCTGGTAGTCCCGGTAATATTCATATGCCTTGAGCAGCAGAAACACCGAGCCGAGGCCACCGGTCGCCAGCATGCAGCGCACCATCAGCGTCTGCAGGCCGAGGCGCGACGCATTGATCGCGCCGGACATGGTGAGGCTGGAGCAGATCAGCACGACGGTATTCGAGGCGCCGATCCAGAACTTCAGGTGCGTGGCGGCCGCGGAGACCGACGCCGGATGCAGCACCCGCAGCACGGTGGCGACGAGCAGCAGGCCGCCGAACAGCAGCAGTTCGGTGATCAGCCAGCACCACATGCCGAACTTCGCGGCATGGCGCTGCTGGGCCTTGGTGGTGAACTGCTCCTCGAGCGCGATATCGACCGGAAGTGCCGCGGCCACGTACGAAAGCACCGGCCTCACACCCGGCTCTCCCGATCGCGGTAGTCGTACGGCTCGAAATCCACCGTAGGCGGCGTCTCGAAATTATGCTTCGGCGGTGGCGAGGTGGTCATCCATTCGAGGCCGCGCGCATGCCATGGATTGGCCGGCGCCCGCTTTCCGTAGCGCAGCGACCAGACCAGGTAGATCATCGGGAATATGTAGCCCAGCGCCAGGATCAGCGAGCCGGCCGAGGACAGGATATTGAGCAGCTGGAACTCGGGTGGATAGGTGTGGTAGCGCCGCGGCATCCCGAGATAGCCGAGCAGGAATTGCGGGAAGAAGGTCGTGTTGAAGCCGATGAAGATGAAGAAGGCCGAGACCCGGCCCCATCCCTCGGGATACATCCTGCCGGTGAATTTCGGCCACCAGTAGTGCAGCCCGCCGAGGAAGGCGAGCGCGGTACCACCGACCATGATGTAGTGGAAATGCGCCACTACGAAGTAGGTGTCGTGCACGTGCTCGTCGATCGCCAGCGTTGCCAGGAACAGGCCGGTCAGGCCGCCGAGCACGAACAGGCCGATATAGCCCATCGCGTAGAGCATCGGCGTGTCGAGCTTGATGCTGCCCTTGTAGATGGTCGCGGTCCAGTTATAGACCTTGACCGCCGACGGCACCGCGACCGCAAACGACAGCAGCGAGAAGCTCAGGCTGGCGACCTCGCTCTGGCCGTTGACGAACATGTGGTGGCCCCACACGAAGAACGTCAATGAGGCGAGGCCTAGGCTGGCATAGGCGACGAAGCGGTAGCCGAACAGCTTCTTCTGCGCGAACGCCGGCACGATCTCGCTGATCACGCCCATGCCGGGCAGCACCATGATGTAGACCGCCGGATGCGAGTAGAACCAGAACAGGTGCTCGAACAGCACCGGATCGCCGCCGAGCGCCGGGTCGAAGATGCCGATGCCGAAGGCGCGCTCCAATACCAGCAGCAGCAGGGCGATGGTGATCACCGGCGTCGCCAGCAGGAAGATCAGGCTGGTCGCATACATGGTCCAGCAGAAGATCGGCAGGCGGAACCAAGTCATTCCGGGGGCGCGCATGGTGTGCAGGGTGACGACGAAGTTGAGCCCGGTCAGGATCGAGGAGAACCCGACGACGATCACGCCGAGCAGCGCCGGGATCACCCAGGTGTTGGAGAAGGTGGTGCTGAACGGCGCATAGAAGGTCCAGCCGGTATCGACGCCGCCGACCACGATGGTGAACAGGGTGAACAAGGCGCCGCACACGAAGATGTACCAGCTCAGCCGGTTCAGCCGCGGGAAGGCGACGTCCCTGGCGCCGATCATGATCGGCAGCAGGAAGTTGCCGAAGGTGGTCGGGATCGACGGGATCAGGAAGAACCACACCATGACCACGCCGTGGATGGTGAACAGCTTGTTGTAGGTATCGTTGCTGAAGATCGCGCCGTTCGGCACCACCAGCGACAGCCGGATCAGCCCGGCGGCGATCGAGCCCAGCACGAAGAAGAAGGTGATCGACAGCAGGTAGAGGATGCCGATGCGCTTGTGGTCGATGGAAAAGAACCACGAGCGCAGCGTATGCTCGTCATGCAGGTAGTCCGGCGGCCTGCCGATGGTGCCGCGGCCCGGCGCCGGGTCGCGATGCAGCAGGCTCTCGGACAGGCTCATGGGGTGGCTCCTTCCGAAGGGGCCGCGCTGCCCAGTGATTTCACGTAGGAGACCAGCGCGATCATCTCGCCCTCGTCGATGGCACCCTTGAAGGACGGCATGAGCTGGCGGTAGCCCGCGATCTGGTTGCGGCCGGGATCCAGGATCTTGTCGCGTATGTAGCCATCATCGGCGACCAGCGTGCCGCCGGACGCCAGCGGCACCGGCGAGCCGAACAGCCCGGCCAGCGACGGTGCCCGCACCATTCCGCCGCCATCGTGGCACCCCGAGCAGCCATGCGCGCTGAATGCGGCGCGGCCCTGCGCCACCAGCGAGCCGGGCGTCGAGGATCGTTCCAGCCATCTCTGGTAGGCGGCGGGCTGCATGATGGTGAGGTAGCCGCCCATCTCGGAATGATCGGTGCCGCAATATTCCGAGCAGTAGAGCCGATACGTGCCGGGACGGTCGGCCTTGAACCACAGCTCGGTATAGCGGTCTGGCAAGGTCTCCATCTGTATGCGCAACGCCGGCAGGAACAGCGCGTGGATCACGTCCTGCGAGATCATGGTGATCACCACCGGCTGGCCGGCCGGCACGTGCAGGTCGTTGATTTCCGCCTGGCCGCCGGGATGCTGGAATTTCCACATCCACTGCTTGGCGATGGCACTGATGTGGATCGCATCGCCCGGCGCGTGCTTCTGGGTGTCGAACATCCTCGCACCCCAGTAGAAGAAAACGAGGGTGAGCAGGAACGGGATCAGCATCCAGCTCACCTCGAGCAGCCGGTTGCGGTTTTCGCGGTAGCTGCGATGGGCGATGCGGCCGTCGCGGAACCAGATCGCGAAGACGGTGATGGCGATGAAGATCGGCACCGTCAGCAGCAGCGTCAGGGCGGTGAATCCGAACACCAGGTGGTCGGTCTCCGCGGCGTTCAGCGAGGCGGAAGTCGGCCACAGGGCAAGGGCCTGCTGATCGGGCTTCATGGCGCAACCGGGGTGGCGTCGTCGTCGAGCGAATGGCCGACGCTCAGCGCGGCGCCGCGTTGCAGCGGCACGCGGGCGTGGGTGTGCGCGGCGTCCAGCCAGGACCACGAGCCGGCCGCGCGATCCATGGCCTGCATGGCGTCCTTGTACTCCTGGAGTGGATCGGCCTGCAGGCGCGGCTGCGGCGGCACGATCGTGGTGTCCTGTAGCCGGGTCGGTGCCGGGATGCCGCGACGGGCATGGCCGAACGCCGCCAGCATGGCCACCGTGAGGGCGATCGCGACGAAGGCGGCCAGGAACAGTACCGCCATGCTGCGCGCCAGGGTTCCGGCGCGCATGTCGGACGGCTCGAAGCCGCGTTCCAGGGCGGCGGGGCTCGGCGGTGTCTCCGGCAGACCGCGCGCACCGAGATCCTCCGCACCGGCCGCAATCCCCGGCGTCGCCTGGCGCCATCGCCAGAGCAGGCCGCCGCCGAGCACCGCGGCTGCCCCCGCCACCGAGCCGATCGCAGCACCGAGCAGCAGGCCGGGCGGCGTCCGGCCGGGCTCGTGGCTGTCAGGCCGGGACACGGGGCGTTTCCCGGCGATCGCCGGCCGGGGTCAGCGTTGCGCCGGCAAGCCCGGCGATCACCAGCATGCCGGCCAGATCGAGCGGGATCACGACGAACCTCCCGCGCAGGCTCGGCGTCACCAGCCAGAACATCCCGAGCACATGCAGCGCGAGCAGCGCCGCCGCGCAGGGTGCCAGGGCGCGGGCAGGCCGGAGCGCCAGCGCCGGGATCGCCACCACCAGGGCAGCCGGCAGCAGCGCCTGCATCGCCAGGCCGGTGCCGCTGGTGCGCGCGAGGTACCAGCCCGCCTCGCGCGGCAGGTTGGCCGACCAGACGATCAGGTACTGGGTGAAATGCAGGAACGCCCAGGCGGCGAGCAGCAGCATCAGCAGCCCGGCCAGCGGCCCTGCGTGCTGGCGGCGTCGCGCGGGTGGCAGCAGCAGGATCGCCAGCGAGACGGCGGCACCGGCCTGCGCGCTCAGCAGCATCAGGCCCAGGCCCGCCGGCACCAGGCCCGGTCGCAGCGACGCGATCCAGTCGGTTGCCGCCAGGGTGACCAGGGCGACATGCAGCAGCAGGCCGATCGTCCCGGCGAAGCGCCGCCCAGGCCGCGGCGATGGTCGGGACGTACGGAAGAACACCACCGCCAGCAGGCACCAGGCCAGCAGAACCAGCCCCTCCCGCACGAGCAGTGCTTCCGGCGCGAACCACGCCCCGGGCAGCGTCGGCAATGCCCTTCGCTCCAGCAACGGTGCCGTCAGCGCCGACGGGATCATCAGCGGCAGCAGCCGGCGCAGGCTGCCGGCCAGCGGATGGTCCTCGGCCCCGGTGGCGGCAAGGGCCATCAGCATCGCCAGCGCCCCGACCGGCAGCGCCGATAGCGCCAGCCAGGCAGCCAGCCAGGATTGCAGCATGACCGGACCCGCGAACGGCAGGCAGAGCAGCACGGCGACCACGAGGAGGCTGGCGAGGAGGATCGCGGGGCGGTTCATCGCGGTCCCGCCCCATTGCGAGCCGCCCGGTCCAGCCGTGCGCGATCGTCGGCCGTCAGCTCTGCGGCAGGCACGTCGCCGCTGCGCTGCAGCGCCCGTACCCAGGCGATCACCGCCCACCGATCGGCCGGCGCGATGCGATCGCCATACCCGTACATCACTCCGTAGCCGCGATCGATGACGTCGTAGAGCCTTGCCGCGGACAATCCCCGCACCGCGGCGGCGTGCAGGTCGGGCGGATGCGGGAAGCCGCGACGGACGATCATGCCGTCGCCCAGCCCGTCGCGCCCGTGGCAGGGCGTGCAGAAGATGCCGTAGCGCTGCTCGCCACGCGCCAGCAGCCCGGCATCGATGCGGGCCGGCTGCGGCGCCGCCGGATGGTCGTCCGGGGAGACGGTGCCCGGCACCGGCGGCTGCTCCACCTGCCCGTGCGGCAGCAGGCGGCTTGCGTTCCAGACCCGCGACTTGTCCTGCACCGCCATGTCCTCGCGCTTGCACGCCGACAGCGCCAGCAGAGCCGCGAGCGGGATCGCGGCCTTCACCGCGGCACCCGGCTGACCTGCAACGGCTTCGGCTTCAGGTCCTGCAGCACGGCCAGCGCGCGGTCGGCGGGAAAGCTCTCGACCAGTCCCTCGAGCACCAGGAAATAGCGGTCGTGCGAGGCGTGGTTGAAGTTCGGGATGTTGAAGGCCGGGTGGTTCAGCCGCGGCAGCCGGTTCTTGAGCAGCAGCATCGCCAGCGTGCCGAGCGCGGCGCACAGCAGCCCGGACGAGATGCTGGGCACGATGAAGGACGGCCAGGAGAACCAGGGCCGGCCGCCGATATCGAGGATGTAGTAGCCGGTGCTCACGTAGGCGCAGTAGCCGAACATCGCGAGCGTGCCGATCGCGAAGCCGGCCAGAGCCGCTTCCGGAACCCCGCGCGACGCCAGTTGCAGCGCCGCGTCCGCCTCGTCGAGCGGCATCGGCGAGAACAGGTCGAGCCGGGAGATGCCGGGGCGGACGACGCCGTGCTCGCGCATCATGCGATGCGCGGCGTCCAGGGCGGGTTGCGGCGTGTCGTACTCGGCGGCGATAGCCCAGAGCGGCGCGCCGTCCCCCGGATCGTCGGACTGCGCGGCCGGATGCGGGTCCGCCTGCGGCCGCAGCACCAGCACCACCGCGGGCAGCACGCGGAGCAGGACCAGCAGCAGGAACAGGAACAGCCCGCCGGTTCCGGCGAAGGTCGCAAGCCCCCAGGGGCCGATGCCGTACGAATGCGCCGAGGACGGCAGGAAGTCGTGTTCCAGCGTGGTCACGATGACCATCGCATGATCCGCCCACATGCCGACGCAGATGCTGGCGCCGATGGATGCGATCGCGGTGGCGGAGCGGCGCAGGGACGGCAGCCAGAACAGTTGCGCCGCCAACGGTCCGGCGGTGAGCATGGTCCAGAACATCCAGGCCTGGCCGCCGGCCAGCCGGCGATGCAGCGACGCGATCTCGAAGCTGTCGCCGCCGATCAGCGTGGTGAACAGGCTGGCGCCTTCGCAATAGAGGTCCGCGACCCCGAGGCCGAGCAGCACCCAGGCGAGCAGCGCCAGCGGACGCGCATCGATGGTGCGCTCCAGGCGCAGCGCCGATCGCGCCACCATGGTGACCAGCGCGACCCCGGCGGTCCCGGAGAACACCGCGCCGACCAGGAAGCTCACCGGTAGGATGGTATCGTGCCAGCCGGGCAGCACGGTGCCGGCGAACATCACCGCGGCGCCGGTCTGCAGGGTCGGCACCACCAGCAGCCCGAGCCAGGCGAGACAGCGCATCGCCTGCCGCCAGCGATGCCAGTGCATCGCCGAGCCGCGCCATCCGAGTGCGGCGACGCCATACACCTGCGCGACCAGCCTGCGCCGGTGCTGGTAGTCCGGGTCGCCCTCGGCGATGCGCTCGGCGGCACGATCGCGCAGGCTGGCGAGATCCGGCAGCAGGCCGATGCCCCAGAACGCGACGCTGATGACGAGGTAGGCGAGGATGTCGATCGCGTCCCAGTAGAGCGGGCTGCGCACCTGCGGCTGCAGCAGCATCGTGTTGGGGTATGGCAGGTTCCAGTAGAAGAACCACGGGCGGCCGAGATGGATGACCGGGTACGCCGCCGCCGCGACCGCGGCGAGCACGGCGATGGTTTCCGCGATGCGGTTGAGCGCATCGCGTTCCGGGGTGCCGAGCAGCAGCATGGCCGACGACACCACCAGCGCCCCGCAGGCAATGCCGATCCACCAGTCGTAGCTGACGATGTCGAGCGCCCAGGTGACCGGGATATTGTTGCCCCAGATGCCGGTGCCTTCGTACAGCAGCCAGCCAAGCGAGATCAGCAGCACGCCGATCAGGCCGACCGAGGCCGCAAGCGCCAGCTTCCAGCGCGCCGGCCCGCTCATGCCGGACCCGCTGCGGGCTCGTACTTGGCGAGGTAGGTGGTACGCGGCTTCACCCCGAGGTCGCCGAGCAGGCTGTAGTTGCGCGGATCCTGCCGCTTCGCACGCACGGCGCTGGTCGCGTCGGCAAGGTCGCCGAAGCTGATCGCCTGGGTCGGGCACGCGGTCTGGCAGGCGGTGCGCACGGTGCCGTCGGAAATCGGATTGCCGGTCTTGTCGCTGTCGATGCGGCCCTCGGCGATGCGCTGCACGCAGTACGTGCATTTCTCCATCACCCCGCGGGCGCGCACCGTCACATCGGGATTGCGCTGCTCGGCAAGCTGCGGCGCGGCGCCGGCGCTGTAGTCGAGGTAGTTGAAGCGGCGCACCTTGTACGGGCAGTAGCCTGAGCAGGCGCGGGTGCCGATGCAGCGGTTGTAGACCATGACGTTCAGGCCTTCATGGTCGTGCACGGTGGCCTCCACCGGACAGCCGACCTCGCACGGCGCGTCCTCGCAATGCATGCAGGGAACCGGCTGGAAATGCGTCGCCGGGCTCGCCGCGTCGCCCTCGTAGTAGCGGTCGATGCGCAGCCAGTGCATCTCGCGGCCTTCGGCGACCTGCTCGCGCCCGACCACGGCGATGTTGTTCTCCGCCTGGCACGACACCACGCACGCATTGCAGCCGATGCAGCTGTCGAGGTCGATCACCATGCCCCATGCCCTGGTGGCGGTGGTTCCGGTGTCGGCGGGGGAACTGCCGCTTGCCGCCCTGCCGCCGTAGAGCCGGTCCGCCGTATCAGCCTTGTCGCCCACCGGTGCGGCGCCGACCTGCTGCACGCGCACCAGGTCGTGGCCTTCCATCGTGTTGTGGTCCTGCGTCGTCACCAGCTGGTGCCTGCGCCCGGTGCGCGTGATGGAAGCCGACGGGATGTGGAACGAATTCGCCACCGGACGCAGCAGGGCGGCGTCGTAGCCGATGCCGGTCGCCAGCATGTCCGGATTGCTGCGGCCATAGCCCAGCGTCAGGGTGACGCTGCGCGCCGCCTGTCCGGGCATGATCCAGGCCGGCCCCTCGACCGCGCGGCCATCGGCTTCCAGCCGCAGCACGTCGCCCGCGACGATGCCAAGCTCCTTGCCGAGGGTGGGCGAGACCAGCACGGCGTTGTCCCAGACGATACGCGTCAGCGGCTTCGGCAGCTCCTGCAGCCAGGCATTGTTGGCGCCGGCGCCGTCGCGGAGCACCGGATCGGGCCTGAACAGCACGTCCACCTTGCCCGGTGGCGTAGCCGGCGGCGTCGGCGATCCGCCACCGGGTGCGGAAGTGACCGCGACCGGTCCGGCCTGGCTATCCGCGATGAAGCCCTGCAGCAGCGCCTGGTGCCAGGCCGTGTCGAAATTCCCGCCCATCCGCGTTCGCCAGTAGGCGCGCAGCAGCGTCTGCCCGTCCTGCGGCTGCGCGTCGGTCAGCAGCGACAGGATCTCCGGCACGGTACGGCCGGCGTACAGCGGCAGGATGGTCGGCTGGATCAGGCCGATGGTGCCGTCGGCGGCGCGGGCATCGCCCCAGCTTTCCAGCGGATGGGCGAGCGGGATGTGCCAGTCGCAGGCGGCGGCGGTCTCGTCGGCGTAGAGGCCGGCATGCAGCTTCATCGGCACCCGTTCGAGCGCCTGCGCAAAGCCAAGCGAGGAGGGGGCGTCCTGCACCGGATTGACGTCCAGCATCACCAGCGTGCGGACCTGCCCGCGCTGCATCGCCTGCACCAGGGCAGGCAGGTCCTCGGCTTGCGCCGCCACCGGGGCGATCGGCAGCACGGTGCGGCCAAGATTGCCAAGCCGGGCATTGAGCCTGTGCACTGCTTCGTGCACGGATACCGGCTGCCACGCGCCCGCCACCACCATCGTGCTGCCATCCGCGTTGGCGAGCGCCTGCGCCACCCGCTTCTGCCAGGGATCGTCGCCCCCATCGGGGAGCCTGTGCGCCAGCCGCTCGATGTCGGACTGCGCCGCCACCAGAAGATGGTCGGCCTTGCTGCTGGTCAGTGTCGGTGTCGGCGCCACCGCGTGCAGGGTAAGCAGCGTGCCGCGCGCTGCCGAGGCCCGTCGCGCCTCGGCCCAGCGCGAGGCCAGCCCGACCTGGCGCGGACCCGGATCAAGGATGTCGCCATCGAGCGACACCACGGTTCGTGCCTGCGAAAAATCGTAGAGCATGTCGAGCGGCTGCCCGAACGCGCGCGCGGCACCGGTACGCGCTGCGAACGCATCGGCGGGCGCGTGCACATGCCAGCGTAGTCCGGGGAAGCGTTGCTGCAGGCCCCGGATCTGCGCCAGCAGCGACGGCGAGGTGACCGGCCCGGTCAGAAGATGCAGCCCGTCGCGCGGCAAAGCCTCGATCACGGGGCGCAGGCTGTCCCAATCGTCCGGGCGTCCGAGCCGCAGCACCGCCTGCGAGCGGAACGGGTCCCAGAAATCCAGCACCGAGGCCTGTCCGGCGATGTCGGTGCCGCCACGGCTCCATGGATGCGCCGGCGCCCCCTCGATCTTGATCGGACGGCCGTCCCGCGTGAGCACCGTGACGCCGTTGGCATGGCCATCGATTAGGGTCGACGAGGCGTAGCGCATCACCTGTCCCGGATGCGCCTCGCGCGGCTGTTCGACGTACGGGATCTCCTTCGAACGAGGGTCGTCATCCGGATCGTCGCAGCCGGCGAGCCCGGCCAGCGATAGCGACGCCGCCATCAGGCGCAGGAACGCACGCCGGTCGACGCCACGCCCCGGCGACGCGTTCGGGAACTCGGTGTGCAGGAAGCGGCGGAAGGCGTCGTTGCCGTCGAGCTGGTCCAGGCTGCGCCAGAGTGCGCCGTGCTGGGCCGACAGCCTGCCGCGCAGCGTCGCCAGGCCGGGATGCTCGCGGCTCATGCGCAGCCTGCCGGTGCGGCCGTCACCGGTGGCAGACCGAGCAGTCGGAGAGCTGTGCCCCGCTGCGGATGTGGTACTGCGCCAGAAGCGCCTTTCCGCGTGCGGCCTGGTCGGCGGGCGGCATCCATTCGGTGTTCCAGACCTGGTCGGGGTTGCGCAGGCGCATCGCCGGGTTGCGATGGCAGTCTAGGCAGAACTGCATGGAGAGGTTCTGCGCCCGCGCGGTCAGCTGCATCCGGTCGATCGCGCCATGGCAGGACGAGCAGCCGACGCCCTTGGCGACGTGGATGCTGTGGTTGAAATAGACATAGTCGGGTAGCCGGTTCACCCGCACCCAGGCGAGCGGCATGTCGTGCGCGAGGCTGTCGCGCACCGGCGCCAGCATCGCCGCCCCGGTCCAGAGCTGGGAGTGGCAGGTCATGCAGGTGTGCGTCGGCGGCAGCCCGGCGCTCGCACTCGCCTCGACCCCGGTGTGGCAGTAGCGGCAGTCGAGGCCGAGCTCCCCGACATGATGCTTGTGACTGAACGGCACCGGCTGTTCCGGCGCGATGCCGACACGCGAGATGTACGACGAGTGCTGCAGCAGCTCCAGGGTCAGAGCGCTGGCGCCCACAAGCAGCAGCAGGGACAACATTGCAAGCCGAAGCCAGGCATCCGCTCCGGGTGCAAAAAGCTGACGCATGGGCCGCTGTGCGCTCTGGCCTAGGTGCGCCGGCGCGGGCTGGCCTGCCTGGAGTTCGTCATGCCGTCCCACCCTGCACCAAGCCACGCGCCATCGAGGTTATGCGTGGCGGTCGTGCCGGCTGCCAGGGGAATCCGGCAAACTTTTCCGTCAGGTCGGCGGATCAGACCGTGCTGCCGCTCAGCCGGCGCTCTGGCCCGGCTCCGGCGAGAACAGCGCGGCCTTGTCCGGCTTGTCCTTCCACTCGTCGGCGTCGGCCGGCGGCGTGCCCTTCCGGGTGATGTTCGGCCAGATGCGGGAGAACTCGGTGTTCTTCTCGGCCCAGGCGCCGGCGCGGTCGTCGCTGTCCGGGAAGATCGCTTCCGCCGGGCATTCCGGTTCGCACACGCCGCAATCGATGCATTCGTCCGGATTGATCACGAGCATGTTCTCGCCGACATAGAAGCAGTCGACGGGACACACCTCGATGCAATCCATGTATTTGCAGCGGATGCAGTTTTCGGTGACCACGTAGGTCATCACCATCTCCAGAAATGCGGTCGTCCGGCAGGACAAGGCGGGCCGGGAGATATGCGGAGGTTTGCGGGCAAGCGCAAGGCGCGCGGCTTCATGGGGCGGGCTGCAGACCGGCCGTCGTCGGTTCGATCCCGGACCGGCCTGGCTCGGGGATCTCCTCGTAGAGGGTGCGCGCCTCGCTGGCCGGGCCACGGCGCGAGGCCAGCGCCAGGATGCGCAGCACGGTGACGCCCTGGCCACGCCGGGGCAGCGTCACCACGTCGCCGGGCCGCAGGCGCGCATGCGGCTTGTCGGTCGGCTGCCGGTTCACCCGGATCAGGCCGTCCTGCACCAGCCGGGCACAATCCGACCGGGCCTTCAGGAAGCGTGCACACCAGAGCCACTTGTCGAGCCGCTGCCAGTTGCGGTCCTCCTGGTCCGGCACCGCCGGTGGCCTGCTCACCGGCGACCGCGCAGCAAGGCCAGGGCCGCAAACGGGCCGTCACGGCTGGGTTGGGGGGCAGGCGTCACCTCGGGCGGCGCCGCCTGAACGCGCTGCCGGGTGCTGCCCGGAGCAGGCGCTTCCCGGCGGCGGGCGATGCTCATCAAGGGCGGGCAGGGCGGCCCGGCATGGCCGGCCGGCAGCGGGGCGGCCGGCCGCAACCGGACCTCGAGGCCGCGCAGCACCGCCGGCAGCAGGTCGGCGCGCACCGAGAGCCGCGATGCGAGGTCGGCGGGAAGCGCTGCCGGCCGGTCGCGGGTCAGCCAGGCGATCTCCGCCATGATCCGCTCGGCGACATCGAGACGCAGCCAGACCGGACCGGCCGGCACCCAGCCGAGCGCCGCCAGCAGGGCGCTGCCGTCCGTCGCTGCCTCCTGGCGCGGCACGCTGACCGCTCCGGCGAACGGCAGCGGCGGCACCGGGACGCCGGCGCGGACCGCCAGAAGCGCCGCGCGCAAGGTCGCCGGCCGGGGCTTGAGCAGCGCCGGCATGAACAAGGCGAGCCGTCCCGCCCTGATGCCGAGCGGCTTGAGACGCTGGCGCAGCAGCGGCGGGATCGCCTGCGCGGTCGGACCGCCGACCAGGCCACCCTCCTCGACCAGCCGGTGCAGCAGCCCGCGCAGCAGCGGGTCCGATTGTGCCCGGGACTGCGCCTCGAACAGCGGCGCCAGGTGGATCTCGATCTCGCGGTTCAGCCAGGCCTGCAGGCGTGCCCGCACCCGCTCGCGCTGCGAGCCGTCGAGGAATTCGCTGTCCAGCACCTCGACCATCGGCCGCAACAGCCCGGCGCCCGGTCGCAGCCGGGCGACCGGCGCGCCACGCCCGCCCGAGGCATCGGTCCAGAGCAGGCGCCGTGCATCCGCCGACATCGAGAAGGCGGCATCGGCGGCGGCGGCCAGCGCCTGCACCCGGCGCGGCATCTCCTCGCGCAGGGCCCGGCGCGCGGCGCGCAGCACCAGGCGCTTCTCCGGACCTTCCGCCAGCGGGTCGGGCTGGAAGCCGAAGCCCGCCACGTGGCCGACCGAGTGGCCCTCGACCACCACCTCGCCCTGGCTGGTGACCGCGGACAGCATGTCCTGGCCCTCGGTCTCGTCGAGCCGGCGGAACAGCAGCGCGGCGCGGCGGTCGACGAAGCGCGCGGTCAGCCGCTCGTGCAGCGCATCCGACAGCAGGTCCTCGACCTCGCGCGCCTTGGCCTGCCAGTGCGGCGCATCGTCCAGCCAGTCGCGGCGGGCGGCGATGTAGGAACACACGCGCACGCCGGACAGCCGTTGCATCAGCGTGTCGATGTCGCCGTCGCTGCGCGAGAGCTGGGCGATCTGCGTCGCCAGCCAGTCGGTCGGCAACCGCCCCTGGTTGATCACGCTGGTGAACACGCGGGCACACAGCCTGGTGTGGCTGTCGTCGCCGAGCTTGCGGAAGTCCGGGATCTGGCAGGCCTCCCAGAGCAGGCGGGTGGCGCTGCGGCTGCTCGCCAGGCGGCGGATGTCCGGCTCGCGGGCCAGAGTATCGAGCGTCTGCAGGTCGGCGGCCTCGTTGCCGGCGACCAGGCCGCGGCGCGGCGGCGGCACCAGCAGGCTCGCCAGCAGCAGGTCGGGACTGGTGAAATCGAGGTCACCGTTGCGCCAGAAGATCTGCTCGAGCGGATCGAAGCGGTGCGCCTCGACCGCCGCCACCACGTCCTCGGACAGTTCCGGGCAGGTCCCGGTGGTGCCGAAGGTGCCGTCGCGCATGCCGCGCCCGGCGCGTCCGGCGATCTGCGCCACCTCGGGGGCGGTCAGCCGGCGCGGCCGCGAGCCGTCGAACTTCGACAGCCCGGCGAAGCCGACATGGTTCACGTCCATGTTCAGCCCCATGCCGATCGCGTCGGTGGCGACCAGGTAGTCGACTTCCTTGTCCTGGTAGAGCGCCACCTGGGCGTTGCGGGTGCGCGGCGACAGCCGGCCCATCACCACCGCGCAGCCACCGCGGCGGCGGCGTATCAGCTCGGCGATGGCGTACACCTCGGCGGCCGAGAAGGCGACCACGGCGGAACGCGGCGGCAGCTTGGTGAGCTTGGCCGCACCCGTATAGGTGAGCTGCGACAGTCGTGGCCGGGTCTCGATCTCGGCGTCCGGGATCAGGCGTGACAGCAGGGGACGTATGGTCTCGGCGCCGAGGAACATGGTCTCGACCAGGCCACGTGCGTGCAGCAGGCGCTCGGTGAATACATGGCCACGGTCGGCGTCGGCGCAGAGCTGGATCTCGTCGACCGCCAGGAACTCCGGGGCGACGAAGCTGCCGCCGCGGTCTATCGGCATCGCCTCGACGGTGCAGGAGAAGTAGCGCGCGCCGGGTGGCACGATCTTCTCCTCGCCGGTGATCAGCGCGACGTTGCGCTCGCCCTTGGCGGCGACCATGCGGTCGTAGTTCTCGCGCGCCAGCAGTCGCAGCGGGAAGCCGATGATGCCGGAGTTGTGCGCGAGCAGCCGCTCGATGGCGAGGTGGGTCTTGCCGGTATTGGTGGGGCCAAGCACGGCCTTGACGCGATGCCGGACGCGGCCCGGATCGTCCGTGCCGTGCAGTCGGCTGCCGGCGGCCGACAGGTTAGGGCTGCGCACCCTGATCGATGAGCCCGGCATGCCTGTGATGGTCGGGTCGCCGCCCGCCGATTGCAAGCACTGGCTTCCTGCAGGACGCTTGCCAGCGATTCGAGGACGCCCGCCGAGGGCCCGCATACAAGGATGACCTTCATGTTCGACCGACCGCTCGACTGTCTTGTCGCCGCCGATCGCGCCACCGGCGTGCGGCCCGTGCACGTCGTGCGGCCCGAGTCGCTGGATGATGCGTTGGGCCGCCTCGGCGGGGCCGGAAAGCTCGGCGGCTGGCTGCGGGACATCGGCTTCACGGCAAAGGCCGGAGAACTGGCGCTGCTGCCCGGCGAGGCGGGGGTGTCGGCGGCGCTGCTCGGCATCGGCTCCGGCGGCGAACCGCCTGGACCCTACGCCTATGCCGGTCTGCCGCGCGGCCTGCCGCCCGGGGACTGGCAGCTGGAGGGACCGGAGCTGCCGGACGCCGATCGCGCCGTGCTCGGCTTCTGCCTCGGCGCCTATGGTTTCCGACCCTACAGGGACGCCGAGCCGCGGCAGCCGGCCAGGCTGGTGACGCGTTCCGTCGACCCGTCGGGGGACGGAGCATCGGGGGCGGCGCAGGCGCGGGCCATCTGGCTTGCACGCGACCTGATCAACATGCCGGCCAATGCACTCGGCCCGGCCGAGCTTGCGGACGCTGCCCGTGAGGTTGCTGCAGGCTTCGGCGCGGACGTCAGCATCCTGCAAGGCGAGGCGATCGAGCGCGGCTATCCGGCCATCCACGCCGTCGGGCGGGGTTCGCCGCGCACGCCTCGGGTAGTGCGTGCCGAATGGCGTGGCTCGGCGGCAACCGGCGAGGCGCCGCTGGTCTCGCTGGTCGGCAAGGGCGTCTGTTTCGACACCGGCGGCCTCGACCTCAAGCCCTCGGCGGCGATGTTGCGCATGAAGAAGGACATGGGCGGCGCCGCGATCATGCTGGGCCTTGCGCGCCTGATCATGGAGCGCGACCTGCCGGTGCGGCTGCAGCTGCGGCTCGGCTGCGTGGAGAACAGTGTCTCTGGGGAGGCCATGCGGCCGTCCGACGTCATCGCCACCCGCGCCGGCCTCCATATCGAGATCGGCAACACCGACGCCGAGGGCCGGCTGGTGCTGTGCGACCTGCTGGACGAGGCCTGCGAGGATCGTCCCGACGTGCTGATCGACGCCGCGACGCTCACCGGCGCGGCGCGGGTGGCACTCGGCCCGGACCTGCCCGCGCTGTTCTGCAACGACGACGCGCTAGCCGGCGCCCTGCTGCGCGGCGGGGTGGAAGCGCACGACCCGGTCTGGCGCCTGCCACTGCACGCCGCCTACGACGACTGGCTCAGCAGCTCTGTCGGTCACCTGAATAATGTTTCATCAAAACCGATGGCCGGGGCAGTCACGGCAGCGTTGTTCCTGCAACGATTCGTCAAAAAATCTGTACCTTGGGCACATCTCGATACATACGCATGGCGCGACTCGGCGTCACCCGGTCGTCCGGAGGGGGGTGATGCCCAGGGACTCGGAGCCTGTTACAGAGGTTTGTTGCAGACTCTTAACCTTCAGGGGTAACCAAATCATCTTGGTAACGTAATCGGGACTGAACCAAATCAGTTTACCTGTCTATAAAGCGAGCTGTTACGATCTTGTTAACGCTTCCCGGGGTGGCGCACACGCGTGTCCTCCTGGCTTGGTTGTAGTCGGACCCTCCGGATTATCGGTCGTGTCGTTGAAGAAAGGATTTTAAGGTGCCGCAACCCTCGTCGTCTGATCAGCTTGTCGGAACTCTGCGTGATACCGTCGTCTCCATGGTCCGTCGCGACGGACCTGACCTGTCGGCTCGTCAACTCGGTGTCTTCCTGACCTGCTATCTCCAGGAGGGCGCGCACACGGTCCGGGGCCTGGCCGCGGAGCTGAACGTCTCGAAGCCCGCGATCACCCGCGCGCTGGACCGCCTTGGCGAACTCGACCTTGCCCGCCGCAAGGTCGATCCGATGGATCGCCGTTCGATCCTGGTGCAGCGCACGCTGAAAGGCGCGGCCTATCTGCGCGAGCTTCGCTCGATCATGACCGAAGCCTCCAGCATCGCGCGCAAGGGCGGCCACGCCTCCGAGCACGGATCTCGCCGCGCCGGCTGATCGCTTCCGGCCCGGTGTCACGGGCCGCCGGCATCACAGCTTCACCACGTCTGCCGTCCTGGCGGGAGACGCGGTGCGCGGTGGTCGATATGCTTCGCGGCCGAGCCGACAGCGCATGCTTGTGGCGTCCGTCGCAACCGGCCCGGTTCTCGAACGATAGTGGCGCAAGCGCATCTCCTGTCGATGCCGCACGCCAGTCTTTAAGAAAGGAATTCGCCATGCGGATGGCTGCCCTCGCCACCGGTCTCGCAGTCTCCCTCTCGACCTTCGCCCTGCCCGCGCTAGCCGCGCGCGATCCCGGCGCCTCCGGACCGGTGGCCGGCCACGTCACCATCACCGCGAAGGCGGCCGATATCGGCGTCGGCTATACATGGGGAGACGGCGTGCTCCGCTTCCACGGCCGCGACTACCACTTCAGCGTCAAGGGCGTGGATGTGGCCGCCGTCGGATATTCCAGCGTGACCGGCCATGGCCGCGTCTATCACCTCCGTCATCTGCATGATTTCGACGGTACCTACGCGGCTGCCGACGGCGAGGCGACGCTCGGCAACGGCATCGGCGGTCGCGTGCTGAAGAACGGCAACGGCGTCGAGATCCGCATCGACGACATCAGCAAGGGCGCCCGTCTTTCCGGCGCCGCCCAGGGTATCGAACTGAAGCTGTCGCCCCAGTAAGCATGGCTGTGCGGATCGACTTCGGTCGGTCCGCATGTTCCCAGCGACGAGCGATCGGGCGGCGGGCTGAAAGGCGCGCCGCCCGTTCTCGTTGCGGGCCAGGCTACCAACAGCCGATCGGTCGCAGGCGGGCGCGGCGGATTACCCAGCTGGTCCATCCGAGTTGCGGCAGCAGCACGCCGGCGAGGATGGCCGCGACATCGGTCCCGGCCTGCAGCGCCAGCGCCAGCAGCGCTCCCCACAGCACGAAGCCCCAATGCACCAGCGTGACCTGCCAGGCCGGGATGCCGGTGCGAAACGCAACTTGATACAGATGGCCACGATGCGCCTGCAAAAGCCGCTCGCCGCCCACGAGGCGGCGACACAGGGTGAAGCCGACATCGTACAGGATGCCGGACAGCAGCAGCGGGCCGGCGAGGGCGGCGTCGAGTGCGCCATCGGTCATCGCTCCGGCGCGCCAGTGCAGCAGGGCAAGGGCTGCAACCGCCAGTCCGATCCCCTGGCTGCCGACGTCGCCGAGGAAGATCCGGGCGCCAGGGTAGTTGAACGGCAGGAAGCCGAGCAGGCCGGCGCTCAGCAGGCAGCCGGCAATGGTCGCAAGCGGGTCCGGCGTGTCGAGGCCGAGGAACAGGCTGGCCAGCGCCATGCTTCCCGCGGCCAGGCCGTTGAGGCCGTCGATGAAGTTGAGCGCGTTCGTCGCGAACATCAGCCAGCAGAAGCCGACCGCGAACCCGATCTCCGGGTGCGAGGGCAGCGGGGCGAGGACGGCGGCTAGGATCGCAGCGGCGACCGCCTGCGCCATCAACTTCGCCATCGGCCTGTATTGCCGCACATCGTCAAGCCAGGAGACCAGGGCCAGCATTCCGACCGGCAGCAGCAGCGCCGCCATCCGGGATGGCGCGGGACCGGCGCCCAGCCAGCCAGCCACCGGCAGCAGCAGCAGCAGCGCCAGCACCGGGCCGACGCCGCCGCCCTTGGGTGTCGGTCTGGCATGCGAACTGCGATGGCCGGGCCGGTCGAGCACGCCGACCCCGATCATCAGCCGCACCGTCGCCGCCGAAAGCAGCAGGGCCGCGAGGCAGAGCGGGAGCAGCAGCGGGAAGACGGCCATCGGCATCGTGCGCGGTCCGCCTCCCTGCTGGCGAGTTGCTCTTGGGCCGGGCGCCCTGGAGGACCCGGGGCGCTTCTAGGCCGGGACCGGCTGGGCTATACGGCGGCGGTGATGGCCTCGCAACGCCCCGACGGAACCCAGGTGCCTCCGGATCCAGCGCGCACCCGCCGGTCGGCCCGCATGCGCGCGGCGAACCGGATCCTCGTCAACATGGCACTCGACGGCGCGTTCGCGGCGGCGGCGGCGCCGATCGCGCGCTACCTCGCGGATCCGAAGGGCGGCCTGATCCATCCGCTCTGGTTCCTCGCCAGCGGCGCCATCACCCTGCTGGTCGGCGGCGCACCGTTCCGCATGCCGCAGCAGTACTGGCGCTTCTCCGGCATCGCCGACCTGCTCGGCATCGCCGGTGGATCGGTGCTGAGCGCCGCCCTGTTCGCCCTGCTGTTCCACGTCACCGGCTACCCGCTGCCGAGCGTCACCTTCCCGGTGATCCACGCCATGGTGCTCCTGCTCATGCTGGGTGGCCTGCGCATCGTCTACCGGCTGTCGCAATCCAAGCGGGTGCGGCTGTCGGCCGAGGAGGTGCAGCCGGTGCTGCTGGTCGGCGCCGACGAGCCGGCCGACCTGTTCCTGCGCGCCATCGGCCGTGACCGCTCCTCGTCCCTCCGCATCCTCGGCCTGCTGGCGCTCGGCACCCACCAGGCCGGCAGGCGCATACGCGGCCACGGCATCCTCGGCACCGTACGCGATGCCGGCGCGGTGCTGGACCGCCTGGCCGCCGCCGGCCGCGCGCCGCGCGCGCTGGTGGTGACCGAGCCGGATTTTCGCGGCGAGAACCTCGCGGCCCTGATCGAGGCGGCGGATGCGCGCGGCATCGCGGTACGCCGGGCGCCCAACCCGACCACGCTGGCCCCGGCGGCGCGGGTCGAGCTGCGGCCGGTGGCGATCGAGGAGCTGCTGAACCGGCCGCAGGTGCCGCTGGATCGCGACGGCATGGCCGGGCTGGTGCGCGGCCGGCGCGTGCTGGTGACCGGCGCCGGCGGCAGCATCGGTTCCGAGCTCGCGCGCCAGGTCGCCTCGCTGGATCCCGAATTGCTGGTCCTGGTCGACCACGGCGAATTCGCGCTCTGGCAGATCGACCTCGAGCTCGGCGAGACGGTGCCGCACGTTCGGCGCGCCGCGGTGATCGCCGATACCCGCGACGCCGGGCGCATCGAACGCGTGTTCCAGGCGTACCGGCCGGAACTGGTCTTCCATGCGGCGGCGCTGAAGCATGTGCCGATGGTCGAGCTGAATCCGGGCGAGGGGCTGCTGACCAACATCGTCGGCACCAGGCAGGTCGCCGACGCCGCCGCGCGGGCGGGAGCCCGGGCGATGGTGCTGATCTCGACCGACAAGGCGGTCAATCCCAGCAGCCTGATGGGCGCCTCCAAGCGTGCTGCCGAGATGTACTGCCAGGCGCTCGATATCCGGGCGCGGCAGAGCGAGCCCGAAGGTGACGCGCCTGGCCCGATGCGCTGCGTGACGGTCCGGTTCGGCAACGTGCTCGGCAGCAACGGCTCGGTGGTGCCGCTGTTCCGGCGCCAGCTCGAGCGTGGCGGTCCGCTGACGGTGACGCACCCGGACATGCAGCGCTACTTCATGACGGTGCCGGAGGCGGTCGGGCTGGTGCTGCAGGCCAGCGTGCTGGGCACGGCACGATCCGGGATCGCAGCCGGCCTGAGCGACAGCACTGCGTCCCGCCTGCGCGACGGCGGCATCTTCGTGCTCGACATGGGCCGGCTGGTGAAGATCGTCGATCTGGCGCGGCAGATGATCCGGCTTGCCGGGCTGCGGCCGGACGAGGACGTGGCGATCCGCTACACCGGCCTGCGTCCGGGCGAGAAGCTGGTCGAGGAGCTGTTCCACGGCCACGAGCCCCCGGTGCCGACCAGCCATCCCGGGCTGCTGATGGCCACGCCGCGCACCGCCGACCTGCTGGCGGTCGGCAATGCCATCGATGCCATCGAGACGGCCTGCCGCGGCGGCGATCCCGCGGTCGCGATCCGCCTGCTGCACGCGCTGGTCCCGGAGTTCGCGCACAACCGGGACGGTGCGCCGCCGGCGAGCCCGTACCCGCCGGTGCCGCTGATCCATGCCGAGAGGACCGCCTGATGACGCCGATCGCCTTCCTCGATCTCAAGGCGCAGCAGGCCCGCATCGGCACCGGCCTGCGCGCGCGCCTGGAGGCGGTGCTGGCGCATTGCCAGTTCGTGCTGGGTCCGGAGGTGGCGGCGCTCGAGCAGCGGCTGGCGGAGTATTGCGGGGCCGCCGAATGCGTCAGCGTCAGTTCCGGCACCGATGCCCTGCAGATCGCGATGATGGCCGAGCGCATCGGACCGGGAGATGCCGTGTTCCTGCCCGCCTTCACCTACACCGCGACCGCAGAGGTGCCGTTGCTGCTGGGGGCGACCCCGGTGTTCGTCGATGTCGATCCGCGGAGCTTCCAGATCGACTGCGTATCGCTGCGCCACCGGATCGAGGCCGTGCGGCGCGCCGGGAGGTTGCGGCCGGCGGCCATCGTCGGGGTCGACCTGTTCGGGCAGCCGGCACCCTGGGTGGAGCTGCGCGGTATCGCGCAGGCGGAGGCGATGTTCCTGCTCGACGATTGCGCGCAGAGCTTCGGCGCCAGCCTGGACGGCCGCAAGCTGGGCCGCGAGGCCGACGCCACCGCGATCAGCTTTTTCCCGTCCAAGCCGCTTGGCGGCTACGGCGATGGCGGCGCGCTGCTCACCGACGATCCGGCGCGCGCGAAGCTGTACCGGTCGTTGCGCACGCACGGCGAGGGCGAGACCCGTTACGAGGTGCTGCGCATCGGCATGAACGGGCGGCTGGATACGCTGCAGGCCGCGATACTGCTGGCCAAGCTCGATGTCTTCGACGAGGAGCTCGCCCGGCGCGAGGCGATCGCGCAGGCGTACGATGCAGGCCTGGCCGACAGGCTTGCCATTCCGGTGCGTGTCCGTGACAGCTCCAGTGCCTGGGCGGTGTATTCGGTGCTGCTGCCGGACGCGGCCGCGCGCACCGCCACCCAGGAGGCGCTGCGCGCGGCCGGCGTGCCGAGCGCCATCTACTATCCGCGCCCGCTGCACCACCAGCCGGCCTACCGCGACCAGCACGACGGCACGGCGCTGCCGGTGTCGGAGGATCTGGCCACCCGGATCCTCGCGCTGCCGATCCATCCGGACCTGACAGACGACGAGGTGGCCCGGGTGATCGCCGCCGTGCCGGGCTGAAGGCACCGCGCCAGATGCGCACGCCGGAACCAAGGCAAGCGCTTGCGCAAAGGCGTCGATAAGCACAGGCTTCCCTCGGGATGATCCGCCGATGGTCTGTTCAAGGGCCGGGACGTGGATCCTGGAGGGAACATGTCGGCCATGACCGATCATGCCGCCGAAGCTGCGGCGAAAGCCCCGCAGAGCCGCGCCGCCCTCGAACTGGTCAACGTGCGCAAGGTGTTCGGCGGCGTGGTGGCGCTGGCGCATGCGAGCTTTGCGCTGCGACCCGGCGAGGTCGTCGCCCTGCTGGGCGAGAACGGCGCCGGCAAAAGCACCTGCGTGAAGATGTTCGCCGGCGTGCATCGCCCCGACGAGGGCAGCGTGCGCCTCAACGGCGAGGACATCGTGCTGCGTTCGCCGCAGGACGCGCTGGCACGCGGCATCGCCATCATGCACCAGCATCCTGGATTGTTTCCCGATCTGTCGGTCGCGGAGAACATCGCCATCGGCCACATGCCGCGTTCGTCGCTGCACCTGCTGGATCGATCCCGCATCGATAGCGAGGCGGTGCGGCTGCTGCGCACCGTCGGTCTCCACTGCCCGCCCGACCGGACGCTGGGCCTGCTGCGCTCGTCCGAGCAGCAACTGGTCGAGATCGCCCGTGCGCTCGCCGTCGATGCGCAGGTGCTGATCATGGACGAGCCGACCGCCTCGCTGTCGCGTGGCGAGGTGGAGAAGCTGTTCGCGGTGGTGGATGACCTCCGTCGTCGCGGCGTCGCGATGATGTTCGTGGGCCATCGCATGGAGGAGGTGTATCGCGTCGCCGACCGCGTGGTGGTCCTGCGCGACGGCCGCCAGGTTGGCGAGGCCGCGGCGCACGCGCTCACCCCCGCCGCCGCCGTGCGGCTGATGGTCGGGCGCGAGATGCAGGACCTTTACCCGCCGCTCGATCCGCCGGCCGGTGCGGAGATCCTGCGTGTGGAGGGATTGTCGCGGCAGGGCGCCTTCTCGCATGTGTCGTTCAGCCTGCGCGGCGGCCAGGTGCTGGGCTTCGGCGGCCTGGTCGGCAGCGGTCGTACCGAGGTGGCGCGCGCGCTGTTCGGCATCGACCGGGCAAGCGTCGGGCGCATCGTCCTGGATGGCAACGAGGTGTCGTTCCGCAGCTCCGGCGAGGCGATGCGGGCCGGTATCGCCTATGTGTCCGAGGACCGGCTCGGCCAGAGCCTGGTGATGGATTTCTCCATCCTCGACAATGCCTCGCTGTCGGTGCTGCGCGAGGCGACGCGTGGCGGGATGGTCAATCGCGGCCGCGCACTGGCCCTGGTGGAGCGGCCGCTCGACCGCATGCGGCTGCGCTTCAGCAGCTACGACCAGGCGGTGAGCACGCTGTCGGGCGGCAACCAGCAGAAGGTGGTGCTGGCCAAGTGGCTGGCGACCAACCCGCGCGTGCTGATCCTGGACGAGCCGACCCAGGGTATCGACATCAACGCCAAGGGCGAGGTCCATGCCATCATCGCCGACCTGGCCCGGCACGGCATGGCGATCATCCTGATCTCGTCGGACATGCCCGAGCTCCTCGGCATGTGCCACGACATCGCGGTGTTCCGCGAAGGCCACCTGAGCGCCATCATGCCGCGCGCGCAGGCGACCCAGGAGGCGGTACTGCTCGCCGCCACCGATGCCGGCCACGAGTCGCCGGCTGCGGTCGAGGCCGACATCGAGGCAACCGGTGCGATCGAGGCCGCCCGTGCCGATCCTCAGGTGCGGCCGCCGGCATCGAAGCGGCACTGGCTGCTGCGTCGCGAGCTCGGGCTGCTCGCCGCGGTGGCGGCTGTGGTGATCCCGGCCGCAATCATCAATCCGCGCCTGCTGTCGCTGGCCAATATCGATGCAGTGGCGATGGATCTCGCGCTGCTGATGATCGTCTCCGCCGGCATGATGCTGGTGATGATCACCCGCAACATCGACCTTTCGGTGGCGTCCACCATCGGCCTGTCGGCATACATCGCCGCAGACGTGCTCCGCCTGGCGCCTGGTCTTGGCGTCGTCGGCGGCGTGCTGGTCGCCTGCGCCGTGGGCACGCTGTGCGGCATCGGCAACGGGCTGGTGGTGGCGTTCGGCCGGGTGCCGTCCATCGTGGTCACGCTCGGCACGCTGTCGCTGTATCGCGGCCTCAACTCCATGATCGCCGGCGGTCGCCAGATCAGCTCCGAGCAGGTGCCGCAATCCTGGCTGGACATGACCGGCGGCCATCTGTTCGGCGTGCCGGTGATCCTGTTGCTGGCGGCGGTGGTGATGACGCTGCTTGGCACCGGCCTGCGGCTCACCGAGCCGGGCCGCGAGCTGTTCGCGGTAGGCTCCAATCCTGACGGCGCGCGGCTGATCGGCATCCGGCGCGAGCGGCTGGTGCTGCTCGCCTTCGCCGCCTCCGGCATGCTGGCCGGGCTGGATGGGGCGCTGTGGGCGTCGCGCTATGCGGTGGTCGATGCGCGCGTCGCCACCGGCTACGAACTGACCGTCGTGGCCGCGGTGGTGGTCGGCGGCACCGCCATACGCGGGGGCGTCGGGACCGTGACCGGGGTCGTGCTCGGCGCGCTGTTGCTGCTGGCGATCCAGAACGGACTGACCCTGGTGCGGGTCAATCCGCTCTGGTTGTCCGGGGTCTATGGCCTGGTCATCGTCATGGCGATCGCGCTCGACGCCTTCGTGTCGCGCCGCGCGACGAGGTCGCAGACCGGACGCATCGCGCGCGGGCCAACATCCGGACCCAACACGGCCAGCGCGGGAGCGGCCTCGTGAACGCCCCCGTATCGCGTCCGGCCGGCACACGCCCACCGTCCGCGGGCCTGCGCCGGCTGGCGACCTGGGATAGCTGCCTCGGCGCGGTGACGGTGCTGGCGCTGGCGCTTGCCGCGATGCTGGTGCCGCGTTTCGCGACGGCCTTCAACCTGTCGCAGGCGATTGCGGTGGTGTCGGAAAAGGCCCTGATCGTGCTGCCGATGGCGCTGCTGATGATCGTGCGCGAGATCGACCTCTCGGTCGCCAGCATCCTGGCGCTGACCAGCTGCATCCTCGGCGCTCTGCTGCAGGCCGGCTGGCCGCTGGTGGCTGCGATCCCGGTGGTGCTGCTCGCCGGCGCCGCCTGCGGCGCGCTGAATGGCTGGCTGGTGACCCGCCTCGGCCTCGCGTCCCTGCTGGTGACGCTCGGCACCATGGGGCTGTTCCGCGGCCTCGGCTACGTGCTCCTCGGCGCGGACTCGGTCAACGAACTGCCCGATGCACTCACCAACTTCGGCATCGATCCGCTCATCACAAGCGTGCTGCCACAGACCATCCTGCCGTTCCTGTTGCTGGCGCCGGTCTTTGCGGTGGTTCTGCACCTGACCGCGACCGGCCGGCGCATCTATGCCGTCGGCGGAAGCCCGGAGGTGGCGCGCTATTCCGGCATCGACAGCAATCGCCTCAAGCTCGGGCTGTTCGTGCTGTCGGGGGTGATCTGTGCCCTGGCCGGCATCGTGTTCACCGCGCGGCTGTCGAATGCACGGGCCAACAATGCCCAGGGCTTCGAGCTCGAGATCATCACCATGGCGCTGCTCGGCGGCATCAACGTGTTCGGCGGCCGCGGCGCGCTGTCCGGGGTGATCTGGGCGGTGATCCTGGTGGCGCTGCTGCGCGACGTGCTCGGCCTCGAGGGCGTCGGTGGCGACGCCCAGGGCATATCCATAGGGCTGCTGCTCATCCTGTCGCTGCTGCTCAGCGGCGTTGCACAGTCGCGGCTCAGAGCCACCCGGGACCGGCAGCGCAGTCCCGCGGTCCCGGCGCCGCCCTGACCGGGGGCATCGCCTAACCCTGTAACCATGATCAACAAGGTCGAGGAAACCACCATCTCATGTTCAAGCTCCCGTTCCGGACCATGATCCTCGGCGGGGTCGCGGCAGCGGCCCTGGCCACCGCAGCTGCGGTTTCGTCGCCGGCCGTCGCCGCCGAGTGCCGCAAGGGGCCGGTCACCGTCGGCTATATCCCCAAGCTCGACACCGATCCGTTCTTCCAGTCCGCCAACACCGGCGCGCAGCAGGCCCAGAAGGAGATCGGCGGCAAGATCCTGCTGCAGGCACCGTCCGAGGCGACCGCCGAGGCGCAGATCGCCTTCATCAACAACATGGTCACCCAGGGCGTCGACGTGATCGCCATCTCCGGCAACGACGCCAATGCGGTGGCCCCCGCGTTGCGTCGCGCAGAGGCGCAGAACATCTGGGTGATCGCCTACGATTCCGACGTGGCGCCCAAGGCCCGCTCTCTGTTCGTCAATCAGGCGAAGTCGGAATTGCTTGGCGAGGGCATGCTCGAGAGCCTCGGCCGCGCCATCGGTTATGAGGGCGAGTTCGCCATCCTGTCCTCCACGCCGACCGCGACCAACCAGAACAAGTGGATCGCGAACATGAAGCACACCATCGCGACCGATCCGAAGTTCGCGAAGATGAAGCTGGTGCAGGTCGCCTACGGCCAGGAGAGCGAGCAGATCAACCAGCAGCAGACGCTGGCGCTGGTGCAGGCGTTCCCGCAGCTCAAGGGCATCATCGTTCCCGCCGGCATCGGCCTGCCCGCCGCAGCCCGGGCGCTCGACCAGGCCGGACTGCTCGGCAAGATCAAGCTGTCCGGCCTGGGCCCGGTCAGCCTGCTGCGGAAATACATCCGCAACGGCTCCGTGCAGGACGTGTGGTGGAGCGTGCCGGACCTCGGCTACCTTTCGTACTACGCGGCGCAGGGTTTGGCGCGGTGCAAGTTCAAGGCGGAGCCCGGCGCGACCTTCACCGCCGGCCATCTCGGCCAGTACACCGTCGGCACGGACACCATCGTCCTACTAGGTCCACCGAAGGTGGCGACGCCGGAGAATGTCGACAGCTTCGCGTTCTGACCGGCCCGGATTGCAAGACGAAGGCGGACCATCGGAGCCGGCTTCGCAGCAAAGGATGCGTGCGGTGACCACGATGATGGACGTGGCCCGGCATGCCGGGGTCGCGGTCTCCACGGTCTCGCACGTGGTCAACGGCACGCGGGTGGTGCAGTCGCGCACCCGCACCGCCGTGCTGGCTGCGATCGCCGCAACGGGGTACGTACCCAACACGCTGGCCCGCTCGCTCGCTCGCAGCGGCGCACGCACCCACACGCTCGGGGTCGCCCTGTCGGCGGTGGCGAACCCGTATTTCGTCGAAATGGTGCAGTCGATCGTGCGCGCCTGCAGCGAACGCGCCTTGACGGTGTTCCTGGCCGACACCGGCGAGGACCCGTCGCAGGAACTCGATGTCGTGCGATCCCTGCACCAGCGCCAGGTGGACGGTATCCTGCTGGCTCCAGCGGGAGTTCAGGCGCCCTGGCGTTCGCTGGATTATCTCGCCGCGGCGCGGGTACCGACGGTCCTGGTGGACCGGTTGGTCAGTCCGAGCGCGGGCGAGGCGGGCGGCTTCAGCCAGGTCGGTGTCGACAACGAGGCGGGGATCCGGCTGCTGGTCGAGCACCTGCGCGGTCTCGGCCATGGTCGTCTCGGCATGGTCGCAGGCCAGCCCGGGGTCGCCACCACGACGGAGCGTGTCGCGGCGTTCCGGCGACTGGCGGGGGCATCCTCGGACATCGCCGAGCCGGCCAGCGCCGACTTGCCCGCTGCGCGCGCCGCCGCGAGGCGGCTGCTCTCGTCGCGCACCCGCCCGACGGCGGTGATCGCCGGCAACAACCGGTCTATGATCGGGCTGATGCAGGCGGTGCGGGATGCCGGCCTGGCAGTGCCGGAACAGCTTGCCGTGGCCGGCTTCGACGATTTCGAGTGGGCCGACTGCTTCGATCCGCGCCTGACCCTGGTCGCGCAGCCGGTGGAGGAGATTGGCTGCCATGCGCTTTGCCTGATGGAGGCGGTGATCGCCGATCCGACGGTCACCGCCTGCACCCTACAGCTGCCGCCGCGCCTGATGGTGCGCGCCTCATGCGGCGCGCGCGACGGCTCTTGAGCGGGATGGGAGCGGATCAGCCGGCCAGCATGCCGCCATCGATGGCCAGGCTCTGTCCGGTGATGAACGGCGCCTTGTCCGAGGCGAGGAACAGGATGGCCTGCGCGACTTCCTCGACATTGCCCAACCTGCCCGTCGGGACCAGCGAGGTCATGAAGGTCTTGCCGTCCTCGCTGCCGCCGGTGAAGCGGTTCAGCATGTCGGTGACGATCGGCCCCGGCGCGATCGCATTCACGCGCACGCCCGATTTCGCGGCTTCCAGCGCGGCGCTGCGGGTCAGCCCCTCGACGGCGTGCTTGCTGGCGACATAGACCGAGGCGTTCGGAAACCCGACCGATCCCGCGACCGAGGAGACGTTGACGATGTTGCCGTGGCCCCGCGGCAGCATGACGCGCAGCTGGTGCTTCAGGCTGAGCAGCACGCCAAGGACGTTGGTGTCGAAGATCGCCGTGTAATTCTCGACCGTCTGCCCGGTGATCGGGCCGCCCGTGCCCTCGGTGCCTGCATTGTTCACGGCGACGTCGAGACGTTCGAATCGTGCGACGGTCTGGTCGACCAGCGCCCGCACGTCGTCCTCGTGGCGCACATCGGCCTGGATGAACTCCGCCTCCACGCCCAGATCGCGCAGCTCGGCGGCCAGCGCCAGGCCGGCCTCCCGCCTGCGTCCGGAGACGACGATCTGCGCCTTTTCGTGCGCGTAGGCGAAGGCGGTGGCGCGACCGATGCCGGTCAGTGCCCCGGTGATCAGGACAACCTGGCTGCTCATGGGATGCATTCCTTGCCGGCGGCCGGGGATCGGCCGCCCGAGCCCCAATATGGACGTCCGTATTAATGCAGCAAGTGGTCGTTCGCCGGAGCGGGGGACGTCAGGATGGTGGCCAGCAGCAGGCGGTCGATCCCGCGCAGCGGTGCCGGATCCTGCGTGACCCGCGCCAGCAGGCTGGCGCCCTGGATGGAGGCGAGCAGGAAGCCGGCGACGTCGTCGTGGTCGAGGCCGGGCCGCAGCATGCCGGCCTGGCCGGCGGCATGCAGGCAGGCGGCGAGGGCAGTGCGGGTCTCCGCGAACGCCGACGCCACCCGCTGGCGGATAGGCTCGCTCTGCTCGCAGCCGCCGGCCGCGAAGTTGCCCAGCAGGCAGCCGTCGCAGGAGCCACCGGCCGCGCCCGCGACCCAGTTGCGCAGCCGCCGGTCCGGCGGCAGCCCCGCATTGTTCAGCGTCTCGTCGTTGAAGGTGCGGATACCGTGGCAGTAGAGGTCGATGACCTCGAGTCCGAAGGCTTCCTTGGACGCGAAGTGGTTGGTGAAGGAGCCTTGCGGGACGCCGGCGGCCTGCACTATGTCGCGCACGCTGGCGCTGGCGAAGCCGCGCTGGTGCATCAGGCGCAGGCCTTCCGTCAGGATCTTCTCTCTGTTCGAGCTTCTGGCCATAGCGCGAATATGGTCGTCCATAGTAGGGCGGCAAGGCGCCGGCCCCGACCATGCCGCGGTCACGGTTGAACGTTAAATCCATAGTAAAATCCAGGCACAGTGCGATGGGCGTTGCTATCGCAATGCGTTAGTGGCTTTGCTTCCGCAGCGCCGGAAGACGGTGCGGATGCACGGATCGATACACGCCACGCCGGCCAGGATGGTCGAGTGCCGGCTCTAATCAATGAATGCGACCGAATTAACGGTTCGGCAGATCCAGAGGTTGGGGCAGGTAAGGATGGCGCGAGGCGCATACCGCTCCGACGATGCTTCATGGTCCGGCGAACTGGACTTCCACGCTCTCGCCGAGACGCTGCCGACCCTGATCTTCGTGACCGACGCAGCCGGCCGCTGCCTCTATACCAACCGGCGCTTCCAGGATTTCACCGGCCAGGGTGCCCCGGCGCTGCTCGGCGATCGCTGGCTCGACGTCGTGCATCCGGACGATCGCGTCCGCACCATGCAGAATTGGTCAGTCTCGGTTGCGACCGCCGAGCCCTATGAAAGCGAATACCGCTTCCGCTCCGCCGACGGCGATCATCGCTGGTTCCTGGTACGTGGCGCGGCGGTGCGCGAGCAAGGCCGCATCGTCCGGTGGGTCGGCAACTGCAGCGACATCGACGACAGCAAGCAGGCCCAGACCAACAGCCGCGTGCAGCATGCACAGGTGGCGGCGGCGCTGTCGGCCAGCGAGGCGCGGTTCCGCACCATCTTCCACTCGATGTTCAACTTCGCAGGCCTGCTCTGCCTCGACGGCACGCTGCTCGAAGTCAACGACGCGGCGCTCGCGTTCGGGGGTTTACAGGGCAGCGAGGTGATCGGACGCAAGTTCTGGGACACGCCCTGGTGGGATGTCGGCCAGGCGGAGCGCGACCGGTTGCGCGACGCCGTCGCCAGCGCTGCCGCGGGCAGCTTCATCCACTACGAGGCCCGGGTGCGCTCGGCCGACGGTCGGATCGCGGTCATCGATTTCTCCATTACGCCGGTCCGCGCCGACGACGGCCGCGTCGTCGAGTTGATCCCGGAGGGCAGGGACCTCACGGAGGCGAAGCGCGCCGAACAGCACCTGCGTCGGAGCGAACAGCGCCTGCGGTCCGCCTTCGAGGCGGCGGCGATCGGCATGGCGCGCATCGACCTGCACACCGCGCGCTGGATCGAGGTGAACGACACGCTCTGCGCCATGCTCGGCTACGGCCGCGACGAGCTGATGGCGCTGGCCTGCACTGCGATCTCGGAGCCGGTGCAGTACGACCCCGGATCGCTGGCCCGGATGGCGGAAGGCCGGCTGGCGCATTTCCGCACCGAGAAGCGCTACCGGCACAAGGCCGGGCAGACTGTCTGGGCCGCCCTCACGGTGACGCTGGTGCGTGACGCCGCCGGCGAGCCCGACTTCGCACTGGCCATCATCGAGGACATCACCGAGCAGCGCCGGCAGGCGGTGATGCTCGCGGAAGCGGACGAGCGCAGGAGCTTCCTGCTCGCCCTGGCCGACCGGCTGCGTCCGCTCGGCGACCCGGTCGCGGTGATGGCGACCGCCGCCGAGATGCTGGGCCGCCATCTTCGTGTGGCCCAGGTCGGCTACAGCGAGATCGACGCCGCACAGATGCATGCGGTGATCGACCGCGACTGGAACGATGGCCGCCTCGCCAGCGTCGCCGGCACCCTGCGCCTCGACGATTACGGGCCGCGCATCATCGCCGATCTCAAGCGCGGTGCGACGCTGGCGATCGCCGACGTGCGCGCGGACGGCCGGACCAATGCGCCCGAGGTGGCGGCGGCCTTCGACCGTATCGGCGTGCGCGCGCTTCTCGATGTCCCCCTGGTCAAGCAGGGACGGCTGCTGGCGGTGCTGTTCGTGCACCATTGCGACCAGCGGACCTGGACGCGGGCAGAACACCAGCTGGTCGAGGAAGTCTGCGAGCGCACCTGGGCGGCAGCCGGCCAGGCACGCGCGGAGGCGGCCGCAGCGGCCAGCGGTGCGCGCTTCCGCTCGATCATCGATGCGATTCCGCAGATGGTCTGGTCGGCGCGACCGGACGGCAGCCATGATTTCTACAACCGGCGCTGGTACGAGTTCACCGGCATGCGCGACGGCGCCACCGAGGGCGCCGGCTGGAACGGCATGTTCCATCCGGACGACCAGGCAAGGGCCTGGGCGCACTGGCGCGACTGCCTGCTCACCGGCGCGACGTTCGAGATCGAGTACCGGCTGCGCCATCACGGCGGCGCCTATCGGTGGGTGCTCGGCCGTGCGTTGCCGATCCGGGAGGACGACGAGTTTGGACCGTCCGGGCCCGGCAAAATCGTGCGCTGGATCGGCACCTGTACCGATCTGCAGGGGGTGATCGAGGCGCGTGAGGCGCTGGCTGCCGGACGCCGGGAGCTTGAGCGCCGGATCGCCGACAGTACCGACGAGCTGCGCCGGTTGAACGCGAAGCTGCTGATCGAGATGGAGCGGCGCGAGCGGGTGCAGGCGGCGCTGGTGAACAGCCAGAAGCTCGAGGCGCTGGGCCAGCTCACGGCCGGCATCTCGCACGACTTCAACAACGTGATCGCGGCGATCTCCGGTGCGTTCTCGGTGATCGAGCGCCGCTGCGACGATCCGCGCATACGCGAGATCACCGCACATGGCGTCAAGGCGGCCTGGCGCGGTGCCGCCCTTGTCAGGCAGATGCTGATGTTCGCGCACCAGCAGGTGCTCGAACCGCGCACCATCAGGTTGTGCATGCTGTTCGAGGAGGTCGAGCCGCTGCTGCGCCGTTCGGTCGGCGAGGGGGTGGTGCTGACCATCGCCTGCGCCGCCGACCTGCCGTCGGTGCGCGTCGATCCGGTGCAGCTGGAGACCGCGCTGATCAATCTCGTGGTGAATGCGAACGACGCCATGCAGGGCAGCGGCAGGCTCGCGATCACGGCTGCCCGCTGCCCGGTCGATCAGGTGCTGCGCCCGGCGGAGCTGCAGGATTGCGACGCGGTCACCATCGAGCTCGCCGACGATGGCCCCGGCATCCCGCCGGACGTGCTGCAGCGGGTGACGGAGCCGTTCTTCACGACCAAGGGCGCCGGCAAGGGGACCGGCCTCGGGCTCGCCATGGTGCACGGCTTCCTGCGCCAGTCCGGCGGTGCGCTGCGCATCGCCGGCCAGGTCGGCACCGGGACGAGGATCATGCTGCACCTGCCCAGCGCAGCGGGCGAGGCGGAGGGCGTGGCGATGAAGCCTGATGATCGCGTGGCGCCGGACCAGCGGCTGCATGGCGGCGCGCGGCTGCTGCTGGTCGAAGACGACGACGCGGTGCGCGGTGTTCTCGCCGCCCAGCTTGCCGATCTCGGCTACGTGGTGATCGAGGCCGCCGATGGCGACGCGGCGGTGCAGCTGGCCGAAGCCGGGCCGCCGTTCGACGCGGCGATCGTGGACGTGATCATGCCCGGCATGGATGGACGCAGCCTTGCGGAGATCATCCGCCGCTCCCGACCGTCGCTGCCGGTGCTGTTCATGACCGGTCATGCCGACCGGGCCAGGCTTGCCAGCGAGACCGTGATCGAGAAGCCGTTTGCCCCCGCCCAGCTGGCCGACCGCATGCTCGACGTGCTCGGGCGGCGCCGGCCATTGGCCAGTCTAAACAAGGAGGGGCTCGGCCTGCAGCGGCTCGACCAGGAGGGGCTCGACCGTCTCGACCGCCGGCTGCGCTCGGATGCGCTCAGGCCGCTGTTCCGGCACTGGCGCGCCGCCTGCGCCGGCAACCGGCTGCCGGGCTTCGCCGCGTTCGACGTCGCCACCGGCGATACCGCGCGTACGCTGGTCCTGCTGAAGGTAGACCTCACGCAGCTTCCGATGACCTTCAAGGTCGAGAAGATGCCGGCCCAGTTCGCCAGGCTCTCGCTGAAGACGCTGGAGGGCATGGATGTCGCGGTGACCGGCGACGAGGCGCTCGGCTCGCGCGAGGCGGCCTACCGGCGCTGTGTCCGTCTGTGCCGGCCGAGCTACGAATATGCCCGCTTCGATCTCGGCGAGGGCCGGCCAGTGGTGTTCGAGCGGCTGCTGCTGCCGTTCAGCGACGACGGCGTGATCGTCGACCGGCTCGTTGCGATGGTGGTCGTGGACGGCATGCCGACCGAGCTTGGCGAGTAGGACTGGACACCGCATGGGACATGATCGTGAGCCGGCACGTTTCGACATGCCGAATGTGGTCGCTGCCGTCGAGGCGATGACCCAGGGAGAGATCGATGCGTTGCCGTTCGGCGCGGTGCGGCTCGATGCTTCCGGCACCGTGACATCGTACAGCGCGACTGAGCGGCAGGAATCGCGTTCCGGCGATCGCGCCCGCGTCGGCCGCAACTTCTTCACCGAGGTTGCGCCCTGCCTCGACACACCGGGCTTCCGCGGCCGGGTCGATGCGGCGCATGCACGCGGCCACCTCGATATCGAATTCAACTATGTCTACGATTTTCCGGAGGGTGAGCGGGAGGTGACCGTTCGCGTGCTGCCGGCGTCGGATGGCGGCTACTGGATGTTCAGCCGCTGGGAGACCTGACCGGGGCCGTTTCCGGGTCGTCGATGGTCCAGTCGGCGGCCTTGCCCATGGTGGTGGACGGAAGCACCGGCCCGAACCGCCACGCACGTGGCTGATCGGCGGACGACAGGGTTGCCGCCAGCGCCTCCAGGGCATCGCGCAGGGCTGCGAGGTCGGTGACATGCGCCGCCGGCACGACGAAGGCCTTCAGGCGGCGGCCCTCGACCTCGTTCATCAACCGGACCGTGGCCGCAGCCACGTCGGGATGCCGGCACAGCAGGTCGCGCACGCGATCAGGCCAGACATTGACGCCGCCGACCTGCACCGCGCCGTCGTGCCTGGCACGGACGCGATAGGCGCGCGGGCCACACCAGTCGACGCGGTCAGGCATGGCGGTGGCGGTGTCCGATCCGGGGCGGCCCAGGCGATCGTCGGACAGCCGGCGCCAGTGCGCGAACAGGCTGTACGGCGCCGCCGGATCGTCGCGCCAGCCGAGGCCGGCGGTCTCCGACGCGCCATGGATCTCCAGCAGCCGGTGCAGCCCGGCCGCGGTCAGTGCCCGGGCGGTCCCGGCGGGGCAGGGTGCGGTCGAGGTCACGCCGGTCACGCGGGGTGGCCAGCCCGCTGGCGCGCCGCGGGCGATTGCGCTCCAGAGTTCGGGATAGGCGACGATCAGGTCACCGGGACGGCAGCAGGCGGCAACGGCACCCGGCGAGAGCGGCCGGATGTCCAGTACCGGCACGTCGAGGCGGGACGGCAGCAGGACGGTGAACAGGAAGCCGTAGATGTGGTGGGCCGGCACCGCCGACAGGATGCGGGCGATGCGGGTCCCCGGTGTCGCCCCGAGAAGGGCGGCATGCTCGTCGCTCTCCGCCTCGAGGTCGGCCAGGGCGTGGGTGCAGGAGCGTGGCGCACCGGTGCTGCCGGAGGTGCTGAAGCTCAGTCGCGCGTGGACGCGGTCCAACGCGGCGCGGGCTGCGTCGCACCAGGCCCCGAACCCGGGCGCCGACTGCATGCTGTCGACCAGGCCGCTCTCGTGCATGTGCAGCAGGGCGGACACCGCGGCTGCGAGCGCGATGCGGTCCAGGCTGTCGAAGCCGAGCGTTTCCATGGCGGTCTCGCGCGGCCAGGGACCGGGCGGCAGCCGCAGCGAGACCCTGAGCCGCCTTCCCTCGGCGGCGATCAGGTCGCAGAGCACCCTGGCGAGCGCATCGTCGCTCTGCCACCAGCCGGAACGCGGTTGCAATCCGGCTGACATCGGGGTCAGGCGCCGGCGGTCCCACTGATCGGGGCGTCGGCACCCGCGACATCGCCGGTCTGCTCGTAGGTGATCACCTCGAAGCCCGCGAGCCAGGCGCTGCCGAACGCCGTCGAGATGGCGACGTCGGTGGCGTCGCGGCCGCGCGCCATCAGCAGGCGGCCGATTCGTGGCTTGTTGTGGCGCGCGTCGCAGGTGATCCAGCGTCCGCCGAGATAGACGTCGAACCAGGCGGAGAAATCCATCGGGTTCTCGTCCAGCGGCACGCCGATGTCTCCCAGGTAGCCGGTGCAGTAGCGCGCCGGGATGTTCATGCAGCGGCACAGGGTGACGGCGAGATGGGCGTAGTCGCGGCACACGCCCTGGCGCTCCATGAACGCCTCGTGCGCGGTGCGGGTGGAGCGGGCGTACTCGTAGCCGAAGGTGATGCGCTCGTGGGTGTAGTCGAGGATCGCCTTGACGCGGGCCCAGCCGGGCGCGATCTGGCCGAACAGCGACCAGGCGGTGTCGGAGAGCCGGTCGGTCTCGCAGTAGCGGCTGCCGAGCAGGTAGACCAGCACATCGGATGGCAGCTCCTCGACCGCCACCTGCTGCGCTTCGGGCGCGGTCGGGTCGGGCTCGCCGCTATCGTAGATGGTGAACTGGTTGGTGATGCGGAGCAGGCCCGGCGGCGCCACCACCCGCGTGCAGATGTTGCCGAAACCGTCGGTGTAGTCGGTTGCCGGCACCGGCGGGTCGAACATCAGGCTGTGCGGCGTGCGCAGGTCGGCATGGCGGCTCGGATGCAGGTTGAGCATGAGCAGCAGGGGCGTCGGAACCGGTGCGTTGAAGGCAATGTCGAATCCGGCGCGGATGAGCATGGGTCGTTCTCGCTTCTTTCAGAAAGGTGCGGCGTAGCTGTTGTCCCGGCGGCGATCGAGCGGATCGCGGCCGGCGGTGGCGAGCATCGGCGCAGAGCCGTCGCGGTCGCGCAACTGCACCACCGTGCCGTCCTGGCTGCCGCCGTCTTCGCGTCCGGGGTCCACCCGGCCGACATGGACCGAGACCGTCATCCCGAGGCTGTCGGCAGGAAACCCGGTCCAGGTCCCGGCGAGCGGCACCGCCTGCCGCGGCTCGCGCACGCTGGCCACTCGGATCAGGTCGCGCGATCCGACGATGCCGTTGGTCGGGTCGAAATCGACCCAGCCGCACCCCGGAACGAACACCTCGACCCAGGCGTGGGTGGCACCGCCGCCCTGGTTCACGCGGCCTTCGGACGCCGGCGAATAGATGTAGCCGGTGACGAAGCGCGAGGCCATGCCCAGCGCCCGCACCGCCTCCATCATCAGCACCGCGTAGTCGCGGCAGGTGCCGGCCTGCAGGGCGAGCGTGCGGGCGGGGTCCTGCACGCCCTCCTCGTAGCGGGCGCAGTAGGTGAAGTCGTGCTTGATCGCGCGCGTCATCGCCATCAGCACGTCGAGCGTGGCGCCGGTGCGGCTTTCCGGCAGCAGGCTGCGTGCCCAGGCGTCGACCCGGTGCTCGGGATCGGGATAGTGCCGCTCCATCACCCGGGCGAGGTCGATCATGTCGTCGAGGTCGTAGGTGAATGGCCAGTGGCGGGCGTAGGGGGCGACCTGCGCGGGGTCCAGCAGGGTCTCGGCATGATCCACCACCAGCCGGTTCTCGACGCGCAGCTCGCGTCCCCGGCGGTTGAAGCCGGCAAGGGTGATGACGTTGCCGAACGCGTCCGGCACCGAGCGCAGCAGCGACGGTTCCGGCGAGATCTCGACGTGCCAGGACACCAGCCGCTGGTCGACGCAGTCGCGCGGCCGGAACATCATCCGGTGCTCGCCAAAGCCAACCGGTCGGCGGTATCGGTAGGTCGTGACATGCTGGACAGACAGAACCGGCATGAAGATCCTTCTCCCGGGGGACGGCCTTGGCCAGGGTCCCGGCGTATGACCTGGATGAGCGAGTGGCTTGAACGAAAGAGCGGCCGGAGCAAGCGGGTGGCCTGGCGGAAGCCGGGTCTTCTGCGCGGGGCCGTCCTTTTGGCGGCATTGCAGGAACCGGCGACATGATCGGATGCGACCAGGGTGAGTGATAAGAACACGGTGCAAGATCACGGCCAAACCAAATCGGCCCACCCTGCCGGACAGTACCTGCTGCAGGCGGACGATCCGCCGCCGGTCACGGTGCTGCGCGAAAACTCGCCATCGCCGTTCGTGCTGGCCTCCGACCATGCCGGCCGGGCGATCCCCGGCCGACTCGGCGATCTCGGTGTCGGCATCGCCGATCTCGGCCGGCATATCGCCTGGGATATCGGCATCGCCGGCACCGGCCTGCGCCTGAGCGAGGCGCTCGAGGCGCCACTGGTCGCGCAGTCCTACTCACGCCTGGTGATCGACTGCAACCGGCGGCCGGGCCATCCTTCCTCGATCCCGCAGGCGAGCGACGGGACCGCGATCCCGGCAAACCGCGACATGCCGGCCTTGCAACGCGGTGCGCGCGAGGCCGAGATCTTCGCGCCTTATCACGCGTGCCTCGCCGGCCTGCTCGAACGCCGCCTGATGCTCGGGTTGCCCACCGTGCTGGTGGCGCTGCACAGCTTCACGCCACAGCTCGGCCGGCCGGATCGCCCGGCGCCGGGGGGCACCGCGCCGCGTCCGTGGCATGTCGGCCTGCTGCACAACCACGATCCGCGCTTCGCCCTGATCCTGCGCGACCTGCTGCGCGACGAGGGCGACCTGGTGGTCGGCGACAACGAGCCCTACCAGCTGTCGGACGAGGACGACTACACGGTGCCGGTGCACGGCGAGCGGCGCGGCCTGCCGCAGGTCGAGATCGAGATACGCCAGGACCTGATCGGCGACGCGGCGGGCGAGGCGGCCTGGGCGGCCCGGTTCGCGCGCCTGCTGCCGCTGGCCTGGGCGCGCTACCGGCAGGACAATCCGTGAGTGCGGGTCGATGATCACCGGCGCGGCACGCCTCGCCGGCGTGGTCGGGTTCCCGGTCGCGCAGTCCCGCTCGCCGCTGCTGCATAATTTCTGGCTCGCCCGGCATGGTCTCGACGGCGCCTACCTGCCGCTGGCGGTGCCGCCCGATCGGCTGGAGACCGCCATACGCGGCCTGCAGGCGGCGGGCTTTGCCGGCCTCAACGTCACCGTGCCGCACAAGCAGGCGGTGGCAGCGCTGTGCGACGGGCTGGACGCGGCGGCGACACTTACCGGCAGCGTCAACACGCTGGTGTTCGGCGCCGATGGGCGCTGTCTCGGGAGCAGCACCGATGGTGCCGGCTTCCTCGCCAGTCTGCAGGCCGCCGGGATCGACCTCGCGATGGCGGCCGCGACCGGTCCGGCGCTGCTGCTCGGCGCCGGCGGCGCGGCACTGGCGATCGCCGCTGCCCTGCTCGGGCGCGGTATGCCGGTGCTGGTGGCAAACCGCACCCGGGCACGCAGCGACGCGCTCGCCGCCCGTCTGCCGGCACCGGCGGGCCGCGTCGCGGTGATCGACTGGGAGAGCTGGCCGGACCGGCTCGGCGAGGCTGGCCTGCTGGTCAACACCACCTCGCTGGGCATGGCGGGCCAACCCGCGCTGCCCGCCGACCTGTCGCGCGCGAGCGACCGTCTGGTGGTGGCAGACATCGTCTACGTGCCGGCCGAGACGGCGCTGCTGGCGGCAGCGCGCGCACGCGGCCTGGCGGCCGTCGGCGGCCTGGGGATGCTGCTGCACCAGGCAGTGCCCGGCTTCTCGGCCTGGTTCGGCACGACGCCGGTTGTCGATGACGAGGTGACGGCCCTGCTTGCGGAGAGTGTCGGGAGACCGGCTGGTTGAAGGTGATCGGCCTGACCGGCGGCATCGGCATGGGCAAGTCGACTGCGGCAAAGGCGCTCCGCCGGGCCGGGCTGCCGGTGTTCGACGCCGACCGCGAGGTGCACCGGCTGCAGGCGCCGGGCGGCGCCGCGGTGCCGGCGATCGCGGCCCTGGTGCCGGCTTCGGTGAAGGACGGCCGCATCGACCGTGCCGTGCTGCGCGCCGCCGTCATCGCCGATCCCTCGCTGTTCAAGGCGCTCGAGCAGATCATGCACCCGATGGTGCGGGCGGCGCAGCGGCGCTTCCTGGCCCGCGCCCGCTCGCAGGCCCGGGCCGGCGGCGCACGGTTCGCGGTGCTGGACATCCCGCTGCTGTTCGAGCGTGGCGGCTGGCGCGGCTGCGATGTGGTCGTGGTGGTGTCGGCGCCGGCGGCGACGCAGATCCGCCGCATCAGCAACCGCCGCGGCATGAGCGAGAGCGAGGCGCGCTCGCTGATCGCCCGGCAGATGCCGGATGCCGAGAAGCGCCGGCGTGCCGACGTGGTGATACGGACCGGCTTGTCGCGCTGGCACAGCCTGCGGCAGATCAGGCGCATGCTGGCGCGGCTCAGGCGCGAGTCGGGTGCAACGCAGGGGGCGACATGAGGCGGGCGGTGCTGTTCGATACCGAGACCACGGGTCTGGATCCCCGCACCGGCGACCGCGTCATCGAGATCGCGGCCGTCGAGCTGATCGACGACCTGCCGACCGGGCGGCACTACCACGTGCTGCTCGACCCGGAGCGCGACGTCCCGGAGGAGGCCTCGCGCGTGCACGGCTATACCCGTGCCCATCTGGTCGGACAGCCGAAGTTCGCCGCCGTGGTCGACGAATTCCTGGCCTTCGTCGGCGAGGATCCACTGGTCGCACACAACGCGCCGTTCGATTTCGGCTTCCTCGACGCCGAGATGGCGCGGCTCGAGCTGCCGCCGCTCGAGCGGGCGCGCATGGTGGATACGCTGGAGCTGGCGCGTGAGCGGTTCCCCGGCCTGCCGAACAGCCTCGACAGCCTGTGCCGCCGCTACGGGATCGACCTGTCCGAGCGCACCACCCACAATGCCCTGCTCGATTGCCGGCTGCTGGCGCAGGTCTATCTCGAGCTTATGGGTGGCCGGCAGCGCGGCCTGGCGCTGGCCATCGAGGAGGGTGGCGGCCTTGCTTCGGTGACCTACCAGCCGGTGGCAGGGCGTCGCCCACGGCTGCTGGTAGCCGACGCCCAGGCGGCTCAGGCGCATGCCGCCTTCGTGGCGACGCTGAAGGACGCGCTATGGCTGCGCGCCGAGCCGATCCACGCTCCGGCCTGATCCGGGCTACCGCCCGATGGTATTCCCGTTCACCGCCATGGTCGCCAACCAGTCGGTCGACGACGTCGCGCATATCATCCAGGTCGCGCTGACGCCGGTCTTCATGCTGTCGGGCATCGGCACCTTGCTGAACCTGTTCAACACCCGGCTGGCCCGCGTCTCGGATCATCTGGAAGCCATCGCCGAACACCAGGACGGCCTGCGGGCCGGGCCCGATCCGGCGGATGCCGCGGCGCCGGCGATGCTGCTCCGGCACTCGCGCCGGCTGCACCAGCGGGTGGTGATGCTCGACATGTCGATCGGCCTTGGCGCGGTAGGCGGCGCGGCTACGTGCGGAGCGGCGCTTGTGCTGTTCCTTGGCAGCCTGCGCAATGCCGGGGCGGGCTCCTGGCTGGTGCTGTTGTTCGGCGTGGCCCTGGTCTGCACGATGGGCGCGCTCGCCGCCTTCATCGGCGACAGCCTGCTGGCATGGCACGGCCTGCGCATGGAAGGGCCGCTGCCCAGGTCCGGATCCGGCCACGCGAAGTAGCGACGGAGGCATATTTCCGCGAGATCGTAACCCTGGCCGCACCGCCACGTAATGTTGAGGTCACTGTAGATGGACCGGGCACCCTCCCGGAGATTGTCATGAAGAAGACTTTGTTGATCGCGTCGGCGATGCTGGCGACGGCAGGAGTTGCCGCGGCTCCTGCGCGGGCCCAGAGCAACGCCATGAGCTCGCCCAACTCGATGAGCTCGCCAAACGCAATGCAGCCGTCGCCGAACGCGCTGCCGGCGGCGCCCGGCTCGAGCGCAAGCACCGCGACGGCCACCATGGCCCCGAACTCCATGGCCCCGAATGCAATGAGCCCGGGAACCATGCCGAACGGGACCACCCCGGTCGTCCCGCCGCCCGGCATGGCGCGTGGCGGCATGGCGCCGAACACGATGGCGCCGCACCAATAGCCTCAGGCCCGTCTGCTGCTATGCTTCACCGATGAGTGTAGCGGCACGACAGGCGTGACTGGCCAGGTCCCGGACGAGCAGGGTCTGGCGGACCGCATGGGTGCGGCACTCGGAGGCGATGCGGACGCCTACCGCCGCCTGCTGCATGAATGCGTGCCGCTCATCATCGGCGTAGCCCGGTCGCAAGGGGTCGCCCAGAGTCTGATCGATGATGCCGTGCAAGAGACGCTGCTGACGCTGCACCAGGCCAGGGCGACCTACGATCCGTCCCGTCCGTTCCTGCCCTGGATGCGCGCCATTGCCCGGCACCGGGCGATCGACGTGCTGCGCCGGAGCGGGCGCGAGCAGTCGCGCGAACTGCACGACCATCCAGCCTATGAGTTGCAGGCGGATCCGGCGCCACCGGCGGTCGCGCTGATCGAGCGGCGGCAGCAGCGGCAGACCCTGCGGGCGATGATCGACCGCCTGCCTGCCGGCCAGCGCCAGGCGGTCGAGCAACTCGGCCTGGCGGAGCGGTCGCTCGAGGAGGCGTCACGCATCACCGGCCGCAGCAAGGGGGCGTTGAAGGTCAACTTCCATCGGGCACTGGCGGCCTTGCGGCGCCGTTCGGGGACCGGCCCGGATGTCTGAGACGCGGCTGCACGATCCCCTGATCGACGCCCTGGCGCAGGACCTGTCGCCGGTGCGGCCGCTGCCCGGCCCGGTGCGGCGTGCCTGCCTGTGGATCGCCGTGGTCTGCCTGCTGGGGATCGGGTTGGCCGGCTTCGCCGACCTCGACCGGATGTGGGCCCGGCTGACCGCCACCCCCGATATGACCCTCGCCGCCATCGGCGCCGCAGGATGCGCGATCCTGGCTGCGATCGCCGCCTTCATCAGCAGCGTTCCCGGGCGCTCGCCCTGGTGGGCCGCACTCCCGCTGCCGGCGGCCGCGCTGTGGATCGGCGCCAGCGGACTGGGTTGCCTGCGCACCGACCTGCTGCCGGACAGCATGGTCGAGCCGCCGAGCGACGGCATGCACTGCCTCGTCTTCATCGTCTCGTTCTCGCTGCCGCTCTCCGCGCTGCTGGTGCTGATGCTGCGTCGTGCCTGCCCGCTGCGGCCGGACCTGAGCGCGCTGCTGATCGGGCTCGCTTCCGCCTCGGCGGCTGCCACGCTGCTCAACCTGTTCCACCCGTTCGACGCCGCCGCCACCGACCTCGCGGTGCACGCCCTGGCGGTCGGGCTGGTGATCCTGCTCAACCGCATCCTGGGCGGCCGCCTGCTCGGGGTCGCCTCGTAGGCCGGCATCGCCAGAGCGTGTTCGATCTTCCCGGGATCGCCGGCGTTGCCTCGCCTCATCCAGCGAGGCGCACCATCATGATCCAGGCAACCGGCTATGCCGCCAAACACTCCTTCAGCCGCCTCAGGCCGCTCAGCTTCGAGCGTGACGATCCGAAGGCGGGCGAGGTCGAGATCGAGATCCTCTATTGCGGCGTCTGCCACTCCGACATCCACCAGGTGAAGAACGAGTGGGGCAACACGGTCTATCCTTGCATGCCGGGGCACGAGATCGTCGGTCGGGTCAGGCGTGCCGGGGCCTCGGTCTCCCGTCACCAGGTGGGCGACATGGTCGGCGTGGGCTGCATGATCGACAGCTGCCGCCATTGCGAGCCGTGCGAGGCCGGCGAGCAGAACTACTGCGAGGGACCGAACAGCTGGCTTGCCACCTACAACGGCCCGATGATGCCGGCCAAGATGTCGCCGACCGGCGAGAACAGCTACGGCCGCGACAACACCTATGGCGGCTATTCCGACGTGATCGTGGTGCCGGAGGATTTCGTGCTGGCGATCCCGGACGGCCTGCGTCCGGAGGTGGCGGCGCCGATCCTGTGCGCCGGCGTGACCACGTACTCGCCGCTGCGGCACTGGGGCGTCAAGCAAGGTGACAAGGTCGGCATCATCGGCTTCGGCGGGCTTGGCGACATGGCCGCCAAGCTGGCCCGCGCCATGGGCGCCGAGGTGACCATCTTCACCCGCAGCGAGGAGAAGCTGTCCGAGGCCGCCCGGCTTGGTGCCACCGCCGTGCTGGAAGGCGACCAGGCGGCATTCACGGCGCTCAAGGGCAGCTTCGACTTCATCCTGAGTACGGTGCCGGAGAAGCACGACCTCAACCCGTTCGTGACGCTGCTCAAGCGCGACAAGACGATCGCGGTGGTGGGCGCGCTCGAGCCGCTGGCGCCGGTGAACAACCAGCAGCGCGCGATGCACCGCACCAGCATCGCGGGCTCGATCATCGGCAGCATCGCCGAAACCCAGGAGGTGCTGGACTTCTGCGCCGAGCACGGCATCGGGCCGGACATCGAGCTCATCGCCATCCAGGACATCAACGACGCCTACAAGAAGGTCCTGAGCGGCGACGTGCGCTTCCGCTACGTCATCGACATGGCGTCGTTGAAACTCGAGGAGGCCGCTTGACCGCGCGCGCGATCTGACCTGGACTTCGGTCCATGCAGATCGCGCTCTATGCGTTCCCGGTGCTGGCCGGCGTGCTGAACGCCATCCATTCCGGGACCAACGCCCAGCTCACCACCAGCATGTCGCGGCCGTGGTGGGCCGCGGTTTTCGTCTGCGCGGTATCCGGGATCGCCATCCTGCCCGGCGTGCTTATCAGCAGGGAGAGCCTGCCGTCGCTGGCCAGTATCGCCGGCACCCCCTGGTGGGCCTGGGTGGGCACGGTGATCGCCGCGGTGCCGGTGATCACCACCCTGCTGTTCGCGGGCAGGCTCGGCGGGGCGGCGTTCAATGGCCTGGTGGTGACCTCGACCATCGTGACATCGATCCTGCTCGACCATTACGGCCTGCTGGGCTTCTCGGTCCACTCGGCCAATATCTGGCGGATCGTCGGCGCGATCACGATGATCGGTGGCCTTACGCTTGTGTGCGCTTTCTGACCAAAAGGTTCAGGCGGCTGACCGGAAGGTTCAGGCGGCGACTGCCGGATCCGGCGCACGCCTGCCGAGGCTGCCATAGACCGGCACGCCCGCGGCCGGCGGCACCAGCCGCAAGTCACGGCTGGACAGCACGAGGCGGCCGCTGAAGTCTGCCGGCATCGAGGTCAGCTTCAGCCTCGCGGCAGCCTCGATCAACATGCGGAAGCGGTCGAACGAACGTCGCCGGAGGCTCATGCTGGATTCGGCCTCGAGGCTCGATACCGCCTCCAGTGCCTCGTCCGACACGTTGCAGGTGATCAGGTGGATGCCGTTCCTGACCTGGAACCAGACCAGGTCCGGGTCGAGCGGCTTGGTGACGCTGCGGGCTGCCATGCGTGCGGTCCTTTACTTGCCGGCGCTCTTGGACGGGAGCGGACGCACCGCCTTGCTCTGGATGAAGGTCGAGGGCGGGGCGACCGCGACCTTGGTGGCCTTCGGCTTCTTGGTCTCGCGGTTGCCGCGCTTCTGTCCTTTGGCCATGGACGCTCTCCTGCATGGGATTGTTTCGGCGGAGCACACGCATGTCGGCGATCAGGCCCGGGACGCGAGGTCGCGACACATGTTGCGAGAAGCGGGCTGGATCGGGACGACGAACTGATCTGGTTGGAGTGGTTAAGGCCACTCGCGAAATTCGTCGACTGCTCAAAATAGCTACACGCCGAGAATATTACAATCCCAAAACATCGGCTGCGAGGCTGCCTATCCTTTATGGTTCAGCGGGTAATCCCGCCAATTCGCGCCAGCCGGCTTCGTCCAGCGTCACGATACCGAGTTCGACCGCCTTCCTGGCCTTCGAACCGGCCTCGGCGCCGAGCACCACGAGATCGGTCTTCTTCGAGACGCTGTCGGTGACCTTGGCCCCCATGCGCTCCGCCATTGCGCGCGCCTCGGGGCGTGTCATGCTGGTGAGCGTGCCGGTGAACACGATGGTCTTGCCGGCGAGGGCGCCCGCCGATGCACCGGTGCCTGCAAAAGCCGTCGCCGAATCCTCGATGGTCAACAGGCCTGCGAGTTCGTCGACGCCGTCGCGGTTGTGCGGCTCGTTGAAGAATGTCGCCAGCTCGTCGGCGATGCTGCTGCCGACGCCGGTGATCGAGCCGAGCGCCAGCCGGGCATCCGATCCGACCATGGTCGCTTCCTGCATCTGCGTGCGCCACTCGGCATAGCTGCCATAGTGACGCGCCAGCAGCCGGGCGTTGGTTTCGCCGATCCGCCTTATGCCGAGCCCGAAGATGAAGCGGGCCAGCGGGATGGTGCGGCGGGCCTCGATGGCGCGCATCAGGTTCGACGCGGAGACCGGCCCCCAGCCTTCGCGCGCGGCGATCGCCGGCTCGTGGTCGCCGAGACGGAAGATGTCGGCCGGACGCGCGATCAGCCCGTCGGCGTGGAATTCCTCGATGGTGCGCGCCCCTAGCCCATCGATGTCGAAGGCGTTGCGGGACGCGAGATGGATCAGCCGTTCCACTGCCTGCGCCGGGCAGACCAGGCCACCGGTGCAGCGCCGCACCACCTCGCCGGCAGGTCGTTCGGCGCGGCTGCCGCACGCCGGGCAGGTCTGCGGGAATTCGTATGCCGGCCCGCGTGGCGGATCGCCGTCTACCGCCCCGCCTGCCGCCCCGCCCGTCACCCCGTCTGCAACGGGCGGAACCACGCCGAGGATCTGCGGGATCACGTCGCCGGCACGCTGCAGCTGCACGCGGTCGCCCGGACGCACGTCCTTGCGGGCGATCTCGTCCTCGTTGTGCAGGGTGGCGCGCGTCACCAGCACGCCGCCGACATTGACCGGCTCCAGCACCGCGACCGGCGTCAGCGCGCCGGTGCGGCCGACCTGGATGCGTATGTCGAGCAGCCGGGTGATCGCCTGCTCGGCGGCGAATTTCCAGGCGGTGGCCCAGCGTGGCGCGCGGCCGACGAAGCCGAGGCGTTCCTGCAGCGCCAGATCGTCGATCTTGTAGACCACGCCGTCGATATCGTAGCCGAGGCCGGAACGCTCGCGCGCCATGCGGTCCTGGAACGCCTCCGCCGCCGCGGCATCGTCCAGCCGCTCCGACAGCGGGTTGACCGCGAAACCCCAGGACTCGAGCTGCCTGAGGTAGCTCCAGTGCGTGGCGGCGACCGGATTGCTTGAGCGACCCTGCGCGTAGGCGAACAACGAGAGCGGGCGCGACGCGGTGATGCGCGCGTCCATCTGCCGCAGCGAGCCGGCGGCGGCGTTGCGCGGATTGGCGAACAGGCGCTGGCCGGCCGCCGACTGCGCCTCGTTGAGCGCCAGGAAGTCCGCCTTCGCCAGGAACACCTCGCCGCGTATCTCGATCAGCTTTGGCCCACCGCCGCGCAGCCGGGCCGGGACGGCCTTCATGGTGCGGACGTTGGTGGTGACGTCCTCGCCGGTGGCGCCGTCGCCGCGGGTGGCGGCGTGCACCAGGTGGCCGTCCTCGTAGGTGAGGCTGATCGAGAGCCCGTCGATCTTGGGTTCCGCGACCAGCGCGAGCGGCGCCTCGGCCAGCCCGAGGAAGCGGCGGGCGCGGGCGATGAAGGCATCGAAGTCGGCGCGGTCGAACACGTTGTCCAGCGACAGCATCGGCACCAGGTGCGCGTGCTTGGCGAAGCCGGGATCCGGCGCCGCGCCGATGCGGGCGGACGGACTGTCGGCGCGCACCAGCGCCGGATGCAGCCGCTCGATGGCATCGTTGCGCCGGCGCAGCGCGTCGTAGCCGGCATCGTCGATGCCCGGTGCGTCGCCGCCATGGTAGGCGCGGTCGTGCCCGGCGATCGCGCCCGCCAGGCGTTCGAGTTCGGCGGCCGCCTCGATCTCGGTCAGCGCCTCCGGCGCGACCTCCGCGGTGGGACGGTTCGCCGTGCTGCGGTCCGCGGCGGTCACGCCGCCCCCAGCAGGCTGTCGGCGGCGGCGCGGGCGGCCTCGGTGATGGTCTCGCCGGCCAGCATGCGGGCGATCTCCTCGCGGCGGGCGCGGCCGTCGAGCGGCTCGGCGCGGGTCTCGGTGCGGTCGCGCGCAACATGCTTGCTGATGCGCAGATGGGCGTCGCCGCGCGCCGCCACCTGCGGGCTGTGCGTCACCACCAGCACCTGCACGTCCTGGGCAATCGCCGCCAGCCGGTCGCCGATCGCCGCCGCGGTGGCGCCGCCGACGCCGGAATCCACCTCGTCGAAGATCAGCGTCGGCACCGCCGAGCGGCCGGCCAGCACCACCTTCATCGCCAGCATTAGCCGCGACAGCTCGCCGCCTGACGCGACCTTCGCCAGCGGGCCCGGGTCCTGGCCGGGATTGGCCGCAATCAGGAAGCTTGCCTGCTCGGCGCCACGCAGGTTCCAGGCTTCCGGCGCCAGCTTCGGCAGCGCGATCGAGAAGCGGGCGCGCTCGAGGCGCAGTGGACGCAGCTCGGCGGTGAGCGCCGTTTCCAGGCGGCGCGCGGAGGCGGTTCGCGCAGTGGACAGGCTGGCGCAGGCGTTCTCGTAGGCGATACGCGCCGCGGTCACCGCCTGTTCCAGCGCGCCGAGCTGGGCGTTGCCGTCCTCCAGCGAGGCCAGCCGGGACTGCAGCTCGGCCAGCAGCACCGGCAGCTCGACCACGGCGATGCCGTGCTTGCGCGCCGCCGCACGCAGGGCGAACAGCCGCTCCTCGGTCTGCTCCAGCAGGCGCGGGTCGGCTTCGGAATCGCTGGCCAGCCGGTCGAGCAGGGTCTCCGCCTCGGCCAGCGCCTCCTCGGCATGGTCGAGCGCCGCCAGCGCCGCCTGCGTGCGTGCCTGCGGGGAGGCGGGGTCGGCCTCGCCGGGCGGCGGATCGGAGGGCGAGGGCAGCAGCCGCTGCAGCGCCCGGCTGGCATTGCGCAGAGCCGCCGCCGGACCCTGGTTGCGGCGGTCGCGCGGAGTGATCTCGGCCAGGGCTGCGGCGATCGCCTCGCCGCGCCGCTCGTTCTGCTGCAGCGCCTGCCTGGTGCCGGCGAGCGCCGCCTCCTCGTCTTCCTGCGGCGCCAGGGCGGTCAGGTCCTGCACCGCATTGCGCAGCCAGTCCTCCTCGCGGGCGGCCTCTTCGAGCCTGGCGCGGGCGGCGGCGAGCGACGCCGTGGTCTCGATCCAGACCCGGTAGTGCCGCGCCACCGCCTCGCGCAGCTTCGGTGGCGTGCCGTAGGCGTCGAGCAGGTCGAGATGGGTGCCGGGATCGGCAAGTCCCATCTGCTCGTGCTGGCCCTGAATCTCGATCAGCAAAGCGGCGGCGCGCCGCAGCAGGCCGACGCCCACCGGCTGGTCGTTGATGTAGGCGCGTGAGCGGCCGTCCATGGTGACGATCCGGCGCAGCACCACCGGCTCGCCCGGCTCCGGCACCATGCCCTGCTCGTTCAGCAGCGCATGCAGCGGGTGATCCGGACCGATCTCGAAACAGGCGGTGACGCTGGCCTGCGACGAGCCGGAGCGCACCAGCGAGGCGGCGGAACGTTCGCCCAGCGCCAGCCCCAGGCTGTCCAGCAGGATCGACTTGCCGGCGCCGGTCTCGCCGGTGAGCACGGTGAGTCCCGGCTGCAGGGCGAGGTCGAGCTTCTCGATGAGCACTACGTCGCGGATCGAGAGCAGGGTCAGCATGGGGGTGCCGGCTGCGGCTGGCTAGAACACGGAGTTCCAGGCGCGGCCAAGGAAGCCCGGATGAGCCGTCGGGACTGCGGCGGCCGGGACCGGGCCGCTGGTGCCGGGCTCGGGCATGTGCGGATCCAGCGCCTTCGCCGACCGCAGCTCGCGATAGCTGGTTTGGTACCACGGGCTGCCCGGGTAGTTGTAGCCGAGCACGCTGGCGGTGCGGCGGGCCTGGTCGGTCAGGCCGAGCTTGAGGTACAGTTCGACCAGGCGGGACAACGCCTCCGCGGTGTGGTTGGTGGTCTGGAAGTCCTGCACCACGCGCTGGTAGCGGTTGATCGCCGCTTCGTAGTAGTGCTGGCTCTCGTAGTAGCGGCCGACCAGCATCTCCTTGCCGGCGATATGGTCGCGGCAGAGGTCGATCTTCAGCCTGGCGTCACGGGCGTAGGCGCTGTCGGGGAAGCGGGTCGCGACCTCGTTCAGCGCCGACATCGCCTCGACGGTGCCCTGCTGGTCCCGGCTGACGTCGGCGATCTGCTCGTAGTAGCACAGCGCCCGCAGGTAGTAGGCGTACGCGGCGTCCTTGCTGGTCGGATGCAGCTGCAGGAAGCGGTCGAGCTGCGACACCGCGTCCGGATAGCTGTTCTGCAGGTAGTAGGCGTAGCCTTCCATCAGCTGCGCGTTCGAGGTCCACGCGGAGTACGGGTAGTTCTGCTGGATCGCCTCGAACTGCGCCTGCGCCAGCCGGTAGCGGCCGGTATGCAGTGCGTCGATGCCGTTGTTGTAGAGCGTCTCCGGGCCCTGGTCGGCGCGGACGACCGGCTGCTGGTCGGATTTCGAGCTGCTGAACGGGTTGATGGCGTCGAGCGTCGAGCATCCGGCGAGCAGCAACGCCAGGCAAGTGACTGGCGCCATCCCGGTGGTGAGCGTGGTCAAGGGTCGGGGGTTGCGCATGCCAGCTCTTCCGAAAGGGGCCGCCTTATATCACGCGGCGTCCGAGGGTGAAGAGTGGGTGGCCCGGCTTCAGGCCGCCCCGCGTCAGGCTGCCCCGCGTCAGGCCGCCCCGGGTCAGGCCGCGATGCTGTCCGGCACCACGCCGCGCCCGCTGATCCGCCAGGCGGACTGGTCCGACAGGAGGGCATGCAGCAGGCGGTTGTTCAGCGCATGACCTGATCGATGGCCGATGAAGGCGCCGCGGATTGCCTGGCCGGCAAGGGCGAGATCGCCCACCGCGTCCAGAACCTTGTGCCGGACGAACTCGTCGCGACGACGCAGGCCGGCCGGGTTGACCACGCGGGCATCGTCCACGACCACCGCGTTGTCGAGCGAGCCGCCTCGCGCCAGTCCGGCGGCGCGCAGCGCCTCGATCTCGCCGAGCATGGTGAAGGTGCGGCAGTCGGCGACCTCGGCGCGGAAGGCCCGCTCGGTCAGCGCCATGCTGTAGGCCTGGCGGCCGATCGCCCGCGCCGGGAAGGCGATCGAGAGCGCCAGCGACAGGCAGGGCCGGGTTGCCGGACGCAGTTCGGCGAAAGACTCGCCGGCTTCGACGCGGACGCGCTTCAGCACCTCGATCATGCCGCGCGAGCCCTGCTGCTCCTGCCGGCCGGCGCAATCCAGCAGGAACACGAACGGCGCCGCCGATCCGTCGAGGATCGGCACTTCCGGGCCATCGACCTCGACGACGGCGTTGTCGATCATGCAACCGGCCAAGGCCGCCATGACGTGCTCGACGGTGGCGATGCGCGCCTCGGGATGCTCGCGGCTGGCGATCACCGTGCTCAGCCGCGTATCGACCACGAGGTCGTGCCGGGCCGGGATCTCGATGCCCAGGTCGTTGCGTACGAAGACGATGCCGGTATCGGCCGGCGCGGGACGCAGGGTCAGGCGGATGGTGCGGCCGGTATGCAGGCCGACGCCGACGCATGAGATCGGGTTGCGCAGCGTATGCTGTCGGACCCGGCCGAAACGCACCGGCATGTCGGAGGCCAGGGACGGGAACGCGGACTGCTCCAGCAGCGCATCGGTGGTCGGATCCTGGAGGGCGCTGTCCATGCTGTCGCCACCACCCGCACCGTGCAGGCTCTCCAGCGTGGCCAGACCATCCATGGATTTACCTCGTCCCCGTGCATCGGTCCCACGTGCCACTGCGCCGGGACGGATATCGTTGAGCGTAGGTCTAGACGGCCCACCCCCCAATCGCCAGTCAACGATTATTGCCGAGTATTTCGCGCTAAGTGGCTCATCGCGCACGCTTTTTGTGTCAAAAACGAAGCGGCCGGCCAGGGTTTCCCCGGGCCGGCCACAACTCGCTTCAAACCGCCGTGGTCGAGGCGACGGTGATCAGGCGGCGGTGGTCAGGACTGGCGCCGCAGGAATGCCGGAATATCCAGCCCGGCCTCCTCGGCGGCGACCGGACGCACCGTCGCGGTCGGCGCCTCGGACCTGGTCTCCCGGACATCGCGATGGTCCCGCTGATCCGAGCCGTCACGTGCGTCGTACTCCTCGCGCGGCCCGGCCTCCCGGTACTGCTGGTCTCCCAGCTGAGGCTCGGCGCGGCGGCCGTCATGCGTCATCTGCGGCGGCACGCCAGGGACCGGACCGGCAGCGCCGCGACGCAGCGCGCCGGTGACGATGCCGAACAGGCTGCGGCTCGGAGCCGGTGCCGGCATCGGCTCGGAATGGCCGCGCGGCGGCTCCGAGAACAGGCCCGAACGGGGTGAGGCGGGACGTGCACCGACGCCGGCCACGGTTCCGGACGCCGGCAGCTGGTGCGGCAGCGCGCTCGGCGACGGCGCCTGCACGTAGTCCTGGTCGTCGCGCTGACCTGGCTGCGACGGGGCGCTGGAGTAGCCGGTGGTGGAGGCGTTCGGCGCCGCGTAGTTGGGCGTCGGCGCCGGCGCTTCCGCCGCATGGGCGAACTGCGACCAGTTGTCGCTGTTGGCGTGGCCTTGGCCACCCGCGGCGTGGCGTGGCTGCTGGGTCAGCACCGGGGCGCCGATCGGACCGGTCGCCGGCACCGCCTTGCGCGCCGGACCGCCGAAACGCGAACCGCCGTAGGACGGCGCGGTGCCGCCGAGCGGATGTGCACCCGGCGTCGGATACGGGATCGGCTGGCTGACCTGCGCCGCCTCGGCCATGCGCGGCCGGTCGGCCTGCGCCACCGGGGTGTCGATGCCGGTCGCCACCACCGAGACGCGGATACGCCCGGTCAGGCTCTCGTCGATCGCCGAGCCGAAGATGATGTTGGCATCCTCGGCGACTTCCTCGCGGATGCGGTTGGCCGCCTGGTCCACCTCGAACAGCGTCATGTCGTCGCCGCCGGTGATGTTGATCAGCAGGCCGCGCGCGCCCGCCATCGAGGTGTCCTCGAGCAGCGGATTGGAGATCGCGGCCTCTGCGGCACGGATCGCGCGGTTCTCGCCGTCGCTCTCGCCGGTCCCCATCATCGCCTTGCCCATCTCGGCCATGACGGTGCGGATATCGGCGAAGTCGAGGTTGACCAGCCCGGGCGCCACCATCAGGTCGGTGACGCCGCGCACGCCCATGTAGAGGACGTGGTCGGCCATCTTGAAGGCCTCCTTCCAGCCGGTGCGCTCGTTGGCCAGCCGGAAGAGGTTCTGGTTCGGGATGACGATCAGCGTGTCGACGAACTGCTGCAGCTCGGAGATGCCGGTCTCGGCCGCCTTGCTCCGGCGCACGCCCTCGAAGGTGAACGGCTTGGTCACCACGCCCACCGTCAGGATGCCGCGCTCGCGCGCCATGCGGGCGATCACCGGTGCCGCCCCGGTGCCGGTGCCGCCGCCCATGCCGGCGGTGATGAACACCATGTGCGCGCCGTCCATGTGGCGGGCGAGCTCGTCGGCGGCCTCCTCGGCGGCGGCGCGGCCGATCTCGGGCTTGGCGCCGGCGCCGAGGCCCTGGGTCAGGTGCGGCCCGAGCTGGATGCGGCGGTCGGCGCGGCTGTGGGTGAGCTGCTGGGCGTCGGTGTTCGCCACCACGAACTCGACCCCCTGCAACTGCAGCGCAATCATGTTGTCGACGGCATTGGTGCCGCCGCCGCCGACGCCGATCACCGTGATGCGTGGCGTGAAGTCCGAGTAGGTCTGCTGCGGCAAGGTCAGGTTGAGGGTCATGAAGGCGTCGCTCCGGGCTTGAGGACCCTAGGGGTTTCCTGGGTTAGACCCTGGTGGGTCACTGTAGGCAGGCATCCGTCTCGGGTCATCCGATTCGGTTTGTTCTTGACGATTGCGAAAGCCGACATCGTCGATTGATCCAGGCACGCTCGCGAAGGGTCTCTGCGAGGGTCATCTCAGACGTGCTCGCGAAGCAGGTCGACGAGGCGGCGCAGCAGCCCGGTCGGCCGCGGCTCGCTGAGGTCGAGATCGTGCAGCGTTCGCCCACCGCCGGCGGCGTATGCCAGCAGGCCGCTGGCGGTGGCGAAGCCGGGACCGTTGGCATCCGCCGGCAGGCCGCGCAGGCCGGTCGGCGCGCCCAGCCTGACCTTGCGGTTCAGCACCCGGGTCGCCAGCCGCTGCACGCCGTCGAGCTGGCTGGCGCCGCCGGTCAACACCACACGCTCGGCGGCGGCACGGCCTAGGCCGGCATTGTCGAGCCGGTCCCGCAGCAGCTCGAAGGTCTCCTCCAGGCGCGGACGGATCACCGACACCACGCGCGAGCGCGGCATCCGGATGAAGCTGTGCTCGTCGACGCCGACCTGCTGCACCTGCAGGATCTCGCGCTCGTCCTCGCTGCTGGGCTCGGCATTGCCGAACACCACCTTCAGCCGCTCGGCGCTGCCCAGCGGCGTCGACAGCACCTGGGCGATGTCCTTGGTGACGTGCAGCCCGCCGACCGGCAACTGCGCGGTGTGCAGCAGCTGGTTGTCGGCGAACACCGCCATCTGCGTGGTGCCGCCGCCCATGTCGATCACCGTGCAACCGAGTTCGCGCTCGTCGTCCACCAGCACCGACAGGCCGGACGCGAACGGTGCCGCCACCAGCTCGGTGATGCCGAGGTCGCAGCGCGCGATCACCGCGGTGAGGTTGCGCAGCGACATCGAGCTGGCATCGATGACATGCAGCCGGGCGGCGAGCTGCTCGCAATGATGGCCGCGCGGATCCTCGACGCCGGTGACTTCGTCGACCGCGAAGTCGAGCGGCAGGGCATGGATGATCTCGCGCCCGTCGGTATTCGCGCGATGACGGCCCTCTGTGACGATGCGGCGGATATCGGCGTCTCCGACGATGCGGCCGCCGACCGGCCAGCGCACGTTGAACAGCCGGCTCTCCGGCTGGCCGCAGGTCAGGCTGACGGTGACGCTGCGCAGATGGTGGTCCGCGGCCTCCTCGGCCTGGCCGACGGCGGCGCGTATGGCGCGCTCGGCTTCCTTGAGGTCGGTGATGCCGCCGAGCCGCACGCCCCGGCTGCGCTGCCAGCCGCAGCCCATGACGCGCAACGTGCCGTCCGGCTCGCCGCGGCCGATCAGGCAGGTGACCTTGCTGGTGCCGATATCGAGCACCCCGAACACGCCCGGCTGCCACTCGCGGCGGCGACGCTGGTCGGGCGGCGAAAGGGCCAGGGCGCGCTGGCCGCCGCTGCCGTCGGCAATCGCCAGCGTACGGGCCGGCGTCGACTGCGCGGCGTCCTCGGCCTTCCTCTGCAGCGCCTTGCGGGTCCGTCGGGTAGTGCGCTTGCGCGGAGCCGGCTCCGGGGCAGGCGGCTCGGGTTGCGGAACGTGCACAGGAAACCGGTTGCCGGCAGCCTGCCGCTCGGGATCCTGTGGCTCCGGGGGACGCGTGAGTTCGTTCATGCCGGCCTCCTGGTCGGGGCGGAGCCCTCCGGGGCGATGTGGGACGGACTGTCCTTGCCCACGCCGCTGCCCGGCAACTGCTCATGATCGAGCGGCGGCCGACCTGAGTCGGCGGCATCCGGCGCCGGCTGCGGACGCATGCGCAGCTGCAGCCGGTCCGGCAGCCGGAGATCGATATTCACCAGCGGCCGCTCGAGCAGCTGCATGTGGTCCTCGAGCTGGGCCAGCCGGGCCAGCGCCGGCACTTCCTCGCCTTCCGGCAGCAGCACGTCCGCACCGCTGCGCAGCGTCAGGTTCCAGCGTCGCTGGCCGACCCGGACCGCCGCCACTACCTGGCTGCGCACCGTCGGCTGGGTGTCCAGCGCGTCGACCAGGGCGGCGGCGGCGGCGGGAGCACCGGCGCCGACCACCAGCGGCAGCTGCGCGAAAGCCTCGGCGTCCTTGCCGTTCATGCCCTGCTGCGCCACCACCTGGCCGTTGCGGTCGATCAGCACGAAGCGGCCCTGGTTCTGCCAGACCGCGAAGGGGCGACGCTCGGTGAGCCGCACCAGCACGGTGCCGGGCAGGCGGCGCTCGACGGTCGCGTGCTCGACGAAGGCGAGCCGGTCGATGCGCCGACGGGCCTGCTCGATCGAGAAGCCGAGCAGCGGGTCGCCGCGGGTGACTCCGAGCGCTTCCAGCACCGATGCTTCCGGCTGCATGTTGCGGCCCTGGACGATGATCTCGACGACGGGCAGGCCGCTGACGCGTCCCAGTTCGGCGCGCATCGGCGCGAAACTCTGCTCGCTGCGCATGGCGTGGTCGACATGCAGCGCGAACCCGCCGGCAGCCATCAGCACGATGCCGGCCAGCGCCGGCTTCACCAGCCGACGCTGGCGGCGCGCGAAGATCAGCAGGCGCGACGGCCGGTCCATGGCGCTCGCGCCACCGTAGCCGCTCGTGCGGATCCGCCTCACGCCCGGCATGCGGCGTGCTCCACCATCCAGGCGCATAGGGCGCCGAAATCCATGCCGCAGAATGCCGCCTGTTCGGGCAGCAGCGAGGTCGGCGTCAGGCCGGGCTGGGTGTTGACCTCGAGGATCACCAGCCGGCCGGGTGCCGTGTCGCCGGACCGGGTGTCGTCGTAGCGGAAGTCGGTGCGCGAGGCGCCGCTGCAGCCCAGCGCGCGATGGGCGGCGAGCGCGATCCCGAGCGCCTGCGCGAAGGCTTCCGGATGGATCGACGCCGGCAGCTGGTGCTGCGAGCCGCCGGCCGCATATTTCGCGTCGTAGTCGTAGAAGCCGTGGCTCATCGACGGGTTGGGGGTGATGTCGGTCACGGTGAGGGCGCGGTCGCCGACCACCGCCACCGTCAATTCGCGGCCGGGGATGAATTCCTCGACCAGCGCGTTCGGCCCGTAGCTCCAGGCGGCGGCGATGGCGGCGCGGGTGTTCGAGCCGGCGCGGATGATCTCGACGCCGACCGAGGAGCCCTCGTTCACCGGCTTGATGACGTAGGGCAGCGGCAGCGGGTCGGCGCCTGCGAGGTCCGCGACCGGGACCAGGCCGCCGGCGGCCACCGGCAGCCCGGCAGCGACGAACGCCGCGCGCGCGGCATGCTTGTCCATCGCGACCGCCGAGGCGCGTATGCCGGAATGGGTATAGGGAATGCCGATCCAGTCGAGCACCCCCTGGATCGCGCCGTCCTCGCCGAAGCGGCCGTGCAGCGCATTGAACACCACGTCCGGGCGGTCGGCATCGAGGTCAGCGAGCAGGGCGCGCAGGTCGGGGCCGGCATCGATGCCGCGGGCGTCGTAGCCGCTCTCGTTCAGCGCCCGCAGCACCTGCGCGCCGCTCGACAGGCTGACCGCGCGCTCGGCGGACAGGCCGCCCATCAGCACGCAAACCTTGCGACGACGGAGCCCGCTCATGCCGGCACCCCGATGCGCTTGATCTCCCAGGCGAGCTCCACGCCGGACGTCGCGCGGACCCGCTCGCGCACCTGCTCGCCGAGCGCCTCGAGATCGGCGGCGGCGGCGTTGCCGGTGTTGAGCAGGAAGTTGCAGTGCTTCTCGCTGACCTGCGCGCCACCCAGGGCCAGCCCGCGACAGCCGGCGAGGTCGATCAGCTCCCAGGCCTTGCGATCGCTTTCACCGGGATCCGGATTGCGGAAGGTCGAGCCTCCGGTGCGCGCGCGGATCGGCTGGGTCGCCTCCCGGGCGGCGCGGATCTCTGCGATGCGGGCGGCAACCAGGGCGCGATCGGCGGCCTCGGCGCGGAAACGGGCGCGCACCACGATGGCGCCGTCCGGCAGCGCCGAGTGCCGGTACGAGAAGCCGAGCTGCTGCACCGGCAGGCGCAGCAACTCGCCGGAATGGGTGACGATCTCGGCCCAGTCGAGCACGTCGGTGATCTCGCTGCCGTACGCGCCGGCATTCATCGCCACCGCGCCGCCGACCGAGCCCGGGATGCCGGCCAGGAACTCGAGGCCGCGCAGACCGGCCGAGGCGGCATGTTCGGCGATCGTCATGTCGAGGCAGGCGCTTCCGGCGACGATGCCGTCCGCCTCGACCACGATGTCGGAAAAGCCGCGCGCGAGCTTCACCACGATGCCGCGCAGGCCGCCGTCGCGGATGATCAGGTTCGACGCCGCGCCGATGGTCATCACCGGCAGCTCGGGTGGCAGCGCCGCCATGAACGACGCGAGGTCCTCGGCGTCGTCGGGACGCACCAGGACGTCGGCCGGTCCGCCGACGCGGAACCAGCTTTGCGCCCCGAGCGGCGCGTTCGGCGTGACGCGGCCGCGCAACGGCGGCAGCAGCGCGTCGAACCCGCGATCCTGGGGGCGCACGGCGTTCATGCGGCGTGGCCGCCGCGCTGCTTCTGCAGCTCCGCCAGCTGTGCGGGCAGGGTCTGCGCCCAGGCGGTGATGTTGCCGGCTCCCAGGCAGATCACGAAGTCGCCGGGGCGCGCGATCGCGTGCACCATCTCGGCGAGATGCTCCGGACCCGGCAGCGGCACCACGCTGCGATGGCCGCGCGCACGCAGGCCGTCGACCAGCGCGTCGCGGTCGTAGCCTTCGAGGGGTGCCTCGCCGGCGGCATAGACGTCGGCGATGATCACCGTGCCGGCGTCGTTCATGCAGGTGCAGAACTCCTCGAACAGCGCGCTCAGCCGCGAGTAGCGATGCGGCTGCACCACGGCGACCACGTCGCGGGCGCCGGCCTGGCGCGCCGCCTTCAGCACCGCGGCGATCTCCACCGGATGATGGCCGTAGTCGTCGACGATGCTGATGCCGCCGGCCTCCCCGGTGCGGGTGAAGCGGCGCTTGACGCCCTTGAAGCCGGCGAACGCGGACCGCAACGTGCCGTCGTCGATCTCCATCTCGACCGCGACGGCGATGGCCGCAAGCGCGTTCGACACGTTGTGGCTGCCCAGCATCGGCAGACGGAACGGCCCCAGCCGGCGGCTGCGACGGCGGGCTCGGTCGGTGACGGCGACCTCGAAGGTGGCGCCGCGCTTGTCGGCCACCAGCTTTTCCGCGCGCACGTCGGCCTGCGGGCTGAAGCCGTAGGTGATGATGCGGTGGTCGGACAGCCGCGGGATCATCTGCTGCACCGCCGGATGGTCCACGCACAGCACCGCGAAGCCGTAGAAGGGAATGTTGGAGACGAACTGGTCGTACGCCGCCTGCATCGCCTCCGCGGTGCCCCAGTGGTCCAGGTGCTCGGGATCCATGTTGGTGACCACCGCGATGGTCGCCGGCAGGCGCAGGAACGAGCCGTCGCTCTCGTCGGCCTCGACCACCATCCAGTCGCCGGCGCCCATGCGGGTGTTGGTGCCATACGCCTCGATGATGCCGCCGTTGATCACCGTTGGATCGAGGCGTGCGGCTTCCAGCACGGCGGCGATCAGGCTGGTGGTGGTGGTCTTGCCGTGGGTGCCGCCGACCGCGATCGACCAGCGCAGCCGCATCAGCTCGGCCAGCATCTCGGCGCGGCGCACCACCGGGATCAGCCGCGCGCGGGCGGCGGCGACCTCGGGATTGTCGCGCTTCACCGCGGTCGAGATCACCACCACCTGGGCGCTGCCGAGATTGGCGGCGTCATGGCCGATCAGCACCGGGATGCCGGACGCGCGCAGGCGCAGCACGTTGGCGCTCTCGGCGATGTCGCTGCCCTGCACCGCATAGCCGAGCGTGTGCAGCACCTCGGCGATGCCCGACATGCCGATGCCGCCGATGCCCACGAAGTGGATCATGCCGATGTTGAGCGGAAGCGCCCTCATGCTCTTGTCTCCGGTGCCGATGAGGGCGGGATGGCCGAGGTCGCCTTCCGGCGCAAGCGGCTCTCGACCAGATCCGCGAGCAGGCGCGCCGCATCCGGGCGTCCCAGCCTGGCGCTCGCGGCGGCGGCGCTGGGCAGCGCCAGCGGGTCGGTCAGCAGCGTCGGCAGCAGGGCTGAAAGCCCGACGCTGTTGAAATGCGGCTGCGTCACCAGCCAGCCGCCGCCTGCCGCGACCAGGGCGGTGGCGTTCGCGGTCTGCTCGTCGCTGGCCGCGATCGGCAGCGGCACCAGCAGGGCGGGGCGGCCGGCCACGGTGATCTCGGCGACGCTGGAGCCGCCGGCGCGGCCGATCACCAGGTGCGCCTCCGCCAGCCGACGCGGGATGTCGTACAGGAACGGCGCCACCTCGGCCGGGATGCCGGCCTGCGCGTAGGCGGCGCGCACACGTTCGACATCCTCGGCGCGCGCCTGCTGGGTGATGCGCAGCCGCGCCCGCAGGCCTGGTTCGAAGCGCTGCAGCACGTCCGGCATGATGTCGGAGAACACTTTGGCGCCGAGCGAGCCACCCCAGATCAGCAGGTTGATGATCTCGCCGGGCGCCTCGTAGGGCCGGCCGGCGAGGGCGGCGATGTCGGGGCGCACCGGCATGCCGGTGACGGTCACCTCGGCGCCCATCGGCAGCCGGGCGGTGTCCGGATAGCTGGTCGCCACCGCATCGGCGAAGCGGGCGAGCTGCGCGTTGGCAAGGCCGAGCACCGCGTTGCCCTCGTGCAGCACCACCGCCGGACGCCGCCGGCCGAGCGAGCGCGCGGCCACCAGCGGCGGCACCGACGGGTAGCCGCCGAAGCCGACTACCGCAGCGGCGTCGATGCGTGACAGCAGGCGGCGCGCTTCCAGCACGCCGGTGCCTATCGCGGCAAGGTTGCGGGCACGGGCGGCGATGCCGCGCCCGGCGATGCCCGCCCCCGGCAGCACATGCTGCGGACCGCGCGCGAACACGCCGGTCTCGCGCTGGCCGCCGCGCCGGTCGGTCATCAGGACCAGGCGGTGGCCGCGCGACAGCAGCTCGGCGCCCAGCGCCTCGGCTGGGAAGAAGTGTCCGCCGGTGCCGCCGGCGGCGATGACGATCGCGCCGGTCACGTGGTGCGGCCTTGCGGAACCGTCGCGCGGCGGCCGTTGCCTTGCAGGACCCGCACACGGGGTCGCCGGCGGGTCAGCGCCAGCACCATGCCGATGGTGAGCGCCACCGACAGCGCCGACGAGCCGCCATAGGAGATGAACGGCAACGTCATGCCCTTGGTCGGGATCAGGTGCAGCGTCGAGCCCATGTTGACGAAGGCCTGCAGCCCGAAGCCGGTGACCAGCCCGCAGGAGGCCAGCACGATGAACGGGTCGTCCTCGGACAGCAGCTTGAGCAGCGTGCGGATCACCATGAAGCAGAACACGCCTATGATGAACAGGCAGACCAGCAGCCCGAACTCCTCGCCGGCGACGGCGAACACAAAGTCGGCGTGCGCGTCGGGCAGCAGATCCTTGACGCGACCCTCGCCAGGGCCGCGACCGAGCAGGCCGCCGTTGCCGAATGCCTGCAGCGCGGTGTCGATCTGGTAGTGGTCGCCGACATTGGGATGCAGGAAGCGCTCGACCCGCGAGCGGACGTGCGGGAACACGAAGTAGGCGCCGACGAAGGCGGCCACCATCGAACTCACGCCAACGCCGACGAAGAACATGTTCAGCCCGTCGATGAACAGCTGCGCCATGAACACCGTGGTGATGACGGTGAGCATGCCGATGTCCGGCTGCGACTTCAGCAGGAACAGGATGACGCCGAACACCCCGAAGGCGACCAGCATGCCGGGGAAATGCCGCAGCCGGCGGCGCTCGGTGAGCAGCCAGGCGGTCACCACCGCGAAGCAGGGCTTGAGGAATTCGCTGGGCTGCACCGACATCATCGGCAGCGCGATCCAGCGGCGCGCGCCCTTGATCTCGATGCCGTGCACCAGGGTGAGCGCGGTGGCGGCGATGGCGATCAGGCAACCCAGCAGCGACAACCGGCGCACACCCTTCGGCGGCAGCATCGACACCGCCATCACGACGCCGCCGGCAATGGCCAGGAAGATCACCTGCTTGAGGATGAACATGTCGCGCGATGCGCCGATGCGGGCGGCGACCGCCGGGCTCGCCGCCAGCATCAGCACGTAGCCGAAGCCGATCAGCAGGCCGACGCAGCCAAGCGTCCAGCGATCCACGGTCAGCCACCAGCGCCCGAACAAGGAGTTGTCGATCCGCGACAGGCTGCGCATCAGGCGGCACTCCCCATCCTGATGGCCGGCGTCCCGGGACCTGCCGCGGGACCGGGCGTCTCGGGACCGGGCGTCGCCAGGGTGGAGGCGCCCTGCACGAGGGACGCGAACTGCCGCCCGCGTGCCTCGAAATCCGGGAACTGGTCGAAGCTGGCGCAGGCCGGCGATAGCAGCACCACCGGTGCTGCGTGCGTCCGGGCGGCGTCCAGGGCAGCCGGCACGGCATTGTCCAGGGTGCCAACGATGCGGTGGCGCACGCCGTGCGCGGACAGCGTGGCCGCCAGCATCGGTGCGTCGCGTCCGATCAGCAGTGCCTCGGCGATGCGCGGGAAGTACGGCGCCAGCTCGTCGATGCCACCGGCCTTGGCAACACCGCCGGCAATCCAGACCAGCCGGTCGTAGCAGGCGAGCGCCCGCGCGGCGGCGTCGGCATTGGTCGCCTTGCTGTCGTCGATGAAATCGATGGCGTCGATGGCGGCCACGAAGCGCTGGCGGTGCGCGAGGCCGGGGAAGCTGGCCAGCGCCGGCGCGATCGCGGCTTCCGGCACGCCGAGATGTCGCGCCATGGCGACGGCAGCGCGGGCGTTCTGGGCATTGTGTGCGCCGGGCAGCGCGGGGGCGGGCGCCGGCAGGCCGTCCTCGCCGGAGATGGTGACCAGCACCGCCGGACCGTCCTGCAGATGCTCCTGCTGTCCTGCCGACCAGGTGTCGTCGAGGCCGAGCACGGCGAGGTCGCCCTCCTCCTGGCGGTCGAAGATGCCGAGCTTGACCGCACCGTAGGCCGCAAGGTCGCCATGCCGGTCGAGATGGTCCGGCGCAAGGTTGAGCAAGGCCGCCGCATCGAAGCGCAGGGTTGCGAGCCGCTCCAGCATGTAGCTCGACATCTCGAGCACGTAGACGCCACGATCCGGCAGCAGCGGCAGGGAGAGCGCGGCCGGGCCGAGATTGCCTCCGGCGGCGACCGGAATGCCGGCCTCGGCGAGGAGGTGGGCGAGCAGGGCGGTGGTGGTGGACTTGCCGTTGGTGCCGGTGATGCCGGCGAAGCGGGCGCGGCTGCCGGTCGCCCGCACCGCCTCGAACAGCAGTTCGGCGTCGGACAGCACCGGAATGCCTTCGAGCAGCGCCCTCGCCGCGACCGGATGCGGCACCGGCAGTCGGTGGGGAATGCCCGGGGAGAGCACCAGCGCGTCGATGCCGTCCAGGCTGTCGATCGGCGCCAGGCGCACGGTGGTGGGCGCATCGGCCAACGCGTCGCGCGCGGCCTCGCGGTCGTCCCAGGCGATCACCCCGGCGCCCATGCCGGCAAGCGCGTGGGCGGCGGCGGCGCCGTTGCGGCCGAGGCCGAGTACCGCATACCGGCGGCCGGCGAACAGGTCCCCCGGGAAGGCGCGCGTCCGCGGATCGATGCCGCTCATCGGATCTTCAGCGTCGCCAGCCCGGCAAGGCCGAGCATGATGGACACGATCCAGAAGCGGATGACGATCTTCGGCTCCTGCCAGCCCTTCTTCTCGAAATGATGGTGCAGCGGCGCCATCAGGAACACGCGCCGCTTGGTGCGCTTGTACCAGAACACCTGGATGATGACCGAGAGCGTCTCGACCACGAACAGGCCGCCGACGATGCACAGGACGAGCTCGTGTTTCACCGCGACCGCCACGGCTCCCAGCGCCGCGCCCAGCGCCAGCGAGCCGGTGTCGCCCATGAAGACTTCCGCCGGCGGCGCATTGAACCACAGGAAGCCGAGCCCGGCGCCGATCAGAGCGGCGCAGAACACGCCGAGTTCTCCTGCGCCCGGCACCGGATGGAGCTGCAGGTAGTCGGCGAAGATGCGGTTGCCGACCAGGTAGGAGATCAGCGCGAACACCAGGGCGGCGATCACCACCGGCACGATGGCCAGCCCGTCCAGCCCGTCGGTGAAGTTCACCGCGTTGCCGAAACCGGTGATCACCAGCATCGCGAAGATCGGAAAGGCATAGCCGAGCGGCAGCAGCAGCTCCTTGACGAACGGGAACGCCACGGTGCCTTCCAGCGGCGCCGGCATCAGGCTGTTCAGCCACCAGCCGCCAATTAGCGAGGCGGCGAACTCGCAGCCGAGCCGCACCCGCTTGGACACGCCCTTGGTGTTGCGCCGCGACAGCTTGAGGTAGTCGTCCGCGAAGCCGACCGCGCCGAACGCCCCGGTGATTGCCAGCACCGCCCAGACGAAGCGGTTGGAGAGATCCGCCCACAGCAGGGTGGACACGAACAGCGACAGCAGGATCAGCACCCCGCCCATGGTGGGGGTGCCGGCCTTTTCCAGGATGTGCCGCTCCGGCCCGAGGGCGCGGATCGGCTGGCCGCCGCGCTGCACCTGGCGCAGCCGGGCAATCACGCGAGGGCCGAGCCAGAGGGCCAGGAACAAGGCGGTCAGGCAGGCGGCGCCCGAGCGGAAGGTGATGTAGCGGAACAGGTTGAACAGCGCGAACTGCTCGGCGAACGGGCGGGCCAGGTTGTACAGCATCAGCGCGCATCGCCCCTGCTTCTGGAAGTGGGGCTATCGGAGACGGGTGATGCCGCGAGGAGGGCGGCGACGATTTCGCGCATGCGGCTGCCGTAGCTGCCCTTGACCAGGACGACGTCGCCGGGCCGGATCGCGCCGGCTACGAGCGGCGCCAGCGCGGCGGCATCCGCCGCCGAAGCGCCCCGTAGTGCGGGCGGCAACTGGTTGAAGAGCCTGCTCATCATCTCGCCGCAGCAATAGACGATGTCGGCCGATTCGCGTACGTGCGGCAGCAACGACAGATGCTCGGAAGTAGCAAAATCACCGAGTTCGAGCATGTCGCCGAGGACTGCCACGCGTCGACCTGTGGGAAACCGCGACAATACTTCCAGCGCCGCCCGGACCGACGCGCCTGAAGCGTTGTAGCTTTCGTCAAGCAACGACGCACCCACCGGCAGGGCCCGCACGGCACCGCGGCCGTCGCCGGGCCTGAAGCCGGACAGGGCTTCGGCGGCCCGCGCCACGTCGCCACCCAGCGCATGCACGGCGGCCAGGCAGGCGAGTGCGTTCATCGCCATGTGCCGGCCCGGTGCCGCCAGGTGAACGGACAGTCGTTGTCCCTCAAGATCAGCAACATAGTCGGTGTCGTTCGCTTGAAGTAGCAGGTCGTGCAGGCCGATCGCGGCACCCTCGCCGAAACGCAGCACGCGGATGCCGGCCGCCTCGGCACGGCTGGCGATACGCTCGATCCCGGTGGCGCCGGCCGGCAGCACCGCGACCCCGCCAGGACGCAGCGCCTCGACCAGCGCGCCCTTCTCGACGGCGATGGCGTCCAGGCTGCCCATGTGACCGATATGGCTGGCGGCGATGGTGGTGATGACCGCGACGTCCGGGCGCACCAGGGCGGCCAGCGGCGCGATCTCGCCCGGGTGGTTCATCCCGATCTCGGCGATGCAGAACGATGCCGACGGATCGAGCCGCGCCAGGGTCAGCGGCACGCCCCAGTGGTTGTTGTGCGACCCGCTCGCCGCATGGGTCGGTCCGAGAGCCGAGAGCGCCGTCCGCAGCATCTCCTTGGTGGTGGTCTTGCCGACGCTGCCGGTGATCGCCACCACCTCGCCCCGGAAGCGGGCGCGGGCGTAGCGGCCAAGGTCGGTGAGCGCCATCCTGGTGTCTGCCACATGAAGCAGGCGCGGATCGTCGCGGAGGCCGCTTTTGCCGTGCACCACCGCACCCGCCGCGCCGCGCTGCAGCGCCTGGGCGACATGCGCGTGGCCATCTGAACTGTCTCCGACCAGGGCCACGAACAGGTCGCCCGGCTGCAGGCTGCGGGTGTCGATCGAGACGCCCGTGGCCTCGATCGGGCCGCGGGCCGCGCCGCCGGTCGCCTGCTGCAGCGTGTCGCGGGTCCAGAGCGCGATCATGGTGCGGCCCTGGGGCCGTGACCGGGCGTTCCCGCGAGCCGGCGGATGACCTCGCGATCGTCGAACGGCAGCGTCTCGTCGCCGATGGTCTGCCCCTGCTCGTGTCCCTTGCCGGCGACCACCAGCACGTCGCCGGGACGCAGCACCTGCAGCGCCGCCGAGATGGCCCGCTCGCGTCCGCCGACCTCCACCCCGTTGCCGCAGGCGGCCATGATCTCGGACCGGATGGCGGCCGGCGTCTCGCTGCGCGGATTGTCGTCGGTGACGATGGCGACGTCGGCCAGGCGCTGCGCCACTTCGCCCATCATCGGCCGCTTGCCCCGGTCGCGGTCGCCACCGGCGCCGAACACCACCACCAGACGGCCGCCGGCGGCATGCGGACGCAGGCCGTGCAGCAGCCGCTCGAGTGCGTCCGGGGTGTGCGCGTAGTCGACATAGGCCGCGGCCCCGTTCGGCAGCGTGGCGGCCAGCTCCATGCGGCCGCGCACGCCGGCGAGGGCGGGCAGATGCTGCAGCAGGCGCTCCAGCGAGGCATCGTCGGGATCGGCGAGGGCGGTGGCGAGCAGCACGTTGTCAGCCTGGGTGCGGCCTGGCAGCGGCAACGCGACCTCGTGCCGGCGCCCCCCGATCTCCAGCTCCAGCCTCTGCCCGCCGGCCTGCGGCGTGGTGCGCAGCAGGCGCATCGTGGTGCCGCGCTCGCCGACCAGTCGCAGCTGGTGGCGCCGGGTCCTGGCGATGCTGGTGACGCGCTCCAGCGTCTGCGCATCCATGTCGGCGTTCACCGCGGCAAGGCCACCCTCCGGCAGCAGGGTGTCGAACAGCCGGAGCTTGGCGCGGCGGTATTCCGACAGGGTGCCGTGATAGTCGAGATGATCGCGGGTCAGGTTGGAGAAGCCGGCGGCGGTGATCGCGACGCCGTCGAGCCGGTACTGGTCGAGGCCATGCGAACTCGCCTCGAGCGCCACCGCTTCGACACCGTCCCGGCGCAGCCTGGACAGGATGCCGGCGAGCGCGATGCTGTCCGGCGTGGTCATCGAGGTGCCGCCGGCGGGTGCTGCCTTCGGCGCGATCAGGCCGAGGGTGCCGAGGCTGGCGGCGGAGGATCCGTCCAGGGTCCAGAGCTGGCGCAGGAACTCCGCCGTGCTGGTCTTTCCGTTGGTGCCGGTGATGGCGGCGATGCGCTCCGGCTGTGGTCCGGCAAGGCGCGCCGCCAGCAGCGCCACGGTGTAGCGCGGCTCGCTGTCCAGCAGCAGCGGTCGCGGCGGCACCCCTTCCGGCCAGGACGTGCCGGTCGGGGCGAGCACCGCGGCGGCGCCGGCGGCGACGGCGTCCGCAACGAAGCGGCGTCCGTCGCTGCTGCGCCCGGGCACCGCGACGAACAGGGTGCCAGGGCGAACCTGCCGGCTGTCCAGGGTGAGTGCGGTGATCTCGGTGTCGCCGGCGCCGGCCGGGACCGTCAGCCCGATCTCGCCGCCGGCCAGGTCATCGAGACGCATCGCGGCTCGTCTTCAGCGAACCATCCGACGCATCGCGGCTCGTCTTCAGCGAACCCGACGCATCGCGGCTCGTCTTCAGCGAACCATCCGACGCATCGCGCCTCGCCGGATGCGCATCGCGCCAGGAGATGGTCTGGCGCAGCCGCTCCAGGTCGGGCTTGGCGTCGTGGCGCGTGGCGACGTGCTGGCGCGACCGGGCCTCGTCGTGCGGATCGCCGGGATCGTTGCCCGGGCCGAGTTCGCGGGCACCGGACGGGGTGGCGGGCTGCATCGGAATGTCGAGCGCGGCATCGATCGCCGCCGTATCGGCGGCCGGGAACAGGCTCAGCATCGGTCCGATGCGGGCAACGATCTTGGCCACGGTCGGCGCCGCATTCCAGGCGGCCGTCGTCCAGCCGTGGGTCGCCTTGGTCGCCATCGGGCTGTCGAGCATGACGTAGACCGCATAGCGCGGGGTGTTCATCGGAAAGATGCCGGTGAAGGCTGAGATGTTGACGTGCTTCAGGTAGCCGCCGCGTGCGCCGACCTTTTCCGCCGTGCCGGTCTTGCCGCCGACGAAGTAGCCGGGCACCTCGGCGCTCTTGCCGATGCCCTTGGTGACCACCAGGCGCAGCATCTTGCGCAGCAGCAGCGAGTTGGCGTCCGAGAGCAGCTTGGGACCCTCCGGCACGATCTCGGCCTCGCCACCGACGACATCGGAATTGTCGCGGCTGGCCGGACCGTCGCTCAGCGGAAGGTGCGCCGACACGTCCTGGTAGCCGCCGGCGGGGGTCGCCGCCCCGGCCGGGCTGAACAGGGTGCTGGCCTGGCGATCGTCCTGGGTCTCCGCGGGCTCCGGCCGGGCGATCAGCGTCGGCTTCACCAGCACGCCGCCGTTGGCCGCCGCCGCGGTGCCGCGCACGATGGCCAGCGGCGGCTCGGCGACGCCATGGCCGAAGCCCACCGTCATCACCGTGGACTGGCCCCAGCGCGCGACGCTTGGAATGATCGGGTGGCCGGCCTCGGGCAGCTCGATCGGCACGCGCGCGAAGAAGCCCATGGCGCGCAGCCAGTCCTGCTGCCTTTTCGCGCCGACATCGAGGGCGATATGCGCCGCCGCCGGGTTGGAGGAGTAGGCCATCACCTCCGGCATCGACAGCCAGGGCGCGAAATGATCGGTCTTCATGTCGGAGATGGTGTAGCGGCCGACATGGATCGGGATGGTGGAGAACCTGTCCCAGACGTGGGCGACGTTGTCCTGCAGCGCCATCGCGGCGGTCTGCAGCTTGAAGGTCGAGCCGGGCTCGTACATGCCGGTGACGGCGCGGTTGAAGCGCTGGTCGTCGGTGGCGTGGTTGAACAGGTTGGCGTCGTAGTCGGGAAGGCTGACCATGGCGACGACTTCGCCGGTGCGCACGTCCATCACGATGGCGCAGGCGCCGATCGCCTGGAACTCGGTCTTTGCGGCGGCCAGCTCGTCGCGCACCACCGCCTGCACGCGCACATCGAGCGAGAGCCGCAGCGGCTTGCTGTCGCTGGTCAGGCGATGGTCGAAATAGCGCTCCACGCCGGCGACGCCATGATCGTCGACATCGACCGCGCCCATGATCTGCGCCGCGGTGCGGCCGAGCGGATAGCGGCGCTTCTCGCCCGGCTCGAAATAGATGCCGGGAATGCCGAGGTCGTTGATCGCGAGCTCCTTCTCCGGCGGGATCTCGCGGGCGATGTAGACGAACTGCTTCTTGCCGGACAGCCGCCTGACCACATCGTCGACATCCAGCGTCGGCAGGATCGCCTTCAGCTTCTGCGCGGCATCCTTCGGGTCCATCAGCTCGAGCGGGTTGGCGAACACGGCCGCCATCGGCAGCGAGATCGCCAGGATCTGGCCGTTGCGGTCGGTGACGGTGGCGCGCCTGACATGCGACAGGCTGAGATCGTCCGCCATCAGCCCCTTGGGATCGGCGGGGTTGGTCGGCAGCCTGGGTACCTGCGGGGCGATCTGGCGCGGCGCCGGCGCCATCGGATGCAGCACGGTGGCGAGCGTGAGCTTGAGGCCGACAGCGCCGAACAGCACGCCGAAGCCGCCTGCCACGCTGAGCAGGCGCACCCGCATGCGCTCCATAAGGGCACGCTGCGCGAGATCGCCCCGGGTGACGCGAACAACGGTCTCGTGACCCTGTCGGCCGGGGTCCTGGCCGTCTGGGTCGCGCGGCGAGTTCTCTCTCACGTCACCGTCTCGTCCGGCATAGGGCTCGGGTCAACGACACGCCTAGTTGCCGTCCTGCACCGGCACCGGCGGCGGCAGTGCCGCGTGCGAGAAGCCCAGCGACGAGCCGCCAGCCTGGTAGGAGGACGCCTGGTAGCGCTGCACCGAGGCGAAACGCTGCGCCGGGCGCCAGGCGGCGATCGGCAGCGGCGCCGGATGCGACGGTCCGGCGATCGGGATCAGGCGGCGCAGCGGTGGCGCCGAGTAGGATGCCATCTGCACCATCGACGCGGTCCGCATCGAGCGCGGCGCGGCGCGCGCCACCGCGTGTGCCGGATGCTGCGCGGCTGCCACCATCAGGGCATGCGCGGTGCGGGGCGCGGCGATGCGATGCGGCGTCTGCACGGCGGCGCCCTCATGCCGCACGTGCTCCTCCGGGGCGGGCTCGGCCGTGGCGGTCTGCAGCTCAGGGGCGGTCTGTAGCTCAGGGGCGGACGGCGTGTCGGACAGGGTGACCGGCTCGGAGGGCGCCATCGCGCGCGCCATGACCTGCACCGGCGCAAGTTCGGTCGGCTGCGCCAGCGCAGGTACTGCCGGCTGCACAACCGGCGGCAGGCGCTGCTCGATCGAGGCGAGCTGCACGAACTGGCCAGGATCGAGCGGATGCAGCTGCGGCAGGAAGCGCGTCGCCAGCGACTGCAGCCGGTCGGGCTGGTTCAGCAGCGCCCACTCGGCGCGCAGCATCGCGGTGCGCTCGCGTATCTGCTGGGTCTCCTGCACGACCTTGGAGATCTTCTGGTCGAGCACCGTGGTCTGGTGCTTCTCGGTGTACAGGTACAGGCCGGAGGTTCCGGCAAGCACGACGCAGAAAAAGGTAAGGGGTCGGATCATGGGTGGCTTCCTGCCGACAGGGTCGGAGCTTCGGACGTGGTCGGTGCTGCGGGCGCAGTGCTTGTGGGTCCAGTGCCGTCGAGACGCTCGAGGCCGCGTAGCCTGGCACTGCGGGCGCGCCGGTTCGTGCTCTCCTCGCCCTCGCCGGGACGCGCGGCGCCCCTGGAGAGCAGCCGGTAGCGCGGCGGGGTGATTTTCGCGTCGAGGCCGCGCGGATCGTGGCGCGACGGCGAGGGCAGGCGTCCGGCCGCCTCGACCATGAAGCGCTTGACGATGCGATCCTCGAGGGAATGGAACGCGACCACCACCAGCCGGCCGCCGGGCGCGAGCAGTTCGGCGGCCTGGGCCAGCCCGCGCTCGATTTCGCCGAGTTCGTCGTTGACGCGCAGACGCAGCGCCTGGAACGACCGGGTGGCGGGATCGATGCGACCCTTGCGATCGGGCGGCACCACCGAGCGGATGATGGTGGCGAGCTGCAGCGTGGTCTCGATCGGCGCCTGCGCGCGGGCGGCGACGATGGCGCGCGCCACCCGCCGGGACAGCCGCTCCTCGCCGAGCGTGTAGAGGGTGTCGGCAAGTTCGGCTTCCGGCAGCGTACGCACCAGGTCGGCGGCGCTCTGGCCGTGCCGGCTCATGCGCATGTCGAGCGGGCCATCGGCGCGGAACGAGAAGCCGCGCGCGGGATCGTCGAGCTGGAAGGAGGACACGCCGAGATCGAGCACCACCCCGTCGAGCCGCTGCACGCCACGCTCGGCGAGCAGCGCCATCATGCTGCCGAAGCTGCCCTCGATGAGATGCAGCCGGCTGTCGTGCTCGTCGCCCCCGGTGAGCTCCTGCATCAGGCTGGCGCCGCGCTCGATCGCCTGCGGGTCGCGATCGATCGCCCAGAGAGTGCAGCGCGCAGAAGCCAGGATGCCGCGCGCATAGCCGCCGCCGCCAAAGGTGCCGTCGAGATAGACGCCGCCGTCGCGCGGAGACAGCATGTCGAGAACTTCCGGCAGCATCACCGGCGCATGGCCGATTGCGGTTCCTGCAGCGCCGGTCTCGGATGTCGTGGACGTGTCGCGGATACGGCGCGCGTTCATGACGGGCTCCCGGCGCGCGCGCCCGGAAGGCTAACGGCGCGCGCCCTTGCGCGTGCTTCGGTGCGGCGCTGCTCTGCAGCCTTCGGTTCCCAGATCTGGAAGATGTGGCCCAGCCCCATGAATGCGACCGAATCGATCAATCCCGCATGCGCGGACAGGATCTCTGGAAGCATGATTCGCCCCTCCTTGTCCGCATCGATGGGATAGGCGTCGGCATAAATCGCAGCCGCGAGGTCGTCATGGTCCTCCGAGAACATGTCGAGCTTGTCGAGCGGGCTGGCGAGCGCTGCGAACGCCGCAGGCGGCCAGGCCTCGATGCAGGGATGCTTGTGCGAGGGGCGCAGCACGATCTGCACAGGGCCCTGCATCTCGTCGACGGCGACGCCCTGCTCGCGTGCCGTGCGCTCACGCAGCGCGGTGCGAAAGCCGGCGGGGACCGAGACGCGGCCCTTGGCGTCGAGGCGGTTCTGGTGGGTCCCGAGGAACACGCTCATGCTGTGCGACGCCCCCCTCATGGTCCGCGCGCGTCATGCAGCGCGACCGCCGCCCACTTCCGCTACGCTCCCGATCTGCCGCGGGGCCGATCCGGATGTCCGGTCCGCGCGGCAAACATGTAGCGCTCTGTATCGTGGGCATCCTTGGGATATCATGGGCCAACATGGGTGGTCAAACCAGAAAGCATGTTGTTTCCACGACTTGTGCGGTTTCACAGGGGGCGCGCAAGTTCAGTGGGTTGGTTGTCCAACAGTTGCGGCATCGCTCTAAAACTAGATGACTGTTCTTGTAATGTTCTCCCTCCCGGGCGACTTGGAGCGTCGATGTCGGCACGCTGCCCACCGGACCGGCGGCGCGGCAGGCGGATTGGTGTCGATTCGACGCCGTAAGAATATAGAAGAAGGTGCCAGACGGCCTGTAAGCCGGGTTCTGTCCGTGCCTTGCGGCACGAGACGGTCATTCCTCTGGGACACGCATCGCTGCGTGCCTCGCGCGACCAACCCGGGCGGCGAGGCGAAAGACCTCCGGACGTGGCCCGCTTCCCGAAGGTCGCGAACCCGCCCTGCCGCCCCTATTCGGTCTTGCTCCCGGTGGGGTTTGCCCTGCCGCCGCCGTTGCCGGAAGCGCGGTGCGCTCTTGCCGCACCGTTTCACCCTTGCCTGCAGGCGGGTCCGGTTGCCCGGGCGTGCAGGCGGTTTGTTTTCTGTGGCACTTTCCCTGGGGTCGCCCCCGCCGGTCGTTAACCGGCACCGTTCCTTCGTGGAGCCCGGACTTTCCTCCACCTTGCCTGGCGCGACCCTTGCGGGCAGCTCAGGCGCGGCAGCGACCGTCCGGCCGTCTGGCGGGGCGGAACCTGGGGCCGGGGCGGCCCGGCGTCAAGCCGCGAGAGAAGCCCATGCGGGTCGCCGGAGATAGCATGCGGTGCCGGCGAGCTCGATCTCGAGCACGACGTTGCACGCGATCGGCGGCAGGCAGAGCTCGGCCTGGCCGTTGGTCCAGCAGGCCGCATCGCTGGCATCCGGGGCATGCCAGCCGGGCCGCCTGCCGTCCGCAACCGGCAGCGGCTCACTCTCGAGCCCGTTCCACAGCAGCACTCGGCTGACCTGCACGCCGAGCCGGCGCCGGTCATCGACGAACGGTCCCTCGATCTCGGCCGGGATCGCCGAGCGCGACAGCAGCATGGTGGCGCCGGCGCCGGCGGGCAGCACGAAGAAGTGCCGCTTGCCGCGCCGGGTGCGGGCGCGCAGCACGCTGCCATCCTGAAGACGCAGGCGGAGGTCGGGATCGTTGGAGCCGATTTCCTCCTGCCCCGGCATCCGGGCGCCGGCGCGCTCCAGCAGCCGCCGCCAGATCGGCTCGACGATGGCCCGCGAGGTGGTGAGCGGTGCGGCGGCGTCAGAGGTCCAGTCGGCTGCCTTGCGGTCCTGGATGCCGAAATTGCCGCTGGTGCCGGTATCCAGATAGCTCTCGGTGGTCAATCCCTCGGCGAACAGGATCACGTGCCGCTCGCACTCGACATGGTGCACCGTATAGCTTTTGAGGCCCTGCTCCTCGACGATGCTGACGCCGTTCACCAGCATGCGCGCCGGGATCAGGCCGCCATCGACCAGGATGCAATGCTCCGGCGTGACCAGCAGGTCGCGGCGCGGCTGGCCGGGGGCAAAGGCATGGGCGCGGATGCGGATCGGGAGCAAGGAGTTGCTGCCGCCGCCGGCGTCGACGACGCTGCGTCCGAGCCAGCGGATCTTCGAGACGCCTGGCCGACCGTCCTCAAGCGTCACCACCTCGTCGCCTTCGCGCAGGGTCTCTATCGCGACCTCGCCCCGGGTCGTCTCGATTTGGGAGCCGGCGAGGAAGCAGCTGACGTTGATGGTCGTACCGCCGTCCGCTGCGGCGCTCACGTTGAACGAGCTGCTCGTAAGGCCGGTGCCGGTGACGTTGTTCAGAGTCAGCGTCTGGCCGGTGCCGCTGAGAACCAAAGTGTGGGTGCCGAGGGTGTAGGCGGCGGAGGTGTATTTCTGCGTGCCGATCTCGAAACTGTCGCCAACCATGACGCCGGTGACGCCGTAGGCGAAGGTGCTGCCAGTACCGGTGCCGGTGATGACAGCGTTGCCAAGAGAGAACGATCCACCTCCGTAGGTGACGCTGGAGCCGAAGTTTATGGAGGCCCCGGACACGTTTCCAAACGTCACGGGAGCATCGAGCTTTACCGCGCCGCCATTGATGTTGAAGATGGTTGGCCCAAAATTGGAGAGGAAGCTGCTGATCGAGCTTGTGATCTCCAGGCTGCCGCCCTTGTTGACGGCGTAGGTGTTGGTTCCGCTCGACGTGATAGTGGTCTTCCCGGCAATCGCAACGGTGCCGTTCACGAGCTCGAAGATGTTGATGTTCGCGGTGCCTGAGATGCTGAGGGAGTCGGCCAGGGCGGGGTTGGGGGAATTCGCGTTGACCCCGACGGCAAGGATGCCGGTCACGTTGAGAGTGCCGCCAGCCTGGATGGTGGTGCCGCCGCCGACACCGGTCAGGTTTAAACCCGCAACGGTCAGGACGCCGCCGTTGCCGACGGTCATCGTCGAGGCGTTGGTCGCCGTGCCGAAGCTGAGCCCCGCCGCGACGGTCATGTTGCCGTTGACGTTGAGCGTATTGTTGGTTCCGAACACGGTTGCAGCAGAGAAGCCGAGGCTGCCGCCATTGGCGACGGTGGTCGTGACGCCAGCAGCGAGCGTGCCCAGCGTCGTTGCGGAGAGCGAACCGCCGACCAGGAATGTGCTGCCGTTGAGCACACCGCCATAGGTCAGGGTGCCGACACTCACGCTATCGTCCACCGCAATGGTGGTGTTCGCGCCGAGGGTGAGGGTAATCGCCACGGTGCCGGTCGGGAGCGCGCCACCTGACCAGTTCCCGAGGTTCGAGAACAGGTAGTCGCCGGAATAGATCCCGGAGGTCGACTTGGAGGTCTCGTTGAAGGTTGCCATGTCGCGCCCGATACCGTTGCCTAGTAGAAACAAGCGCCCACAACCGGACCAGGTCGGGCATCAGGCGAAACACGGCGCAAGACACCTTCGTTGTGCGGGTTTTTGTTGCAAAAAGCAATCAAAACCCATGCCATTACATGCGGCCCGTCTTCATCCGGCGCGTTCCAGGGCCGCCACCAGCGTCGAGCGGTAGCGGCGCGGCCCATCGCGCGGGAACAGGCCGGCGCGCAGCAGCTTGCGCAGCACACGCATGTTGGCCTCGCAGAACATCACCTTCACGCCGCGGCGCTCCAGGTTGGCGGTCGCCTCCTGCAGCGCCTGGATGCCGGTGATGTCCATGAACGGCACATGCCCCAGCCGCACGATCAGGCAGCGCGGGTCGGTGCCGGTGTGGCCGAGGGCGCGCTCCAGCGTATACACCGCGCCGAAGAACAACGGGCCTTCTATACTATAGACGACCACGCCGGCCGGCAGGGATACGGACAGCGCCGTCGCGTCCTGCGCCACCACCTCGACGCTGGACGCCATGCGGCGCAGGAACTGCAGCATCGCCAGGATCACGCCGATATTCACTGCGATCACCAGATCGGTCAGTACCGTAAGCGCGAAGGTGATCAGCAGGATCACCACGTCCGCCACCGGCGCGGTGCGCACCATGCGCAGGCAGTGCGCCGCCCCGCTCATGTTCCAGGCCACCACGAACAGGATCGCGGCCAGTGCGCAGAGCGGGATCATGCCGGCCAGCGGCGCCGCCACCAGCAATACCGCGACCAGGGTGAGGGCGTGCACGATACCGGCCAGCGGCCCGGTGCCGCCGTTGCGGAAGTTAGTCGCGGTGCGGGCGATCGCGCCGGTGGCCGCGATGCCGCCGCAGAGCGGGCTCAGGATGTTGGCGATACCCTGTCCGATCAGCTCCTGGTTGGAGTTGTGCCGGGTGCCGGCCAGGCCATCGGCTACCACCGCCGACAGCAGGCTCTCGATGGCGCCGAGCATGGCGATGGTGAAGGCCGACGGCAGCAGCGACAGCGCCTGGTCGAAGCCGAGCCGCGGCAGGGTCAGGTGCGGCAGCCCGCGCGGGATGCCGCCGAACGCACTGCCGATGGTGGCGACGCCGGGCAGGTGCAGCGTCGCCTGCAGGGTGGTCGCCACCACCAGGGCGATCAGCGGCCCCGGCACCCGCCGCAGACCGGGGATGCGCGGACCGAGCAGCACCAGCGCGATGCTGGCGAGCGCGAGGCCGGTGGTCGCGGGATGCAGTTGCGGCAGCGCGCGCACCAGCTGGACCAGCTTCTCGTGGAAATGCTCGCCGCCGGTCCGCGGCAGGCCGAGGAAGTCGTGCCACTGGCCGACCCAGATGATCACCGCGATGCCGGCGGTGAAGCCGCTGATCACCGGGTCGGGGATGAAACGGATGGCGGCGCCGAAGCGGGCGAGCCCCATCGCCAGCAGCATCACGCCGGCCATCACGGTGGCCACCAGCAACCCGTCCGCGCCATGCCGCGCCACCACGCCGGCCAGGATGACGATGAAGGCGCCGGTCGGCCCGGCGATCTGGATGCGGCTGCCGCCGAACAGCGACACCACCAGGCCGCCGATTATGGAGGTGTACAGACCCTGTTCCGGCCGCACCCCGGAGGCGATCGCGAAGGCCAGGCCGAGCGGGAGTGCGACGACGCCGACGATCAGGCCGGAGACGATGTTCGGCAGCCACTGCCGTCGCGCGAACAGCCCGGCCCGCCAGCCTTCGACGGCGGCGATCATGGTGGTGTCCCGGGCCTCGCTGCGGCGTAGGCGGGGGACATCGGAGGATGTCCGGCTAGAGCTGGCGGATGGTGCTGAAGTCGAAGTCGAGATCGTCCGGGCTCAGGCCAATGCGCAGGCTGCTCCTGGTCGGCATCGAGTACGGCGGCACCGGCAGGTTGTACTGCGCGGGTGCACCCTGGAACACCCGGCCGGCGAGGTCGAACTTGGAGCCGTGGCAGGGGCAGGCATAGCCGCCCGGCCAGTTCGCGACCGGATCGGTGGCGGACGGGTTCGGCACGTAGCCGGGTACGCAGCCGAGATGCGTGCAGATGCCGACCATGACGCCGTATTCCGGCGCGATCGAGCGGTGCCAGTTGACCACGTAGTCGGGCTGCTGGCGTTCGCGCGACGCCCAGTCGCGCAACCGGTCGGTGAGGTTGGTGTCCTGCAGGCCGAGCAGCGCCTTCGGCGTGCGGTGCACCACGAACACCGGCTTGCCGCGCCAGACCACGACGATCTGCTGTCCGGGCGCGATCTTGCTCAGATCGACATCCACCGTGGCGTCGGCCGCATCCGGGCCGCCGACCGGCGCCAGGCTGTCGAGGAACGGGAAGGCGAAGGCGCCGGCACCGATCACCGCCGCCGCCCCGGTGAGCAGGGTCAGGAAGTCCCGGCGCGGTCCGGACTCCGGGTGATGGCCATGGGAGTCGTGGCCGGAGAAGTCGGGGCCGGAGAAGTCGGGGCCGGAGGGAGCGGGGCCGGCCGTCTGGGGATCCGTCTGAACAGCCATGTCGTCTCCAGCGCGAGGCCGACATGTTTGCCCCGTTGCCTGCCCCCGGACAAGGGTCGAGGCGTGCGCGGTCCTCAGCCCTTTACCGCACCCGCGGCCAGACCCTCGATGAGATAGCGCTGCAGGTAGAGGAAGCAGCCGGCGACCGGCACCACCGCCAGCACCGAGGCGGCCATCAGGCTGCCCCAGTCGGTGACGTGCGCGCTGCGGAACAGCATGATGCCGGGGGTCAGCGTGCGATGCGCGTCGTCGTTGATCAGCACGTAGCCGAACATGAATTCGTTCCACGCATTGATGAAGGCGAACGCGGCGGCGGCCAGCAGCCCGGGGGCGGAGAGCGGCAGCAGGATGCGCCGGATTATGCCGGTGCGGCTGCAGCCATCGAGCTCGGCGGCGTCCTCGAGTTCACGCGGGATGGCGTCGAAGAAGCCCTTCAGCATGAAGCTGCAGAGCGGGATGGTGAAGCTGCAATACACCAGCACCAGGCCGAGATAGGAACTCAGCAGGCCCATCTGGCGGATCAGCATGTAGAGCGGGATCAGCAGCAGCACGCCGGGGATCATCTGCGAGAGCAGCAATGCGCCGCCGACCGCCCGGGTCAGCGTCATGCGCGGCCAGCGGCTCAGCACGTAGGCGGCGAAGATCGAGACGATCATGGCGAGCAGCGTGGCGGTGCCGGCGACGATCAGGCTGTTGCGGAAGTAGATCCCGAACTCGGTCTCGAGCAGCACGTGCCGGAAGCTGGCCAGCGTCGGATGGCGGATCAGCAGCGAGGGGCTCAGGCTCTGCACCTCGACGATCGGCTTGAGCGCCGTGTCCAGCATCCAGACGAACGGGAACAGGCAGAACAGCGACAAGGCTACGAGCACGATATAGGTGAGCCGGTCGTGCAGGCGCTGCTCAGCCCGGCCGGCGACGATCATGCCGGCCTCCTGGCCCGGGCCGCATAATATTGGACGAATACGATGCTGGCCATGAAGCCCATCATCATGCTCGCCAGCGCGCAGGCGGCGCCGACGTCGAACTGCTGCATGGCGTAGCGATAGATCATGATCGGCAACGTCTCGGAGGCGTCGAGCGGTCCGCCCTGGGTCATCACCCAGATGAAGTCGAAGTTTATCGCCGTCCAGATCACGTGGATCAGGATCAGCGTCAGCGAGACGGTCCTGATGTGCGGCATGGTGATGACGCGGAACCGCATCAGCGTGCCGGCGCCATCGACAGCGGCGGCCTCGTGCAGTTCGCGCGGCACCGCCTGCAGGGCGGCCAGCAGGCTGATGGTGTAGAACGGGAACGACCGCCAGATATTGACCAGTGTGACGGTAAACAGCGCCGTCGAGGGCTGGCCGAGCCAGGCGATCGGCTGGCGTATGATGCCGAGCTGCACCAGCCAGTGGTTGAGGATGCCGTATTCGGGGGTCAGCATCCAGCTCCAGGTCAGGCCGGCGACGACGATCGGGATGACCCAGGGCACGATGATCAGCGCCCGGAAGATGCCGCGGCCAGGCACGTTGCGGGCCAGCGCCAGGGCCGATGCCAGCCCGAGGACGTATTCGCCTGCGACCGAAAGCGCGGTCCAGATCATGGTGTTCCGCAGCGCCGGCAGGAAATCGTCGTCCTGCAGGACGGTGCGGAAGTTGTCGAGCCCGGCGAAACCCCGCACCGTCGGGTTCACCAGGTTCACGTAGCGCACGCACTCCCAGACCACGCGCAGCAGCGGATAGGCGATCAGCACCAGCAGCAGCAGCACCACCGGGGCGGTGTAGAGTACCGCGAGGCGTCGGAGCTGCGCCTGCCGGCCGGGCTCGTGGCGGGCGCCGGAGCGCGTGGCGATCCGGTCCTGCCGCTTCAGGATGGCGGAGTGGCGCATCGGCTCAGCCGGCGGCAAGCTCGCCCGACTGGCGCAGTGCGTGGTTGACCGCCTTGCCGAAGCGCGCGGCCACCGCCTGCGGCTCCTCCTGTCGCAGCAGCACGCGACCGATCGCATCCTGCATGGCGCGGGTGATCTGGCCGAGCGCCACCGGAGGAAACGGCACGCCGCTGGCGGCGAGGCTGCTGAACGAGGTGCCCCATTTGCCGGTGCCGACCACATCGGTGCGCGGACTGTCGGCGGGACGGGCGGCGGCCTGGTAGTCCCGGGTGATCAGGAAATGCGCGAAGTCGGTGGCCTGCTGCAGGTGTGCCGACGCCTTGTAGACATAGAACGGATTGATCTCGAAATAGGTGCGGCGGTTGCGCAGGCCGGGTGGCGGCGTGATCTGCACGTCGCGCATGCTATCCGGATACTGGCTTTCGTGCAGGTGCATCCAGGAGCCGTCCATCACCATCGCATACTGGCCGAGGGCGAAGTTGTTGTCCTCCTCCTCCCATCCCCAGCTGGTCGAGTTCGGCGCGATCGCGCCGCGGGCGAGCAGGTCGCGATACAGCGCCATCACCTCGGTGCCGCGCCTGAGCTGAGCCGGGTCGCGGTCCCAGTTGTTGCGGTAGCGGGCTGGACCGGACCCCGGCACCAGTTCCGCCAGCGGCGCATCGTTCTGCACCAGCAACATGAAGAACTCCTGCGGCGCGCGGACGGTGTCGTTGGCCACCGCGAAGGCATACTTGCCGGTCTTCGCACGGATCGTCGCTGCCTGGTCCAGCAGCTCCGGCCAGCTCTGCGGTGGCGCCGTGATGCCCGCCTTGGCAAGCAGCGCCTGATGGCTGAGCAGGGCGCGTATCCCGAGGTAATGCGGCACCGCCTTGATGCGGCCGTTGACCGCAAGCCCGGTCCAGACGTTCGGATAGATCGCGGCCTTGTCCGGCCAGCCATCCACCGCGTCGGTGAGGTCGGCGAGCGCGCCCATGCGGTCGAGTTCGCCGAGCCATTCGGCCAGCCCCCAGCTGATGTCCGGGCCCTGGCCGCCGGCGATGGCGGTCACCAGCTTGTCGTGCATCGCCTCGAACGACATGTTCTGCAGCTCGATGGTGACGCCGGGATGCGCCGCCTCGTACTGCGCGATCTTGGCCTGTGCGATCTTGCTGTCGGGCAGCGCAGGATCCCAGGCGACCCAGAACTTCAGCGTGACGGGATCGGCCGCACGCGCGGACGGTGCGCCGGCAGCCACCAGGGCACCGGCGGACAACATGGCTGCGCCAGCGGACAACATGGCTGCGCCAGCCTGGCGCCGGGTGATCGTGTTGGGAGCTTTGCTCTCGGACATGTCCTGTTCCTCCAGGCCTCTTGCGGGCCTGTTCAGTATCTAGCCTGCCAGTTCCGAAGGCGAGTGGGCGGCATCGCGTGGCGCCCTGGCCTCGCGCAGTTCCTCGACGCTGCGCACCGACAGCCGCGCCGCACCCGTCGAGGCCTTGGCGGAGGGACGGGCCCGGCCCATGCGCTCCCGCGCCCCGGGGATCGCATCGGCGAACTGCGGCAGCCACTGCGCCTGCGCCACCAGCAGCTCGTCGACCATCTGCCAGACCTCCTCGGGGTTGCACACGGCGCCGACCAGCGGGTCGTGCAGCATCGCGAGGCGCAGCATCTCGAGATCGCCCTCGACCGCCGCCTTGAGCGCCATGCGCTGCACGTTCACCGTGACGCTGCAGGTGGCGGCGCAGGCCATCGGCAGGGTGATGCCGGCAGTCATGTTGAGCCCGAAGCGGTCGACGGTGCCGGGCGTCTCGACGATGCAGTCCGATGCGAGGTTGGTGATCAGGCCCTGGTTGCGGACGTTGAAATGGCCGCGATAAGGCTTGCCGGTTTCCAGCGCCTCGATGATGTGGCTGCAATGTTCGTCCGAGCGCGTGTAGTCCGCGAGCGGTGCGCCGGCCTCGCCGAGCCAGCGCGGGAAGTCTGTCTCGAACCAGTTGCGCTGCTCGGTGCAGTAGCGCAGGTAGCCGCCGGTCTCGCCGTTGATCCAGTTGGTGAGGTCGATCCAGCCCGGGATCTCGTCGGGCCGCTTGCGATACCAGGGCAGGTATTCGCTGAGATGGCCGTTGCTCTCGGTGGAATAGACGCCGAAGCGGCGCAGCACGTCGATGCGGACCTTCTCCTCCTGGCTGTATTGCGGATGCCGCTCGAACGCTGCCAGCAGTTCGTCGCGCCCGATGCGCCGGCCGTTCCAGCGCAGGTCGACATACCAGGTCTGGTGGTTGATGCCGGCGCAGATGTACTCGACTTCGTTAGCATCCTTCGCCCCCAGCACCTCGGCGATCTGCCGCCAGCCATGCTGCACGCCGTGGCACAGGCCGACGGTGTTGGCGACGCCGCCATGCTCGATCGCGGCCCAGGTGTTCATCGCCATCGGGTTGGCATAGTTGAGGAACCAGGCCCCCGGCTCGGCGACCTCGCGGATGTCGCGGCAGAACGCCAGGATCTCCGGCACCGTGCGCATGCCGTACATCAGGCCGCCGGCGCAGATGGTGTCGCCGACGCACTGGTCGACGCCGTAGCGCAGCGGGATCTCGATGTCGTGGTGGAAGGCATCAAGACCGCCGATGCGCACGCAGCAGATCACGTAGCGCGCGCCGGTGAGTGCCGCGCGGCGCTCCGTCGAGGTGCTGACACGGGCGGGGAGCCGGTTGGCCTCGATATCCTTGCGAACGATCTGGGCGACCATGTCGAGATTGCCGGCGTTGATGTCGTGCAGCGCGAACTCGGTGTCCTGCAGCGCCTCGACCTTGAGGATGTCCCGCACCAGCTTGCGCGTGAAGCCGACGCTGCCGGCTCCAATCACCGCGACCTTCATGACGCCATCCTTTTGCGAAAGGTAAGTTCTTGCTACCCATAGCGGGGCTAGATGCAGGGGAAAGAGGAAAGCTGTGCCTAAACCAGCATTTTCGTGCTGACCGATGTTGCGGACGCCGGCTCCCGCGCGGTGTCGCTGGCGTTTCCGAAGCAGCGCTACCGGCTGCATGCCATGGTCACCAGCGCCGGCTACGACCAGCGCCGCCACGATCCGCACCGTCCCTATGACTGGAATGGCCTCAGGCGCGGCGATGCGCCGTTCGTGCTGCTGCAGCACACGCTGTCCGGCCGCGGCCGGCTGCGCCACGGCCGCAGCATGCACGAGGTGCTGCCCGGCCAGACCATGCTGCTGTCGTTCCCGCACGACCATCGCTACTGGCTGGCGCCCGGCGATGGCTGGGAGTTCTTCTGGATCTGCCTGAACGGCTCGGAGGTGCTGCGGCTGTGGCGGCAGCTGCTGGAGGCGGGGCCGCTGGTGCGGCTCGGCGCGGCCGGCATCGACCGGATGGCGGCGTACTGCCGGGCGGTGCTGGATGGCGAGGTGACGTCGCCGGCACGCAGCTCGCAGATGGCGTATTCGATCGCAATGCATCTTGCCGACGAGCTGCTGGCGTGGGGCGAGGTGCGGACCAGCTCGAAGCGGCCGGCGGCGATCGAGCGCGCGGTGTCGCTGGTGCACGGGGCTGCCGGCGCTCCGGTGGATGTCGGGCGGATGGCGGAGGCCAGCGGCTACAGCCGGTACCATTTCAGCCGGCTGTTCAGCGCCGTGGAAGGCGTGCCGCCGGCGCGCTACCGGTTGCGCGTGCGCATGGAGGAGGCGGCGCGACGGCTGCAGACCGAGCCGGATCCGATCAAGATCATCGCGCAGCGCTGCGGCTTCGCCGACGCCAACTACTTCACCAAGCTGTTCCGCCGCTACTACGGCATGACGCCGCGTGATTTCCGGCGCAGCGGCATGTTCGCCGGCAGCCTGTCGACGCAGGGCGTGCGCTGACGCCGGGCGCGATCTCTCGCAGGCGTGCTGGCGGGCTGCGATGACGGGCCGCGCTTCCGGCTGATATCCTTGGTGATCGGCGCCGGCTCGGAAGCGCCGGAACGAGGAGATCCCGGCATGGATGTCAGCACCCCGATTCCCGTAGCCGAGGCCGCCGAGGCCGAGCCGCAGCAGGACCTGCCACCGGGCGGCGCGCCCCGGGCGCGACCCATGGGGCGGTTTGCCTGGGAAGACGCGCTGCTGCTCGACGACCAGCTGACCGGGGACGAGCGCGCCATGCGAGACGCCGCCCGCGCCTACTGCCAGGACCGGCTGATGCCCCGCGTGCTGATGGCCAACCGCCACGAGAGCTTCGACCGCGAGATCATGAACGAGATGGGCGAGATGGGCTTCCTCGGCGCCACGCTCGATGGGTATGGCTGCGCCGGGGTCGGCTACGTGGCGTATGGACTGATCGCCCGCGAGGTGGAGCGGGTGGATAGCGGCTACCGCTCCGCCTTCTCGGTGCAGTCCTCGCTGGTGATGTATCCGATCCGGGCATTCGGCTCCGAGCAGCAGCGGCAGCGGTACCTGCCCGGGCTGCGGAGCGGCGCCCTGGTCGGCTGCTTCGGCCTGACGGAGCCGGACGCCGGCTCCGATCCGGGCAGCATGCGCACCCGCGCCAGGAGTGTGGACGGCGGCTATCTTGTCAGCGGCAGCAAGACCTGGATCACCAATTCGCCGCTGGCCGATGTCTTCATGGTCTGGGCACGCGACGACGAGGGCGCCATACGCGGCTTCATCCTGGAGCGCGGCATGAAGGGTCTCAGTGCGCCGGCGATCGAGGGCAAGTTCAGCCTGCGTGCGTCGAAGACCGGCATGATCATGATGGACGACGTCTTCGTGCCCGCGGAGAACATGCTGCCCGGCGTGCAGGGCCTGCGCGGTCCGTTCTCGTGCCTGAACAATGCCCGCTACGGCATCGCCTGGGGCGCGCTGGGGGCCGCCGAGTTCTGCTGGCACGCCGCCCGCGACTACACGATGCAGCGCATGATGTTCGGCCGCCCGCTCGCCGCCACCCAGCTGATCCAGAAGAAGCTCGCCGACATGCAGACCGAGATCGCCATCGGGCTGCAGGCGGTGCTGCGCCTCGGCCGGCTGATGGAGGAGCACCGCGCGGCGCCGGAGATGATCAGCCTGTGCAAGCGCAACAGCTGCGGCAAGGCGCTCGCCATCGCCCGCGAGGCTCGCGACATGCACGGCGGCAACGGCATCGCGGACGAGTACCACGTGATCCGGCACATGATGAACCTCGAGGCGGTGAACACCTACGAGGGCACCCACGACGTCCATGCGCTGATCCTCGGGCGGGCGCAGACCGGGCTGTCAGCCTTCGGCGCCTGACCACCGGCCATGCCCCGACCGCGACGTCGAATGTCGCGACGGATCTGCCCGGCTGTCGCGTGCAAGCTTCATACAGGTCAGTCCGAAGGATGCGGATGGGTGAAGCCGGGCTTCTCATGGCGGCGACGAGGCCGGTGCTGGCCGGATCGCGGCGTGCGGCCGGCCGGTTGATCCGGTTCCGCAAGCCGGCCGGGCCGTCGGCGGCGGCGGCATTCGTCGAGGATCCGGACGCGGAGCTGGTCGCACGCATGGGGCAGGGCGACGAGGCGGCGTTCCGGCTGCTGATCGACCGCAAGCTGCCGCGTCTGCATGCGCTGGCGCAGCGGCTGCTCGGCGGCGCCGGCGAGGCCGACGATGTCGCCCAGGAGGCGCTGCTGCGCGCCTGGCGGCAGGCGCCCCGCTGGCAGCCGGGCGCGGCGCGGTTCGACACCTGGCTGCACCGGGTGGCGCTCAATCTCTGCACCGACATCCAGCGCAAGCGCCGCGAGGTGGTGATGGCGGAGCCGCCCGATCGCGCCGATCCCGCCCCGCTCGCCGACCAGGCGATGCAGAGCGAGGAGACCGCGCGGCGGGTGCGGCAGGCGCTGGCCAGGCTGCCGCCCCGGCAGCGCGAGGCGATCGTGCTGCAGACCTACCAGGACCTGTCCAACGTCGAGATCGCCGCGGTCCTGGAAATCAGCGTCGAAGCGCTCGAAAGCCTGTTGTCGCGGGGCAGGCGCATGTTGCGCGACCTGCTTGCAGGGGGATGACCATGACGCCCGATCGTTTTGCCGCACTTGCCGACGCGCATGGCGGCGCCATCGAACGCTGGCCTGCGGACCTGCGCGACGCCGGCCGGGCGCATCTGCTGCTGCATCCAGAGGCCAGCCTGGTCCTGGACGAGGCCGCGCGGCTGGACGCGGCGCTGGGAAGCTGGTCGGTGCCGGGTCCCGGGGCGGCGCTTGCCGCCCGTACCCTGATGCAGGTCGCGCCGCAGCGGCGCACTCGTCGGCTGCGGCTGTGGTTCTCCGGCTTCGGTGCCGCCGGGGTGCTGGCGGGCGGGCTGGCGGCAGGGGCAGCGATCGTCATGCTGTCGCAACCGGCGCCGGAGCAGGTCGGCGAGCCTCTCTACGAGGTGAGCGTGCTCGGTGCACCAGTCGATGCGGACGAACCACCCGGCAAGGGGGTGTCGCCATGATGCCGCGCCTCCGCATGCTGCTGGCGGTGTCGCTTCTGGTCAACGTGTTCGCAGTCGGCGCCATCGGCGGCGGCCTGTTCATGCTGTCGCGAAGCGGCGGCCTGCGGGCGCATCCGGCCATGCATCCGGCGTTGCGTGCCGCCGGCGATGGACTACCGGCGCCGGACCGTGCGCGTTTCCGCCTCGCCATCCGGACCGTGATGCAGGACAGCCGCGATCTGGTGGTGACGGCGCGGCTCGGCAGGGCGGCGGCGGCGGACCTGTTCGTGCAGCCGGTCTTCGACCAGGCCGGCGTGCTGGCAGCACTGGAACGTGCGCGGATCGCCGATCTCGAGCTGCGTCGCCGCCTGGAGACGACTGCGGTGCAGGTCGCGGCCAGCCTTCCGGTCGAGGAGCGTGTGTCTCTCGCACGTGGCCTCGAGCGCGGCGGTCCACTGCGCCATCCCAGGTATCCGGCACCGGCGACGCACTGATAGCTCGATCATTACGTTTCTTTAAGGGTGCATCGCGACGGATCTGGCGCGGCGCTCCGTTCAACCGGCAAGGGCAGGGGATGGACCGGCTCTTTTCATTGAACGGAGACTTTCGATGCGGGCTCGTCTGATCAGGCAGCTTTGCGCTGCCATCCTGGTGACAGGGTGCGGCATGTCGGTGTCCGGCTGCATCATCGCGCCGGGCCATGGCGGCGGCTGGTGCTACTGGCACCCTTATCGCTGCCGCTGAACCGCCATCGTCAAGCTTGCAGTCTATTTGAGGAACAAGTCATGAGAACGATCGCCAGCCTCACCCTGGCAACCCTCGTGGGCGCGGCGACGCTTGCCGCGCCGCTGCGGGCCAGCGCCCAACCTTATCCGCCCATACCGGCGCCGCGCTACGAGGTGGTGCCGGTCGCCCCTGGGCCGGCCTATGCCTGGCGCGCCGGCGGCTGGCGCTGGGACGGGCGCGGCTATGTCTGGGTTCCCGGCGCCTACGTCGTCCGGCATGCCGGCTACCACCAGTGGGTCCCCGGCCACTGGGGGCGCTTAGGCCGCTGGATCCCCGCGCACTGGCGCTGAGGATCCGGATCGTTCAGGCGCCCGGCATCGGGTGGAACCGGCCCGGGCTGCCCTGGTCCGTCTCCACCACGCCATGGTCGCGATCGACGCGCAGCGTGAACAGCAGCGGCAGCTGCCCGCGCTGGCCGGGGCAGGTGCCGCTATGCTTCTCCATCACCTGGAAGCGCTGCGAGGATGGCGCGTCGTTGCCGTTGATGATGAACAGCAGGCAGTCCTTGCGGTCGTGGGTAAGGCCGTCGGACACCACCTGGCTGCGCAGATGCTCCACCGTGCTGTAGTCGTTGTGCCAGTTCACCGGATCCGGAAAGAAGCGGCTCTGCAGTCGTGGCAGCACGCCGGTGAAATGCAGAACCACGACCAGCGCGCCGGCCAGCACGATCGCGGCGATGCGGGTGCCAAGCTGCCGGCGCGTGGTGCGCGGAACCGTGGCGCCGGGTGCGGCAGGCCGCGGACCGGAACGCGGCTGTCGTGTCGTCGGGATGCGGTCCGCCAAGCCGCTACTCCACGTCCTCGTGCCAGCAACGGCCGTCACGCGAGAGCAGGGTGCGGGCGGCGTCCGGTCCCCAGGAGCCGGCGCTGTAGTAGTGCAGCGTATCCGGATGCCTGGCCCAGCCGTCGAGCACCGGCTCGACCCAGGTCCAGGCGGCCTCGACCTCGTCGCGTCGCATGAACAGCACCGGATCGCCGCGCACGGTGTCCATCAGCAGGCGTTCATAGGCATCCGGATAGCGGGTGGAGAATGCCTTCTCGAACGAGATGTCGATGTTGGCCGGACGCAGCACCATCCCGTCCGGGCCCGGATCCTTGCTCATGATGGAAAGCTGGATGCCCTCCTGCGGCTGCAGCCGGATGATCAGGCGGTTCGACTGCAGCTTCGACTTGAAGATCGACCAGGGCGTCTCCTTGAACTGCACCACGATCTCGCTCGACTTGTTCGGCAGCCGCTTGCCGGAGCGCAGGTAGAACGGCACCTTGCCCCAGCGCCAGTTATGGATCTCGGCTTTCAGCGCCACGAAGGTTTCGGTGCGGCTCTGGCGGCCTTCGCCCAGCTCCTCCATGTAGCCCGGGACCACCGTATCGCCGATCTTGCCGCGTCCGTACTGGCCGCGTATGGCGACATGCGCGACGTCGTCGGGGGCGATCGGCTTGAGCGCGCGCAGCACCTTGAGCTTCTCGTTGCGCAGGCTGTCGGCATCGAGCGCGCCGGGTGGTTCCATCGCGACCAGGCACATCACCTGCAGCAGATGGTTCTGGATCATGTCGCGCAGCGCGCCGGAGCTGTCGTAGTAGTCGCCGCGACCCTCGACACCGACCGTCTCGGCGGCGGTGATCTGCACGTGGTCGATCGCGTCCGACGACCACAGACGCTCGAAGACCGGATTTGCGAAGCGCAGCGCGATCAGGTTCTGCACCGTCTCCTTGCCGAGATAGTGGTCGATGCGGAAGATCTTCTTTTCCTCGAAGACTTGTCCGACCTCGTCGTTGATGCGCTCCGCGGAGCCGAGATCGGTGCCGATCGGTTTTTCCAGCACCACGCGCGACTGCGGCGTGACCAGCCCGTGCTCAGAGAGGTTGCGGCAGATGTCGCCATACAGGCTCGGCGAAGTGGCCAGGTAGAACACCCGGGTGCGCGACGCGACCCCGTCGTCGAACAGCCGCAGCAGGTTCTCCCAGGTGCTGTCGGCCTCGGCGCCGTTGACGCTGGCGAAATAGATCTGGCCGATGAAGCGCCGCGCCACCGCCTCGTCGAGGTCCGGCGCCTTGACGAAGCGGGCCAGCGCCTTCTCGGCGCGGCCGCGGAAATCGTCGTCGGAAAGCTTGGACCGCGCGGCGCCGATGATGCGGGCATCGGCAGGCATCTGGCCGTCGCGGAACCGGTAGTACAGTGCCGGCAGCAGCTTGCGCATGGTGAGGTCGCCGGTGGCGCCGAAGACGATGTAGTCGAAGGGGTCGACCGGGCCGGTGACGCTTGGCATGGCGGAAGTGCTCCATCGGAAACCGCTGGGCGCCGGGTCGGACGCGCCTCGTGGGAGAATTGTGCTTTGCGGCAGGTCTAGCAAGCGCCGTCCGGTTGCAATGTCCCCCAGGGAGCCGGCAGCTGCCGGACATGGCGATTGACCCTGGCCGGCGGGTCTTGGTAAGCCGCCCCTCCCCGGGATCGGAATTGGGGCGGATGGATGGGGCCGAAGGACATGACGCTGGATACGGCCGAACGCCCGAAGACGCGGGCTCAGGATGCGGACGGCCCCACGGATGACGGGGCGGCCACCGGTGGCATCGCCGCCGACCGGCTGCGCAGCATCATCGAGCGGGTCGAGCGACTCGAGGAAGAGCGCAAGGCGCTCTCGAGCGATATCAAGGACATCTTCGCCGAGGCCAAGTCGGCGGGCTTCGACGTCAAGGTGATCCGCCAGATCATCCGCATCCGCAAGCAGGAGCCGGCGGATGTGGAGGAGCAGGAGACCTTGCTCGACATCTACCGCCGTGCCCTCGGCATGTAGGCCGCAGCCCGGATGACGCTGCCGCCGGTCCTGCCCGAATGGGTGCCATGGTGGGTGCAGCTCGTCCTTGTCGTGCTGTTCGTGCTGTTCGCCTGCGCCTTCCTGATGATGCCGTTCGCGGTGTTCGGGCTCAGGGGCAGGCTTGACCTGCTCGAGGCGCAGCTCGACGACATCCATGCCGAGCTGCGCATGCTGTCGATGCGGCTGCCTGACGTCCAGGTGGCGCAGCAGGCGGCGCGTCAGCCGGTCGACCCGGAGCTGCGCGCCGGCGGGCGGGGAGCGGTTGCGGCCTTCGAGGATCCGGCCTTCACCGATGGGGAGCCGGCAGCGACCCGGCGTGGCATACGCATCGATCCGCGCGATGTCTCTGAGGTGCGGACGCCGCCGATGCCGCCACCAGCGCCGGAGCGCAGCGAGCCGAGGCTGCGCTGGCCGCCTCGTGACGAGCCACCGCCAGCGCCGCGCAACGATTATCGCTGATCTAGGTCCCGTCGCCCCGTGGGGTCGAGCAGGACCAGATCGTCGCGATGGATCATCTCGTCACGGCCGCGCCAGCCCAGCAGCGCCTCGATGGCAGTTGACCGGTGGCCCGCGATCCGGCGTGCATCGCCGCTGCCATAGGCCGACAGGCCGCGCGCCAGCCCGTGTCCGCCACCGTCCAGGATCTCGATAAGGTCGCCACGCTCGAACTCGCCCTCGATCCCGGTGATGCCGGCCGGCAGCAGCGAGCTGCCGGCGCGTAGTGCCCGGGCGGCGCCGGCATCGATGCGGATCCGGCCGCAGGGCTGCAGGCCACCGGCGATCCAGCGCTTGCGCGCGGAGCGGCCGTCCGGCGCCGGCAGGAACCAGGTGCAGCGCGCCCCGCCCATGAGCGCCTGCAGCGGGTGCAGGCGGCTGCCGAGCCCGATCGCCATGGCACAGCCGGCGCCGGTGGCGATGCGGGCGGCGACCAGCTTGGTGCGCATGCCGCCGGACGAGTAGCCGGGCGGCGGCGCGCCACCCATCGCCTCGATCTCCGGCGTCAGTACCGGCACCAGTGGGATATGCGCCGCTGCCGGATCCTGGCGCGGGTCGGCGGTGTAGAGGCCGTCGATGTCCGACAGCAGCACCAGCTGGTCCGCCTGGGTCATCTCGGCGACCCGGGCGGCGAGCCGGTCATTGTCGCCGAAGCGGATCTCGGCGGTGGCGACGGTGTCGTTCTCGTTGATCACCGGGACGCAGGCGAAAGTCGCCAGGGTCTCCAGCGTGGCGCGGGCGTTGAGGTAGCGCCGGCGATCCTCGGTATCGTCGGGGGTAAGCAGCAGCTGCGCTGCGGTCAGGCCGTGGGCAGCCAGCACCGTGCTCCAGGCCTGGGCGAGCCGGATCTGCCCGACCGCCGCCGCCGCCTGCTTTTCCTCGAGGCGCAGGCGCCCCGAAGGCAGGCGCAGTGCGTGGCGGGCGAGGGCGATGGCGCCCGAGGACACCACGATCACCTCGGTGCCACGACCGCGCAGACCGGCGATATCGGCGGCGACGCTTTCCAGCCAGGGCTGCCTGAGCGCTGCCGCATCCGGATCGACCAGCAACGCGCTGCCGATCTTGATGACCACCCGGCGCGCGTGGGTGAGGTTCGGAGCGAGAGCCTGCCGATCGTCCTGCGGTGGAGGCGTGGATGTCACGCGGTGGCGCGTTCCGCCGTGATGCGGTCCTGCAGGGCACGCAGCACCTCGGCGACACCGCCCTGGGTCGCCGCCGAAAGCAGCAGGACCGGATTGCCGGTCGCCTTCTCCAGCGCCCGCTTGCGCTGCGAGATCTCCTGCGGGCTCATCGCGTCGGTCTTGTTCAGTGCGATCAGCTCGGGCTTCTCGGCGAGCCCGCCACCGTAGGATGAGAGCTCGGTGCGAATGGTACGCCAGGCCTGCACCACGTTGCCGGCGGCGCCGTCGATCAGGTGCAGCAGCACGGCGCAGCGCTCGACATGGCCCAGGAAGCGGTCACCGAGGCCGGCACCCTCGTGCGCGCCCTCGATCAGGCCCGGAATGTCGGCGAGCACGAATTCCTCCGACATCGACAGCCGTACCACGCCGAGCTGCGGATGCAGGGTGGTGAACGGGTAGTCGGCGATCTTCGGCCGCGCGGCGGAGGCGACAGACAGGAAAGTCGACTTGCCGGCGTTTGGCAGCCCGATCAGTCCGGCGTCGGCGATCAGCTTCAGGCGCAGCCAGACCCAGCGCTCCTCGCCCGGCCAGCCCTTGTCGGCGCGGCGGGGGGCACGGTTGGTGCTGGTCTTGAAGCTCGCATTGCCGAAGCCGCCATCGCCGCCGCGGCACAGCAGCACCGTCTTGCCGGGGGCGTCGAGGTCGGCGAGCATCACCTCGCGCTCGTCGTCGAAGATCTGGGTGCCGATCGGGACCTGGATCCTGACGGTGGGGGCCCCCGCCCCGGTGCGGTCGGAGCCGGCGCCGTTGCCACCCTTGCGGGCGCGGAAATGCTGGGTGTAGCGAAAGTCGATCAGGGTGTTGAGGTTGGCCACCGCCTCGAACACGATGTCGCCGCCGCGGCCACCATTTCCGCCGTCGGGACCACCGAACTCGATGTATTTCTCGCGCCGGAACGCGATCACGCCGTCGCCGCCGTCTCCCGACTTCACGTAGATCTTTGCCTGGTCGAGGAATTTCATGGCGGACTGGAGAACTTCTGGCGGTCGGGACGGGAGGGCTGCAACGACAAAGGGCCGGCCCATGACGGCCGACCCTGCATCCGGTGCGCGTGAGGAGGAGAGGCGGGAGATGCTACTCGGCAGCGGCCTGCAGCTGCTCCACGCTCACCTGCACACGGCCTTCGGCACGGGTCTCGAACTTCACGTGGCCGTCGACCAGGGCGAAGATGGTGTGGTCGCGGCCAAGGCCGACATTGCGCCCCGGCTTCACCTTGGTGCCGCGCTGGCGGATGATGATGTTGCCGGCGATGACGGTCTCGCCGCCGAACTTCTTGACGCCGAGGCGGCGCCCGGCGGTATCGCGACCGTTACGGGACGAGCCGCCTGCCTTCTTATGTGCCATGGATCAGTCTCCTTGCCTCTAGGCCTCAGGCGGTGGTGATGTTGGCGATGCGCAGCACGGTGACCGGCTGACGATGGCCGTTGCGGCGGCGGCTGTTCTGCCGGCGGCGCTTCTTGAAGATGATGACGGTGTCCAGGCGGTCCTGGGCGACGACCGTAGCGGTGACGGTGGCGCCGGGCACGAAAGGGGCGCCGATCTGCGCGCCGGCTTCGCCGCCGACGGCGAGGACCTCGGAGAAGGTGACGGTGGCGCCCGGCTCGACATCGAGCTTCTCGACCTTGAGCACGGTCTCGGGGGCCACGCGATACTGCTTTCCGCCAGTGCGGATGACTGCGTACATCTGTCTCTCTGCTTTCCGATCTCTAGGCTGCCGGATGGAGGAGCCCGGCTTGGCCTCAGTCGCTTCTTGTCATGGGCCATGCGGACATGGCGACACCCCGGCGGAACCGGAGCGGAGGTCGGGTTATAGGGCGCCAATTTCACCTGTCAACAGCATTGCGTCCGGCCGGGGAGCCCCCTATAAGGCGCCCGCCGCGTGCTTGGAGAGGTGCCAGAGCGGTCGATCGGGGCGGTCTCGAAAACCGTTGTGCGTGCAAGCGTACCGTGGGTTCGAATCCCACCCTCTCCGCCAAGGGCGCATTCGGGCATGTTCTCTGGGGTATCTGGAGGCCGCAGGGGACTGCGTTTGCTGCCGCTTCGGCCCCTTCCCGTGGCCGCCCCACTGACGTGTGCTTGCATCGATCCCCGGCACGATCAGAGGACGGCTTTGCCAAGGAAGGCTGCGGGAGCGGCCCGACCTTGGTATGGAACTTGTCATTCCGTCGCTTCTGGAAGTCCGGGGCATGCACCGATGCGAGCGCCCGATCTCGCTCAGCTGTCGGTCGCCGCTACGGTGCGCGATCCCAAGTTGCTTACGAAGGCGGACGGCCCGATCACGAGCCTCGCGGTGACAACAGGTCAACGACGTTCGCGTGTGGCACTACATAGTCAACTCCTGCCAAGATATGCCCGTCCGAAACAGAAATACATTTGAGGCTGATGTAAACCTTTTCTCCCGCTGCGGTGAAGCTACCTGTCAGGACCGCCGCGACGGACTTCGGAGGTAGGATTTTATCAGAATCACGAGCCAACATGAACTCGCCCCCATCCTTGCGTAAGGCGATTGTAGTACGCGTCCGCAACTCGGAGGTGGAATACCCGTCCTGGACGAGGCGACTACGGATCATGTCCGCTACTAGATTTCCGAGAGCCGAGCTCTGATCCAGGTTCTGGATATCGGAAAGAGACGTCACGACCAGAGGCGTGTTTTTCGTTATGGCCGGCGTTGCGGCTACCACCAGATCGACTGCATGGTATGTCAACGTTCCCAGGTCGCCGGTGATATACTCCGGACGATGTAGTGTCGCTGTATTACCGCTCGCACAACCGGTGATCATCGAACCCAACGGTAGAATGAACGCCAAGCTACGAAGAATGTGGTGCATCTGTCGCCTCCCCCGTCAGTGATCGTTCTGGAGTCGACGGGTCGGAATTATCTCTTCTTGCGATTGTAGGTAGAGTGCGACATCGCCATCGCGGATGTAGACAGGCTCGACAAGCCTCATGACCGTCTGACTTTCGGACATAGCCACAACGTTCGATATCGCTTCGCTGTTGGTTGGCTCAAGGTCCCCTGATGTTCAACGAACCACGTCTACGTCAAGGCTCACGATGATGGCATGACTGGAGCTGTCGGCGATTACTTCACCTCTGCGAAGAATATCACCTTCCAACGTGTCGGCTGCAGACACTTGAGTGGAAGGGCAAGGGGGAGGAGCCTTGGTTCATGCATCGCAAGTTTCTAGTGTCAGACCTTAGACGCTGGACGCCTTTTCCGCGAAGTTGCTCACATCGGATCATCCGCCGGCCTTGAAGGGCGATCTTCGCCCGAACGGTATCTGCTGTCGTGTGGACTGTAACGCTGCCGTGGTCGCCCAGGACTTCCGCCTCCAGGCCGCGAACATTCGTTCAGATGCGCCGACGATGTCGCTCGGGGGCGGGGGGCAGGGCAGGGATTTGATCGAGGGCTCCGGCCTGGCGTGCTGATGGAGCGATGTCCGACACCGCTCCCACGTCGGGACCGATGGTGAGCCCTTCCAGTTCTCGACGGCGAGGACAGGGTGCGGCCGGTCCGCCTCTGGCGACGACGGCGCTGGTCGGGCATAGTTTCTTGGCGCTCGGGGCGCCGGACTACGACCCGATCAACCCCTCGTTCTTCGCGACCCCGTTCGACCGGGCCGGCATCGGCGCGCGGTAGGGGCGTATCGGCCGCTGCTTGGCCTGGGACGACGATCCGTCTGTGCCGCCGGCGCGCTCACGGAAGGTGTCGGACCAGCTCGGCGCCGCACTCGAGATCATGCCGCGCGGCGGCCGCCTGAACGACGTGGCCGGCTTCACCCGGTTCCCGCAACCGCGACGGGCTGCTGGACCTGTTCGCGTGGCGGCTGGGACGGCTCGGGTGGGCAGCAGGGGCCGGCTGGGCTATGAATGACGGCTTGGAGACCATCCGAAACCGAGTCTGTCCGGGCGCCATCCCGGGCAGGAGCGGTCAACGCGCCCTAGACATGACGGACCCGAGTTGAGCGACATCCCCGATCCCCCGGCGCCTCCGATCCCGCCCGCGCCGTCCGACATGCAGCCGGTGACGATCGAGGAGGAGATGCAGACCTCCTACCTCGCCTATGCGATGTCGGTGATCGTCAGCCGGGCGCTGCCGGACGTGCGCGACGGGCTGAAGCCGGTGCACCGGCGCATCCTCTACGGCATGCGCGAGAGCGGGTTCACCCCGGACAAGGCCTACCGCAAGTCGGCCCGAGCGGTCGGCGACGTCATGGGCAAGTTCCACCCGCACGGCGACAGCTCGATCTACGACGCCATGGTGCGCATGGCGCAGTCCTGGTCGATGCGGGTCAAGCTGATCGACGGACAGGGCAATTTCGGCTCGGTGGACGGCGATAGCCCGGCGGCGATGCGCTACACCGAGGCCCGGTTGTCGCGCCCGGCAATGTTCCTGCTCGACGACATCGACCGCGACACCGTCGATTTCCAGCCGAACTACGACGAGAGCGAGGTCGAGCCGAAGGTCCTGCCGGCGGCCTACCCGAACCTGCTGATCAATGGCGGCTCCGGCATCGCGGTCGGCATGGCGACCAACATTCCCACGCACAATCCCGGCGAGGTGATCGACGCGACGCTGGCGATGATCGCGAATCCCGCGATCGACCTCGACGAGCTGATTAAGATCGTGCCGGGCCCGGACTTCCCGACCGGCGGCATCATCCTGGGCCGCTCCGGCATCCGCTCGGCATTCGAGACCGGGCGCGGCTCGGTGATGATCCGGGCGCGTGCCGAGATCGAGGATATCCGCCGCGACCGCCGCGCGATCGTGGTCACCGAAATCCCGTTCCAGGTCAACAAGTCGACCCTGCAGGAGCGCATCGCCGACCTCGTCCGGGCCAAGACGGTGGAGGGCATCTCGGACATACGCGACGAGAGCGACCGCTCCGGCATGCGCATCGTCATCGAGATCAAGCGCGACGCGACACCCGAGGTGGTGCTGAACCAGCTCTACCGGTTCACCCAGCTGCAGACCAGCTTCGGCGTCAACATGGTGGCGCTGGACGGCGGCCAGCCGAAGCTGCTCGGCCTGCGCGACATGCTGGTCGCCTTCATCGCCTTCCGCGAGGAGGTGATCCTGCGGCGGGCGCGGTTCGACCTCAACAAGGCGCGCGAGCGCGGCCATGTGCTGGTCGGGCTGGTGATCGCGGTGGCCAACATCGACGCGGTGATCGCCCTGATCCGGGCAGCCCCCGATGCCGCGAGCGCGCGGGCGCAGCTGATGGAGCGGTCCTGGGAAGCCGGCGAGGTGGTGCCACTGCTGGCGCTGATCCATGACGACGGCAACGTGGTGGTCGATGGCTTCGTGCGGCTGACCGAGGCGCAGGCGCGTGCGATCCTCGAGCTGCGGCTGGCCCGCCTGACTGGGCTGGAGCGCGAGAAGATCCAGGCCGACCTCGACGAGGTGGCGACCAGGATCAACGAGCTGCTGGAGATCATCGCCAGCCGGCCGCGCCGGCTCGAGGTGATGCGCGACGAGCTGGTCGCGGTGCGCGCCGAGATCGCGGTGCCGCGCATGACCGAGATCTCCGACATCGCCGGCGACCAGACCGACGAGAGCCTGGTCGAGCCGGGCCAGATGGTGGTGACCATCACCCGCGACGGCTTCATCAAGCGCACGCCGCTGGATATCTTCAGGGCGCAGAACCGTGGCGGCCGCGGACGCACGGCAGCGGGCCGGCGTGGCGACGACATCGTCACCCGGTCCTTCAATGCACATACCCACCAGTGGGTGCTGTTCTTCTCGTCGGGTGGCAAGGCCTACCGGGAGAAGGTCTGGCGGCTGCCGGAAGCCTCGCCGACCTCGAAGGGCCGGGCGCTGGTCAACCTGCTGCCAGAACTCGGCGCCGACCATATCACCACCGTCCTGCCGTTGCCGCAGGACGAGGACATGTGGGAGAGCCTGCACCTGGTGTTCGCGACGCTGAGCGGATACGTGCGGCGCAACCGGCTGAGCGATTTCCGCAACGTGCGATCCTCCGGACTGATCGCGATGAAGCTGGACGAGGGCGACCGCCTGATCGGGGTGGCGACCTGCCGCGACGGCCAGGACGTTTTCCTGGCCACCCGCAAGGGACGCTGCGTGCGGTTCCAGATCAGCGACGACACGCTGCGGGTGTTCGCCGGGCGGGACAGCTCCGGCGTGCGTGGCATCAAGCTCGGCCGCGGCGACGAGGTGAACAGCCTGTGCGTGCTGAACCATGTCGAGGCCGACGTGGCAGAGCGCTCCGCCTTCATCCGGATGTCCAACGTGCGCCGTCGCCTCGAGAGTGCCGCCGAGGAGGTGGTGGCCGAGCCGGAGCTGTCAGAGGACAGCGCCGAGGAGGCCGCACCGCCCGATGCCTCAATCACGCCGGAGCGGTTCGCCGAGCTGGAAGCCACCGAGGAGGTGCTGCTGACGGTGACCAATGGCGGCTTCGGCAAGCGCAGCTCGGCGTATGACTACCGGGTGAGCGGACGCGCCGGGCTGGGCATACGCAACGTCGTGCTGTCGGCCCGCAACGGCACCGCGGTGGTGGCGACCCTGCCGGTGCTGCACGGCACCGACGTCATGCTGGTCACCGACGCCGGCCGGCTGATCCGGGTGCCGGTGGACCAGGTCCGGGTCACCGCGCGACAATCGATGGGGGTCACCCTGTTCCGGATGGCGGACGGCGAGCGGGTCACCAGCGTATTCCCGGTGGTCGAGGACCCGGCGGCGGAAGACGGCGTCGCCGCGGACGATGTGGCGGGGCCGGTTGCGGTGATCGAGGTGCCTGGCATCGTCGACGAGCCGGGAGTCGTCGACGACGATGGCGCCGAGGCGGATCCGGCCGATGAGTAAGCCGGCGCCGTCCGGCACGCCGGGCCGGCCCTGGAGCCATGTCGGACTGTATCCCGGCACCTTCGACCCGATCACCAACGGCCATCTCGACATCATCGGCCGCGCCGTTCTGCTGGTGGAGCGGCTGGTGGTGGCGGTGGCGGAGAACACCGGCAAGCAGCCCCTGATGGAACTCGCCGAGCGCATCGAGTGCGTGCGTGCGGAAGTGGCGCCGATCGCGGCCCGCTCGGGTGTGCAGGTCGATGTGATCGGGTTCAACAACCTCCTGGTGCAGTGCGCGCGCGAGCAGGGCGCCGGCATAATCCTGCGCGGGCTGCGGGTGGTCACCGACTATGACTATGAAGTGCAGATGTTCGGCATGAACCATCGGCTCGATCCCGGCATTGAGACGGTGTTCCTGATGGCGACCGAACGGCATCAGTTCATCTCGTCGCGACTGGTCAAGGAGATCGCGCAGCTCGGAGGCGATATCTCGTCCTTCGTGCCGCACTTCACACTGGGAAAGATCCTGGCCCGGCTGGGTTGAGACCGGCCGGAAGCCATCCAGTCGCTTCGCTGCAACCACAAGAAAGGGACATCATGTCCGAGACGACCACTAGCGCCACCACCGCCGGCGAGAACGACGACCTGATCATGGAGCTCGAGAAGGGTGGCCGCATCGTGATCCGGCTGCGCTCCGACCTGGCCCCTCTCGCCGCCGAGCGGCTGCGCACGCTGAGCGCCGAGGGCTTCTATGACGGTGTCGTGTTCCACCGCGTCATCGAGGGCTTCATGGCGCAGGGCGGCGATCCGACGGGCAGCGGAAGCGGCGGCAGCAAGCTGCCCGACCTGAAGTCGGAATTCACCAACAAGGCGAAGTTCGTGCGCGGCGCAGTCGGCATGGCCCGCACCGCGCATCCGCACAGCGCCAACAGCCAGTTCTTCATCATGTTCGCGCCGGCGCCGAGCCTGGACGGCCAGTACACCATTGTCGGCGACGTGATCGAGGGCATGGAGCATGTCGACCAGATCAAGCGTGGCGCCGGGTCGAGCGGCATGGTATCCGGCCCCGACAAAATCGCCCGCATGCGTCCGGCGGCCGCGGCCTGAGCCCGGCTGACTGAAGCTTCGATACGCCCCCGCTTCCTCGGGAAGCGGGGGGTTGCGTGTGAGCCGGTAGCTCAGTGGTAGAGCATTCGACTTTTAATCGAATGGCCGTGGGTTCGAATCCCACCCGGCTCACCATCTTTCTGGCGCCTCGACCCCGCCCATCGGGCTGCTTCGCCTTGGTCAGGCGCTCAGCAGCAGATCCTCGGTGGCTTCCACCGGGTGGCCGAGATACGCCTCGAGGACCTCGATCGGCGCACCGTCCATCCTGACGGTGCCCTGCTCGAGCCACAACACCCGGTTGCACCAGGAGGCGATGACCTCCGGATTATGCGTCGACAGCACCAGGATCTCGGCCTTTCGTACCAGGGCTTCGAGACGTTGCCGTGCCTTTGCCATGAAGCCGCTGTCGCCGGCCAGGAACCACTCATCCATCAGCAGGACCTGCGGGTCGATGGCGGTGGCAAGCGCGAAGCCGAGGCGCACCAGCATGCCGGAGCTGTAGGTGCGGACCGGCATGTCCAGGAAGCCTCCGAGTTCGGCGAAGGCCTGCACGTCATCCTCCAGCAGCGCGATGGCGGCACGCTCCAGGCCGGCATAGAGGCCGCGCAGGCCGATATTCTCTCGCCCGGTCAGGTCCATGTTCATGCCGAGGCCGGTGTCGAGCAGGGTGTGCAGCGCGCCCCTGATGACGACGTGGCCTGCGATCGGCTCGTAGATGCCGGCCAGCGCCCGCAGCAGCGTAGTCTTGCCGGCACCGTTGCCGCCGACCAGGCCAAGCCGGTCGCCAGGCTGCAGGGTGAAGCTCACGCCGCGCAGCGCGTTGACCACGACGCGGTGCTGCGCATCCTCGCGCAACCGGTTCGAGGTGGCGGCGGCGACGGCCCGCTTCAGCGAGCGCGCGGAGGCATGGTAGAGCGGGAATGCGATGTGCAGGTCCTGCACGGTGACGCCGGCCATGATGCTCAGACCCAGTAGGCGAGGCGGGCTCGCACGCGCATGAACAGCAGCGATGCCGCGGTGCAGAACAGCAGGCTGAACCCGAGGGCGGCGCTCCAGAGCATCACCGTCGGCGTGCCCCCGAGCAACGGACGGCGCACGATCTCGATCAGGTCGTAGAACGGGTTGAACATCAGGTATTGCCGCCCGTGCGTGATCAGGTCGGGCTTCCAGATGATCGGCGTGATGAAGAAGATGATCTGCATGACGCTGGCGACCACCGGCCCGATATCGCGGTAGCGCGCGCCCAGCGCGCCGAGCAGCAGGCAGGCGGCGATGCCGTCGACCAGCCAGAGCAGCAGGGCGGGAAGGCTTTCCACCGCGTTGATGCCGGGCCAGACCCGGAAGAAGGCGAACACTGCCAGGATCACCACCACGTTATGCGCCAGCACCAGCAGGTTGCGCAGCACCACGCGGATGGCGTGCACGATGAACGGCATGCGCATGGAGCGGATCATGCCGGCTGCCTGTGTGAAGCAGGTGGTGGCGTCGCCGACGAGCCCGCCGATGAAGCCCCAGATCACCAGGGACAGCGTCAGGAAGGGCAGGTAGTCGCGCACGTTCATCTTGAACAGGGTGGCGTAGATCACCCCCATCGACCCCACCATCACGCCGGTGGAGGCGGTCAGCCAGAATGGGCCGAGGATGGAGCCGCGATAGCGCAGCTTGAGGTCGAGCCAGCCGAGCTTCCAGCACAGGCGCCAGAGATGCAGGCTGGCGTTCAGGTCATTCAGCGCCTGGCCGGCGCGCCGGGCCGGCGCATCGGGCAGCAGGTCGAGGATCGGCTCGGCCGCGCCTAGGGTCGGGGAGGCCGTCAAAGGCGTGCCTGTCATCATGGTGAGGATGGCGATAGAGCAGCCTGCCCCGGCATACAACCTTGGCGGAGGCAGAGTGGGGACGTCTGGTCGGCCAGGATCGATGGGGATGGTGCCCAGGGGCGGATTCGAACCACCGACACTGCGATTTTCAGTCGCATGCTCTACCAACTGAGCTACCTGGGCAGACCCGACGGACGGGTGGGGCGAGGGGCTCGCCGCTTGGTGGCGGAGGCTTTAACCCAGCCGCGGCGCTTGATCAAGCCGGGTCGCGGTCTTCCGCCGGCAGCCGGTCCTCGTCTTCATCCTCCGGCTCGAGCCGGGTCGACGGCACGCGATAGGTGCCGGAAAACCAGCGGCCGAGATCCACCTCGGCGCAGCGCCGGGAGCAGAACGGGCGCGTCGAGGCGGACGTTGGGCGCCCGCAGATGGGACATGCGGCGTCGCCAGCCGGGGGCAGCGGGTCAGCCATCGGCAAGCATCCAGGCAGTGGCGGGGAGGGCGGGATCCATCTGCAGCGAGATGGTAACGGCGGTTGCCTGTTCAAATGCCGGCAGCGCGACCGGATCGGCATGCAGGGCCTCGATGAGGGGAATGCCGCCGCGCAGGTTTATGGCGCGTCCCGGCCGGTGATGCACCTGGCCCGCCACGCGGCGCAATGCCGCGAGGCCGGCGCCATGCGGGCTTTGCAGCAATTCGTGCAGCGGCGGGTGCACGCGCGGTCGCAGGAGCTCCGCGAAGCCCAGGGCCGTGAAGCCGAGCAGGCGGGGCTGCAGCGGATCGCGCTGCAGCGCCGCGGTGATCTCCGGCGCCAGGGCGGACCGCTTGCGCGCGGCAAGGCCGGCCAGGTCGATCAGGATGGCGCCGGACAGGTTGCGCAGCCTGAGCTGATGCAGCAGCGGGGCGATCGCCGCGCGGTTGGCGGCAAATTGCACGGTCTGCTTCGGGCGTCGCTCGGCGGTGCCGGCGGCCAGATCCATGTCGATCGCCACCAGCGCCGCGGTGGGCTGGATGCTGGCGCGCATGCCGCCGGGCAGATCGACCTCCGGCCGGGCAAGCTGCTCGGCGCGATCCTCGACGTCATCATCGAAGGCGCGCGGCACGAGGCGTACCCGCTCGCGCAACGCGGCCGGCAGGGCGGCCGCCATGCCGGCCGCGTCGGCCAGAATCGGCGCTTCCGGATAGCGCATTGCCAGGCGCTGCAGGGCGCCAGGGCCACGCGCGACGAGGCCGGGGGCGTCGCCATGCCGGGCGACCAGGGCCCGCTCCGGTGGCTCGAGCCGGCCAGACAGCCGCGGACCCTTGCCGCCTTGCGCGGCACGGGTGATGCGCACGGCGATGCGCGCGCCTTCGCCATCACCCGGACCGTTCGCGCCGTCCCGATCCGGGAGGAAGCCCGACAGGTCACCGATCCGGACGAACGCACCGGCGAGCGCCGGCACCACCGCCTCGATGTGGCCCTGGTACAGGTCGCCGACACCGTCCGGGGCGCCCGGCCGGTGCAGGTCGTAGTCGAGCAGCCCGGCGTGGCCGGCGCCGGTTTCCTCGACCACCGCGATACGCACCTCTCCCGGGCTGCAGGATGCCAGGATGCGCGCCTTCAACGCGCCGCGTCCGGCGGGCAGGGCTTCAGGGCAGCACCCGGTGGGCGCGCAGCAACTGCGCGGTCTCGAACAGCGGCAGGCCGACGACGTTGGAGTAGCTGCCCGAGAGGTAGCGGATACTGGCGGCGGCGTGACCCTGCACGGCATAGCCGCCCGCCTTGCCGTGCCAGTCGCCGGCCTCGATCAGATGGTCGATCTGCTGGCTGGTCAGACGGGAGAAGGCGACGACGCTTTCCACCACGCGCTCGGACGTGCCGGCGGCATGGCGCAGCATCACCGCGGTGATGACGCGGTGGCGGCGGCCCGACAGCAGCGCCAGGCAGGACCGGGCCTCGGCCTCGGTCGCCGCCTTCGGCAGGACGCGCCGCCCGGCCGCCACCACGGTATCGGCGGTCAGGACCAGCGTTAGGGGATCGATGTCGTGTGCGGACGGCCAGGCCGCCGCCGCCTTGGCGGCGGCGATGCGCTCGGCATACTGGCGCGGCAGTTCGTCGCGGTGCGGTGTCTCGTCCACCTCGGGTGCCACGACGCGGGCCGGCACGATGCCGATCTGTGCCAGCAGGGCGAGTCGGCGCGGCGACGAGGAGGCCAGGGTCAGCGTCCGGCCTAAATGGCCAACCGCCTCTGTCGGCTCCCCGCGTACGGGTCCGGGCTGGATCGGACGATCCTACTTGAAGCGGAAGGTGATGCGACCCTTCGAGAGGTCGTAGGGGGTCATCTCGACGTTGACGCGGTCGCCGGCCAGAACCCGGATGCGGTTCTTGCGCATCTTGCCGCTGGTATGCGCCAGGATCTGATGCTCGTTGTCGAGCTTGACCTTGAACATCGCGTTCGGCAGCAGCTCCAGGACGGTGCCGCTGAATTCGATCATGTCTTCTTTAGACATCGCGTCCTTCTATCGGTCCATCGATCAATACGACCTCCTGTCCGGGCAGGCCGGGCTTGTTCCGGACTGGAACATGCAGACGGCTTGCCATGGGTTCGCGCCCGGTCAGCCCGGCGCTCGTGTGGGGCGGGAACATGATGATTGCAGCACGTTCGGTCAAGCCGCAGCCGCCCCCGGGTATCAAGTCGGCTGCTTCCCGCAAGCTTCCTGGGCTGCCGCTCACGCCTCCGGGGGCGGCAGCCGCACGCTCACGCTGCGCGCATGAGCGTGCAGGCCCTCGGCGGTGGCCAGCGTTACCGCCGCCGGACCGACGACCCTCAACGCTGCGGCGCCGGCCTTGATCCAGGTGGTGCGCTTGAGGAAGTCGTGCACCGACAGGCCCGAGGCGTAGCGGGCGGCGCCACTGGTCGGCAGCACATGGTTCGGACCGCCGACATAGTCGCCGATCGCCTCCGGACAGTCGCGACCGACGAAGATCGCTCCGGCATGGCGGATCGACCGGAACAGCGGCGCAGGATCGTCCACCATGAGCTGCAGATGCTCGGGCGCCAAGCGGTTGACCAACCCGGCCGCCTCGGGGAGAGCGCCGACCAGGATGATGGCGCCGAAGTCGCGCCAGCTCGCCCCGGCAATGGCGGCGCGCGGCAGGCTCGGCAGCAGGCGCTGCACGGCGGCGGCCACCGCATCGGCGAAGGCGGTGCTGTCGGTGATCAGGATCGACTGCGCCATCTCGTCATGCTCGGCCTGGGCCAGCAGATCGAGCGCCACGTGGTCCGGAGTGTTCGCGCCGTCGGCGACGATGACCACCTCGGACGGGCCGGCGACGCTGTCGATGCCGACATGGCCGAACACCTGGCGCTTGGCCTCGGCGACATAGGCGTTGCCCGGGCCGACGATGCGGTCGACCGGGGCGATCGTGGCAGTGCCGTAGGCGAGGGCGGCGATCGCCTGTGCGCCGCCGACCCGGTAGATCTCGGACACCCCGGCGCGACGGGCGGCGGCCAGCACCAGCGGGTTTAGGATGCCGTCCGGGGTCGGCACGCACATGGCGATGCCGGTGACCCCGGCCACCCGGGCCGGGATCGCGTTCATCAGCACCGATGAGGGGTAGGCCGCCTTGCCGCCCGGGACGTAGATCCCGACCCGGTCGAGCGGCGTCCAGCGCAGGCCGAGCGTGAGGCCCGCCGCGTCCTGGTGGCGCAGATCGCTCGGGAGCTGAAGCCGGTGGAAGGCCTCTATCCGGGTCGCCGCCAGGTCGAGCGCCGCGAGCAGGGCTGGCTCGACGCTGCCGCAGGCCTGCGCGATCTCCGCCTCGGTGACGCGCAGCCGGTCCGCGTCCAGCGTGAGGCGGTCGAAGCGCGCGGTGTAGTCGCAGAGGGCGGTGTCGCCCTGGTGGCGCACGGCGTCGATGATGTCGGCGACCTTGGCATCGACCCGCTCGCCGCCGCCATGGCGCGTGGCGAGCAGGGCCGTGAAGGCGCCCTCGAAATCGGGATCGGCCGCGTCGTAGCGCCTCATTCGCGGTGCCGGGTGCTCTGGCAACCGGCGACCGCGGCGCGGAACCGCGCGATCAGGGCGCCGATCGCCTCGGGCTGCGTCTTCAGGGCAGTGCGGTTGACGATCAGCCGGCTGGTGACGTCGGCGATCACCTCGGTCTCGCGCAGCCCGTTGGCCTTCAGGGTGGAGCCGGTCTGCACCAGGTCGACGATCAGCCTGGAGATGCCGAGGCCGGGGGCCAGCTCCATCGCGCCGTTCAGGTGCACGATGTCGGCGTGGATGCCGCGCCGGGCGAAGTGCCTGCGGGCGATGTTGGGATACTTGGTTGCGACCCTGACCTGGGACCAGCGCTGCGGATCGTCGGTGGCCAGCTGCTCGGGCTCGGCGACGCTGACCCGGCAGCCGCCGATGCACAGGTCGAGCGGAGCGTAGATCTCCGAATAGTCGAACTCCATCAGCACGTCGGCGCCGCAGATCCCGATCTGCGCGGCACCGAACGCGACGAAGGTGGCGACGTCGAACGGACGCACCCGGATCACGTCGAGCTTCGCATCGTCGGTCTCGAAGCGAAGCCGGCGGCTGTCCTCGTCGAGGCAGTCGGCGGCGGGGACGATGCCGGCGGCGGCCAGCAGGACCGCCGCCTCCTTGAGGATGCGACCCTTCGGCAGCGCCAGCACCAGCGGCTTGCCCTCGTCGAAGGTGGCGTTCGCCGGGCCTGCGGCGGTCGGCGCCAGGGCAGCGGCGGTGGTAAGGGCTGTCATGAGGGTTCCGGAGCTGCTGCCGGGGCCGGCATGGATGACGCTGCGGCTGCCACTAGCATCGCCGGCCCGGCACCGGAAGGGTGCCCGGCGCAGATCCGGCGTGCCCGGCGGGTCGCTACTCGGCGACGCGCTCGATCAGCGCGCCGCAGCCGCCGAGCTTGCGGTCGACCGCCTCGTAGCCGCGATCCAGATGATAGATGCGGCTCAGCACGGTCTCCCCCTTCGCCGCCAGCGCAGCCAGGATGAGCGAGAACGAGGCCCGCAGGTCGGTCGCCATCACCGGTGCGCCCGAAAGCGACGGCACCCCGCGGATGATCGCCGATGCTCCGTGCACGTTGATGCGCGCGCCCATCCGGTTGAGCTCCGGGACATGCATGAAGCGGTTCTCGAAGATCGTCTCGGTCACCATCGAGGCGCCCTCGGCGACCGAGAGCAGCGCCATGAACTGCGCCTGCATGTCGGTCGGGAAGCCGGGATAGGGCTCGGTCATGACGTCGACGCCGCGCAGGCCGCCGCCGCGTCGGATGTGCAGCGCGCCGGCTTCCTGGGTCACCTCGACGCCAGCCTCCTCGAGGACACGCACGACTGCGCCGAGATGCTCGCTCTGGCCGCCCTGCAGGCGTACGTCGCCGCCGGTGATGCCGACCGCGCAGGCATAGGTGCCGCACTCGATGCGGTCCGGCAGGATCGGGTGGGTCGCGCCGTGCAGCTGGCGGACGCCGTCGATGGTCAGCCTGTCGGTGCCGGCACCCTCGATCCGCGCGCCCATTGCCACCAGGCAGGCCACCAGGTCGCCGATCTCCGGCTCGCGGGCGGCGTTGACGATCTCGGTGCGGCCGCTCGCGATGCTGGCCGCCATCAGCAGGTTCTCGGTCGCGCCCACGGAAGCGAACGGCAGCACGATGCGGGCGCCGGTGAGGCCGTTCGGGGCGCGGGCGTCGACGTAGCCGGCCTCGAGCCGGATCTCGGCGCCGAGCGCTTCCAGGCCCTTGAGATGCAGGTCGACAGGACGGGTGCCGATGGCGCAACCGCCGGGCAGCGACACCCGCGCCTCGCCGCAGCGTGCCAGCACCGGGCCGAGCACCAGGATCGAGGCGCGCATCTTGGAGACGATCTCGTAGGGCGCCTCGGTCGAGGTGATCTCGCCGCCGATCGAGAGGCTGAAGCTGTCGCCCCCGGCATCGGCGACCGCCAGGCCATGCTGGCGCAACAGCTCGGCCATGGTGGCGATGTCGGCGATCCGCGGCACGTTGGTGAGCACCAGCCGCTCGCTGGTCAGCAGGCCGGCAGCCATCAGTGGCAGGGCGGCGTTCTTGGCGCCCCCGATGCGGATCGTGCCATGCAGCGGGCGGCCGCCGCGAATGAGGAAACGGTCCATCGGGCTCTCTCTGTAGTCAGGTGTCAGAGTCGGGGAATCGCCACGCCGCGCTGGCGCATGTACTTGCCGTTCCGGTCGGCATAGCTGACCTCGCACGGACCGGCACCCTGCAGGAAGAGAAACTGGCAGATGCCTTCGCCGGCATAGATGCGCGCCGGCAGCGGGGTGGTGTTGCTGATCTCGATGGTGACCTGGCCCTCCCACTCCGGCTCCAGCGGGGTCACGTTGACGATGATGCCGCAGCGCGCATAGGTGGACTTGCCGAGGCAGACCACCAGTACGTCGCGCGGGACCCGGAAATATTCGACCGTGCGGGCGAGGGCAAAGCTGTTCGGCGGGATGATGCAGACGGGCGTGGTGCGGTCCACGAAGCTTTCCGGCCTGAAGTCCTTCGGGTCGATGATGGCGCTGTCGACGTTGGTGAAGATCTTGAACTCGTCGGCGACGCGGGCATCGTAGCCGTACGAGGACAGGCCGTAGCTGATGACGCCCTCGCGGCGCTGGGTCTCGACGAACGGCTCGATCATCGCGTGCCCGGTAGCCATCTGCCGGATCCAGCTATCGGGCATCACCGGCATCTGCTTGCCTCTCCATCACGGCGAGGCGCATGTGCCGCCCCTGATCGCGCATGCCTAGACGGGCCGCAGCCGGGCACGCAACCTCCGGCTCCGGTCACCCCGCCTCGTCCGCAACAGGCGGAGGCCTCGAAGCCTCGGGATCAGGCGCCCTGCCGTCGTTCGCGGTCCGGGCGCGGGCCTGCTGCTTGCGGCGCCGCAGATTCTCGCGCAACGCCGCCGCTTCCCGTGCTTCGCGGCGGGCCCGCTCAACCTGGGCATGGCCGCCCTGGCCAGGCGGCTCGCTGCGTCCGGTCATGCGGCCGGCGCGCGCGCGGCGTGGGTCCCGGCCGGCCGGCCTGGACGGGGCGCCGGGAGCGGCTGGCCGAACGCGATCCGACTGGTGCTCATGCGCCAGCCATAGGCGACCTCCACGCCCCGGGGCAAGCATACCGCCGGCCCGTTGGTTGCTGCCCCAGGATTGCCGCGGTCACCACCCTCTTTCGGTTGGCAGGCGGCAATCCTTCTTAGTTCTGGTTGTCGCGGAGAAGTTGAGGCACTCCCTGAACCCACCAGTGCGGTTCCGGCAATTCACGTCGATGGACATACGCCCGGGTTCGAATAAAGCGGATGTGCGGATGGCGTCTCCAAAGATTGTGCAGGTCCTGCGGAAATTCAGCGCCGCCGGAGGTGTCGAGACCGTTGCTTACGAATTGCAGCGGGCGCGGCAGCAGGCAGGTGTGGATGCCACGTCGCTGTGCTGCGCCGGTGCCGCGCACGGGATGAACGTGCAGACCGTCCTGCCGATGCTGGGCAGGCTGCCGACGCGTGGACGCTGGCGCCATCTGGGACGGCTGCTGGCGGTACCCGCTTTCACGTTGATGATCGCGCCGGCGCTTCTGCGGGCCCGGGAGGCCGGCGCAGTCGTGGTCAGCCACGGAGACACGCTGTCCGGTGACGTGCTGGTCGTGCATGCGGTCAATCGAGAAAGCCTGCACCGGAAGTGCGCGGAGGGTAGCTATCGCTGGCTTGCCAATCCGCTGCATGCCTGGGTCGAGGCGCGCGACTGGTGGGTCCTCGGTCAACGCCGGTTCCAGCGTTACGTCGCGGTCTCGCGTCGGATCGAGGAGGAACTCGTCCGGCATCACGCGGTGCCGCGCGATCGTATCGTCGTCATTCCGAACGGCATCGATCTGGACAGGTTCTGCAGCGACGCCGGCGCCGATGCCGATCTGCGCGCAGATCTTGCAATCCCGGCTGTCGCCAGGTTGCTGCTGTTCGTCGGGCATGAATTCACCCGCAAGGGCCTCTCCCACGTCATCGATGCGCTGCCGCGGCTCGGTCCGGATTTCCATCTGCTGGTCGTCGGCACCGACGATCCGGCGCGTTTCGCCGCGAGTGCCGCGTCGCATGGGGTGGCGGGTCGGGTGTATTTCCTGGGACCGCGCGGCGATCTGCCCGCGCTCTATCGTGCTGCCGACGCCTTCGTGTTCCCGACCGGCTACGAATCCTTCTCGCTGGTCTGCATGGAGGCACTGGCCTGCGGGACCCCGATCTTTGCCACCCGGGTCGGCGGCATCGAGGATTACCTGGTGGATGGCGAGGCCGGATTTGCCATCGAGCGCAATGGCGACGACATCGCCGCCCGCCTGCAGGGGGCATTCGCCAAACCGGGAACCTATGGCGCGCCTGAAGGCCGGCGCCCGCGCAACCGCCTCCGCTTATGCATGGCCGGTGGTCGCGGCGCGCTACGCCGGCATGCTGGCAACGATCACGCCTGCCCATGCCGGTCGTCGTCGGGCGCCGGGGCCAAGCCTCGCCGCGCTGCCGGTGCGACGCCTGGCGCAACGCATCGGCCCTTGGTGGCAGACGTTCCGCAGCGCCGCGAATGCGGGGGGCCGCGCTGATGGCGGGTGAGATCGGGGGCGGCGGGCAGAAGCTGCGCAGCGAGATCCGGACCGTCAGGCTCTTCCTGTCGCCGACGATTACCACCGACCTGCGGTTGCGGCGCCTGGGTGGCTCCTGCCAGGAGTTCGACGTCTTACCCGGCACGATAGGACCGCATGATGTTCCGCTGGAGGTGGCCGAAACCATGTTGTGCCATGTCGATCGGCTGGCACGCGACGTCGGCTCGCCACGCAGCAGCGTCGGCCTGCGGCGAGCCTACGGGGTGCTGGCCGGAAGGCTCCGCCGGGCAATCATGGAGGCGAGGCAGTCCTGACGCACGACGGTCCGCTCCGGACGCATCCGCTCCTCCTGGCCGGCGGGCGCGGCCGGTGCCTGACGGCGAGGCGGTTGCGTGTCATAGTGCGGTGACGGAGGAGCACGGCATGCCGAACGTGATGGACATGCACCGGGAGATGGTTCGGATGCTCGGCGGCTATGCCCTGACCGACAAGGACCGGGTTGCCACGTTGCACGAGGCTCTGCGCCTCATCGCCGATGACTGCCTGACCAGCGAGGCGAGCGAGGCGGCGTTGCTTCGGATCCGCCGCGTGGCGGTCGCCGCGGTTCACGCGACGACCCACATCAAGGATCCGTTCCCGGAAACGGCAACCGGCGGGCAGACTGGCGAGGCGGGCCCCGGGTAGTGGGGATCGCTGCGGGAAGGCGGTCGCCGACTGGTGCCAGGCGTCTGGTGCTGCTGCAGGGACTCGAACCCTGGACCTCTCCCTTACCAAGGGAGTGCTCTACCACTGAGCTACAGCAGCTTAACCGGCTTGGAGCCGCCGTTTAACGGCCTTCGTCCGGAAAGACAACCCGTACGGCCAGCAGGCAGCGACGCGAGGCGCGAGCACGACCGGCACGTCCAATCATGGTCAGCCGGCAGGGAGGCATAGCAGACTTCCTGTGCGCCAGGGGGCGTGATCGCCAGGATCTGAGGCCGGCCAGGGAAAGCGGACGTCCGCCAGCGATCTGGACGCTGCCGCCCCTCGCCAGGAACGGCGGCGCTAGTTTTTCGACGGCGCTGACACAAGAGGATCGGTGGCGAACGCAGTGAGGAACATGTGCACCGCCGCCCGGACCACCTGGTCGATTTCTTCCGGCGACGTGCTGTGGGTGAGCTGCAGCCGTCGCTGCATCGTCACGCGGGTCTGGCAGAGCGCGAAGAACTGTTCGGCCGCGATCGTCGGATCGGGAACCACGAGCAGGCCGTCCTCGATGCGCCGGGTCAACCATGCCTCCATGAAACGGATCGCGCGGCGTGGACCTGCGTCATAGAACACCTCCGCCAGATGCGGGAATTTCCCGGCTTCGGAAATGATGATGCGATACAGCACCAGGTTCCCCGCCGAGAGGATCATCTCCATCATGCGCAGGCCGATGCCATGCAGCGTGATGGCGAGATCGTTTTCGTCCTGGGCGATCTGGAAGATCGTGGCCAGCGAGATCGCAGCCTTATGCTCGACGAACGCCGCGAACAGCGCGGACTTGCTGGCGAAGTAGTTGTATAGCGTGCCCTTCGAGACGCCCGCCTCCATGGCGATCCGTGACATGCTGGCTCCCTCGTAGCCGGACTCGGTGAACACGGTCTCGGCGCCCACGATGATCTGCTGTCGCTTGGCGGCGGGTTGCTCGCACTTCGGCAAGGGATGGGCGTGCACGGGTTGGTTCTCCTGGCGATCGACGCCGTCCGGGCTCAAGCTGATCCGACACATCCGCCCGCTTTGACGATCCGGGCAAAGCCGATAGGTTGTCAACGCTGACCGAACCGGTCGGTCAGTCTCTTCGCCAGGCGGTGACCGGCAGGCGGTGGACTGGAAGGCCGGCGAGCGGTTTCGATGGGTGGGGGGTGTCCGGGTGCGGAGCAGGGCGAGCGCAAGGCTGGCGCGCAGTTTGAGCGAGCGGTCGGTGGTCCTGATGGCCTCGCTGCTGCTGGCAGGCTGTTCGGTGGGACCGGACTTCAAGCCGCCGAGCCTGTGGTCTCCGACCAGCTGGTTCGATGGCAGGCCTCCCGATCCTGCGCATCTTGCGGCCGCTGGCCAGCGGCGCTCACATGGGCGGCCGCTTCGGGTTGCGAGCGTCCCGGTGGAGAGCCCGCCCGATCCGCACTGGTGGGACCAGTTCGGCGACCCGGAGCTGAGCGCCCTCGAGGTGCGGGTGGCACATGCGAACCTGGACGTGCGGCTGGCGACCATCAGGCTGGTGGAGAGCCGGGCGCAGCTGCGGGTGACGGCAGCGAATGAGTTCCCGTCGCTGAACGGCAGCGCGGCCTATACCCGCACGCAGCTGAGCTCCAAGGAGTTCGAGCGCGGGCTGTCCGACGCGGTGAGCTCCGGCGGGCTCGGCAACCTGCTGGGCAACGGCAACACCAATGCGCTGAGGGCCGAGGCGGGCTCGATCAAGATCCCGGCCCTCGACGAATGGCAGGACGGCATCGACGCCTCCTGGGAGCTCGATCTCTGGGGGCGTGTGCGCCGATCGGTCGAGTCTGCCCATGCCAGCCTGCAGGCCTCGGAGGAGGACCGGCGCTCGGTGCTGATCACGCAGTTCTCCGAGGTGGCGAGGGACTACATGATGCTGCGCGGGCTGCAGGCGCAGCTCGCGATCCTGCACGACGACCTGCGCGTAGCCCAGCAGGCGGTGACGCTGACGCGGCAGCGCTTCACCGGGGGGCTGACGACCGATCTTGATGTCGAGAACGCGGTGTCGCAGGTCGATACGACCGCCGCCCAGATCCCCGACCTGGAGCGCCAGGTCGCCCAGCAGGTCAACGCGCTCGGCTACCTCCTGGGCGAGCCGCCGCGTGCGCTGCGCGACGAACTCGACCGTGGCGCGCGTATCCCGCCGGTGCCGCCGAGCGTGCCTGTGGGTGTGCCCTCGGAGCTGGCACGGCGCCGGCCGGACATACGCGAGGCGGAAGCGCAGCTGCACGCCGCGACCGCCAGTGTCGGCGTCGCGGTGGCGAACTTCTATCCGAAGGTGACGCTGAGCGCCGGGCTGAACTTCGAATCGCTGTCGCTCCGCGATCTCGGATTCTGGAGCGCGCGAGCCTATAATTTCGGGCCGACCATCAGTCTGCCGATCTTCCAGGGTGGGCGCCTGCGCGGCCAGCTGGAGCTCAACGAGGCGCAGCAGCAGGAGGCGGCGATCAACTACCAGAAGACGGTCCTGCAGGCCTGGCAGGACGTCGACAACGCGCTGACGGCATACGAGGACGAACAGCGGCGGCGCGATGCGCTCGACAGGTCGGTGCGGTCTGCCCGGCGCGCGCTCGACCTCGCGCAGCAGCAATATGCCCACGGCCTACAGACCTTCATCAACGTGCTGGATGCCGAGCGCAGCCTGTTCAACGCCCAGGGGCAGTTGGCCAGCAGCACGGCGACGGTCTCATCGGATCTGGTCCAGCTCTACAACGCGCTTGGCGGTGGCTGGGAGAGGACGTTCCCGCTCAGGGGCGCCCAGGCCAGTGCCGCCGGACGGGCCGGAAACCCGCCGTCATGACGGTAATGGGGCGCCGGTTCATTTTCCGTGTTGACCGTGTGGGGTAACGGGCCTAAATCCCCGCTCACCGCGGCGGTCTGGCGAAAAGCTTCTGGCTTTCGTCTCCGGGGTTTGCTAGGGTCTTTGGCTCCGTTGTGGGCTTCTGGTCCTGAGCGGTATGTTCCTTGAAAGTAGAATAGGCTGAGGAAGGGATATGTTGGCGGCGTCTTAGCTGCTGTGTCTGGT